>OZ247432.1:0-3394821 GCA_965232905.1 Dehalococcoidia bacterium
GCAGCTCCCTGGCCTCCTCGGGTGCGCCTTACAGTCTCGTACACTGCCATTATGTTGGGTGGATACTCAGTCGACATCTCCTGCCGCTGTGCCAGCAGCCCGGGCATCTCTGAGGTTAGCTCTTCACGGCGTGCTTCCAGCGTGCTCAGTTCGCGGCTTCGCTCTTCGTCAATCTGTTCGAACACAGCTTTCGCCCGGTCCCGAAGCTCCTCTGTTTCCTCCATCTCGACCATGAACTCAAGCAGCCGGTCTTCCTCTTCTCCCTGGTTCCGGACCTGGTTGGCGCGCTCTTCCTGAAGAGCCTCAAACTCTCGCGGGTTGGTCACGCTGCCGTCGTACATCCTGGTGTCGAGGTTAGTTATCCGTCGTTCGATCTCTTCGATAGCGCGCTCAGACTGGCGTCTGGCTGGCCCCAGTTCCCCAAGCTTGGCCTCGAGGGCGGTCAGTCTCTGGTGCGCCCGTATTCTGTTCGAGTCGTCAGCGATCCCACTCTGGACCTCCGACAACTCCTCCTCGCACTGCTGGATTTCCCAGTCCAGCAGCTGGAGGTCGTAGAGTTCCTTGACGGTCCGCATCACTTGCACCTGCTTTCGAAGTCTTCCTATTCTATGCCAATTTTCCGTGTCAATGAACCGTTTATCATCCCTTGGCCCAGGTTCCTCGGCACACTTTGGCTTGGTTGAGGTCCCCTGTAGAGTCCTAAGCAGGAGCAGGTCGATAGTCGGAATGAGGGGCTCAGTGCACTATGGTCGTAGTGTGCCTTTTCTAGTAAAATCACCAAAGAACACCATCGTCTCTCCCAAGCGCTCTAGGCAGCCTACATGACTTATTCTCCCAGGATACTCGAACGACCACGGACCAAGATTGTAGCTACTCTGGGGCCGGAGTCGGACTCGTACGACACAATCTGTGAGCTGGTGCTCGCAGGACTGTCGGTCGCCAGACTGAACCTGTCGCACAATACGATAGATGAGCACCTACGGGTCTTTCGGACCGTCCGCAAGGCCTCTGAAGACCTTGATATCCCAGTCGGGATCATGGTCGACATTCCCGGCCCCAAGTACAGGACCGGGTCTCAGTCGCCGGGTGAATTCAACCTGGCGCCAGGTGACAGGCTCGTACTGACCAGCAGGGACGTCATTGGAAGTCCTGAGTTGCTCGGAGTCTACCCGTCAGGGGTCCACAATGATGCCACTGTAGGCGGAAGCGTTCTTATCGACGACGGAGCCATTGAGCTCCGTGTGCTCGACATAGAACCCGATTCCATGAATGTGGCCTGCGAGGTAGCCAGGGGCAACAGGATGGTTGGGGGAAAGGGCGTGACCATTCCGGGTCGTGCCCCGTCGCTGCCTTTCCTGGACGACAGGGCGAAAGAGGGGCTTAAATTTGCTGCAACTGCGGGAGCAGACTTCGTCGCGCTGTCTAATGTCACCACGTCGGACGACATCGAACAGGCGCGGGCACTGATAGCTGAATACGGAAGCAAGACGTTCATCATCTCCAAGATCGAGACCGAAGAAGCGGCCGTCGATAATTTCGATGAGATTCTTGAGGTAAGCGACGGGATTATGGTTGCAAGGGGAGATCTGGGGGTTGCGATAGACGCCGAGTCGGTACCCATCCTGCAGGAGCAGATGATCGACAAGTGCAACCTCGCGGGGAAGCCTGTGATCACAGCGACCCAGATGCTGGAGTCAATGATAAAGTCGGCCAGTCCCACTAGGGCTGAGGTCAACGACGTTTCCAACGCTGTTCGACAGGGCACCGACGCCGTGATGCTCTCTGGGGAGACTGCCGTCGGCGATTACCCTGTCCTGGCAGTCGAGATTATGAACAAAGTCGCGCATGCCCGTGAAGCGGCCCTCGACTATGAGCGGATGCTCGAAGATCGGTCGCGCGACATTCAACCGAGAATAGACGACGGCATCAGCTACGGCGCGGCCAGGAACGCGGTCAGGCTGGGAGCCTGTGGAATCATCGCCTTCACGGAGTCTGGAAGCACTGCCCGCAAAGTTTCGAGGTACAGGCCCGGAACACCGATTCTAGCCCTCTCGCCCCACGAGGCGGTTCTGCGCTCTCTCACCGTCAGCTGGGGAGTGTCCCCTGTCAAGGGTCCCGATCTGACCACTGTCGCACATCTATTGGACGTGTCAGAAAGACACGCCGTCTCTTCTGAATTAGTGCCTGAAGATGGTGGAATGGTCGTAATTACGGCAGGATTCCCGTTCGGAATGGTTGGGAGCACTAACTTCCTTTACATCATGGACATACCGCCGAGGGCGGCACGACAGGAGGCAAGCCAACCGTGCTGAAGATATACAACACCCTCGAAAAGACTCTCAGCGAAGTTCAGCCGATCGATGACGGCGTGGTGAAAATGTACACCTGCGGTCCAACCGTGTACCGCGACGCCCACATCGGCAACCTGCGCTCATACCTGATGGCAGACTGGATCAGGCGTATCCTGACCGCTCAGGGGCTCGATGTCGTACACATTAAGAACATCACCGACGTCGGCCACATGCGCCAGGAGGTGCTCGAGCGTGGTGAAGACAAGATTATCGCTGCCGCCATCGAGGAAGGGAAGACTCCGGCCGAGATCGCCGAGTTCTACACTCAAAGGTTCAGGGCTGACGAGGAGAAGCTGAGTATCCAGCCCGCCCACGAGTTCCCCAAGGCGACGGACCACATTCAGGAGATGCTCGAGATCGTCGAGAAGCTCATCGAGGCTGGATATGCCTACCAGGTGGACGGCAACGTCTACTTCGAGGTTTCCCGCTTCCCGGACTACGGCAAGCTGTCGGGGAACATTCACGAGGCAGAGCTGCTTGAAGCGGTCAGGGTGGATGCCGACCCGCTCAAGCGCGACCCACGCGACTTTACCCTGTGGAAGGCTGCCGAGCCGGGCAGGACAGTCAAGTGGCCCAGCCCATGGGGAGAGGGCTTTCCTGGCTGGCACATCGAGTGCTCTGCCATGTCCATAAAGTACCTTGGCGATAAGTTCGACATTCACACTGGCGGCGTCGACAACATCTTCCCTCATCACGAGGGTGAGATCGCCCAGAGCGAGGGCTTCACAGGAAGACCCGTGGTCAACTCGTGGGTCCATGGACAGCACCTGCTCGCAGACGGCGTCAAGATGGCGAAGTCTGCCGGGAACTCGTTCATCATGTCAGACATCGAGGCCCAGGGTCTGGACGCCATGGCCTTCAGGTACCTGTGTATGACGGCGCGCTACAACACGAGGCTCAACTTCACGTTCACGTCGCTTCGTGCCGCCCAGCGCGGTCTTCAGAGACTCAAGAACCGGATCTGGCAGTGGATGATGGAAGCCGAAGAGGCCGCAGCGACGGGTGGCTCGGAGCCAAACGGCGAGGCCGTCGAAGAGTGGGACGGCCGATTCTTTGACACGGTCAACACCAACCTCGACATGCCCGGCGCCCTTGCACTCACGTGGGAGATGGCGCGATCCGACCTCGACTCTGCCACCAAGCTGGCGCTGATCGAACGCTACGACGATGTGCTGGGCCTTGGACTGTTAAGTGTCGGGGACGAGTACGAGACTCCTCCCGAGGCGCTGGACCAGTTGCTCCGCAGGGCGCACCTGCGTGACATGTCCGAATTTGCCGCTGCCGACCAGATCCGCTCGGCTCTTGAGGAAGTCGGCTACGTGGTCGAAGACCATGAACGCGGCTCCCGGATACGGCCAAAGGCCGAGTGGGAGAAGCTGACAGAAGACCGCGATGTAGTATCCGCCGCCGCTGAAGTGCCTTCCCTGCTTGACCAGGAAGATGCTCACGACGTGACGATTGGCATCGTTGCGTGCAACTACGTTGATGATGTAAGACGAGTCGTCTCCAGCGCCCTGAAATCAAGTGGCGACCGCGACGTGGAGATGGTTGTGCTTGATAACGGCTCAACCGATGAAACCGGCGAGTATCTCGACGATCTCGCCTCGTCGGACTCCAGGGTCAGGGTCATTCACGCCGACCACGTCCTTGGTGAGGCCGCCGCGAAGAACATCGTACTCAAGCAGAGCTTGGGCAAATTCGTCATTCTGCTTGATACCAGCGTCGAAGTTACGGGCGACCTCATTGGCCCTGTCAAGAAGATGTTGAGCGACGACCAGGTTGGTGTAGCCGGTCCATTCGGACTTCGAACCGACAACCTCCACCACTTCCATGATGGCGAGGGTGAGTCTGGCGACATGGACGCCATGCAGGCGTACTGCTTCGCGTTCCGTCGAAAGGAACTCCTGAAGGTGGGGCTGATGCGCGAGAGCTTCCGCTTCTACCGAAACCTCGACATTGACTACAGCTTCCACTTCAAGGAGCAGGGCAAGCGTATCGTCGCTGACCAGTCCCTCCCTGTTGTCCAGCACGAGCATCGTGTCTGGAACGAGCTGGCGGAAGGGGAGCGCGACGAGCTGAGCCTGAAGAACTACAGGCGTTTCCTGGAGAAGTGGGGAGAGCGAGCAGATCTCCTTGTCAGCAGCAGCATAGGGTAGCTAGAATCCCTCGGGGTTTGAAAGTTCGGCCTGTGGGCCGTTGAAAACCCGCGGGGACGGCCCTCCCGTGTCAGGCCGAGAAGTGTCGCGTGTCTGGATCGACTTCGCCGTGGTATGGCGTTCCGATCTGCGCCTGGAGATGATGTGGACCTAGCCATCCTCTGGCTTCAGTTGCTCGCTGCTGCCGCTGTGATCCTGGTAACTGCTCACTTCATGGCCAGATCAGCGGATATCGTTGCCGAGAAGACCGGACTCGGAAGATCATTCGTCGGCGTAGTCATGCTGGCGACGGCCACCTCGCTTCCAGAGCTGGGTACTGGCGTGAGTTCAATCACTCTCGTTGGGGACGTCAACCTGGCCGCAGGGGACGCGTTCGGCAGCAATCTCTTCAACCTCCTGATAATTGGCCTCATGGACATCTACTGGCGTAGAGGCCCGGTGCTGGCCTACGTTTCCCCGACGTCAGCCCTCGTCGGTGTTCTGGGCGTTGCGGTCATTTCCGCCGCCGCCATAGCTGCGATAGTCCACCATCAGACCGATTTTGGCTCAACCTGGTACGTCAGTCCGCTGTCGATCCTGATGTTCGGAATCTTCATGGTCGCCATGTTCCTCGTCTTCAAGGCTGAACGTGGCAAAGACTCCTCAGAGTCCGATGGCGATGGGGCTGCCGAAGATTCAAACTACGCCGACGAGAGCCTCGGACGTGCCGTAGTCACTTACGTGATAACGGCAGCAATTGTCGTCGCGTCTGCCGTGTGGCTGGCCTTCACCGGTGACCATATTGCCGAAGCCATGGGTTGGGAAGCCAGCTTCGTAGGTACACAGTTCCTGGCATTCAGTACGTCACTCCCAGAGATAGCTGCCTCCTTCGCCGCGCTTAGACTGGGGGCTCCAGAGCTTGCGTTTACCAATGTTCTGGGCAGCAACCTGTTCAACATGGGCTTCGTGCTGTTCCTGGACGACGTCGCATATACGGGAGGAGCCCTGTGGTATGCGATCGACGAAATCCACATATTCACCGCCGTTGTCGCCATCCTGATGACGGCTATCGTCGTGGTGGGTATACAGAACACTACCCGTCGGACAGACAAGGGGTCGATCATCACTGTGACCGGTGCCTCTATGATCGCCTTGTACATCGCTGCCAGCGTTCTCGTCTACGCGCTGGCGTGATTTGACAATATATTAGGCAGTACATACATTTGTGACTGCCATTCAACAGCCCAAAGGAGACCAATATGTTCTTCGAACTTCGTGAGTACAGGACTCTTCCCGGCCAGCGTGAAAACTGGGTCAAGTTCATGGAAGAGGAGATCATCCCATTCCAGGTCTCCAAGGGAATGGTGATCTGCGGCAGCTTCGTCGGAGAGGAAGAGGACGATCTGTACATCTGGGTGCGCCGCTTCGCCAGCGAGGAAGACCGCGAGGCCCTCTACGAAGCCGTGTACCAGAGCGATCGCTGGGTCAACGACATTGGCCCCAAGGTCCCCGAAATGCTCGACCGCGACAAGATAGTCGTCCGCCGAATCGAGGCCACTCCCCACTCGGTAATTCAGTAGGGGATAAACTGCACCCTCACGTCACCAGGATCAGGTTAAGGGTCATCTCCCATGGTTCCGCTTGGAGATGCTAAGCCAGACCTCATCCTGCTAAATGCGCGCGTCCTGAGTCAGGACGCACGTACCCCCAACGCGCAGGCTGTCGCCGCCCGGGGAGGCCGCATCGTATGGGTGGGCAGTGATGCGGAGTCGCGGCAATTCGCTGTTCCAAGCCCGAGAGTGATCGACTGCGGTGGCGGGACACTGGTTCCCGGCTTTCACGACGCGCACATGCACCTGCTGGCGTACGCCTCGACATTCGGCGCGGTCGACTGTCGCCCCGGCCAGGCATCTTCGATAGCGGACATCGTAGGCCAGATCGCAAAGCAGGCTGCACGTACGCCGCAGGGTCAATGGATCTCCGCATGGGGATACCATCCATTCCATCTGCTTGAAAGCCGCCATCCTACGCGCTGGGACCTGGACCGAGCTGCTCCCGATCATCCCGTCCGACTCGACCACCGGTCTGGACACGCGTGCGTGCTCAACTCCACGGCAATGGACCGGGTTGGAATACGTGAGGATACCGACGAGCCGCCCGGTGCAACCATAGCCCGCGATCTCGTGACCGGAAGTCCGAACGGACTGCTCCTGGAAATGCAGGACTTTCTCGACCAGCGTATTCCGAAGCCGCCGGTAGCTGAGTTAACGCAACTGGTACGCCAGGCTGCTCTCAGGCTGCTCTCGTTCGGCGTGACCTCCATTCAGGACGCGACTCACACCAACTCCCTGGATCGATGGAGTCTGTTCCATGATCTTGTGGAAAACGTTCGACCTCTACCCGGAATCACGATGATGCCCGGAGACGGTCATGTTGCCGAGTTCGGGAATGCGGGCCTGCAATTCGGCAGCGGCAGCGAGATGCTTCGTCTTGGTCACGCCAAGATAATGGTCACTGAATCCACAGGAACTCCAACGCCTTCACCCGAGGACCTGAAATCCGCCGTGGAAGAGTGTGTATCGTACGGCTTCCCGGTTGCTGTCCATGCGGTAGAAGCAGAGGTCGTACGAACCGTGGCCGAGCTATTGACCGAGTCTCAGATGCTGTCCGTCCAGGGACTTTCACACAGGATCGAACACTGTTCTGAGTCACCACCAGATGTGCTGGAAGCTGTTGTGGATTGCGGAGCCGCGGTCGTCACTCAGCCAGGTTTCATACACTATCGGGGAGACCGATACCTCGCAGAAGTTTCACCGACAATGCGTCCCTACCTATACCGAGCTGCCTCCCTCGCCGCACGGGGTGTCAACCTGGCATTCTCCTCAGATGCTCCTGTTTCCGATCCTGATCCTATGCCTGCACTCCATGCCGCATTGACCAGGAGAACATCGTCGGGCGGAGTCATAGGTGTGGATGAAAGACTGGACTTCGAAGCAGCTCTGCGTGCCTACACACTGGAACCTGCACGCCTGATCGGGCTGGACGACCGCATCGGCAGGCTCTCGCCAGGTTATAGGGCAGACATGGCTTTGCTTGCGGTAGACCTGACTGCCATAGAACCGGATGCCCTGCTCGGACTACGTCCAGCCATGACCATACTTGGAGGGCAGGCAGTCTGGGAGTCCTGATCCGTCGGGCAGGGAATTTGTGACCCGTCGGTCAGATCCTGCGCGTCAGCATGTAGTCGAGCAGATGCTCCAGCGAGTTCCTTGACGGCGTGTCCGGCAGCACCTCAAGCGCCTGTCTGGCTATGTCGCACCGTCTTGCCGCTTCATCGTAGGCTGCATCTATGATCTCGGGCTGACGGACCATGTCGACGGCCGCCGCCAGGAGAGAGTCATCCGCACTGCCGTCGTTGAGGTAGGCGTCGATCGGGTTCTCTCCAGGGCTGGCCTCCCTCGCGATGAATGCTGGAAGGGTCATGATTCCGTTGGCAAGGTCGCTGCCGACGGGCTTGCCGATCTCATTCTCGTCGCCCTGGAAGTCCAGAATGTCGTCCACGATCTGGAACGCCATGCCGAGTTCGCGAGAGTACTCCCTAAGCGCAGCGACCTGTTCGTCCGGGGCTCCGCTGAGTATGGCCCCTGTTTCGCCGGAAGTGCTGAACAGAGATGCGGTCTTGTTGTAGATGCGCTCGTGGTAGCCGTCAAGCGTCTGCTCAGGGTCGTATGCGCTGACCCTCTCGTACAACTCGCCGCTCGAAAGCTCCATGATGGTCTCCGAGAATCGCCGAATTACGCCAACGTGTCCGGTGTCGCACACGAATGTCGCCGATGAAGCGAACACGTAGTCACCAACCAGGACCGCAATATCCTTCCCGTACAGGCTGGATATCGTAGCTCGGCCCCGCCGGGTGTCGGACTCGTCAACCGTGTCGTCGTGAATAAGCGTGGCGATGTGCAGCAGTTCTACTGCGGTCGCCATAACTTCCGACTTGTACTCGTCGTGCGGGTGAAAACTCGCCGCCAGCAAGGTAATCGCCGGTCTGGCTCGCTTACCGGTCGACCCGTAGACATGGGACAGCATTTGGGAAAGGAATGGGAAGTTGACGCCCGCCAGCTCTTTAAGGCGCTGCTCTACCTTCTCGAGCCGCTCCTGTATCGGAGCATAGATAGCGGCAACCTGGTCCCTGTCGGCAGTTGCTCGAGGACTATGCACTAAGCCTGGACCTCTCCTCGTCTACCACCGACTCATCGAGCTTGGTGAATAGAGGTTTGGGCCTCGGCAGGGGACTACCGGGAGCCAGCGCCGATCTGTTCCACGCCCATCCCTCGTCCTTGACCGTACCTTCAAGGCCCAGCAGCCCGTGCAGCGTCTCCGAAGTTCCGGGCATGAAGGGGTAAAGAGCGGTCTTGAGACAGTTGATAACGGTCATCGCCGTCCAGAGTGTTCTGGCTGCGTCGTCCATATCGTTTCTGACCGCCTGCCATGGGGCCTTGGAGTCCAGGTAACGGTTGGCCGCGCGAGCAATGCCCATAGCCGACTGGAGCGCATTCCTGAACCGGCATCTCTCCAGATCATCTGCAACTGCATCCAGCCCACGGGCAGCCTCTTCGAGCAGAGTCTTCGACTCCTCGTCCAGACCGCCCGGATCAGGGACCGTACGGTCGAAATTGCGTCCAACCATCGTGAGCACGCGGTGCACCAGGTTGCCGTACGTAGCCACGAGTTCGTCATTGTTGCGACGTACGAACTCAGGCCAGGTGAAGTCCGAGTCGCTTGTCTCCGGCATGATTGAGGCGAGCATGTACCTGATCGAGTCCACGTCGTACCTGTCCAGGAAGTCCGGCATCCAAACAGCCCAGTTTCGGCTGGTCGATACCTGGTCATCTTCCAGGTTGACGTACTCGTTTGCCGGCACATCGTAGGGGAGGTTCAGGTCACCGTACGCCATCAACATCGAAGGCCAGATCACAGTATGGAACGGGATGTTGTCCTTACCCATGAAGTAGTAGGAGCGGGAGTCCTTTAGCCAGAACTCTTCCCACTTGTCGGCGTCTCCGTTGATCTGCGCCCACTCCTTGGTGGCCGAGAGGTACCCGATCACCGCCTCGAACCAGACGTAGATGCGCTTGCTGTCGAATCCCTCGACTGGAACTGGAACGCCCCAGTCGAGGTCCCGGGTGATGGCGCGGTCTCTAAGGCCGCCCTCTACGAAGCCGATGGTGAAGTTCTTTACGTTGGACTTGAAGTGGTCCTGCTTGCTCACCCACTCCAGCAGCCTGTCTTCAAATGCGCTCAGCTTGATGAAGAAGTGCTCCGTATCGCGGATCTCGGGTTCGCTCCCGCACATCTTGCACTTGAGCTCGATGAGTTCCTCAGGGTCGAGAGTATTGCCGCATCGATCGCACTGGTCGCCCCTGGCGCCTTCGTTCCCGCACTGCGGGCATCGCCCCTCAACGTATCTGTCGGGAAGGAAACGCTCGTCGGTCAGGCAGTAGGGCTGACGCATCGTGTCCTTGTACAGGTACCCTCGGTCCAGCATCCTCAGGAACATGTCCTGGGTTACTTCTTCGTGGTTCTTGGTATGCGTGGAGGTAAACAGGTCGAAGCTGATGCCGAGACGTTCCCAGGTATCCAGGAACTCCTGCTGGAACTTCGAGTAAATGTCCTCCGGCCCGACGCCCTGCTGGTCAGCGGCAATAGTTACAGGGGTGCCGTGAGCGTCGCTTCCAGACACCATCGCGACCTCGTGCCCCTGCATTCGGTTGTATCTCGCGAATATGTCCGCAGGCAGATACACACCCGACGCGTGACCGACGTGAATTGACCCATTGGCATACGGCCACGCAACACATACCAGTACTCGTTCAGGCAAACCGGTACCCCGAAACACCGTGGGTGGAGATTGCTCCCAATGTTATCACACCGCTCTGACAGCCTGCGAACAGAAAGGCTCCCTACGAACCAAGCTCAAGCCACCTGGAGTATAGCTCCCGCCAGAATCTACAGTCCCCTCTCCCTGAGGGAGAGGGCTAGGGTGAGGGTGAAAATACTGCCTTCCAAACTGGCACAGTTTCGCTCCTTACGAACCAAGCTCAAGCCACCTGGAATACAGTTCCCGCCTCGATGCACCGGTAAGCGCCCCGACTTCTGCGATCGCGTCCCTCGCAGTCATTCCGCGTGCCTTCGCGTTGGCGAGAAGATCGTCCAAGTCGTCATCACTCTCTTGACCCGGCACGTCTGGCGTCCCCTCGATAACCAGCGTGAATTCTCCTCGAGGCTTTGAGAAGTGAGCCAGCGCACCCGACACCGTTCCTCGGTAGATCTCCTCGTGTAACTTCGTCATCTCCCGGCACACCGCGACCCGCCTGTCACCCAGGGCCTCCAGCATGTCCTTGAGTGCGGCTGACAGCCTATGGGGTGTCTCGAACGCTACGACCGCCCTCTGCTCACTCGACAGGCTGGACAGCAGCTCAACCCTCTTGGACCTCTCACGAGGCAGGAACCCAATGTAAACGAAGCCTTCGACTGCGATTCCGGACGCAGCCAGCGCCGTCGTCACCGCCGATGCCCCTGGAAGTGGCACGACGTCCAGTCCTGCTTCCGCCGCCGCCGCGACCAGGTCCTGGCCGGGGTCATTGATGGTCGGCGTTCCCGCGTCCGAAACGAGCGCGATGTCGAAGTCGTTCAGTCTCTCAAGCAGTTCCGGGAGCTTGGTACGCCTGTTGTGCTCGTGAAACGCGGTGAGGGGAGTCGTAACCTCGTATCGTGACAGCAGCTTGCGCGTGACTCTCGTGTCCTCGGCGGCGATGAGGTCCACTTCCCGCAGCACCCTCAGGGCACGTATGGTGATGTCCTCCAGATTGCCGATTGGCGTTGGGACGATATAGAGTGTTGGCAATTCGTCAGACCGCTCCGCTACTGATGGCGCGGCCTCAGGATACATTATTGGTCTGGCTGACCGACGGTTGCCCGGCACATACTGTTGGCGTACAATCGCGGCACTCACGGACCCAGGAGAAGCCTCATGGTAGAAGTCCTCGACATCGAGACCCAGTTCGATAACCAGTTTACCCGCCAGTTTGGCTTTCCCAAAGAGAGACCCGCAACTAAGGTCCAGGGGCTTTTGCAGGACAACGTGCGGGACTTCATCTCCCAGTCGCCAATGCTGGTGATGTCGACCAGTGCGGCCGACGGCACCTGCGACGCCTCCCCCAAGGGTGGCAAGCCCGGCTGGGTCAAGATTCTGGACGAACGCCGCCTGCTGATTCCTGATGTTGCGGGCAATCGCCTGTTCCAGTCCTACATCAACATGGCCGAAAACCCGCACATCGCGTTGATTTTCTTTATCCCCGGCATCAGGGAGACTGTGCGGGTGAATGGCACGGTCGAAATCGTTGACCGTTCTGCACTTGATGAACTCCAGGTTGATCTTCAGGTGTTCAATCCTGACGAGAACGCCAAGATCCTACAGGGAGTCGTTGTGAACGTGGACGAGTCTTACGGGCACTGCCCAAGGGCGCTCGCCTTCTCACGCTTCTGGGACGCGGACCGCATTGCCGAGAATTCCAAGCGCTCTTAGTGGGCCGTTGGACTGACTAAGGGAAGAGTACCCTCCCGTGCCTGCTGGCGCACTTTCAGGTCTCCGCGTAGTTGAGTACAGCCTCGGTCCTTCCGGGGCGATGTGCGCGAAGTCGTTCGCCGACCTTGGTGCCGACGTACTCAAGATAGAGCCGCCCGAAGGAGACCCATCCCGGCGCCTGGGCCCATTTCATGGCGACACGCCTGATCCCGAAGCCAGCGGCATCTTCCTGTACCTCAACGCCAACAAGCGAGGTCTGACCCTGGACCTGCATGAGGCGTCTGACCGGCAGCGGATTCGCGAGCTGATCTCCGGCTCTGATATTTTCGTTACCGACGTTCAGCCAAGGCGGGCCGCACAACTAGGTATCGACACGGCGACGGTTGCTGAGCTGTCTTCGAGCCTCATCCGCACCTACGTCACGCCTTTTGGAAACACAGGGCCCTATCGCGACTGGAAGGGTACCGATCTCATCGTCTGGCACATGGGTGGCATGGGATGGGAGTCTCCTGCGGCCTTCGTCACAGACCTTGAGCAGCACACTCCCTTGCGCGGCAGGGGAAACATGGGAATGTACTTCGCCGGCTGGGTTGCCGCTGCCGGTGCCATGTGCGCCCTCTTTCACAGAGAGAAATATGGAGTAGGCCAGGAGATCGACGTCTCTGCCATGGACGCCGTCGCCAGCCATATTCGCGGGAACTTCGCGACCTATTCGTACGACATCTCTCGACTTCCTGAAGACAGGAAGAAGGCCTTCTTCCCGTGGATCTGGAAGGCCGCCGACGGATACGCCTCACAGACGTTCTTCCTGGACCACTGGTGGGACACCCTCAAGGGAATGATGGGCCGACCCGAGTGGGCGGACAACGAGGAATACGGTACGCTCGAAGGACGCAGGGAGCATTCAGGGGCGATCGAGGTCAAGGTTGCCGAGTGGACGAAGAATAAGACCAGGGGTGAGTTGTACCGAAGTCTTCAGTCTAAGAGCGTGCCTTGCTTCCCGGTCCAGACAGTCGACGAGATCGTCTCATCGGACCACTACGATGCCCGTGGCTTCTTCGTCGATCAGCATCACCCGGTCGCTGGATCCGTAAAGCAGCCGGGCCCGTCAGTCAGGCTGTTCAACACGCCGTGGAGTCTGCGCTCCCATGCTCCACTACTGGGGAAGTGCGGCGAGGAAGCCCCAAAAGAGCCTGCTGATACTCAACCCAAGCTCGATTCGTCGGCGAAACAGCCTGATTCGGCTGAGTCTCCGTCCCCGCGCAACAGACCGCTTGAAGGCATCCGAATAGTCGACTTTGGCTGGATTCTCTCAGTTCCGTACGCCGGTGGCTGGCTCGGCTCTCTTGGCGCAGAGATCATACGGGTGGAGTCAAACACGAGGTTGGAGCCCGGCAGAAGCGCCCTCGGCGGAGCGGCGGACGGAATTGCCGGCGTCAACAGGTCCGGCATCTGGAACTGCCTGAACCACAGCAAGCTAGGCGTCACTCTGAACATCCGTGATCCCGAGGCACAGAATCTTGTCAAAGAGCTGGTATCCGTCAGCGACGTTGTGATCGAGAGCTTCTCGACCGGCGTGCTCGAACGCCAGGGACTTGGCTACGAAGACCTCAGGAAGGTCTGCCCCGACCTCATCATGCTTAGCGGCTCGACAATGGGTACCGTCGGCCCAGACCGCACTTCGACCGGATTTGGCCCCAATGTATGCTCGTACGCAGGCCAACCGTCGATCACCGGCTACGAGGGCGGGCGACCCCAAAACCTAGGTGGCAACTGGCCTGACTACCTGGTCGGAACCATGATGGTCCACTCCGTGCTGAGCGCCCTGTGGCACCGGCGCAAGACAGGTGAGGGCCAGCGCATCGAGCTTGCGATGGCTGAGGTCATTTCCAGCATGATCCCGGAGGCGTTCCTGGAGTTCACGATGAACGGCCGGGTCCCTCCCCGAATCGGGAACCACGACCCTCACATGTCCCCGCATAACGTCTACGGCTGTGCCGGCGACGACCGGTGGGTGGCCATAGCCGTCCAGTCTGACGATGAATGGGCCAGGTTATGCGAGGTAATGGGACACGCTGGACTGGCCGCCGATGCGAGGTTCGCCACACTGGAAGCCAGGAAGCGCAACGAAGCAGCGCTCGATGACCTGATAGGGGACTGGACAAGTCTTCGGTCACCCGAGGAAATAACCCAGCTACTCCAGGACGATGGGATTGCCGCAGGCCCCGTGATGGAAGTTATGTCCCTGATGGTCGACCCTCACTTCCGCGAGCGTGGCAACATAATAGAAATGGACCACACGGAAGTCGGTACGCGAGAAGTTGCGGGCCTGCCAATTCGCTTCAGTGACATTCCACGCCCCGCCTACTACACCGCTCCCTTGCTCGGCGAGCACAACTACGACGTCTTCTGCGGACTGCTGGGCCACGAGCACCTGGAGATAGACCGGCTAAAAGATACACGCGCCATCTTTTGACGGTGCTGTTCCCGTCTTTTAGACTAACTTAAAGGACATTACTCAGAGGAGGAAGGGTCTAGGTATGGCTACCGGGCAGTACAGCATTCCATACGGCAGAAGTCGCGCTGACGCAATCTTCACGGACGCGATGGCTCGCATGTACGGACTTGTCGCCCTTGGCGTCGTCGTCACCGCCGTCGCAATCTGGGTCGGTGACGTGCTCGGAGTAGGCGAAGTCATCTTCTCTCTCGGCTGGATCGGGATGCTGCTTTTCTTCGGCGTGGTCTTTGGCACCCTGTTTGCCGCGAATGCCGTCGTTCAAAGGGGTAATATCGGTCTGGGTACCGCCCTCTACCTCGCCTTTGCTGGCATTTGGGGACTCTTCCTGTCTCCCATTCTTGTGCAGTACACAGGAGAGATGATCGGAGTCGCGTTCCTGCTGACCGCGGGCCTGTTCGTGGCCATGAGCGCCGTCGGCATGACCACCAAGAGAGACCTCTCAAAGCTCGGCCCGATGCTGATGTTCGGGCTGATCGGGGTCGTGGTGGTGAGCCTGATAAACGTGTTCCTGCTTCAGTCGAGCATGCTGTTTCTGCTGGTCAACATCGTGCTGCTTCCCATCTTCCTGGCCCTCACGGTCTGGGAGACCAAGCAGATGAAGGAGCTGGCTCAGCAGGCCGCCATGGACGGCGACGAAAAGGCTGCAACACAGGTGGCCGTCATCGGCAGTATCGGACTCTACCTGAACGTGCTCAACATGTTCATCATCATCCTGAACCTGCTCGGTTTCCTCTCAGGAGACGACTAGAAGCTAGTCGGCAAAGTTCAGGGGCCGTTCCCAAGGGACGGAGACCATCATGCCCTCGGCAGGTTCTCCTCCAGCCATCTTTCGGCTTCGCTCTTTGCCGTTCCTTCGAATCCTCGTGCGAATAGCGGGAACGGCAGGTTGAGGTCCAGATCGCTCTCAGTGACCTTCAAGGTGCCCTTGAAGCTTGCTATACGGCTCACCTTGAATCGGAACTGCATCGAGTCCCCATCCCACGAGTGGGACACGTCCGACACAGAGTCGCCGAACTGGGTCAGCAATTGGGACAGTTCCCGGCTGACCCAGTCCTTTGCCTCGCTTTGAGCCATGTTGTGAGGTCTTTTGATTCGCATTCGAATAGCCGCTGCTTAGTGGGACTCCGAAAAGGAGACCTTCTTTGCAGCTACACTGCCGCGCTGGCGGTGCCCACGATTGCTACCGTGCCGTCCTCTTTCTCCATCCAGACAGCAGCGTTCGCCCGCCGTGAGCCGTTGTCTTGCGTCTCATCGGTGATGACCGCTCTTGCTGTGACAACGTCCTCAGGCCAGACGATGTTGGTGAACTTGATGTCGAGCTCGCCGCCCTCGAACCAGCCCTTTCCGAAGTGCCGGTCCATCAGGTCGCCGATGTAGGACATCGTCATTCTGCCGCCCACCACGACTTCCTCGAAACCGAGTTCTTCAGCGGCCCGCTTGTCGGTATGGTAGTTGGCGTTGCCGTGGAAGAACGTGCCGCACATCTCCAGGCTAATGCTGTGAGGGTCACCTTCGACTAGATCGCCCTCGGGGACTTCGAACCGCCTCGCTCCGCCTTTCGCCTTCGGGTCGCGCAGCGCAACTCTCCCAGTAGACTGGCTCAGGAGGTAGCTCTGGTGATGATGACCGACGGCCATCACCTCTCCCTCAGGGGACCAGAGAGTCACTTCGGAGTTGACCAGCGTCCTGTTCCGATGGTCGTAGATGTCCACTATCTTTGACGTGGCCGTGTACGACTGCCCCGGGTATATCGGCGACTTCATCTGCCACTGCTGGCGCATCCAAAGATTGCCGAACGTGTTTTTGAAGCCCCCGCCCGGAAATCCTCCGTCGACTGATGTCAGCGTCATCGAGGGCGCGATAGTCGTTCCGTACGGCTGACTGTCGTACCAGTCCGAGTCGATCTCCAGCCCCACGAAGTAGTCTTTCAGAATACCGTCGTCCGCTACGAACTCTCTCGAACCAAGTTCCTTGCCGACAAATGCTTCCTCAGGATCGTTCGATACGTATGCCATTCTTCTCTCCTCCGGTTCCGATGGGTTCCTTCCGTTAGGGGTAATTGCCTGTCTGTCTGGATCAGAGAATTACTCCCTCTTCCTGAAATGCTCCGATGTCTTCCCATGTGTAGCCCAGGTCCTCGATCAGGATGCTCTCGGTATCCTCGCCGTGCGCCGGTGCCATCTTGCGTGTTGAGACCTGGTCCTCCGAGTAGGAGACTGGCGTCTGTACCCACTTGCTCTGGCCGAGCACGGGATGCTCGAAGTCGACTATGTAGTCGTTCTCGACCACCTGGGGGTCGTCCTGCAGGTCCAGCGTGTGCTGTACCCTCTCGTAGATGAGGTCGCCGGCCTCGGACAGCCTGTGCTCCCACTCGTCTCGGGGACGTGTCTTGAAGACCTGTGACATCTGATCGATGACGTACTCCCGGTTTTCGTATCTGGCCTCGAGGGAGCTGAACTTGTCGTCCTCCAGCCACTCCGGCTTGTCCATCGCCCGGCACATCGCAGGCCAGTACCGATCGCCTTGGCTCATGGAGAAGGCGATCCATTTTCCGTCCGCGCACTCGTAGAAGTTCCACAGCACGTTTCCGGCCTGACGCCACGTCTGCCGCTGGAACTCCCGGTCAGCTAGCAGACTGATGCCGTTCTGCATACCGCGAGTCCAAACCATGCTGCCAAGGTGGGAAACGTCAACCTTCTGGCCGTAGCCGTGCCTCTCCCTCGCTACAAGCGCACCGAGCACTCCATAGCTGAGCATGATCCCGGCCGCCTGGTCGGCAATTCCGACAGCATATGGCGACCCGTCGTCAGGCCCAGCCCAGAACAGCGCACCCGACCGGGCTTCACCGGTGAGGGCAAACGCTGGTTTGCCAGAGTCCGGGCCCTCAGGACCGTACCCTGAAGCCGATCCATAGACGATCTGCTCGTTTATGTTGCGCAGATCTTCATACCCCAAACCAAGGCGCTCAGCTACGCCTTTGCGAAAATTCTCAACGAACACGTCCGACTTGGAGACCAGCTTGTACATGATCTCCCGCCCGCGCGGGTTCTTGAGGTCTAGGGCGATGCCCCGCTTGTTGCGGTTCATTCCCTCAAAGTAGGCGTTGACACCGTGGGGCATGTCCGAGAGCACGCCGCCGACCCGGCCGAACTGACGGCCGTGATCGCCATCCAGCGATTCGACCTTGATAACGTCGGCTCCAAGGTCGGCGAGCATCATCGTGGACACTGGGCCGAACTGCCACATCGTCCAGTCGATGACCCGGATCCCGGTCAGCGGTCCATTTGGAAACTGATGTCCGTTTGCTCCATTCGTGGACATGCCCCACACCTCTTCCGTCTCTCTAGTACTGTCTCGACTGGCGCGAGCGCCCTCCCATGGCAGCGTACGCCACCTCAGGGTCGATAACCACGTCCAGCAGGGCGGCCTTGCCTGAGCTGAAGGCGCGATCGAGTGCGGGCTTGATCTCTTCGGGATCTGTCACCCGCTCGCCGTATCCGCCGAGGCCATCCATGATCTGCGCGTAGTTGGTCTCCTGCGACAGGTACGTGCCAACTCCGCTGGCGCCCCTGCGGACCACGCCCTGGGTGGTCTGGTTCCACGCGCCGTTGTTGCCAACAACCGACACGATAGGCAGATCGTGGCGGACGTAGCTCTCTACGTCGAATCCGGTCAGGCCGAAACCGCCGTCTCCGTAGATGATGCACACCTGTTTGCCGGGACGGGCCAGCTGGGCCGCTGCTGCGAATCCAGAGCCTGCACCCAGGCAGCCGAACTGTCCAGGGTCCAGCCAGTGCCCCGGACCGTTGATTTCCAGAATACGGGCCGCGAATGTCACGATGTCGCCACCGTCCCCTATGACTGTGGCATCGTAGTCGAGGAAGTCACGTACTTCCTTTACGAGTCTCATGGGATGAATCGGAGTCTGGGTGCTGTTGAGCATCTCCTCGTCCGCAGCCTGGAGGGCGTGGTCCTCAGTCATCACCTCTTCGACCCATGCCTTGCCCGGCGACTTGTAGCCTCTCGACCTCAACTCGTCCATTACCTGCTGAAGTATGGCCTTGGAATTCCCCACGACTCCCACGTCGATGTCGCGGTTCTGGCCGATCTTCGACCCGTCCATCATAATCTCGATGAGCTTCGGGTTCTGAGGGAACATGTAGTCCGAGCCGTAGCCCAGCCTGAAGTCGACGGGCGTGCCCAGCAGGATCACTGTGTCTGAGTGGACCAGGCCGTATCGCCTGCCAAGGCTGCCGAGATTGGGATGGTCTGCGGGAATCGAGCCCCGCCCCATGGCATTCAGGAAGACCGGCGAATCGATCATCTCGACAAACTCGCGCAGTTCCTCGGATGCGTCGTTCCACCAGACGTCCGAGCCGGCCAGGATCATCGGCTTCTCGGTATTCATGAGTATGTCGGCCACCTGGCTGATGTACTCAGGATCACCATAAGCCTTGGAGTCGGTCCGATAGGCGTTGGGGTACTTGACCTCGTCTTCCTCGGCGCGGCCATTGACCAAGTCGACCGGAATCTCCAGGTACGCTGGACCTGGCACGCCGGTCGTCGCGTGCCTGAATGCGATCGCGACGTACTCGGGGATGCGCTCGACGCGCTTTACCTGCTCCGAGAACTTGGTTACTGGCTTGAGGAACGTCGCCGAATCGAAGTCCTGCAGTCCGCCACGTAGATGGTCTGTGATACCGGCGTTTCCGCCGATCATGATCATCGGGCTTGGCGCCTGGAACGCGTTCGCGATTCCGGTCACTGCGTCCGTGACTCCCGGACCTGCCGTGACGATGGCCACACCGGGCTTCCCGGTGACCTTCGCCCACCCTTCGGCGGCGTGCGCGGCTACCTGCTCGTGCCTGAAGTCGATTATCTTGATGCCTTCGGCGACACAGCCCTCATAGAGGTTGTAGATGTGGCCGCCGTTGAGAGTGAAGACATATTCCACACCCTCCCGCTTGAGTGCTTTGGCGAACAATCGTCCGCCGTCTATTTCCGCCAATTGATCCTCCTGATTTAGGTTTCCTATCTCGACAACAACTTGATTGATCGCTGATATTGGCGTCCGGTCCCGTTAGGCGAACATCAGCCTGCCCTTGGGTTCTGGAATTGTGAGGCCAAACTCCTTGGCCGTATCTATCCAAAGACCCATGGCTTCTTGAATCTCCCGAATCGCCTCCTCATACGTCTCTCCGTGAGCACTGCACCCCGGTAGCTCAGGGACCTCGGCGATGTATGCATCGTCCTCGATGCTCCACCATATTATGATTTCATACCTATGCGTCATCAGCTAAGATCCCGTGTCTAACGACAAACGCCCTGAATTGGCGAACTTGATACGGCTTGACCATCGAGTTTTTCGGTTGAATGTTCAGCGTGATCTCGGATTCCGTGTGTACGAACAGGTGATGGCTGCCACGAATCCTTTCCTTGAAACCCAGGTTTCTGAGCAACCGCCGAAGTTCGGGGAACCTGATGTTGGCATCAGACCTTCCATCTAGAATGGTCCGAAGTAACCGGCGGTCTCGTGAGTTTAGCAATGACTAAAGTATCACCCCTTTGTCCTGGAGCGCCGTGATGTCGTCCCAGGAGTAGCCCAGTTCATCGACGAGTATCTCCTCCGTGTGCTGTCCCAGTTCCGGGGCCTCCTTGAAGATACCAGAGGGGGTTTCACTGTAGATATTGGGGTGGTTGCACATCTTGATTGGCCCGATGACGGGGTGATCGAAAGTCGTTATGTACTCGTTTGCGATCACTTGCGGGTCATCTACCAGCTCGTCTGTTGACTGTACCCTCGCGTAGATGAAGTCACCTGTCGCACGGAAGTGCGCGTCCCACTCAGCCGACGTCTTCGTCAGGAACTGCCTGTCCATGATCTCGACAAGCTCTTCACGGTTTTCGGACCTCGCATCCATCGTGGCGTACTTCGGGTCCTCGACGATGTCAGCAAGCCCGAGAGCCGTCATGAACGACTCCCAGTAGCGGTCCGGTTGAAGGTGCATCAGTTGGATCCACCGACCGTCTCCACACTTGTACAGATTGGCAAGTACGTTCCATGCCGACTTGCGATCGTAGGCGCCAAACCGGTTGCCCCCCATTATCAGGCTCATGCTCATACCCATGCCCTGCAGCCACATATTGGCGCTCAGATGGGAGGCATCTACCTTCTGGCCGACCCCTTGTACGAACCTCGCCACCAGAGCGGCGAGTACCCCCTGGCAGAGCATGATCGCACCCATCTGGTCCGATACGCCCTGCGAGACCCTCACAGGTTCATCTGCGTCCGCTGGGGTTGCGGATATCATGAGTCCGCCCCTGGCCTGACCGCAGCCGTCGAAGGAGGGCAGTCCCGAGTCAGGCCCGTTCGGCCCGTATCCGCTCGCAGAGCCATACACCAGCATCGGGTTGACTTCGCGAAGCGTGTCGTAGCCGATTCCAAGCCGCTCCGCCACTCCCTGGCGGAAGTTCTCGACGAATACGTCGGTGTTCTCGACTAGCTTGTAGACTATCTCCTTGCCCTCTTCCGTCTTTAGATTGACCGCAATCCCGCGCTTGTTCCTATTATTCGACTCGAAGTAGGCGTTTCTTCCGCCGGGTAGACTCGGCGCGATAGTGGAAGCCCTCGAGAGAGAGCGTCCCGCATCTCCATCCAACGCCTCTATCTTAATGACGTCTGCCCCCATGTCTCCCATCATTGCGGTTGACATTGGCCCGAACTGCCACATGGTCCAGTCTAGGACACGTATTCCCTTCATCGGCCCCGTCACGCCGTTCGTACCGTTCTGGAACACGGGCCACCTCCCTTTCGCATGTCCAGCTTTAAGCTGGTCTGGACTGCGCGCCATTGTAGAAGATTAAGGCGATTTTAGCATCAGTCAGTGTAGCTGGCCCCGCTGTGCTAGAATCGGCGGCGTGCCAACCCGTATCGTAGTTATCTCCGACACTCATCTCTACCGCTGGGACGAAGTCCACCCGGACATTCGGGCCGCAGTGCGGGATGCCGACATTGCCGTGCACTGTGGCGACATCGTCAGGCAGGACGTCGTGGACGGTATGCGCAACGAAGCATCACGCGTTGTCATAGTCCACGGCAATTCTGATCCCCCAGACCTGCGAGACACCCTGCCATATACGGAGGTCATCGAGGTCGAGGGCCTTAGGATCGGAGTGACCCATCCCGCTTGGGGAGGGCCCGAGTTTCCTCTGGAAGAGTTGCTTCCTGACTTCCCTGAGCCAGTTGATGCAATCCTGTTCGGACACTTTCACGAGACTATCAACGAAGCGCGTGATGGTGTCCTTTTCCTGAATCCCGGCCAGGCATACAAGTCGTTCATGGTCCCTGCCACGATAGCTGTTCTGACCGTCGCCGATGGTACGATGACACCCGAGATAATCACCATCGAAGAGTGATTTTTCGCAGCTCATGTTAGAATAGTCTCATGGCGCGACGAAGCGGGAATCAGGAAAGACAGAACAGGAGAGGGATCGGCCGAAACTACTGGATGTTCGCCGAGTCCCCTGAGAATTTTGCCATCATCAAGGAGATGGGAGTCACCATCTTCGGCATGGGACGTCGCTTCCGGCGGCGCGCTGAGCGCATGTCTCCCAACGACAGGGTGCTGTTTTACGTCAAGGGCACACGCAAGTGGCCGGCGTCCGCGACTATCGCATCCGAGTGCTTCGAAGACGACTCGGAACTCTTCGTTTCCCACGACTCCAGGGAACGTTTCCCATTTCGTGTAAAGCTCCGTCCCAATATCATCCTCGATGAGCAGGACTACATTGACGCCATGCTGCTGGCCCCCAGGTTGGACTATGTCCGACGTTGGGAGCCCAAGGACTGGCCGCTGGCATTCTTCGATCGCCTACACCTGCTGCCCCAGAAGGACTTCAGGCTGATCGAGGGGGAGATGGAACGCATCTCCAGGAACAACCGGCGAAAGCCCCCACGGCAGGACGAGACCGAGGGCGAGGAATCCCCACAAGAAGAGCAACCTGCCGTCGTCGCTGAGAGTGCTGACGACGAATCGGCTGACTAACCTCTCCACACCTGCCTGTTCGCGATCTCCGAGTCGTACACCTCAAACGCCTGCTCGATGAATTCGCGTGGCAGATCGTCTCGATCAGCTATCTCTGCAAGCTCCAGTAGCTGTGCGTAGGACGTAACGACGGGAAGCGTCGATGCGACCGACGGTGATGCCAGTGCGAACTTGACAGCCCATGTCGCCACATCGCCGCCGAACTCGCGTAAGCTGGCAACGAGCGCCCCTCGCTCTCTCCGATGACTCTCAAAGGCTTCCAGGCGCATCCGCTGATTCAGGTTGGCGGCCGCATTCTCATCTGCCTGGACGTTTTCCAAGGCACCTGACGCGCTGGGGTCGTAGGCAATGATGGCCGTTTCGGTCTCCTGCGCTCTGCGTATCAGATTCCGGCCAGGCTGCTGCTCCAAGAGTCCGTAGGGCAACTCAATAGCGGACACCTGCCTGTGTTCAATCACCCCCTCGGCGGTCTCTTCAGACTCGTTTGATTTGTCCAGCGTCACGCCGTAGTACCTCGTCTTGCCAGCGATCACCAGCTCGTCCAGCAGCCCGAACAGCTCGTCGTCGTCCATCACGTCAGGGTCAGGGTGATGCAGCAGGAACATGTCGATGTAGTCGGTGTCCAAGCGGCGGAGGCTCTGCTCACATGCGTACTGGATGAACCCGGGAGTCCAACGCCGCTCTCGTCCACGCTCGCTGGGGTCGATTACGGGTCTGTAGAAGTCGTACCCGGCCTTCGTGGAGATCACGATGTCGTGCCGCATTCGACCCAGGGCGCGAGCCAGAACCTGTTCCCCATACCCTTCCGTGTACGAGTCCGCCGTGTCGAAGTAGGTGAACCCCATGTCGAACGCGCGGGCCAGCACGTTGAGAGTGTCCTGCTCGGTGACGTGGCCGTAGTCGTTGGTCGCGAGAGGTCGCAGAGGCACGCCGATCTCTGAGACGGTTAGCTCAGTGTCGCCTAACTGACGGTACTTCACTGAGGTGTCTCTAGCGCAAGGTGACAGGTGAAGTGAGTGGTCACTGCCGTGGTTGGTCTCTCAGCCTTGGACGGGTCCTCAAACTGATGCCGGAGTTACGCCGAGTGCTGATCTCACGGCGTCGCATTGTCTCTCGAACTCATCGTCGGCCATGACCGGCTCCATCGTCCCGAGAGAGACTTCCTGTCCCAGCTCGACCCAGGACTTGCAGCCAGAGTACTCGTCGAGAACAGGCAGAGTTTGCGCCTGTTGCAGCCTGAACACCCGGAGAAGGGCGACCGTCAGAGGTTGTTTCGGACGCCAGTGAAGCCGGGTGTGGGCGTAGTCGTCCGTCCAGATGTGATGGTCGGTGATGGCGTCCAGCGCCGATTCGTCGCGAAGCTCGAACTTCTCTTCGACCTGGCAGAAGTACCCAAGCTCGACCACGCCTGGAGCGTCGTCTTCATCCACTGTCTCCCGAAGTGCCTCGTAATGGTCAGGCTTGATGAGTTCCGCCTTCTGGTGCAGGTATGTTGGGAACAGCAGGAACTCCGGATGCACCAGCCTGAAGTCTCGGTCGTCGCGGTGGATGCCGCCCTTGCGCAGGATCAGCGTCTGCTCGCCCCGCCCGAGGGCCTTGACCGCGACTGCCCACTCTTTGAGAGCCATGTCTGAAGCGTGAGGAAGTATCATTGTAGGAACCTCTTGGCACGGGGACTGTTGTATTCGTGGCAAGCACGATTATATCCCAGTCTTGCGCCTATTGCCCACGATGATACAATCACGAGCAATCATTATAGGCTGGGCCTTCGAGCCCAACCCAGAGGGACGCAAATGAGACTAGAAGGCAAGGTGGCTCTGATCTCCGGCGGTGCGCGCGGCCAGGGCGCGACCGAAGGACAGCTATTCGTCGATGAAGGTGCGAAAGTAGTACTTGCCGACATTCTCGACGCCGAGGGCGAGGCCACAGCCGCACAGATACGCGAAAACGGAGGTGAGGCGTCTTACGTCCATCTGGATGTCGCCAGTGAAGACGACTGGCAGGCTGCCATCGAGTTCACCCTCCAGACCTACGGCCGCATCGACATACTGATCAACAATGCGGCGATCTACAGGCGCACTCCCATAGTCGATACCGACCTCGAAGAGTGGCGGCAAATCATGGAGATCAACTCCACGGGAGTGTTCCTGGGCACCAAGCACGCAATCCCTGCGATGCGCCGGTCAGGTGGAGGTTCAATCGTCAATATATCGTCCACTGCCGGCCTCGTTGGCAGCGCGCGAGGGAGTGCCTACGGCGCCTCCAAGGGAAGTGTACGGCTGTTCACCAAGTACACGGCCATTCAGCACGCCACAGAAAACATTCGCGCCAACTCGATCCATCCTGGGCCGATCGATACCGAGATGATCGCCGACAACATCGGCACGCCGGAAGGCCGCGCCGAGTCGGAGTCACGGGTGCCGCTGAGAAGAATCGGTACTGTTATGGACGTGGCATACGGAGCCCTGTTCCTGGCATCTGACGAGTCCTCCTACATGACCGGTGCCGAACTGGTCATCGACGGTGGAGTCACCGCCCGCTAGCAGAGTGGTTCTCAGGCAGGTAGATAGTCACCAGGGTCGAGGGCGCCTGGAACAGCTTCAGCCCAACGACCGCTCTCACGAGGCGCTTGCTCAGCGCTTTAGGACGTTCGCCGCCGAGGAGTGCTCGGGCGAGTCAGGCCTGAACGTATTGTCGCCCACGTACGAGGCCCTTTCGTATGCGGTCGCGGATAGCAGCGAACTGCTGGACCTCGCCCGCGACTGCCTGGTAGGACAACCGATTCCCAATCTCTTCTTCTCGGCTGTCAAGCGAGTCCTCGCAGACGACCCTGAAGATGTCCTGAACGACCACTACTCCCAGTGTGCAAGAGATGGCCGGCCGACTCCAGACCTCGGCGAAGCTTTCAGTGACTTCTGCTCCAAACATACCGAAGACATACGTGGCCTCGTTCAGACACGTCGCGTACAGACAAACGAGATAAGGCGCTGCTCGTACCTGATGCCTGCATTCGGAGTAATCGCCAACGAAAGTCCTGGCAGACCTCTGGCACTGGTTGACGTCGGTGCCAGCGCCGGACTCAACCTCCTCTGGGACAGCTATCGTTACAGCTACTCAGACGGATCTACATACGGACCGTCGGACTCGAGCGTTCTGGTAGATGCCGAGACCAGGACTCCCATGCCGTCCATCCCGGCTCAGTTCCCGCCGGTCTCGTACCGGGTGGGCGTTGACCTGTCCCCGGTCGACCTGAGCGACGATGAAGAGTTCAGGTGGATGATGGCTCTCGTGTGGCCCGACCACACTGACCGCGCTGAATTGCTCTCCGCGGCGAGGAGCATCTGGCTGGAGACTCCCCCGGAGATCGTCGCGGGTGACGCGCTTGCAGTACTGCCGGATGTCTTGACACGCGTTCCTGAAGACGCCATCTTGTGTATCTTCCACTGTCACACACTGAACCAGTTTCCAGTGGAGGCGCGTTCGGCATTCCATGAAGTTCTCATGCAGGAGTCGGAACGCAGGACCGTGTATCACGTCCCCTCAGAGGGGGAGCGCATGTCCGTCGACCGCATCGAGAAGAGCCAAACGTCAACTGTCCTCTCGGCCAGGAGAAACGCACACGGAAGATGGATTGAATGGGATACCAAGAAGTGACTCCATACACACTAGACATAACCCTGGAAGTCAACGGCCTGTCGCACGACCTTGAGGTCGACACCCGCTGGACACTACTCCACGTTCTGCGCGAAGAGCTTGGCCTGACCGGAGCCAAGCGTGGCTGCGACCGCGGCGAGTGCGGGGCCTGTACAGTCATTCTGGACGATCTCCCCGTCAACGCTTGCATGACCCTCGCGGCGACGGTCTCGGGGAGTCGGGTCCGAACGGTCGAGGGGCTGTCGTCCCACGGCTCACTTCACCCGGTCCAGCAGGCGTTCCTTGATAACGACGGCGGCCAGTGCGGCTTCTGTACTCCCGGATTCGTGGTGAGCGCGACTGCTCTGCTCGAACGCAATTCCAGCCCTACCGACGACGAGATTCGCTCGGCGCTCGCGGGCAACATCTGCCGCTGCAACGCCTATGGGCGGATAATCGAGTCCGTAAGGTCGGCGAGGAGGGCGGAGTGACCAGTATCATTGGACAGTCGGTTCCCCGCCGAGACCTGACTGGCAAGCTGACCGGTGACGCCAAGTATGCGGCCGATGTCCAGCTACCGGGCATGTTGGTCGGGAAGATACTTCGCAGCCCCCATGCACACGCCACGGTCGTGTCAGTGGACACGGCTGCAGCCAGCGCATTGCCCGGAGTCCATGCCATCGTCACCCCGTTCGACGTGCCCGAAGGCAACATTGCCCCGGACGTCGCAATTCTCGACACTGAGGTCCGTTTCGTCGGTGATGAAGTCGTTGCGGTGGCCGCTGAGGATGAGTTCATCGCACAACGCGCCCTGGAATTGATAGAGATTGAGTACGCACCGCTTCCCTTCGTTACCGATCCGCGCGCGGCGATAGAGCCCGACTCGCCGCCTGTTCACGCGGGAGGCAACCTCGTCGGCGGCGAGCCTCTGGTTCTGGAAAGGGGCAATGTCGACGAGGGCTTCGCCGAAGCAGACATCATCGTTGAGGACTCATTCAGCACGCCGGCACACTCAGGTGCGGCACTCGAGCCACGAGTCGCTGTAGCGTCCTGGGAAGGCGATGACCTGACTGTCTGGAAGTCCAGTCGCGGTGTCCACCAGGACCAGCTTCTGCTGTCCATTGCCCTGGGCATACCGAGAGATCATGTCAGGGTAATTGGCGGGGCCATGGGGGCTGGATACGGCAACAAGGATGAGACTCGCCTTTCTGTCATTACCGCCGTTCTCGCGCAACGCGCCGGGCGGCCGGTAAAGATCGAGGCGACCCGCGAAGAGGAGATCATTGCCGGTCGCCACAGGCATGGCACATACACCACGCTCAGAATGGGCGTGAAGTCTGACGGCACGGTGACCGCTGTCCACGCCGTCACGATTATGGACACAGGCGCCTATCTCTCTTCCGGCCCGGGGGTCGTCCGCAGGGCAGGGCAGGGGGCACTGTACCTCTACCGCTCCGCTAACGTCAGGTACGACGGCTACCTCACGTACACCAACACCCCGTCCGGCGGCTCTTATCGCGCGCTCGGGGCGCCGCAGGGACACTTCGCCCTGGAGCTGATTGCCGACCGTGCCGCCAAGGCTGTCGGTATGGACCCCTTGGAGTTCCGTCTGAAGAATCACGTTGGACCCGAGGGCCAGCCTGGAGAACGCACAACGCCCGCCAATGAGATTATCGACACCCAGCCGCTCGAAGGGGGCATTCCGTTTTCGAGTAACGGCCTGCGCGAGTGCATCGAGCGCGGAGCCGAGGCGTTTGGGTGGAGTGACTACTCTCCGGCCTCTGAGGGAAACCTCAAACGCGGCAAGGGAATGGCCTTGCTCATCTATCGGGGAGGTCCGGGGGGCAGGTCTATCGCAAGGATGCGTTTCGAACGAGACGGCACATTCACGATGGTCTCAGGAGTCATGGATGTGGGCGAGGGCAGCGCCACCGTGCTGACTCAGATCGCATCCGAAGCCCTCGGCGTGGACTACGATCAGGTGACCGAGACTCTTGGGGACTCCGCGAACACTCCGGAGGCTCCCATCACCGCCGGCTCAACGGTCACATTCTCAGCGGGCCTCGCAGTCAAGCAGGCCGCGGAGGACTTGCGCTCTCGACTTCTGTCCTCGGCTTCAGATCTTCTAGACCTCCCACAGTCTGACCTTGAACTGGACGCTTCGGGCATCGCTTCACGATCTGGCCGCCGGGTGTCATTCCAGGACCTCGCGGACCACACTGGGCAGGTAGAGCTTGAAGCCTCTGTCTCGCCGGGAAGTACCGACTTCGTCGTCAACTCGTTCGGAGCGCACTTCGCCGAGGTCGAGGTCGATACCGACACTGGCGCCGTACGCGTTCTCCGCTATGTTGCCGCGCACGACTCTGGACGGATACTCAATCCCCAGCTCGCGATTAACCAGGTGGAAGGCGGCGTCTCACAGATGCTTGGATTCACTCTCACCGAGCAGATGCTCACCGACCCTGGACACGGCGCGACACTCAACGCCAGCTTCCTCGAGCACAAGAGCCCGACGATACTGGAATACCCGGACATTGACGTCATTTTTGCTGATGTCGTCGATCCGATTGGGCCGTACGGAGCGAAGGCGCTGGGAGAACCTCCCAGCGTTGGAGTCGCCCCGGCGATCGTAAATGCCATTCGGGAAGCAACTGGCGTGGAGGTCCGTGACCTCCCTGCAACCCCCGACCGTATTCTCAACCTTCTTGCTGAATTGGAGGGTAGTGACGACTCATGAGACCCTTCCAGGTACTCCGACCGACCACTCTGGATGCTGCCTGTGATGCACTGAGCGGCTCCGACATCGAGGCAGCCATCCTTGCCGGAGGCACAGACATTCTCGGTGAAGTCAAAGAGGGCACGGCATCTCCAGCCACTCTGGTCGACATAACAGGTCTTGAAGGTCTGAGTGAGATCGAGGTCAGCGAGAAAGACGGCGCTTCCATCGGTAGCATGGTCACTCTTTCCCAGATCGAAACGGACCCTGGAATCCAGAGGCAATACCCGGCACTGGCCGAGGCTGCCGCGTCGGTCGCTACTCCCCAGATCAGGAACGTCGGCACCATGGGCGGTAATCTATGTCAGCGCCCGCGCTGTTGGTACTACCGCAGTCCGCTATTCGATTGCCTGAAGAAGGGCGGCGACACCTGCTACGCGGTCCACGGGCTGAACAAGTACCACGCCATATTCGGTGGTGATGGCTGCCACATCGTGCATCCGTCGGACACGGCAGTCGCGCTGACGGCACTGGAAGCCTCGATAGAGACCTTCGGTACGCGAGGACTACAGCAGACTCCCATATCCCAGTTCTTCGTCGGGCCCGGAACCAACATGCTTTCGGAGACGGCTCTCGAACGCGGCGACATCGTTACGCGCGTGCTGCTCCCCCCTTCGATTGGAGCCAGAAGCATCTATCTCAAGGCCAAAGAGCGCCAGGCATACGACTTCGCGCTCGTCAGCGTGGCGGCAAGCGTTTCGGTTGAAGACGGCACGATAACCGGCGCACAGCTTGCGCTAGGCGGAGTGGCTCCGGTACCGTACGCGCTGCCCGAGGTCGCAGACGCTATGAGCGGGGCTCCGGTGAGTGGGGTGAGCCCTCGTGACCTTGGCCGGCTGGCAGTTCGTGATGCCAGACCAATGACAGACAACACATTCAAGACGCGACTGTCGTCCAATCTCGTCGCCAGGGCTGTTGCGACTCTTCTCAAGTGACTATTCCCAGCATTCTTCGTAGAACTGACGTCGTCCGAGCCGTGGCCGAATCGGTCCGCCCCGGCGTCGTTCTTGACTTTGACGGCACGATCTCCGAAATCGTGGAATCTCCGGAACTGGCAGTCATCCACCCCCGCATTTCCAGGACCCTTCCCACTGTATTGAAAAGGTACGAAGTTGTGGCGTTACTCTCCGGCCGGGCGGTTCGAGACGTAGCTTCCAGGGTCGGAATTCGCGGCATCAACTACGTGGGCAACCACGGCGCTGAGTCCATGGTGAATGGACAGCTCAAGGTGCTGTCAGCTTCCGCTCCGGCAGGAATAGGACAGGCCCTCGACTACATCCGGCGTACAGTCGACATACCCGGATTAGTCTATGAGGACAAGCGGTTCAGCGCGTCCATTCACTACCGTCAGGTAGAGGACGTCCGGTTCGTCGAGCGTCAGCTGAGGCGGGCGTTAACTCGGGCGCCCGGATCCGACATGCTCGACTCGTTCTGGGGACGCAGGGTGCTTGAGCTGAGGCCGGCAACTGCAATTACCAAGGGCGACGCGATAGCCTATCTCGCCGCACAGTACTCGCTCGATGCTCTGGTGTTCGTAGGTGACGACACTACCGACGTCGACGGTATGCGAAGGCTGCCCGCACTTGAGAATGTGAACGCCGTAGGAGTCGCGGTTACATCGGCTGAGACCCCGGAGCTGCTGTTGGAAGCGGCAGACTACTGCGTGGATGGGGTCGATGAGGTCGCCGACCTGCTCGACCTGCTGGCCGAACTCAGGACGACGTCAGGGCAGCCAGCCGACGCATCCTGACCAGAATGCCTTATGCCTTTGCCGATTCTACGCCCGTAATTGCGCTGATCGAGGCGATAAAGCTGCCCGCTCCGAAGTACCGGACCTGCCACCTGTACAGCTCTCTTCCCTCCATGCCACGCCCCTTCAACTGGTAGTAGGCAGGACGCCCTATTGAGCCCTGGAGCAGTACGACTATTCCCATAACTATGGCCACGATCGGAACGATCAGAAACCATGCGAACAGCGTGAGAACTCCCCCTACGAGCAGTGAGCCTCCGATAATCAGCCGCTTTTGGTCCGTTGCCTTCACCTCTGTGATGCTCTCCAGGTCGGTGTAGGGAAGCTCGTGAGTCTGCGTCCTGTCCTGGCGCTCATTGACCAGTATCACCCGCCTCGAAGTTGCGTGGTAGGGTCCGAAACTGGACACCAACCGCTCTCCGCTATCCAGCAGCGGCTCGACATGCTCTGTCGGTACTGGCTTTGGCAGCGAATTGAGCATCAGAATATGGCAATAGGGTTGACCGGAGATCCTGTCGTGTTGTGAAGCCGCAGTGGGCCTATGGAGAGCATGAACTCCCAGCGATTGCGTTCGCGGCAAGCCTGCGCCAGCTCCTCCAGGTTCGCGTTGTCGAGAATCCACATACCCATTGCGACAATGCCCACCTGGTGTATCGGATTACTCATACTGGGGTAGCCGGTCGGCATCACGTCGTTCCCGGTATCGCTGCCCAGCATCGCGATGCTTCGCTCATGGAACAGCGGCAGGCACGCCGCCTGGCATGCCGACGATCCCTCTTCCCGGGGGTTCCACGGTCCTTCTGTATTCCTACGGTGAAGGTTACCTGTACGCACCAGGAGGACATCGCCCTCTTCGATCTTGAATCCGCACCGCTCCTCTGCGGCCAGTATGTCCTCAGGCAACACACCTTCGCCCCTCTCCAGCCAGTCCACCCCTCGAATCATCGGCGCATCGACGAGCACGCCCCGGGTGACGATGCCTTCCTTTGCCAGCTCTATGGACTCCACGGTCGCGCCCAGCCCCGTCGCCACCAGATGGGCGGGCTGGTTGTTGTACATCTTGCCTTCCCAGAAGAAGTGGGCGAGGCTGTCGACGTGGGTGATCGAGTAGCCGTGGAAAATCATCCCGAAGAAGTCGGTCGAACCCTGCGCCGTGCGGGACGTGACCTTTTCTCCAGACGCCCAGCCCTCTCCGCTCTCTGTCATGAAGTGTATCGGAGGAACGGGAACGTCAGGCGAGGGCTCGAACATGACCGTCCTGGCACATGACACCGTAGTCCCCTCTTCAACCAGCGAGACCGCCCTCTTCACCTTGTCAGTGCCCAGGAAGTTCAGGGTGCCCATCTGGTCGTCGTCACCCCATCGACCCCAATTGGACAGCGAATCGAAATAGCTCAGGACTTCCTGTTCGGATGGGATACTGCCGGTGGTCATGATGCATACCTCTCCAGGCTGTTTGGGATGGCTCCACTCATTAAGTCCAGCTATTGCTTCGAATCGTAGCTGGCCTCCAGGCTGCTTCAGCCGATTATACCATTCACGTCTGCACAACTCTGCGTGCTCAACCCCAGTGTTGGGGTTACTCGCGTGCTGCTCCTTGCGCAACGTCTCGCATTGAAGTACAGTGAGCAGAACGCGCGGATCTGAGAGTAATTCTCTTAATATGGAGGCAAAGACAATGTGTAACTGTACATGTATTGAGGCTGGGCTAAGCGTAGCGCCGCAAAGCGCGCAGGTCCGGCCGGATAAGACGAAAGAATTAGTAACTATCGAACATGAGCCGCATATTGGCGAGACTCCACCACGCGCCCTTGATGCATGGCTCACACCCAACCCCCACTTCTACGTCAGGAACCACTTCACAATCCCTGACATTCGCTGCTCCACCTGGAGACTAAGCATCGACGGTCTCGTTACCCGCGAGCGAAGCTTCACCCTGGACCAACTCAAGCAACTCCCGAGAGTCACGCTTCCAGTGACGATGGAGTGCGCAGGCAACAATCGCAGCGACCTTGATCCCCCCACGCCCGGCAACCAGTTCCAGAGCGGAGCTGTCAGCACAGCCTACTGGGCTGGCGTCAGGCTGAGCGAGGTACTCAAGCCCGCGGGCATCAGGTCCAATGCGCGAGAGATCCTCTTCGAAGGTCACGATACAGGCAGCCCGGAGCCTGGAAAGTCCGAGATGCCTTACAGGCGTAGTCTGCCATTGGACGTCGCCCTGCATCCGGATACTCTGCTTGCCTACGAGATGAACGGCCTGGAGCTCCCGAAAGAACATGGCCATCCGCTCAGGCTGATAGTTCCCGGCTGGTACGGCATGGCATCGGTCAAATGGCTTAGCCGGATGACCGTTCTCGACACAGACTACTCTGGATATTTCCAGGGTTATAAGTACGTAATCGAGGACGAGGCTGGCCGCTCCATCCCCCTCACGACGATGGGCATCAAGTCGCTGATCGGCAATCCGTCTGATGGCGAGCACGTCTCGATGGGTCACGCCTGCGTGACGGGAATGGCCTGGTCGGGCGAGGAGCGAATTGCGCGTGTAGACGTCAGTTCTGACATGGGCGAGACTTGGGAGCAGGCCGAAATAATTGGCCCGTCCGAAAAGTATGCCTGGCAGAAGTGGCACTACACTTGGAGTCCGCCCGCTCCCGGAAAGTACACTCTGATGTCACGTGCAGTCGACGTTCAAGGCAATGTCCAGCCTATGAAATCGCGCTGGAACCGGCTCGGATATATGGTTAATGGCGTCAGACCAGTCGAGGTGACCGTGGCGGGTTAGCTGATTCCGGGGCTGGAATTGGCAACTTCGGCGATTTAGTGTAACCTCCCGCATAATGGCCGCCTGAGTCAGGCGGCCTTTGGGAAGGATCTAAACCATACCCAACTTGACCCGCAGTGCCGGCGAGTTCGCGGGTGCTGTGTTTGAACGCTACACGGCTGCGCTTGCCTACCAGGACTATCGCACGCTGTGGATAGCCAACCTCTGTTCAGGGGCTGCGGCTTGGGCGCTCATCGTCGCGCGCGGAGCGCTCGTCTATAACGAGATCGAGACGAACGCCAACCTGTGGGTGGGAATCGTCACCTTCGCCGCGATGATCCCCCGCGTGTTCATTCCGCCAATCGCCGGTTATCTGTCAGATAAGTTCGACAGGCGACGCGTTGTCACGGTGATGTACGCGATTAACTTCGCGCAGACCCTCGGACTCTCGTTTTACGTCCTGCTCGTCGAGATCAATCCGTGGGTCATTGTCGCGATGTCGATCATCAACGGTTCCGCGCGCGCCGCGCAGATGCCCGCGTCCCAGTCGCTCGTCCCTAACCTGGTTCCCCGCAATCTGTTGCTGAATGGCATCGCCCTGAACCAGGCGACCATGCAGGGTTCGAGGCTATTTGGCCCCATTGCCATCGCTCCTCTGCTTGGCACCGTAGGCTTGTCCGGTGCATTCTTCATGTGCACGGCTTTCTACGTCGTCAGCCTGGTCCAGAGTCTCAGGATCCGCACAATATCCACTGGCACGGTACGCCAGGGCAGCAACTTCATAGTTAATTTCGCTGCGAGCGTCTGGGATGGCATCAGGTATGTGTACAGAACGCCGATCCTCAGGGTAGTCGTGTTCATGGCGCTGTTCCACTGTGGGCTGACCATGTCTTTCGAGTCGCTGCTGCCTGTGCTCTCGGACACACGCCTGAACGCCAGGGATGCCGGTTTCACTCTGCTGATGGCTGCGGTGGGAGGAGGCGCGCTCATTTCCGTAATCGCAATTGCGGGCGTTACGAGAGAGACGACCCGTGGCAAGTTGTTCCTGAATCTGGGAGTCATCAGCGGTCTGGCCCCGGCGGTTCTGGCGCTCTCCGTGAACATGCCTACCGCCCTCATAGCCGCTGCGTTCATGGGCGCCACCCAGTCTGGATTTATGACGCTCACACACACGATGATTCAGTCTGTCACCGACGATTCCGTTCGAGGTAGGGTAGGGGCGGTATACTCCATACACATTGGAGGAATGATGGCCTCGGCCAACCTCCTTAACGGTTGGATTGCAGACGTCCATATCTCCGACCTCCTCCCGGCGACCGCGCCGCTGTCCGGCTTTGTGAACAGTGCTCTCTCAGCCCTTCCGAGCCCAGTTGGCCCGTCTCCATTGCTTCTCGTTGGCGGGGTCGGGTTCATAGTTGTGATGTTCGTCAGTTGGCAGGCCAACACGATCAGGCAGATCTATCGTGGAGAGCTGCGGTACTCCGTGGCCGCGGCAGACTAGCCGCCAGACTGTCGGATAGTGCTCCCGCACACGTTCATCCACCTGCCCAACATCGGCCCGGTCACGGAGCTGGCGCTGTGGGACGAGGGAATTCGCACATGGCAGGACTTCTGCTCTGCGGAGAGCCTGCCAGGTCGAATACGCGCCCAGTCTGAGAGCCTGCGGGACACGGTCGCTGAGTGCATGGAACGCCTGAACGAGATGGACGCCATGTACTTTTCCCAGGCGATTCCCAGGGCAGAGTCCTGGCGCATGTACGCTGACTTCCGGCACAACGCCGCATTTCTCGATATCGAGACCACGGGCCTTTCGCCCGACTACAGCATCATCACGCTTGTCGGCATACTCGACCGCGAGGGCTACCACGCCTTCGTGTACGACCAGAACCTGTCAGATCTTCGCGAGGCTCTTGAGCAGTACGACCTTATAGTCACATTCAATGGTGCCTCCTTCGATCTGCCCTTTATCGAGAGTCACTTTGGATCGCTGTTCAGGCACACCGCACACATTGACCTACGACATGTGCTGAACAGGATCGGGCAGAAAGGGGGCCTGAAGGCGATCGAGCGCCGCCTGGGTGTGGGACGTCCCAGTGAACTGACCACTCTCGACGGCTTCGACGCAGTCAGGATGTGGCGGATGTGGGAACTGGGCAGCCAGGGCGGGCTCGACACCCTCATCCGGTACAACGCCGAGGACGTGCTTTCCCTCCCCAAGCTCGCCGAGATCGCCTACAATCGGCTCTCTTCGTCAATCGGCTCCCCAGCAAGTAAGATAGAGCCTGTCGAGTATCCAGAGACCGATCTTCCCTTCGACGCCGATGTAATCGACTACCTCGCGGGGCCAGATCGGCGACGCGGCCGATGGTAGGTCTGTCACGGCCGTACTAGAACCCTCCTGAACATGAAAATCGCATACTCAGCCCACGATCAAACGGTTCGAGTCCACGACTTAGCTGTCCCGGACGTGTCTGACCGTGTGCTCAGTGTTCCGGGACTCAGGTGCACCTGGCCGCTGGCATCGCAGAGAGGAGACCTCGTCGCCTTCTCCGGCTATGCTGGAGGCAGCAATGGCAGCGCGAGGCTGGGGCTGTATGTGACTCACCTGGACGACCAGGGCCCGGGGCTCATCTACGCGAACGAACCCGGCACGGGCGGCATTGCCGATGGCACGCCACACTACTTGTGCTGGGCACCGGACGGCTCGAAGCTCGCTTTCATCGCCCAGACCCTGCAGGGTCTCTCGTTGTTCGTCTGGGACGGTGCTTCAGGCGGTCCACCCATGCATCTGCTCGACGGCGGGCCCATGTACTTCTCCTGGTCGCACACCTCCGACGAGCTCTTCGTACACTCGTTTACCGGACACTACCTGGTGCGGGTCGCGTCCAATTCCCCTCCTGAGCAGTTTCCAGGGCTGAGCACCCAGTACATGTCCCCGTCCTGGGACAAGACGAAGCGACGAATCTCGTTCTTCCTCGACGCCGACCAGGGACGCCAGCGTCTGGTCACTATCGACTTGCAGGATCAGGCGGTAAAGGTCCAGGCCGAATTTCCTGGCATTGCCGCCGCAGCATGGCGACCCGGAGCGCCGCAGCTCGGCCTGGTCAGGGCGATGATCGGTTCGTCTGGATTCTACTCCGGGCTACAGATCTTAGACTGCGAAACACAGGAAGAGCGGCAGGTCGTTGATGACCCGGTTCTTGCCTTCTACTGGTCACACGACGGCTCTCGTGTTGCCTACGTGACCTCGTCAGATGGGGCCGAGGGTTCCCTCAGAATAGGTGTCTTCGATGTCGAAGACGGGAACGTAGCCTATCTGCCCGACTTCCGCCCAAGCCAGGAGCAGCTAACGAGCTTCATGTTCTTCGACCAGTACGCCCAGTCTCTTCCCCTGTGGTCGCCAGACGACGGCGTGATGCTGCTCTTTGGAGAACTGGGCTATCGCGTGGACCGCACACCGCTGAACAGAGGGGACACCATCAGAGCGTTCATCCTGGACCCTGACGGAGTTGCGGAGCCGCGCGAGGTCGCTGCCGGATTCATTGGTAGCTGGGTGTCGTAGTCGCTTCTAGGTACCGGCCAGCTATCCTAGCCGTCGCGAGTCCAGAGCAGCAGCCAGCTCCCTGATCTCGTCTTTCGGAGACGCTCTGAGCCCGACGACCTTGCACTTCAGCGACGCAGCCGCGACGGCGAATCTCAGCGACTGCTCGAAATCGGACCCAGACATCAGGCTGGCGATGTAACCGGCAGAAAACGTCGCACCGGCTCCACACGCGTCTACTGCCTGAAGCTGCGGGGCGCTCACATGAATGGCCTCCTCGCCCCTGATGCCCAGTACGCCGCCAGAGGCCATCGTAACCAGCACGGTCTCGATTCCCTGTCCTAACAGGAATGTTGCCACCGATTCAGCATCTGTCCCAATCTGGGCGGCGTCTGTCACAGCTTGGCAGATTGAGGCATGAGGGAGGAGCGTGGAGACCGCTTCTTTGTCCGTGTGCCCATGCTCAAGATTCAGCATGACAGGTACGCCCGCAGCCTTTGCCGCTTTCATCGCTCGCACGATGTATGGCGAGTCGTACCAGTCGACGTAGAGCAGTCTGGATCCATTCAGCGACGAAAGATCGGCATCGTCCAAAGTAGCCAACAGCTCCGGCCTGCGGTCCCAGAAGAACGTCCGGCCTCCGATGGAGTCTGAAATGTTGACTTCGAATGGGGTCTCAATCCCCTCGCGAATCTCGAAGCTGCCGCCGACACCCATCTCCTTAAGTCTGCGGACCGCCCAGCTTCCGGCCTCGTCGTCACCCAGGGCTGTCCCAATCAATTCTGTCGAAACGTTCCATGACGTAAGCAACCCCGCCACTATCGTCGCGTCGTCCGAGACGAACTCCGTGGAGGCTACCGATACGGCGCCTGTGTTCCAATCGGGCATTCTGTCCACTATCAAGACCCTGGCTGGCGTTATCGTTCCAAAGCAGACAACGTCCGGACGGATCATAGGTTGAGTTTCCGGCACCTAGTTCAACTCCCTTAGTCGACGCTGTGTCACGAGTACTGCCGCCGTAGTGATCAAAAGAAGCACGCCGAGAAGCATAACCGCAAACTGCCCGCCGAATCGTTCTGCCAACGCACCCGCCGGCAGCACGCCGAGCGGCATAAGACCGAAGTTCATCATGAATACACTCATAACTCGTCCACGGTACTCGTCGTCGACCTCTTCCATTATCAGGGCCTGGTTAAGTGTTCTCCTGCCCGCGTCTCCAAGTCCCAGCAACACCATCACCCCCGCGGCTGCATAGTAGATCGGGATAGCTGCCACCAGCATCAGGGCGATCGCCGAAATGAAGCTCCCGGCCAGCAGGAGCAATCCCCGCTTCTTCTTTCCCAGTGTGGCAATGAAGAGCGCACCGACAAGCGATCCCACTCCCATGATCGTTACGAGAAGACCGAGAGATTCAGGCCCGCGGCTGTATACGTCCACGACAAACACGGGCATCAGGAACCTGAACGGCATCGCCAGCAGGGCGGTCGCAAGTCCCATCAGCAGCAGGATCAGCACGACTGGGCTGTTCAATACATACAGAAGACCCTGCAGTATGTCGCTCGCCATCGGTACGCTTGGCCTGTTGGCCGTACCGCCTTGTGCCGACACCATTGATGTGAAGAACACGGCAATCACACCTAGCCCGGCGATCAGGAAGTACACTCCCTCGGGTCCGATCACGCTGTACAGCACCCCTCCGACTGAGGGCGCGATCAGCGTCGTTATGCTCATGGCCGCTGCATCGAGCGACATTGCATTGGTCAGGTTTTCCCTTCCTACCAACTGCGGCACCAGCGCCTGGCGTGCGGGCATCAGAAATGAGAATTGCGCACCCTGGACCATGGAAACGAATAGCAGGTGCATCCACGTGACCGTATCCGTCACTATCGAAATGCCGATGAAGAGTGCCAGCACCACCGCCATGCACTGACCGATCTGGATGACTCGCTTGCGCTCCATACGGTCTGCCACTGCGCCGCCGAAGAGCGCGAGGGACAGCATCGGTATCGCAAAGCCGGCGTTCACCAGACCCAGGATGAATGGCGATGATGTGATCTCGTACGTCAGGTATCCCCTGACGATCATCTGCATCTGCATTCCCATCATCAGGAATACCATGCCGAGCCACAGGAACCTGAACTCCCTGAATCTCAGTGAGTAGAAGGTCTTGAAGATGCCTCTGCGGTCGTCCGAGTCACTCGAATCGGTCTCAATGGTCTGAGCCGAGGAGGCACTTGTAGCTGCTGTCCCATTCGTATGTATTGAATCTTTGCGGGCGGTCTCGACGTCTCCCGCCCGCAACGGAGTATCGGGCATGAAGATCAGTATACAGGACAATTAACGTCGCTTTAAGGTCGTACATTCACGTTGGGATACGACGTGGTACAATCGGCCCCGCACCAGACTTATCCGATCTGAGACATTCAGGAGATCCGAGAGATGGCAACCCAGACAGAGACGCTCAGAGTCAGTTACGGCAAGTATGTGTACGAACACGTTCCCGGATGGGGTAACCTCCCGGATGGCTGGGAGTGGAACCACGCAGTCGGCGTTGGAGTCGACGCGCAGGACCGCATCTTCGTGTACAACCGCAGCGACCATCCCATAATCGTACTGGACACCGATGGTAACGTGATCAACAGCTGGGGTGAGGGACTCTTTGGCTCGGCACACCACGTTGAGGTTGGCCCGGACGGCAGTATATACACCACCGACGTCGGCAACCACACGGTCCGCAAGTGGACCGCTGATGGCGAGCTGCTCATGACCCTGGGCAGGCCCAACGACCCGCCCGAGCCGATGAGCGGCGAGCCCTTCAACCGCCCGACGGACATCGCGATCGCCCCAGATGGCTCCCTCTACATCTCCGACGGCTACGGCAACGCGAGGGTCCACCACTTCACGGCCACCGGCGACCTGATTCGCTCGTGGGGTGAGCCAGGGACCGGCCCGGGCCAGTTCCGAATCCCGCACAGCGTCTGCCTGGACAACGCCGGTAATGTCTACGTGGCCGACCGCGAGAACAGCCGCATCCAAATCTTCACTCCCGACGGCCAGTACATGAGCGAGTGGGGAGGAGTCCATCGCCCCGACCACATCTGGCAGGGCCCGGACGGAAACATGTACATCACCGACCTCGGCTTCCACCAGGGTCTCGGTCCCGATCAGCCTTCAGCAAACGCTCTCTCACATCCGGCGGGTGTCAAGATCATGACTCCGACCGGCCAGTGGCTTGGCGGCTGGGGCATGAGCTCCGACAATCCCGGCGACATCATAGCCGGGCACGCGGTTGCCATGGACTCCAACGGCGACCTCTACGTAGGCGAGACGCTCGACGGCGCCCGGGTGCAGAAGTTCGCCAGGGTCAGCTGATCTTGGCCTACAGTGGAGTGGCCCCTCTCCCTCAAGGAGAGGGTAAGGGTGAGCGTGATCTCAAGGGACACTCAACAATGACTTGTGGGGCAATCACACCCACTGTGGCTGCCTGTACTGAAGGGCCTCAGCGACGTGCGCGACGCCGACCGTCTCATCACCGGACAGGTCGGCGATCGTGCGCGCCAGTTTGAGAATTCGGTGATACACCCGAGCCGATAGCTGCATCCGCTGCATGGCTGAGCGCACAAGTGCGGCAGCCTGCTCGTCCAGGTCGCAGTACTGGTAGACCTCGTTAGGCCCCATCTCCGAGTTGGTCAGCAGGCTTGTGCCTTCGAATCGTGCTCTCTGAGTGTCGCGAGCGCGCTCCGTTCTATCGCGGACTCCATCTGACTCCTCAGACGCCGCCGGGGCCACCAGCTTCTCGTACTCGACACGCGGCACCTCGACGAATATGTCGATACGGTCGAGAAGGGGGCCGCTGATCCTCTTGCCGTACCTGCTGACCTGTCCCGGAGTGCAAGTGCACTCGTGGTGCGGGTCACCGAAATAGCCGCACGGACAGGGATTCATCGCTCCGACCAGCATGAAGTTCGCCGGATAGGTCACGGAGCCGTGCGCGCGAGTGATCACCACACGCTTGTCCTCCAGCGGCTGTCTGAGTGACTCCAGTATCCGGTGCCCGAACTCGGGCAACTCATCCAAGAAGAGAACGCCCCGATGGCTCATCGTAATTTCGCCGGGGCCGGGAACTGTGCCCCCTCCCACCAGTCCTGCATAGGAGATGGTGTGGTGCGGAGACCTGAATGGCCTCTCCGAAATCAGGGGGTTCTCTTTCGGCAGCGAATCGGCGATCGAATAGATCTTGGTGACCTCGATCGCCTCCGAGTGGGTCAACGGCGGCAGGATGGAGGGCAGCGCCCTGGCCAGTAGCGTCTTGCCGGAACCCGGAGGCCCGGTCATCAGCACGTTGTGACCGCCGGCTGCCGCGACTTCCAGCGCGCGCTTGGCGTGCTCCTGTCCTCGAATGCTCGAAATGTCGAATGCATAGTCTGGAAGTCTCCGGCCGTAGGTTCTGTGGTCTGCCGCCAGAACGCTGAGCTCCTCTTCTCCCCTGAGGTGACGGATTAGCGAGAGCAGGTGGCTGACGGGATACACGTCGATTCCCTCTACCAGCGCCGCTTCCTCTCCGTCCGGCTTGGGGACGAATACCTTGGACGCGCCTGACTCCCTGGCCAGTGCGACCATTGGGAGTATGCCGTCTGTGTGAAGCAGGTCACCGTTGAGCGAGAGTTGTCCCACGAACATCGTGTCGCTGTGAACAGGCTCCAGCTGACCTGAACTCTGTAGGAGGGCTACGGCCATCGGCAGGTCGTAGCTGGAACCTGCTTTACGCACGTCGGCGGGCGCGAGATTCGCTGTGATGCGTCTCAGAGGGAACTCGCAGCCCGAGTTGCGAATTGCAGCCCTTACCCTCGCTCTTGCTTCCTGCACGGCGGCATCGGGAAGTCCCACGACGTCGAATCTGGGAAGTCCGGGCGAGATATCTACCTCTACATCTACGACGATTCCGTCCAGTCCGACAACCGCACACGACTTGGCACTGGCTAGCAATTGGGTATTCTCCTGGGTGGCAGTATTCGACACGGTCAATGCTATACAGTGCCATTCTTATGGTCAATTGATAATCTGCTCCGATATTCGTACAACTGCCAATACCTGACCCAATTCATCTATTATGTCTCTGCGATATGGATTCGACACAACAGACGACCCAGGAGGGGCGGTTGAGGGACCTCCCCGCACCGCAGCAGCGCGTCATCCGCGCCTGGTGCATTTACGACTGGGCTAATTCAGCGTTCGCCACCAGCGGGGTGGCAGCCATCTTCCCCGTTTACTTCGTCTTTCTGTTCAAGGACGCATTGGGAGAGAGCGCTACTTTCCTGGGGATCACGTTTACTGGAAGCTCGACGTGGAGTGCGGGTGTCGCGATTTCAACTGCAATCGTGGCCCTGTCGAGTCCACTGCTCGGGGTGATTTCGGACCGCGTGCCCATAAAGAAGACCCTTCTGTGGATATACACCATTGCAGGTTCTCTCTTTACAATCCTGGCGTTCTTCTCCGCTTACACGGGCCAACCGTGGCTGTGGCTCTTCGGCATGTTCACGCTCGCCAACATAGGTTTCGCCGGGAGCCTGGTGTTCTACAACTCATTCCTGCCACATCTCGGACCTACGCGGCTGCTGGATGACATCAGCAGTCGCGGCTATGCGTTCGGCTATGCGGGCGGAGGACTTCTCCTCCTGGTGCATCTGGCTCTTATCCTCGTGACGCAGGACACTGACTATGCAGACCTCGCAACGCGCGTGGCTATCGCCTCAGTGGGAATATGGTGGTTTGGGTGGGCAATCTGGACGCTGCGCGTGCTGCCGGAGCCCCCGATACAGACTCGGGTCTTTGGTTTGACGCCACTTTCAGCCCTATCCATGGGCTTCAGGGAACTTAAAGAGACATTCCGTGAGCTCAGGCGCTTCCGGGTCGTACTGCGCTACCTGGTCGCATTCCTTCTGTTCAACGATGGTCTCCAGACGGTGCTGGCCATAGCCGGGGCATTCGCTGCCGATACCCTGGGAATACCCCTTGCATTCAACATGGCGACAATCGTCATCATCCAGTTTGTGGCAGTCCCGGGCGCACTTGCCTTTGGGTGGCTGGCGGAACGGATCACCACGAAACCGGCATTGATCGTCTCGCTCATAGGATGGATTGTGATCATCCTGTTCGGAGTCGCGATAGTCCCCCTGTCGCCAAGCCAACACTCGGACTTCGACTTCCAGCTCAATTACCGACCGGCGGCCAATGAGTACGTTATCGATGTGGCACCTGACCTGTCGGACGATAGATTGGAACTGCAGGGTGGGGGAGAGGCCTGGGTGCTCAGCGACGGCGCTGTCCTTAAGCCCGGGGCGGTCCGGAATCTTCCCGAGGCGATTCACAATGCCGAACAGTTCGAGTACAGCCTGTCAATCTCGGGAGGCGACTCTGACGGCCAGGCTGCAGTCGGAGGCGCACACCCGTCAGTGTTGGGGGCCGGGCCCCTGGATTCGTGGCCGTCCATGGTTAGGACTCTACTATGGGAACCTCTTGGACTGGACTCCAGTTACCAGTGGCTTCTGCTCGGCGTCCTGGTTGGCATGGTTATCGGAGGCAGTCAGGCCCTCGCAAGGAGCCTGTTCGCCCAGATCACCCCGGAATCCAGAAGTGGTGAGTTCTTCTCGTTCTTCGGATTCATGAGCAGGGCGTCGGCCGTGTTTGGCCCGATGATGTACGTTGCTGTGACCGCCGTGTTCGACACGCGCGTCGCCGTCACATCGATCCTGCTGATAATCATCGCAGGTACGATAGTGCTTACGAGGGTGAAAGTCGCAGAGGGTATCCGTGCCGCCGCCAGTGCTGAGCGAACGGTCATCCGCACCTAGAGTTCGTCTCTCACTCTGACGAGCGCACAGACGTGATCCGTGTCGACACTCGTCTAACGCGGCAGCCCCAGTCCCCTCTGAGCGATGATGTTCCGCTGAATCTCGGATGTCCCGGCCGCAATCGTCGATGACGTTGACATCAGATAGGCATTCTGGATGTGGCCGTGCAGCGGGGCCCATCTGGACTCTCCTGATAGCTGCCCTGCCAAACCAAGTATCTCCATGCCTGTCCGCGCGACACGCTGCGTCAGCTCTGTGCCATACATCTTGGACATGGAGGCCTCCGCATTGGGTATCTGACCCTGGCTCTGCATCCATGCCACTCTGTACGAGAGCCAACGTGAGATCTCGGTCTCGACGTACCGCTGAGCCAGCTTTCGTCGCACATTGGGGTCTCTGCTGAGTGGAGCGCCGCCTCGCTCTGTGTCCTTGACGTAACGGGTCAGCGCATCCAGCGTACGGCGCGCGCCGGCTGAATACCCAACACCCGAGCGTTCGAAGTCGAGCGCAACGGCAAGGGTGTACCACCCTCTGTCCTCCGTTCCGACCAGGTTGCCGCTCGGTACTCGCACGTCATTGAAGTAGACCTCGTTGAAATCGTGCCCGCCCGCCATGTTGTAGATGGGCCTGACCTCCACGCCTGGACTCTTCATGTCCAGCATGAAGATGCTGATGCCGCGGTGCTTGGGAGCGTCCGGGTTTGTCCGCGCGGCGAGCCAGCCCCAGTCGGCGAAGTGTGCACTGGACGTCCAGATCTTCTGCCCATTGAGGACAAAGTCGTCGCCGTCTCGAACTGCTGACGTCTGAAGCGAAGCAAGGTCGGAGCCCGACCCCGGCTCGCTGTAGAGCGTGCACCAGTAACGCTCGGCCTTGGCGATGGGCGGCAGGTGCTCCCTCTTCTGGTCATCCGTTCCGGCTAACATCAGGACCGGCCCCACCCACGAGATCGCGCCAGTTCCGAGTTCAGTGCCGGGGACGTTCCAGTAGGACATCTCCTCGTTGTAGATGACCTGCTCCATGATCGAACGGCCCTGGCCACCGTACTCTTCGGGCCAGGCGAGCGTCAGCCACCCCATGTCCGCAAGTCGTTTCGACATGCCACGTGAGAACTCCTGCTGCTCCTCCGCGGTCTGTCCCGGCTTCCCCAGCGGATCCCAGTTTTCGGGGAGTTCTTCGCTGAGAAAGTCTCGAATCTCCTGCCTGAAGCCTTCTTCCTGCTGGGTGAAAGTAATGTTCATTTCTGGCCTCCGTGGCAGCGATCGGGTGTCATTTCTAGAGGTAGCAGTAGTCTAGGAATCCACCGTTTGAGTGTCAATCTTCTCACGTCCGCTCGACATCCAGGCTCTGTAGGCCAGGTAGCCTGCAACCATGAATAACAGCCCCAGGCCTACGCCGATCGTCAGAAGCTCAAAGTTGCCCTCGATGAACTCCTGAATCGCCTCGCCGAACAGGAACACCAGCACACCTAACGCCATGAGGCGTGTTCCCCGTCCTATCAGGGACGCAATCAGGAACGGTCGAACAGGAAGTGCCATGACGCCTGCAAGAATCGCGAATACCTTGTATGGGATTGGCGTAACTGCCGCGAGAATGATTGTCCAGACACCATACCTGTTGAACAGCTCTTCCGCTCGTTCGATTTTGCTCTCCGCCACCAGCCGGTGCAGGAGAGGCCTGCCGACCCTTCGACCCAGCCAATGTCCCGTGTATGCGCCTAAGACGGAAGTAACAGTGGCCAGCAAAGCCACCCAGATTGCAATCCCCGGATTCGCCACTCCTATAGCAATCAGCAGCGGGTCGGGAGGGATAGGGAAGAATATCGAGTCGCTGAATGACACCAGCGCCAACAGCACTATTGCCCATTCGCTGTCAGCAGCCTGGAGAGTCCAGTCCGTAAGTTCGTGGTACAGATCACGCAATTCGACGAGCTACCTCGCGTGCCTCAGGCACTGGCAGGGGTGAATCAGGCAAGGCCGGCCAGGCTCAGGACGCGATGCACGTTCTCGGGACCGGGCGCGCGTTCTCCGGACTGTACTTCCTGGACCACCTGCACGATGGCAGCGTTGACGGGAGTCGGCACGCCAACGCGACGACCCTCCTCGACGATGAATCCATTCATGAACTCGATCTCGGTGCGACGACCTTTCTCGACGTCCTGGCCCATCGAAGACTTCCAGTCAGCTCCGCCACCGGTTGGCTGGAACTTCGCGTCCAGTTCCTCGAACACTTCGCCGTCGTCCGCCTTCGCGTAGGTCTCTGCCGATACGCCCTTAATGGGCTCCACGTCATAGTTCTGGGCCAGTGCGACCTGGCATGACTCCTTGCAGATGTTGATCTGGATGCGCCGCGCCTCTGGCATTGACGCCACACCCTCGGCTCCCAGGCTTGTCATAGCTCCGACTGGATTGCCCGAAGAGTTGGTTGTCAGCTTAGACCACCGCTCGCCCCACAGGTTCGACGTAGCCTTGGCGTCATCGACACACATCAGTATGTCGGCGAGTTCCTCGACCCTTGGAGTGATTCGTCCATGAAGCTCACCTGCGCGGAACACCACGTGCCCACGCCCGCGGCCAGGAGGGCCGCCTCGTGTTACGTGCCCGGGCTCCCATAGGGCAACCGTTATGCTCGACATGATGCAGCCGACGGCCCGGTTATACCCAACGATTGATGCGACCAGCCTGTCATTCATGCAGTTCTGTGACGATACGATCACGCCGTCGTTCTTCACCAGCCGCTTCAGGAAGTGGGCTGACCACTCGGTGTCGTAGCTCTTCATCGCCAGGAAGCCTATGTCGAACTCGCCCTGAAGCTGGAGAGCATCAGTCAGATGATGCGCGTTTACTTCGACGGTGAAGTCGTCCTGAGTGCCCGAGGCCCTCAGACCGTTCCTTCTCATCGTCTCGACATGCTCGCCCCACATGTCAATCAGCGTGACGTCGTATCCCTCCCTGGTCATGTACGCTCCGAGGTAGCTCCCCGCCGCGCCTGCTCCGAAAATCACGATTCGCTTGTCGGTCATATCAACTCCCTTAGCCTAGAGCTACTGGAACGCCGTAGTTAGTTCGAACTCGAACTCCTCGCCATCTACACTAGCCGAAACCGTGCGTGTGGCTGTCTTGGATCCTCTCACATCTTGGACGGCGATTTTGCTGCCATCCTCATCTTCAACTTGAGATAGGCTGCCTTCTGAACTGATCGAGACAGCGCCTGTCAGGTCCAGACCAACGTGGGTCTTGATCTCCCGAATCATCGCTTCCTGCTCACGCAGCACCTCATGTGCCTCTTCCACGGAGACCTCCGCGAAACGGACCTTCGCTCCTGGCATCGCCTGGGAGAGCAATCCGATGTCCGGTGCAATAACCGTGGCGATCTTCGTGTATCCCCCCGTCGTGCCCCGGTCCGCAAGCAAAATGATCGGCTGACCGCTTCCTGGCACCTGTACAGATCCCAGAGCCGTACCGTCCGATACTATATCGGGCCCGCCGACGTGTGTGATCTCAGCGCCATCCAGTCGGCATCCCATTCTGTCAGAGTCCACCGTGACCGTGTACTCAGACGTCAGCAGCGTATCAATGCCACTCTGCGTGAATTCGCCATCCTGTGGCCCCAGAACTACCCTGATCTGGAACTCCTGCCCGAACGTGGGCTGTCTGCTGATTCCACCTGGCAGGCTTCTCTGAGACCAGTTAGCTACATGGGGAGATACTCCTACCGGCAGCGAGTCCCCGTCTCGCAAGGACCGTCCCTCGAAGCCACCGAACGCACCCTTGAGGTCTGTCGACTTGCTGTTCATCACGAGAGGGACATCCAGCCCCCCTGCAATGGCGAGGTAGGCGCGCAAGCCGTCTGAAGCCGGCCCGACGCTCAACACTGAGCCCGCCGCGACCTCAACCGACTCCCACGTACGCACTTCGCTGCCATTCAAGTCCACCTTGAAATCGGCCCCGACCAGGGCGACCACGCTATCAGACGCAAACCTGATCGTTGGTCCCAGCGCCGTAATCTCCAGGCCCGCTTCGCCTTCTGGATTGCCGACCAGCACATTCGCGATACGGAGCGATACTGGGTCGAGGGCGCCGCAGACGGGGATCCCATATTGCTGGTACCCCCTGCGCCCAAGGTCCTGGACCGTCGTTAGCAGTCCTGCCGAAATAACTTCGATCGACTGCTTGCTCATCGTCCGACTCTCGTTACGGTCGAGTAGTTGCCATCCCTGACCTGACGATCTATGTCGTCATACTCGGACGCGTCGTCCAGGGGCACGAATCTAACCCTGTCTCCTGCGTTAATCACGGTCGGAGGTCTCGCGTATGGATCAAACAGCCTGAGCGGGGAACGGCCTATGAGACGCCAGCCACCCGGGCTCGCTACCGGATAAACGCCGGTTTGCGTCTCAGCTATTCCCACCGAGCCTGCCGGAATCAATGTCCGTGGTGAGGAGAGTCGAGGTGTGTGCAGTCTTGTATCAAGACCTCCCAGGTATGGAAACCCGGGACTGAACCCCATCGTGTAGACCAGGTAGTCGGTCCCGGAATGCAGCGCGATTACGTCCGACTCCGCCATCCCCGCATTATGGGCTACGAATTCAAGGTCGGGCCCGTGCTCGCCACCGTACAGTGTTGGAATCTCAACTATCCGGTAATCGTCCCGAGCCTCGTCCTCTCCTATGGCCAGCCCGGAGATCTGCCCCTGGAGTTCAGGCAGGGACACTTCCAGTGGATCGTAATAGATGAGAAGCGAGCGGTAAGTCGGGACCATCTCAAGCACGCCATCTATGTCAGACGCATCGATGGCGGCAGCGGTCCTGTGTACCAGTGCGTTGATCTCCGGGTCTATGACCGATCCGAATTCGACCACGACCGCCTGGTCGCCCGCGGCTAGAAACTGGATGTCGGTTGAGGGCGTGGCGTCGCCGTTAAGCTCCGAGGTCACTACACCAGCTCTGCAAGAGGCTTGATGAGTACGCCCTCGGACTCGAGTGCCTCCTTGAGAGCCTTAGCCATCTCAACTGCTCCAGGTGTATCGCCGTGCAGGCACAGGCTGTCCGCATCCACGTCAATGGTATCCCCATTGATGGCGCGAGCCCTTCCTTCCGTGACCATCTGGAGGCTGCGCTCCACGACTTCAGACGTGTCGTGGATCACGGAACCGGGTTGGGACCTCGATACCAGTGTTCCATCAGGATTCAGCGCGCGGTCTGCAAATATCTCCCGCCCGACTCGAAGGCCCATTTCCTGGGCGATTCCTATCCACGCCGACCCGGCCAGCGCCAGAAGGGCAACGTCTTCGTCGACCTCGAGCACCGCTTCGCAGATTGCTTTTGCCAGGGTCTCGTCGTCGACGGCCATGTTGTACATCGCCCCATGCGGCTTGACGTGCTGCAGCTTCCCCGTGCTGGTGAAAGCCTGGAGCGCACCCATCTGGTAGATGACGTCGTTACGCGCCTCGTCAGGGGACACGATCATGTTCCGCCTACCGAATCCGGCGAGATCGGGAAAGCTAGGATGTGCGCCGATGGCCACACCCTGTTCCTCGGCCAGTTCCACTGTCTTGCGCATCCAGCTGGGGTCGCCCGCATGAAACCCGCACGCGATGTTGGCCGACGTAATGTACTTGATGACCTCTTCGTCCAGCCCCATCTTGTACATGCCGAAACTCTCGCCCATGTCGCAGTTGAAGTCTATCTGGCTTCCCATAAACACCTCACAGGAGTAACTTTCTGGAATTCCACGTTGCCAATTATATCCGCCCCTATCCAGGGTTCTCAATCAGGTGGATTCAGCTAGCGCGCGCATTTGGACTTCAAGATATCGGTTCCCCCTGCGGACCGTGCAAATTGATGGAGGATTCAAAACCACGCGTCTATATAAGTCGTATATAATATAAACAAAGACACATATAACAAGCGCAGAACGACTCATCCTTCTGATCAGTGATTAGCCAGTTTCTGTCACCAAAACGGATCAGCACGGTGTACAATAGTGGATAAACCACAATCCAGACGGGAATGATCGACAATTATGTCTGAGATCAACTTCCATCGCCTATTCATCTTTCACACAGTCGCAAGACTGGGCAGTTTTACTCGGGCCGCCAGCGATCTGAGCATCAGCCAGCCTGCGGTTTCCATACAGGTTAAAGAGCTTGAGCGCAGCCTTGATACTACACTGCTCATCAGGATGCGTTCTGGAGTCAGTCTTACCGATACCGGTGAGACTGTCTACGACTACACACGTCGAATCTTCACTCTGGCTGATGAGATGACCAACGCCATCCAGGACCTCACCGGCCTTGAGTCGGGTAGGTTGACTATAGGGTCATCGACGACTCCGGGCGAGTACATTCTTCCCTTTGCGATAGGGAAATTCCGTGAGCGCTATCCCAAGGTGGAAGTGTCATTGGCGATCTCCAACACCAGGAACGTCATTGATCAGATAATCAGCCGCGAGTTGGACCTTGGCATGGCCGGTGCCCCCGTCGACATCAGGGGGCTGGCGTCTTTCCTGTACGTCAACGACGAGGTCGTTCTGGTCACTGCGCCGACCTATCCACTCGCCCGCCGCCGCCGTCTGACAGTCCAGGACATCGTTGATGAGCCGTTTCTCATGCGAGAGACTGGCTCGGCTACCCGGCGTGCCGCTGAGGAGCACTTCTCGTCCATGGGAGCGCGGGTCCGCGTGGTCATGGAGCTTGGCAGCAACGAGGCGGTCAAGCGGGCGGCCTCAGCCGAACTCGGGGTCGGGGTCGTGTCGAAGTTCTCCGTCGGCCCGGATGTCGCCGCGGGCTACCTGAAGGTGCTCACCGTCCAGGGCTGGAGATGCGAACGCCCCCTGACCGTCTTCTACAGAGACGACACCCACATCTCGGCAGTTCAGCGAGCATTCCTCTCCGTGCTGAGGGTGGACAAACCCTTACCGCCAGCGGTCTGATCACTTCCTCAGTGGGCTGGATTGCTCTAGCTTCCTAAGATCCGTGAATCAGGTCGCCCGACTCTTCCTAGTAGGGGTTCTAACCCTGCACGGCATGTAATTCAGGAAGACAGACTATCGCGGTCGGGTCACCGAGCCCTGGCCCTCGTCCTCATCCACACTAGCGCAAGAACGCCCCCGATCGCAGCAGTCGCTCCCGCAACGCCTCCGCCAACTGCCGCCAAAATCACGCTACTGTCCCACATCGTGCTGCCAGTCAGCCCGTCTGACTCCTCAGGTGGTAGCTGCAGCGTCTTGAGGAACTCGATGACCGCTGCCTGGTCCTCGGCGGCAAGACTCGCGAAAGCCTCCCGACTCTCGATCGCCTCTCCTCCGTGCGCCAGGATCGCCTCCGACATCAGCGTCGCCCGCCCGTGATGCAGGAACGGCGGCTCGCTCGCGAATCCCCACAGCTTGCGTGTCAGCCACTCGTCGGTCGGGACACCCTCTTCTTCTAGGGCCTCATTATCGAGAATGTCACCCATATCGTGCCGCTTCAGGTCGGTGAACACCGGCACCATGATGTGGCCGTCCTCGTTTCTCCTGAAGTCCGTGAGCCTCTCGAGCGACACCAGATCGACCTCGTACGGCGAATCGACGTCGTTCACCTGCAGCTTGCCGCTAGGGTTGAACGGGTTCGGCTCGCTGAAAACCGCGCTCTCCAATGGAAGCTCAGGTACGTGACATCCCGCGCATCCGATAGATGAGAAGACTTCCTCGCCCCTCGCAGCCGCCTCTCTGGCGTCCCGACTCTCGGAGTCCACCCGCACCGGCGCCGGTAGAGTCGCCTGGAACATCACCAGCGCAGTGATGTCGCCTCGCGAGACCTCGTCAGCCATCCCGTCGGCATCGTGGTCGACAGCATCACCGAACCTCTCCGACGCCTGCATCCCGAAGTGCTGGTTCATCGCCTTCACCGCGAACTCCCGCAGCGAGACGATCGTCCCCTTCTGCATGAACGGCCGGACGATCAGGTCGCTATCGACCCCGTCGAGCTTGTCCATGTTGATCGTCCCGTCCGGACGCGCGGTGATCTGCCCGAACCCGACTCCCTTCGACCACAGCTCCCGCGTGACCTCGCCTCCGCTGCCAGACGCCTCTCGCCTCGCCTCATCCCGGGTCTCGTGCAGGTCTGACGTCATCTCCCGCGCCAGCAGCTCGATCACTCCAGACCCGAACAGCCCCAGCGACGTCCGCTCGTTCCCCACCGTCTTGAGCGTCTGCGCCTCCATCCCGTCCCCGGACTGTCCATCGAAGTTGACGAACGCCAGCCGGTCCGCCAGCACGAACACGTTGGTCGCGTTGTCCCCACCTCCGCCAATCCGGGGCACGCCGTGGCAGCTCGAGCATGCGTTGGCGTCGGGACCGGATATCCGGTTGAAGTTGTCGGGGAAGAAGTGAGGAGGACGGAAGTTGTTCGGACTCACGTCCGTCGTCTCAGGACGACCGGCGCCGTCCAGCGTATTGAACGAAGCAGTGAACAGGTGCCGACCCCGCTCCACGATCTCTTCGAGCGACATCGCGCCCTCGTCGATCGAGATCTGGCTAGTGTGCCCGCCTAGCACGCCGCTCTCGCCAACGATAGAGTCGCCCCCATCGTTCGCCCTGACCTCGTCGAATGGCGTCCCGCACCCGAGCGCCGCCAGCCCGACCATCGCTGCGAGCGTCAACACCACTCTGAGCGCTGTAGTTGTGTCAGTCACCTGGGCCGCTCCTGCGTTGATTCAAGATGATACCACTTACAAAGCAGCCACACGCCGCTTGTGGCCTGGGCCAGCTTTACACTCTTCCTGTGCAGGAATTAAACTCAGGCACGGCCCTCCACGAGGGCAACCCAAGCAAATTCATACTATTCCTTGAGATTGGCTCCATTCCCATGACAACTCTCTCGACACTTCGGTCTCGTCCCTCTATTCCCCTCACCTGGCGCACTCTAATTCTGGCTATTGCATTCTTCGCGTGCCTGCTCCTAAACGTGGACTACGCCCGAGGCCAGTCACAGCCAGACGACCACGCCAACAACCCCTTCTTCGCCACACCGGTCCCCTTAGGAGGCTCCGTCGAGGGGCGCATAGACCCCAGCTTCGACGTAGACTTCTTCGTCTTCGACCTCTCCGACCAACCTGGACCCACCGACGTCTGGATCTATACCACCGGCCATCTCGACTCAGTCGGAATCCTGTTCAACGACGAAGTCGAACGGCTCGCTGCAAATGATGAAAGCCACGTCGAGGGCAGGGCGAGCAGCTTCCATATCCGCGCAATTCTGGACCCTGGCGTCTATTTCGTGGGCGTCAGGAGCTTTGCATTCAGTCTCATCGGCGACTACACGCTGCACATCGAGCCCGTTCCCGAACACGGCGACACTACCGACACCGCCAGTCAGCTCGACCTCAACTCACCGATCGCGGGCAGGTTTGACAGAAGGGCCGAGGACCACTTCTTCCGGCTGGACATTACTGAGCAGTCCAGCCTCCTCATCAGCACGAGGAATCCGTTCCTCGTCAATGCCGATGATGAAATTGAACCCGTTGGACCCCTCGACTACGTCTTGACCGACGCAGAGGGCGAGGAGATCTTCGTAAACGTTCGCCCCTTGGGAATCACCATCGACGGAGAATTCTCACCCTACGGCTTCCGCATCAATGACGACTTCGCTCCAGGCACCTACTTCCTGAAGGTCACCACTCCGTCAGACAACTACGAGACGACTTATCCGGTCTCCTACACCATTAACCTCGTCAAAGACGTTGAATATACAGAGTTCACAGAGTCCTGCACGGAGCAGACCGAGGCCCTGGACGATCCCACTATCGACGATGTCCTCTATGCCTGCCAGTGGCACCTCGAACAGCCCAGCGGCGAGGACGTAAACGTCAAGCCGGTCTGGGACGAGGGCCTGATGGGCGAGGGCGTCAACGTGGTTGTAGTTGACGACGGCATGGACTGGACCCACGAGGACCTGATCGACAACGTCGACGCCTCGCTGAATCACGACTACTCAGACGGCGCTGGCATTCGCCATCCCTTCAACCACCACGGCACCTACGTCACCGGTCTCATTGCGGCCCGCGACAACGACATCGGTGTGCGCGGTGTGGCTCCGCGCGCCACCATCTACAGCCACAACCTGCTGGCAGGCCTGGCCGAGGCGGACTCGGTCAGACTCGCCCTTTCGGCCATTGCCGACGCCATGGCCCGCGACGCCGACGTCACCGCCATCTCCAACAACAGCTGGGGCGCCGTCGACGGCCCATCTGCGAGTCCCCCCGGCGGCCTTTGGGAGCTCGCCGTCGAGAACGGCGTGACCAGCGGCAACGACGGCAAGGGCGTCTTCTACGTCTGGGCCGCTGGCAATGGACACCGGATTGGCGACGACGCCAACCTCGACGGCCGCGCCAACTTCTACGCTGTCACCGCTGCCTGCGCGGTCACAAACAGGGGCGACAGGAGCAGCTACTCGGAGATGGGCGCCAACCTCTGGGTCTGTGCTCAGGGAGGCGACCGCGTCCAGGAGGACGATCTGCTGGTCGTCACCACCGAGAACTCCGACCGCTACGTGGACACTTTCAATGGCACCTCCGCTGCCGTCCCAATCGTATCTGGCGTCGCCGCTCTAGTCAGACAGGCCAACCCGTCCCTCACCTGGCGCGACGTCAAGCTCATCCTCGCCGACTCGGCACGCAAGAACGACCCTGACAACACCGGCTGGATAGAAGGCGCCCGCACCTACGGCTCCACGTCGGAATCCGACCGCTACACCTTCAACCGCGAATACGGCTTCGGAGTCGTCGACGCTGCCGCTGCCGTCGACCTCGCCCGGTCCTGGACCAACCTGCCGCCCATGCGGGAGGCCAGCATCGAGTCGTCCAAGATCGACCGCCTAATCCCCGACGCCTACGACGCCGCCAGCATAGAGACCGTCTCCCTCACCCTCACGCTCGACCTGGAAACCGACCTGGACTTCACCGAGTTCGTCGAGATCAACACCAGCTTCCAGCACAATTCGTTCCGGGATCTCGACATCGAGCTGGAGTCCCCGTCCGGCGCGGTCTCGAAGCTCGTCCCTGCGTTCGACACCTTCACAGATGACGACGATCCCGATAACGACTTCATTCCCCTGCGCGACCCATTCCGCTTCGGCTCCGCCCGTCACCTCGGCGAGGACCCCAACGGCACGTGGACGCTCCGCATCACCGACAACTTCAGGCACGGAATCGGAATTATCGAGTCCTGGGGCATAACAATCTACGGCCACTCGTCCGCCGACGTCGAGAACGTCTCCCCCGTCTTCGCTGATGGAGAGACGACTACCCTCTCCGTCGCCGAGAATACGCTCCCCGGCGACCCCGTCGGCGACCCCGTGACCGCCGACGACACCGACACGCTAACCTACACCCTCGGCGGCCCCGACAAGGCCCTCTTCGAAATAGCCAGCCCGACCGGCCAGATCGCCGTCGGACCAGCCACGTCGCTCGACTACGAGACCCTCACCAACTACACGGTCACCGTAACCGCCACAGACCCCTCCGGTGCGTCCGACACCATCACTGTAAACATTACCGTCACCGACGTCTCCCTCGGCGAGACCGGAGACCACTACGACACCAACCATAACGAACGCATAGACTCCAACGAGGTCCTCCAGGCAGCGGCCGACTACTTCACCGGCCTCCTCACCAGCGACGAAATCCTCGAGATCATCTCCCTCTACTTCACCCCCTGACCCTGTCGAAGGAAGCTTCTCGAATGACATTCCACAACCCCCACAAATTCACCATTCACAATTCCAAATTCCAATTCCCCAAACACCCTATTTACCCCCAACAGAAATAGTGTAGAATGTCCCCCGACGGCGCTTGACTACGCCGTCAGGCGAGGCCTGATTGCCCGGTTTTGACACTCCTAACACCCTTGACAACCCGGCGCCGCTAGGTGTACAAAACTAGCGGTTCAGACCGTATTTGGTTTTGTCCTTTCATTTGGAATCAATCAGAAGTGAGGATTCGAATGCTGACCCCATCGCTCAACACAGTAATGACTCGTTTGCTCATCGTAGCTGCTGTGCTCGCGACTCTTATCATCATCATCGCTCCCAGGATATCCTCCGCTCAGGAGGCGTCGATGGTGGTGGATTACGCCGAGAATGGCACCGATGCGGTGATCACGTTTACGTCAACTGACCCTGAGGGGTCCGGCATCGACTGGGACGTGACAGGTCCCGACGCCGATGACTTCGTCATTGACGAACGTGGCGTGCTCATGTTCAATGAGTCGCCCAACTCCGAGTCCCCGACCGACAGGGCGCGTGACTTGGACGGCGACAGTGACTCCTGTGACTACTATTACACAGCCACCGACGGCACTGAAACGCTAGATGAACTGGCACTTGGTGCCGATGGGGTTTGCGCCGCAGTCAACGCCGCCAATTACGCTACCGTTACTCGCTCAGAGCGGGCCGGTGACAATCGCTACGAAATAACCGTACGCGCCACCGAGCAGGAGACCGAAGGCGCAGACGTTCGCGCCCTCTCTACTGAGACGCATGTCACCATCGTGGTCACCGACAAGGAGGAACCTGGCTCGGTCACGATGAATCGCATCCAGCCCGAGGTTGGAACCGAGATAACGGCCATGCTGACCGACCCCGATGGGGATGAGGTTGTAACCGGCACCGTAGGCACCGCTCCTGATGCAGTCACACTCCAATGGACATGGTACGTCTCAAAGGTAACGAACCCTGTCGAGGATGTTGAAAGCCACTGGATCGAGGTCGGAACACAGCCTACCGACAGGACCGGCACCAGCAATGTCTACACCCCTGTCGTTGAACGTGTGGCGCCAGGCAGCACTGCCACCGCGATGGACGAGGGCAAGTACCTCCGCGCCGTGGTCACCTACCTGGACATGGGGAACACTGCAGCACCTGAGACGTCTACCGGCTTGGTAAGGACGCAGATTGGTGTCTCCCTGAATCCGGTCCGCGCCGAGGTGTCCTCGGAATTGGACACTGGAATTACAAACCCCGAGAACGGCTCCCCGGGCTTTAGCTCCGCTGGCGTCTACACCAGGAGCCTGCCCGAAAACACTGCCGTCGGGATGCCAGTTGGTGCCCCGGTTACGGCGATTGACCCCAACAGCGACACGCTCACTTACGAGCGCCGTGATATTGACGAGGACACAACTACTGCTGATGTCTGTGATGGCGACACCTGCGGCGACGCGGCGCACTTCTCCATTGATGCCGCCACCGGTCAGCTCACGGTGGCGGATACGCTCGACTACGACGGCAATATGAACGGCTATAAGTTCTATGTTCGGGCAATTGACCCCAGTGGGGAGACTGCCGACGTAATGGTCACTGTCACGACCACCGATACAAACGATGCCCCGACGATAATGGGATCAAGCACCACTACGCCTGACATGCCACCCGTCGCCGCGTCCGAGCTCCGCGTCTATGAGCAGGATGCTGACGGCAACTACACCGGTGCTCCCGATATGCTTCTGCTGGGTCTGGCAGGTTCAGGCCTGGGCAATCCCAACGTCTTCACCGCACCGGATGAAGACGCGAGGGGTCAGATCTTCTGGACCCTGACGGGAACCGACGCGGACGACTTCGACCTCAGCCAGAGCTCGGACACCCCGAATCCCACCGGGCCTACCGGCCTTAGTGGGCCCGACGAGCCGATCGCGCTCAGGTTCAAGACCGCGCCTGACTACGAGAATCCTACAGACTCCAACATGGACAGCGTTTACGAGGTGACACTGGTCGCTACCGACAGCAGCGGAGCGTCGGACTCCAGAGACGTGACCGTATTTGTGGACCAGGTCAATGAACAGGGCAAGGTAGTCCTGGACGAAGACCAGCCGCTGATCGGGCAGCCGATTACAGCTATGGTTGAGGATCCCGACAACGGTGTGGCAATCGTCACCTGGCGGTGGGAGAGAGCCACGTCCTCCGCGCCAGTTGCGCCGGCTACCTGGGAAGTAATTCCCGGCGCCACGACGGACACCTACACGCCAGTTGGAGTGGACGACAAGAAGACAGACAGAAACGAAAACGATAACGGGTTCTACCTGAGGGCGACCGCGACCTACACGGACATCACCAGCACAGAAGACGATCTGAATTCGACCGGCCGCGACGAACGCACCCAGAAGGATGATGGCACCAACACCCTAGCCAGGGTGGCGGATACCGGCGACGGTTCTGCGGACGACTCCGATAAGGTGTACCGCCAGATGGAAACCTCCAAGAACGCAGTGCGCGTGAATCCCACGCCCGGCGTGACCGTCGATGCTCCGCAGTTCGCCATGTCGAGCTTCGACAGGGCGGTCGTTGAGAACGCCGAGTATGGCAGTATTGTTGGCGACCCTGTGCGGGTAGTGCCCGAACTGGACTCAGATGGCGACCCCAAGACCACCTTCTCGTACGATCTGACCGCCACGATAAGCGGCGACGACGACTACTTCTACATAGACACGGCCACGGGTCAGATAAGGGTGAGGTCGGTAGACTTCCCCGATCCCGTCCCGTCCGAAGTGACGGAGAACTGCGAAGAAACCGCTGCTGAAGACGACATCAAGACGTGTCCAGACATGGTCGACCCGACGCTGGACTACGAGGGTACCAACACTTTCAGCCTGATAGTCACCGCCGAGGACGAAAACAACTCGTCGCGCACGGCTGTCGCGACTGTGAATGTCAGTCTTGAGAATCTGAACGAGGAACCCTACTTCGACAGGGCAACGCGTGAAGCGGTCGAGACCACGATAGAGTACGGTGAACAGCGTACCAACGCCATCGTGCAGCTGTCGGCTGTCGAGCCTGACGGCCACTCACTCAAGTGGGAGGTTACCGGCGACGATGCTCCAGACTTCATGATTGTGGATGCTGACGACCTCAGTGACGGCAAGGACCGTGTCCACCTCATGTTTGCTATCGACCCAGACTTTGAAAACGGTAAGGGCAGTGATAGCAGCGGTGTAGAGACCGGCACAGATAACGACCTCTACACCGTCATGGTGAGAGCCACCGAGATTACCGCCGTCGGCGACGGGCCGAAGATGGCTGCCGAGCAGATGGTCACCGTTAGGGTCACCAATGCGAAGGAAGCCGGAACCGTAGGGTTCACTCTGCTCCAGCCCGAAGTGGGCACGCTAATAACCGCCTCCGTTACTGATCTTGATGGTGTCGTGGACGAGACCACTGCCACCGATGCAGGATGGCAGTGGTACAGGGCCAAGGTCGCCAACCCTAACCGCACCCCGGACCCTGAGGATCTGAGCAGCGAGTGGCTGGAAATAACCGGCGCCACTAATGCCGCGTACACGCCGCAGGGCGTGAACAGCGAGCTTGACACGCCAACTACTGTCAGGATGGATGAAGATCTGTACCTACTCGCCAAGGTCGTGTACTCCGACCCCCAGAGCCCGTCACCGGCCACTACCACCGCGGTAGGCATCACTACCTACGCGACCCGTGCCAATGTCACGAACGCCAAGAACAACTCCCCGGACTTCAATGCCAGCACGGCGACCAGGGAGATTCCTGAGGACACGGCCGTGGGTATGCCAGTTGGTGACCCCGTCGCCGTAATCAGAAACGAAGACGGCGACGTGCTGACGTATGAGATAGTGATGGTTAATGTGGCCGGGGGCACAGCGGCCGATGCTAATGTACCGGGCGACCCCGGCAACGATTCTGTTGTCGCGGGTGACCTGCGCTTCTTCTCCATCGACGAGGCCACTGGCCAACTCAGGGTGAAGGAGACCCTGTCCGCCGAGATGACGGATCGCCGAACCTACGACGATGGCGATGATGCCACTACTGACCCGGTTGCTGGAAAGTACACGGTCGTAGTCAGGGCAACGGACCCATCAGGTGACCCGAACAATCAGAACCGCGACGACATCGTGGTTACCGTCACTGCGACCAACGTCAACGAGGCTCCTACAGTCATGGGCCTTGCTGAGTTGGCGGTCAACGAGGCCGATAGTAGCGACGACGACTCGTACGCCGGTCTGGAGTACAGGCTGAACCCGGACAATTCGAGCGAGTACTTGCAACCGGGTGACCCCATCACCTATGCCACCAGCACAGATACAGCGTCGACAACCACGGATAACCTTTACCATCGCTCCGAGCAGGACGTTGTGGACCGCGCGATCTGGCCCGAGCCAATTGCCGGGCCCGATGGCGCGCTCTTCGAGTACAGCACGCCCGAGGACGGCATCGGCCGCAGGCTCCATTTCAAGAGCGCGCCCGACTTCGAGAATCCGTTGGATGCCGATGGCGACAACGTGTATGAGGTCACCATAACGGTCAACGACGCTCATGGAGCAATGGGTGAGAAGGCCGTCAGGATTACAGTCATGAATGTGGACGAAGAGGGCACATTGACCCTGTCGCCGGATCAGCCCGACGATGGGATGCCCGTTATCGCCACGCTCGCCGACCCGGACGGCGTCATCCAGATTACCAACTGGAAGTGGTTCGAGAACGACTCGAGAGACGATGCCACCCGCTCCGAGATTGAAGACGCGACGATGTCTGAGTACACAGGCGACGTGGGCGAATTCCTGTGGGCGATGGTCGAGTATCGAGACGGTGCGAGTGTCGTGGACGACGTTGTCACCGTCCTGGACGAGAGGAACGCATCCTCGACGACTACCGGCACAGCACCAGACGCGGACGACTACGACTCCGACCGGATGCTGGAGACGGGTACTGACAACGCCGTGCAGGCCGACCCAGATCCGCCGACAGATCCTGATGCACCCGCTACGGGAGTGGAAATGCTCACGAGGATGGTGTACGAAAACGTCCCGTCCACTGGGTACGCGGGTGACCCAATCGAGGGCCTGGGTGATCGCGACAAGATAGGTGGCCCGGATGGCGCAGCCTTCGAGTTCGCCGAGCGTAAGGACGCGACTGCCGACGCCTACTACGATGCGTCGCTGCAGGGTCCGACGGTCGGTACGGTCACCGATGTGGACGACAAGATGGGTCAGCTTGCCCTGGTTCCCGTCACGCATCTCGACCATGAGACGAAGGACACCTACATAGTCGAGATAACCGATCCGGATTCGTCAGTGGACATCAGCACGTACAGGATCACTTTCATGGTGCTGGACGTGAACGAGGCTCCGACGGCTCCATCAGAGCTGCGCGGCCCGCCGCCTAACCTGAACTCAGAGCCGATGTTCCTGGACGCTAACGGTGACGTGGCTACGTCCACGACCCGGAGCGTGGCTGAGAACACCGCAGCCGGCACCGCTATCGGTGACGCGGTCGCGGCAACCGACTCGGACCGCGGCGACCAGGAGACTGTCGTGTACACCCTCGGCGGCGCCGATGCGGCATCGTTCACCATCGACTCGGCCACCGGTCAGCTCAGCACGAGCGCGCCGCTGGACTTCGAGACGAAGAGCGAGTTCATGGTCGCCGTCACCGCGACGGACGACGACGAAGCCAGCTCGATGATCTACGTGACCATCATGGTCACCGACGAAGGCCTGGCCACGCCGTACGACATGAACGAGGACGGCACGATTGACAGCGACGAGGCAGTCTCGGTAGTGGCCGACTACTTCGCCGGTGACATCGACGCCGCGACAGTCACTGCGGTGGTCACCCTCTACTTCGCCGGACTCTAAGAGACAAGCACCGGGGAGGGGTAGAATTATCGCCCCTCCCCGGTTAACATTTTCAGCCATACGGATTCATTCAATTATTCACATTGCGGCCCCGGGAGGTGTACTTCACACTTCGCGGGGCTGCGCCGGGCATTAGACACCAACAAGGAGAGTAAGCTTGATCAGTAAATCGTTGCCGCTGTTGGTGGTCGCTGCGGTCGTAGGCCTGGTGGGTCTCTTGGCCGCCTATACCCCTGCGGCCGCCCAGCAGGTTGTTGAAAGGTCTTTTTCTCAGAATCAGGTGTCCCCGGGTGATCACGTCACGGTGACGATCAGTAACCTCGGCCTCGGGGGTAGCACTTTCGGAAGCCTGGAGGAGACAATTCCCGACGGCTTTACTTACGTCCCCGGGGATTTGGTCGCGACAGGGGGCCTTGAGGTTCAGCGGGATGAAACGATGTCCTCCGACCAATTCTTGGTAGCTACCCTATTCGGCGGTGACACCTTGAGCTACAAGGTCGTTGTCGATGCGGATGCAAGTGCAGGTCGAGTTCACTTCTCAGGTATTCTGAAGGTTGGGTTCGCAGGGGACTCTGTGGATGTTCTAGGCGAGGATGACGTTGATATTGTAATCGCCCTGCAGGACACTCCCACTCCTGCACCCACGGCTGTACCCACTCCCGAACCCACCCCTGACACGGGTGTTGGGACGGGGCCGTCTAGGTCCTTGCCGAGTGGCGACCAGGAACCAGGTAGCACTTTCGATGTGACGGTAGAGGACGTCGGCTTTGGGGATGGTTTCGGCCAGGCTGTTGAGACCCTCCCATCTGGCTTCAACTTCGTCTCAGGCTCTGCCACTGTCGTTTCAGGTGGAGACGGCGCCACTGCTAGTGGAAGTTCTTCCGGTCAGACTGTCACAGTGACTTTGTTGGCTGTTGATTCCTTCAGCTACCAGGTATCGGTCGGCGGCAGCGTCGCGGACGGTTCTTATGACTTCTCTGGGGTCGTGAAGGAAACTCCCGATAGTGCTGGAACAGCGATTGGTGGTGACCAGTCTGTATCGGTTATGGCGCCAGCGCCTATGCCGGTCTCCCGCTCCTTCTCCGACGATCCTACAGAAGCTGGCATGGACGTTACGGTCACCATTGCCAACATCGGACTCGGTGGCGGCTTCGGCCAGATCGAAGAGACCCTGCCATCGGGTGTCACCTACGTCACCGGCAGCGAGTCCGTAGTGTCTGGTGAAAATGGTGCCACGGTAAGCGTTAGCGCTTCCGGCCAGGCAGTGACATTCACGCTGTTGGCGACAGAATCGATCAGCTACGACGTTTCTGTTGATGCGGCTGCAGCCGATGGCCTGTACGAATTCTCGGGTGTCCTAAGGGAGACCCCGGGCGCTGCGGGAACGGACATCGAGGGCGACACCAGCCTCAGGGTTGGTCCAGAGCCTACTCCGGTCCCGACGGCCACGCCAGAGCCGACCCCGGTTCCTGACGACGGGACGCCTACGCCTCCGACGCGCACGCCAAGGCCGACTGCGGTGCCGCCTGCTCCTGCGACTCCGGTCGCGATCGAGAAGGTCGACGCCACTGAGGTCGAGGGTGCGACGGTCGTAGAGCCTGACATGAGCGCAACGGTAAGCTCTGCCGACGGCATGGCCACCGTGATGCTGCCCAATACGTCCAGGGCCCGGACCTACCAGGTCATGGTCGTAACGGACGCAGCTAACTGCGGCGGCGCCGACGGCACGCTGAAGGCCTGCGCGATGGTCAAGACCTTCGACGCAGAGGGCAACCTCGAGAGCGACGTTCAGCTTATCCGCCAGGCGACTGTCGTGATTACACTCAGCTCCAGCATGGTTGACGACCTCGGCGGTCTGCCGGTGGTCTTCCAGGCCAACGCTCTGGGCGCCTTCAACGTCCAGCAGATGAGTGCAGCCGGAACTTGGAGCGACCGCGGCTTCTCAATGGGTCTTACTGACGACGGCGGCGTAGCTGTCACCGTCACAGGCCTCAGGAGCCTAGGCAGCATAGCCCTGTCCGTCGACGAGGACACCCTCCAGACGGCCATGTACCAGGTCGCCGGCATCACGCCGACTGCCGTACCTACGCCTGAGCCGACGGCAACGTCAGTGCCAGAGCCCACGGCAGTTCCGCCTGAAGTAGAGCCTGTGGTCGGTGACGCAACCGCACCGGTAGGCTTGCTGGTAGTCCTGCTGCTCACAGGCGCGCTGATGGTCTACACCGGCACCCGCGTAATGCGAGGTCGGAGATCAGCAGTCCGCTAGGGCTAAATCGGAAATAGGTTAATCAACGCAGGGGCGGTCGAAAGACCGCCCCTGCTTTTTTCTATGAGGAGAGAGAGTAGAGGAGTGAGAGATTCACTTCACTATAGGCGGACCACTCTCTGGCAGAAGGCGATGGAGGCGACTAAGGAGGTGTATCGCTTAGTTCCACGGCTTCCGCGGGAAGAGACTTACGGGATGCGATCACAGTTCACTAGGGCCGCAGTTTCAGTTCCGGCGAATATCGCCGAAGGGTGGACACGGGAAATGGCAAGGGACAAGGCAAACTTCCTTGCGATTGCTCAGGGCTCACTCGCCGAGACAGAAACGCTCCTCACTCTGTGCGAGGACCTGGGTTGGTTTCCCAAGGACGAAACGACGAAATTGAGGACCCTGTTGGATGAGGTGAGTAGGATGCTTACCGTGATGCGCCGCCGACGCCGGGATTCCTAGCATCCCACCTCTCTCTCCTCACTCCTCTTCACTCACTCCTACCGAAGCGACTCCAGCTTGCCCTTCAGCGTGCGGATGAACTCGGCGACGGGGACGCCGTCGAGGGCGCGGTGGTCGAAGGTGACGCTGAGGTGCATCATCGAGCGCACTACGATCTCTCCGTCCACGACGACGGGCTTCTCGATGGCTCGACCTAGCCCCAGGATTGCGACCTGCGGCGGGTCGATGATCGGGGTGAACACGTCGATGTCGTAGTTGGACAGCGCGGTCACTGTGAATCCTGCGCCTGTGACGTCGTCAACGCCGAGGTCGCCCTTGCGAACCTTGTTGGCAAGCTCTCGCATCGCCTGGGCGGTGCCGAGAAGGTCGAGTGTGTCTGCTCCCCTTAGCACGGGCACAACCAGGCCATCGGGAACGGCTACTGCGACGCCGATGTTGACGTCCTTGAGCAGCAGCACTTCGCCATCCACTAGGTGTGAGTTCAGCCTTGGGTGCTCTCTGAGCGACTGTGCCACGGCTGCGATGATGATGTCGAGGTCGAGCGGGCGCAGTCTGTGAGGCCGCCACTCTGACACCAGCGACTCCCGGAGCTTCAGCAGCTCGGTGATGTCCGCCTCGGTCGTCAGCGTGACCTGCGCCATCGTGCTGACGCTCATGGTCATGCGGTCGGCTATGGTCTTGCGGAGGCCTGTTAGAGGCACCGACTCTGCAATGGCGTCTGCCCTTGCTGCTCCGGCGTCGCGTTCGGCTATGGCGCGTTCTACGTCTGCCACGACGATCCTGCCGTTTGGTCCAGATCCAGCCACGTCGGCGAGGTCGATGCTCTCCTGGCGGGCAAGCTGCCTCGCGCGTGGGACTACCTGGACTCGTGACCGCTGGGGTCGCTGTCGTGCCTTGATGGCGTCTCGGACGTCCTGCTCTGTGATGCGTCCGCGTGGGCCTGTGCCGGTGACATCGTCGAGGTCGATGCTGTTGTCTCGTGCCAGTCGTCTGGCGACCGGAGTGACCTGCCGGGCTCCGCCGCCTCGTGCGGGGCGCTCACGGCCTGGTCGCTGGCGTCTTCGTGCTGCAGCAGGGGAGGTCGGTGCACCGGGTTCGGGCCTGGGAGGACTCTCGCCGGGCTCTGCTATCACGGCCACCAGCTCGCCGACCTTTACCAGGGAGCCTTCGGAGGCCATGATGTGGGCGACTACGCCCGTGGCCGGGGACTCAAGCTCGGAGTTGATCTTGGCCGTCTCGACCTCTACCAGCGGCTGTCCCTCGGCGATCTCGTCGCCCTCGCTGACGAGCCACTTGGTGAGAGTCCCGTCCTCCATGTTCATGCCCCACTGGGGTAGAAGTACGTTGGTAGCCATGAGGATCGTCCTTCAGAGCTCGTGGTTGGTGAGGGCTAGTTTCCTACCAGGCGCATTATCAGCAGCGTTAGAGACATCCCGAATGACATCACGGACGCTGCGGCCGTGATTAACAGTGCGATCATCCACTTGACGAATGAAGTCTCCATCTTCGCAATGTTGACCTCGAGGCCCCTGATGTCCTCTTTAGTGGCCAGGTACGGCAGGATGGCTTCGAGACGGCTGATTCTTTCTTCCGTGGTTGTGGTCAAGACTTACGACCTCACTCAAGATTGGGTATTACTCAAGTGTAGCGTAAATGGCGTCGGTAATCTTGTCTTCGTTGGGGAAAACTTCGGATTCGAGCGCGGGGCTGAAGGGGAAGTGGCAGTCGAGGCTGGTGACTCGCTGGATCGGGCTCTGGAGGCTCCAGAAGCCCTCCTGGGCGACCATCGCGGAGATCTCGGAGGCCACGCTGCAGCTCTTGTGCGCAGGGTCGACTATGACGAGCCGGCCAGTCTTCTCGACTGAGTCGAGAATTGTCCTGGTGTCGAGCGGGACGATGGTGCGCGGGTCAATGACCTCCACGGAGATGTCCTCGTCCTCGAGGGCTTCGGCTACGGCCACTGCGCGGCGCAGCATTCCTGCCAACGCGACCACCGTGACGTCGGAGCCTTCGTGCTTGACGTCGGCCACGCCGAAGGGGATGGTGAAGTCTTCGTCCTCGTCGACCTCGCCGCGTGTTCCGGTGAGGTTGTTGTCCTCGAAGAACATGACGGGGTCGTTGTCTCTCACGGCCGTCTTGAGCAGGCCCTTGGCGTCGGCTGGAGTCGTCGGGATGGCGATCTTCAGGCCAGGCATGTTCATGAGCATCGGGTAAGGCCTGTCGGTGTGGTGGGCGGCGCTGTTTGCACCGTAGATCATGCCGCACCTGTAGACGACCGGCAGGTTGACCTGGCCACCGAACATGAAACGCATCTTGGCGGCCTGGCTGATGAGCTGGTCCATCGCGACCCACAGGAAGCTGGAGAGCGACTGGACGATTGGCCTCATGCCGACTGCGGCAGCGCCGACCGCTGCTCCCATGAAACCGTTCTCGGACAGTGGCGTGTCGATGACGCGGTCACCGAACTCCTGGGAGAGGCCGCCGGTGACTCCGTAGATGCCGCCCCGGATGCTCTCTCCCATGATGAAGACGCTTCCGTCGCGGCGCATCTCTTCTTTGATGGCTGCGTTGAGCGCATCTGCGTAGGTGATCTCAGCCATGGGTGGTGCCTCCTGTGCCGGTGGGCATTGGGTAGGGGCAGGTTTCAAACCTGCCCCTACAGGTGTGTCTTATCAGTTGTAGGTGGGTAGGGGGTCGGCGTACATGTCGGTGAGGAGGTCGTCTAGCTCGGGGTAGGGGCTCTCCCGGGCGAACTCGAGGGCCTCGGCGATGGTCTCGGCGACGTCGGTGCGGACGGCTTCGATCTCCTCGCTGGAGGCTATCTCCTGCTCAACAAGCCACTCTGAGTGGACCTTGATGGGGTCTCGCTCGCGCCACACCTCGACCTCTTCGTCTGTACGGTATGACTCGCGCAGAATGCGGACGAGTCCCTCCGAGTGGTCCTCGTAACGGTAGGTGCGCGCCTCGAGGAGGGTCGGGCCCTCGCCTGCGCGGGCTCGCCTGACCGCCTCGGTCGTGGCCTCGAACATTGCCATCGCGTCCTGGCCGTCCACGAGCACGCCGGGCATGTCGTATGCCGACGCGCGGTCCGAGATGTTCTCGACGGCGACGGCCTCTTTGAAGCTGGTGGTCACCGCGTACTGGTTGTTCTCACACAGGAAGATGACGGGCAGCTTCCAGATGGAGGCGAGGTTCATCGCCTCGTGGCACGCGCCCTGGTTGCTGGCTCCGTCGCCGAAGAAGGCGACCACGACGCGGTCGTTGCCCTGCATCTTGCTGCCCATGGCCGCGCCGACGGCGACCGGCAGCGCCGAAGCGACGATGCCGGACTCTCCCAGGATGCCGATGTCGAAGTCGGCAAGGTGCATGGAGCCGCCCTTGCCCTTACAGTAGCCGGTGGCCTTGCCGAGAAGCTCGGCCATGGCGCGGCGGACATCGCCGCCCTTGGAGATCGGGTGTCCGTGCGAGCGATGGTTGCCGGTGATGTAGTCGTCGTCGCGCAGCGCAGCGCAGGCACCGACGGCCACAGCCTCCTCGCCGATGTAGCAGTGGGCCATGCCCACGAGCTCGCCTCGCTGGACGAGCTGCTTGACGTTCTCCTCGAACTCGCGGATGAGCATCATCCGGCGGAGCATCATCATGTAAAGGTCTCGATCCTCGTCCACTTTAGCCTCCACTTATATGGCGGACTTCGGGAGAAGCCGCGGGTCCATACATCCGGTGATCGAACGGCAGGCGCGTGATACGGGGGTCGTATCCGGCTGCCTTTGGCGCATCTTATTACGAAGGGTTGTGTGGGGACAAGAATCAGCCCTCTTTCTGAGGGAGAAAGACCGATGTCCGGCGTTCATGGTAGGTGCAGGTTTCAAACCTGCCCCTACGGGAACGAACGAATTGTCGGTTTACCTACCCCTGTCAGCCCATCTAGGGAGAGGGGATTTTCCTTCGGTTGCAATATGTGGGCGAATGTTGCATCATTAATTAGAACGGCTGTGCGAATAGGGGCACAGCGAGACATCTGAATACCTGACGGCTGGACCGTCCCCGACAGGTCTGTAAATGGCCCTCCCGAGTTTGCTTAGGTGGACTCGGTGAGGGCTTTTTGTGTTTTACGGACCGGAAAGGAATCGCCAATGACTGAGACTGAAGTGAAGCTCAGCGAGTATAAGAGGACCGTCGTGTGCGAGTGCGGTGTGGAGCTGGACCTGCGGACGCAGGGGCTGCTGTGCGCCCGTTGTCGCGTGAGGTCCAGGAGTGAGCGCAAGCGCAACATGGATGCCGCGTGGGACCGCTTCTTCCAGCGTCAGGGTGAGCCGTCGTACTCTGACGTGCCGAGCGCGGACGTCGGGGCGCTGGTGGACGCGATCGACAGGCTCGTCGATGCGCTGGAATCTGATCGCACGCGACGTGGCAGGCAGACTTGGCCATCGACCTCACTGGCGCTGCCCGCACGTCGGACGGCTGAAGCGCAGAACACGTCCGGGGCTCGCCGCATGGGAGGCATCCCGTTGGACAGGCTGGAGTTGGAGTGAGATGGTCTCGTCAGCAGCAAGAATAGAGCAGAGAGGCCCCGTCTTCAGGCTGCACTGGCCGGAGGACGGGGTGCAGATAAAGATCTCCCGCCTCTACCAGGCCAACAGGGGCGAGGTGTACGGCGAGATCGCGGTGCAGTACCGCTCCGACATGCCCTGGGACGGCCGGCACGTCTGGCGGCACATCGTGGGCTCTCGATTCCAGCTCACGTCGGTGCGAAGCCGTGTGGACATCGCCAAGCAGTGCGAGAGCGAGGTGTCCGACGTCCCGTGGCGGCAGCTCATCGAGGAGACCTCGATCAACGTGCTGGCCCGTTACAGGCGCGGCGCCGACGTGCTGGACCTCTCGGAGTGGACTCCTCCGAAGGACTCGCCGACCGGCTTCAGGCTCACGCCGCTGCTGGCGGAGGGACTGCCAAACATGATCTTCGGCGACGGCGGAGTGGGCAAGAGCATGGTCGCGCTGTGGCTGTCGACGATGGTCACCGAGGGCATGCAGGAGCCGTTCGAGTGCAGTCCGGGCAACGTGCTGTACCTGGACTGGGAGATGGAGGCCGACGAGGCGCACGGGCGGCTTCGAAGGATCGCCGAGGGCATGGAGCTGCCGACTCCTCCGAGAATCTTCTACCGCCGGTGCGCCGGCCGGCTCGTGGACGACGTCGAGTGGCTTGCCGAGACAGTGCAGTCGAAGGGCATCGACCTGGTCGTCGTGGACAGCGCGGTACCCGCGTGTGGCGGCAACCCGAACGAGCCGGAGTCGGTCCAGGCGCTGTTCTTCGGGTTGAGGCAGCTAGAGGTGACGTCGCTGATCGTGGCGCACGTGAGCAAGAACACCGCCGACGGGCCGGTCACGACTCCGTACGGGAGCGTGTTCTGGTCGAACCTGAGCCGCAACGTGTGGCAGGCGCAGAAGGAGCAGGACCCAGGCGATGACTCGATCGTGGTCTCGCTGAAGCACCGCAAGACGAACGTCGGTCCGCTGCTGAAGCCGGTGTCGCTGAAGATGACGTTCTCACCGTCGTTCTCGGTGGAGCGAGTGGCCACGGTGGAGCGTCCGGTGCTGACCTCGAAGCCGCCGCTGGCAGAGCAGATGGCGAAGAAACTCGGAGATGGCGCGATGAGCAGTTCCGCACTCGCGGAAGCTATCGGGGCCAATCACGATTCCGTGCGCAGGACGCTAACCCGTAGGGACGACAGGTTCGTTCGCCTGGGAGAAGGGAAATGGGGACTGAGGGCGGCTGGCGAGTATGTCTCGGAGTCCGGACAGTGAGCTTGGGACAAGTGTCCCAGGTGTCCCACCCCAGTGTCCGGGACAGTTGTCTCATGGATGTCCCGAGGTGTCCCGGAATCGTACCTGGGACACGGGCACACCCTAAAGGGTGTGTGTGCCCATGTCCCGGATGGGGATGTTGGGGATTGGAGAGCGACATCTTGTGGACGTTGCGAAGAACTCGTGAGAGTCCATTCCTAGGAAAGGCGAGTTGGGCTTGGGATTCGGGATAGGCTGGCCACACAAAGACAAAGAGGGGAGTTAACAGCTTCACCTAGGCGTTCCGTTCGGGAGGGGAAGCACAAGTGATCGGGATCTCGAATTACAAAGATAGGACAAGGGGGCCATGAGATCACAGCTATAGTATCTTGTTCAGGTTCGCTGAAACTGAAGAATCTCTTGCGCAGTTTCTTCGCGGACACGAAATTATCCTAAGGTCAGTCTCCCAATAGATCCTGAGCGTCCAGATGGATCTTCTGCATCTGGCGTTCGAGCCTACTGCCAGCCCTTTTCTGTATTTCGTTACCGTTTAGCAGAGTGCGTCGGCAATCATGGAGGTCGAGCCATAGCTCCTGATTTAGAGGATCGTTGTGCCGATATAGACTGAGGAGTGTCCCGACCGATGTGTTTAGGGCGGCTTCATCCTGGAGATTCTGCACCTGAATAACTAACTTAGAAACTAACTTTTGCAGGATTTCTTCTGGCAACTGGCCGAAAGACACCAAATGTCCGAGGGTTTGCTGGCGTTCTTCGTAACGGAGCGAGTCCTCTTGCCTACCTGAGAGCCAGTGCATCACTTCTCTCTTGAGACCATCCCCATCGGGTAATGTGGCTGTCAGGCTGACAAGGTCATCCAGCCAATGCAATATTGGTGGCTGGAGAGATGATGCAACGGATTGCTGGACCAGCCATTCGGCATATCTATGAAGGATTGCGAGACAGCGCTCATACGACAGCGCCCCCATCTCAAGTCCGGTTTCGAGAGCCTCAAGTCCAATCTGTTTCTTCGCATCGCCTTCCACGATGAGGTCAAGAATGTGGTCGTCTAGCTGCTCTCTGAAGCCCTTAGTGTGCAGCCCGTGATGCTGGAAGGCAAACTCCAGGAGAAGTTTCTTGTTCTGCGAGGCTCCCAGGTGACCATCGAGTCTGAGTGTGCTTGAGAAAACTGGAGTCGCGAGACATTTACCCTCATCATTCTTAGGCAATTCCGCTACCAGTTGCCCGACCAATGTCACGACGCTCCGGGTGTTATACCTATCCAGAATCTTCTTGGCGTTAGTCATTAGGAACTCAAGGTCGTCAGGAACCAATGCAGACTTAACCGATGTCAGCAAGTCGTCTGCGCCAATTCCTTCCGTGACTAGGCGGTTGACCAAACGATCGCTCATTTGTTCCCACGGGGCCTTAGCTAGGTCAGGATCTTGGTGGAGGGCGAGCAACCCAGATATTTGGGGGGCAGGAAGTAGCGGAATGAAATCGCTGAGCAGAATGGCGTCGATTTCGCATCTGGTAGAGTCTGTTGCTTGCTCATAATATCGGCACATAAGCTCCACGACCTTTACTTTCCGTTCGGGTTCAACGGAGTAGTAGTGCTGGGAAACATAGGGAGTGATCATGTCAAGCTGATTGGGTTCGGCAAGTCTAAGAAGTACCCCTAGATTGGATGCGACATGACACGTGTATTCTTTGAGTTCATTGTTAGCCGTATTGTCCGCATGCCTAAACAGTTCCAGCAACCTCTCGGCCGTTTCCTCAGCGAGTGCTTGGTTGCCCTTTGCCTGGCAACTAATCAGAACTGAGAACGTAGGGTCGTACTCATTTTCCTGATCCGGTGCACTTGAGAACGCAACAAGGTCCTCATTTCTTAGACTGCTAATCGCCTTAATCATGGGAGCTGGTTCTATAAGTGCCTCTATCGCCTCTGGGGTCGAAGAAAGAATCTGGAGATGTACGGGCCGTAAGACGTCTGATGCCGATATAGCGTACCGTAGCAGATCCTTCTGAACGCTGGTCAAGTCACCTACGTGGGCAACAAGGGATTTAGCAATTGAATCTTTTAGGTCGGAATCCATAGTCTGTTGCTCTAGCCCGTTAGAGTAGCACTCAATGTAAGCGTCTTGAATCACTCGCCGATGCTCCGGGAGCGCGTACATTGTCATTTCAAATATTGTATTGGGATCCCTAATTTGATCGATGTTCGGATGTAGCACGGGGTATGTCGCCATGATCCTCACAATCTCGCTTGAGATGGATAACCACTCCACTTCCCCGGCTTTAACCAGAGCCACGGCGACTTGGATTGCATTTAACACATAGGATTCATAGTTCCGCTGCGACCATTCTTCGATAACTCGGATAAGTATGTCGGTACGTGCGTTGTTACTCTCTAGATTCCCTGCCCTGTACGCGTTGAGGGCGCTAGCGACATCGCCTTGCTGCAAAGCCGAGTCAAACTGAGCGTAATTGGGAATGAGTGCTTCCTGCGCACTCTGTTTGAGGTTGAAGAATGCTTTCGGATTAGCGGCCGTTATATGACCGGTGGATCTCAGGAAGCTCTCAAGTAGTGCCAACCCTTCTTTGTTGGACAGTAGGGTCGTGACTTCACCTACTCTACTTGCAGTTACCGATGCAGAGTGTACTCTAGGGAAGAGGTTGTCATCGTTTCGAAACATCCTGTAGAGGTCAGGAAATCGTGTCTCAATCGCAACGACTTTCGCCAAGAATAGCTTCTTGTCGCTAATTGGCGGATTGATTTGGGGAGATAGTCCAGTCTCACGCTCCTTGACCAGCAAATATGTCGAAGTCAGGTTGTTCAGGAACTGCTTTAGCTGCCGTGGATTGTCCCGGAACAGGAATCCCACCATTTGAACAAGGGTGCTGATGTCTTGATTTGACAAGTCTTCAGTCAGCTTCATCTGGCTAAGCAAATGCTCGATGTAGGACTCTATCTCCTCAGGGAGAAATGGGTCGATCCTGATCGAGCCGCTGAAGAACTTCCGTAGGTACTCGATAGCGTATTGCTCGGGATCGAGTGATCCGCCACTTGCATAGTCTTCTGAGAGGACTCGATATGCTGCTTTAACGTGCTGCCTGATCGCACCGTCGTCACACGGAACTACGAAAATGCACTTCTGTTCACCCCTAGGCTCGAGGAAGGTTTTGATGGCGCTGAGGGTGTCAACCACAAGCTCATGTGAACAGCGATCGAGATTATCTACGATAATAACCAGTTTCGTGCACTTCGCATCATTGACAATCTCCTCGAACTTTCTCTCGAACTGGTCCTCAGAAAAGTAGACAGGACGGGTGATCGTGTCTTTGGAAACCACGACGACTTTGCGTGTGAACTCTGCAACGAAGTACAGGGCAAAAGGGGCTACGAGCGCAGCTAAGATCGCCTGCATTGGCTTAGGAAAATCTAGGAATTGCAAGATGCCAAGTGCAAAGGCTGTCACTAAAGCCGTAAGGATGAGGGGCACAGCTAAAGTCCTGAGGCGACCGAGACTGAGACGCTGTTCCCCGGGACGCTCCTCTGACTCCTCTTGGTATACTTCTCTAACGTAGTCCTTATCCTTGGGGAGTGCTTTCTGGTTGTGTAGGGACTGCTGAAGATCGAACAGGAATTGTCGGCGGAGCGAATCGTCGCTGTATTTCCAAACATCGATTGTAACCGCTCTCGTCTTGGGGCCGTTCCCTCGAACCCTATTGCTAAAGTCGTTGACTATAGAGCTTTTCCCCACTCCCCACGAACCAAAAACACCGAGAGTGAAGGGAGGATCCACTTCGTCAACGGTCGTAGACAGAAGGTTTACGTATGCGTCGTGGCTGAACCTGTCCTGTCCTTCCAAGTTTGTGAGGGGTTCGTCCTTTAGAAACCAGGTTCGTTTGGGAGATGACTCCTGGGTCATTGCATCCTTACTCTACTTTCGACTGCTGAACGCCGAAATCTACCTCGTGATCACAGAAACTAGCCAACTTGCATGGGTGAAAGCCCTCGTTAGAGAGACCCAAGCATCATCATATTATCGTCTGATGGGACAGCATCGGCAAAGGGGATGCGGAGTGCGTGATGGAGACGTTCCCGATAGTCAGGCGCCAGGACGTGGCGGCGTTCGGGTTCTACCGGACTCGAGAAATGGTGCTGGCGTACATGAACGCGCTGGCTGCGGGGGATGTTGAAACGGACGTGGCGGTGTAGGCCCTTCGCGTTTCACCCTCACCCCAACCCTCTCCCGTCAAGGGAGAGGGGGCCGTAGGCTCGTGTCCTTGGAAGGTGGTGGTATCGCCTTGAATTGGGGAGAGGGGGCTGTTGGTTCGTGCGCCTGGTGTTGTCTGGTAGGGGCAGGTTTGCTGCGCCAGCCGCTTTGCGGGTGCGAAACCTGCCCATACGGGGTGATTAGGGTGCGGCGGTGACTTACCCTCGCTCTCGCTCCGGGTGGAGGTGTGTTGCGGGCGGGACGCCCGCGCTCCCAGTGGGTGGTTGGTTAGTCCTCGGTGAGGTGGGTCAGGGTGATGGTGTAGGGGCCGGTGTTGTCTGTGCTTTCGTAGGGGGTGCCGACCTCGGCGTAGTAGGTGCCGGGAGTGTAGGTGTGGTCGAAGTGGCTGTATGGGGCGCCGGCGTCTCTGGCGGCGATCAGCTCTTCTCCGTCTGAGATGCTCCAGATGCCGACGCCTGCCGGACCGTTGCTGATAGACACGCGATACGTGCCCTCTTCGGTGATCTCGATACGGAAGGAGTCCCGGTCGTCGAGGGTTGGGACGCGGTAGATCGGCACCCGCACGCCGTCGGGCAGCGTGCCCCAGTCCCGGGGGTCGCGATCAGGGTGGTCCGGCGCGAAGTCGCTGTCGATGGTGGCTGTGATCGACCCGCCAGGACGAAGTACGACGTCCGGGTTCGGCCTGTAGTCCTCGGCGTGGTCGTCGACTCGGATGAACAGAGTGTATGTGCCGGTCTCGTCGCGGTCGTCAGCGCCCGCGCCGACGGCGATGTAGTACGTCCCGTCCTGCTGGGGAACGAAGAAGGCGCGTGCGGCTCCTCCCATGAATCCGCCCTGGTCATGCTCGTCCAGAACCTGCTGGCCATCCTGGTCGACTATCTCCAGTATGCTCGGGTCATCGAGCCGGCCCTCGGCGTTCACGAGGTGGCCGTTATAGAGGGCACGGTCAGACTCGATGAAGTCCAGCGTTCCCTCCAGCTCGATGATGTAGTTCTGACTGCCCTCGGCGGCGAAGCTGAACCAGTCCGTGCCGTCGCCTTCAGGGGTAAGGTCGCCATCTACGGTCACCCGGCCCGAGCTGATGTCCAGGACGGTGTGGTCGGTGACATTTGGTCCATCACCGAAGAGCGTGGCCGCATTGGCGGCTCGTGCTGGCGCGTAGAAGAACCCGGCGAGGACGGCAGCCAGCATGATGGTATATAACGCGACAAGCGCGAGGATTTCTGCCTTTCGCGCCGCTCCTTCTCGGGACATTCTGTTCATTTTGTGTCCTGTAGCCATGTTGGAGCCCTCCCTTCTCTGGGTGGATTTGGCCCTCACATCTGTATCACGTTCGGGGCGCGCTGTGAGGCTGAGGGAGCCCGATGGTCTGGTAGGCGTAGGTTTGCTTCGCCAGCCGCTTTGCGGGTGCCAAACCTGCCCCTACGAAGGATGAGGGTGCGACGGCGACAAGCTAGTCATCGGTGACTCGGACCAGGGTGATCGTGTAGGCGTCGGTGTTGCCTGTGCTTCCGTCCCGGTGACGGATTTCGAGGGTGTACCTGCCGGGACCGTAGATGGCGCTGAGGTCACAGAAGGGCTCAGGGTAGTCTCTGCCGACCAACTCTTCCTCGTCGTTGGATATGCTCCAGACTCCGACGCCTTCCGGTGCGTTTGTCACCGCCAGCCGATACGTGGCCTCCTCGGTGATCTCGAAGCCGTAAATGTCACGGCCGTCGGTGGTCGGCACACGGTGTATGGGTATGCTCTCGCCCTCGGAATCCACACCCCAGTCGCCAGTGCTAAGGTCGGACTGGTCCGGCCCGGCGTCGGTGTCGTCGGTGGTGGATGCGTGAGCCGCCTGCAAGGGTGCGCCAAGCAGACCGCTGAGGATGGCCGCCAGCACGACCGCAACCAGCGTCACCAACACGATGGTGGCCTTTGACCGCGACACTCTTGGTCCGGAGTTTCGAATCAGCTTGTATTCTGTGGACACGTTGGAGTGCTCCTTTCAGTTCAGTGAACGGATTCGCGGTGCCAGACTTCCTGGTTAACTGGAGGTGAGCAGCGCTACCACCGCAACCAGGGTCGTTACTCCAATCGCCATCGCCAGCCATTGCATCGTTCTAAGGACCCATGTCATCTCCATGTTCTGCACTCCTGTCAGTATCATCACAAAAATTATATGTGACTTAATATCATTAGGCTATCGGGATAAAGTATGATTTGTGTCAGCCGTATGGACTAGGTAAACGTAGAAAGTGGTTCGTGGTACGATTCACGCCGTTAGCGATACCAACAGGGCCCTGACAGCAGCCTCTGGATTCTGAGGCGCGAGGAGGAGTGCAATGGCGAATCGAACACCGGTGATTGATGTGCAGGTGCATGCGTATGAGCGGAACACTCCCGAGCGGCCGTGGGTGGGCTACCTGCAGGGGCCGGACGAGGTGACCGGCGACCAGATGGTGGAGGCGATGGACGCGGTGGGAGTGGACGGCGCGCTGCTGGTGTCGCCGTACTCGATGTACGGCTATGACGCGAGCTACGCGCTGGAGGTGTACGCGAAGCATCCTGGGAAGTTCGCGCTGATCAGGCCGTTCGACCCTGAGTCGGAGTCGATCGACGAGGAGGTGGCCGAGTGGACGGGCACCCCGGGAGTCGTCGGTGCGAGGATCATGCTCGCTCGCATGGACTTCGGCGGAGACCATCCCGGTCTGAACCAGATCATGGCCGCCGGAGGACGTGCTGGCGTTCCGGTGAACGTCATGGCGTCCGGGAAGCTGGATATCCTGAGGGAGCTTGCCAGCAATAATCCCGACACCGTGACCGTGATCGACCACGTGGGACTGGCGCAGCCGTCAGAGCCTCCGGCGCCGCCGGACGTGTGGGGAGACCTGGACGCGGTGCTGTCGCTGGCGGAGCTGGACAATGTGGTGATCAAGATCTCCGGTGCGTGCACGCTGGCGCACGAGCCGTTCCCGTACCCTGACATCTGGGAGAATCTTCGCAGGATATTCGACGCCTACGGCATCGAGCGGTGCATGTGGGGCACGGACTGGACGCGGGCGATCAACGTGTTGAACTACGAGCAGGGCGTCGAGGCGTTCCGTGTGACGGACGAGCTGTCGGACTCGGAGCGTGCCGAGCTGATGGGCGGGTCGCTGACGAAGATCTACAAGTGGTCGCCTGAGGTTGGTGAGTAGGGGTTTTCACCCTCACCCCAACCCTCTCCCGTCAAGGGAGAGGGGGCAGTTGGTCGAGGTTGGTGGCAGGGGCAGGTTTCAAACCTGCCCCTACGCGTTGGTCTACTCGATCGCGAGGGGGCAGTTGGTTGAGGTTGGTGGTAGGGGCAGGTTTCAAACCTGCCCCTACTGGATCACGAGGGGGTAGACGGCGTTACTGCGGGAGTCTTTTCCGGTGGCGACGAGGCTGTAGATGCCGGGGCCGAGAGGGAGTGATCCGGTGACGCTGAACGCCCCAATCTCGTTGGCTACGATGGCGTCGGCGCGCATCAGTGAGCCCTCGGGCTGAACGACTGCAGCGAAGGCCGTGTTGGCCACGGTCAGGATGATGCCCTCGTTGGCACGGAATCCGGCTCCCGTCAGAGTCAGGGCATCAGTACCGGTGCCGGATACCAGGATGACGGGGTTGAGCGTGACATCTGGCGCGGCGTTGGTGTCGCCTGCCGACTCGGCCAGGATGCGCTCGACAATTGCAGCGACAGCCGCCTCATCCACTTGGCCGGGCATTGCTGGAAGTGCGGGGAGACCCGGAGGTCCCGGGTGGCCCTCGGTGCCGGGTGGTCCAGCGAGACCCTGAGGCCCTGGTAGTCCTATGGGCCCTGCAGGTCCGACCGGTCCAAGCTGACCGATGGGCCCCTGCGGACCCGGGGGGCCCTGTTCGCCCTGGGGTCCGGCTGGGCCAACGTCGCCTTGGCAAGCTGCGACCGCCAGAAGCAGTCCGGCTCCTAGTATCAATGTGATTATGGCTCGCAAAGTTGTTCCCCTCATCGTCGGTTATTCACCCAGTGTTCATAGCCTATACGTCCATTCAGTCCATGCGGGATTCTAGCACCGTTGTTAGGTGGCATAGCTAGTTTTGTGGACTGTCCTGGTTAACCTGCTCGCCGACAGGCAAGACAGACTGAGGGGGCTATGAAGCGAATCTGGGTTAGCCTCACCGGCTGGGTGATGTCTTATTGACGACCTGAGTGTGGGGACGATGCGTCGTTAATCGCAGTTTTTTGGGACCTACGGCTCTTTCACGCCACTGAATAGATGGTGTAACGTCGGAAGGCGTCGAATGCGACTGGTCTTCCCCGTATTCGGCACAGTCCAAACCGGCGGAGAGCTTAAACCCCATGAGCTTCAGACAGATAGCGATCAGCAGTAGCAATCCTGCCCGATACGTAACTCGTAGACGTTGTGTTCTCTCTATGCTGATGGGCGTCTCTGTCATCCTAATGGTCCTTGTCGCCTGCGGGGGCGAAGAAGAGGTCACTGTGGATACGCCCAAGGAAGCGGTCGCCGGTGACACGCGAGCGCCGGACTCTCCCACGGCGACGCCGATTGTCGGAGTACAGAGCACTGCAGGAGTATCTCTCGATGAGTACCTGGAAGCCTGCAGCATTGGCGAAACTGAGGCAGTCGAGACTGAAGATGTTCCCATTGAGGAGCTTGCAAAGTCCTTCCGAGACCAGATCGCGCGGCTGGAGTCTGTGGAACCTCCGGCAGAAGTCTCTGAATGGCATGATGCGATCCTGGTGTATCAACGGGAGGTAGCGAAGACACTTGAAGACTACGTCAGTGACCCGCAGGGTCAGACGGAGGACGAGTTTCTTCTCAGTACGGTCTTTTCACTGGCGCTTAGATACCAGTCCACCATTGATCAGGCAGTCGCTGACATGGACCCTGACGTTCGTTCACGGATGGCCGCTGCTGGCTGCATAGAAGACGAAAGCTCCGAGCCAGTTCCAGCGGCATTGGAAAGGGATGAAATCCCCATTGGTGGCAGCTTGGCAGGTTCACTGGACGAACCCAACGAGACCGACCTCTACCAGTTCCAGGCAGTGAAAGGCGAAAAGTACCTTATAGAACTGGACTGGGAAGGCCTTCCGGAAATCTCCATGGTGATAACGGAGCCTCATCCGGTCAGATCCAGCAGCATCTTTGACTTCGATAGCTCGCCGTCAGTCTTGAGATGGACAGCCCGAGAGTCGATCGCCCACCTCATAAATGTGTCGGCAGGCCCATCTACGGGGTCCTACACAATCTCGGTCTCGCTGGACACCAGCCCGGACACTCCTGCCGGCCTCAGTGCCTCCTGGGAGGGAACGAGCATGGAGGTCACCTGGGAACCGGTGGAAGGAGCGGACTATTACAACCTGTACCACGACGACTTCTTCGAGACGGGTTGTTCGGTCGACATTGACGGCAATCCCCAATACTGTGACCAACTCGCCACGAATGTGGACGATACCAGCTACGTTCACACTTCCCCTGACCTCGACGACAACTTCTACTTCGTCGCGGCCTGTAACAGCGGGGGATGCTCGAGGGCTGATTCTGACAGTCCGGCCACGCCTACCGGCTTCCCCGATTGCGTACCCGGAATGAGACTGGAAGAGGGAGAGTCCTGCTCCGTGGACATTCCCGGTGTGGGGGCAGGGACTGACCTGTTCGTCGTACGGAACGGTAGCGGCTGCTATGGCGACATCTGCGCCGACGACCGACTGGACCTCAACGGTTTCTTCGCAAGCGTGTTCGGCTGGTTGTGGTCGATAGACAAGGTGCCGGATGGGAGTGTGCCTGCCCAGCGCTCGAATGCGACCGGTACGCCGGCTCCCACGTCTGAGCCGACGGTGGTGCCGACCGCTGCACCCACTCTCACACACGTTCCCACTGCGGTCCCGACTGCGACCGCCACGGCGGCTCCTACGGCCGAGCCAACAGTGGAGCCGACCGCTGCACCCACTCACACACCAGTTCCAACTGCGCTCCCGGCGGCGACTGCGACCGCTACGCCGGCTGCTACGTCTGAGCCGACGGTAGTGCCGACCGCTGCACCCACACTCACACCAGTTTCCACTCCTGTCCCGACCGTAGCTGCTACGCCTGCTCCCGGAGCTGTCGCACCCTCTGCACCCGAAAACGTGCACTATGGCTGGGAGCGACCGGCAATGAGGGTTAGTTGGGACGCCGTCGATGGATCGGACTACTACATCATCTACTACGATGACTTCTCGGACTCCAACTGCTCGATTGGGAGAAGCGGCAATCCTAGTTTCTGTGACGAGTTGGTTGCCAACGTGATCGGTACGGACTACCTCCACACTGGTCCCACCTACGACCGCAACTACTACTGGGTGGTGGCATGCAATTCCGCGGGATGCTCTGAGGTCGATTCGGAAAACCCCGCGACTCCAGTAGTCGGGAAGCCCGACGTTCCTTCCGGTGTTACATACGCTCGGGAGGGCTCGACGGTGCGGGTAAGTTGGGGCCAGGTTGAAGGGGCCGACTTCTACAGGGTGTTCTACGATGACTTCTTCGACTCGAGCTGTTCAGTGGGACGGGATGGCAGTCCGAGCTTCTGCGACGAACTGTCTGACCACGTGATTGAAACGACCTACGTGCATACCGAACCGGACGAGGACGAGAACTACTACTGGGTAATGGCCTGCAATCGGGGTGGCTGTTCCGAGATAGATACAGAGAACCCGGCCGAGTCATCCGGCGAGTAGCGACTTCAGGTCAGCTTCAGCAGCCATGTGGTCAATGCGTGTCCGGCTGTGGGCCGTATCTGTTCTCGCCCTCCTGGCCAGGAGCTGCCAGAAGCATCAGTAGAACGAACGCCAGCACAATACTTACCAAAGAGGTCAGCACTCCGAGGGAGAGAAATAGGACGCCGAGTCCGAAGAAGCCTCCGAATACCTCGTCCACCTCTTCAGCAACTGCGGGATCTCCGACGGCGAGTCCTACTAAAGAGAATATCTCGCCGATGATGCTCAACTGAAGTAAGGAGATACCTGCCACGATCAGTGCTGCAGCCAGGGGCGGAGGTCCAACTACCAGTAGCACCCACCAGGCGTTCCTGCCGGAGTCGTGAAGGCGTCTTACTGTCGCTGCCAGCGTAGGTATCAAAGTGCCCAGCAGGTAGAGGGCCAGGAGCAAGCCGATCGCACTAAGTTGGTCAGCGAGTATCAGGCCGACGACCACGATGAGGCACTGGGCCAGCACGAACAGCCAGAACCTCGATCGTGCTGTGCGTCCGCTAAAGACTACGTAATTCTGCAGGACCCGGGTGTAGGCATTGATCACGATCTGACCCCGGGTTAGGAGCTGGACTGCCACTCCCTGAGCGCGCGGATGTGGTCGGGTCTGGTGCCGCAGCACCCTCCGATTATCAGTGCGCCCTGTTCGCTCCACACCTTGGCGTACTCCAGGTACTGCTGTGGGTCTATGCCCTGCCCAGGGATTGGCCCGCCTCGGCGGGGGAAGTGGGCGTAGGCGCCGAACGTCCCCGACCAGTTCTTCTTGACGATCTCCAGTCCGGGTGCTGTGTCGTCCACCGACGTGTGCATAATGAAAACCGTCGCGATGTCCCTGTCCTTGATGGCGTCCATGGCGTCCTGAAGAGTCTCGCCTGCATGTCTGTCCTGGATGCCCAGGTAGAGCTCGTCTCCATCCCGGACCAGGGAGAGTCCAACCCACACGGGGAGACCCAACTCCTCGGCCGCGTCTATCACGGCCAGCGTGTCCGATATGCGGATCAGCATCTCGCCGACGGCCACGTCGGGGCCGCCCTTGGCAAGCTCGCCGAGCTGCTCCCTGTAGGTCTCCAGGGCTGTCTCGTAGGGCACCGGAACTTCGGCGTGCGCCTTGGGACGCATCGTGGATACGGAGGCCGCAATGATCACCGAGTCCTCTGTCCCGGTGTTCCTCCTGGCCTGTACTGCCGCCTCGATTCCCTGCCTGTTGGCCTGGGTTACCTTGTCCTCGAGGCCTGCCTCTTCCAGCACGTCCCGTCCCGTGGCGAACGTGTTGGTGATGATGATCTCGGCGCCCGCCTCTATGTAGTCCTGGTGAACGTCCCTCACCAGCTCGGGATGAGTGATCATCGGACCGCCCGACCACGCGGTGGGGGTTGTCAGCCCACGCCTGTCGAACTCCGAGCCCATGCCGCCGTCCATCAGGACAGTCTCACCAGCTTCCAGTCGGCGTTGCAGTTTCTCAAAGTTGCTCATGTTTCCCTCCTGGAGTGTTGGGCGTAGTGAGTTACGGTCCGACGCGGTTCAGGGTGTCGCCGTACAGGCGATGGGCGGAGTGATATTCATGAGGCATCCCCTGGCAGGTCCCTGCTCAAGGGGATGGACCCAAGAGGGTGTTGAAGCCATCTCGACGGGCCTGGTAAGCAATGCCAAAAGCCCATAGCGCTCACGGTGGGACCGCATAACAGATGCGGATCTGGCTACCGTGCTGGATGGTGGAGCTGCGGGGACTCGAACCCCGTACCTCTTCAATGCCATTGAAGCGCTCTCCCAGATGAGCTACAGCCCCACAAATCCGGCCCGAGAAGGGTCAATCGAATATATCAGAGCTATCAGAATTGGCGCAACTTGGAGGGGAGGGCGTAGGGACCCGCAAATTGGGTTCAGAAGCAGGTTTTCACCCTCACCCCAGCCCTCTCCCTCAGGGAGAGGGGGCCGTCGGCAGGTGTTCATGCCTGTCCGTGTACCCTTACGTGCGCCTTTCAGCCCAGGGGGAGAGGGGGCGTCGGGGGCGGTAGGGGCGGTTCGCGAACCGCCCCTACATTGCACGATGGTTCGAGTAGAAGTCTTAGCGGCGGCCCTTGACCCGGTACATCTCTTCGATGGTCTCGGCTGTGGGCGGGTAGTAGCGGCCCGGAGGGCAGTTCTCGGCCCGGATCTTCTCCTTGACGTAGTTCTCGGCGTCCTCGTGCTCGACCGCCCACTCGAGGGCGGCTTCGGCCATCCATGACGGGACGACCAGCACACCGTCGTTGTCTCCGACCATCACGTCTCCGGGCCTCACAAGCGCGCCGCCGCAGTTGATCTGGACGTTCTCCTCGGCGGGCGCATACTCGGGGTTGCCGTGGAAGCTGCGGTACTTGGCATACACGGTCAGGCCGTAACCTTCGTCAATGAGCACGTCGAGGTCGCGGATCGCGCCGTCGATAACCACGCCGTCGGCGTTGTTCATGGCCAGCTGGAGCAGTTTGACATCGCCCGCTACGACGTCCTTTCTGGAACCGGAGATGTCGGTAACCAGCACGTCGCCGGGGCCGCATCGACCCATCGCCACGTACTCGGTGGAGTGCTCACCGGGAGGCCGCTCGCTGATGACGTCTGCGCGGTTGGGAAGGAACCTCAGGGTGCGCGCCCTCGCTGCGAGTCGCTGACCGGGCGTGAGGTTCACGAGGCCCTCGCAGACGTTGAAGTGCGAGCCGAAGTGTCGAACTGCGTTGTAGACGGTGGCGGTCGGGATCGCCTTCAGGCCGTCGAGGACCTCCTGGGAGACCTCGACCTGTTTCATGTCGAACGTGGTCATATCTTCCTCCGTGGTGTCAGATTGAAGCTGGAGCGATGTTATTGAGGGTGTCGCGCGGCTGTCAATATCGGGGGCGATTGCATTGACTATATAGTGCAGCGTAATGCGGGCGGGACGCCCGCGCTCCGGGTGGTAGCATCTTTGAAAGCCCACTGTTGACACCCGTGAAGGTCGGAATGATCAGCGGAACCATGGGGGTCCCCTGTACGTATGCCAAGATGACGGACCCCCGGCTGTGGGGCTGAGTCGGGACTCCCACGGGGCGGGCACCGGGTTGAAGACAGTTGTGGTATTATGCACGGAACATTGACGGAAGTGTGATTCCGTAATGGAATTGACGGAGACTCTCCGCGAGTGGGCGGGTGGATGTCTTGGCTGACGATGGAGCGAGACCACCGGAGGTTAGCTTTATGCGACGATCTATATTTATAGCACTAGGACTAGCAGTAGTGTTGGCTGTCTTGGTGGCGTGTTCGAGCGCAGAACCGAGCGCGCCCCAGGCTCCACAGGCTCCTGCACCAGCCGCTCCGGCAGCGCCGGCGATGGCGCCAGCCGCAGCACCTGCTGCCTCAGCCCAGCAGCCGGCGGCACCCGCTGCTGCCGCACCTGCTGCCGCGGCAGCACAGGCTCCGGCCGGGACGAGCGTACAGGCGCCGTCCGTAGCCGCGGTCAGGCCTGAATCGAGGCCGATTGAGGGCGCGATGGCAATGGCCAAGCCGGGCGGCACCATCAACTAGGTGCCGCAGGGTTCGATCAAGATCATCGACCCGATCGCGACTGGCGCAATCGTTACCGGCACAGTCGGTCGACACGCCTATGACCAGCTCTTCTGGCGCGACAAGAACTACGTGATCTACCCGCAGATGCTCGAGTCGTGGAACCTGAGCGACAACGGGAAGGAGTACACGTTCAAGGTACGCCCAGGCCAGACGTTCCACAACGGCGACCCGCTGAGGATGCTCGACATCGCGGAGACCCATAACAGGTTCGCCCGCGTCGATCCCCTCGGACGGCAGCTCCTCGGCATCTCAGAAGGTAACGAGGGCAAAGAGCGCAACGACCAGGTATTCAACCAGGTGCTGGACGAGGCGAACAGCACAATCGTCATGAAGTTCGAGGAGCCGACGGCCATGGTGCTGGAGTTCCTCGCACAGCTCGACCCCAGACAGCCTTCGATCATGCACGAAGACATCTGGTCGATACCTGTTGGACAGCCGGTGGACCAGGTGATTGGGACCGGCGCGTTCGCAATGACCGAGTGGATCCCGCAGGAACGCTTGGTCTTCGAGCAGTTCGCGGACTATGTTTCCAACACTGGTGAGCCCTGGGACTTCACCAAGGGCGAGATCAACCAGTACATCGACGGGTTCGTCGCTCTCGACATACCGGACCACGCAACCCGCGTAGCCGCGCTTCAGACCGGTGAAGTGGACGTGCTGGACGACTTCAGGCTGGACCTCGCCTTCACGCTGGACGGCAACCCGAACATCAACTGGTCGCCGATCAGAGACGGAAACTACGGCGTTCACGCCTTCAACTTCCACCATCCGCCGTTTGACATGACGGAGGCCGGAAGGCTTGCACGGCGAGCCGTATATGCGGCTTCACCTAACGACAAGATCATGCAGGCGGCAGTCGGCGAGCGCCAGTTCTGGACCGAGTGCTACATCGAGATACACTGCGGCACGCCGTGGGAGACATCGGTAGCAGACGACATACAGGTCGAGGGAATAAAGACCCTCAGCGGCGACCTTGAACTGGGTAAGCAGATCCTGGACGAGGCCGCGGCCATCGATCCCATGATCAAGGACTACCCGTTGCGCCTCGTTGCCGCTTCCGACATGCCGTTCATGCCTGAGGCCGGGCTCGTGATGGGCGAGACGCTGAAGCAGCTTGGATTCACCAACGTTGAACTGGTCTCCCTTGACTGGGCGAGCCGGATCGCGGTGACGGGTAACCCGGACGGGCCGTGGGAAATGGCCACGTCGTGGTCCAACTTCGCGAATGGACTCAACCCGCTGGCGCCTTCCATGGCTGCTTCGAACCCTGAGGGTTCCGGCAGGTGGGTCGAGCCTCGTATCACCGAGCTTCGAGACCAGTTCCTGATCGAGACCGATCAGGAGGAGCTGCAGGTCCTGTTCGACGAGATGAACAGGGTGCTCTACGACAACCCGGCGCGCGTGTGGCACTTCATGTTCTCACCTCCGCGTGCGATCAGGTCTGACGTCAAAAACTTCTGCCTGGACTGCCTGTTCCCGATCCTCCACAATGTGTGGCTCGATCGGTAGGACCGGTAATCTTAGAACGGAGCAAAGTAAGATGAGGCGCGATCTTCAGTGGTCGCGCCCATCTACATATCCGATTGGGAAACGGACTGGCCTTCAGTTTCGTACCATCGGACAAGACACTGGCGAAGCAGCGTTACGCGCCCCAATAGAGTGGGCGATGACTGGGCATAGATCATGCTGCCATACATAGCACGAAGAGTCGTACTGGCCGTTCCCGTCTTTCTTGCGGTCTCGCTCATTACGTTCTCCATCATGCAGCTTGCCCCGGGCGATCCGGCGGCAATCCTGCTGGGTGGAGACTACCTGCTGTTCGCCACAGAGGAAGACATCAACGAGGCTCGAGCACAGCTCGGCGTGGACAGGCCTGCCGTCATTCAGTATCTCGACTGGTTCACCGGCTTCTTCCGAGGTGACCTCGGAACATCGCTGTTCACGGGCAGGTCGGTCGCTGAGTTGATATCCACCCGCATCGAGCCGACGGTGTCCATGATCTTGATGGGTATATTCCTTGCGGTTGTGCTCGGAATACCGATGGGTATTCTCGCGGCCTGGAAGGCAAACACCTGGATAGACCGCGTTGTCATGATCTTTGCGGTGATCGGGTTCGCGATGCCGGGATTCTGGCTTGCGTTCAACCTCATCTGGCTGTTCAGCGTAGTGTTGGGCTGGTTCCCGGTGTTCGGGTCCTCGCAGTTCTCTCATGGGTTCCCGGAGTTCATCAGGCATCTGACCCTGCCCGCGATCGCAATTGGCACCAGCCTGATGGCGCTAAACGCGCGGATGACGCGCTCCAGCATGCTGGAGGTGCTGAAGGACGATTTCGTCCGGACGGCTCGCGCCAAGGGCCTTGTCGAAAGAGTAGTGCTGTTCCGCCACGCATTCAGGGCGGCTTCGATGCCGATCGTGACGATTGTGGGTCTGAGCTTTGCCGGAGCCGTTACTGGGGCGACCCTTACCGAGGTCGTGTTCGCGATTCCGGGAATGGGCAGGCTGTTCGTCGGCGCGGTTTCCGACCGTGACTTCCCGGTCATTCAAGGGCTGATGATGATCTTCGCCGGAGCGTACGTGTTCATCAACCTGGCGGTGGACATCCTATACGCGTATCTGGACCCGAGGGTTAGATACTAGTGGCTACGGAACAGCGAGAGTACAGGCAGGCAAGTCTGCAGCCGCGATCCAGATGGATGGAACGCTACGTCGGGATGCGCCGAGCGCTTGGGAAGAATCCCAATATGGCGATCGGATTCGGCATTCTGGCAATTATTTCGTTCTTCACCATCTTCGCAGGTACGGTCGATCGGTACGACCCACTGGAGCTCAATCCGGTTGACAGGCTGATGGCTCCTGGCGCCAAACACTGGTTCGGCACCGATACAACGGGGCGGGACATCTACTCGCGCACTCTTCATGGCGGGCGTGTTTCGCTGCTGGTTGGATTCAGCGTTGCGGTGCTGACCGTTGGCGCAGGGATGATTATCGGGCTAGTGTCCGGATACGACCGCAAGGCGGACATGGTCATCCAGAGATTCATGGACGCGTTGATGTCGTTCCCGACGCTGCTGCTGGCGCTCGCCCTGATTGCCATGTTAGGAAGCTCGGTCACAAACGTCATCATAGTGATCACCGTGGTGGACACGCCGCGCATGGTGAGGATCGTGCGTTCGCAGGTACTGAGCCTGAGAGAGTACCAGTTCGTGGAGGCCGCCCGCGCGATCGGAGCACCGACCTGGCGCGTCCTGCTCCAGCACGTGGCGCCGAACACATTCGCTCCTGTTATCGTGCAGGCGACATTCGTGTTCGCCTCTGCCGTGCTGGTCGAGGCCGGACTCAGCTTCCTTGGACTGGGCATTCCACCGGACCAGCCTAGCTGGGGCAACATCCTCGCGCTCGGGCGCACGTTCCTGCAGACCGCCGTCTGGGTGGCGTTCTTCCCAGGCCTCATCCTGACGATCACTGTGCTGGCGATCAACCTTGTTGGCGACGGACTCCGCGACGCGCTGGACCCGAAGCTGGCCAGGAGGGCTTAGTCTCAACGGATGGGACCTTCTCTCGTCTTCTTCCTGCGAGTGATAGCCGGGTTTGGGCTGTCGGCTCTTTTCGGATTTGCCTCTCTTCTCCTGGCGCGGGTGCTTCTCAGGTTTGTGTTCGGTGATCTTATTCTCGGAGGCTACCTGTGGGCCGCAGACATGTACGCAGTCCTGCTTTTCTCCGGTATAGCAACTGTCTTAAGAGTCAAGAGGATTGAAGAGCGACCGGGGGACTCAGATCGCACCAGGCAGAGCCATGCTTGAGCATAGAGTTGAGGATCACAAGCAACTTGCGCATACAGGCCGTCAGAGCCACCTTCTTTGGCTTGCCGGCGGCCAACAGCCGTTGGTAGAAGTCCCTGATGACTGGGTTGAAGCGGCTGGCCACCAGCGCCCCCATGTAGAGAGTGGCACGAACCCTGGCGCGTCCACCCCAGACCGTGCGTCTGCCCCGCAGGGTGCCGCTGTCCCGGTTGAATGGAGCCACTCCCACCAGGGCGGCGATCTGTTTTCGATCCAGCCTACCGAGTTCAGGCAAGTACGCCAGGAGTGTAAGTGAGAGTTGCTGTCCAACACCCGGGACGGTGCGCAGGAGACTGTCTTTCTCTCGCCATACTGGAGAGTTGCGAATGGTCTGCTGGAGGTCCCTGTCCAGGTCGTCCAGTTCCCGCTCCAGCCACTCTATGTGGGCCTCGATCCTGAGCCGGACGGTGACAGAGGTAGCTGCACTCAGGCGATTCTTCTCGGAGACCAGCATGGCTATCAGCTGGTGTCTGCGAGCTGCCAGCGAGCTGAGAACCTGCGTGTCGGCGTCCCGCAACGGGCGCACGGGAGGTCGGACAGCCTCCCCGAAGTGGGCCAGGACCGCCGCATCCAGAGAGTCTGTCTTGGCCAGCTTCCCTGTGGCCCTGGCGAAGTCCCGCACCTGTCTTGGATTGACGACGACGACCGGAAGTTCCTCGCCTGCCAGAGCTGCCACGAGGGGCAGTTCCAGACCACCGGTCGCCTCCAGTAGCACAAGTGAAGGTTTCAGGGTCTTCAGGCGGGACAGGAGTTGCTGGATCCCTGCGTCGTCATTGGAGACCTCCCATCTGTCGTCCGCGGGACGGACCGCAACGTCCATTCCGACCTTGGCTACATCGATGCCTACGAAGATAGATTCCTGCTCCATCAGCATCTCCTGTGAATACTGGCCCTTCCTTGCAAGATGCGGGCTCGGTTGGCCCAGGCAACTGTTCGGGCTCTACTTGGGGACTGGTGCGGCGACCCTCACTATACAACGGTCTCTGATGACCAAGGAGCATTCGGTCTGCCGCACCCCGATCCACGTGAGTAAAGTGATTATTACACGCCAAAACCAAGATACAAGGAGCATCATCAGGGGTGGGCACGGCTCTGGGCTGGCTCGGCTCCGACCTCGCGCCAAAGTTGCGCTCACTTCACTCACTGGGCTGGGTGGTACTGGGCGTTGGTGCTGCGTGGGCCGCATACGGCTACAAGACAGTCATCGACCCGTACGTGACGTATGAGAGCAATGAGGTGACAGCAACCGCCTTACTGTGGGCGGTGCTCTTCCCTAACATCGTTGCCTCCGGCATCGGCCTATACAGGCAGATACGGATCGGCCACGTGTAGTGGCACGTAGCTTTCCACCGTCTGGCGGGGCAGACCGCTCTTACTCCTGGGGTTCAGTGATCGTGAGAAGCTGGTTGGCGGCAAGGCCAGTCAGCACCTGCGTCCTGCCGCTGGGCCACGTGATTCTGACCTCGTCGACTGACGATGCGCTCCCCAGGCCGAATTCCAACTCAACGGTATCCATCGAGATGTAGCTGGAACCGGCTTTGACCTCACGTACCTGCGTCAGTGGGTTGTCGCCGTCAGAAACCGACGCTGTGAGGTGGACCCTTGCCCCGATGCCGTCGGCGTTGCTTCCGGTGCCGTCGATCGCCATGCGGCCCTGGAGTCGCAGGGTGATCCAGTTGTTGTCGCCCGGCTGGTTGACCCACATGAACAGAGGTCCGGGCACCCAGTCATACTGCTGGCCGTCACCTCCGAAGTCGAGGCCGCTGCTGTTGGTGCCGATGAGGTCCACGTAGCCGTCGCCGTTGAGGTCGCCGTGCGCCAAACCCTTGCCGTTTTCGTGGTACTTGGCCGACAGCTTGTAGGCCAGGGGGTTACCCCCGGGCTCCAGCTCGTGGAGCTGGTCGTACTTTACTCCAAGTATGTCGAGCAGCCGGGTTTCGACGGTGACATCCTGGAAGCGCTGTCCGCGGTCGTTTCGCAGCATCCGCCCGGCAGCCGGGTACACGTTGCCGCCCGGACCGCCGCCCGCCGCGAGCTCGGAGCCTAGCCAGTAGAGGTCTTCGTAGCCGTCGTTGTCCATGTCGAAGAACGTCGCGCCGTAGCCGAAGTCGTACGCCGACAGGCCGGTCGGGACAGGCCAGGCCGGATCGAGGTTCTCAGGATCGAGTGACTTCGGAGGCATAAGCGCGCTTGGTTCGACGTCGATCTCAGGTGCAACGTCCTCGAAGACGCCGCTCTCATTCAGTTTCAGCATGGCGTTCAGGCACGACCCCCACGCGAACTGCTCGTTGTACTTGCAGTCGGGCCCCGGACTCGGCTGGGGTGGGCCAAGCCTCAGGTGATACCCGACGTTGGTGGCGAACACGTCGAGCTGGCCGTCGGCATCGTAGTCGCCTATAGCGAAGCCCATCCAGTTGCCCACTTTCGGGAAACCCATCTGCTGTGCGACCGGCTCGAAACTGATGGACCCCGGAGTGGACCGGTTCTGGTACAGCTCGAGGTGGTCGCCGTCGGTGGCGACAAACAGGTCCGGCAGCCGGTCGTCGTTGTAGTCGAAGAAGACGGCACCGTGGGAGGGGCCGGTGGGGTCGGCGACACGGTTGCCCTTCCTGTCCACGTGTGACGGGTCGTACCCCTCGTAGCTGACACCTGATTCATCGGTAAACGTCAGGGGCGCGCCCGACTGGTCTCGCATCCATACCTGGCCACCGCGGATGCCCGCGGACTCTGAGACGTCCTCGAAAGTCCCGTCGCCCCTGTTGTGAAGCATTACATTGAAGTGGCCGGGATGGTTGGGGCCACCAAGGAAGAAGAAGTCCTCGTCCACGAGGTTGGCGACGAAGATGTCGAGCCAGCCATCGAGGTCTATGTCGGCGCACGTCACTGTCGCCGCCGAGCGAATGTTGGGCGATCCGCCGAAAGCCACCTCGGAGACGTCCTCGAATGTGCCGTCCCCGAGATTCATCAGGAGCCTGTCGGCGTGTGCTGCCCGCAGCTCTTTGTCGCCGGTCTCTGCCGAGCGAAAGTCCAGGCCGTCCCCGTCGACTCCGCGACCGCCGACGTAGAGGTCCTGGAAGCCGTCGTTGTTGAGGTCACAGGCGACGACTCCGCTCGATCCCAATTCGGCGACAGCGACACCCGCTTCCTCTGCGACATCAGTGAACATCATCGCGCCGTCGTTACGAAACAGGCGGTTCGGTCTTTCTGCCTGCTGTGTGATGTAGAAGTCGAAGTCTCCGTCGCGGTCGTAATCGAAGATCGCGACACCGGGCCGGTAGTTGGATACCTGGAACAGGCTTCCCAGAACAGAAGGCGCGACGCTGTCGAAGGCAGGAATTTTGGGACTGGCGGGCTCGTCTGCCGTTTCCGGGGTGTCGTCCGAAGAACACGCCCCTGCGAGCGTCAGCGAGGCAACAGACGCGAGGGCCGCGACAGTTCGCAGGAGGGTCGTCATCGGTGACAGACGCATGGTACTCGGTGGGCCTGGTTGGCACGCCCGGCGCCCAACCTGCCGTGTGATTGCAATAGGGTAACATGGCGGACGAGACTGGTGACTCACTATGGCAACTGACCACGAATCCGGGGAACGACTCCGGCTTGGGCTGGGTAGCTGGTCAGACATCCTGTGGCTGACCGCGATCAGCTCCACGCTTCTGCTGACGCTTCTGCCGTTCTCAAGCTACATCGTCTCGGTGCCGTTCGTGCGGGACGAGTGGGCGATGAGCAACACAGAGGCGGCAGTCGTCTTCAGCGCGTACCTGGTGGGCAGCGCACTCTCCGCGCTATTCCTCCTGCCTGTTACCGACAGAATCCCCGCGAGAAAGGTGCTGCTCGCCAGCATCGTGGTAATGGCAGTTGCCAATGTGCTGTTCCCCTTACTGGCCAGCGACGTGTGGTCGGCGTCGCTGCTCAGGTGCGCGGCAGGCGCAGGACACGTCGGAGCGTACATCCCGGGTGTAAGGCTGGTGTCCCTTCGTTTTGCTGGCAGAATGCGTGGAACAGCAGTGGGAGCGTTCGTCAGCATAGGCTTCGTGGGAACTACAGGTTCATACGCGTTCACCGGCCTGCTGCTGGACCTGACGGACTCGTGGCGGACCGCGTATCTGCTCACCTCGCTGGTAGGACTGGTGGGGGTCGCGATCGCCCTCTGGGTGGTCCGGGACAGGCGGTCGGACGAGGATATGACGGACTCACCGAGGTCGTGGGGGCCGGACCTCAGGATACTCAGGGGCGGGTCGATTCTTTTGCTGAACCTCGCCTACGCGCTCCATACGGCTGAGCTCTACCTCGCGAGGCTATGGCTTCCACTGCTGCTGGTGGCGGCCCTGGTGGAGAGCGGACGGGAAGCGGGTGAGGCGGCAGTCATTGCGGCAACGTGGTCGGGCCTAATGTTCATGAGCGGCAGCGTCGGGGTTTTCCTCGGAGGAATGCTTTCCGACCGCCTCGGTCGCACAGCGGGAGCCGGGGTGATATTCGCTGTCAGCGGAGCGGTGTCGTTCGTCGTGGGATGGCTTCTGGGAGCGCCGATGGTCGTGCTCATCGTGTTGGGATTTGTGTACGGGTTCGCCACTGCAGCAGACTCGGCGATCTACTCCACAGCCGCGACGGAGCTTGCGCCGGCGAACCGGATAGGGTCAACCCAGGGCGTCCAGAACTTCATCGGGTTTACCGTAGGAGCGATTGCGCCTGTTCTTGCGGGGGGGATACTCGATATCGTCGATGGTGCAGCCGGTTGGGGACTCGCGTTCGGCTTGAACGGACTGCTCGCAGTGGCGGGCCTGGTGTCCCTGTGGCTGCTGCGCCGCCATCCCGACGCCTCGGAGATGGCAGAGGGCCGGCGGTAACGCGCTCTAACTTGTACTCGCAGTGGGCAGCTGCCGTACCGCGGCGCCAATTCGCGATTCGGCTTCCGCAAGGTCGAACTGGGTCTGAAGGTTGAGCCAGAACTGCGGGTCGACTCCGAACCAGTGTCCAAGCCGGAGGGCGGTGTCGCTGGTCACAGAGCGCTTGCCCGAGATTATCTGGCTGACACGGTTTGGAGGCACATCGATCTCACGAGCAAAGGTTGTTTGTGTCACACCCAATTCGTCGAGTTCGTCTTTGAGAATCTCACCGGGGTGAACTGCTCTTCTGAACATTTCTCCTGCTACCTCATTCATCTAATGATAGTCGACGATCTCAACATCGGTTGGTCCCGATCCTTCCGACCAGGTGAAGCAAATGCGCCACTGCCGGTTGATGCGAATCGAGTACTGACCTCGTCTCGATCCTCTGAGGGCCTCCAGTCGATTGCTGGGGAGTGCACTCAACGTGTCCAGCGCCGGGGCTGCGTTCAGTATGGATAGCCTCTTCGCCGCTTGGCGTTCAAATCCTTGGAAAGCAGGGACGAACTCTCCAGCAGCAAACCGCGCGGTTCGCCTATCGCGATAGCCTAGGATCATTACAGTGCGAAGTGTAGAGTGCGTTGACGGTGGACGTCAAGCGTCACTTTGGGCGATCGAGGCCATTTGGGATTGGACTAGTGGTGGGACCACGTCTAGTTGCCGTCTTCCCCGTAGGCTCCGAAGGTGAAGGCGAAGACTGAGAAGCGGTCGTCGGCTGGCCTGAGTAGAAGGTCGTGTGACGTGACGTCGGCCTGCCTGATCAGCCGATACATGCGGGCGGAGTCCACGTTGACGAAGCTGTTGCCCTCGTCGTCGTACTGGATGTCCGACCCGGCGGACGCCTGAGGCACCGGGCCGCCGTCCATCTCCACGCGGAAGTCGTACGACTCTCCCGGCACGTGGTCGAGTACCGCGTTCACCTCGTTGGCGAAGAAGCGGAAGCCGATGTAGCCGTTGTAGCTGGAGTCGGTCGCCGCGTACTCCAGGCTCTCCTCCGTGCTCTGCCACGGCCCCTGCAGGAACAGGAAATGGTTCCTGTGCTCGCCTGGGTCGGTGTACTCATGCTCGATGCCGGCTGCCTCGTAGTACTCCTCGTTGAGGATGTACGCACCCCCGAAGTCGATGTTGCGACGTGTCCCAGCGTAGAGCTCCCTTGTCAGGAATTTCTCAAAGTCGGTGGCCTGGGTGCCTGCGATGGGCTTGGGATCGGGCTCTGTGTTCGGGTCGATGTGTGAGACGTCTCGCCCCATCTCCTCCAGCAGGAATCGGATGACAAGCTCCGTGTCGGCGTAAGCGCCCTCTCCTCGGTAGTAGTAGCGAACGAAGCCATTGGCGTCAACGATGTACTTGGTGGGCCACGCCTGGACACGATAGGCGTTCCAGGTCATGCGCTCGTTGTCCTGGGCTACGGCGTACCCGACGCCGAGATCGGCGACAGCAGCGGCGACGTTTTCGGGCAGCTTCTCGAAGTCGAACTCGGGTGTGTGGACTCCAACGATCAGCAGACCCAGGTCCTCGTACTTTTCGTGCCAGTCCTGAAGGTAGGGCAGGGTGCGTACGCAGTTCACGCAGGTGTACGTCCAAAAGTCGAACAGGACGATCTTGTCCGCGAAGTCGGCCACAGACAGTTGCTCGGAATTAACCCAACCGTCGAGACCGACTGGCGCCGGAGCGGGTATGCGGCCAGGAGGCTCGAGTCCGATAACGTTGGGAGGAGTTGGAGAGGTCTGTGCTGACTGTGGGTCCACTGTCGGAATGGGGGTGAAAGTAGGAGTCTGTGGAAAAGGAGATGGTGTCGAAGGTACCGCCTGCTGGACCGGCATCGTGGTAGCCGTGGGATCAGGAGGGACTGGCGTGCTGGCGGGAGGTATCGGAGTTGGAACCGCAGTAGGCGAGATGGGTGTTGCAGTAGGAGCGGGCAGTGAGGTCGCCGTAGCTACCGGAGCGGCAGCCTTCACTTGGGCAACCGGTGAGGGCTGCGGCGTGGGAGGCTCCGTGGTACTTCCGCTGCACGACAGTAAGACGAGCAGGAGTAAGGCAGCGAATGCCGAACCTATCCTCATTCTTGAGGACATGCCATCCGTCCTGGGCCGACCAGGACCGGGACTAGATGAGAAGCTCGTTGTCTCGTTTGGCGACTGCGCCCTGCGTAACGATCGTGTTGACGTTGTGAAGCGCAGTGATGTCCTCCGATGGATCGCCGTTGACTATCACGACGTCGGCGGCCTTGCCCGCAGCAAGCGTACCAATCTCGTCTTCTAGGCCCAGGCACTCTGCCGAGGTCTGAGTTGAGCAGACGATCGCCTCCATCGGGGAGATGTGCATCTCTTCGACCATGACCTGGGGGATGTACGCGAAGTCGTCAAAGTTGGCGTTCGTCATCCCGGAGTCCATTCCGGTCACGAACTTCACGCCACGGTCCCACATGTCTCTCAGAATCTCGAATCGCCGTGCAGGGTCACCCATGCCCTGTCCACCGCCAGCCCTGACACGGCCACGCAACGCATTCAGCCGTCCAAGCGCGAGTGTAGGATCGACGTAGATGCCCTTCTCCGCGATCATGTCGGCGTAGTCGGTATCGTAGTCGTACATATCCTCTTCGTTTTCGGCGAGCCACGAGCAGTGGATCAGGTTGTGGATTCCCGCATCCACGCAGTTCCTGACTCCGGCTGAGGCGTGGCAGTGAGCGGCAACTCGGAGACCAAGTCGTTCGGCGTCAGTGACTGCAGCCTTCAGGGTCTCGACCGGGTACTGTGGCGCCCGGACGTTTGTGCCCGGCGTAAACCCGCCGCCGGTGGACATGACCTTGATGCAGTCCGCGCCGAGCTTGAACTGATTGCGAATCGCGGTGACAACCTCATCGGCGGTGTCGGCTTCTGTGCCGAACATGTTGCAGTGACCGCCTGTAGTCGTTATCGGAGTGCCGGCGGCGAGCAGCCTGGGCCCGGGTATGATGCCATTCTCAATGGCAGACTTGATTGGGAGGATAACCTGGTTCCTACTTCCCAGGTCGCGCATCGTTGTTACGCCGGAACTGAGGGCAGCTCGAACTGCCCTGGTCCCGCGCATGATAAAGGTCTCGTTACTCTCGGTGGTGATGTGCGTGTAGGCGTCGGCCTGGGCGCTACAGTGGATGTGGGAGTGCATCTCGATGAAGCCGGGCATCAGCGTGCCGCCGGCAACGTCGATTACGTCGACATCTTCGCGCTCGCCAATCTGGAGCTTGTCCTGAGTGGTCACCTCCGAGATTCGTCCGTCCTTTACGACTACGGCCGCGTTCTCAACAGGATCGTTGCCTGTGCCGTCGATCAGGCGGTCGGCCTTCAACACTAGCTTCATCTTGCTTCGCCCTCCACCGGTGGCGCGGGTCTTATCCGCGGGCCTTGTTCGAACTCTTACTTTGGGCTTACGAGGCGGGAATTGCCGACCTTGCGATCTCCAGCAACTCTTCTTCGGAGTCGTCCAGGTCCACGGGGTCGCCGTGAGGCTGCGGGACCGGGAAGCCAGTCTTGTAGTAGACCTCGATGGTGTTTCCCTCGGGGTCGGACGCATACATCCCGAACGCGTTGCCGTGGCTCACGGTACGCTGAATCTTCACTCCCTCGCTCTTGAAGACGGTGTGGAACTCCTTGAGTTCGGCGAGAGTGTCAACCTTGAACGAAAGCTGCTGGATGACCTGAGCGTCCGCACCTCCAGTGCGCCCCTGCATGATCACGAACTCGTGATGCTCCTCGTCGGGATGGGCGCTGAGGAAGACCATGCCTCGGCCTTCGATGTCCTCGTCTGCTATCTCAAGTCCCATTACGCGAGAGTAGAAGTCGCGCTGCTTCATCAAGTCGTGAACGAAGATTCCTACGTGTCCGAGTCCGCTGACTTTTGGCATGACGTACTCTCCTTTGTATCGTGTTTGAGGCGTCTAAAGGCGCCGATTCTCAGGTTGTTGGAGTCTATATTAGCTTGAATCCATTATCAAGCTGAGCAGTCCCGACGGTCCGATGCCATGGCGGCCAGGTCCGGGAAGGGAGTTGTTGCCAGGCTGTCCAGGATGACATCGGCCTTACTCAGGTTGTGGAACTTCGTGACGGGGTTTGGAACGGCGACGGTGAAGAGGCCTGCTGACGTCGCGGCTGCTACGCCGCTGGCGGAGTCTTCGATCGCGATGGCGTGATCGGGTTCGGTCTTCAGGTCGTGCAGCGCAGCCAGGTAGATCTCTGGGTTGGGCTTGACGTTGACCACGTCGTCCCTTGTCTTGAGCACGTCGAATTTCTCGTACAGCCCAAGCTCCCTGAGGTTCGAGCTCACCCAGCCGATGTCCGAGTTCGAGGCGAGCCCAATCCGGAATCCACTGGCTCGCGCCTCTGACAGATAGTCCTGCACTCCGGGCAGAATCGTGTTACCGGCAACGTGCTCCCGGTACATCGCTCTGCGTTCTTCCATGAGGCTCTGCCTGTCGAACAAGAGGCCCGTCTGCTTCTCCAGGTCCAGGTGAAAGTCGAAGTAGTCCGCGCCGCCAATGTAGGTGGCGAACATCTCCAGGTCCAGGTGTACGCCGTGCCTGGAGTACATCTCCTCCCATGAGGAGTACAGGGGCGTCTCGGTATCCAGCACGACGCCGTCGAAGTCGAATACTATCGCCAGGTTAGGCATCGGTCTCGCTTTCCGTCGTCTATAATCAGTCGGTCTGCCATGTCCAGAATAGCGAAAATAATGCTCTGTGCGCTCGCCCTGGTGGTCGTTGTCTCGTGCGGTGAGGCCGCGCCTGAGCCAACGCCAACAGAGACGCCTGAACCAACGGCTACCCCTACACCGTCTCCGACAATCACGCCCACTCCGATGCCTACGGCTACGCCGACCCCATCTCCTACGGCGACTCCCACACCGCAGCCGACGGCGACGCCGCCTGTCCCGACTGCGACTCCTGATACGGACTCCAGGGACGTCGGGGAGGACTCTGAAGCTGGAGAGAGCGGTCCTGGGGCGGAGCAGGTCCTCGCTAACTCAGCGGAGGCGATGTCCCAGGTCGAGTCGTTCGCTTTCGAGGTAACCGGACACCTGCTGGTGGACTCCACGGACAGCGAAATCCAGATTCCCATCACGTACAGCGGGTTCTCTGCTGCCCCGGACAGCAGCGAGGCCAGCCTCGTACTCAACGTGTTCTTCTTCTCGCTACAGATCGACCTCATTATCATTGGTGACAGGGTCTGGACGACCAATCCTCAGACCGAAGTGTGGGAGGAGGCTCCGCCGGGAACTATCGCTCTGCCCAATCCTGCACTGCTCATGGGCGGCGACACTACGGCGCTGTTAGATCCTGCCATAGAGGGAACTGAATTACTGGATGATGTTGAGACACTTCACCTAACGGGCACTCCGCAGATCGAGGCGCTGAGCGGCCTGGGTGATGAGATTGAGTCAGCAGACGTTTGGATAGGCGCTGAGGACTGGCTGGTGTACAGGATCAACGCGCGCGGCGAAATTGACCTCGACGCGCTTGGTCTGCCTCTTGCGAGCGCAGGAATTACAGGAACGGCCGATCTGGTGCTGGAGATTCGCCTCTCAGACTTCGGTACTCCTGTCGAAATAGACCCGCCCGATACGAACTAGCTAGAGGTTCTCCGCTCGCTCTGCGGCGAGCTGTCTGACCTGCTCTACGATCTCCGAGGTCGTAGCTCCGGGGCCGTACACGGCCCGGACGCCCATCGCCTCTAGCTCGACCCTGTCGGACTCTGGGATGATGCCGCCAGCGACGACAGCGACATCGTCCATCTCGTTGAGCTTCAGGCCCTCGAAAATCTGCGGGAACAGGTCGAGGTGTGCCCCGGACAGGATGCTCAGGCCTATGACGTCGACGTCCTCCTCGAGAGCGGCCTCGACTATCATCATCGGCGTCTGTCTGATGCCGGTGTAGATGACCTCCATACCGGCGTCACGTAGCGCGCGAGCGATGATCTTGGCCCCTCTGTCGTGGCCGTCGAGTCCGGGTTTCGCGACCAGCACTCGTACGGGGTATTGATTCGACACGTCAGCTACCTCCGTGCGGTGTCCTGGTCCACCAGCTCGATTAGCACGCCCCTCGTCGAGCGCGGATGGATGAACCCGATCATGCCGGACAGTCCATCGCGCGGCGCGTTGTCTATGGTCCGGACGCCGTGTTCGTTTAACGCATCGAGGCTGGCCTGGAGGTCATCGACCTCGAAGGCGATGTGGTGGACTCCCTCACCCCTTCGCTCTATGAACTTCGCAACGCCACCTTCCGGGTCGGTCGGCTGGATGAGTTCAAGCTGCGATCCACCAATGCGTACAAGGGCGGCCCTCACTGCCTGGTCTTCTATGTCTTCGACCTCGGACTCGCCGGTGCCGAACACGTCACGGTAGAACGCGAGCGTCTCATCGATATCGCTCACGGCGATGGCGACATGGTTTATGTGTCGGGCAGTGCAGGGGGAATCAGCCAATCTGGTTCTCCTTAGTCTCTCAGCAGGTTGCGGGCGATGATGAGGCGCTGGATCTCAGACGTGCCCTCGTAGATCTCCTGGACCTTGGCATCGCGATAGTAGCGTTCGACGTTCGTTGGCGCGAAGTAGCCAACCCCGCCGTGCATCTGCACAGCCTTGTCGGCGCACTCGACGGCGACGCGCGAGCAGTATAGCTTCGCCATGGATGCCTCGGTGACGAACGGCAGGCCCTCGTCCTTGAGCGTAGCTGCCTTCATAGTGAGCAGCCGGGCTGCCTCGATGCTGGTGGCCATATCGACCAGGTACCACTGCATCCCCTGGAACTCGGAGAGCTTCTGTCCGAAGGCCTCGCGCTCCTTGATGTAGGCGAGGGCTGCATCATAAGACGCCTGGGCGATACCGACGCACTGTGCTGCAATGGCCATCCGGCTGGCATTGAGCACCTCCATCGTCATTCGGAAGCCATCGCCCTCGTCGCCCATGCGGTTCTCGTCGGGCACCGGGCAGTCCTCGAAGACGACCTCGGCCGCAGACGACGCCCTGATCCCCATCTTGCCGTGAAGCGGGTTGATGGTGATGCCCGGAGTGTCGCACTCGAGGATGAACGAGTTGATGCCTCGGGAGCCGAGGCTGCGGTCTTTGGAGGCCATCACGACCATCGTGTTAGCCTCGGGCGCGTTGGTGATGAAGGTCTTGGCGCCGTTGAGGACGTACCCACCGTTGGACCTTGTGCCCATGGTGGTCATCGCGGCGGCATCGGAGCCCGCACCCGGTTCAGTAAGCGCGAAAGCACCGATCCTCTCTCCGGCCACGAGCGGCGGAATGAACTCGCGTTTTTGTCCCTCAGTGCCGAACATGTTGATGTACTGGGTGCATAGCGACAGGTGCGCTCCAAGCACAGTCGCTGTCGCCGCGCATCCCCGAGAGATCTCTTCGACCGCGATCACGAGCTGGCGTGTGGTGCCCCCGCTGCCCCCGCTGCCCCCGTACTCCTCGCCGATGCCGAGGCCCAGCAGTCCGAGCTCGGCCAGCCCCTTCATGTTCTCCCAAGGGAACTCTGCGGTCTCGTCGTATCCGGCGGCTCGTGGAGCGAGCTCAGCATCGGCGAACTCACGCACGAGGTTCCGCAGCATCATCTCTTCTTCGTTGAGTAGCAGTTCGGTCATCGTCTAGGCTCCGGAGTGAGTCTTCTTGAACAGAGTCGTGTCGATTCCACTCGTGCCAACTATATCAAACGTGGGTACTGTGAATGCCAGATACGCGGGCAGTCCCAGCGACTCTTAGGAAGGTTGGGGACCGTGCTTGTTCTCGCCTTGGTTGCCTGGAAGCACCATGAGAATCAACACGATGATCCATCCGACGAACGGTATGAGTATTACGAGTTGCAACCATCCGCTCTTATTGTGGTCGTGCAGTCTGCGCGCACCAACAGCCAGGTGAGGGACGATCGTTGCCAGTCCGTACAGGACCGCAACTATTGTGAACATGTCTGCGACAGCTGTAGCCAGCACCGCAATTACGAATGAGATAACGAAATGAAAGAGCAACCAAAGCCAGAACTCTCTTCTGGATGCCCGTCCTTCGAATACTGCGTATTTCTGTAGAACTTCTATATATGGCAACGCGTGTACTCCTATAGGGTGACTGATTCTGCTCTCCGGCTAGAACGGTGCGAACTCGTGCTGTTCGCCGAAGACCGTCCTGAAGACGTCCGAGATCTCGCCTAGTGTAGCGTACGCCTCCACGGCCTCAATGATCGCAGGCATGACGTTTTCGGAGCCACGAGCCACATCCTCGATGCGTGCGAGCGCCGCGCTGACCTCCGAGTCGTCTCGATCCCGTCTCACCTGGGCTAGCCTGTCCAGTTGGTTCTGTGTTTCCAGCCGGCCAATCGTCTGCAGGCGCTCGATCGGGGGGGTAGGAGCCTGGAACCTGTTGACGCCCACGACAACCCGCTCCTCGGACTCGACCATCTGCTGGTGTTTGAATGCGCTCTCGTGGATCTCCTGTATCTGGTAGCCCCTGTCGAGCGCCGAAAGCGCGCCGCCAAGGTCATCTATCTGCTGGATGTACTCGAACGCCTTCTCCTCGACCTCGTCGGTCAGGCTCTCCACGTAGTAGGAACCCGCAAGCGGATCGACCGTGTTGGCGACACCCATCTCGTAGGCGAGTATCTGCTGGGTGCGAAGCGAGAGCTGCACCGACTCCTCGGTCGGGAGAGCAAGAGCCTCGTCCTTGGAGTTGACGTGCAGTGACTGCGTTCCGCCGAGAATGGCCGCGAGGGCCTGGATCGTCGTGCGGATTGTGTTGTTGTCCGGCTGCTGGGCTGTCAGGGTGACGCCTGCAGTCTGTGTGTGGAAACGGCACGTCCATGACCGGGGGTTCTCCGCTCCGAAACGCTCGCGCATGATCTTGGCCCACATCCGGCGGGCCGCTCTGAACTTGGCGATCTCCTCGAACAGGTGGCTCTGCGCGACGAAGAAGAAGCTCAAGCGAGGAGCGAACCTGTCGACGTCGAGTCCAGCGTCCACGGCTGCCTGCACGTAGGCGATCGCGTTGGAGAATGTGAATGCCAACTCCTGAGCAGCCGTCGCACCGGCCTCGGCCATGTGGTAGCCGCTGATGCTGATGGTGTTCCATCGCGGCACGTATTCCGAGCAGTACTCGAACGTGTCCGTTACCAGGCGCATGGAGGGCTTCGGCGGGTAGATGTACGTTCCCCGCGCGATGTATTCCTTGAGAATGTCGTTCTGTATCGTGCCGTTGAGACCGGTGGGATCGACACCCTCCTTCTTGGCGACCGCGATGTACAGGGCGAGCAGTATCGGAGCCGTCGCGTTGATCGTCATCGACGTGCTTACGCGGTCGAGTGGAATACCGTCGAACAGCGTTTCCATGTCGCCCAGGCTGCTGATCGGAACACCGGTGCGTCCGATCTCACCCTGCGCCATGGGGTGGTCCGAGTCGTAACCCGTCTGCGTGGGCAGGTCGAATGCAACGCTGAGCCCTGTCTGCCCGTGTTCGATCAGGTAGTGGTATCGCCGGTTGGACTCTTCCGGAGAGGCCAGCCCCGCGTACTGACGCATCGTCCAGAGACGTCCACGGTACATGGTCGGCTGAACGCCACGCGTGTAGGGATACTCTCCGGGGTAACCGAGACCGTCGGAGTAGTCGGCTCCATCTCGGTCCTCCGGCGTGTAGAGAACGTCCTCACTAATGCCTGAGGCCGTCTCGAATGAGTCCTGTCGCTCTCCAAAGCGCTTGAGGACAGGGTCGAGAGTGGACTCTGTCCACTCCTGCTTGTTCTCGCTGGGCATGGTTGCCCTCCAATCAACTCCTGACAGGGTCTGATAACATGTCTGAGACGGTCACATTCTAGCACTCTCCACCTACAGCCTCGACGAGCAGAGACACCCCGAGACTCTCGATGACGCAGAGCGAACGAATCATATCCGGCAGCGCCCAGGACGACGATCATAGCCTAGACAGCAGCCTGCGTCCGCGCAGACTGCGTGACTACGTCGGCCAGGAGCTGCTGAAGTCGAACCTCGACATCTCGATCAAGGCTGCACTGCAACGTAGCGAGCCCCTCGACCACTGCCTGCTGTACGGCCCTCCCGGCCTGGGCAAGACGACACTGGCTAACATTCTCGGCGTGGAGATGGGCGTGAGGGTCAGGACGACGTCCGGGCCGGCCATCGAGCGTCCGGGCGACATGGTCGCCATCCTCACGCAGCTCCAGGAGAATGACATTCTCTTCGTGGACGAGGTCCACCGGCTGAGCCGCGTCGTCGAGGAGGTGCTATACCCTGCGATGGAGGACCGCTTCGTGTCATGGGTGATCGACAAGGGCCTCAAGGCGCGGTCGATGAACCTGAGCATCAAGCCGTTCACACTGGTCGGGGCTACCACGCGGTTCGGGATGGTCAGCGCTCCCCTGAGAGACAGGTTCGGACAGGTGCACCGTCTCGACTTCTACGATGGCTCTGCCATGAGGACCATCGTCTCCCGCTCCGCCAGGATCATGGAAATAGAAGCCGAAGAAGACGGGGTCATCGAGATCGCCCGCCGCTCGCGCGGGACTCCCCGCGTAGCCAACAGGCTGCTTAGGCGTGTGCGAGACTACGCCCAGGTTGTCGCTGACAACATGATCACTGCCGACGTAGCCCGCGAGGCGCTCAACAGGCTACAGGTGGACGAAATAGGGCTTGATGACATCGATAGGCGCGTACTTGGATCGATAGTGGAGAAGTTCGCCGGAGGACCTGTCGGGTTGGGTACGCTCGCAGCATCCATCAGCGAGGACCCGGACACCATCGAGGACGTCTACGAGCCGTACCTGCTCCAGCTAGGCTTCCTCGAGCGCACCCAACGGGGCCGGGTCGCCACCCGCAACGCTTACGAACACCTCGGGCTTGAGTTTGAGTCAGGGCCAGTGGAGACACCGCAGGGCAGGTTCTTCTAGCTTTCGATTCGATCGCCAACGAAGCGCCTAGTTAACCCTGTAGCGGCCGACGATTTAGGCTGCCGTCCTATACCAGGGAATCGCTGCGGACATCTCCGTCACGCATGATGTGAAGGAGTTCTACACCGGCCTCGCCAATAGGGGGACCAAGCAGCAGTCTGCGGTGGCAATTGGCGGGGTCACCTTCGGAGCAGAGGATGACAGTCCGACGGTGGGAAGCCATGTCGATGAGTTCGTCGATGGCATCCTGAAACCCGTCCATCAAACGCATTTTGTCGTAGTCGGGCTTGCCACTGGAGTCGTATATCGCCTCATCCGCAGACCTGCCTCCAAGCGGGCCACCCATGAACTGGTATCCGACCGCAATCGAATCGAGCAGTCCTGGAAACCTACGGCGGTTGGAGAACGGCGCGAACCTGGAGACCGGCTTTGACCTGACATCGACGAGTAGCTCTATCTCATTATCGATGAGCAGTTGAGAAAATGTGTCCCAGTCGTGGTTACTGTGTCCGATGGAGAAGATGCGGGTAGTCACGATTAGTTCCCTGATGGCTATGAGTCTCAGGCGATAGTTTATACTTGTCGCTATCTCAAGACACTGACTAAAGGAGGATTGAAATGGCCGGATACGTAATCGCTGACGTGGATGTGACTGACCCTGAGCTGTTTGCTGAGTACCGCAAGCTGGTGTCGGCTACGGTTGAGCAGTATGGCGGGAAGTACCTCGTGCGTGGGGGAGATTCGGTGGTTGCGGAAGGGGACTGGACACCAACCAGGACAGTCGTAATCGAGTTCGAGAGCTACGAACGCGCCAAGGAATGGTACTACTCTGACGAATACGCTCCGGCCTTGAAGATGCGGATCGAGGCTGCCAACTCCAGCGTCATCATCGTTGACGGAGAGTAAGCGGTGAACTAACTTGGCCCAGGCGTCCCGGACGGGTAGGGAGAGGTGAAGACATGGCTGACTATGACCCTCTGGACCTTAGCGAGCACAGGAATGGAGGTCTGGACGCACTCGAACGAGGGGCCACGGCCGAGATCGGCCCGAGGCACTTCAGGGGACTCCCATTCGACATAGGTAGCGATCCCAGTAGTTGCTTCGTATCGCTTGAAGGCGAAAACGAATCGGTAACGATCCCCGTAGGTCGCTCTGCCCACAGGGTCATCTTCGCTCACAGGCTTGTGACCACAGAGATGGTCGATGGAGGCCCGGTTGGCGTGCATGTCGCCGATTATGTCTTCACGCTTGCGAATGGCGAGAAACACGCCGTGCCGATCAGGGAGCGCTTCGAGATTAGCGCTGTGCCCATGGACTCGTTTCAGGGCGGTGCTGGACTTCCATTCCTGGCCGTTACGGACGGCAAGCACGAGTTGTTCCATCGTACCGTTGGTCCCTGGCAGGAGATCGGGCGTCGACAGACCGAGTATCTCCAGGCCACGGCTAAGAGCTACTTCCTGTGGACTTGGTCGAACCCTGAGCCGGGCGTAGCTATCGAGTCAATTCAGATCGTTCCCAAGGGCCCCGCGTTCGTGGTGGCGGGAGTCACGCTCGGTCACGTCGATGAGCATCCGTTTGCGCGCCAGGGGCGTCGCGAGGCCAGGATCACCATTACCGACCCGGTGCTGTCAGCCACGCCGTTCGATGTCGATGTCGAAATTGACAGGGGGGACTCGACATACGCGTTCCCCCTGCCCAAGGACCCTGACGAGGGCTTCGTCTCCGGGTATCACAGGGGATTCGGCGAGGAGCCCAACAAACAGGCGAGTCCTTCGTACGCAGAGATCTCGGCAGTGCCGTCGGCGACCGTGTCGATCAAGCAGAATGGCGAAACCGTCGGGCAGGTCCCATGGGGAGAGGTCGAGGAGAAGGGTAAGGCTGAGACTCCCAGGGTCCGTGTGGAGCTGGCAGACCCCGGCCGCAACTGGGTGAAGGTCACAGTCGTGGACGACGACACCGGCAGGCCCGTGCCGTGCCGGGTGCACTTCAGGTCGCCGGACGGGATCCCGTACCAGCCGCACGGTCATCACAACCAGGTGAACTCCAACCTGGAGACGTGGCACATCGACATCGGCGGCGATGTGCGCATGGGGCAGATTACCTACGCGTACATCGACGGCAGGTGCGAGGGCTGGCTACCGCGCGGCGACGTGATCGTAGACGTTGCACGCGGCTTCGAGTACGAGCCGCTGCGTACCAAGGTGCGGATAGAGCCCGGCCAGCAGAGGCTGGAGCTGCGCATCAAGCGCTGGACGGACATGAATGCCCGTCGCTGGTACAGCGGAGACTCGCACGTACACTTTCTCTCAACCCAGGGGGCGCACCTCGAATCAAGGGGCGAGGACCTCAACGTGGTCAATCTGCTGCAGGCGCAGTGGGGCAGCCTGTTCACAAACACCGAGGACTTCACAGGCAGGGCCAGTGTTCTCCAGAGCGGCAACAACATCGTCTATGTCTCGCAGGAGAACCGGCAGCACTTCATGGGGCACATGATCCTGTGGGGGCTGAAGGAGCCTGTGATGCCCTGGTCCTCGGATGGGCCGAGCGAGGCAGAGATCGGCGGTCACATGGAGACCACCATGGCGCACTGGGCCGATGAAGCGCACGCGCAGGGAGCGTGGGTCATCAATCCGCACTTCCCGAGTCCCAACGGCGAACCGGCAGCACTTGTCGCGACAGGGCGACTCGACGGCGTGGAGATGCTTCGCCAGGCGCGCCCGAACCACATGGAGTACTATCGCTACCTCAACTGCGGATACCGCCTGCCGCTTGTCGGAGGGACGGACAAGATGAGCAGCGACGTTCCTGTCGGGCTGTACCGCACGTACGCTCGGCTGCCGGACGAGCAGGAGTTCTCCTACGAAAACTGGTGCCGCTCGGTAGCGGCCGGCAGGACGTTCCTGAGTGGCGGACCGATAATCCACCTGTCGGTCGACGGCAGGGAGGTCGGTGACACTCTGGCCATCTCAGGGCCAGGAACTGTTGAAGTCGAGGCGTGGGCTGAGAGCGTGCTGCCAGTCTTCTCGCTGGAGATCGTGCAGAACGGCCGGGTAGTCGCGAGGACAGACAGTCGCGGAGGCGCTCGGCGGCTCGAGTTACGCGAGAAGATCAGGGTCGACGGCCACTCGTGGATCGCAGCTCGTACAGGAGCTTACGACTACTTCGACATCATCCAGCACCACGACGTCTGGAACAGAGGCGTCTTCGCGCACACGTCGCCGGTGTACGTGGCCTGCGGCGGCGAGTGGGACATGTTCGACCCTGCGACCGCTCAGTACATGCTGACGCTGATCGAGGGCGATCTGGCCTACATCGAGCAGACCGCCGGGGTGCGGCCGGTTGGATCGGTCACTCACCGCCACGGCGAACACGATCACCTGGCCTATCTGCAACGGCCGTTCCTCGAGGCCAGGGACGCGATACTCAGCAGGATGAAGTAGTGTGAAGTGGCCCCTCGCTTCGATAGCAAGGGGCCACTCACGTCCACTGTGAGCTTTCCTGGAGCGGCGTCAGCGTCCCGCAGCGACCGCTGCGTCAATCGCGTATATCGCGCCGTTCACTGACGTGAAGTGCACGACGCCGTCCGACACCGTGTATGTACGGACACCTGAGAAGAACCCCTTGTTGAATCCCCAGAGTGGCTCGCCCGTCAGTGCGTCGAGCGCGAGCAGGTAGCCATCTGACGATTCCAGGTGGAGGATTCCATTCGCGACCTCCAGGGATTGCAGCATGTTGTCCCCAAGGCCCAGGGACCAGCGGACATCTCCGGTCTGCTGGTCAAGGCGGTAGAGTATCCCGAACTCCGACGCTACGAAAACCGCGCCTTCAGTGACAACCGGGGCAGTTCCGGCCATTGAGTCCAGCTCAAAAGTCCAGGCCTGCTCACCGGTCGCTGCGTCCAGCCCGTATATGTGAAGGTCAGGGGCGAGGAAGTACATGCCTCCATCTATCACCGGGGTGAAGCCGCGGGCGGGGAACATTCCGGTGCTGAACTTCCACAGCTCCTCGCCGGTCTCGAGGTCGAGCGCATAGGCCGAGTTCACTGCCGTAACGTAAACGACATCTCCGACTACCACGGGAGGAGTGTCTGTTCCCACTTCGCCCCGGAAGCTCCAGACGGACTCCCCAGTCTGAGCGTTCAGGGCCTGGAGTCCGCCCTGATCGTCGATCGTGAGCAGCGTGTCGCCTGCAAGCGCCGCTCCGATCCCGAACTCCCAGCCGGTGTCGAAGGGATAGTACTCGGACGAGACCCAGAGCTCGGCGCCGTTTGCGGCGTCGAGGGCGTGCATCTTGCGTCCACCTTCCATGATCGTCGGCACATAGACGGTGCCGTCGCCCGCGAGTGGAGCGTACTGGACCGGGCTACCTGTGTCGTGCTGCCACAGGAGGTCTCCGGTTGCCGCGTCCAGGGCGTACAGCATGTTGTCGTTTGAGCCGACGTACACCTTGCCGTCAGATACGACGGCTGGCGACCTCACAACGTCGCCTGTCTCGAATGTCCAGATAGGCGATCCGTTTTCGGCGTCAAGTGCGTACACGTTGCGATCGTCCGCTCCGACATATACCACACCGTCCGAAATGGTAGGCGCATTCATTGCCCATCCCGGCGCACCGAACTGCCAGAGTGTGGCCTCGATGGGGAGAGGAGGATGCTCGCTGGGCGGCGGCCCAGTCATCCCGCCAGGAGGCGGAGCGCCCATGGAAGGAGGAGCACACATCTCGATGCCCATGGCAAAGTCCATGAATGCCTGGTTGGGCATCTGGCCCGACGCGGGATCCTGTAGTGCGGCGCCTAACACTTCGCCGATGTCCGTGTTGGCAAGCAGCTCCTCGATGCACTCCCTGGCTTCCGGTGGGACTTCACCCTGACCGGCATCGCCCAGCAGCACTTCGTTCACCGTCAGCGAGAACATCATCGCTCCGGGCAGGGCCATCGCGGTGTCGGGACTCAGGCAGCCTATCACTGCTGGAGCCCATGCTGGCTCCTCGGGCGATATTGGCTTCGCAAATATGTCCTGCAACTGGTCTTTGCCCAGGTCTGCATCCAGGCAGTCCTGCTCAGTTGCTGAAAGCTGCTTGAACAGGTCACCCCAGACTATCGCGACAGAGTCCGTATCTGGCTGTGTCTGTGTCGGCTGGGCTGGCGTCGGAACGGCTGCTGGTGCCTGGGGCGTCGGAGAAGAAATAGCCGTCGCCGGAGCGCGGGTGGGTCTGGGCGCAGGAATAGGGGTGCTTGGGGCCATGGTAGGTGCCACCGTCGGGGGCGGGAGAGACGCGGTTGGGGCTGGAAGTGGGGCCTCACGGGAGACCGGGGGCGCCGTTTCGATTGGAACAGCGGTAGGAGCCGCCGCAGGCGAGGCGGGCTGTTGAGGTGGCGGAGGTGGCTGCTCTTCCGCACAGGCCACCATGAGCCACACAAGGATGAGCAGCGCCACGCCTGGACCTGCTGTCCAGCGGAAAGGCCTGAATGCCGAGGGACCGATCCTCATAGTGACTGACTCCTGACAGGGCTTTTGATTAATTCTAGGTCTAGGTCTTTGTTTAGTCATTGGGTTATTTGGTTCTATACGCAGAGATTGAATAACGCGGATTGTGGAGGCTTCCTGGCGGGTTGTCCTGCTCTCTCTATCCTGTACAATCAAACCCGATAAAAACTGCTGCCGAACGTGTGTAACGCACAGCATCGTTACAGGGGGTGTGTCATGGCCTTGATTCCCAAAGTGATGAGTACCCAACACCCGGACAACGCCACCCCGGCGCCATTCGCCGACGACCTGGGTGTGCTGAAAGGGGACGGGGAGGTCGATGAGGCGGTGGACGTTTTCGCCCTGGGTTGCGACGAGCAGATGTGGGACTCGGAGGGGAAAGAGGCGGACAACCAAGTCGTACGTAAGCTGCTCACCGGATACCCCGACTTCTTCCAGGAGAAGGCCCAGCTCGGCCTCGACGTTGCCCTTACGCTGCGGGTGCCGAATCCGCGGGTGGAGCAGGACATGCGCAAGTCGATGGTTGAGGCCCTCCACAGCGTGTCATCTTCCTGGGACATGGCGCAGGGCTTCTACGGCGACGGTCACGTAGCTCCCATCCAGGAGGTGATCCTTCCGCTCACGACATCCGCCGAAGAGATCGCGATGGTTGAGGCCTACTACCGAAACGTGATCGTGGGCCAGGAAAACCAGACGGTGCTCTACGGGCAGTCGGTCAAGGACTGGGTTGGAGAGTTCTACCCAAAGACGATCCGGGTGATTCCGCTCATAGAGGACATGGAGCACCTGTTTTACTGCGACCGCATCGTAGAGGAGTACCTGCACGACCGCGACCTGCCCTACCAGCGGGTGTTCCTGGCGAGAAGCGACCCGGCCCTCAACTACGGAATGGTGGCCGCTGAACTCATCCTGAAGGTGGGGCTGCTCCGGCTGCACAATCTCGAAGTGAAGCTGGGCCTGCCTTTGTATCCGATAATCGGGGCGGGATCCGTCCCGTTCCGCGGTCACCTGGGCCCCGTGAATGTCGAACGCTCCCTGCAGGAGTATCCCAGCGCCCAGACCTTCACCGTGCAGTCGGCGTTCAAGTACGACTATGACCGGGAAACCGTCAGCCAAGGCATACAGAAGATTCTGGACCATAAGCGGACAGAGCCCACTTTCATCGATCAGGACCGCGCCAGGGAGATTATCGACAAGTCCACCGACGAGTACCAGGCGCGCGTGCAGGAGATGACCGATGTCATCCGGACTATCTCGTCCCATGTCCCCAGGCGACGCGAACGCAAGATGCACGTCGGCCTGTTCGGCTACGGACGTTCTCTCGGCGGAGTTGGAGGAGTTACTCTACCGAGGGCAATCGGCTTCGCGGCCTCGCTGTACTCGATTGGAGTGCCGCCGGAGCTGTTGGGGCTGGCCTGTCTGACTGAAGACGACCTGAGCTTCATTCGTGAGGTGTATCCAAACCTGGATGGGGACCTGCGCGCAGCCCTACGATTTACAAATGAGCGGCACGTGAGGGAATTGCTTGGTGACCCGTACATGAGCCTGGTCGGTCAGTTCACTGACGAGATAGATCGAGTGCACGAGGGACTCACCAGCGCGATCTGGGCTAGTGTTGGACAAGAAGACGCCACGATGAACGTCTTCCATTACGTAGAAGAGGCTGCCCACCTGCGACGGTTCCTCGGCTAGCGAGCCCCTGCTGGAAGGGTGCTAAGGCCTGCGGCGAAGATCAGGCGGGGGTCACCAGCTCCCGCTGGCTGAGATCGATACGTTCGACGCCATTCTCTATCTGCTCGGCGACCAGAAGGCAGATGTGCTCGTAGGGTGCGTCGGTATCGGCCGTGAAGTGCCCGGGCCAGACCTTCGCCCGCTTGGCCTCTGGTGTTCCCCACCACATGCTCCAGTGGTTGCGAGGCGGCTCCTCGTCGAGCAGCAGATTGTGAATGGCGAAGAAAGTGCAGCCGTCGTAGGTCTCTCCAGCCCATCCGTTGCGGGCTGTAATGGAGCAGGCCTTGTGTAGCACGCCGGCGTTCACGCCCTCTGCGAACTTGACCTCGAGCCGTCCGCCATCGGCCCGTCTCACTAGTATGTAGCGCGTGTAGTGGTGTCCCTGATCGCTCGTCCTTATGAAGGGGCCGGCGACTTCATAGTCCTGACGGCTGATCTGGAGGTATCCGCGGTCATCTTCGCTGAACATGCTCATGTCCACCTGTCTGGCCTGTGGGTCCCCTTGCTCTTGTCCTCTGTTAATCTTCAGGGCACTTTGAGTGTCAAGCACATTATAGAGCATCTGTCAACGGAAATCTATCAACTCTAACAATGTGACTGTGATTTTACACCAATATAAGACACTGCATAGCACTTTGCCTGTATGTTGTTCCGGCTAGAGTTCACCGGGATGCGGTCCGATTGCTGGCCTCTTTGTATCGCAACAATCAGTCCCGACGAATAGAGAACGGCCACCGACTCAGCCCTCCCGTACTACGGCTGCTCCTACTGCGCCTGTCGCCGACTATTGTGTACTATTCGGAAAAAGATCGGGAGGATTCTCTATGAATTGGAAGCAGAGCGAGTCCGAGGACGTCATCAGGACGGCTGGAATTCACGATGGAGATGGAGTCATAACGCGCCGGAGGTTCTTCCTGGAGGAGACGCGCCTCCCCGTGCGCATCGAAGTATGGGAACTGCCGCCAGGGGCGAGCGAGGGATCTCACATTCATGAAGGCGAGAACACGCTGGAGGAGTTCTACTACTTCCTCTCCGGCCAGGGGGTTATGTGGATGGGAGAGGAGGAGTTATCTGTAGGGCCGGGAGACGCCGTGATGGCGCCTCCCGGTGTAGACCATGGATTTCGTACCGTAGGGGACGAGACCCTGAAGCTGGTAATAGCGTGGGGCAAGCCCCTCGATAGCGTTTAGTCCGGCGACCTGACCTAGATTCCCAGTACCCAGTAGATGAGCAGGATGACGATGAAAGAGGGAATGGAGGCGATGAGGATGACGAAGAACGCACGCCACGTCGATGAGAAATCCAGGCTCTGCCTGATTGCTACCACCATGGCTGCCAGCTGCCAGATGAACGACAGCACCAGAACAATTCCGCCGACAACAGGGATGAACACCAAAATGTTCAGAATTCCTGGCGACTGGGCAAAGCCTGTGCATCGTGCAACCTGGCCCCAGTCGGCTTCTGTGCTCGCAGTCTTGAGTATCGTCGTCCCAACCAGAAGGGCCAGGAGAGCCCAGATGACCCATCCGACGAGTCCTCGTATCACTCCGAACAGCAGTCCATCCAGGATGGTGGAATCGCCGCTCAGTATGCCGCCTATGCCGCTGGCGATTGCAACTATTACCACGACGAGCAGCGCCTGAATCATGGCGCCGCTATCGCGCTCGACCTCCTCGTAGGTGTCGGAACTCAACCGGGCTGCGCCCAACATTCTTCCTATCATCGGTTAGCCCTCCTCTTATGATCCACGGGTCTGCCTCGGAAGGGGGCGGTGTGCCCCCACGCTCAGATATGGTAGCGCATGTGACGGATTTTAGGTAAATGTTGGGCCGACGTTACCATTCGGTAACGCGAAGACCGACTTACCCAATGACTTCGTTTACCAGCGCGAGACCCTCTTCGAGTCTATCGTGCCAGTCGTCGCGCGGACGGCGGATCGCGTTGGTGCACACCCTAAACAGGCAGACCGCCTCACGAAGGGCGAGTTCCCGCTCACTCCACCTGAACCGGTCGAGGGCCGCGCTCCGGAAGATCTGGTGGTACGCCCCCCTTGCGTCCGCCTCGCGGCTGCTCCCGAAGTGTGACGCCCACCGCAGGTGCGCCAGGAAGTTTCCCACGTCCAGCATGGGGTCTCCCGGCCCGGCCTCCTCGAAGTCCACGACTGCTATCCTGCCATCCCGCAGGACGAGCATCTGGTCGTCGTAGAAGTCGTTGTGCGCGATGACACCTGGACGCCAGTCCCTCACGAACGGGTCGAGCGCCTTGGTGGCATCTTTGAGGCTGCGCGCGGCTTCAGAATCGTCGCGAGCGTTGTGCCTGAAGCTGCGCCTTGCCCTCCGGTACGCGCTGGCCAGGTTGAACGGACGGCCTTTGTGCCCATTGGGAGAGGTTTTCCATAGCGGCTCCAGCCCATCGAGTAGCAGCATGGGGTCCGGCATCCTGCCCCGGCGCAGCCTCTGACGGAGGTTCCTCCCAGGAATCTCAGACAGCCAAATCACGCCGCCTTCAGGCCAGTGCCCCGCGAGACGTGGGACAACGAACCCCGACTGACCCATCAACTCATGCGCCGCAAGAAACGTAGACGCTGCCGTAGGGCGCATTACGCGCACGAAGAGCCGGACTCTTCCAGCGGTGTGACGAAGCACGGCCCTGTTCGCCGGCCTGTAGCGCACCAGTTGCACACGAGCCGTCCGCATCCGGACCGCCAGTACGTGCCTATTTAGTAACGTGAAAGCGGCCTCAGGGTCGGATGCCTCAGGCAGCCCCGGCAGTCTTGGGTCTTCCGGGAACTGGAATACGTTAACCGGTCCGTCCCGCTCGACCATTGCCGCAAACTGCTGCGAGGGCAGGTACTCGTCGGGGTGCCACTCCACCTCGTAGCTGACTATGGCGCTCCTGCCGAGGCTGTGACTGAACTGGCGAACGCGGATCCGTTCAGGAGTGGGCTCGTGTCCGCCGAACTGTCGAAAGGCACTGTAGACCCAATCGGGATCGAACAGACTGGCTAGCTCCGGAATGCCCTTGTCATCCGGGAAGGCTATCCGCGGATACTGTGATACAGCGGCGGGCGATGTGGTCATCTCTATCAGCTGCTGACGTCGCTCTCGTCGCTATCCACGTCGCTGTCCTCCGAGACCGACGGGTCGCTCGGTGGGGGCGGCGTATCTACGCCATCAGAGTCAGTGCCATCGTTGTCAGTAGGAGTGGGCGTGTCGATGCCATCCGAGTCAGTACCGTCGTTATCCGTTGGCGTAGGCGTGTCTATCCCGTCCGAGTCAGTGCCGTCGTTGTCAGTGGGGGTTGGTGTATCGATGCCGTCGGAGTCGGTACCGTCATTGTCAGTAGGTGTTGGTGTATCGATGCCGTCGGAGTCTGTTCCATCGTTGTCGGTGGGAGTTGGTGTATCAATACCGTCGGAGTCAGTCCCATCGTTGTCAGTAGGAGTAGGCGTGTCGATGCCATCGGAGTCAGTGCCGTCGTTGTCCGTGGGGGTTGGTGTATCGATGCCGTCGGAGTCGGTTCCGTCGTTGTCGGTAGGGGTAGGGGTATCGATGCCGTCGGAGTCGGTCCCATCGTTGTCAGTAGGAGTAGGCGTGTCGATCCCGTCGGAGTCTGTGCCGTCGTTATCAGTAGGAGTAGGCGTGTCAATGCCGTCGGAGTCAGTACCGTCGTTGTCTGTCGGAGTGGGGGTGTCTATGCCGTCAGAGTCTGTGCCGTCGTTGTCGGTCGGAGTCGGGGTGTCTATTCCATCAGAGTCAGTGCCGTCGTTGTCGGTCGGAGTCGGGGTGTCTATTCCATCAGAGTCAGTGCCATCGTTGTCAGTCGGAGTCGGGGTGTCTATGCCGTCGGAGTCAGTGCCATCGTTATCAGTCGGAGTCGGGGTGTCTATTCCATCGGAGTCAGTGCCATCGTTGTCGGTTGGGGTTGGAGTATCGATGCCGTCGGAGTCAGTACCATCATTGTCGGTGGGAGTAGGAGTGGGTGTGTCATCTGTATCGGTGTCGTCATCGACGTCTGGAGTTGGAGTCGGTCTTACCACCGGAGTAGACGTCGCCACCGGTGTGGATGTGGCATTAGTCTCCTCGCTGGTGCTCAGCATGGCGCTCTCGCTCTTGCCCAGCCCTCCTCCAACGAGGTTCTTGATCCACTTGCCTTCAGGGGTCACCTCAGTGATCAATTCCCCTGGCTGCCCAGTGTTGCCGCCTCGGTAGAGGTCGAAGCCCTGGGAGGACAACGCATAGACGCGGATTTCGTACTCCGTTCCTGCTTCGAGCCCCGGGATCGTCAGCACTGTACCGCTGGTTACCCCGGACACGACCGCGAACGTGGGCGTCTCGCCGGGCTTTCTCCACCCAATCCTGAGTTTGCCGTTGGAGGCGGCTGGCAGCGTCACCTGGATATCGAGTTCGCCGGATCGAGCGTCCACCAGGGACATTGCGCCTGGCGTCAGGGGAGGTGGGGTCCGGTCCGAAATCGTGTAGAGGCTGAACTCCTGGTCCTGGCTTACTCCGTCAACGGTTGCGGTGACCGTACACACCGTCTCTGATTGGGTGTTCGGCCCGTGAACGTGGCCCTGGGAATTGGACGCCAGCGTCAGCTTACCGTTCTCGACACTGGCTGAGTCGTAGTAGTCGCCCCTCGCCTCGTCACAGGACTTCAGAGTGAATGCGGCGCTCCCGGTGCCAGAGGATAGGTAGTCGGCCAGATCAACCTCGGCCCCGCTGCCGTAACTGGTGAGCACCCTGTAGGAGGCGTCGGCGTCGAAGATGCTAGATGTGCTTCTGTCCGAGACCGGTGCGCTGTTGGCCGTGAGCGCCGTGTCGATCTCCCTGGTTATCACTTCACCACCCGGGCTTGGGGCGTTTCGTGTCACCAGCACGTTCGTAAAGCTGACAGTTGCCGGTGCGTCGAACTCCATGCTTGGGACCGCCTGGAGGACGTTGGAGTCCGGGGTGTTCACTCCATCCGAGTCGGTGCCGTCATTGTCGGTGGGGGTCGGAGTATCGATGCCGTCAGAGTCGGTGCCGTCGTTATCAGTGGGAGTAGGCGTGTCTATGCCGTCAGAGTCAGTCCCATCGTTGTCGGTGGGAGTAGGTGTGTCGATTCCGTCAGAGTCAGTACCGTCATTATCCGTTTGCGGAATGTTCAGGACGCCATCGCCCTCTCCATCCTCCTCGTCATCACCGATGACACCCAGACGAGAGGGCGCGACGATGCCTTCGGGGGGATCGAACTTGGGGGTGACATTGGCGACCACCGCACCACTGGTCACCAAAGCCAGGGAGAGGGCAAGCGACAGGGTAGCTACAACAAATGAAAACAGACTTTTCATTTACCGTGCTCCTCATTGACTGTTGAAGAGGAAGTTAACGTCTGGCTCGTCTCCAATCGTACATCAAAGCTAAAGACACGTACAGCATCCAACTCACCCCGCGCTTACAGAAGATCAACCCGACCATGGTTTGCACGCCTGCTCACGCTCACCAACCGCAGTGAACTCTGAGCGGGTGGGACACCGATCGACCTGCACTGGCGACGTCGAACCTCGGCCTGTAAAACTCACTGTTCGTGTCTCAGAATCCGGGAACATTTCCTCATCATGTAGCGTCTGTAAAGATGTAACCGCCGGAAATGCGGACTGAGAGGTGCCCGGATGTTCAACAGAACGAAGACAGTGCTGCGTACGGACATAGTCGCCCTGCTCGTGTTCCTGCTGGTCTCTGCGTGCCAGAATCAGCTTGACCCGGCGAACTCCGTGCTGGAACTGCCGTCGGGCAGGGATCCCAACGCCTCGGTAAGCGGCACGGTGACGTACAGGGAAAGAATCAGCCTGTCGCCCGGAGCAAAGCTTGTCGTCGAGATTCGCGACGTGTCATACCAGGATGCTGCCGCACCACTCATCGCTCGCCAGACGATCTCAGCTCCGGGACAGGTACCCATAGAGTACAGGGTCGGCTACAACCGCGATGACGTAGACTCTCGGAGCATCTATTCGGTGAGCGCGAAGATCGTCGAGTCGGACGGCAGGCTCGCTTTCACAAACGACACCGCACACGAAGTGATCACCCGAGGGAATCCCAACAGGGTTGACATGGTTCTTGTGCTGGTTCAGCCTCCTCCCGACATGGCAGGGGCCAACGAAGACTGGCGTTCATGGGTGGAGACTCCGGCACGAGTGACCTGGGCGAACCTGATTCCGAATGAACCTGAGCAGTTCCTGCGGATTGGATTCCTCCAGTCGACCATCGAGGGTTGCGCTCGACCGGGCAGCCAGTCTCTAGAGGTACAGGGGAACAACATCGTCGCCAGCGTTACCCTGATGCAGCCGCCGCCGACGGAGTGGGCGATTCCGTGTGACGATGAAGTGGTAGAGCTGGATGCCGTCGAGCAGATAGAAGATCCCCTGGAACCCGGGCAGACTCACACGGTGATCGTTAACGGGCAGGTCACTACGACCTTTTCCATACCTGAGGCAAGCCTTGGGTATACGTCCATGGCTGAGTCTCCCATTGAGAGGGCAGAAGTCAGATCGTGGGAAGGGATGACAATCGAGTACGAGCTACTGGTCGTGTCAGGGCTATCGAAGGGCAGCTCATGCTCGCAGTTCAACGGCTACGAGATACGCCGGAGCGAGTCCGACACGGTCGAAGTGAGGATTACACACCATGAGGTCTCAGACCCGATGGTGGCCTGCACGGCAGACTATCCGACAGTTGAGACGACCGTACCACTGGGTTCTAACTTCGAGCCGGGTGTGGAGTACACTGTTGTGGTCAACTCAGACACCTCAGAGAAGTTTGTCGCCCAGTAGATCGAGCCTATGTTCCTCTCCTGGGCGCACAACGGGAGTGGATCAATGACGGACGGTCTGGAGATTCAAGGCAGGGTAGCTATCGTCACGGGAGCGGGCCGTGGGATGGGGAGGGCAGTGGCCCTGAGGCTGGCGGCAGGTGGCGCAAGTGTGGTGGTCAATGACCTGTGTCTTGAGGACGCCGACCGAGTTGCCGGGGAGTTGAAGGCTGCTGGAACGAAGTCGCTTGCCGTTGAAGGCGATGTCACAAGTTCCGAAGACGTCCGCCGCATGGTGAAGAACACGACTGACGAGTTCGGCGCTGTACACATTCTGATCAACAACGCGGGGGTGCTTAGGCCAACTCCGGTCATCGACATCGAAGAAGATGAGTGGGACTTCGTGATTGATGTCAACTTGAAAGGTACCTACCTGTTCAGCCGGGCCGTCCTTCCTGTCATGCGCGCCGAGGGTTGGGGCCGGATCGTCAACTTCTCATCGACCGCCGGGAAGAACATCAGCACAGTCGGCGGGGCACACTACACGGCCGCCAAGGCAGGAATCCTGGGCTTCACCCGGCACCTTGCCAAGGAGGAAGCCGGCCACGGCATAACGGTCAACTCGGTCTGCCCAGGGCTCATCGACACAGAGATGGTGCGAGACACGATTTCGGCGGAGCGAGCCGAGGCATACGCGGCCAGTTTTCCGATCCAGCGACTGGGAGAGCCGGAAGAGGTCGCCGAGTTGGTGGCTTTCCTCGCTTCGGACAGGGCAGCCTACATCACTGGAGCATCGCTGGACATCAATGGTGGAGACCTGATGATCTAGGTGCGCGGCCTGCCTGCGCACCGCCAGACCACATGGACTTCCTGCGCCGAAGTGGGCTGATGCCTTAGGACTGAAGTGTTTCTTGACCTTGACGGAATCTCCCAACTGTGTCCGTAAGGGTGCAGGAATATTCGCGATATATTAAAGTAACCTTAATCATAATAATACGATCTATCGAATGAACTGGAACTTTCGGTGATCCAATGAAGATGAGAGCAGGATCTGGGCGCGTGAAGTGGTAGACGACTATAGACAGACACTGGAAGTCCGGTTTATCAATGTGGCGGAGCAGCTGAACCGCCAGATACACAGCGGACAGATGGACGAGTGGGAGGGACTGGACATGACCATTCCCCAGATAAGGACACTTGTACTTCTAGAGCGAATGGGTCCGGTGCGGATGACTGACATCTCGATCTACATCGGGAGGGCCCTCTCAGCTACCACAACTGTTGTGGATCGACTGGTAGAAAAAGACCTTGTGGACCGTGCCCCCGACACTAATGACAGAAGGCTCGTGATGTGTGAGTTGACCGACACGGGGAGGCAAGCTCTCGAGAGATTCTGGCGTATTGAACGTGATCGTCTCCAGATGGTTGCAGACCTCCTGGATGACGGAGAACTGGAGAGGGCGGTAGACGGCCTGGAACTGGTTAGCAACGCGGGTGCCGAGGCTCTCCGGACATTGGCTGCCATGCAGTTCACTGACTGAGTGACTTGGCTGGAAGTGTCTGACTCCGGCTTCCTGTCACGCGGCCAATGCTATCAGCGTACCATCTGGAAACTGCTGCAGAGGCGCAAAACTCCTGAATTGGACGAACTGTTTGGGTTTTTGTGTCCCGGCGCTGCAAAACTCATTGTGTCTAGGACTGGATTGGTTTATAAACTGACTGAATCACATTTGATTCACAGATCCCTGACGCGTATAGAGGTCTCATGAGCCACAGAAAACCAAGTTTCACCTTCAGCCTCCTGCTGTTTGCCCTCGCAGTCCCTGCTTTACTGCTGGCCTGCGACGAGGCAGACGAGGGGTTATCTCGAGAGATCGTCCAGGAGATAGCGCGATCGGAGATTGCCAGTTTTCCAGAGCCTGATGTCTTCGGCCTCTCAAGGGACGAAGTGGGTGAGATTGTAGAAGCGAAGATCGCTGAAATGCCTGAACCTGAGACCGGCCTGGACCGCGAGGAAGTAGAAGAAGTTGTGCAGGCCGCCATGAGAGGTCTGCTTGTTCCCAAGCCAAGCCTGACCCGCACGGAAATCGAGGAGATCGTTCAGGCTGAGGTAGGCAGAATCCCAGAACCGGAGCCGGGCCTGACGCGTGAGGAAGTGGAAGAGATCGTACAGGCGGCGGTAGCGGACATCCCCAAGCCAGAACCAGGCCTGACGCGTGAGGAAGTGGAAGAGATCGTCAAGTCACTGATGGATGACTCACAGTGACGTAACTCCCTCGGCGGGTGAGACACATCCGGGAACGTGTCGCTCTTCAGCCACGATGGTCGTGAGTTTGTGCCCGAATGGTACTTTGAGGAGTCTCAGCGACCGCGTCTACCTACGTTAAACTGCACTGACGACCGGATCACATGCCTAGACTCTGCCGGTCCTTGTTGCTGCCAATGGTCTTCGCTATAATCGTGCCGCTAAGTTGGGGGAGTTGGCACCCATGGGGGTTAAGCGATGTACTTCGACTGGCGACTTTTTGGGCTGACTCGCGGAGTGCGACTCAGGATACTGCTTGCTGCAGTACTGGGCCTGATCGCGGTGGGAGCCGGAGTAGCCCGGTTGGCCGTGTCCGGCGTGGTAATCTACCAGGTTCTTACCGGGCAGGCAGGCTTTTCGTCTCTTGCACTGCCTCTTTCGGTCATCGCCGGGTTGATTGTCATCCGCGGCATCTTCCAATATTGGCAGTACGCAGTCAGCCATCACACCGCGAACATCGTCAAGATCAACCTCCGCCGTGACGTGTATGAGCACGCGCTGAAACTGGGCCCGGGATACTTCGACCGCAACCGCACGGGAGACGTCGTGCTCACCCTGGTCGAAGGTATCGAACGCCTGGAGACATTCTTTGGGCAGTACCTGTCCCAGATCATCGTGTCTGCGATTGCGCCGATCGCGATCTTCGCCTACATGGTGACGCTGGATGTCTACATCGCGCTCATCTTCCTTGTGTTCTCATTCCTCACCCTCGCAGTGCCGGCCATGTTCTATACGTGGAACCGCGATAGCAGCTTCAGGCGTCGGGAATCATACGGAGAGCTCGGAGCGGACTTCCTTGATAGCGTGCAGGGGTTGTCCACACTCAAGGCCTTTGGACAGAGTGAGAGTAGAGGCAGGGCTCTGGCGGAGCGCGCCAACAATCTCTACCGCAGCACCATGGGCGTTGTTGCCGCCAACGGCGCGACGAGCGGCGCCTCGATCTTCTTTATGGCAACTGGCGCAGCCGTCGCCCTGGCAGTGGGGGCGGTCAGAGTCAGCAACGGAGACATGGAGCTCCGTCCTCTGCTGATCGTGCTCATGCTTGGCGTGGAGATATTCAGGCCGATGCGCGAGCTGACCAACCTGTATCACCAGGGGATGACGGTTATCTCTTCGTCCCAGAGCGTATTCGCGATCATGGACGAGCCCGTCTCAGTCGAGGAGTCCGAGTCGGCCCTCAGTGGCGCGGCTCCTGAGCTCAGTCCGGATGTCTCGTTCGAGAATGTGACGTTCGGCTACGAGGGGGGGCACAGACAGGCGCTGGAGAACGTCTCATTCGACCTCCGCGAGGGAGAGACTCTCGGAGTGGTGGGAGCGAGCGGGGCAGGGAAGTCGACGCTCGTTTGGTTGATGTACAGGTTCTACGATCCTCAGGCAGGGTCGATCAGGCTGGGCGGACATGACCTGCGCGATCTTCCACTCAACACCATCAGGGACAGCATATCGGTCGTCACACAGGACACTTACCTGTTCCACGGGACCGTCGCCGAGAATCTGCGTTTCGGTAAGCCGGGCGCGACACAGGAGGAGCTCGAGGAGGCCGCTCGTGCAGCGAACGCGCATGAGTTCATCACACACCTGCCGCACGGGTACGACACTATAGTCGGGGAGCGAGCTGTTCGGCTGTCTGGTGGGCAGAGGCAGAGACTGGCAATTGCGAGAGCGGTCCTTAAGGACGCACCGATCCTTCTCCTAGACGAGGCACTCTCAAGCGTGGACGCGGAGAACGAGACTGTCATCCAGGCCGCGCTCGATCGCCTCATGGAGAATAGGACGACACTCGTGATAGCTCACCGGCTATCCAGCGTAATCAATGCTGACCGAATCCTGGTGCTGGACGAGGGACAGGCCGTCGAGATCGGCTCCCACGACGAGCTAATGGCCGCCGATGGGACTTACGCCGGCCTGATGAGGCAGCAGACAGAGGTGAGTGGAGGCGAGGTCGTCACTATAGACAGGCATCTGGCACGTCCCAATGTGCCCACCGACCACGAGCCGGACCTTTCACAATTCGCGGCCGGCCACGGCCATCACCACCCGCCGCCATCGGCTTCTGAAGATGACAGCGGACAGATCAGCGTGCGGTCACTCAACGTCTGGATTCGGCTGTTCGGACTGGTCCGGCCGGTCAGGTTCCAGTTCCTGATCACACTCGTGCTTGGAATGCTTCATCACGGATCGATCATAGTGCTGGGCGCACTGAGCGCGCTGCTGGTCGGCGCGGTGTTCCGCGACGAGCCACTTACGACGCTGGTGGTGCTCGTGTGCATCTTCGCGCCCCTGTCGTCGCTGCTCTTCTACCTGGAGTCCTGGCAGGCGCATGACATGGCATTCCGGCTGCTGGCGAGAATGCGGATCGACCTCTATAACAAGCTGGAGCCGCTCGCGCCGGCGTACATGGTGAGGCGCAGGTCGGGCGACTTCGTCAGCGTCGTTGGGGGAGACGTGGAGACTGTCGAGTACTTCTTCGCCCACGCCATCTCGCCCATGATCGTCGCAATTCTGATACCGGGTGGTCTGCTGGTGGCGCTGGCTTTCATAGCCTGGCCAATCGCTGCCGTGCTGGCCCCGTTCCTTATTGCAGTGGCGGTCAGCCCCTACTTCGCGAATACCCGAATCGAACGTCTCGGAGACGAGATCAGAGGGCGCATGGGAGACATCCACGCCTTCATGGTCGACAGCATCCAGGGAATGCGGGAAATCTCGGCGTTCAGACGCGGCTGTGACCGCAACGAAGAGTTGACCCAGAAGGGTTGGGACTACGCCGGACACCTGGTGCGCTTCCAGAAGTCGCAGGCCTTCCAGATTGGCTTCATGGAGGCCATGATGGGGCTTGGCGGTCTCGCCGTGCTGGCCATGGGCGTATGGCTCGTGCTCGATGGGCAGATCGAGCGAACTTACCTGCCCCTCGTGAGCGTGCTGGCCCTGGCGTCATTCAGCCCGGTGACGGAGCTGGCGCGCACCATGAAGCAGATGATGGAGACGCTGGCCGCATCCCGCAGGATACTCGCTGTCCACGACGAAGAGGTGGCGGTGAAGGACGGTCCAGGCGTGTTCGGGGAAGCCGCTGAGCCATTCTCTCAGACCCCCTCAATCGACTTCGAGGACGTTGAATTCGCGTACTCGCACGGCGACCCGCAGGCGCTTGAAGACGTTTCATTCGAGATCGGATCGGGACAGACCGTGGCAGTCGTGGGCCGCTCAGGCGCGGGCAAGACCACCAGCGCATATCTCATGATGCGGTTCTGGGACCCGAACCGGGGCAGAATCTCGCTGGAAGAACACAGTCTGGACCAATTCCGACTCGACGATCTGCGGAGCCGAATCGCTCTGGTCGCCCAGGACACTTACCTGTTCAACAACACGATCCGCGAGAACATTCGCCTGGGCCGTCACGACGCCACTGACTTTGAGGTCGAGGAGGCCGCGGGGCAGGCCAACGCGGCAGAGTTCATAGACTCTTTCCCTGAGGGCTACGACACACTTGTCGGGGAGAGGGGGATGCAGCTTTCCGGCGGTCAGAGGCAAAGGATCGCGATTGCCCGTGCAATCCTCAAGAATGCTCCGGTACTGATTCTCGACGAAGCGACTTCGCACCTGGACGCCATCAGCGAGACGACGGTCCGGGATGCGCTGAACAGACTCATGGAGGGTCGCACTACGGTCGTGATAGCACACCGGCTGTCGACGATTCGCGACGCCGACAACATACTTGTCCTCGACGATGGGCAGGTGGTTGAGCAGGGTACGCACACGCAGCTCCTGGAGCGTGGCGGCCTGTATGCCCAGCTAGTGTCAGCCCAGATGGTTGGAACGGCGCCGGGAGGACCAGACTAAGTCTGATTCGGCAGGGCTGCCTCTCGCTCCTGAGGAGCGAGGCCTAGTGGCCGTTTCTAGCTGCGGGGAGCGCCGCGTCAATGGCGGCGTAGTTCATCTTGTACAGGTGAGCGTACAGCCCGTCGTCGGCCATCAGCTTGTCGTGATTGCCGATCTCCATGACTTCGCCGAAGTTCAGGACGACAATCTTGTCCGCGCCCCGTATGGTGGAGAGCCTGTGAGCGATCACGACGGCAGTGCGACCCTTGAGCAACCCTTCGAGCGCACGTTGGATGAGGACCTCGGTGTAGCTGTCGATGTTCGCAGTCGCCTCGTCCAGGATCAGAATCTTGGGGTCAGCGACAATCGCGCGCGCAAAGCTGATTAGCTGGCGCTGGCCGATGCTCAGATTTCCACCGCGCTCAGCGAGGAACGTATCGTAGCCGTTCTCGAGCGCCATGATGAAGTCGTGGGCGCCTACTGCCTGCGCGGCTTCAAACATCTGCTCGTCGGTGGCTTCAGTGTGGTTGTACTTGATGTTCTCCCTAACCGTGCCTGAGAACAGGTAGGGCTCCTGGAGTACCATGCTCATCTGGTTGGCGAGGCTGCTCCTCACTACCTGCCTGACGTCATGGCCGTCGATGGAAACGGTTCCGCGGCCTGGCTCGACATCATAGAAACGCGACATCAGGCTTATAAATGTTGTCTTGCCGGCGCCGGTGGGTCCGACGACTGCTACGACCTCGCCCGGCTCTATGTGGACGTTTACGTCTTTCAGAACGTCTTCGCCTTCGACATAGCTGAAGCTGACGTTCTTGAACTCGATCTCGCCCTTGATGTTAGGAAGCACTGGCGCGTCTTCTTCGTCGACCAGATCGGGTTCCCAGTCAAGCAGGTCGAATATACGGGAGCCGGACGCCATTGAGCGCTGGAGCTGTGTGTACATCATCGTCAGGTTGCGGATCGGATCGAAGAACCGTTGGATGTAGAGAATAAAGGCGACAAGTGTGCCGATTTCCAGGGCTCCGCCGCCGATCAGGCGGGCGCCGAAGAAGAGGGCCAGCCCGATTGCCACTGCGGTCAGGATGTCGACTGCAGGGATAAGGCCTGCGGACAGCCGGCTTGCGGTCATGTTGGCCTCACGATGATCAACGTTCAGATCGTTGAACCCGTCGAGGTTGCGGTCCTGCCGGTTCATGGCCTGGACCACCCGGATGCCTGTGATGTTCTGGTTTAGCTCGCCGTTCACAATCGAGATGGTCCGGCGGACTTCCACGAAAGCCTTACGTGCGAGGGGCTGCCACACCAACATCGTAAGTATGAGGAGAGGCAGCACGGCCAGGGTGATCAAACCCAGTTGGAAGTCCAGGATCAACAGGGCAACGATGATTCCGATCAGGCCGAGCAGCTCTCCCAACGTCATTACGACGAGGGCGGCAAACTCCTGGAGCTGACCGACGTCCCCCTGGACTCGGGACATCATCCGGCCCACTTCGGTCCTGTCGTAGAACGAGACCGACTGTTTCTGGACATGGTGGAAAACATCGCGCCGCAGGTTGTACAGGATTCCCTGTCCGACCTTTTCCATCGAAAACTGCATGATGAAGTTCATTACCCAGTTCAGTGCGGCGATCGCAATGAACAGGATGAACATGAACGTCAGGCCGGCGTAGTCGCCCACCTCGATAAAGCGGTCGATTCCGATTTTGATTGCCCAGGGAATCGCGACCTGAGTGCCAGTGTAGACAAGCATGGCTAACGCTGAAATGATGGCCAACTTCTTGAAGGGCAGTATGTAGGGCAGAAGCTTTAGTACGACACGCTGATCGTAAACGGCGCCAAACATCTCCTCGTCGGGATGTCCCCGCCGGGCGCTGCCCCCACCGAATCCCATTCCGCCGCCCATCATCATGGGAGTTCAGTCCTTTCGTGCGCGACTTGTGTGCAGAAACTATGCATCTTGCTCACTAGCTTCCCGTAGCCGGGATGGGCGATTCCAGTTCACGCATTACTTCTTCCTGAGGTCGGAGCTGGAGGTCGTAGATCTCCTTGTAGAGCCCGTCATGCTCCACGAGTTCCTGGTGGGTGCCCTGCTCCGCAATCTGACCCTCTCTCATGACAATGATCTTGTCGGCGCGGTGCACTGTACTGAGACGGTGGGCAATCACGAACGTAGTCCTGCCCTCCATGACGGACTCCATGGCCATCCTGATCTGCGATTCGGTCTGCGCGTCAACGCTGGAAGTGGAGTCGTCGAGTATGAGGACCGGAGGGTCGAGCAGCACGGCGCGAGCGATGGACATACGCTGGCGCTGACCGCCCGACAGAGTGGAGCCACGCTCTCCGACGTGAGTGTCGTAGCCGTCAGGCAGCGACTCAATGAATTCGTGCATCTGGGCAATCTTTGCTGCCCTTTCGATCATCTCCTGGGTAGCGTCGACATTTCCGTAGGCGATGTTTTCACGGATCGATGTGGTGAACAGGAAGACATCCTGCTGAACGATGCCGATGTTGCGTCTCAGAGACTCCAGACTGACATTCCGTATGTCGGAGCCATCGATGGATATCCAGCCGCCTGTGGCGTCATAGAAGCGGGGTATCAAGTTGACGACGCTGGACTTACCGCTTCCCGGTGGTCCAAGCAGAGCGACAACCTCACCGGGCTGGGCATCCAGGTTCAGGCCTCTCAGGACGCGCCTGGTATGGTCATAGCTGAATGTAACATTGTGGAACCTGACACGACCTCGTGGTCTCCGCAGCTCGCGCGCGTTGACGTCGTCCTCGACAGGTGACTTGGCGTCGAGAATCTCGAACAGACGCTGTCCGGCGGACGCGGCACGGGCATACGAGTTCACGAGCCAGCCAGCCATTCGCACGGGCATCTGAAGCATCTGCAGGTAGAAGATGAACTCAGCCAACTCGCCAACTGACATGTCGCCGCTCATTACGCGCCGACCGCCGAAGAAGAGGATCAGTCCCATCGCCATCAGGAACGTGAAGAGCATGAAAGAGGTGCTGGAGGCCCGCATCTTCTCGGCCTCTATGAAGTGGGCCGAGACCTCGCGATTGCGGCGCTCAAACTTCGTCTCTTCATGAGCTTCAGCGGCAAACGCCTTCACCACTCGTATACCAGTGAAGTTCTCCTGGAGCACCGTGCTCATTTCGGCCATCTTCTCCTGGACGATGAGCCAGATGTTGCGCATCTTCAGCCGGATCATCGCGGAGTAGATCATTACGACCGGCATGAAGCTGGCGCTGATGAGGCCGAGCCTCCAGTCCTTTACGAACAGGATTATGGCGACGACCAAGAAGAGCAGGAGGAAGTACGGAGTACGGACCAGGCCCATGTTGATGAACATTCGGATGTTCTCGACATCAGTGATGGCCCGAGACATGAGCGCGCCGGTGTGGTAGCGGTCATGAAAGCCGAAGCTCATGTGCTGTACGTGGTTGTACAGGGAGTTTCTTATGTCGTACGAGACCATCTGGGAAAGCGCCTCACCCAGGTAGGTCTGGAAGTACGAGAGCACACCCCTGATGACGCTCAGCCCCAGGATGATGGCAGAAATGGTGAAGATCGCGTCAAGACTGGTTGAACCAGTCTCGAACATCTCTTTGATTTCGTCGACAGCCTGCCCCATGTATCGGGGCATGAGAACAAACGCAATAAGCGCTCCGACCATGCTGATGTAGGCTCCAATGAGCCTCCACTTGTGGTTGAGCGCTATACCGATGATGCGGGCGATTTCTATCATAAGATGTTCGCTGGAGCGATCCTCCTCGCCGAGCTCCGGGAGAGGAACGCATCCCCTAGCGAAACTGTTTCACCTGCCTCTAGCGGTGCATTGTACAACCCTTGCATGGGGTTAATGCAAGGTTAACGTCTAGTTGATTTCCCAAAAAAGGTTTCAGGAATCAGCTATGGCGCGTCCGGGAATTCCATGCGGCTAACTTGCGGGAACGGAATTCGGGTTGCCTACTCGTAGCGCAGTGCGTCTATGGGATGGAGCCTGGCGGCTCGGAGCGCAGGGTAGATCCCGAAGAAGAGCCCGATGCCTATGGACACGCCCAGCGCCAGGATCGTTATCTGGGCATCGATGGATGTCTCCAATGTCGGACCGCCGAGGAAGTCCTGCCCATTCATCGCCATGGTTATAAGACCCCCAAGAGCCAGCCCGACCAGCCCGCCGCCGAAACTCAGCACGGCGGCTTCTGTCACGAACTGGAGCATGATGTCGCGACGCTTCGCTCCCATTGCCTTTCGGATGCCGATCTCACGCGTGCGCTCCGTAACGGTGACGAACATGATGTTCATTATGCCGATACCGCCCACAAGCAGGCTGATGGCAGCAATGCTGCCCAGGAAGATAGTGAACGCGCCGATCGCGCTCTCAATCGCCTCCAGTGCCTGTTCTTGTGTGGTGATGGTGAAGTCGTCTGCTTCGACGATGCGGTGTCGCAGCCGCAGAATGTCCCTGACCTCGCGCTCCGCGCTCTTGGCGACTTCGCTGGATTCCGCCTGAACGTTGATGCTGCCGACCTGGATCTCGCCTTTGGAGTTTGGGTGGAATTGCAGCCGGTAGTGAGCTGTAGTCAGGGGGATCATTATGTTCCGGTCCAGGAACCCGAAGAACCCGCCCTCCTTGCTCTCCAGGACCCCGATAATTGTGAACGGCTTGTCGTTCAGCTTGATAGTCTGCCCGACCGGACTTCTAAGTCCAAATAGCGACTCCGAAATGCCCGCGCCAAGAACGGCTACCGACGCGGCATCGCGAACGTGGACAGGGGCAATGAACTCGCCCTGCTCAGCGACATACAGTCGGACGTCGTCGTAGTCCGCAGTGACGCCAAGAATCGTCGTATCGTCCGAGCGTCTGCCATACTCTACGCGTGCCCAGGTGTTGATCTCCGGGGCAACGGCGACTACAGATGGTGCGTTGACGGGATCGAGGAGCGCATAGGCGTCATCAAGCGTCAGTGTGTCTTCATCTCCACCCCCCCCGAAGAACGCCCCGAAACCCTCGTCATCGCTCGAACCGGGTGTGACCGTGATCAGGTTCGTCCCGAGTGACTCGAACTCCGACGTAATCGACTTCTGCACTCCCTGACCGAGCGAGATCAGGACAATCACTGCGGTTACGCCAATGACTATGCCGAGCAGCGTAAGCGCTGCTCGAAGCTTGTTCGATGCCAGCGAAGACAGCGCCGTGAGCATTATGTCCAGGGGATTCACGCTATAGAAGGCTCCGTGGACTGCAGTGGGCCTTGCCCGGCGGCACTCCTTGCACCGCCCGGCCACTGCTCCCCGCCGGGGCCCCAGGTATCCCGGTGACTGTCACCCACAACGCGACCATCGAGCATGGAAATGATCCGGTTGGTCTCGGCCGCGATGTCGAACTCATGCGTCACGATCATCAGGGTGAGTCCCTGCTCACGGTTGAGGTCCTTGAGCAGAGTCATGATCTCCTCGCTGGACGTGCTGTCCAGGTTCCCGGTGGGCTCATCGGCCAGCATGATGCTCGGTTCCTTGACGAGAGCCCTGGCTATTCCCACACGCTGCTGCTGACCGCCGGACAGCTCGGTCGGCTTGTGGTTGGCCCGGTCTCCGAGCCCGACCATCTCGAGCGCTTCCATCGCGCGGCGCCTCCGGTCAGTCCCACTGTTGTACATCAGGGGAAGCTCGACATTGGCACGCGCCGATAGCCTTGGCAGCAGATTGTAGGTCTGGAATACGAAACCGATCTGCCTGCCTCGAATCTCCGAGAGGCGGCTGTCCGACATCTTGCTGATGTCCTGGCCTTCCAGCTCGTAGCGTCCGCTTGTAGGGGCGTCCAGGCAGCCGACGAGATTCATGAGCGTGGACTTGCCCGAGCCTGAAGGGCCGATAACCGCTACCATCTCGCCCTCTTCGATCTCCAGGGAGACTCCCTGCAGGGCGCCCACCTCGACCTCGCCCATCCTGTAGATCTTCGTCACGTCTTCCAGTGTAATCAGGGCCATTACAAGAGTACCTCAGTTATTCCTACTGCTCGCGCGGTCCGGGACCGCCGTTGTCTTCGTCGTCCTCGTTGAAGAACTGAACATCCTGGCCTTCTGGCGCAACCGCGACCACCATGTCTCCCTCGTTCAGGCCTTCGGTTACGATGGTCCAGAAGTCATCGCTGTTGCCAAGTTTGACCGGGGTTTCAACTGACTCCTCGTTGACCATCAGGTGAACAATCGGGTTGTCGAAACTGCCACGAATGGCGTTTACGGGAATCAGGAGAACGTCCGTCTCGCGACTGAGGACGATCCTTGCCACGGCGCTCAGGCCCTCCGGCGCTTGGACGTCCTGTGGAAGCTCTATCTCAACGCGAATGGGGTAGCTGACGACGCTCTGCTGCTCCAGGGGTTCAGCTCCGACGAACGACACCTTGCCTGATATGGTCTGATCGGGCAGCGCGTCCATCTTGACCTCTGCCTCCACTCCCACCTCAATCGAGAGCACGTCTATCTCATCGACTGAGCCGTCAACCTCCACCACTCCGGTGTCCACGAGCACAGCAACCACGTCATTCGCCTCGACATCCTCACCCTCTTCGGCGTCCACGCGAGAGACGAAACCATCCGAAGGTGCCCTGAGCCCGGATGCGTCGGCAAGCCGCTCCTGGGACTCTTCCAGGAGTGTCTGAGCACTCTCCACTTTCGCGGTGAGCAGGTCAAGGTCGACGCTATCGGGGTCGTTCAGCAGCTCTTCGAGTTCTTCCTGCCTCTTTTCGAGAGCCAGTTGTGCTACGGTCGCCGCGTGCAGCGCGGTCTGATAGTCAGAACGGTCCTGCCCTGAAAGGAGCTCGGCCTGCTGTGACTTCAGGTCTTCAAGATTGGCCCGCGCAAGCTCGACTTTGGCTGTGAGGTCGTCGGCTATGGCGGAATTCTTTAGTTCTGTCAGGTCGGCAAGGCTCTCTCTTGCCTCCGCGAAGTTCGCCCGTGCGACTTCGATCTCCACCGCCTTGGCGGCGATCTCCAGTTCGTCTATTGGGTCTGTCAGGTCTGCGAGGCTCTGCCTGGCATCATTGAGGTCTTCTTCGGCAACCCGTACGGCCGACTGCATCTGGGATCGAAAGACTGGATCCACCGGCTCTGTAAGCTCTTCGATGCGGTCTTCAGCATTCTCGATTGCAGACCGCGATGAGTCTATTCTCTCCTGAGCTGATGCGAGGGCATTGAGTGCGTCAGAGTCGGCACTGGCACTTCCATCAATGGCATCCTGGTACGCTTCGCCAGCCGTCCTGAACTCCTCTTCTATGCAGATGGTTCCGAATGGAGGAGGGTCGTTGCGCTCGCACGTTGCCTCCAGGTCCTGTCTCGAAAAGTGCAGCCACACATGGACCTGGGACTCGTTCCATGCGGTGCCTGGATCGTCGAGCGGAATAGACTCGCCGAAGGCCAGCCCCCGTCCTCTACCATCTGGCGAGAACAGCAAATCGAGGTCGACTCCGTAGTCTGCAAACGCGACACGGTAGTCAGGGTTGAGCGAGTCAGCCGGCTGGACAATGCCCAGCCACGTGTTGAACGTGTCGGCATAGGCTTGGCCTGCATCGTTCAGCGCGTCCCGGGCTTCCCTGGTAGCGACCTCACCGCTGCGTTGAGCGACGGCATAGTCCGCCTGCGCGTTGGTGAGATTCGTCCTGGCTGTCTCCAGGTCCTGGCGCGCGTTATCCAGGTCTCGAGAGACGTCTTCATCGTTTACGCCCGCTTCGTACTTTTCCAGAGCTTCGACAGCGTCTTCGAGGGCGACCTCAGCTCTGGCGACTCTGTCGGTCGCGTGAGCGACCTCGAGCGCAGTTGGTGAGCCTTCAAGATCAGCGAGGGCGCGTTCAGCCTCGATGACATTGCGAGCGGCCTGGGCTATGTCCAACTCTGAGGGGCTCTCCATCTCGTCAGCAAGTGCATCTTCGGCGTCTTGCAGCGCCCGTGCTGCTGCTGCGACCTGTTCCGCCATTGCTGAGAGCTGCAAGCCCGTGGGGGAGATCACGTCGTCGAGAGCCTCGGTGGCGTCATCGAGAGTGTCCTGTGCAACTGCGACCGCCTGCCTCGCTTCGGCTACGGATAGGTCAGGAGGTGAGACCAGATCGTCCAGCTCGTCCTGTGCGTCTCGTACCGCAGCACTCGCCTCAGTGACTTCCCGTTCGAGGCGTGCGATGGTTTCGGCGTCCAGTCGAGCGATGATGTCACCCGCCGAGACGCGCTCACCCTCCTTTACCAGTACCTCCGCCACCACGCCCTGCGACCCGAAGGTCATATTCTCCCGCTCCGGGAAGCTGATGCTGCCGCTTATTGAGATCTCGTTTACCAGGTCGCCGCGCCGTACGTTGACGAGCTGCTGGTCTTCTTCAAGCCCCGTCGTGTCTGGGCTCGTTGCATTGCGATAGGTGACGAAAGAGCCAACGACGATGACGACAAGGACAACGACCAAGGCGATGATCTGCCATCGCCTCAGTCGGGTTAGGAATCTCATTGGGTGTGCGCTCCAGTACTCTGGTCGATTGGTGTTATCTGAATTCTACCGGCCCCGACGAGGATGATTGACCGGAAAGACCAGGTACGGGCGACTGTCAGGCGCGGTGGTCTTCATTGCGTGGATAAGCATCCAGTACCGTAATTCTGTGCCTCTGAAGACCTGCTCCGCCCGGCGTCGGTCTTGTGGCGAGAGCCTTGAAAGTATGTGCCTAACCTTGGACCTGAATACCTCGCGGTCCTGCTCCAGACCTCGTACGAGAAGCTCGGCCCTGGTCTGCCCAATGGTTGCGGGCGGCCTTGTGGGCATCTCGACCGGATTCACGGCAACAGAGACGCCGGCATAACGCGCGCAGCGGACCAGATTGTCGTTCATCCGCCGAACGGTAACATCGGCTCTTGTGAACTGACCTCGCTCTATAAGCTTGCCAACCTCTTTGCCCCTCACCTCGGCGAGCGCGGCCTCGAAATTCGCCCTGCCGTCGTCCGAGCGCGGGAGTCTTCCTTCGACGTTCTCCTTGGCGGTCTTCACCCAGTAGAGAGGCTCTCCCGGGACGGATTCGGACGACGCGGCAGTAGCTACGCCTGCTCCCATTACGAACACCAGTATGGACGCCAGGCCAACTGCAATCGGACGGGCCACAGGGAGCCATCTGAATTGGAACCACGACATCCTGCGTCTGGGTCTGGAGGACCGCTGCTGAACTGCCTCGGAGAATCTGAGGAAGTTGCGATCTCTGGCCTGAGGATCGGGCCTGACTTCTTCAGCCGCATTGATCGTCGCAAGGGCAACGTGAAGTAGAGGCTCCAGTTCGCCGGCCTGCTGAGGGTAGCGACGAAGACAATCGTGAATGTCCTCGCCCTTTACAAGTCGGTCGAGGCAGTCGTTAAGTGCTTCGCTGAACTCCTGGCTCATCTCGCACCTCTCGGATTAGAAAGGCAACCGGTCATAGCTCGGGCTCCGGTGTCACTACTGCAAATGGGCCCGGATTGGTCATCAGATTCCTCAGCTTTCGAATGCCGGCGTGTTGGAGCGCCTTGACGGCGTTATCCTTTCTGCCAACTGCATCGGCAGTCTCGGCTATCGAGAGGCCGGCCACGAAACGCAGCGTAATGACCTCGCGCTGGAGGTCTGTGAGGCTGGTCATCGCTTCAACGACCTCGCCCATACTCCAGCTTATCTGGGCCTGGTTTTCCATCTCTCCATCTTTTTCACTTGAGAAGTGCAGCACCTTGTCCAGGGGAACAGTAGGCTTTCTACCCTTGCGCCGGAAGTTGTCGACCACAAGGTTGTGTGCGATGCGATACAGCCACGACGTGAATGGAAATCCCTGGAACTTGAACTTGTCTATCGACTCCAGCATTCTCAGGAACACCTCTCCTGTGAGGTCCTCCGCCTCGAGCCTGTTGCCGCACTTGAATGAGACGTACCTGAAGATCTGGTCGTAGTATCTTTCGTATAGTTCGGCAAACGCCGATTGGTCACCCGCCTGAGCGCGCCTGACGATGTCTTCGACGATCTCGCGATTCGCCTGCTTCTCTTGCATTGCTACCTTGGATCCTGGTGGGAGCTGCCGCAGCGAAGGCACACTTCGACATGCGCTCACCTGCTGTAACGTGGTGGCCCGGTGTTAGGTTAGTTGATTGGATGCACCAGGCACCTGAGGAGATTTTAGCTGAACTGAGCGGTTGACGCCCTGCGAATGTAGCGTGTTGTCTGTGCCAGCTTGGTGTTTGGGACTGTCAATCGTGCTAACATTGCGCCGTTGGCCGATTTGTTACGATGAGCCGGTCTGAGCCAACTGTACAGGATTGAAGGGTAGGACTTGAGCATACTTTCGGCGCTTAGGCCGTTGGTGCACAGCAGGAGCCGCAAGGAGACGCTTCTCGCGTTGACTGCGGCCTACATGCTCGTCCAGCTCTCGAGTCTACCAGTCGCAATCGCGCTTCCAACCCTCGCCAAGGCTTTCGATACAGGTGTCGACGATGCCGCGTGGATAGTCATCATCTACCTGATGATGCTTGGGGCATTCGTGCTACTTGGCGCTCGAATGGGGGACAGGTACGGACATGCCCGGGTCTTCTTCCTGGGCATCATACTGTCCACTGCCGGATCGGGGATGATTGCGCTCTCACAGGAGCTATGGCACATAGTCGCCTGGCGTGCGGTTGCGGGACTAGGCTCAGCCATGGTGATGGGCAACGCTAACGCGATTCTTGCCGCCAACTTTGGCCCCAACGAGCGCGGACGGGCATTCGCGGTGCCTATCATCGGCGCGCGGTTCGGTACGCTAATCGGCCTTGCCTTCTTTGGAGTGATGCTCCAGTTCGTCAGCTGGCAAATGGTGTTCTTGTCGTTCGTCCCACTTGGGCTTCTCTCTATCGTGGCGTGCATTCCAATGGTGCGCAGCCAGGCCACCGTTAAATCCGAGCGCGATGACGGCCCGATAGACTGGCTTGGCGGCGTGCTGTTGGTAGCTGCCGGTGTGGTGCTGGTGCTGTCCGGGTCGCACCTCCATTCGGGCGAGGAGTCTTACGTATCCTCCGATGCGCTGTCTTACCACCTGCCGATGCACTTCCTGTTTATTCTGATGCTGGGTGTGTTCTTCCTGGTCGAGCGTAAGGTGTCGAATCCCATAGTGGATGTTCGCCACTTCAAAGAAGGCCCGTTCTCCCTGTCGCTGGCCACGAACGTCACTTACCACTTTTCCATGCTGGCGACGATGACTTTGGTGCCTATCCTTGTTGAAGAAGGATTCGGTATGGCGCCCCTGTATGTGACCGTCGTGCTGCTTCCCAGCCAGACGCTCGGGTTATTCATGCCGATGGTTGCCGGGTGGGTTTACGACAGGTACCAGCCCAGGCTTATGCGGCCTATCATGTTGATTGTGATCGCGGGCGGTTTCCTGGTCCTGAGCTTCGCAGCTTCTCAAATCCCATTCTGGGCTCTGCCCCTGCTCATGATCCCAATTTCGGTGGGAACGAACATGTTTAATCCCATAAACAACGCAACTGTGATGAACTCACTTCCGTTGCAGCATCGCGGTGTTGCATCAGGGATGATGGAGACGACACGCGAGATGGGCCACGCCCTCGGTGCGACGACAGCCGCCGCCATGCTCGCCCTCGCGTTGCCAACTGGTGTCTCCTTGCTCTCGGAGGCCAGTGCACAGGGCTTCTACATTCAGGGTTTCCAGCTGTCCAGTCTGATGGTTGTTTTCGTATTGTGCTTCGGAGCGCTGCTGGCGTTCTTCCACCGCGCGCCGACGTTTGGAAGACCACCGGCTCCGAGTCGGCCGGTGGAGGGCGCCGCGTCGACGGCGGGCGGCGACTGAGGGAAGCGCCCGTGCCGTCCCGCTGGACCTCGGCGGACCAGATATGAAGACTTCAGACTTCGACTACTACCTGCCTCCAGAGTTGATCGCCCAGAAGCCCGTTGAGCCGCGAGACCACTCGCGCCTGATGCTTCTGAATCGAAAGACTGGTCACACAACTCACAGGATGTTCTACGATCTACCAGACTCGCTATGTGAAGGCGATCTTCTCGTATTCAATGACAGCAGGGTCTTTCCGGCGCGTCTTTACGGGAGATCAGAGACGTCTGGTCGTGACATCGAGCTGCTGCTGCTGTCACGCACTGGCAATGGCGAATGGAGGGCGCTTGTGAAGCCGGGTCGCCGGTTGCGCACCGGGGCACGCTTCGTTGTGTCCGGGAAAGACGGTAGGGGAGAGACGACCGGGGAGGTCGTAGACATGGAGCCTGCCGGGTCGAGACTGGTGCGATTCGAGTCAGAGCCGGACCTGATGAAGATCGGTCACATTCCTCTGCCGCCGTACATACACGAGGAGTTGCAGAACAGCGACCGCTATCAGACCGTGTACTCTGACGCTGAGGGAAGCGTGGCCGCACCAACCGCCGGACTTCACTTCAGCGATTCGCTGCTTGAACGTCTGGATGATATGGGAGTGAGGCGAGCATTCGTCACTCTTCACGTAGGATGGGACTCGTTCAGACCTGTCACGTCCGAAGACCCTTTTGATCACGACATGCACGCTGAGCAGTGGGAACTGTCGAGTGAGGCCGCGGACGAGATAAACTCGGCACGAGCCGAGAATCGCCGGATTATCTCCGTCGGGACCACAGCAGTTAGACTCCTGGAAAACGCGGCGCTCGTGAATGACAGTACGGATCAGTTGGTAACTCCCGGGGCAGGGTGGGTCGACCTGTTTATATCGCCTGGCTTCGAGTTCAGGGTGATAGACGGACTCGTGACGAATTTCCATCTGCCCAAGTCGACTCTGCTAATGCTCGTGTCAGCCTTCGCCAGCAGAGAAATCATCCTGAACGCCTACGAGGCTGCTGTCAGTGAGAGATACCGGTTCTACAGCTTCGGCGACGCGATGCTGATCCATTGATGAGATAGATGTTCACAGCGACTCACACATTCAGGCCACAGCCTCCGTACGACTTCAACGCCTCAGCGAGTTTCGCGGTATATGGCCGGAGCAGATACGCCGCCGACACGTTAGTCGATGGTGTGTTCTCGAGAGGACTGGAGATTGGTGGAAAGTCGGTAGCATTCAGCGTCCGATCCACTGGTGAGATCGAACGACCGGAGTTAGAGGTCACGCTTGCCGGTGACGTGCTGACCTACGAGGAGCAGTCGAGTGTCGTTGATGTCGCGGCCAGGTCTGTCGGCGCTCACGGCAATCTTCACGGCTTCTACGAGTCGCTGGATACGGATGACCCGATGACTGATTTTGCGACTCAGTTTCGAGGTCTTGGGATTCCGCAGGCCGTGTCGCCGTTCGAGGGGCTCGTTTCGTCCATCCTGGGTCAGCAGATCAGCAACGAGGTCGCCCGTGTGCTAAGGGACCTGCTCGTGGACACGCTCGGAAGGGCGGTTTCAGCAGGTGGCTCGGACTGCCGCCTATTTCCTTCGCCGATGGCGATCGCAGAGGCTGGCACTGATGCGTTGCGTGGGATCAAGTTCAGCGCGAGGAAGGCCGAGTACGTCGTCGACATCTCGGAGAGTGTGGCTTCTGGAGACCTCGACCTGGACGCGATGGCTGACCTGCCGGACGAGTCTATTGTCGAGGAACTCGTCAAGCTTAGGGGCGTGGGCCCTTGGACGGCCCACTGGCTCCTGATTCGCGCATTCGACCGCCCGGACGGCTTCCCGGAAGGCGACCTCGCCGTTCAGCGATCTCTCGGATCGCTCTACAATGGGGGTGAGCGTCTGACCCCGAAGGAGGCTGTCGAACTCTCGGCCCGATGGCGTCCGTTCAGAAGCTATCTCGTGACTTACATGTTTGCCGCAGCCCGTAATGGTCTGATTCAGGGGAGTCGACCCGGTCGGGCTATTGGCCCTTAGAATACTGAGAGGAGTTTTCGATGTCAGGTGTGTACCCGGAAGACAAGTGGGTGTTCGTAAATGGCCTGTGGCTTCACTACCTGGACTGGGGCGGTGACAGGACGAAGAAGCCCCTGATACTGATGCACGGCATCGGAGGACATGCGCACCAGTTCGACGAGTTCGCCCCTCACATGACTGACAAGTGGCATGTGGTCGCCTTGGACGCTCGAGGGTGTGGCGACAGCGACTGGAGCCGTGAAGGCTACTCAGCCCAGTCGTTCGCAACCGACGTTGGGCTGTTCGCCCAGGCTACCGGGCTGTATCCGTTCGACTACTACGGGCACTCGCAGGGCTCCAGGATGGGGATGCCACTTGGAGCATACTACGGGCATCTCATCGATGGCCTGGTACTGGGTGACTACGGCCCCATGCCTGACCCGTCTCCGGCCGGAAGACAGACCGCGGCGTCTCGTATGCAGAGCGGTAACCGGGAGCGCCCCAGGGGCTTCTTCAGTGACCAGATGGCGTTCGACTGGCACCGTGAAGACGACCAAGAGGCCAGCGACGACAAGATATGGGCGACTGTCAGGCACACGTACCGCACAAACTGGGATGGCATTCTCGTGCCGAAGACCGATCCTGAGATGAGATGGCTGCTGGGCAGGACTGCGCTCAAAGAGGGCCCTTTCATGTGGGACTGTGTCGCGAAGATCAGATGCCGTACGTTGGTGCTACGGGGAGAGGTAAGTGCAGTGCTGGACGAGCCGCAGGCCCGTAAGATGGTGGCTACGATTCCAGACGGAAATGGAACATTCGGCGAGATCCCAGGTGTGGGGCACGGCCTCCACAACGAAGACATGGAAGCAACGGTAGGGATCATCCGGGAATTCTTCGAGGAAGGCGAGTAGTTCGAACTGGCCTGTTCTCGCTCTCTAACTTGACCGCTTTCAGGACTTCTGGATACCATCTTCGGAACTTCCACACTTAGAGGTTCAGCGCACAGAGAATACCGAGGAAGCAGTGTACCTGGTTAGATTCATACTGATGTGTGCAGACGCCGTGAACGAATTTCTCGGCAAGAACTGCCAGTATATTGCGGGCGCCATCGCTTTCTACACGCTGTTCTCGATGTTTCCACTCGTACTCGCGATGGTCTCCATCTGGGGTTTCTTCTTTCCCCTCGAGGTGGAACGCGCGACCATGGCGGAGCAGATGGCAGAGATCATCCCTGTCTCCTCGGACTTCATTGGCGAGACGATGCGGGGTGTGGTGTCTGCGAGGACCATAACCGGGGTCGCAGCGGTGTTTGCCCTGATATGGGCGTCCTCTGCAGCGTTCGGAGCGATTCGCAAGGGCATCAACGCGGCGTGGGGCGTCACAAGGACCAGGCCATTTATCAGGGAGAGGCTCATCGACCTGGGACTGGCCTCGGGCGCCGGGATCCTGATGGTCTTCCTGCTGTTCGTGACGCCAATGGTCGGCACAATTCAGTATCTGGTAAAGACCGCATTCCCAGATGTTACGTATGAACTAATAGGTAATCTAATCACTGTGGTCGCCTCGCCAATGATCACATTTGGGACTCTGCTGCTGCTGTACAAACATCTGCCGAACACCGATGTAACCTTCAGGGACGTCTGGATGGGCGCCCTGGTCGCCTCACTGGCAATAGATGGAGCTACCTGGGGTTTCATCTGGTACGTAAATACATTCCCCACGTACAACGTGGTTTACGGCCCAATAGGTGCAATCATGGCCCTGCTGAGCTGGGTGTACGTCTCGGCAATCATCCTGCTGTTTGGCGCCCTGGCCACTTCCAGGTATGCGCAACGTGTGGACCAGATGGGTGGGGAAGTGCGCGGACTGAGATTGCTGTGGACAGGAGTCTCGCGAGTCAGGATGAGGGCATGGGATTCCGGTGAAGTCGGGGCGTAGCTGGGCATGGCCCATGGCGGCAGCCTTGTCGACCTGCGTGCTTGCACTGGCGTGCGGATTCTCTTCACCCGCACCGGCTGCTACTCCGACGCCCACGCCGACTGAAGTGCCGCCAACGGTTGCCCCCGCTGCGCCGCTTCCTCCTCAGTCACAGGCCGGACCCAGCACCAACGGCTATCAGGGCCCACCTGGAATAATGCAACTGCCCTCGATCGCCGACCTTGTAACCAGTGTCCAACCTTCCGTGGTCTCGATATTTGTCGAGTCAGTCAACCAGGGGCTATTCTTCGACTTCACGGACCAGGGAGCCGGCTCTGGGGTGGTTGTCAGGTCGGACGGGTACGTCGTCACGAACTTCCACGTAATCCATGACGTCGTTGGCATCAAGGTCCACCTGCCGGACGGTAGGACCTACGACGCACAGGTCGTGGGTTGGGATATCGTCACAGACCTCGCAGTTCTGAAGATCGAAGCTGAAGATGCTCTTCCCGTGATCGACTGGGGCGATTCAGATGACATTAGGGTCGGTGACTGGGTAGTCGCTGTGGGCAACGCCCTTGCCCTTAAGGGAGGACCCACGGTCACCCTGGGAATCGTAAGCGCGCGTGGGCGCACGGTTCGGACGGAAAGGGAGCCGCTCTACGACATGATCCAGACCGACGCGGCCATCAATGACGGCAATAGCGGCGGGCCACTCGTGGACATGGACGGCGATGTCATCGGCATCAGCACCGCCGTGGAGCGGCGCGCCCAGGGAATAGGGTTCGCGATAAGCTCTGAGACGGCGCTTCCGATCATCGACAGCCTTATAGAGCATGGGCGTGTGGTCAGGCCGCTGATGGGGATGAACGGAGAAGACGTTACGGCTGCCATAGCCAACAGACTCGACCTGAACGTGGATGAAGGCGTGGTGATTACCCGAATCTCGAGGGCAGGCCCAGCGTTCAATGCGGGTCTCCAGGTGGGCGACGTGGTTGTCAGCATGGACGGGATACCAACCTCAGATATGGGTGGGTTCCTCACGCTCCTGTGGAGCTACGAAGTAGGAGATTCCGTCCAGGTCAACTACATGCGGGACAACAAGCAGTTCGAGACATCAGTGGACTTGGTCGAGCGCCCGTAAGAAGACTTCCCCGACGTTAGGTAGTCTCGTCAGTACTCCTGGAAGAGTCGTCCCCACGGCGTCTTCATCGCCTCTTCCACACGCTTCCTGCCGACCACCTTCAGCCAGTAAGCGTTGTGGTACAGGTTCGATGCAGCGTACGCCCAAGGCGTGATGAAAGACCTCAGCAGGATGTTCTCCAGGGACTTAAGAGGTCCCCAGTAGATCAGCTTCTGGCCACGGCTTGCGAAAGTATTCTCAGCGGCGCTGAAGCCCCAGTTCACCTCTTCGATGTCTGATCCAACCAACTCGATCTCATCGAACCTGCCACTTCCGAGTCCATGCTCGTCGGCGATTCGAATGAAAGGTATCGACATGGGGTCGAAGCCCATCAGCTTCGCTGAAACCGCATCGATCGCGACCTGGTCGGCTGATGCAAGAATCACGTTCTTGGTGTGCCAGCGCATGGCGCGAGGACCGGGTCCATCACCTGCGAATGTGCCGTCGGTAACGGCGAAGATGCCGGGGTGTATCTCCTTCTGAATTCTCAGCAAGTCGACAAGCGTCTCGTGAATCACGGAGTGCGTCCAGTGTCGCTGGTAGTTCAGCAGGCCGCCAAAGGCGTTCTTCATCGCGCCTGTCATGGTGGTGAACACATGGGTCTTGACCGTCGGGAGATGCACGATGTTCTTGTCCATCAGCATCCGCGGGATCTGGAAGCCGTTTGGGTAGACCTTGTCGAGGACCAGCATGGGGGATTTCGGCACGAAGTCCACCCACTCCACATCCTCCAGGAATACCGAATCTAGCCCGTGACTCTCCGTTACTGCCTCGTGCTTGTTGTTGGCCGCCCCCTCCCTCGGGTCGACGACCACCGTTCCGTTGTGGACAGGGGTAAGGCGGTCGTAGCCCGCCGCCGTGAGGCCGCGAATCACGCCGTCGAGCTGCCAGGGAGACGAAGAGCAGGCAGGGTAGTAGTGCTGCCAGGAGATGTTGATCTTGAGCAGGGTCTCTATGCCCGGTGGGAGGGCGGACCGGACGCCCGCCAGCTCCATCGCGTGCTGTATGTCGTCGAGCACCGTTTCCGGGCTGGTGTATACGACGGCGACCCTGGATCTGTTCAGGGTCGCCGAAGACTGGGCCGATGACGCAGCCCTTTCAGGTCTTTCCGATGGAGTGTGAGTGGCCAAGGACTCGTTACCTATTCAAGGAAGTCCTTGAGCTTCTTCGAGCGGTTGGGATGCCTGAGCTTCCTGAGAGCCTTCGCCTCGATCTGCCTAATACGCTCCCTTGTGACACCGAAGTCGCGTCCAACCTCTTCCAACGTGCGTGCGCGGCCGTCTTCCAGCCCGAACCTCAACTGGAGGACCTGTGCCTCTCTGTCGCTCAGGGTGTAGAGAACGTCATCCACCTGCTCCCTGAGGAGCTGGTACGAGGCCGCCTCGGCAGGGGCCAGTGCTGTGGTGTCCTCGATGAAGTCGCCCAGGTGGCTGTCTTCTTCCTCGCCGATCGGCGTATTGAGGGACACCGGCTCCTGGGATATCTTGAGGATCTCCCTGACCCTGTCGGCTGGGATTTCCATGCCCTTGCCGATCTCCTCGCTAGTAGGCTCACGGCCATATTCCTGCACGAGTCGACGGGTGACCCTCAGGAGCTTGTTGATGGTCTCAACCATGTGGACCGGGATGCGGATCGTACGGGCCTGATCGGCAATCGCGCGAGTAATGGCCTGCCTGATCCACCATGTGGCGTAGGTTGAGAACTTGTAACCCTTGCGATAGTCAAACTTCTCGACGGCGCGAATCAGCCCGATGTTGCCCTCCTGGATCAGGTCCAGCAGTGACATTCCACGTCCGATGTACTTCTTGGCGACGCTGACCACCAGCCTCAGGTTTGCTTCGGCAAGGTGACGCTGCGAGCGGTCGCTCGTGTCCTTGGCCATCTCGATGTGATGGTAGAAGACGATCTCGTAAGACTCGAGTGCACCGTTAAACTCGGGCGTACCGACGACGTTAGACATGTCTCTGATGTTGAAGTCGGACTTAAGCGCTTCCAGTACCGACGTTGGTAGGAGTCGGCTGCTGAGCGAGAATACCTGCAGCTGCTCTTTGGCAACGTCAGGGTCGGTGTTCAACGCGTCAGCCAGGAAGTTCACTACTTCCTGGGGAAGCTCGCCGTCGAGCGCGTCTCGAATGTCGGGGTGCGCAATCGTCTCAGAGAGACGGCCAGAGTATGGGATTGCGTGATACCTGGCGATGGCGCTGGCGACCTCGTGATGGGCAGCGATGTACTGGAGGAAGTGGGCAACGATCATCCAGGCTCGCGGCTGCCTGCCGTCAGGGGCCGACAGCATCTCCTCGACCTTGTCGATATGCCTTCCCTCTTCGAAGTGGCGGGCGAGTTCCCGCTCCTCGGCGGCCTTGAGAAGGTTGACCCTGCCGATTTCGCGAAGGTACATACGGACCGGGTCGTCGATCATCTCAACGTTGCCCATGTCCTTTTCCCACTCTGCGGGAGCGGCAGTGGTGTTGCTGTCCGCTCGCCGTTGGGCCGCCCCGTTTCGCGAGGCCCGCATGGCGTCGTACACACCTTCTGAGCGCTCCGGCGACAGGTCCTCACCTGTCCTGAACCCGTCCTCGGTCGAGCGGGTGGTGCTGATCAGGTCTGCTGTGGTCGAGACCTCTGATACGAGCCCTCGGAATACATCGTCGCCGCTGTCGGTGCTGATGCTTCTGTTCATATAGGCAACCCCACTGTATGTGACTTATATCCGGTCGGCCAATTCTAAACGCGGTACTTCACTCGAGTCCTTGAATGGTTTTCTTGGATTAGCTGGACCGTACATTCTGTAGTTCCCGGAGTCTCTGGTTGATCTGCTGTACCTGGGGCTCCAACTCTCTTTGTGGAGCCACTGCGGGAGTATCTGTCTGTACGATACTCAATTGGAGTTCCTGGAAGTGTCTTTTCGCTAGGCGATTAAGGCATTGCTTTCGGATAGATTCGCGTTCTATTGACGACATTGGAGGGAGTTCAATCTGTTCCAGCCGAACTAGGAGACCGCCCAAAACGGAATCCAGTCCCTCCTTGAGTGTCGCAATTGTAGGGTAGGTCAGCATCGAGGTAAACAGTTGGCGGTTTTCCGTGTGACGGAAGATTTGAGGATCGGTGCCTCGTACGTCCTCCAGTAGGTTCGGATTCTGAACCAGAAGGGCCAGAACGTACTCCTCGACAGGCTCGACCTTCTCCTCGGTGAGGAGATTTGGGCTGACTTCGACACCTGCGCCGACATCCTCTCGGCCCGTCTCTCGCTGCCGGCGACCGCCCTGGCTTCGCTGGGTCCCCAGTGACGCTCTCAAGGTGTCGAGAGGAACATTGAGCTGGTCTGCCAGCTTGTTCCAGTACTCGTACTGGTCCATCTCGTCTAGTTGGTTTATCAGGCGGGCGAGCTCGCGGGCGATGTTCGCCCTGCTGTCGGGGATGGACAGATCGGTTCGTTTCACAAGTGCTGGAATCACGAAGTCCAGAAGTGGCTGTGCGCCGGCTACGGTCTCTTCCCACCTCTTGGAGTCGTTTCTAATGAGCGCGTCAGGATCCTGGCCCTCAGGAAGCTCGGCAATCTTCAGTTCGGGAGGCCTGTACTGGCTCAGCACGCTCTGGCTTGCGGGACTGCGTCTGCCCACTGCGCTGCGGAATACTCGCCAGGACGATTCAAGACTTCGAAGCGTGGCCTCCTGGCCGGCGGCGTCCGGGTCGAGGGCGAGCACATAGCTCTGCGCGAGGGTTCGCAGCTGTGCCACCTGGTTCTCGGTGAGGGCAGTACCCATCGAGGCTACAACATTCGTGAAGCCGTGCTCATGCGCCGCGATGGCGTCCATGTAGCCTTCGACGATCACAGCCGTACCGGACTGACGAATGGTGGAAGAGGCCATGTGCAGAGCGTAGAGCGTGTTCCGTTTGTCGAATGCCTCAGTCGCCGCGGTGTTGATATACTTGGGATTCGAATCGTCCAGCGCACGCGCTCCGAATCCGATGACATTCCCGTCACGGTCGCAGATCGGGAACATCAGACGGCCCCGGAAGAAGTCGTAAGGTCGGCCGTCGTCTGTCTGTCTGACCAGCCCTGCTCCAAGGGCAGCCTCACGAGTGACCCCGAATGTCTTGAAGTGCTGGACTAGGCCGTCCCACGAGTCGGGGCTGAGTCCGAGCTGGAACTTGTTCCGAGCCTCCTTGCTAACGCCTCGTTCGTCCAGGTAGTCCCGGGCTGACTTTCCCAGTGCCGACTCTAGAGTCTGCTGGTAAAACTCCGCTGCTGCGTTGTTGGCGCTCTGCGCAGCGTTAAAAGCCGAGCGGTCTCGACTGGGCTGAAGCTCGACGCCTGCCTTCTGGGCGAGCGTTCTCAACGCGTCCCGGAATTCCATGTTCTCGGCGCGCATGACGAAGCTGAAGATGTCCCCGCCAACGGCACATGCGCCGAAGCATCGCCAGCTCTGTCTCTCAGGACTGACGACGAAAGACGGTGTCCGCTCCGTGTGGAACGGGCAGTTCGCCTTCAGCGTCCTCCCGGACTGCTGGAACGTAACGTAGGGAGCGACAACTTCGACTATGTCGAGCTTCGCCCGTATGTCGTCTATGACACTCATCTATCGATGTCGGCCTCAGCCTGTTCGTACGCGTACCGCGTGATCTCGCTCAGAGGTTCGCGAACGCCCTTCATGTGCCATGCAATGTGGTCGATGGTGGAGCTCAGGTCAACCAGTGTGTCGCCGATCTCGTCCCAATCGTCGTCGACCTTGAGGAACGCCCGAAACTGATCAACGAGGGAGTTCTGCGCGCTCCAGAGGTCGCCGAGGTCGGTGCAAACCTGGGCGAGCTGTTCATCCAGCTCATCGGGCAGGCCCATCTCCTTCAGCTTGATTACGACGCTGTGCGCCATGACGGACGCGCGCCGGGCCTGATCGAGACCCGGGTCTCGATCGAGGTGCTTATCGAGGTTAACTTCTGAGTCCAAATGCTGGCCTTTCCGTTTGGCAGGTTCAGTTGAGTCCGACGGCGTAGTGGGTAATGTAGGTCATCCACAGGTCGCGGACGGACTCCAGGGCTGCGGGTTGGAACTCGGGATCAAGTTCGTTCACGTTCTCGAACACACCCTTCCACAGTTCGTCCACCTCCGCCTTCCAGGGGGCGTACTCAAGGCCGTGAGCGTCGCGCTGCATCGCCTCAAGGTGCTCTTTTATCATCCTGACACGGTTGCCCACCGTGCGTACCCTTATGCGGTCTTGTGGAGTCAAGTTTATGTCCGCTCCTTGAAGGGCCGGGTTATTTCGGGATCGATACTCTCGGCGACTCTCATCGCGTAGTGGTCGGTCATCCCGGAGATGAAGTCTACGACTGCTTCGTCCTCGGATCGGCTGCGGTTGTCGTACTCGGGTGGAATCTCATCGCGGCTGTTATCGAAGTGGGAGTACAACAGCCTCATGATTTCACGAGCAGCCACTCCCTGTTGCGACCTGTCAGTGGGGAGATAGACCTCGTCGAACATGAACTCGCGAAGAGTGTAGAAGGCGCCCCTGACCTCGTCGCCCATGGATATCACGGGAGCTTCGCTTTCGGGTATGTCGTCAGCACCTGAAGCTGACCACGAAGCTGCAATGATGTCTGAGACCATTGTGTTGATGCGCTCAGCGTGGGTCTTGCCCAGCACTTCAGCCACCTGACCCGGGAGTCGGTTTTGCGTAAGCACCCCGGCGCGGAAGGCGTCTGCGAGGTCGTGGTTCAGGTATGCCACCGCGTCTGAGAGACGGCAGATTTGTCCCTCCAGGCTCAGGTCCTCAACCGATTCGACCCCTAGAAAGTCACCTCTCGGCTTCGAGTGGCGCAGGATGCCCTGGCGGACTTCCCACGTGAGGTTGAGGCCTTGCCCCTCTTTCTCCAGCCGGTCGACTATCCTGAGGCTCTGCTCGCTGTGCCGGTAACCGCCGTGGTACAGGGCGTTGAGCTCGTCTTCGCCGACATGACCGAATGGCGTGTGGCCTAGGTCGTGCCCCGTGGCGATCGCCTCGGTGAGGTCTTCGTTAAGGTTCAACGCCCTCGCGATGGTCCTCGCGATCTGGGCAACTTCAAGCGTGTGCGTCAGCCTCGTGGCGTAGTGGTCTCCCAAAGGGGCGATGAAGACCTGTGTCTTGTGCTTCAGCCTGCGAAAGGCCTTCGTATGCAGAATGCGGTCTCGGTCGCGCTGGTACTCCGACCGCATTGGAGAGGCAGTCTCAGGCGTCCTGCGGCCCCTGCTGGTGGCCGACCTCTGGGCAAATGGTGAGAGGCGGCTTTCTCGTTCATCCAGGCGCGAAGCTATCGCGTCCGAAATGTGAGAGGGCAGTCTGTGGGTGATTGCAGTCCGCGTCGAGATAGGTTCGGGCCTCCCATAGTGACCGAGAGGTTGCAACACCACCTCGATCCGATGCCGTATTTTAGCATAGGCGTCAAAATGTCAAGCTATGTGTCCCGACCCGTGTTTTCGGACACATCTGTTGCACCGCGACCACGCTACGCCACCGGACCTATTCGCCGCTTATCTTCACCCCTGCCATATCCTCGATGAAGTTGGCTATTGCCGAGTGGTCGGCATTGCCCTTGCCCTCATTCATTAGAGAGACGATCATCTGCTGGACGAGTGACGTCACTGGCAGTCCTACGCCGAGCTCCTTGCCGGTCTGGATCGCGTTGTTGAGGTCCTTGTTGTGGAGGGCTATCCTGAATCCCGGCTCGAAGTTGCCTTCGATCATCATGGGCCCCTTCGCGTTGAGGACGGTAGAGCCGGCGAGACCGCCCCTGATCGCCTCGAACACCGTGTTGGGGTCAAGTCCGGCCTTCCTGGCAAGTGTCAGAGCCTCTCCAACTGCCTCTATGTTCGCCGCAACGATGATCTGGTTCGCGAGCTTCGTGGTGTTGCCAGCCCCGTAGTCGCCGCAGAGTACGATGCTGGAACCCACCGCTTCGAGCAGCCCCATGTGGGCATCGAACACTTCCTTCTTGCCGCCGACCATGATCGCCAGTGTGGCTGATATGGCTCCCGGCTCACCACCGGATACGGGCGCATCAAGGAATTCAACGCCCTGCGCTTCGCAGGCGGCTGCAATCTTCTGGGAGCTCGCGGGCGCGATGGAGCTCATGTCGATGACCACCGAACCCTCAGTGGCGCCTTCGAGAACTCCGTTGGGTCCAAGTATGGCCGCTTCGGAGTCGGCCGAGTCAGGGACCATTGTGATTACGGTCGGAGACGATGCGGCTACCTCAGCCGATGAGGATGCTGGCCTGGCGCCGTCGCTGACTATCTCCTCGACTGCCGTGCCGACCACGTCGTAAACCGTAAGCGAGTATCCGGCCTTCATTAGATTGCGGGCCATGGGCCTGCCCATGATGCCCAGTCCGATGAATCCCACGTCGCCGCTTGGCATGTTGATCTCCTTCCATCAGTTCGAGTTGAGGGTGCATTGTGTTAAGTCACTTGTGACTGGCTGAAAGGTTAATCCGTACCATGTTGCCGGTCAAGTAGAGGTATGTGTCGGGGATTGACTGCCCAAACTGTCCTAGCTACCATTCGTATGCTTTCTCAGGTTTAGCTACGGCCTAATCATCACGGTCAGCGGGGACTATGAGCAACGAAATTCCAGGTTGGCCCCGGGTTCAGCAGCTTCTGCACGACATCATGGGCCGGTGGGAGCGCAAGGAGGGCCGTAAGGGGCTTCCGGGCATCCACGAGTATGAGTGGGCGACTCCAGCCGATCTCGCCAACGACGAGGCGATGGGCATGAAGTTTATCGAGCCAGGCACACCGGCTGAGGAGACGGCGCTGATCATCTCCCTACGCAAGGGCTTCGGCTCCATCCCAAGAATGCCAATGGGCGGTCCGTTTATAAAGGCGGATGAGATCGACGAGATTTCCCGCTGGATCGACGCCGGGATGCCGGAATAGGATGTCCAACTTGGACGACAGGCCCAGCAGCAGCGTCAGCCTAACTTGGCAGAACGGGTTCAGGTTCGGCTCCACAGACTCCCACGGTCACACCCTCACTCTCGACGCCCCGCAATCGGAGGGTGACTCGTTCGAGGGATTCATGCCAGGGGACATGCTGCTCACGGCTCTTGCGGGCTGCAGCGGTATAGACATCGTCAACATCCTCAGTAGGCAGCGCCAGCAGGTTATGGGCCTGGAAATCAGCGTGAACGGACGTCAGAATCCCGATCCCCCGTGGGCGTGGGAAGACGTCTCGATTCACTACACACTTCGAGGAAGCGACCTGAACCCACGCCTTGTGGAGCGGGCAATCGATCTGTCTGAGAACAGGTACTGCTCAATTGGGGCCACCATAGGCGGTGTGACCCGGGTGAGCAGTACCTTTGAAATAGTAGAAGGCTAATTGACAAAGGAGCAATCTGTGACCGATATCACACCAATCGATTCCGAACTGCTGGAAACCCTCCGAGCAATTCCTTCCTGCTCGATCGCAAACGCGATTGAGACCTTTAACGTACAGCCCAGAAACGTTGGCTTCATGGGCCCAGAGATCAAGAGCATCTTCCCGAACATGGGTCACATGATCGGCTACGCCGTGACTGCCAAGATCGTGGCTGATGCGCCGCCGTCGGGTCACATGAACGTTTCCAGGACTGAGTGGGTCGACGAGATCATGAAGGTCCCCGGCCCTCGCGTGCTTGTGCTGGAGGACCTCGACTACCCAAACCCGATCGGATCGTTCTGGGGAGAGGTGCAGGCAAACTTGCACAGGGCGCTCGGGGCAGTCGGCACTGTCACCAATGGCGGCGTAAGGGACCTCGATGAGATGCAGGAAGCCGGATTCTTCGCCTTCGCCTCGTGCGTACTGGTATCTCATGCCTATGTCCACATCACGGATGTGGGCGTACCGGTGAAAATCGGTGGGCTCGAAGTTAATTCAGGCGACATCATCCAAGGCGACCAGCACGGTGTCATAAAGATTCCTCGCGACATCGCGGCTGAGATTCCTGGCGCAGTCAAGCGGGTGGAAGACAATGAACAGGAGATGATCGGCTACGCTAACTCCGAAGGTTTCACGGTCGAGGGTCTCAAGGAGATGCTGGCCCAGCGTTACTAGAAGACGGACAGAGTAGATGGAGCCAGCTATGTCGTCTCCCAAGGTAGCGTTTATCACCGGACTGCCAGAGAAGGTCGTGGATGTGGTGCTCGGGTATAACCCCGAGGGCTGGAACACCGAGGTCGTCTATCGGGACACCCCGCTTGAAGACCAGAAGCGCATCGTTGCTGATGCCGACTTCATCATGGTCTATCGCGCGTCCCTTCACGACGACGTTTTGAGGGCGGCAACCGGCGTTCGAATAGTTCAGGTCTTGTCTGCAGGATACGACAGCATGAACCTGCGCCTGATGCGCGATCTGGACGTCCCCTGCTGCAACAACGGCGGGGCGAACTCGCGGGCCGTAGCAGACCACTCAGTGCTGCTCATGCTGGCTGTGTACAAGCAGCTTACGGCGTCCGACGTGTCGACTCGCGAGGGTCGCTGGGGCCAGCCTATCACCGGGCTCAACACGTTTGAGATGGCGGACAAGCTAGTTGGGATCCTCGGACTCGGAAACATCGGACGGCGGGTCGCCCGCCGCGTGCAGGGATTCGAGTCCAGGGTCCAGTACTACGACCTGTTCCCGCTGGCTCCAGAAGTCGAGACGGAACTTGGCGTCGCGCGGGTGGGCATCCGCGAACTGTTCGAGACATCGGACATAATCTCCGTTCACACGCCGCTCACACCTGGCACACGACACATTGTCAGCCGGGAGCTGATTGGACTGATGAAGCCAACGGCCGTTCTTGTGAACACCAGCCGGGGGCCTGTGGTGGATGAGTCTGCGCTCATCGATGCACTGCGCGAGGGCAGCATCGCCGCGGCCGGTCTGGACGTATTCGAGAAAGAACCCGTTGAGCAAGACAACCCTCTCCTGTCCATGGACAACGTTGTCGTCACGCCTCACTCTGCGGGCACGACATGGGACACATGGTTCAGGAGGGCGGAATTCGCATACGAAAACATGCAGGGCGTCTGGAACGGCGACGCCCCCATGGCTGTTGCACAAGACTACGACATAGAGGACTAGGAACAGGAGAGCAGATGGACCCCGTAATCAAGAGCGTTGACGGCGCCGCCAACCCGGTGCTTGGACCCGACGACGGCGTACCGAACTACGTAATGCTGTGGGTGCAGCACCCTCCCGGAGGCACCAGCGCCCAGCACATTCACCCCTGGGAGCACCAGGCATACATCGTCGAGGGCGAAGGCGTGCTGTGGGTTGAGGGAGAGGAGTTCCCGATAAAGGCCGGAGACGCCGTGCTCGTACCACCGGACCGGGAGCACCAGTTCAGGAACACCGGGGACGTCACGCTCAGTCGCGTGACCGTCAACCCGCTAAGCTCAGTCGGGCATGAGTAGCGCTCACGACATGGGCGGACGACCCAGCGATGACCCCATCGACCAGTCCACACACGAGTGGGCGGACTGGGAGCACCTCACAAACGCGCTCGTCGGTGCCCTGCGCAACCACGATCTCATGAACGTGGATGAGCTTCGTCGCGGAATCGAGTCGATGGCTCCCGAAGAGTACCAGGCATCCACGTACTACGAACGCTGGTCTGCGTCGCTCGAGACCTTGCTGGTCGAGAAGGGAATTCTGGCAACCGACGAGATAGACGCGCGCGCCGCACGGGTGGACGAGCGATGGGAGTAGTCTTCTCTGCTGAGCCGGGTCTGTTCGAAGTGGGTGACCCGGTTACAATCAGGTCTGACCAAGTCGACCATCACCACCGCACACCGTGGTTCATCAAGGGCAAGCCTGGGATAGTTCGGGCAGTTAGCGGCCCCTTCTTCAACCCTGAATCGCGAGCGCACGGCGGAGACGGCGTGCCCAAGCGCCTGCTATACCAGGTCGAATTCGACCCGGACGTGGTGTGGGGAGAGCGGTATCATGAAGGCAATAGGGACCTGCTGCTGGTAGATGTCTACGAGCAGTGGTTGGAGCCGAGGGGATAGCATGAGCGACGACCATCATGATGAAAGTGAACACGAGGGAATGCAACCAGACACCTCCATAAGCTTCCGGGCAAAGCGGGCGATCGCGATCCATGAGTTGCTCGTGGAAAAGGGCGTAGTCGCCGCTGGGGAAGTGGAGGAACAGGCAAATCGGGTGCGCTCGAGATCGCCACTGGACGGCGCAAAGGTTGTCGCAAGGACATGGGTTGACCCCGAGTTCAAGTCCAGGCTGCTTGCCGACGCACGGTCAGCGGTTGGCGAAATGGGCTACTCGTTGACCCACGATGCCGAACTCGCGGTGTTGGAAAACACCGGAGACGTTCATCACCTTGTCGTATGTACCCTGTGTTCATGCTATCCGACCGCCCTGCTTGGTCCTCCGCCCGACTGGTACAAGAGCTTCGCCTACAGGAAGCGTGCAGTCGTGGAACCGCGCGCGGTCATGAGCGAGTTCGGGCTCGATTTGAGCGATGATGTTCAGGTCCGCGTGGTGGACAGCACCGCCGATCTCCGCTACCTCGTACTGCCCCGGCGTCCCGATGGGACTGAAGGCATGTCCGAGGAAGAGTTGTCGGAGCTGGTAACACGGGACAGCATGATAGGCGTGTCAGAGGCTCTGCGGCCGGAAGCGGCAATGCCTGTAGAGGCCGACTAGGGAGGCTCAGTAATGGCAACAGTCACCGGCGCTCAGGCCCTTGTGCGACAGCTGATCGCCGAGGGAGTCGACACAATCTTCGCCCTTCCCGGTGTGCAGATCATGGCGGCGTTCGACGCCTTCTACGAGTACCAGGATGAAATTCGTCTCGTTCACGTACGGCACGAGCAGGCCACGACGTACATGGCGGACGGCTACGCCAAGGCGACCGGCAAGGTCGGCGTTGCCATGGCCGTGCCTGGGCCTGGTGCAATCAACGCTGGCTCTGGACTCGGAACTGCGTTTGCGACATCAACTCCGGTACTTCTTATATCTGGCCAGATAGACAGCCAGTCACTCGGCAGGCGTGAGGGTCAACTTCACGAGGTCGAAGACCAGCTCGACGTGTTCCGCCCGCTGACCAAGTGGGTACATCGCGTCACGCGCGTAGAGGAGATTCCCGGAGCCGTCCACGAGGCGTTCAGGCACCTGAAGACTGGCCGACCCAGGCCGGTCGAGCTGGAAATTCCACCGGACACCCTCGCGGCGACGGGTGAGGCAGAGACGATTCCTGCAGAAGATTACCCACCTGAGTCGGCAGGAGAAGACGAAATCGCGCAGGCCGCCGATATTCTGGCGTCTGCTGAGCGCCCCGCAATACTCGTTGGCGGAGGAGCCCGCATTTCCGGAGCAGGGGACGAAGCGCTGCAGCTTGCCGAATTCCTTCAGGCCCCACTGATGGGGACTCAGGACTCCAAGGGCGTGGTGCCGGAGAACAGCCCGTACTACGTCGGCACCAACTACGCCAGTGTGGGCCCTGCTGACGTCGTGTTTCCAGACACCGACGTGCTCCTGGCAATAGGCACCAGGCTGCTCTTCAGGGAGCTGCCCGAAGGAGATCAACCGAGGATCATACACATCGACATAGACCCAGACGAGATTGGACGTAATCTCCCGACTGAACTTGGCATCGTGGCGGACGCCAAGACTGCCTCTGCACAGTTGCTCGACACGCTCAGGGAGTCTTCTCAGCCGAAATCTTCTGACGCCGACAGGATCGCTCGTTTCCGGTCAGACTTCGCCTCGAGGATGCGGGCCCTGGTCCCGCCACAGGCGCAGATGATCGAAGACATGCGCGCCGCGCTGCCCGATGACGCTGTCGTCGTCAGCGGCGTGACCAACATCGGTTACTGGAGCAACGTCTTCTTCGAGGTTCGGGAACCCCAGACTTATATCACGTCTGGATACTTCGGCACGCTTGGATATGCATTTCCGACCGCCCTCGGCGCGCAGGTAGGTCGTCCCGACAGGAAGGTCATAGCCCTGTGTGGCGACGGCGGATTCATGTACAGCCCGCAGGAACTCTCCTCGGCTATGAGGCATGGAATCAACGCAGTTGCCGTGGTGTTCAACAACAATGCCTTCGGCGCGTCGGAGTGGGACCAGACTCACAGGTACGGCGGCAACTTCATTGGCACCGACCTTCATAACCCGGACTTTGTGCAGTTGGCGGAGTCATTCGGCGCCGTTGGGATGAGGACTGACCCTGAAGGATTTGGAGAGATGCTTGAAGTCGCCCTGAATGCAGACGCGCCAGTGCTTCTCGAGGTCGTTGTTCCTAACATGATGCCTCCATTCCAGATCGTGGAGTAGCGTCCGTCAATGGCGCACATCCCTCCTCGCAGCAGGGGAACTCTCAGGGCCCAGGCTGACCGGTCGTACGTTTCGCGTGCGATCATCCTGCCGGTCCAGAAGTACATGCACACCGAGTCAATCGGCGGCATCGTGCTGCTCGTCGCCACTGTGGCAGCTCTCGGCTGGGCCAACTCGCCCTGGCGCGAGGAATACCATCACATTCTCGAGCTCCACCTGCACATCGACGTCACAATCTTCGCAGTGGACCTGAGCATCGAAGAGTGGATCAACGACGGTCTGATGGCGCTGTTCTTCTTCGTGATCGGGTTGGAGATCAAGCGCGAGGTGCTGTATGGGCAACTCTCCACGCTGAGATCCGCAGCTCTGCCTGCCATAGCCGCAATTGGCGGCATGGTCGTGCCGGCCTCCATATACCTGCTCTTGAACCTGGACGGCGATGGAATGCGGGGATGGGGAATCCCAATGGCAACGGACATCGCGTTTGCGCTTGGCGTGCTGGCGCTGCTCGGGCGTCGCATTCCAATGGAGCTCAGGGTATTCATGCTAGGCCTTGCTGTCGTAGACGACCTGGGCGCCATCGCCGTAATCGCGGTAGCGTACACGGAGACCATCGACTTCGGACAGCTAGGGATGGCTGCCGGGCTGATAGTAGCCATGATTGTGGCTAACAGGCTGGGTCTGCGCCAGCCGGCAGTTACCGCGGCACTGGCATTCCTGATCTGGGTTGCCGTGTTGAAGTCAGGCGTCCATGCCACCGTTGCTGGGGTGCTGATAGCCGGACTCACGCCAGCAATGTCCATGGTCAGTAGGGAAGAGTTCGCTAACGAATCGGAAGCTCTACTGGCCGAGTATAGGACCGCCATGGCCGCCGGTGACCACGAGCGGGCGGACGCGATTCTCGGTGAGGTCGAGGAGATCAGTCAGGCTACCGAGGCGCCCCTGGAACGTCTGGAGCGTCTTATCCACCCCTGGTCAAGCTACGTGATTCTACCTCTATTTGCGCTTGCGAACGCCGGAATCGAGTTCTCCCATGGCAGCTTCAGTCAGGCTATATCAAGCAGTGTGACCATTGGTGTATTTGCAGGGCTCGTACTAGGGAAACTCGTTGGGATAACTCTATTCCCGTTCGTGGCTTCTCGTTTGGGCATCGTCGAACTGCCGAGAGGTATTTCGTGGCTGCACGTGACAGGTGTGGCACTGGTGGGCGGGATTGGATTCACCGTGGCGATTTTCGTCACGGGTCTGGCCTTTGACGACCATGTGATCGTCGACAATGCGAAGATGGGCATCCTTGCAGCCTCGCTCGTAGCTGGACTGGTTGGCTACGGCGTACTCAGGCTCGCAGCCAGGTCTGCCTCCTCGACCGACTAAGCGCCTATCCGCGCCTGCCCCTCAGCCTGTCGAATATCATCGCGACTCCGACCGCCACCAGCAGCAGCGGCCAGTAGGTCCCCAGGCCGCCTTCGATTATGTCCAGGCGCTCCAGTAGCAGCACTACCCCGACAATTACGAGTACTATGCCGATAAACACTGCTCGCTCCCGCTGGCTTTAGTGGCTCTTCCTACTTCGGGCTATGGGCCCTCTTCATAGTATTGTAGTGGCGACCGGGGGGCGAAGGGCTTGTACGGGTACTTGGCGAGACTGTCCTCGTCGATGTCGATTCCGATTCCAGGGGTGTCCGGTACCTTGATGTACCCGTTTTCGACCTCGAAGGGCTGCTTAGCGATGTCCCTGCCGAAGTCCTCCAGGTTCACGAAATACTCTGTTATCAGGAAGTTGGGGATCGCCGCCGACACCTGGATCGTGGCCGCCAGTCCGAGTGTCGTGCTGTTGAAGTTGTGAGGCGAGACGACGACGTAGTATGGCTCGGCCATCGCCGCGATCTCTTTGAGTTCCAGGATTCCTCCGACGTTGCAGACGTCCGGGTTGAGAATATCTGCTGCCTGCTTCTCGAATACGTCTCGGAACTCGAACTTGGTGTAGAGCTCTTCGCCCGTGACGATCGGAATGTTCACGTCGCGCTTGACGGCTGCGAGAGCGTCGATGTTTTCGGCGAGCACGGGCTCTTCATACCAGAACGGCCTGTACCGTTCAATCTCGCGCCCGATCCTGCGCGCGTGCATCGGGGCGAGCCTCCGGTGCATTTCGATGAGAATGTCCACGTCCCAGCCGACTGCCTCGCGCACGGCTCTCACATTCTCGATTGCAGCATTTTCGACGTCCTTGCTGACGAACGTCCGCCACGGGCCCGGTATCGGGTCGAACTTCATGGCGCTGAAGCCCATCTCGACGACTTCCTGCGCACGCTCCGCAAGCTGCTCAGGACCGCCGCCACCGCCTCCCCAGCCGTTGGCGTAAACCCTGATCTTGTCACGGCAGGCGCCGCCGAGGAGCATGTGCACCGGCATACCCGCGACCTTGCCGGTGATGTCCCATAGTGCGTGCTCGATGCCGCTGACGGCGCACCAGAAGTCCATCGCCCCGCGACGTCCGGCGAAGTCGTCGTATGACCACTGGAGAAAGTGCTTGATGTTTCGCGGGTCTCGTCCAATCAGGTACCTGCGGAGCTGATCGATGTGCGCCGTTACCTGCACGTCCCGGTCGGACTGTGTGTACGACTCACCCCAACCGTAGATGCCCTCGTCGGTCTCTACCTTGACGAAGCAGAGGTTCTTTCCGCGGCCCGGATTCGCGAGGAAGTGCTTGACGTCGGTTATCTGCATGTCTGTCTCCTGCTGGGACTTATTGGGCTGTCCACCCGCCGTCCAGTACAAGCTCGCTTCCCGTCATCCAGCCGGACTCGTCAGAGGCGAGGTAGAGGACTCCGTTGGCGATCTCCTCGGGCTCTCCGTAGCGCCCCATGGGTATGCGCGAGATCATCCGCTCGTAGTTGCCCGGATCGCCTCGGCGGGCCTGGGTCATCGGCGTGTTGACCGGGCCTGGGTGGACAGAGTTGCATCGTATGTCATATTCCGCGTACTGCATTGCCGTCAGTTTCGTCAGGAGCCTGACCGCCCCTTTTGACGACTGGTACTGAGCGCTCGACATCTCAGTGCCCACGATTCCAAGCTGCGACGAGATGTTGATGATGGAGCCGCCTCCTGAGTCGATCATGGCGGGGATGGCGACCTTCGTGCCAAGAAATACCCCCTTGGCGTTGATGTCCATCACGTGGTCCCAGTCAGCTTCCGTGGTCTCGTGCACAAGGCCCCACTGGCTCACACCGGCGTTGTTGACCAGGATGTCGAGGCGGCCGTACTCGGCAACCGTCTTTTCGATAGCCGCCTGCCATTCCGCCTCGCTTGTTACATCGAGATGCAGGAAGAGGCAGTCGCCTCCCGCGTCACTGATCTCCTGAGCGACCGATGAACCGTCTTCCAGGACATCCCCGATGGCGACCTTAGCGCCCTCACGAGCGAAGGTCTGAGCTTCTACTGCCCCCATCCCGCGCGCGCCGCCACTTATGAATGCAACTTTGCCCTCGAGTCTCACGGTTGGCTCCCTCAATCACCTGAATCCTGGTTGAAGTTAGTCGCTGTCGTTCTGTTCCAGTTGGGCGACGTTGTTGATCATTGTCTCAGCCCAGAGTCGGAGATTGTCGTCAAGGTCTGCACCGCAGTGTGGACACTCGTAGTCCCCCTGGCAGTAGCGCATCCCGCAAGTGGGGCAGGGGGGAATGAGGTCAAGGCCGTCGATCAAGTATTGGATCTGCGCTTCAGTTGCCATCCGTTCCCTCTCCCATGATGGCTTCAACTTCGTCGAGTGTTGGCATGCCGCTCAGGGCTCCTCGGCCCCTGAGCTTCAGTCCTGCCGTTATGGTACCCAGTCTGCCTGCTTCTGCAGTCGACAGACCGTTGAGCAGGCCGTGAATGAGCCCTCCATTGAAGGCATCGCCTGCCCCTGTCGTGTCTATGGGCCCGTCAGGTGTGAAGGCGGGTATCTCGAATACACCTTCGTTACTTCCAACCACTGCGCCGCGCTCACCGCACGTCACAGCGACCACCGGCACGCCCATGTCCATGTAGTGTTCCACGACTTCGTGCGGGTCGTCTGAACCCATAAGGGCCTGCGAGTCGTCGGGTACATTGGGTAGGAAGTAGTCGACGTACGGAATCAACTCCATTGCGGCCGCTCGCATCTCGTCTGTGCTCCAGAGCTGGTGCCTGTAATTGGGATCGAAGGAGACTTTTATTCCCCGATCTTTGGCGATCTGCGCTGCTTTCATGACAGTCGCTCTGGCGGACTCAGAAATTGCCAGCGCCACTCCCGAGCAGTGCAGCACCCTGGCGGTGCCGATGTAATCGGGATCGAGGTCTTCGGGCTGCAGCGTACTCGGAGCGCTGCCTGAGCGGTAGTAGACGAACTCCCTGTTCCCGTCAGGCATGAGAGCGACGAAGTGGACCGCGTTGAACCCGTCAACTCTTCTCACGCCGCTGGTGTCGATCCCTGACGACTCGAAAGTCCCGAGCAGGTAGTCGGCGAACGGGTCATCACCCAATCGGGTCACGTACCCCGTACTGGTGCCCAGTCGCTGTGCGGCGACGCAGATGTTGAAGCTATCTCCGGCCAGCGATCGCGTGAACGTGTCGGCGGTCTCGATTGGCTCTTCGGCGAAGAGCTCGATCATGCACTCGCCGATGCTGATTAGGTCGGGCATATGCAGGCGTTACTGGCGAACGTACTTGACTATACGGCGGCCGGACTTGCCTTCTTCCGGCTGCACGAAGTAGATATTGCCGTCAGAGTCCCCGGCTGCACCGTGGCAGCTCGTGAACTCCGGGCCGCCCCAGCGCGCCAGCCTGTTGCCGGCGCCGTCGAGAATGCTGAAGAACCCACCGTTGTGCTCAGCGACGTATGCGCGCTCGCTGGAGTCCATCCAGACGACGGCAGGGCCGATCAATTCCGACGGCCACTCGCTTATGTAGCCGCCGTCCTGGTCGAAGACCTGTACCCGGTCGTTCTCACGGTCGGCTACCAGTACCTGCCCATTGGCATCGACCCACACTCCGTGGGGAAGGTTGAACTGTCCAGCACCGCTGCCGGGGTCGCCCCAGCTCTTGATATGCTCTCCCTCGGCAGTGAACTTGTGAACACGGCAGTTGGCGTAGCCGTCTGCGACGAAGATGTCGCCGTTTGGAGCAACCGCGACGCCCGCGGGAAGATTGAACGGCTCGCCGCCGTGCGTCACGTCCACCCACCCGTTCGAGCCGAGAACCGTGTTGTCGGCCCCGGTGTCCGATCGGTAGCCTCGCTCCCCGATGGCCATCAGCAGTTCGCCGTCGGTGCTGTACTTGAGAATCTGACCAGCATCCCGGTCTACGATCCAGATGTTGTCGGACGGGTCGGTGTAGATGGCGTGGGGAAAGACGAACTCGGCGTCAGCCCAGTGGCTCAGGTAGTTCCCATCTGTGTCGAATACGATCACTCCTCGATCACCACGGTTGAAACCGTACACTCTGTCCTGCGAGTCCACGGTGACCGCCGCCATTGGCGCATCCCAGTCGTCAGGGAGCTTCGCCCAGTTTGAGACGATCTCGAAAGTGTGATCGCCGCTTCCTATTGTTGCCATTTTTTCCTCCTTGCCGATTCGGGAGAGCTAGGCGGCGCGGACAGCGTCCGGCGCGCAGGCATTCATTACGGCGAGCGTGGATTCCACGCCACGTCGAGCTGCCACCACCCTAACGATGGCGGTATCCAGCCCTTCGGCCAGTCTCTTGAAAGCGGCGGCGGCTCCGTCAGCCTTGCCGAAGTATCCGACTGCGTTCAGGATCTCGACCGGGAACGCCTCGGCCACCTCGTCGTTCGAAGCACCGTTTCGGCGCATGTCGTCCAGTGCGGCCAACTCGTCGGTGAAGCCCATCCGCTCGAAGTGAGCCCTGTATCCCAACTGGCGCTCTCGCACGGTCGGTACTGTCGCTCCGAGAGCGTAGCCCATGGTCGCCTTCGCGAGAGCGATTCTGGCGGCGTCGACATCGTCATCAACGCATATCCTGATGTACTCAGCGACGTTGATCTCCGACGGATCGCGACCAGCCTTCTCCGCCCCCTTCGCGATGTGCTCCCTGCTCCAGGCAATCTGCTCAGGAGTGCACCAGTTCAGGCTCGCGCCGTCGGCAAGTTCTCCGCTCATCTCGAGCATCATGGGTCCGAGCGCACCCAGGTAAACTGGGGTCTCAGGCGACGGACGCATGCCTAGTCGCATACCCTTAAGGGTCGTGGTCTCACCTTCGTAGTTGACGCGCTCGCCGTTGACGAGTGCGCGTACCACGGTAACGTAGTCGCGCATAAGCGCAAGTGCGGACATGCGACCGACTCCAAGCTGCGCGCGCGCAGCGGGCCTGTAAGCTCCCCCTGAGCCTATGCCCATGATGAACTTGCCGCCAGTTATGTCGCTGACAGTCCCGCCTTCCATCGCGAACGACAGCGGCGTACGGTACATCACCGGTGATACGGCGATGCCCGTGGTCAGCCCTTCAGATACGACCTCGGTGGTCGCCTGCCAGCGTTGCACACAGAGATGGAACGAGTCCTGCCCGTTGCCCTCGGGCGTCCAGATGCTCGTATACCCAAGTCGTGCGGCCTCCTTCGAGACCTCCCGCTGCTGTTCCCAGTTGAGACCCAAAGTAGGGTCGAGTCCAACTCCGATCTGCATAGTCAACCTCGTTCATTGAAAAGCGGCGCAGTGGCCGTGTCGATTGGCGGCATTATATTTGGCTCCATTTCACGCGGCAACCGGACCTTGTGGACGAGCCTGAGATGACTTCATAGGTGCGGTTGCCCAGATATGTTCCGGAGCGCGGGCGTCTCGCCCGCATTCGTTCCCCCTCATCTCGTCGAAAGGCTGATGGCCATTGAGCCAACCTCAGTACTGGTACAGCCACTTGTGGGGCTACGAAATAACGTACCGGAAGGTGTAATCAGCCTCCTGGAATCCCCTGGCCCCTGCGCTCCGGGGGCTGTTCGAGCACCTGTATGACATTACCGTCCGGGTCCTTGAACGACGCTACCCACCCTCCCCAGTGCTCCTTCTCTGGAACACGGACAAAGTCGACGCCCTTTCCGACCATCTCGCGATGGAAACCGTGGATGTCCTCGATATCAAAGTTGACCATGATCCTCAGCGGGTCCCCCGCCTGTCCGTGGACCCCATCGTGGCTGCCTATGGCGAAGCGAAGTCCTCCCCACTTGAACGATACGAAGTAGTCGCGGTCCGAATGAGGAGTCAGTCCCAGCGTGCCGCAGTAGAACTCTCGCAGCCGCGGCAGGTTGTCCGTCCAGATGATGACTCCGTTCATATATCCGATCATGGGTATCGTGCCTCCGCTTTCCTACCCGGATTCCTGAGGTTATAATGGCGGTCAGGGAACCGGGTGGAGGTGGTTGACAGCCTATGGAAGTGTCCCTGGAAAGGAGGTTGCGCATTGGATAGTAGTAGCAGGAGGTGCTCCGGGTAGGTGTTCCCTGGAACACCTCCAAAGTAGAAGGGGCCGCTGCACTGCAGCGGCCCCTTCGTTTTGCCTAGTTCTCTCCTGCGAAGAATCGTCTCGGGTTGTCGACGAAGATGTTATTGATGTCTTCATCTGTCGCCCCGAGCTCCTTCAGCCTGGGGATGACACGTCGGGTGATGAACAGGTAACCGTCGGGATTGTACTGGCGACGCTGCTCCTGCATCTCCTGACTCGCAATGCTCAGGGTGACCGACCAGTCGTGCCCTAGCATGATACGTCGCGACCATCCGGCCTGTATCAGCTTCCAGGCAGTCTCCGTCCTCCCTTCCCAGTCCGGAGTCAGCTCGGTCTTTCGACCCGGATACCTGTCGAGACCGATCCAGACGCCCTTTTCGAGCAGTCCTATGTGGTATTCGGTGTCGGTCGTGTCGTTGCTGTGGCCTACATAGACCCGATTCAGGTCAACGCCCTCGTCCTCGAAAATCCGCACCTGCTGCTCTCCGACACGCTCAGGCGCCCATGTGTGAGTCGAGATCGGCACGTCAGTCGCCTTCTGTGCGCGTGCAGCGGCCCGCAGGATGATCTCACCCTCCGGAGTCACGCCGCCCATGTCGTTGGCGACCTTGATAATCCCAGCTTTGATTCCGGTCCCTTCGATGCCCTCTTCGATCTCCCGCTGGTAGAGACTCGCGACGACGTCCGGGCTGGCCGTCCAGAATACTCTGGGGATGTCCCGCCACGTGCCAGTGGCGCAGACTATGTTGATCCCAGACTCCCGTGACACCTGCTCCAGGAGCCGAATGTCTCGCCCAAGATCGAGCGTGGTAACGTCGATGATCGTGCGCAATCCCTCGGAGTAGGCGGTCTTCAGATCTGCGATTCCGCGGGAGATCGTGCCCTCGCGGTCTATGAATTCAGGATAGACGTACTGGATGCCTGCCGATGTGACAATCACATGCTCGTGGGACAGAGTGAAGCCCAGGTCAGCAGTGTCCATCGGGCCCAGCACTGAGTTAATGGTTGCCATCGTATTCTCCCCCGTTGAGTTCATCTCCATAGCAGTTCAACTGGTGGTGAATACTATCCGAACCGGAGAACACAATCCACACGCATGGATTGCAGGCCGCCTTCACCGAGCTACTCCTCGGCGACAACCGGGTTGCTCAGCGTGCCTATGCCGTCGATCTCCACGTCGACCGTGTCGCCGGCTTTCATGTTCTGGGTTGCGCCGTCCGTGCCCATCCATACCATGTCGCCAGGGTAGAGGGTCAGGTACCGGGTCATCTCTGAGATGTAGTGCGCCACTCCAAAGATCATGCTGTTGGTCGCGAACTGGGACATAACTTCGCCGTTGATTCGTACCGTCGTCTGCAGGCTGTCGAGGTCAACATCAGTCTCCATCCACGGCCCCATCGGCTTGAACGTATCGGTGTTCTTGGCCCGCCACAGTGTCCTGTCGCCCGCCTGCCAGGTGCGTTCGCTTACGTCGTTTCCGATGGTGTAGGCGAGGATGCAGTCGAGTGCCTCGTCCTCGGAGACGTTCTTCACAGTCTTGCCAATGACCGCTACAAGCTCACCCTCGTACTGAACCTGCTCCGTTGCATCAGCCGGTATGACAATCGGCTCACCGTGAGCGATTAGTGCGTTGTTCGCCCTGTACCCGATGTCGGCCTTGGCTGGAAGGTCCGGTTCTCTGCCGAGTAGAGCGGCGGCCTCGCGTACATGCTCCTCGTAGTTGATGCCCGCAGCGTAGAACGTCACTGGAACAAATGGGATTCGCAACTGAACAGCCGAGAGTGGGAACGTGTGGCCCGTCCTGGAGTATTGCCCGAACGGCGTTCCTGATACTTCCTCGACGCTGTCGTCTTCCACAATTCCGTAGCTGGTGGTCCCGCCGTACTGGTATCTAATCCACCTCATGTTCAACCTCCGTTGACTCTTGATCGTGCTCTGGGCCGCCTGGGCTGCTGCTGGCACTTTCCTGTGTCTCTGGGCCACCCGCTTCTGACACATCCGATTCGGTGGTCCACGTCCGATGAAAGTAGAGAAATACATCTCTGGTCGCAGCGGTCAGCGGTACTCCTACAACCATACCCCACAGGCCCGCAATCTCGCTTGAGCACACAAGGACAATCACCACCATCGCGGGGTGAAGTCGCACAGCCCTGCTCTGAATGCGGGGCGCGATGACGTTGTTCTCAAACACCTGGACGACTATGTAGACCAGCGCCACCCAGAGAGCTAGTTGTGGAGAGCTTGCAAGCGCGACGAGTATCCCTGGTACTGCGCCCAGTACCGCCCCAACTATGGGAATCAGCGCGAAGAGCCCGGCCACTATCGCAAGTATCACCGCGAACTTTACGCCAAGGATCGCAAGCCCGATGAACACCAGTATCCCCACTACGAGGGCGCTCAGCAACTGGCCGCGGACATAGGCCCCTACCACGTCGTTTATGAGTTGGAGAACATCGAAGACTCTCCCCCGAGTTCGTGGGGAAAGAATTGAGAGGGCGCCCCCGACAACTTCCTGGCGATCTTTCAGCAGGTAAAACAGGAAGAAGGGGACGATGACCAGCCCGATGATGACGGTTAATGCGTTGGACACTCCTCTGATGCTTCTGATTATCAGCCCCTGCAGTGCCGTGGCGAGCACATTGCCGCCCGTAGCGACCATTGTCTCGAGTTCGGCGCGCAGCTCGTCGGGAATCCTCTGGATCACATTGTCTGACCAGACCTCAATTCCCACATGGGCTCTTTCGTAGATTCCCGGAAGTGTGTCGAGGAATTCTTGCGACTCGTGGAAGATGGGAGGAACGGTCAAGACCAGGAGAGCCACGAATGCAGCGAGTCCACAGATGTAGATCACCGCGATCGCAACTATCCTGGAGAGGTTCGGGAACTTGGTTCGCCCGGGGATTCGTCGCTCAACAGCAGATACTAAGGGGAAGAGCAACTGAGCCAGGACGATGCTGACGATGAATGGGAACAGTGCTCCCCTCGCCAGATAGAGGACGTACAGGAGAAGTAGGCCAGCCGCTGTGCCAAGTATGGCCAGTCTCCAACTGAGCCAGAATGATTGAGCTAGGCTTCTACTGGATGTTGGCGACGACATCGGGCTCACCTGTTCCCCGCGTCAGCGCATGCTGGCTTTGATGAACTCTCCGATCCGTTCGATTGCCTGTTGGCCCTCATCGAGCACCGGTGCAAAGAGATGCCAGACGTGAATCATCTCCTCCCATGGCTCGAACGTGACCGTCACCTCAGCCTGTGCGGCCAGATAGGCAAGCCTGGTGGCATCGTCGTACAGGGTCTCCCGCGTCCCGACCTGAATCAGGAGCGGTGGTAGCCCCGTTAGGTCAGCATAGAGTGGCGCGGCCAGTGGCGAACGAGAGTCTGCTCCGCCCAGGTAAACTCCGGCCATTGCCACAAGGCCCTCTTTCTGGACCATAGGATCGAGGCCGGCGCGGCTGGACATGGACTCGCCAATGCCCTCCATGTCCACCCACGGAGATAGGCATACGCCGCATGAGGGGAGTGGTATCCCCTGATCGCGCAGGCTGACGAGTGTGGCTGCAGTAAGACCGCCACCTGCGGAGTCTCCGGCAATTGAAAGTGATCCAGCTTCGTGCCCCTGATCTAGCAGCCAGCGATATGCGGCGACCGCATCTTCTACTGGAGCCGGGAACGGGTCTTCAGGCGCGAGCCTGTAGTCGATCGTGAGAACGCTGCCCCCGGAAGCCTTGGAGAGCCGCCGGGCCATCTCGCGATGAGTCGCGGGTGACCCGATCACATATCCCCCGCCGTGCAGGTACAGGGTAACAGCCTGTCCACTGGCTCCCTGAGCCTTGACCATCTCCCCGGCGACACCGTTAGCGTTGACTTCGTTGACGGAAGCTTCGGTGTCCCCGCCGACATGGGCCGCGAGTCGTTCGAAGCCGTCCCGCGATTCCTCAACCGTGGGGTTCTCAGGACGCTCACGACTTGTCAGGAGTTCTATGACCGACTCAAGCTGATCAATGGACATGTGGTGCCTCTTTATGCGCTGATGTGATTAGTCGCCCGGCTGCGCGCCAAGCCTCTCCAGTATAGTTGAGCCGTTCTCGCTCTGAGGTTCCTGAGACTTCCCCAGTCGCTCCAGGAGGACCGGGTACGATTCGACGGCCGGGACATCGGCCATCTCTTCGATCTCTTCGATCCTCTCCCTCGCCGCCTTCACATAGGGAGCGAGCTCCTGCGATTTGGCCTTCTGCCGGTCCGCCTCACGTTGCTTGAAGTCCGGCAGGACTTCCTTCGAGAAGAGCTCCAGCGATTCGCAGATGTGTTCGTGTTTGTTGCGGCCGCCCTGCTGGATGAATATGACCTGGTCAACACCCGCTTCCTCGTAAATGCGCAGCGTGTCACGAACCTCGTCAGGGTTTCCGATACAGCCCGTTGGCCCACGTTCCTTCGGCCCATTGGCCACGAAGTCTTCCCAGATGTCGAACCTTCCGGGTACATGTGTCCCTGTCTGGTAGTAGTGGCTGAGTGCGTACCCAAAGAACTGGAATCCCTCGAGTCCACGATCTACCGCGGTTTCGCTGTCCTCGTGACACATGAAGCCGGTAACGATCGCGATGTTCGGATTGACGTCCAGACCAATGGGGCGACCCTCTGACTTGAACGTGTCGTAGTACTCGTCCACCCAGTGTTTGGCCTCTTCGGCATCGACGAAAGCGAAAGTAAGGGCTCCGATCCCAAGCTGCGCCGCGAGCTTGATAGTCTCGCGATTGGAGCAGGCCACCCATATCGGTGGATGCGGACGCTGCAGGGGCTTGGGAACAACACTCCTGTGCGGCATCGAGAAGTAGGTGCCATCATGGCCGGGGTAAGGATCGGTTGCCATCATCCTGGCGGTTTCCCGGACCGACTCCATCCACATGTCTCGTTTCAGTTGAGGGTCGATGCCAAACCCCTCCAACTCCTGGCGGGAGCTTGCCTCTCCGGTGCCCCAGTCGACGCGACCGTCGCTCACGAGGTCGAGCGTGGCGATGCGCTCCGCGACTCGAGCCGGGTGGTTGAACTCCGGAGGCATAAGGACTATGCCGTGCCCGAGTCTGATCTGCGTCGTCCTCTGGCTGCATGCGGCCAGGAATACCTCAGGCGCAGAGGAGTGAGAGTACTCCTCGAGAAAGTGGTGCTCAACCTCCCAGACGTAGTCGATGCCCAGCCGGTCCGCCAGTTCAACCTGGTCCAGGGCTTCTTTGAACAGCCGGTGTTCGTCGCCGTCATTCCACGGTCGGGGGATCTGGTGCTCGTAGAAAATACCGAATTTCATAGTCCGTCCGTCCAGGGGTCAAAAGTGGTGCGAGTGTAGCAACGCACTAACTGAGCGTCAATCGGGCGTGCGAGGAGCGCAGACTGCGAATAGAGGATAGCTTCAGTGGCACACGTAGGGGCGGTTGGCGGACCACCCCCGCTATGGAATCAGACCTTGGAATACTTCGGGGCAGCAACCCGAGTGCCGTCAGGCAGGTCTTCTATCTCGAAGTCCCCGAACATCAGGGGCGACTCCTCCTGCAGGAACTCCAGTACTTGCAGGGCGAGTGATCGAATCTCCCAGTCTGCAAACGGCGCGGCCCGCATCTCGATGAAGTGCCGCCACGCGCGCACGTTTCCGGTTACGAAGATCTTCGTCTCCGTCGCGTTGGGCAGAACAGCCCGCGCCGCTTGGCGTATGGCCTTCCGGCGGTCGGTGTTGTGCTCGAACCTGTCTCTTGGCAGGACGGACTCAAGCTCCCCAACCAGTCTGACGTAGCTTTCCGAGGCCGACTCCAGGGCCTCTTCCAGGACGGCTCGCGCCTCTTCTCCTGCGCCGTTCTCCCCCGCCAGTGCCGGCGGGACTACGAATGCCCCCTCGGTCTCGTCGACGTATCGCTGGGACCTCTGGCTGTAGGCGAATCCCGCCCGGTGCCTGACGAGTTCGTGCGTGAGACTGCGAGAGACGCCTGTGAACACGAAACCGTAATTCACATGCTCGAATACAGACCCGTCCTTCGAACTGAGCAGGTTGTAGATGAAGTCAGCTATGTCCCTCCGACCGCGCCCGAAGCTCATGTAGCACAGGCGAGCCGATACTTCGATGATCGCTTCAGCCTCGGATTCGCCAGCGCGGATGCTGTCTGGAATCGGGGGTAGCTCCTCATCCAGTAGAAATGCTGCTATCTGCTCCCAGTCAACTGATGGTCTCGTGACTAGATATACCTTGGGACCTGAACTGAGTTTCATCGGGAAGGGCCTCTTAGTTGTGTGCGTAGTGTTCGGATTATTGGACGCCACACCTAAGCGGTGCATCAAGCACGCCGTAGGTCAGTAGTTGAGAAATAGGGCCGCTAAAGCCCCAGTGCCCGCCGGGCAGCCTCGAACATCGCGTCCGCAGGAGCCTCTCTGCCAGTCCACAGAGACCACGCTGCAGCTCCCTGGTACACCAGCATCGGCAATCCCTCTACTACCCGAGCCCCGGCAATATCGGCAGCCCTCAGCAGGGGAGTGACTGGCGGGTTGTACACCATGTCGTAAACGACAGTACCGGAACTGATTTCACCGTCCGGGACGGGCGAAGCATCTTCGGCCGGCCCGTGCAGCATCCCGACTGAGGTCGAGTTGATCAGCAGGTCGGCTCTGTCGCACACACTGGCATACTCCGAGTCCGAGAGTGCGATGGCTTGCGCATCGAGTCCGTACCCAGCGACTTCCAGAGCAAGTGCCTGCGCACGCTCTGGAGTGCGGTTGGCGATGGTGAGCGAACCGATACCGGCGTCTGCCAACGCATGAGCTGCCGCCCTCGCCGCTCCTCCGGCGCCTACCAGCACTGCGTCGAGGCCCGCAGGGTCGACTTCTCCATGAATCTTGAGGGACGTGATGAACCCCTCAGCGTCAGTGTTGGTGCCCAGCAGCCTGCCGTCACTGTTGACGATGGTGTTAACAGCCCCGATGCGCCTGGCGAGGTCATCCACCTCGTCGAGGTGTTCCATTACTGCCTGCTTGTGCGGAACGGTGACATTGGCCCCCATGTAGAGATTGTCGCGGAGTCTGCTGACCCCATCAGCCAGCATGTCGGGATGTGTCTCCCAGGCCTCGTAGGTTGCATCTATTCCAGCATGGTTGAATGCTGCCTGGTGCATCGGAGGGGAGATCGAATGCCGAATTGGGTACCCGAATATGCCTGCTCGCAGGGTCAAGGCCGCCGCTCCTGTCGTAAGGTTGCCGAGTGGTGAAACGAGTATAGCCGAAAGCCCATTATTGGCGAGGCCAACGTGCTAGTATTGGCCCGACCGGGGAGGTGAAACATTGGGGACTGAAGAGAGGACGACCCTTGAGCAGGAGCTGCTCTTTGCCGTCGTGAAGGAGAAGTATGGAAGCCTGCTCAGCGATGAGCAGTTGGACGAGGTCCGACAGTCGGTGCTCGGCTTGAGTGGATTCTCGCAGGCCTTGAGGTCTGTCCCGCTGACTAACGACATCGAGCCGTTCTCCACGTTCAGACCGTACAGAGGTGACTGATCATGCCCGATGAGCTTCTGTTCAAGCCTATCCGAGAGTTGGCTGGCATGATCCAGGTCGGACAGGTCTCGCCGGTGGATGTGACCGAGAGCTTCCTGTCGCGACTCGATGAGCTGGGTCCCAGCTACAACTCCGTAGTCACACTCACAGGCGAGAGAGCCCTGGAGACTGCCCGACGGGTGGAGTCCGATATCTCCGCTGGCCATGATGGTGGTCTGCTTCGTGGCATCCCATGGGGAGCCAAGGACTTGCTTGCTACTTCCGGGGGCATCCCGACGTCATGGGGTGCCGAACCGTTCAGGGACCGGACATTCGATCTCGACGCGACCGTAGTCACCAGGCTGGAGGCGGCAGGCGCGCCGCTTGCGGCAAAGGTCGCGATGATCGAGCTTGCCGGTGGCATGGGTTACAACCAGCCGAACGCCTCGCTGACAGGTCCTCCTCGCAATCCCTGGAACAGAGACCGATGGACCGGTGGTTCCTCGAGTGGTTCCGGCGCGACTGTCGCGGCAGGTCTGGTTCCCTTTGCCATTGGCTCGGAGACGTGGGGGTCGATCCTGTCCCCATCCAACAACTGCGGGCTGTCCGGGCTGCGTCCGACCTACGGTCGTGTTAGCAGGGCCGGTGCCATGGCGCTCTGCTGGACGCTGGACAAGCTCGGTCCACTGTGTCTCACAGCCGACGACTGCGGCATTGTGCTCGATGCCATTGCTGGGCCGGACCCAAACGACCCTACGACCTACCCACACGAATTCACTTACGACGATAGTCTCGACTCCAGTCGAATTGGCAGGAAGTTCAAGCTTGGCGTTCCTAAAGACGTAACCGAGGGTGCTCAGGCCGCCGTGAAGTCCAACTTCGAGGCCGCCCTGAAGGCGCTGTCTGACGTTGTCGACGTCGAAGAGGTGACGCTGCCCGACCTGCCATACGTGCCGATAGTCAGGACGATCCTGATGGTTGAGGCCGCAAGCGCATTCGAGGACTTCCTGGCAGATGGCGGCCCCCAGAAGCTGACGGCCCCTGAAGACCACTACGGTCCCTACGCCAGGACTGCCATACTCGCCACAGACTACGTCCGAGCGCTCAGGCTGCGGGGCGTTATGGCGAAACAGGTGGACGAGGTCATGTCCAACTATGACGCCTTCGCTGCCCCGACATCCCTATCCACCGCGACTCCTGTCGATGAGCATTTCAGACGAAACACCAGCGGCCCAGGAGACATTGTCGGCGCGATCGGAAACGGGTGCGGACTGCCATCACAGTCGGTCCCAAGTGGGTTCGACTCCGATGTGATGCCTACTGGTATCCAGTTCATGGCGCGGGCGTACGACGAGAACATCTGCATCGCACTCGGCAGGGCATACCAGGAGCGGACGGACTGGCACAGGCAGCACCCTGCTGATCTCGTAGGAGCGTAGTGAGGACATGGGAAGCATCGTCGCAATAGGTGGCGGAGACGTCAGCACACTGGTAACCCAGCCCATCGACGAGGAAATCATCAAGCTATCTGGCTCCTTGAACCCAAACGCCCTGTTCATCCCGACTGCCAGCAGCGATTCTGTAGAGAACTCGGAAGGATTCGACAGGGCGTATCGCGAGAGCTACGGGTGCGACACTGACGTGCTCTACTTGCTGGGCGAAGCGCCCTCGCGTGAGTCCATAGCAGAGAAGATCGACTGGGCCGACGTCATCTACGTCGGGGGCGGCAACACTCTCAAGATGATGCGTCGATGGCGGCGCCTTGGAGTGGATGACCTGCTTAGATCGGCATACTCTGAGGGAGCGGTCCTCTGTGGCGTGAGCGCCGGTGCGATCTGCTGGTTCGACAGTGGACACAGCGACTCGATGTCCTTTTACAGCCCGGACGACTGGAGCTACATAGCCGTCACCGGTATGGGCCTTCTGAGCGGACTGGCATGTCCCCACTACAACGGTGAGACAGCGGGCGTTCCCAGGAGGCATGACTTTCACGACATGCTCAAGCGAAAGGGTGGGAACGGCCTGGCCATCGATAACGACTGCGCCGTGGCACTTACGTCCGATGGATACAGGGTGATCGCCGCCACTCCCGGAGCTGGCGCCTACTCTCTCTATGTCCAGCAAGGCGAAGTCGTCGAGCGCGCGCTGCCAGTTTCGTCCGAGTATCTCCCAGCGGAAACCATCTAGGAAAGGTAACAGCAATGTCCCACAGCCTCGTTATCAAAGGCGGCAGGGTAATTGACCCGGAGTCGGGTCTGGACGCAATCCGAAATGTCGGAGTGACAGGGGGCCGTATCGAGTCTATTACTGACTCAGACCTTCAGGGAGACGAGACCATCGATGCAACCGGCATGGTCGTCGCGCCGGGATTCATCGACCTGCACTCTCACGGGCAGGACCACGAGAACTACGTTATCCAGGCTCGCGACGGCGTGACGACGGCACTCGAACTCGAGGTCGGAGCAGGGGACATAGACGCGTGGTACGAAGATCGTGAGGGCAATGCAACCGTAAACTTTGGCGCAAGCGTTGGGCACATTCCGGTCCGCATCGACGTCATGGACGATCCCGGCGAGTTCCTGCCAGTGGCGGACGCGGCGTTCAGGGAGGCCACTTCTGACGAGCTAAGCCAGATCAAGCAGGGAATCGAGAGAGGCCTCGAAAGAGGCGCCCTCGCGGTGGGATTCGGTCTGGACTACACGCGTGGCTGCTCGCGATGGGAGGCATTGGAGGTATTCAGGGTTGCGGCCAGGTACGGCGCGCCGTGCCATGTCCACATTCGTGGCAAGGGCTTTGGTGAACCTATGAGCGGCATCGAGGCGGCGGGCGAGGTAATCGCTGCATCAGCGGTGTCAGGAGCCCCACTGCACATCGTGCATGTCCAGAGCACAGGGCTTCATGCAACGGGCGCAACACTGGGAATGATCCAGGGCGCGCGCGAGCAGGGACTGGACGTTACCACAGAATGTTACCCGTACACTGCCGGCATGACGGCAATCGACTCGGCGCTGTTCAGCGAGGGCTGGCAGGATAAGTACGGCATCAGTTACGACAGTCTTCAATGGGCGGACACCGGCGAGCGCCTTACAGCATCTACCTTCGCGGAGTATCGTGAGACCGGTGGCATGGTGATAGTTCACTCGACGCCGCAGGACGCCGTCGACACCGCCGTGACAAGTCCGCTAACCGCGATCGCGACAGACGGCTTCTTGCGGAACGGAAAGGGCCACCCTAGAACGTCTGGCACTTACTCTCTTATTCTCGGGCGCTATGTGCGGGAGCGGAAGCTGCTCTCGCTGAGAAACGCGCTGGCCAAGTGTTCCCTGATGCCAGCCCAGAGACTCGAAAAGAGGGCGCCGGTATTCGCCTCGAAGGGTAGGCTCAGGCCAGGCATGGATGCCGATATCGTCGTCTTCGACGCGGACAGGGTGATCGACAACGCCACTTACGAAGAGCCGACACTCGCGCCGACAGGGATAGAGTACGTGGTCGTTGGAGGCAGGGCAGTTATCGAGGCTGGAGAAGTGGTCGAAGGGGCTCTTCCAGGCGTCGGATTAAGGGCTCGTTGACCGCGCAATACGAGGGAATGCGAAGCTGCCCTAGCTTTTGACACTCTTTCTGGCTAGATGCTACTATTGGAACTCAGTGTACCTAAAAATACGATGACAAATGCTACGAATGGGAGTAGTACCGCGGCAGGCAGGCCACTAGAGAGCCGGAGATAGGTGAAAGTCCGGCGCCAAGGGCCGCGAGAACTCGCCCGGGAGCATCCTGCCTGAAAGGTGAGGGTGAGATTGGACAGTAGCCAACCATACGGTTGGATTGGACGGTCCATGCACCTTAGAAGACTGTGTAGGGCCGGACGGGGTGGCACCGTTACCAAGCCGAAGAGTGGTCTGGAGCGACGCTCCGGACAACTTGGGTGGTACCGCGGGGTATCCGTTTGTAATAACTAGGTCCCGTCCCTTGTGTGGACGGGATTTTTTGATATATGTGCATGTGAAACACAGTGCTTGGCCAATTTGGCCAGGAGACCGTGGGAGGTAAAGAACATGCGACGCAATGGCGGTCAGATAGTCTGTGAAGCGCTGCTGAGGGAAGGCGTCGACGTTATTTTCGGTCTTCCGGGCGGCGCAATTCTGCCACTCTACCAGATACTGCCTCAGTACCCTGAGTTGCGCCATATCCTCGTTCGTCACGAGCAGGGATCAGCGCATGCCGCTGATGGATACGCGCGCGTTACCGGCCGACCAGGCGTAGCGTGGGCAACTTCGGGCCCCGGGGCCACCAATCTCGTAACCGGGATCGCGACAGCCCAGATGGACTCTGTCCCCATAGTATTGATTACCGGACAGGTAGGACGGGCCGCCATCGGCTCCGACGCCTTCCAGGAGACCGACATAACTGGGATCACGCTCCCGATTACCAAGCACAACTACCTGGTGATGCACGCCTCTGAGATCGCGGGCGTCATCAAGGAAGCATTCCACATAGCCAGCACCGGCAGGCCTGGCCCTGTCCTGGTTGACATCCCAAAGGATGTCTTCACTGAAGAGGTGGATGTGGAATGGCCGGATGAGATCGACCTGCCGGGTTACAAGCCAAATCTGCAGGGCCACAGTGGAATGATCCGCCGGGCGGCCAACTTGGTCAACGAGGCCGAGCGCCCCGTGATCCTTGCGGGACACGGAGTAATCCTGTCCCAGGCCTTCGATGAGCTCCGGGAACTCGCAGAGAAGGCGCAGATTCCTGTGGTGCCGACCCTGCTCGGTATCAGCGGCTTCCCTGACGACCACGTCCTCTGTGTTGGTATGCCTGGGATGCACGGCATGGCATACGCCAGCCTCGCCATCGAGGAAGCCGATTTGCTTATCGCATTGGGAATGCGTTTCGACGACCGCATCACGGGCGACACGTCGTCCTTCGCGACCGGTTCCAAGAAGATCCACGTTGACGTGGACCCAAGCGAGATAGGCAAGAACATTCCGGTTGACGTACCTATAGTCGGAGACGTCAAGAGGGTGTTGGTCGATCTCAACAAGAGGGTGAAGCCTTCCACGCGGATCGACTGGCTCAACAGGATCGAAGAGCTGAAGCGTGACCACCCGTCGATGCTGGTACGGGAGACCGATAAGCTCATTCCCCAGTTCGTGATTAAAGAAATCTCCGAGGCCACGAATGGCGAAGCGATTATTGTGACCGGAGTTGGCCAGCATCAGATGTGGGCCGCCCAGCACTACTCGTTCAACGAGCCGCGCTCGCTGGTTTCCTCTGGCGGAGCCGGTTCGATGGGATACGAAGTGCCCGGCGCAATGGGCGCGCAGGTAGGACGCCCCGACAAGGTAGTCTGGTCGGTGGCAGGCGACGGCGGATTCCAGATGACCATGTGCGAGATCGCGACTATGGTTGAGAACCGCATCCCGGTCAAGATAGCCATTCTGAACAACAACTTCCTCGGAATGGTGAGGCAGTGGCAGGAGATCTTCTACGATCGCTCCTACGTCGCAACCGGCTACAGCGCCAACCCCGACTTCGTCAAGTTGGCCGAGGCATTCGGTGCTTTCGGTGCCCGGGTTACCGACAAGTCCCAGGTCAGGTCCACGATCATGGACGCCATGGCCTTTGACGGCCCGGCAATCATCGACTTCGTAGTCGAGCAGGAAGAGAACGTCTACCCGATGATCCCCGCTGGAATGTCTGTACGGGAGATGATCGAGGAGCCGCGTCCGCAGGAGGCCCGCACGTAACATGGTCACCGCACAGAACGGCACAAAACCGGAACACACCATCACCGCGCTGGTCGAGGACAAGCCGGGAGTACTGAACAGGATTACGAGCATGTTCAGGCGGCGCGGATACAACATAGCGAGCCTCGCGGTCGGGCCAAGCGAGATCCCGGACCTGTCCAGGATGACCTTCGTGGTCGAGGGCGACACCCGCACCACCGAGCAGGTGTCCAAGAACCTGAACAAATTAATCGATGTGATAAAGGTAGTCGATGTAGATGACAACAATAGCGTCTGGCGCGAACTCGCGCTCGTCCGCGTCAAGTGGAACACTCAGCCACTCAGCGAGACAAAGGCCATAGTCGACATATTCGGGGCCAAGATCGTTGATACAACCTCCGACTCGCTGATAATCGAGGTCACTGGCAAATCAAACAAAGTGAACGACCTCGTTGACAACCTCACGGGGTTCGGCCTCCAGGTCCAGGAGGTCATGCGGACCGGGGTAGTGGCAATGAGTCGCGGTTCAAACGAAGGCGACTCACACCGCCGTGTCCGAGCCGAAAGACCAGCGGTGAAGTGGGAGAGCGGCAGCGTCTAATACCGAGTCTCGCGCCGGAAAAACGATCACCACCACCAAGTACCAACAACTCAGAAGGAACGAGGTAAATGGCAAATATCTACTACGAGAACGACGCGGATATGTCGCTGCTCGAAGACAAGACAGTCGGGATCATCGGGTACGGCAGCCAGGGTCACGCCCACGCGCTGAACCTCCACGATTCCGGCCTGAACGTCATGGTCGGGCTATATGATGGCAGCCGCAGCTGGGAGACAGCCGAGTCAGCCGGACTCAAGGTCGGGCTGGTCGAGGAGACCGCCCGCGAGTCTGACGTAATCATGGTGCTGATTCCAGACCACATCCAGGCTGAGGTCTACAGGGAGTCGATCCTGCCTCACCTGCTGCCTGGCAAGACACTGATGTTTGCCCACGGATTCAATATCCACTACGAATGGATTGTCCCCCCCGACAGCGTCGACGTGTCCATGGTTGCGCCGAAGGCCCCCGGTCACAGGATGCGCGAGGTTTACACTCGCGGTTCAGGTGTTCCGGGCCTGCTGGCGGTCCATCAGGACGTCACCGGCAACGCAGCGAGTCTCGGACTCGCCTATGCGAGAGGCGTCGGCTGCACACGCGCCGGTGTTCTCGAGACCACTTTTAAGGAAGAGACGGAGACCGACCTATTCGGAGAGCAGGCAGTACTGTGCGGCGGGGTCGCCGAACTCGTCAAGACTGCGTTCGAGACGCTTATCGAGGCTGGGTACCAGCCCGAGTCGGCGTACTTCGAGTGCATGCACGAGCTCAAGCTGATAGTTGACCTGTTCTACCAGGGCGGACTCGAGTACATGCGCTACTCAGTCAGTGATACGGCAGAGTACGGCGACTACACTCGCGGCCCGGTCGTGATCGATGAGCGGGTCAAGGAGAACATGCAGAAGATTCTCGCGGACATCCAGGACGGCAGCTTCGCTCGCGAGTGGATCGCGGAAAATGACGAAGGCCGTCCCACATTCAACCGCCTGCGCGAGGAGAACGCCGGTCACCCGATCGAGGTGGTTGGCAAGGAGCTCCGGGGAATGATGTCATTCCTGCAGGACGCGGACTAACAGGAAAGAAGAAGTGCAGATGTATAGGTCGGAGGCAACCCACGTGGTCCGCCATTGCGCACGGTATGCCGCGCGTATGGCGGACCGCGTTGCCCTTGGAATAGCGACTGCCAGATAGAGCTTCGGAATTACTACCTGACAACCAAGGGGAAAAGAGATGCCAGACGAAAAAGTAATGATTTTTGATACCACGCTCCGAGACGGTGAGCAGTCCGCAGGCATTGGGCTGACCACGCCGGAGAAGATGGAGATTGCGAAACAGCTCGACAGGCTCGGTGTGGACATCATCGAAGCAGGGTTCGCTGCCAGTTCGCCAGGCGACTTCGAGGCTGTGCGGGCGATCGCCGCCGAGGTCAGACGTCCCATAATCGCGTCCCTGGCTCGATGCTACATTCCGGACGTGGACGCCGCCTGGGGTGCGATCAAGGACGCAGCCCGGCCACGCATCCACGTTTTCATTTCGAGCTCCGACGTTCAGATCATGCACCAGCTAAGGCGCAACCCTGAGCAGGTACTCGATATGGCTGTCGCCTCCGTCGAGCGGGCAAAGCAGTACTGTGACGATGTCGAATTCTCTCCGATGGACTCGACACGCACCGACATCGATTACCTCTACACGATGCTCGAAGCTGTCATCGAGGCCGGCGCTAATACGGTCAACATTGCGGACACGGTCGGGTACACAATCCCGGAAGAGTTCCATAAGCGCCTCAGTCTGATTAGGGAGAACGTCCCGAACATAGACAAAGCGGTGATGAGCGTTCACTGCCATAACGACCTCGGTATGTCTGTGGCGAACAGCCTGGCGGCAGTCCTTGCAGGCGCCCGACAGGTTGAGGGCTGCATCAACGGTCTGGGCGAGCGTGCGGGTAACGCAGCGCTCGAAGAGATCATCATGGCGATAGAGACTCGCCCCGACCTGTTCGAAGTCGGCACCAACATCGACACCCGCCAGATCTACCGCACGAGCAGGCTGGTGAGCGACATCACCGGCTTCCCAGTGCAGCCGAACAAGGCCGTCGTAGGAGCAAACGCCTTCAGGCATGCTTCTGGTATCCACCAGGACGGCGTGCTCAAGGACCGCAGCACCTTCGAGATCATGGACCCGAAGTCAGTCGGATGGCCAAGTAACGAGCTCGTACTGGGTAAGCTGAGCGGCAGGGCCGGGCTAAATTCCCGCCTCGAAGAACTCGGATACGCGCTCGAACAGGCCGAACTGGACGAGGCGTTTGAGGCATTCAAGGACCTCGCCGACAAGAAGCGCGAGGTCAGCGACGCTGACCTTGTCTCGCTGATGTCGAGCCGCCGCCGCCGTGTGGATGTTCCAGCCGTCTATAAGCTCGAGCATGTGCAGGTCACATCCGGCAATCACGATGTTCCGACGGCAACCGTGAGCATCGAAGGTCCTGATGGCGACATGATGACCGACGCGGCTACAGGAACAGGCCCGGTGGACGCCGTCTACAAGGCGATAAATCGGATCGTCCACGTCGACAACACCCTGACTGAGTTCCGGGTGGATGCCGTCACGGAAGGCATAGACGCCATAGGAGATGTAACCATTCGCATCGAGGCGGACGGCAGCGTCTACATAGGCAGAGGCTCAGACACCGACATCATCGTGGCAAGCGCGAAGGCGTATATGAACGCGCTGAACCGGCTGGTGAGCGTGGGCGATGCGTCAGTCTCGGTTGCTGACCCGTCGCCATAACAGATCGAACGAATTCTCGGGTCGTCCCCAACCTGGGTGCGGCCCGAATAGCCCTAAACGCACCCTTCCGACATCAATTTGTGGCGAACTGTGCCACGCTCACAGGAAGTAGGCCGCAAGGCATAAGCAAGTAGAAGCAGACTCAGAGGAACAGCAATGACCGCGAAGACAATGTTCGACAAGATATGGGATGCCCATGCCATACGAGAGGAAGAGGGACAGCCCGGCCTGCTGTACGTCGACCTGCACCTTGTACACGAGGTGACGTCGCCACAGGCATTTGAGGGCCTGCGTATGGCCGGTCGCAAGGTGCGCCGCCCCGACCTCACGGTCGCGACGATGGACCACAACACCCCCACGTGGGAGTTGAGCCGACCCATCACCGATCCAATAGCAGCCCAGCAGCTCGATCATCTCGAACGCAACTGCAACGACTTCGGTGTGACCCTCTACGACCGGTTCAGCCCCTACCAGGGCATAGTTCACGTCATCGGACCTGAGCAGGGCTACACTCAGCCCGGGCAGGTCATAGTCTGCGGCGACAGCCACACGTCCACACACGGCGCGTTCGGTGCATTTGCGATTGGCATCGGCACGTCAGAGGTCGAGCATGTGCTCGCGACCCAGACGCTCCGCCAGTTCAAGCCCAAGACGATGGAGATCAGGGTCGATGGCCCGCTTCCTGTAGGTGTCTCCGCGAAGGACGTGATCCTCTGCATCATCGGGAAGATCGGGGTGGCCGGCGCCACCGGGCACGCGATCGAGTACACCGGCGAAGGCATCCGGCAGCTATCCATGGAAGGCCGTATGACGGTCTGCAATATGTCCATAGAGGGCGGGGGACGCGCCGGTATGGTCGCTCCCGACCAGACCACATTTGACTACATGCGTGGCAGGCCACAGGTGCCGCAGGGCGCTGACTTCGACCGCGCGTGCGAGGAGTGGGCCAAACTCGCAACCGACGAGGGGGCAGAGTACGACACTGTCGTCGTGGTCCCGTCATCAGACATTGAGCCATACGTCTCCTGGGGCACCAACCCCGGCATGGTAGCGCCTGTCACAGGCCGGGTACCAAATCCCAGTTCGTACGACGATGAGGGAGAGAAAGAGTCAGCAGAGCGAGCCCTGGACTACATGGGTCTCGATCCCGATACGCCGATCCAGGACATTCAACTGGACAGGGTATTCATCGGCTCATGCACCAACTCCCGAATCGAAGACCTACGCCTCGCTGCTGATGTGGCGCGTGGCAAGCGAGTGGCAGACAGCGTGTACGCGATGGTCGTACCTGGCTCTGCACAGATCAAGGCGCAGGCTGAAGAGGAAGGACTGGACCGCATATTCACCGAGGCGGGATTCGACTGGCGCGTAGCTGGCTGCTCGATGTGCCTGGGTATGAACCCCGACATCCTCGAGCCGGGTGAGCGCTGTGCTTCGACCTCCAACCGCAACTTCGAGGGTCGCCAGGGCAATGGTGGTCGCACTCACCTTGTCAGCCCTGAGATGGCAGCCGCCTCTGCAATCGCAGGGCACTTCGTCGACATCAGAGAGTGGTAGTCAGGCAGAGACATACCACAGCTCCGAATCAAAAGCCTGAACAGGGGAGCAAGTAATGGAACCCTTCAAGACATTCGCTGGCGCAGTAATGCCGATGAACCGCGTCAACGTGGACACTGACCAGATCATCCCCAAGCAGTTTCTCAAGCGAGTCGAACGAACTGGCTTCGGTGAGTTCCTCTTCTATCACTGGAGATACAACGACGACGGCTCCGAAAAATCAGACTTCATCCTTAACCAGCCGGGCTACAGGGACGCAGAGATAATCGTCGCCGGCCGAAACTTCGGATCGGGTTCGTCCAGAGAGCATGCCCCCTGGGCGCTGGGCCAGTACGGCTTCAAAGTCGTGATCGCTCCCAGCTTTGCAGACATCTTCAACAACAACTGCTTCCAGAATGGGTTGCTGCCGATTGTCTTGCCTGAGGAGACCGTTCAGCAGATCATGGAGAACGCCGAGCGAGACCCCGGATATCGGCTGCACGTCGACCTGGAAGCCGAGCGAGTCTGGGACGACAACGAGCAAGTCGTCGCAGAGTTCAGCGTTGAGCCCTTCCGACGCCACTGCCTGCTCAACGGGCTTGACGATATCGGGCTAACTCTCGAGCACGACGATGACATTTCGGCGTTCGAGTCCCAGAGAAGTTCTCGCGGCGGCGTGCTGACGTTCTAAGTCCGTCCCGCTACGTCCCATAGTACCTGTCGCCGTAGTCGCCCAGTCCCGGAACGATGAAGTAGCTGTCATCGAGTCCCTGGTCAACCGCGGCGACAACTATGTTTGAACGTGGGATCACCCGCGTAAGTTTGTCGACCCCTTCAGGGGCGGCTAGAACTCCTACGAAGTAGATGTTGTCGCGCTCGTATCCTCGCTCTGTCAGCATGTTCGCGACAAGGCAGGCCGAGCCGCCTGTGGCAAGCATCGGGTCGATGATCAGTGCCCGTCTTGTGGGCACCTCCGGCAGCTTCTCATAGTACAGGCCGGGCTCGGCAGTGTCCTCGTCCCTCTCGATGCCAACGATTCCAACCGGAGCCCCGGGCATCAGTTCCGTAAACGCGGGGACGAGAGCCAGGCCCGCACGCATGACAGGCACGATCAGGACGTCTGCAAAGTCGTGCACGCCTTCGGCAGCGCTGGGCACACGGTCCCCTGTGGGGCCGAAGCCGGCTTCGAGTCTCGTCAGGAAGTTGGTTGAGAGTACACGCGCCAGCCGGTCTGAGGCGCTGCGAAACTTGGCTGTTGAGGCGCTTCGGTCTCGCAGTACTGAAAGAAGTTCCTGCTCCGTTGCCAGGTTGTTCACCTTGAGAACGGAGTCCACAGGACCGTCTCAGTCATCCGCGCCGTAAAAGACGTCACCGTTGGACAGATTGCTGGCGGAGTCGCTCTCGGTAGACCCCCGCTGGCGACGGAATGACGGAATCCTGCTGAGTCCGCCCTTGATGAGGTTCTGGACTGAGTTCACTTCTCTGGCTAAAGTGGCCTTGAGTTGGGAACTGTACACGCCCATGCTTCGGTACTTTGCATAGCGCTCGTTTGCTCTCTTCTTGGAGGGCCGGTCCTGCAGTCTGGCAAGTTCCGAAACTATGACCCTGCCCAGAGTGCGTGCCGCTTCATCAGGGTCAGAGTGCGCGCCATGCGGTGGTTCCGCGACTATTTGATCGATGATCCCGAGGTCCAGGCAATCGTGAGCCGTCAGCCGCATTGAGGGGGCAACGTCCTCAGCCCTCGATGCATCCTGATAGATTACCTCTGCGACCTCCTCAGGGGACACGGCAGTAAAGATCGCGTTCTCCAGCATCAGCGTGCTGTCCGCTACTCCCAGTGCGAGTGCGCCGCCGCTGCCCGCCTGCCCAATAACTACGGAGATCGTGGGCACGTTGAGGCCGGACATCTTCGCCATAGCAGCCGCGATGGTATTCCCCAGTCCCCGCTCCTCCGCGCTCACACTGAGGTCAGGCCCCGATGTGTCGATCAATGTGACTAAGGGCAGCGAGAATTTGGCTGCGAAGTCCATCGTCCTGTTGGCTTTTCGGAATCCTTCCGGTGCCGTTCGGCTCTCGCCCTGCACTTCCAGATCTGTGTCGGGAGGCGCGTCGCGTTGCTGCGCGATTATGGCCACTGTCTGGCCGGCAATCTGTCCCACGCCGGAGATTATGGTCGGGTCGTCTCCGTAGGCGCGGTCTCCGTGCAGCTCTACAAACTGTGTGAAGATCCTGGAGAGGTAATCGGCGGACGTGGGTCGCGCCCTGTGCCGGACCATCTGGACTGAACTCCACGCCTCAGGCGCAACAATGTGTGTCTGCGGCCTAGAGGCGTTGTGTTCGCCAAATCTGAACTTGGTGCTAAGGAGTTCAACCAGTACTCCAATGATGGTCCTGAGCTCAGTGCGCTCCACAACCGCATCCAGCATCCCATGTGCAAGATGAGACTCTGCGGAGTGTGCCCCAGCTGGCAGGGGTTCATCGCTCGCCCTCTTGATGACCCTCAACGAAGAAAATCCAACTATTGAACCCGGCTCCGCGAGGATTATGTCGGCAAGATTCGCGAAACTACCGTAGGCTTGGCCTGTCGCCGGGTTGGCAAGCACAGCTATGAACGGTAGTCCTGACTCGTTGAGTCGGTTGGCTGCTGCAGCGGTCTTGGCCATCTGCATCAGCGACAGAACGCCCTCCTGGATTCGCGCGCCACCACTGGTGACAATTGCGACCACAGGAAGCTGACGTTTAACGGCTCTTTCCAGCGCGAGCGTGACCTTCTCTCCGACAGCGCACCCCATCGTGCCGCCCATGAAGCCGAAGTCCAGGACGATGAGCATGACGGGAGTTCCAGCGATTGCCGCCGTGCCGGTGACGACAGCCTCGGAGAGGCCGGTCCGGCGCTGGTCCTGGAACAGGCTGTCGTTGTAGGACTGTCCCGAAGCGAACGAAAGAGGGTCGAGTGACACGACTGCCCGGTTGAACTCACTGAAGCTGTTGGTGTCCACGAGCGAGTCGATCCGTTCGCGGGCGCTCATGCTGTAGTGGAAGTGGCACTGCGGGCACACTCTGAATATCTCGAAAAACTCAGAGCCGCTCAGCTCGAAGTCGCAGACAATGCACACTTCCCGGCCGGTCACTATCTCAGTGTCTTGAGGGCCCGGCCGGGCTACGGAGCTGACCAGATTAGCTATGTTCTGGACCAATGCATCCTGTCCGAAGTGTGGTAATCAGAGTTCTACGTCTGATTGATTATAACATCCCTCGACTTGGAGCCATCACTGGGTCCGACAACACCCTCTTCTTCGAGCTGGTCCATCAGGCGCGCCGCCCGTGGATAGCCGATTCGCAGCCTCCTCTGGAGCAGCGATGTCGATAGCTTCCGATGGGACTGGGCCAACTCGAGTGCCTTATTGAACATGTCGTCGCGGTCCGGCGCGTCGTCCTCCTGGACGTTGCCGTGCTCGTCGAGGTCTTCGCCTCCCAGCAGGTCGATCTCCCGTAGAGGAGGCCATGGGGTATCCTTCCAGAAGTCCACGATGTCCCCAATCTCGTCGTCTCCGATGAAGACGCTCTGTACTCGCGCCGGCTTGGAGGCGTCCAACGGGAGGTACAGCATGTCCCCGCGTCCCAGCAGCTTGTCGGCTCCAGAGGTGTCAAGAATCGTCCTCGAGTCCACCTGTGAAGTGACGCCGAAGCTTATGCGGCTCGGGAAGTTTGCCTTGATCAGGCCTGTCAGGACGTCCACGGATGGTCGCTGAGTGGCAATGATGAGGTGGATTCCAGTGGCCCGCCCCAGCTGGGCAAGCCTGCACAGCGACTGCTCTATGTCGAACGATGCGGTCATCATCAGGTCGGCCAACTCGTCGATTACCACACACAGGTATGGCATGTGGTCAGGCATACGCTTGTTGTAGGCCTCGATGTTGCGCACACCCGCCTCTTCCATCTGACGATACCGGTCGAACATCTCTCGGATGAGTCCTTTGAGGTAACCGACGACGGTATCCGTCTCCACGATAACGGGAGCCATCAGATGTGGTACCCCGTTGTAGGGCGTCAGTTCAACCCGCTTGGGGTCGACAAGTAGTAGCCTGGCCTCTACAGGTGTTTTCTCCGTGATGATGCACGACACGATTGCGTTGAGGCAGACGCTCTTCCCGCTCCCGGTCGCCCCGGCGACAAGCAGGTGAGGCATCTTTGCGAGGTCAAAGGAGACCGCCTCGCCACCGCTTCCACGTCCCAGTGCTACAGGCAGATGAGCGTCTTTCCGCAGCTTCTGGAACTCACGACTCTCCATCACGTTTCGCAGGGTAACCAGGCTGGGATTGGGATTGGGGACCTCTATCCCAACTAGAGACTTTCCCATCGCCGGAGTTTCGATGCGTATCGACTGTGTCCTGAGGGCAAGAGCGAGGTCCTTCTCTCGCGCCAGGATGCTGTCGACCTTTACGCGAGTCTTCTGCTCTTCGCGTTTCGTAATCTGGCGCCCGGAGTCGTCCCGCAGAGGGGTGCCTTCCTTGTCCAGCTGCTTGACCACACGGGTCCTGCGTATCCAGCCAGGCACCAGGCCGTACATTGTGACAGTAGGGCCGGGCCTTACGTGGCCTACTTCGACCTCAACGCCGTATTCCCCGAGGGTCTGGGTAATAGTCTCGGCGGTATCCTTGAGTTCCTCTGAAGAGATAGGCATCTCAGGGGCTTTCTTGAGCATGTCGATGCTCGGACGCTGCCACATCAGCCCTCCTCCTGTGATCTTGGACAGGAACTTGCGGGCCGGCGAAGGCGCAGTTGGGTTGTCCTGTACGGCCGCAGCGGGCGCTGCGTAGACGCCAGCGTCTGGAACGATCGGCGGCACGACGTCGTCAGCAGCCCGACCGAATGCCGGTTCCGGGGCGAGAGAGGGTTCAGGTTCGAAGGTTCTGGCAGAGTCCAACCTGTCTGCTGAGTCCGATTCCAGGCTAGCTGAAGCGAAGGCTGGGGTGGGAACGCGCTCTGGCTCGCTCGCGAAATCATCTGGTGAGACTCTATCTACCGACTCACCACTAGTCGCGCCAGCGTAGCTCCAGTCGTCAGGTACAGTGAAGACTGTCCGGCTGGAGGATGGACTCTCCTGTGTCTCGTCGCTAAATGCGGAGAACGACGTTACAGGGGCAGGATCCTCATAGGAATCCTGGACAGCGTCTCTGTCATCGTCCCAGGCGGAGCGAGACCCGTCCTCGGTGCCATAGCCATCGATGAGGAAACCAGGTCGAACGGGAGCATCTGCGATTGGGGGCAGATCGGCCGGCTCCTCAATCGGCTGCCTCCTGGAAAACAGCGACCGTATCCCCATAAGTGCCGAAAGATAGGCGAGAGCCAGTCCCTGGGCAACGGCGCCTCCCACTATGAAGGCAAGGAAGGGTAGGGCAATTGCGGATGCCAGGACAGCCAACGCGGATACACGCAGAACTCCAAACAAGTTCGGGCCGCCAATAACAGCGTCGCCCAGGCTGCCACCCAAAGTTGAGTAGCCATATCCAGTAAACCAGCCGAGTGCGCCATCGAACGGTCTGAAGAAAGAGAGAGCGCCGACTGTCGCCAGCACAGCTGCTGCGGAAGCCAGCCACAGGTTTACGGAGCCCAGGGCGCTCCTTCTGAATACCAGTGCGAAAGCGAATGCGCCCAGCCACAGTGAGATCGGGATGAAGCCCAGTCCCACGGTCGACAACACGTTATCGCGTGCGCCGTTGAGCGCGTCAAAGATGGCCTGCCGAAACAGGAAGCCGGCAATTGCTGCCCCGCCAAGCGTGACGAGGGCAACTAGTGTCAAAAGGGTTAGGCCGGAGTGTCCGCTTGCTTCTGACGTTTTCCCGGACTTGGACCTTGGCATATGGCAAGACCTCACAGGCGGTTAGACTGGTCGTAAGACGGCCAGACCGCTCTAACCGTGCAATTCCGCTGCCAGGTCTGCGAGCCCTGACAATACCAACTAGACCTGCTCGATCACAGTCAGTACTGTCGGTCTCCTGCGTGTCTCGCCGTACAGGAAGTCCGCAACCGACCGTGTCAGCCGGGACTTCACACGATCTAAATCTAGACCGTCGTTGTCGGGATCTTCAAGGAATGACGAAACCAGTTTTGATGTATTTTCAAAAACTGTGTCAGACTCTTCGATATCCGCGAAGCCAAATGATCCGATAGCCGGGTCTGTCAGGAGCAGTCCCGTCCTTGCACTCAACGTAATGGTCACTGTGACGACGCCATCTCGTCCGAGCCTTCTTCGCTCCGTGAGAATCGAGCTGTTCGCGTCCCACAGTTGCCTTCCGTCAACGTACACGTGGCCTGCCGGGACGCTGTCAAGGACGAGCGCGCTTTCGCTGTCCATCTCCAGCACATCCCCATCCTCCAGGACGAAGATACGCGAGGTCGGAATCCCCATGTCTTCGGCGATGGCAGCGTGCTGAGTCAGGTGCCTGTATTCTCCGTGCACAGGTACGAAGTAGCGCGGTCTCACTATGCTCAGCATCATCTTGAGCTCTTCCCGCGATGCGTGACCGTGCACGTGCACCATCGAGATGCGACTGTAGAGAACTGACGCTCCCTGCCTGATCAGGTTGTCGATAGTGCGTGCTACGACGGTCTCGTTTCCGGGAATTGGTGACGCTGACAGTACAACAGTGTCTCCAGGCACGATCTCGATATCGTTGTGCCTGCCGTTGGCAACTCTGACCAGCGCCGAAGTTGGCTCGCCCTGGCTGCCGGTGGCGACGATCACCACTTCTTCGTGTGGGAGCTGTCTCGCTTGCGACATGGGAATGACAACGCCATCTGGAGCTTCGATATAGCCCATATCCAGGGCCATCTTGACGTTGTTTACCATGCTGCGGCCAACAACTGTCACTTTCCTGTCGTACTTGACTGCCGCGTCGACAATCTGCTGAACGCGGGAGATCAGGGAGGCGAATGTGGCTATCATAACCCTGCCGGGAGCTTCGCCAATGACGCGGTCCAGCGCCTCGCCAACCAGTTGCTCCGACTCGGTGTATCCGTCCACCTCGGCGTAGGTCGAATCCGAAAAAAGCAGCAGCGCACCCTCACCCACGATCTGGCTGAGTCGCGTGAAGTCAGTGGGGACGCCGTCGGCCGGGGTGTGGTCTATCTTGAAGTCGCCAGTGTGTATTGCCACACCCAGGGGAGTGGTCACGGCTATCCCCATGGCGTCGGGTATCGAGTGGCAGACGCGGAAGTACTCCGCATCGAACGATTCGCAGATTGAGAAGGGCGTCCCCGGCTCTACCACGTTGAGTTCGGCGCTCCTTAAGAGCCCGTGCTCACGCAATTTGACTGAGATCAGCCCGATTGTGAGCCTGGAGGCGTACACAGGAGCGTTGATCTGCCTTAGGAGATGGGGAAGTGCCCCGATATGGTCTTCGTGGCCGTGGGTGATGAGAATGGCGCGGACGCGGTCCTGGTTTTCCCTGAGGTAGGTGAAGTCCGGGACTACGAAATCGATCCCAGGCATGTCATCTTCAGGGAACAGTACACCTGCGTCGATAATGATGATGTCGTCGTTGGACTCCAACACCATCATGTTTCGGCCAATCTCGCCCAGTCCACCGAGCGGGATTACTCGAAGTGTTTCGTTAGGCATGGGCCTCTATTCGAACATGCTGAGCTGCTGTGCCGACTCCGGCTCCGGCGTCTCGCCTGTGGCCTGTCGCTCAGCGACCTCCCGGATCAGCTCGGGAAGAGCTGAAAAGTCGCGCTGTATCGCCGGGCGAAGGCCCGGATTGTGCAGCGCAGCGGCCGGATGGTACATGGGGTAGATCACGAGGTCCTGCCAGTTGCGTGGCTTGCCCCTGGCCCTGCTTATGGACTCACTGGGGAAGAACTTGGCAAACGAGAATCTCCCAAGCGTGACGATCACCTTCGGCTGGATCAGTTCGATCTGCGCGTCAAGGTAGGGCGCACAGGAACTCAGCTCAGCTGGGAAGGGATCGCGGTTGTTCGGAGGGCGACACTTGACCATATTCGTGATGTACACGTCTTGGCGCGAAAGTCCGATTGAGGCAAGCATCTCGTTCAGCAGGTTGCCGGCCTGTCCCACGAAAGGAAGTCCCTGCCGGTCTTCGTGGTATCCGGGTCCCTCGCCGATGAACATTATGTCGGCGTCCAGGTCCCCGTCACCTGGGACGGTCCTGTTGCGTCCCTGCGAAAGGTCGCACTTCACACAAGTGGAGATCTGCTGAACGAGGTCGGGGTAGTCGGTCATTGAATACCTATATGTGCAGAGGTGCTATGACCCTCGGGTCCCTTCGCCAAGCCCATATCAGGCCTGCCGGCTCCTCTGCAACTAGATGCTATATGAGCGCTTCAAGCAAAGTAAAGGAGATGATGCTGAACTTGTACAGCAACCCACCGCTCAGGAACGGGCCATTCACAATGGCCGTTGCTCTGTACTCGACTGACTATGTGGCCTAGCCAATGAACTCCGAAGCGGCCTCCAGGCCGAAGTACCCGGCTAGAGCGATGCCCGTTGCGCGAATAGTCTTGCCTATGAAGACGATCGGGATGAACCTGGCCAGCGGGTAACGCGTTGCGCCAGCCCATACGCCAGCAATATCAAATGGTACGGGCAGAGAGGCACAGATCAGAAGCGCGGTAGTTCCCCATCGTTCTGTCCACGCGCTGAATCGCTGGATCCCTGGTCGGTCGGCAATTACCGAGTTGCCGCGCCAGCCGATGTTGTAGCCGATCAACTCGCCCACGGTCGCGGCTGCTCCGCCAATCACCCCGACCAGTAGAGGGTTGAGAGACGCGCCCATAGCAAACGTATATGCGGATGCAGGGGTGGGGAAGATCATCATGGCGCTGTTGGCGAATTCGGCCGCAGCAACGCCGAGGTATCTCCAGTTTCCCAGGGTCTCGAGGTACGAGCTAAACCGGAAGAGCACGAACGCCAGCGAGATGGATGCCAGCGCAAGCGCCAGCAAGTGCAACACCGCCGAGCGGGGTATGGCGACCGGAAGTCGGGTAGGTAGCGCTGGGGTTCCGGGCAGCCGTTGGACTATGCCACGAAACCGAGCCTGTTCAAGAGAGAGGTTCATATCGGTTTCCACCAGGTTTAATCTAGCTGCCCTGATGTACCAAAGAGTAAACCTCTGCCATACAAAGGCGCGTCAACAGTTTTGGTCATGTTTTGTCTGTTAGTTAGCTAATCTCCGGGCATTGTTCGGCCTGGCACGAGTAACAATGACCAGGCGCGAATTCGACGGGAGGCACAGGCAATTGTGTATAATGCGAACCTGCCAAGTTTTGCGATTTCCTCATATTGCTTCGGAGAAATGTGGTTGAATTCACTAGGCACGCACCTGCTTCTGGATCTGAAAGAGTGCAATGCAGAACTCCTTGATGATGTAGCCTTCATCCGCAAGGTAGTTCTGACAGCAGCTCAGGAAGCCGGAGCAACTGTTGTGGGCGAGACGTTCCACAAGTTTCGGCCAATCGGAGTCACCGGTATCGTGGCCATCGCCGAGTCTCACATCTCGATACACACATGGCCGGAGCACTCGTACGCGGCTGCCGACATCTTTACGTGCGGCACGAGCCTCACGCCCCTTCGCGCCGCCGACCTGATCGTCGAGATGCTCGAGTGTGAAGACGTGTCGATTTCGGACGTTAAGCGAGGCGCAGTGTTCGCCTCAGCCTCCGCGGCCATCTGAGCTACAGGTCAACGATGGAAGGCCCGCCAGACGGCAACTGGCACTACGAGCTAATAACGCCTGACCTGTACCAGGCTGAACGAATCGAGAGAGTCCACTTCTCTGGCCGGACACCGTACCAGGATGTCCTGGTGCAGGACGGAGCCGCATTTGGCCGTAGCCTGGTTCTGGACGGGAAGACCCAGTCGACCGAAGTGGACGAGTTCGTCTATCACGAGGGCCTCGTGCACCCGGCGATGATTGCTCATTGCGAGCCGAGGTCAGTGTTCGTGGCAGGTGGGGGAGAGGGAGCGACCATTCGAGAGGTGCTGAGGCACAAGACGGTCGAAAGCGTTGTGATGGTGGACATCGACAGCAAAGTCGTGGAGCTCTGCTGCGAATATCTCCCTAATCATCATCAGGGGGCCTTCGATAACCCGAAGGTCAACCTCGTCCATGACGATGCACTGGCCTACCTGGAGTCAGCGTCCGAGCGGTTCGACGTAATCGTCATCGACGTCCCCGACCCCCTGGAGGCCGGGCCTGCATACCTCCTGTTTACCCGGGAGTTCTACAGTCTCGTCCGTGACCGACTGAATGAGGGTGGGATCATGGTCTCCCAGTCCGGCCCCACCGGCCCGTCCTTCTACGAACAGTGCTTCTCCGCTGTGGCCAACACAGTCGGCAGCGTGTTCCCAGTGGTCACACTGTCAGAGACGTTTGTACCCAGCTTTGGATCGACGTGGGGATTCGTGATCGGTTCCTTGCAGGGCGACCCCGCCGAACTACCTCCTGGGGATGTGGATGGCAGGATTGCTGACCGTGTAACGGGGCAGCTTCGATACTTCGACGGCACGACGCTCCGCGGGATGGTATCAGTCCCCAAGTACCTGCGTGAGTCAGTAGCGACTGAGCAACGCGTGATCACGCGGGACGCCCCACTTTTTGTCGTCTGAGCGGCGAGAAAATCGCCTATAGGGTTCAAGTATATGACGACCGAGTTTCTTTCAGGACTTAACGAACGACAGCGTGAGGCGGTCGAGGCCATCGATGGCCCGCTGCTGATCGTTGCTGGACCAGGAAGCGGCAAGACTCGACTCATCACACACAGAATCGCGTACCTGTTGCGTGTTGTCGGACTCCCTCCAAGTCGTATCGCCGCGGTTACTTTCACTAACAAGGCCGCTCGTGAAATGAAGGAGCGGATTCAGACCGTCGCACCGTATGGCTCCGAAAGACTCACTGTCGGCACCTTTCACGCCTTCTGTGCCCAGATGCTCCGCCGAGACGGCGAGGTAGTCGGGCTCGACCGCAACTTTGCCATCTACGACGACTCTGATCAGCTCGAGATGGTCAAGCGCGGTATGCGTGAGACCGAGGTGGATCCTAAGCAGTTCTCTCCAAGGGCGATACTGTCGGCAATCTCGAGTGCCAAAAGCCAGATCCTCACCGCTGAAGGATTTGAGATGCGCACCGCCAGCTACTTCGACGAGGTCGTGGGTCGCGTCTACCAGCGCTACGAGTCGCTTCTGGCCCAGTCGAACGCGGTAGACTTCGATGACCTCCTGCTCAAGGTGTACATGCTTCTCAACGACAACGAGGAAATTGCCGAGAAGTACCAGGGTCGATACTCGCAGTTCATGATCGATGAGTTTCAGGACACGAACGTTGTTCAGTATGCGATAGCGCGTCTGATCGCCCAGCAGCATCGGAACCTGTGCGTCGTCGGTGATCCCGACCAGTCTATCTACTCGTGGCGTAACGCTGACATCAGGAACATTCTCAGCTTCCAGAAAGACTTTCCAGACGCGAAGGTCATTGCACTGGAGCAGAACTATCGCTCCACTCAGAACATTCTGGACGCCGCATCCAGGCTGATCTCAGCGAACACGCAGCGCGTCGAGAAAGAGCTGTTCACAGACAACGGCTCTGGTGAACTGATCTCCGTTACCGAAGGGTACGATGAGCAGGAAGAAGCCCAGATGGTGCTTCGTGAGGTCGGTCTGCTGACCAGATCGCAGGGCTCTGCTCCTGCGCCATACCGCCTGGGCGATGTCGCAGTCATGTACCGTGTCAACGCTCAGTCTCGGGCGCTTGAAGAGGCTTGCAGGCGTTACGGAGTCCCGTACCAGCTGATTGGTGGAATGAAGTTCTACCAGAGGCAGGAGGTAAAGGACGTCGCAGCGTATCTCCGTGTGCTGGCCAATCCTGATGACGACGTGAGCCTGATGCGTGTCGTCAATCTCCCACCAAGAGGCATCGGTGCAAGGACTCTGGACGAACTCGCCCGGCTGGCGAGAGACCAGGGTACGTCCGCTTTCGAAGCCATTCGCAGCATCTCTCCTTCTACAGCGCTCGGTGGCCCCCTTGTATCCGGCCCGTTTACTGCACGCGCTTCACGGGCACTTGGCGACTTCAGGGAACTGATCGAAACCCTGAGAGCCGAAGCTGGCCAGCTAAGTCTCGTTGAGCTAATCGAGCGAGTGATCGAAAGGTCGGGATACAGAAAATACCTGGTAGATCGAGACGACCAGGCCGAGGATCGGCTGGACAACCTGAACGAGTTCAAGACCGCGGCGCGAGAATTCTCGGAACTAGATATGCCCGAAGGACTCAACGCCTTCCTCGAGAGCGTCAGTCTGGTCAGCGACGTAGACAGCATGGACGAGGCGCCAGAGGCCTTAACGCTCATCACTCTGCACCAGGCGAAGGGGCTCGAGTATCCCGTGGTCTTCATGGTGGGAATGGAAGACGGCCTCCTGCCTCACGCGAGGTCTATGGAGGAAGAGGCAGGGCTGGAAGAGGAGAGGCGACTCTGCTATGTGGGCATGACGCGAGCGAAGGAACGCCTCTACCTCACGAGGGCTTTCAGGCGAGGATTCCGTGGAGGGACCGGGCCAAACCTGCCATCGCGATTCCTGCTGGACATCCCCAGAGAACTGGTGGCCGGTATGGAGCAGTCCACGCCGTCACCTCAAAACGGGTCTGGGTCAACTGAGTCCTCACCCTCAGCCCGAAGTCCGGACGCGGCGCCTCGCACGAGACCGAAACGATCGGATCAGGGATTCCAGTTCACGAGACGAACAAGACCTGCCGCAACCTCGGAACCGACTCGAGCACGCAGGCCGGGAAGGTCGGCGGTGCCCCAAAAACGCCGACGCCGACCGGCGGCCGCCGCTGCGGGAGGCCCCCCATTCGTCACAGGTGACAAGGTCATGCACAAGGCCTTCGGCGAAGGGATCGTGATGAGCTGTGAGCCGAAGAGTTCAGATTTCGAGGCCACTGTCGCCTTCAAGGACGGAGGGGGAGTCAAGCGGTTCCTGACCAGCATCGCCCCACTTGAGAAGGTGGAATAACCGAAGGTTCGGCCTTCAGTTCCAGTTGAGTGTCCTTCAGGATGCGGAGAAGTCCGCACATTCGGAACAGATTTGCGTCCATCTATCGGGGTTGGTGGGTCCTGTTTGGCGCAACGATCCTGGCACTCATCTCCGGCGGGATTCTCTACCACGGCGCCTCGGTGTTCTTCAGCCCCATTCGCAGGGACCTGAACCTCTCCAGCGCCAACACTTCCCTCATCTTCACCCTGGCACGCGCTCAGACGAGCCTTGTGGCTCCGCTCTACGGGTGGCTTGTCGACAGGGTCGGCCCTCGGCCTCTAATTGTGATCGGAGCGCTTGTATCCGGAATCGGCCTGATCGCGATCACGCTCATCAACCACTATGTTGCGTTTCTGCTTGCCTATCTGCTGCTTGTATCTGTCCCTTCGAGCTTCGGTTTCGGGCAAACCCTGCTGACGGCTGTAAATGGATGGTTTATCCGGCGCAAGGCGATTGCCATGACTATCCTGCTGACCGGATTCGCTGCGGGGGGCGCGATCTTCGTCTACCCACTGGGGATCGGTGTGGACAATTTCGGCTGGCGTGCCACGTCCGTCTGTGCGGGAATCGTGGTGCTGGTGATCGGTCTGCTGGCTGCCATGGTGGTGACAAGCCCACCAAAAGGCGAAGGCAACATTGTCGAAGAGGTTGAGCGTGAAGGGGAAGATGGGGCAGAACGTGTGCCGGGCTCCAGCAGGCGGATTCTGTCTGCGGACTTCACTCTCTCCGAAGCCATCCGCACCAGGGCGTTCTGGATAATTCTCGCTGCGTCCACTCTCAGGATTTCCGCTGAGACCGGGCTCGCGATTCACATCATTCCGATCATGGTCTGGCAGGGAGCCGAAGAGGAGTTCGCTGCCGGACTTGTTTCTGCCTACTTCCTGATGTCAATTCCGTTCAGACTGGGCCTGGGGATGGCAGGACAACGGCTGAGTTTTCAACCTCTGATAGTCGGTGGTCTGGTGGCAGCAGTAATCGGGTGCGTGCTGCTCATCCAGACGGAGAGTGTTCGTACTCTGTATCCCTTCATCGTGCTGTTGGCGATCTACGAGGGCGCCGTGGTACTGCAGTGGGTTGCAATCGGCAACTACTTCGGAAGACGCAGCTACGGAGCGATTACTGGTATCATGAGGGCGTTCGACACCATCGGTACGTTCTTCGCTCCGTGGTACGCCGGCTGGATGTTTGACCGGACCGGAAGCTACTCTCCCGCCCTGGCCACGTTCGCAGTCTCACTGGGAATTGCGGCCGTACTTTACAGCATTACCAGGCGGCCAAACAGACTATTGGAACGAGGCCCCGGGTTTTAGACGGATGAGATCTAAAACGAGAAGGATCTACTTCATCTTTGGTGCATTGGGAGGCATCGTCGCCTCCTTTATCACCTACCAGCTCGTCCTGAACAGGTTGGACCTTCCGTATGGGACGTTCGACTTCACAATCCTGGTCAGCGCACTTTCGCTGAGCATCTTCTTTGTGCCGGTCGGGATAGCGGCAGGCCTGTGCATCGTGCTCGTGACTCGTGTCGTGTGGTCCTGGGCGTACTTCCACTTTGGAAGCCCCGATTCGGGATAGCTGCTGTTGGACGCCGAACGTCGGTATCGGGGGTACATACTGGCTACTCGGCAGGCTCCTGCACGATAAGCACCTGGTTAGCGTCGATGTCTGAAAGCGTCTGCACTCGCCCGCTTGGCCAGTTGACAACGATCTCGTCCACGCCCCCCGCGCTGCCAAGTCCAAACGTCAGGTCAGTGCTGTGCATGGAGAGGTAGCTGGAGCTTCCGAGTACATCCTGTACCTGCGTGGAAGGCGTCTCCCCATCCAGTTTCGCCGTAACGTACACACGGGCCCCGATTCCGTCTGCGTTGCTGCCTGACGTTCCGGAGGCCATTGCTCCTTGCAGACGGAGCGTGAGCCAGCTGTGCTCGTTGTTGCCGTTGATCCAGACGAAGAAGGGGCCTTTCACAAAACGAATGCCCTGGTCGGCCTTGATGTCCCCGCTGCTGTTGGTGGCAATCAGGTCTACGAATCCATCGCCGTTCAGGTCGCCCTTGGCCAGTCCCTTACCGTTCTCATGGAACTCGGGCGCGATGCGCTGGGCGAAGGGGTCGAACGAAGCGCTCTCAGGATCGATCACGGAATAGTCGACGTCCTGAATGTCCAGCAGATTCGCTTCGACCGTCGCATCCGTAAAGCCCGTTTCCTCGTTCAGGAGGAACCTGCCAGCGCCCGGATACAGGAGCCCTCCAGGCCCTTCGCCACGCGAGACCAGGGCACCCAGCCAGTAGAGGTCCTGGTCCCCGTCGTTCTCATAGTCAAAGAATGCCGCGCCGAAGCCAAAGTCGTACGCCGCCAGACCCTGAGGAGCCTCCCATGCCGGGTGGATGTTTGCCGGATCGAGCGACACCGGTGGCATGACTGCGCTTGGCTCGACAACTGTAAGAGAGGCAACGTCCGTGAATTCGTTCTCACCGGGGCTGGTGCCATCAGCGTTGTTGCGGAGCAGGAGGTGAAAGCATGTGCCCCAACTGAACTGGGCGGAATACGCGCAGTCGGCCCCTGGTATCGGAGCGGGACGTCGCGTTAACGGATGAAATCCGATGTTCGTGACGAAGACATCGAGGTCCAGATCTGAATCATAGTCGCCGAGCGCAAATCCCATCCACTGACCGATCCTGTCGATACCCATTTCCTGGGCTACCTCAGTAAACTTGACACTGTCGGCTGTGGAGTCGTTTCGGTACAGCTTGAACCTGTCGCCGTCATCGGCCACCCAGAGGTCAGGGTCGCCATCGTCGTCGTAGTCGAAAAACAGTGATGCCCAGGTCTGTCCAACAGGATCGCCTACTCGATTCCCGTCGCGGTCCGCGAGACGCGGGTCATACCCTTCGATCCACTCTCCGGTAACGGGATGTCGGAACTGGATAGGAAGCCCGTCTGGCGCGCGCATGGCGATCTGCGGGCCTCTCACACCCGAGTCCACGGTTACGTCACTGAAAGTCAGGTCGCCGTTATTGCGGTACAGGACGTTGTAGTGCCCATGGTGCTGCGGCACAGTGAATCTCACGAAGTCGAAGTCAGCCCTGTTGCCCACGTAGATGTCCAGCCAGCCGTCGCCATCGACGTCGGCGCAGGCTACACTCATCGCCGACCTGATATTCGCCGCATCTCCGAACGCAGAGTGAGTGATGTCGGTGAAAGTGCCATCCCCGTTGTTCAGGAACAGCCTGTCCGTGATGGCCACCCGGAGGTCAGCCCGGTCGCCCGCCGATCTGAAGTCCAGACCGTCCCCCTTCCGCCCGTGGGAGCCGACGTAGAGGTCCTGGTACCCATCGTTATCGAAGTCGCACGCCGCGACACCAGTGCTGTTGCTGTCCACGGCAGCGACCCCTGCTGACTCTGAGACCTCAGTGAATGACTCGTCGCCGTCGTTCCTGAACAGGAAGTTTGGCCCGCCTTCCTCCTGGGTCACGTAGAAGTCGAGGTCCCCGTCGCGGTCGTAGTCGAAGATCGCGACTCCTGGGTATCGGTTGATGGTAAACGCGTTCTTTCCGAAGGCTTCATCTGCGATGTTGGTGAAAGGCGCTAGGCCGTCCGACTGGTCAGATGCTTGCTCTCCGAGACAGCCGGATACAACAATCGGAAAAGCTGCTGCAAGTAACAGGCAGAGGAGGAGGGGGTTACGAGTCCTGGGAAACATGGTGGCTATGTGTCAGCCCGTTTCCGTTGGATAGCCGTTAGTAAAGGTGGCAGGTTACTGTGTGCCCCGGCCCGACTGTCTGCTTCTGAGGGATCTCATCGGCGCACGGCTCGAACACCGATGGGCACCTGGGATGGAAAGTGCATCCTGGCGGCGGATCGATCGGCGATGGCACCTCTCCAGTCAGAACAATCTCTTCCCGCTCCACTCCAGGACGTGAGGAGAGAGACGCCGAGATGAGTGCCCTTGTGTAGGGGTGATGGGGGTTCCTGAACAGCTCCTGGGAGTCTGCCTCTTCAACGATCTTGCCGAGATACATGACCCCGACCCGATGGCTCATGTACCGCACGGTCGCCAGCTGGTGGGCGATGAGCAGGTAGCTGAGGTTGTGGTCGATCTGAAGCTGCTTCAGCAGGTTCATGATCTGCGCCCGTATGGACACGTCCAGCGCCGAAACCGGCTCGTCCAGCACAATGAGCTTGGGGCGCAGCGCCAGTGCCCTGGCTATCGCTATGCGCTGCCTCTGGCCGCCGCTGAACTCGTGCGGATAGCGGTAGGCATGGCTTGGGTGGAGCCCCACTTCTTCCAGGAGAGAGAGTATCTGGTTTCTGAGCTCTACCTTCGTTAGTCTGCGGTGTGCCGTCAGCGGCTCCGCGATGATCGACTCGATCTTCATTCGCGGGTTGAGCGAACTCCACGGGTCCTGGAAGACCGCCTGGACGGACTCGCGGTACTCGTTGAGTTGATCAGCGTTGAACGACTGAACGTCCTGTCCCCTGAATTGAAGGCGGCCCGATGTCAGCGCTTCCACCAGCAGAACGACCTTGGCAGTCGTCGTCTTGCCGCAGCCCGACTCTCCAACGAGACTGTAAGTCTCGCCCTGTGGAATCGAGAAGGATACCCCGTCAACCGCACGCACTTGTCCGACGGTCTTGCGGAACACAAACCCGCTCGTGACTCGGAAGTGCTTCTTGATGTCCTCCGCTGCGATCAGGGGCTCAGCAGTTGCTACGGAATCAGCAGCCTGCATCATCAAGCCTCCAGCAGCTTGCGAGGTGTTTGTCGGATACCGAGAACTCTTTCGGATACTCTTCGATGCAACGTTCGAAAGCGTATGGGCAACGCGGCTCGAAGCTGCAGCCCGGAGGCATATTATCTAGCTGAGGCGGTTGACCGGAGATTGAAGTCAGCCACTCAACGTCCTCTTCCAGGTCCGGGACGGAGCCCAGCAGTGCCTCCGTGTATGGGTGTTTGGGGTTGTAGAAGAGCTCAGAGACATCCGCGATCTCGACGATCTTCCCTCCGTACATCACTGCAACGCGATCGCACATCCTGGCGACTATTCCGAAGTCGTGCGTGATGAAAATGATCGCGGCGCCGGTCTCTTCTTGTATGTCCTTCAGAAGCCTCAAATATTGGAGCTGAATTGTTGCGTCGAGAGAGGTTGTTGGCTCGTCGGCAATGAGCAGCTTGGGAAAACGGGATATCGCGATTGCTCCAACAACGCGCTGGCGCATCCCCCCGCTCATCTGGTGGGGAAACGCCCTCATCCTGACATCGGCGGCCGGGATTCTCACCATACGCAGCAGTTCTACTCCACGGTCCCAGAGCGACCTGGCAGCCTGCCTGCCATCGGGTCTGAACGTCTCGATGAGCTGGTCGCCGACAGAAAGGACCGGGTTCAACGACGTCATCGGGTCCTGGAGGATCATGCAGATGTCACGGCCACGGATGTCCGACATCTCGTCCTGGTCCTTGAGCAGCAGGTCCTCGCCGTCGAACATTATGCTTCCGGCTACGGTCCTGCCCCCGGGCTCCGGCACCAGGCGCATGAGCGACAGAGCCGTCATGCTCTTGCCCGAGCCTGATTCACCAACGATGCCTAGAGTCTCACCCCTCTTCAGGTCGAATGAGACACCGTCGACCGCCTTTACTACGCCCGTCCTGGTGAAGAAGTGGGTCTGGAGGTCTCGTACCTGTAGAAGTGCGTCGTTGTCGTTGTTCATCTGACGCGCCTGAGCTTGGGGTCGAGCGTATCGCGTAGCCAGTCACCGAAGAAGTTGAACGCCATTACTACGGTGGTGATGATCAGCCCTGGGAAGAGGGAGATCCACCACATGCGCACCAGGCTCTGCCGGCCCTCGGCGACCATGATACCCCAGGCCGGGTCACCGGGCGGCAGGCCCAGGCCAAGGAAGCTGAGTGACGCCTCTGTCAGAATGACGCCCGCCACAGACAGGCTAGTGATCACCATCAGCGTGTTGAGCACATTCGGGAACACGTGACGCCAGACGATGATGGCTGGAGACACCCCCGCGATTTTCGCCAGGGTCACGAAATCTTGGTCCTTGACGGACAACACCTCACCGCGAATCATCCTCGCTATGCGAGGCCAGGTCGAGACAGCCACTGCCAGAATGATTGGCAACAACCCCTGTCCTACTATGGCAACGATAATCATCGCGAGCAGGATCGACGGGAAGCCCATTGTGGCGTCTGCGATTCGCATGATTATCGTGTCGACCCACTTGCCCGCATAGCCGGAGATCAGTCCAAGCGCGGTCCCAACCACGACACCAGCAGCGAGCGCGAACATACTGATGAACGCTGATGTGCGAGCGCCATAGATCAGGCGGCTCAGGATATCCTTGCCTGTGAAGTCAGTACCGAGAGGGTAATCCCAATTCTCGAAAGGAGGGGTCCTGGCATCCAGCAGAACGCCGACCTTCGGGTCATGAGGCGCCAGCACCGGCGCGAACACTGCGAGAATAACCAGCACTACGATCACTGTGGTTGGAATCCACGGTATCCGTAGCTCTCTCGACTGTTCGACTAGCGCGGCGATCCCTCTTGATGGAGCGCCTTCCTCTGCTAATGTCGTCATTGCGATTCCGCCTAGACCTTAGTTGGTATCCCTGATCCTGGGGTCGGCAAATCCGTACATAATATCCACGATTAGAGCTGTCGATACGTAGAAGAAGCCGGACACGAGCACTGTTGCCTGGACCAAAGGCATGTCCCGCTGGATGACTCCCTCGATCATCATCCGTCCAAGTCCAGGCCAGGCAAACACCTGCTCGACTACGATGGAGCCGTTCATCAGCGCCGCTAGTGTAAGCCCCGCGAACGTCATCAGGGGAATCACGGCGTTTCTAGCGCCATGCTTCCAGATGACAACTCTCTCTTTCAGGCCCTTGACACGCGCAAACTTGACGAACTCACTGTCCAGGATGTCCAACATACTGGATCTGCCCAGGCGCATCATTGCAGCCAGTGGACCGAGCGCCAAAACCGAAGCGGGCAAGATGAGGTTAGTAAATCCTCCTGCGCCATACACCGGAAGCCACTGTAGGTAAGCACCGAATAGGATGACGGCCATGATGGCCACCCAGAACTGCGGTGCGGCAAGCCCGAATATTGCCACTGCTTTTCCAATTTTGTCGGCGAGGGAATCTCGTTTCACGGCAGACAGAATTCCCGCAGGAACTCCTATTAAGAACGATAGGAACAGCCCAGCTGCAGCAAGCTGAATGGTTGCGGGGATTCGCTCCATAAGCAGGTGGCGCGCTTCCTTCTGGCTTCGTACCGACCGTCCAAAGTCACCTTTTGTGAGGAGGTTCCTCATAAAGTTCAGGTACTGGATCATAAACGGGCGGTCAAGCCCAAGCTCTGCCTTTAGCTGGTCGTATACCTCAGGTGGCGCGTCGATCCGCACCGGAAGCAGCATCCTTACCGGGTCGCCCGTCAAGTGTACCGCCGAGAAGACCACCAGGCTCAGACCCAGCAGGGTCACTATCGCCTCGGCAACTTTCCTGGTGATGTAACGGGTCATGGAACTGCTCCCCTGGTACCGGAGTTGCTTGGTTCCAGCAAAAGAAGGCTAAACAGACGATATGAAAGACATAGATGTGGATGCGGGACACATGCCTGTGCGTGTGTCCCGCATCGCCGCTGCTAGTCTGAGCTAGCTATCTACTCGTTGAACTCGATAGTCCACAGGGCCGTGTTATAGGTGACCACCGGCCACGGCTTCCAGCTTCCCGGCTTGATTTTGGGACCCATGCCCCAGGGCAGGTTCACAAAGAACGGGCTGAACGCGTGGTTCTCTTCCCGAAGTGCGGTGTAGACCTCTGGGAAGTTCTGCTCCCAGGCCTCAACGGTGACTTCGTTGACGAGTTTATCGGTTACGAGGTCGCTCAGTCCCTGGCATATCGGGTCACCATCGGGATGCGCATCTGAAGTCCACTCAGCATCGCAGATGCGCCAGGCCTGGGCGCCTGCTGCGTACGTGTACATGCCGCGAGTTATGCTCAGTCCGTTCCAGCGTGTCTCATTTGTCCTGACAAGCACACTGCCTGGCAGCTTGCGCTCGTTCCACTGCTGCCTCACTGATGTGGCATCGCCCGCCCTCACGGTGACGTCCAAGCCAAGGTCATTATTCCAGCTTTGCGCGAACACCTCAGCCAGCTGTGGCTGTAGCGGCAGGTCACCGGCTTCCCACGTCCAGATGTCGAATGGCGGGATGTCGACATTTGCCTCTTCGAGGAGTTGCTTGGCCTTGTCAAGATCGTATGGTCTCGGGTCGGCAACGCCTTCCTTGTACCCGATTGTACTCGGCGTAACGTGCTGCCAGCCCTTCGGTATCGCCATATCACGGTTGTAGAGGCTGTCAATGATCGCCTCTTTGTCGATCGCATACTCCAGTGCCTGCCGCACTCGTTTGTCGTAGCACCAGAGCTCAGGGTCCCAGCAGTCCACGTACACGATCCAGGAGTATGCGGCTTCAGGCTGGTAGACAACCTCTCCGCCCGCCCCCTCGATGTCCTCGAGCATGAACACATTGGCCTCGATCATGTCGGCCTGTCCAGCCTGCAACGCCGAGATTCGAGTTGCCGACTCAGGTACGACCTCTGTGATGAACTGGCGGAACTTGGGGCGCCTGTCTTCTGGATAGCCGTTTGCAGGCTGGTAGAAGTAGTCGTCGAATCGCTCGAGCACGAACTTCTGGCCTGGCACCTGCGACACGAACTTCATCGAACCGCAGCTTGAAGGATCGTTCTGGTAGCCTTGGTCGTCGGTCTGAGAGATATCTCCGCCGGCCGCATTGAAGCCAGTGACCTCTTTCCAGTGATCGGCGTTGAATATATGACCGTCATGGCCCTGAGAGTTCTCCGAAGACAGGAAGGGTGTGTCCGGTCGCGGGTTCTGGAATACCATCCTCAGTGTGTTGTCGTCGATCTTCTCGACCGATTCCGTGACACTGGCGAGGGCTAGTGAAGTCGGATCAACGCCGGGTCTCTTGCCGGCGGACTCTCCGATGGCGAACTCGTAGCGCCACCACACGTCATCGACATTAATGTCACTGCCGTCGTGCGCCTTGATGCCGTCCGCGATCACAAAGTCGATCGTCCTTCCGTCACTGCTGACGGACCAGCTATCAGCGACACCGGGAAGCAGAATACCTCCACCGCCGCCGCTGACGAGCACGCAGTTAAAATACCTGGTCACCTTCATGAACTCGTCGCCACCTGACCGCGTCGGGTCCCACCCGCCGGTCGCGCCGACGTTGGCTACCAAGAGCGTCAGGGTGTTGTCACCGAGTTCGGACTCCTGCATCGCCGGAGCGGGTTGTGCTGGAGCAGGTGCCGCTGGAGCAGGTGCCGCCGGAGCTGCTGTAGGCCTGCTGGGCGCGGGCGCCGGAGCAGGCTCCTCCTCGCTGGCGCAGGCGGCAAAGGCCAGCAATGCTACCGCCAGTATTCCGGCCAATAGAAATAGGCTTGTGCTTTTGCGATTGAATAGACTCACTGCCGTATCCTCCCAATTGGTTCCAACTGTTCTTCCGAACACCTTCAATTGGATTTGCCAAATCTATACCCGAATATGGCAAAAAATGATACTCATATTTTGTGGGGCCGATACTAATTCAGCACTCAGGCGATGTCAACATGTGAAGTATTTAGCACCTATTCCGTCTTCCTGTGGAATGACATGACCTTGTTGTCTATAACCAGCGAAAAGAACTGGCACGGGCGAGCAGGTGCGGGAGCCACAGGCGACACGGACCCGATCATCACCTGTGTGTCAGGCCACGAATCAGGGAAGTACCGAACACAGGGTTGGGAGGCGGGGAGTGGTAGCGCATACGGGACTCGAACCCGTGTCTCCACCTTGAAAGGGTGGTATCCTAGACCCCTAGACGAATGCGCCCCTTCTAAACTGGTGCGGTCCGATGCGGACGGCTTCTACGGCGTCGAAATGGACCCAGCAGCCAGGTGACATCGCCTGAGCGTCCATCCGGTGTAGAGTGCCTTATCGTCACACCGCGACCACAGGGAATTGTAGCACATGGACGGCACGCAATTCCCTAAAGAAAGCACCGCGACTCTCGCAGCGAATAGGGCTCGTCCCAGGCTCTAGGCGGCTGATGGACGACTTGTGAACTCCAGGTGACCAACGTGATGGTCTTCCCTGCAATTTGCCACGGATTGCTCTACCTGGACAGTAATGTGGTCAATGCCATATCGATCGTGCGTGATGAACTGAATCTGCTCCAGGATCTCCCCTATTTGGGCACCGCTAAAGGTGGGGTCCACCAGGACGTGGGCGGTAAACGCCTCGCTGCCTGACGTAATGGTCCAGACGTGAACGTCGTGGATGATGGTTACCCCCTCTACTTCCTCGATGTCGCTGCAGAGGCTGTAAACGTCGATGTGCCTTGGCACACCTTCCAGCAGCACTTGCAGCACAGTGGCCATCAGGTGGCGGCTGCTCCAGACGATGAGGCCGGCAATCAGCACGCTGAGGATAGGGTCTACAACGTACCACTCAAGGGTCATGACAAATATGGCTGATATGACGACGCCGACCGAGCCCATGAGGTCCGCCAGAACGTGCTGGAAGGCTCCTTCGACATTCATGCTGTGCTGCGACGACCTGTGGAGAATCCACGCAACTATTATGTTGATTATCAGGCCACCAATACCCACGAGAAGTACCGGAAGGCCGTCAATCTCAACCTCTTCGGTAAAGGTCCGGTGGTAGGCTTCGAAAAGGATCCAGCCTGCTATCAGCCATAGCGCAAACGTGTTGGCAAGGGCTGCCAGGACCTCAGCACGCTGGTAACCAAAGGTGCGCTCAATAGACGCTTCTTTGTCCGCAATCCACATGGCCACCATAGCCATGACGATGGCGGCAGCGTCTGTGAGCATGTGACCGGCGTCCGCTATCAGCGCCAGGCTGCCGGACCAAACCCCGCCTACGACTTCCGCGATCATATATGTCGTGATGAGGACGAGCGAAACAACGAGGCTGCGGCGGCTTGTCAGTCTTAGCTCATGGGCGTGGTCGTGACCTCCGTGGTCATGCCCGTGGTGATCATGCCCATCGTGGTCGTCATGGGAGTCGTGGCCAGTGTGTTCGCCATGGTCGTGCCCATCGTGGTCGTCGTGGGAGTCATGGTCATGATGGTCGTGTTCGCCATGGTCATGCCCATCGTGATCGTCGTGGGAGTCATGGCCATGATCGTGATCGTCATGGTGGTTGTGCTGGCTCTCAGATCGGCCGGACGGACTCGAACCTTGCATCTCGGACCCTCGGTTTACTGGACCTGTCGAATTCCCTTTTGACGCTACTTCAAGTGTCTGGATTAATACAAGTTAAAGATTAGTCTCTATTCCAATAAAAAGTCCCGCCGACAAGTGCGATATCGGCGGGACACAGTCGACTCTAAGAGGGAAAGTCACCTGGTTTCGATCGTGCGGACAATGACCAGGGGCCCGTCATCCAGATCCAGAGTTAGGCGGCTTGCCTTACAAGTCTGATTGGCGACTACGGCCTAGTGCTCGTCCGCGTGGTGCTCGTGGTCGTCGCACTCGTGTGGGTCGTGGACATGGGCGTGGTGCTCGTGGTCGTCGCACTCGTGAGCGTCGTGGACGTGTCCGGGCTCGTCGCCGTGGTGTTCATGCTCATCGCACTCGTGAGTGTCGTGCTCGTGAGCGTGGTGCTCGTGTCCGTCGCATTCGTGAATGTCGTGTGGCATCTCTACCTCCGTATGACACTAAAACTGGGTTTGTATGACGTATTCGCAATTGTTGCAGAAATAGGGGGAAATAGCAAGTATTTGTGCGTCTTTTCTATGGTTATTCGTGGTACAGGGTCTCAAGACGGGGAAAACACAGATACTGAGTTTCAATAATGTTTTCGGATTGCACAGAATTCAATGGCATTAGCGGCGTGAACTGTCGAGCAGGGAACGTCAATCCCAATCACGGTGATGAGACTGATTCTCAGCTACCAGCGCAGCTGCGAAAGCGGAGTCTTGCCCCCAGGGGGTGGCCCGTCGCTGATGATGCGCCCGCTGCTCATCTCCACGACGCGGTCGGCTATCCGGGAAATCTCCCTGTTGTGGGTTACCACCAGGACGGCGCGTTCCCCTGATGCCTGGTCGATAAGGAGCTCAAGGATCTGGGCCCCCGTTCTGAAGTCGAGTTCGCCCGTGGGTTCGTCAGCCAACAGGACCGGATTGCCGGTGGCAAGGGCCCTGGCGATGGCGACTCGCTGCTGCTCTCCCCCAGACAGTTCGTGAGGGAAGTGCGATGTCCTGTCGCCCAGCCCCACTGAATCGAGAACCGACCCGGCGGATATGGTCCCTCGCTTGCCAGCGACGTCCGTGCCGAATTCGACGTTCTCCATGGCGGTAAGACCCGGGAACAGATTGAAGCTCTGGAAAATGAAGCTCACGGTCTCCCGCCTGAGGGCGAAAAGCTCGGAACGCGATGAGTGCGTGATGTCACGTCCACCGACCGAGACGCTTCCATTAGTAGGGGTGTCGAGGGCGCCGATGATGTTCAGCAGGGTGGTCTTGCCGCTCCCGGAAGGTCCGAGGACTACGACGAACTCGCCCTCTGAAACATGAAGATCAACACCGTCGAGCGCCCGTACCTCTACGGGACCGATTTGGTAGTGTTTCGAAACACCAACGAGGTCTATCAATGTTCCAAACTCCCCGCTGGCCAGTCGTGCCAGGAGCTATTGTGCCTGACGGCTCAAGTACTTTATCACACAGCCCCTGGCACGGCGTTCGGGGATCTAAGCTGTTCGTAAGAGGAGATATTGAGCAATTTATCCCCGATTCGTTGACTGAATTCAACTCCCTTGTTACAGTCGCGGGACAGCGAGGCTACACATATAACGGGAGAGAGCCATGACTCAAACAAAGGACCTCACGCAGACCATACTGGACCTGGAATCCCAACGTATCGCCGCGATGGTGGAGAATGACGTCGACACGCTGGAACGCATTCTTGCCGACGATCTCAGCTACGTACATACCTCCGCTGCCATTGACACCAAAGAGAGCTTTGTAAGTGGCATCGGCTCAGGCAGGCTCAACTACGAGTCGATCACCCCAACCCCCAAGACCGTCCGAACGTACGCCGGCTCCGCAATCGTCCGCGGAGGGGCGCACGTGCACGTGAACGGCAACCACTTCTCACTTGAGTACACGGTGGTGTACGTAAACAACGACGGTGAGTGGCAGATGACCTCCTGGCACGCCACCAGGTTGCCGGAGTAGGTCTGCACGCACAATTGAATGAATCAGACGGCCCAAGTTCGCCTTACATCAGGTATAATTCGCACTAGCCTACGGCTGGATCAGGGACTGTATGGTGGGAGGGGGAAGAGGCAATGCTAACTTCGGCTCAGATTTCGCACTTCGAGACCTTTGGGTTCATTGTCAGTCGCCAGGCATTTTCGCCGGACGAAGTTGCCGGAATTACCCGTGAATTTACAGACATCCTCGAGGAGGATCGTAAAGGTCAAGCCTTCGCGGGAGAGCAGCGACATGCGGTGCTTGCATTCGTTGAGAAGAGGCCTCTGCTCAGAAAACTGGTTGAAGACGACCGAATACACGGTCCAATTGAGCAGCTATTGGGGCCGAATTTCATCTGGAGAGGGTCGGACGGCAACCTGTATGTCGGCGACACCGCCTGGCACCCTGATGCTGTAGGTATTGACATGAACTTCACGCGCATCAAGGTGGCAATGTATCTGGACCCGGTTTCCGCAGACACCGGATGCCTTCGAGTTGTACCCGGCTCACACCGGTTGCCGCTTCACGACGACCTCGAGCCCATGCGTTATTGGCGTGTCAAGCAGACTATCACGGAGGGCAGAGGGACGGAGAAAGACCTCGAGCAGTTCCGCGATATCCTGGGCGAAGATGAAGAGCCGATTTTTGGTGTCCAGCCAGAGGACCTGCCAGGATTCCCACTGGTGTCGGAACCGGGCGACCTGGTGTTCTTCAATCAGCACATCTACCATGGCTCCTTCGGTGGCCATGTCGGTCGTCGCATGTTCACCATGAACTTCGCTGAAGCGCCCAAGACAGATGAACACATTGAGCTGCTCAAAAGAGAGTATGCCGGGTCTTCGGTAGCCAGAGACGCTCTGCAATACACGAAGACTGATCGTACCTATGAACCAGAGTTCCTCTACAGCGACAGCCCTCGAATTCAGAGTATGGTCGCCAAGCTGATCGAACTGGGGTTTGAGTAGGCACTGACAGCTTTCCCTGGCAACTGTACAGAAGACTGGAGGGGACAGTCATGGCGAATACTGACCTAGCTCTTATCGCACATCTGATGCGTCGGGCAGGATTCGGGGCAACGCGAGCCGAGCTCGAGCAGTATGCTGAACACAGCTACGAAGAGACTGTGGAAGACCTGCTTCATCCTGAGCGTTTTCCGGAAGTCGCCGACGACATTATCATCCGCTACTGGCTGGAGTTGAACAACCCGGACTCCGTTGAGCCATGGAACACGCGCTGGCTATACCGGATGGTCAACACCGAGCGTCCCCTCGAAGAGAAGATGGCCCTATTCTGGCATCACGTGTTCGCAACCTCGGTGGGCAAGAGCGAACACGGACAGTCTTCCAAAACACAGATCGAATTGTTCAGGAAGAACGCAGTCTCCGATATGCGCACTATTCTCGTGGACCTGGCCAAGGATCCCGCAATGATCCACTGGCTGGACAACTCCGAGAATCACAGGGATCAGCCCAATGAGAACTGGGGACGTGAGCTACTGGAGCTCTTCTCCATGGGCGTTGGCAACTACACTGAGGAAGACATCAAGATGGCGTCCCGCGCATTCACCGGCTGGACGTTCATTCAGCCCATCCCGCTTGATCCTTACGGGCGCTACCCATCGGATTTCGTCTACCGAGAAGACGATCACGACGACAGCGAGAAGACATTCCTCGGCCACTCTGGCAGGTTCAACGGCGAGGACATCATCGAGATCATCGTCCAACAACCTGCGACGGCCAGGTTCATATGTCGACACCTTTATAACTTCTTTGTAGCCGATGAACCTCAGGTGCCGTCGTGGAATGACCTAGCTCCGCGAGATCCTGAGGCGATCGAGGCTCTCTGTGACTCATACTTCGAGTCCGGTGGCGACATAAGGGTAGTACTCCGAGTTCTCTTCAACTCGGACTTCTTCAAGAACGCCCGATTCGCCAAGGTGAAGAGTCCCACAGAACTGGTGGCTGGGACGATAAAGCTGGCAGGAAGGCACGATTTCCCCGAGCCATCGCTCCACGCTGCACCCGCCGCGGCTGGCCTGATGGGTCAGCATCTCATGACCCCCCCCACCGTTGAGGGGTGGCACACAGGGCGTGAGTGGATAGACTGCGGAACACTTGCCGAGCGTGTCAACTTTGCGGTCAATGAGCTAGGCGATGAGAGTCTACCTGGTATCAGGGAGATTGCGGACAGACTTGCTGCCGAAGAGAGGCCGCTGACTCCAGAAGAATTCGTGGATCACACCCTGGACCTGGTGGGCCCCATGACTGTCGAAAGTCATACCAGAGATGCCCTGCTGGATTACGCTAACTCAGGCGGTGATCTGCTCTTTGACACTGATTCAGCGCGAGAACAGAGTTCGGCTCGTGTGGCCCGCATGGTCCAGTTCATAGTGGCTTCGGTGGAGTATCAGTTCGGCTAGGCCGAATGGGAGGGAACCCGGCAATGGAAGTTAATGGCAAGCCCACGGTCTTTGTAGTCGTTCAGCTCACTGGCGGCAACGACTTCATGAATACCGTGATTCCTTACGGGAATGACATCTACTACGACTCGAGACCCGTTATTGGGATTCCTCAAGAGATGATCCTTCCGATTGACAATTACCTGGGCTTCAATCCCCACTTCGCTCCGGTGAAGGATCTGTACGATGAGGGCAGGGTCGCGATCGTGCAGGGAGTGGGTTACCCCAACTCGAGCCGTTCACACTTCAGGGGTATGGACATCTGGCAGACGGCCGAGCCCGACCGAATAGGTACGGAGGGCTGGTTGGGTCAAGTTGTGGCCGAAATGGACCCCAATAAGGAGAACCCTCTGACATGTGTCAACATCGGTAGGGGACTCCCCCGCGCAATGAGCAAGTCGGGCGTTCCGATCACCTCTGTTGGCGACTTGGACAACTACGGTGTAATGAGCGGCATAACCGAGGAGGCTGAGCGCAGGCAGGCTCTGGACATATTCGCCAAAATGTATGGCCCTGCGGTCGGTAGTGGGCTCGTCAAAGAGTATGTCGCCCAGACTGGCATGGATGTGCTCAAGGGAGCTGATGTACTTAAGAAGGCTCCTGAGGTTTATTCGTCTGATGTCGAATACGCTGACAATCCAATCGCGAATTCTTTAAGGGATGCCGCGAGAGTTCACCTAGCTGACCTCGGCACTAGGGTCATCTACACCCAGCACGGAGGATACGACACCCACGCGAACGAGGTACCCAATCACCCCAAGCTCCTTGGCGATGTTTCGGGGGCAATCATGGACTTCTGGCAAGATCTCAGGGATCATGACGCTTCAGAGAACGTAGTAATGCTTGTATTTACCGAGTTCGGACGCCGGATTAGGGACAACGGAAGTGGCTGCGATCACGGCGCGGGCGGAGGCTCGTTCGTCATCGGGGAGAGGGTAAAGGGCGGCTTATACGCCGAGTACCCATCGCTGGACATCGACAAGCAGACTGACGGCGACATGGCGCACACCTATGATTTCCGCGGTCTGTACACGACGCTTCTCGAGGAGTGGATTGGTGTCGAGGCGGCCCCAATCGTCAAAGGACATTACGAGAAGATTCCGATCTTCGCATAATTAGGTTGCGTAGAATAGTAGTGTGTGAAATCGCTGAATGAGGTGAGAGATGGGTAGGCCATATGCGCTGCTCAGGGTAGGCTTCAGCTATGATCGGACGCTCGGCATGAGACGTCTGACCAACACACCCGTCGATCTCGCTGTCGACAGGGAAGGGGATGTCCACATCCTGTGTCGTGGCGGCATCTCTTTCATCAGGCGACTGTCTCAGGACGACGATGACCTCGGCGCCATCAACCTCGGAGCCGGTGGCGCCGCCCAGATAGGGGGTACATACTCGGTAAACACTACGTTCGTATGGCCCGCATCAATGGTCATGGACAGTGAGGGAAACCTCTGGATCTCTGATGAGGGCACGAACCAGATAACAGTTATCAACAAGCAGGGCGAGATACAGGCCCAGTGGGGCGAGGGCGGAAGTGGCGAGGGCCAGTTCAATCGTCAGTCAGGCATCGCCCTGGACCCTGAAGAAAACGTATATGTCTCAGACACCCAGAACCACCGGGTACAGAAGTTTACCAGGGACGGCGAATTCCTAATTGAGTTTGGCACTCATGGCTGCGGAGACGGCGAGTTCAACATGCCGTGGGGAGTTCATGTTGATGAGTTGGGCGAGGTCTACGTCGCAGACTGGCGCAACGACCGAATTCAGAAGTTCACTGCGGATGGTGAGTTCATCTTTACGATCGGCAAGTCGGGGGACGGAGAAGGTGAGTTCAATCGTCCTTCAGGGGTAACGGTAGACAAAGATGGCGATATCTACGTCTCAGACTGGGCGAACAACCGGGTGCAGCTGTTCAGGCCTGATGGTGTGTTCGTCGAGCTCTTCCGAGGTGACGCTACGCTGTCAAAGCAGGCCCACCACTACATGAAGTCCAACGTTAAGGCTCTCAGGCTGCGGGAGATGACCTCGCTCGAACCTCAGAAGCGGATTCGATGGCCGGTGTCAGTGCGCGTCGACGGCTGCTCGATGTATATCGCTGACTACGGCTCCGACAGGATTCAGATCTACGAGAAGGAAGCATATCCCCTGGAGCCGCACGAGATCTCCGAGGTCCAGCGTTCTCCAACGCTCTACACGCAGTTCTGATTCCCATTTGTCATCCTGGCGAAAGCCGGAATTATGGGATTTAGATCACAGCCATGAGGCGGCGCTAGCTTGAGGCCTGAGGCCGTCGAGCGTGCCTCACTCTTCCGGTTCAGTTATCTCGAAGACCTGGTTAGCAGGAATGTCGAAGAGCGTTTGCTCGCGTCCGCTGGGCCACAGCACTCTGATTTCGTCTACGACTGTTGACTCGCCTAGCCCGAATTCGAGCTCGATGCTGTCCATGGACAGGTAGCTCGATCCTGCCCGTACCTCCTGGACCTGTATGAGCGGCCCCTCCCCATTGTCGGTGGCTGTCTCGACGTAAACACGCGCCCCTATGCCGTCAGCATTACTGCCAGTAATGTCGATACCCATTCTGCCCTTGAGACGAAGTGTGATCCAGTGGTTGTCTCCACCCCCATTGAGCCAGACAAACACGGTTCCGGCTGCCGGAATAGCGGTATCGCTGGGCACTCCTGGTTTTGCCCAAATTGGTCCACTGCTGTTTGTGCCTATGAGATCGACATAACCGTCGCCATTCAGGTCACCATGGGCGAGCCCCTTCCCATTTTCGTGGAATGCAGCGTCAATTCGCTGTTCGACGGGGTCAAACTTTGGATTGGCGGGATCGAGAATCGAGTAGTCGACGTCCATAATATCCAGAAGGTGGGCTCGCACTGTAATGTCCTCAAATGACCCTTGGCCGTCCCCACGCAACATACGTCCTGCGCTCTTCATTATCTCGCCGCCCGGTCCTTCTCCCCGCGCCGGTTCCGACCCAAGCCAGTACAGGTCTTGGGTGCCGCTGTTGTCATAGTCGAAGAAGGTCGTTCCGTATCCGAAGTCATACGCGCCAAGTCCTGTAGGCACCTTCCAGTCGGAGTGGATGTTGTCCGGATTCAGAGATGTTGGCGGCATGATTGGGCTTGGTGTGACTGCTGTCGACTCCACAACGTCAGTGAACCTCGGACTTATGCTTGCACTGGACCCGTTGGGTGGCCCGTTGTTCCTTAACAGCGCGTGCAGACACGTGCCCCACTCGAACCTTTCAGTGTAGCGACAGTCTCCGCCAATGTCCTCCTGTTTAGGGTACTGACGCAGATGGTAACCCTGATTGGTAACGAACACGTCCAATTGAGCATCGCCATTGTAGTCGCCGATGGCGAATCCCATCCAGTTACCGACTACATCTATCCCCATCTCTTCTGCCACCGGCGTGAACCTGACCACATCTGGAGTCGAGTCGTTGCGAAATACCTGCAGCACGTCTCCGTCATTCGCAACCCACAGGTCAGGATCCCTATCGTCGTCGTAGTCAAAGAACATAACCCCGTGAGTGCGACCTGTCGGGTCACCTACGAGATTGCCGCCTTCGTCCTCGACCGTAGGGTCGAATCCCACGTACTCGGCACCGCTGGGGTCGCCACTGAATACGACCGGATTGCCGTCCGGTTCGAGTAGCTTGATCTGGGTTCCGCTGACGCCTGCGGAGTCACCAATCTCTTTAAATGTCAGATCGCCACTGTTGTGGTAAAGGAGATTGTAGTGGCCTGGATGGGACCGGTCCGTAAACAGAAAGAAGTCCTCGTCGATCATGTTGCCGACGTAGATATCCAGCCAGCCGTCGCTGTCCACGTCAGCACACGCTACGCTTCCCGCGGATCTCAAGTTGACTGAATCTCCAAGTGCCGAGTCGGTGATATCGGTAAATGTCCCGTCCCCGTTATTCATAAGGAGCCGATCTGTTATCGCCTCTCGGAGGAGTCTGGAGTCTTGGTCGTCGCCCATGGCTGACCGGAAGTCCAGACCGTCGCCCTTGGCCTTAGCCGGACCCATGGCAGCTATTCCTCTCGCACCGACGTAGAGGTCTTTGTGGCCATCGTTGTTCAGATCGCAGGCAACCGCGCCTGTGCTGTTAGTTCGTATAGCTGTGACGCCAGCAGACTCGGCAACGTCGACGTAAGTACCATCTCCCTCGTTTCTGTACAGGAAGTTCGGGGTCCCGGCTTCTGCAGTTATGTAGAAGTCTGAATCGCCATCCGAGTCATAGTCGAAAACCACTACTCCAGGACGATAGTTTATGACCTCGTCGGTCCACTCGTTGGCGTTTCTCAGGGCGGAAAGTGCGACGTTGGTGAAAGGATTTATGCTGGCAGTTTCTACGCCATTGGTGGTTGGGATTGCAGGGACGATAACTGGTGCCGGTTGGATTTCCTTCTGGACCTTAAAGGCTTCGTTCGCGTTCGCCTTCAAGTCCGCTCCAGTCAGTGTGCCACGTCCGGCTCGCGTCGGTTCGATAGTGGTCAGGGCTGGATCGACTGAGGCATTTAGGCCGCTGTCTGCGGATGGTAGTATCGAACTGAGAGCCATGACGACTAGTCCACCCACTATGGCAACTACCCAGATTGATGTACCGAATGCAACAATGCCTCTCTTTGGTACTACCCTGGCAAGTCCCCAGAATGTGATGGGACCGCCGGCTGCCGCCGCGAACAGCAGTGTGGCGGCTGGAGCTGCGCCCATTCCCACCAGCAGCAGGGCTGCAACGAGGGGAATCTCGAACAGAAGCGGTACATTGATAAGAAGGCCGAAAGTGGCTGCTACAACGATTCCAACCCAGTTGTCCCCCAGGTATGTCGCAACAGTCTCAGGACTCACCCACTGGATGACAAAAGCGCTTACGAATCCGGCTAATACCATTATGGGGCCTAGTCTGACAAGGTAGTTAAAACTCGACTTGACCCAGTCTCTGGATCCTTCTGAAATGACCTCTCTCCAGGTGCTCGCTCTATTGCGTTCGACGGGATCGACGGTGATTCGCAAGCCCGGTGCTACGCGACCGCGTTCTCCCACAACCGCAGCCACAAGAGGTCCAATCAGAAGTGCTCCTACTAGGCTCAGTGCGATCCTGGTGCCCCCTATCATCGGGGCGAACACCATCGCTGCCATGATCATCGCCGGGAGGTTGAGTGTTGAAGATCCCTGGACTATCGCCAGCGTTGACTCGATACTTGCCCCTCTCTGGCGGAACGCAGAAGAGATTGGAACAATACATGCCGAGCACAGGTTCATTGCCGGGCCCACTATCAGACCCTTAAGCGAGCCCCGTACACCGCCAGCAGCAAAGCCGCCACTGCTTCCCGAGGGAAAGAGGAACGCTTCGGTCACGCCTGCGACCAGGAATGCGAAAGTCATGCCGACCGCGACCAGCCTCAGGTATGTGATGGAGAAGTCCCACCACCTCGATAGTAGAGAAGATTCCTCCTGAGTCTCGATGCAGAATCCCTGGAAGCACTCCTGCTGCGATGAGGTCGCGATGGCGAGGTCAGCGCGGACGGTGTCAAGCTTTGGAATCCTATTGAACATCAGGAAGAGCGTGAGAAGAACGGCCAGTACTACCAGCCCAATCGCCCGCTTCTTTTTGAGTGAGGTGTCCAACATCGTTCGACTACCTAACCTTCATCTTCGCCATCCAATGGCCCGCAGGTGCCTCGCTCCACCTTAAATGCTTCATAGAGCTCGTTGAAGGCGTCCTTTGCAAGTATAGCTTCCACGCCTAAAGAAGCGTGCGTCGTCGCATCGCACGTAAGGTCTTCCACCCGTTCAAAAGTCGTGGCAAAGTCAGAAATGAACTTGCCGGACTTCTTGTGTATGCGCACGACCCTGGCACCGCTTCCCTCATTGCGCCCGATGTATAGCGTGTCTTCCGAACCTATGACTACTCCGCTGACGTCACTCTCGGTGTTTCCCTGCTCGTCTTTCGCCCTGACTGTGTTCAGGAGAGTACCGACTGGTCTTCCGTCCGTGCCGAGGGAAAAGTGGTAGATGTTTTGACTCGAGTCAGGAACGTAGTAAATGCTATCGTCAGCAGGATCGTATGCTAGGCCGTCTACGATGTAACTGCCCAGAATGTCGGGCCTGAACTGAAACCTGGCAGGCGCTCTCGGGCCTTCTGTTGGGTCGATCAGGTAGACGGCATTCGCCATAGCCCCCCAGATCATCTGTCTCGTAGGGTCCCATGCCACGGCGCTAACGTTGACTGGTCTTCCGGTATCGGGCTCATAAATCTTCAGGGTAGATACGAGCGTCGCCACGCCACTGCCGACAGGAGGCCGGTAGAACTGGAGAGTGTCGCTGTAACATCCTGACTTGACTGCAATATAGTGCACTCCATTAAACGTCCCACCAACCGAACATCCGCCGTTGCCGGGGAGTGAAACAGTCGCCATCAGAGTGCCATACTGCAAAGGAGGGCGTGTGTAGTTCCAGACCAATACAACCGTTACACCAACCAGAATTAGACTGAAGGCCGCCACATAGTATCTGCCCCGGATCAGCGGGGCCTTCCACCTCTTCTTGGGGACCTTCGCCGTAATCAACCGGCGCCTCGCGTGAGACCTCAGAAACGATTGTCGTTCGTCAGCTTGCAAGGACGCCGAGCACCTCATCAGAAAAGTTGGTCAGATGCGGATCCGGGAGCGGAAGTCCGGCACTCCTTTGATCCCCAGTTTCAACCTGAACAAGGCTCCCGCACCGGACCCCTGTTCGGCTCGATTGTCTCCGCCAATTGTCGTCACGTAGATCTCGTCCATATCAGGTCCGCCGAAAGTGACACTGGAGACCATCTTCGCAGGGAAGGGGATCCTGCGCTCCTCTACACCATCGGGCGTGTATCTAAACAGTGCCGAACCGCCTGCACGTGCTGACCAGACATACCCATCAGCGTCGACAGTCATGCCATCAGGTATGCCTTCTCCTTCGGGTGTCTCGACGAACACCCGCTGATTGGAAATCTCGCTGGTGTGCTCGTCGTAGTCGAAGATGTAGATCTTTCTGGCAAAGGAATCCGTGTAGTACATCTGCTTGCGGTCGAGTGTGAATCCCAGGCCATTTGAAAGTCCAATGTTCTCAAGTACCACTGTTAGACTACCGTCCGGGTCGAGCCGGTAGAGCTTGGCTGGCTCCGTCTCAGTTGGCATGGTGCCACAGAAGACACTTCCACGAGGATCGGCGATTACGTCGTTGAAACGCGTGTCCCGCTCTTCAGCGATTTCGTCTACCAGGTATGTCACCTCGCCGTCTCGCATGACAGCGATGGAGCCCCTGTCCATGAACAGCAGGAACGATCCGTCCTCCTGTATCGTGAACCCTCCTATGACTCTTCCCTGGAAGAACTGCTCATGTTCGCCAGTTCTGGGATCGAACCAGAAGATTCGGCCCTGAGTTATGTCCCCCCAGTAGAGACGCTGCTCAGCGACGTGCCAGAGTGGACCTTCACCGACATGGTTATAGTAATCTGCGATCAACTCGGGTTCCACAATGCTCCCTTCCTACCCACAGGTCTCGATGTCTCTCGGCATGGCGGTCACCACTCCTCGACGAGCTTTCTGTTGAAGTAACCCCAGTCCCATTCAGCTCCCCAACCGGGGCCGTCTGGCGGATGCATCTCAGCGCCGACGGGAGTCAACGGGTTCAGCAGACCAATCTCCTTCCCGGCTTGCTCGTTATCCCCTCCGAAGAACTCGTAGTACGAGGTGTTGAAGATGCATGCAAGGATGTGTCCGTGGACCAGTCCGAACAGGCCGCCGCCAGCGTTCAACTCTACGGTAGTCCCGTGCAGCTCCGCCAGATGGGCCAACTTGAGCACAGATGTTGTGCCATGCCTGGCGTTCCCGCGGATCATGTCTGTCGCGCCGGAAATGAGCCATTGTGCTGAGAGGTCAACGTCGAACATCATCATCTCAGGCGCAAGGACGGGGATGTCGAGTGCGTCGCACAACTGTTTTAGCTTGTTATGCTGTCTCTCGGGCAGTGGCTCTTCTATCCACCTGTACGCGAGGTCTTCCAGCTCTCGGCCGACCCGAACGGCCTGTTCGTAGCTGTAAATGCCGACAGGGTCGTGCATTATGTCTATGTCCGGCCCGACAGCGTCCCTTATCGCCCTGAACCATTGAATGTTTTCCTCGACCGCATGGTAGAAGTGGTCCTTTATGGCTGGGAAACCCGCCTCTACGGCTTTGATCGCGTCTTCTGCGGCCTCCTCTTTAGTATCGCCACGAATGTTGAAGTACATTGGGATGCTGTCGCGCACGCGGCCGATGAGCGCATGAACGGGAAGATTGGCGGCCTTTCCAGCTATGTCCCATAGGCAGTTGTCGAGCGTGCCGCCCCAGCCAGGTTGCCTGTAGACCCAGCGCGTGCTCGTGTGGAGCTTCTGGTAGAGCATTTCCCTTGCCAGGGCGTCTTCTCCAACGGTGACAGCGCGCATCTGGTCAAGAGTGTCTTTGTCTAGTTTCCCGGCGACGCCCTCCCCGACAGTGCAGACACCGGTGATCCCCTCGTCGGTCTCCACGTGCATGACCTGCGTATAGCCATCGCTGGCCGTGGATGACCCGTGGATCCACCGCTCTCTGCGCATTCCGGAGAGCATGGCGAGCTCGAATACTCGGTTGGCTTTCGGTGTCTCGAGAATCGAAATCTTTATGTGGCTGATCTTCAAAGTCGAATGACCTCCCGTCGGGGGACATCAAACCTGAGCCAGCAGGGGACAGTATATCCCCCCAGTCCAGGGGCAGTGCTGAGATCCAGTTCGCCAAACAAGGGATTCACCCTCGTGCGTGAGGCCAATCTGTGGCGCTAAATCGCATCGAATCAGAGGACCTGGCGCAGCCGGGGGTCGAGCCTGTCTCGAAGCCAGTCTCCAAGGAAGTTCAGTGACAGGACAATAAGGAGAATTGCGATGCCAGGAACAACCGTTATCCACCATGCTGTTCGGAGGTACTCTCTCCCGTCGGCGACCATGGCCCCCCACGTTGGAGTCGGCGGCGGGATTCCGGCTCCCAGGAAGCTAAGGAAAGCCTCGGCAAGTATGAGGCCACCCGTGGACAGCGTTGCGATGACGACAACGGTATTGATAACGCCTGGGAGTACGTGGAGTGCGAGAATGCGCCAAGGCGAGGCTCCCGCAACCTTTGCGAGGGCCACGTAGTCGCGTTCCTTTATGCTGAGGACTTCGGCCCGGATTTGACGCACGAAGCCGGCGAAAGAGGCAGCGGCAAGAAGGCCCATCATAGTAAGTAGACCAGCGCCAACCGTGATAGCCACGATCAATGCCACCATCACGAAAGGAATCCCATACCAGATGTCGACGAGGCGCATAATAAGCTCGTCGATAAACCCACCGTAGTAGCCGGCGATCAAACCAAGGCCGGTCCCCAATATGGTTCCAATTATTATGGACACGGCCACGACCATCAGTGACGTCCTTGCGCCCATGATTAGCCTGCTGAGAACGTCCCTGCCTATGGGGTCCTTCCCGAGGGGATAACGCAAGGTCCCTTCTTCGTACCAGAACGGTGGAGTGTTCCTCTCCATCAGGATACTCTGGCCGGGATCGTGAGGGACGACAACCGGGGCGAAGAGAGCCATGAAGACGAACACAATGAGGATGATGCCGGAAAAGACCGGCCATCTGCGCAGGAAGGATATTGTCCCTTCTACTCTCGATCCGCTCCTGTCTTCCAGATCGATGGTGATCTGTCCCGTCGCCTGTTCCAATCTATCTCCTGTATTGCCTGATGGTGGACTAAGAATATCGTATGCGAGGGTCTACAAATCCGTAGAGTACGTCGACGACAAAATTAATGACCACATAGAAGAACGTGAACATGAGGGTGACCGCAACAACAACGGGCAAATTGTTGGCAACTGCGGCCTCAGCGCCGAACCTCGCAATTCCAGGCCACGCGAATACCACCTCCACGGCTATCGAGCCGGTTATGAACCCTGCCAGGAGGAGTCCTGCATAAGTGAGTGGAATTAGCGCGGCATTCTTGAACGCGTGCTTCCAGATTACTGTCCGGTTTTTCGCTCCCTTGGCCCTCGCCAACTTGACGTACTCTGAGTCCAGAGTGTCCAACATTGCTGAACGCATCAGTCGTAGGTAGCCCGCCATGGCGTGTGTCGATAGTACTAACGTTGGAAGAATGAAGTTACTGATTGCAAACCCCTCACCTTTCGTCGCCGTGGGAAGCCAGCCAAGGGTCACCGAGAAAATTAATATGGCTACCATCGCTGCCCAGAACGTCGGCGTGGCTATTCCAAGAGCTGCGAGAGTGCGACCAAGGAGGTCCCAGATGCTACCCCGTTTGACGGCCGAGAGGACCCCGAGTGGTAGCCCAACAATGGTTGCTACTATGAAAGAAGCAAACGCGAGTTGCAGGGTGTGGGGAAGCCTCTCGACGATGACTGGGGCAATCGGGCGCTTATTCGTCAGATCGTAGCCGAGGTTGCCCTTAAGGGCGTCGACGACCCAATATGCGTACTGCACGGGCACTGGATCGTCCAGGTGAAGGCGTCGTTTCTCTCTCTCGTACACGACCTGGCTGAATCCGTACGTGAAGCCCCCTTCGTCCGGTGGCAGAAGGTTAATCAGAGGGTCCCCCATCAGCCTGGAACCCGCGAATATGACTATCGTGGCGCCCATGAGTGCGAGAAGCGACGTGAAGGCACGACGAATTATGAATCGTCTAATCTGACTCCCCCAGGATCACTTGACTCAGACCCGGTCTAAGGTCACTCCAACGCATAGATGGAACCATCATTGCTGCCGATATAGAGCACGCCGTCCGCTACTGTGGGAGATGATTCTACGAAGCCCTCAGTTTCAAAGCTCCACTTCTCCTCGCCGGTCTCGGTGTCCAAGGCGTAAACGAACCTGTCCCTCGCACCAAAGTAGACGACGTCTCCGACAACTACTGCGGAGGAATCTACGGATGTGTCCACGCGCGCATCGGCCTTGTACTTCCACTTCTCTTCGCCGGTTTCGATGTCTGCGGCGTAGAGATGGCCGTCTGCGCTTCCTATATAAGCTGTCTCTCCAGAAATGGCTGGAGAGGACTCTACCCTGGACCCCGTCTGAAGCTTCCAAATCTCGTCGCCAGTCGAGGCATCGAGTGCGTACAGGAAGAGTCCCCCTCCCATGTACACCACGCCGTCGGCTACGGCAGGAGATGACGGCAGGCCTACACCTACCTCGAACTTCCACTTCTCCTGACCGGTTTTGGCGTCCAGCGCGTATAGATATCCGTCGTCGCTGCCGAAGTACACGCCGCCATCCGCGACTGCTGGCGACGAGTGAATCCTGCGCTCCGTCTTGAATCTCCACACCTCAGTGCCATCTGAGATATCAATGGCGTACATGTGGGTGTCGTAACTTCCAATGTAGGCAACACCCTCAAAGATCGTGGGAGATGCGTTCACTTTGTTCTCAGTCTGAAATTTCCACACTTCGCTGCCGTCACTAACGTTTAGCGCATACAGGTGAGAGTCTGTCCCGCCAAAGTAAACAACACCGGCGGCAATTGCAGGCGAGGACCAGATCTGGGCGTCAGTCTTGAACTTCCACTTCTCCTGCCCGGTGGCTGCGTCTACTGCATAGAAGTGAAAGTCGTGGCTTCCGAAGTAAACTACACCTTCAGCGACAGTGGGCGACGATACGATCCGGGCTGTGGTCTCGAATCTCCACTTGACCCCGCCGAGTTCCGCGACGCCTTCGGTGTCATACATGCCGGTGTGGGAAGGGTCCCCACGGAACATCACCTCGGCGGAAGCACCAGCGGCTGGAGCTTCGGATGTCTGAGAAACTCCCGTAGGAGCTATTATCGGTGCGGCTGCCGGCTGTGAGGGTGGCGATGGAGACTGAGTTGATTGGGATGAGGCCGACGCGGGTGATGACTGGGACGATGCTGACGCAGGCGATGAAGGTGAACTCGCTCTCGGCGCGGAAGCTGCCTCAGGTTCTCCTGTATCTTCGACCCAACCCCCGCCGCAGCCCATGGCAACAGATAGGCCCAATATGAGCAGCAGGGATGTCAGCAGGGGAGCAATTCTCTGTACAGGCTTACCAATCATGGAGCTAGCCGAAATCTCCCAGGAGCTGCGTTTCAATCAATGTACTTGGTGACTTTGAACAGACCGAAAAAACGGAAATAGACGTTAGCGCGAACTGCATCAGCACACCCAAGATGGGGGGCAGAGGAGCCGTTGCCCCTCTGCCCTGGGTTGCCTAATTAACAATCTAAAGTGTGTAAGCGACCTACCTGTAAGTGGGTAGTACGAACTCTGGGTCCGGAACTCCACCGACAGCGACCTGCCTACCCCTTCTCGGGTGGAACGATGCGATCTCGTTCGTATTGTAAAGCGATCCGCGCTCGCCCTGTGCCACGCCGGTATCGAGGTGGTTCTCGTACAGGAAGTCCATCCATTCAATGGTCAATTCTTCCAGCTTCTCCTGATCGGTCGGGTTGGCATTCTTCTCGATCGCTACGCGAGAACCTTCGGGATATTCAGCGCCAGCGTTATATCCGCCGGGTGCGGTCAGCGCGGTGTGCCACTGTTCAGTGTCCCAAGTCATGGGAGTACTTCCGCAGCAGTTGCGAGCGTACATGCCCTTGGCAGTCCGGTTGATCTTGCTTGGCCGGAACGTTGCATAGGGCTGCTTGTCCAATACGGACGGCACGCCGAATATCTGCAGCCAGTTGGCTGCGACAGCCTCTGCTATCTCTACTCTGACGCCGCTCGGTCCAGTCCACTGTTCGATCGTGATGTCGTCTACGTCGTTTCCAGCGGCTTCCCACTCAATCGCCCACTCATCGAAGATCTCTTTGGCGCGCTCTGGGTCGTACGGGTCGCCCCAGCGGTCTCCATACTTGATGAGAAATGCAGACTCTTGGTAGGCCTGAGGCGACAGCACAACCTTGCCGATCCCCTCGAGCACTGAATCTACAATTGCCTGCCGGTCAACTGCCATGAAGAAGGCCTGGCGCCACTTCCTGGCGGTAGCGTTACAAGCCTCGTCTGCCATCTCGCAGACCCATGGAAGCGACGTGTCAAGGTCTCTTTCGAGCGGGTCTCCGCTCCTTGGCTGCTCGGTCTCCCAGTAGTTGCCCTGCCACATCAGGTGGTACGTAGCAATGCTCTCATTGGGGATCTTCTTGAAACCCTTTTCGAACAACGAGGGCCAGTCCTTGGTTTCGAGCTCGGCGATCTGGGCCTCGTTTGTCTCCATCATCGCTACGCGAGTGAAGGACTCGGGGACTTCCAGGTATCGCCAGTCGCTTACGAAGGGGACCTTTTCCCAAACGTTTTCGAGGTCGGGACGGGCTGTCACGATCACATGGCGCTGAGCTATCCACTCGACCATTTCATACGGACCGCTCCCGAGCATGTTTTCCTGCATCCACTCTGAGCCATTCTCATCGAACGCACGCTTTGGCGCTACTCCGATGGGCTCTGTGTGGTCGCTTGCGGCCAGGAGTCCCTTAACTCCGAAGGGAGTCCAGTTGAGTCGCACGACGTACTTGCCGAGAGCATCCAGCCGACCAACTTCTGGCCACGGAAGGGTGTCATGCACGGCCTCCGGAGTCAGGACCGGATTCCCGGCGTTCCAACTCCAGGCGATGTCTTCAGCGGTCAACTCGCCCCAGCCCTTGTGGAACTGGACACCTTCTCGAATATTGAAGTCCGTGTATGAGAGGTCTGGGGCCATTTCCCATGAATCCGCCAGCCACGGATGATAAGTGAGGTTACCCTTGCTGTCGATGTCGCCATGCATCAGCGCTTCTTGAACGCGCGTCATGGCGAGGGTCTGCCAGTTCGGAGCAAAAGTGGGCCAGCCGCTCGGTGTCGCGATTGAACTGGCTGCCACGGTTATCGTTCCCGTAGGAGTGATCGGGCCGGACATCGCCGCAACTTCAACCTCTACCTCTTTCACCACCACCTTTTCGACGGGTACCTCTTTGATTACTTCCTTCTGAACAATCTTTTCAACCTCGACCTCTTTCACAACCTCTTTCTCAACAGGTACCTCTTTGATTACCTCTTTCACTACCACCTTTTCGACGGGTACCTCTTTGATTACCTCTACTATCTGAGGTTCCGCAGGCGTATCCTCAGAAGCGCTACATCCAAGGGTGAAGGCGAGCACAGCAATTCCTGCTGCGATGACCGTCACCAAAGGTGTGAACTTACTTCTCCGCATATTACTGACCTCCTATAATCCCAGACCCGCACACGCCACCAGAACGGCGAAATTCGCATATCCGTAGTTTCGCACTTCAAAGCCGGTGTTCAGTTCCATATGCCGTCGCACCCGAAAGGGGATTCGGGGACATGTGCGCTTTTTAGCAGACATCTCCAACTATGTCAACTCACTCATGAAGTGTGAAGCGTGAAGCTGTGTTCATGACTCACATTGTCGCATAGGGGAGGATTGCCCCTCGTGCTGAGTCCACGATTCGAAGGGCACACCGGGCGTGTTCGCTGCCTCTGGCGATGTGGCTAAAACACAGAACATTTCCATGCGACTTGGTTGGGTGACATCGTGGGCTGACCGGGGTGGCGGATAGTCAGGAATCACCCCAATCAAGTGCGATGTGGAGCGACTGTTCCGACCTCGTGTGAATCATCTCGTACACAGACGCGATGTCTTCAGCAGGGACGACGTGAGTCACGAGTCTGTCCACCTGCAGACTATCGTCGACCAGAAGCTGAATGAGCAGTTCTGTATTTCGCCGAGTGTTCCATCGGAGTACGTGCGGGGGTGCTTCGTCACCGAGCCCGCCCGCCCGCGACGGCAGGAGGTCCAGCTCCTTGTACAGCAGGTCTTCGGCGAGGTCTATCGAAATGGGCTGAAGATGCCATCCGACGATCACCACCCTGGCTCCGTATCGTCCTAGCCCAAGCGCTACGGGGACCGCTGAGGAAACGCCGGCAGTCTCCAGTACCACATCGGCTCCGGACTCGGTGTAGTCCATGATCTGCTGGGCTGGATCGCCTGAGCTGGGGTCAATTACATGGTCAGCACCCAGTTCTCGGGCAACCTCGAGACGCCACGGATCTATGTCTACAGCTATGGTAGTGGCCGCTCCGGCGAGACGTGCGTGCTGGATGGCGAGCTGACCCATCAGCCCCATACCGACAACGGCAACGCTCTCCCCAAACTCGATCCTGCCCCTGCGGACGCCGTGCAGAGCAACTCGGGCGACGGACAGTAGGGATGCCTGCTCATCGGTGAGGTCGTCGGGCAACCTGAAGCAGCGGCTGGTGTCGGCCACGGTGATCTCCGAGTGACTGCCGCCTGTGAAGACGCGGTCCCCGACCTCGAAGCCTGTTACTTCCGGGCTGCGGTGCACGACGGTGCCGAGCGCCTGGTATCCGGGCACGAACGGATAGACGAACTTCTCTCCCCATCGACGCCTAACCAGGTCTGGGTTGGTCCCGCGATACAGGTTCATTTCAGTCCCTGCGCTGATCCCCGAAAGCGTGGTGCGGACCACAATCTGTCCGGGCTCTGGTTCAGGCGTCTCGGCCTGTTCGACGACCACCCTGTAGGGTTCCCTGATAACTACCGTTCTCATGTCGTCAAAGGACCTATTCGATCTGGATTCGGGGGTCGAGAGCGTCCCGAATCCCGTCGCCAACGAAGTTGACCGCAAGCACGGTCAGCGCGATAGCCAGGCCGGGGGGAATCCACAGCCATGGCTCGTTCTGGATGACGTGAATCGACTGGGCAGCGGTCATCATGTTGCCCCACGTGGGCGTGGGGATCTGGACACCGAGCCCAAGGAAGTTCAGCGCTGCCTCGATGAGTATCGCACTGGCGAGGCCAAGTGTTCCGGCTACTGCCACGTACGGCATGGTGGCCGGCAAGATGTGCGAGGTCAGGATGCGCCAGTCGCTCGCGCCAAGTGCCTCTGCGGCGGTCACGTACTCCATCTCACGTATCATCAACACCTGACCCCGGACAAGACGCGCGATTCCCGTCCAGCCGAGGATGCCGATAATCCACATGATATTGAAGACGCTGCCGCCGATGATGGACACCAGGATTATCAGCGCGAACAGCTGCGGGAAGGTCATGACCAGTTCGGTGAAGCGCATCAACACATTGTCGATCCATCCGCCAAAGTAACCCGAAACCAGCCCAATAGTGGACCCAATGAACACGCCGATTAACAGGGCGCACGCTGCGATGACGAGAGTCACCCTGGAACCGAACAGCAGCCTGGCCCATACGTCACGACCGGCAGAATCTGTCCCAAGCAGGTGATTCAGGCTGGGAGGGTCCTTGATCTGGTCCAGATCAACGTAGTTAGGGTCGTGAAAAGAGAGGAGCGGCGCGAAGATCGAGCCGAAGGCGAACACGGCCAGGATCGCAATGCCGAGCAGTGAAAGACGGTGTCGGCGAAAACGCACCCACATCCCACGGCCGGACCGCCGAGTAATCTCATCGACTTCTCTCTCTGGGGTCAGCTCAAGTGCCATGTCTACCTATCACTGGCGTTTCTGTTACGCATCGTCGTAGCGGATTCTTGGGTCGGCGTAGGCGTACAGGACATCCGCCATCAGGTTGGAAACCAGGACCAGAGTCGAAAGGAACAGTGTCAGCGCCATCAGCACGGGGTAGTCACGTTGGTGGATCGCATCGACTGAGAGCTGCCCCAGGCCCGGCCATGAAAAGACCACCTCAATCACGACCGCGCCGCCCAGTAGCAGGGGCAGCCTGAGGCTTGTGATCGTGATGATGGGCAGCACCGCGTTCCTGAATGCGTGTCTGCCCATTACCACCCATTCATCGAGGCCCTTCGATCGGGCTGTGCGAACGTAGTCAGCGCCCAGCACGTCAAGCATCGCGGTACGAGCGTATCGCGTGTTGGTCGCTACCAGGTCAATCGACAGAACAGCCGCAGGCAGTAGGGTGTGCCGCAGGTTATCCCCGATCTTGTTCAACAGAGGCAGGTCGGGCTCTCCACTCGACATTCCAAACACTGGCAACACAGGCCAGAGCAGTCCGAAGACCAACAACGCAACCAGACCGAAGAAGAAAGTCGGGATCGACAGTCCGATGAGAGAGAGCACACTGAGGGTATAGTCCCACACGCTGTACTGTCGCAACGCGGAGATCACCCCGAATCCAACTCCAACGAGGAGCGAGATCAATAGTGCGACACCTGTCAGCTCGATCGTTGGCAACAGGCGCGGAAGGACCCGGTCCAGCACCGGCTGCTTCGTGAAGTAGGAGTACCCGAAGTTCCCTGTGAACAGTTCCTTCACCCATACGGCGTAGCGAACGGGGACTGGTCTGTCCAGTCCGAGCGCACGGCGCATGCGCTCGAGGTCCTCCTCGCGGAGCTGGTCTTCGGGACTGATGAGGGCGTTGATCGGGTCTCCGGGAGCTAGGTTCGCGACTACAAAAGTAATCATCGTGATGCCAAAGAGCATCGGCACGAACAGTGCTAGACGTCGGAGAAGATAAGAGGCCAATGCCGAATTCCCTCAGAGCGGCTGGGTGACTCGCGCGTCGGGGCGTATAGAACCGTCTCAACTTCAGAGTCTTGCAGTTCGCTCCCGGCGTTTTCTATGCGAATCGGTGGGTCAAGGACTACCCGGCGATAACGCCGACGCTGATCGCAACGTCATCGCGGGCAGTCCCAATAGGATCTGCAGGTTGTCTATTCCGTTAGTTCAGGTCCCACTGTTCGATGTGGTACTTCTGCCAGTCAGAGTGTCCGAGATACGCCGGCCCTATGGGCACCGTCGCGAAGCTCTTGGCCTCCGGCAGCATATCGAAGAACGGAATGCTGAACTTCTTGTCTATGATCCACCACTGGTTCAGCAGATGCACGGGCGCAAGCGGCAGCTCCGTCAGCATCTCCTCATTGATCTCCTGGTAGACCATCGCGCGCTCTTCAACGTCAATCGAGCGCTTGCCCCTGTCGATCTTCTCATCTAGAACGGGGTTCGCGTATCCCATTGCGTTCCTGGAGCCGCTCCTCAGGTGGAAGCTCAGGAATCCGTCAGGATCCGGGAAGACGCCGAACGTCACTCGAATCATGTCCCACTCGTAGGTCTCGTAGAACGTCTCGACCCAGAGCGACAGCTCAACCTCGTGGAACTTGATCTTGATGCCGACCTCAGCGAGCATCTGCTGCTCGGCTGCGAGCATTGCCCTGGCCTCTTCGCTGGTTACCGTGATGATCGTCACGCCGATCTCCGTGTTGGTGTCCCAGCCGGAATCAGCGATGAGCTGCCTGGCCTTGTCAGGATCGTACGGGTACTTCTGCGACCAGTCAGGCAGCTGGTACCAGTCATGCACCAGGAACGAGTTGTAGATCAGCCCGTTGCCCTGAGCGAAGGTGTCTACCAACTTCTGGCGGTCTAGCGCGTGCAGGAATGCCTGTCGCATCATGTCGTTGTTGAGATGCTCCATCCTCGAGTTGAAGGCGTAAGAGATCAGCGTCGTACCGCGCGAGGCAGCGACGGTGAATCGCGGGTCCTGGATAAACGCCTGGAACTGCTCAGTGGAGGCGTTCTCGCCGCCATCGAAGATCGGCATGTGGATCTCGCCACGCTGCAGCGCGATCTGCACGGCATCAGGCGACTTGATAATCGACAGGATCTCGCGGTCTATGTTTGGCCTGCCGAAGTAGTACTCGGGATTGGCCTCGAACTCGATTCGCTGGTCAGGAATGTAGCTGACGAACTTGAACGGCCCCGAACCCAACGGCGAGTCGAAGAAGAACTTCTCGTTCGCCAGCTCTGAAGGCGGTACGTCGCCGAGAATGTGCTTGGGAAGGATGGGGTAAGTAGTCTGCTGCAGGAACAGGATGTTGGGGAACTCCTGCTCGAAGCGTATTGTGTAGTCGTCTTCGACCACTATGCCCGCAACGGACTCAGCCTCGCCCTTGGTGTATGCCTCGCCCCCCCTGATCAGCGCGAGCACACCTGTACGCTTCGAACCGGTCTCTCCGTTCAAGTACATGTGGTAGGACCACGCCACGTCGTGGGCGGTGACCGGAGTGCCGTCGTGCCACTGCGCATTCTTGCGCAGGTGGAAAGTCACGTACGAGCCGTCCATTGCCGTGTCCCAACGCTCAGCCAGATCGGGGGACATCTTCTGCCCTTCCGGATCGGCCATTGTGAGTGACGAGTAGATGTGGTTGAAAACCCAGCCCTGTGTGCGGCTGACTGCTATGAGCGGGTTGAAGTTAGGCGGCGCTGCGTTGGTGGAGATCTTCAAGACCTTCTCTTCACCATCCGCACGTTCCATCGCCGCAGCCTCTGAAGCAGCCATCGATGCCGCTTCGGACGCGGCTTCTGACGCAGCCATCGCCGCGCTCTCGGATGCACCCATGACGGCATCCTGAACCAACTTTTCGACCTCTGCGGCGGTGACGCCCGGCTGGGAAGCGGCCGCTGAGTCTGCCACGGCCTTGCTCACCAATGACTGGATCTCTTCCCTGGTGGCTCCGGGTGTGACGGATGCCGTGACGGCGCTCTCCACCATAGCCCTGATGTCCGAAGGACTGGCAGTTTCAGGAGTGGCGGCCTTTACGGCGGCCTCAACCATCGCCTGGATCTCTTGTGGCGACATCTCGTCGGAGCCGCCCTCGGCAACAGCCTGTGCGACCGCGGATGAGACTGCATCCTCTACGGCTGACGAGACCGCGCTCGAAACCGCCGACTCGATTGCGGACGAAAGTGCCGCCGTATCGATCTCCGGTGCAGGCGCGGGAGCAGGTGCCTCCTCAGCGGAACACGCCACAACGCCCAAAAGAAAAGCCGCTACTAGAGCGGCAAACAATATGGCGGACCTTCCATACAAACTCTTGACCGTAAACATGGTCCCCCTCTCCATCATCCTCTTACTTTCAAGGTGCTCTTCACCCCGATTTTCCGGGGTAGATGTTCCGCAGAGACTATAACGGGCACCTGTGGTTGTCAATCTTGGAGTCTGTTTGCCGACAGATGCCACCTGTTTGCAGCAGGCGGATACCCAACAGACTTTCGGTCACATTCCGTTGCCACTTTGGGGGCTGCGGCGCCTCTGTAGCCACTAGGTGAATGGTGAGATAGACTAGCAGCCAGACCCCGATTTCACTGTTTAGAGGGTACTTGCGCAGAAGGCGCTTCGAATGCCACGGGAGGCGGACAATGGGAACGCGAATGAAGGACAGGTCCATTATTGTCACTGGCGGGAGCAAGGGACTCGGACGGGGCATAGCGCAGGTATTTGCCAGCGAAGGGGCCAAAGTCCTGGTCGTAGCAAGAGGTGTAGAGGCTGGAGAGAACACCGTCCGGGAGATTACGGACGCGGGTGGCACGGCGTCTTTCTTCGGTGCCGACGTTAGTAACAGCGATGACGTCCAGGCGATGGCTCAAGCGGCAACAGAACGTCATGGAGGAATCGACATAATTTGCTGCAACGCCGGGATATTTCCGTCGTCTCCACTTGGCGAGTTGTCGGAGTCCGAGTGGGATACGGTCAATTCAGTCAATCTCAAGGGAGCCTTTCTGTGCGTGAGTGCGTGTCTTCCTGAGATAAAGAAGAGCGACCAGGGCCGCGTTCTCCTCACTTCGTCCATAACGGGCCCCATAACCGGGTATACAGGCTGGTCACACTACGGTGCGACTAAGGCGGGGATGCTCGGATTCATGCGCACGGCGGCGGTCGAGCTTGCCAAGGACGGCATCACGGTCAATTCAGTCATGCCAGGCAACATCATGACCGAAGGGTTGGACGACCTTGGCGAGGAGTACCTCAGCCAGATGGCACAGGCCATCCCTCTCGGCAAGATCGGTGACCCCGAAGACGTCGCCTACGCAATGCTATTCCTGGCTTCGAACGAGGCCAAGTTCATCACCGGCCAGACACTGATCGTGGACGGCGGCCAGACGATACCCGAGTCCATCGACGCGATGTAGCCCACGCATCCAGAAGCTGGGCCTTGCGGCCGGCAGCGTATATCTAACCCATCTGTCAGGCACGTTTGACCTGCACGTCTGCACCTATGTTCAGGTAAGTCCAATTCTGGAATTCTTTTACAACTGTGATGCAACGGTTTACAATACGCGGCACCTAAAGCAAATTCGGACTGCCCCAGGAGGCTTCATATACCGTAGGTCAAGAGTTGGAAGGCAAGCGCCGCGGATGCGGGAGGAGTTGTGGGAATATGAGGAAGATATCCGTCGTTCTGATTCTGTTAGGAGTCGCGATTCTGGCGCTTGTCGCTTGTAGTGCGGATGAGCCGGAACCTGCGCCCGCGCCTGCTCCGGCAGCCCCTGCTCCCGCTCCTACAACTGCCCCTGCTCCCGCGCCTGCACCTACGACCGCACCGGCTCCTGCCCCTGATACGGGACCTAAAACCGGAGGGCAGTTGAGAGTAACGAGCCAGGCCAGCATACCCTCGCTGGATGGTGTGTTCAGCGGCGCCTATGTGACGGCGGCTCTTGCGGTACACCTCACGCACAGGCTGTTTGAGTGGAACAACGACCTTGAAGCCAAGCCCATGTTGGTCGAGTCCTTCGATCTCAGTTCCGACGGCCTTTCGTGGTCGTTCGAGGTGCGAGACGGTCTCACGTTCCACGACGGCTCAGCCTTGGACACAGACGATGTGATCCCATCGCTGGAACGGCAGATGAGCAACTTCCACTTCGCTCCGAAGCTCCTCAAGAGCGAGTTCGCGGCAGACCCGGCGTTCGAGAAAGTTGACAGCTATAACTTTAAGCTGAACCTCCGCGAACCCTTCGGGCAGGTCCCAACGACGTTTGCGGCACCATGGGGAGGGGGACCAATAATCCCATCGGAAATGGCGGCCACAGTGGCACAGGAGGCGACTCCTCAGTTCCTGGGTTCCGGACCGTACAAGTTCAAACAGTGGGACCAGGGCGACAAAATCATCCTTGAGCGCTTCCCTGACTACAAGGCGATAGGCACTCCCGGAAGCTATCTAGCCGATGTGCACAACGGCTATCTGGACGAGATCGTCTGGTTGGAGATACCGGACGAAGAGACCAAGATGGCAGGGCTGGAGTCCGGCCAGTGGGACATCGTAGACGGCGCGTCCCTGGACTTCTACCAGCGCGCAACGAACAACGACGACATCTACGTACCCATCTACAAGCCTGGACACAGGTCGGGCATCAACATCAACCACAACGTCCATCCCTTTGACAAGAAAGAGGCGAGGCAGGCCCTTTATGCAGGCCTGGACATAGCAGCAATAATGTCGGCGATGGGAGATCCTGCGCTTTGGAACATGTGCGCGGCGCTGTACCACTGCAACACACCGCTTGAGACGTTCGTTGGTGAGGATGTTTACAACGAGGTCGACATCGAGAAGGCCAAGCGCCTGCTCAAAGAAGCCGGATACGACGGCGAGCCGATCCAGCTCTTCAACCCGACAGACTACGCGACGATCACGCCGATCGGCCTGGCTCTGAAGCCCATGCTGGAGGAGATCGGGTTTGTCGTCGATATGCCCGCTCAGGACTGGGCTACGATGATCGCCAACTCGAAGAAGCGTGAGTATGCCCTGTTTACGACGTGGAACGCCCACTGGTCAGAGAGTGGGGACCCCATACGCATGGCATTCCTGTGGCCCGGCGACCCTGAAGACCCGTCGTACCGCATTGACAGGCCCAACGACGAGAACTACAAGCGAATGATCATCGAGTATGCGAAGGCCACAACACACGAAGAGGCCATGGCCAAGGTGGAGGAGATACAGGAGTACTGGTACGAGAACGTCCCTCTCATCTACCTGGGAGAGTGGTTCTCGATCTTCCCGGCCCGCAACTATGTGAAGAACTTCGACGTCAAGGCGTTCCCGATCTATACAAACGTATGGCTCGACAAGTAGTGCGTATCAGATACAGATAAACTGACCAAGTTACGCCGCTCAGCGCGCAGATTGACCGCGCCGAGCGGCGTTGTCTTTAGCATCCCAGGTAAGTCATGCAGGGTTACATTCTAAGGCGCATACTGGCGACAATCCCCGTGATGCTGATCGTGGCAGTACTCGTCTTCGTTCTACTTCAGATCGCCCCGGGGGACCCCGCCGACCTGCTCTCAAACGAGAACACGCCTGAGGAGCAGGTCCAGAAGATCCGTGAGAGGATGGGTCTGGACAGGCCGATTCCCGTCCAGCTCTTCTTCTGGCTGCGCAACCTGTTGCAGGGCGACCTTGGAAACTCGGTCTTCAGCAACAAGCCTGTTGCCGGCCTGCTGGCACAGAGGGCCATACCGACGGTCTCCCTGGCAGTCCTGATCGAGATTGTCGCAATAGGGCTGGGGGTCCCCCTGGGAACCATCGCAGCATGGAAACAGGGAAGCCTGTTCGATAGGGCCATAATGATCTTCGCATCCCTGAGCTTTGCAGTCCCGGGATTCTTCCTCGGGTTCATCGTGATATGGGTGTTCGCCCTGAAGGTCCCAATCCTCCCCGCCGGGGGCTATGTGCCTCCTAGTGAGGACCTGTTCACGTTCTTCAAGCACCTGGTCCTGCCTTCGGTCGCCGCGGGTCTGATAGTCATGGCGCTCATTACGAGAATGACCAGGTCGAGCGTCCTGGAGGTGCTGAGAGAAGACTACGTGCGTACGGCACGCGCGAAGGGCCTGAGCGAGAATGCAGTGCTCATACGCCACGCTCTGAAGAACGCGGCGCTGCCGATCATCACAGTAATTGGACTGGGGCTGGCGGGACTCCTATCGGGCGTGGTTGTGATTGAGCAGGTATTCGCCATTCCCGGTTTCGGCCGGCTGATGGTTGACGGCATCGTCAAACGGGACTACCCGATCATCCAGGGCGCGATTCTCGTCACCGCGGCCATCTTCGTACTCGTCAACCTGCTTATCGACGCATCCTACGCACTCTTCGACCCCAAGATCAGATACTGATGTCCAGTCAACAAACCGGCATACAGGCAGAACTGGCACAGGCTGGGCCTCGATCTCGCACTACCGAGATTCTCAGAGTGATGCGCAGGGCAGCCAGACAGAACCCAACGATGGCCGCAGGGATAGTGGTTGTCGTGTTCATGACGATCATCTCGCTGGCGGCCCCGTTACTCTTCACCGCCGACCCATACAAGGGCTGGCCCCCCGACAGATTACAGCCCCCGTCTGCTGAGCACTGGTTCGGCACCGACTTCATAGGCCGCGACGTATATTCGCGTGCCATATACGGGGGAAGAATCTCCATGCTGGTCGGCTTTTCCGTGGCGGCCATAAGCATAGCCGCAGCCACCGTAATAGGACTTCTGGCCGGTTACTTCCGCATAGTGGATGCCATCCTGATGAGAATAATGGATGGCATAATGGCAATACCGATTATTCTGCTCGCCATAGCCCTCATGGCACTGCTCGGAGGCAGCGTGCAGAACGTCATCTTCGGACTGTCATTCGTCATTATGCCGAGGGCGGCCCGCGTAATGCGGGCATCGGTCTTGACTCTGAAGGAAGAGATGTTCGTTGATGCGGCGACCAGCCTTGGAGCAAGCACGCCGAGGATCCTGTTCAGACATATCATGCCCAACGCTCTCGCGCCCATGATCGTGCTGGCGACATTTGTATGCGCGGACGCAATTCTGATCGAGGCGATCCTGAGCTTCCTTGGTGCGGGCACTCCGCCCGAGACACCGAGCTGGGGGACTATGATGTCGGAGGCGCGCAGGGCCATCTCAGTTGCCGTGTGGGTGATTGCGTTTCCCGGCCTATTCCTGAGTATCACGGTGCTCGGAGTCAACCTGGCGGGGGACGGCCTACGCGACATGCTCGACCCGAAGTTAGCACGCCGACTCTAGGTTGACATACAAGCATTGGGACCATTGAACCGGGAGCCATTCAAGGACACTGGAGGAGCACATTGGCGAGTGAAGTAATGACAGTTACAGGACCGATCTCGGCTGACGACCTAGGGTTCACTCTAGTTCATGAGCATATATTCCTGGACCTCATGCCGGACGCCTGGGTCGGACCCAACTACATGAATGATCCCGTCCTGGCTGAGATGGAGTTGATGCGCTATAAGAACGCCGGAGGCGTGACGCTGGTTGACCAGACATCCGGGGGCCTCAGGGAGAACGATCACAACCTGTTGTACGACGACGACCTCAATCATCTCAAACATGCGGATGCCATCAGAGACATGTCTGAGAAGACGGGACTGAACATCGTTCTGGGTTGCGGATGGTACCGAGAGACTTACTACGAGCAGCGTCTCTGGAGGATGCACACCAACGACATCGCCGATGAAATCATCAAGGACGTGACTCAAGGAATCGACGGCACTGACGTACGGGCCGGTTTTATCGGGGAGATCGGAGCACACTTCAATTGGCTGTCGGCAATCGAGGAGCGAGTGCTTAGAGCAGCCGGCAGGGCACAGGTCGAGACCGGAGTAGCGCTCGGCACCCACGCGACCCGCGGCCCGCAGGGACTGGACCAGCTAGACGTCCTGGAGCAGGAGGGCGTGGACCTCAGCCGGGTGGTCGTGGCCCACTCGGGCAGCTACCCACGGCACAAGTACCATGCCGAGATTGCCCGCAGGGGCGCATTCATCTCATTCGACCGTATGGGCGGGTTGAAGACAGGAATTGAGTACGAGCGTCAGAGGACGTTGAACCACATCAAGTGGATAATTGACGAGGGGCTGATTGACAACCTGATCTTCTCTCACGATGTCTGCTACAACACCGACTACACCATTTATGGAGGCGGAGGTTACGACTTTCTCTCTACCCAGGGGCTCGCGGTTCTTGGGGAGGAGATCGGACTGACCGAAGAGCAGTTCAAGAGGATCATGTTCGACAACCCCCGCAGGCTGCTTACAGGCGAGGACTCCTAGCGCAGCGTGACCGGCAAGTTGGACCTGCCAGACTCGAATACTGCGCTGATTATCTCCAGCACGTTCACGCCGTCATCCATGGTGATGGGCGGATCGGTCCGTGCGCCGACCGACTGCACCCACGCGTCCAGCTCGTCCCGGTACATCTTCTGCACGTATGCCCTGGGCTCAGGGGGCACGATAAGAGTGGGGTGACGGTACTCCTCGACCTTTTCGCTGACCACGTTGATGACGTTGGAAGGCCACTCGCTCTTGATTCGGCCTGCAGTGCCCATCACTTCGATGAAGTCGAACCCGACGCCTCCACCCACGTTCTGGGAGCAGGTTACATTTGCCGTAGCTTCGCTGGCGAAGCGGATGGTGAACGTCGAATTCTGGTCCACGCCATCATCTGTGTGGCGATAGACCTCGCCGTACACGCGCGTCGCCTCCGCCCCGGCCATCCACAGCACCTGGTCGATAATGTGGACGCCCAGCCAGAGCAGCACGCCGCCGCCCCTGTCCACCTCGGTAAGCCATCCTGACAGGGGCGAAGTGCCCTTGCCCGCGTTGATCGTCGTGATGTCACCGATGGCCCCGGAATCGATGAGCGACTTCATGATCCTCCTGCCCTCAGCGTATCGCAGGCAGTAACCGACCATGACACTTACGCCGGCCTTCCTGGCCGCCTCGCGTACCTGTAGCGCATCTTCCACGCTGACTCCCATCGGCTTTTCGATGAACACGTTGCAGCCCGACTCTATGGCGTCTATGGCAGCGGTCTTGAGCAAATGATGGGGCGTCGTGATCATCACGCCGTCAAGCTGCTCGGTCTCCAGCATGTCATGATAGTCGAGGTACGGTCTCTCGAAGCCGAATTCGTTGCTGGCCGTGACTGCAGCAACTTCGTCTATGTCGGCACAGGCCACGAGCTCGGCGCTCTCAAGCGTTGCCAATTGAGGCATCAGCGCTCCCTGTTGGTGGTCGCCGCACCCTACGATGCCGATTCTTGCCTTGTCAGCCATTTTGCAACCTCGGTGGGTCTAGTGTTGAGAAAGATACGAGCCCAGTTCATTTAAGAAGCGGTCTATGTCGTCACGGTTGTTGAAGATGTGAGGATCGACCCTCAAGACGTTCTGATGATGGTATCCATCGACACCACGGGCCGTCAGGAACTCGTCGGCAGCCTGGGAGTTACTTTCGTCTCCCATGTCAATAGAGACGATCCCCGCCCTGTACTGTGCCGGCTCCGGAGTGATGACATTGAGTCCCCTCTCGCGGAGCTGGGAAATGCAGTACCCGGAAAGGTCCAGCACATGAGCCTCCACGACGTCCATCCCCACCTGGTGGAGGACCTCGAGACCTGGCCTGGTCGCCGCCAGGCCGATCAGGTTCGACATACCCACATGGAACCTGTCCGCCCCAGGACGCGGAGCGAACTCGCGCTGTCCCCAGGGACGGTCGTCGGGCTGCGCACCCGGTCCACCCGCATGAGGAGGCATCTTGTCGAGGTGGTCTCTGCTGACGTAGAGGAAGCCCACTCCGGCCGATCCCAGCAGCCACTTCATTGCTCCTGTAGCCAGGAAATCGACTCCCTCGTCATGTACATCGAAGTCCAGCGCGCCTGCTGACTGCATGGCATCGACGCACAACACTGCGCCATGAGCGTGGGCCACTTCGGCGAGCGCCTTCAGGTCGTGCCTGAATCCCGACTCCTGGGACACATGCGACACGCTCACCGCAATCGTGTTTTCGTCCATGGCCTCTGCCATGTCTTCCAAGTGGATGATACCGTCGCGTCCCTCGATGAACCGAAGCTCAACGTGCGATCGGGGCGGCAGCATCCACGGGTAGGCAGCGGATGGATAGGCAGACTCGTCGAATACAACGTTGCTGCCGGGGACGGGGTCGATCATATCGACCGCCAAGTTGGAACCTGTGCCGGTGCAGTCTACAACTGCGACTTCATCGACTTCGGCGCCTATGAGGTCCGCGAAGAGCTTGCGGACAATGTCGAACTCCTCCCAATAGCGCCTGTACAGCTCGCCGGGATCGTTGGTCAGGAGAGCGTTAAACCGCTCGACTGCAGCGAGACTCAATGTGGAGTGGGGGGCGATTCCGCCGCTGAATATGTATGCCCGCTGCTCCATGACCGGGAACAGACTACGTACCTCGGAGGGATTCACAATTTCGCTCCTTGAGCCCTTGGCTACACCTGGTAGAGAGCCCGCCACCGGTTCAGACGACTAATCGCAACTATTTCAAATGGGACGTTTTACTGGGCGTAGAAACCACCGTCCACCACCAGTTCGGAGCCCGTTACGTAGGACGATTCGTCAGAGGCCAGATACAGTATCGCGTAGGCCAACTCCTTTGGAGATGCCTCTCGCTTCATGGGGACTCTGTCGATTCTCCTGGCTCTTAGCTCATCCGGTGTCGGCCCGTCAGGCCAGTCGACAATGCTCCTGCTCAGCGGCGTTTCGACGTATCCCGGGTGTACCGAGTTTACCCTGATATTCTCATGCGCATGTTGAATTGCGGCTGACTTGCTGAAAAGGCGACTGGCCGCCTTTCCGGCAGGGTATCCTGCCCCGATTCTAGTGCCGACCAGACCGTCGATCGACGATACGTTGACGATGGAACCGCCTCCGACTTTGCGCATTTCGGGAATGGCGTGCTTGGTGCCCAGGAAAGGGCCTTTGGCGTGAACCGCCATCAAGCTGTCCCAAGTCTCGACAGTCGAGGACTCGATGTCTCCCGGAACCACATTCCCGGCGCAGTTGACAAGTATATCCAGCCTGCCGAAGGCGGACACGGTCTCACGAATGGCTCGAATCCAGTTCTCTTCACTGGTCACGTCCAGATGGACGAAGATGGCCGAGTAGCCCCAATTGCGGAGCTGCTCGGCAGACCTCTGTCCCATCGTTTCGTTCAGATCGGAGAGCGCGACCTTCGCACCTTCCTGTGCGAACAGCCACGCGGTAGCGCCGTCCATTCCCATAGGTTCACCGCAGACTCCCATCGCGGCGCCGGTGACCAGAGCGACCTTACCGCCCAACCTCACGGTCTGCTAGCTGCACATGTGGTGACCGTTTGAGTGAACGCAAGTGCAGGTATCTCCACCGCAGGCGCAGGCATCATCTGATGGCGGAAGGTCCAGGGCCGGGTTCGAGTGGAAGAACCCGTCCGGCTTGAGCATGAAGCCCATCCGGTGGACAGGCATCACTGGCCAGTCTTCCGGCCTGGGAATATGCGTGTGGCCGAACGTGTACCACACCACGACATCCGTGTCGGCAATTGGCCTGTTGGCTGCCGTCCACTCTGGGAGACCGTCGCCTTGGCGGCGCTGGTTAGGGTAGTCGCCGGCCGCGTACTTCTCATCCTTATTGTATGGAGTAACCCAGAGGTGCCTGGTGAGGAATCCAGCCCTCTGAATGACAGATGCCTCGTCGTGTGCAAACGGGAGAGCATTCTCCCCTGGAAGCAGACGATAAGCTACCGGCTCGTTCATCCGGTTGGTCTCGGACTCATTGACGATCCGCCAGTATCGACTCGTTGCCAGGTTGCAGATGCGCCCGGCGTCAGCCTCGCTCTCGAAGCGTGTGTGCTCTGCGGTGAACGCATTTCCGTGCGGGTTCTGCTCGCCCATGGGAACACGCAGCGAGTTCACCTCGTATACCGAGTTGTTCTGTCCATCCATGGACATGTCTAGGCGAGCATTGAATATGTGCTGGTGGTATGGAGCGTTCAACTGCGGAGCGACTTCCGTGCCGTACGCCGGCTTCTCGCCCGGCATCAGGGCCATGGTGTTCGCGATTCCGGTCAGCTTGACCTCAAGCTCTAGCCCGCCGTCCTGGTAGAAATTCCAGTAGAACGCGTACTCGTAGTTGCCGACAGTGGAGATGAAGGAGACGACGAGACGCCTGGACCGGCGGACTTCGACCTCTTCGGTGCGCCAGTCGGTGTGCTTCCACAGTATGCCGTTGTCCTCCTCATGTAGGCACACGGCATTGTCGATGGTAAAGACCTCTCCCTTGCTGTCGGTCATGTGGGCATCAAAGTAGTGAATGTAACCCAGGCAGTCGCAGCCAAGAGTCAGCGGGTTGGACAACTGCCCGATGCCGTACTCACCAATATCGAAGGCGTTCTTGCGGAAGCTGGCCTCACTGGGATCGCCATATGGGACCACCATATCGCTGAGCGAGGCCCTGTACATGATCGGGCGTTCCCTGCCTTTGTCATTGTACGTAATTGTGTAGAGGACGAGTCCCTCGCGTGGCGTGAACCCAATCCTGAACCGCCAGTTCTGCCAGCTGATCTCATGGCCGTCCACGTTGAAGCTGGGCCCTTCGTGCTGGACGACTTCCAGGGGCTTCAGGTCCGTGCGGGTTTCGGTGATGTGCTGCCGGGTCCAGTTTCCAGACTCCGGAGGCAGGGGTACTACGCCGTAGTCTTCAACCCGCAGTACCTCCATGCTGTTGAGGTCGACGACGACGATCACATTCTGCAGTGGGCGGGCGTAGCCGTTGTCTGTCGGGTCTGATCGCACCCAGGCGAGCGCTCGCGTGAGCCTCCTGCCCTTGTCGTCTTCAGGCTCGACTCCATACGCGCCCGCAGACCACGGGTCGACCATGACCAGATCGACATCGTCTACTCCGCGCTTCTTCAGTGCCTCAATGAACTCGGGCGACTGCTTGACAGCCTCTTCACACTCCACGAACTCGTCGAGCATGATGGCTGGCTGTGCACCTTCGATTGTGTTCCATGAGGTGACGGCAGACTGGGTCAAGGAGACGACCGCTTCGATGCAGTGGGCGGTTGTACGTTCTAAAAGAACAACGAACGCCTCGCGTTCCACAGGCTCGTCAGGACCGAATGAGAGTACAGCCTGCTTGTCTGGCTCGTTCAACACGACCGTCACGAAGCGGTGCGCATCCGTAACGCGGGAGTCCGACCCTACTATAGCCACGGCCGATTCAATTTCGGCTTTGGACAGAGGCTCAAGAGGGTGCGTGGTGGCAGCGTGAACCTTGGTCTTCAGCATGGCGGATGCCTTTCATGAACTGTCAATGGGTAGCAAACGCAACTCTACATCCAGTTGCCTGATTTGGCAACATTCGCATCCCTCGTCACTCAACTTCCTGATAGACCTGTTCGGTTCTTATTCCTTCTGACAGCCAGGTTCTGTCTATCCATAAATCTTGGGGGGGGGAACTGCCCATCTGGGATGTGACGAATCAGAATCTTCATGATATGATGTCGCAATAAGAAACTGACTCTAGAGGACTCAGCAACCAACGACTGAAAGCGGGTCAAGGCAATGCAGTCAACGTCTCAGTCACCCACCACAGAACTCAGCCAAAGTGGCACAGATAGACTTCCGGAAGGAGTGGCTCCCCTGGCAGCAGAGGGAGTAACCGTCTATAGAGGCGGAGTCCTGGTCTTGGACGATGTGACCTTCACTGCCGGACCCAACTGCCTGATGGGAGTGGTGGGCCCAAACGGGGCAGGTAAGAGCACACTGTTCAATGCGATTGTGGGTCTATTGAAGGTAGACGAGGGACAGGTGCTGATTCACGGCATCCCCGTTGACGATGCTCGAGGGCTCATTGCCTACGTTCCCCAGCATGAGAACGTCAACTGGCGTGTACCCATGAGTGTCTGGGACGTTGTGATGCAGGGCCGGACAAAGAAGATCGGATGGCTGCGCAGGCCCAGCCTCTCAGACCGCTGGCTTGTCGAGGAAGCTCTGGAACAGGTGGACATGATCGACAGGAGGTCGGCCCTGGTCAGCAATCTGTCCGGCGGCCAGCGGCAGCGCGTGTTTGTTGCGCGGGCTCTTGCACAGGGAGCGGATGTCTTGCTCCTTGATGAAGCCTTCAGCGGAGTTGATATTGCGTCGCAAGAAGCTCTTGTAACCGTGCTCCATGAGCTGAGGGATCAGGGGCGAACGATCTTGCTGTCTTCACACGATATCGGACACGTCGCGCACTACTGCGACCAGTGCCTGTGCATAAACTGCCGTGTGTGTGCGTGCGGCGCTCCTGAGGACGTGCTGACTCCAGACTTGTTGATAGAGATGTACGGGCCGCATGGTGTCGGCTCGATCCACGGAGAAGCTCTCGATGGACATCATCACTGAAGCAATAGTAGGCCCATTCCAATATGGCTTCATGGTGCGGGCGCTGCTGGTTTCCGTACTTGTAGGCATCATGTGTCCGATTCTGGGCGCCTATGTTGTCGTCAGAGGGCTCGGCTTCATGACCGACGGTCTCGCCCACTCCCTCCTGCCTGGGCTGGTAGTGGCGGCCCTGGTGGTGTCCGTGATCTCGTCCTCGTGGCTTATTCTTGTGCCCAACGCCATAGCGTTCGCACTTGTCATAGGATTTCTGTCGAAGAGGACCGGCCTTAGTGAGGACACCTCAATTGGCATACTCTTCGCTGGGCTGTTCGCCCTCGGACTGACACTGCTGACCGCAGCGCGCGGGTTGAACGTCAGCCTGGAATCCGTCCTGTTGGGACAGGTGCTTGGAGTGTCGAGAGGCGACGTCATCGTCACGGCCGCTTTGGCTGTGGTCGTAATTGTCCTGCTGTTTGCGCTTCACAAAGAGATGGTCTTCACCACTTTCGACCCTCTAGGAGCGTCGGTCATGGGTGTCCCAACCCAGGTGATGGACTATCTGCTACTGGTCCTTCTGGCTGTGGTCATCCTCATCGCGCTGCAGGCTGTGGGTATCGTGCTTGTAATCTCGATGCTGATAACCCCAGCCGCCGCAGCCCAGCTATTGACGCACAAGTTCACACTCGCCATGGTCGTCGGCGCCGCTATCGGTGTGGCATCGGCGATCATCGGTCTGTACGTCTCCTTCCATTACAACCTCGCCTCAGGCCCTGTGATGGCATTGTCGGCAACTGCGTTCTTCGTAGTTGCGCTGGGCTTCAAGCAGGGAACTGCGCGCATTGGCGGACGCATGGCCCGGTCTCACGCGTAACATGGCGACGATAACCGAGGCTGGCGCAGATCTTCGCGTGGCGCGATACGCCACAGGTAAGAAGGAGTGGTAGCGCGTACGGGACTCGAACCCGTGTCTCCACCTTGAGAGGGTGGTGTCCTAGGCCGCTAGACGAACGCGCCACATTAAGTGAGGACCTTGGAAAAACCTTCAGGCTATGGTTCTCTGGCTGGGGATAGAGGATTCGAACCTCTGCTTACAGATCCAGAGTCTGTCGTCCTACCACTAGACGAATCCCCAGCGACGGTCACCCCTAGGCTCTCCCGACATCGGAAATTATAGCAATCCGCTAAGGAATTGCAAAACTCTCCGGGTTACTCTGTCGACCTGTGCACACACTTCTCGCAGTTTGGCAAACTGGGGCGGCGTCTATAGAATGACCGCGTCCACAGTACTGTAGAAATCGGAGATACACATGACCGCGTCGCGGACAATCAGTGGCAGCGATCTCATCGCTAGGGCCCTCAAACTGGAGGGCGTAAGCACGGTTTTCACCCTCGCCGGCGACCACATCCTGCCTGTGCTCGATGTTATGGCCGACCAGGACTTCAGGTTCATCGATACAAGGCACGAGCAGGCCGCAGTCCACATGGCGGACGCGTGGGGCCGGATCACAGGGCAGCCGGGCGTCGCCATGTACACGACTCCGGGATTCGCAAACGCTATCCCGGGACTGACCAACGCCATGCATTCAGACAGCCCGTTGCTTTCCATCAGCGGCTGTGCCGAGCTTCTTGAGCTCGGTCGTGGCGCGATGCAGGAGATCGACCAGATCGGCATGGCTCAGCCCGTCACCAAGGGCTCCTGGATGGTCACGGACGCGCGCCGGATCCCCGACATGATTGCAACGGCGCTCCGGGTTGCATACGAGGGGCGTCGGGGGCCAGTCCACCTGACCATTCCGGTGGACATTCAGCAGCAGCTTGTTTCCGAGGACGAAGTCTCCTTCTACAGTCCCGGCGAATACCGGGACATCGGTGCCCCGGCAGCGTCAACTGACAGGGTGCGAGAGGCCGTTGACATTCTTCACAGTGCCGAGAGGCCTCTGATCATTGTCGGCAGTGCGGGCGCCTATGCGCGCTCCGGAGAGACCCTGGAGGCGCTAATCGAGACCACCAGGGTGCCGCTCATGACTGAAGGCGACGCCCGAGGACTTGTCTCGGACGCCCATCCCTACTGCTATGGTTTCTTCGACTCCGGGCTCAATCGCGCCGCCAGGCTCCTGAGGGAGGCGGACGCGGTCGTGCTGATGGGCAGAAAACAGGACCTCATCGTTGGATACGCGATGCCGCCCACTGTTGCCCCGGATGCGAAGATTGTCCAGATTGATCCGTCCGCAGCGGAGATAGCCAGAAATCGCGGGGTCTCTGTAGGAATTCATGGCGACGTTGAAGCCGTCGCCCGCCAGATGGCGGATGAAGCCTCGAAGCGCGAGTGGCGCGACCTTCCCTGGCTTTCCAGGCTCGGTGAGGAAAGAGAAGCACAGCAGAGGGACCTCGAGTCCATGGCCGTAAATGAGTCGCCAATGCACGCGACGTTCGTTCACAAGGCCGTGAGATACCACGTCGGCCCTGACGACATCGTCTCCTACGATGGCGGCGACTTCTGCCACTTTGGCAGAGCCTACTCACCGGCGCTGTCGCCTAAGTCGTGGTGGTATCTGCCCCCACTGGGGATGCTGGGACAGGCTCTGCCAACCGCGATAGCCGCCAAAGCAGCCTACCCTGAGCGCAAGGTGTTCATGTTCACAGGCGATGGCGCATTCGGCTTCAATGGAATGGAGTACGATACCGCTGTCCGGCACAACCTGCCTATCGTTGGCATCATGGGTAACGACTCGGCATGGGGCATCGACAGGCAGATCCAGGTCGGTGTCTACGGCAAGACGGTTGCCACTGACCTGTTGCCGTCCAGGTACGACCAGGTTGTGCGAGGCCTGGGAGGCCACGGCGAGTTGATAGAACATCCAGATGAACTGGATTCGGCGATTGAACGTGCCATTAGACTGGACAGGCCAGCCCTGCTAAACGTACGAGTACAAAACGCCATAAGCCCACGCGCGCAGGCCGCAATCAATCGTTGGATTAGCCACACGCCACAGCCGATCTAGGAAATCATGCTCAGATCTCTATTCGGAAAAGGACGAAAGAAGCAGTCGGACACTGTACCGTCCGATGATTCGATCCGCACCGCCAAGGTGGGCGATGTGCTGTTCGTACCAGGTCTTTGGGAGACAGGCGAGGACGCGTATCTTATAGTCGAACGCATTACCAACCTCGAGTCGGCTTACGGAAAGTCCTACGAACTGTCGGTCGTAGACGGCGAGCGTCGCGCCTCCGTCGAGTGGTCAGACCAGGATGGGTTGCACATCTCCGCCGTGTTGCAGGACAGGCCGATGGGCTTGTCGGTCGTCGGTCTCGACTACGACACGCTCGTAGAGTGGGATGAGCACAAGTCGCTTGAGAACCGCTTCGAGTATGACGGCCACATCTACTACTATCGCAACAGCTACGAGGTACGCTACGACGAGGATGAGGGCTTCTGGCTGTGGGAATTCATCAGGGAAGATGAAGAGGGCGGAGTGTCTGTGGTCAAAATGGAGGGCCAGCCCTTCGAGGTGTACGTTGCCACCTACATTTCACCCCATGTCTTGACCGTCTATCACAAGTAGTCTCAGCTCCCGATCCGTCATGCCGGTGCAGGCCGGAATCCTGAGCGGAGTTCCACATCAACAGGGCAATTGGGCAGTCTCTAAGTGAAACAAAAGGCGAACGATGATTGAAGCATTCGTAGACGTTTTCGAGCAGATTCCCAGGGGCCTGGTTTATGTGGTGTTGGGAGTTATCGTGCTCGCCATCGCCAGGCTGGCGCAGGACTTCATCACTCCATACAAGCTCCAGGAGCACCTTAACCAGAGGGACAATATCGCCCTGGCCGTTAGCATTTCCGGCTACTACCTGGGGGTGATAATAGTCTTCCTGGGAGGCATCTATCAGCCGTTCATGGTCGTCGCGGACGACACTCTCGGATTCACGGAGGCGTACTGGCAGGACGTCGGCCTTGTGTTTGTCTACTCGATCGTCGGAATTGTGGTGTTGAACATCGCACGTATCGTTGTCGACAAGCTTGTGCTGCACGACTTCAGTACCGAGGACGAGATCATCAACGACCACAACTCGGGAACGGGGGCGGTGGAGGCCGCGGTGTATATTGCCGTCGGGCTCGTGATCGCGGGTGCGATTTCAGGGGAGAGCGGAGGTCCCGAAACTGCCGCTGTGTTCCTCGTGCTGGGTTTGGCTGCGCTGATCATCTCCACGTTGATCTACGAGTGGACCACACCGTTCAACATTCACGAGCAGATCGAGGCGGACAACGTTGCTGTCGGTGTTGCCCTTGCAGGCAATCTCATAGCGATCGGAATCGTCGTGTTCAAGGCGGTCTTCGGAGAGTTCGTCGGTTGGACTGAGAGTATGGCGGGATTCATCACCTACGCAGTAGTCGGGTTCATCCTCCTCTATGCAGTGAGGTTCGTCGTGGACAAGGTGCTGTTCCCGCACTCCAATCTCTCTGACGAGTTGGCAGTGGACCGCAACCTCGGAGCCGCATTCATCCAGAGCGCCGCGCTGATTAGCGTCAGCCTGATCCTGTTCTTCGCAGTCTAGCCGCGCCGCACGAGGTTCAGGGAGCCGCCTCCACCGGTAAATCCGGAGCTGGAGCGACCAAAGGCACTGCTGCGTGAACTGCTGCCCCAACTCGAACGGACACCTGTGCCGCTTGACCTGAAGTTTCCAGTAGAACGCTGGGAATTCTGGTACGACTGTCTCGATGAGCTTACGTTCTTCGACGCCTGGTCGTAATTCGAACCCGCGAACGACTTCTGCTTGTTGAAGTAGCTCGTGTTCTTCGACACCTGATTGCGGTAGCCGCTGGAGTTCCTGTAGTTGGACCGGTCCCTGCTGATCGTGTCGTAGCGCGAAATGGGCGTGTAGTACGCGTATCGCGGTCCAAAGCTGCTCAGGATCATGTACGTGAACAGGAAGTTCCCGGCCCCAAATCCGTGGTGGTAGTAGCCGTTCGCACCGTAGCCACGCATCTCATGCTGGTCGTTGTTCTTGACGATTGAGAACAGTCGATCATCGATTCCGTCCTCGATCTCCTTGGACTTGTTCAGGTCTTCCCAGGCCTCCAGATTGGTGGTGTCTCCGTCCTGTTCGACCCGGATCAAGACGATGCCGTCGCCCTCATAGATCTCGTTGACGCGCTTCTCGAACTCAGTCGCGCTGTTGGAGTCCTTGAAGGCCTCCTGAACTTCGTCCAGGTTGATCCGACCTGCGGCACCGTCGGTCGCGGCCCAGTCCTCATAGGTGGGCCCCGAGTCGCACGCGGCTGCCACCGGGGCCGCCAGTAGTGAAACTCCCGCGAGCATGGCCATGGAAGATCTTGTACGTCTGCTCTTGTTCAATCTTGGTCCCTTCGTGAGGTCCTGCAAATGCACTCTACAGACAGTCTATCACCGCAGCAGCGTTTCAAGTTCGTCTGGGAGCTGCTCAACTTGATTGTCGCCCATCCGACTCCGGCCCGCAATGTCTGCGCTATTGAGCAGTGTTCTCATGGCCGCGTCCTCAACTTGTGCCCAGAACTCGGCCCTCGTGGTTGCGATCTCCTCGGCAAGCTCTGTGACTGCTGCGTGTCGTGAAGTCACTCCGGTTGCGAGGGTTACCGCCATGTCGTTCATGTGAGCAAGGCGAGCGGGCCACAGGTCGTCCGCCGCATTGAGCCGGCATTCTGCGACCGCGAGTGCGAACCGCTTTGATCCAAGCCGGTCTCTGTGGACCGATAAACGCCTGTGCACTTCCAGTTCGAGTTCCTGTCTCACGTCCATAGGGGCCCACGTCTCGGAAGCTCCTATGTCTATCCGATAGCTGTGCCACAGCCCGTCGGACACGATGTCGAACCTTGTTTCATACCTGGTCCGATGGTCATCCAACTCCCTGGTTCTCCGCGCGACCCACTCGGAGACCATGCCTCTGACGAGATTAGGCGACTGAGTGGAGTCCATCATGCGAACACGCTCCGCGTAATGTGCCCGAGACTCACCTTCCACGATCGATTCATACTCAGCCATGGCACGTGATACCGACTCTCGCTGCCTCTCAGCATCGATCTGGATCTGTCTGAGTATCCTGTTGACCTCTGGATCCTCCACCGTCCCCCTGTCGGTCCTGTTCAGCCTGGTCAATTCAATCTGGCGACTGGAAAACGCCAGAGGACCGTCGTTGATGTACACCGCCAACTTGGAGGTTCCGAAGGACCCCTGACGCGCGGTCCTACCTCTTATTTGCCGCTCCACCCTGACAGACTCCGGCAGGGACGTGATAAGCACGAAGAGCCCCAGGTCGGGGGACAGACTGTCCTCGACGATGAAGTCGGTGCCACGCCCTGCCATCCCTGTCGAGACTGTAACCGCCCCTAACTCGCCGCCACGGGCAACGACCTCGGATTCCAGCTCTGCGTTCTGCGCGTTGAGAAGCTGGTGGGCAATGGCACGCTCGTCAAGAGCGGAGCTAATGACGTCTGACTCCCGGACACTCCCCGTCGTGACAAGCACAGGTCGACCCGTGAAATGCCAGTAGCTGACCTGCTCCACAATCCATGTTAGATGTTCGTCCTTGTCGAAAAACACCTCTGAGTCCAGGTCAACGCGTTTCGACGCGACCTCCGGCGGCACCCTGACCGTGGAGACCGCGTACTCGCCGGCAAAAGTGTCCGCCGCCTCCAGCGCAGTGCCGGTCAGGCCCGAGACGGTTTTGTAGTTCGACATGAGCGCCCTGATCGACGTGCGCGCCCTGGCATCCGAGCGGCCCAGGAGCTCCAGCCCCTCCTTGGACTCCAGCGCCTCATGCAGGCCGTGCATGTACCGGTGGGACACCATTGGACGCCCGTCGAGTCTGTCAACGAGTGTGATCCCGTCCTGGGCGAGCACGTAGTCAACTCCAGGGTCATGTATGACACTCGCCCTCAGGGCCTGGACCACACCGAAAGCATCCAAGGGACTGTCAACTTTCGTGAACACCTCATCCCAACCAGGTTCCGTGAGACGAATCGTTGACCGGTCTGGGTCGATGGCAAAGATCAGTTCCTTCTCCAAGGAGCTGCCTTCGTACTCGTCATTCAACCGTGACAGGTCACCGAAGACGCTTCGCGTGGAGATCCCCAGCCGGTCCAGTTCGGACACGAGCCTGTCGGTGAGTCCTCCCGCCAGCAGGATGGTTGCGAGAGTCTCTGGCAGGTCAGTATATTCAGACAGAGTTGCGTACAGCTCGTCGACATGCGCTGTCTGCCTGTCAACCAGTTCCGAAGCAAGTGCCTCGTGGTCCGCTCCTTGAGAGGCTTCAGACACCCGGTCGCCGGATATGATCAGTGGCGTTCTTGCCTGGTCGATGAGCAGGTGGTCAGCCTCATCAGCGATGGCGACATCGAAGACCGGGTTGACTCTGTGATCGAACGACGCAGCGACACTGTCACGCAGGTAGTCGAATCCAACTTCCCGCGCCGTGGTGAAGACAATCTGCGCCGCGTACTGGAACTGCCGTTCCTGCCGGTCCATCCCCTCAGTCACAAGTCCGACCGTCAATCCGAGGGACTCGAGAACCGGAGCAAGTAGATCGCAGTCCCGAGTCGCGAGATAGTCATTTGCCGTAAGGATGTGAACGTTTCGACCGGACGCGGCAAAGATGGCTGCTGCCATAACCGAAGCAAGGGTCTTACCCTCCCCAGCGTCCATCTCCACGATAACCCCATGCAGTAGCAGCACTGCCGCCGTAAGCTGCTGCTCTGTGGGGGCGAACGACAGGGAATCAGAATCGTCAGCAGCCTCGAGTAGTTCGTAGACTTCGGCAGGCAACCTCACTTCCGTTGGGTGCTCTGTCGTCAACCTCGCCAGCATGTCCTCGAGTGCAGCGACAGCTCCCTCTTCAAGCGCGCCTGACTTGCCCTCACTGATGCCTGATCCCGGACTCCCGAGCGCAAGTTCCGCCTCATGCCTGATCTGCCTGATGGCCCCGTCCAGCTCATGAGGCTCAGAGGTAGCCGCACGCCAGGTCCCCAGGCGCCTTCGGACAGTGGTGTCAATCGCTCCAAGGCAGCTGGCGAGGAGTTTGTAGTCCAGGTGTTCCGCGAGTCCATCTGCTGACGTGTGAAGCATGGATTCGAGCTCCACATCAGATAACGATTCGCACCCAGCGTCCCTGGACCGTCGAGCAAGTTCCACAGCCTCAGCTAGGCTGACCTCAGCCCTGGTGACACTGCTGTGCGTGCTCGATCGGTTCACTGTCGTTCCCGGAGGTCAACCAGGCTGTCGGACTTGCGAGTAGTGAGCAGCTCGGCGAGGGGACGGAGGTCAAAACGAATATCCAGAAAACCGCTCGACCATAGAAACTCGACGTCGGTGTTGTCTGCGAGCACTGACTTACGCAAAGAGTCCACTCTTTCGGCATTAGCATCCGAAAGCCGCAACGTGATCACTTCCTGGCGGTCTTCGCTGTGGAGCGTCACCTGGAGTGGTCCTTCCAGCCCAGTCGCGTTCAGCGAGTTGAGCAATCCACCGTGGTGAACCTTGGACCCAAGTATCGATGCAAATGGCTCAGATCGTCCAAGTATCTCTACACGTGGGTCTTCAAGTCCGCAATCACAGCGTCCATCACGGAGCCGGACAAGGTCCCCAACCCGATACCTCAACAGCGGCAGCCCCCGCTGCTCCAGAGTCGTGACAATGAGCTCACCGACATCCTGCTGTTGCCCGTCCGAATCTATCTCGAAGAGGTGCCGGGAAGACATGAGGTGCACGCCGTTATGAGAGCCACACTCGATACCGACAGCCGAGGTCTCGCTGGTGCCGTAGTACGAATAGACCTCTGCGCCAAGGGCATCGGCGATTCGCTGCCGGGTCATATCGCTCATTCCCTCTCCGATGTATACGACGCTGCGAACGGACGCCATTGACGCGGAGGATTCGTTATCCAGTAGCCGCTGGACTATGGACGGAACACTGATCAACACCGTCGGACGCAGGCGTTCAAGCAGAGGCAGCGTGTCTTCGAAGACGGTGCCGGTGCTTATGCAGTAAGACTCCAGCGTGCCCAGGATTTCACACGCCCACGGGAACGACACCATCACCGCAGCAGGGTCAGTATCGACGCAGGCCACTCTGTCACTTCGATTCACACCTGCCACTGCCAGAAGTTTTGCCAGGAACCTGTGCTCAGCCACGTTGTCGTCGTGCGTGATGAACCGGACCTTTCTCGTCCCTGAAGTTCCCGAGGACGTCTCCGTATCTACAATTGAATCAACTGACTCCAACGCCTCGGTACTAAGCGAATGAAGGCCCTCAGACTCCAGTATCGGCATCTGACGAAGGATCTCCTGAGGATCATCGGAGAGTATGGCGTCTCTGGAGATGTCTTTTGATTCAAACAGGCGCTGGTACGTCGGAAAGCGGTCGAAGCAATGCAGCATCATCTCGCGCAACGCCGCAGACTCGGCACCGGATGGATTGCCGAGCTTCCTGACGGTGGCCTCAGCGCGACGAGTGGTCATTGAATCGGGTCCGCTTGGTCTCTATTGGGCGCCTCATAGAATCAGGATCGATGCCCGCCTTTAGTGCCGAGACAATTCCCGCAGCCTCCCAGTAGTTGTCAGCCGAAAAGAACTGTCCGGCTTGCCAGGGCAGGGCGGCGAGATCGTTTCTCATCAGGTTTCGATTCTCCCTGACCTCGATCACTGGTATGCCCTGATGTAGCGCAGCAAGCGTTGGGAGTCCCAGGCATCCCTCAGGAATGACGAGGCATGACACGTTCTCGGCCGTCAGCACATCCGCGTGCCTAAGTTCAGACTCATCCGTCACGATGCGCGGAGACCGCATGAGCCCCTTCAGTACCGACTGGAAGAAGGTGATGGATATCACTTCGGCAGCCATGCGTGAGTCCACGATGCCCGGGTCCACAGCAGCTATGTCGTCCGACTCCATCATTGGCGCGTGAGCAGTCGGCACGTCGATGATCGAGGAGACGGCGTGCGTCAGAAGCGCCTCGACTCCGCCCCAGGGATTTACCATCTCACCGCCGCTCGTAAAGTAATCGAAGTGGTAGTGTTGCGGCACTTCGACCACGGACGCGACCGCAACCGCGTCATACGTGCCCTTCTTGTCGCTGAGGAGATCGATCAGCCCGTCGAATCCCTCCACTGAACCGGACGCGCGCCCGGTGGGCGTGTATCCGCCGACGAGTCTCAAGGCAGGTTCTATTCTCTCGATCCCGACGCAGTTCAGGCCGTATGTGGCTCTGGCTGCGTTGATGGCGTTCACCGTGTAGGCTGCATAGCGCTCCACATGAGAGGCGTCCAGCGCGACTAGCACACGGTTTGCCCGTACTGGTCTGAGCCCCACGGTGCCCATGAGAAGACGGGCCAGGACGCTTCCCTCGACGTAGAGCCCATTTCCAGGCAACTCGTTTATATCCGAGGCGTTTACCACGTTCGGATGTGTAATCAGGGTATCGGCGACCTGCGCAAGGGCAATCGCCGCAGGGGTTGCGTCTCCTGCGTGTCCTCCGACTTCAGCGCCGATCCCTGTTGGCACCACCATGACAACGTTAAACCGTTCGTGCGCCTCGAATGACCGCTTTCGGAAGTCAAAGAGTGGGGATGGAGCATACGGAAAGTCTCCAGAAGACACGCCCAACTCGCAGTCCCAACCGATGCTCCCGGACTTCGTGACCGCGAAACGGACAGGAATGTCTCCCTGTGGCAGGGCTCCTTCGACCTCTTCTCCGATCTCGCTGAAATCGAGCTTCCGGGGAGAAACGGACGCGGTGCGTTCAAGCAGGCGCAACTGCCGTCATCCCGTTTCTCAATGCGAAGTCCCTGTACTCGTACGACGCCGCCAATTGGAAGGAACCGTCGTCACTCAAGAGGTAACTCGTTGGTGTGGGTATTCCATTGAACGGCGCCGCCCTGGAATGGCTGTATGATCCAGCATCCATGATTGCCACTCGTTCGCCTATACGTAAGGGATCCTGGAGGCTGTACCCGCCGAACACGTCACCGGCAAGGCAGGACCGGCCCGCGAGTATTGTCGAGATTTTGCCCCCCTGTGCGGGGCCCGCTAGCGAAGGAGTAAAGCCGTACTCAAACACCTCTGGCATGTGACTCGTAGTCGCGTCTATGACTACGACGCTCTTTCCGTCGCTTTCGAATACGTCCAGGACCTCCGAGATGAGCATTCCCGCCTGCTGTACAAGTGCAGTACCAGGCTCGATGAACACCGTTACGCCAAACTGCTCAGCAAGTAGCCTCGTTGCCCTCTCCAGGGGTGCGGCATCTATGCCCGGGCCAAGGTAGTATCCCCCTCCGAGATTAACCCAAGACAGGTGTTCAAGATCACCCAGCGTGTCCTGTATCGCCTCTACGGTGGCTTCGAGTTCTCCTAAGTCTTCCGACTCGCAGTTGCTGTGAATGTGGATGCCCTCGATTGTCTGACCATGCACCGAGGCATCTAGCAGCCCGCGGAAGTCGGAAACAGGAACGCCGAGCTTGGAGTGAGGTCGACAGGGGTCGTAACGCTCGTCGTCGGCGAATCCCAGTTCGGGGTTGACTCTCAGGCCGACGGACGCAGTTGAATGACCAAGGGACGTGGCCAGTTCGAGTTGGCTGAACGAGTTCATGGAAACATAGTCGGCTGTCACCAGAACATCAGCAAGTTCACCACGCGCGAATGCTGGAGAGTAGCAGTGAATTGACTGCTCGGTCGATGCCGTTCCGGCTGCAAGTCTTGCCTCGAATATGGAGCTCGTCCCGAATCCGTCGACGTAGGGCGATAGGACGTCCAGCACTCCCGCCAGCCCACAGGGCTTGAGTGTGTACAGCAGCTTGCAGCCAGCGAAGGAAGCGACTGACCAAGCTAGGGACGCCGTTCTGCTGAGTACAGCCTCGGAGTACACGTACGCCGGCGTTTCTGGCGCGCCTAATGCGGTCTGCACCTCTGCCAAAATCAGTTCATCGATGCCGGGATCGTCCATGGCTTCAATGTAACACAGACACGGGAATTCCAGTGTCCAGGCGAATGACCGGCTGCACGCGACTGAAGTACGGCGTTATAGCCAGTGTCCCCCTGAGTGACTCTTCGATGTGGAATCTGTGGTGGTTTAGCTCGTAACTCCTGCACCCTGATCGGGCACCGAGAACGCCAAGCTCATTCTGGAGAAGCAGATCGACGTGGCGTTTGCCCTCCAGCACAGCATCACGTCCCACGGTAACCACTCCCGTCACCGAGGCTGGGAGTATCTGAATGTCCAGGCCTGATGACAGCGCAACTAGTGTGTCTGGTCCGAACGTGTTGAAAAGGTCGCCCAATCGGTCTGTCGCATCCTCTGTTATCAGGTGTGCGCGAACACCCATGCGAACGAAGACCGCACACACTTCCGCCCCGAAGTGACGTCGCTCGCCCTCAGCAACAACCAGCGCGCTTGAAACACGTGCTTCGTCCGGCAACGCTTGGTTCAGCGCTTCGGCCATAAGGTCGACTCGAACTTTCGCCTCTGCCGGACCTTCCGCAATCGGAACCCGGTGAGGAGACTGCCCCAGCCATGGCCCGGGTATCCACTCAATCCCTCCAGGATCGGCGACAACCGACCCAAAAGCCTGAGCGCGGTACTTTTCGACCAAAGTGAACGGGAGAGTCTCGAAGTCGGCAACTGAGAGAACAGGCCTGTCTCCCAGCTTTCCACTCCAGAATTGGGTATTGCGTGAGGCGACAACAGCCTCTGACAGGAATTGAACGTAGTTGCTCGGCCTCGTCCGACTAGTCATCTGTCGGGTTGCAGCCGAATGACGGCAAGGCCCATCTCGTGCTGCTCATCCTCGAACAGGTTATACCTGTCCACCAGATGGGTGTGTGAGTCCATTACCATCTTGGCCGCTGACGGCTCACACTCCATGAACTGCGTGCCAGCCGGGCCGTCGAATCTCCAATCGGGGTTGGCGTCTAATACCAGACCCCTGGGTTCAGCTAGCTCCCTGTACATGTTGGCCATAGAGTCGAAGTCAGCGTCAGACTTGTAGGGTAGGGGAGCGACAAGGAATTCCCCGGTCAGCGCCAGTCCCAGCTCGTTGTCGAACACCTGCACCAGGTCGATCTCAGGTATGAAATTCTCCATGGCGTAGCACAGGTCGAGTGCCAGTTCGTCCGGTGCTCGATGGTAGTAGAAGTTCTCAGAGTACACTCCCATCTTCACAGCGACCGGCATGGGACTCTTGTCATCCAGGATCTCGCTGATCTCATCTCCTCGGATGAACATGAAAGGAATGTTCCCGTTGGTGGCGTCAACGAGAATGTGCTCACCATCAACGACAAACTCCAGAGCCATGTGCTGCCAGAACCGCATGGCCGGTGCCGCGCCCCGGAAGTCAAATGTGTCCAGTACATGCCTGAGCTGTTCAATGGGGACTGGGCCAGGGGTATCAGGCCCGGCCAGCACGTAGTGGGATTCAAACCCGTAATGGTCGGCCACGAACTTGAGCGCCTGTACCTTTTCCGAACAGATTGCGCCTCGTCCGTCGAAGATACTCGCGAGCGCCTCGTCGCCCGTCTTGTAGCGAATTTTCTCTCCTGTGAAGCGCGAGTAGTTTTCGAAAGGGGCGTCCCAGATGGCACGGGCAATTGCTTCGAGGAATTTGGTCCGGGAACCGAAGTCGCTGAGCGCCAGGACCTCGTCGCCTCTATTCGTCCATGACTGCTCTACGGACATCTCGACGAAGGAGGTGAAGACCGAAGCCGAACGCTCCCACCTCCTTCGATTGAAACCCTGCCAGTTGCGGTTGTAGCCCGTCTCGCTGCGGTCAATCGTGATGTCGATCAGGTTGACGTCATTACCGCGTACCGTGGCCTCGGTGCGCGCAGGAACGTCTTGGGGAGCCACCTCACGTACACCCGACCGGAAGACCGTCCCCGGCGCCAGCGAAATCAGCGTCCCCCGGCTGTCAATGATGTGGGATACGTCCTGGATGCTCAAGAGGGTTTGAACGGAGCCGGGAAGAATCCTGCCGGAGTCGATAAGCAGCCGTACATCAGCGTCGGTAAGGTACGTTGAGACCAGTCGAGCTACGGAGCAGTCGATATCTGAGTTGGCAATGCGCAATGTGCAAGATCGTCCGGTCAGGTAGTCGTTCCACCTGAGCAGTGTGGGTAGGCTGTCACGCGATTCAGACGGCACGGCTGTGAGTCACTTCCTGAGTACTGGACGACTTACACCGATGATATCGAGCCGCATTCATGCATTCAAGGATGTCGAGGGCTATCGGCTCGCATGGCGAGCCTCCCTTTTTCCGCTATAATCCTGCTATGCAATCCGAGACAAAATTCCTGAGCTTCAGGCGAGCCGTTACGGCGTCCGTTGCACTGACACTGATTTTCGCGGTGGTGTCCTGCGGCCAGACAGGCGCCGCCCCTCTTCCTGCTGACACACCAACCGCAGTTCCCCATCCGCCAACGGCCACTCCTGAGCCGACTCCGGCTCCGCCAACCCCGACGCCCAGGCCCACGGCTGTCCCACAGCCCACCGTCACGGCCACTCCGGCCCCGACTCCAAGGGTCATCAGGCCTCGTGCCCAGACCGAGTTGAGGCCGGCTCCGGGCTTTGAGTTGGAGACCTTCGATGGTGAGACGCTTAGCCTTTCCGACCTGGAGGGCAAGGTAGTTGTTCTGAACTTCTGGGCATCCTGGTGCCCGCCATGCCGGTGGGAGATGCCTTTCTTCGAGACCATGTGGAACGAGTACCGAGACAGGGATGTGGTGTTCGTTGGCGTAGCGATGTCAGATACCTTGGAAGAGGCACAGGGATTCGCGAAGGAGTCCGGTGTCACGTATCCGATTGGACTCGACCAGACCGGAGAAATCGTCCGCGACTACGAAGTCTTTTCACTTCCGACGACGTTCTTCATAGACAAGGAAGGGCAGATCCAGCGGCGACTGACCAGCGCGGCTAACGAGGCCCTTCTCAAGATCTTCTTGAGAGGACAGCTCCCCAGGGAATAGGGTTCAGAGACTCTGTGGAGCCTGGAATCCGACCCACCAATCTGCACGTTCTATCTGAAAGAGGTAATGCATTCTCGGTCGCCTGCTCAAATTGACACCAATTTCAGCGTGTCACTATAATTTGATGAATTCAAGGTTGCAAAAATATGCCAAAACGAACGTATCAACCTCGCAATAGACGCCGGGCAAGAGTGCACGGATTTCGGTCCAGGATGCGCACCAAGTCCGGCCGCAACGTCCTCAAGCGGAGGATGTTCAAGGGCCGCCATAAGCTGACGGTGGCATAGGGCTCATTTCTATGCCAACCCTGCTTGAACCCCCTCCGTCCGCCTGTATGTCAGCACTCTGCCGTTCCTGTATGAGTGCGTGGCACTGAAGCGGGCCAATAGGCTGAGGAAGACTTCAGACTTCGCGGCTGTGAGGAGGGGAGGCAGGAGTTGGGCGGATTCCATGCTTGTCCTCAACGCTCGTCGTAATGACAGTCAAACGTCTCGATTCGGATTTGCCGTGAGCAAGCGATTGGGAAATGCCGTACAGCGCAACCGAATCAGGCGTCGTCTCAAGGCTGCAGTTGGCTCGGCAGACGTGAAGTGCGGCTGGGACGTGGTACTGGTTGCCAGACAGCGCGCACGGCACGCTGGATTTCATTCCCTTCAAGGGTCTATCGACCGGCTGCTGTTGCGGGCAGACCTGACTGGGCGGCCATGCAAGTGATCAGGAAGTCCGCTCTTCGGGCAATCAGAATCTACCAGTCCGCGGTATCCCCCTATCTGCCCCCGGTCTGCAGGCATCTGCCAACCTGTTCGGACTATGCCCACGAAGCGATTAGCAGGTACGGCCTTCCTAGAGGCTCATGGCTAACAGCCAAGAGACTGGGACGGTGCCGCCCCCTGGGAACCAGAGGATACGATCCAGTGCCGTGATCGTGACAAGGACTCAGGTCCGGAAAGCGCTCAGAACGGCATGTTTGCCATGACTTCAACCCACTTCTTCCACAGCAGACTCACCCTGACCAGGCCACTGGCTGCCGGGCTCGTCTTAATTGCTATGTGCATCCTGTTAATTGGGTGTTCCCGGATTGGCACGCCACAGGGATGGTCGTCAGGGAGCGTTTCTGGGGAGAACCTGTTCATAGGCACGATGGAGGGCGAGCTCCTGGCAGTACACAAGGAGAACGGAGACCTCTCCTGGAGACGCCAGATCCCCACTGCTGAGGATTCCGACCGTGCCATATATGGAAAGCCTGCGGTTACGGACAGCGCGGTCTTCGTAGGCGGCTACGATGGAATTCTCTATGCCTATGACCGGCAGGGTGACCTGCTCTGGCAAGAGCCGCTTCCCGGCCAGATAGTCGGCGGCCCAACTGTGCATGGCGACCGAATCCTGATCGGCACCGGCACCGTATCTTCATCAGATGGGTCCGGCGGCGCTCTGCACGCAATTGACATTGAGTCCAACGATCCCGTGTGGACGTACTTTACCGATGGCCCTGTCTGGTCGACGCCCACCGTCGACAATGGAGTTGTTCTGGTGGGTGCGCTTGATCATAGCGTGTATGCGGTAAATATCGACGATGGCTCTGAGAAGTGGAGATTCAAGTCTGGAGGAGCGGTCACGTCGGGCATTGCCGTCGCTGATGGTCGTGTTGTGTTTGGCAGCTTCGACAGCACCCTGTACGCCTTGGATGTCGAAACGGGCAACCTGGTGTGGCGGTTCGATGGAGCGTCCAGTTGGTACTGGTCAGCTCCTCTGATCGTTGACGATATCGTGTATGCACCCTCTCTGGACGGCGCGCTCTACGCGATAGAACTGGGCACCGGAGACCTGACCTGGGTTTTCGATACTGAGGGGGGCCAGCTTGTCGGTAGTCCTGCGACCATAAACGAACTACTGGCGGTGCCGGTTGCCGATGGCGGCGACTCTCGAATAACGCTTCTTGAAACTAACGGAAGCCTGCTTGCCGCCTGCAGAATAGGTGATGACGTTCGTACCTCGTTAGAGGTCGATGGCGACCTGATATACTTCGCAGCTAAGGACAGCACGATCAGAGCGCTTCGCATCAAGGGAAATGGCAATCCCGATGAAGAGTGGGTCTTCGTTACCAACGAAGATGACCCCCATCCCAGTGATCGACCAAAGGCCTGCTAGTTAGGGGCAACGTTTGGACTTTTCCTTTTTCCTAGACACTTGGAACCTCGTGATCATCCAGCCGATGATCAATGCGTTGGTCATGCTCTACTATTACCTGCTGGCTGACTTTGGCATTGCGATTATTGCCTTCACTCTGCTGGTTAGGGTCATAATGATCCCACTCACGGTAAAGCAGAGCCGCCAGATTAAGGCGATGAGCGCTCTCCAGCCGATGATGAAGGAGATCCAGGAAAAGCACAAAGGCGATAGGCAGCGCGCGTCACAGGAGACGATGAAGCTCTACCGCGAACAGGGTGTCAACCCTCTCGGCTGTCTGGGCCCGATGTTCATCCAGTTCCCGATATGGATCGGGCTGTACCAGTCGATAATTCAGACTGTTCCATCCAACCCTGAGAGTCTTGTCGGCCTGTCGCGACACCTGTACGACTGGCTGCCACAGGTAAACGGCGTCATACCCATCGACAGCAATTTCCTGTGGATGGATCTTGCACGGCCGGACCCGACACCATTGGTCATGCCAATCCTTGTCGGTGCGTCCATGTGGGTCATGCAGAAGATGACCACCATGCCTACTGCCGACGAGAGACAGGCTTCCACTAACAGAATGATGCTGTGGATGATGCCGGCAATGTTCGGCTTCTTCACTCTTAACTTCCCCAGCGGTCTGGCGCTCTACTGGGTCGTGTCAAACGTAGTAGGCCTGGTGATTCAGGGCTTCGTGACCGGCTGGGACCCCATAATAAACCTGTTCAAGTTCGGGCGCGGCCAGTCCGACGAGTCCGCTGCTGTTGCGGCGCAGTCGGCCCCCGCCCTAGTTCCACCTGTTGAGGAGACAACCGATGCGGGAGATAGAGATCTCAGCCAGAACGGTAGAAGAAGCAATAGAAATCGCTCTAAAGGAACTAGACGAAGATCGCAGCGACGTAGAGGTAGACGTCGTTAGTCGGGGGAAGTCGGGAATCCTGGGAATTGGCTCAGAACCCGCCGTAGTCAGAGTATCCGCAATTGAGTCCGCTCCGGACAGCGTTACGGTCGCCTCAGATGTGATTCAAACTCTCATAGACCATCTGGACGCCGACGTTATGTTAACGCTCAAGCAGGTCCACAACGATGACCTGGACGGCCCGATATTCGAGATAGAAGGCGATGATGCGGGTCTGCTAATCGGACGCAAGGGCGAGACGCTAAAGACGCTCCAGTTCCTCGTCAGATACGTCGTCAGCCATAAGCTGGACGAACGAGTCAATCTGATGATCGACGTCGAAGGCTATCAGCAGCGTAGGCATCAGTCCCTGGAAAACATGGCACGCCGCGTAGCCCGTCGTGTATCCGACACAGGCCGCTCGATTACGCTTGAGCCCATGCCCGCAAATGAGCGCAGGATAGTTCATCTTGCTCTGTCTGATGACCCGGGGGTGACTACCGAGAGTTCCGGCTTCGGCGAATCGCGGCAGGTCACGATCGAGCCAAGTTAAGCCCTCGCCGGAGGAGTCAATGTCGGCCTCTCTAGAAGTCGCGGGAAATGTCGCCGCAATTACACTTACCAAGCCGGAAGTCGGCAACCGAATTGACTTCGAGTTCGCGTATGTCCTTGGCGATCTCGCGACAGAAGTTAGGCAGCGTGACGAAGTCTGGGTTGTGGTACTGAATGCCGAAGGCCTGGATTTTTGCCTGGGTACTGACCCTGAATCTCTTTCCGAAGCGGCTCTGGATGACAGTCGACTCGCCGACCTGAGAGTGGCGCAGTCGATCGCTGCGATAGAGAAGCCTGTGGTGTGCTCCATACATGGCCGTGCAAGTGACCAGGGATTCGAGTTGATCCTTGCCTGCGACCTGCGAATCGCAGACTCTGAAGCGACGTTTTGCATGAGCCAGGCACCCGCAGGAAGTATGCCCTGGGACGGCGGAACACAGCGTCTGCCCCGCGTGGTGGGTAGGTCCCCGGCCGTAGAACTTCTCATGACTGGCAGGTCCCTGGAGGCCAACGAAGCTAAAGCGATTGGCCTGTTGAATGAAGTCGTTGAACCAGGAGATGCTACGCGACGGGCGTTCGAACTCGCTGAGACCTTGGCTTCGCATGGACCAACAGCACTCCGTTACGTCAAGGAAGCTGTGCTCGCCGGATCCGACGGTTCTCTTACTTCAGGATTGAGGCTGGAAGCCGACCTCAGCTTCCTTCTCCAGTCCACCAGCGACAGGCACGAGGGCATCTCGTCATTCCTGGAGCGTCGAACACCAGACTACAGCGGCGAGTAGCAGAATCCTGCCATGAGTGATGAATCCACAGTTTTGATTGCCAAGTCTGGCGCTGTGGCTACCGTTACGCTGAATCGTCCCACTGTCATAAACGCGTTCAACGTACAGATGCGAGACGAGCTCTATTCGGCCCTTGAAGCTGTACGGGACGATCCCGAAGTGAAGGCCGTTCTGATCTCAGGAGCAGGGGACCGAGGCTTCTGTGCTGGCGCCGACCTGACTGAATTTGAGACCGCGCCGTCCCAGACCGTTGCCCGCCAGGTGCGGTGGGAGCGGGACCTCTGGGGCCTCTTCCTTTCGATACCCAAGCCACTTGTGGCCGCGCTTCACGGCTATGTCATCGGCTCTGGAGTCGAGATCGCCTGCCTGTGCGACATTCGCATTGCGGCAGACAACGCGGTATTCAGGATGCCTGAAGCGGCCCTGGGGATGGTCCCCGCTGCCGGCGGAAGCCAGACGCTGCCTCGCACAGTCGGCGTGATCCCGGCCATGAGTATGCTCCTTGCAAATGCGGTCATCTCGGTTCAGGATTCTCTGGAAAATGGGCTTGTCCACAGGATTGTCTCACGTGAGTCGCTCCATGAGGTGGCGTTTGCTCTCGCGGACGAACTGGCAAACACTCCGGAGGCTTCAGTCGCCGCAGTCAAGCGGGCTGTGATGGAGGGCATGGATTTCAACTTGGAACGCGGCCTGGAGTTGGAGTTGCGTTTAGCCAGGTCTCTCATGAGGCGGCAATCGGCCGGTAAGTAGAATTAGCTACACAATGGTGGTAATCTTTAGTGCGGCTTTTTAGGAGCCGCATTACTTTGAGTAAGAATGTGGGCAGCTCGGAACTCGTTCAGTTGCCGGCTGGATTCGTGACAAGGGGAATTGGACCACAATGAATGTTTCGGAGTTTCTGGGGATCTCTGCTGCGATCGTTCCCGATCGCACGGCGCTGGTATTCGAGGGCAAGCGCACATCTTTTGAAGAGCTGCAGTCCAGGGTTACTCGGTTGGCAACTGCCCTACAGTCCTTGGGAGTAGGCGAAGGAGACCGGGTGGGCGTCGTTCAGGTCAACACGGACGCGGTAGTCGAGACGTGCTTCGCGGCGGCCAGGATGGACGGCGTGTTCGTACCGCTTAACTTCCGCGCGCGTGCCGACGAAGTATCGTTCATGATCAGAGACTCGGGCCCGAAGGTCCTCCTTGTAGGCTCGCGCTACCTGGATCTCATCGACTCAGTCGCGGACGAACTCGATTCTGTTGAGCACTACATATCGCTCGACGAGCCCCGAGACGGCTGGCTCTCGTACGAAGATCTGCTGGCAAGCGCAGATGATGAAGACCTGTGGCCGACCACCGCCGAGGACGATCTCGCTGTCCTCCTGTTCACTTCAGGTACAACGAGCTACCCTAAGGGCGTAATGCTGACGCACAACAGCTTCGCTTCGTACATCCTGAGTCACGTGACTCCCGCCGACCCCGAAGTTGACGAGCGCAACATTCTCACAGTGCCCCTGTACCACATCGCCGGAATGCAGGCGATGATCAGCGCAATCTACGGTGGCAGGACGTTGATTATCCAGAGGCAGTTCGAGGCCAGCCAGTGGATGCAGTTGGTGGAGACTGAGCGTGTCGACCGCGCCATGATGGTGCCGACCATGCTCAAGATGCTGATTGACCACGAAGAGTTCGACCAGCGCGACCTCAGCAGCCTTAGCGTAATCACGTATGGCGCGGCTCCCATGCCGGTCGAGGTCATCAAGCAGGCAATTGGCGTGTTCCCCGGCGTGCAGTTCATCAACGCCTTCGGACAGACTGAGACGGCGGCGACGATCACGATGCTTCCGCCCGACGATCACGTACTCGACGGCTCCGTCGAAGAAGTGGAGCGCAAGCTCAGGCGGCTCAGCTCAATCGGAAAGCCCCTTGATGACGTTGAAGTGCGAATCGTCGACGATCACGCTGATGATGTCCCGATTGGTGAGACTGGCGAAATCGTCGCCCGCGGCCAGCGCCTTATGAAAGGTTACTGGCACCAGGAGTCGAGTACAGAGGAGACAATCAGGGATGGCTGGCTATATACCGGCGACCTCGGCTACTGGGACGAAGACGGCTACATCTTCCTTGCAGGCAGGGCCAGGGACTTCATCAAGCGCGGTGGTGAGATGATCTCCCCGGAAGAAGTTGAGCAGGTCCTCCACTCACATCCCGACATCGAAGAAGCGGCGATTATCGGCGTCGAAGACCTCAGTTGGGGCGAACGTGTGAGAGCCGTTGTCGTAGCCAAGGGCGGGCGCGACGTCGACGAGGATGAAGTAATCGAGTACTGTCGTGAGAGGCTCGCCAGCTACAAGAGGCCCGAGTCGGTTGTAGTTGTCGAAGAGCTGCCCCGGAACCCGATGGGCAAGGTCCTGAAGAGGATTCTCAGGGAAGAGCACAACTCCCCTATTGGGGCGTAGCGATCCTGTCGAATCCCGTGTACGGCCTCAGCGCCTCCGGGATTACCACCGAGCCATCTTCCTGCTGGTAGTTCTCCATTATCGAGATCATCACCCTTGGGAGCGCCAGACCTGATCCGTTCAGTGTGTGAACTAGCCGTGGTCTAGCTCCCGGCTCCGGCCTGTATCGAATCCGACCCCTGCGCGCCTGGTAGTCGGTGCAGTTTGAGCATGAACTCACTTCAAGCCAGCGGTCGGCCCCGGGGGCCCACATCTCGACGTCGAACGCCTTAACTGCAGGCGAGGCGAGGTCCCCAGTACACAGCTCGAGGATTCGATACGGGATCTCCAACGCCCTGGCCACGTCCTCTGCCGCTGCCATGAGAGACTCGAGCTCTGCGCTAGAACTCTCTGGTTCGACGAACTTGTACATCTCCACCTTGTCGAACTGGTGGACCCGGGTGATGCCACGCGTGTCCCGGCCGGCAGATGTCCTTTCGCGCCTCCAGCAGGGAGTGTGCGCAACGTAGTACTTCGGCAGTTCGTCGGCAGACAGGATTTCATCGCGATGGAGGCTGGTGATCGCCGCCTCAGCCGTGGGAAGCAGCCATAGGTCGTCCTCTTCATCGCGGTACATCTCTTCCCTGAATCCCGGAAGGTGCCCACTGGCGAGCGCCGTGGCGCTGTTCATCAGGTATGGGAGATAGACCTCCGTATAGCCGTGCTGATCGACGTGCAGGTCGATCATGAACGAAATCAGCGCTCTCTGGAGCTTGGCCCCGAGGCCACTGAGCACAAAGAATCTTGACCCAGCCAGGCGCGCCCCGCGCTCGAAGTCGGCTATTCCAAGGTTCTCTACGATGTCCCAGTGGGCCAGCGGTTCGAAGGCAAACGACGGCAGATCGCCGACGCGCCTGACTTCGATGTTGGACGAATCGTCGAGTCCGACAGGGGCGCTGTCGTCAGGTACGTTCGGCACCGCCATGAGCAGGGTATCCAGCTCCTCATCGATGGTGCGCTGGCTCCCTTCGAGCTCACTGATCCGCCGTCCGACCTGCCGCATCTCCTCGATCAGTTCTGGAGGCCGCTCTCGGGACCGACCAATCTGCTGGCTTACTTCATTGCGCCTAGCACGCAGCCCATCGATCTGGATGATCGACGACCTGCGCTCTGCGTCCAGCTCAAGGATTCTGTCGATGGCGCTGGCGTCGTAGTCGCGCTTGCGCATGGCCTCGCGCACAGCATCGGTATCTCTGCGGATGAGTTCGATCGAGATCATATCTGCTGGCGGCTACCCGAGGATCTCTCGTAGGCGGTCGATAATGACCTCTTCAGCCCCCTCGCTAAGTGTGAGGAGCCTGATGCCAAGACGATCACCGGAGTCGAACTCCCTTACCCAGATGCTGGGGTTGCCGTTTCTGAGCTCTTCGACAACATCTGCCCCGGACTTACCGACCACGTCAGGATCTACGATTACTGTCAGACCCTCAGCCGGTCCGTCGTCAGCCAGGTCGACCAGCGAGACGCCGTCGATTCCCGACAGCCCAGACCTCAATATGGCGATCCTGGTCTCATAGACGGCGAATCTGTCTTCGTGGTTCATGGTCAACCACGCTCGGAGCGCGCCGTACACGGCCACCACCTCCTGGCGATCAACCTTCATTGGACGCCCGAATGACCTGATAGGGGATGCCTCGAATCCCACAAAGCTGTGGGAACGTGCAATGTCGACAAGCTCTTCCCTTCCAGTAAGCAGCCCGCTCGAATTTACTGAACCGAAGTACTTTGCGCCGTACGCCACCAGGTCGGCTCCCATCTTGACGTACCGGCTAAGTAGGTCGGTTGGGTACACCTGCCCGGCTGCGTCGACTATTACAGGCACGTCGTTTGCGTGTGCTACGTCGATGACAGTCTCCAGCGGTAGCGCCCCGGGAGTCCTGTCGCCTGGGGCGAGATAGTGGATCGCTGCCGTCTGTGAGCCGATTGCTCCTTCCAGGTCCTCTACCGTGGTCCGCTCGTCACTTCCAATCTCTACCAGCCTGCCGCCAGGTATAGACATGCACCGGTCGTATTTGACCCTCAGTTGGCGCTGGATGATGATCTCGTTGGGCATTCCCGACGTATCGGGTATCCGTTCGATCCTGTCCACGTCGTCGCCAGTCATGCATGCTGCAGCAGCGTAGGCCAGTGCGGCGGAGCATCCCGAAGTAACAAGTGCGGCCTCGACATCCAGCATGTCGGCGATGCGATCGCCAACCGCGTCCATCAACTCGCTCATGTTGACGTAGTAGTCTTCAGCGGCGTCCATCATTGCCCTGATCTCGGGGGCCGGAGTTCCTCCTCCGAGTAGGGTTCGGTTGCCCTGCGCGTTGATAACGGGCCTTACGCCAAGTTCTTCGAAGATAGTTGTCATGCTGGCCTCTTCCTCCACACTGTTCCCTTGCGAATCCTGCCCGGTATTCTATTGGTACGGTTCGAACAGGCGCAAGAGAGTCTGCTCCCTCCGTCTCCAACTGGTCTATAATCCCGCCATACGTTCAAGATATTTGAAGGAGTTGTCGAGTGGCTGCCCAGGATGTGCTCGTAACGGAATTTGGCGACGGCCTGATAGAGCAGCCGAGGGCGCACCTCAGGATGGACCTTGCCCAGGATGAGCAGGGTCTCGTTCTAACCTACCAGGACCGCGAAGTACTCCGCTGTTATCTGACACCCAACGGGATGATGGCCGGGGGCTTTGTAGCCCAGGCTCTGGGCGTCAAGCTGCCCCCACTTGGAGAGTCGGTGCTGGCTCGAGTTTCCACGGGCGTGCTCTATCGGGTGCTGGGCGTATGCCAACTGGACTACTCCGAAGAGGCCTCGTATGTTGTACTTGAGCGTCTGCTGGAAGAGGCGCAGATGCAGCGCGGGGCTACAAATCTGTCTGAGTGAATTCGCCGCGTTGATTTGACCCCTTGGTGTCACTATAATCGTGGCGAATTTCGAACGCACGAAAGTCCAAAAAATTATGGTTTCTGATTACGGAGATCTGCAGCCGGGCCAGGAGATCTCCAGGCATTCCTATCGCGTGGATGAGGGGTTGGTCTCGGGCTATGTCGCAGCCGTGCAGGATGAGAATCCGCCGATATGTGACGGGGATGGCATTCAACTCGTCCCGGCCATGGCGGTTGCTGCACTGAGTATTCGCGGTGTGATTCAGGACCTACGGATACCCGGGGGAACGCTTCACGCGGGTCAGGAGTTTGAGTTCATGTCCACAGTCGCCGTTGGTAGCTCCCTGGAGTGTTCGGCGACTCTCGTTCAGAATTCCGTGCGTGCAGACTGGCGCTTCCTTGTAATCGACTGCCGCGTAACTGATGGGAACAGCGCAGATGTTATGGCTGGGAAGAGCACGATTATGATTCCGGCCGGACTCGGACCGCGGGAGTCAGATTAGTCATGCAGAAGGGTGACAGTCTTCCGCAGGTTGAAAAGGTTGTGGATCAGGCTCGCATTGAAGACTATGCCCAGGCCTCCGGTGACTTCAATCCGATCCACATCGATCACGAATTTGCGTCTCAGTCCCAGTTTGGAGGAACCATCGCCCATGGGATGATGGTCGCCGCCACTATCTCTGAGATTATGACCGGCGCATTCGGCTCAAACTGGGCCATGACCGGTAAGATGAAGATCAGGTTCCGATCGCCTGTAGAATCAGGCCAGACCGTGACTGCCACCGGCAGTGTTCAGAGAGTAACTCCCGCTGGAGAATCCAATCGCATAGTTTGCGCGGTCTCCGTGACAAAGGATGATGGAGAGGTAGCGATTTCGGGACAGGCCGAGGTGTCTGTCCCGGCCTAGCGAACTCATAGAAACAGGAATGGTGATAGCTTGAGTACCGAAGTCCCACCCGTCCGGATCGCACTTGACGCCATGGGAGGGGATAATGCCCCTTCAGAGATAGTCAGGGGCGCAGTGCAGTTTGCGGCCAGGGGTTTGGGACAGGTGATGCTTGTTGGAGACCCGGAGGCGCTCCAGACTGAGCTCGGGTCCCATGACGCATCACGCCTTCCAATTGGCGTCGTACCCAGTGAAGGGGTGATCACTGAGGACGAGTCCCCAGCGCTAGCCCTCAGACAAAAGCCCCGAGCCTCTATTCTAGTGGCAACCGGAATGGTCAAGCAGGGTCACGCTGACGCCTGCGTCACCATGGGGTCAACAGGCGCCGCAATGGCCGCTGGCGCCGTTATCTTGGGCCTCGCGAGTGGGGTGGAGCGACCGGCGCTGGGCGGACCGGTCTTGGGAGTCGCACCTAACACCTGCATACTGGATCTCGGAACTAATGTCGACTGCAGGCCCCGCCAGCTCCTGAGCTTTGGAGCGATTGGGGACGTCTTTGCACGTACATTCTTCGATGTCGAAGAACCCAGAGTAGCGCTCCTCAGCGTCGGTGCCGAGGCTGGCAAGGGAAACAGGCAGATCAGAGAGACGACAGAGCTGTTCGAGAAGAGCGGCCTAAACTTCATTGGCAACATAGAGGCGAATGACCTGCCCAAGGGAGCGGCTGAAGTCGTCGTCTGCGATGGCTTTGTTGGCAACATCGTCATGAAGCTCACCGAAGGGTTGGGCCAGCAACTGAGCGAACACCTGCGCTCCAGGTTGGACGGAGTTGTACCCAGCGATGAACTCGACTCTCTGCTCCAGGAGTTCTACGAGATGAACAATGTCGTAGAGAGTCGTGGAGGCGGGCCGCTGTTCGGAGTCAATGGCATAAGCGTTGTCGGCCATGGAGCCGCGCGCGCCGATGCAGTGGAGCGAGCGCTTGGCATGGCTAAAATGGCCGTCGAGACTGACTTCGTGTCCCAGATGAATAGTCGACTGGAGATGCTCGACTCCGGGCTCGACGGATAACTTTTCTACAATCGGAGGCAACTTGGCGAAGTCTGACATAGAGGGACGTTTCGCGCTCGTAACCGGAGCGTCCAAAGGTATTGGAAGAGCAGTCGCCCTTCGCCTCGGTGAGCAGGGCGTCGGTGTCGCGGTCAACTACAACAGCTCCCCTGAAGAGGCAGACCGTACGGTCGATGGCCTCCACGAATTCGGAGTCGATGCATTTCCAGTTCAGGCTGACGTAAGCGATCTCGAACAGGTAGCTCGCATGATTGACGAGGTGAACGAGCGATTCGACCAGATCGACATACTTGTCAACAACGCGGGCATAATCAGCGACAGCCTGCTCGTCCGCATGAGCGACGAGGCATGGGACAGGGTCATCGCGACGAACCTGAACGGCATGTTCTACTGTACCCGGGCTGTGGTCAGACAGATGATACGCCGCAGGTGGGGCAGGATCATCAACATCGGCTCAGTCGTGGGGATCAGGGGCAACATAGGCCAGACTAACTATTCGGCCTCTAAGGCTGGAATGATCGGCTTTACCAAGGCGCTCGCAAAAGAAGTAGCCACACGCGGCATCACCGTAAACACCGTCACGCCCGGCTATATCAGCACCGACACCGTGGACGTGCTCCCACAGGCAACCAAGGACCGGATTATGACCTGGATTCCGCAGGGCCACTTTGGGGAAGTGGATGACGTTGCCCATCTCGTCGCTTTCATAGCCAGTCAGAAGGCAAAGTACATGACCGGTCAAATCGTAAGCGTCGATGGCGGCATGGCGATCTGAGCATCGCTCGATGACACTCAATGGCAAGGTTGCACTGGTTACCGGGGGCTCACGGGGTATAGGCCTGGCGATTGCCCTTGAGTTGGCCAGTCGTGGCGCCGACATAGCGTTCAACTATCTCCGAAATCACAGTGCGGCATCTGCTGCCGCTGAGGCTATCGAGTCCTACGGCGTCCGCTGCCTGAGATTCAGGGCACATCTCGGTGACGAGGCAAAGATCGACGACCTGTTCGATGCCATCGAGTCCGAATACGGTCGACTCGATATCCTGGTGAACAACGCTGCGACCGGAGTTCAGCGACCGGCCCTCGAACTGGAGACGCGGCACTGGGAGTGGACGCTCAATGTCAACGCCAGGGCACCGTGGCTCTGCTCTGTCAGGGCGGCAAAGTTGATGCCCGATGGCGGGCACATAATCAACATTACCAGCGAAGGGTCGAGACGTGTGCTGCCGTTCTACTTCTCTGTTGGCGTCTCCAAGGCCGCTCTCGAGGCCATAACCCGCTACCTGGCTGTTGAACTGGCGCCCCTTGGGATCTCCGTAAACGCGGTTTCAGGTGGGTACGTTGACACCGGCGCCCTGGACCATTTTCCGAATCGCGAGCAGATGCTCGAATCCGGGCACAACACGCCGGTAGGCAGGATGGTAACGGCTCAGGACATTGCCAAAACAGTTGCGTTTCTGTGCTCACCCGACGCCGAATTGATACGAGGCCAGGTGATACTGGTCGACGGCGGGCTGACCCTGAAGGCTAACGGCGAAGACTAGTCGTTGTACTCGGGCGGCCTGATGTCTCGTACTGTGGCTCCTGTAGCGCCGCCGTTGCTGCTTACCTCTACGCGAAGCCCGTCCTCGTAGAAACGCTTTCGCAGGTACGCAAGAGCCAGCCCGGGCGCAGATGTTGTGATCTCGCCGGCCTGGTCGCCGTCTACGAGTACTGCCGCACCCGCGTCTACCGTCTCGCCGTCGTCCACAGCGAGCTGGCACAGGAACCGCTGAACACGGTCATAGGTGTTCAGTCGCGCCACCACTTCCTGGCCGATATAGCAGCCCTTGTTGAAGTTGATGTGCGGCTTCAGCAGCGTCTCCAGCGGATTTCTATCTTCGTTCATCTCATTGGGGTAGGCGGGAACGCCCTGTTCGACGCGAAGTTGAGCGAGTGCAGACATGTCCAGTACGTCAACACCAAGTGTGGGTATGCCCTCGCTTGCAGTGGCAATAATCTCGAATGCGGGCAGATCACCGAAGCTGGTCCTGACTACTGTCGAATCGCCACCCGATGTCCTGTGGCTCAGATCGTTGCCAAGTTCGTGAGTGTCGAAACCGGCGTTCGACATAGCCTCAGAGGCACCCTCGCCGACGACAAGCCACTGTGAAGTGCTCTCGGTGAGGTCTTCAACTTCGATGTCCTCTGTGAACGTGTAGAACTCAATCCATTCAACCACCCTCTGCACGGTCCCCGGGCTGGTTATCATCAGCAGGTCGTCTTCACGCTGGAGTATTCGCAGCAGGTCTATAATGCGACCCTTATTGGTGGTGAGGACGGTGCCGATGCCTCCCCCTGGTTCAAGCAGCTTGAAGTCGTTGGTGGACAGACGGTCTAACAGGTCGAGGGCGTCATCTCCGGTCACCCGCAGCCTCCCGAAGTCGGACGTTTCGAACGCCACCGCACCGTTTCTCAGAGTTGGTGTGAGTTCGGACATGGTCGAAGACTTGGTAGCCACAGCAGTTCCCCTCCGAAATGAAAAGCGCCGCGTTCTGTGGACGCGGCGCGGTGTTTCTGACTTCTACTTTGGGCCGTCTAAACGCTGAACGATGTTCCGCATCCGCAGGTGGTCTTTGCATTCGGATTGTTGAACACGAACCCTTTTCCGTTGAGGCCACCGGAATACTCCAGGATTGTGCCTGCCAGGAAAATATAAGACTTGCGGTCGACGTAGAGCTCCATCCCGTGCTCTTGGATAACTTTGTCGTCCTCTTGCGGGGCATCCACAAGGTCCAGGATATAAGTCATCCCAGCGCAGCCCCCGCCCTTGACGCCTACACGCAGACTCGCCTCGGGCTTGCCGGACTGCTGAGCGAAGACCCGGACGTGTTCGGCGGCCTCTTTGTCTATGTTGATGGTCAGCGGTGCCGGTGCTTCTACCATAACCCCAATCTCCTAAACGTAGTCGAGTCTTTCGGCCCGTTATCATGAATTCTACTAGTCAGGCCGCCTAGCGTCAATTTGAGACCGTCTGATGAGTCCCTGTCCCTACCCGCCGCTGTACAGCCGGTTGTTTCGGCCATCGTCGCAGTCCACGTTGGTACAGAACCAGAACACCTTGGGCATTGGCGGAACTCTCACTCCGTCATGCTCTCGCCGCATGTCCTGCCCGCACTTCGGACAGACTGACATAGTCTCCATGTTTGAATCGGATGCAGTTGTCACTTCCCAACTCCTAACGGTGGAAGAAATGCCTCTGCCGAGAGGTTGTTTCAATCATATCACGCCTGTACGCATTGGCTGAACGTTTTAACTATGTGTAGGGTTGCGTTCTGACCCTTTATTGGCTATATTGGGCACGCTTGCAGAAGTCCAATTCTGACTAGCGCGGTTTGTCGTTGGCAAGAGATTCAGCCGCAAATCGCGAGGCCCCGGCCTCCACCATTCCAATGGGATAAACGGAAGGAGTAAATAACGATGACGACTTCCAACAACCGCATCGGCGAAGTAGTACTCGATGTTCAGGATCTTCGAACGTACTTTGTGACTCGCTGGGGCGTTGTTAAGGCGGTTGACGGTCTTAGCTTCCAGCTAAGACGGGGCGAGACCCTTGGCATCGTAGGCGAGTCAGGCTCGGGTAAGTCGGTTACCTCGCTGTCCATCATGCGACTGGTACCTTCACCTCCAGGCCACATAGTCGGTGGGCGCGTCCTGCTTGAAGGCGAAGATATTCTGACCCTTGATGAGGGTGAGATGGAGAAAGTCCGCGGCAGCCGCATAGGCATGGTGCTGCAGGACCCCATGACCGCGCTGAATCCGGTCTTCGACATCGAAGACCAGGTTGGCGAGGCTCTGAAGATTCACAAGGGTCTCGGAGGCGAGGCCCTCAAGGACACCGTCGTTGACATGCTCAGGAAGGTCAGGATCCCGGCCCCCGAAGTCCGGATCAAGGACTATCCCCACCAGCTATCTGGCGGTATGCGCCAGCGCGTCGTCGGAGCAATCGGAATATCGTGCGACCCTGTCGTCCTGATTGCCGATGAGCCCACAACGTCGCTGGATGCAACGATTCAGGCCCAGTACCTGAGACTGCTGCGTGAGCTCCAGGAGTCCACGGGCGTAGGTATTATATTCATCACACACGACTTCGGAATCGTCGCAAAGATGTGCGACCGCGTTGCAGTTATGTACGCGGGCAAGATCGTCGAGCAGGGCGATGTCCGGCAGATATTCAACAACCCGTCTCATCCGTACACGGAGGCGCTCATCCAGTCCGTCCCGAGGATGGAGGAGACCGAGGAGCGCCTATACTCGATTCCTGGGCAGCCTCCGGCGCTCTGGGATCTCCCGCAGGGATGCTCCTTTGCACCAAGATGCCGGTACAGCTTCGATAAATGCCTCGAGGAGTACCCGCCAGATTTCACTGTCGACGAAGGACAGCACGCGGCGTGCTGGATGAGAGAATCTGAAGGCGCTGCTATCAGCGCTGCCGCCGGCGACGGTGACTAGATAGCTGTTCTGAGAGGTTATTGACTCATGACTAGCGTAAATGGCTCCAATGGCGCGCTTCTCGAGGTTAGAGGTCTTAAGAAGCACTTTGCTGTAGGATCAGGGTTCCTTGGCCGAAACAAAGCGATGCTGAAGGCTGTGGACGGTATCAACTTCCAAATTGAACCGGGCAAGACGTACGGACTCGTGGGCGAGTCCGGTTGCGGGAAGTCCACAACCGCGAAGTTGATCCTGCAGCTCGAAGAACCCACTGACGGTTCGTTTTTCTTTGAGGGGTTGGATGGAACCGCTCTGGACAGAGAAAACACAAGGTACTACAAGTCCAGCGTACAAGCTGTGTTCCAGGACCCCTGGGCGTCGCTCAACCCAAGAATGCGCGTCGGCAGCATCATCGGGGAGCCGCTCGAGGTCAACAGCACGATGACCAAGACCGAGATCAGGAACAGGGTAGGAGACCTACTCGAAGAGGTCGGTCTGCAGCAGTACCAGGCCAATCTGTTCCCGCATGAGTTCTCCGGTGGTCAGCGGCAGCGCATAGGGGTCGCCAGGGCCCTCGCGCTTAATCCCAAGCTCATCATTCTGGACGAGCCCGTATCGGCGCTGGACGTTTCGATTCGCGCTCAGATCATGAACCTGCTCGAGGACCTGCAGGATGAGCACAACCTGACCTACCTTCTTATCGCTCACCACCTGGCCACTGTGCGCTACATGTGTGACAAGGTCGGTGTTATGTACCTTGGCAGAATCGTTGAAGAGGCCGAAACTGAGGAGCTCTTCGACAATCCGCTTCACCCGTACACACGGGCGCTGATGTCGGCGGCGCTGCCGTCGCACCCGGACATCGAACGAGAGGAGATCATCCTCACGGGCGAGGTTCCTTCACCAGTGAATCCGCCCCCAGGATGTCACTTCCACCCTCGCTGCCCGTCCGGGTTTGAGCCATGCGCTGAGACTCCTCCTGTCGAGACTCACCCGGTTGCCGATCACAGGGTGGTGTGCCACCTCTACTAGTCAGCGAAAAACACAAGCTAAGCTCATGGGCGTGCCTCACAAAACGTGGCACGCCCTTTTCTTTTAGCTGTATTCTGGAGAGGCAATTAGGCGCTGACCTGAATTCAGGCAGCGAGTCGGATGGGTGGCCATCGGCAGGAGTACCACTAGCAAATGAAGTTGACCACTATTTCACTGTTGGCACTACTGGCGCTATTCGTCGGGGCGTGTGGGTCTGAGCCTGCACCCCAGATCGAACCTGCACCGACGACTGCTCCACCAACGTCAACTCCTGTTCAGGAGGAGCCGACACCGGCTCCAACGGTCACTCCGATATCTGCTGGCCCCACGCCGACGCCTCTGCCGGTGGGCAGTACACAGATCCAGGCGGCAGGAGCTGCCCAGTCCCCTGTGGGAGGTCCGACGGACCCTCCGTTCCCCAGTGGGCTTGTCGAGGTCCCGACTATTCACACCTTCAGGGTCGGGAGCTCCCCGACGGGGATAATGTTCGATGGCGAGTCGGTCTGGATAGCCAATCAGGCCGACGACACGATTCAGCGACTTGAGCCAGATGGAAGTGAAGGACTGGTCGTATCGCTTCCCGACTTCTACCCGCGCGCTCTCGCCTATGACGGCGATACGATGTGGCTCGCGACGTTCTTTGGAATCCGGGTGCTCAGCCCCGAATATCAGATAGTCGGCAGCTTCCGACCGGGCAGGCGGCCCGCAGCTTTGACGTATGCTGGCGGGTACATATTCGCCTCCAACAACGACGACGGCACAATCACGACCATCGCCTTGCCCGAGAAGATCAGGGAGCTGGGCGGGGAACTCCCGGCGGCAGTACCCCCGGACCAGACGGCCCCAATGCCTGTAGGGAACTACCAGGTCGGCAGCAACCCCATCGCGATGGAGTGGGACGGTTCCAGCCTATGGGTCGCCAACTACTACGACAATAACGTCATGAAGCTCAGGCCATCTGACGGGACGGTCCTGGCGACCGTAGACGTTGGTGACGGTCCCAGGGGCATGGCATTCGATGGCGATCACATGTGGGTCGTAAATGCCCTGGATGGGACAGTAACCAAGATGTCGCTTGAGGGTGGCGTCGCAGGTGTCTTCGACGTCGGAGCGTTGCCAAGCGACGTAGAGTTCGATGGCGAGGCAATATGGGTCTCCAACCGTCAGAGCGAGACAGTCAACAGGATGGGACTGAATGGCGAGAACCTCGGTACCTTCCACCTGGGGCGTGCACCAGGAGACATGGTCTACGACGGTGAGGCGCTGTGGGTGTTGCACCAGGGCTCTGACGCCGTCTCCCGGCTCACCATGGAAGGCGTAACGGCTGAGCACTTCGACGTCGGCGACGCTCCCGTTGCCATCGTGTTCGATGGCGAGTCGATGTGGATTGCCAACGCGCTTGACGGAACTGTGACGCAGCTCGACCTGGACGGCGAGGTCGTCCACGAGACAGAGGTAGGTAGCGAGCCAAACGCTATAGCCTTCGATGGTGAGTCTGTCTGGACCGCCAACATGACTGAGACGACTGCATCCAGGGTGGGGAGCTCTGGCGAAGAAGACATGAACGTCGAGATCGGGATAGCGCCTCGTGCAGCGACCTTCGATGGGGAGCGAGTCTGGATCGCCTCGTACGTCCAGGACACACTGACGGTCATTGAGCCGGACGGGTCGGTCTACGGTGTCTTCCCCGCCGGCCGGGCTCCCAGCGACCTTGTGCTGGCCGATGGCTACGTCTGGGTGGCCAACGCCCGCAACGACACGGTCACCAAGATCGACATTGAGACTGGAGACACCGTGGGGGTCTTCGAGGCTGGCGACACGCCCATGGCGCTCACCTTCGACGGCGACCACGTATGGGCGGCCAACTGGCGTGAGGGAACGATCAGCAAGCTTTCCCAGGACACAGGGGAGGTCGCGCGATTCAGCGCCGGACCGCTGCCTTACGACATCGTCAGAGACGCCCTTGGCCCGCTTGTTTACGGCCTGGAGTTCGATGGCTCCCATGTGTGGACTGCCAATAGCGCCGACGGGACCGTGTCAAGGATGAACCTGGATGGCGACGTCATCGCAACCTATCCGGTTGGAGCCGGCTCCGGCAGGTTGGCATTCGATGGGACCAGCATCTGGGTGACAAATACTTCAGACGATACCGTTACCAAGTTGACCCTACCGGGACAGTGATAGCTAACCCTTCTGCTTTCGCAAGCAGGGGCCCATCATCCCAACTAGTCTAGGCTGACTCGTTGACCGTAAAGGTCCCGACCTTGGTGCCGTCACAAAGCATGTCGAAAGATCCGGTGTTGGCAGCGTTGAAGTCGTAGCTCTTGCGCGCACCGGATTCCAGCTCGATGTCGAACGCAGTCTTGCCAGTCCCAAAAGCTCCACCTGATGCGGTCATTTCCAGCCCCTCGATATTGAACTGGAGCTGTTGCTTTTCACCCGTGACTACGAGTGACCCTGTTGTTCCCTGCGCGATCTCAGTCGGAAGCTGAATCGCCAATCTGACGCGGTTACCCATCTGGACTGTGACCTCACTGGGATCTATAGAGCAGTCCCCGCCCTCTTCTCTGGTAACTTCTATCCTGAACTGCTCGAACGCTGTGACTGGCGTTCGGTGGAACTCGAGAGTCTCGCTATCCCCCTGTCGTGCTGGTCGGCGGTCTCCAGACTCGACTCCACAGGCGAGGGACGCCAATGCGAGTAGCGCAACGAGGGCGGCCAGGTAGGAGAGTGAACGCATTGCGAGCTTCCTGTTCAGCTTATTGTGTCCAATCATCGTCTATCCTCGTGTACGAGATGTCTGGTCTGTTGGTTGTCATCTATTCTACGTGATTGGAACAGAATAGGGGCAGGTCGACAGAGACCTGCCCCTTCCAGAGTGCTCTAGTTTGTTCTCGAAACTTAGTCGAGCTGCCTCAGCCTGGGGTCGAGCCTGTCCCTGAGCCAGTCCCCGAAGAAGTTCAGCGACATGACCAGGAGGAAGATGCACAGGCCTGGGAAGAACGAGATCCACCAAGCATCGTTAATGTAAAGGCGGCCGTCGCTCACCATTGCGCCCCATGCTGGTGTCGGGGGTGGGATCCCGGCTCCGAGGAAGCTTAGAATCGACTCGGTCAGGATGACCTGGCCGACCCTGAGGGTGGCAAGAACGATGATCGTGTTTACGACACCGGGCAGTATGTGCCAGATTATCATTCTAAAGGTCGATGCTCCAGCAACCCTGGCGAGGGATACATAGTCCCTCTCCTTGATTGTCAGCACCTCACCTCTGACGTTTCTTACAAATGTTGCCCAGACGGTCAGCGCCAGAAGCATGAGCAGGATGACGAAGGTCTGACCGACTGCAATGACCACAACGATGGCGAGTAGTATGAAGGGTATGCCCAACCAGATATCGGTGACCCTCATAATTACCTCATCGATGAAGCCACCGAAGTAGCCGGCGATGAGGCCCATGGCTACTCCCACCAGCAGTCCGCTCAAGAGCGCGATCATCGATACAGTCAGTGTAACGCGGGCGCCATGTATCACGCGGCTAAGCAGGTCCCTGCCAATGTGATCGCCCCCAAGGGGATGCGACCATGTCGGAATATGTACCTTGGCAATTATGTTGGCCTGTTCCGCGAAGGCTTCCTCGATGTAGACCTGGTTGCTGAGCTGATCTTCCGGTATGGTCACCCCATACCGCTCCGCAGCTTCGGCGACGCCTGTGCGGACAGGAACGGCGACTGTGTCTGTGACCTGGACTTCCAGGCCGGCGTAGGCTTCAAACGAGCTCTTGACTACTTCGCCACCGTAAAGAGGGTCGATCAGCTGTTCGACAGCTATCTCGAAGTCGTACTGCCTCGCAGCGTCGAAGACATTCAGATTGACGGGTTCCCATGGAGCGTCGTCTTCAGAGTCGATAGGTCTCACACCTTCGACTATCGGCACTACTAGGACCCTGATCTTTTCCAGGTCTGTTTGATCCTGGAACGCTGCCCGGACCTCGCTGGGGCTGTTCAGCTTTTCTGCAGGGATGTCAACGCCATACTCAGTGATGGCCTCTCCTACATCCATCTGCCTCTGTTCACCGTCCACAGCGAACACCACCTTTGGCAGGTCCAGGGCGGAAATGACTATTGGTTGATACCAGGCAGGTGGGAGTCTGACGTTGTCTGAGACGGTGAATCTTTCGCTGTGTGGCGCGACCACATCGGCGAATATTGCGAGTAGTATGAACATGGCGAGAATGCCCATGGGAACTACAGGCCACCGCCTGATGAAATGCCAGACCCGGCCAGCGCTCGACCGGGACGAGCCGATCTGTTGCGCCAGGTCGGCCGAGAGGTCTGCTTGTGCCATAAACGAGTGCTCCCCTATTGCCCCTAAGAGTACCGAATTCTCGGGTCTATGTACGCGTACAGAAGGTCAGTCAGGAAGTTGGCGATAACGAACATTCCGGTGACAACCATAACGACCGCCACAATGATGGGAAAGTCGTTGTTGTTGATCGACTCGAATGCCAGCCTGCCAAGTCCGGGAACCGCAAAGATGGTCTCCACAACGATTGCGCCGTTGATGAAGCCGATCAGCAGCAGCGTTGCGAAGGTGAGCGGCGCGATGAGCGCATTTCTGAAGCCATGCTTCCAAATGACTGCATTGTTCGAGGCGCCCTTGGCCCGGGCCAGCTTCACGAACTCGGAGTCGAGAACTTCCAGCATGGAACTCCTTACCAGGCGCAAGTAAGTGGCGGCCGCCTGCCATCCTAGTGCGATCACAGGCAGCACAAAGTACCTGACGTCAAAAAAGCCTTCGCCTATCGTTCCCGTCGGGAACCATCGGAACTGTACGGAAAATACCAGGATCAGCATGATGGCGAGCCAGAATACGGGCATGCCCTGTCCGAACAGGGCGAAACCTCTAGCGAGGTAGTCCCCAATCCCTCCTCGCTTGACGGCGGAGAGCACTCCGAGAGGAATGCCAATTAGAGTTGCGAATAGGAAGGATGAGAACCCCAGCTTTATTGTCGCTGGGAACCGGTCCATGATTTTGGTGAAAACAGACTTACGGTCCAGGAGGCTTTCCTGCCAGTTGCCGCGAACGATGTCACCCAGCCAGAAGAGGTACTGGACGACGATCGGCTTATCGAGATGGAATTGCCTTCCCAGCTCCTCCCACGTTTCCGGGCTGATCCCGTATCCGCCTTCCTGCGCATACAGGTATCTTGGGTCGCCCGCTGCCCTGGACAGGGCAAAGGTAATGAGGGTAGCACCAATTACTGCGAGTATGGCGAAGAAGAACCTTCTAATCAGGAACTGTCGCATGGATCAACACCTCTCCGTACCTGTCGGAGCCCCCAAATTTTTGTCAGTTTGTAGTGATTATGGGAAATGTTCGTGTGTACACTGCCCCAGAATCTACTACACAGTTTAGCGTTGCGCAATGGGACAGGAATAAGCAACGCTTAGTTGCATAAGTAGGGGAAGAGAAGCGCGCCCCCTGCCGGGAGAGGTCATCCTCTCGCAACAGGGGGCGCAGCTTTTGCTAGTCAATCACCATTTGAGGTGTGAGTTCGCGCTACTTAACCTTGATCGTCCGAACGTTGTTGATGGTTCCCAGGTTGCCGTTAGCCATTGGGCGCATGTCCCACTCGTCAATGACGTTGGGGTTGTACACGGGCCAGATCGGCTCTTCGAACAGACCTGTGCAGTTGGCCAGCCTGCGGTTCTCGCTGTAGAAGCGAGCAGCAAGCTCTTCGCGCTTGGCCTTGTCAGGCTCACCGGCCATGGTGGAGTAGATCTCGGTGGCGTATGGGATCTCCTGTCCTACACCGTAGCCTCCAGCGCTGAAGCTGCTGACCACGAAGCCGTGTGCCCAGTCGTACGGGAAGTTCGACTTGTTCTCGTCGCCGCAGATGTTGACGCCAACTGTCTTGTTGGTACGGGAGACCAGGCCTGGTCGATAGGTCGAGTAGGCGGTCTTGATCAGGTTGACCTTGACGCCAAGGTTCTGCTCCCAGCCCGCGCCGACTGACTCACCGATCTCGGCGCCAAGTTCGCTGGTGCCGACCCAGAGGTCCATCTCGAAGCCACCGGACTGGCCTGCCTCAGCCATGAGGCTCTTGGCCATGTCGAAGTCCGTGCCCCAAGACCACTCCTCGCGGTAGTTGGGGTTGTTGGACGACAGGTAAGCCTGGTGGTTTACGAATCCGAGACCGCCGAGAAGGTTCTCGACGAGCTCTTCACGCTCAATTGCCCATGAGAATGCGTTGCGTACCTTCATGGAGCTCTCCATGGAGGGCGTGTTCTCGTCAAAGTCGCCGTTCTCGAACGGGTTGCCGATCCAGGGCTTACTGATGTCGCGCTCGCGTTCGAGGGCCTCACCGGTTAGACCGGAGTGGGACTCCCAGTAGTTACCAACCCAGGAGATGTCTCGGATCGTGTTGAACAGGCCCTTCTTCTGAAGCTCGAAGCCCTTGGACTGGAGCTCAGGGAAGTCCTTCGTTGCGATCTGCGCGATATGGGCCTCTTCGGCTTCAAGCATCGCGCGGCGGGAGGCACCTTCAGGGACTTCCAGCCAAGTGATCTTCTCGACGAAAGGACCATTGTCGTCCTTGCTGGCATAGTAGTCAGGGTTCGCGACGAGCCTGATGCCCTCGTTCTGCTTCCAGGAGTCCAGGTAGTTGGCATCCTCGGCCATAAAGGCGCCGACGCCGACGTAGACGTCCTGTGTGCCCTCAACGCCGTACTGGTCAAAGACATCCTTGGACACAATGGCGGCCGTCTGCCAGAACCTGGAGAACCTGTGGAGCACTCCTCTGGAGTCGTAGTTACGGTAGTTCAACTGGACTGTGTAGTCGTCGACTGCCTCAATGGAAGCGATCAACGGCGCGAAGTCGCCCGCCTGTCCGTGAATGGACTCAGGGTTGGTAACAGAGTTCGCGTCGTTGTAGCTGTACGCCACGTCTGCCGCGGTCATCTCTCCCCAGCCATGGTGGAATTGCACGCCCTGTTGGAGCGAGAACGTTCCAAACTCAAGGGACGGGTCGAGGGTAAAGTCCAAGGCCAGCATAGGCTCGGTGGTTACCGTTCCGTCCGGGTTGGCCTTCGAGTTGAACAGCACATCCGTGATGCCGGACATGTATATGGTCTCTGAACAACCAGCAGTGCAGAAGCGAGGCAGGCCGTTTGGCGAATTGACGCTCAGAACAGCGATGGTCACGCTGCCCGAAGGCTTCGGCATCATCGAGTCATCCATAGCCGCTGCTGGCGCTGCTGCCGGAGCTGCCGCTGGTGCTGCTGCCGGAGCCGCTGCTGGCGCTGCTGCCGGAGCCGCTGCTGGCGCTGCCGCTGGTGCTGGCGCCGCTGCTGGCGCTGGCGCCGCTGCTGGCGCTGGCGCCGCTGCTGGCGCCGCTGCTGCTGGTGCAGGTGTAGTAGTGTCCTCACTGGAGGAGCATGCGAGGGCAAGCGCAAGTATCGCGGCCAACGCTACCCCAATTATCAATCGCCTATCCGGTAGTTTAGACCACATAGTCGCCAACCCTCCTTGGTATTCAGATAATGTTTATGCGACGCGGTGATATTTTGGTATCCGCAAACTCGTCCGTTTGTAACATAGGGTCTGAGAGTCCGTCAACCCTAGAGAGCCGTTTCCACGCCCACTTTGTGAGTGGATATACGTACGTGCAGGCAGCAGCCGCGGATTAACTTCGACGTTCCGTCAAGGGAAGTGGCCTGAGGTGGGCCCGGCGCCGTACTGGACGGAGCCCTGCCACCTGTTTCTGTCCTCGTCGTGCAGTTTGCAGTCGGGATGTCCACACTCGATGTACATCGAGTTTCCAAGAGTGAACATCAGCTTGGGTTTGTGCTGTGAGCGGGTGGGAGGGCCGGGTTCGGACTCCTCGGCTGCGGCGGTTTCAGCCTCGGCCTTTTCCGCCTCGGCGGATTGGCGTTCGGCTTCTTCTTTCTCCCTGCGTTCACGGGCGGCCTTGATCTGCTTGCGACGTTCGATCTTGGTGTCGATCATCGCGTTGAACTCGGCGATCTCCCTTGCGGCGATGGCCTCGTACTCTTCAGGGTCGAGGGAGTTCTTCCACTCGTAGAACCACTTCTCGGAGTTCTCCCATGCCTGGTTGTAGGCTGAGAGGTCTCGTTTGTAGGGTTGGTGGTCTGGATTCTGTTCGGCGAGTTCGGCTTTGATGCGGTCGTCTTCTTCGAGGATTGGGGTGACCTTTTCCCAGAAGGCTGCCCAGCCGTCGTCTGAACTCTGATTTGTGTGATTGGGGGATTTCTCTGATTGTGTTGGTTGGGTGGTTGGAGTTGAGGGGCGAGTGCCACCATCGCTTCCCTCATCTGGGTTCCGGCCTCCGCCGGAACGACGGGGAGAGGGCCGTTCACGAACCGCCCCTACATTCGCGTCTCCTCGAGTGGGATCAGGCTCTTCGCCTGAGCGACGGGAGGTAGCGTGTTTGCCGAAGCCTCGGGATAGGAGTTCTCTGGCTGCTGAGATGCGGTGGTGGGGTTTGAAGGTGCTGAGGGCTCCGTCCATGACGTTTATGAGGAAGCGGCAGACTGTGCGGCCGTCGTCGGTGGACTCCTGGATGACCTGGGCTAGCTTCTGGTCGAAGTAGGAGTCGTTGGGTGAGCTGGAGTTGAGTCCTGGTTGGGATGGTTCTCGTGGGTTGTCGAGGATGTAGTTTCGGGCTTCGTCTTTGTCGTACTTGACGAGGAGTTTGGCTGCGTCGAGTCTGTGGCATGGCTTGAAGTCGTCAAGCTCGTTGCGCATGACGGCGACGAGGAACTCGACGATGGAGGTCCCGTCGTTGGTTCTGTCCTGGATTGTGGTTGCGAGGGTCATGGTGAATTGGGAATGGTGAATGGTGAATTTGGAATAGGACTAATGTTCTGGTATGGAGTTTAGTGGAGGGAATGGATGGGGGTCAAGGGTCTGAACTCTGATTTCTGTGATTAGGGGATTTCTCTGATTTCGTGGGTTGTGTGCATGATTATGTGGTGTGGGAAGAGGTTGGTTGGTGTTCGGACTCATTATTCTCATGCGAAGGCGCATCAGCACGACCCGTCATGGGAGGGGGGGGCCTTCGGGAAGCTCGGGGTGGGCTGATGCGGGCGGGACGCCCGCGCTCCGGGTGTGGGTGGCTGCCAAGGTGGGGCAGGTTCCGATTGGGTAGGAACACTAGCCACGAGTTGGTGACCTCAGATACGATTGGGCGCAGGTCATATTGGACAAGACAAACTCACGGAGGTATTTAGATGGCTGACTTCGAAGGCATACTCCCGGCGATAGCGACACCCATGGGATCTGACGGTCGCTTAAATGAGGCGGCGTTCAGAGAGGTAATTGAGTTCAACATCCAGGCCGGTGTGGACGGCTTCTGGGTGGCCGGCGGCACTGGCGAGAGCGTGCTGCTGGACGATGAAGAAAACATGGAGATCGCTCGCGCTGCTGCGGACCAGAACCGAGGCAGGATCAAGAACATCATGCACGTCGGCGCTCCTACAACGCTGAGGGCGGCCCGACTGGCGGAAAACGCGGCTGCTGCAGGCGTGGAGGCGATCTGCTGTGTGCCGCCGTTCTTCTACAGGCAGACGGACGAGAACATTGTCGAGCACTACAGGACTGTGGCGGCCGCGGCGGACCTGCCGCTATTCGTGTACAACCTGCCGCAGTCTACAGGGGTCGAGATCACGCCCGAACTGATGGCGAAGATCCAGGACGGCGTGCCGCAGCTCAAGGGGCTCAAGCACTCTTCGGTTATGTTCACCAATGTGTACAACTGGGTCGACATGGGGCTCGACTGCCTGATCGGCAGCAGCGCACTGATGCTGCCCGCCCTGACGATCGGGGCGACCGGGTGTGTCGATGGCCCGCCCAACATTGCTCCCGAGCTTTGGGTAGAGATCTGGAGGGCATACAGCTCCGGTGACCTGGCGCGCGCGGAAGAGGCCCAGAAGAGGGCAACCAGGCTCACGATGCTGGTCAGGCAGTTCGGCATGCACGCCGTCATCAAGGCGTTGCTCAGCTACAGGCTTGGCATCGACGTTGGAGACCCGCGTCTCCCGACCCAGCCTCTCACCTCTGAGCAGAGGGACCACGTGATAGCCACCGCCGAGGCCATGGGCGTAGGACGCGTGGCGGTTGCCCAGTCTGACGACTAGACAGGGCGACATACCAGAATAGCTGGAAAAGATGGGATTGGTCTGAAAGACATCGGGCCAATCCCATCTTTAGTTATGTGCCCCAAAGGGCACGTTGCTATAATTGGGCAGTCCAGCTCTATTGGACATGAAGTCCACTCTGGGTCACATCTGCGGCTACGTAAGAGAATGTAAGAGGCAAGGTGGCGGGGAGAGGTAATGCAAATACCGGAAGTATCAGTCGAATATGTGATCGCCGTTTCGGTGCGCGCCGGACTGGGGCTGCTGTTCGGGATTATGCTGGGCATGGTCGGACTGATAACCGCTGCTGTAGTCGCGCCCGGAGGACTCTTCGCAATGCCCCTGTGGCTGCTGGTGACTGCTATTGCCGTCGGGTGCAGCATATCGGGGACGATCTCGTACTTTAAGCCAGAGAGTACCTGGGTCACGTTTGGGAAGACCACTGCAGTTGTATTCGTCGGAGCGATTCTTGGTGCGTGGATAGGCGTGTGGTGGGGTGAAGTTTTCTACCCGGATGGTGTACGAAACGAGAGGCTCGTAGCCTACGGCGACTTTCGCTCCCCTCCAAACATGGCTCGAATAATGTGGTCTGCGATTGGCAGTACGGTCACGGGCGGCTTCTACTACGCATTCCGGGCCTGGAGATTCCATGAAGTCTAGTGAGACCGTGCCGGGCGACGGCCACCTGGATAATGTGACGACGCTCACGTTCGACGTGTTTGGGACCGTGCTGGACCTGACGGGCAGCCTGGAAGGCCCCACCGGCCAGTTCCTCGAAGAGTTGGGTTCCGAACTGACTGGAGCGGAGTTCTACCCGCAGTGGCGCGCGAGACAGAGAATCGAGCAGTTCCAGGACTCAATGCTGATGCTCGGTCACAGCGGTTATCTCGAGACCTGCAGGCGCGCTCTTGTTTACTCGCTGCGGGCAAACGGGATCGAGTTCGAGGCGGAGCGGGTCGTGGAGTTCATGTCTGTATGGCAGGAGCTAATCGCGTATCCAGACTCACTGGAGGGGCTGGAGCGACTGGCTGACAAGTATCGCCTGGTGGCGCTTTCCAATGGAGAGCCGGACTATCTATCGCACCTTGCCCGTAATCGCATCCAGTTTGATTTCGACGAGATCATCTCCGTGGAGGAGGCTGGATCCTTCAAGCCACATCCGGGCGTGTATCGAGCCGCTGCGCGTATCCTGAAAGCCGAACCGGGCGAGATCATGATGGTCGCAGCGCACTCATTCGACATTATGGGCGCGAGGGTCAGCGGTTACCGTGGCGCATACGTGAACCGCTACGGGCTCCCATACGAGGATACGGAGCAGTATGTTCCCGACCTTGTCGTAAGTGACTTCAACCAACTTGCTGAGATCCTGCTGGGAGTCCCTGCACAGTGAATGCCTCTCATGACCTTGTGGTTGTAGGCGGAGGGGTCGTAGGCACCGCTATCGCTTACTTCGCGGCCCGCAGGGGCATTTCATGTGCGCTCCTCGAGAAAGGCGCAATAGGCCTGGAAGCGTCGAATGCGGCCTCAGGCGTTCTCTCACCTTCCCCCGGCGATGACGACTACGCCAGGCTCGGCAGAAGAAGCCTCGAGCTTTTTCACGAGCTCGCGCCCGTCCTGAGGGACGAGTCCGGAGTCGACATCGAGCTGGAAGAGTGCGGTGAGCTGGTCCTGGCGCTGGACGAAGGTGATGTCATCTCACTACAGGGTCTGAGGCGGCAGTTGAGTGCGCTCGGCGCCGATGCCAGGTGGGTAGAGTCTGACGATCTTTTCGAGATGGAACCCTGGATCAATCCGGCAGTCGTTGGCGCCATCTACGAACCGGAAGTGTGCAGGGTGAACAACCAGCGCCTTTCGGATGCTCTGGCAAGTGCGGCTGCCCGACACGGCGCAGTCATAAACCAGGGCGTGGAAGTGACCGGCCTACTACGTGACGGCGGCCGGGTCATTGGAGTGTCCACCAGCGAAGGACCGGTCTATGCGGGAAGTGTGGTGCTTGCCGCCGGGGCGTGGACTGGACTGATGGACAGGTGGCTGTACGGTGATGACAGCCCCAGTGCGGCCGGTCAGCCCATGGTGAAGCCTGTGAGGGGAGTCAACCTGAACCTGAGTCCCAGGCAGGGAGGGATCAGCAGTGTCATCCATGGCTCCTGGGGGCTTCTCGTCCCGCGGAATGATGGATCGCTTATTGTCGGAGCCACGGTAGAGGAGGTCGGATTCGACTCCAGGGTGACGGCTGGCAATATCCAATCGATACTCGCGCTGGGAACCGCTCTCGTACCGTCACTGTCGGACGCCGATCTCAACTGGGCACTGGCTGGACTCAGGCCAGGGTCTGCCGACGCGGTGCCTACCATCGGACCTCTGCCCGAGTTCGAGAACGTGTACCTGGCCTCAGGGCACTTCAGGAACGGAATACTCCTGTGTCTCGCCACGGGCGAGGCAATCGCTGGTATGCTTGACGGCAACCAACAAGAACACCTCGCTTCATTCAGCCCGTCCAGGTTCCTGTAGACCCAGGACCAATCGCTCTGGCAGATACCTCGGGTGGGCGACGGCGGTAGTCTCAGGAGGAACAGATGTCAGTCAAGATTGGCGTTGGATTTGGGGGATGGCCGTTTCCGTCTGAGGACCCGGACCACCTGTGGGAGTACACAGACACCTGCGAGGAACTCGGCGTTGACTCGCTGTGGCTCAGCGACCGGATAGTCTCAGAGACCATCAACATGGAGCCGATGATTGCTCTGTCGTTCATCGCGGCTCGTACAGAGAAGCTGAAGTTCGGTACGAACGTGCTCGCACTGCCCCTCCGAAATCCGACCGTGCTTGCCAAGGAAGTGGCGACGCTGGACTTCCTGTCCGGCGGTCGATCACTGCCTGCGGTAGGTCTGGGCACAGGAGACGAGCGGGAGTATGAGGCCTGCGGAGTCCCCAAGCGGCAGCGCGGCGGCAGAACTGACGAGGCGATCGAGGTTATGCGGCTGCTGTGGTCGCAGGACGACGTCTCCTTCGAGGGCCGGTACTTCACCCTCAACAACGTGACGGTACAGCCCAAGCCGGTCCAGGCAGAGCTTCCCCCGATATGGATCGGGGGCCGGAGCGAGTTCGCCATAAGGCGTACTGCCAGGATCGGGGATGGGTGGCTGGTGTCGCAGGCTACACCGGAGGAGGTTGGAGACGGGGTCTCGCAGATCAAGTCCATGGCTCTTGAGTACGGTAATGAGATTGAGGACGATCACTACGGCGCACTGTTCAGCTACTGCATCGCGGACACCTACGAGGAGGCGCGTCGAATTGCGGAGCCCTACATGCTGCGTCGCAGGACCGACGTCGACTACGACGGCTTCTCCGCCTTCGGCACGGCAGATCGGATGAAGGCCCTGATCGACGAGTATATCGACGCCGGTGCTGACAAGTTCGTGGCTCGGCCCGCGTGTCCTCCTGAGATGATGATGGACCAGCTCCATGCGCTCGGAAGTGAAATTCTGCCCAGCTATCACTGAAGTCTCGTAGCCGAAGGAGCCGATCCGTGGCAGAGCACACCATCCGAGTCGGAGACGCGAGGATCACCTCGGTCACTGACGGGCACATCCACTTCAAGACTTCTGAATTCTTTCCTTCAATAGATGCGTCTGAGTGGGAGCCTTATCGCGACCAGCTGACTCAGGACGGACTCATCAGGATGAATGTCGGGTCGTTCGTGGTGAGCCTCGGTGATCACACGTGTCTCATCGACACCGGTCTCGGAGAGGGCGACCATCCCTTCGACAACTCCGAGTGGGGTCTGCTGGCCGCCGACATGGAAGCCAAGGGCATCGGTAAAGAAGACGTAGACACCGTTGTAATCTCTCACCTGCACCGAGATCACGTTGGCTGGAACACGGTCAATGTAGACGGCGAGCTGGTGCCGTACTTTCCCAATGCGCGATACCTTGTGCCCAAGGCGGACTGGGACACGTTTACCCGTCGCGCCGGGATGAGCATGTTTGCTTACGTGCGGGAAAAGGTCATGTCGCTCATGGATGCGGGCCTGCTCGACCTGATAGATGGGGAGCAGTCGATTGCCGACCACCTCACCGCGCTGCCGACTCCTGGCCATACGCCGGGTCACACGAGCGTGCTGGTCAGCTCCGGCGGGGAGAGCGCCGTCGTTCTCGGTGATGCGGCGCACGTGCCGGTGCAGGCACACCACACAGACTGGAGCCCGCGAGCGGACACCAATGCCAAGATTTCCCGGGCTAGCAGGGCCGAGCTATTTGATAGGATGGAAAGAGATCACTCGCTGGTCGTGTCGGGGCATTTCCCGTCTCCCGGATTCGGGCGACTCTTGAGGGTAGAGGGTCGAAGGTACTGGCAGGCTCTGTAGCAGGGGAGGACTCGGATGGTTCAACAGGCCCACAGACTGTATAAGAGTCGAGACGACCGGTTCATGTTCGGCGTGGCAGGAGGGCTGGCTGAGTACTTCGATATCGACCCCGTGCTCGTGCGGGTGGGATGGGTGCTGCTGGCGATAGGGACAGGCGGAATCGGCCTGCTGGTCTACATCGTACTGGCAATTGTCACCCCAGACGGCAGACGAATTGGATCGAAGGAATCCGATACCAGCGTCGCACTTGACGATGTGTCCGATTCCACTGACGAGACGAGCCAGCACGAGCGGACCTCAAGAAGAGAGACAGCCAGGAACGTACTTGCTGGTGGCCTCATCATCGTAGGGGCCGTCATCCTGCTCCACAATCTCGGTGTGTTCGGCTCGATACGCTGGGACATCGTGTGGCCCGTGGCGATAGTGGCATTGGGTCTTACGATACTTATCCCCTCGATCAGGCGCTGATCCGTTATGGCGTCCTCACGCTCGGAAGCAGTGCGTCGCGGGTTCTCCCTTGTTGGAGTACTTCTGGCCGCACTCGGAATGGTACTCCTACTTAACACGGTTGGAATACTTCCCTTCGCAATGTGGTGGGAGCTGGTAGATTACTGGCCTGTGCTGCTGGTGTTAGTCGGAGTGAAGATGCTCCTCGCTCCCCGCGCACCATTTCTGGGGATCGGAGTGGCTGCGCTGATCGTGTTTAGTGCGGTCGCTGCGGCCTTGGTGACGATGCCGGAGAACCGGTCCGACGGGCCTGTACACGTCACGTACGTGGAGCCTATGGGCGATGCGGAGGTCCTGCGCTTGGGCATGGGTTTCGCCGGAGGCAGCGTTGAGTTGTCTTCAGGTTCTTCTGACGAGTCCTCCAGTCCGTCACTTTTGGCTGCTGACTTTGGCAGTCGGCCTGCGGAAGTGATTCGCGACCAGTCGGGCAGGGTGACCGAACTCTACCTCTCAGCGGGTGGCCCGGGTCTTGACCTCAGTATTACTGATGATGGGAAGGCATGGGACGTTCAGGTTGCCGACTTAGACGTTTTCAATCCTGGACTTAACGTAGGCGGCCTTGTGGATTGGCACCTGATGATCTCTCCGGACGTCGCACTCGAACTTGAGATCAACGCTGGCGTAGCTGATCTGGACCTCAATCTGCAAAACCTGAACGTACGTAGGGTTTTGGTCGGGGCTGGAGCGACTGACATAAGGATAATGCTTCCCGTCGATGCTGGCAGGACAAGAGTAGAGATCGCCGCCGGGGCTGCCGATGTAGAGATCGTAGTTCCTGAGGGTGTGGCGGCACGGATCGAGAACGAGATACTCCTGAGTTCTACTCAGATCGACTCAGACCGGTTCCTGGAAACCTACGATGGCCTGCACGAGTCGCTGGACTACTCCACGGCAAATAACCGAGTCGATATAGAGATCGAAGGATTCGCTGCGGACGTTACCATTAGCTAGCCTTGTCCCAGCCATGTGGCCTGCGTAAAATGCCATGCGGCAGTCTCGGGTCAGTCACTCCGGAGGTCCCACTTGTACGCAATTGATCTGGAAGGAAAGAACGCCTTCGTATTCGGCGTTGCGAACCAGCGCAGCATTGCATGGCACATTGCCAGCGCGCTGGACCAGGCAGGCGCCCGCGTTGCGCTCTCATACTTGAACGACAGGATTAAGCCTGGCGTCGAGAGACTCGCATCCGGTCTGTCTTCCGGAGCGCCGCTCATTGCATGTGACGTCAGCGACGACGCATCTGTGGAGAACGCCTTCGAGACCGCGCGCGCTGAGATGGGAGGCCTCGACATAGTCGTCCACTCGGTGGCTTTCGCCAACCGCGAGGACCTGGGAGGTCCCTTCATCGACACTCCCCGCGAGGGGTTTCGCCTGGCGCTGGACATTAGCGCATATTCCCTCGTGTCTGTCGCGAAGCAGGCCGTACCGCTCATGTCGAACGGTGGCAGCATCATCACCATGACGTTCCAGGCCTCGAGCAGGGTCTTTCCTGGCTACAATGTGATGGGAACGGCGAAGGCTGCGCTCGAAAACGAAGTACGCCAGCTTTCGTGGGACCTGGGTCGCGACAACATCCGGATCAATGCGATCAGTGCTGGACCTGTCGACACGCTTTCCTCCAGGGTCATCAGCGGATACAGGGACATGAAGAGGGCCCACTCCGATCGCTCCCCCATGGGAAGGAACATTACCCACGAGGAAGTAGCCAATACGGCGCTGTTCCTGTGCTCGGACATGTCGACGGGAATCACAGGCGAGGTAATTCATGTGGATACCGGCTACCACGTGATGGGGATCTGATCTATGAACTGGGCTGAAACGATTGTGAACTGCCTGAAAGAGTCCGACGTGTCGCTCATTGCCTACGTGCCGGACATCAGCATCCACCAGGTAACCAGGCTGATGGAGGATGACGACTACTTCCACGTCGTTTCTGCGACGCGCGAAGAAGAGGCCATCGGAATCGCGACTGGTGCGTATGCCACAGGCCGAAATGCCGCGGTGTTCATGCAGTCGAGCGGATTTGGCAACTGCATCAACGCTCTGGCCAGCCTTTGTCTTCCCGCGAGGGTGCCTGTGCCGATGTTCATTAACCTGCGTGGCGAGGTTGGGGAGTTCAACATAGCGCAGGTAGCCATGGGAAGGGCGACCAGGCCGATCCTGGATACTCTTGGCATCCCGTTCTATACGCTGGACACCGATGACCGGCTCGACATGCGAGTTTCCGGGGCCCTAAAGCTCTGCTATGCGTCCAGGCAACCTCTTGCTCTCTGCATGACACCTATGCTCCACGGAGGGAAGTTGGCCTAGCTGCCAGTTCCTTCATGCCGACTGCTTCGATTGGCACAACACTTCGCTGCCTCAGGGAGAATGACTTGTACAGGTTCTCGGCTACAAAGAGAATAAAGGACCTGGTTGGCGACATTGCTGTCGTCGCTAATCTCGGCCCCACGACCGATGAGCTCTGGCACGCCGGGCACCGGGACCGAAACTTCTACACCTACGGCTCTATGGGGTTGTGCTCATCGATCGCGTTAGGGATGGCACTGTCAACCGATGAGAAGGTGCTGTCGCTCGATGGTGATGGTTCTCTGCTGATGAACATGGGGACGATAGCAACCATAGGTCGGGAAAACCCTGCGAATCTCATAGTGGTAGTCTGGGACAATGAGCAGTGGGCTCAAACAGGCTACCAGGCGAGCCACACGGCTTTCGGGACTGACCTCGAAGGTGTTGCCAAGGGGTGCGGAATAGAGAAGACAGCCACGGTGGAGGATGAAGAGGAACTGGAGGCAGCGCTTCTTCAGGCACTACGCGAGGATGGGCCGTGGTTCATCGTTGCCAAGGTCGAGGAAGAGGAGTACCTCCCCGTTGCACCGATTGAGCCTGAGGTGACCCTACACAGGTTCCGAGCTTCGTTCGGTGCGTGAGTCTGCTGGCCCGTTTCTCGACTGATCCGGGCTGACCCCTCCCTGGACTGGCCTGCCGTTCTCAGGTGGCTGCTGACCCATGGGAGCCCGGAGTTCGGGCATAACCAGTGCAACGATGCTGAGTGAAATTATCCCGAGGATCCCGAAGACAGTGATTCCCGTAGCTGGCGAAGTAGTCTCTGCGAGGGCCCCGATGAGCAGCGCCCCTATCGGGCCTGCCCCGATCGCCAGCGAAATCACGCCAAGAGCTCGACCACGCATGTCGTCTGACGCAGAGATCACTATTATGGTCGACTGCATTGTGCCGAAGCCTGCCGTTCCAAGTCCCAGCAGTACCAGCACCGGGAGCGATACTGCGAACCACTGTGACGCAGCAAAGGCAAGCACCAGCACCAGCCCTATCAGCGATCCCCCGAGGTAGATCCGGCCGTGGTATCTGAGCTGACCGAAGGACGCGATCGCAATCGATCCGATAATTGCCCCCAGTCCGTCGGCTCCCATGAGCAGTCCCATTAGGCCCGCGCCGACGTCCAGAGTATCTCTCGCAATGACCGGCACCATTTGCATGTAGGGGAAAAGCAAAAGGTTCATTAGGACGGTCACGACGACGGTGGCCATTATGACCCTGTTGCTTCTTACATAGACGAACCCCTCATAGAGGTTCCTCGCGACGCTGTGGGTTGCCGGTATGATGTCCCGCTGCGGCAGCTTCAAAGCCGTCAGGAATGATAGGGCGACCAGGTACAGCGCGATGATTACGACGTAGCCGCCGATCAGTCCCACGACCTGTATCAGTACGCCCGCGAGTGCTGGACCAATCATCCTGCTTGCGTGCATCCCGACCGAATCCAGCGCCATGGCATTTGTCACACCGACGCGCCCAGTGACATCGAGCACGATCGAGCGCCGAGCCGGCATGTCGAACGCCCAGCCCAGTCCACTGACGAGGACCACCAAATAACTGTGCCAGTACTGCTCTGTACCAGTGACCAGGAGAACTAGCATTGACGCACTGGCCGCGAGGTTCAGAAGCTGCGTGAACCTGATCAGCTTGCGGCGGTCGACCCTGTCTGCCAGCACTCCTCCAATTGCCCCGAATAGAAGCAGGGGGATCATTCCGAAGAAGCCGACAAGGGCCACTAGGAATGGAGAGCCGGTCAATTCCAGGACCAGCCACACCATGAGGGTCATCTGCATCCAACGCGAGATGTACGAGAAGAAGTTGGCCGGCCACAGGAGTCGGAATCCGCGGTGCCTGAACGCATCGAGGGTAGGGGGGAGTTTCGTGTTGCGGGGTCGCAGATGCGGTAGGTTAGCCATGAAAGTCAGCCGCAATTCTACTCCGCGCTTGCACGGAAACAAAGCGCATTTCGGGCCAAGATTCAGATTCGTTCGAGATTTAGCTCAAACAGGTACTAAGCTCGTGACCACGGGAGTTGAGTGACAGTCATAGCAAGAATGACGAAACCCGTTACAGGTCGTCCTGGAGAACCTGTTCGACGTCCGAACTGAGCACCCAACCTTCCAGCTCGGTCCTGGGTAATCTCACCCTGGTCCAGCCAGCCCTCGTCTCGACAACGCCGACTTCTCGCCCGGCATCAAGGTTAATCTCTATGCGGGCCCTCGTGTTGGGAGCTTCCAATACGTCAGTTGACCTGGCGATGATGACTCCGGTCTCGGTCCAGTGGTTGCGACCAACCTGGTTTCCAACTGCGAGCATGGCGAACAGCAGCAGCCCGAATCCCGCGATGACAGCAACGCGCCTGAGTGCTAGTGAATGGCGAACATTGCGATTCCAGAATAGCGTCAGTACAACCGTCCAGATGACCAGCCAGCAGAATAGAGCGACCAGAGTCGCCGCGTTCAGCGAAACCCAAGGCAGCCAGCCGGCGAACTGTCCCAAGACAGGCATAGGCCTTTCCTGCGATGAGCCAGGTGCGCCGACACTTTCCCGCAAAAGTGAAAGATTTGTGTCTATGTCGTCGTCCAGAGGTGCGAGCCGCTTCGCGCGGAGATAGTTCAGCAGCGCACGTCCCTTGTCATCCATCCGGTAGTAGGAATTGCCGAGGTTGTAGTAGAGGGTCGCATCCTGGTAACCCAGCCTCGAAAGATGTTCGTAGCTGCGTGCGGCTTCCTCGTAGTTCCCGGACTCGTACAGCAGGTTTGCACTTCGAAATGCCTCAACGTCGAGCAAGCCATCCGCCGCTACTGAATCGACAAGAGCGAGAGCGGCTACGAGAGTGAGTGTGAGCAAAGCTACAGCCTTCACTCCGACAACTCCTCATCCAGCGTTCGCACTATCGCCTGCACGTCATGTGCCACTTCTTCAACTCCTTCGACCTCGTGTCGAGAGAAGCGCATCTCGGCGACTCTTCTGATCAGGTCCACCAGGCGGTCACACGTAGCAGCACTGGCACCAAGTTGACCAAGCGATTCGGCGATCTCGGTGGCCGACATGCCCGATGTGGCGCGGTCCAACCTAACATCCAGGTAGCCGTGGAGTGCCATCCCGGCGGCATCTGCGGCGGAGGACCCAGGCTCAATCGCCGCAAGGCTGGCCAGGGCGGCCTGTGTCGCAGCGTTGGGTTCGCCAGATGTCGCGACAGATTCGGGGCGCTTCTTGTAGACGATCAGGGCAGCCACCGCAAGGATTCCGGCCAGTGGCGTGAGCCAGAGCAGCCAGAGCGCCCTGTTATCAGTAATTGGGTCTGTCGGGCGGCCAATGGAACCTGGGACCGGCTTGATATACCGAATATCCTGCGCCTCTGCATCCTCCGACTCTCCTGAGGATGCGAGGGGCTCGGCCTCTGGAGAGCTTGGGTCCGGATTAACTTCGACTCTGAAAGATCGGCTTGTGAGGGTTTTGTACCTTGCATCGTATGGATCGAAGTAGGCGTACTCGACCGGCGGAAACTCATGGCTACCGGAGACGCTGGGTATAAACACCCTCGTGAACTCTCGGGACCCCTGCACTTTGCCATCGATAATCGACATCTGGTACGGAGCGTCACTGTCGAACGCGCGCCAGCCGGGGACCTCGGGCCACTCAGGAGCGGGCAGGGACTCCATGTTTCCCTCACCGGATACAGTGAGCGTAATTGTCACGGGCTCCCCGAGGTCTACCGCATTGAGGTCCAATTCGGAAGTGAGGCTGTACCTTCCCACCGCCCCCGTGAACGAGTCTGGTTCGCCGGGTGGCAACGGGCTGACCTGCAGATTGATCTGGCGGGTTGGGTATTGCGTAACGCTGGATCCCAGAAGCCCTCCTCTGACCGTCACGTTGGTGGGCTCGATCTCGAGGTCTCCCGCCAGGGTTGGGAATAGAATCGTGTTCGCTTCCGTGACGCTGTATCTTCGCCCGGCAACGTCCGCGATGCTCTCTTCTTCGCTGGACCTGCCGGGATTCCAGAAGCCTGCAAAGTCCGGCGCATCGTATATGGGTCTGGAGAACGCGTTCGCCGAGTAGAACCTCAAGGTGTAAGTGATCTGTTGACCGATGTAGGGTGATTCGTCGTCCACTTCAGACTCTGCAAAGAAGTCCTGACCGACCAGGCTGGTTGGCTGAGGTGGCGCCGCACCTGGCAATTGGATTGCGCCGGACCCTCCAGTCACATTGACGGTGATGGGGTCGGTGATGTGGACGGTGTTGTCGAGGATAACGTTGATCGGGTCGATGTCAATCGAGCCGGTCCGCAACGGCTGGTACTTGAAGCTGAACTCGAAGTGTGCAGACAACGCGCCCTGCACGAACGTCTGGAAGCTCCTCCTTTCGGTTCCGACAAGTACCAGGCCATTGATCACCGGAGCCTGTGGCAGGGGATGAACGTTGGTTACACCCTCGATGCGCAGGGTCAAAGTGAGCACGTCGGACATCGTCAGGGAAGTTCGGTCCACGGAAGCAGTTACACTTGGCGTCTGAGCGTGAACTGGCGTCGCGGTCAAACCAACCACAAGCAGCAATACAGTTGCCAGGAGCGGAAGTCTGACCTTGTTCACCGAGCTCACCGGAGCTACCAGTCCTGTGCTGGGGGTGTGCCCGGGAAGGAGCGCATCGTCTGAATGGCGTTCCGGAGTGGCTCTGCGTTCTCTCCGACCATTTCCAGCAGGCGTCTAGCCTGCTCCTCTGTGAGCCCCGTAGGGGGGATGATCGACTCCAGTTCCTGCTCGCCGGTGCCGGGTTCGGTGGGTTCGTTTTCTGACTCGGCGGGCTCTCCTTCTGGTTCACCTTCCTGAGGCTCGCCCTCAGGCTCGCCCTCGCCCTCCTGTTCCTCACCTTCGTTTTCCTGGTCCTGCTGCTGCCCTTCCTGTTGCTGTTCCTGATTGTCCTGCTGCTGTTGCTGCTGCGGTTCTGGAGTGGGCTGTTCCTGTGAAGGGCTGGGAGCCTCTTCCTGCTGCTCCGGCTGTGGCAAATGCGCCAGCGCAAGTTCCAGGTTGTGCTTGGCATCGTGGTCATCGGGATTGATCCGCAGCGCCTGCTTGTACATTTCGATTGCCTGCTCGTGGTCTCCAGCCTCGTAAAGGGCGTTCCCAGTATTGAATGTCGTCCAATCGGAAATGTCCAGGTTCTGCCCGGCCATCAACTCGTCGTACAGCTCCACTGCCTCACGGTACCGCTGCTGTCTGTACAGTGTGTTGGCCGTGTTGTAAGTGGGTTCCGTGCGGCCCGGCATTGAGTCCTGCGCGATCTCATAGGCATTAAGTGCCGTGTCATACATCTCTGCAGAGAACGCCTTGTTCCCAACTTCAACCGCCTCTGGACCGTCATCGCCGCCAATTGGAAAGGCAACCCCACACCCGGTCATCAGCAGGGCGAGTCCGAGGGTCGCTAACAACCGGATGCAGATTCGGCGCTTCATCGAGAATCACCCGATGGGACCACTACTGAAGCGTTTCTCCTTCTGCTGGGGATGAACTGAGAGATGATGAGAAGCGCGATCGCTCCGATGACGAACCACTGAAATCTCTCGACCCGGGCATTCGTAATCTCACTTTCGACCACCGTCTTTTCGAGGGTGTCGAGCTCTTCTGCAATGACAGCTGCTGCACTGGTGGAGCCGCCTGCCAGCACATACCTGCCGCCTCCGGCTTCAGCCACTCCCTTCAGCACATCTTCGTTGATCCTGGACAGCACCATGTTGCCGTCCCCGTCTTCCTGGTAGCCCTCAAGGTTGCCCCACGAGTCCTTGACGGGTATGGGCTCCCCATCGGATGTGCCGACTCCGATCGTGTACACTGCCAGGCCAGCATCGGCCGCTCTATCAGCGGCCCGCAGGTAGTCGGACATCTGACGGTCATCTTCACCATCGCTGATGATGACTATCGCTTTGTGGCCCACCCTGTCGTTATCGAGACCCACCATAGACACGCTAATCGCCTCGTCAAGAACTGTGCCCTGGCGAGCGATCATTTCAGTGTCGGCCCTATCCAGAAACGTGCGTGCTGTAGCGTAGTCGTAGGTCAACGGAAACTGGATAAAGGCCGCTCCTGAGAACAGGACGAGACCAACTTCATCTCCGTGCAGTCTTTCAAGAAGGTCGGCTGCCTCCAGCTTGGCCCTCTCCAGCCGGTTTGGGCGGATGTCCTCAGCCAGCATCGACCTGGAAATGTCCAGCGCCACCATGAGTTGCACTCCGTGCCGCTCTACGACCTGTTCTGTCTCGCCCCACTGCGGTCGTGCAGCAGCGAGCACGACGAGGGCAAGGGCCAGGATCGTCAGGACACTCTTGACGAGACGTCCTGGGGTGTTTGCGCTTCCGATTAATCTCCTAACGAGTGCAGGATCGCCAAACCGGGACAGGGCTCTCTGGCGGGCAAAGAACGCCCATGCGACCAACCCGGCCGCAACGGGAACCACGGCAAGCAGCACGAGATACTGTGGACTGCCAAACGTCATGGGGACGACCTCAGGATCGTACCGAGGACCAGTACTTCAAGCAGCAGCAGGGCAGCCCCTGGTATCAGCAGCCAGCCGGCCAGTTCCTCATGCTGGGTGAAGACCGCGACTTCGACCTCTGACTTCTCCAGAGCGTTGATCTCTTCGTAGATGCTGCGCAACCCTTCTGTATCCGTGGCAAGAAAGAACTGACCGTCTGTACTTTCCGCGATCTCCCTGAGCATGTCTTCGTCAAGGTTAAAGCGTCGGAATCCCAGGCTGCCGCCTGCAAACCCCTGCGAGCGTGATGCGCTGCTCGGCTCCCCCATACCGATCGTGTACACGCGGATGCCGAGTGTCTCGGCTGCCGCGGCAGCGGTGAGGGGGTCGATTTCGCCCTTGTTATTGACGCCGTCCGTGAGTAGCACGATCACCCTGCTCTCGGCCTCAGAGTCCTTCAGCATGTTGGCGGCAGTTGCCAGTCCCATGCCGATTGCGGTGCCGTCCTCCAGCCCCAACCTGGCGGCGAGCTCCACATCGTCCAGCAGAAAAGTCAGCGCCTCGTGGTCGATAGTCGGGGGACTGTGTATGAATGCATGGGTGGCGAAGACCACGAGACCGACCCTGTCATAGGTCCGCTGCTCGATGAACTCCGCGATCACCTGTTTGGCAGCCTCCAGCCTGCTGGCCGGCATAAAGTCGAACGCAGCCATTGAGCCCGAGATGTCCAGAGCGAGAGCAATGTCAACGCCCTCTCCACTTATGACTTCACGGGCCTCAGTCGCCTGAGGTCTGGCTGCCCCGATTACCAGCAGCGCGAGAGCGATCCAGGTGAGTGCTGACACATAAGGGCGCAGCTTCAACTTCCAGCTTCTGGTGGAGCGGCGAACAGCCAGCGTATTTCCAAACCGGATTCCGGGCGGCCTGCTCCACCCCCGTGCAAAGAGGGGAATCAGTGCAACTGCAAGCACCACGGGCAGCAGCAGAAGCAGAGCTGGTGTGGCAAATTCCAGGTTCAACGCGTGTACCTTCCAGAAGCGTAGCCGCTGGGTGGACGGAAGCGTGACGGTGCGGCGGTTAATCCGTTCACAACTCTTCTTGCCGTCACCACTGCTGCCCGAGCGTCGCCCAGCTCAGGAGAGAGGCGTGCAAACTTCACGAGGTCGGCTTCACCAAGGACCTCGCCGAGATCCCTCACGTCGCCCGGCGGAACAGGTCTGCGGTCGAGCACCGAAATCGATTGCTGAGTTGTAAGTTCGGGTGCAGGGATTCTGAACTGTCCGAACATGTACGTTCTGAGACAATCGGCGACAAGCGCATAGTGCTCCAGGTAGCGACCCTGCCTGGGAAGGTCCTGCTTTTCGATTCTATCCAGCGTCAGCAGTGCGTGCTCCAGTGGGGTGAAGACCTGCTGCGGTTGGATGGCTGCCTCCGACAGCATCCTTCGCCAATAGTATATGCCGACTAGAATCAAGGCTGCAGCGCCGGTGAGTCCTCCGAACATCCACGGCCAGGTCGTTGGGAATGGCACATCAGCCTGCGGTCGGATGTCCTTCAACTCGTTCGCCCCCGATGCGAGCACCGAGACGACTTCGACTTCTATGGGTCTTACGGGACGGTTGATGACGCTGCCGTCCGGCCGTCGGACCGCCACTGAGAGTTCTGGGGTTGAATGGATCCCGGGCCGAAAGAGGACGGCATCAATGCTCATTGCGGAGAGGAGAGAGCTGTCTTCAGCGATCTCAGTTGAGAGGTGAGTAGTCTTTTGCACTTCGAACTCGCCCCACTCACGCGGCACGTCGGGGAAGACAATGTGGTGGTCAGGTGGATGGTTGACCGTGAGCTTCAGTGTGAGAACGTCCCCAACAGTTGCCGACTCCGTATCAGTGGTCAGCGTAACACTAACGGGCGCCATCTGTGCGAGCGCTGTATCGGGCGGAAAGGCCAAGATAGCTGTCATCAGAACGACCAGCGCCGCACAGATGGCACGCAGCGCGACCCCAGGGAATATCTGATTGGTGCGCCAGACACTCATCTTGCCAGCCGCTTCTCCCTGCGTTTGAAGAAGTCGTTCAGTCCGCTGACGTATTCCTGCCCATTGGCCAATGCGATCCGATCGATGGCGAGCGACCTCATCATCTGGACCTTGGCTTCTTCCTCCGCACGTACCTGCTCTTCGAAAGAGCGGCGCCAGTCTTCATCGTCCGTATCAACCCACACGAGGTCTCCGGTCTCGGCATCTTCCAGTGCAACTATGCCGACCTGGGGGATCTCCCTCTCCACCGGGTCGTGAAGGTCGATTGCGATTACGTCGTGTCTCCTTGAAGTTGCCGCCAGCGCGGAGCGATACGACTCGAGTGGCGCAATGAAGTCGGAGATGAGAAACGCAATGCTCCGCTGTTTCTGCATGAGGTTCATTGAGTTCAGCGCCATGCTTATGTCGGTTCCGGTCCCCTTCGGCTGAAATACCAGAAGGTCTCGGACCATTCTCAGGACATGTCTGCGACCCTTTCGAGGAGGGACCACCAACTCCAGCTCGTCTGTAAAGACCATGAGACCGATGCGATCATTGTTGGTAGTAGCTGCGAAGGACAGGACAGCGGCCAGCTCAGCCGCGAGTTCGCGCTTGAATCCCCCTGTCGTACCAAATTCGGAAGAGCCGCTCGCATCGGCAAGGAGCATGACTGTTAGCTCTCGCTCTTCCTGGTAGTGGCGCACGAACGGTGAATTCATTCGAGCGGTGACGTTCCAGTCGATGCGCCTCACGTCATCTCCCGGGAAGTATGGGCGTACTTCCTCGAACTCCATTCCTCGCCCCTTGAATACCGACTGGTACTCGCCCGCGAACACGTCAACGACCAGGTGCTTGGCCGTGATCTCGATTCGGCGGATCTGTTCCATCAGCTCAGGAGCGAGCATGGGCGTGACTCAGGGCACCTTGACGAGGTCCAGTATGTCGTCGACGATATTCGCCGATGAGATCGACTCTGCCTCTGCTTCGTACGTCGGAATTACTCTGTGCCTCAGCACGTCTGGGGCAATGTGTTTGATGTCTTCAGGTGAAACGTATCCTCGCCCCTGGAGGAATGCACGTGCCCTTGCGGCGGTCACGAGGTAGATGCTGGCCCTGGGCGACGCTCCGTAAGCGATCAAGGGCTTGAGATACCTTAGCCCGTCCTGGCTGGGTTCACGGGTGGCCATTACGAGGTCCAGGACGTATTCTTTGATCTTCTCATCGACATATACGGTTCGGATCGTTTCGCGCGCCCTGATGATCTGTTCAGGCAGAACTACCGGCTCTATGTCCGGCAGGTCCGCTCCGGTCATCCTGTCGATGATCATTCTCTCCTCTGACCTGACTGGATAGTCGACGATCACCTTCAGCATGAACCTGTCGACCTGGGCCTCTGGCAGGGGATAGGTGCCTTCCTGCTCTATGGGGTTCTGAGTCGCGAGCACAAGGAAAAGCGATTCCAGTGGAAAGCTAGTGTCGCCGATCGTGACCTGACGCTCCTGCATAGCCTCCAGTAGCGCACTCTGTACTTTGGCGGGCGCGCGGTTGATCTCATCAGCCAGGACCAGGTTTGCGAAGATCGGGCCCTTGTGGACCGTAAACTCGGTGGTCCTGGGACTGTAGATCTGGGTCCCGATCAGGTCGGCTGGAAGCAGGTCAGGTGTGAACTGCAGCCTTGAAAACTCTGAGTTGACGGCCTGGGCGACGGTCTTTACGAGGAGCGTCTTTGCCAGGCCTGGTACGCCTTCGAGCAGGATGTGGCCGTCAGCCAGGAGGCCGATCAGTACGCGCTCGATTAGCACGTCCTGCCCCACGACCACCTTTCTAATCTCTTCAATTAGGTTGTTGAGGAATACGGACTCCTCCTGAACCTGCTCGTTCAGGTCTCGGATACTAGCCAGATTCATCTATTTCTCCGGTACTGTGGACGGTCGCTAACTGCGCGACCTGCTTTTGATATACGCAGATTTTGGAAGTGACTTGTCAGCAATCGGTGAGATCACTCGCACTTTGAGATGGCGGCTTCCTCCCAGAACTGGGTGTCGCTTCCATTGGATTATACGGAAACGCTGCTAGCTGCGGATTGCGTCCATGAACATGACGGAGAATCCTCAAGGCGTCTGGGTTCCGCAGCTGGCCCCCTCTACTCGCCGACATATAGCTCCTCGGTCATACGCGCATTCTGGAAGGCGAGGTACTGCTGCGTGGTCATGGTTGGCGCGCTCGTGTCGATGATGCGCCTGGCTTCCTGTGCGTCGTCGTGTAACAGGTCGATGACCGACATTGCCATCGCCTTAGCTGGATTCACGACCGCCTGGACGTAGTCATCGACCACGTAATCGATGCTGTGTCCGGCCCCGTGCGCCGCGGTCGTGTAGGGGTGTATCACAGGCATCAGCTGGCTGAGATCGCCCATGTCGGTGGAGCCGCCGCGGTTTCGGTCCGCGGGATGCTCGGCGACCTCGCTTTCGCCAACAATCTCGATGGCGTTGCGCTTGAAGAGCTCCATCATCGGCTCGTTGTTCTTCATTGGCAGGTAGCCCGGGATCGTGACGATCTCGACGCTGCCTCCCATGGTCAGAGCTCCGGCACGGAGGCACCTGTCCATCTTGCCGTTTGCGTCTTCGATCGCCTCAGCGGTCCTTCCTCGGACCCGGCCTTCGTATCGAACGTCCGCCGGAACCGAGTTTACGGCTGCGCCGCCACGAGTCAGAACGCCGTGCAGCCTGACGTTGTTCTCGTTTCGCAGCGTCTCCCGCTGGGTGTTGAGGGCATTGAGGGCGACCATCGCCGCCTGCAGGGCGTTAACCCCCATGTGCGGCGAACTTCCCGCGTGGGCGGCTTTCCCTATGAACCGGACATACTTGACCACGTGTCCGTTGGAAGTGCCGCCAACTGAGAACTTGGCGGACTCCTGTGAGGAAGATGCGGTGTGGACCATCATAGCCATGTCGATGTCGTCGAACGCGCCAAGCCTGATGAACTCCTGCTTGCCCGCCATCAACCCGAGTTGGCCTTCCTTGTGGAGACCCCATCTGAACTCGACGTCGATGAACTCCTCTGCCGGGACAGCTATGAACGCTATGTTGCCCGCGAGCGACTCAAGCACTTCCGGTACCAAGAGACCTACGGCCGCCCCGAGCATCATCGGCGTCTGGCAGTGATGTCCACACGCGTGGGCTGCCCCTGTATCGGGATCTACGTGGGGATGGTCCAGCACTCTCAGTGAATCGAGTTCGCCTATGACGGCGACTGTCGGCCCCGGTCTGCCTCCCTGCACAACACCCTTAAGTCCCGTAATCGCGATGCCGGACTGGTGGCTGATTCCAAGCTCGCTGAGCTTCTCGCTGACGAAACTCGACGTCTTGATTTCCGTGAAGCCGGGCTCCGGGTTATCGAGGATCGTCCGGGCGATATCCATCAGCCATTCTGCACGGTCGTCGATGGCGGCCTGAGCGCTTGCCTTCAGCTCATCTTTTGTGGGCATGGTGCCCCTCCACACTGGTCTATTCGGTGTGTGCGCTTTCCCTAAGCATCGAGCGCATCAACTCCAGGTAGCTCTGCTTGGTCAGAGGCGGACGGTACTCGCCTGCGATCCTGCGCGCGTGTGCCGCTCCGTCGGTCAGCAAGTCGATGACGGTCATGGTCATCGCCTTTGCGCCCGTCAGTACCGCCAGCTCGTAGTCCTGCACGACGTAGTCGATACCATGTCCGCTACCTGTGGCGGCGTTGACGTAGGGATGAATGACGGGCATCAACTGCGACACGTCGCCCATGTCTGTGGAGCCGGTGCGGTGTCCCAGCCTTCTAACGTTTTCATTACCGACCAGCGTTCCGGCATTGGCGCCGTACAGTTTAAGCATCGACTCGTCGGACTGGATCGGAAGGTACCCCGGTAAGGTGGTGATCTCTACCGAGCCGCCAACTGCCATCGCTCCTGCCCGCAGCGCCCGGTCCACCTTGGTGGAGGCGTCCAGGAAGGCCTCGGTTCGCGCGCCTCTCACGTATGTCTCCATGCGGACGTCAGCGGGCACAGAGCTCACAGCGACTCCGCCCTGAGTAATGATTGGATGTATGCGCACTGTGTCGGGGTCCTGGTAGGTCTCCCTCTGCGCGTGGATCGCGCTCATGGCAATCATAGCCGCGTTAAGGGCGTTGACACCCAGGTGAGGAGCGCCCCCAGCGTGGGAAGCTCGGCCCAGGAACCGGATTCGCTTGGCGACCATGCCGTTGTTGGTCCCACCGAACGCGATCATGCCGCTGTCCGAGTCTGTGTTCGACGTGTGAGTCATCATGGCGACGTCGACGTCGTCCAACTCACCTAGCCTGATGAACTCGGGCTTGCCCCCGATGAACTCAAGCTTACCCTCGTGACGGAGGTCATCGCGGTACTCGACTTCGATGTACTCCTCTGCGGGAACTGCCATCAGAGCAACGTGACCTGTAAGGGAGTCGAGCACGCCCTCAGCGAGCAGCCCTGTCGCAACTCCGAGCATCATTCCTATCTGACAGTGGTGGCCACATGCATGAGCAGCCGAGGTGTCAGGGTCCGCGTGCGGGTGACCGAGCACCTTCAGCGAGTCGAGTTCCCCCATGACTGCCACTGTCGGGCCGTCCGTGCCTCCATGGAGGTCGCCCCGCAGGCCGGTTATTCCGATTCCGTCTTTGTGAGGAATCTCAAGTCGCTGAAACGCCTCACCAACGGTCTTCGCCGTCTTGAACTCCCTGAATCCGGGCTCGGGGTTGTCCAGAATCGTTTTGGTGATCTCGATCAGCTCGTTGCCCCGCCGGTCGATCTCGGCAAGCGCAATCGACTTTATCTCATCGACTGTCCGCATATTCGAACTCCAAGCTCAAACTTGCGCGATTGTAGCACGATGCGACTATCGGGGATTGACACCTCCCAAACGGCCCGAGCGTGCGACAAGTGTTCGCAGTCCAATTGCCCACTATTCGGCTCTATGCTACATTCACGCCTAGGGATACCTTATCTCTACTCCTCATTCACTCTTGGGCGGAGGCTTCTCATGGCGGGTCCATACTCGGTTACCTTTGACTATAACGTTCCAATCCTGCTGAGGGATGGTGTCACCACGTATGCGGATGTCTTCAGGCCACAGGTCGAGGGGACAGTGCCCGCCCTGCTCCAGCGGACTCCCTATGACAAGACTGCCCCCTCTAACCGGACCGGTACCCTGGACGCCATCAGGGCTGCCAGCCATGGATACGGCGTCGTGGTTCAGGACGTTCGCGGCCGGTATTCTTCTGAAGGCGAGTTCTACACGTTCTTCAATGAGATCTCGGATGGTTACGACTCGGTCGAGTGGGTAGCGTCGCAGCCCTGGTGTACCGGCAAGGTGGGTATGTTCGGAGTCTCCTACGTCGGCGCGACGCAGTGGCTCGCAGCCAAGTCTGGCGCGCCCTCACTGGCAGGTATCGCTCCCGGTGTCACGGCTTCGGACTACCACGAAGGCTGGGCATGGCAGGGAGGCGCGTTCGAGCTGGGGTTCAACCTGTCGTGGGCCATAGGCGCTTTGGCAGCAGCAAACTGGGGCCATCTCTCGAACAGGCTGCACCTGGGTGATGACGACGCCAATCGCCTCATCGCAGCGAAGGACGACCTGAACAGGCTGTACCAGCACCTGCCGATGAGAGACCTGCCGGACCTGCAGGGAGGACTGGCGCCTTACTACTACGACTGGATGGCCCATCCAGAGTACGACGACTACTGGAAGCAGGTGAGCATCGAGGAGTCTCACGCCGACATTGGTATTCCGGCATTCAACTTCGGCGGCTGGTACGATATCTTCCTCGGTGGGACTATCCAGAACTACGTACGAATGCGTGAGCTGGGCGCCACTGATCTGGCCAGAAACGGGCAACGGCTCACCATAGGGCCATGGATCCACGGAGGCGCGCCGCTTTCGATTTCGGGCGAGTACAACTTTGGAACTCGCGCCGCCGCACCCGCCATCGACCTGATGGGCGAAATGCTGAGATACTATGACTACATTCTGCTTGGGGAGGACAACGGGTTCACCGACGACAAACCCGTGAGGATCTTCGTCATGGGCGAAAACGTATGGCGATACGAGGACGAGTGGCCGCTCGCCCGCGCCGAAAACACCAGTTACTACCTGCACAGCCGAGGGCAGGCGAACTCGCTCAACGGCGACGGCGCGCTCAGCACTGAGGAGCCGGGCGACGAAGCCCCTGACGTCTACGTGTATAACCCGCTGACGCCTGTACCTACCGTTGGAGGCGGCCTCTGCTGCGATCCTGCATTCCAGGCCAACGGGGCGTACGACCAGCGCTGGGTTGAGGACCGTCAGGACGTGCTGGTGTACTCGACGCCTCCACTTTCCGAGGATGTCGAAGTAACCGGACCGGTTACGGTGACCTTATTCGCGTCCACCAACGCATCCGACACTGACTTCACGGCGAAGCTGGTTGACGTGGAGCCTTCGGGCTACGCCAGGAACCTCACTGACGGCATCATCAGGGCCCGCTACAGGAATGTACGTGAGCCGGCGTCGTCGATCAGGCCAGGCGTCGTTCACGAGTACACGATTGACCTGTGGGCTACCGCCAATCTGTTCAAGAAGGGACACCAGATCAGGGTGGAGGTATCAAGCTCGAACTTCCCGAGGTTTGATCGCAACACCAACACCGGCGGCGAGATAGGGGCGGAGGTGACGTTCGTTCCGGCGCTACAGACCGTCTACCATACGTCTGAGTACCCGTCTCACATCACTCTTCCTGTAGTCCCGAGGTAAGGCGCCCAGTCGATCTGATCTAATCGGTCAGAAACTCGAGTACGACCCTGGCGAACTCTTCAGGGTGCTCGTGGGTCATCATGTGTCCGGCATTAGCGACTACATGGGAACGTGAGTTAGCTATCCGCGATGTGAGCAACTCTGCATAAGATGCTGGCACGATCTGGTCATTGTCTCCCACGATGACGAGCGTTGGGCGATTGATCCGGTGTATGCGGCGGATTAGGCCCTTGTCAGGTATCGGCCAGAGGAACTTGCCGACCGTGCTGAGCGATTGGTTCCTGTAAATGACCTGCCATCCGAGTTCTTCGTCGTCCTTCGGCACCGGATAAATGCTGAGAGCGGCGTCCGAGTCAGGGTCGGCAAACAGTGCCTGCCGGATTTCTATTGCAGGCGTAGTGTTGTAGTCCCGTCCTGGGTTGTCGTCCTGCCAGAATCCGGCCGGGGCGGCCAGCACGAGCTTGCCTAGATCGACGGCCCGAAGGGCAGCCATTTCAGCGGCCACCATCGCGCCAGAGTAATGCCCGACTACATGGGGAGACTCCAGTCCGAGGGCCTCGATCAGATCAGCGTGGTACAGCGTTAGCTCCAGAAGGTTCTGGATATGGTCGATGTCGCTGTCTCCTTCAAATCCAGGATGGGTCGGCGCATAGACGGTGAAGCTGTCAGTCAAACTATTCAGGAACTCCGGCCACGTTGCGTAACCGAACGCGCCGTGCAGGTAGAGAAGCGGCGGACCTGAGCCTCGTACCTCGTACCTGGTCGTAATTGGCCCTACTTCGACGGTCAGCTTTTCTGCGGTTGTCGTCATTTTGCTTTCCTATGCGGTCTGCTGCTCTCGTAGAGAGAGGCGAGTCTGCGCTCGCCTCTCATGGTATCTGTTCCCGATGTGGGCTGTGTGCCCGTACTCGATAGTGCGTGTCTAGTCGCCGGCTACTGGTGCTGGTGCCGCCCTCTCAGGCTCGGCGACCGGCTGGGGCCACCAGCGGTCCTCATACTCGTCCCACATGTTTTCGATATAAGGCTTGACCTGTGTGGCGAACAGCTCTGTGTTCATCATGGTCAGGTCGCGCGGCATGGAGCCGATCTGAAGCAGCGTCATCAGGTGGCCTACGCGTAGCCCTTCTATGGCATTGCGCAGCTGCTCGACAACTGTCTCGGGGCTACCTGCTATTACGAAGCCCTGCTCCACGTAGTCTTCCCACGTCAGGCGCTGTCTGTACCTGCTCGCAGCGGCGCCGACCTGCTGTACTGCACCGGACTTAATCGTCCGAATCGTGCGGTAGCCAGGAGCCTCCGCGAATCCCTCGTACACGTGGAGACACTTCTTGTAGAAGAAGTCGACGTGCTCTGCGTAGAGTTCCTTGGCCTTCTCGTCCGTCTCGGCGACGCAGACCAGTTGCAGGAATCCGGCCCTGTATGGATTGTCGTCCACACCGAGGGACTCCATCTCCTTCCAGAAGCCGTCCATGACCTGAATGCCGCGTTTATACCCGAAGTAGCTCAGATAGCAGTAGACGTAGTCCATGCGCGCGGTCCACTCCCACGTTTCGACGGACCCGCCACCAGGAATCCAGACCGGCGGATGCGGCTGTTGGAGCGGTCTCGGCCAGATATTGGCGTACCTCACCTGGTTGTGCTTGCCGTTGAAGGCAAAGGGCTCGGGCTCCGTCCAGGCCTTCATCACCAGGTCGTGTGCCTCGTAGTACTTCTCCCGTAGGGTTGCAGGCGGCTCGCCGTAGGCATAGTTGGTGTCCATCGATGTGCCGACAGGGAAGCCGGCCACGAGCCTGCCTCCGCTGATGCAGTCCAGCATCGCGAACTCTTCCGCTACCCTCAGAGGAGGGTTGTAGAGCGCGAGGCTGTTGCCCAGGACGACGATGGCGGCATTCTTGGTGCGCCGGGTAAGCGTGGCCGCCGTGATGTTCGGCGAAGGCATGATCCCGTAGGCGTTGTTGTGGTGCTCGTTGACGCAGATGCCGTCGAATCCCACCTGGTCGGCGAACTCGAGCTCATCGAGATACTCGTTGTAGAGCTCGTTTGCCTTAACCGGATCGAACAGGTGACTGGGCACGTCCACCCATACGCTCCTGTATTTCTCCTCGAAGTCCTCGGGGAGATACCGGTATGGCATCAGGTGGAACCAGCAGAGTTTCATGTGAAGTCCTTTCTCGCGTGCGAAGGGGCGCTTTGGTGAGCCCCGCGCCTAGTCTTCTTCCAGGGTACTTGTGTCGCCCTCAGGCAGGCCCAACTCGCGGGCCTTCAGCAACCGGCGCATTATCTTCCCTGAACGTGTCTTGGGAAGCCCCGGTATGAAGTCGATCTCGCGAGGCGCAACTGCCGCGGAGAGCTTCGACCTCGCGAACTGCATTATCTCCCGGCGAAGCTGTGGTGTCTCTTCGTAGCCGTCCTTGAGTGATACGAAAGCCTTGACGACCTCCATCGCGATGGGGTCAGGCTTGCCAATCACTCCGGCCTCGGCGATCGCCTCATGCTCGATCAGGGCGCTTTCGACCTCGAACGGACCCACAAGGTGTCCAGCCGTGTTGATGACGTCGTCGGCGCGGCCAACGAACCAGTAGTAGCCGTCTTCGTCCATCCGCGCGGTATCGCCGGTGATGTACCAGCCCTTCTTGAACCTGGAGTTGTACATCTCGAGGTTCTGCCAGTACTGGTGGAACATCGAAGGCCAGCCGGGCCGGACGACCAGGTTGCCATCTTCGCCGGGGGGGACGGGATCGAAGTTCTCGTCGACTATGCCAAGTTGTACGCCTGGAATCGGCCTGCCCATCGAGCCGGGCTTGATGGCCATGGAGGCATAGTTCGCGCACATGATCGCGCCGGTCTCAGTCTGCCACCAGTTGTCGTGGAACGCGTGGCCGATGGCCTCCTTGCCCCAGACGACTGCCTCAGGGTTCAGGGGCTCACCGACGCTGGCAGTGAAGCGCAGGGTAGAGAGATCGTACCGCTTGGGGATCTCGTCGCCTGCCTTCATCAACATCCTGATCGCAGTCGGGGCTGTGTACCAGACCGTGACATTGTGCTTCTGTATCTGCTCATACCAAGCGCTGGCCCGGAAGCCGCCTTCGTAGATCAACTGCGTGACACCATTGGTCCACGGCGCGAGCATTCCATACGATGTGCCTGTGACCCATCCCGGGTCGGCCGTGCACCAGTAGATGTCGTCTTCTTGCAGGTCCAGGGCCCACTTCCCCGTCGCGTACTGCTGAACGACGGCCTGGTGCCGGTGCACTGCGCCCTTAGGCTTGCCCGTGGTGCCGGACGTGTAGTGCATTATCGAGAAGTCGTACTGGGACGTGTTGACGGTAGTGAAGTCGGCCGATGCCTTGCCCATCTCCTCGTAGTAATCGAGGTCCTGGGAGTCGATTGGAGCCGGGTCGCGACCGTCCTTATTGACGATGATTATGTGCTGGAGGTCGAACAGCTCCGGAATGATGTGCGCGATGCGCCGACGCAGGTCGGGCTGTGTGACCAGCACTTTGGCTCCCGAGTCCTGGAGCCTGTCCTTGACAGGGTCAGGCCCGAATGCCGAGAACAGGGGACCCGCGATTGCTCCGGCCTTCAGGATTCCAAACACGGAGATGAATTGCTCGGGCAGGCGGTCCATGAATGTGAAGACCCGGTCTCCGGTCTGGATGCCCAGGCTCTTCAGCACATTGGCGAACTTGTCAGTCTCCCGCTTCATGTCGCCGAATGTGTAGTCTTCACGTTCGCCGTTCTTGCCTTCCCAGATCATCGCGATCTTGTCCCGCTTTCCGCCGTTGGCGTGGCGGTCAATCGCCTCGTGAGCTTTATTCAACCCACCTCCGGGCAGCCAGTCGAGCTCGGAGTACATCTGCTGCCAGTCGAACTCCGAGACGTTGTCGCGGTCCAGGTTCGGGGCAACTTCGAACTCGCTGACAGGCGGCTTGGTAATCGTCTCGAATGAAGCTCCAGTGGTCATGTCACTTCCTCCGGTTTTGTATTCAGGATACGTCAGTGGCGTATCAAGTCTGCGACTCCGGAAACGCTGGCGTACGGGACAGTCTGAGACGGACGCCGGAAACCGGAATGACCCAAGTGTGAAATTGGCGCCTATTATACACAAATCACGTTCGACCGGTTGGTTGGGCCAGAGGCGATTGGCACCTTGCCAGAGGCGGCAGCGGACTGGACGTTCTACGGGCGTAGAGAGAGGTTATGGGCGATTTCTTGACCGTCTCGTAGGCCGTTCATATAATGGCGCCACCTACGCGCCACGTTGCGCGATATGAATGGAGAGTCGAGTGAGCTACGAACACCTTTTGCTTGATGTACAGGACCGTGTCGGCATCATAAAGCTGAATCGGCCTGAAGTCCTTAACGCGATGAACCGGAAGCTGTTCAGCGAGATTGATACCGCAATCAGCCAACTGGAAGACGATGACGGCGTTCACGCCATTATCTTCACTGGTGCAGGGGAGCGAGCATTTTCGGCTGGGGCCGACATCCACGAGATGGCTGAGCAGGCGAAGATGGATACCCCCCCACCGCCGGATCCCCGACGGCCTGAATACTCCTGGCACGTAGCGGCCGCCCGCAAGCCCACCATAGGCGCGCTCAATGGCCTGGCCTTTGGAGGGGGAGCCGTACTAGCCTCCAGCTTCGACATCCGTGTAGGCTGCGAGCGAACCAGGTTCCGTTTCCTGGCAGTTCAGTACGGAAGAGTAAACTCCACGTGGAGCCTCCCTCAGCAGGTCGGGTGGCCGATAGCCAAGGAGCTGTTGTTCACCGCCCGGGTTGTCGAGGCAGAGGAAGCCCATCGCATCGGACTGCTCAACCACCTGGTGCCTTCGGACCAGCTAATGGACAAGGCAATGGAACTCGCTGGGCTTATCGCAGACAACGACCCCCGCATGGTGCAGGGCGTGAAGGAACTGCTCATCGACGACATTGGCGAAGGGTGGCGAGATCACTACGACAGCGAGTTGGAGGCACAGGCCACCAAGCTTGCTCCTACACCCGTGCTCGAGGGCTTCAAGCCGTTCCTCGACCGAAAGGGCAGAATCTAGACTCCGGGTACGGCATCCCCTGAGGGGCCGCTCCTCCAGTGCCGACAGCAGGCAGAAAGAGAAAGGCAACATGACCGAACTCAACACACCGCTCGAAGGACTGAGACTTCTCGATCTCGGTAGATATCAGGCCGGACCCAGGTGCGCTCTGATGTTTGCTCGAATGGGCGCCGAGGTCATCAAGGTCGAATCGGTCACGGGAGACGAGAGTCGTCGTAACGGGCCTCGAGTTCGGGGCCAGAGCGCCTACTGGGTGCAGTACAACTCCGGCAAGAAGAGCCTGGCCATCAACCTCAGGACGGACGAGGGCAAGGAAGTCCTTCGAGACCTCGTCAAGGAGTCAGACTTCTTCCTGCAGAACTTCAGGCCCGGCACGATCGACATCATGGGCTTCGGATACGAAACCCTTAAAGAGCTTAATCCCAAGATAATCATGATTAATGTCTCGGCATACGGTCAGTATGGGCCCTACAAAGAGCGCGTGGGATTCGACCCAATCGGCCAGGCCATGGGCGGGCTGATGTCGCTCACCGGCTTCCCGGACGACCCGCCGATTCGCACGTTCTTCCCTCTAATCGACAGGATAACGTCGCTTCACGCGACGATAGGGGCACTCGCAGCCCTGCGCGAACGCGAGATCTCCGGCATGGGACAGGAGTTGGAAGTCTGTCTGGCCGACACCGGTTACACCGTTAATGAGATTCCCATCTCTGCCTACCTCGGCGACGGCTACGAGCAGCCCCGCGAGGGTAACGGTCGTGGCACCGGAGGCACCTACAAGACCGCCGATGGGTGGATGATCATCGCTGCCACAAACGAGAATATGTGGACGCGCCTGTGCGAGGCTGTTGAACGCCCCGACTGGCTGGACGACGAACGCTTCACGACTCGCGAGCTTCGCACCCAGAACGCCGACGCCCTCGAAGAGGGTCTGAGCGAATGGTTCGCCGACAAGGAAATGCAGCCGACTGCCGACCACCTCGCGGCGCACGGCGTTCCGTGCTCCCCGGTCAACACAACCGCACAGGCGGCCAGGGACCCGCACCTTACGGAACGCGAAGTCATGATGGAAGTGCCCGACCCGGTCGCCGGCACGATGTGGGTGACCGGCAAGTCGGTCAAGTTCAGCCGGACTCCCATGGTAGTCGGTACTACGCCAGTGGTCGGTGAGCACACGACAGAGATCCTCAGTGATGTTCTGGGCTACGACGACTCGAAGATCCAATCTCTGCACGACTCGGCAGTCGTCAAGTCCGCAGAGCGAATGGCCGCTGCCGCAGACTAGGTGAATAGCATCCTTCGGCAACCCTCGTTGTTGAGTTGCCAAAGTGCCGCGCGCCGGAAACGCGGGCCGTTAGGGAGACAATAGTGGCAGATCGCAACCTCCAGGGAAGAGTGGCCCTCGTGACCGGCTCCGGGCGCAACATCGGCCGTGCTACCGTGCTGGAGTTGGCTCGCCAGGGTGCGAACGTAGTAACCAATGCGCGCGCCAACAGCGATGAGGCCGAAGCCGTCGCTGCCGAGGCCCGAGAGCTTGGAGTGCAGGCAATAGCCACAACCGCAGACGTCGCCGACCAGGGCGCTGTCTACCGGATGGTGGGCGAGGCGATCGAGGAATTCGGTCGTGTCGATGTTCTCGTCAACAACGCCGGAATGCGTGCGTCAAAACCGTTTACCGAGATGACCGTCGACGACTGGCGCGAGGTAAACGGAGTCAACATGGACGGGCCGTTCTTTGCGTGCCAGGCGGTCGTGCCGGGAATGATCGAACGTGGCTGGGGCCGCATAATCAATGTGTCCGGACTTAACGCATTCAAGGGACGCTCAGAGTGGGCGCACGTCTGCGCAGGAAAGATGGGAGCGCTGGGCCTGACTCGGGCTTTGGCCGCGGAACTAGCCCAACATGGGATACTTGTAAACCATATCGTGCCTGGAGCATTCGACACTTTCCGCGTCGAGGGTCAGGCAACGCCCGCTCCGAATCCTGGAATTCCTGTCGGCCGTCTTGGCCTGCCGGAAGAGATCGCGCACACCGTTTCGTTCCTGTCATCCGAGGGTGCGGCATATATTACGGGCCAAACTATCCACGTCAATGGCGGCGCGCTGGTCGCGTGACCCAGGAGCCGTCGCAATGTTAGTAACGGTCGTCTTCCTCGCTAGCTACCGCGAGATTGCTGGCACCACCAGTGCAAGGATAGCGTTGGCCGCCGGTTCAACAGTGGCGGAACTTCTGGCGCAGGTCTGCGCCCGGTTTCCAGGACTGCCTGATGCCGACCGCATCGTCACGGCCGTCAACAATGACTACCGTGAGCCCGACTTTGTCCTGGACGACGGTGACGAGGTCGCGCTAATTCCTCCCGTGAGTGGAGGATCATAAAGTGGATTCTGCCGCTCCGATTCACATCACGCACGAGAAGCTCGAACCGGGTAGGGTAGTGGAGCTTGTCGAACACCCGGGCGCGGGCGCAATTGTGACCTTCGTTGGAACGACACGTGATCACACCGGCGACCGCAAAGTCCTGAGACTCGAGTACGAGGCATATCGCCCCATGGCCGATGACCAGCTCCAGCGGGTGGCAGACGAAATGCTGGACCAGTGGGAGCTCTCAGGAGTCGCTATCCATCACCGACTTGGCAGGTTGGAGATAGGTGAAGCGAGCCTGGTCGTAGCGGTGTCGTCGGCGCACCGGCGGGCAGCGTTTGAGGCGTGCCACTTCAGTATCGACCGAATCAAGCAGATTGTCCCTATCTGGAAGAAGGAGTTCTTCGAGGGAGGAGAGGTCTGGGTCGGAAGCCAGGAGGACTTCAACCCTCTCGGCACTCATGTAGTTACCGCTGAGAGTGGAAACGCGTGAGATTACGCGAATTTGTGAAAAATTTATCTATTTCCACCGTGTTCACTCTTTGGGAATTTCCCTTCTGGCGAAATCCGTAACGTGGGAATGGGTCGAATACGATTCACGCAATCGTTGAGTTGAATAGTAACGAATTTCACAAACTGTTTCCTTGATGGGCGGTGTATTCTCTGGTATAGTGCACTCCAAATGCGGAGGGTTCGCATATTCGGTCATCTTGGGCTGTAGACCCGAGTCGAAACCGGCACAGAGCACGTTAATCAAACCGAATGGTTTACATCCCATTTGCCACGGGCTTTTAGACCTCCGATCTCAATCCACGACCCCAATCCGCATGTCTTGTTACCCGAAAACAATCGAGAGTTAAAGCAATAATGCAGAGCTACTACGTCTGGACAGTCGGCTGCCAGATGAACAAAGCAGACTCGGAGCGGCTTGAGAGCGCGCTCGACCAGATGGGGCTCGTGCCAGGGGAATCCCTGCGCGAGTCCGACGTGATCGTTCTCAACAGTTGCGTGGTCAGGGAGAGCGCTGAGGACCGTGTCGTCGGCACCCTGACCCATCTCAAGCCGGTCAAGGAGCGAGACCCAGACAAGGTGCTGGCTCTAATGGGCTGCATGGTTGGTCCGCGCAAGGAGCAGTTGACCGAGCGGTTCCCCTATGTCGACGTATTTATGCAGCCGCAGCAGTACGACCCGCTCATCGAGCTTCTGGGGGATAGGCTTGGCGTAGACCCTGAAGGTTGTGTGGGTCCTCTCACCGCTTCTCCCGACGTGGCCACATTCATCCCGGTCATCCACGGCTGCGACAAGTTCTGTTCTTTCTGTATTATCCCCTACCGCCGGGGCAGGGAAGTCAGCCGTACTGTCGACGACATCGTGAATGAGTCCGTGCATCTGGCCAGGAGAGGCGTCAAGGAAGTCACGCTGCTGGGACAGAACGTCGACTCGTACGGGCATGACCTGCCTGGTTCTATCGACCTGGGAGACCTCCTGGCTGCGGTCAACGAGGTTGAAGGGCTGGAGCGAGTCAGGTTCCTTACGTCGCATCCGAATGACATGAGCGACAGCATCATCGACTCCATCGCCAGCCTCGACAAGGTCTGTGAACATGTGAACCTCCCGTTCCAGGCGGGAGACGACCAGGTACTGGCAAACATGCGCCGCGGGTACACAAACTCTGAGTACCGCGAAAAGATTGGGCGCATCCGGGATCGGATACCAAACGTCTCGCTCGCTACTGACCTGATTGTCGGTTTCTGTGGTGAGACAGATGAGCAGTTCGAACGAACGGCGGAATTGGTACGAGACATCGGTTTCGACAAAGTCCACGCCGCCGCCTACTCCACGAGGCCGGGTACAATCTCGGCGCGTCTTATGAAGGACGACGTTCCAGAAGATGAGAAGCAGCGCCGGCTCAAGGTAATCGAAGGGATTCAGGAGTCGGTATCAACCAGGATCAACTCTCGACTGATGGATACGACTCAGCGGGTGCTGGTTGAGGGTCGTCGCAAGGGCAGGTGGTTCGGCCGCAATAGGAATGACAAACTGGTCTTTTTTGACAGTCCCGATGATCTGAAGGGCCAGATGATGGACGTGCGGATAGAGCGCACAAGTCCCTGGTCGCTCCAGGGTGTGCCTGCGAATCTCTGACGCGGTCTGAATGAAGATGAACCGGTTGAAATCCAGATAGGGTTGAAGCGTCATGGCATTAGCCGAACTGAAGACACCGACTATCCCAATCACGGAAATAGAGCAGTCCGCGTTCTGTACTACGGATGACGATCTGTCATCCCGGACTCTCGAGGACGAATTCAACGTAGGAGTTCGATGGCAGAAGCTGCCAATCGAATACATGAGGACTTCTCCCGAAGAGCTCGACGCCAACATACAGGAGGCCCGGGCCAAGCTTGGAAGCAGACTCGTCATTCTGGGCCACCACTATCAGAGGGACGAAGTGATCAAGTTCGCCGATTACCAGGGCGACTCGTTCAAGCTCTCTCAGTTCGCGGCATCCCAGGAAGCTGCGGAGTTCATCGTCTTCTGCGGCGTCCACTTCATGGCAGAGACCGCAGACATCTTGAGCGCAGCCAATCAGAGGGTCATCCTCCCCAATCTCACAGCCGGCTGCTCCATGGCAGACATGGCCCAGATCGATGACGTTCTGGACTGCTGGGATGATCTGAGAGACGTGCTGGGTGACCGTGGCGGCGTGGTCCCGATCACATACATGAACTCGACGGCCGACATTAAGGCGCTGTGCGGGCGGAATGACGGCATTGTCTGCACGTCGTCCAATGCTCCGGCTACGTTCGAGTGGGCCTTCGAGCGGGGGAGTCGAGTCCTCTTCCTGCCTGATCAGCACCTCGGCCGGAACACAGGCCTGAAGATGGGCATCGATCTCGACGACATGGTCGTATGGAGTCCCTTCAAGGAGCTTGGCGGCAACACCGAAGAAGAGCTCGCCAACGCGAAAGTGATCCTCTGGGAGGGACACTGCTCCGTTCACACTCGCTTTACTGTCGAGCAGGTAGAGGTGGCGAGACAGAAGTACCCAGACGTGAACATCCTCGTTCACCCTGAGTGCACGATGGAGGTGGTTGAGGCAGCGGACTACAACGGCTCGACAGAGTACATCAAGTCGATGATCGCCGATGCTCCAGCCGGTTCGGCGTGGGCGATAGGCACTGAGATAAGTCTGGTCAACAGGCTGGCTGCCCAGAATCCCGATAAGACCGTCTTCTGTCTAGACTCCGTGATCTGCCCCTGCTCGACCATGTACAGGATCCACCCGGCCTACGTGTCCTGGGTGCTGGACGGGTTAAACGAGGGAGTCGTGGTGAACAGGATCGAAGTTGCCGACGACGTCGCCAAGGAGGCGAGAGTCGCTCTCGACCGAATGCTCGCAGTGACCTAGCCTCTCCATCGAACCTTTACGCCGAAAGTAACACCGGCCCATTCCTGCACACAAACGGAATGGGCCTTTTCACACCACGGAAGACACTATGCTGCTATCTCGTGACATCTGGGACCTGATCGATGCCGCACTTGCCGAAGATGTAGGGCAGGGCGATCCCACCACGGACGCCCTTGTCGAACCGGGCTTGACTGGTAGCGCGACACTCGTAACCCGTGAAGATGGCGTCATAGCAGGAGTGGACGTGGCGGTTGCGGTGTTTACACAGTTCGATCCTGACCTTCATGCTGAATCGCTTGCTGAAGACGGCTCTACGGTAGGCGCCGGTGATCAACTGGCATCCGTCAGCGGCAGCCTGGCCTCGATACTCAAGGCTGAGCGCACTGCCGTTAACTTCCTTCAGCACCTGAGCGGTGTCGCCACCATGACACGCCGGTACGTAGATGCCGTTCAGGGGTACCGTGCGCAGATAGTCGACACGCGCAAGACCACACCTGGGTTGCGCAAACTTGAAAAGCACGCAGTAGCGATGGGAGGTGGACGAAACCACCGTTACAACCTCGCAGACGGGATTCTGATCAAGGATAACCACATCGAAGCGATGGCCCTGCAGGGCATTGGCATAGGAGAGGTCGTCAAGCGCGCTCATGCTGTCGCCAGCCACATGATAAAGGTCGAAATCGAGGTCGAAACGCTGGAACAGCTCGAAGAGGTGCTGGACGCCGGGGCAGACCTTGTTCTCCTGGACAACATGGAGCCTGAACAGATGGAGACTGCTGTCAGAATTGCCGGCGGGAGGGCTCTGCTTGAAGCATCGGGGGGAATCACGCTCGAGACGGTGAGGGATGTTGCCAGCACGGGCGTCGACATAATCTCGGTTGGTGCTCTTACACACTCTGCTACAGCGCTTAACATTAGCCTCGACATGGCAATCGACAATTGAACGACCGCTTCAGGCTATATGCCGGAGTAGTGTTCTTTGCAGGCATATTGGTCGTTCTGGCCGCTGCAGGCTGGGTTGGTGGTCTCAGGGAGATGGAACAGAGTTGGCCGCCCCTGTATTCGATCAATCGAATTGCCGTCGTTGGCCCTGACGCACAGATACGCTCTTATCGTCCTGATGGTACTGACGAACAGCCGGTTTCAACTGGTGAGGGCCTGTTCACATGGCCGACCTGGTCTCCTGACGGCAGGACTGTCGCCTACTCCGGCATAATTAGAAACGACGATGACGAGCCTGTAGTCACACTCTTCGGATATGGCTGGGAAGACGGAGAGACGAGCCCCATTCACGAGGGCGAGCCGGGGTATGCTGGACTACTTGCTGATGGCGTCGTTCACTACCCCCTGTGGTCTCCCGATAGCAGCAAGCTGGCATTTGTGGCCGTTACGGAACAGCACGGACTGTCCCTCTTCATAGACGAAGCCGCCTCCGACGTTGGGCCATCGTTCGTTCTCGACGATGGACCGCTGTGGATGTCCTGGTCTTCTGACTCGAAGAAACTGGCAATACACCGTTCTGTGGACCACTTCCTGGTGAGCTTCAGCGGTCAGATGGCCATGCAGAGGGTCAGACTGGAGTCGGACTCGTACCGTGTGCCGGCGTGGAGGCCAAACATAAGCGAGCTCGCTCTGTCGAGTCCGATTGGCAGAACAGGCTACGGCCTTTACTCAGCCCCCATCACCGATGCCGGCCTTGTGCTGCCGCAGCCTGTGCTGGACGTCGGTCCAGCGTCGGCCTTCCTGTGGTCCCCGGACGGGTCGCATCTGGCCGTAGCCGACGACGTCAGGCCTGTACGATACGGCAACACTCCCATCCTCGTGTATCGTCAGTTCAGACTGCTGGACTCGGTGACATTCGAGCAGAAGGCGCTGATTAACGAAAACGTGTTGGCCTATTTCTGGTCTCCAGACGGGAGCAAGATCGCAATTGTCACGATTGCGGGAACGGGCGGAGATCTGAGATGGACGCTACTCGACGTGGAGACCGGGTCGGCAGAACGACTGGCTGACTTCACGCCATCGAGGGACCAGCTAACGATGTTCCAGTTCTTTGACCAGTATGCCTATTCGCATATGCTCTGGTCGCCCGACAGCAGGTACCTGATCTTCTCGGGTCGTCTGAGTCTCAGCGCCTCGTCCGCCGGATTCATGGGGCAGTCAGACAGGCGGGGCAGCAAAGTCTTCATTGTCGACACCGGACCGGTTATCACGGTTGACGAGGTCGCAGACGGGGTACTGGCATTCTGGTCGCCGGTCTAGGTGTTTCCCTACATCCGGCGCGCGAGCGTTGGGTCCAGGGTGTCCCTGAGTCCGTCACCAATCAGGTTGATAGCCAGCACTGTCAGTGAAAGAAAGAGTCCCGGGAAGAACATAATCCACTCGGCGACTCGGACGTAAAGGCGCGCCTCACCCATGATGTTGCCCCAACTCGGGATATCTGGCGGAGTACCGGCGCCCAGGAAGCTCAATCCCGCCTCGACCAGGATCGCCAACGCAAATATGTAAGTCCCCTGCACAATCAGGGGCGGGACCGTGTTGGGGAAGATGTGGCGGGCCATAATGCGTATGCCCTTGGCTCCTATAGCCTCTGCCGCCTCCACGTAGACGCGCTCTCTGATGGTCAGCACAGACGACCTGACGACGCGCACCACCCGGGGAGTCTCCACCACTGACAGCGCAATTATCACGTTCTGCAGGCTCGCCCCGAGCATGGCTACCAGAGCAATCGCCAGCAGGAACGACGGGATTGCCATCAGCCCGTCCATGAGACGCATGATGATGGCGTCCAACGCTCGATAGTATCCCGAGATCAGCCCCAGGACTACTCCCCCCACCATGGTGATGATCGCTACGGCTATACCTACGATAATCGACAGCCTGCTGCCATACACCACTCGGGCGAAGATGTCTCTGCCCAGATGGTCGGTCCCGAAATAGTATTCGCTCGAAGGACTCTTGAGCCTCTCGATGGTGTCGATGTGCCTCGGGTCAACGTCCGTAATCAGTCCCGAAAAGATCGCCATCGCCGACATGATCAGAAGCAGAATCAGGCCGAACAGCATGTTCGGGTTCTTAATGAGCGCCCGTCTTGCGCCCACTAGGGCACGGTGCCAGCGATTAGGCTGAGCCGCCGTAACGACCAGAGTGTCACTGATTGTGGGTCGGCCGGCCACTAGTAACGTATCCTCGGATCCAGGTAGGCGTAGCTGATGTCGACGATCAGATTGACGAACACGTATGCCAGCGTCACCAGCATCATGACTCCCTGTATCACCGGGTAGTCGCGACGCAGAACCGCCTCGACGATCAGCCTGCCCAGGCCGGGAATTGCAAACACAGTCTCAGTGACTACCAGACCTCCAATCAGTCCGGCTAGCCCAAGTCCAATTACCGTCACAACTGGAACGGAGGCGTTCTTCAAGGCATGTCGTAGAAGCACCATGCGGTCGCCCAGACCCTTGGCCCTCGCTGTCCTGATGTAGTCCTCGCGAAGTATTTCCAGCATGGTGGTTCGGGTCATGCGGGCGATCAGCGCAGCGAAGATGACTGCAATTGCGATGGTGGGCAGCGTTATCGACTTTAGCCACGGGACTATGCCGTTCGATATCGGTTCATAGCCCACGGCGGGAAGCCACTCCAACCTCACCGCGAATAGGAAGATCAGGTTGTACGCCAACCAAAAGACCGGGATTGAAAACCCCAGCACAGCGAACAGCATGACCCCGCGGTCAATGAGCGTGTTTGCCTTCCACGCAGCTATCACGCCGAGGGGAACGGCGATCAGCACTGCCAGAATCTCTGCAGCCAGGGCGAGCACAATCGTCGGCTGGAGACGCTGGGCGATTAGCTCGGTGACTGGATACCTGGAGAAGATGGAACTGCCCAGGTCTCCTCTTGCAACGTGCGACATCCAGATCCAGAGCTGTTCATGGATGGGCTTGTCCAGTCCAAGCTGCTTTCTGACCCGCTCAATGTCCTCAGGATTCCCGAAGTCTCCTGCAATAACCGCTGCGGGGTCTCCGGGGGCGATGTGGACAAGGGAGAACGTAATAATCGCCACGAGCAGCACAACTGGAATCGTGGCGATTATTCGCTGGAATACATATTGAAGCATGTAAGGTTCCCTTGACTGGGTTCCTGGGCGGGTAATCAGGGCCGGACGTTGCAGTCCGGCCCCTACGTTACGCTATTCACCCTGGCTTATCCAATACCAAGGGCGCTCGCGACCTTACCTATCTGTCGAGCCAGACACCCCAGAAGTGGAGCAGTCTGTGCGGCTCGTAACCCTTTACGTAGTTCTGCCTGGCTACCAGGAAGTTGAACTGTCCCATCGTCAGGTAGTTTGGATTCTCGTAGTTTTCCTGCTGGATCGCGTCTGCGATTCTCAGCTGGTCCTCGAGAGTGCTGGCGAGAGGAAACTCCTCGATTAGCCCCTGAATCTTCTCGTTCTGAGGCCAACCGAACCAGTTGCCGCTCAGTCCTACCGCGGTTACCGGGTCGAACGTTCCTCCCCATGTGTGGAAGACGTTCCAACCGCCATCCCCTGGCAGCGACTTTTCGGCGCGGCGTGCGACCACTGCCGCCCAGTCCATCGAGGGCATTTCCACCTCGGCGCCTATCGATTCCAGGTTGCGCTTGGTTATCAGGCCTGAGGCGAAGAAGTCGGGGTAGTCAGTTGCCGCAAGTACGATTACAGGATCGCTGAACCCCGTATCTGCGACATATTCGTCCCACAACTGCTTTCCAAGTTCAACGTCTGGCTCGGAATAGTAGACTTCGCTCCCAGCTTCGCTGGCGAGTGGACCTCCGCACATGAACAGCGCGGGGCAAGTTTCCCAGAGGAACTCAGGGCCATATCCGGCCCTCATGTATTCCGCTCGGTCCACGACGGCCTGCACTGCGAGCCTTGCTCTCTGGTCGTTGAAGGGTGGGTGCAGGTGATTGAATACTAGCCATGGAGCTGCCCAAGGGCTGATGGTGTCAACAGTAACGGTTGGGCTGTCCTCCAATGTGGGAAGCAGGTCACCGGCGATGCCTTCTGAGAAATCGGCCTGCTGGGTGAGAAGTGCGGCCACACGGGTAGCCTGGTCTGGGACCTCAGACATCACGATCCGGTCGAGGAAAGCCTCCTTGCTCCCGGCTGCTCCGTCCTTGGAATCCGATCTGGGTATGTAATCTTCGAAGCGTTCCATGACCAGACGGTTACCAGGCTCCCAGCTTACAAACTTGAACGTGCCGGACCCTATGGTCCGCTCCGCCTCGATCGCAACGTCTGGAAGTGTCTCGTTTGCGACCTCTTCCTTGAATGCATAGACGGTTCCCCAAGTGCCCCAGAAGAATGGCACAAGCCCGAAGGTCTTGCCCATGTCCATCTGGAATGTGAGGTCGTCGACCTTCTGATACGACGGCTCTCCTAGCTGGCGGATACTGATGCCAATCGGCTGTCTCTCTTCATACCGTGCAATGGACGCCAGCAGATCGTCTGTTGTGACATCGTCTCCGTCATGGAAGGTCATGCCTTCCCGGATCTTAAAGGTGTACGACTTAGCGTCGTCGGTCATGGACCACTCGTCGATCATCTGAGGCTGACTCTGCAGCACCGAGTCCCATGCAAACACGGCATCGTACATCTGTCGGGCAGTGTTGTGGGTCATAGCCGCTGTGGTCCAGACCGGATCGAGCGTTCTCAAGCTCGCCTGTGGCACCCACTGGAGGGTTCCACCCTTCTGGATCATAGCTTCATCCATTGCCATGACCGGTGCACGTTGGGGCCTTGTCGTCTGTGGCGCTCCGATTGGGGCAGCTTCGGGAATCGAAGGAGCCTCGACTGCTGCCGCCGCTGGCTGAGGGGCAGCAGGCTGTTGAGGCGCCTGTGGCGCCGCTCCCGAACCTTGCTCCGGTGCGGCCGCAGGTGCCGCAGGTGCCGGTGCGGCAGGCTGTTGAGGCGCCGATGGCTCATCGGCGCTGGCACAAGCCATAAGTACAAGTACCAACACTGACAGCAGAGCCGCCGCCAACCATCCGAAGACATGCTGTGGGCGTCTTGGAATTCTCATATGTGCTCCTCTGACATCTCTAGTCGCGTGTGAATCTTGATACCTTAGTATCGATTCGTAACCTCTATCTGCACGTCGAAGTTGAGTATATGTTCGATTCAATCGGGCGTCAACAGACCGTTAATCAGCCATTAGGTGACCGTTAACCTCACTGCATTGCCTCCATAACCTGCATTTCATATTGGTTGCCAGCCCTGTGCATCGAAAGCAGGACGGACGTGCCTCTGCAGGTCGTTGACTTTCCACAACTCCAAGCCTAGAATCGAAATTGATGTCGTGCGCTTCTAGCGTCGCTGCAATCCACCCAATTGATCGATGGTGGATGCACACCTTACACACACCTCACCAAGCCCGGAAACGTGCATAGTGCGTCCCTCATGGACCCCTAAACCCGGCGACCGCGTGGTCAGACATCCCAGGCGAGTCGAGCTGAGCCCGGTTACGGTTGTCGTAGACACCCGAAAGGTCCAGCACAAAGCCCTCGCCTCCCCGATGATCGTAATCTACGTGTTCATCGGACTGATCGTCGGCGGTACTATCCTGCTCTCCATGCCGTTCACCCACCACGGTGGGGGTTTTACGCCGTTCATGGACGCGCTCTTCACAGCCACGTCGGCAGTAACAGTAACCGGACTGGTCGTCCAGGAGACCTCCCAGTACTGGACGCTGGGTGGTCAGCTAGTGATTGCAGGGATGATATTCATTGGCGGACTTGGCTTCATGTCGCTGGCCACATTTGCATTGGTGGCAATTGGTCAGAGGGTCACGTTGCCGCAGCGCATTCTCCTTCGAGAGAGCTTCGGCGGAGAGATGCTTGGCGCCGGCACAGGTGGGCTGGTTCGATTGACCGTGGGCATCGTAATCTTTGCTGTCGGCGCTCAGGTCCTTGCCTTTGCGATCCTTGCAGTCAGGTTCTGGTTCATCTATACCCCCGACCGCGCCTTGCTGATGGCAGCACTGCATTCGATCTCTGCTTTCAACAACGCAGGGTTCATATTCTTCGCTGAAGAAGGGGGCATGGCAACCTTTCAGAATGACGGGACGGTCATTGGTGTCACTGCCGGGATGATCTTCCTGGGAGCTATCGGCTACGGAGTGGTGTTTGACTCAGTTACCCGTCGACGCTTCAGGCTGTTTGGTCTGACTACGAAACTGGTCCTCTTCCTGACGGCAGCGATCATTCTCGTGGGCATTGGTACCTTCCTGGTGTTCGAATACCAGAACCCAAACACACTTGGTCCCATGTCCGTCTCGGAGAAACTCACGACGGCAGTCTTTGAATCGGTCAGCGGGCGAACGGCTGGGTTCACCACTCTCGACTACAGTAAGACTGAAGACGAGACCAACTTCATGATGACCGGTCTCATGTTTATCGGCGGCGCCTCAGCTTCAGTGGCGGGAGGGATCAAGGTCAATACGCTCGCGATCATCCTTGTGGCAATCCTCTCAACGATACGAGGACGCACCCACGCCGCGATTTTCGGGCGTGAGATTCCATTCGAGCAGGTCAGGAGTGCGCTCGTATTGGGCGCGATCTCTACGGCAATAGTCTTCAGCGTGATAGTTGCGTTGAGCATCACCGACGGCGGCATGGACTTCCTGGACCTGTTTTTCGAGAGCGTTTCTGCCTTCGGGACAGTCGGCCTCAGCACCGGCATTACTCCCCTGATATCAGAGTGGGGCCAGCTCATCCTGGTGATTGCTATGTTTGTCGGTCGACTCGGGCCGTTTACAATCGGTATCGCGATGGCCCAGGGGCCTTCGATTGATAACTATCGGTTCGTCCAGGAACGAGTTACAATAGGTTAACCAGCAGCAATATCCAATTCGTGGTCCGGTTATTGTGCGGATTAGGGGCACCCCATGAAGAAACAGATCGCCGTACTTGGTTTGGGACGATTCGGGTCGAGCATCGCTCGTTCCCTTTACAACCTCGGGCACGATGTGCTGGCAATTGACAATGATGAGAGCCGTGTACACAGCATGATGGGCGCGTGTACCTATTCCCTCATAGCTGATTGCACGAATGAGGCTGTGCTCAGGGAGCTGGGCGTACCCGACTACGATGCCGCAGTCATAGCAATAGGCTCAGATGTCACGTCGAGCATTATGGCCTCGGTGCTCATTAAGACCATGGGTGTCGATTACATAGTGGCGAGAGCTCACAACGAGCTTCACGGAAATACGTTGACCCTCGTTGGCGTGGACAAAGTCATCCATGCAGAGGAGGAGATGGGCAACCGGTTGGCACATAGCATGTTCAATCCAAATGTTCAGGAGTACCTGGAAATCACTCCCAACTTTGGGATCAGCAAGCTCAAGGTGCCCGATAGATTCGACGGAATGACACTAAACGAGCTTGGATTCTCGAGCCCAAGGAACAAGTACGGTCTGGTCGTGCTGGCTATCCGACGGGGGAGAGAGGTCACGTTGAATCCGGACACCAATGACCGGCTCGGTGAAGGTGACTGGCTGGTGCTTGCCGGACACGACTCGATGCTCGACCAGTTGGACAGCATGGCGGAACAGCTCGTAGAACTGGACGCTGCAAATTGATCCCTGAAGCGACCGTAACGATCCGGAAGGTTGGCTGAGGGACCAAGTGTTCAACTGGGCGAGAAGAACCAACCACTCCGGCGGCGGAGAACAGGGCAACATCCGACCCTCTTCTATTCTGGTACTTGTAACAGGTTCGCAGTCGGACAACCTTGTTGTCAGGCTCGCCTGCGAGTTGCTCGAGTCCAGACGGAGCACACTTCACCTGCTCTATGTAATTGAGGTGGCTCGGAATACTCCTCTGGATGCTGTTATCGGCGGTGAGTCTACGGTCGGTGAGCAGGTACTCGAAGATATGGAGCGCGTTGCAAGCCGATACAACTGCATTGTGGAAGCTCATCTTGTGCAGGCCAGGGATTCAGGCACCGCAGTGGTACGCGAAGCTGTCGAAAAGAATGTTGAAGCGATAGCAATTGGCACATCAGTGGTCGAAGCTTTCGGTCGCTACTCCCTTGAAGAGCACGTTCCATATATCTTGAGGCATGCGCCCTGTCGAGTGATTCTGTGTCGCGAGCCGACTCAGATTGGTTCGACCATTCAACGACACTCGCCAGGCACGAGAGCGCTTTAGATGACGAACAACGGCGCTCCATTGCCCATGATCAGGGGACTAAGTAGAGTCGCTATTGGCGGCTGTGGCAGGACTGGCGCCTCAATTGCCACGGCGTTGTGTCGCCCTGGGAGAACAGTCCACATTCTCGATACTTCGGTAGATGCGTTTGACCATCTCCCGCGAGACATAGTGCGTGGAGGACTGCTCATACCGTACCTCGCTGACATAACACTTGAGTCCGACCTGCGGAAGACAGGGGTGCAGGACGCTGATGTCTTCATTGCAACCGCCGGTTCTGATCCAGTAAACATTATGGCGGCGCAGATTGCCCTTCATATACTCGATGTAAAGAGCGTCGTGTGCAGGCTGGACGATCCGGTCAAGCGCGAATTGTACGAAGGTCTCGATATAACGACCATAAGTCACACGGAGATTCTAAGGGACCTGGCACTTGAGCAACTGTAGGCGTGCGATGCAGGTCCTAGTTTAACCATGTATGCCATCATAGTAGGCGCCGGTCGCGTTGGGACTGCAATCGCGCGCTGGCTTCTGGATGCGGAACAGGAGATTACGGTTATAGACCGAGACCCAGAAAGATTCGCCGCGATCGAAGACGAACTGGGAAGCGTGGCCGTGCGTGGAGACGCAACAGAGTCCCGGGTCCTCTGGAGTGCGGGCGCCAGTCGTGCCGATGTCCTCATAGCCACAGGACGACGCGACGACGAAAACCTGGTCATTTGCCAGATGGCGGCACATCTCTTCGGGGTAGGCAGGGTGATGTCCGTTGTCAGCATTTCGGAGCACGTGGAGCTCTTTGATCGACTGGGCGTAACAGAATCGATAGACACTACCGCGATCCTGGTTGATGCCTTTGAGGAACGGCTCGGCGGCCTGCTAGTAGACGATGTCGGAGGAAGCTGATGGCTGCCCGGCTGGCCTTTCTCGGTCCTGAAGGCACTTACAGTGAACAGGCTGCCATCGACTACGATCCGCAGCTAGAACGCGTCGCCTATGGCGCTATCCCACTTGTAGTGGCAGCTGCAGGCAATCGGGAAGTCGAAGAAGCGATTGTTCCTATTGAGAACAGCCTGGAAGGGACTGTCACATTCACTGTGGACCTGCTTATCCACGAGTCGAACCTCAAGATTAAGGGTGAGGTGGTCGTTCCCATTCACCACTGCCTACTGACCGATCCGGGCACCAGGCTTGACCAGATCGAGGTCGTGTATTCACATCCGCAGGCCCTCGCCCAATGTCGTGCTTTCCTCACGCGCAATCTCCCTAATGCGGAGAATGTTGCATCACTCAGCACAGCCGGGGCAGTCGCGGATATGCGAGAAAGCAGGCATACTGCTGCGGCTATCTCCAGCCGGCGTGCTGCTGAGATTTTCGAGGCAACCATTGTCGAAGCCAACATAGAGGACGTATTCAATAATCAGACCCGATTTGTCGTGCTGGGAGAGTCTGACAGCAGGCCGACGGGAATGGACAGGACGTCAATCTGCTTCGACTTCTCTCAAGATGCCCCGGGTGTTCTCTACGATACCCTCGGGGAATTGGCGCGTAGAAACATCAACATGATCAAGATAGAGTCCAGACCCGACAGAAGAAGTCTTGGGCAGTACGTGTTCCTCATAGATCTTGAGGGGCATCGCGAGGACGAGCTCATCCGAGATGCCCTGGATGGCATCAGATCGCGAGCCTCTATGTTCAAGGTACTTGGATCCTATCCACAGGCAACGAAACCCATCTGACGCAGAGCTACGCAATTCTAGGAATGCAAAGGGGCCGGCTAGTGACGCCGGCCCCTTCTTTGGTTAGTTCCTACTGTTTCGAATTTCTATGCGGTGCCGTCCTCGGACTTGGCCGTGTCATTCCCATTGGACATCTTGGACCTGACGGCGCCAACTCCCTGGCGGGCGCTTGCAACCGCGCTCGTTCCTGCCTCGCGGGCCGCGTCGATGGTTGTGGACCCTCGCTCGCGAAGGGAGTCCACGGCAGGGCCTACTCGTTCACCTACAGCACTCATGTCCGGCACACCGCGTGAACGCATTTCAGCCGCCATCTGCGCTGCGATTTCATCTGCCCGTGTACGCCAGGCGTCGCCCATTTCCATCAGCTCAGCACGCGTCTGGGCGCCGGGCTTCGGAGCGAGAAGAAGACCCAGGAATCCGCCAATAATGCCTCCGACCAGGAAGCCCACCAAGAATCCCCCACCACCGTTGTTGTTCGCCATCTGATTTCCTCCTGTGTTCAATTGCCGTTCGATTGGCGTTTACGTCGGAGCAGACCAATCAGGAATCCGACAGCGCTGCCAATTCTTCGACTGGTTCCAACGTTTTCGGTCGCCGGATTGATAACTCGTTCAGATACAGTCTCTGCGGCGTCCTGCACAGTTTCCAACGTAGACTGGGCTGTACTCAGAAGCTTGCTGATAAGCGCGAAGACCACAAAGAAACCTATCAGGACGGCGGTTACCAATATGAGCAACACGACATCCGTCACCAATCCAACGATTGTTGCGATGTCGCTGACTGTATCCCCTTCCAATAAAATCCCCGTTTCTCTGACTGTTCTTAAAGCCATCCTAGCATGGGCCTATATGCCACGCAATTGAAAACAAGGTCATCGTTTTGCCTATTGAGAGTGTCCCGAGACAGGTCTGTTGGACACCGTGTCGATCGGGACCTGGACAAGGCTGTTTGAGGGGAATTCCCAAACTGAAACAGGTGAGCCGACACCTGTGAGGAGAGGGTTGAGGTCCAATAGAAAAGAGCCGGCCTGACGCCGGCTCGTCCTAAACTCGATATGTTGCTACTAACTAGGGCTTGATAAGCATCCGGGTGGCGCCGACCTCGTCCTTGCGCTGTGTTAGCACGTTGTGACTATGCTCTTCGGCCCATACGACTACGTCGTAGGCATTGAGCACATCAGGAATGATAACTTCGATGAAGGACTCACCGTCGACTTCTATCTGCGCGGTAAGGGCTGCCAGTATGCCTGCACATGTCTTCCCGGTGCCGTCAATAATGTTCCAGCCGTTGGAGCCTTGGACGGCGGCCCCGTTTCCAGCCATGATCTGGGCCTCGCGTACATTGATCTTGCCGGTCTCTCGCAGGTCGAGCTGCCGCCTGAACTCACCAACGGCATCGCGATGGACATCTGAAGAGCGATCACCCTTCCGGCAGACCGCCCCCCTCACGCCGACAATGTCTGGGTTGATCCTCGCCAACTCGTCCACGTCGCTCATCCTAAGATGCCCGGACAGGGCGGTGGACATGCCCATCTCCTTGCCCTCCAGCACCATCTCTCGGAGCTGCAGCTCAGGCATGAAGTCAAAGAGGTTTCGACCATCCTTTGTCAACGTATCGATGAGCCAACCGTCACACTGGCCTGCCTTTGCCAGCTCAACCATGTGGTCGGCTTCGAGACCGTCGTAGAGGGGATTGTCGGCAAACAGGGATCCTATGAGCTTCGTCTCGAAACCGTTAAGAGCCTCCCGGCACTCCAGGAGGGTCTCGACGGCCTGTTCGTACTCGGTCGTCATAAATCCGACCTTCACCGACGTAGCGTCGAGGACGCCTGCTGCGTAAACAGCCATTGCTACGGTACCGGCCTGATTGGGTACGACTCCAAGCGTAACGCTGGCGTGCCTGGCACCCGGAATGGCATCTCTAACGGCCTTGACCGTTAACGGATGGGCTGAACCAACCAGCGCTTCCTGAAGGTTCTTGACATCCACGATGTCGGCCCCGCCATGCAGCGCCTCCATTGCTTCGGGAAGGTTTTGGACACTAACCATTAACAGCATTCGTGCTCACCTGTGACTCGGGATTATGGTCCCTGGCGGGTACTCTTGAAATAGGACTCGGCTCCGGTCTTGGAGCTAAAGTGAATTCTGCTCGCCGCTGGTTCCGAGGCTCTGGTCCCTTCTTGATTAAGCGAGATCGACTACAGCCCCAACGTCCGACTTCAACTCGGCCTTCTCGTCGTCTGACAGGTCAGTCAGAGGAGGACGGACGTGCCCACCTGCGAGGCCCATCAGCTCACCCCAGTACTTGCACATCGAAGCTGGAAGCGCGCCACCGAACTTCTGGACTGTGTATGCCCACCACTTGTCGGAGACCTGCTTGATGGGGCGAACGTGGGCGTCATAGAAGTCGTCGTCCAGGTCGCCTCTCATTGCCTTGTCGATGAACTGCACATAGTAGTTTTCGTCCGGCGTATCGAAGCGCCAGTCAGAGGTGTTCGCAAACATCACCTGCTGCTCGAAGCCCAATTCGCGGCCCCTGAACAGGATCCACTCGTCCGGCGTGCTGATGATGGCGTCGCGCCCGACGAGTTGGTGAGTCTCTACAGAGATATCCTGGTTGAAGCTTGCTTCCTTGACTCCGACTACATTGGGGATCTGGCAGATCCTCTGCAGGCCGCGCGCGTCCAGTATTGTCCCGAACTGCGGCGAGTTGTAGTACATGATCGCCAGGTCCGTGTTGTCGGCCAGGAGCCGCACCCACTCAACGACCTGGTCTTCAGTGTTGGTCACGAAGTAGGGAGCACCGACGATCAGTAGGTCGTAGCCTACACCCTCGGCATGGCGCGCCAAATCCAGCATCGACTTGGCAGACGTGTGGGACACGTGGGCGCCGATCGGCCACTCGCCGGCCGACTCTTCGGCTACGACGTCATAGACGCGAAGCCTCTCCTCATGTGTGAGGCTCCAGAACTCGCCCATTCCCCAGGTTGAACCGGCTCCGTGCGTTCCGAGGGCGCGAACGTGAGCAATGTTCTTTCTGAGGCCGTCTTCGTCCACCTCATCATCCTCAGTAAAGGGCGTCATAAGGGTGGTCCACTGGCCGCGAAGGTTCTCGCGAGCCCAGTCCATTGTCTCTGACTTGGTGTACTCGGCCATAGCTCTCTCCGGGCGCTGATTCTAAAGGTGAGCGTGCGTGCAGACATCCTGCACGACCATCGAAATTATGGTAGCCATGAGGTTTGATGGTGTCAACGAAATTAGTCCTCTAACCGCTCACGTCGACATACGTCTTGCGTCACTGTTTGCTACAGACGTGTGGCCTCAGCCCTTCATTATGATCTTGTTGTGAGTCCTGAGGCACCGCGTGCAGACATAGAGCCTCTCGGCCTTCCCATCGCGGATGATTGTTGAACGCTGCACGTTTGCAAACCACCTGGTCCGGGTGCGTTTATTCGAGTGGCTGACGTTGTTTCCTGACTGTCCAGCCTTATTGCACAGTTGACACTTAGCCATTTTTCCTCTTTGACGGCCTTTGGACTTGAGATTACAATTGGGCACCAGATTGGGAGTTCAAAGACGCCCAATAGCCTTAAGCACACTAGCACACCTGAGTTTATGTGGGCAAACTGGATCACGTATGACAAATGCTTTCACTGGTACCCAAAGACTGGATGGCCCGGGACTTCTGTCGCTGTTTGAATCAGCGCTCGAACTGCTCGAGGCCAACGTCGCCGAGATCAACCGGCTAAATGTGTTCCCGGTCCCAGACGGCGACACCGGAATCAACATGTACCTGACACTGCTGGACGTTGTTTCCAACACGGCTGAGAATGTTTCACCATCGGTAGGTGAGACGTCTCGAATGATGGCTGAACATGCTCTCAATGGCGGCCGGGGCAACAGCGGCGTGCTTCTGTCGCAATTCTTCATGGGAATGGCGGAGGCGCTTGACGGTTGTACCGACTTTGGTGCCGATGACTTTGCACGATCTCTGGCAGCTGCGTCGGTACACGCTTATGGCGGAATTGGGCATCCCAGGGAGGGAACGATTCTGACCGTCATGCGTGAGTCGTCGGAAGCAGCGGAGAAGTCTTCTGCTGACGACCTGGCAAGTATGATCGACGATGTTTGCCGCACCGCCTTTGATTCGGTCGCTCGCACTCCTACCTTGCTCGCGGTGCTCCATAGGGCTGGTCTCGTGGACTCAGGTGGGTACGGCTTCTATGTAATTATGGAAGGAGTCAGGCGTCACATTCACCGCCTGGGAGGTTTGAACGAGGAGTTAACGCCTCCCCAGCCTGTTTCGCTCGACGGCAACATATCCGCCGAGTTCCTTGATGAGATCGAAGAGGAGGAGTTTGGATTCTGCACCCAGTTCATGATCAGCGGACCCTCACTTAATAAGGACGCGATCATGGCGAGGCTTCAGGTACTCGGCGAATCTCCCGTGGTAATTGGGACTGATTCGCTGGTGCGGATCCATGTTCATACCACTGAGCCGAGCGATGTGGTGGAGTATGGTCGCACCTTGGGAGAGGTCTCGAAAGAGAACATCCAGAACATGGACGAACAGCGTGAGCAGTACTCGGCAGAGCGCCGCGCTGAACTGGGCGTCGAAGACGTCGCGGTCGTTGCAGTCGTGCAGGGCAAAGGACTTGAAGAAGTGTTCAGGGCCTTTTCGGTCGAGAACTTCGTTAGCGGTGGAGATAGTATGAATCCTAGTGTTGGTGACGTGCTTCGTGCCATCGAGGATGCTCCTCTCGAGAACGTGGTGTTTCTGCCCAACAACCCCAACATTATCCTTGCCGCCGAACAGGCTGCTGAGCGATCGTCTAAGAACGTCCGGGTGGTGCCGAGCCGTACCGTAGTGCAGGGTATAGTGGCGGTCCTCAACTATGACATCACGCAGGGGTCACTGGCCGACCACGCTGATGAGATGGTCAACCAGCTCGACACCGCTCGCACGGGAGAGATCTGTTTCGCCTCTCGAGATGCGGAGCTGGATGGTGTGAAGGTAGAAGAAAACCAGTTGATCGCCATGCTCGACAGGAAGCTCGTGTATGCTGATAACACTCTGGAATGTGTCGTCACAGGCCTCCTGGGAATTGCCGAGACGGACCGACCTGTTGACCTGGTAACTCTGTACTGGGGAGACCAGATGGATGAGGATCAGACAGGGACGCTCGCCTCCCAGTTGGAGGCCGACTTTCCCGATATTGAGTTCGAGGTGGTCTTTGGGGGTCAACCGCACTACCATCTCTTTGTGTCTATAGAGTGAGATGAGGTGAGGACATGGCCGTACGTGTAGTAACCGATAGCGTTTCAGATCTGCCCCCGGAAATCGCCGAGGAGCTTGGTATAACGGTAGTTCCGGCCAATGTGCACTTCGGCACTCAGGTATTCAGGGATGGAGTTGACCTGACCACCGACGAGTTCTTCGAGAAGCTCTTCAGCGGTCCGGACTTTCCAACGACATCGCAGCCCTCGGTCGGGGAGTTCCTCGACGCCTATACACGCGTTGCCGAGGACGCCGATGCAATAGTGTCAATACACGTATCAAGCAAGGTCAGCGGTACCTTTAATTCTGCTGTGCAAGGCGCCGAGGGTGCAGAGGTAGGCTGCCCAATTGAAGTTATAGACACGTTGCAGGCATCGATGGGCGTTGGATTAATCGTAATGGCCGCCGCGCGAGCCGCGAATGCCGGGGCTTCTTTAGAAGAGGTAGTTGAAGTAGTCAATGGGGAGACTCCAAGGGCACAGTGCGTGGTGCTGCTGGATACATTGGAATACCTGAAGAGGGGCGGTCGGATCGGGAATGCCCAGGCCCTGGTTGGCACGCTCCTCAAGATTAAGCCGCTCATCACAATTCAGGATGGCGTGGTGGATAACTTTGGAAAGGAACGAACGCGCCGCAAGGGGATGGCCAGGCTTGAACGGGCAGCGAAGGACTTCTCCCCTTTCACAGCCGCCTCGGTCATGTACAGCACCTCACGTGACGAGGCCGATTCGCTGGCCGAGTCGATTCGTCCTCTCATGGAAGGTGACGAAGAGCCGATAGTTGTCAGATTCGGTCCGGCGCTTGGAACTTATGTCGGCCCCGACTCGCTAGGCCTGGTCGTTCTAAGAGCGGATACCTAGACACGCATCGATTCGATGCCAATCCGAACATGACCACGGTCCAGCCAGCAACCCGATCGCTCTACAACATCCTTCGGGAGGAGCGTGCGCGGGGATTCGATGACACGGCCGTAATCGGCGGACTCGATGGGTTCCTGGTGAGATATGCAACAGACCTGGAGCCTTTCCTGGGCGGCATTTCCTCTTACGCCTCTCTGACGGCGGATGAGCGTTCCGAGTGGTCGCGACAGACCGTACAGCGGATGCGTTCGGCTGTGAGCGACACTAACGGGCCGGAGCCTGCTGCCCGTCAAGGGGGCACAGGTTCGCAGTTAAAGTCTGACCGCCAACCCCGGAAGCCTCCTTCCCCGAGGAGATCTCTCACGCTCTCAGACGACGTCACGTTGATGAAGGGTGTATGGCGGAAGATACAGCCCCGGCTCGAGAGCATTGGTGTTAATCGAGTCGGGGACCTGGTTTACCTGTTTCCGAATCGACATTCTGACTACACCAAGATTAGGAAGGTCGCCCAACTCTCACCCGGCGAAGACCAGACCGCCATTCTAACGGTGTGGGAGGCCAGTCAGACGATGCTTGGGCGTCAGAAGTCCACTCAGGCTGTCCTCGGCGATGAGACCGGTAACGTGAGGGCAGTGTGGTTCAACAACCCGTGGCTTGCGTCACGACTCAAGCAGGGCTCCCGCGTGTCCATCAGTGGCAAGGTCAACGTATTCAGAGGCAACCTGGTGTTTCAGGGTCCAGAGTGCGAGATTCTGGACGAGGATGATGATCTTCTGAACACGGGGAGGCTCGTCCCCGTTTACTCGTCCACTCAGGGTCTGTCCCAGCGTGTACTACGGTCGCTCGTGCGCCGCGCCCTGGATGCGTGTATCGATCAGATTGATGATTTCCTCCCCGAGGAAGTGCTCCACCGCACGGGGCTAATCGGACTTCACGACGCAATCCAGCAGATGCACTATCCCGACGACTGGGAGAGTTATCAGCATGCTCGTCGGAGGCTGGCCTTCGACGAGCTGTTCATGCTGCAGCTTTCTGTGCTGTCTCGCAGGGCTGAATGGAAGGGATCGGGAGGTGCCCTGCCACTTCGAATTGAACCCGGAACCCTTGATGCCTTCTTGAGTACTCTCGCATTCGAGCTGACCGGAGCTCAGTCTCTGGCAATCGGTGACATCCTGTCCGACATTGAGTCGGACCAGGCGATGAGCCGCCTGCTCCAGGGAGACGTCGGTAGCGGCAAGACGATTGTCGCGACCGCAGCCATGCTCGCAGCCGTTCACAACGGCACACAGGCCGCCCTCATGGCCCCTACGGAGATCCTCGCAGAACAGCACTTCCTGACGATCTGCCGCCTTCTGGATGGACCCGGGTTCGAACCGGCTGGAGGGAACATTCAGACACTTGAGGTCGCAGGGCTGGACCGAAAGCTGACTGTAGCGCTGCTCCTCGGAGGGCAGAGGAGACGAATCAGGGACGATCTGACAAGCCTGCTCTCAGCGGGGCTCGTCGACATCGTCATAGGAACTCATGCGCTCATACAGGAGTCGGTCGACATTCCGAACCTTTCTCTTGCGGTCGTGGATGAACAGCACCGATTCGGCGTCTCCCAGCGCGCAAAATTGAGGGAGAAGGGTGTGCGACCACACTTCCTTGCCATGAGCGCCACGCCCATTCCAAGGTCACTCTCGATGACGCTGTACGGCGACCTGGACGTATCGGTAATAGACGAGATGCCTCCTGGCAGACTTCCAGTTCGCACTCGATTCGTTGAGAACGAGAGGCGAGATGCCGCGTTCGAGTTTGTACGCGATGAGCTGGACGCCGGACGGCAGGCATTCATCGTGTGCCCTCTCATCAATGAATCAGAGGTCATCCAGACGAAAGCCGCCCAGGAGGAGTTCGAACGACTCTCGACCACAGTGTTCGCTGACCGTAATGTTGGTCTGCTTCACGGTCGCATGAGCCTGGAGGAGAAAGAGCAGGTGATGGACTACTTCAAGGCAGGTGGTCTGGACGTGCTGGTTGCAACTCCTGTCATCGAAGTCGGAATCGATGTCCCAAATGCGACGGTGATGCTGGTCGATGGGGCCGAGCGATTTGGTCTTTCGCAGCTTCACCAACTCAGGGGCAGGGTAGGGCGCGGCGCTCATCAGAGCCATTGCCTGCTCCTCTCGGAATCGCCGGGATCCGAGGCGCTGAACCGCCTGAGGCTCCTTGAGCGTACGTCAGACGGGTTCAAGCTCTCGGAGGAGGACCTCAAGCTCAGGGGGCCGGGAGACTACCTGGGCACACGTCAGAGCGGACTTCCAGCTTTTCGCGTAGCAGAGATCACTGATCAGGAGATTGTCGCACTCGCCAGGCGCGAGGCCGACAGAATACTTGCGACAGATCCAGACCTTGCCCGGCCAGAGCACAGTTCGCTTTCCCATGCGTTCGGCGAGTTCAACTCTCGTCTCACCGGAGAGCACAGCTAGAGGAAGAACCTGCCCATCCTCCGCGCCCCGCGCTTCCTGTATTCTGACTGCAACTGTCCCCTCGGGTCTGGGCCAGGCGGTGTATCAATGTGCAAATGACACCCTGGTGGTCTATCTCACCATCGGCGACAGAGTTATTTGACACCTGTCTAAGACGATTAATATAGTTGGCTCAGAAATCAAATCAATGCAGTGTGGTTACACTGCATTAGCGCAGGGTGAGCGAGGTAACATGGCTAAGATCAAGCACATCGCGATAGCCAGTCAGGATCCGGACAAGACCGCGGAGTTCTTCAAGGAAGTGTTCGAGCTCGAAGAAGTTGGCAAGGTGGACAGCGCCAATGCCTCGGGCTACTACCTGAGCGATGGAAACATCAACCTGGCGATCCTCAACTTCCACAGCGAGGTGGTCGCAGGCGAGGAGTTCGGTACGGACTACTCCGGTATACACCACATTGGGTTCCAGGTGGAGGACGCCGAAGCCACCGAGCAGCGCCTTCGGCAAAACAACTCTTCCCCTCGCGACGACATCAACGATGCCTTGCACTCAGGAATGGGAAGCGGCCACGGCGGATTGAACGTAGAGACCAAGTACGCTGGCCCCGATGGGATTATGATCGACATCTCCCAGTCAGGCTGGGTCGGCACAAGCGGCGACTAAAGAAGAGAGCGGGCTGATCATCAGCCCGCTCCCTCTTCAACTTCGAGATTTGACTCTCTTCCTCTAGCAGCACCGGGGCCCAGCCCTGTCTGCTACTGATGGAACAGGTTCAGCGCTGACCCTACTTGGAACCACTGAATCTGTTCCTCAGCAAATGAGTGGTTCAGATCCAGAGTCTCCTCAGTACCGTCGGAGTGGTGCAGGGTGGCCATGACAGGCTTGCCCGGAGCCAGTTCAGACAGACCCGTTAGGCTGATCCTGTCATCTTCCCGGATCCTGTCATAGTCCGCAGGATCGCTGAACGTCAGTGCCAGCAGTCCCTGCTTCTTCAGGTTGGTCTCGTGGATTCTCGCGAAGCTGCGAGAGATTACCGCTGCTCCGTTCAGCAACCTGGGCGAGAGGGCCGCATGCTCTCGGGAGCTACCCTCACCGTAGTTGTCGTCGCCGATGACGACCCACTTCAGGCCTTTGGATTTATAGTCCCTTGCGACCGATGAGACAGCAACCCCCTCGTCACCAGTGACAATGTTCCTGGTCTTGCCGGCCTCGCCTGTGTAGGCGTTGATCGCGCCCATGAACATGTTGTCGCTGAACTTGTCCAGGTGACCGCGAAGCGAAAGCCAGGGACCCGCAGGCGAGATGTGGTCAGTCGTGCACTTGCCGGACACCTTCAGCAGCACCGGAGCTTCTTCGACGTCACTGCCATCCCACGCGTCCCAAGGCTGCATGACCTGGAGGCGCTGCGAGTCTGGAGCTACCTCAACTGCGACTCCACTTCCGTCATCTGGCGGAGCGACATAGTTGGTTGCACCCCGGTCGAACGCCTCCTCCGGGACCTCCGGCGCGACGGCCGGTGGGTCGAGTCTGAACTTCGACCCGTCCGGGGCTGTGAGTTCGTCAGTTAGCGGATTGAACGAAAGTGTGCCGGCGATCGCAAATGCAGTGATGATCTCCGGACTCGCGATGAAGTTCATCGTGGTTGGGGCGCCGTCATTTCGCTGTGGGAAATTCCTGTTGTACGAAGTAACGATGGTGTTGGCTGCGGTATTGGCCTCGCGCGACCTTCGCCACTGGCCGATACAGGGGCCACAGGCGTTGGCGAGCACTGTGGACTCAATCTTGTGCAGAGAGTCCATCTGGCCGTCCCGCTCGATGGTTGCTCGCACCTGCTCGGAACCGGGTGTCACCATGAAGGGCACCGCCGACTTCAATCCGCGAGCGGCCGCCTGCTCGGCCACGTCCGCCGCCCGGCTCATGTCTTCGTATGACGAGTTCGTGCATGACCCGATCAGCGCTGCCGAAATCTCGTCGATGAACTCGTTCGACGAGTCGGCAACCTCAGCGGCCAACTCGGAAATCGGACGGGCTCGGTCGGGAGAGTGGGGGCCAACGACGTGTGGCTCGAGGGTCGTGAGGTCAATCCTGACAACCTGATCGAAGTAGCTGTCAGGGTCAGCCTCGACTTCGGGGTCCGCCTTCAACAAGTCCGCGAACTGGTCCGCGACCTCCGCGAGCTCGGGCCTGTTCGTAGCGACCAGGTAGTCTGCCATGCTCTTGTCATAGGGGAACATGGATGTGGTTGCGCCGAGTTCGGCGCCCATGTTTGTGATTGTGGCTTTACCGGTGCAGCTGATGCTGCTCGTGCCCGGCCCGATGTACTCGATGATGCTGTTCGTGCCACCTGACACGGTAAGCAGTCCTGCCAGCTTGAGGATCACGTCCTTCGGAGCTGTCCACCCGTTGAGCTCACCTGTTAGGACGACACCGATTCTCCTGGGCATAAGCACGTCCCAGGGCAGCCCTGCCATCACCTCGACGGCGTCAGCTCCACCAACGCCAACCGAACATGCTCCTAGACCGCCGGCATTCGGCGTGTGTGAGTCCGTACCGATGATCACCTGGCCCGGGAATGCGTAGTTCTCGAGATTGACCTGGTGAATTATCCCTGCACCCGGCTCCCAGAAGCCCACACCATAGCGGGCGGCGGCCGACCTCAAGAAGCCGTAGACTTCGCCGTTTTCGGCGAGCGATTCCTGGAGGTCCAGCACACCTTCCTGACGCGCCTGAATCAGGTGGTCGCAGTGAATCGTTGTAGGTACCGCGACTTTGTCTCTGAGCGTCTGCATGAACTGGAGCATGGCCGTCTGACCAAGCACGTCCTGCAGTATGACCCTGTCCGGTCGAACACGAATGTAGCTCTCGCCAGGCACGATCTCCTGGTTCTCAGGATCGTCCAGGTGGGATAGCAGGACCTTTTCGGCCAGGCTCATGGGCCTGTTCAATCGCTTGCGAACGACTCCCAGCCGTTCCGACATTCGCTGGTAAGTCTGTGTGGCAAATTCGCCTGTAGACTCTATTGTCACCATGGTCAGATCCTCCTATAAGACGAGCGACTGGCCTGCGCACGCCCTGTTGTGCCAATGGTCAGTCGCTTCTACCTGGCTCACTCAAAGAATACCCTGCCTAATCCCTTCCAACAAGCTTTGGAACGGAGGGCAGGGTACTTCTGAGTCTGATTGGAGAGTAGGGAAGGCCCTAGCGGGACATTCCGAAGTACTCGTAGTTGATGTCTATGAAGTTGTCCCACTCGGGAGGAGTGTCATCCTCGGCGAATATCGCCGTCACCGGGCAGACCGGCTCGCACGCTGCGCAGTCTATGCACTCTTCGGGATGGATGAAGAGTTGTCTGTCCTCTTCTTCGTCCAGACCGTAAATGCAGTCCACCGGACAAACGTCCACACATGCCCCATCTTTAACGTCGACGCACGGCTCCGCGATTATATAGGTCATTCCCTTTAGTGCCTCCTGTCGAGGGTTCGTAAGCTCGCCCCTGAGCGGCCTCCGTGAAAGCCGCTCCAATTATAGTCAGCATGTATAGTCATTTCAACCGACCAATTGTGTCACCACTGGCAGTTAGCGTGTTGCTCCATCCAACTTCAGCCCAGATATCTCTTCGGAAGTGTAGCCCATTTCCAGCAGGATCTCATCTGTGTGCTCTCCCAGGGCAGGCGACGCGCTCCTGGCCTCCAGCGGTGTCTCGCTCATCTGGATCATTGGCCCGACCATCTTGACCGGACCCGCCAGGGAGTGGTCCAGGTCCACGACCAGTCCATTGGCCTTGACCTGTTCGTCCTGTATCAGCTCCTGAATGTAGCGTACCGGTCCTGCGGGCACTCCCACCGAGTCGAATACCTGGAGCCACTCATCGACAGTCTTCTCGAGGAAGAGCTCCTCTGCCGTCTGCACCAGCTCTTCACTAAGGTCCAGCACCTGCGGAGACATGGGATCGTATCCTGGCTGGAACCTTGGGTCGTCGATCTCCAGTACATCAGCGACACGCTTGCGCAATCTGTCGCTCAGACATGCTACTGCAAGCGTCCCATCCTTTGCCTGGTAGGTTCGGTAGTAGATGTTGCCCCTTCTGAAGGGATTCATCATCTGCTGGTGCTGTTCGTCGATCTCCTCATACGAGGCGCCGGCCTCTCGCATCGCCTCCAGGACTGCCAGGAACGCTTCCCGGTTCTCCCTGTCCACGGAGTCGATCTCCATGAATCCACCAGTCTGAACAGCCAGGCCGGATGCAAGCAGGCTGGTATCCACTCGCTGGCCCTTGCCAGTGCGCTCGCGGTGGAACAGTGCCGCACAGACTCCCCATGCGATGGCAATACCGGTCGCGTAGTCAGCGACAGCCGTTGCCGTAATGAGTTGAAGGACACCGTCTCTAATCTTGCCCTCTGCGGCCATCAGCCCAGTCATCGCCTGGATTATGAGGTCGTACCCCGGCCTGTAAGCGTCTGGGCCGCTTCTCCCGAATGCCGTGTTGTCACAGTAGATCAGTCGCGGGTTGATTGCTGACAAGGTGTCGTAGTCAATGCCCAGGTTACCAGGAACATCGGGCCTCGCGTTGACAATGACCACGTCAACCTCGGGTATCATGTCGCGGACGATCTTGACGGCCTCGCCCTTGGTCAGGTCCAGTGGCAGACTCCTCTTGCCGCGGTTCAGGGACATGTACGTCTTGGACTCGCCAGGGATGAACTGGAGGGCCAGCCTCCAGGGTTCCCCCTCAAGCGGCTCGACCTTGATGACGTCGGCCCCCATATCGGCGAGCAGCATTCCGCCGAACGGCCCCGCGATAATCTGAGTGAACTCGAGTATCTTGATACCTGCCAGTGGACCTGCCATTGCACACCTCGCTCACGTCTAAATCAGGCTAAAGTAGTAATTGCTGATCCAATGCGATGTCAAGGCGCAGAGAACAGAGTGTTCATCCTGGCCGCTAAGTTCGCGAGCGCAGCACACGAAGGCACTTTGCTAATGATCATAAAGAAAAGCCCCCGGTTATGCGCCGGGGGCTGATTATTTCCTGGTGGCGGGGGCAGGACTCGAACCTGCGACCTTTGGGTTATGAGCCCAACGAGCTGCCGCTGCTCCACCCCGCACCGATATGGTGGTAGCTGGCACTTGGGCCAGCCTGTAGTTGAACACTAGCCGCTAAACGGCATGCTGTCAACTTGATCTTAGTTGAATCCTGGACCTTAGTTTCATGTATTGCAATCGCAGATGAGCCCAAATGTGGGTCAAGTCCTCGGTCGATTAGTACCGCTCAGCTGAGACGATTACTCGCCTTACACCTGCGGCCTATCTACCCGGTAGTCTCCCGGGGACCTTACTCGCAACCGTAGTTGTTTTGGGAAATCTTATCTTGGAGTTGGCTTCGCGCTTAGATGCCTTCAGCGCTTATCGCATCCAGACATGGCTACCCGGCGGTGCTTCTGGCGAAACAACCGGTACACCAGAGGTCTGTCCTTCCCGGTCCTCTCGTACTAGGGAAAGCTCTCCTCAAATTTCCTGCGCCCATGGCGGATAGAGACCGAACTGTCTCACGACGTTCTGAACCCAGCTCGCGTGCCGCTTTCACCGGCGAACAGACGGACCCTTGGGACCTTCTTCAGCCCCAGGATGCGACGAGCCGACATCGAGGTGCCAAACCTCGCCGTCGATGTGAACTCTTGGGCGAGATAAGCCTGTTATCCCCGGGGTAGCTTTTATCCGTTAAGCCACGGCCCTTCCACACGGAACCGTAGGATCACTTTGACCGACTTTCGTCTCTGCTCGACTTGTAGGTCTCACAGTCAAGCTCCCTTATGCCAATACACTCTGAAGGTGATTTCCATCCACCTTGAGGGAACCTTTGTGCGCCTCCGTTACCTTTTAGGAGGCGACCGCCCCAGTCAAACTGCCCACCTGGCAGGGTCCCCCGACTTCATCGGGGTTAGGGCCGAAATCATCAAAGAGCGGTATTTCAAGGTTGACTCCACCACGACTGGCGTCGCGGCTTCACAGTCTCCCGCCTATCCTACACATTAATAATCCCAGTCCACTGCCAAGCTACAGTAAAGCTCCACGGGGTCTTTTTGTCCTGCCACGGGTAACCCGCATCTTCACGGGTCTTGCAATTTCACCGAGCCCCTCGTTGAGACAACGCCCAGGTCGTTACGCCATTCGTGCGGGTCGGAACTTACCCGACAAGGGATTTCGCTACCTTAGGACCGTTATAGTTACGGCCGCCGTTCACCGGGGCTTCGATTCAGAGCTTTGGTCGCCGAAGCTTCCGAACCCCTCCTCTTAACCTTCCGGCACTGGGCAGGCGTCAGCCCCTATACTTCGCCTTTCGGCTTTGCAGAGACCTGTGTTTTTGATAAACAGTCGCCTGGGCCTCTTTACTGCGGCCTGCAAGGGCCTCACCGGCTAGCGGTTACACCCCACAGGCACCCTTTCTCCCAAAGTTACAGGGCCAAGTTGTCGAATTCCTTAACGAGGGTTCGCTCGAACGCCTCGGGACTTTTACCCCAGTCTACCAGTGTCGGTTTGCGGTACGGACACCAAATTCTCTTGCAGCGAGGCTTTTCTTGGCGGTATAGGGTCAACTGAATTCCCCAGGGCTTTGGCCCTAGAGTTTTCGGCCCCCTCAGCTCGTAACGCTGGAGCGGATTTGCCTACCCCAGCCTGGCCTTCAGGGCCAAACGTGCCGTATCCAATGGCGCGCTCAGCCTACCTTGCCGCGTCCCCCCTCTGCTTTATAACGAGAAATCAGTGGTGCAGGAATTTTGACCTGCTGTCCATCGCCTTCGCTTGTGCGCTACGGCTTAGGACCGACTTACCCTACGCCGATCAGCGTTGCGTAGGAAACCTTAGACTTTCGGCGTTCTGGATTCTCACCAGAATTAACGCTACTCATGCCGGCATTCTCACTTCCCAGCGCTCCACCGAGGTTCACACCTCGACTTCAACGCCCTGGCAACGCTCCCCTACCATTCGCTTGCGCGAATCCGCGGCTTCGGTGGTGAACTTTAGCCCCGTTACATTTTCGGCGCAGGACTCCTCGACTAGTGAGCTATTACGCACTCTTTAAAGGGTGGCTGCTTCTAAGCCAACCTCCTAGCTGTTTTGGGAATCCCACTTCCTTTCACACTTAGTTCACACTTGGGGACCTTAGCCTGCGGTCTGGGCTGTTTCCCTCTCGCCAATGGAGCTTATCCCCCACTGACTCACTCCCAAGAAACATCCAAGGGCATTCGTGGTTTGGTTGGGTTTGGTAGGCTCACGCCCCCTAGCCCATCCAGTGCCCTACCTCCCTAGGACTATCATTGAGGCTGTACCTAAATACATTTCGGGGAGAACCAGCTATCTCCGAGTTCGATTGGCATTTCACCTCTACCCACAGCTCATCCCAGCCTTTTGTACCAGACACGGGTTCGGCCCTTCACTCGGCATTACCCGAGCTTCAGCCTGGCCATGGGTAGCTCACCCGGTTTCGGGTCTAATCCAGACAACATCGCGACCCTAAGGTCGCTGAACGCCCTATTCGGACTCGCTTTCGCTTCGGCTCCGGGATTCATATCCCTTAACCTTGCTGCAAAGATTAACTCGCCGGCTCATTCTTCAATAGGCACGCAGTTAGCCGTTCAAAACGGCCTTCCACGGCTTGTAGGTCTACGGTTTCAGGTCTATTTCACTCCCCGTCTGGGGTACTTTTCACCTTTCCCTCACGGTACTGGTTCACTATCGGTGGCCAAGAGTACTTAGCCTTGGAGAGTGGTCTCCCCGGCTTCCCACAAGATTTCACGTGTCCCGTGGTACTCAACAACACGCCAGAAGTCCGACACCTTTCGCCTACGGGACTCTCACCCTCTTTGGTTGTCCTTTCCAGGATCATTCGACTAGGCGGCGGATTTTTGACTCCTTGCTCCCTACTGAGAATGGAGCGGGCGCGTGTTACAACCCCTGACAGACATAGGCTCTCATACCACTAAGCCAGCCAGGTTTGGGCTCATCCCCTTTCGTTCGCCACTACTCAGGGAGTCTCGGTTGATTTACTTTCCTCGGGTTACTTAGATGTTTCAGTTCACCCGCTTACCCCTCGCTAACGCGAGTGCCTTGGTATGACCCAAGGCGGGTTTCCCCATTCGGGAATCCTCGATTGAGCTCACTAGACAGCTAGTCGAGGCTTATCGCAGTCTTGCCACGCCCTTCTTCGGCTCTTGGCCCCTAGGCATCCACCGTAGACCCTTAGTAACTTGACCCACATTTGGGCTCATATGCTAAATTGCAATATTTTTCCTTACTAAGGGACAGGATTCAACTGTTAATGTGCATTTCCGACCGATTCAGTCCGGTCGGCGCTGACTGTTCCTTGCTCGGTTAGCACCCCAGAGGGGACTGCCCGAAATTTGCCAGCGGTATGTGATTATATGCAGACCACCTCGCTGCGTCAAGCCTGTGATGACACGCCCAACACCGGATGTTACAATTCGCCGTGGCTGCGACCAGCGTGCCGAACTAGCTGAAAAACCCACTTAAATGACGTGGCAGGAGGAAACTCAATGGCAGAAACAAGAACGGCCAACTCGGTCTGGCAAGGCGACCTCACGACTGGTGGGGGAAAGGTGACAGCGGAAACTTCTGGGGCCTTCTCAGAGATGGCTGTAACCCAGCCCACCCGTTTTGGCGGTAATGAGGGGAACACGAGCCCTGAGGAGCTTATCGCCGCGGCGCACGCTTCCTGCTACAGCATGGCGCTGTCGGCCGGTCTGACTCGTGCCGGTACCCCTCCAGGAACGCTCGACGTGAGCGCCAGCGTTACGCTCGACTTCGTTGATGGCGCTCCCACTGTAGTATCGAGCGAGCTAACGGTCCAGGGGACCGTCGATGGCATCAGCGAGGAAGACTTCGTCGCTGTCGCGGAGGCCGCCAAGGATGGCTGCCCGATCTCGCGAGCGATGGTTGGAAACGTTGAACTCAGCGTGTCTGCTTCGCTCGCTTAACGCTTTGACACTCTTGTTGGGCTATTGTTAGTCTGACTTGTAATTAGAACATAACAACGGCTTAGACGGAGACGAGTAGAGAGGCCCCGGACAGCCAAGCGAGCCTGGAGATGGTGAGAGCCAGGCGCTGACGGTCCTATTGAATATCACTCCTGAGCTTCGGACCGAACGCTCTCGAAATGGGCAAGTAGACTTCGACGGCATCGCTCCCCGTTACACGAGCGGCCCGGTCGTCCGCCACGGCAGACCGCCGGGGCTGAGAGTCCGATCCGCCGCGGCGGACGGGAACTTGGGTGGTACCGCGGTAGCAGGCAGAAGTAAAGCCAGCTCCCGTCCCTGATTGATGTACAGGGACGGGAGCTTTTTTTGTTTCACGATGCTGGGAGAGTGGAAATGTTCGATCCAGTCAGCTCAAGAGTAGACTTCGCCGCCATGGAGCGGGAGACGATCGACTGGTGGAACCAGAATGACGTGCCGCTGAAGTACCGGGAGCGCAACCTTAACTCGGACCGCAGGTACTCCTTCATAGACGGACCCATCACGGCCAACAATCCGATGGGAGTCCATCACGCCTGGGGGCGTTCATACAAGGACCTGTTCCTGAGATTCAGGAACATGCAGGGCTACAAGCAGCGGTTCCAGAACGGCTACGACGGTCAGGGCCTCTGGATCGAAGTCGAAGTCGAAAAAGAGCTTGGCTTCAAGTCCAAGCGTGACATCGAGGGATACGGGGTCGGTGAGTTCGTCGATCTCTGCAAGGCCCGGGTTGACCGGTTCGCTGACACAATCACAGAGCAGTCCAAGCGGCTTGGCTACTGGATGGACTGGGACAACTCGTACCACACCAAGTCGGACGAGAACAACTACATGATCTGGCACTTCCTCAAGACGTGCCACGACAAGGGCCTTATCTACAAGGGCAGGGACGTAATGCCCTGGTGCCCCCGATGCAGCACCGGCCTTTCCGAGCATGAAATCGTGACCGAGGGCTATGTCGAGATCGTCCATCCCGGTCTATTCGTTAAGTTCCCTCTGCTGGACAGGGATGGCGAGTCACTCCTGATATGGACGACCACGCCTTGGACGCTGTCTTCAAATGTGGCGGCCGCCGTCCATCCAGAACTGACATACGTTAGAGTCAGGAATGGCGACGATGTGTTCTATCTCGCCAAGGGAAGACTCTCAGTACTGAGAGGCGATCACGAGGTCCTTGAGGAGCTTCCAGGCTCCGACCTTGTTGGACTGCGATATTCGGGGCCGTTCGATGAGCTTCCGGCCCAGGCGGGGGTGGAACACCGGGTCGTTGAGTGGGACGAGGTGTCTGAGTCAGAAGGCACAGGCATCGTCCACACAGCCCCCGGAGCCGGCAAGGAAGACTTTGCACTCGGGGCGGAGTATGACCTGGCCGTCATTGCGCCTCTGGACGACGAGGGGGAGTTCGTAGAAGGCTTCGATTGGCTCACTGGAATGAGTGTCTTCGAAGTCAACGAGCCAATCTACGACAGCCTGAAAGAGAAAGGGGTCTTCTACTACGTTGAGCCTTACTCCCACCGCTATCCCGTTTGCTGGAGATGCGGCACAGAGTTGGTCTTCAGGCTCGTCGACGAGTGGTTCATCCGCATGGAGCCCGTGCGTGAGCTTCTGATGCAAATTACGAATGAAATCGAGTGGATCCCGTCGTTTGGAAAGGCGCGCGAGCTCGACTGGCTGCGCAACATGGACGACTGGATGATCTCCAAAAAGCGCTACTACGGCCTTGCGCTCCCCATCTTCGAATGCGACGAGTGCGGAGAGTTCGAGGTGATCGGCTCGGAACACGAGCTCAAGGAACGCGCCCTGGAGGGTTGGGAGGACTTCGAAGGTCACTCTCCTCACCGTCCCTGGGTGGATGCAGTGAAGATCGGCTGCTCGAATTGCAGTGCATCTGTCTCGAGAATCGGGGATGTGGGCAACCCCTGGCTTGACGCTGGGATTGTCTCATTCTCAACGCTTGGGTATAGGGACGATCGGGAACACTGGAAGGAGTGGTTCCCGGCAGATTGGATTTCAGAGAGCTTCCCGGGCCAGTTCAGGAACTGGTTCTACAGCCTGCTGACCATGGGGGCGATCCTCATGGAGACCGAGGCGTTCAAGCTCGTGTTCAGCTACGCACTTATGCGTGACGAAAACGGCGAGGAGATGCACAAGTCCAAGGGGACGGCGATCTGGTTTGAAGACGCTGCCGAGACCATGGGCGTGGACGCCATGCGTTGGACATTCGCCCGACACAGCCCGGAGAACAACATCAACTTCGGATTCGGCACGGCTGACGAGGTCAGGCGCCGGTTCATGATCCCACTGTGGAACGTGTACAGCTTCTTCGTAACCTACGCGAACATCGACCAGTTCGATCCTTCGATTGATGCCCCGACAGTCGGGGACCGACCTGATCTCGACCGATGGATTATCTCAGAGTTGCACCAGCTGATCGCTCACGTCACTCAAAGCCTCGAGCGTTTCGAGCCTGATACAGCGGCGAGGCGATGTGAGGAATTCGTCGAGTCCCTCTCCAACTGGTATGTGCGTCGGAGCCGGCGAAGGTTCTGGAAGAGCGGCCTGGTAGGGGGTGCGAATGCCTATTCCAATGGCGCCAGTGACGATGATCTGTCGGACAAGTTGTCGGCTTATGCCACCCTCTATGAGGTGCTGGTCACGCTGACAAAGCTCCTTGCGCCGATAGTCCCATTCGTAACCGACGTCATGTACAAGAACCTCACCAACGGCGTGGCGCGTGAGAGCGTGCACCTGGACGACTACCCGGTTGCTGACCAGTCTCTCGTGGACGAGCGACTCAACGAGGTCACGAGGCTCGCCCAGCGTGTTTCTTCGATGGGCAGGGCAGCGAGAAGCAGGGCACAGATCAAGGTCCGGCAACCGCTCGAAACGGTGCTCGTGAAGACGAGGACCGACAGCGAGAGGGCGCTGCTGGGGGTTGCTACTCCCCAGATTCTCGACGAGCTGAATGTAAGAGCAGTGACTGCCGTCAGTGGAGACAGCGATGTTGTCTCGTACGTAGTCCAGCCTAACCTGCCGGTCCTGGGCCCCAAGTACGGCCGGGACGTGGTTCACGTGCGGCAGGCCCTGGAGTCTTCCGATCCCGCAGAAGTGGCGGCTCTCCACTCGGCCGGCCAGGCAGTAGTAGTCGGGGAGTATACTCTTGAACCCGACGAAGTTCTCGTAACCACCAAAGAACTCGACGGCTTTAGCGTTTCGTCTGACGCCGGGTACACGGTTGCCGTTTCAACCGAAGTGACACCGGATCTGCTGCTCGAAGGTCAGGCGAGGGAGATGGTACACCGGATCCAGAACATGCGACGTGACGCTGGGTTCGACATTGCTGACTACATAACCACTTACTACACAGGCAGTGACCTGGACGAACTCGTCGGTGCGCACGGCGAATACATCAAGCAGGAGACCCTTAGCCTCGACCTCGTCTGCGCTCCTCCTCCATCCGAGGCCTTTGCTTCTGAACAGTCCTTCGACGGGCTTGTCAGTAATGTGGGGGTCCTGAAGCGCAGACGCTGATAGTGAGTGCGCTCTACCCATTCACCCACTAGGGAACTGAAGGGGCGCGGCGTCAGAATTGAATGGCGCCGTGTCCTCAGCCTGCACAGTGTTGTTCGAATCTGTAGGCTTGCCCACCACCAAAGCGCTTGTACGCGTAGGCTCCTGCTTGGCCTTGGCTGTCACGCAGAATGTTTGTGACGTTTTTCGCACACTCTGAGAAGGCGTCGTGGCTATTTCTGTAATGTAGTTCATGAAACGTGACGGATATACTTTGTGTATTGTTGCACAATGTTGACATACCGTCATATCACTCATATGCTCAGCGAGAAGCCCAACTCTAAGGAATTGCGTAGGAGCGCAGGTGTTACTAGAACTCCCGAGCCTAGCTGAGTCGACGAGAAGGAGTCTGAGATGCTGCCAATCGTACAGCTAAGACATGTCACCAGGGACGACGTCCAGAGAATTGCCGGATGGCTGTCAGACGACGACGTATCTTCGAGGTGGTTCGGTCACTATGCCTGTGGAGATCCGGTGCATCGAGGCTATGAACCTGGTCTCATGCTGGGAGCGTCGACCGAGGACTGGGTGAGGGTCTTCGACCGCGACAGGCAGCGCATGATCTTTTCCATCTACTCCAGCGAAGAGGGGCATATAGGAGAGTGTCAGGCTGTATTCGATGAGAACTGCGATGTGGAGATATCTCTGCTCATCGGCAGGAAAGAGCTATGGCATCGAGGCTTCGGCGCCGCTGCTGCGATTCAGCTTCTTGACAGGATATTCTACGACTTTCCTGTAGACCAAGCCTGGGTCAGCGTACCTGAGGACAACGTTGCGGCGCTCCGGCTCTTCAACCGGCTAGGCTTTTCGTACGTCTCCGACGAGGTGCTGTGCCAGACTCCAGACGGCGAAGAACTTCGGACCACAATCATGGCCCTTCCGGCGTCCGAGTATCAGGACCGCAAGCTTGAACTGAGACCTCCGGGCAAGACTGTCGCTCCAATAGTTTCAGTCACAGGAGTTCCCGGTAGCGGTGCGGAGCACGTTGCGGACGAGACCGCGCGTCTTATGAGAGGGCTACTCTTTGACGCTGACCTAACCGAAGACGTAGCTCTACAACTCGACCGCACGTCGGGTGAGATTGAATCACTCGTTTCAAGTTACTCGTCATTTTGGGGGAGAGTCTTGCGTTCCTCATTGGAGCCGTGGGAGCGATACGGAGTGATGGAAGCATCGCCCGAGATGTTTGGTCCAATCCCCATTGTCTCGGACAACTACGACCTCCCAGACTATCTCACCAAAGAAGAGTTCCTGACTGGGCTCAGGGCAGTAATCTCTTCAGCTCCGAGAGAACGCTCCCTGGTGATTCACGGTCATGGAGCAGGTGCGCATGCGCCGCGAGATCGACCTGGTTTTCATGTGTTGGTGGAGATGTCTCTGGCCGGGCGCGTGCGCAAGGCCCAGTTTGAAGGCGGGATGTCGGAAGTGCAGGCGAGCAGAATGCTCAAGAAAGCAGACCGGGAGTTCAGGTCCCTGAACAAGAGTCTATACGGGGTCAATCCGATCGACACTTCGCAGTACGACCTGGCAATCAACATGGACAGGCTCTCGGTAGAGAGCGCAGCCAGGCTTGTGTCTGGCGCGGTCACCCGCTCAGTGAGGGCATACAGGCAGCGTCAGCCTGAACTTCAGCCCGCCTAACCGCAGCTAGGCTGGGACGTGTCTGCGCTGGTAAGTTCCGGCGCAGAATGCCCTTCATCCAAGCTCGTCGAGGAACCACATGGCTGTTGCCTCAAAGGCTCCTGGGAAGTCCTGGTGGAACCAGTGGCCCCCGCCCTCGAGTTCGGCCAGACGTACTTGGGATGTCGGCAGTTCGGCCCGCATTCTCACTGCTGTCTCATGCGTGAGGAGCCTGCTCTGCCGACCGCGAACCAGTAGGACGGGACACCTGATCCGACTCCACGAGTCCCAGAGATCAGGTCTCTCGTACTCCGTCACAATGCGAATATCGGCCTTCCAGACGTGCCTGCCAACTTCTGTCTGCTTGGAAACGGCCAGCGCTTGTGACTTGAGAGCTACGTCGCCGGTATAGACCTGCCTGTGTCTGAGTCGTTCCTGGAACTCCTCCAGCGAGTCCCAGGAGTCCGGCTCGGCCTCTATGTCTGAAAAGTCCCGGGCGGTCTGGGCATTCTGGGGGTCTGGGTCGATGTCGACGACAATCAGTGCCTTAACCCTGTCCGGGTTGTTCACGGCATAGGCCCATGCGTACCTGCCGCCTGCCGAGTGACCTGCGATGATGGCACCTTCGAGTTCGAGCGCGTCGAAGAACGCCGCCACGTCCGAGACGTGGTGCTGGAAGGTGTAGCCTCCGTGCCCGGCCCAGTCGCTGTCACCATGCCCCCGGCTGTCGAGGGCCAGAACTCGAAAGCTGTCCTTCATGGAATTCGCGAAAGTGTCCCAGCTGTGGGCGCTGTCCCGCATGCCGTGCAACAGCACCATCGGAGGGAGGTCTTCGCCTCCCCAATCAAGATAGTGGAGGCTGACAGGGCCGTTGCTCACGTGCCCCTCGATCGGTCCAGTTCCTTCCAAACCTGGCTCCTTTGCTTTGAATTCCCAAGGGTAGGGGCGTATGGTACCACCTCAACCCAGATGCCTTGAACTGAGTATGGTTAATGCCTAGACTACCGAGAGAGGGCCTCGACAAGTGAGGAATATGAGGAGCGATGGCGGAAGTCAGCGACATTGAGCTAAGCGTTGTAGACCAGTCCCCCATGCGGAAGGGGGCGCACCCGTCTGAGGCGTTAAAGGAGACCGTTCAGCTCGCGGGGCACACGGAGGGCTTTGGCTATCGCAGGTATTGGGTAGCTGAGCACCACAACTCATCCTCATTCACCGGAACAAGTCCCGAGATTCTAATCGGGCAGATTGCCGCCGCCACTGACACTATTCGCGTCGGCAGTGGCGGAGTGATGCTGAGTCACTACTCAGCGCTTAAGGTGGCGGAGCAGTTTCGGATACTCGACGCGTTCTATCCCGGGCGGATAGATCTTGGGATAGGGAGGGCGCCGGGCAGCGACAGGCTGACCGCGGCGGCACTCAGCCACCCAAGGCCGCCTGTCGACGTCCAAAGGGAGTTCCCGCAGATGGTCGGTGACCTTCTCGGCTTCCTGAATGGCAGCATTCCTGAAGGTCATCCCCTGCATGAGATCAGCGCACAGCCTGGAGGTCAGCCGGAGACGGTACCTGAGGTGTGGATGCTGGGTTCATCAGACTACAGCGCGCAGCTGGCCGCACACCTGGGACTTCCGTTCAGCTTTGCTGACTTCTTTGGGAACACGTCCGCGTACGGGCCGCGAATGGCGGACCTGTATAGGGAGCTATTCAAGCCATCCGAGTACCTATCCGAGCCTGTCGTACACGTCGGTCTTCAGGTGATATGCGCTCCGACGGAGGAAGAGGCGCGATTTGTAGGAGCATCCCGCACGCTCAACAAGGTGGTTTCGGCCCTCGGTCTGACTACCGGCGGCCTGCTTCCGCCTGAAGAGGCAATCGACTGGCCCCTGGACGAACCCGCCAAGGCGTACATGGAACAGTCCACGAGGAGCTACATCGAGGGAGACCCGGATCAGGTCCGCGAGGGGATTCTTGCCGCGGCGGAACGCTACCAGACCGCGAACGTCGGCATCGTGACCAACTGCTACTACTTCGAGCAACGTGTACGGTCATACAAGCTGGTGGCCGAAGCTATGGGGATGGGTCTCGAAGACTAGCGGCCTTCTGCAGCCCTTGCCTCCCACCACGCGAGATAGCGTGACGGCTCAAGCTCACCTATCTGCCAGAGGTGCCTTGCGTGGGTAAACTTGCTCCTGACCTCAGAAATGAGCTGTTCTTCTGTGTCGTTGTTGAAGATGACAGCGTCTGAGGCGGGCGACCGTTCTTCCCAGTGACGCTGACTGGCAAGACGCTGCTCGACCTCCTCATCAGAGTACTGGTTTCTGTCGGCCAGCCGCTGCCTGGCAATGTTATTGTCACAGGCAAATAGCCAGACCTGATGACACCACTGTCCGTATCCAGCCTCGACAAGGTTTACCGCCTCCAGCACGGCCACATCCTGGGCGGACAGCGTGTCGTTCCACTCGTCGATTACACCCTTTACTGCGTCCGCGATGCTGCCTATTGCTGAAGTGAGCTTGTTCATCTCTTCGGGTTTGCCGAAGACCCTGGCACCCAAACGACGCCGGTCGATGTAGCCGTCAGAGCCTACGATCTCATCACCGAATATCGCAACAATGCGATCGAAAGCGTCCGTTCCAGGATCGTACAGCCTGTGAACGAGCCTGTCCGCGTCGCAGTGAACGGCTCCCATCTCGACCATCACGCCACATGCCGTGGACTTTCCAGTTGCTATCGACCCTGTGACCCCAATTATCAGCGGCATCCCGGCGCGCTCCTTCGGTGGAATATTGGACATGAGAAGGGCGGGCACAAAGCCCGCCCACTAGATGCTGACATTCTACTTAGAATACCTAGTCGTCCGCGGGTACGGCCTCAGCCTCCCTCACACGGTTCTTGAAGTGAGGCATGACCTCCTTGCCGAACACCTCGAGCTGTTCGAGGAGCACGCTCTGGGGAGTGCCGACAGGGAGACCCATGTTGACGTGGTCGAGACCAGGCCACCTGTCTTCGATCTCCTCAATGCGCTCCTTGACCTGTTCCGGACGCCCGACTATCCAGGAGCCGGACTCGACGGCCTCTTCCAGTGTGGGAAGGTTTGCATGAGGCGCGCGCGCCGGGTCTGCGAGCGCATCGAGCTGATCGTCCGTCAGGCCGCGGACAAAGCCCAGGGGGGCGAACATCTTCATGTTCTCTTCGTAGAACGGCTTGGCAATTCGAATCGCCTCTTCTTCGGAATCAGCAATGAAGTATGAAATTCCGAGTATCAGGTCACCGCCGAGCTCAGTCTCGTTCCCATGGGCAGCCTGGACTTCCTGCCACTTCCTGACAACCTGCTCGGACGCGCCTCCGGGTGCGGCTCCACCTCCAATGATTCCCTTGATGCCATGCTTGGCCATGAAATTCAGCCCTCGTTCGCCAGCACTGACGATTGGCTGCCAGCATTCGACCGGCATGTTTACCGGCCTCGGCACCAGGCTGATCTCTTTGAGGGTATAGCCCCTGTACGGGACTTCGGGGGGAATAGTGTAGTACTTCCCGTGGTGGGAGAAGGACTCATTGTTGAACGATTTGAACAGGACTTCGACCTGCTCCTCGAAGAAGTCGCGGTTCTCCTCCTGGCTGAGCATGGGAGCTCCGAACGACTCCACCTCTCGGGTGTGGTACCCTCGTCCGACTCCGAACACTACGCGGCCCTTCGTCAGGATGTCGGCAGTAGCGTAGTCTTCAGCGAGCCTCAATGGATGCCACATCGGCGCGACGTTGAAGCCGCAGCCAAACTTGATCTGCTTGGTCAGATGCGCGAGGTGCACGCTCAACTGGAGAATGTTGGGAATGCATTCGTACCCTTCAGGCTGGAAGTGGTGCTCCGCCATCCAGAAAACGTCGTAGCCAAGTTCGTCCATGAGAACGCACATGGCCTCCGACTTGTCGAACACGGTGGCAAGCTGTTCGTTGGAATAGAATCTGTCATTGGCGGCAGTTGCCGCGAAGCCAATGTCTTCCAGATCAATATGACCTGCGAACAGGCTTCCGAATTTGTCGATCATGGTGCCCTCCCAGACTGCGGTTGCTGCCCATTGTAAATGAGTGGAATACCCTGTCAAGGATTCCTCCAGAAAACTGGCCAGAAAGAACGTTGACCTCCAAAGGCACCTGAATGGGATAATCCAATCAAGCTTCGCTGGTGCCTTTGGCCTCTTGTCCTCGCTCCAGGCTCTATGCCAAACGTTGCGAATGGCGACCCTCCTCGCCGGGTCTGACCACCGACGAGAGGCAGCTGCCCCAACACCAGCGAAGCCTCTTCTTTTTCTGGCGCCGCGACGCCACTCCCCCCAGGCAGTTGCCCAATTGCGCATCGCGATGTAGATTTGCCCAGAGGACTACCCATCGCGTTGACCGCGGGGCATTCGTCACTTTCCTCGACCGCTCAAGCGGCAACTGTGTCGAGGCCGTTATCTCGCTCACGCGGGAAGCCGAATTCTCGTTTGACTGGCCGCCCGTGCTACACTCTATCCATATTGAACTCGCCACAACCGTATGTGGCTGACGCCCGCAAGCGTCGGCTGATTCTCCTCACAATCGCTGCCGGTACGTTTGTATCCGTGCTCGACCAGACAGGTGTCAGCCTTGCCCTCCCCCTTATGGCTAATGAGTTCGATGCCACGATTCCTCTCGTACAGTGGGTTGCGCTGGGATATATGCTTGCTACTGGCGCTTTGCTCCTGCCAGCTGGGCGGCTGTCAGACCTGATCGGACGGAAAGTTGTCTACGTCGTCGGGTTCACGGTCTTTGTACTCGGCGCACTTGCGGCGGCGTCATCGCCCAATCTCATTGCGATTATAGTATTCCGGATCATTCAGGGCGCTGGCTCGGCCATGATACAGGCCAATGGCATGGCTATCCTGACAACCACGTTCCCGGCTGAGCAGCGCGCACGTGTCATCGGGATGTTTATGACCATGGTTGGCATGGGCGCGATCATGGGTCCGATTGTGGCAGGGCTTGTGGTGGATACGTTTGGATGGAGGTCAGTCTTCCTGGCCAGCGTTCCCCTTGGGAGCCTCTCGCTTGTTGCTGCCAGTATCGTATTGATCCGTGACGCACCCAGCATCAAGAGTGTCAGGCAACTAGTAACTCAGTTCGACTGGGCGGGGGCCTTTATCTCGGTGGCTGGCCTTGCGATCTTCCTACTAGTCATGACCAATGCATACAGGATGGGTTGGCTGTCTCCAATCGTAATTACGGCGCTGGCAGCAAGTGTTTTCCTACTAGTCGCGTTCGTGTACTGGGAGCGTCGCGCTTCGCAGCCCATGTTGGAACTCGAACTCTTCAGGCGGCGCATCTTTGCTATGGGGACGTCGGCAAGCTTCTTCGGTTTCCTTGCAGGTACCGCGGTGTTCAGCATGATGCCTTTCTACCTTCAGGACGTGCTGGACCTTTCGCCGCGAGCGGCTGGACTTTTCATCGCGCCGGCGGCATTGGGATTCGCGGTGTCCGGCCCGATCTCGGGACGGCTGGCGGACAGTTTAGGTCCAAGGCGGATTGAGTTCGCCGGGCTTGGTATGCTCGCAGTTTCCCTCTTCTTCCTGGGAATGCTCACAGTAGAAACTAGTCCGGCCGTCGTTGCACTGGCGATGGCTCTTCAGGGATTGGGAATGGGCGTCTTCTATACCCCGAACACTTCCTCTGTGCTCAGCGTGGTAGAAAGATCGAAATACGGAATAGCCACTGCATTTCTCAACATGACCAGGAATACAGCCAATGTGGTAGGGATTGGAATCGCAATCTCGATTGTTACCGCCACAATGGCGTCCAGAGGTTTCGAGCCAAGCCTAGATGCAGTTGCTGCTGGCGGCGTCGGTGTAGAGGAGGCCTTTACACAGGGGCTTAGAATTGCATTCTTGCTTCTGGGTGCCTTTATTGGCGTATCGATTGTCCTGACTTTCCTTAAGAGAGCAAAGGACGAGGAGCACTTCGTCGTCGGGTCCCCAGCGCCGACGCAAGGTACGCAGGTGAGCGGAGACTGAGCTTGACTTCCGGCGGCATCCTCCCTGTGAGAGCGATCGTCCAGAGCCCCAACTATCACTGGTGGGCTTACGGCGCCGTCGCCCTGGGCATGTTGATAAACGTAATGGACCAGTCCGGGATCAACATCGCCCTTCCAAGGATCGCTGACGACTTCGAGGCGGACATCCCAACTGTCCAGTGGATATCGCTTGGCTACACACTGGCGACCAGCGCAATGCTGATGCCGATGGGGCGGCTCTCCGACATGATTGGCCGGAAGAGGGTCTATCTCTTCGGATTCGCCATATTTGTCGTGCTGGCTGCAGTTGGGGGAATGTCGCAAACGCTTGGCGTGTTGATTGCAGTCAAGATCGCCCAGGGGATGGCTTCGGCTGGGGTCCAGGCCAACAGCATGGCGTTCATCACGGAGGTTTTCCCAGACAATCAGCGTGGCAAGGCCATGGGAATGTACATGGCCATCATCGGCAGCGGGGCAATTCTGGGGCCGATGGTGGGCGGTGTTCTCGTCACAGAATACGGCTGGCGGTCGATCTTCTTCGCAGGGATACCTGTGTCCATTCTGGCAATGATTGCATCCGCGCTCGTGCTCAAGGGTAGAACCGAAAGCCAGAGAGCAGGCCGTGCCGGTTCTTCGTTTGACTGGGGTGGCGCGGCACTCTCATCGGGTGCACTCGTCGTCTTCCTGCTGGCTATGACCAATGGCTGGAAGTTCGGTTGGACATCCCCAGCCATCGTAGCCGGATTCGCCGCATCCATATTCCTTGTCGTGGGATTTGTCTATTGGGAACTCAGAGCCCGTGAGCCCATGCTGGACATGTCGCTGTTCAACAACCGCGTGTTTTCGATGGCGATCGGTGCGAGATTCGTGTCGTTCCTGGGAGGCTCCGCGGTATTCTTCCTGATGCCCTTCTACCTGATCCAGGTGTTGGGATATGAAGCGCGCATCGCGGCATTTCTCCTGGTACCGGGAGCGATGGGGATGCTCATTCTGGGACCTGTCAGCGGCAGGCTCTCCGATAGATTCGGCACGCGCTGGCCGGCGACACTGGGGATGGTCTCTTCTGCGGCGGCCATGTTTACCCTGTCAACCGTGGGCGTTAATTCTCCTCCCTGGTACATCGTAGTCGGCATGATATTGTCCGGCGTCGGCATGGGTACCTTCAGTTCGCCAAATACAAGCGCGATCATGGGCTCGCTTCCCAGGGAGAAGTACGGCGTCGTATCCGGATTCGTAAACCTTGCTCGCACTTCGGCAAACGTGTCTGGAGTGGCCCTCGCAACAACATTGGTCACCATCACAATGGCTTCTCAGGGATTCGAACCAAACCTGTCGGCAATTTCGGACGGGAGCGGTGAGGGTGTGCGCCTGGCATTCGTGGAGGGTCTGAGCACTGCGCTCAGGATCTCAGGCGTAATGATGGTGCTGGCGTTGGTGTTAACGGTGGTTCGGCCTGACCCAAGGACAGGCGCTCAACCTGTACCTGTACAGCCAAGTCGAGCAGCCGCAGGTGATGACTAACGCCGCTGGCTAACGTCCGATGCCCCGCTTAGCTCGTGCGAATCTACGAACAAGCTCCTCGGCGTCCGCGTTATCCCATTCGGGGTAGGAGGCGATGATGTCGTCTCCCTCCAGTACCGGAAAGATCACTGTGGTGTTTGGGGAGGGTCGGAACAGGCTGTTGAGGAGCAGGTAGAGCCCAACCACGGCGGCCAGAGATCCAATTAGAAAGAGCCCAGCTTCAACCTGTTGGTTCAGGCCGAACTGAATCTGAAGGAAGACCTCAACCCCGATCACTGCCAGGCCTCCAAGCATCAGTTGCAGGCCGAGCTGCTGCCGGCCGTGGCGACCGCCATTGAACTTGTTTGGGGGTCCAACTTCGCTGAGACTCAGCCCGCTGAACTTACTAACGGGTGATTCGTCCAGGTTACCGATAATCCTTCTGTTGGTGACGATAACCTGATCGTCCTGGAAACGTATCTCTTCGTCTTCAAGCAACTCGATCTGGCGCTGCATTTTGGCAATCCTCTCCGGCAGAAACGTCGGCGCCATTATAACTGAGAGCCATGAGCTTGGTTGAGGGTCAGGGGAGGGGACCACCGAAGGGTAGCCTTTGCAACTACTGCAATTTGTTCTCAGGATGGTCAGTGAAAACCTTTGACCTTCGTGCCATAGCGTCGAGGCTGCCGATCCCAGGACATCAGCCAGTTACCGGTGTCGTAAGTAGACATACACGCCTACGCCGGTCGCAAGGATGGCCCAGAAGGTAATCGACAGCATGAACCAAGCCGGAACAACGCCAACATCTGTGAATATAGGCCATGCACTCGGCGTATCTGGGGGAGTGAGCAGAGTGGCCTGAGGTGTTGGCGAGGTAGTTGGTACGGTAGCTGGAGGATTTCCACTAGAAGGCAACTCCCTGGCGACTGGTGAGTTAGTTGCCCGAGGAGTTGCTATTGATTCCATACTCGGTGTACCACTGTTCAAGGGAGTTGGCATCGGTGTTGGTGTCAGCGTGGGAACAGGGGCGGGGATTGGAGTTTCAGTTGGACTGGGAGCTGCCGTTGCCTTCGCCACCGGCGGCTCCGTAGCAGTCGCAGTGGGTAGTGGCACCAGCGTCTGTGTCGGGACAGGACTGAATGTCGAGGTCGGCCTGATTGTTGGGGTCACTGCGGGAACAACAGTAGGGGCTTGTGTCGGTACAGAGGTTGGTGTTGGCAGTGGCGTCGGTGTAGGGGAGGGGGACTCGTCCAAATCGGCCACAGTCACGATGACATCCAGGGTACTTGTGTGGACGCCATCTGAAGCGCCCACCGTCAATTCATAAGAGTTATCCCGATTGGCGTCGGTCGGGTCTTCGAAGTCCGGTGCCGACGTGAATGCGAGGGCGCCCTCGTCAATTTCGAATGCCGATGCATCTACGCCCGAAAGTGTCCAGTCGATGTCGCCATTCTCAGGGTCGTTGGCTTCGTAGGTGGCCAGGACTCCTGAGGTCTGCTCCGGGTGGGTAACGGCCTGCTCGCCAGTAACTGCTGGAGATTCATCCACGTCCGTTACTATGATGGTGACCTTGATCGAATCAGTGCCGCCCTCACCATCCGACACTTCTACCGTCAAGTTGTGTCTGGAGTCCGCCTCGCGATCCAAAGAGATTGCCGTGTGTATTCGGCCTGTAAACTCATTGATGGTGAAAGACGACCGATCCTCTCCTCGAAGGGAGTAGGTGAGCTTATCCTCCTTATCTCTGTCCGATGCTCTGACTCGCGCTCCGACCTTCGCACCAATCTCACTGTTCTCCTCGATTTCTCGTGATGCCTCTCCGCCCTCCTCAAACTTGGGTTCATGATTCGAAGTGGACCTACTGGACCCACCTCCACCACCTCGATTACCTGATTCGTCTGTCACCGAAGTCTGGGAGCCGCCCGTGTCCGGAGGATTGTCATTGTCACCGCCTCCGCCACCCGTCTCGACATCGTCGTTGTCGCTGATGGTGACTTCACGCATACTCTCCTTCGGATCGAATGTGATCTGTGGGGCGGTTGAAGATGATCCTTCTATCACGGGCAGGATCTCGATTGTGAACGTCTCTGGTCCTTCAAGTTCGCCGTCATCCACAGTTGAGACTGAGATCACCGAGCTTGCCGAATAACGAGCCTGCCCGCCCATTTTGAAGTCATCTACTGCAAATGCGAGGCGATCATTGGGCAGTATGAAGTCACTGCCCGAGGATGCCGTAACACCATCCAGGACGAGTTGAATGGCACCTGCGGCCCTGTGTGGCACTTCGTCCAGAAGGGTGGTTACTGTGACAACCGCGAAAACCGGGCGACCTTCGACCACTGAACTTGGCGATACAGCCAGCGTTGCGGTGGCTGCAGGGAAGTCGTCGTCGGTCACCTGTATCTCCGCTATTCGTGAGTCGGCAGAGGGTGCGTATGTATCTTGCGCATCTATTGAGGCGGATACGATCGAGTGCTCTTCCCACTCATCGTCAGGGTCCGTGATCACAGTTAAGTTCGTCGAAGTAGCGTAGCCGGGGATTGTGACAGACCTGTTGCCCTCACCCTGCGACGAGTCCCCCACCATCTCCCCGGTTTCGGATACCGACACTGCAACCCGCAGATATTCAGACGGCGCAAAGTCTCGGTGTACCGTGAAGATTGCAGCTTCACCTTCTAAAACGGAGGTAGTGGTTGAAGCGATGCTGACCACGGGCACGACACGGGTGACGGTAAGGGAATAGGTCTCCAGAACGGTGTTGTCGGCCTCTGAGACCTTAACCTCGATAGTGTTTTCGCCCACCGCCAATGGAACCTGATGACCTTCAGTATTCTGGTCCTGATCTGCAATCTCCACGTCGTTGCTGTCATGGAACGTGACCCTGGTACCGTCTCTGCTGGTCGTGGCAGTCAAGGTAACCACCTCGACTCCATAGGTGACTTCCGCAGCGTAGTCCCTAGTACTGGTGCCAAAGAGCGGCATCAAGGTCCCTTCGCTCAGTTCCAGGGCGGCAAGCTCAGTTTCAGGGGCGTCCTCTATCGTCACAGTTATCATTTGGCTTGATGCGTCTAAAGAGATCTGGTTGGACGTTGTTGCTGGACCCTCCGTCACTCGGTCCAGAGTGACTACAAACTTCTCTATTCCCTCCTGATCGTTATCTCTGAGGGTCTCGATCATTAGCAGTTTCGATGCCCGATAGCGAGTCTGTCCGGATTCATCCAGCTGGTCGAAGTCGCTCTTGAGGAAACTGAGCGTCCCATCACTGGATGGCAGTGAGATGTAGTCGGCGCCCGCAATTGCTGAATCGTTCACGGTTTCGACAGTCAGCGAACCGCTATTCGTGTGAGGGATCTCGTCACGAACAGTAGTAACCGCAACATTCAAGGCCACTGATCCCCCTTCGATGACAGACGCAGGATCCACAGACATAGAAGCTATCGACTCCGGGAAGTCGTCATCTAGTATCAGCGTCTCCGCAACCGCCTCGCTCACATTGGTAACATACTGATCGCTGGCCACTACAGCGACGGTTACAGTGGAGTGAGCATCCCAGACTTGGTCGTCCTCATCTGTCTCGATGGCAAAGCTAGTGGAAGTGGCGCCAGCCGGAATGATTACCGACCTGCTGCCCTCTCCAAGGCTGCCGGCAGATACCAATTCGCCGTCTTCTGCAACCTCAACCAGGACATCGAGTGTGTCGGGTGCAGGCATCGAACGCTTGACCGTGTAGCCGAGTACAGCGCCTTCTGTGGACTGGATGTTGCTCGCGGACACGCCCACTTCGGGCTTCTCGCGGATCACTTTGACCACGTAAGATCTGGTGTCGCTGGATTCTGCTGACTTCACATCAATAGCCACCGAGTTCTCGCCAATGGAGAGGGGAATCCTCCCGTTGGTAACGGGTACGCCTTCCATGCTGACCAGGGGAGACTGCGAACTTGCTTCCGTCGTTGTCGCGCTCACCATGGTCTGAACAATCGGGTACGGCACTGTACCGGTGTAGTTCAATGTGTCACTTGAGAATTGAGGAGACAGATTCACCCCACTGAGATCCAGGTCTACTAGCCCGACGCTGAAGTCCCTGATGGTTACGGACTCCGAATTTGGCTGTCCTAATGTGAGGCTCGTTGGGGAGTCACTCGAAAGCGATAGCGAGATATTGAAGTTCTCCCCCGTCTCAACTTCGTCATCCTCTGTGATCTCGATGGTAGCTCGATACTCTGAAACATAGACATGGCTGCCAGCGTCGAATATGAAATCAGCTTCACTGATCGAGAAAGTGGCTTGACTGAGGCTTCCATAGTCGTTCGACTGGGCCGTACCGGCTCCTACCTCCAGTATCAAGGTTCCGCCGTCTCTGTGCGGCTGCTCACTCGATGCGGTGCGGACTGTGGCATTGACGGTTACCGTCTCTCCCTCAGCAACTGGATTCGGAGAGATTGAGATCGACGCTGTTGCATCGGGAAAGTCGTCGTCCTTCAGGGCTACTTCCGCGACGCCCTCGGTTAGCTTTACCAGGTATCCGTCCCTGGAAGCGATGGTAGCGGAGACTACAGAGTGTTCCTCCCAGGTTTCGTCATCCATATCGGTTGGCACGGTGAGAGTCGTCGAAGTAGCTCCTGCCGGGATGATCACAGACCTGCTGCCTTCAGCATCCGCGGGGACGAGATTGCCAGACTCTGCGAGGTCTACCCACAGTTCCATCTGACTAGAAACGGCAGCACTCCTGCTCACGCTGAAGTTGACATCTGCCCCTTCGGAGACCTGTAGCAACAATGGTGAGATGCTGACCTCGGGCCTCGCTCTGATGACGACGACCGTGTAGGTCTGAGTGGTCAGGGAGTCCTGGGCCGTTACAACCAGTTCGATTGTGCTGGTGCCTTTGGATAGATTGGCTACATGGCCCCTGCCGCTGGAGACTCCGGTCGCACTGACAGAAATTGTGGCGGTGCTGTCGTTCGCAGTGGGCGTGATGACCAGCTTCTCGACGCTGTAGTCCACGCTGACCGTATAGTCAGTGGTGGTGCTGGCAAATGCGGGACTGAGCGTTCCCTCGCTGACTGCTAGCGCGCTCAATGCGGCATCCGCGGAGAGGTCGCTCGCTGCAATTGTCACAGTCGAAGTGGAATGCGCCGGAAGTACGATCTTGCTAGCGTTCCTCCCGGAAATCGTGACGATGAGCGTTTCCGCGGGTTCGGCATCTTCGTCGTCCGTAATGGTGGTCGTGGCTGAATAGCTCGCTCGGTAACGTCCTGCGCCACTTACGACAACGGGCACAAAGTCTGACGCGGCGATATCGAACTCTACTTCGTGCGGAAGCTCGAAATCGTCGGTCTGAGCAGTGTCGCCGGTCAAAGTTAGGAGCATCGTTCCACCGTCTCCGTGGGGCTGCTGGTCAGCTTTCGTAGTGACCGTTACCCGGGCGTTTAATTGGTCACCCTCCGACACGCGGTCTGGGGACAGTTCCAACTCGGCGAAGGCCTCTGGAAAGTCGTTGTCCTCAACCAGTACGTGGGCACGCTCTAGACCGCCCGTAATCTCGTAATTGGAACTTGCGACTATGCTCGCCGTAACGGTGGAATGCTCCTCCCAGATATCGTCATCAGTATCAGTAGCTATCGCGTATGAAGTCGAGGTTGCTCCGGACGGAATTGTTATCGTGCTCTGACCAGCCTCGCCGACTGCCAGCAGCATCTCAGTCTCGCCCACCTTAACGATCACATCGAGAGCCTCGGCTGCGGGCTCGTCGCGGGTAACCGTGAAGGTGATCGCGTTTCCCTCTGGCACGTTATTGTCAACTTCGGCGATGCCGACCTCAGGCTTGAGTCTCGTGATGGTGACGACGTAGGTCTCCATCTCGCTGTCGTCTTCGGCGGTGACGGTAAATCTCACGACTTTTGAGCCAACCTCGAGGTCCACCTGGAAGCCGGAAGCTGCGCTGGCGTCGTCCAGTACTCTGCTTTCAGCGCCGAGAATCGTAATCTCCGCCCCACTGTCGCTACTGGAGTACTCCAATGTGACCTGCTCTACACCGTGAGTCACCGATGCCGAATAGCTCGTGGTGGAGGCTGCAAAAGGGGGGCTCAACGTCCCGTCGCTAAGGCCGATTCCGTTTAGCGACGCGTCGGATGAGGCGTCATTCGCGAGGATTGTCAGCGTCGTGGTTGCGGGAGCCTCAATGCTGATCTTCTCTGCGTCTGCCCCTTTGTCCAGCAGGAAGACTACGGTCTCGTCGGGCTCACTTTCGTTATCGTCTACTGTTTCCACCGTAGCTGTGTACACGGCCCGATAAACCATGTTTCCACTTCCGATTTCAAGGCGAGAGAGATCAGTATCGGCGACGTCGAATGTCGTCTGACTGGGGCTCCGGTAGTCTTCGTCCACAGCAGTGCCGTCGACCGGAGTCAGTGTAAGCGTACCTCCTGGGCCGTGCGGCTCATGGTCATGCATCGTGGTGAGGGTTATAGAGAGCGTGGAATTCGCTCCCTCTGACACCCGGTCGGGATTTACAGATAGCGTGGCCGAGGCTTCTGGAAAGTCGTCATCCTTCACCAGAGTTTCGGACCGTCCCACACCTTGACCGATAGTGTAGGTTTCACTCGCGGATATGATGGCCATCACAGTTGAGTGAAGCTCCCATTCCTGGTCGTCGTGTTCAGTTGAGACCGTGAATGTTGTAGAAGTGGAATTAGGAGGAATTACCACTGTTCTGCCGCCCTCTTCAAGGCTGGCAACCATCGCCCCGGTCTCCCCAATCTCTACTCTCACATCGAGGCCAACAGAATCCTGGGCGTTTCGAGCTATGGTAAATAGCAGACTGTCACCCTCGGAGACGTCGGAATCGTGTGAAACAATGCTCACCTCCGGTTTCTGACGGGTCAAAACGATTGTGTAGACCTTCGTCGTTACCGTGTCCTCAGCCATTACTTTCACTCTGACTGTGTTCTCCCCAACCTCCAGCCCAACTTGGTGTCCATCGTCGCTCGTACTGGCGTCAGGAAGTTCGCTGCTGCTGCCATCCAGGAACTCCACGGTTGAGTTGTCAGAGTTTACTGTGGGCTTCACTGTAACCTGCTCGACTCCGTAATCTAAGCTGATGCTGTACTGCGTCGTAGTGCTGGAGAACACAGGTGTCAGCGTTCCGGCGCTCAACGTCAGTTGGCTCAGGGTGGGATCTGTAGACGAGTCGTTAGCAGAAATTACGACGGTGGTCGTAGCCGGAGCTGGCAGTTCGATACGGGGTGAATTCGTCTTCGTGACCACTATCTGGAACTGCTCGTCAGGCTCAGACTCGCTGTCGTCTGTGATCGCGACCGCTGCCGTGTAACTCGCTTGATACCGTGGTGCTCCGCTCACATCCACCAAGGCGAAGTCACCTGGTTCTACCTGGAACGACGTCTGTCCAAACCGGCCATAGTCCGCAGTTTGGGCTGTTACGCCACTTGCGGAGATGTACAGAGTGCCGCCCGATCCGTGCGGATCTTCTTCACTCTTCGTGGTTACCGTAATAGTTGCAGAGACGACTGCACCCTCAGACACAGGATTCGGAGCGACGACAATATCTGACGTAGCTTCAGGGAAGTCGTCGTCTCTTACCAGTGTCGAAGCTTCGCCAGCCGACGTCTCGATTTGGATCGTGTCAGCGCCTGTGACCGTCGCAGTTACGGTTGAGTGATGGTCCCATACACTGTTGTCCGGTTGGGTCAATACGGTGGTCGTTGCAGTAGTGGTCGCAGGAGGGATTGTGACGGTCCTACTGCCCAGACTCGCGGCCTGCACCAGTGAACCGGACTCTGAAATTGCTACTTCTACATCCAGCGGCTCTGAAACTGCGACATCACGGCTTATAAGGAACTCAATGGCGTGACCCTCGCCAACTTCAGCCACTACTGCATTAACGCTGACCCTGGGTTTGGCACGTGTGACGGTGATGACATACTCGGCCGTCGTAGTTGCGTCCTCAGCGATGACCTCGACCGCGATTTCGTTTTCACCCACTTCCAGAGGAATAGTGCCGTCAGAGTCCACGACTCCTCCGAGCGATATAGTTGGCTCCGCCGAATCGGTGTGACCGGCTGAGGCGGATACGGTAGTCTCTTCGAGGGCGTAGTTCACTTGGCCCTGGTACTCGTGGATGTGGCTGGCGAACTCTGGAGATAGGGTAATGCCGGTAAGCTCGAGAGAACTGAGTGCGGCGTCATTGTCCAGGATGCTAACAGCGACTGCTGAGGGCTGGGCCACAGTGAGGCTCGCTCTCGAGCTCGTAGCCTTCGACAGTTCAATCTCAAAGGTCTCGCCAATTTCGACGATGACGTCCGCAGCGGACCCTAGTGTCGCGGTGTAGTGAGCCGCATAGCGCGTGTTGCCACCCACGGTGGTTGTCGAGAAATCGCCGGCGGAAACATCATATGAGTCCTGGCTTAGCGGTGTTAGGTCGCCGGACTCAGCCGTGACGAACTTCTGACTCAGACGCAGAGTCCCGCCATCTCCGTGGGGTTGCCTGTCAGCTTGGGTCGTAACGGTTATGGTTGCCGTTGTCGTTGCTCCCTCTGCAAACGGGTTGGGAGAGACAGACAGAGTTGCGCTTGCCGCGGGGAAGTCATCGTCAAGTAAGCGAACACTTGTGGAGCTGGCTGTGGCGGATATTTCGTACGTGTCGTCCTCTACAATTGCCACAGTCGCCAGGGAGTGATCTTCCCATTCGTCATCGTCGCTGTCGGTGGTCAGAAGAAACACCGTCGATGTGGCATCGGATGCGATGGTGACTGTACGATCCCCTTCCTCCGTCGGAGGAAGCAATGAACCCGTTTCGGATACGGACAAGGAAACGTCCAGATGCTCTGGTATGGCAGAGTCCCTTATCACCACCAACTCGCCAGAGTGTCCCTCTAGAACGTCTTGTTGGTTTGATATGATGCTCACTTCAGGCCTATCACGAGTCACTGTGACCGAATAGGTCAGCACAGTCGTTTCGTCCTCTGCAGTAACCTGGACGTTGACTACATTTTCGTTTATGGCCAGCCTTACCTGGTGTCCAGCCTCCATAGGGTCGATATCGGCTAGCTCGCTGTCATCGCCGTCGACGAGTACCACTGCCGCAGAGCTGTCGCTGGTAGTGGCGTGGACTGTTAATTCTGTAACGTCGTAGGGCACCGAGGCCGTGTAGGTGGTTGTTGTGGCGGTGAAGTCAGGTGTGAGGGATCCCGCATTAAGGACAAGTGCTCTGAGAGTGGCGTCTGAAGAGGGCGTAGGTCGGGGAAGTTGGTACGAGAAGATTTTTCGGTAAAATCTGTCTGTAACCCACATGGTTGCGCCGTCTGACCATATCTCCGACACCCGACTGTTTGGGTCTGTGGAGATCGGTACATCAAGCTCCGACTGTCTCGCACCATCCTCGAGCCTGAAGGCAAATAGTTTGCGGTCATCGTCATCGCTGTAGTCCTGATGGTGATCGTAGGAGATCCAGAAGGTGCTGCGGTCAGACCACAAACCGATTGGCCGGGGACGGTCAATCGGAATGGTGACATCCCTGTCACTCTGCCTGACTCCGTCACTCAACGAATAGGCGTAGAGCTTTGTGTCGTTCTGGTCAACCACGTACATCGTGGTGTGGTCCGACCAGATTCCCTCGGGAGTGTCGTTATTTGCATCCAGCGAGATGTCTCTGGTTTCGACCCTGCTTCCATCCGCCAGAGAGAATCCGTAAAGCTTGTCGTCTCTGGTGCTGAGTGCCCACATTGTTGTCCCATCAGCCCAGATTCCGAGTGGCTTGAAGTTGGAACCTCCCAGATCGATGTCTCTGCCTGCAAGCCGGGATGCGTCTGCCAGGGAGTAGGCGTAGAGCTTACCGTCGGAGAAGTCTGCTACCCACATTGTTGTACTGTCTGACCAGATACCCCTGGGTGACCCGTTGTCGCCGTGCAGTGCCAACTCCTGGTCGCTGCTCTGCTGCTGCGCTGAGACCGTGTCGACCGATTCACTTAGCAGAGCGATCGATGCCATCAGAAGCGATACGGCCAGCCCAAAGGTACCGGGTATTAGCAGGGGGGAGACTAGGCCCTGAAGGAGCCTCCTGATCCCGAATGGCCTCACCTGCAGGGTGCGAAATGGGTGGAACCCACCTGCCAACTCCAGGCAGACCTGTATCAACGAAAAAGGCAATTTGGAAATACGAGCAATCATATTCGATAGCTGATTTGGAACTTCTATACTCGAAAACACACACAGTCATTTTGCCATAGGTTAGTGGGAAAGACAACTATAGTTCAGTAATAGGAGTCAATATGCGTAGAATATTGGTCAAGTACGTCTGAATACGGAATAGAATTGCCCTAATGTGTGGCTATAGTTTCACGGATACAGGCTTGGTGCTTGTGGAGAGTGTCGACAAACGGAGGCAACCGCGTCACAGATTCTGGGAAAGTCGGGAAGGGCAGAGTTTCTCGCCGTCAGGTAATTGTTGACAGGCGCAGTCGAATCTCACTCGGGAAGTGAATGGGGCTTTAGAAGGCGTACAGGCAGAGCCTGCCTGGAGTGCGGCTAGCTGAAGAGTTGCCCGCTGGATGCGTCAGGGGATAGCAACTCTGTTACTTGAGTCTGCAGGGGATATGGCGCGCGGCTCGCTCGCACGAGCCTGACGAATTAGATCTGAGGCCTAGTCTCGTACAAGCGTGCGTGCTGCTGGTACGTGTAAGCTGCCTGGATCACACCCGGCTCGTCGAACGGTTTGCCTGCGATCTGCATTCCGACCGGAAGTCCGTCTTCTGTGAAACCACATGGAACGGAAATTGCAGGGAGGCCAGTCACGTTGAAGGGAGCAGTGAAGCTCCTTCCCATGACGGTTGAGTTGGGATCGTAGCCTTCGAAAGCGGCGGCTGGCTGTGTCATCGTAGGTGTGACAAGCAGGTCCACGCTCTTCAGCACTTCTGCGAACTCTCTCCTCGCCCACGTTCGCACTCGCTGCGCCTGCAGGTAGTCTGCGGCGCTCATTAGAGCACCAATCCTGAATCGTCCTCGAACGATCTCACCGAACTCTTGTGGGCGTGTCTTCAGGTTGGGCTCGTGATAGGCGTAGGCTTCGCTGACCATGATCACCGAGTTTGCGGCCCTCACGTACTCGAGGCTTGGCAGTTCTACTTCCTCGACGTGGGCACCCAGACCTTCCAATTCACTGACCGCCTTCTCCACGGTTGCCACTACTTCAGGGTTGACGCTGGGGTCGGGGTCGAAGAAGTAGTGCCGAGGCAGCCCAATTTTCACTCCGCGTATGTCTTCCCTTAGGGAGAGCGAGTAGTCAGGCACTGGTGCGCGGCTTGAAGTGGGGTCCTTGGGGTCATGACCGGCAATGGCCTGGAGCATGTATGCGGTGTCCTCGACAGTCCACGTCATCGGACCAGCGTGGTCCTGTGACCAGCTCAGAGTCACGACTCCGAATCGACTGACCCGGCCATATGTGGCTTTGATACCTACGATTCCACAGAAGGACGCTGGGCCCCGAATTGACCCACCGGTGCACGACCCGAGTGCTCCCAGGCACTGGCCAGACGCAACTGCTGATCCAGAGCCACTGCTGGACCCGCCGGTGATGTGATCGAGGTTCCAGGGGTTGCGCGCGGGTTCGAACGGCGTGGTCCAGTCGGGCCCACCTAGTGCAAACTCGTGCATCGCGAGCTTGCCGAGCAGTATCCCTCCGGCAGCCTTCAGCCTGGCCGTCGTTGTAGCGTCTTCCGCAGGCACCCGGTCGATGTCTACTTGCGAACCGGAGGTGGTTCTCACGCCGGCAGTGTCATACAGGTCCTTGAGTGCGAACGGGATGCCGTGCATCGGCCCGCTGTAGTTGCCGCTGAGAATCTCAGACTCGGCGACCCTGGCATCTCTTAATGCGTCATCAGCCGTGAGCAGGATAAACGAATTGAGTCGGTCATCAGTCTGTTCGATTCGTTCGAGACATGCACGAGTCAACTCCACCGGCGAGAGTTCGCGGTTGCGAATCATCTCACCAGCCTGGTGGATAGTCAGGAAGTAAAGCTCGCTATTCGGCGCCATCGTGTTTCACCTCTGCATAAGAAAGTACTGGACGTGACTACGAGTGGGATGTGACTAGCTCTCAGGCCAGTCGGGACGGAACTCAACGACCATCTCCTCGGCACCGAACTCAATACTGTGGAGTTGTCTGGCGTACTCGGCGTACAGATCGTAAATAGGCTTCAGCTCTTCCAACTCTTCCTGGTCCATTCCCAAGCCTGCCAGGTCAGCCATCAGCCTGAATTCCTCGATGGTAATGTCCTTCGGTTCACGCATCATCTCTCCTCCCTGGTTCATCCCGCGAGCGGGCGGCCTCATTCTCCATCTTCGGCAGTCTTCCCAGGTTCGTCAACTCCGGGTTGACACGGTCTACTGATCTGATAGTATTGCCGATGTCTGAAATCTGTTTCATAATTCGAGTTTGACGAATTCCCCTTGCTTGTTATGGGTGCCACATCGAGTCAACGTGCGACTTGATTGGGTTGATGGCAAGCGTATCGTCCTAAGTCTTGGGACACAAGAGCCTCTCTGCCGCACCCTTCCGGACCCAATTCAGGCTTGCCCATCGTTGTTTCCTCCACGGTCAGAAGTCACAAAGGAGACCGCAAATGATTAGGGTACTGTCTATTGTTGTTAGCTTTTCGCTCCTCTTATTCCTGCTCAGTGCCTGTGGAGGGGCAGAAGAAGAGGAAGAGCCCGCAGCACCCGCGCCAGCACCTTCACCTGCGGCAACTAGTGCTCCTGCACCGGCACCCGCGGCGACTACTGCTCCAGCTCCGGCCCCAGCGCCGACAAGCGCACCAGCGCCAGCGGCGCCCAGTGGAGGACCGGACCCGCGGATAGCCAAGCTGGCTGAGGAAGCAGGCATACCTCTAGGTGGGCCAAGTCCAGCCCCGGGCAGCCCGAAGTCAGGCGGTTCAATTCGAATTCTCGCGCTGGAACCGAAGAGCTTCGACTTCCACCAGTTCGTAAGCTATAGGAACCAGACTACGGGCAGCGGCTGGAGAGAGCCGCTGTTTACCTTCCCATACGGCCCAGAAGCTGGTGCCACGAACTTCAGTCCTCTGCCAAGACTCGTGGAAAGCTGGAGCCTTGAGGACGGAGGCAAGACTGTCGACATTGTGCTGAAGAAAGGCGTCATGTTCCAGAACAAGGGTCCAATTCAGGGCCTTGAAATGAGTGCAGAGGACGTCAAGTTCAGCCTTGATCGGTCCATCGAACTGTCCAGTACGGGTTCGTCTCAGCTCAAGTCGATCAATTCAATTGAGGTAGTCGAGCCCTACAAGATAAGGATCAACCAGGACGCGTCATTCGGCCCACTGTTTGTGAATCTCGGACAGCAGTACAACGCCATTTTCCCGGAAGAGTCAATTGATGAATTCGGGGACTTGGTGAGCTTCGAGTCCGCTATGGGCACAGGTCCCTGGACCCCCACTGAGTACAGCCCCGGTTCTTTTCTTAAACTTGAAAAGCACGCGGACTACTGGAACGACGGCTTCCCTTACATCGATGTTGTCGAAGAGATATTCATCTCCGAGTATCCTGCGGCCGATGCAGCTTTCCGCTCTGGGCAACTGGATATCACTGCCATAGATACGGACTGCATGTCTGGTGAGCGTTACCAGGCGATTAAGGACAACGCTCCAGACGCGGTGCCTACTATCTTCCCCGACACTGCAAACGCGCGGGCACTTACCGTTCGTAACGACAAAGCTCCTTTCGATAACCCAAAGGTGCGGCAGGCCGTATCGCTCGGGATCGACAGACAGGGCTGGATTAATAGCGTCTTGGGCGGTTTCGGTATCAACCAGGCGTTTATCAATCCAGGTCATGGCAAATGGTGGCGCGACTTCGACCAGTTGGGCGACAAGGCCAAGTGGTTCCAGTTTGACCCCGCAGAGGGCAAGCGCATTCTCGCGGAAGAGGGAGTTGAAGAAGGTCTGAAAGTAGTCCTTGATGGCACCTCCGGTTACGGACCCCGGATCGAGGCTGAACTTCAGCTTATGGGCGAGAGTCTCCGTAAGAACCTTGGATTCGACGTTCAGCTCAACATCACCGAATACAGCAGCAACTTCCTGCCCAATGTGTGGGGCAAGGGAGATTACGAAGACCTGGCCTACGGGTTTCAGGGCGGTGGACTCGACGCCAATGGGTGGCTGACTTTCTCCTACCACTCTCAGACCAGGGGTGGCTTCTACAACCACCTGGACGACCCCGATCTGGACAGGATGCTGGATGCCATGGACCAGGAGACCGATGTAGAGAAGCGGGTCCAGATGGTCTATAACATCGAGGACTATCTGCTCGACATCATGCCGGCCATACCGGTACCGAGTTGGGTCTGCATCTGCTACCAGCAGTCTTGGATCCACAACTACAACTACTTCCACTGGATGGACATGCTGGGTCCGATCGCTTTCGCCTGGGTGGATCGGGACCAGAAAACCACCTTCCAGCCCGCCGCACAGTAGTCATCGATCAGAACCTAGAACTACCGTGTTCGAGGCGACTCGGACACGGTAGTTTTCTTAATTCAATCCAGAGAGAGTAGGATGGCGCGTTTCCTGTTACGTCGGGTCCTCTTGATCATCCCAACCTTCTTTATCGTAAGCATCATCGTGTTTTCTATGATCCGGCTGATTCCCGGGGACATCGTCGACCAGATGCTTGAGGATAGGGGAGGGATCTACGGCATAGATCAAGAGGAAATCAGGGAGCGGATGGGGCTGAATCGTCCGATCTACGTCCAGTACCTTAGCTGGGCCGGCAATTTCTTTACTGGGGACTTTGGTGAGTCTCTCTGGAACAAGCGGTCCGGGCTGGACGAATTCAAACGACGCTTCCCTGTAACTTTCCAGCTCGCAGTTATGACAATAATTCTGGCGAGCGTGTGGGGCGTATTCGTAGGGATAGTTGCCGCCGTCAGACAGGACAGCATCTTGGACTACCTGCTACGTACGGTGTCCGTTGTCGGGCTGTCCATTCCCTACTTCTGGTCGAGCACTCTGATAATCATATTCGGGTCCCTTTGGTTCAACTGGTCGTCGGCTGTCATCTATGTCCCGCCCTTCGGCGACAGGGCAGACTTCTGGGAGAACATGAAGATTATGATCGTTCCGGCCAGCCTGTTTGCCTTCGCAATTGGAGCTCCGATTGCCCGCATGACCCGAGCGACCCTTCTGGAGGTGATGAGGACGGACTACATCCGTACCGCACAGGCAAAGGGCCTTACAGGAAATGTAGTCATAAATCGCCACGCACTCAAAAACGCACTCATACCCGTGGTTGCAATGATCGGGATTCAGGCCGTATTCGCCGTGGGCGGCTCAACGATTATGGAGACGATTTGGCGACTGCCTGGACTTGGTCAGTACATTGTGGACGTTGTACTGTTCCGCGATTACACCATGCTTCAGGCACTCACAATGTTCATCGCAATGATAATCATCGTGATAAACCTACTCGTGGACATCAGCTACGCGTGGCTGGACCCTCGAATCAGGTATCAGTAAAGACGGCAGGAACTTCATCCGTTGGAACAGGGTAGGGTACAGTCGGAGCTGACGAAGAGCCTGGAAGCTACCGGGTCGAGAGGACAGCGCTCTAGATTTCGCACATTTCTCAGGCGGCTCATTAGAGAGAAGCCACTGGGCACGATCGGACTCGCCATTATCGTGCTGATGTGCCTGATGGCGATATTCGCCGACCTGATCGCCCCATATGGATTTCAGGAGCAGGATCTCTCTGCGGCTAGACTCAGCTATAGCTGGGACCACTTCTTGGGTACCGACCAACTCGGAAGGGACCTGTTCAGCAGGGTTGTGTATGGCGCGCGCGTTTCTCTTCAAGTAGGAATCTACTCAGTCCTGATCACGCTCGGCGGTGCGACCCTGCTTGGGATTGTTACTGGATACTACAGCGGTACCTGGGTTGATAACTCTATCCAGCGCGTCGTCGATGGGTTCATGACAATTCCATACCTCGTGTTCTTGCTCTTTGTCATGTCCATTCTTGGCCCAGGATTGATGAACATCGTCATCGCACTCTCCATTGAAGGCGTGTTGATCAATTCGCGTATCATTCGCGCCCAGGTGCTTTCCACCAAGGAGAACACCTACATGGATGCCGGACGGGCCATTGGCGCCTCTACTCCAAGACTGATGACTCTGTACATATTGCCAAATATCATGGCACCGATCATCATCATCGGTACAGTAAGCCTCGGGCTGTTCATTCTAGCTGAAGCGTCCATCAGCTACCTTGGATTTGGAATCCCACCTCCGTTCCCGACGTGGGGTGGAATGCTGACCAGGTCAGGACTAGACCAGTTCTACGTTGCCCCGCACCTCGCGATCTGGCCGGGGTTTGCCCTGAGCCTCGCGGTGTTCGGTTTCAACATGTTCGGAGACGCTCTCAGGGACCTGCTCGATCCAAGGCTCAGGGGCACTTAGGCGATTTCGTGACCGCGCGGTCTGGCTCGTAACCCAGCCTCGGGCGACCCATCAGAGTGGACACGACTTGGAGTCCGTGGATATAATGGTTCTCACTCTCGAAGCGGCTGGCTTCCATGACCCAGAGGGTCCTGAATGCGTGCCGAGGTGGTGGAATTGGTAGACACGCAGCGTTGAGGGCGCTGTGGCCTAACAGGCTGTGGGAGTTCGAGTCTCCCCCTCGGCACCACCTCTGTGCCGACAGCTGATGCGAGATGACGTGGCGACGTAGCCAAGTGGTCTAAGGCGGGGGTCTGCAAAACCCCTATTCGGCGGTTCGAATCCGCCCGTCGCCTCCATAGAACACCCTTCCAGGCCTCCGGAAACCCCGGAGGCCTAACTGTGTATAAGAGCCGCAAACTTAGCCCCAAAGCCCAAGTCTCTGCAGACTGACGGCGCAGGCAGGGGACATGAGCAGCACTAGCGCCGAACAGCCTACCGATACCAAGGCTCCAACTGGCGAAACTCGCAGGCCGGCGGGCCTGTATGCCAGCAGCTTCGCCCTCTTCACGGCAATACTCTGGGGTGGAAACAACGTAAGCATCAAAGTTGCCCTGGAACGCGGCTCGCCAATGCAGATTGGCTGGATCAGGTTCGTGCTGGGAGCGGTCGTGTCCGTCGCCTACATGGTGGCCAGGCGTGAATCGTTCACCGTTAGCAGGCACGAGATATGGCCTCTGGCAGCCGTTGGGCTGATGTTCTCAGTGCAGCTGGTGTTCATGAATATCGGGCAGGACCTGACCACCGCTGGACATGGGGTAGCGTTGAACTCAACGATGCCGATCTGGGCGGCAACGATCTCTCAGCTCTTCATACCCTCTGACAGGTTGACTCGCTGGAGGGTGTTTGCCATGGCGCTCTCATACGTGGGCGTGTTGGCCGTAGTATTCGGAGACACTGGAGCTAGTGAGACTGGCGCCACGGTTCTTGGAGACGTTCTTAGCCTGATTTCGGCGATTCTGCTGGGCGCACGCACGGTTATGATTTCGATCTTCGCGCAGCACGTCTCAGAAGCCAAACTCATGCTTGGACAGCTCGTGATCGGCACAGTCCTGCTGCTTGCCGGCAGCTACATCTTCGAGACACCAATCTACACCACGGATGGGTCGTTCTGGTTCGCCATGGCATATCAGGGGCTCGTTATCGCGGGATTCGGCTTCCTGGCAACCGCGTGGCTCCTGAAGCACTACCTGCCATCCACGGTGACGTTCTACTTCTTTGCACAGCCTGTCGCTGGTGTAACGCTTGCGTGGCTAATCCTCGGAGAGGACCCGGGACGCGGTCTAATCGCCGGAGTGGTACTAGTCTGTATTGGAGCGGTACTGCACAGCGGCGAGTCGTTTCTCCAAGCGAGGAAAGTTGCCCAGGGGAGTGGGTCCTAGGTCTGTGAAGCCGGATGGCTCTCAGGATAGGGCGGTGGCCTAATCAGCTCCCCACAATTCGTGGAAGTGGTTCACCGGTCCGTGGCCCTGACCCACTGGGTAGCTCTTCTGAATGGCCGCTGTGACATAGTCCTTGGCCGCCTGGACCGATTCAGGGACGTCAAGACCCTTGGCAAGGCCGGCTGCGATAGCCGATGCAAGAGTGCACCCGGTGCCGTGGGTACTGGTCGTGTCAATTCTCTCCGATGTGAAGGTCCAGAAGTCGGACCCGTCGTACAGAACATCCGTTGCCGGCCCGTCCAGGTGGCCTCCCTTGACCACGGCGTTCTGTGCTCCAACTTCATGCACCAGGAACCTGGCGGCCGACTTGAGATCGTCGACCGTGGTGACTTCGCGGCCGGTTAGCACGCTGGCTTCCCTGCTATTTGGTGTGACGACTGTCGCCATAGGGACCAACACGTTGCGCAAGGCTTCCTCAGCGTCTTCCCTGAGAAGCCTGTTGCCGGATGTTGCCACCATCACGGGATCTATCACTACGTTTTCAAAACCGTAGTGAGCCACTCGCTCGGCTACGGTGTTGACAATCTCGTAGCTTGAGAGCATGCCTGTCTTAACCGCGTCCGCGCCAATGTCCGATACGATTGCGTCTATCTGGGACTCAATCAAAGACGTCGGCAGTTCGAGCACATCTTTGACGCCGGTCGTATTTTGGGCCGTTATAGCCGTAATCGCGGACGTTCCAAAGACTCCGAGGGCCGCAAACGTCTTGAGGTCTGCCTGCATACCGGCGCCGCCACCGGAATCCGACCCAGCTATCGTCATTGCTTTCGAAACTTGACGTGAGGCCATAATGATTCACCCCCGTTGGCGAGATTTCTTACGGCTCTTTTCCAGGATTATCTGCTGCAAACGCCTGACGCTGTTCCCTGAAACGCCCATCTTGCCGCGCTTCCGGCGTTTCCTATCCCGACGTTCGCCTCTGGTCTGCTGTTCGTGTTCCATGTCGAGTTCAATCCGGCTGTGGGCGTGTCCGTTGCCTGTTGCAGATGCTACATCCTAGCATCTGACAAGTACTTAGGGCTCAATGCTGTCGCTACGAGATAGGAATCTTCGCTGCAACGACGGTCCCTTCGCCTGGGGAGCTAATGATATCAACGTCTCCCCGTAGTAGCCGTGCCCGCTGTCGCATTACGGTCAGACCAAATCCCCCTTGGCCTCCGCCAATCCTAATGCCCTCTGGATCGAAACCGACCCCATCGTCGCTCACAGTCAACTTGACCGCATCCAGCCCGAAGTCCAGCGTCACGCCCACCTGGCTGGCGTCAGAGTGTTTGCGGATGTTGGCCAGCGACTCCTGGCAGATCCGCAGAATTGCCGCCTGTGTCGCTGCATTGAGTTCCTTGCGTCCCCCGAGGAGAGTGAACTTCGCGCCAGCCTCCGCAGTGGTTGAGAACCTGTCAACTTCATCCGAGATGATGACATCGAGGGGATTTCTCTCAAGTACTTCGGGCAGTAAGTTCCACACGGACCGTCGTGCCTCTGCAAGACACTCTCGCGCTATGGCTTTCGCTGCACTGATGTGCTCACTCAGGGCTTCGTGATCGCCTTCCAGGGAGTCCTCTTCAGCCTCCAGTTGAATGACGATGCTGGTAAAGCCCTGCGCCAGAGTATCGTGAATCTCTCTGGCCATGCGATTGCGCTCTTCGAGTACGGCCAGATCGCGCGTCTCATCAAAAATTCGGGCGTTTTCTATTGCAACGGCCAACTGATTGGCCAGCGTCTGAGCGATCAGCATGTCGGCATCATCGAATGCGTCGTATTCTGCCGAATACAGATCGAGTGCGCCAACAAGTGCGTCCCCCTGCTTGATGGGCATAACAAGCTCTGACCGTATCTCAAGTTGCTTTAGTCCCAGGTCGTCGAAGAATGGATCGGTGTCGACATCTCCCGTAATCCACGGGAGGCCTGTGCCAGAAACATGACCGATGATTCCTTTTCCACCCATCTTCATACGAAGGCCCCGTGGGGGAAGGAAACCTCCGCTGGAGTCAATGGCCTCCAGCACGACTGTCTCTTCACTTTCGTCTTTGAGGTAGACGCCCACTGTGTGGTAACCAAAGGTCTCGCGGACCAGCTGTACGACATGGGGAAGAAGCTCACTTAGGGTAAGAACCGAGCTGACGTTCAACGCTACAGCGTTGATCGCTGCCATCTGCTCGTTCCTGCGCCTCTCCGATTCGAATATCCTTGCGTTCTCAAGTGCAATGCCGATCTCCTGAGCGAGTGCCTGCAGGACGACCTGGTCTGCCTCATCGAAGGCGTCTGGCCTTCTGTTCTGAGAATGCAACACGCCGAGAGCGTTGCCGCCCGCAGACACCTGTACAGTCACGGACGATCTCGCTGGTGGTCCATCACCCACGGGGATGTAACGAGGTTCGTCCAAGATGTCGGGAACTATAACCGGCTTACCGGTAGCAGCAACAAGGCCAGTCACCCCTTCCGGACCGTTTTCGCCCTTCAGAGGGCGTCGAATCTGTTTCGACAGGTGCGGGTTGGCCTCAGGTGGGAACACCAGCACGTCGTCCTCTATGACGCCAAGGGTGGTGGTTTCGTAACCGAGTTCGGTTGTTCCTATCTGCCCGACGCTGGCGAGCAGTTCGTAAGGGTCTCTTACGGACGTGAGTTGGCGGCCAACCTCAGCTATTGTGCGGAACTGATCGGCCCGCTTTCGTTCCTGTGCGAAGAACTGTTGAACCTGCTCATAAAGCTGAGAGTTGGCAACAGCGCCGGCAATCTGGGCCGACACTCTACCTGCCGCTTCAATCTCACGATTGCCGAATGCCGCCTCCGTTCGGGAACCGAGCCATAGCACACCTATCACCTCGTTGTTCGAAATCAGCGGCACTGCCAGGAAGGATCGCAGTCCGTCATTCCACATTGGCAGAAGACCTGGGAACTCCCCAGACAGGTCCGCCAGTTCTCCTGGTTGGTAGAGTACTGGCTTGCCGGTGCGGAAAGTCTTGGCTGTCACGGTCCCGTCCAGGGAGTAAGAATGGCCAGGTTGCCGCTCTGACAGGGACAGGCCGGACATGTATGAAATACTGAAGTTGTTTTCAGCCGCATGGACAGTCATGATGGCAATAACGTCCGCCGTAATAAGCCTCCGAGTCTGACTTGCGAATCGATCGTACACGAGGCTCATGTCCAGGGACGAGCCAACGACCCGGCCGATCTCAGCCATCGCCGCGCTCTCCTCAGCCGCTGCTCTGACTCGCTCCTCAGAGTCGGCCAGTTCGCTTGTTCGCTGCGCAACACGCTCTTCAAGTTCAGCGTAGTCAGCCTTGAGGGCTTGTGCCATCAGGTTGAACTGGTGAGCCAGTTGTTGGACTTCGTCGCCTGTCTCGGCCTGGATCGTGTAGTCAAAGTCACCGCTGGCAATCCTCTGAGCGCCGGCGTTCAGTTCTCTTATGGGCCTGAGGGCTCTACCTATTGAGATCCAGATCCCTCCGATTGCGAGAAACGCTCCGAGCAGAAGCAGGCCCAGGACCGTCAGGCTGGATACGAGTATCGGCTGCTCGACCTCCGACCAGCGCTGCTCCGTCACAACACCCCAGTCCGTTCCGGGCACCGGATAGAAGCCTGAAATCACCCCTTCACCTGTGGGAGAGGTAGAAAGATTTGCCCCTGATGCTCCCTTTATCACCTCCGCCACTGGTGGATATTCGGTGAAGTCTTGCCCGATGAGATCAGCACTGCTGTGGAAGATAGAACGTCCACCTCCGTCGACGACGTAAGTGAGACTTCCCGTATCTGAAGATGGAGGAAGCGAGTCCAGGAGGATGGCGTTCATGAGTTGACCTTTGAGAGCCGCGGTACCTGACACTACCCCAGTAAACTCCTTCTCATCGCTGAGGACAGGTACCGAAAACGTCACAGAAGTGTGATCGGACCCTGGCTCGCTGAACACATTGGAATAGACAGGCATGGTAGATGTCCGAACGGAGTCGATTTCTGGAAAGCGTGGAAGTTCGGAAGGGTTCGGGCTCAGAGTCGACCAGGTTGCATGTCCGCTCCGGTCATAGAGGGTCACTCCTCCATCGAACTGGTGAAGCTGACCACGAGCCGTAGCGATCGAGAGGCGGGTCGCGACCGTGTCCAAAACCGGAACGCCTCCTTCACCTGCGACAGTATCGAGGATTCTAGTATGGCGAACCAATCCGTCACTCAACTGGTGCGCGGTCAACATCGCGAGCTTTGAGTCTCGCTCCTCGACAATCTCCAAAACCGTTGCGCCGTACTGGTACAGTGCAATAACAGCGACGATAGTCAGGACTATGGAACCGGGGATGAGGGCGGCCAGAAGCACTTTTGCCTGAAGACTTCTTAGAAAAGACATTGCCCGGCACCTCCGAGTTTCCTGAGTTAGGCATGTCTCTTAATAGTACTATGGCCTGTGACACCGTCAACCTGAATTCAGGAAATCCTGGGCAACTAAAGCAGGCCCCGTGAACTCGCGGGGCCTGCTTCTGTTCTGTTCGATCAAGGTGAGCTATCTAAGGCTTGCCTTAGGAGGTTCTCCGACCGTCTTCTGACGGGCTTTCGCCACGTCAACTCCTGTTGTCAAAGCGTTCACGCAACTCGTCAAATGCCCTGTCAAGAAAGTGACCTTGATCGGAATAGTTGCCGCGACCTGACCATCTTCCGCCGTCCCGTAGGCCGAATCTCTTGCCTCGCCGTGAGAAGTAGCCCTGCGTATCGGCCCAATCTCCCTGTATCACCACTGTTGCTTCACCATCGACATCAGCAACAAGGGTGTCATCTTCAGTGTTCAGCGGGCCCAGATCTCCGCTGCGGTTCATGATGACTCTCGTGTCATCGCTGATGGTGTAGTCGATATCGTCAGACCCATCCTTGGGGGTTAGTGTGAAGCTACCTGCGGCGGCGTCGACGCTTGAAACCGTGCCAACCACCGAACGCCGGGTAGTGAAGCTGCCATCTTCGTTTTCGATTGTAACCTCGGCGTGGACTGTCGTCCCACCGGCGGCACTATTGGTGCCCCGCTCAACTCTTCCAGACCGGGAGAATCCGAATCTGGGTGTTGCATGGAACCTGCCCGTGCGGAGTGTTCCCAATGACGCCTTTGAGGATTCCCGATCTCCCACCGTGACGTCTACTGTGATGCTGGAACCATCTCGCGTTACGGTGAGTGCAATCTCAGTGCCAACATCAGCTTCAGTGACTGCGTCGACGAGATCGCTTGCACTCTCTATAGTCGTGCCATCGACTGCCGTTATGATGTCGTCTTTCATCAGCAGGCCGTCCGAAGGCCCACCTTGTAAGACCCACAAAATCTTGACCGATCCGTCATCAAGCTCTGTAATGTGGACCCCAATGTACGGGTTTGAATCGTCTGACTCTTCCTCTGTGCCTTGCAGCAGGTCGAACTGCTGCGGTTGTGTTATTTCCGCTGCATCTGCAATCTCTGTGCTCAGTCGCTCAGTCGTCGGCTGTGAAGCTGCCGGTTCATGTGAAGCTGCCGGTTCATGTGTGGATGCCTGAGACATGAGTGGGTTGGACGCGATTACCGCTATCAGCGCGAGCGCCGCCAGGGCCATCAGCCCTGCTATCCCCAGCGTCTTCGGGTTCATCTTCTCCCTCCTGAGGTTTCAGTGATATGGTCGTACTTGAGCCTGCTCGGAGATTACAACGCAGACATCGGACGGACGGTTAGCGATGCATAGGGCTGGCGGTTCTGTTGACAATCGCAGCCTGTGCTGAGAACCTCACGATCAACGTCGGAAGATTGAAGCTTCAGCGCATCCGCATGGAAGGAGCAGGCCAGTGCCTACCGTCACTCTCGATATTGAAGACCCAGACGTACTCGCCCAACTCGGAACGGAATGGAGGTTCGGCTCCGGCTGGAACCCGGGAGAACCCAATGAAGGACTCGTCGCGCGTGCCTCAGACAGCCCGGCGCGACTGGCAGACTATGACGACTCATCCTGGGAAGTCCTGGAGGATGTCGAGGCTGGAGGAAAGGGCAAGCCATCGGGTAGGGAAGAGAACCCCGGCATCAGGAAGAAGCAGTCCGAAGGCCTCACTTTTGGATGGTATAGAATCGCGGTCACTTTGCCGGAAACTATTGGCACATTCAAGACCGAAGGGTCGACCGTCTGGTTTGAGACCAACATCGACGACTACGGAGAGGTCTGGATTGATGGGGAGTGGGACCGCGATTCCGGCGCGGTAAAGGGCTTTAACGTCACCAACAGGGTCAAGGTGACAGACGATGCCAGACCAGGGGCTTCACACGTGATCGCATGTCTCTGCGTTAACGGCCCTCTGGCGCGTCCGGGCGGAGGCATTTTCATGCGTTACGCCCACCTGGACTTTGAGAACTGACTCCAGGGACGCGGGCCAGGTTCCACGCCTAGATATCGTCTGTCAGTTGCCCGCGCAGCAAACGGACGGTACACTCTCAGCAAACGGATACCCCAATGACCATTTCGCGGCGCAGGTTGCCGCTCTTTCCGCTGAACACCGTGTTGTTCCCCAACGCTTCCCTGCCTCTTCAGATATTCGAGGAGCGCTATAAGCTCATGCTTCGCGAGTGCATGGAGTCCGACAACAGGTTCGGCGTGAGCCTGATTAGGGAGGGGCCGGAAGTAGGTGGCCCCGCCGTTCCCCACGAGATCGGGACCGTTGCCCACATTACTCAGGTAAACCGGATCGAAGGTGACCGATTCTTCGTATCTGCGGTCGGCGTTCAGCGATTCAGGGTCCTGGACGTTACACAAAGAGAACCGTTCGTCGCTGCCGAGGTCGAGCTGCTGGATGATGCCAGCCCTGACCTGACTTCATCGGACGAACTGGTTCGCGAGGCTACTGACGCATTCTCTGACTACGCTCAGGCCTCAGTCGGAGTAGCTGGAGGATGGGTGAGCAGGACGCGCATGCCATCTGATCCGGAAGCGCTGTCATACCACATAGCCAACACCGTTCAGATGGAAATCGGCAATAAGCAGCGTCTTCTGGAGCATGAAAGCTCAGCTAACAGGCTTACTGCTGAGGTCGAACTCCTGAAGCAGGGATACGAAGACCTCAGGCGACAGATGTCATGGGAGATGATGACCCGATTCAGTCGCCAGTAGTCGCCCCTGGCTTGTTCGGAGCCCGCATCCGACGGGGAGCCTGCCAACAGCTACGCAGGCTGACAGTATTCCCTGGACGGTGGATCCTGGAACAGGTCGGGATGAACAATCCGTGCCATTATCTCGATACCGTCGACTAACCTTGGGCCACTACGACTGAAGAGCGCACCAGAGTCAACGACGTAAGCCCTGCCTGACCTGAACGCTCGGAGGTCCTCCCAGCGGTCTCTGTCAGGCAATGCGTTGAATTCGGCTGCGGCCTGCTCAACATTCATGCCGCAAGGCATCAGCACAATTACATCAGGGTCGGCGTCTGCCACTCTGTCGAACTCAAGCCGCGGTGATGGCGCTTCAGGCTCTACGAGGGCATCTCTGCCGCCTGCAGTCTCAACCATCTCAGGTACCCAGTGACCGGCGCCGATCACTGGACTCATCCATTCGATGCACGCGACGGTCGGCCTTTCGCTAGCTCCAGCGACTGCCCGTCGAACCACGTCTATCCTTGCCCTCAGGTTGAAGACAGAGGCATGGGCGACGGACTGCTTGCCAGTATGGTCACCCAGCACCTTGATGCTGTCCAGCACGTCTTCCAGACCGTGGGGGTCAAGCGACAACACCGTAGGCGAGACATCCAGACGCCCCACGGCCTCTTCGACATCCTCGAATGAGACCGCGCACACCTCGCACAGTCGCTGGGTCACGACAAGGTCAGGTCTGGCGACTTGCAGGACATCTTCATCGACAGCGTAGATACTCTCGCCGCGCATCATCATATTGGTGACGGCCGCGTCTATCTCGTGACTGCTCAGTGAGCTGGAATCTATGCGACTCCGCACAGCCTTGGGCTTGTCGGAGGCGCCGCTAGGAAAGTCACATTCGTGGCTTACGCCGTACAGGGAGTCTCCGAGGCCAAGAAGATACACGATCTCCGTCGCACTTGGGAGAAACGAACATATCCGCATGGTCTTACCTCGTACTATTCCTCTCACGCCATGAGAGAAGAGAGGCGACTGGGGGACGCCTTAAAAGGCCCCCTCGTTCTCGAACGCCTCTGCAAGGCGGGCGATACCCTCGTAAATCTCTTCCGGCTGGTTGTAGCCGAAGCATAACCTGGCGTAATTCTGGCCCGTGTTGCCCTCTGGTGAGAAGTTGCCTCCCGGCAGATAGCCGACGTCGTACTCGTTCAGCACGTTGTCCCGGATCGACGTGATGTCGCTACTGTCAGGCATCTTCAGCCATACGAACAGGCCGCCTTGGGGATTGCTCCACTCTGCACGATCGCCGAAGTTCTCTCCGAGAGATGCCAGCATGGCGTCGCGTTTTGCCCTCTGGATGTCATTGATCTCTTCGATGTGAGAGTCGAGGCTTCCAGTGGAATACCTGTGCACGGCATACGATGCGAACGAGTTGACCGAGCCGCCGCTCTTTGCCACGAGGGCTCTGTCCATGACCTCCGCAGGACCCGTGCCGTAGCCGATCCGCATACCCGGAGCGATGATCTTGGAGAACGAGGCTACATACATAACGCTGTCGGTCTCGTCGAGAGAGTGAATCGAAGTTGGCGACTCGGGACCGTCAAGACGGAGGTCGACATAGCAGTCGTCCTCCAGTATCGGAACACCGTGGCGATTGGCGATCTCTACCATCGCCTGGCGCCGTTCGAGGGACATCGTCCAGCCCTGTGGGTTCTGATACGTGGGAATCGTGTAGATCAGCTTGGGCTTGCGCCCCTGTCCCGTCGCGCGAACTATCGCTGACTCCAGGGCATCCGGGAGCATCCCGTCGTTGTCTGTCTCAACTCCTCGAACGTCGGCTCCAAATCGCCTCAACTGCCCGAGAGTACCAGCGTAAACGAAGTCCTCGGTCAGGGCGACGTCTCCGGGGTCGATAAGGACCTCCAGGAACATGTGAATGGGCTGGCCTGAGCCATCGCCCAGGACGACTTCATCCGCGGACACGTGGATGTCGCGTTCCCTTGACAGCTTGTCAGCGACGTATTCCCTCAGGGGCCTGTAACCTTGGGGATGCGCGTAAATCGCGAGGTCTTCACCCTCTTCCGCCAGCGCCTGCTGGAGCCCGTTGACGAGCCCGTCAAACGGAATCGACTTGGGGTCGGGATAGGCAACTGCGAAGTCGTACTTCCCGCGCTTTACCGCGCCAGCCCGAGGCCTCCCCTCCGGTGCATGCCTGGAGTACAGGCCTTCGAAGCTGAACTTACTCTGTTCGGGCATTTATTACTCTCCTTCGGGAATCAGCCGTAAATGGGGCAGGGAACCGTGCCCGCGTAATTCTACACTCTGACGATAGGGGTGTCATTTGGGACTATGTGCGCTCCGAGGGCCTACGCATTGTCGAACAGGCCTTCCCTCTCGAATACGCCTGCCAGAATCTCGATTCCCTCGGCTATCTCATCTGTGCTGTGATAGCTGTACGTTAGCCGCATGTAGTTATTCGGGGAGCGGTCAGCCCTGTAGACGGCTCCTGGGTTGTACTTGACTCCTGCCTCAACAGCTTTCTCCAGTGTGTTCCAGGTGTCCACGCCCTCTGGCAGTCGGCCCCAAAGCATCATGCCGCCATGAGGATTGCTCCACTCGCAGCTCGGCGGGAAGTGCTCCCCGAGAGCAGCGAGCATCGCGTCTCGTTTGGCCCCGAGAGACTGTGCGACAGCCTCAATGTATTCGTCCCCGTTTTGCCTCAGGTACTCATAGACTGCCATTGAAGTTAGGTGGCTGGGCGACGATCCGAACCGGAGTTTACCGACCACCTCTTTGACCTCGTCAGGCACGACGCCGAATCCCAGCCTCAGCCCGCAGCCCAATAGCTTCGTGTATGCGGACACATGTGAGATTCCATCCTGGTCATCCAATCCGTACATCGCCTCGGGCAGAGGATCTCCGTCTATGCGGAAGTCGGCGTAAGACTCGTTCTCGAGAATCGGAATGCCATACCTCTGGGATATCTCCACCATGTGCTTCCGACGCTCGGCGCTGAGCGTCATCCCCATAGGGTTCTGGTACACGCTGATGGTGTAGATCAACTTGGGATGCGTACCTCTGGCCACCAGGTCCTTAACGGTCTCTTCAAGAGCTTCGGTGTCCATACCATTGGCGTCCGTCGGGACATGGATCACGTTTGCCCGCTTGCCCAGCAGCATCCCCAGGGTGCCTGAGTAGCAGAATTGCTCTACGAGGACCGTATCGCCAGCGTCGATGAATGCGTCCAGGATCGTCCCTACCGCTCCGCCAGCGCCTGCGCTCAGGAAGATGTTGTCCACGGGGACGTCCATACCCCGATTATTGTGCAGGGCCTCAGCGATGTATTCACGCAGCCCTACGTGCCCCTGTGGGGGAGGGTACTTCGCAAGCTCGACTCCCTCGCGAGGCATTATGTCGGCCAGGGCGTTAACGAACCCGTCGACGGGCATCGTGTCTCGGTCAGTGTAGGTCACTGAAAAAGTGAATTTCGTATCTTCCGCCTGTCCAGGTGGTCCCTCGACCTCAGCGGGCATGTTCTTTGTGAAAAGGTCTGAGTAATCCAAGTGTTCTCCTCGCGTCCCCAGCTTCGAAATCTGACCCTATGCCAGCGGGAGCGTGACTCGCTCGCCGGTCTGCATGCTTATGGTTACTGCATCTGTGAATTCCATGTACTTCACGCCGTCGAAGAAGTTGGTGTGAGTAATAGGCTCAAGTCCACGAATGGCGTTGATGAACTCTTCCTCAACTCGCCAATCTCCCTGCTTCTCCGCGGGGATGTCTACCTCTGATAGCTCGCTGTCTCCCCTCTGACCCGCTCGAAGCGTCATGGAAGCCGAGTCCACATGGACTGTACCTTCAGAGCCGAAGATCCAAACGCCGTCAGCTGGGGCAAGGCCCGTAACGGTGCTGAGTCGCAGTCGGGCGACTGGCCCGGACGCAAACTCGATGAGGATCTCCACGTGGTCTGGAATGGTTATATATGCAAGGCTGCCATCCCATCCCTTGCGATGCTTGACATTAACTCGTCCAACCGCCGACACGGCCGCTGCCGGGCCGAACCAGCGCATTATGGCCTCGTACCAGATTCCCATCTGCATGATGTTGTTGCCGGAAAGGTCCCTGTTGTGCCGCCAGTGGAGTTCGGAGTCGTAATCGACGAAGTCGCCCTGGTGAACTGTGATATCAGCGGAGAGCACGTCTCCAAGGAACCCATCGGATATCATGTCCTTGATCGTGCTGTCGACCTTGAGGGTGTGCGGCGCTGGAACGATCTGGGTCACAAGTTCAGGATAGGCCAGCGAGGCCTCAAGCATTTCACGAGCATCGGCAGAATTCATCGTCATGCGGGCCTCTGTCATGACGTGCTTACCAGCCGCAAGCGATGCGAGTACCAATGTCTTATGCATGTAGGGCCACGTGCCTATGCAGATGGCATTGGTGTCATCCGCGTCGATCAGGTCCTCCCAAGAGTCGTACACGGTACTCAAACCGAATGCGTCTGCGACCCGCTGACCCGATGCGCGACTCCTGTTGGCTACGCTGACACTCTCTACGCCATCGATCGCCGCGAATCCCGGAAGATGTCGAAGCGTCGTGTTCCCGCCCGCTCCAACGTAGCCGATGCGAATTGTGTCGTCTGCCATATTGTCCGCTCCTGTTTTGGCTAGCTAAGTTTAGTCGAACGGATTATAAAGCGTCGCACCCCTTAAGGCTATTCGCACGGTGAGGTGAGTCGCGATGACCAACGATGGGAGGGACGGGCTATTTCACATCTCACGACCACCTACCTGCCCTGCAAGTTGGGGCAGGCGATCGGCAAAATGGTGGTCCGTCAGATTAGAGGTCAGTGTCGGGGCCGGATGCTATTAGGGTGACGTTCGGGATTCCTGTCTCCCTACACTTCCTTCTCTCTGGCAGCAGCCAGAGAAACAGGAAGTGACTTTACAGCATCTTCCATATTTCAATCCTCATCCGGCCCCTGAACTGATGTTATTGGCTGGTTCCAAGAACCGCTCGTATAGAGTGAGCGGCCGAATTTCGGCGTGACTCGTTCATTTAGATTTCGTGGTTGCTATTCTCCCTGTCTAGGCGACCAGGCGATTCAGTTCGACCCCGTCGGGTAAGTCAGAGTCGTCTGCATTTACATCGTAGTCGCTGAAACTTCGAGGGATCGCCACTCCATCTTGCGATGTGACGGAGATCTTTTCGAATAGCGTGTGTGCTGGAGCATTCCCGATTGCGTTCTCGTGGCTGAAAACGAACAGTCCCCGGCAGGCCATCAGGCCGCGTGAAGAGGAGCGGTCCAGGTCCCACATGTTGGCCAGGGCGCTCCAGAACAGCTCGAGGTCTTCTTCGTGCAGGCCTGTTCGTTCAGCGAAGTGTGGATTGACGAACCCGTGCGCCCGGTAAAGGCCGTAGGGCACTATCGCCTTTCTGCCCATTTCGACCCTTCTGCCTCCTATGCTCGTGCCGTCCTCATCGGATATTGAGACCTCGAGATCCTCGGGACGAGTTACGGCCACGCGTGTGATCAACAGATCTAGCGGCATAACTGGGTCCACCGACCTAGCGAAGGTCAACTGAACGGGACCCTTGACCTGGCCACAGTTCACGCCCGTTGACATCACTGCCCCGAATACCCGGATGTCAAAGAAGTTGGAACACATCCATTCTCTCGCCCTGTCAACGTCGGATCGTCTCTGGCGCGTGCCAGTAGAGCGAATGCCGAGGTCATCGTAAGCCCGCTGGTGCTTGGAGTTCAGGGCCTCTCCGCTCTGCACGTAAATCTTGAACCTCGATTCACACCCACGGGCCGCATCGACCCAGTCCCTGACCCTTCTCTTCAACGAAACGTCTGTGACAAGTCCCTGCATGGTCTCAGGATCCAAACGAGGCTGATTCGCGGCGTCAGGATCTCCATTGGGGTTTCCGTCCGTGACGTCAAAGAGAAGCACGAAATCGTGCCGTCGCCTAACGTCCGTATGTATGGCAACTGACATTAAGTATGACTTCAGAATCGGCCGGCTTCGAGCCGTGAAAGGGCGGGCTTGGAGGGACCGGTCCCCTCGGTAAGTCCACGCATTCGTCGAAGCAGGCGGCCTCTCTGGTGATAGTAGCCAAGGCCGAACAGTCCCTGTTCCTCTAAACTGAGCACTGCCGGGAACTCAGGAAGCGTCTCGAGGATCTCGTCTGTCGCCATATCTGGGGCGACGCTGAAGCGGCGAACATTGTGACGATGCTGACTGTCCCTTAAGTGCAGCCTGTTGAAAACGGCTGCCGGGGCTGTAGAGGCCGTTGAGAAGTGCCGATCCGTTATCGAAGCTCGGTCAGATCGAGTATTGGTGAGTTCGGCACTCTCGAGAGCGGCAAATAGTCTCCCGCAACGGTAAGCTGGGCTGTGGTCTGACACGCTCATATCTCCCAGATGACTGTATGGACGTGTCGCCTCGCTCGTTGCCTGTAGTGCCATGCTAATAAGCGCAGCACGCGGCCTTGTAACTCTCCTCTCGGTTCGATTGCGGCTTACAGCCATGTGTAGCAGCTGCGCGGGGAGTTGTTCTCCAAGTAGTGCACAGCGAATCAAGGAAGTCACGACAGATACGGTAACGTCGCTCAAGTTCCGCGTGGTAGCCCCCGCAAGCGAATGTATACTTAGCGTCCTTGCCTCTTCGTGCCATGCATCCACCTCGTCATGCGACATGAACCATTCGCGGAGGTTCTGTTCCGCCAGACCGACGGTCGTCTCAAACCAATCGCGCAAAGCGACCCGTCCTCCACTGCCAGAGAAGGTGGCGCAGTAGAGAGGGGTGTCTTGGGCACCAGGTCTGTGGAGTCCTGAACTGAGGCCTCTGATCTGTGCTTGCACGGCAGTCCGGTCAGACGAAGCTAGAATACCCGCCCAATCGACGGATGCTTGTTCACCGGTCCAGATGATTGTCTTGGTGGAAGTGAAACTGATACAGGAACTCCCGTCGAGGAGCAGGTCATTAGCGGCCCCGGTTACTCTCTCGCCGCAGTCCGGGCACATCGGGGCGTTCTGAGTGCTCTTCAGCCCATACGACTCGAACGCAGGCCTATTCGCGGAACTGAAAGACGAGCCGCTCGCATGGCCACCTGGAATCCCCTTCAACTTGCTCGGCAAGTGGTCTACTACTGGCCCGGTTTCACCGCAGACCAGGCACTGTAGCTCCCGTGTCGTGGCGGTCGCCACCTCGCTGGCCCAGTATTTACGAACATCGGGGAAGTCAATCGGGAACTCCCCTCCGATGCGAAAGGTAATGGAGTCTCGAGGGTTGAAGTCCTTGGGAAGGGAGAGACCGGGTGCCCCGGCGTCAAGGAAACGATGGATCGCTTGAACGGGAGGTGATGCCGTGGCCTGACCACACCGGTCTACCAGAGCAAGGTATGAGTCGTGCATAGCCCCTGGTCGGCCTGGACGCATGCTCTCCGATGACAGTCCCAGGGTGTAGTGTGCATTGTCGGCGAGCAACAAGGGTCTGATGCCCTTAGACCTGGATAGGAAAGGTGCCAGCCTTACAGTTCCTTTACGCCTAAACTCGTCTTTAGAGTCGCTCGTATCCACTACCTCAGGGCTTAGAAGGTGCCCATCGTCGTCGAGATCGATGACGTATCTTATCGGCCTTCGAGAGTACAGCCTGGGTGCCGGATCGGACGTGTTCGTGTCAGCGAACTCCTTCAGTCGTTGCAGGAGCACTATCGGGAATCTCCACCCATGGGATCGGGTACGCGGAGAACACCCCGCTCCAGTCTTGCCTCGAAGAACATGGGCTCGCCTCTGCCGCTCCCACTCTGGTCGTAGTCTATGTCCAACAGCATCCTGCCGAGGTCACTTGAGTCCTGAACAGGGCGCTCAGTTCCATCAGGCGGGCCAAAGTGTGCCGTGAATTCCCTGCATCCGAAGTAGGGCGAAGCGAAGCACTGACCCCTGCTCACCCTGCGCCTGAACTGGTCCCGGTACATCGCTGGGTGACTGTCTATCTCATCTTGGATCACGATCTGCGCTCTAACGATATAGGCCACTTCTCGTATGGCCAGCGTGTGACGTTGTGTCCTGTCACTGTCAGCGGAGTATCCTCCCGAACCTGAGTTCATCCATGCCGCTGTTGTCCGAAACACGGCCTTGGAGCTGACTTCGTTTCTCAGAATGGAGAAGTAGCGTATCGGGTTCAGGACCAATATCTCCTCGACGCGCCATCTGAACTGGGGCCTCCAGAATATGGCCTCGAGGATGCCCCTCGCGGCCGATGGTGTCGGAACTGGGTAGCTCACCCGCTCGACCTTGAATTCCGGTCTTGTGAAGCAGGCCAGCTCTCCCCAGAGCTTGACCTCCAGGAGCGGATACGTGGGCGATGTACTGGTCTTCATGAGGCGCGAAGTCGGGTTAGAAATCGGGTTGAGCCTTAGCTGCTGGGGTCAGTGTTGAAGTCGAGAAGCCGCGACATGGCTGGATTGACCCCTGCCCAGCCATGCCGCGGAAGTTAAGATCACATACGGTGTATGACGTACATGCGGACTGCGTAGCCCGTCGTAGCCATGGCCATCATCGTCAGCAGTGCCCAGAGCCAGACCGAGATCCCACCTCCACTGCCGTCAACCGATGCGGTGAGTGGGGCAGGGGAGTGGCCGTCTGCATCTTCATCGACCGGCGAGGTCTTCTGCGGTGCCGGTGTCTCTACAGCCGGAGGCAGCGATACCTCCGCCATTGGCTCGTCCACGGGTTCGATTGCGAACGCGACAATCACCTTGGAGACTGGGTCAGACTCCTGAGTCTGGTTGCTTATCCTGCGCTCCACTAGCGGAGGCAGGGGCGCGAACGTTGGCTCAGGCTCGGGTGCGACTATCGCCGGTTCTGGCACGGTCGGCGTCGGCACCGGGACGACCACCACGGGAGCAGGAGTGCTGACCGGTGCAGGCACAATCACAGCCGGAGCGGGTGTCGGTACTGGCTCTGGTTCTGTCACGGAGACCGTGACGCTGGTGACCGCGCTCAGACCACCTGCGTCGGTTGCGACCACGTAGAACGATACATCTCCTCCGCTGACAGGGTCTATCGACAGGGTGCTGTCCTCTAGATGGGCAAGCGCCACGTCGGTGATGTTATCTCCTGAGAAGTCATAGCCCAGGTCGTCCCCGTCGGGATCTGTGAAGTACATCCCGAGGTCGATCAGCCACGGCTGCTCGTCTGAGCCCAGACCGACACCTGGAATCCCGTCGACCAGCGGCGCCTCGTTCACGTTGGTGATCGTGACGGATACATCCATGTCGACCGACAGTTCAGGTTCACCGTTGTCTGTGGCGGTGACCTTCAGCGAGTGGACGCTGGTCTCATCCGAGCTAGCTGGCGTCTCGAAGTCGAGAGCGGCCAGCGGCGACAGGTTGCCCTGCTCGTCGATCTGGAACGCTCCAGCGTCGGACCCGGTGAGCGTCCAGGTGATGGTGCCCTTCTCAGGATCGTCGACGAGGTACTGCGCGATCGCGTCGGTGCTATTCTCTGGCAGAGACAACTCGGCGTCTCCGCTGAGTTCACCTAGCTCGTTGACCTGCGTGACCGTCACACGGACGTTATGGACGTCGTACTCACTCGGTCTTCCGTCGTCCTCTGCCTGGAGGATGACCCAGTAGGTGTTACCCTGTCTTCCCTCAGGCGTCTCGTAGTCCGGTGGACTCCTGAAGCTCAGCACTCCCTCCTGGGAGATCCTGAACTTGCTGCGGTCGTATCCGAGCAGCGACCAGGTAAGGTCGTCATCTTCGGGGTCTTCCGCGTTGTAGGTGGCGACCGGGTCGATGCTGTTCTCGTTGAAGGTCACGTTGGTCTGACCGAATATCTGCGGAGTCTGGTTGCCCGAGGTTTCGTATCTGGTGCGGGAACTGCTCCCTGTGCTTCCCCCGCTACCGGAGCTGCCGCTGCCGCCAGAACCACCACCGCTTCCACCGCCTCCAGTGGTCGGTGGAGGAGTCGTGGTGGGAGGCTCTGTAGGCTGATCAGACCCAGCCGCGAACTCGCTGAAGCCAGCGATGTTGTACACAGTGATCGTGCCGCCGTTGCCGTTCTGGTCAGCGGTCAGCTCATAGCACTCGTCTGAACCGACAGGGTTGGGGCACGGCTGTATTTGGTCCCACGACACGTCAGTTGGCCCGTGGCCCTTCCACATCTGGAAGTCGCCGCTCGCGACGTCAGCCGCGACGGCGGCATACTGCGACTGATCCAGCATCACGTCCAGTGTGGAGTCCTGGTTAAGACTCTCCTCTATAGACTCTGCGCCCAGGTCGAAGAGGTCGACGAGCACACAGATGTGCTGGTGGTCGATAGGCGCCTCGATGCCGCAGTTATTGCTCTTTGCGTCGATCGCAACCTGGAAGAACTGGTCCCTTGCACCCGCCTGGAACAGGACGGACAGGACTTCATCCTCCGACACCAACGTCGTTTCGACATCAGGGTCGACAATGTGTACGGTCTCAGTGTCAGTGCGCTCAACGACTGGCCTGAAGACGACTACCCTGAACTCCTGTTTGATGCCGGGAGTGTCCGACACTGTCAGCGTTGTCGTCGCTACACCGATGCCGACCGGAGTGATGGTGAGGTAGCCTTCGGAGACCTCGACCGTCGCTATGGTGGCGTCTGACGTTGTCGCCTGGTAGGGCGGCTGACCCTCGTCTGGGTCCGAGAAGTAGTCGGACAGCAGGATCCTCTCTCCGCCGCCGTCGATCGGTATGAACTGGATCGCGATGGTGTCGGTTTGGACCGTCGGGTCGCTGTCAGCGGCCACGCTTATCGTCACGTTGCCGATGGACGAGTTACTGTTCACGTCCGAGACGGTGTAAGTGAACGTGTCTGAGCCGTAGTAGCCAGCGCTTGGTGTGTACTCGACGTTCGTGCCGACCATTACAGCGCTGCCGTTCGCTGGCTGCGTGACCGCGGTCAGGGACAGCTGCATGCCCTCTGGGTCGGAGTCGTTGGCGAGCACGTCTATTGTGACTGCGGAGCCGTCCTCAGTTGCTGAAGCGGTGTCGTCCACGGCCACTGGTGCCTCGTCGACGTTTACGACGGCGATGGTCACTGGGACCGATGTGGTCGCGTTGGACGGGTCTGCGGCTATCACCGTGACCGAGTAGCTGACCTTGGACTCGTAGTCCAGCGGCATCCTGGTCTGGAGCTGTCCGGTGGACCTTACGATGCTGAACATGCCAGAGTTGGTGCCGTCGAGCCAGTAGGTCAGATTGTCTGCCGGGTCGTCGATAGCCTCCACCGGGTCGCCGATGTTCTGGCCGGGTGCTGTGTTCTCGTCGACCGAGCGACGCTCGAAACTCGTCAGGAACCTTGGAGGGTCGTTGTTAACTGGGACTGCGCGCACGGTGTTTTCCGACACCGCACTTGCGCTCTTACCGGTGCTGTAGCCGTCGTCGTACGACGCGGTGGCGCGGAGGTACCTGCCGACGTCTCCCGCTACGGGCGTGTAGCTGTCCGACGTGGCGCCGCTGATTGTGCTCCAACTGGACTTGCTGCCCACACGCGACCTCTGCCACGACCATGTAACAGCGGATGTGACCTCGTCAGGATCGTCTAGGGTGGCTGTCAGAGCCGTAACGACCTGTGGCTGCACCGAAGAGAGCTCAACCTCTCCTGGCTCCTCCACGTTGGTGACGGTTACGGTCATGTTCAGCCTGTTGATGTTGTTGCCGTCGGATGCCTGGACGGTTACGTGGTACACGTTGTTCACTTCCGAGTCATCCGGGTCTTCGTAGTCAGGCGCCGGATCGAAGCTGAGCACACCGCCGTTCGTGATAGCGAAGTAGGCGCTGTCGGTACCAAGCACCGTCCAGTACACGGTTCCGCCCTCGGGGTCTCTGCCGGTGTAGCTTGCGACTGCGCGAGTGCCGTTCTCGGCGAAGTTGGTCGAGGTTGCACCGGTAATAACCGGCGCCTCGTTCTCGCCGATCACGTTGATGGTGATGTCGATTTCGTCATCAGTCACCGCGTCGGTCTGGCCGTCGACATTCTTGTTGTCGCGCACCGACACCGTCACCTCGTAGCTCTTCCGACCTTCGTAGTCCAGTTCGGACTTGGCCAGGATCTGCCCGGTGGTGGCACTGATTTCGAAGTGCCCGGCATCGGTCCCGCTCAGGGTGTAGGTGAGGGCATCCTTCTCTGGATCGGATGCCGAAACAGGCGCGCCCACGTTCTGCCCAGCGGCCGTGTTTTCCGTCACGCTGCGAGTGCCAGTGTCCCCGTTCGGGAACTGCGGCGGCTCGTTGACGTTGGTGACTGTGACCGTGATGTTAATGGAGGATGTGCTGTTCTTATCGTCAGCCACCACTGTTACGTGGTACACCCGGTCTCCATCAGCATCCAGAGGTGATTCGTAGTCAGGCAGCGCGTTAAAGTGAATCTCGGTGCCACTGGGCCTGAAGTGAGTTCCATCCGTCCCCTTCGGGGACAGCGTTACGTCGTCCCCTTCGGGATCGGATACGGTGAAGGTTGCCACCGCTCTTGTGTCGTTCTCGGGATAGCTTATTGAGTTGGAGGACACACTAAGAGTTGGCGGCTCGTTCACGTCATTGACGGTTATGGTCACAGTGACGGTGGCCTCCTCGTTGGATGGATCGGTTGCCGTCACCGTTACGGTGTAAGTGTCATTGTTCTCATGATCTAAGGCTGCCTTAGTCTTCAGCTGACCATTTGAAGCATCGATGTCGAAGGATGCTGCGTCCTGTCCGCCTAGCTTGTAGGTCAGATCGTCATTGTTGTCGTCTGTCGCAGTCACCGGGCTGCCTATGTCTTCTCCCTTACCCGTGTTCTCAGGGACAGACAACTGGGTGTCAGTAGTTGGCGGGAATATCGGCGCAAAATTGGTCGGAGGCTTTTCCTCGGCCTGATTTGCCGATGTCACCGTCGCGCTCTTGCCGGAAGAGTGACCGTCCGTGTACGAGACCGTGACCCTGATGCTCTTGCCAACGTCACCCTCAACCGGCGTGTATCTGTCTGTGACTCCACTGCTTGATGTAGCTGTTCTGACTTCGGTCCAGTCGCTGCTAGTAGCCGTCTCCCATGTCCACGTGAGGGTGGAAATACCCTCGTCAGGGTCAGATAGGGTAGCAGTGAGAGTTGCCTCGACCTGCGGCTGCCTTGACGAAAGAGTTACAGACCCGTCTTCGTCCATGTTGACAATGTTGACCGTCACGTCCAGCGTACCGGTGTTGCGACTGTCGGTTGCCTCTATGGTCACCTCATATTCGGACTTGGACTCGTAATTCGGGGGCGACTTGAATGTCAGGTTGCCACCTGAGATGTCGAATGCAGTCGAATCAGCCCCTGACAGGTCCCAGCTATAGGAGTGGCCCTCAGGGTCAGTGGCCGTGTAGGTCGCGATTGTTCCTGTAGCGTTTTCATTGAAGCTGACAACTTCATCGCCACTTATCTCAGGCGCCTCATCGACGTTCTTGACGTTTACCGTGACCGTGATGGTGTCATCAGTAGACGGGTCGACATCGTTATTGGCATTCTTGCCGTCGCTGACCGATATGGTCACTGTGTAACTGTTTTTCTCACCCTCAAAGTCCAGAGGTGCCTTAGTAAACAGCTGACCGGTCGAGGTGGAGAAGCCGAACATATCGTCGTTAAGGCCACCCAACTCGTAGACCAGCGTATCTTCCGTTTCGTCGTTCATCGCGGCTACAGGGTCACCGATGGGCTGGTTGGGCCCAGTGTTCTCGTTAACCTCGCGAACGATGTTTGGAGAGAACGATGGTCGGCTGTTCACAGCTGGCACCTTGCTGTCCGAGATGGCATGGGCGCTCTTGCCGATGCCCTGCTCGTCGTCGTAGGTCGCGGTTGCACGGAGGTAATTGCCCTCGTCTGCATCTACAGGCGTGTACCCGCTTCCAGATTGGCCTGTAATGGCGTGCCACCCGCTTTTATCTGTGGAGCGATGCCACCTCCAACTCACGCCGGAAATGTTAAGGTCTGGGTCGGTCAGGGAGGCGTTCACCTGGAATCCTACCTCCGGGGAGGCAGGGGAGAGTGTAACTACGCCAGGCTCATCCTCGTTCGTGACGTTGACCGTCACGTCGAGATCAGAGATGTTCTGCCCATCGGATGCGCGCACTGTGATCTGGTAGGTGTCCTGACTTTCGTAGTCCGGAGCGCCATCTATGCTGAGCACACCGCCGTGTTTTGTAATGGAGAAGCCAGACGCATCTCCATGCACTGAAAACGTTGTAGTTGCGCCCTCTGGATCAGGCGCGCTGTACGTTGCGATAGTCCCAGTTGCATTCTCTCTCGCACTGGTGCTGGTCGCACCGGTGAGGACGGGTGCCTCATCTTCATCGGTTACGTTGATGGTCACATCAATCGTCGCGTCCACGCGCGGGTCAGCGACTCCATTCGGATTCTTGCTGTCCGTGACCGACACGGTCACCGAGTAGGTCTTCCTACCGTTTTCGAAGTCGAGTGTGGACTTCGTCAAAATCTGGCCGGTTGATGTGGCGATGTCGAAGTGGCTGGCATCTGATCCGTCGAGCGAGTAGGTCAGAGTATCCCTCTCAGGGTCAGTGGCACCGACAGGTGAGCCAACTTCATTCCCCGCCGACGTGTTCTCTTCGACATCACGTGACGTGGTTGCGCTCGGGAACTCGGGTCCCTCGTTTGTGTCGACCACGACTACCGTGACCAAGAGCTCGTCTTCGAAATCCCCGTCCGTTACCTTAACCATAGCGTAGTACACATTGTCTTGGTCGCGGTCGGTTGGATTCTCGACATCCGGAGGCGCGGCGAACCTGAGTTCACCGTTAGTGATTGTAAAGTCATCCTCGTCAAGAATGGTCCCCAAGCTCCACACGATGTTTTCGCCCTCGGGGTCGTTGTGTTTGTACGTCTCAAGTACCGAGAGAAGACCTTCAGTGTACGTAATCGAATTGTTGCCGCTGATGTTCGGCCCTTCGTTCTCATCCGTCACAGTGATCGTCACGGAGATCGTGTCACTGGTTTGGGATGGGTCGGATGCTTTAACCGTTACGGTGTAAGTGTCTTTGCCCTCGTGGTCGAGCGCAGACTTTGTCTTGAGCTGGCCGGTGCCTGAGTCGATATCGAAGGAGGTTGCATCGGGCCCCTCCAGCGTGTAACTCAGGATGTCACCGCTGTTCTGGTCGTCTGCAGTCACCGGATCGCCGATGCTCTCACCCGCCGGGGTATTCTCGGCGATACTGCGGCCTACAGTGGATGACGCGAAAGCGGGTGGGTAGTTGATGGGTGGCGCAGGCCGCACATTGTTGTTCGGCTGCTCAACTACGGTCTTTTCAGGACCGTGGCCGTCCGTGTACGTGGCAGTTATGCGCAGAGTGTTGCCTTCGTCATCAGCAGTTGGCGTGTAGGCATCTGACGTGGCGGTGCCTGCAGTAGTGGTGCTGACAGTGGTCCAGGTGGAGGAAGTGGCCGGCTTGCTTTCCCACTTCCAGGCGATGTCGTCAAGGCTGCCATCGTCATCCTCGAGTGTGGCGGTCAGCGGCGTGCCCACCTGTGGCTGCTCAGACGAGAGCTCGATTTCGCCACGCTCGTTGATGTCTTGGACGGTGATGGTGACTACCAGTTCGCCGGTGAGGTGACCGTCCGAGTTCTGCACGGTTACGCTGTATTCAGACTGCTTTTCAAAGTCAGGTATCGCGAGGAACGACAGCACGCCTCCATCAGAAATTTCGAAATCGGCCTTATCGTCGCCGTCGAGTGTCCATATACTTGTGGTTGAATTCTCCGGGTCGGCCTCTGAGTAAGTTGCCACCGCCAGGGAGCCGTTCTCGACAACTACGGGTGTCTCATTGCCGGACACCACCGGAGGCTCGTTTACATCGTTCACCGTGATGGTGACTTCGATGGTGGCGTCGTAGTTAGTGTCAGGATTACCTTCTTTGTCCTTACCGTCGTGCACGTCCACATACACGTGGTAAGTCGCGCGGACCTCGGCGTCGAGTACCGCCTTTGTCAGAATCTGGCCAGTTGTGGTACCTATTGCGAATAGGTCGGAGTCGGAACCGCCCAGAATGTATGTAAGTGTGTCTCCCCTGTCGGGGTCGGTAGCCGTGAAGGGAGCGCCGATTGGAACTCCGGCGGCCGTGTTCTCATCAATACTCCGCTCTCCGTCCTCGTCGCCTGGGAACGCTGCCTTCTCGTTCACGTTGGTGACAGTAACCGTGACCGTGTGCGTGGTGGTGCTTGTGCCATCGGCTGCAAGTACGTTCACTACGTAATCATTGTTCGTGTTCGAATCCGTCGGAGTTTCGAAGTCAGGAGAAGAGGCGAAACTGAGCCCGCCGGACTGCGTGATGGTGAAGTCGTCCTCGTCGACGCCCGACAGCGACCAGGTAACCGGGTCGGATTCCTCGTCGTCATAGCCGTAGTCTTCCACCAAAGCGTTTCCGTTCTCGGCGTACTCAGTACTTGTGGTACCTGTAACAGTCGGAGGCTCGTTGATGTTCGTGACCATGATGGCTATACCAACTGTGGCGTCCGTCGATGTGGACGTGCTTCCGTCGGCGGCCTTGCCGTCGTGCACCGCTACGACCACGTTGTATGCGGACTTGGTGTCGTAGTCGAGGGCATCCTTCGTTAGAATCTGGCCCGTTGATTGGTTGATGTCGAATGAGTCTGCATCGCTCGCATTGAGGAAGGAGTAGGTAAGCGTGTCACCCTCAGGGTCCGTGGCCGCAACTCGGTCACCCACGGGACGGTTCGGAGGAGTGTTCTCTTCCACGCTCCGCTGACCCGTTTCGGTGTCGAGGAACGCCGGTAGCTCGTTCACGTTGGTAACAGTGACGGTGACCGCGTGCGTGGTGGTGCTGGTGCCATCGGCTGCCAGCACGTTCACGTCGTAGGCATTGTTTCCACCGGAGTCCGTTGGAGTTTCGAAGTCTGGGACTGAGGCGAATGTAAGAACGCCCGACTGAGTGATCGTGAAATCGTCGTCATCGGCACCCGATAGCGACCACGTGATGTCGTCGTCTTCCGGATCGGTCGCGGTATACGATTCAACCGTGCTTGTATCGTTCTCAGCGTACTCAATCGCTGTGGCGCCGGTGATCACCGGGGGTTCGTTGATGCCAGTTACCGTGATGTAAACAGTGATGGAATCGTCCGTCGTGGTGGATGCACTGCCGTCGTCGGCCTTGCCGTCGTGTACGCTAACGGTCACGGAGTACGAGGACTTCGTGTCCTCGTCCAACTCACCCTTCGTCAGGATTTGACCACTTGACGAGATGATGTCGAACGACGAGGCATCGGTCCCACCCAGTATGTAGGTGAGTACGGCATCCTCGTCTGGGTCATCAGCAGCGACGGGCGCGCCCACAGGCTGCCGTGAGATCGTATTCTCTTCCGCGCTCCTCTGACCGTTCTCAGTCGATGGGAACTCAGGAGCCTCGTTAACGTCGGTGACCGTCACTGTCACATCTCGCGTGACGGTGTTGTTGCCGTCTGTGATCTCGACTGTTACGAGATACACGCTGTCGAGGTTCTCATCCGTTGGAGCTTCGTGATCGGGCATGGTCTTGAAGGTCAAGACACCACCCGTGATATCGAAGTCGTCGGCATCGTCACCCGAGAGGTCCCAGGTGAGCGTGCCTTCCTCGGGATCGTCGGCTGAGTAGGTTGCCACGGTCGTGGTGGAGTTTTCCGCAACGGAGACGGTGTTCGTGCCAGTCAGCGTCGGAGGTTCGTTTACGTCACTGACCGTGATTGTCACAACTACAGTGTCGTCAATAGCCGCGGAGGGGGTGCCGTCTGCAGCCTTACCGTCGTGGACTTGTACAGTGACCTCGTAGGTGTCCTCAACGTCGCTATCGAGGCTGGAATTAGCCGTGATCTGCCCGTCAGCGCCTATGGAGAACAACGAGGCATCTGTGCCGCTGAGTGTGTAAGTGAGCGTGTCGCCCACGTCCGGGTCGTCGGCCGCGACAGGCAGACCTACGTCGGCGTTCGGCCCGGCATTCTCTTCCACACTTCGGTCGGTGGTTGCCATCGGGAACTCGGGGTCTTCATTGACGTCTGTGACCGTAACGACCACCGACAGCGTGCCCGTGCTGTTCCCGTCGAACGCCTGCACGGTGACGTTGTAAGTATCTTTCGTCTCATGGTCTGGCGGGTTGTTGAAGGTAAGGTCACCGCCACTGATGTCCATCGCGTCGGCGTTGTCACCCGCCAAAGACCAGGTGATGGTCCCCAGCTCAGGGTCGCCATCTTCGTAAGTGGCGACGTTCCCGCTTCCGTTCTCCGCAAACTCTGGGGATATGTCCCCGGTCACGTCAGGTGTCTCGTTAACGTCTTCAATGTAGACGTTAACCTGCAGCGAACTGGTGCTATTACTGTCTGACCCTTCGACGATTACGAAGTAGTAGTCATCGTCTTCGTGATCAGGAGGCGTTACAAACTCGAGCACACCGCCAGTAATCGTGAACGAATCCTCGTCGTCACCTGACAGGCCCCAGGTGATGTTTAGGCCCTCGGGGTCGGTCGCCGTGAACGTCCCGACAGGATCACTGCCGTTTTCTGGATAGTCAAACGTGGTTGTCCCTGTCAGTACCGGCGGCTCGTTCACAGCCTGGACGTTGATCGTCACGTCAATTGAGTCGTCCGTGTCCGTATCGGAATTGCCGTCTGCGTCCCTGCTGTCACGCACCTCTACAGTGACCTCGTAGGTCTTCTGACCACCATCGAAGTCCAGGGCGTCCTTGGTCTTTATCTGACCAGTCGATGTGTCTATGTCGAACGACGACGCATCCGTCCCACCCAGGGAGTAGGTCAGCGTTTCGCTGGCATCCTGATCCGTCGCCGTTACTGGCGCACCAACCGAGCGATCTGCCTGATCGCCCTCGTCGACGTCGCGAGACGTGCTGGAGCCCTCGGAGAATAACGGTGCATCGTTCTCATCCGTGACCGTTACTGTCACTGCCAGATCGCCCCGCAGCGAACCGGATTCAGCAACCACCGTTATTTCGTAGTCGTTGTCCGCGTCATCGTCGGCCGCAGCCTCGTAGTCAGGAGTCGTGGCGAATCGAAGGGTCGCGCCACTCGTTGTAGTGGCGATGGTGAAGTCAGCGGCATCGTCCCCTTCGAGTGACCATTCGAGTTCTTCGCTCCCCGGGTTGGTGGCGGTAAATGTTGCCACGTCGCTGGTGTCGTTTTCGGCGAAGTCCTTGCTAGTTGGACCGGTGATCTCAGGCCCCTCGAACACGATGATGGTCACATCCACAGTGTCATCGATGTCTGTACTGGTGGAATTCTGAGTTTCCCCTTCGCCGTCTCGAATCGACACCTCCACCGAGTAGCTGGCCTTTGTATCGTAGTCGAGGTCGGTATCGACGATGATATAGCCGGTGGAGCTGTCGATTCGGAACGAGTCTGAGTCCGTACCGCTCAGCGAGTGGATGTGTATTGGATCGGTTTCATCGTTGTCCGGCTTCACAGCCTCGACGGGGGGATTGATCCGGTGTCCTCGACCCTTGCTATCGGCCACCCTCAGCGTAACGGGCTTCTCACAGAAGTAGGGCTTCTCAGGTTCGACGTCTGTGATCTGAACCGTCAGAGGGAAGTATGCGCGAGGGGCAGAGTGGATACCGCCTCCCACGATGAGCATCTCATAGATGTTGTCTTTGTCGGCGTCCTTCGGGTTCTCGAAATTGGGGTCTTCGCAGTGGCGGAAATACGAGGTCGAGAATTTGAGCTCGAACTCGGCCGTCGAACTGGAGATGTTCCTGGTTCTCTCTAGGTCGAAAATCCGTTCGCTTGCGTGCGGTGTGTCTACTCCCAGAAAAGCCCGGGAATTCGTAGCGCCTTCGGCCCCGAAGTCTCGAGGGTTGGGGTCCTTGGCCGTAAAGAGTCCACCTGTGGTGGTGCTATTCTCTGGTACCTCAAGGTAAGCCGGACCATCAATTTCTATTGGCTCATAGGGATTCTTAGGGTACTCATAGGCGTAGATCTTCTTATCCTCTGAGTCAACAACGTAGACCCATGTATAGTCGACCCAGACGCCCGCAGGATCGCTGTTTCCAACTCTGTCGAGGTCATTCACATCATGTTCTGGCGCTCTAAGAAAGCCCAACTCTCCAGGATGATCCCCATAGGCATAGATCTTGTCGTCCTGATCGTCGGCCACAAACATCCTGAACGTGTTGAAGAAGAGTCCGGTTGGGCTCTTGGTTTCCTTGATGTCGAGGTCAGATTCCGGGAAATGGGTGAAGCCGGTGGTCGTGCTGCCTGGGGGGGTATTGTTGTAATGGTAGTAGAAGACATTGTTGGCATCACTATCTACTATGTACACCCGACGGTAGTCTTCAGTGATAATTTGGGATTCGATTCCCCTGGGAGCGGTGTTGGTAGCGGATAGGGAGAACTCATCTGCGGAAATCCGCTCCGGGGGATCGGCCTTACTATATGCCGTGACCGCGTCTGAACCGTCATTCGTCACCCAGGTGGTGGATGCACTGGACGCGATGCCCCATGGGGAATTGGTGCCCGAAAGCTGGTAGGTTTTCACAAAGGTGAAGGTGTCGTCTATGTTTCCGTCGATTACTCTCCCGACTCTGTACACGTAGACCTTGGCTGTTGCACTATCGACCACGTGGAGCAGGTTGTAAATGTGCTGCTTCCCATCGACGACTTCATCAATAGATTCCCCCCAGAGGCCTGCGGGTGAGGTAGGCTGGGTGGTGCCGGGTAGGTCCCATTCCCTAAACTCCTGGACCCTGAACCCGCTGGCAGCCCTGATATCCTTGCCGCTGCCGTCCTTTAGGGTAACAACAAGGACGTATTGTCGAGGGGGGCAAGTAGCCGGGATTGTCCCCGTTGCCGTTGAGGTCGTACCGGTATACGAGCCAAGTTCCAGGTCAGTACCGGCTCCAGTGCCCTCGCACAGTGGTATATCCGGTTTATTGGATGCAATAACGTCTACGTCATAGGTTAGGTCCGTTGCGCCATTGGGAAGATCGCCAAACGTCAGCGTGAAATTCAGCTCCTCACCCTTTCGTATCGTGTGGCCGGGATCGAAGGCGATGTCGATCGTCGATGAACCGATGCGTTGCTGCTGCTGCTCCTGGGCATGGGCGGTGTCGGTGGGAACCAGCGAAAGTAGCGGCGCCACGAACAGAGCGAAAAGTGACGTGGCTACCAGGACTGTGACGGTCGCAAGAAGCGGTCTAAGATTCACGGTCAATGGATCACTCCTCTGACACCGGTGGTGACATTTGGGGTCTCGATTCAGCCCGTCTCCATAGGACACTCGCCGAATCCAATGATTCATTGATAGTGAATTGCCCAGCGGGTATATCGTTCCAGCTAGGATTTGTACTTTTTTGAGATAGTTACAATACTTTTCGTAATATAAGGCATGAAGTAAGCGAATCGTGACTATTGGTGACATATTGAAATCGTATCGTCACCGATGGGAATGCCGCGGTTGCACAAGCCGTGAAGTGGTCGTCCCGGAGCAGTCGTCAGGGCCAGGGGAGGACTACAGCGACAGGTGGTCGCTCAGGACTCGGTGTTTCCCTCGCCCTTCGCCATCCGGTAGCCGACACGGGGCTCAGCGAAGAAGTAGGTCGGGTCGCTCGCGTCCTCTCCGAGCTTGCGACGGAGGCGCCGCAGGTGCGTGCGAAGCGCGCGGAGGTCGCTTGGCTTCTTGGGTCCCCAGACTCTCCGGAGTAGCTGGTCGTGTGTCAGCACGCGGCCTGCGTTGACCGAGAGCTCGTGGATGAGCTTGTACTCCGTGGCAGTTAATCGCACGGGCTGGCCGGCGACCGAAACTTCACGTTCAAGGTAGTCGATCTTCAGATCGCCAAGCACGTAAGGTTCTGAAGGCTCAGGCTGGCCTGCACCTGCCCTCCTTCGGAGTGCCGCGCCCACCCTGGCTACCAGTTCCGTGGGTGAGAACGGCTTGACGATGAAGTCCGTGGCTCCCATCTCAAAAGCTCGCGCGACAACCCGGTCGCGACCGTATGCGGAGATGAAGATCACCGGCACATCGGCTATCGCGAATATGTCCCCCATCAGCTCGATGCCGTCGATACCGGGCAGCATCAGATCGAGCAGCACCAGGTAGGGCTGATTATCCTGTACGAGGGAAAGCGCCTCATTGGGGTCTGCGCAGACAATCGGAGCGTAGCCCGCATCGGTAAGCGTCCTGCGGACGTAGCGGAGTGCCTGCGGGTCGTCGTCGACCACCAGGACAGGATATCCCCCTTGCTGGTCCTGCGGCACATTCAGGACAGGCTCACGTAGTGGGACAGCGACATCCTCTGCAGCAGGGATGGTGAAAATGAACCTGGCTCCCAGCCCGCGTCCTTCGCTTTCAGCCCAGATGCGCCCTCCGTGGGCCTCAACGATCCCCTTGCAGATCGCAAGACCCAGCCCTGTATCGCCTCCGGGGTCTTCTGCCTCGACACGGGAGAACTTCCGGAACAGGTGAGGAAGACGGTCGGCGGGTATCCCTCTTCCTTCATCGAGTACCGAGACCTCAACGAAGAACTCCCTCCTTGCCGCAATCACCCTGATGGCGGAGGACTCCGGCGAGTGCCGCGCAGCATTGGAGATAAGGTTGCTGATTACCTGGACAATCCTTCTCCTGTCCACGACCACCAGGGGTATGTCTGGAGCGATGTCAATGTCGAGCCGGTTGATGCCCCCTGAGCTAATGAAGTTGTTGCGTGCCCTGTCCACCAGGACGGCAACATCCGCCGGTTCTGGGCTGACGGGGAGCGTTCCGGTCTCTATGCGGGCCACATCCAGCAGATTGCCTATGAGTTCCCGCATACTGTCGGCCTGGTCGACGATGATCCGAAGGAACTGGCGCATCTCGGCAGGGTCAATGTCAGACGTAGCATCCAACATGGTTGTGGCCGAACCCCTGATGGAAGTGAGTGGCGTTCTCAGCTCGTGGCTCACCATGCCAAGAAACTCGGCCCTCAATCGCTCGATCTCCTCAAGCGGAGTCATATCCTGAAATGTGACGACCACCGACTCCACTTCACCGTCGCCCGACCGGAGGGGGGTAGAGTTAACCAGCACGGTGACTCTCTCGCCATTAGGGACTTCAAGCACAATCTCCTCTGCCCGTACTGTCTCGCCGGCACTTAGCGCCTGGGCCACTGGAAACTCGACCAGGGAGAGTTCACGGCCGTCCGCGCGGCGCACGGTCATGCGCTCAAGAAGCTGTTCCGCTGTCAGATCAGGCCCCGTCAGGCCTTCCACTATTCTCTCCGCCTCCCGGTTGATCGACACCGGAACGTCCGCTTTCAAGTTGAAGACGATGACGCCTACAGGCGACGTGTGGATCAACGTCTCCAGATCGGCCCTAGCGCGGCGTTCGTCCCTGTGCCTCCGGACATTGGCGACCACCAGCGCGACCTGGGCGGCAAACATCACCAGGGTTTCCTCGTCTTCCTGGGTGAACTCCTCTCCCGGGGCCTCTTTACCAAGGTGAATGTTGCCAACATTTATCCCTTGGTGTCGGATGGGGACAGCAAGGAACGAGCTCACCGGCACCGCAACCTGAAAGTCCGGGAGCCCCATTAAACTGGCGTGGCTCGCAAAGTCGGGGACCCTCAAGGGTCCGGGAATGGAGCTTAGGTACTCGAAGAGCCGCAGGCCATCCGGCACCTCCACCAACTGCTGCACCTCATCGGCAGTGAGGCCGGATCCTACAAAGCTTTCCGCATGTCCTGAGTCGTCGAGGGTAGTAATCAGGGCATAGCGGGCGTTGGTCAACGCCCGGGCGCTGTCCACCACGCCCTGCAGCACCTCATCGAGGTCGAGGCTCTCGTTGATCCGAAGGCTTGCGCTACTCAGGCGGGACAGCCTGTCCCGCAGTCTCGCTATCTGCTGGTCTCGCTCGTCTGGCTGCTTCAACCTATCTCCTCACTGGCGCTGGGTCCAAACCCCGTGATTGGGATCCCATTTTCGAACCTGAACTGGGGTTCCAACAGGCGGAGCCAAGGGTAATTCTATCACCGCGTGGCCTGACTTCACCGTAACGTAAGCAGTTAGACCACTTCGGTCACTACCGGGTCGCTGCCATGCGCCTACTCGCATTCCGGTTCTCCGAGTGACACAATGTCCCCATCGACCGTACTTTGCACGCTGCCGGAGGCCAGACAATGACAGGCGCAGATGTCATAGCGAGAATCCTGAAGCAGGAGGGAATCGACTTCATGGGAGTGATTCCCATGAACACGCTCGAGGAAGCCGGAGCCGTTCATGGCGTCAGGCCGATGATCTTCAGGCAGGAGCGCGTTGGTGTCAATCTCGCCGACGGTTACAGTCGTGTCACCAATGGCCGGGGCGTGGGTGTCTTTTCCATGCAGGCGGGACCCGGCGCGGAGAACGCGTTTGCAGGTGTTGCACAGGCATATGCCGACTCCGTTCCCATTCTCCTGCTTCCGGCGTCAGCGCCCAGGGCCCGGGCAGGCATCCATCCGACGTTCAGTCCAAGCCAGAGCTACTCCGAGGTTACCAAGTGGTCCGAGCAGATCAACATGATCGAGAGAATTCCCGAGATGATGCGACGGGCATTCACTCAGGTGCGGACGGGCAGGCCAGGACCCGTCCTTCTTGAGATTCCGTCCGACATTCTCCGAGGGGAGTTTCCTGACGATGCCACACAGTACACGCCGGTCACTCCCAGGGTGTCTGCGGGCGACCCTCAAGACGTGAAGGAGGCGGCACGTCTGCTCCTGTCTGCTGAGCGTCCTGTCATCCAGGCCGGCCAGGGAGTCCTGTATGCCGAGGCATGGGACGAACTCCTTGAACTGGCCGAACTCACTCTGTCTCCGGTCATGACAACCATGGCGGGCAAGAGCGCCTTCCCGGAGGACCATCCACTTTCGCTTGGCACCAGGAGCGGCACCACGACAGGCCCTGTGGTCCACTTCATCGGCAAGGCAGACCTAATCTTCGGAATTGGCTGCAGCTTCACGAGGATCCACTACGGCGCGGACCGATTTGACTCCAAGGTCATCGTTCACTGCACAAACAGCCTGGATGACGTCAACAAGGACTACGACCCCGATCATGTGGTTGTCGGTGACGCAAAGCTTGTGCTATCGCAACTGATCGAAGAAGTGAAGCTCCAGCTCGGGTCCTCAAGCCGTGCCGAGCCCAACGGAGTCGCGACAGAGGTCGCGGCCGTCCGTGAGGACTGGATGAAAGAGTGGCTTCCACTACTGACATCCGACGAGGCCCCGATCAACCCGTATCGTGTCATCTGGGACCTGATGAACACCATTGACCGTAAGAATGCGATCGTCACGCACGACTCCGGCAGCCCCCGCGACGAGTCTATTCCATTTTACGAGACTATCTCCCCAAGAGGCTTCATAGCCTGGGGCAAGTCGACACAGCTCGGATACAGTCTAGGCCTCGCGATGGGCGCCCGAATGGCAGCGCCGGACAAGCTCGCCGTGCACATCATCGGAGACTACGGCTTTGGCATGGTTGCTCTCGACATCGAGACATGCGTACGTGAACGAATTCCTGTTCTCAGCATCGTCCTCAACAACTCTGCGATGGGCATCTACTCGCCCAACAGCTTCCCGACGGCCAACGACCTCTACGGCACCAAGTACACGGGTGGTGACTTTGCGAAAGTTGCTGAGGCGATGGGCAGCTACAACGCACGCATAGAGAAGCCTGAAGAGATTGTGCCTGCGATCAAGACGGCTACCAGGGTAATAGCAGCCGGGCAACCCGCTGTCCTCGAGTTCATTACCAAGGAAGAGCAAGCCTTCCCATTCAGAGGAGCAGTGTAATTCCAGCTAGTTGCATGGGCTGAGTGACGGGGGGATTTAAGCCCCAACCTCGTTCAGGACTCTGCCTGACCGGGCAAACTCGATGGCAATTCGCGCCATCTCCTCGGCAACGGCACGGTGCGCCTGAGTAGTGGCCCCGCCGATGTGGTGCGTGCCAACTATTCCTGGCGTTCCAAAGAGCGGGCTATCCACTGCGCCGGTGCCTGAAGCGGGTTCATCCTCGAACACATCCAGCCCGGCTCTAATGCCCTTGGACATAGCCGCCTCAATCAGAGCGTTCTCGTCAACGACCTCAGCTCGTGCGGTGTTGATGAGATACGCCCCGGGGCTCATTGCCTCCAGGAACTCAGCATCCACCATGTGCCGGGTGTCTGGGGTTAGGGCGACGTGAATGCTGACGACGTCGGCGTCCCGCGCGACTTCCAGGGGCGACGACCTGTGTTCAACTCCGAGTTCGGCGGCACGGGCAGGGGAGAGCGATCTGCTCCAGCCGAGTATATGCATCCCAAAGGCATGGGCCAGGGGAATCATCGCCCTTCCTATGTGACCTATTCCCACAAGTCCCAGGGTGCTGCCGCTGAGGCCTCTCGCATCAGAGAAACCGGCCTTATTCCAACGACCGGCTCTCAGTTCGATGACGTTGTCAGGTACGTGCCTGTCCAGCGCAATGATAAGACCGAAAGCGAGTTCGGCGACGGCGGTCGCATTCTTGCCAGGACAGTTCGCAACCCTGATGTTCAGGTCGGAGGCTGTTGCGACGTCAATGGTGTTGAAGCCTGCTCCGGCACGAATGACCAGTTTGAGCTGACCGGCCCTCAGTGCATCAGCAGTGACGCGGGTGCTGCGGACTACCAGGATGTCGGCAGCCGACTCTGCGACTGCGTCGGGAAGGCTCATCGCAGTTAGGTCAGGGTCAGCAGCGACCTCGATACCAGCCTCTTGCAGCAATGCTGGCCCGGGGTCCGCAATTCTGTCTGCCAGCAAGGCTCTCAATGCATCGCCCTCTCATCACATCCAGCAACTAAGATCGACGTCTGTTGAGGTAGGGACCGCAGCTCGTCAGCCGGCAGCGCTCTCTTGCTGCGACTCACGGACCAGCATTTCAGGCCTCAACCAGGTCGCCCGTCCGTAGTTCTTCGGCTTGTCGATGTGGAAGTCTTCAATGGGAGCGAAGTCACCGGCCCGCAGAGCCTCCAGCAGGTCGGCCTCGTTTCTGACGTCTCCTCGGAAGGCCGTCACGCCGCGGGCAAGTCCATCGAGCGAGTGAGCGTCAGAGCCGCCAGTGCCCCAGAAGCCATGTACCGCGGCTACCTCCTGCGCGAAACGGTTCTCGACCTCGATGTTGCCGCCGTTGACGACTTCTACTTCATCCACCAGGTCGAACACAGGATGTCTTGACGCCTCTTCTGCCGTCTTCGGAATGCGGTCCGCCTCCTGGAACAGCATGTTCTGTGTGTAGTGGGGCAGATCGAACAGGAACCTGAAGGGATGTGCGAGGATCATGAACCCTCCGACCTTGTCCACTTCCCGTCGCAGCGTGCGAATCACTTCAATGCTGTCACCGTAACCGGCGACATGGCCATCCAGTCCCATGGTGATGACGTGCCCAAGCGGTGTGTAAACCTCGAGCGCATTCACGAGCACGATGTCGTCCACCGTTCGTTCGAATGCGTCGAAGTCATATCTCGGCCATCCGTCATGCTCAGTCACCATTATTCCTGTGATTCCAAGGCGCCGAGCATCGTCCACCATCTCCTGTGGAGTCAGACCACTATCCGGGCTGCCCTTGATGGTGTGGACGTGAAGGTCAAATAGGGAAGGCATGTCTTTGGTGTCTCATTCCTTGTCGGCCGATGCCCATTGCCCGGTGTCGAGGCACAGGGACATCAGCAGTCGCTGAATATCTCGACTATCTCGTCATTGTCCTCGTAGAGGCGCCAGAAGGCGCCAGTAATGGGATCCCTGACAGTCCATTCCCGGAGTCCCCGCTCATTGTGGTCGTCGATCCTCGGCTGGCGCATCCACGTGCCCTCAAATTTATCGAGATTCACTAAGTACTTGTCTGCGACCTGGCAATTCTGCCGAATGTAGTCCCCGACAAGGGATATCGCCTGTTGCCTTTCGTACTTGGGGGTGTGAGCAATAGCGGCAGCCGTGCGAGTTTCATCGGACACTGCCAGCTGTCTGCCCGTACCGGGAATCCGGCCAGAGGACGCTACTACTACGATCGCAATCCCAATCCCGATGACAATCGCCCACTTCAATTGACGCGCGCCACCGGAGCTGGATGAGAATCTGAGAGCAACATGCTTGAAGTATAGCGAAACCTGAGTGTGAACTGCACACGCGCCCGGGTGTCAGTGGCTGTGGCAGGCAGGTGGCCTAATGCGGGCTCTTCGCAGTTCTTTCAACCCCAAGGAGACTTGCCAGCCTTCTAGATCTGGCGAAGCCTCGGGTCCCAGCGGTCACGCAGCCAGTCGCCAATGAAGTTGAACGACAGCACTGTCAGGAAAATGGCCATACCAGGGAAGAACGCAACCCACCAGGCTGAGCCGAGATACTCGCGTCCGTTGGAGATGTCCGCTCCCCATGACGGTGTCGGAGGCGGTACTCCGGCGCCGAGGAAGGAGAGAATACTCTCACTCAGGATTGTGCCACCCACCTGCAGCGTCATAGCCACAACAATTGTATTCGCGACTGCTGGCAGGAGGTGCTTGAACATAATTCGAGGAGTCGAGGCTCCGGCTACCCGCGCCAGAGCGATGTAATCGAAGTTCCTGATCTGTAGCGTCTGTCCTCGGACGAGACGCACAATTCCAGGCCAACTCGCAAGCGCAAGGACCAGCACAATCACCATGAATGACTGACCGAGGACGATCACGATCGATATCGCGACAATGATGTATGGCAGAGCCGTAAATACGTCAGTGGTCCGCATGATGATCTCGTCCACTAAACCACCGTAGTATCCCGCCATGAGGCCCAACGCAGTGCCCACGACCGTGCCACAAGCGATGGCAATTGCTGCGAAGGTCAGGGAGATGCGGGCTCCGTAAATGATTCTGCTCAACAGGTCGCGGCCCAACTGGTCCGCGCCCAACGCGAAGTTGTACACCTCCTGGTTGCGGCCGAGCGGTACCCCATTCGTGTTGCACGACTGGAACTTGTTACTCAACTGCCCATCTTCACAGGGGGGATACCATGCTGGAGAAGCGAGAACTGCCCTGAGCTGGTCCTGTATTGGGTCGTGCGGCGCGAGCAGCGGGGCGAAGAGCGCGCAAGAAATCATTACAACGAGAATGATGAAAGGTATCAGGGGCCACCTGCGAAGAACATAGAGGGTGTCCCTGAGACGGGTTGTTTTCCCCAGTTCCCCAAGTTCGGAGATGGTGTACTGCCTAGCATCAGTCGTCAACTAAGCACCCCTCATGTGTATCGGATCCTGGGATCAATTAATGCGTAGAGAATGTCAAGTATGAGGAGGGCTGTAACCGTTAGGAGGGTCAGTACCAGCACGGCGGCAGTTACTACCGGGAAGTCGATGTTCAGGACTGCCTGATACACCATGAATCCCAACCCTGGCCATGCGAACACTGTCTCTGTGACAACGGTCCCGCCAACAAAACCTGCCAGAATCAGTACCGAGACGGTCAGAGGGGGAATCAGAGCGTTGCGAAATGCATGCTTCCAGATTACCGCGGTTGATCCGACGCCCTTGGCGCGAGCCAGCTTAACGAACTCGGAGTCCAGGACTTCCAACATGGAAGACCGTACGAGGCGTAGCACGGTTGCTGACGCCAGCCACCCTAGCGTGATCGTCGGCATTACGTAGAACTTAAGGCGCTCGGGCCACTCTATGCCGTGTCCCCTGGTTCCGGCCGGAAGCCAGTCCAGGTTAACGGCGAATATCAGGATGAGCATAATACCCAACCAGAACGGTGGCAGTGCCTGGCCGAAGAGCGCGAATGTCCTGCCAACTACGTCCCACATGGACCCACGCTTTACGGCCGAGAGAATCCCGAGAGGAATGCCGGTAAGGAATACGAACAGCGCGGCGCAGAATCCGAGTTGGAGGCTCGCTGGCGCGAACTGAAGGATCATCTCGTTAGCAGGCTGGCTTGTCTTTATTGAGAGCCCGAAGTCCTGATGGACGACCAGGTTCCAAAGCCAGATGAAGTACTGGAAGATCAGAGGCTTGTCTAGGTGAAGCTTCTCGCCCCACGCCTCCCAGATCTCAGGCGATGTGTAGCCGACGTTGAGGATCAGGTAGCGGGGGTCTCCCCCCGAAAAGCGAGAGAGAGAGAAAACAATGAGGGTCGAGGCGATAACGGCTATAACGACGAATACAAGTCGCCGTGCTATGAATGTCTTCATTCCATGCGCCCTCGACCTCAGCAGATAAGGTGGGTGTGTTCAATTCAATCACTGCCCGGGCGGATAAGCCCGGGCAGCGATACTATCTATTAGGCTGATTTATGCTCTCTGGCGAGAGCCTACCTACCGGTAGGCAGAACAGTCTCGAATGAGTTTACAAGGTCCCAAGGCTTCAGGTCCCAGCTCTGGACTGTATCGGGGTTGAAGCCAATCAGTACCGGAACTTCGACGACTCCGCCGGTCAGACCCCAGTAGTGGGCCCTGTCTATGATCTTCTCGCGGGTCGCGAGGTTTTCGGGAGAACCCTTGGCCTGCACCCGTGTCTCTTCCCGGAAGTCGTAGTACAGGTTATCTTCGAGGCCGGCGTTGTAGCCACCGGACGGGAGCGGCCACAGGCCGCCGGCGGGCATAGTGCCACCCAGGTCGCTGACGCGACCCTGCTTGCTGGTTGGGCCCCAACGGGTCATCCACGGCACGTGGATCTGACGCGCGAGCATTGTAGGCCTGCGCGCTGAGTATTGCTGGCTGTCGATGTATGGATTGAGACCGAGGTTCTCTTTCCACTGACCGACGGTGGCTTCACACACCTCTAGCGAGGTGCCATTGCCCTGCGAGCAGAAGAACTCGAACTCGAAGCCGTCCGGTACTCCGGACTCGGCCAGGAATTCCTGGGCCTTCATTGGGTCAAATGGGTAAGCCCACTTGTCCTTGTATTCAGGGTGGGACTGGTGGAACGCCACACCTGGATATGAGCCAGCTGAAACGGCACCGCCGTAACCACCGGTTACCGACGCCGCGATAAGTTCGCGATCGATGGCGTGAATCAGAGCCAACCTGAACGCCCTGGCCGACAACATGGATGGGGTCTCGTATGAGAACCTGTCGGTGTCCTTATTATCGAAGCCCTGGGCGTCACAGCCGGCTCCGGGAGTGTCCTGGATTGCCGGGTCTGCGCGGTCTATGCCGACGCACTCCAACCTCGGATCTCCGATCCAGGGGTACGAGGCGGAAGGCTTGAAGCCCTCGCGAAGGAGGGACTCTCCGGTCTCAGGGTCCTTGAAGGAGTAGAAGTTACCCGCGAAGTAGAAGAAGTTGCCGTAGATGGTGTCCAGACCTTGGTGGAACCTGAACCCTTCTTTCTCCAACCTTCCAACGTCCTGGATGGACGCCATCGCGATGTCGGCCTGGCCGGTCTGGAGCATAGCCGAGCGGCTCTGCGCCTCGTTGGCCTGGAGGATTACCAAGTTATCGTACGGGGCGTTCGCGCGCCAGTGGTCTACTCGCGACTCCGCGTCGATGCGCTCGTTCGGACGCCACTGATGTACCACAAATGGACCTGAGCCATGTGCGAATCCGAAAGTCCCGAACTCTTCACCGGCGGCTACCAGTTCGTCCTGGTAAGTCTTGGACTGCATAAACACCGCGTCCCAGCACTGCGAGGACGTGTTCGAGATGCCGTCAGACGTGAACGCCCTGTTCGGGGCCACGGCTGTGTAAGTATCCTCTACTTCCCACTTCTTGTAGAACTCGTACTGCTGCGACGAGTTGGAGTGGGCGGTGTTCGGGTTGTCCGAACCAGCGTCGTTCATGGACCAGACAACGTCTTCGGCTGTCAACTCGTGCATATCTACGAGTTCGCCGTCATCTCCCGCTCTGAAGAAGCGGATTCCGGGCCGAATGAACAGCCTGACTAGTCCCTCGTCATCGGGATTCATGCGTTCAGACTTCGGAATCGAAAGGGCCGTGTCTGCGACCGACTTCATGGGATCGTCAATGCCCACCAGGTCCCTGTCGAGCTTGATGACAGATTCGCCATCCTTGCTGGGTAGCTCCCACTCCCAGCCGGTGATCACCAGCGGGGCGGCGCAGGTGTCCCTGTCGACCAGGGGGTTACCCATGCCATCGTCAGAGGGGGTCCAGCCCAGAAGAGGCTCCTGGAATCCGAAGAATCCGTGGAACATTACGTCAGGCCACGTCCCCTTCTCGTTTCGGAACTGGGGAGCGCCAACGTTGTCGAGCACGACGGTGATCGTTGTGCTCATTCGCTCAGGCATCATCGTCGTCTGCGACTCCATCGCCTGTGCGATGGCAGACTGGATATCTTCCTGGGACACTCCAGGACGCTCAGCCATTGCCTTGCCGATCGCTGCACTGACCTCAGCCTCAGTAAGACCGGGGGTCTGCTTGTTGAGGGCGTCCGCGATGGTCCTGGCAACGTCAGCCTCAGTCAGGCCTTCCTGCTGTGGCTGTGCTGCCATCGCGCTTGCTATCGCTTCGGCCACATCGCCCTGAGTTACGCCAGGACGGGCTTCGAGCGCTCCCGCGATGGCACTGGCCACATCGGCCTGGGTTACTCCCGGTTGCGCGGCCATTGACTCCTGGACTGCCTTAGAGATGTCCGCTGTCGACATGGTCTCTTGCTGCGGCATCGCCTGCATTGCCTGGCTTACGATGGCCGCAACGTCCACCGTAGGTGCGGGTGCGGGCTGCGGAGCCGCTTCCTCCTGCGTTCCGCACGCCAGTGCGAACGCGAGTAGCAAAGCTGTCCCAAATATGACGCCTAGCGCCAGTCGGGAACTCCTGCCAAAAGATAGACGTTTCATGACTTACCTCCACCTCGGCTGTTCTACGTGTTATTCAAACCGGACTTGACCGTGATGAAGACGCAAGCTATGCGCCATGCATCGTCGGCCAAAATGCTAGGCGCGATATTCTCACAGCAAAGGTTAGAGTGTCAACCCCGAATAGTGCTGAATCCGCGCCGTAAACGGACACATTCACACTCTAGGCGAACGCAAATTCAGTGCCGACTCCTTGCTCAAGGGCCTGCTGGTACACGTAGTGCGCTGCCGATATGTCCTGGATGGACAGCCCCACGCTCTTGAACAGTGTGACCTCGTCATCGCTCTCTCGCCCGGCTTTTGTGCCAGTGATCAGCTCTCCAATCTCTCCATAGATATCATCAGGATTCAGCGCGCCCTCTTCAATGGGAATCTGTACGTCACCAGCCTCAGCGAGACAGGCGTCCACCTGGTCGCACACGAGCTTCGACTTCACCACTGTCGCGGTGTCGAGTTCGCGCACTCCGACAGCGTGCGAGCCTATGCCGTTGATATGCGTGCCGGGTTTCACCCACTCCGAGTCCATGATCGGCGTCGTAGCAGTCGTTGCCAGCGAGAGAATATCCACGCTTTCCACGAGTTCCCGGCCGCTGGCAGAGATCTCAATGGGAAGACCGAGCATCTCAGAAGTCTCTGCGGCGAATGCCTTCTGTGTTTCAGGTGGGTCAAGGGAGAACACCAGCGCCTTCTCAAGGTTAGCCCCAGCCGCCATTCCCCATAGCTGCGCCCGCGCCTGAACCCCGGCGCCCAGGACGCCAGCAATCTTGGCGTCCTTGCGTGCCAGGTACTTCGTCGCGAGACCTGTGACCGCACCTGTTCTCATTGCCGTGATGTACCCGCCGTCCATGACGGCAAGTGTCTGTCCTGTCTGGCTGTCCATCAATACTATGGTTGCGAGAGTGGCGGGTAGACCGTGAGCTGCAGGATTGTCCTTGTAGACGGTAACCGACTTCACACCTAGCGCGCCCATCGTCTTTAATTGGGCAGGCATGAAAGCGTACCAGCCATTCACGTCGCCATCGGCCACTGCCGTCCGCTGCGGCATCACCGCTGATCCCGAAGCCAGCTCACCGAAAGCCTGCTCCAGGATCTCAATCATCTGATCCATGTCCAGGAGACCCTGGATGGTTGTCCTGTCGAGTAGTAACGCCATTGAAAAGTGCCTCCATTTCTAAAGTGCCACCACGAGAGTATCCAAGAGGGCCTGAGCCGTCAACGAATGAACGCGGTCCGGAGGGATTCAACGACTGCTGTGCGGTAGTCAACTACCCGCTCCTGGGTGTTAATACTGGGTTACGTAAGGGTCTTCGGCCAAATTGACACTCCCGCAGAGGCATGAGTAAACTCGCAATTGCCTCGAACTGGAAAGCTAACCTGAAAGGCTGTCACAATGTCCGCCGCCGACCGAGTTGAGTATCTGGATGTGCCTGGGGCCGACGAGCTCTTCACCCCGGACTTCCTGGAGTTCATAACCGCCGCTTACGATAAGTTTGCTCCCTCGATAGCGGATATTCGGGTCAAACGCGATGAGATGATCGCCCGAGCAGTGAATGAAGGAGTCCTTCCGGACTTCCCGCCAGAGTCTGAAGTCAATTCGGGAGAGTGGCAGGTCCCACCTTTGCCAGCAGAATTGACCCGCCCGGGCATCGAGATCTCAGGCCCTGTCTCAATCACGAACATGGCGATTAACGCACTCAATCCCGGCGCTGATGGGGAGCGCGCTACCGGCTATCTCGACGATGACGAGGACTCTTCCGGCCACCGACTTGGCGACACTGTAATGGCTGCAATAAACCGCAGAGACGCAACCCTGGGTACGCTCAGCTTCCACAATCCGGCCCGAAACCGGACGTACGAGCTTCAGCCCGGCGAGCTTCCATTCTTCATGCATCGAGAGCGCGGGACACACCTCGATGAGCACGACTTCAAGGTCGACGGAAACCCGATTCCCGCCACGATTCTCGGTCTAGGTCTCACCATGGCACATGGGGGCAAGGCGCAGGTCGGTAGGGGCCAGGGCCTCTACTTCTATCTGCCCAAGGTTGAGGTCGTCGAAGAGGCTCGCTTCTACAGGCAGTTCTTCGACTTCGGACGAGAGAATCTGGATTACCCAGACGATGCCGAAATCAGGGGTATATTCCTGGTCGAATCATTACCCGCCGTCTACATAATGGACGAGTTGCTCTGGGAGCTCGGACCCTATGCGGCAGGCCTCAATGCAGCACGCTGGGACTTCAAGGCCTCCGTGCTGGAGTACATCATGGCCGACCCAGAACAGGTCTGGCCTGACAGGTTCGGCGTAGACATCAAGACCACGGAATTCATGACCAACGTCTTCAGGCGACTGGTGGCAGTGTGTCTGCGACGCGGGGCAGTGCCCATCGGAGGCATGGCGACTGCGCTGCCATCTCGTGAGGAAGAGATCAACGAAGCGGCGGGGGCTTCCATCCGGGAAGACAAGGAGTGGGAGGCCCAGCAGGGATTCATTCGCGGGTGGGTAGCCCACATCTTTCACATGAAGACGGCTGCTGATCCTTTCAAGGAGGTCCGAAGCTCGGGCTGGGAACCATCGCCCGACATGTACGAGCCCGCTAACTTCCCGGTCAATGTCACTGTCCCTGAGGGTCCCATTACTACCGAGGGTTCTCGCAGAAACGCGCGAATGCTGATCGAATACGTAGAAGGTTGGCTGCAGGGACGCGGCGCAAAGGGCATTGACAGCCTGGAAGGACAGCCCGGCGTACACCCCGCACTCATGGAGGACCTTGCTACCGGTCGAATCTCGGTGGCTCAGACAGCCCAGAGAATCATCCATGGTGCCAAGGACGAGAACACGGGACAGGTGCAGGACTTCGCCCTAATCAAGCAGCTTCTCCAGGAAGAACTTGAGGACATTTCCGAGCGTCGAACCGCCGAGGCCCCGGCTGACCCTGCATCCCAGGAGGCCCTTGCCGAAATGCTCGATCGCTACAAGCAGGCCTACAAGGTAGCGTTGAAGTGGGTCAAGAACTACACGGAGTATGACTTCCGGTCACTCGGCTCGTACACCCATGCTGATCTGGAAGCGATCGCCGAGGCAGAGGACGCGTTCTAGAGGCCTAGCACCTCACTCTGCAGGCGTGGCCTGTAATTCTGGACCTACCTGAGACATTAGCGTTTCGAGGTGCTCATCGTAGTCGAATACTGGGTTGAGCATTAGCATTTCCGCGCCAGCATCGACCACTTTCTGCAATCCCTCCACACACGCATCAACGCTTCCCCAGACTGACACCTCGGCGGCCATCTCGGCTCTGCCATACCACGAGCCGAACCACTCTGTCAGACGCCGCTCCGCTCTGTCTGCGTCGCTGTCAACAGCGATGTAGACGCGCTTTGATATGGGGAACTCCGCAGGGTCTCGCTGATGGCGCTCAAGCTCTGTCTTGATGGTACGGACATGGTCTGTGAACTGGGCCGTAGATGTCGAACCTGCTCCCATGAAACCGTCAGCCAATCGGACCGCGCGACGCAGCCCTGACGGGTGTCTTCCGCCGAACCACAGTGGAGGATGCGGCTTCTGGACTGGCTTTGGACTCATGGGGACACCGTCCAACTGCCAAAGATCGCCCTTAAACTCGGCCCTCTCCTGTGTCCACAGCGCCTTCATTACGCCGATGGACTCGGTGAAGTGTCTGACGCGCCGCTCCGACGGTCCTCCAAAGAGGGGATAGGTCCAGGGGCGACCACCCAGGGCAGTTCCAACAATGAGCCTGCCTTGACTGAGAACGTCGATAGTGCTGAACTGCTTGGCGAGCAGGGCAGGGTTACGGGTGGTGGCTATGACCACTGCCGAGCCAAGCCTGATTCGATCAGTTACTGCGGCGAGGTAGGTGAGAAATGTCACAGGCTCTGGAGTTGGAGTTGAGCCGACCAGTTGCTCGACGACCCAGAGGCTGTGGTAGCCAAGCTCCTCGGCTCGAGTTGCGTATCGCTGGATCAGGTCGAGGTCGACCTCATTGTCCGGGAAGGTCTGAGGAGCTGCGATGCCAAGTGGCACGGCTAGTGGCTCGACGTTAGTGGGCTCGAACTGTGTTGGCATCAGGGAGTGCTCTCTCGCCTGGAGGTCAGGTTTATCGTTGCTGCCATGTAACCGCCGCCGAAGCCATTGTCGATGTTCACGACGGCTATTCCCGGCGCACAGCTGTTCAACATGGTAAGTAGGGGGGCAAGTCCGTCGAAGTTGGCGCCGTACCCCACACTTGTTGGGACTGCGATTACAGGTATGTCCACGAGGCCACTCACCACGGAGGGTAGGGCGCCCTCCATGCCGGCAACCACGACCAGAGCGCGGCACTTGCGAAGTCTCGGGAGATGGTCGAGCAGGCGATGAATGCCCGAAACCCCGACATCGGTAATCCGCTCTACTTCGCAGCCGATCAACTCTGCCGTGATCGCCGCCTCGGTTGCCACGGGAAGGTCGGATGTCCCAGCACACAGAACTGCGACTCCCGGGACACCGGTGGTGTCAGCCCTGCGGTCAACTACTATGCACCTGGACATGGAATCGTACTTGGCGTCATGAACTTTCTGCACCGTAGCCTCGTATGCTTCGGGCGCTGCCCTCGTAACGAGTAATCTGTCCGAATGCGTAAGTACGGTAGCTGAAATCTTGGCAATGTGCTCCGGTGTCTTACCCTGCCCAAACACCACTTCCGGAAAGCCCTGCCGGATTGCACGGTGGTGGTCGACCTTGGCGAAGTCAAGGTCTTCGTAAGGCAGGTCACGCATCTGTGACACGACCTGATCAACGTTCAGGTCGCCGCGCTTCAACGCTTCCAGCACGGCCCGCAATCGAGTCTCTTCGATGGCTAAACCTCCAACACGCATGGATCTACAGAGTCCAGTGGGAGTATACAAGTGGACTCGGAGCCCGGTAAAGAAGGACCCCCTTCCGCTCGCGAAAACGGAAGGGGGTCACAGGAGGGGGATGCTTTGGTACTGGCTTAGCTTGCACGTGGCTGTTCCATCTCCTCTAGAAGCCTTGCCATCACTGAGTCCACAAGGTCGGTGACCGCGTCCCCGGCGGCATCCTTGTACCATCCGCACTGGAGGCAGCGAATGTAGTCTCCGTCCCAGTCCCGTTCGCTTGTCACGTCGCCGCCGCACCTTTCGCATCCACGAAGTTGGAGCCTGACCTTGGGAAACCTCTCGCCGCCCTGGGCGTGACTGTCTGCTCCAGCTGAACCTGCGCCGGATCCGGTGGCTGCGAACAGGTTCGCTCCCCTGATTACTCTTGAGTTCTGACTGCTCTCTATGCTCAGCATGATGTGTTCCTTCCGACTCCACATTGATTATTGACTCCACATACAACTCTAAGTGGGGTATGGAAATTGCACATCGCCAGACTTCATGATTCATTAGTGTACGTATGGCCTATTGTCGGCTCGAACAGACTATGTATGTGCTTTAGTACTAAAGTATGAGTCAAATCTGCCGGATGGCACTCGCAGCCATGATTGCCTGTGTGTGTTCGTGCTGTATAATGCCAGCCGCCAGATGAACACCTTTTCCTTGACCAACATCACCAACGCTGCAAATTGTCATTAGATAGCCAGCACGGCAGAAGAAGGGGCGAAGACCGGACGCGTGAACGCCCCGTCCGACCGTGGTCGGCGTTCGCATTTCGGGACTACCGCATCTTGTGGATTTCGTCCGTCTGCGGTCTGATGACCATGCAGATGCGGATGTTGGCGACTGGAGTCTGGCTTTACGACGTCACAGGCTCAGGCTTGCAGCTCGGCCTGCTTGGTATCGTGCAGCTCGCCGTGCAGTTGCCGGCAATTCTCTACGGCGGCGCCTTAGCGGATAGATGGGACCGCAAGAAACTCATCGCCGTCGCACAGTCGTTTAGCTTTGTTTTCATGGGCCTGGTCGCGATTCTCGCCTGGACTGACAGGCTCGAACCTTGGCACATCTATGCAGTGACTGCCATTCTGGGCGTCTCCAGCGTACTGGGTGGACCCGCGCGCTCGGCAATTACGGCCAACATCGTCCCAAGGTCGCACCTCATGCACGCCGTCACGTCGAATCAGGCGACCTTTCAGATCGGTGCGATTGCCGCTCCACTTGCATTTGCCCTGGTGGTAGAGACCCTTGATGCTACAGCCGCCTTTGTCACGTCGGCACTGTTCGCGCTCCCGGCATCTTTGATGCCCTTGATGATTCGAACTCAGGTGGCGCCGGCAGAGTCATCTGGGAGTGACGAACCGGTCCTCAGGCGAATCTGGGAGGGGGCGGTATACGTGATGAGGCACCCGATTCTACCGGGGCTCTACCTGCTGGACATCGGTGTCACGGTCGTCACCTTCTACAGGCAGATCCTGCCGCTTATCGTGGACAGGATGTTCAAGGCAGGCCCTGGTGCAGTCGGGGTAATGACCGCAGCCAACTCGCTGGGAGGGGTAGTAGGCACACTTTCAGTGCTGTTTCTGGCGGACTTCAGGGCCAAGGGCATGCTCGTGCTGTACGCTACCCTCGTGTACGCGGTGCTCACAATCGCCTTCGGGTTCACCACGTCGCTTTGGCTGGGGACGCTCTTACTTGCCGGTCTAGGCGCAACGGACGCCATTGGTATGACGACTCGACAGACGACCGTTCAGCTCACTACTCCGGACCACATGCGTGGACGCGCGGTGAGCGCTCACTCAGTTAGCGCCATGACCGCAAACAACGTGGGAACATTTGAAGTCGGGTTCATGTCCGAACAGATTGGAGCTGATCGCACGATGATCCTCGGAGGTCTGATCTCCGTCGTCGTCGTTATCCTGGTCTGGTGGCTGGTGAAGGGGATCCGCGAGTACCGCTACCCCTGATGCAGATGCTCGCCAGATTCTAACGCCGCCTCAATTGCCTGGACTAGGGCTCTGGCAGACTCGGCAGTTAACTCAACCGGAATCCGGGCGTCCAGACCTAAACCTTCATTAACGAAGTCAATGTTCAGGGTGTGGTCATCCGGCGAGTGGAACGGGTGGTCGTAGTAGACCCTTGCGTCGGTCAACTTGAACCAGCCTCGCTGACCCTTGCCGCTTCCGTCTATCTTGGCCTGTTCAGTAACGTATGTGCACATCTGTAGTTCTCCTCAGTCTGTAGCTGAGACAATTTCCTCGGGATTATACGACACCTTTGAGAACTCTGGAGCGAACCCGAAGACTCGCCCAAACTCTCGCACCAGAACTCTGCCTACTTCACGAACGCGAGCGTCATCCCCACACTCCTGATTTATTGATGTCACCGGAGCAAGTGGCATGCCGCACGGCACTATGTGCTTGAAGAACCCAAGGTCTGTGGACACGTTCAACGCAAATCCGTGAGTTGTAACGCGCCGCCCGACCTTTACGCCGATGGCGGCAATCTTCCTGTCTTCCACCCACACGCCGGTTGGATGTCCTTCCGAAGTTCCTGAAACCCCGTACTGATGGAGTGTGTCCACCAACACTCTCTCCAGAGCGCGCACATGTTTCAGTGGTCCTCCACCCCAGCGTCTGAGGTCAATGATTGGGTAGCCGACCAGTTGGCCAGGCCCGTGGTACGTCACCTCTCCTCCACGGTCGGTGTGGAATACTTCTATCCCGAGCCGGTCGAGTTCTGCCTGATCGATCAGGATGTCGTCGGTACGGCCACGTCTGCCAAGCGTGATCGTGTGAGGGTGTTCCAGCAGTAGCAGCGTGTCAGGGGTTCTGCCGTCTGCGACCTGCGAATGCACGTGAAGCTGGAGGTCCAATGCCTCTCTGTACGGCAGGAGCCCAAGTTCGATGACTTTCAGCGGGAGCGCAGAAGGTGTGTTCATGCAGCCGAAGATCGCTGGAGTCAGTAAACGCCTGTGTCAGGACCGACTGACTCCAGCCGCTGCTTTACCGAGTTGATGAATGCGCTGGCTTCTGCTCCGTCCATTATTCTGTGGTCGAAACTCATGCACAGATTCATCATCGACCGGATTGCGATTCCATCCCCGACAACTACTGGGCGCTTCACGATTGCCTCAGTTGTCAGAATGGCAGCCTGTGGGAAGTTGACCAGTGGCTGACTCAGCACTGATCCGAGCACGCCTGTGTTGTTCAACGTGAACGTTCCTCCCTGGACGTCCTCCAACTTCAGTTGTCCCCTTCTCGCACGTGTCGTGAGGTCGTCTATCTTCAGGGCGAGTCCGGCTATGCTCATCGTGTCGGCGTCGTGCACCACTGGCACGACCAGACCGTCCGGGGCTGCGGCGGCGATGCCAATGTTGATCCGTCGCTTGTGCAGTATGGCATCCCCGTCCCAGGATGAATTCAGTAAAGGGTTCTCCTTGAGAGACTCAGCTACCGCCTTCATGACAAATGGCAGGTAGGTAATATTGACGCCTTCCCTCTCGCGGAAGTCATTACGAATCGCCTGTCTACGGCCGACCAGGCCGCTGACGTCAACTTCTACCAGTGTCCAGGCCTGCGGAATCTCCGTGACGCTCCGGACCATGTTCTCCGCAATCATGCGGCGCACGGGCGAGAGCGGGACTCTCTCTTCATCTTCACCCGACCGGATCGGCTGCAAACTGGGAATCTTTTCAACTGACGCGGCAGTAGCTGCAGACCGCTCGATGAATCCACGGACGTCCTTGAGGGTAACGCGTCCGCTTAGACCTGTCCCCTCAACTTCGTCGAGTTCGACGCCGCGTTCTTCGGCCAGGCGCACGACAGCAGGTGAATAGCGGCGCCGGCGGGAGGGCCGACTCGTATCGCTGGCGCCGTCGGAGGAGATTGGGCCGCCTGATCCTGTGGGACCGACCGGCGCGACGTCCTTTAGGAGTGTCCCAATCCTGTCAGCCGCGGGTTGAGGAGTTGTTGCTGTCTCTTGGACTTGTGGCACTGAAGGTGCGCTAGCCGGAGACTCCCCATCGACCGACATCTCCGCAATCGGGGCACCCATCGGGACGGTGTCACCCTCCGAAACGAGTACAGCGGTCAACGTGCCAGTGACAGGAGATGGCATCTCCATGTTCACCTTGTCGGTAACAACCTCAACGAGAGGATCGTAGCGTTCCACTTTGTCGCCGATGGACTTGAACCACTTGCCGATCACACCCTCGGTTACGGACTCTCCTACCTGTGGCAGTTCGATAATCATATTACTCAAGCTCGTGTCTAGTATGCCGCCAGCCGGCGGATTGCTTCCGCAATCTTTTCGGTGCTGATCATGAACTCGGCCTCAAGTGTTGGAGCGAATGGCATTGCCGGGACCTCAGGACCCGCGAGACGGGTAACAGGTCCGTCAAGGTATTCGAAAGCGTCTTCCGAAATCACGCCCGCCACCTCCGCGCCAATACCGCCCGCCTTCGTGTCCTCGTAGACTATCAGCACCTTTCCTGTCTTCATGACAGACTCCAGCACCGTCTGATGATCAATTGGCCTTACAGTTCGAAGGTCAACGACTTCGACACTTATGCCCTCCGAGGCTACGTCTCGCGAGGCCTCCAGGCAATGGTGGACCATGAGACCATACGTGACTATAGATAGGTCGTCACCGGCCATCTTCACGTCTGCTACCCCTATTGGGACGGTGTAGTCTTCATCGGGAACTTCTCCGCGTACCAGCCTGTACGTCCGCTTGTGTTCGAGGAAAACGACCGGGTCGTCGTCCCTGATAGCGCTCTTGAGCAGTCCCTTCGCGTCATAAGGAGTAGCGGGAGTGACAACCTTGAGGCCTGGCGTGTGTGCGAAATACGCTTCGGCGCTCTGGGAGTGATAGAGGGCTCCTCGTACGCCTCCACCCTGTGGCGCGCGCATCACCATGGGAACGCTGACCTTCCCGTAGGTGCCGTACCTCACGCGGGCCGCCTCGCCGACAATCTGATTGAATGTTGGCCAGATGAAATCGGCGAATTCGATCTCGGCGATCGGCCTCAAGCCGTGCATGGCGGCTCCAAGGGCAATTGCCGCTATCGACGATTCCGCCAGGGGAGTGTCGATCACCCGGGCTTCGCCAAACTCTTCTACGAACCCCTCTGTCGCAAGAAACACGCCGCCTCTGGCGCCGATATCCTCGCCCATGACGAACACGCTGTCGTCACGGCGCATCTCTTCGCGCATCGCCTCGCGAACGGCTTCTATGACGCTTAGCTCAGCTATTGGGGGCTCCTTTCAGTCTGCCGTCGAGTGACCGTTTTTGTGAACTTCGTCAGAGTCAACGCTACGGTGCGTAGACGTGCTCACTGAAGTCGTCTGCCTCTGGATATGGCGCGGATTCGACTGCATCCGTGGCCTCGTTGACAGTCCGCATTGCCTCCGACCTGAAGTTAGCTTCCAGTTCGTCAGTGAGTAGACCAGTCTCTCGCAATTGGCCGGAGAGCACGACCAGTGGATCTCGCTGCCTTGCCTCTTCGATCTCCTCAGATGACCTGTACCTTGTATCGTCGTCATCTGAGGTGTGGGGGAGATACCTCTCGACATGGGCCTCAATCAGGCTGGGACCCTGTCCGGACCGCGCCCGCCTTGCGGCCTCCGATGTGGCTTCGAACACAGCGACTATATCGCAGCCGTCCACTTCTATGCCTGGCATCCCGTAGCCTTCGGCGCGGGATGCGATACTGTCCACTGCCATTTGCTTGGATAGCGGCACGGAGATCGCGTACTTGTTGTTCTCGCAGAAAAATATGACCGGCAACTTATGCACGGCTGCGAAATTCATGGCCTCGTGGCAATCACCTACGCTCGACGCTCCGTCACCGAAGTACGTAACAACCACCTTGTCTTCGCCCCGCATCTTAATCGAGAGTGCCGCGCCAACCGCCTGCGGAATCTGCGTTCCGACGACGTTGGAGAGGTTCACCAGGCCCAGTTCGGGATATGCGCCGTGAGTTGGGAACTGCCTGGCACCGCTCAGCGGCTCCCCAGCCTTGGCCAAAAAACCGGACATGATCTCAATCGGAGTCATCCCGAGAGTCAGCATAACAGCGAGGTCGCGATAGTAGATGTAGAACTGGTCCTTGCCGGGCTGTAACGCTTTGACGCTGCCGATCTGTCCCGCCTCGTGCCCCTGCGACGAGGCGACGATGGCGGCCTTTCCCTGGCGGTTCAACATCCAGATGCGCTCGTCAAGCGTCCTGACGAGCACCATCTGCCGGTACATTTCCAACAGGTCCTCATCAGTGAGCTTTTCCACTGAGGAAGCAGCGTCTCGGATTGTCTGTGCGTCGACGTTTGCCACTCGATCATCTCCGGCATGTTCGATCCGGCCCATTATAACCCACACATCCTGTCTTGTTGGCGTGTGTGCCCCGGCAAGTTCCCGTTTATGGGACCTCAAATCTTTTGCCGCTACTACTCTCGTAATGTAAGATGAATGCAACGTGCAGCAACAATCATGCACGTTTGATGCTCTTACTACCCTTTGGAGAGGTGAATGGGCTCGCGTCGGCTTAGAAACAGCTTCATCTATCTACTGATCACGGTGGCGATAGTCGCGATCGTGGTAAACCTGCTTTCCGGCGCTGTGGGAGGCGACCAGGAGATCGGGATAAACGATGTGGTCGCGATGACCGCACGGGGCAACGTCGACACCATAGAGGTGAAGGGTGACAGCCTGACGATCTTGACGACGTCCGGGGAGACCCTGATATCCCGCAAGGAGAGCGGGTCTTCGATAGTGGAGATCCTCCAGCGTGGTGGAGTGGACCTTGCGACGTCGAATGTTGAGATCATTCCGAGAGGACAGAGTGGATTGTCGTCTCTGTTGGGGGTGCTGTTCAACTTCCTTCCGTTGATCTTCTTTGGAGCAGTTCTGCTGTTCATGATGAGGAGCGCACAGGGAAACTCTAACCAGACGTTCAGTTTTGGACGGAGTCGAGCGCGGATGTTCATGGGTAACAGTCCGCAGGTGAGTTTCTCCGATGTGGCTGGTGTGGAGGAGGCGAAGGAGGAGCTGCAGGAGGTTGTGGAGTTTCTGAAGTTCCCGGAGCGATTCCTGGCTTTGGGAGCGAAGATACCCAAGGGAGTGTTGCTGGTTGGTCCTCCTGGGACTGGGAAGACGCTGATGGCACGTGCGGTTGCAGGAGAGGCGGGAGTACCGTTCTTCAACATCAGCGGTTCTGAGTTCGTAGAGATGTTCGTGGGAGTTGGAGCGAGTCGAGTACGGGACCTGTTCGACCAGGCTAAGCGAAACGCCCCCTGTATCGTGTTCGTTGACGAGATCGATGCAGTGGGACGTCATCGTGGAGCTGGACTGGGAGGGGGACACGACGAGCGAGAGCAGACACTGAACCAGATCCTGGTTGAGATGGATGGCTTCGACACAGGCACGAACGTAATCGTGATGGCAGCGACGAACCGTCCGGACATATTGGACCCTGCGTTGCTGCGCCCTGGTCGTTTCGACCGTAGAGTGATCCTGGACAACCCCGATCTGAAGGGCAGGACCGAGATCCTGAAGGTGCATTCAAACGGCAAGCCACTGGATGAGGATGTGGACCTTGAGAGGGTGGCTAGACAGACCATTGGGTTCAGTGGGGCAGACCTTGCGAACCTGGTGAACGAGGCAGCCATTCTCGCTGCCCGGCGTACCAAGAAGATAATTGCGCTCTCAGAGTTTACGGAGGCCATTGACAGGGTCTTGCTCGGACCAGCCCGTAAGAGCCGTGCAATTACTGAAGAAGAGAAGAGGATCACTGCGTTCCACGAGGGCGGTCACGCCCTGGTAGCTCACATCCTTCCCAACGCTGATAACCCGTTCAAGGTAACCATCGTATCCAGGGGACAGAGTGGGGGTCACACCCGCTACCTGCCTGAGGAAGACCGGAACCTTTGGACGCGTGCCCAGTTCTCGGACATGCTGGCCGCAGCGCTCGGAGGCCGTGTCGCCGAGGAGCTAGTATTCAATCAGCTTACGACCGGGGCGGGCAGCGACATCGAGCAGGCCACCAATATCGCGCGTCAGATGGTCACTCGCTACGGCATGAGCGAAAAGCTCGGGCCTCGAACGTTCGGCAAGCGCGAGGAGATGGTCTTCCTGGGTCGGGAAATCTCCGAGCAGCGGGACTACTCCGACAAGGTCGCAGAGACCATCGACTCCGAAGTTCACGACATCATCGACAGCGCATACAACATGGCCACTGAGGTCATCAGGGAGCATATGCCCAAGCTGGAGCAGCTTGCTGAATACCTGATCGAGTATGAGACTATCGAAGTCGACGAGTTGAACAACCTGTGGGAGACACCACCGGGGTCCACCGATGAGAGTCCTGAATCTGGTCCAGAGGACGATCTGGGGCCCCAGCCGGACGCACCTCCAATAGCCCCCGCTCCACCGGCACCCGCGCCCGTCGGCGACTGACCAGTACATCTGACAGCACTCAAGAATCAAGAAGGGGCGGACATATGTCCGCCCCTTCCGTTTGCACTAGGTGAATGTAGGGAAGGGTCTCTTAGCTACTGAGCACAGCCCTCAGCGCCTCTATCGTCTCCTCTATGTCAGTCTCCGTGGTCTTGCCCATGTGTCCTATGCGGAAAATTTGCCCCGCGAGCGACGCCTGCCCACCAGAAATGATGACGTTGTGCTCAGTGCGGAGCCTTCCGACAAGTTCGCCAGCGTCAACGCCGTCTGGGATGCTGACAGCGGTTACTGTGTTGGACGCGTAGCTCTCGTCCTTGGCGAACAGTTCCAGGCCGAGGCTCCTCACACTGTCCCGCGTGAACTGCCCAATTGCGGCGTGACGCTCGTAAACTGACCCCATGCCTTCGTCGAGCAGCTGATCGAGTGCGTTGTCCAGCGCAAACATGACTGACACGGACGGCGTATATGGCGGCTGCCCGATTTCGTAATACTTCTTGTACTGGGCCATGTCCAAGTAGAACTTCGGCATCCGGGACTCTGCGTGAGCTTCCCATGCCCGTTCGCTGAAGCTCATGAAGGCCAGCCCAGGGGGCAGCATCCAACCCTTCTGTGAGGCAGTAGCGACCACGTCCAGGCCCCAGGCGTCCGTGGAAATGGGGATCGATGCCACGCTGCTGATCCCATCCACAATTAGAAGCTTGTCAAACTCACCCTTCACTACGCTGGCAACCTCTTGGAGGTCGTTCGCAACTCCTGTAGAGGTCTCGTTGTGCGTGACCGTTACCGCCTTAACGTCCGGGTCCGCCTGGAGCGCCGATCTCAGCACGTCCAGGTCGATCGCCTCTCCGAACGGAAACTCCAATGTGCTTACTTCAGCACCGTAGGCGCTCGCGATATCTGTAAACCTGTTCCCGAACACGCCGATCGTCGCGTTGATGACCTTGTCACCGGGCGACAGGGTGTTCACAACCGCCGCCTCCATCGCCGCAGTACCTGATCCAGTGATGATCCACACGTCTTCGTCGGTCTCGAATACACGCTTCAGGCGTTCTGTCGTGCCCAACAGGAGGTCCTTGTACTCAGGCCCCCGGTGGTTGATCATCGGGCGAGACATGTCCTCAAGTATGTCCTCCGGTACAGGAATCGGACCGGGAATTCGCAGGTTCATCTCAATTCTCCAGACTCGTTTACTTGGGTGGTTGGCGGGCTGTTCAAGGCACGCAAAACCCTCAAGAGATTCTAGCAAACAGCCAATCTCGCTTGCGAGATTCCAGGTACGCTAACCGAGTCACAGCTTCCTCAGGTGAGAATTCACAGCCGCTCCGCTAAACTCGTTGATATGCAGAAGCACGAGTCACAACCGTTGCTCCCCAGAGCTCGTACTAAACCTCTCCCCAGATACAGGTACCAGTGGTAGCATCCGACCTGCCCCTCACAGTTGACCATATCAACAAGCGCTATGGGTCCGGCCCTTACGCAAACAGAGACATCTCGTTTGCCGCACACCCAGGCGAGATGCTTGGAATTCTAGGGCCGAACGGGGCAGGGAAGACCACTCTTGTACGGCAGATCACCACTGAACTCCTGTCGACGTCAGGTAGCATTCACGTGTTTGGACTAGATGTGGCATCTGACCCGATCGGCGCAAAGAACCTGATGGGAGTAGTGCCACAGGAGGCCCAGCTCTTCGAACTGCTCACGGTCTACGAAACGCTGAAGATCTTCGCAAAGCTGAGGGGCCTCTCATCTCGTGACGCGAGCAGTCGCGCCGAAGACTTGCTGACCGGTCTGCGGCTGGCCGAGTACAGGGATGTGACAACCATCAGGCTATCGGGTGGCCTCAAGCGTCGAGTGATGGTCGGAATCTCGATGATCGCGAGACCTGGCCTGATCGTGTTGGATGAGCCCACCACGGGACTGGATCCTCAGTCGCGACGGGACATGTGGGACCTGATGCGCGACTACAAGGACAGGGGCGCGACCATCCTGATGACCACCCACTACATGGAGGAGGCCGAAGCGCTCTGCGACCGCGTGGGCATTATCTCGCAGGGAAGGCTGCTGGCCCTGGACACTGTTTCCAACTTGCGCTCGTCCAGAGGATTCGACTTCAAGATCACATATACCAGCAAAGGCCTGAACGGTGCCACGCAAACCATCTTTGGCACTAATGACAGGGAACTGGTCGAGCGTGTCAGGCAGATGGGGATACGTCAATATAGTGTTGGCCGTACGACTCTTGAGGATGTCTATTTGGCCTTGACTGACGAAGAGGAACACCATGGCCGGTCAAGCTCGAACTGAGTCGGAACCGGCGGTAGGGCTCATCACGGGACCTGCGAAGTTCTTCAGGGATGTCGCCAGCATCTTTGAAATACGGTTCATCCTGCTCAGGCGAAGCTGGTACTGGTATCTGATGGGGACGCTGGTCTTTCCGGTTGGAATGTTCTACTTCGCCAGCGCACTCGCGCCCGACACGCCCGAGGCCATTCGCAGGGCGATGATCGGAACAATCGTATTTGGTTCCACCATGCTGACGACTTCAATGCTTGGGCAAAGTGTTATCTTCGACAGATTTCAGGGCCGTCTAAAGCTCATAATCACGATGCCGGTGTCCCGCTTTGCCTATGCTGCCGGCATCCTGTGTGTGGGCTCAGTTCTCTCCGGTTCGGCTGTGTGCATCCTATTAACTGTCGCACTTATTGCCGGCGTCGAATTCACTTTCACATGGTCTTTCCTGCCGATCGTTCTGACCGTGCTTCTCACAATGTCTGGGCTGACCCTCCTGGTAGTGAGCTACGCTCCGTCACCTGAGGTAGGAGGGATCATGTCCAATCTTCTAGGCATCTTCATGGCCCTGGTCAGCCCGGTGTACTTCCCCATGGAGCAGGCCCCGGCGCTCATGCGTGCATTCGGCTGGGTGTCACCCCTGAGGTACGCAGCGGACGGCATGATGAAGTCTCTGTCAGGCCAACCTGACGTTTACGTTGAGGTAGCGATTCTCGCGGTGTTTTCGGCTGTGTGTCTGGGCGCCGGACTCTGGAAACTTCGCTGGCAGGAGTCATAGGGTGGTCTGACTGCCTCAAAGGCAGTCCAATTCGCATCGCTTTTGCCATTGATACTGGCATCTGCGCGGTGCTAGTCTAGTCAAAGAACGCTTGTACTGAAAATGTCAAAAAACGGAGGCTTTGCCAACGCATGGAATACGCAGTCCGGACTGAGGGGATTGCCCGGTCTTTTGGGGACGTTAAGGCAGTCGACGGGATTAATCTGGAGATACCAGAAGGCGAGATTTACGGATTCCTTGGACCAAATGGGGCAGGGAAGACAACCCTTGTTAGGATGCTCATAACCCTTCTCATGCCGACGTCTGGTCGCGGCATTGTGGCCGGATACGACCTTGTCAGACAGTCTGGCGAGATCAGGCTGAGAATCGGCGCCGCGCTACAGGATGCTGCGCTCGATCCCAAGCAAACGGGGCGCGAAATCCTGAGGCTCCAGGGAAGGCTGTACGGGCTCTCTCGCCGCGAGGTCAACCAGCGTCTTGACGACCTCGCAGACCTCATTGACATCGGCGACGCGATAGACAGATTTGTGGGCACCTATTCGGGCGGTATGAAGCGGAGGCTAGACCTGGCTGCCGCGCTTATCCACAATCCCCGGATTCTCTTCCTGGATGAGCCCACCACTGGGCTAGACCCAATCAGCCGGACACGGGTCTGGGAAGAGGTCCGGCGGGTCAACGACGATCTTGGCGTCACGATATTTCTGACGACCCAATACCTGGAAGAAGCCGATGAGCTTGCAGACCGTGTAGGGATCATTAACCGAGGTAAGCTGATGGCCGAAGGCACTCCCTCAGATCTCAAACGATCGCTCGGAAATGACGTCATCATCGCCCAGGTGGATGGCCAGGCCAATCAGGCGCAGGAAGCTGTGTCAGGTCTGGCAGGGGTAGTCGGCGTCGAGACGCGGGGCAGCGAGGTGCTGATCCAGGTGTCCAACGGCGCGGCTGCCATCAGCAGCGTCGCACTGGCCCTCGCCCATTGGGAGGTCGAAGTCAGCGAGATCATTCTTCGCACGCCGACGCTGGACGACGTATTCCTCAGCGTCGCCGGGGCCCGTATGGAAGAAGAGGCTGAGGGAGAAGAGGAAGCCAGCCTATCTCGCTGAATGCACTCTCGTCCTAGTCTTGAACAGTAATCAACCATGGAGCATCCACTTTGAATCCTGCCACCCTTGCACAGACAGAAATCCGAGCGCGCCACGCCGGGTTCTTTTCCGACGTCGCGTCGGTCGCCACGAGAGCTCTCCGCTCGATTCCTCGTGACCCGGAAGCGATCTACCCGGCGCTAATCATCCCGGTGTTCTTCTTCGCCATCAACGTTGGCGCGCTGCAGGACATGGCGGAGCGGATCCCGGGAGTTGACTACAAGGCGTTTCAACTGCCTGTAGCCATCATATTCGCGGTGACCGGGATATCCAGGGCTGTGACCCTGGTCACTGATATCCAGACCGGGTACTTCGACCGACTGTCGCTAACTCCAGTGAGCCGGCTGGCGCTGCTTTTCGGGCTTACCATCGCCGACTTCACTCTGGTAGTCGTGCTTACGTTGCCAGTGATAGCGATTGGCTTCCTGGTCGGCGTAACCTTCGCGTCCGGACCGCTGGGCCTGCTGCTCTTCGTGTTTATGTCCGGTCTTTGGGGCCTGGTGTTTACCGGCTTTCCCTACGCGATTGCACTCAAGACCGGCAACCCGGCCGCTGTGAATTCCAGCTTCCTGCTCTTCTTCCCGTTCGTCTTCCTGACGACCGTGTTTGTGCCGAAAGAGGCGATGACCGGCTGGCTGGCGACGGTTGCAACATTCAACCCGGTAACGTACCTGTTGGATGCCCTCAGGTCTCTCATTGTCACCGGCTGGGACGCCCAGGCCCTACTTGGAGGGTTCGCCTGCATCTTTGCCGTCGGCCTCGTCAGCGGCACACTGGCCCTGACCGCGCTGATGGGCCGGACACGCAGACGCTAACTGCCCAGAATTCTGGCGAGGACATACCAGTAAAGGGAACGACCGTGGCGAGACCCAGAGTTCCTATCTATACCTTGGTGGAGGTTGGAATCCTGCGAACCCCGCCTCCAAGAGTGAGGCGAACTGTATCGGCGTGTGGTCTTCCAGGTACGGTCCAATCGCCTGAAGTCCGATGGGCAGTCCTGAACTTGTTAAGCCCACCGGGAACGCAGTTGCAGGCTGTCCACACAAGGTGGCGACCGCAGGGTATACAGTCTGCAGTCCGTATGGAACTTCGGAGCCATTCACGTTGAGGACTCGCTCAGGCCAAGGCGCCTCAGTGTGTGGGAAAGCCGGGGTGAGGGTTATCGGTGCGATGAGCACATCCCAGTGTTCGAAGAACTCGCGGTATCCCTCGCGAAACCGTTCCCTCTCCTGAAGCCATCCAATGAAATCGACCCCGCTGGCCTCGATGCCGTCTGCCATTGCGGCCTGAAACTCGTCACCGGATGCACGCATGTTGCCGGCAAGGTGGCTTCTCTGCTCGACAGTTCCGGTCGAAGTCATCAGGCCCAGGATGGACGAATAGACACGGTGATGACCGCGAAGATCGCCAAAATCGGCGGGCTGAATCTCCGCGACTTTCGCACCCGCGTCAGCGAGATACTCCACCAGCTCTTCCTGAGCGGCAAGGATCTCACTGTCCACGGGCAGCCACTCAATTGACGGCATCACAGCAACCCTGAAACCCGAAAGTGAAGTATGCCTGGCTTTGGGGATCTCAAGCCTCCAGGCAACGTCCTCACCAACATCTGGACCGGAGGCTACGTCGAGCCCGAGAGCCAGGTCGCCCGCCGTTCGCGCGAGTGGCCCTTGGACTGCCATCGTTACCGCAGGGTTTGGCAAGGGTGTTCCTGGGAAGTGGCCGCTTCGTGTAAGAGCAGTCTCGCTCGGCTTATGGCCATAGATCCCGCAGAATGCGGCTGGAACTCTTATCGAACCTCCAATGTCGCTGCCAAACTCCAGAGGCGTCAGACCCGCCGCAACCGCTGCTGCACCTCCCCCTGTACTTCCTCCCGGCGTGCGTCCCAGATCCCATGGATTGTTGGTACGACCAAAGATGGGGTTTGAGGACTGCCAGTCCGCCGCGTTTGGCGGGACATTCGTCTTGCCCATGACCACCCCGCCGGCCTCCCTTACCCGAGCTGCCAGACGAGAGTCTGATTCCGGTATGCGGCTCGCAAATGCCTCCACACCCGCGGTCCCAGGGAGCCCAGCGACGTCGATGCAGTCCTTAATGGTGAGAGGAAGACCGAGCAGGGGAGGGTCCACTCCTCGTGACCGACTGGAGTCCGTCTTCTGTGCAACCGTAAGCGCAGCCTCGTAGTTCGGCGTAACGATCGCGTTCAGCTCCGGATTGAACTGTTCAATTCGCTTGAGATGATTCTCCAGAAGTTCCGCGGACGAAAAATCCCGCTTCCTTAGACCATGTAACATCGAGGTCGCAGACGCATATAGGTCAATCTCTAGGTCGGGCATTCAATCACCTCTTAAAACGAAAGAGGCGGGTCCATTCAGGCCCGCCTCTTTCGTTCTGTTGTGTTTCCTATCTGCCTACGTCGTGAACAGGATCGGGTTTCTCATTGGAGGGGCGATCTGGTCCTCTGACAGCTCGTAGGCTTCCTTTTTGTAGATCTGGATTCGGTGCTGACCGAAGTCGCAGATGAACAGTCTGAACTCCGAGTCGACCCTGACACAGCATGGCGCGCTCAGCCGCCTGGTGGGCTCGAGATCGGCCATCTCACGCAGCCTGAGGGTGATCGCATTCGCGAGAATGTATTGTCTGCCTGATCTGGACAGGTTGGCGTCGCCAATGAAGTGCTCGATGAAGCGCCCCTCGGCGTTGAACATCTGGACCCGGTCGTTCAGCCAGTCGGCGACGTAGATGTCGCCGTGGGCATCTACAGTCACAGACGCCGGCCTGTTGAACTGGCCTTTGTCATCACCTTTAGACCCGAAGCTCATGACGAACTCGCCGTCAGCTGTGAACTTCTGTACGCGGTCATTGCGCCAGTCCGCCACGTAGACGTCTCCGAACTCGTCGAGTGCTACACCCCAGGGCATGCTCAACTCGCCCTCGGCGCTGCCCTGACCGTTGTCTATCGTCTGGAGGTGCGTTCCGTCCCGCGTGAATCGCTGGATGCGATGATTCATCGTGTCTGAGACCACGATGTTCCCTTCGCTGTCGAACTGCATCGAAGATGGGCGGTCCAGTTGGCCCTCGGCGGAGCCATGTTCACCCCACGTATCCAGGACCGTGCCGTCCTTGTCCAGGATCGTGACGTTGTGCTTGGCCTCGTCAGAGACGTAAAGGTTTTCGTCCTCGTCAACCAGAAGCGCAGTAGGCCAGGTGAAATTGCCCGTGCCACGCAGCCCCAGGTTCTCATCGTCCCAGCTGATTACCCGCACCTCGGTGCCAAGGCCGCCTCGAGTCAGGACATAGACATTCTCTTCACCGAATCCGATATCTACTGGGTTTGATGTCACACGACGCTGTCCCAGCGTCATGTAGTACGGAAAGCCAGACCTCAGAAGGGCGTATGGTCGTCCCATTGGTTCACCTCTGACGATAGATTCTGGCCCGGGACCGGCTTTGTAGTAGAGGCAGGTACCCGGGCAGCTTGAGTGAGTCCTACTTGAACGGGTTTATCTGCTCGTACTGACCGAGCACGATCGGAGCCGCCTCGACACCTAGCCACTGCTCAAGAATGGTGCCGTAGATGCCGCGGTAGTCGATTGTGTGCTCTAGGTCTTCGCCGTTCACCCAGCGGTTCTGGTCAAGCGACGGGTACTCTGAGTAGAGTCCGCCCTCTACAGGCTTGCCGATGATGAACGCTCCGCCTCCTGAGCCGTGGTCTGTGCCGGACCCGTTGTCATAGATGCGGCGACCGAACTCGGTAAACACCAGCATGACCACGTTGTCGTCGGCATCGTGCTCTTCGAGATCATCGAAGAAGTCGTGGATCGCTCCGGAGAGGTCACCGATCAGCTTCGGATGCGTCGGGACCTCGTTCGCGTGGGTATCATACCCGCCGTGCTGAGTGTAGAAGATGCGGGTGCCGAGGTCCGCAGTGTGCACTCTGGCGACATCGCGAAGGCTCTTGGCGATTGGGTTGTCCGCGTATTCGACGCTGGATTCGTACTGCTCGGGAGCGGCTTTAATGATGTCGGCTCCGGTGAGTACGTCCTGACCTGTGCGGGACAGGTAGTCCATCACAGGTCCTGTGCCAATAGCCGGTCCATACATGTGCTTGAAGATGTCGAGTGCCTGGTGGCGCTCGTTCTCAAGCTCGATTCCCGTCATCAGGCCGTAGTTGTCCAGGTTTGACACGCTGGTTACGGGTACGCCTGGCATCGCCATGGCACGAGGAAGCCCCACGCCAAAGTTAACGCCCGTGAGCGGGTTTGACCCCTCTGGGTCGATCTCGCGAAGTGTGCGTCCGAGCCAGCCGATCGTTGACACCTCAAACGGCTCACAGGTGTGCCAGATGTCCATGCCCCTGAAGTGGGAGCGGTTCGAGTTCGGGTACCCGATGCCCTGCACGATCGCGACCATGCCGCGGTCGTAGAGGTCCTTGAACGGCCCCATCTGGGGATGGAACGCTAGCGTGTCGTTCAACGGCAGGACCTGGTCCTGCGGAATGCCCACCAGCGGCCGGTTGTCGTGATAGACGGGGCTGGTGTAGGGGATGAGTGTGTTCATGAAGTCATTGCCGCCGGTCAACTGCACGACGACGAAGACAGGAGACTTTCCGTTGCCATTACCTGCCATACTGATTCCTCCTTAAGGAACGCCGGTTCTAAGCGAACTGATACTCGCGGGACGCGACTATCAACTGCAGCATCCGCGCAACTTTGCCTGCGTTTTCCGTTATGGCCTGATCGTTGCTCAGGTCTACGTCTCCGACGCTGTCGGCATACCTGGCAAGCGCGCCCATCGTGTCTTCACCAACCTCGATTGGACCGAGGAGGTCAAGGCACTGGTTGACTAGCTCTTCGGGCGTTAGGGACTCGCTCTGGGAGAGTCTTGAGATTATGTCCTGCACACCCGGAGCGGAAATGTCATTGAACTGGTTGACGGCGAAGTTCACTCGCTCATTGAGAGTACCGCCGTCAATCCACTCGTGACCGGTGTGCCAGCCCTCCACCGTCGGTGGATTCATGAGTGTCTGACCCATGACCGACGTTGCTCCTGCAAGGGCTCCAACCGACTGCCCGGGAGCGGGAACCTCGTCGTATGTGCCGACGATCTTGATCGTGCCAGCCACAAGCTCCGCGGGGTTCTTGACCTTCTTGAACTGGGCCTGCTTGAAGAAGTCGGAGTTGAACAGCGTTCTGAGCACCGGCTTGATCTGGCCGTCGTTCTCCTGGAAGGCGTTAACCAGGGTGTCGATTGCGTCAGGGTCATTGGGCGGCTCTATGTTCCACGCCGGCACCTGCGGTTCGTCAGCGACGAAGAAGTTGTACAGGTGGCGGGAGATGAACCTGTATGTGGGCTCCTGCTCGACGACGATGTCGATGATGTCCTCGCCGTTGAAGTTGCCCGAACGACCCAGGAACGTCTTCTCGCTGTCATCGTGGTCTTCAGGCAGGAACTTGAACTCCGAAGTGTAGTGCCCAAACGGGTAAAGCGGAATCGGTTGCGTGAACGTCCAGCCTGTGAACGCACGCGCCGCGTTCTTGATGTCGTCCTCGGAGTAGTTGCCGACTCCCATGCTGAACAGCTCGAGAAGCTCGCGGCCCCAGTTTTCGTTAGGCTGGTCAGCGTGGTTTTCGCAGTTGTCCAGCCAGTAGTTCATGGCCGGGTCCTTAGCCAGTTTACCTAGGATGGTCCGCAGATCGGTCAGTCCGACCTCGCGGAACATGTCTATCTGGCCAATGATGGTCGGGCTATGCTCGCTCTTGTACCACGCGGTTGCAAAGACGTGGTGCCAGAACAGGGCCATCTTCTCTTCCAGCGGTCTGCTGGAATTAATCATGCGCCAGACCCATTTGCCAGCCCATAGCTGTACGGCGTCGTGGTAGGACAACTCCATGTTATAGCGCATGAGCGCGTCTTCTTCGAGGTCCTCCACCTGCTCCGGGTGGAGTAGACCTTCAACCACGTCTTCGTAAGGCTTCGTGGATAGCTCTTCAAGCTCAGCTCTGGTTGCGCCGAAACCGGCCCGGCGCATCAGGTGGGAGATCAGAGCGAGGTCATTGTCGGACATTCTCGGCCCCCTTGATCTTTATGTTTGCTCCGTCAACTCTCGTACAATGTGTTACGTATGTCGCTACGATTTCTTGCCACATCGTAAGACTAAACGGTATTGTACTCCAGCCCCGCAACCTCTTCAACGGTGTCGACTACTTGCGCGCAATCCAGAGACTTGTCGAATGGACGCCACGCACACCTGTCTTCTACGGGTGGGTGGTCCTCGGTATGGCCTCACTGGGTACCTATGCTGCGACAGGGGTCGCTCAGGTGGTCATTGGCGGCATACAGAACCTGATATTCGAAGACCAGGGCTGGGACAGGTCCACTGTCGCCTTTGCCGTAACCGCCGGAACGTGGATGTCGGGTCTACTGGCCCCGATTTTTGGACGCCTTGTAGACCAGCACGGTCCCAGACGCCTCATGCCACCCGCCGCGCTCATTGCAGGCGTCTCGTTTATTGCTCTCGCGGGCATTCGAGAGGTGTGGCACTTCTACGCCGCCTACATGATTGCCAGGGCTATCGCCAACCCGGCTCTGGTCGGCGTTGTGCCAAGGACCGTGGCGGTAAACTTCTTCCACCGAAAGCGCAATCTCGCTATCGGGCTCGTGTCGACTTTCAGGCCGGTCAGCGGCGCGATCAACATCCAGATCATTTCAGTTATCGCTGCCGCGTCGAGCTGGCGGGTTGCCTACAGGCTGCTCGGGGTCTTCTCGATCCTTTTAGTCATCCCGTTGTTCCTGATCATGAGAAAGAGGCCCGAGGACATAGGCCTCAGCCCGGACGGCGATGAGAGTGCTTCGCAGATACGGCCCGCAACCACACCAGGGGACCGTAGCGGTCTGACGAGTCCGTCACATGACGGTAGCTGGTCCGCGGGCGAGGCTCTTGCGACGTCGGCCTTCTGGCTGATCGTTCTAGCGGAGATGCTGACAATTCTGACCTCCAGCACAGTTGGCTTTCAGATGGTCCCATACTTGGTTGACTCAGGGATCTCTCAGCCGATTGCGGTAATCGCATTGAGCCTGAGTTCTATGCTGGGCGCCCTTGTTAACCCATTCTGGGGGGTACTTGCCGACAGATACCAGCCACGCGTACTGGCGACCTTCGCGACTGCCGCTACACTGATCACCGCGGCCTGCTTCATCCCAACCGGAGGGGGCACGGGTGGTTTCGTCGTCGCTATCGTGTGGGGAATCGCGTCAGGAGGACTGAATGTGCTGGGAAGCATGATGCTGGCGCAGTACTTCGGACGGGCATCGTACGGCACCATTACCGGACTTACCGGTCCATTCCAGATGGCTTTCCTAGGACTCGGACCGACGATGGGTGCACTTCTGTTTCGAGCTACCGACGGCTATTCAGTGATCTGGTTCTACGCCCTCGGTGCGTACGCCGTCGCCACAGTTCTCATCTTCAGTGCGCGTAGGCCAACAAAGAAGTGTCTTGAGTGACCGATTGGCACCAGGTTGCAAGGTGGTATTCTCTTGTCGTAGGTGTATCATTGAGCCACAACTCGGAGGGTGAACAATGACATCGAACTCGACCGATGTAGTCATAGTTGGCGGAGGAGCGGCGGGTTGCGCCGTAGCCTACTACCTGGGCTTGGCCGGTGTCTCATCGACAATAGTTGAGAGAGAGGGAATAGCAGCTTTTGCCTCCGGTTACTCCGCAGGGGGACTCAATCCACTCGAAGGCTCGGGCATTCCAGATCCACTCGGACCGCTTGCCATAGCTTCCCACAGGATGCACCAGGGAATATGGGACGATTTGATAGAGCGCTCTCGAATCGACTTCCAAGCAGAGATAATCTCTTCCGTGCGAGTAGCATTCGACGCCTTTGACCTGGACGAGATGCGAGCAACCAAGCAGATCTTCGACCAGGCGGACCCCGACTTCACTGCGGAGTGGCTTGATTCAATGCAATTGCGTGAGATGGAGCCACGGATAGCCGACGATGCGATATGGGCACTGGATACTAGAGGCAACGCCATCCTAAGCAGTCAACGCTACACACTTGCCCTTGCCGGGGCTGCCGAGACCCTCGGCGCCCGGATTGTCAACGCTGAAGTCACAGGCATCCGCACTGCCGGCTCTCGCATCACATCCGTCGAGACGACTTCTGGGAGTATTGCCTGTGAATCGGTCGTATTTGCAGCAGGTCCCTGGTCAGGTCAGGTCGGAGACTGGCTGGGCGTGAGCGTTCCCATCGAGCCCAACAAGGGGGAGATTGTCAGAGTGACGCTTCCCAGTGGTCCTCTTTCCGCAGATTTCCACAGTCGCTACGTGGACCTCAACCACCGCGAAAACGGACAAGTGTGGATGGGAGCCACCGAGGAGAGCCAGGGATTCGACCTTGAGCCATCTGAGCAGGCCCGCAACACCCTGTTGAAGAGCTCGCAGCGCCTGATGCCTGCGATGGCTGACGCCGAAGTTGTGCTTCATACGGCTTGTCTCAGACCGCTGTCTCCCGATTTGATGCCGATTGTGGGAACTGCCCCTGGTTGGGACAACGCGTATCTGGCAACCGGAGCAGGGAAGAAGGGGATTCTTCTCAGTCCCGGGCTGGGCAAGGCCACTGCTGATCTGGTTACAGAGGGCAGTACTGACCTCCCAGTGGGCGAGTTCACGGCGGACAGATTCAACGACAACTGAACGGCAGGAGCGTAAGGTGACCACTCTTGGAATTCTACGAAGGTTCCCAAGCACGGCGACCCTGTACGACGGCGAGCAGGTCACCATCAGGCCACTCCAACCTGGAGACAAGGACGCCCTGCTGAGTTTCTTCCTGCGCGTGCCGGAGGAAGACCGATTCTACCTGAACAGTGATGTCGGCTCGGCAGAGGTCATCGCGGAATTCACCGAGCACATTGATCTGGATCAGACGATCCCACTCGTAGCAGTGAGCGGCAACCGCATTCTGGCGGACGCGACTCTGCACCGGAGCCGTCGGGCTGCTAGGAGACATGTGGGAGAGATCCGCGTGGTCGTCGAACCGGAGTACAGGAGGCGCGGACTGGGTGTGCGCCTGATCCATGAGTTGATCCAACTAGGGCGAGATCTAGACCTTCACTCACTGGTCTTCGAGCTTGTCTCGGGTCATCAGCAGGACGCGATTCAGGCTGCGCTGGGTGCGGGATTCGAGCAGGTCGCCGAGTTGCGCGGGCGGATCCTGGACATACAGGGTAGCCCGCAGGACCTGATCATTCTGGAAAGGGCCCTGAATGTCGCTCCCGAACTCGGCCATTTAGATATCTGATCGACAAGCCTGGGCCCTGAAGTCTGAAGGGTCGTCTACTGGGAGATACTCTGACCCTCGACGAGTATCTCCTGGATCAGGCCGTGCACTTTCCTAGCGATCGTGTCACGAATCTCTCTCGTCTCATCCAGACCCTGACCTGCCGGGTCTGGGAGTCCCCAGTCTTCGATCCCCCTGATGAAGAGGGCGGGACAGGCCTCGGCGTCGATTTCGCAGCCCATGGTGATTACCCTGCGGGCTGCCTCACCCATGTCGTCGGTAAGCATCTGCGGCCGGCTCTGAGTCAGGTCAATGCCCCACTCCTCCATGACATGCACCACGTTTGGGTGAACGCGGTCCGCAGGCTGAGTTCCGGCCGACGAAGCGGACACGGGCAGTCCGAGGCGGTCTGCGAGAGAGTTGAAGATCGACGCGGCCATCTGACTTCTACCAGCGTTGTGGACGCATACGAACAGCGTGGTGGTCATGAACTCTCCCTCCTCACGTTCCCATTACTGGATGACGTGATGCGCTGAAGTCCGGGCCTTACCAGGTACTCGTGGACTGCGGCGCCAATTGGAGCGCCAATCATGGGCCCGACGATGTATACCCAGAAGCCATTCGAAGGTCCAGGGATCGCGATGCTTCCCCAACCTGCAAGGAATGCTACGATGCGCGGCCCGAAATCCCTGGCAGGATTCCAACCTGCCTGCGTAAGCGGAGCAAACAGGCTGATCAACGCGGCCACGGTGAAGCCAATCAGGAGAGGTGTCATATTCTTCGTCGACAGACCCGCGTTCCTGCGTTCCGTCAGCGAAAAGATCACCAGCACAAGGATAGCCGTGCCGAATCCTTCGACGAACGCCGCGCCAACCGGCGAGATCAGTTCGGCGGCCTCTGGGCCAGTCCCATACATCGCCGGATTCGGGAAGTACTCTCCAAACATCATCGCAGAGAGTTGACTTCCATCCTCCCCTCTGACCAGGCCGTTGTCGGCTTCGAATCGCACGATAAATGCTGAGAACAAAGCAAGCACGGTCGCGCCGGCGAGAACTGCTCCGATGAGTTGGGCCGTCCAGTAAAGGGGGAGCTTGCGAAATGAGAACTCGGAGCGTCTGAAGATGGCGAAAGCAAGGCTAACTGCCGGATTGAGGTGCGCACCGGATGCGTTCGCGGATACGTAGATGGCAAGGGCAACACCAAACGCCCAGACTACAGCAACCTGCCATAGTCCCATCTGTGCGCCGGTAGCCACTGCGGCAGCAACCGAGCCTATACCGAAGAGCACGAGGATGTAGGTTCCGACAGCCTCCCCCATGAACGCCCGGCTCGTCTCGCGCAGAACCGGGCCTCCGTCAATGACGGAAGCGGGACCCTTACCAGGAATAGACGACACGGATTCCCTCAGTTCCCGGCTGGCCAACTTGGCACGCTTTCGCTAACCAGGAAGAGCTTGGAGTCCTTACTCGTAGCATCGAAGCTAAAGTCGGCCGTCAACGATGTGGGCAGCAGGAGGGCGGCCTTCAGGAAGGACTCCAGGTCCGGGATGTTGTAGATATTGATCTCGTATCCCCAGCTTTCGAGCGCGTCCAGCACCTGGCGCCTCAGTAGATTCTTCCAGTTTATGGAGACGCGGCTTACACCCCAGTCTGTCACTGTGGACAGGATTATTCGGGCCTCGTCCGGCATTGCCAATATCAGGGGCGCAATAAAGTCTACCGGACACTGGACAATCGAGTCTGGAAACTCACTGCGGAGTGTCTTGAATCCTTCCTCGCCGAGGACATTGACATTGGCGCTGAACCACAGTTGTGGAGAGTGTCTCCCACGGGACCTGATCTCCTTGATGAGGTTCGAGAGCGTCAGGTCGTTTTCCATGATGTCGAGCTTGACCGATCGTCCCAATTCATAGCAGGAATCCAGAAGCTCGGCGAGCTCCATCAAGTCGTTAGGGACCGCTTCGTTGATGGGGTCAAGATTCAGAACGAGACTTCCAGTCGCCGGGTCCGTTCGCACGGCAGCCTCGCACCACTGGACGTCTGAACCCAAGAAGCGACTCAGGTTATCCCGGTCATTGACCCCGTGCCACACGAACTGGACGTGCCTCGGGAGCTCCTCTGGCGATGCGAGTTCGGTGATGTCGTATGTGTCTCCACTGACCGTAGTTCGCGGCAGCCTTGAACGCGCGGACTCGAAGAGCGTGTCTGCGTGAAGGAGAAGGACTTCGTCTGCATCTTCCATGTCAGCGACCGCCTCTAGGTTGGCGGGCTCGTTGTCGATGAAAGCCACCACGCGGTAACCTTTTCTACGGAAGTATCTGATTCCCTCGCACTTTGCGTACTCGATCGACCTGTCCGATGGGTAAGGACTCATGTAGACGAGATCGTCCCTGAAGCAGACCTTGAATTCGCTGCCCAACGAATTGAGTGAACGGAGTGTTTCGGGCCTCAGGCGCTCAGTACGGGCTGTATTGATGCCGACACTGGTACCTGGCTGAATCTGGAACCAGCGCATCACCTCCATGACTCCTGCATACGGGCGATGGGACTCCAGCATGACGTCACTGTCCCAGAATCGCTTTCTGTACCAGCCGGTAACATCGGCGCTTGCGTCGTGGCTGAGATGTGGCACTGTTTCTAGCAGCGTTTCGATCTGGTTTTCATTTACGTTGATGTCTGACAGACCAAGGTTTCTGAAGTAGGTTGTGCCCCGCTTCTGGTCGTACTCGCGGAGTAGGCGAAGCACCATGTGCCTGAGGTCGACAATAGTGCCATCGATGTCGAACAGGACAATTAGCTGCTCGTCTGGGAATGCAGTGCGCATCCACTGGTAGTGAGATGCCAACTGCCGCATCCAGCCAGAATCGTATTGGATTGAGTTCGCGGTATTGTGCATAAGTTCACGATACCAGCGCAATGTTAATCGCCTGTCAACGGCGCTTTAAGAAACGTTGTAAGTCGACGGGTCTACAATTCCCAGGCGGACCTGTAGTCCAGTTTGTCGTCGCCAGTGCACACGAACAGCTCGCCACTTGGAACCGACCTGTCCTGGTTTCGACAGCCGAAACGAGCAGTACACCTGCTCTGAGCGTTCTTATAGGGACACCGGTACTTTGATACCTCGTTCGCCGTCTCGTTGATGCCTCGGAATATCTCTTCGAGGCGTGACATGCTACGGCGGTAGGCTTCAGGATCGAATGGGGTGCGTTCCTTCACTAGCCTACGGGGACGGGTTCTTCGGCTTCCAGCAGACCGACGAATCGTTTGGCAAGATCAACGCACTCCATGGCGTCTTTGCCGTAACCGTCTGCGCCGAAGTCGTCGGCGAACTCCTGCGTAAGTGGCGCTCCGCCGACCATGATCTTCACGATGTCGCGCAGCCCGTTCTCCTCGAACGCGTCGATGGTCCTGCCCATATTCGGCATAGTGGTCGTCAGAAGGGCTGACATTCCGAGGACATCAGCCTCGTACTCGGCAACTGCGTCGATGAATTCGTCGGGCGAGGTGTCGACACCAAGATCGTGGACGATAAACCCGGCTCCTCGCATCATCATGATGCAAAGGTTCTTGCCAATGTCGTGCAGATCACCCTTCACAGTGCCCATGATGACGGTGCCAACAGGCTCAACTCCAGACTCGGACAGAATCGGTTCGATGTGGGCCATGCCAGCCTTCATTGCACGCGCGGCAACCAACACTTCCGGCACGAAGATCACGTTGTCCCTGAACTTGACGCCGACGATCGCCATCCCTGCAATGAGCCCGTCATCCAGGATGGTGTTCGCGGTGAAACCGTCACCAAGGGCTTGAACCGTAAGTCGATCTACCTCGTGGTGATTGCCGACGATAAGCTCGTAGCTGATCTGCTGCATCAGCGGGTCAGCGTCATCCCACTGTCCGCGAATGTGTTCCTGCTCGAACTGCCGGGTCACCCAGCCGAGTTCCTGTTCGAGCCCCTCATGGACTACCGGCATATCTGCTCTCTCTCACTGATTCGTTGGACTGTCGCACGGATTCTATCAAGCTGCAAGTTTGGCATTCTAGGCGACCTGCTCAGGCGTTGGTCTGACACCACTCACGTACTGCCTCTGGAATCGCTATCAGGTTCTCCAACTTGGTTGCCAGGGGGATCGCACATTCGGGAGCGATCATCTGCACTCCTGCATCGAGACAGGCGAACACCTCATCTCGCACCTCAGCAGGCCCTCGTGCGTACAGCGTCGTCGGGTTGTTTATGTTGCCGACCAGGCCGATCTTACCTTCTACAGTGTCCATCGCGGCCTGCGGGTCGTTCTTGGAATCGAAGTGGAAGTACGCCATTCCGGTGTCCGCGATGTAGGGCATCCTGTCCAGCGTATTGCCGCAGATGTGCAGGATGAGCGGCACGTTCAGCCTCTCCGCCATCTCGACGTGAATATCCTGGAGGAATCGGCGGTAGTACTCGCCGCTCACGAGGTCGCCTGTGGCGTGATCAGGGAAGGTTAGGGCGTCAGCTCCCGCTGCGATCTGAGCTTCGCCGAACAGCACTGACAGCTCCTTCAGCTTGTGAAGACAGCGCATCGTCTCGACAGGGTCATCAATAGTCATCAGCAGGAAGTTTTCGACACCGAAAACATGGTAAGCAAGCGTCCACGGCCCCATGGTCTTGCCAATGATGGCAACCTCGTCACCGATCTCCTGCTTGAGAATCTCTATCGACTTGGTTATGGCTATGTTGTCCGGGTGCTCGAGGAACCCGGAGGGAATGTGGACGTCCCGAGAGTCCTTCCAGATGGGCCTGTACATCCGCACGGTCGGCCAGTTGTCCTTGTCCTCCCACTGCATGTCGCAGCCCAGGGCAGAAGATTCCTGGATGATCGTGAAGTACGGCGCAACGGCATCAAACCCCAGTTCGGTGTATCCCGTGGCGGCGAGCCGAGCCGCAAGCTCGGGGTCTCGACATGCATCCGGGAAGGGCGCATCAACGAGGTCCATCAGGTCAACTGTCGCCACGTTAGTGGGGTTGGCCACAGGTGGCCTGTCCACGGGCTGACGGTTAAGCGCTGCCATGGTGCGCTCCCGGGGGGTCATTGTCTCTGTGAATGTCATGGCGGTCTCCTATTTCCAAGTCGGACGGTATATTGGCAGGTCGGAATCTGCGAGTCTACAGCGGCGTGAATCCCAGCGTGCTCGTGGTCATCTGACCTCGGATCGCCTCGGCCTCGAGCATCGACTCCACGGCACTGATGTTCCTGGAGTAGGGAAGGAGGAGCCTCACGAGCTCATCGTGCTGCCAGCCGCACGAGAAGGCGACCTCAGTGTCTCCCACCTTCTCCATTTCCCCATATCTCATGAATCCAGCGACCACCATCCGCAGTCTCAGAGCAGGGTTCTTAACATCGCCTTCGCCGGAAACCTGATACTGGTAACCGTCACCTGCGCTAAGTCCCCTGGTGGTCAGCATCAGGTTGGACTTCGAGTCCTTGATAGTCATGGAACCTGTGGGGTGAGCGAAGTCTGTCGCCTTGGTCACAGCCTGGGTCAGCAGGAACTTGACCGGCCTCATGTGGACGACGCCGCAGGGGAAAACAAACTGATTGTCCGATCCATCCACTGGTTGCACACCACCCAGGCGGACCATCTGGTCACGAATCTCCCTCAGGCGGTCCTCTACACCGGAAGCCCGGCTGAAACTCCATACAGTGCAGACCCCGTCCTTGTAGTACAGGCCCACGGAGACGTTCTTGAAGTGTGGGTCCATGGAGACGAGTTCAAGGCAGGAACCAATTTCCCTTATCTTTTCGGATACCCTGCCGCGTTTGGCGACTGCTGGCTGTGTCATCAGTTTTCCCTCGCTCGTATCGCCTATCTGTATCCACCACTGGGAAGGAGTCGCTTACGATCCCTTGACAGTGGACCTGAGTGCCGTGATGTGGTCCGGTCCTGTACCACAGCAGCCGCCAAGGACGTTTATCCCCATGTCGGCCAGGCGTTTGAACCGCTCTGCCATGAACTCCGGGCCTTCGTTGTAGATGATCTGGCCATCTTTCATGTCCGGGATGCCAGCATTGGAGTGGATCAGCATCAGCCCATCGTCCGCGGCCCGCATCTGTTCGGCAAGGTCGACCATCTTGTCGATTCCGTTTCCACAGTTTGCGCCGACGACGTCGGCACCCGCCTCGCGGAGGTCATTCACTGCCTTCTCAGGCGTAACTCCCATCATAGTAAAGAACCCACGCGGCCCGAGGTCGAAGACCATAGTGGCAAAGACAGGCAGACTGGTGTTTTCCTTGGCGGCGCGAATGCCCGTGAGCGCCTCTTCCAGCGCCATCTGAGTCTCTACTAGGATCGCGTCGGCTCCACCGTCGGCGAGAGCAGTTATCTGTTCGGCCAGAGCGTCGTACATCTCAGACTCGCTCACGCCGTCAGGAAGGGGCTCCATCATCTCGCCGGTTGGACCCACGGAGGCGACGACGTAGTGTCCGTCTGAAGGCTTCTGGCTGGCGGCGTGTTCGGAGGCCAGCCTGTTGAACTCCTCAACACGGCCCTCATATCCGTACTTCTTCTGCATGAATCGCGATCCGCCGAACGAGTTGGTCAATACCATGTCAGAGCCGGCGGCGAAGTAGTCTCGTGCCATGCCTCTAACGACGTCCGGATGGCTCGCATTGAATGCCTCCGGGCACCCTCCGGGCTCAAGCCCTCGTTGCTGAAGATACGTTCCCGTAGCTCCGTCTGAAATTAGTACCTCGCCAGCGGCAAGCCGGTCCAGGATTGTCTGTTTACCGATTTGGCTAGTCGCCATCAATTACCTGCCTGAGAAGAAGTGGTTCACTGTTCGGTCCAGTGATCGATCGCACCAGGTGTTGTATCACGCTGTCCGTCACGCTGAAGGTCGCGAATTCGAGCGACAAAGTCTTGTGGAAATCCGCAGTTCAACGCCGCCACCGCTTCGTCGGCAGCAGCCTCGGCCGAACCGCAAAGTTCCTGGAAATCCCCCCACTCCCACGCCATCAGGTAGTCGTCGGTGCCGGCTGAACCATCGAACATGGCTACAGCGTCGACTCCTTCCTGAAATCGGGGATCGAGTTGCCGGGAGACCGTGCCTGACTCGTCTTGAGCCTGGACCTGGACAGGAATCTCCTTCCAGTACATTATTCGGACTTTGGCCACGGCTTCCTTCCCGTTTCCTCACCAGATGCGCATCAACGAGATTATAGCGCAACTTGCTGATTCACTGATTCAACGTGGCCACACGAGTCCAGTTGCGATGCATCCCTCGTTGTGGTTGACTGTGCCCCGGCAACTGTGGGCACTGAGAGACACAAATGGGAGGCTCTGAATTATGCCCCTCGCACATGTAAACGGTGTAGAACTGTACTACGAACAGCACGGCTCTGGTTTCCCACTTGTGTGGAGCCACGAGTTCGCTGGCGACTATCGCTCATGGAAGCAGCAGGTCCAGTTCTTCAGCCGGCGTTACACGGTAATCACCTACAACGCGAGGGGATACCCGCCCTCGTCTGTGCCTGACTCCATTGACGATTACACGCAGGACAACTCGGTCGACGACCTCAAGGGCCTGCTCGATCACTTGGGAATTGAGTTCGCCCACATCGGCGGACTGTCCATGGGAGGAAACGTAGCCCTCAACTTTGGACTGACTTACCCTGAGATGGCCCGCTCGCTGGTGGTAGCGGGCACAGGCGCAGGATCGACCGACCAGGAAGCGTTTCGCGTAAACGTAACCGAACGGGCAGACGGTATGCGTGCGCGTGGCATGGAGTCCATGGACGACTACTCCAATAGCCCCACCCGCGTCCAGCTCCAGCGAAAGGACCCGCTCGGATTCGAGGAGTTCAGACAGGGGCTTATGGAGCACTCTCCGCTGGGGTCGGCGCTGACGTTCGCGGGTGTGCAGGGCAGGAGGCCAACCATCTTCGCTTTAGAAGAGCGTATGAAGGCGCTCAGGGTCCCAACGCTGATCATGACCGGGGACGAAGATGACCCCTGCATCGAGACCAGCGTATTCATGAAGCGCTGCATTCCCAAGTCAGGTCTCGCTGTAATGCCACAGGCCGGTCATGCGATAAACCTTGAAGACCCCGATCTGTTTAATCGCCTGGTGCTGGACTTCTTAACTGCGGTTGAGCAGGACAAGTGGGCCGAACAGGGTGCTGGTGACCAGTCAGGGTCGCTCCTGTGACCCAGGCCTCCTCCGGGGTTGATTACGACTTCATATCTCACCTGACGCGCTTCTGCCGCGTGCTGCGGGAGCACGGCCTTCTCGTCGGCCCGCAGGAAACAGCAGATGCGATTCGCGCGGTAGGGCACCTGGATATCATGACAGAGGGACGCGTCTACTGGTCGTTGAGGTCGCTCCTCGTATCCCGGCAGGACCAACTGGCAATCTTCGACAGCCTGTTCGGTCAGTTCTGGAATTTCGAACCACTGACGAGACGGCCAGAGCCACAAGCGGATCCCACGGCCAACTTCGGTCAGACTCGCACCGTCGGCCAGATGCCACGCGGACTTGGAGTCCCGGAAGATGACCCCGAGTCCAAAGACACGATCATCCAGCTGCTCCGCACCGGAGCCAGTGCGCAGCACGTGACCTCACAGCGTGATCTTTCGTCGCTCGATAGCGAAGACTTGGCCGAGCTCTCCAGAATTGCGGCCCGAATGGTGAGGGCGCTGGCATCCAGGCCCGGTCGCAGGCGCAAGCGAGATAAACGAAAGGGCGTCCCAGACCTCAGGAGCGCAATGCGGCTCAGTCTGAGTACTGGCGGCGATCCCATAAGACTGCCCAGGCTCCGACGCGTGCCCAGGACGCCCAGGCTCATGGTCATCCTGGACGTGAGCGGCTCCATGGACCGGTACGCGCGTCTTCTGCTCCAGCTTGCGTATGCCGTTGGCCAACATACACGCCGAGTCGAGACGTTCGTCTTCAGCACGGCTGTTACGAGGGTGACACGCGAGCTGTTAGTGCCCAGTCTTCCGGAGGCGCTCTACCGGGTTGGGCTCAAGGTCAATCACTGGTCGGGCGGCACTCGCATCGGAGAGAGCCTACAGCGAATTAACACCGCCTACGAGTTTCTAGAAGACCGATTCACAACTGTGTTCCTGCTGAGCGACGGCTGGGAAACTGGTGAGCCGCGTGAGCTCGCCCATCAGATATCCCGGATGCGTCTGAGGGTTCGCAGCCTTGTCTGGCTGAATCCCCTCGCGGGAACGGACGACTTCCAGCCCCTCGCTCGTGGTCTCCAGGCGGCGATGCCCTACGTGGACCACTTTGTTCCGGCGAACAACATCGAACATCTGAAGCGACTGCCAGCGCTTCTTCGTTCCTGATCTCAGCATACGTCCGTCCCTCAACTTTCCTATACTGAATCAGCAATCAGTAACCGAGGAGAGGCTAACCACTAAATGAAGATACTAGGAATATGCGGCAGCTTGAGGAGAGAGTCCTGGAACCTGAAATTGCTCAACAGGGCTATGGAGGCCTACGCCGCTCAGGGCGCACAAACAGAGGTCTTCGACCTCAACGTCGTGCCGATGTACCACCCTGATACTGAGCGGGGAGAGGGCATACCGCACGTTGTCGAAAATATGAGGGAAGCGATCGTAAATGCTGACGCAGTAGTCATCGCATGCCCGGAGTACAACTCGTCGATGACGAGCGCACTAAAGAACGCATTCGAGTGGGCCTCCAGACAGGGCAACGTCCTGCAGGGAAAGGTCTTCTTCGTGATGGGAACTGGCCCTGGTCGCTCGGCCTGTGCACGGATGCACATGCACGCGACCTACAGCCTGGAGTCCGAGAGCGCCATCGTGGTCCATCAGCCGAGAGTACTACTGCCCACGGTCACCAACTTCATGGACGAAGACGGGACTATCACCGATCCGTCGATCACTGAGCTATTAGATCAGGCGGCAGCCAGTGTGATCTCTATCGCGGAGAAACTCTCGTAACTTCGGTCGAGGCGCGAAATCTAGACCGCGTACTGTTCTACTGAATCTGGGTTCAGCTCTAGGCCGAGGCCGAGCTTGTCAGGGAAGGGGGACCACATTCCGTCCTTGTGCTCTGGGAACTCGGTGAACCAGATCTTGTCAGCCTCATGGGAGACTTTGAGGTACTCAACGACCTTCAGGTTCGGTGTAGCGCAGCTGAGGTGCAGGTGTACCAACTGGACTCCATGAGGAGCGACAGGCAGGTTGAACCCGTGCGCCATGTGAGCGACTTTCATCCACTCCGTGATGCCGCCCACACGTCCGACATCCGGTTGAACGATGTCGGCCCCGCCGCGTGAGATCAACTCCTTGAAGCCGTACTTTGTGTACTCATGCTCCCCTGTGGCGACGGGAATCGTGGTAGAGGCTGCGATCCTGGCAAGCCCATCGATGTCGTCTGCCAGCACTGGCTCTTCGAACCAGCCAACCTGGAACTGCTCGAACTCACGAGCCATGTAGATGGCTTGCTTGGGGTGGTAGCCATTGTTTGCGTCTATGTAGATGGCGACGTCATTTCCGAGTGCTTTCCTGACTGCGGCAACTCGCTCGATGTCCTCGCGCTCTGACTGCCCAAAGTCCTTGCCGACCTTGATCTTTACTCGCCTGATGCCCTGTTCGACCCACTCGCTGGTCTCGGCTATCAGCTCGTCGACCGTGAAGTTGGTCCAACCACCTGACCCGTAGATCGGCACAGACTCCTGGAACGGCCCCAGGAGCTTGTAGAGCGGCAGGCCCAACGCCTTCGCCTTCAGGTCCCAGAGCCCAATGTCTACTGCAGACAGGGCGCAGAATGCGACCCCCTTGCGACCGTAACCGCGCACACGCCAGAACATGTCGTTCCACAGCTTCTCAATGTTGAAGGGGTCCTGGCCGATCAGGAGGTCTTTGAAACCCCGCTCTATGACCTCGCGTACCCCGGGGCTAGACTGCCCGAGTCCGAACCCCTCAACGCCCTCGTCTGTGTGTATGTGCACGAATAGCTGTGACCGCCCTCCCGCTCCGGGTGCTGGTGGAGGGATTGTGGCGTCCTGTATCGGGGCCGCGTGCGGGTAACTGAGGACCGTCGTTGTTACATCGGTAATCTGCATTGGGCTCGATCTCTCTAGAAGTCCCTGAACGTGATTTCACGCTCAGCAGCGACCTTGAGGTCGTCGAGTTCCAGCCCTAGGCCCGGTGCGTCGGGTACTGTGATCATCCCGTCTATCGGCTGGAGAGGATTCTTCAGGAAGAACTGGTGAATGGCATTCCACTTGATGAGATATTCCTGGATGGGCGTCGTCGTTGGAGCCTGAGATGCAATCAGGTGAGCAGTAGCATGTGAGCTATGGCCGTGTGGAATGACCGGCAGATCGAAAGCGGACGCTAGAGCGCATATCTTCACTGTTTCGGTTATGCCACCGCACCAGAAGATGTCTGGCTGCAGAACGTCCATCGCCCGGTTCTCCACGATCGACCTGAATCCCCAGCGCGTGTACTCGTGCTCGCCTCCTGAGATATTGATTGGCGAGTTTCTCTGGATTTCTATGTAGCTCTGGAGCTTGTCAGCCATTACCGGCTCTTCCAGCCACCTGATTTCGTAGTGGGCAAGCTCCTTCGCCATTCGAATCGCGTATGGCACGTCCCATGAACTCCACGCGTCGAGCATTATGTCGACATTGTCGCCAACCGCATCACGGAGAACCTGGGCAAGCTGTAAGTTCCTCTGAATCCCTGCGTGGCCATCTGCAGGGCCGTCTCGGAAGAACCACTTGGTCGCCGTGAACCCCTCCGCGGCGAACTCGGATGCCCGCTTGGCCGCGGCCTCCGGCTCGATGGAGAAGCCCAGTGCGCTGGCGTAGGCGGGAAAACTCGTGCGTGTCGGTCCTCCCAACAGCTTATAGACCGGCTGATTTAGCGCCTTGCCTTTCAGGTCCCACAGACCGCAGTCGACCACACTTATTGCCATCATGGTCTCGCCCTTGCGGCCATGAATCGAAGACCTGTACATGAGGTCCCACAAGTGCTCAATTGCCAGAGGGTCCCTGTCGATCAGCAGCGGCTTGAGGGCCGTGTCGATTACGAACGCCTCAGAGAGTCCGCACGGGCCGGAGAGTCCCACAATACCGTCGTCCGTGTGAATTTCCAGGAAGATGGAACGCACACTGTAGTGTCCGTTCCCAAAACTGGTGGAGAAGTCTGGTCCCTGCTCCCTGAACTCTGGATATACGTCAACCGGCCTGATCAGACGCTCTTCCCAGAATGGGTCCGGATGTTCCATCACCCCGCGTAATTCCCACAGCTTCAAGTCCACGATTCTCATAAGGGGTCACTCCCACAGGACGTAGTTAATGGTCTGAGGCGAGAATGATACTGCAACCCCCTTCCTCTCGCCAACGTAGATTCCAATTACTCTTTGACTGGTTTAACATGTCGGCACAATTAACTAGACACATGGAGAAAGAGATGTTCACTGGCATTGTCGAAGAGGTTGGAAGAGTGGCCGAAACCTCGGCTACGGGCCTCTGCATAGAGGCATCGCTTGTCATGGACGACCTGAAGGTATCGGACAGCATCTGTGTGAACGGCACATGTCTGACCGTTACTGCCAGGAATGAGTCATCCTTCAGCGTCGACACCGTTCCCGAAACTCTTCGACGTACGAACCTCGGAGGCCTAAAGGCTGGTGACCCTATCAACCTTGAACGCCCTATGGCTGCTGATGGGAGATTCGGTGGTCACATTCTCCAGGGCCATGTTGACGGCACTGGTAAAGTGTTGTCTGTCGAGCAAGAGGGAGAGGCCCACAACATCAAGTTTGAAGCAGGAGACAGCATCATGCGCTACGTGGTCGAAAAGGGCTTCGTAGCTGTGGACGGTACGAGCCTGACGGTTGTAGACTGTGACTATCGTACCTTCTCCGTGACGATCGTTCCCTACACATGGGAGAACACCGTTTTTGGGTCCCGTAGTCCTGGCGATGCAGTTAACCTGGAAGTGGACATTATCGCCAAATACGTTGAACGCTTGGCCACAGGTCCGCGGTTGCCCGTGGACACGGCCGACGAGCTCTGACTAGCGCCTGGAGGTACTGAAATGCCCCTCGCTACTGTCGAGGAAGCGATAGCCGACATCAGAGCCGGCAAGATGGTCATCATCTGTGATGACGAGGACCGCGAAAACGAGGGCGACATCGCCATGGCGGCGGAGTGCGTCACCGCTGAGCACGTCAACTTCATGGCCACCCACGCTCGCGGCCTTATCTGTATGCCGATGCTGGGACAGCGCCTGGAAGAGCTCAGAATTCCGCTCATGACCCAGGACAACACGGCTCGCCTCGGAACAGCATTCACGGTCTCCGTGGACGTTCTTAACGGCGCCACAACGGGGATTTCGGCTTTCGACAGGGCTGCAACTATCAGGGCGCTGATCGACCCGAACACCGTCCCAGAGGACCTGGGAAGGCCTGGTCATATATTTCCCCTTCGATACATGGAGGGTGGAGTCCTCAAGCGGGCGGGGCAGACGGAGGCTTCGGTCGATTTGTCGCGCCTGGCCGGTCTGTATCCCGCCAGCGTCATATGCGAGGTTATGGCGGACGACGGCACCATGGCTCGGCTGCCTACACTGGAAGACTTCTCCAAGAAACATGAACTCAAGATAGTCACTGTCGCAGACATAATCACGTTCCGCAGGGAACACGAGAAGCTAATCGAGCGCGTCGCGCAGGCCAGGGTCCCCACTGAACATGGCGAGTTCATGGCAGTATCGTACAGGAGCCTTGTAGATCCGAACGAGCACATTGCTCTGGTGAAGGGCGACGTATCAGCGGAGGAGCCCGTGCTGGTACGTGTTCACTCCGAATGCCTGACCGGAGACGTGTTTGGCAGCGTACGATGCGACTGCGGCGGGCAGATGGAACTGGCCCTGCAGGCCATCGAACGCGAGGGGTCGGGAATATTCCTGTACATGCGCCAGGAGGGCAGGGGAATCGGCATACACAACAAGCTCAAGGCCTATGAGCTGCAGGATGCCGGTATGGATACCGTCGAGGCGAACATCGCCCTTGGTTTCGCCCCAGACCCTAGGCAATACGGGGTAGGCGCTCAGATCTTGCTTGATTTGGGTGTAACCAAGATGCGGCTTCTCACGAATAACCCTCAGAAGAGGGTTGGCTTGGAAAGCTTCGGGCTTGAGATAGTGGAACAGGTTGGAATCTACGCCGAGGTTACACCCGAGAATCGACACTACCTGAAGACCAAGCAGGAAAAGCTCGGCCATGCCTTTGACCCCGTTGAGGAAGAGTTCAATACGGAGGCTGCGCAGTGAGCCGCAAAGTGTCAGGATCCCTTAACGGAGATGGCCTGCGTGTCGGCATAGTAGTTGCAGAATTCAATGACTTCATAACTTCCCGTCTGCAGGAGGGCGCTGTCGCTGGTCTTGATGCGCACGGTGTCAGGGACGACGATGTGACGATTGCCTCAGTTCCAGGCTCATTCGAGCTCCCGCTAGTTGCTCGGAAGATGGCTGACTCCGGACAGTATGATGCGGTTATCTGCCTCGGAGCCGTGATCCGTGGGGAGACCGATCACTACAGTCATGTCTCTGGAGAGGCGGCAAAAGGCATCGCCAACGCCTCAGTCTCGTCTGGTGTTCCCGTGATTTTTGGGGTGCTGACCACAGACACCGTCGAGCAGGCGATAAACCGCGCCGGCGGCAAGCAGGGGAACAACGGCTACGGTGCCGCTGTGGCCGCCGTCAGGATGGCCAACCTGGTGAGGGCCATCGACACTGGCTGAGCCCTCCATGAATCCATGTGCAGGGAATCGGTTTGACCCCACTAAAGTTCTGTGTGTGAGCCTTCGGGCGATTCAGCCATGATGAGGCCACCTCCGTCACCCGACCATGTGCAGGGTTCGACTGCCGGTTCGCCCCGATCAGTTGAAACCCTCTTCAACAGGGCGGTTCACGGCGATCTTCGATCTCTTGCCCGCCTCTTTACCCGAATAGAAAGAGACTCGTCAGACCTCCGCGAGGTTATGCGCCTGGCCTATTCCACCGCTGGCTGTGCTTCCATCATCGGTATCACAGGTCCACCCGGAGCTGGCAAGAGCACAATTGTCGATGGACTCACGTCCGAGGCTCGCTCCGAAGGCAAGACTGTCGGCGTACTTGCCGTGGATCCCACGAGTCCGTTCACTGGCGGCGCGGTGCTCGGCGACCGTATCAGGATGCAGGCTCATCACAGGGACCCTGGAGTGTACATCCGCAGCCTGGCCACGAAAGGCGTTTCCGGTGGACTTAACGCGGTAACGCGCGCCGGAGTGAAGCTGCTGGATGCCGTGGGGAAAGAGCTGATAATCGTGGAAACGGTCGGGGTCGGCCAGTCTGAATACGACATTATGGGTGTCGCTGACCATGTCATCGTCGTCCTTGTGCCTGAGGCTGGCGACAGTGTCCAAACTATGAAGGCCGGGCTGCTCGAGATTGCTGACACGTTTGTGGTCAACAAGGCCGACAGGGATGGAGCAGGCCAGCTCGCATCCGCTCTGAGATCCATGATTTCACTTCAGTCAGCTAACGCGGGCGAATTGCCTACTGTGCTGCTCACACAGGCCCACAGAGGTGAGGGCATTACCGAGCTGTACCAGCAGACAACTGCGCGTGTGGAACAGATGAGAAGCTCTGGCGAGTTGACTCAGCGAAGATCGCAGCAAGCCGCTAGGGAGGTGGGTCGTTTGCTCAAGACTTCGGCCAACCAGGCAGTGGATCGAGTCTTGGAAGGTGATAGCGGCGTGGCCGAGGTGGTGGAACTTGTGCTGACAGGCTCGCTGGATCCCCATTCAGCATCTCGAAAGATCATTGCCAGTGGTACCATCGCGGATGCAATGGAAGCCGAAGGGCTTCCCACGGACAATCACGCACGAATGTAACCTAGCGTGATCCCTACCTCTTGAGGACAGATTAATGGAAGAGAATCCACACGCCCTGCAGGGAATTAAGGTAGTTGACTGGACGATCTGGCAGTTTGGTCCAGTGGCGGCAACCATGCTTGGCGACCTTGGCGCCGACGTAGTGAAGATTGAGTCCCTCGACGGCGATCCGGGGCGATCGGTGTTCTCCGCATCTGGTGTTGACAGGAGTCTTCCTGCCGGACGCAACGCTTACTTCGAGGCTAACCAGCGCAACAAGCGCAGCGTCGCCATCGACCTGAAGAAACCAGAGGGCGTTGCGATCGTTCACAAGCTCGTGGGTGACGCTGACGTATTCATCCAGAACTTTCGTCAGGGCGTCGCGGAACGATTGGGGCTGGGCTATGAGGAACTGAAGAAGATAAACCCCGCGATAATATACGCCTCGGGCTCAGGATATGGCCCGAAGGGACCAGACTCGGCCAGCCCAGCTTTAGATTCAGCTGCACAGGCGCGGAGCGGGCTGATGTACGCTACCGGCCCTGACGGGGCCGAGCCGTATCCGGTCCAGGGAGTAGTGGGGGACCAGATAGGGGGAATCACGCTCGGCTGGGGGATACTCGCCGCACTCGTCGCTCGCTCCATCCACGGGGTGGGCCAGCGAGTAGACACTTCCCACCTGTCAAGCTCGATCTGGCTGCAGGGGCTAGCCGTCAGCATGGGATTGCTCACCCTGCACAAACCTGACTCTGAAATAAACCTGACATACAACCCACCAAGGACGGACGCGTACAACCCTCTCGCAAACTACTACCGATGCTCAGACGGACGCTGGATGATGCTTGCGAACTTCCAGGCGGACAGATACTGGCCATCCTTCGCGGCCGCACTCGGTCTGGGCGATCTGATCGATGACCCGAGGTTTGCCGACACGATCTCGCGGGGGGAGAACCGGCACGAACTCATACCTATCCTCGACGAGGTCTTCGCCCGGAAGACCTACGACGAGTGGGAGGAAGTCCTCGAGTCTTCAGGCGACTTCATATTCTCGCCTGTGCAGAGTTTGACTGAACTCCCGGACGATCCACAGGTCGTCGCGAACGACTACATCACCGAGGTTGACCATCCGGACCTGGGGCGGGTAAAGCTCGCCAACCATCCTGTGAACTACAGCGAGACCCCTCACTCAATTCGATCTGTAGCACCCGAACTCGGTCAGCACACCGAGGAAGTCATCCTGGAACTTGGGTACACTTGGGAGGACATTGCCAATCTACAGGACAAGGGCGTAATTCTCTGAAACGACGAGGCCGTGCCCATAGTTCTTTAGATCGGTGAGCACCAGCCAGTAACGGCCACATCGGCACCGAATGTCTGGACCTGGACGTCGCTGAGTGTGAGTGCGTCTACCATTCGGTCCACTCCAACTCCACCGACAGGCGACAGTGCCGAGCCTCCGCCAATAATCACCGGTGCTACGAATCCAACAATCCTGTCCACAAGTCCTGCGTCGAACAGCGAACCCAGTAGTGTCGCCCCACCTTCCACAAAGACGGTAGTTACACCACGGTCGCCCAGCTCATTCAGCAGTGCTAGCAGATCCACACGTCCATCAGATTCCGGCACTGTCAGGACTTCAGCACCTGCAACTTCGAGACTGGCTAGCTTCTCCTCGGGTCCGCCAACTGTGGAGACCAGCGTTTCACCAGGCTGTTTCAGAAGAGTGGATTCGAGAGGAATTCTACCGGAGCTGTCCACGACCACACGCAGCGGCTGACGGGGTAGGGGCGTACCGTCTGGCCTGCGCGCGGTGAGCAGGGGGTCGTCCGCGATTACGGTACCTATTCCGGCCATTATCGCGTCGGAGAGCGCCCGAAGTTCATGTACGTATCGCCGCGATTCTTCCCCAGTAATCCACTTGGAATCACCTGAGCGAGTCGCGATCTTCCCGTCTAGGCTCATCGCAAACTTTGCGGTTACGAGCGGCCTGCCTGTTGTAATCAGCTTGGTGTGTGGGGCAGACAGCTCATCGGCCTCGTACTGTCCCTGTCCGACATGGACGGTGATCCCTGCCCTTCTAAGCTGATCAATCCCAGTGCCGCTAACGAGAGGATTCTTATCCGTTGTAGAGACCCAGACCTCGGCGACGCCCGCGGCAATGATGGCGTCAGTACAGGGAGGCGAGCGTCCGTGATGAGAACACGGCTCAAGGGTGACGTACAGCGTGGCTCCGCGAGCAAGGTTTCCGGCCCGAGTGAGCGCGACGATCTCGGCATGGGACTGTCCTGCAGGCTGGGTAAATCCTTCCCCTACGACGCGACCGTCGCTGACAAGGACCGCTCCGACTGGAGGATTAGGACTGGTCAGGCCGACAGCGCTCCAGGCCAGCTCGAACGCCCGGCGCATGTAATCGCTGACGCAGGTGCCTCGTCCAGAGGTGGCTGATGGCCCGGTCCAGCGAGGATACTGACCTGGGCCGTCACTTAGACTCATCGCCATTCATGGGTAACTGGTAGTCCCAGTAGTACCTTGACGCAACCGGTCCGCCCTGTCCCTGGTACTTGCTGCGCAGTGCGCTCGACCCATACGGGTTATCTGCGGGCGTGGTCAACTGCGTGAACGAGATGTGCCCGATCTTCATACCATTGTGGAGCGTAATGCCCAGGATGCCGACGTTGGAAAACTCAAGGGTCAACTTGCCTGTCCATCCGGGGTCAACGAATCCGGCCGTCGAGTGAATCAGCAGGCCGTACCGAGCGAGTGAACTCTTCCCTTCGATTCTGGCAACGATGTCGTCTGGAATCGTCACGGCTTCCAGTGTGCTGCCCAGTGCGAACTGCCCTGGGTGAAGCAGGAACGGACGCCCCTCTTCGATCGTTACCTTTTCGACAACGTCGTCCGCCGGTTTCATGACGTCGATGTGCGTCCGCCAGTTGTTGCGGAAGACGAGTATCTCGCTGTCCAGTCTGATGTCCACGCTCGCTGGCTGGACGGCATTCGGACCCAGCGGATCGATGACAATTCGGCCTTCCGACATCTGCTCTTTGATTGACCGATCGCTCAGGATCATGAGTGATTCACCCGTTGTCTGGATTCAATGAAGAACTCTAACGAGTTTCGTGGATCACAGGAAAGCGTAGCCAGTCACTAGTTTCGTGGATTACTGGCTATGCCCTACCGAATTTCGGAGTTCGAACTACTGGATGGAGAAGGCTGCGTGTACTGAGAGAGATACTTCTAGTTCGCCACCGCTGATTGAGGTTGCGGCATCCTCCGCCCGTGCAAAGGCTGCCTGCGGCTGAGGATATGGACTCACGCTTTGCGTCCTGACAGACGAGTCTGTGAGGTATCCAAGGCTTCCAAGAGTCACGCCTGCAACGTCTGCGATCTGCTGAGCCCTTTCCATCGCATCCATGACTGCCTTTTCACGCAACTGGGACATCACCTCAGAAGTGTCCTCGACAGTGAACCTTATGCCATCGAACCTGGTGGCATCGCCACCAGCCGCGATGACGTCGTCGATCAACGCCCCAACTGTTTCAAGGTCCCTGATCTTCGCCGTCAGATTGTTTGTAACCTCGTATCCGACAAGTTCACGCCTGTTGGACCTTCTGCCGTTCTCATCTATCTCTATCCACTCGTACTGCGGCCGCACGTTGAAGTTGTGTGTCTGTATGTCGAGTTCTTCTACACCGTTGTCCATCAGCGAGGTCATGATGGCGTCCATAGCATTCGCGGCCGTGGAGTTGGCGTCGGCAACGGTATCGGCCATGGACTCCACGCCCAGGTTCAGTATCGCAAGATCAGGTTCCATGGAGACCTGGCCTGTGCCCGTCACCCAGATCCCCGCTTCACCGGCTACTACCTTGTCGAACAGCGCCGCCGACTGAGACAACGGAGCGCCGGTTGCCGCTGTGGCCGCCGTAACGATACCCAGGGAAGCCGGGGCTGCCTCCTCAGTCTTGCTATCGGGTTCATGTGTGGCGGCCTCACCCTCAAGTGCGCATCCAGCCACTACCATAACCAGCAGTGCTGAAGCCGCAGCCAACGCCATAACTTTCATGAGCCTGGTCATCTGTAAACCTCCGTCAATGTAACTCTCTGCTCTATTGTCGCTGTTGGTCTGACTATTGTGTCCTTCTTACTGTATAGACGATTCTACCTGGGTATTTGTTCCATCTGCTTCCACTCGGACGGCACCTTCGCCAGTACTTCCAGTGCCAGACCGTGCATTGATCTCACCTTAGCGGTTCCTTCGTGATAGCCAGACTGCAATGACAATCAGCACGATCAGAATAATCGCCAGTGATATTTCCAGTTGAAGAAAGGGAAGCGCAGTAGCCTCTGCTGGCTCGTCGTCCGGCCGCAGTTCGGCTGGCAGGGGCGGTGGTGGCGGTGTGGGCGCAACAGTCGGTGATGGACTGGGTTCCGGCGTTGGAGTAGAAGTTGGGACTGGTGTGGGAGTGAAAGTAGGCGTGGCTGTCCTGGTCGCAGTCGGCGCCGGTGTTTGGGTAGCCGTAGGTGTCGGCGTAGGTAGAGGCGTTTCTGTAGGGGTGGGAGAAGCGGTGGGGGTCGACGTAGGTGGTTCCTTTACCATCATCTCGTCCGAGGAAGTGGCACCCATTGCAGAGTCAGTGGCGGTCTGGGCTGGCGACTCCTGCACAGGAGAATCGCCTGCCATCATTGGTTCTACGACTTCCACCGGCGTAGGCTCTGGCTCGCTCTTAGCTGCCATTGCAGCGGGTACCGACGTTGGGGCAGGCGCCGCGGGAGCGTTTGTGGGGGCAGGTTCTGCCTCTTGGGCCTGCATAGCCTGGGCGGGCGCGGCAGCAGGTGCTGCCGGAGCGGCAGCAGCCGGGGCAGGCGCCGCTGGAGCAGGTGCAGCAGGCTGTTGAGGTGCCGCCGCCGCAATGGGCGCCGCAGCTGCCGGTGCCATGGCAGGTGCAGCGGCCGCAGGTTGTGACGGTGCTTCTGACTGCAAGGTATCAGACTGCCTTGGCCACTCAGTCAGGTCAGTCTGTACAAACACGCCAGTCACGTCTGCAAGAATCAGCCCTACCAAAATAACAGCGGCGGCAGACGCGGCTAGTCGAACGCCAAGCACCCATCCTGTCCCGCTCCGCACTGGTTCCGGTGCTTCGGATATCGTGAATGAACGCGTGGCCTGTATCTCAGGTAATTGACGCAATGCCGAGACGGTTAGCCTGAGCGATTCGAGCTCCTGCTGGCACTCATCGCACTCGGCCAAATGCCGCTCGACTCGAAGACGCTCTGAATCGCTGACTTCGCCGTCGACATACGACGACAGCAGCGCACGCGCGCCTCCATGTCTGAACCTGTCGAAAAAGCCTACCAAGTCTGTAGAGTCCCCTTACTCCTCAAGACGTATCCAGTCCCCAAGTAGTTCCCTGCGCTCCATTAGTGCATCCCTGACCCGAGACCTTGCCCGGCTTAACCTGGACTTCACAGTCCCTATGGACACACTCATCGCCTCTGCCGCTTCGCTGTAGCTGAGTCCCTGAACGTCCACCAGTACCAGGGCTGTTCTCTGTTCAATGGCCAGCGTCAGGATCGCTCTCTGGATCTCACTGTTGAGTTCACTTCTCTGGGCAGCATCTTCGGATGACTCTTCACCAGAAACGGGCTGGAACGACGGACTCTCAAGCGACTCCTCAAGTGAACTCTCAGGTCTTCGCTGGCGACGACGCCGAACGTCCCGGCTGCCGTTTGCTGCGATCCTGAAGAGCCACGACCTGAGGCTGCCTCCCCTGAATCGACTCAATGCCCGGTACGCAGAAATGAACGTGTCCTGTGCAACGTCCTCGGCCTGGGCACGATTGCCCAACATACGGGCGGCGAGGTTAACGACCTGGTTCTGGTATCGAGAGACAATCCCATTGAACGCACACACGTCGCCGTGCTGGGCCCGGCAGACCAGGGTCCCGTCGTCATAGCAACTGTCTGTGTGACCGGCTATTGTCGCTATCTCCCAGTTTCCGACCTTTGTGGTCGGACTTTCAGTGACTTGGTCACTCGCCACTACCCTATAATTGTAACTGCGCCGAGCATGAGAACTTTAGTGGCGCCGGGGCATTGACCTGGAATCGGCAGTTGCGAGAACTCATCAATGAGAAGAATAGCCAGAGAGATTATCGAAACGGTCCTATTGGCTTTGCTGCTGTTTGTGTTGATGGAGTTCAGCGTCCAGAACTTCAAGGTCGAGGGTTCGAGTATGACTCCTACTCTGTCGCAGGACCAATACCTTCTTGTCAACAAGATCGCCTACGCACGCATCGGAATGGACGAGCTGGGAATGTTCGTGCCATTCGTCCATGCGTCCACCAATGGATCTGAACGTACGATTTATGCCTTCAGGCCACCCCAATACGACGAGGTTGTGATCTTCCACTTCCCGAACGACCCTACCAGGGACTTCGTCAAGCGAGTGATCGGGGTCCCCGGGGATACCATAGAAATCAGGCGTGGCGAAGTCTACCGCAACGGCCAGCTGCTAGATGAACCGTTCATCACGAGCCCCAGTTCGCGCAGCTACGATCCCGTCTACGTGGAGGCAGGCAACTACTACGTCCTCGGGGACAACAGACGCTCCTCGAATGACTCCCGCGATTGGGGCCTCGTACCTCAAGAGAACCTGATAGGCCGGGCATGGATGAGGTACTGGCCACCTGCCAGTCTCGGCTTCATCGAGTAACGCTGTTCTATTGAGGGCCTGGGCCGAATTGTGTAGCGGAAATGAGCGTTGAAACCCACTGCCCATGGGTCGATACGACATGATGCTCAAAGCTAAATGATGCTTGACATTCATCGTTCACTTGCGTATCGTACCCGCCAAGTCAAATCTGGAATCATTCCAGACGTTTAGGAAGTTCACAAACTTCCGCAATTGAGGTGAATCACGCAAGGAGAAGCCACTTGGATTCACTGGTTCGGACACGAATCGATGAGATGCGCAACGCACTCCTGAATCAGGGCATTTCCATCACCAGGCGCAGGGACAAGATGCTTCAGGCACTTGCCTCTAACGACCGACACCCCAGCGTCAACGAACTCCATGCAGAAGTGAGACGCTGGTACCCCTCCACGAGTCTGGCCACCATCTACAACACCATCGAGTTGCTGAAGGATGCCGGGCAGATTCTGGAACTGGAATTCAGCGGGTCTGCCAACCGCTACGACGGAAGGCGGCCGCAGTCCCATCCCCATCTGATCTGCCTGTCATGCGAGTCTATAGAAGACATGGACGACGATGGGCCCCAGGCGGACCACCTCGACAGGCTTTCTGAAGACACAGGTTATCGCCTGGTGCGCCAGCGTACTGATTATTACGGTATCTGCCCGGACTGCCAGGAGCAGACTGCGGTAGCATCTGACTGACGACGGAATCGAAAGTGCAGGGGAGGAGAGAGCCTCCTGCAACAAGCTGAAAGGAGGACCCGGATGGCAACGAGAGAAGACATCGCGCTAATGTCCCACTTGATGCGTCGAGCTGGATTCGGTGCGACTCGAGATGAGATTGAGCGCTACTGTGAGATTGGGTATGAGCAGACAGTTGAACTGCTGCTTGACCCGGACAGCCAGCCGCCCGTAGATGAGTACACTCTGTATAGGTACCATCCGATTACGGAGGTTCCCGGTGGCGCGGCAGCCCCAGGACAGGCCAACTGGCTGTACTGGATGGTCACCACCCAGCGGCCGCTGGAAGAGAAGATGGCGCTGTTCTGGCACCACGTCTTCGCGACCGGCAACGCTAAGGTCGACAACTGCAACCACCTGCTCGAACAGATTGACATGTTCCGCGAGCTGGGAATGGCGAACTATCGCGATTTGCTTGTGTCACTCGCCCAGAACCCCGCCATGATCTATTGGCTGGACAACAACGAGAACCACAAGCACGCCCCCAATGAGAACTGGGGACGCGAGCTCCTGGAGCTGTTCAGCCTTGGAGTCGGGCACTACACCGAGACCGACGTCTTCGAGTGCTCCCGCGCTTTCACAGGCTGGACGATTGACGCCAAGATGCCTCGCTATCCGTATGGGCGGCATCCCTGGAAGTTCAGCTTCAGGCCTGAGGACCACGACCATTCCGAGAAGACATTCCTCGGTCACACGGGCAACTTGAACGGCGAGGATATTATCGACATCATCCTCGAGCAGGAGGCGTGCCCCAGGTTCATCACTCGGCACCTTTACAACTTCTTCGTGGCTGACGAGCCACAGGTGCCAGCGTGGAACATCGAAGCCCCTCGCAATCCCGAGGCGATCGAGTCGTTGTCCAAGACCCTCGTGGACAACAACTACGACATCAAGCCGGTGCTTCGCGAGCTTTTCAACGCTGACTACTTCAAGGAAGCGCAGTATCAGAAGGTGAAGAGCCCAACTGAGGTCGTAGTCGGCACGCTCCGCATTACCAAGGACATGACCGGCCCTGACCCGCGCCTGGAAGCGTTGGGCAAGGAACCGGGCTACATGGGCCAGGACATCCTGGACCCTCCTAGCGTTGAGGGCTGGCACACTGGCCGCGAGTGGATCAACAGCGGTTCACTCGTCAAGCGCGTCAACTTCGTCGCTGACCGCGTTAGCAACACTGACCTCGAAGGTGTTCGATCCATGGTCGACTACGTCGGGGACAACGGCGCAACAATGTCCGCAGACGAGTTGGTGGACCGCTGCCTGGATATCATGGGCCCGATGGAAGTCGATCAGAGGACGCACGACGAGCTGGTCTCCCACGTTTCTGAGGGCGGAGACATCGACGTGGCTTCAGACGACTTCGCGGAAAAGGCGACACAAACTTTCGCCCTGATCGCTGCGACCAGGGAGTATCAGTTCGGATAGGCTAAGTCAGAACCGGGAAGGGGCGGCGCATTAAATTGGAGCTGCCCCTCCCAAGCAGGCCAGTGAGCCAGAGGAGATGATGCAATGGCTGCTAATGGCAATGGAAATGGGAAGCCCCCGGTCTTGGTTGTGCTCCAGTTGACCGGCGGTAACGACTACTTCAACACGGTCATCCCGTACAACGATGAGCACTACTTCGACAGCCGCCCATCGCTTCAGATTCCGCAGGAGCGCGTGCTGAAGCTTGACAACGATCTTGGCTTCCATCCGGCAATGGGCCCGATGAAGGACATCTACGACAGCGGCGACATGGCGATTATTCACGGCATCGGCTACGCCAACTCGCCAAGGTCGCACTTCCGCTCAATGGACATCTGGCACACATGTGAGCCAGACAAGGTCGGCACTGAGGGCTGGCTTGGTCGCTCACTCCGCGAGATCGATCCTGATGGTTCGAATCCAGTAACCGGCGTCAACATCGGACAGGCCCTGCCAAGGGCTCTGGTTGCTCCCGGTGTGTCTGTAGCGTCCGTCGCAGATCTTTCGACATACGGACTGCTGACCAGCATCGAGCAGCAGGAGCAGCGCGAGCAGATGCTCGGCCGCTTCGCCAACATGTACGGTCCCGCCGTCGGAACGGGCCAGGTGATGGAGTACCTCGGCCAGACCGGTCTCGACGCACTAAAGGGCGCCGACATCCTGAAGGTTGCCCCGGACAAGTACGAGTCTTCAGTCGAGTACGGCGCGAGCCCGATCGCCAGCAAGCTCCGAGACATCGCCCAGATCCACACAGCCAATGTGGGGACGAGAGTTTTCTACTGCGATTACGGTTCGTTCGACACCCACGCTGCCCAGGCCACCACACACGCGAAGCTGTGGCAGGACGTGTCTGAGGCCGTCCAGGACTTCTGGGACGACCTTCGCGAGCATAACGCTGACGACAACGTCGTCATGATCATGTTCAGCGAGTTCGGTCGCAGGGTGAGAGACAACGGCTCCGGCACGGACCACGGTGCGGCAGGCGTAGGTTTCGCTATTGGCCCGAACGTCAAGGGCGGAATGTACTCCGAGTACCCGGAGACCAGGCCAGAGGCCCTGGAGCAGGGCGACCTCGTACCGAACCAGGACTACCGTGGCTTCTACACGACGATCCTCGAGGATCACCTCCACCTGGAGGCCTCGCCGATCGTCAACGGTCAGTTCGAGGCCCCTGGCTTCTTGCAGACCAACGGCCACTAGAGACTGACTATGTATGCTCGCCTCTCCTCCTCCTGCGAAAGCAATGGAGGCTGAGGCGGGCGTTCTTCTCTTGAGTCCCTGGTCTTTGCTCACCAGGCATTGGCTTTTGGGGCTGAAATCGATGGACTCGACCAATTGTGAGTTGGGAGTAGTGCACCATGTTGACCACAACCGTGGCTGGACGGACTTGGAATTTCAGCCATGCTATTGGAAGAAACGCAGCAGCCGGCAATGGGTTCACCCAGCCCGTTGACGTTGTCGCTGGGCCAGAAGGCGTACTCTACGTCATCAGCCGCGGCAACGATGGGGCCGGAGGCGTCGTTGCAGAGAACAAGCGTATCGGTAAGCTAACCATTGACGAGCAGTTCATAGGCGACTTCGGGCGTAGACAGATGATGTGGCCCACCTGCATCGCGCTGGACTCCGAAGCCAACCTTTACTGCTCAGATGAGCACGAGAATAGGATTCACGTCTTCAATGAGGACGGCGAGCTCATCAACCAGTGGGGAGAGCCCGGATTGGGAGAGGGTCAGCTAAGTGCTCCCTCAGGTCTGGCGTTCGACAGCGAGGACAACCTGCTCATCGCTGAAGCCAGGAACAATCGTATTCAGAAGTTCACCAAAGATGGCCAGTTCATATCGGTCATCGGTGAAGGACATCTCAATCAGCCCTGGGGCATGTTCCTCGACGGAGACGACAACATATATGTCGCCGACTGGGGCAACAACCGCGGAGTGAAATTCTCTCCTCAGGGTGAGCTTCTGGTCACTTTCGGCGGTAACGAAGCAGAAGACGGCGCCGATGTGGACCATCCTGCAAGTATAGCCGTCGACAGTGAGGGCGATGTCTACGTGTCGGACTGGGGAAACAAGCGCATCCAGATCTACGAACCGGATGGTTCCGTAATCACGGCTCTGTACGGCGACGCCGTGGAGTTCAGTAAGTGGGCGGCGGAGGTGATTAACTCCAACCCCGACGCGCAGAAGGCGTATCGCCGCGTCAAGGACCGCACCCCACTGGGGCTGTTCGAGAGGCCGGTAGGGCTGACGGTGGACTCCGAGGATAGGATCATCGTCACTGACTCAACCCGAGGTCGTCTCCAGGTCTACCAGAAGGAAAAGGACTACATGGACCCGCAGTTTAATCTGTAGTCCGGTCAGAATACCGAAAGGTTTGAGAGGCGTCCCCACTCCAGGGGGCGCCTTTCTTGTTAGCGCGGGGCGACTTAGGTGAGAGCTACGGGATCGACGTCAACGGTCCATTCGCGGGGAACTTCGATTAGGTCGAGAAGCGCCCGCGGGTCACGGCCCCTCAGGACTATGTGCCAGCGGTATCTGCCCCTGAGCCTTGACGGGTAGGGCGGTGTGGGCCCGAGGACTTCGATATCAGCAAGGTCTGACGCAGACTGCGCCCGCCGGATTGCAGTCGCCAGCTCAAGCGCTTTTGACTCGGCCATCGCGGCATTTGTGTGGCCGTACACCAGTCTGATTAGTTGCGAGTATGGAGGGTTACGCTGCTCCCTTCTGTAACGCATCTCGGCGATATAGAACAGCTCGTAGTCCTGGGCCGCAGCTGCCCGGATTGCGTAGTTCTCCGGTTGGTATGTCTGGAATATGACTCGTCCGCCGTCGTGCTCACGTCCTGACCTTCCCGCTACCTGGCACAGCAGTTGAAATGTTCGCTCGCCCGACCTGTAGTCGGGAATGCCCAGTCCGACGTCGGCAAGTACCACTCCGACGAGCGTTACCCCAGGCAGGTGAAGACCCTTGGCAATCATCTGAGTGCCGACTATCACGTCTGCGTCACCGCTCCTGAAACTTGAGAGCAGGTCGTCGTATTCCCGTGCGTGTCGAGTGGCATCACGGTCCCACCTGAGGACTCGAGCATGAGGGAATTCGCGCTCGACCTCCGCGGCTACTGACTGAGTTCCGATACCGTACAGGCTGAGCCTGAAGCTCAGGCACTCGGGGCAGTTGTCGGGCATCCGACGCCGCCGTCCGCAGTAGTGGCAGATCAGCCTCTGGATGGGTCTATGGAACGTCATGGCAACGTCACAACTGCGGCACGACAGACTGTGTCCACAGTGGCGACACTGCATGTGTGAGGCTGAGCCGCGCCGGTTGAGGAAAAGTATCGCCTGCTGTCCGGCCTCCAGGCAGGAGGCCAGGTCGGAGTGCAGCTTCCGGGAGAACATTCCCCTGTTTCCCTCCCGCAGTTCCCGCCTCATGTCGACCACTTCCACCTCGGGCAGCGGCAGCACTGAGGTGCTTCCGTTAGGTTCTCTGACCAGCCTATCCTTCAGAACGTGCAGACCATACTCTCGGCGACGTCCCAGGTAGTATGAGCCAACATCCGGCGATGCGCTGCCCAACACCGTGACCGCACCTGATAGTTTCGCCAACTGCTCCGCCACCGTTCTGGCGTGGTATCTGGGTGCCATGTCGTGCTGCTTGTATGTCCACTCATGTTCTTCATCGAGAACAATCAGACCGGGATTGGATACTGGGGCGAACACTGCGCTCCGTGAGCCAATCACCACGTCTCGAGAACCGCTGTGTATCTCCCACCATTGATCGTGACGCTGTCCGTTGGTTAGTCCACTGTGCTGCACGGCAACGCGGCCAGGGAACCGTCCAGCAAACCTCTCTATAGTCTGACCGGTCAACGCGATTTCAGGAACGAGGATGATCGCCTGACGTCCAAGCGCCAGGCACTGCTCAACCGCCGACAGGTACACCTCCGTCTTACCGCTTCCGGTCACACCCTGCACCAGGACTACTCGTGGGCTGGCATCGCAATTCGTCAGGACTTCGGCGATTGCGTCAACTGCACTCTGCTGGGGCAGGGAGAGTTCCACGCTTGGGCCGGGGTCGTAGTCTCTATCAGCCAGAGGATCGCGGAAGACACGGGTCTGGTCGACCTGTATGAATCCCTTCTGCCTCAACCCGGATACAGCAGAGGGACCGAACTCCCGTCTCGCCTGTGCTGCCGGAGTGAGCGAGTTTGCCTCGACCAGCTTGAGAATGAGCTCCGCCTGTCTGGGAGCCCTGCTTCCACGTTCAGACAGCCATTTTCGAATTTCACCTAGGGCGCTTGTCCTGACGCGAATGAACTCAACATACCTCGGACCGATCATCCGGCGACTTGATCGATAGTTGCGTTCCAGCACACCACGAGAAACAAGTGGTCCAACTGTTGCTCGGACCCAGTCGCCCATGCTGGCAGCGAGGGTATCAACGTCAGCCTGCCCATCTCGTCGGACGGCCTCGAGCACGCGGAGCTGCCTGTCACTGTTGGACACGGAATCGAAGTCAGTAACGTCGTCGGATACGGACACAACTGTCCGTGTCTGCACCCGACTTCCGGGCGGCAGCATGGGTGCAGCTGCTTCGAATAGTGAACAGCGGTAGTAATCGCTAATCCATCGTGCGAGGGACAGATGCGATTCATCGACCACCGAGTCGTCAAAGAGGTACTCTGAGATTTCGCGGGTCTCTTCGACTCTTGGGGTGTCCGTTAATTCGAAGACGACACCCTGAATGGTCCTGGGGCCGAACGGCACGCGCACAAGCTGGCCAAGTGCCAAAGGCAGTTCGTTGGGGATTGAATAGCTGAAAGTCCTCGAAGGTCCCGTAGGGGCATCCACAGCGACTTCGGCAAATCTCACGGCATCCCCCTTCTCGGGCGCTGCCTTCGACTTATTGTCGAATCTGGGAGACTACCAAGGACGGAAACGATAAGAGGAGCGGTTGTTCCTCTAGCGCCTTGCGCGCTCCCTGCGGTCTTCGGGAATGCGGGCCGCGCGACCGGACCTGCCACGGAGGTAGTACAGCCTCGCCCTTCGCACCCGCCCACGACGGACGAGCTTAACGTATTCTACGTTTGGCGAGTGCAGCATGAATGTCCGCTCCACGCCGATCTCGTAGCTGACGCGCCTTACCGTGAAGGAAGCCCCAGGTCCGCTTCCGCGTGACCTTATTACCACGCCCTCGAACACCTGTGTCCGGGTGCGGTTGGCCTCCGTAACGCGAACTCCCACCTGCACGGTATCGCCTGGTGTGAAGTCGTCGATGTTCTCGTTGGTCTGAAGCTTGACCAGCTGATGTGCTTCCATTGGTTCAGTTCCTGTGCAGACGCTACGTGTCAGTGTCCGATTTACAAGTCGTGGTACGTCGAACAATTGTATAGATTCGCTTCAATACGGTTCAAGTCACTTGACCGTAACGCCATCTAGGCCCAGGGCAGCTCCATGCTATCAGCAACCCCTTTTGCCAGGCCCTTAAAACCTGCAAGGTCCGAACTCGACATATTCGCGGGATCCATGGGCGTGATGGACACCCAGCCTTTCCGGGTAGCCCAAACGTCGCAACCCTCGGGTATCTCGTCGCCAATTGGCTTGTTGTGCAGAATCCAGAAGTGTGTGCGACGGCCGTCCTGACCTTTAATCACACTTTCGAGATAGGCTTTCGGGCCCAGAGAGGTCGTGCATACACCCTTGAGGCGATCGGACGAAACATTCGGAACATTTACGTTGTACAGGAAAGGTCTGACCCCATTTCCGACCACCTCCTGTGCAAGTCTCATAGCTACTTGCGCAGCCGGTTTGTACAGGACGCCAGTCACCGCGGTAACCGACACTGCAATAGAGGGGATGCTTCTGAAGTACCCCCTCATGGCTCCTCCAACCGTGCCAGAGTCGAAAGCGTCAAGTCCGAGATTAGCACCCTCATTGATCCCTGACACCACCAGGTCGAATGGCTCGCTGAAGATCGATTCCGAAGCAAGAATCACGCAGTCGGACGGAGTGCCGCTCACGGTGAATGCGGGAACTCCCTCCCTACGCGTTTCGACCTCTGAGACCCTTAGGATGTTGAGCAGGGTACGGGCGGTGCCTATCCCGCTCTGGTCACGGTCGGGGGCGACGACTGAGACCTCTCCAACTGCTTCTAGGGCCTCAACTAGCGTCCACAGGCCTTCTGCATTAATGCCGTCATCGTTGGTGACTAAAATTCTCAATGTGCTATAGCTCTTGTGTCACATACCAGCGCATGTACTTGGGGCTGTCCATCGACACGCCACGATCGTAGTAGATTTCGAACTTGCGTCCCTCGGCCGTTTCCACCCTGTAGTAGTTGCGGTGATACCGCTGCCACCATCTATGCTTACGTCCGTCACTCGGGAATCCGTAGTCCTGCCAGGACGTCATGATCCGCGCGACTTCATGTGCCTCCTCCTTGAAGGAGAACGACGTCGGCTCCCGTGTTTCCGGGTCTCGCTCTACTGAGATCAGCTGTCCAAAGAAGCGTCTCGGCATACTTAGCCGTCCGGCAATTGCTGGAAGTCTGGATGTCCCAGGTGAGTTCCGGCCGGTGGCATTATAGCAGTGCCGACTTTTACCTGGCGCCTAAGCCTGATATATAATCATTCAACCCAAGCGTAGCTAGTTCCTTCGACATGTTGCGCTACTTAACCGGGAGGACCCCGATGACTACCGAAGTCAAAGTTGATCTCAAGAAGAATAGTCGCGTTGTTACAGAGGGCCCTGACCGTGCGGCCGCGCGCGCCATGCTGCGCGCAACCGGCCTTGGCGATGAGGACATGGACAAGCCGTTCGTCGCCGTTGGCAACCTCGCCTCTGACGTCACTCCTTGCAACGTGCACCTCAGCCGGCAGGCGCAGAGAGTCAAGGACGGACTCTGGGCCGCCAAAAGCGTTCCATTCATGTTTGGCACCATCACCATCAGCGATGGCATTTCGATGGGGACTGAGGGCATGAAGGCATCGCTGGTCAGCAGGGAGGTGATCGCAGACTCCATAGAGACTGTCACCTTCGGAGAGAGTATGGATGGCCTCGTCGTGGTGGCAGCCTGTGACAAGAATATGCCTGGCGCAATGATGGCAATTGCGCGGTGCAACGTCCCTTCTGTCTTCGTGTACGGCGGTGCGATTATGCCCGGCAACTGGCGCGGTGAAGACATCAACATTCAGGACATGTTTGAGGCCGTCGGATCCTACTCTCAGGGCCAGATTACCCTGGACGAGCTTATTGGGATGGAACGCGTGGCCTGCCCAGGTGAGGGGGCATGCGCGGGTATGTTCACCGCAAATACGATGTCATCTGCAATCGAAGCTATGGGCATGTCGATTCCAGGGGCAGCGTCGATTCCGGCGATTGACTCTCGAAACGACCAGGTCGCCTTTGATACAGGGGAAGTGATCTATAGCTTGCTCGAGAAGGACCTCAAACCTCGTGACATCATGACGCGTGAGGCGTTCGAGAACGCCATTCGCGTTGTGCTCGCCATGGGAGGCTCTACAAACGCTGCCTTGCATTTGCTCGCAATTGCCCATGAGGCCGAGGTCGAACTGGATCTCGACGACTTCGACATCTTGAGCCGCACGACCCCATTCATCACCGATCTCAGGCCCAGTGGCCGCTTCGTCATGTCGGACATGGACAAGGTCGGAGGCGTGCCCGTCGTTATGAAGGAGCTTGCCGGAGAAGGCCTGATTCATGAGGGCTGCATGACAATCACCGGCAAGACTATTGGCGAGAACCTTGCCGACGTAGATCTCGAACCTGACAACCGGGTCATCTACTCGATTCCCAACGCCAAGAGTCCCACTGGCGGTCTCGTCATACTCAAGGGCAACCTCGCGCCCGAGGGATGCGTCATGAAGGTAACGAGCACCAGCCGTCTCCGGCACGAAGGCCCCGCCAAGGTCTACGACGGAGAACGAGCCGCCTTCGAGGCTGTTACCACAGGCCAGATTGAAGCTGGCGACGTGCTGGTTCTTCGTTATGAGGGGCCGAAGGGTGGCCCTGGAATGCAGGAGATGCTCTCGGTAACCGGCGCCATGATGGGGACCGGTATCGGCGAAGACATTCTGCTCATGACCGATGGCCGATTCTCCGGCGCCTCCAGGGGCCCGATCATCGGACACGTTGCTCCAGAAGCTGCCGTAGGCGGGCCGATCGGTCTGGTTCGCGACGGCGACACAATCACAATGGACGTAGACAGCCGCACCCTAAACGTCAACCTGTCGGACGACGAGATGGAACAGCGTCGGCAGGAGTGGAAGCCCCCGGAGCCTCGGCACACGACGGGTGTTATGGGCAAGTACGCGAAGCTTGTTTCGTCAGCATCACGAGGGGCTGTAACAACCTGATCAAACTGTAGTCACAATCTGCCGGCATATTACCGGGAAGTTAGTTAACTTCAAGACCTAGGGCGCTCGCGATCACTCGTGAGCGTCTTGCTTTGTGGCTTTAAGCTATCGAGAGGGTCAGTCAGAAGTTGTTGACGTACTCTCCGATTCTGCCATCCAGTACCCTACACTCCGTTTCGTAAATATGTAGGTCGGACTGTCCGCATCGTCGCCCAGCTTGTTGCGTAGCCTCATCACAATGATCCGAACAGGGGCCGACCCGCCTGAGGTGCTGTGGCCCCAAACACGTCGTACAAGCTGCTCATGTGTCATTATGCGTCCCGCGTTGGTCGAAAGCTCTACCAGCACACGGTACTCGGTGTCGGTCAACTCCACGGCGTTGCCGGAAACGGTGACCCGGCGCTGGGTGTAGTCAATGGCGAGTTCGTGAAGCACAAATGGCTCGCTAGTTACATAGTCGCTAAGGGGAGCACTATGCCTGCGCAGGGCGGCATTGATCCTAGCTATGAGCTCCGTAGGTGAGAATGGCTTGACGACGTAGTCGGCGGCCCCGCTTTCGAATGCACTGGCGATTACCCCGTCTTGCCGGTAGGCTGACAGAAAGATTACTGGTGCCTTGGCGAGGTCACTGACAGTTCGCATGAGTTCGATTCCGTCAGTGCCTGGCAACATCAGGTCCAGCAAGACAAGGTGTGGCCGATCCTCGTGCAACAATCGGGGGACGTCACTAGGGTCCGCGGTCACGCTCAGTTCATAGCCGGCCTCGGAGAGGACTCCCCGGACGTACCTTAGTGTTTGCGGGTCGTCGTCTACCACAAGAATTCGTGGCCGCTCCCTACTTGCGCCGGGACTACCTACTGGGTTCCCAACCCCTTTTACTTCGATGTGAGAAACTTCAGCTACGGGGAGCGTGAAGGTGAATGTGGCACCCAGGTCAGGGCCCTTGCTCTCAGCCCAGATGCGTCCTCCGTGCGCGTCCACGATTCCTTTGCAGATTGCGAGCCCCAGGCCATAGTCACCTCTCGGGTCTCCCGAACTGGAAAACTTCCTGAACAGGTGTGGAAGTCGGTCGGCGGGAATGCCCCTACCCTGATCTGACACTGATATCGCAATGTGGGTGCCTGTGAGTCCAGCCGAAACCTGAATGATTTGTGATTCAGGCGAATACCGGGCAGCATTAGACAGTAGGTTGATCATGACTTGGACTATGCGTCGCCTGTCGGCCATAACCGGAGGGAGTTCCGGAGGGAGTTCGATTCGGATATTGCTGCCTCCGCCCGCGGCCCGACTCGTGCCTCTGGCTTCATCGATCAAGACTGCCACTTCAACTGGAACTGGTGAAATCGAGAGGCTTCCCGCTTCGATGCGGGCTACATCCAGCAAGTCCGTAATCAGACTGCTCATACGGTCAGCTTCCTGCTCTATGATTCGGAAGAACAGGCTTAACTCCGCAGGATCGAGTGAGGCCCATGATCCGGCCAGGGTGGCCGCTGAACCCTTGATGGCACTGAGCGGGGCTCGTAGCTCGTGGCTAACTGTACCCAGGAACTCAGCCCTCATACGCTCTATCTCCTCAAGGGGGGTCATATCCTGGAGGGTTACGACATATGACTCGACCTCACCATCTTGCGAACGAATAGGGGTGGCGTTAACGAGAGCTGTAACGCTCCCTCCGCCAGGCACGCTGATGACGATCTCCTCTGCGCGTACCGTCTCAGCGTCTCTCAGCAATGTTGCCAGCGACAACTCCTTCAGGGAAACTTCCTCAAAGCCGGCCCGCCGAACTGTCAGGACTCCAAGAACCTCCTCGGGGGTGTGTTCTGGGGAGGTCAGTTCGGAGCCTATCCTCCTCGTCTCGCGATTGACGTAAGATGGGATTCCCTCTTGAGCTTCGAATACCAGCACACCCACTGGGACCGTTTCGACCAATGCTTCGAGATCGCTGCGAGCCCGCTGTTCGTCTCTGTAGAGCCGGGCGTTAACAATCACCAGCGCCGCCTGGGAGGCGAACATCACGATAGTCTCTTCGTCCTCTAGGGTGAACTCCTCGCCAGTCTCCTTATCGCCCAGGTAGATGACGCCGGTTAACTTCCCCAAGTAGGTAATAGGAGCGATCAGGAAGGGCATGGGTGTGCCCACCTGCACTGGCGTCTGAAACGTGGGGAAGCCCAGTTCACGCACGTAGCTCTGGAAATCTCTGACCCTGACGGAATGCGAGAATCCAACGATTCGCTCGAAGAGTTTCTTCCCGCCCTCCATCGTCCACAACTGCGCTGCCTGTTCAGGTGTCAATCCTGAAGTCAAAGAGTTCAGGACATGCTGCTCTTCATCCAGGAGCAGGATCACACCATAGACGGCTCCGGTCAGGGCGCAGGCGCTGTCCAGGACACCCTGGAGCACTCGATCAAGGTTGAGACTTTCGTTGATCCGAAGGCTAGCCTCGCTAAGCCGCGAAAGGCGCCCTCGAAGTGCCTCAATTTCCAGATCACGTTCGTCGGCAATCGGCATTTTCCCACCTCATTGGACAAGGACTCGAGAGTCCCCCAAGGATTGGTACTATTGCGATTCCGGCGAGTCGCAGGCTGATTATACTACAAAAGCCACTAAATTTAACAGAAATTGTTACATTAACTCGCATTTCTTAAACGTTATTTATACGAATTCGGTGATAGCATCTTTTCCTGTTGCGACCCCATTGGACGTATTTACAGACCTGAATGCAAGAATCACCTGTGCCAAGGACTTCTACACCCCCTGACCTTCAAGGTGGAGCCTTCGCACGCCCATCGGAGGAACGTGCACGTTGCAAAGTAATCGTTCGTTCAGTAGCAGTGGATCCCACGTTGTGCCAGATGACTTCCCGGAACGACTGGAGCGCTTTCGAGCGATGTCAGAGCTGACTTGGGCGGAATTGAATCGACGTGTCGGTACCCATCCACAGACCATGAGGCGCTGGAGGAAGAGTCAGACACAACCCAGCACTCGTCACATGCTGGCGTTGCTGGACCTTGCCGACAACCTGGGACTCGGCCACGTGTTCACTGACTAGTACAGCGACACTTCAGACCGGCGTATCTGCTTAACTGTCGCTCATTCCAGAGCGATCTTCGAAAGCCTGCGGATTGGCAGTATCTGGATCTGGCAAACTGGCCTGGAGTCTTGCCAAATTGCATTCACAGTCCTGCGACCCTATCATGACTTCCAAACCACACGATTTGGAGCAGTTAAGTGCCAACTTTTGAGATTGTACCTCTGAATGAAGCTCAACTTGAGCTAACTCTTTCTGGCAAACGCGGAGCGGTTCTGCGCGAATACGTCGACACTTTGAGAAAGCTCGAACCTGGTCAGGCAGGCAAAGTAACAGCAAACGAAGGCGAAACAACCGCGGGAATTCGCCGAAGATTAGCGACGGCAGCGGGCCTTCTTGGCAAGTCTCTCGTACTCAATCGACAGGACAATGTCGTCTATTTTTGGGAAGAGGGGAGTGGCCCGGCACCTGTTCGCAGGCGCAGAAGGTCAAGTTCTCAGGCAAGTGAGCAACCGGAATAGAGTAGGGTTGCGTCAAACGATTAACACTTGCCAGGAGACATTTCCCTTATGCGCGCTATCGACATGCACGTCCATGTGCCCAGGCAGCCCGGTTTGCCGGACATGGTCATTGAAGAGAGTTTGAGGCGCTTCTTCAGACTTACTGACCCACCCCAGAGAGCTGAGGAATTGGCCGACAGATATAGGGAATGGGACATATTCGGCGTCGTGTTCTCGGTCGATGCACAGACTTCGACAGGAGATCAGCCGGACACCAATGACTACGTTGCGGACCTGGTGAAGAATCATCCCGAGCAGTTCGTGGGTTTCGCCACGGTTGACCCCTGGAAAGACCGCTGGGCAGTCAACGAGCTGGAGCGAGCTGTCACAGACCTGGGCCTAAAGGGCCTCAAGCTCCATCCAATCCATCAGGCGTTCTTCCCAGGCGATCCCCGCTTCTACCCGCTCTATGAGAAGTGCGAGGAGTTGGGAGTTCCCCTGCTACTTCACTCGGGATTCGCCGCAGCGGGTGTCGGTATGCCCGGCGGTGGGGGAATGAAGCTGAAGTACGCGGCGCCGATCCCCCACGTTGACGACATCGCCGCAGACTTCCCGGGCATGAATATCATCATGGCGCATCCGGCGTGGCCGTGGGTCGAGGAGCAGATCGCCGTCGCGCTGCACAAGCCGAACGTGTACGTCGATCTCTCAGGCTGGGCCCCTAGATATATCCCCCAAGCGTTGATCGACGAAACGAACACCCGACTGCAGGACAAGGTCCTGTTTGGCTCGGACTTCCCCTATCTGCCGCCCGACAGATGGCTCTCCGGCTTCGAACAGTTGGACATACGGGATGAAGTCCGGTCCAAGGTGCTTCTCGAAAACGCGAAGAAGGTTCTCAACCTGTAGCCGACTACCGCTGCGCCAGCAGATTGGTCACAGTCACCCGGAGAGCAGTTCAGCCAGTATCGCCTTCTGTGCGTGCAGCCGGTTCTCGGCCTGATGAAAGACAATCGACTGGGGATGGTCCAGCATCTGGTCGTCGATTTCCTCGCCCCTGTGCGCTGGCATGTCGTGCATGAAGACTGCCGACTTGTCAGCTCGTTCCATCAGGTCGCCGGTAACGCGGTATGTGGAAAACACATCGCGCCTCTCATCGGCCTCTGCCTCGTCGCCCATGCTGATCCATACGTCGGTATAGACGACGTCCGCTCCCTCGACCGCAGCCTCCGGCGACTCTGTCCACCGAAGAACGGTTTCAACCTCGGCAGAACGCCTTTCGGCGACGCTCCATGCAATCTCTGGGACCTTGTACTCCGGCGGCGACGCGATCGTGAAGTTGGCGCCGACGGACGCGCACGCTATTGCCAGGCTGGAGGCGATGTTGTTCCCGTCGCCCACATAGGTAACGTTCAACCCGGAGAGGTCCCCCTTATGCTCGTGCATGCTCAGCAGGTCGCCGACCGCCTGGCAGGGATGGGCAAGATCCGACAACGCGTTCACGACCGGTATTGAGGAGTATTCAGCAAGCACCTCAAGGTGCCGATGCGAGAAGACTCTTGCGATGATCACGTCGACCAGTCTGTCGAGAACCCGCGCGATGTCTTCAGCCGGCTCTCGGACACCCAGACCTACGTCGGCACCGCTCAGGTAGATACAGGTGCCGCCCATCTGCTGGACGCCGACCTCGAAGCTGACTCGAGTCCTCAGAGAGGGCTTCTCGAACAGGAGAACGGCAACTTTTCCGTCCATTGCGCGAGGAGTTGTGCCCATTTTCATCTCGCGAGCTTTGCGGACCATCTGCCCGATCTCTTCGGATTCCAGGTCGGCCAGCCAGAGAAAGTCCTTGCCTTGCATTTGCATTCCTCTCAGGTTGATGCGGGATTATAGCGTAGCCAGCGAACGGGGGACTAATCGCAAGGCCTGTGACAGGCTTCGAAAGGTCCCCGTCAGGCTAGTCTACTCATGCCGCAGGCTCTCCAGAAAGAGCCGGTCATCGTCGGAAAGATGGTCAGGTTCTAGTCGTTTAAGAAGATCAGGCCTGCGCTCGTATGTGCGCCGGAGAGCTTCCCGCCGCTGCCATCGAGCTGCTTCGGCATGATGGCCTGAGAGAAGAACTTCTGGCACTTCCATGTCCCGGAAACGTGCGGGTCTGGTATACAAAGGGTGCTGAAGCAGTCCTGTGGTGAACGAGTCGTTGGCCGGAGATTCCGGGGACCCGACGACTCCGGGAACCAGCCGCGAGACGGCTTCGATCACCACCATCGCAGCAACCTCTCCTCCGGCCAGAACGTAATCGCCGATGCTCAGCTCATCAGTCGCCAGGTGCTGCCGCACACGCTCGTCAAATCCCTCGTAGCGTCCACAGATCAGCAGAATGTCGTCCTGCTCAGCAAGCTCTTCCGCAACCCCCTGGTCGAATACTCTACCTTGGGGGGTGAGCAGGATAACCGGTGACGTGCGACTGATGCTTTTGGACTCTGTGACAGCCTCGACAGCCTCGAATAGAGGCTCGGGCTTCATGACCATCCCGGGACCACCGCTATATGGGTAGTCGTCCACAGTGGAGTGACGGTCGTGAGTATAGTCCCTAATGTTGTGCAGCCCCACGGAGAGAAGTTCCCGGTCCATGGCGCGAGACAGTATGCCGTAACTCAGAGCTCCTTCGAACATCTCCGGGAAAAGGGTGAGGACATGGAAGCGCATTGTTGGGGACTTAGGGGTCAGCGTGCGTGCGCCAGCCCCTGATCATTTCCAGGGCGTGAGGCATTGATGTCAGGGCGACTTCCAGGGTCTCGCGCACCCCGGTGGGACTTCCGGGAAGATTCACAATCAGGCAGCCATTGCGCACGCCAACAACCCCGCGACTGAGCATCGCGAACGGTGTGTTCTTCAGCGTCTCCATTCGCATTGCCTCTGCAATCCCAGGTGCCTCGATGTCGATGACCCCGCGCGTTGCCTCAGGGGTGACGTCCCTGGGGCCAAGTCCAGTTCCGCCGGTCGTAACCACTACGTCGGCAGCGGCGGAGTCGCACCATTCCCGCAGGCACTCTCTGATCTGGTCGACTTCGTCGGGAACTATGGCACGCTGGACCTGCGCAAATCCGGCTTCCGTCATCATCTCGACGACCACGTCGCCGCTGGAGTCTGAACGTTCTCCTTTGGAACCGGTGTCGCTGACTGTCAATACCGCGAAATTGAACGAATTTTCTGACATTTTCGGTACTCATTTCAAAGAACTCTAGAAGAGTCCCCAATAGGCCTTGCGCATCCGTGGGATTCGATAGGAAACTGATCGTGTCACTTGAAGAGTGCTGATCGAAAAGTTCAGTCTTCAAGTCTGAGAGTTACGAATCCGATGCTATGTTAACATGGTGAAGGATCAGGTTTCGTGCACTCTTTAGGCGGGGCAGCGTGGAGAGGATGTGGCATTCCGGCGCGTCTAGACTGTCCCGCGTACACTAGCCGACTTAACTGTCGGCAAAACGGGAAGGGAACTAGCACACTCGCGGACACACCAATCCGCAGGACCAAAGAAACATGACCGGTCTTGCCGCCGAAATGGATACTCCTTCGACCCACCTGCCAGTAATGGTGCCTGAGGTCATGATGGCTCTCCCCAACACGGTAGGAGGGTCTTTCATAGACTGCAACCTTGGCGATGGTGGACATGCAGAGGCAATTCTCAGATCCATTCCAGGGTCGCAGCTCCTGGGTATCGACTTGGACATCGATGCACTCAAGAGAGCTAATGAACGCCTGAGCAGATGGTCTGATCGGCTCACTATTGTCCATGGGAATTTCGCCGATGTCGCGGAGCTAGGGGAGAAGAAGTTCCCCAAAGGCTGCTCCGGAATCCTGTTCGATCTCGGGGTATCTTCGGCCCAACTCGACACCGCGGATCGGGGCTTCAGTTTCAGGTTTGATGCTGAGCTCGACATGAGGTTCGACCCTGATGGCGAGTTGACCGCATACGACATTGTCAACAACTGGCCCCAGGCGCAGTTGGAGGACATCATCAGCTCTCTTGGCGAGGAGCCACGTGCCCGAAGAGTGGCACGCGGGATCGTAGCCAATCGCAGGATTGAGACTACCCGAGAACTCGCTGACATTGTCAAAAAGTCACTTCACTGGCCGGTGGAGAGCAGGAATCACCCTGCCACACGCACCTTTCAAGCCCTGCGAATGGCAGTGAATTCAGAAATCAAGAACTTGGAAGCTGGCCTCGCTGGGGCTGTCAAGGCACTGAGTAGAGGTGGAAGGCTGGCCGTAATCAGCTACCACTCGGTTGAGGACCGTGTAGTCAAGAACTTTATTCGCGACGCGGCCTCCTCCTGTAAGTGCCCGCCACTATTGCCGGAGTGCCAGTGCGATAGTACGCCGATACTCAGGGCAGTCAACACAAGGGTGATCAAACCGAGCATCACTGAGGTCAACAGCAATCGTCGCTCTCGAAGCGCCCGGATGCGCGTCGCTCAGAAGATTTAGGCATGTTAAGAGTGTGCTCTTGCCTTCGCACGTAGAGCACGTATTGAGAGTCAGTTCGGGAACAATCTGGAGAACACGGCATGACGCAAGACCCTAATGTTTTGGTGGCGGTCGATGTGGGCACAACGAAAGTGTGCACCATCGTCGCTCGCCGGGTTGGCGACGAGCAGTTCCGCGTCGTCTCGTTCAGTGTCGTTCCCTCTCGTGGCCTTGCCAGGGGTGTCGTCACGGACATGCCCGACGCAACCGAGGCAGTCAGGACCTGCATTCAGGACGCCGCACGACAGGCGGCATTGACTGTCAGAACAGCATACGTTGGTGTGACTGGTTCGCACGTGTCTTTCGACAGCCGTTCCGACCTGATTGACTGGGCCGCATCGAGAGGCGTGATCACGCGGGACGACCTTGACCGCGTTCCGTTCGCAGTCGCGAAAGCCGGAGCTAGACCCGGGCGGCAGATAATTCATGCCCTTCCTCGAAACTACACATTGGACGGCCAAAGTGGGATCAAGGATCCGCTCGGCATGCACACGCGTAAGCTGGAAGTGGAGAGCCACGTCGTATCGGCGGACGTATCCTTGGTACAGAACCTGACGGGCGCTGTTGAGAGGTCGGGGCTGGAGGTAGAGGCCCTGGTTCTTGAACCTGTTGCGAGTGCAGAGGCTGTGCTGACAGAACGCGAGCGTTACCAGGGCGCAGTGCTGGTTGACATCGGAGGCGGAACGTCGGACGTGATTGTGTTCGACAGAGGGGCCATCGAGTTGACCGCGATTCTTCCCGTTGGGGGATTCCAGTTCACGAATGACATCTGCGTCACCTACGGGACGGACTACGCGGCTGCTGAGGCAGCCAAGCTGGAACATGGTCACACGGACACGTCTATTTTCGGGGCTGCGGATGAGATTATCCTCCCAGTTCCGGGCCGTGTCAGGCAGCGCAGGGTAGCCCTGCGTGAGCTCTCCCAGCTGATGCGAGAGCGGGCGGTCGAGCTTGCCAGGATGATTCGGCTGAAGATGTCGGAGGCTGGAATACAGGATCCGGCCTCTGCTAACGTCGTACTCACCGGAGGCAGCTCCCAGTTGCCCGGAATTGATGAATTGTTCAAGCGCCAGCTCACTCCAAAGCTGCGTGTCGGCGGCGCAAATGCGAGCTTGGATGTACCTGAGGCGCTGCGAGCTCCAGAGTTCGCTACGAGCGTTGGCCTGCTGCGGTGGGCGCTGAGGCAGCCAAGCGGTAAAGTGGGCGTCGAGGACGAACCAACAGAACGTAGAAATGAAGTTCCCGAGCGGACCTTCAGTTCAAGGCTACGCAAGTGGCTTTCACCAAGGAAATGACCATTAGCACACCAGAAATGGGGGGAACAGTATGACATCCTTTCGGGGCGAGCAAGAGAATATTGCCCGCATTAAGGTTGTGGGGGTAGGCGGCGGCGGATCCAACGCTGTCTCGAGAATGTTCAGAGAGCGTATCCCAGGCGTTGACTACATGGTGGTCAATACCGACTCCCAGGCGCTCGTCCGCAGTGACATTCCTATGAAGATCAGAATCGGCGATCAGCTCACCCAGGGGAAGGGTGTCGGGGGTATGCCCGAGCTCGGCGCCAAGTCGGCAGAGGAGAGCAGGGAAGACCTCTACGAGGTTATTCGCGACTCGGATATGGTCTTCATCGCCGCCGGGATGGGTGGAGGAACCGGCACAGGCGCCGCGCCGACACTCGCCCAGATTGCAAAGGAGACGGGCGCTCTGACTGTCGCCGTCGTAACCAAGCCCTTTGAGTTTGAGGGCCTACGTCGCATGAAGGTCGCTGAGACCGGCATTCAACGACTGAGCGAGTATGTCGATACCCTCCTCGTTATTCCTAACGAGCGGCTGCACGTCATTGCCGAAGACGAAATTACTGCAGAGAATGCGTTCAAGATGGCAGACGACGTGCTGAGGATGGGCGTACAGTCAATCGCCGAGCTCGTCACAGTCGCCGGAGACATCAACGTCGACTTCGCTGACGTCAACGCGATCATGCGCGACTCAGGTCCTGCCTGGATGTCCATCGGTTGGGGCATGGGCGAGCACCGTGCGCGAGAGGCTGCTCAGCACGCCATTACCAACCCGCTGCTCGACGTCTCGATTGAAGGCGCTCGCGGCATCCTGTTCAACATCACTGGTGGCAGCGACCTCAAGCTGAACGAGCTGCATGAGGCGGCGGACGTGATAAAGCGTGTGGTGGACCCGGACGCGAACATCATCTTCGGCATGGTCACCGATCTCAAGATGGAGAACGAGATCAAGCTCACGATCATCGCCACTGGTTTCCCGACCGAGAACACCATAGATGAGCGTGAGGCTCAGATAGATCGGATGCTGTCGGAGGCCCTCGAGAGCGGCGGCGAGCGCGACCTCGACCTTCCGCCATTCCTCCGAAGGTACTCGCGGGCACGCAACAGCGGAAGCTAAGAGACCTAACAGCAACTTCATGTGAGGCCGGGAGCACCAGGGCAGCGCTCCCGGCCTCTACTCTTTTCTGGCAAGCCGACCTGTACGACGTCTCCCGACCTCGCCTGTTCCAGAGAGACATCCCTCAAGAGATTCATGGTGCAACCGCTGAGCACGGTTCACTCCTTTGCTTTGACTCATCACGCTCTGATTACCTCCCCGTGCCACGCGAGAGCGCGTTTTTCGCACTACCCAGCAAGGGCGACAGGCAGCCTTCGACTCTTCATCAGAGCGTGGGAAAAGTCATTTGACAAACCCCATATATGGTGTAAACTGACGTGGTCTACCCAATAAGTTGTGGTTTTCTGTACTTTTCCTAGAAATGTATCAAAAAAGAGTAAAAGGCGATGCGCTGCCCCTACTGCGACCATTCAGATTCTAGGGTGATCGATTCTCGCGATGCAGGCGACGGGATACGCCGCAGGCGCGAGTGCGTGGAGTGTGAGCGTCGCTACACAACCTATGAGTACATACAGATGCGATCAGTCATGGTCGTAAAGAGAGATGGTCGCAGGGAGGAATTCCAGCGGGAAAAGCTCTTCTCCAGTTTGACCAAGGCCTGTGCCAAACGACCGCTGCCGGTAGGCAGCATCGACAAGTTTGTGGACGAGATCGAACGGCAACTCACAGAGTCCGGTCGCGCCGAATTCTCGTCCCGCGCAATTGGGGAAGCTGTAATGATCAGGCTTGCCGACCTGGATCGTGTGGCCTGGATCAGGTTCGCCAGCGTCTACAGGGACTTTAGGGATATAGAGTCCTTCAAAGAGGCAATCGATGCCTTGCTGGAACCAGAATCACCTGACTACCAGAACCATCCGGACCAGTTCAGCCTCATCGGCGATGATTTGATCCCTCCATTGCGAAATGGGCGACGTCCCAGGCGCGCTCAACGTCCAATAGTCAGTTCCCAGTAGGGAACGGACGGCGACAAAAGCGAACTCTTTCCTGCTTGCCACAGAATGAATGTTCGTTCTAATATGTTCTTATAATTTTCACCGCCACTTCATTAGACAATCCATATTCCGGGAAGCCAAACCTAAAGAACCCTTATCAGGAGACACGGCAATGTACGTGGACCAAGAGAAGAGCGGGCCGAAGTACGAAGATTCTCCCGTGGAGCTCGTCAGCGAGGTCGAGAGGCTTCTGGAAGGAGTCTCCGGTGAACTTCGAAGCCAGATAGCGCAATCATTGATGGAGCCATCTATTCCGGAGGCTCCAGCCACAGGGGCCGAAGATGGCCTCGCACTTTCTGAGAATGCTCGTGTCATCCTTGAACAGCGCTACCTGCGGAAGGACGAGTACGGCAGCCCGACCGAGACCGCGGCCGAGCTCTTTAGGCGTGTGGCCACGGCCGTTGCACAGGGCGAGAACGAGCCAGTGCAGACAATCTGGGAAAACAGGTTCTACGAACTTCTGGCCTCCCTGAAGTTCCTGCCGAACTCGCCCACGCTGGTTAACGCAGGTACCGGACGTGGCTGCCTTTCCGCTTGCTTCGTTGTAACGCCTGAGGACAACATGGAGTCGATCATGGAGGTCGCGCACGATGCTGCCATGATCGAAAAGTGGGGAGGTGGAATAGGATTCGGCTTCTCCAAGCTCCGTCCCCGCAACGACATGATTAAGACCACACACGGCCATGCGTGCGGACCAATCGCAGTGATGAAGCTGTACTCGGCTGTCGGCGCCACCCTGACACAGGGCGCTTTCAGGCTCGGGGCACACATGGGGCAGCTCCGTGACTCCCATCCCGACATTAGAGAGTTCATTAACTGCAAGGACGACGACGACACCCTGCAGAACTTCAACATCTCAGTGCAGATAACCGATGCCTTTATGCAGGCTGTCCGGGACGATGCTGACTGGGATCTGATTAATCCCCGTGACGAGGGAGGCGGTCCTACAGAGGTCGTAGTGGACACCGTACGTGCTCGCGATCTCTGGAATGAGATCGCAATGTCAGCATGGAAGACTGGCGACCCCGGCGTGGTGTTTATGGACCGAGTCTGGGAGACGGCGCCGAATCCACAGATGGGAAGGATCGAGACCTCTAATCCTTGCGGTGAAGAGTTCCTGGAGAACTACGGCAATTGCTGCCTCGGCTCCATAAACCTGGATGCGCACGTAGTCAGTGGCGACTTCGACTGGAAATTGCTGGAGGACACGGTCAGGACCTCCGTCCGTTTCCTTGACGACGTCATTAATGTGAACACGTTCCCGCTGCCCAAGCTGCGGGAGGTCAACCTGGCCACACGCCGCATCGGCCTCGGTGTAATGGGTTGGGCAGATGCGCTGGTCAGGATGAACGTTCCATACGATTCACCTGAGGGGCTTGATCTTGCCGACGAGTTGGGCGGCTTCATTCAACGTATCGCTTGGGACGAGTCGGCCAACCTGGCACGGGAACGCGGGCCTTTCCCGGAGTACGAGAGGTCGGCGCTCAAGGAGCGGGGACTTCCTCCGGTACGCAACTCCAGCATCGTTACAATCGCCCCGACCGGAACCATCAGCCGTCTGGCAGGCTGCTCGAGCGGAATAGAGCCTCATTTCGCCATGGCCTGGTGGTCGAATGTCCTCTGGAAGGACCATGAGGGCAGCAGCTCAAGGCTGCTCGATGCTCCTGTGTCGATCACAGAGTCGCTCCGTGCAGAACTGGGCAGCGATGCCCGAGTTAGGCAGGTCTTGGAGGAGATAACGGATAACCCTGAAGGGGCGGAGAGCATCCTCAAGGAGCATGGACTCAACCCGGCAATCTACAGGACTTCGATGGCAATCAGCCCCGAAGCCCATGTCAGGATGCAGGCCGCGTGGCAGAAGCATGTCACCAACTCCGTTTCCAAGACGATCAACCTGCCCAGCAGCGCGACGGTCGAAGATGTGAGAGAGGCCTACGAACTCGCTTGGGAGACTGGGTGCAAGGCTGTAACTGTCTACCGCGATGGGTCAAAGTCAATGCAGGTGCTGGAGACAAGGTCCGACGCTGCAGATGCAGATGAAACGGTCTTTGATCAGCACAGACTGCTCGTGCCGAGAGAGCGGCCAACTTCCGTTGCTGGGGTGACCGATCGCGTTCGCACTGGTCACGGCAACATGTACGTCACAATTACATTCGACGACGACGGGAAGCCCTTCGAGGTCTTCACCACGCTCGGCAAGGCTGGCGGTTGCGATTCTGCCAACCTCGAAGCTGTCTCCCGGCTGGTCTCACTTGCACTGAGATCTGGGATCGACCCAGATCAGATTGTGACGCACTTGCAGGGCATTACTTGCTGCCCTGCCTGGGACGGTGGGACTTTGATCCGCTCCGCGCCGGATGCAATGGCTCACACCCTGGTCAATCACATTCATGCGGCGCACAGGGCCGTGGCTGGTCCCTCTGAGGAACAGCAGGCGACTGTTGTTCAGCCAGGGCTATTCCCATCTACGCGCCGGTCTAGCGTACCGTCCAACGGCAATGGCCACTCACAGGTGCCGTCTGCTGCGCGTTGCCCCAAGTGCTCAGGTAGGCTCATTCCTCAGGAAGGGTGTCTCAACTGCCTCGACTGCGGCTACAGCAAGTGCGAGTAGCTTCTTGAAACTGTAGTCTCCTCCACAGAGAGTGGAGGAGACTACAGACCCCTCATTATGCGCCAAGTTCCTCCGCGGGCGTCCGAGCAATGTATAATGCCTGAGAAGTCCACCTGAGCTGCGGAGGCAAAGAGTCATGAGTGAACGTCCCTTGGTTGCCATTACGATGGGCGACCCGGCAGGTATAGGGGCAGAGGTCACTGCCAAGGCTCTCCAGGATCCGTGGGTCTATGAGAAGTGCAGGCCATTCGTAGTCGGAAACGCAGGCTCCATGAATGCTGCCCTCGACCTTATTGGCAGCGGTGGACGCGCCCGTGTAGTACACGACCTTGCTGATGTCATAGGACAACACGGTGAAGTGGACGTTCTGGACATGGAGAACTTGGACTACGGCCAGATCGAATATGGCGTAGTCTCTCCAGTCGCCGGCAAGGCCTCGGTCGATTGGATCCTGAAGGCTGGTGAGCTCGCTGCTTCCGGCCAGGTGGCAGCAATTACAACCGCTCCAATCAACAAAGAGGCGTGCAACCTCGCCGGCCACAAAGACATTGGCCACATGGAGATCTTCCAGAGCCAGACGCAGGCCTCCAATGTTGCCACAATGCTGATGGCAGGGATTCTCAGGGTGGTGCATCTAACTACTCACCGGTCACTGAGAGTAGCTTGCGACTACGTTACGATCGACAACGTTCTGAGCAAAATCGAGCTTACCGACCAATGCTTCCGGGAGTGGGGCTTCGATAGTCCCCGCATCGGGGTCGCGGCTCTGAATCCTCATGCCTCGGACGGAGGACTCATCGGCGCAGAAGAGGCTGAGCAGATCGATCCGGCTGTCGCGCAGGCACGCGAGAAGGGCATAGACGCCACGGGTCCTGTGCCGGCTGACACCGTATTCAACCAGGCCATCGACGGCAGGTACGACGCGGTCATCGCCATGTATCACGACCAGGGCCACATCCCGATCAAAGTTCACGACTGGGCGAGGAGCGTCAGCGTCAACCTGGGGCTGCCCTTTGTTCGCACGTCGGTCGACCATGGCACTGCTTTCGACATCGCTGGCAAGGGCGTTGCGGATGCAAAGAGCATGCTGGAGTCGATCCGGGTTGCAGTCTCTCTTGCAAGTGACTCTATACTGCCGTGAGTCATCTTTCGCGTGACTGTATTCCCAACCTAGACACACCAAGGACATTGACATGAAAATCGCATTCGTGGGCGGCGGAGTGATGGCCGAGGCGATCATTGGTGGAATCGTCGGCGCCGAGGTGGCGTCTCCCTCGGACATCTGCGTTGGGGAGCCAAGCGAACCTCGACGCAGTCATCTGGAAGAGGCCTACTCAGTTCGGACGACCGCTGACAATCTTGAGGCTATCAATGGCGCGAAGCTCACGGTACTCGCCGTAAAGCCTCAGACTCTTCCGTACGTATACCCTCAGCTCAGGGACAGTCTGACCCAAGACAATACGGTGGTGTCTATCGTCGCTGGCGCGACCATAAACAGCCTCACCACGGGCCTTGGCCATGCTTCAGTTATTCGTGTGATGCCAAATACGCCAGCCCAGATCGGAGCTGGCATGACGATGTGGATAGCCACGGAGGCCGTACCCGGAGAGACCGTGGACACAGCCCGCTGCATTGTGCAGACCCTCGGCAAGGAGGTCTACACGGACGACGAGAAGATGATGGACATGGCTACAGCCCTCAGTGCGAGCGGTCCCGCCTATGTGTTCCTGTTCATCGAATCGCTAATCGACGCAGGTGTGTACTTGGGACTTTCGCGAGAAGTCTCACGGCAGCTTGCCATTCAGACTGTCCTGGGAAGTACTCAGCTCGTCCAGAACACCGGCCTTCATCCAGCCGAACTGAAGGACATGGTCACGTCCCCTGGCGGCACAACAATAGAAGCGATACGCGCATTTGAAGAGGGACGCTTCAGGGGGCTCGTCTTCAATGCCGTCAACGCTGCCTACGAGAAGTCAAAGGCGCTTGGTGGTTAGAACGTGAACCAGTTTCTGATCCAGTTCGTAAACATCCTCATACCCGTGCTGTATATCTCGATACTGGCCAGGGTGATAGTGTCGTGGATCCCCATCGGCGAGGACAGCCCGTTCGCCCCAGTCGTGAGGATAATCTACCAAGTTACTGAACCGATTCTTGGGCCTATACGCCGGCTTATTCCTGGGCTAGGAATGTTCGACCTCTCGCCCATGATCGCTATTATCCTGCTGATGGTGATTCAGAGAATACTGGTAGCAGCGCTATAGAAAGTCCGCAGGCCACTGGTGCGATCAGTATCCCTTCTACGCGTGGGCCAGCGCGCCCCCGTCGATGAAGAAGGTCTGTCCAGTAACAAAACCGCACGCGTCGGAAGACAGGTAGACCAGCAGGGAGGCCAGATCGTTGGGGTGGCCCTTGCGCCTCGAGGGTAGGTACCTGACCAGCAACTCCCGCTGATCTTCCTCTGAGGGTTCGCTGGTCGACATCCATCCTGCGCCGATACCGTTAACCCTGATGCCTTCCCGTCCCCACTCCAACGCAAGCGCTGTCGTTATCTGGTGAATCGCGCCTTGTGCGGCGCATGCGGCTACTGAGTTCCACAGGCCGCGTTGGGACAGTGCGGTTCCTATGTTGACAATTCGGCCGCTGCGCTGCTTTAGCATACGCCTGCCGACAGCCTGGCTGGTCAGATACACCGATTTCACGTTGAAGTCCATAAGCATGGACCACTCGTTCTCGGTTACGTGCTCGAAGCGCTTGCCGAATTCCGCGCTCGCGTTGTTCACCAGGATGTCCACGCCGCCCATCTCTTCTTCTGCCTTGAACACCATGGCCTCTACGCTTACCCTGTCGGTCAGGTCAGTGACGATGGCTGTAGCGGTGCCACCCTGTGACGTCACTGCATCCACAGCGCCGGACATGTCCGACTCGCTGGAACCGGCGATTGCTACTGAGGCACCGGCCTCAGCCAGCGCGGACGCCAGGAAAGGCGTCCATCCCCTCCGGTCCGCCGTGATGATCGCTTTCTTGTCGGTAAGGTCCCACTCACTCGGGATACTCATTTTTCCCTCGAATTCTGTTAATGGCTATCTGATTTAAATGACCAATGGAATCTCGGGCGCATGTCCCGTTGGTGCCGCTCCTCCAGCGAGACCTCCCCCGTCAATGATGAACGCCTCACCGTTCATGTAGTCCGAGGCGCCGGACGCCAGGAAGACGGCGACGGCTCCCATTTCGTGGGGATGTCCAACTCTTCCAACGGGTATGAACTCACCCCTGGGCAGGGTGAGCCGGGACTTGTCGGTGCCTTCAGTAGGAATAAACCCGGGCACAATGCACGTGCTCGTGACTCCATATCGACCCAGACTGGTTGCAAGCACACGAGTGAGGTTTACGACACCTCCCTTGCCGACGCAGTACATGTAGTTGTCCCGCCCGCCACGGTATCCAAACCCTGAGGACACGTTGATGATCTTGCCACCACCGCGCTCTACCATGTGCTTGGCGATTGCACGCGCACAGTAGAATGCGCTCGACATGTTGACCTCGATACCCACCTGCCAGTCGTCGTCGCTGATCTCCCAGATCGGTATTGCGCCCTGACCACGAACAATTCCCGCGTTGTTCAGCAGCACGTCTACCTTGCCAAGCTCCTCAATAGCTGAGTCCATCAGGCTCTTGACCTGGGCTGTGTCGGTGACGTCCGCGGATATCGCTACGGCCTTGCGACCAAGGGATCTCACCTCTTCCGCGACTTCCTCGATGGGGCCCGTCCGACGGGCTGCAATGACGATGTCGGCTCCGGCTCGGGCCATTGCCATGGTCATTTCACGACCTAGCCCCGTGCCTCCACCTGTGATGACTACGCCCTTGTCTTCGAGGCTGAGCTTCTCTGAGAGCATGTTCTGTCTCCAAACTTATCTCGTCTAATGGTGTGCCGAATTATACTTGCGAAGTGACTTCCCCTGCTACGGCCCTGACTCGCGACCCGTCTCGTTGAAGCACGATGAGATTACCGCTGTCGTCCACCGACTCGGCGATTCCCTGAATAACACTGTCCCGCCATCTTAGCTGTACGTCTTTGCCCAATGTCTCCAAAGTCTCGGCCCATCTCTTGGTAAGGGACTCTCCTCTGGCAACCCGTCCATACCATTCTTCGAGACTACGAAGCTCCGCCAACAGAATGTCGTTCCTATCAAACTCCCGGCCGGTGGCGGATCGAAGACTCGTGGCTGTTTCGGCGATCTCAGGATAGTCCGACACATCCAGATTCACGTTGAGGCCAATTCCTACGAGTGCGTGGTCCAGCTTCTGACCCTCGAACTCAGTCTCGATGAGAATCCCGCTCAACTTCCGTCCTTCGATGCGTACGTCGTTTGGCCACTTGACCGAAACCGGAAGCCCGGTCGCTTCCGAAGCAACCTGGTGTACGGCAAGTGTCGCGGCCATGTTCATGTAGGGAAGCTGGGACTTGGCCGGACGTAGCACGACAGTGAGGTAGAGGTTCAGACCGGATGGCGAGACCCAAGTTCTGCTGAACCTCCCCCGTCCTCGGCCCTGCTGTTCTGCAATGACCACGACACCTTCGGCCGCACCATCTCGCGCCAGGGCCCTCGCATCGTCCATTGTGGAGCCCGTTTCCAGCTCATAGTAGACTTGGCTGCCAATGGTCGAGTCAGACATTGCAGCCTGAATTCGATCTATGTCCAGAAGCTCCAAGGCCTGTTAGCCGGTCGTCGGAATGAGCTCAACCAGCTTGCTTCCGGCCACCCATGGCTCTACGTCCAGGCCCTGTCCCTGCCTGAACGCAGATTGCGCAGCAAGGCGAGTGAAAACGTCCCTGCGCTCTGCTTCACCAGTAATTGGACGAGCGCTGACAGGAATGTCTGCCTTGACTGAATTCTTGATGTGCAACGTCATGTCCCTGTTGGCGTACAGGTTTGCGTACCAGCTTCTTGGCCCTGGAGAGGCGGCCAGGTACAACTGACCGTCCATCAAGTGGCACCAGATTTCTATGCGCCTGGGTTGCCCCGATCTTCGTCCGATTGTGGTGATGTCGACGACCATGTCTATCGAGAGAGCATCTCGTACGGCTGGTTCTAGCTGCTGCACATTTAACCTCCACGCATGGGGAGTGGTCCCACCAAGCGAGTTCGATTTTCTCACACAGGTTTCTGCGGTACAACCGAGTTGGTGTCCAGACCATGTTTGTCCACGCGTTGAACTCGGTGCGGCCCACTGCTAACATCTGACCGATTCGAAGTGACCTGTAGGAGGACGTTGATGATCTACGAATACCGCGTGTACGAAGCCGCCCCTGGCAAGCTGGAGGCCCTGAACGCCCGCTTCCGAAACCACACACTTGGGATATTCGAGCGGCATGGAATAAAAAACATTGGTTACTGGACATCAGCGGTCGGAGACTACTCAGACCGGCTGATCTACATCATAGCCTTCGATGATGAAGGCCACCGCGAGCGGGCATGGGCCGCCTTCCGAGCCGACCCTGAGTGGAACAAGGTGCGGTCTGAGTCTGAGGTTGATGGGCCGCTGACGGCCCGTGTGTTCAACACGCTGCTGAGCCCGACAGACTACTCCCCACTACAGTAGATTGCCCCAATACCATGTGGCCGTCGACATCGGCGGCACGTTTACTGACGTCGTCATCCAGGACACTGACGCCGGCGAACTCTGGACAGCCAAGACCCCGACCACACCCGCTGATTTCGCGGAAGGGTTTATGACTGGGGTGCGACTTGGCCTCTCGCTTGCGGACGCAGCGGCCGGTGAAGTGCTCAGACTGTTCCACGGGGCGACGATCGCGACTAATGCCGTAATCGAGCGACGGCCTGCAACGGTCGGTCTCCTGACCACCAGGGGATTCAAGTACCTGCTGGAAATTGGCCGGCATGACATCCCTCGCGGCAACAACATCTACGCATGGATGAAACCTGAGCGCCCGGTCCCGCCTAATCGCATTTTCGAAGTAACCGAGAGGCTGGACCGCAGTGGCGGCGTGCTTAGTCCACTGAGCGAAGAGGACTGTCGAGCGGCTGCCCGAATCCTGAACGAGATGAAGGTCGAAGCAGTCGCTGTATGCTTTCTTTACTCTTATGCCAATGATGCTCACGAACGGCGGGCCGCCGAGATCCTCCGTGAGGAGCTGGACGGCATTCCCATCTCTATTTCGAGTGAAGTGCTCCCGCAGTTCCGTGAGTTCGAGCGCACAATCGCGACCACCCTGAACGCCTATGTAATGCCACAGGTGTCACGTTATCTAACCGGCCTTGAGTCGGCGGCGCATCGGGACGGTGTGAGTGCGCCCCTGTTCATCATGAAGTCCAACGGTGGTGTTACCAGCGCCGACCTCGCGGCACGCCAGGCTATCCACACGGTACTGTCTGGGCCGGTTGCCGGGGTCATGGGAGCGACGCGGGTTTCCGGCGATGCCGGGCATCCCAGCTTCATATCAGTTGATGTCGGCGGGACTAGCGCGGACATCTGCCTCGTAAGGGACGGTCGCCCGGATGTCACTGTTGAACGCAGCATAGGCGGCTTGCCTCTGCAACTCCCCATGCTGGATATCGAGACTATTGGCGCCGGAGGAGGCAGCATCGCCCGCGTCTCTGCCACAGGAGGACTCGCAGTCGGCCCCGAAAGCGCGGGCGCCGACCCAGGCCCCGCCTGTTACGGCCAGGGAGGAACGGAGCCGACGGTCACGGATGCGCGACTGGTATTGGGTCACCTGCCAAGCTATCTTCTCGGCGGCGAGATGCTCATTGACCCGCAGCAGGCCCGTGACGCCATTCGGAGAAGAGTTGCCGAGCCCCTTGGACTATCGGTTGAAGACGCGGCCTCTGGCATTGTCGAAGTTGCCGACAACAACATGGCAGGGGCGATGCGGACGGTATCAGTTGGTAGAGGACTTGACCCGAAGGACTTTGCACTCGTGGCATTCGGAGGTGCTGGCCCGCTTCATGCCTGTTCTCTGGCCTCGTTACTGGGGATGGACACGATAGTAGTGCCGCCAACGCCGGGTGTGCTCTCTACCTACGGCCTGCTGTTCACCGACCTCCGAAACGACTATGTGCAGACGTATCTCCAGTCAGGAGAGCCATCTGTCGCGGATGTGTCCTCCGCGTACGCTCGGCTTGAGGGACAGGCAGCCGAATGGCTCGGTAGGGAGGGAGTCCCATCATCGTCGCAGCGAATTACACGTTCCGCTGACCTTAGATATCAACATCAGGGATGGGAGATCACAGTCGATGTTCCTGATGGTGACGTCAGCCGGCAGACCCTCGCAGACATGGTGACAAACTTCCACCAACTTCACGAGCGGCTGTACACCTACAACCTCCCGCACCAGACAGTGGAGCTCGTCAACGTGAGAGTAACCGCCCTTGGCAGTCTTCCAAGACCGACCTCAGACCCGGTGAAAGCTTTAACTGAATCTGGTCCAGAGCCGACTTCTAAACGGAAAGCCAGACTGTCGCGACGGAAGGGATACGTTGAGGTTCCGGTCTACCAGCGGGATCAGTTGGCTCCCGGCGTTCGGATAGAGGGCCCCGCGGTAGTTGAACAACGCGACACAACGACCCTGCTGGCCGCCGGATACGCCTCCACAACCGACGGCTACGGCAACCTGATAATTCGTCCCACGGCCAACTGAAACCTACCTGTGAGGACTAGCTAATGTCCGTCGACCCGATCACGCTTGAGATAGTACGCGGCGCCGTAAGCTCCATCATTCGCCAGATGGAAGCACTTATAGAGAGAACGGCGATGTCACCGGTGATCAAGGAGAAGATGGACTACTTCGTTGGAGTCTACGATCTCGATGGAAGGGTAGTCGACGGATTCCTTTCGACCTCTGGGCCTCGGATCGTGGATCCTGTGCTGGTGGAGTATCCTCTTGAGGATATGCAGCCAGGGGACCTCTACTGGTATAACGACCCGCACAGGTCTAAGGGTGCAATCCAGCACACTGGCGACATGTGTTTCACTTCCCCCGTCTTCCACGAAGGCCGCCCCGTCGGCTTCGCTGTAAGCTACGGTCACTTCTGGGACATTGGCGGCAGCGTTGCGGGCAGCCTCTCACCACACGCCTCCGAGATATTCCACGAAGGAATGCTGGTCCCTCCGATCAGGATAATGCGGGAGGGCAAGATCAACCGCGAGGCCTACGCCGTCATTCTGAACAACAGCCGTTTCCCAGAAATGCTGGAAGGCGACACCCGAGCGCTGATGGCAGCCTGCCGGCTCGCCGAGGACCGGGTTGCAGAACTGATGGACCGCTATGGCCAGCCGGTGATCATGGAGGCGTTCGACGAGATCGTGCAGCGCAGCATCGACGCTTACCGTGAGTTCGCCCGAGAAGTAATTCCGGAGGGCGAGCACCACTTCTTCGACTACGTGGACCGCGACCCGGTTGATGGCGACCCAAGGCTCGTGGACGTCAAGCTGCTGAACCAGGAAGGTCGCCTCGTAGCCGATCTGACCGGCAGTGGGCCGCAGGCCAAGGGCCCAGTCAACTTCATTACGAGTCCAGGCGCTTTCAACCTCATACTGGCGCGTCACCTGAGCTACATGAAGCCAGGTCTTCCGCTGAACGAGGGGGCAGTTGATTTTCTCGACGAAGTGCGTACAGAACCCGGAACGATTACATATCCGAGTTTTCCAGCCCCGGTCGGCCTGCGGAGTCACACTGTAATCCGACTCATGGACATCATGGGCGGAGTGCTTGCTCAAGCCAACGATGGGCAGGGCCCTGCAGCCTCGCCGATATACGTCATCTATAACCTCCGAACGGTCAAGGACGACGGACAGTATCTGTACTTCAGCGAAGGCATCGGCTCAGGCCAGGGGGCGCGTCCTACCGGAGATGGCCTGAACGTCATCTACTTCCGGGACCAGCGCAACTACCCGTTAGAGTTCGAAGAAGGCGAGTTCCCGCTCCGCATCGAGCAGTACGCGATCAGACCCGACTCCGGTGGGCCTGGTTTCTACCGCGGAGGGTGCGGCGTCACTCGAGACGTTAGAGTACTTGTCGACTGCACGCTAAGCACCCGAATGGACAACGTGAGATTCCCCTGCTTCGGATTGAACGGCGGACGCGCAGGACAGCCTGGCAGGTTCGTCCTCAACCCAGGCACACCTGGCGAAACAGAAGTTCCTCCGGCAGGGGAGGGCATCCAGGTTAAGGCGGGCGACCTGCTCAGAGCAGAGACCGGAGGCGGGGGCGGCTGGGGACACCCGTTCGACCGGGATCCACAAAAGGTCGTCAGAGACGTCCTTGAAGGCCTCGTGTCAAGAACGGCGGCCGAATCAGACTACGGAGTAGTCCTGACCAGCAGCGTGGAACTCGACAGGGAGGGGACTGAGGCCCTCAGGTCCCGGAATCGCCCAGAGATTCAGGACGTTGACAGAGGCCCCCACGCCGCCAAGTGGCTGGCCCGTCTTGGCACAACGTAGCCTGTCTTCTGTCGGACCTCGCATTAAGTGCCGACTGTTTCCGGCTGCCACTCTGAACCCGCCTTAATTTGACACACGCTGCGACGGTTCTTACTATGATTTTGACGCACTGAGGCGTCGTGCCCTCTACCTAAGCATCGGTGGTGAAAGCTGCACATGCAAGCCCAAACTACCATCCTGCCGCAGACCTCGGAGGTCAAGTACGAAGTACTCGAGTTCCGCGATGTTTCGTATAGGACATATCGCGCTGAACTGAGGCTACTTCGACTCCAACTTCTCCTCTTGCAGGAGTGGGTCGTTGAACAGGGCGAACGAATCGCGATAGTTCTCGAGGGTCGCGACGCGGCTGGCAAGGGCTCCACGGCCTCTGGCATTACGCACTACCTCAACCCGAAATTCTCTACAGTTGTAGAGCAGGGAATCCCGAGCGCCAAACAGATGCGGAACTGGCTCGGCACCCACTACAGGCAGTTGCCGGCCGCAGGTCATATGACCATCTTTGACAGGTCCTGGTACTCTCGCGCTCTGATTCAGCCAGTCATGGGCTACTGCACATTGAGGCAGTACAACTACTTCATGAATCGCGTAAACGATTGGGAGAGGAGCATCGTCGACGAGGGCGTTCACCTGCTCAAGATATATCTCTCAGTCTCCCGGGAAGCCCAGGACATGCGATTCAGGCTACGTCAGAACAGCGAGCTCCAGTACTGGAAGTACTCGTCCACTGACCGCATGGCCGCCGAGCGATGGCACATGATTACATACTTCAAGGAGCGAATGTTTGCCGTAACGTCGACGGACTATGCTCCCTGGATAGTCATAGAATCGGACAATAAACACCAGGCCCGATTGAACGTCTTTCACTACATTCTCAGCCAGTTCGACTACAACGGTAAGAATCTCAGTCTTGAATCGATTCAACCCCCGACCAATGGACATTATCTCACCGACATGATCGTGGATGGAGTCCTTTTCAAGGATATGGACCCAGACCAGGTGGAAGTCCTAGAACGGATACTGATGCATGAGTAACGGCGACATCCCGGAGATGGCGGCCGCTGGAGGGCTGGTGCTCTGCGGTGGCCATGTACTACTGATAAGAAAACATGGTCTGTGGGACATCCCCAAAGGGAAGGTCAAGAAGAAGGAGCCTCATGAGCGGTGTGCGCTCAGAGAGATATCTGAAGAGACCGGTCTCCGGCGCAAACGCCTGAAGATCAGAGAATTCCTCTGTCGAACGAGCTACATCTCCTACTACTCCGGTAAGCCGTTCAACAAGACTGTGACGTGGTTCCTGCTCGACTACGACGGTAGCGTCACCGATTCACTGGACCCCGATCTGTCCGAGGACATAGATCTGTGCGAGTGGATTCCAGTCGACAACCTTGTGGAGACCCTGGATGCCGGTAGACCCTACCTGCGCGCGGTTAGGAGAACCGTCAGTGAGTCTCTCGACCTGCTCAGACAGACCCCAATAGAAGAGAGAGTAGGCTCCGCCGCATCATGAAGATCACCAATGTGCGTGCCATCCCAATGTCCGACCCGGTCCCGGAGGAGCGGCAGCATCGGACCGACCTCGGCACCAAGATCAAGAGTGACGCTGTCCTTATACTCGTCGACACGGACGATGGTCTGACCGGTATGGGAGCGTCCCTGGGAAGCCCCGAAACGGTCTCAGCAATCGTCAAGTACGACCTGGCTCCGGCCCTCCTTGGGGAAGACCCGATGTACTCTGAGCTGCTCTGGGAGAAGATGTACAACGGCTCCCGTTGGAAACCTGCCCTCGAGCGTGGCCACTCTCAACCCTCTGAGGCTCGCCGAGGTGTCACCCTCGAGGCGATAGCAGGCGTGGATATAGCGATCTGGGACGTGAAGGCACAGGCTCTAGGCGTGCCTGTCTACCATGCGCTCGGGGCCGTACGAGACTCCGTCCGCGGCTACGGATCCGGCGGCTGGGCGCCCGGTGATGAGGCCGAGCAGGAGATGGCCGGCTACGCGGCCAAGGGGTTCAGTGCGGTCAAGATGCGCGTCGTTGGACGTGACGGATTCTCGATAGAGAATACTCTGCGCAGGGTCGCTGCGGCGCGCCGTGGCATTGGAGACAATGTCGAGCTGATGGTGGACGCGCATGGCTCGCTTGACGTCTCCACCGCAATCCGACTTGCCCGGGAACTCGAGCCTTACGACATCGCGTGGTTTGAGGAGCCCATTTCACCTGATGACCATCCCGGACTGGCTGAAGTACGCCGGTCGACCGTCATTCCGATTGCCACGGGCGAGCGAGAATTCACAAGGTTTGACTTCGAGGACCTATTCAATCACAGGGCTCTGGACATCGCCCAGCCGGATGTCGCCAGGGCTGGCGGCTTGACCGAGATTAGACGCATAGCCGCAATGGCGTCCGCGAAAGGCATCAGGCTGGCGCCACACGCCTGGGGATCTGGAGTGCTATTCGCGGCCAGTCTGCACGTTGCGATGTCGGCACCAAACTGTCACATCCTCGAGGTGAGCCAGGGCTACATGCCGATGATGAACGATCTCTTCAATGAGCCGTACGACATCCGTGATGGCACCGTATATGCTCCCCAGACTCCTGGACTTGGATTCACTCTGAGGGACGACGTCTTCGATCGCTTCGAGTACGTTCCAGGACCAGAGTTCGTCTTCTAGTCGTGTCCTGAGTAACCCGCTGCACCCGCGCCCAAGCACTCGGGATCCATCACGCGTGATCACTCGTGTGAGCTACTCCAGATGAGAAGACTCGAGCTTCCACCCGTTCACGTATTTCTCATCATGGCCATCTTCGCCGAAATGGCGACAATGACATTCTCCACGATGTCGGCCGTGTACCGGATCACAGAGGCTGGCCTGAACCCGCTTCAGCTTATCCTCGTTGGCACCGTTTTGGAACTGACTGTGCTTCTAGCTGATGTGCCCACCGGAGTCCTCGCGGATGTCTACAGTCGACGCCTGTCCATGATCGTTGGATATGTGCTGATCGGTGTTGGCTATATTCTGGAGGGGTCACTGCCGATCTTCGCGTCAATACTTCTGGCACAGGTAGTGTGGGGTTTTGGGTATACGTTTGTCAGCGGAGCGTTCCAGGCCTGGTTGTCCGACGAACTGAAGGACGACTCGAAGACGGCTGCGGTCTTCATCAAGGCTACCAAGTATGAGTCCTTTGGCGCCCTTGCAGGCATCGGCCTGAGCGCAGCCCTGGCTACGATCTACGTAGGATTCTCTCTTATTGCCGGGGGTGTCATCTTCATCGGGCTCGGAATATTAGTGGCACTTTCGATGTCAGAAACTGGATTCACCCCCAGGTCGAACACAGGGCGCAGTACCTGGAGTTCGATGACGAACGTGCTCAAGACGGGGCTTCGTGCAGTCTCGATGAGTCGAGTGCTAATGGCCCTGGTTGCGATTGAGATCTTCTTCGGGATGTCCAGTGAACCGTTCGACCGGCTGTGGGCCAAGCACACCCTCGATGCGTTCGAGTTTCCAAGCGTCTTTGGCCTGAATCCGATAGTCTGGTTCGGAGTCATCCAGGCTGCCAGTGCGATCATCACAATCGTGGCGATCTCCTCCATGGAACGACTTATCCCTGTAGATCGCTCGTGGGCTCCCCGGGTCGCCCTTTCAATCTTCAATGCCACGATGATTGGCGCTACATTGGCGTTTGCTCTTACCGGCACATTTGGGATAGCAATCGCCATGGTAATCGTGGTCTATGTTCTCCATCGGGTCACCTGGCCCTTTGCAGCCGCATGGATCAACAGGAACTGCGAGTCCGAATACCGCGCAACCGTGTTCTCGCTACACGAACAGGCCAACTCCTTTGGTCAGGTATTCTTCGGACCTGGCATGGGCCTGCTCGCCACAGTTCGTGGGCTGCGAACTGCACTGATTGGCGTGTCGATTCTTCTCATCCCGCCCCAACTTCTCTACCTCGTCCGGGAGTCGTCCGAGGGACCGCCGGAGACTCCGAATTCCGGAGCCTGATTAGAGGTATTTCGGGAAAAGTCCAATAGGTTGTCAGGGCGATCCGAGCTGCCCTCAAGAAGACGGTGTCAAACTTGCCTATCAGCTTTGACTAGGGTAGAGTATCGCTTGAATCGAGGGGCTTTCTGGAGGCGATTCCGTACCTTGTAGCCGCAACACGGGACATGCCAACTTCCCTTGATTGAACCAGTTTAGAATCGCGGCCCAAGCACTTGATACACAGGAGGCCAGACGTGACCACACAGACAGTGCTCGGCGAAAGCATCAAGCGTCGCGAAGACCCAAGACTTATAACCGGAAGAGGAACGTATGTTGACGATGTCCGGCTTGTCGGAATGGTCAACATGGTCCTCGTTCGCAGCCCTCATGCCCATGCCAATATAAGGAGCGTCGATACCTCTGCGGCTGAAAACGCTGAAGGTGTCGTTGCCGTGTTCACTGGCGAACAGCTCCAGGAAGAGCTCGGCTCCCTGATCTGCGGCTGGGTAGTTCCTGACACAAATGAGACTCCCCATCCGCCACTCGCATACGACAAGGTCCGATGCGTTGGCGACGCTGTAGCTGCTGTTGCGGCCACCAGTCCCCAGGCAGCGGCCGACGCAGCTGCCCTGGTGCAGGTGGACTACGAAGTGCTCGACGCCGTAGTCGACATGGAGGCCGGTGTTCAGGACGGCGCCGCTCAGGTTCACGAAAATGCACCTAATAACATTGCATTCGAATGGGAAATTGGCGGCGGAGACTTCGATGCCACTGCCTCCTCGGCTGGAGTTCGAGTCACCGAGCGCATCATCAACCAGAGGTTGATTCCCAACCCGATGGAGCCGCGAGGTGTCGTTGCGGACTTCAATCCCGGTACCAACCAGCTTACCGTCTGGACGTCCACGCAGATTCCGCACCTCGTGCGACTTCTTCTCGCCCTGGTCACGGGTCATCCGGAGCATCAGATTCGTGTCATCGCTCCTGACGTGGGCGGGGGCTTTGGCTGCAAACTGTACCTGTATGCGGAAGAGGTAATCGCCGCCATCCTCGCTAGGAGGCTGGGATGCCCGGTCAAGTGGATCGAGGGCAGGCAGGAGAACTACCTGGCTACGACCCATGGGCGGGACCATGTTGGTGAGGTCGAGATCATCGGCGACTCCGACGGCAACATCACCGGTCTTCGCACCGAGCTATACGCCAATATGGGCGCGTATCTTTCGACATTCGCCCCGGCGATTCCCACGTACCTGTTCGGACTGATGCTTGTCGGTCCCTACAGCATCGACAACATACAGTGCAAAGTAACCGGTGTGTACACGACCACGACTCCCGTTGATGCGTACAGAGGCGCTGGCCGCCCGGAGGCAACGTACCTTGTCGAGCGCATGGTCGACCGTTTCGCGGCAGAGATTGGGATGGACCCCGCAGAGGTCAGGCGTAAGAACCTGATTCCTCCGTTCGAGGACGGGCACGAGGTCGCCACGACCGTCGTCTACGATAGCGGAAACTACGAGGCTGGTCTCGACCGCGCGCTGGAACTGGTCGGATACGACGACTTCCGTGCAGAGCAGGCGGCAGCCAGGGACGCAGGTCGTTACCTCGGCATCGGCCTGTCCACATACGTGGAGATCTGCGGCATGGCCCCGTCCGCGGTGGCCTACACGCTCGGCGCCCGCGCAGGTGTGTGGGAGAGCGCACTGGTACGCGTCCATCCCACCGGCAAGGTCACGGTGTTCACCGGTTCGTCAGGCCACGGCCAGGGCCACGACACCACCTTCGCGCAGCTTGCTGCCGCGGAACTAGGTGTTGAAGTCGAAGACGTGGAAGTCATCCACGGCGACACGGACAAGGTGCAGATGGGGACCGGAACATTCGGCTCCCGCAGCGCTGTCTGCGGTGGCAACGCCATCCACATGAGCATCGAGAAGATCCAGGACAAGGCCAAGCGCATTGCCGCTAATCTACTCGAGGCCGCCCCGGAAGACATCGTCAATGAGAACGGCCAGTACTTCGTGCAGGGCGCTCCAGCTGAGGCCAAGACCTTCCAGGAGGTGGCGCTTGCGGCGTACTGGTATGAGAGCCTTCCCGAAGATACCGAGCCGGGACTTGAGGCCGTCAGCATCTTCGACCCGCAGAACTTCACCTGGCCATTCGGCACGCACATCGCGGTAGTCGAGGTCGATGGCGACACCGGCGAGGTCGAGCTCCAGAAGTATGTCGCGCTAGACGACGTCGGCAACGTCATTAACCCCATGATCGTTGAAGGCATGGTGCACGGCGGCGTGGTGCAGGGCGTGGGTCAGGCGCTGACAGAAGAGGCGGTTTACGACGAGTCCGGTCAGCTCATCACAGGCAGCATGATGGACTACGCGATCCCGACGGCCGATTCTGTGCCATCGATTATCACGGATCGCACGACGACGCCATCTCCCACCAACCCGCTCGGCGTGAAGGGAGCAGGCGAGACCGGCACGATCGCGGCATCCCCTGCGGTGATGAACGCCGTAATCGACGCGCTGTCACCGTTCGGTGTGACCCACATGAACATGCCCGCCAAGCCCGAGAAGGTGTGGCGAGCCATGAATGGCTAGGCCTGAACAGCGTTAGAAGATAGTCAGCACTCAGACCGCCCCGACCGCAGTGTCGGGGCGGTGTTCTTGAGAGGCCCAAACTGAACGAGCCAGACCCCATCAGAGACATCGTCCGCGAGTTGGAGGCCCGCGACTACATCGCAGACCCTTCAATTGCCACGTCGATCTACATGGCACAGGCCTTGGGGCGCCCGTTGCTGATCGAGGGTCGCGCCGGGGTGGGCAAGACAGAGATAGCCAATGTCATGTCCCAGCTCATGGACACGCGTCTCATTCGTCTCCAGTGCTACGAGGGCCTTGACGTCACAACGGCGCTTTACGAGTGGAACTACTCCAAGCAGCTTCTCTGGATCAGGCTCGACGAGGGAAGCGACCGCACATCCGAGCAGCGAGAAGAGCAGATATTCAGTCGCGAATTTCTGCTGGAGAGGCCCCTGCTTTCCGCGCTAACGCAGCCTGACGGGCCACCCGTGCTCCTCATAGACGAGGTTGATCGCGCGGACGAGGAGTTTGAAGCATTCCTTCTTGAGGTGCTGTCAGAGTTCCAGGTGACGATTCCTGAGATCGGTACAATCACGGCCAAGCATCGCCCGCTGGTGATTCTAACTTCCAACCGCACCCGCGACCTGTCTGACGCCCTGCGTCGCCGGTGCCTATACCTCTGGATAGACTACCCCGATCTAGAAAAAGAGCTGCGAATAGTCCGCCGCAAGGTGGACGGTATCTCCGAGAAGCTCGCGCGCCAGGTGTGCCAGTTTGTAGAGAACGCACGGCAATCCGGTCTAGACAAAGTCCCCGGAATCTCCGAGACGCTGGACTGGGCCAAGGCGATGGTGATCCTCCACTACGATCACTTGGATCAGGATGCTGTCAGGCAGACACTAGGTGCCCTCGTCAAGGATGCTGACGATCTGGACCGATTTAGAGAAGAGGCCATCGACAAGATAATGGCCCTGGTGGGCGACTGATCTCACCCTTCTCAGCTTTAGTCGCGTCCACTCGCCGTCGCTGGTCCTTCTTGCGGGCCTCCAAGTCCTGTAATACGCTTGCACAAACGTGAACTGGCAATTGGGAGGCGTAGATGAGTATTTCACTTCAGGAAGCCCAGACTATGGTCTCAGCCGCGATAGCAAAGGCTGAGGAACTCAACATCAAGATCAACGTGGCGGTCTGTGATGCCGGTGGACGACTCGTTGCATTCGCGAGAATGGACGGAGCAATATGGGCTGGCGTCTACGGTAGTCAGGGCAAGGCGGTCGCATCCGTCGCCTTCGGCAGACCGAGTGGTGAGATGCAGGAGAGGGCTGGCAGTCCGATTGTCACCGGAATTCGGGCCGCAGAGGGCGACCACATGATCGCGAGCCTTGGCGGTGTCCCTGTGATCCGAGATGGCGCGGCCGTTGGAGCCTGTGGCGTCGGTGGCGGGACGGGCGAGGAAGACGAAGAGTGTGCGCAGGCAGCAGTCGACTCGGTGTCCTGAGCAGACTGGTCTCGCAACACTAGAAGCTTGGAGTAGAACAATGCCTCAGATGACCGGGAAACGCGCCTTCATGGAGATGCTTCGTGCCGAGGGCGTCAAGTACATATTCGGCAACCCGGGAACCAGTGAGGGCGCCATTCTGGATGCGTTGGAAGACTACCCGGACATCGAGTACGTCCTCACAACGCAGGAGGGCGCGGCGATGGGCATGGCAGACGCCTACGCTCGCTCGACGCAGCAGCCTGCATTCGTGAGCCTGCACATCGAGACCGGACTCGCCAACGGGATCAGCCTCCTACACAACGCCAAAGAGGGCGGCACCCCGATGGTGGTCACCAGCGCGAACAAGGACATCCGAAAGCTAGCGGAGGGCCGAACGCAGCTCGACGAGATGACCCGGCTCTTTACCAAGTGGAGCGCGGAGGTCACCCACCCTGAGCAGATCCCGTCGGTTATGAGGCGCGCTTTCACGGAAGCTAAGACGCCTCCTACGGGACCCGTCTACATCGGCTTCTCCGCCAATGCCCTGGACGATGAGGGCGAAGTTGAGATCGTCCCTTCACCGGCTGGATACTTCAGGACGGCTCCGGACACACAGGCAACAACGGACGCCAGTGAACTCCTTGCAGGGGCGAGCAACCCTGTCATGATAGTGGGCGATAGGCTCGCACAGTCGGGAGGAATCGACGAGGCTGTCCGCGTTGCTGAGCTACTTGGCGCGCGTGTGTATTCCTCTGCCTACTCTGAGATGAACTTCCCGACTGACCACCCGCAGTTCATGGGCCGTACTGCTCCAGTCTCACCCGCTTCCAGAGAGCTGTTCGCTGACGCCGACGTTGTCCTCGCAGTAGGCACCAACGTCTTTAGCGGCTTCTTCCACTTCCAGGGACGCGCACTCAATCCAGACACCAAGCTAATCCACATGGACCAGGCTGCACGGGAGATCGGCAAGAGCGAACCGACTGATATAGGCATCATCTCAGATCCCAAGGCTGGACTCGCTCACCTTGCCGACGCACTGGACTCCGACCTGACAGGAGCTCACAGGGAAGCAGCCAAGGGCAGAGCAGCCAACCTGTCTGAAGAGAAGGCAGCCCAGCGAGCAGCGACTGAGGCTCGTCTGAAAGACCGATGGGACCTCAGTCCCATGTCGACTGAACGGATGATGCACGAGGTGGCACAGGCGCTTCCACCCGGCACACTGATCGCTGACGACTCAGTGACGACTCGCGACTCGATCCACGCTGCCATTGATTTCGACACTCCTGGCACCGTCTTCGGAGAGAGAGGCGGGGCGCTTGGCTGGGGAATGGGTGGCACGCTTGGACTCAAGCTGGCCAATCCTGACCTGCCTGTCGTGGGCATCATTGGAGATGGCAGCTCTATGATGACCGTACAGGCGCTGTGGACGGCGGCCTCCTATAACATCCCGGTCGTGTACATCATCTGCAACAACAGGGCCTACCGCATCCTGAAACTCAACATGAACGTCTACAAGAGGGACATTCTCGGCGAGTCCGACCCTCAGAGCCAGTACATGGCGATGGATTTCCCAATCCCATTCAACATCGCCGGCATAGCTGAAGGGATGGGTATCCACGGTCGAAACATTACGGATCCTGAAGAGATCGGGCCGGCTATCAGGGAGGCTCTTGAGTCTGGTGCTCCAGCCGTTTTGGACATCTCAATTGACGGCTCCGTAGCTTGACCCACTATTGAACCACGACGTATAGTACGCGGCGAATCAGGAAGCCTGCGTCGCGTACATTCTGGGCTTCTGCCCGGCCATTCCACGCATCGGAGGAAATACAATGGCATACGGTTCTGGAGACTTTCAGTACGAACTCGTAGAGGGCTGGGGTGACCTTCCCGAAGGCTATGAGTGGCACCAGGTTGCGGGCGTCGCTGTGGACAAGAGCGACAACGTCTATGCCTTCAACCGCAGCTCCCACCAGATGATGGTATTCGACAAGGACGGCGCATTTCTGAACACGTGGGACCACACATTTGAGGGGCCCCACGGCATTCATATCGGCCCTGACGACTGCGTCTACCTCGCCGATCGTGATGCCCACATTGTCTCGAAGTATTCACTAGAAGGGGATTTGCTACTGAGACTTGGCACTGGCCGACCTTCAGAAACAGGTTACACCTCAAACGCGGAACCGGTTTCCAAAGCGGCAGGACCCTTCAATCTACCCACTGGCATCGCCGTAACAGAAGCCGGTGACATTTTCATATCCGATGGATACGGCAACAGCCGTGTGCACAGGTACGACTCTTCTGGCTCCCTGGTACTCTCATGGGGCCTGCCCGGCAAGGTGAACCCAGGAGACTTCCACTTGCCGCACGGCATTGGTCTAGATCACGATGGCTATGTACTGGTGTGTGACCGCGAGAATGACCGACTCCAGGTATTCGACCAGGAAGGCGAGTTCGAAGAGCTGTTTACAGGATTCCGCCAGCCAACCGACGTTCACGTCGGCCCCGATGGCGAGATTTACGTACCCGAACTCCAGGGACGCATGACCATCATCAACAACGAGGGCGATATCCTCGCCCAGTGGGGCGGCGACCGTACACACGAGGCCGGTCTGTTCTGGGCACCGCACGGGGTCGCAGTCGATTCCCGCGGAGACATGTACATCGGGGAAGTCCTCGAAGGTCAGCGCCTGCAGAAGTTCGCCCGCGTCAGGTAGATATGGAGTCTGGACTATTCGCAATCGTCGGCCTCGTCATCGGCCTGCTTGTCGGCGGACTCGTGACTTGGCTGGCAGTTCGACTGCGTTCAGCTAGCTCCATCACCCGTTTGGAACAGGAAGCTAAGTCGGCTTCTGAGGTCAGGACTGAGCGTGACGCCCTTCGGCTCGAGAGAGATGGGGCGAGCCGGGAATTGGCTGCCGCCAAGGCCAGACTCGACGCAGTCACCAGTCAGAGTGAGACCAGCACTGCTGCGCTCGAGCAGGCCAGGGCCGACGCCCAGCACGCCGGTACTACTATCGCATCTCTCCAGCAGCAGCTTCGTGAGGCCAATCGGCGCTCTGAAGAGCAGGGGGATATCGAGAGGGCCCTCACTGATCAGTTCAAGGTCCTCGCGACTGAGGTCATAGACAGCAACAACGAGAAGTTCCTTACCGCCGCTGATGAGAAGGTCGGCAACCTCGTTCAACAGGCCAAGAAGGACTTCGACCTCAGCAAAGAGGCGGTCGGGAACCTGGTCAAGCCACTCTCGGACGAACTCAAGAGAATCGAGACGGCCAGGACCGACTCCCAGGGAAGTCTTCGACAGCAGTTGGAGACTCTGGCCAACAGCAACAAGGCCCTTGAGCTGGAGACTCGCAACCTGACAACGGCGCTCAAGCGTCCGGAGGTCCGCGGAAGTTGGGGTGAGATACAGCTTAGACGCGTCGCCGAGCTCGCCGGGATGACCAACTACTGCGACTACGAGGAGCAGGTCAGCATACAGTCCGGTGAAGGGAATACGGACCGTCCCGACATGGTCGTCCGTATGCCGAGCAATCGTACAATCGTTGTCGATGCCAAGACCCCAATGGACGCCTACCTTAGGTCCATAGAGTCCGACAGTGACGAGGAGCGGGAGACTCAACTGGAGCGACACGTTGAGCAGGTAAAGGCGAGAGCAACATCACTGTCCCGTAAGTCTTACTGGGACGCCCTGGACCGCTCACCGGAATTCGTGGTTATGTTCCTTCCAGGTGAGTTCCTCCTTCAGCCCGCGCTTGAGCGGGATCCCGAGCTGTTCGACCGCTCTATGCAGCAGCGGGTCATTATCGCGACCCCGAACACGTTGATGGCTTTGCTCAAGACAGTGGAAATGGGCTGGAAAGAGGCCCAGCTCGCCGAACATGCTGTAGAGGTCCAGAGGATTGGCCAGGAGCTTCACGACCGCTTGGCCGTCTATGCAGGACACATTTCGAAGGTCGGCGGCTCGCTGCGTTCGGCAGTCCGTAGCTATAACAGCGCCGTCGGTTCGTTCGACACCCGTGTCGCCGTTTCGGCGCGCCGTTTCAGCGAACTGGGCGTGCAGACGACCGATGAGATTCCAGAACTCGATCAGATTGATATCGAAGTGCGGGAGATCACCGCGCGCCACCTACAGGACTCACAGCTTGCACTTACCGAGAGCAGTCCTGACGAGTAGTAACCAACCATAGTCAATCGACGGGCATTAAGTTAGGAGAATAATAGATGAACGGAGACCAGGCAGTAGCAAGAATTTTGAAGAAAGAGGGCGTCGAGTGGATCGCCGCGTTCCCTGCGCAGAGCCTTATTGACGTTTGCGCCAGGGAAGGCATCCGACCCATCCTGTCTCGCCAGGAGCGCGCAGGCGTGAACATGGCGGATGGGTACAGCCGCATCAAGAATGGCAACACCATCGGCGTATTCACAATGCAGACAGGGCCCGGCTCTGAGAACGCCTTCGGTGGCGTCGCCCAGGCGTTCGCCGACTCGGTACCGATTCTGTGCCTGCCGGGAGGCCAGCCACTCGACAGGATGGATGTACATCCCAACTTCGAGGCGGTCAAGAACTACGGTGGCATCACCAAGTGGCAAGCACTTGTTAACAGCGTCGAGAGGATTCCCGAGCTCATGGGCATGGCCTTCAGCCAGCTCAAGCACGGCAGGCTCGGTCCGGTGCTGCTGGAGCTGCCACGTGACGTGATGATCCAGGAGATACCAGACGCGGTGGTGGACAGCTACAAGCCAGTCAAGCCCTTGAAGTCCGGCGGAAGCCCTGAGGACGTCAGGGATCTGGTGACTGCGCTCCTCGCTGCTGAGGGTCCGGTTATCAACGCTGGGCAGGGCGTCATGTACGCAGAGGCGACAGACGAGCTCGTCGAGTTCGCAGAGCTGACCAACATCCCGGTGATGACTACACTCGCCGGCAAGAGCGCCTTCCCAGAAGACCATCCGCTGGCGCTGGGCACGGGCGCATCGTCGGGAACCATGATGTGCCAGCACTTCCTTGCAAAGGCTGACTTCGTGCTTGGCATGGGCACCAGCTTCACGATCTCCAACTTTAATGCCCCGATGCCCAGCGGCGTAACGCTCGGTCACTCGACGAACTGCGCTGAAGACGTCAATAAAGACTACCGTGCGGACTACGGCGCAGTCGGCGACGCTAAAGTGGTCCTTCGCCAGATGATCGAAGAGGTGAAGAGCCAGCTCGGTGAGCATGGCCGCGGCGACGTACACGGCGTTCGCGACGACCTTGCTAGGGTTAAGGCCGAGTGGATGGCCGAGTGGTCGCCGTCGCTTAATTCGGATGAGGTCCCGATCAGCCCATATCGTGTGTTCACCGAACTGATGAAGGCAGTGGACGTTCGCGAGACAATCATCACCCACGACTCCGGCTACCCGCGTGAGCAGATCGTACCGTTCTGGCCCGCGGTCACGCCCCGCAACTACATTGGGTGGGGCAAGTCGACCCAGCTAGGCTACGGCCTCGGTCTGGCCCTCGGCGCAAAGATGGCCGAGCCGGACAAGCATGTCATCAACATCATGGGCGATGCGGCGTTCGGCATGGCGGGGCTGGATATCGAAACTGCTACCAGGTCAGAGCTACCCATCCTGACCGTGGTCTTGAACAATGGTGTCATGACGCACTACTACGACCACATGCCATTCGCCACCGAGAACTGGAACAGCAACGCACTCGGCGGCGAATACGCTGAAGTAGCCCGTGGTCTGGGCGCATACGGTGAGAAGGTCACCGATCCAGCAGAGATCGCGCCTGCGATCCAGCGTGCCCTCGCGGCTAATCGTGAGGGGCAGCCCGCCCTTCTCGAGATGAAGTCCAAGGAAGAGGAGAACATCTCTCGCTACTGGCGCTAGGCTGAACTACAATCGGAATGAAGAGGGGCGGTCCTTGTGGCCGCCCCTTTTGTGTCTGGCGTGATAAGCTTCGCCTCTGAGCACTTTCTCAGCATCGAAATAAGGACGCCAGAACATGGCCCGTGCCGTCAGCAGGTTGAGCTACGCCCACGTCATTCTAGCCGTTGGATTCGTAGTGCTATTCTTCGGCACTGGAACTCGCTATGTGTTTGGGCTGGTGCTCGTTCCGATGTCGGAGGACCTCAACCTGAGCAGGTCTACACTCTCTTCGGCGCTCCTGGCATTCATGCTCGTGTCAGCCGTAGCTATGCCGGTCGTAGGGCGATTGATCGACCGTCATAGCATCAAGTTGATCATGGCCGTAGGCGCTGTCATCAGTGCGTTGTCCATTGCAATGCTGGGCGCGGTTGACTCGGCGTGGCAGCTGTTTGCGCTGTACGGTGTGCTCTTCGCCATAGGATTCGCGGCAATTTCCGTCGCTCCCGTCAGCGTGCTGATGAGCAGATGGTTTCCCAACAACACCGGTCTTGCCTCCAGCGCTGCCATCACCGGAAACGGCACGGGGCAACTCGTCATCATCGCGTTGCTCACCTCGTTCCTGTCCGACATAGGTTGGAGGCGGGCGTACTTCGTTCTTGGGGTGGTCAATGCCGCAGTAGTAATCCCCCTGGTGCTGCTCTTTGTCCGATCGGGTCAGTCGTTGACTGCCGCCAAACCTCGCTCAGGTGACGCTGCCGAAGGAAGTTCGTCGATTCGGGAAGTGCTGGTAGCTCGTGAATTCTGGCTTGTGACCATCATGTACACGGTCTGTGGGTTCCAGGACTTCTTCGTCGCCACACACATTGTCGCCTTCGCCCAAGATAGAGGGGTGAGCGATTTCTTCGCCGGTAACATCCTGGCGTTCATGGGGCTGGCGGGGCTGGTTGGCGTTCTTCTGTCAGGTGGCCTGGCGGACAGACATGGTGCATGTCGGCCAACGCTGCTTTGCTTCTTCCTCAGGATCGCACTCTTTGGATACATCCTATTCATGCAGGACCCGATCAGCATCGCTGCTGTCGCGCTCGTATACGGGTTCACTTTCACCATGACTGCGCCGTTAACGGTGGTGTTCGCGGGCAACATCTTCGGCACGGCCAGGCTGGGAAGCGTCAGCGGGCTGATAAACATGGTCCACCAGGTGGCCGGCGGCCTCGGCGCGCTTGTTGGGGCCCTGATCTTCGATGCGACTGGCAGCTACACTGGCGCCTTCGCCCTGATGTTTGGCCTGTCTGTGCTGGCTGCAATCGCCACTGCGCTGATCAAGGAGAGGCCGTACTCGGGGCCAGTCAGAGTGGTCCCTGCGTGCTGAAGTTGGCAACTTCCGATCCTGCCTCCTCGACCTGCCTTACGATTCGCCCAAACCTCAGCAGGGGGTAATCGCTCCCAAGCAGCACCTTGTCACGCCCCACGAGGTCTGAGACCGCGTCGAATACGTCTGCGCGATATAGAAATGGGGATGCGGCCGTATCGAACCAGACATTCGCCAGAGCTTCCTTCACCTCCGGCATCAGGGCATAGAAGGGAAGACCGCCACCCCAGTGCGCGCAGATGATCTTCACCTTGGTGTAAGGCCTGGCGTTCTCGATGAATCGCATCAGCACGTCCGGCGTGGTACGTCCCTTACCCTGGTACGTGTGACCGACGGGCTCCGATGAGTGAGTCGTTATCACAAGCCCATGCCGGTCGGCGACTTCTAGAATGGGCCGCATTGTGTCGGAATTGCCGAGGTCGAAGCCCTGCGTATCAGGGTGTAACTCACCCAGGCCGCTCAGACCGAGTTGAGCGCAGCGCTCTAGCTCTCGGGCTGCCCCGGCTCCCCAAGCCGGGCTGACTGTTCCGAAGCCAATCAGCCTGTCGGGGCGAGCTTGAACAGCCTCGGCGATGTAGTCATTGCACCGTCGCGCGAGGTCGATGTCCGTCCAGCCGTATCCCATGGCAACTGATCGATCGACACCGTCTTCGTCCATCGCCGCTAATAGGTCTTCGGCAGTTGCAAGCCTTGCCCGTGGATCGGAGAACAGCTCTCGGAACGTCGCGTCGCGGTCAGTCCAGGCCTTACGGTCGCGTATCAGCCACGGAGGTACGATGTGCGTGTGGAAATCTGTGACCAACGCTACTGCGCCGTCATGCCCCCATCGATGACCAGCTCTGAGCCTGTGATGTATGACGACTCATCCGACGCCAGGAATAGAATGCCCCGTGCGATCTCCATCGCGTCACCCATCCGGCCCATTGGGATGCGGTCCAGCATGAAGTTGAGTCGCCCCTCTTCCTCCACTCCAGGTCGTGTCATCGGCGTCATCATGAAGCCCGGGTGTACTGAATTCACCCTGATCCCGTCTTTTGCGAGTTGGATCGCGGCCGATTTGGTGAATATACGCGAAGCCCCTTTTCCCGCGTGGTACGCGGTTGACCCGATGCTTCCGACGATGCCATATATGGATGAAATGTTGATAATGGACCCCCCACCTGCCGCTCGCATGTGAGGAATTGAGTGCTTGGTACCCAGGAAGACGCCTTTTGCGTGCACGTCCATCTGGCCTTGCCAGATCTCCTCGGTGGTCTCCTCAACCGTGGGTCGACCACCCGTGCCGGCATTGTTGACCAGCACATTCAGGCCGCCGTATTCGGACACGGTCGCATCAACGACCTCCTGCCACTCGCCTTCGTCAGTGACGTCGAGACGCCTGAACATCACATCATGTCCCGCATCACGCATCTGGGCAACTGTCCGTTCGCCAGACTCTACGTCGATGTCAGTCAGCACGACCCTGGCGCCCTCTTCGGCAAACAGCCACGCTGATGCGCCCCCGAAGCCCATGAGTTCGCCCTGGACGCCATGTGCGCCTCCAGTGACAAGCGCGACCCTGTTCTCTAGCCTCATTCCGTTCACCTCCAGTCAGACGAGTGGGGCCGATTATATCAGTTGTCCAGCCACACTGGACGTGCTAGAGTCCGGCCATGCAGCCCTCCCCCATCGTAGAAGTAGACGACCTCTCTTTCAGCTATGGCACCAACCAGGTAATGAACGGCCTCTCGCTTTCGGTTCATGAGGGTGAGATCTTTGGCGTTCTCGGCGCCAACGGCTCCGGTAAGACAACCCTAATGCGGATGATGGTGGGGCTTCTCAATCGAGACGGTGGGACACTCGCAGTCTACGGTGAGTCTCCCTCACCCCAGCAGGCGAGTCGAGTCGGCTACATGCCTCAGCTAAACGCGCTCTACCAGGAGTTGTCAGTCAAGGAGAACGTCGACTTCTTCGCACGTATGTATGGCATGTCAGACCGAGGTTCCCGCGCCAGCTCTGTAGAAGATTCGATAGAACTTGTTGGACTGACCCCTCAAAGTGGGGATCCGATCCTCAAACTCAGCGGTGGTATGCGCCAGCGAGTCAGCCTGGCGATTGCTTTGGTCCACAGACCGTCGCTGCTCCTTCTTGACGAGCCCACAGTTGGTCTCGACCCCGATCTCAGGTTGGTCTTCTGGGGCCACTTCAGGCGTATGGCAGACTCGGGCACGACCATCATGATTTCCAGTCATACGATGGACGATGCTGCGCATTGCGATCGGCTAGCCTTTCTCAGAGACGGCAGAGTCATCGCCCTGGATACGCCCGTGGCGCTGAGGGAGGCAACAGGACGGACAGATGCATCCCTGGAAGATGCCTTCATTCACTTCCTGCGAATGTCCGACGACTGATGTCCACCGACCGTGTCCTTGCCATAACTGAACGCATCATCCGGCAGATACTGCGTGATCGGCGTTCGATTGGCCTGCTGATAGTTGGCCCACTAATTGTCATGTCCCTGGTGGGATTCAGCCTCTACGATCAGCGTGTGATACTCGACCGCGTCGCCCCCGGGTTGCTTTCGATCTTCTCAATAGTTCTGCTGGCCGCAGCGGTAGCGACCCTCAGACGCTAGGCTTTAGCATAGATGCAACCGAAGATCCTGCTCCGGCTAGCCTTGATCGTGGCTGTCGGGGCAGCAGTTGGAGTCCTGGTGCGTCAGTTGTCCATCCTCGACCGAGTCATGGTCTACTTCCCAGAGCGTGCAATATCCGCGACCCCAGCCGAAGTTGGCCTCGAGTACAGAGACGTTTACCTGACGACTGGCGACGGCGTCCGTATTCACGGCTGGCACGTGCCGGGCAAGTCGAGGACGACACTGCTGTGGTTGCATGGCAACGCCGGGAACATCAGCCACAGGGTGGACAACATTGTCATCCTAAACAGGCTCACCGGCCTTGGAGTGCTGATCGTAGACTATAGGGGCTACGGCCTAAGTGAGGGCAGTCCTTCTGAGAGCGGACTCTACCTGGACGCTGAAGCTGCAATAGAGTTTCTAGTGTCCGAGGTGGGTCTCGACCCTGAAGAGGACATCGTTCTATTCGGTCGGTCACTTGGAGTCGGCGTAGCGGCTGAGATGGCGACTCGTCACACCGTTCGCTGTGTGATACTCGAGTCTGGTTTCACGTCAGTTAAGGGTATGGCAAGTGCGACACGTTCTTCCTGGATGGCTGCCCTGCTTCTGCCGCTGTTCGATGCCAGGTACGAGACCCTTTCTAAGATGAGCCTGATCAGGTCGCCGGTAATGGTCGTCCACGGCGAGCAGGACGACATCGTCCCGTTCAGTATGGCTCGTGACCTGTTCGAAGCCGCCACTGACCCCAAACGCTTCCACGCTGTCCCGGGCGCCATGCACAACGACGTCTACCGGCGAGGTGGTTCTTCCTATTTCCAGGCCCTGAATGACTTCATCGAGAATCCCCTAAAAGAAAGGTAGTCCGGCTGAGCTTCCGGGCTAGTCATCAGAAGCCACCAACTGGTAGCATCCAGCCGTCAGTACTTGCTCAAACTAGCCATCGGAGGTCAACCATGGAATTCGGATTCGGAGTACCCAGTCGGGGCCCGCAGGCCTCTTTGGAAAACATCATTGCGCTCGCCCAGAAGGGCGAGGAGTTGGGCTTCGACATAATCAGTGTCAGCGACCACGTCGTCGTGCCCAACGACATCGAATCGATATATCCCTACAGCGAGACAGGTGCGTTTACGAGCTCGCAGTCCGGGGAGTACATGGAGCAGCTCACGACTGTCGCATATCTCGCGGGAGTGACATCCAGGATCAAGCTGCTCACCTCCGTCATGGTGCTGCCGCATCGAAGCCCAGTACTAACCGCCAAGATGCTGGCGACAATCGACGTACTCTCCGAGGGACGGCTGATTGTAGGTTGCGGCGTGGGATGGATGGAGGAAGAGTTCGAAGCCATCGGCGCGCCTCCTTACGATGAACGTGGTGCCGTAGGTAACGAGTACCTCCGAATCTTCAAAGAGCTCTGGACCAGCGACGACCCGTCGTTCGATGGCGACTACGCGAGCTTCTCCAACATCGCGTTTGCGCCCAAGCCCTTTCAACAACCGCATCCGCCTCTGTGGATCGGGGGCGAGAGTCCTCCGGCTCTGCGTCGTGCCGGTCAGCTTGGCGACGCCTGGTATCCGATATGCAGCAACCCGAACTTCCCGGTCGGGACACTGGAACAGTTTGCGGACTACAAAGCTCGCGTGCTGCGCAACGCTGAGCGCTCAGGTCGAGACCCTTCGGAGCTCGACTTCGCCTACAGCGTCAACTGGTACGACGACACTCAGGAGCAGGTCGCCGACGGTGAACGCCGTATTCTGACCGGAACTCCCACCCAGATCGCAGCGGACATCGATGCCCTGGAAGAGCTTGGCGTGAATCACCTCATGCTCGGATTCCAGGGGGCCAATCTGGAAGAGACCTTCGAGCAGCTGACGAGATTCACCGAGAATATCCGACCGTTAACTGCCAGCAGCTAGTCACTGGAGAAACAATGAAAGCCGTCTACATGACAGAACATGGAGGGTCCGATGTCCTCCAGTACGGTGACATGCCTGAGCCGGAGATTGGCCCAAACGAGGTGAAGGTGCGTGTCCGCGCCGCTTCACTCAACCGGCTCGATGTTTACACCAGAGCCGGGGTCAGGGGAACTCGCATCCGGAACTTCGACGCGCCGCACATCCTTGGTGGCGACGCCGCTGGCGAAATCGTCGAAGTCGGTACTGAAGTCCGAGGGAGGGAAGTAGGGCAAAGAGTCCTTGTCAATCCTCGTATGACCTGCAACCAGTGTCAGTGGTGTGCTTCGGGTGAGGATGAGTTCTGCGAGAACTCGGGGATGCTCGGTTCGTCACGTCGTGGAAGCTACGCCGAGTACGTCGGGGTTCCCGCAACCAGCGCAGTCCCGATTCCCGACAGTCTTTCCTTCGAGGAGGCCGCAACGCTCCCCACGGTCTATTTGCCCTGTTGGTCCATTCTCGTGCGACGAGGCTCCCTGAAGTCGTGGGAGACAGCCCTTATTCTCTCAGCATCAGCGGGCGTCGGAACAGCCGGAATCCAGGTAGCGAAGAACGTGATCGGGGCCTCTGTCATTACCACAACGAGTACCGACAACAAGGCCGCTCAGGCGTCGGAGCTGGGTGCCGACCACGTAATCAACTACTCAACCGAGGATATTGCCGAACGCGTGCGCGAGATAACTGGCGGACGAGGCGTTGACGTGGTCCTGGACCATGTGGGAGCTGACTTCTGGCCCGCCGCGACCCGATCTCTGGCCATGGGTGGCCGGTACGGAATCTGTGGCGTGACTACAGGCTATCGAGCCGAACTGCAGATGGGCGCGATGTTCACCCGCTACCAGACAGTATTCGGGGTGTTCATGGGGCGCAAAGAGGACATGCGCCAGATCGTCCAGATGGCGGGCAGGGGGACGATTCGCGGCGTCATTCACCAGACATTCCCGCTGGAAGAGGCCGCCAGGGCTCACGACGCTATGGAAGGCCTGAACTTCTTCGGCAAACTCGTGCTGACTATGTGATGAGAGCAAAGGGTGCGGCCATCTGACCGCACCCTCTGTGCTTAACCTAGTCTACTGCGCCCTTTGGCCAGGGTGGCTGAGGGCTCTTGATCTCGCCAATATACGTCCTGCCGCCGAACAGCGACACGAAGCTGTCGAAGACTTCTACTGCCTCGCCTTCGGGCGGGATGAACGTCTTCATGTAGGCAGTGTGGCCGTTCTCGAAGAGGAACGTTGGCGTACCGAAGATGGCGTTTTCCTGCGTGGTGGCTTCCTCGTGGTCTGCCGCCACTGCTGCCAGCACATCGGGGTTGTCGAGGTCCTTCTTGAACTGCTCGACGTCGAGACCAGCTTCCTCAGCGAGGGCGACCAGTGGCTCGTCCTCGTTAAGCGGCATCCTGTCTCCAGCGTGCCGAGCCGTCAACAGGGCCAGATGGAACCGGTCGAACGCCTCGGGATTGTTCTGCCTCTTGGCTGCCTCTCCAGCAACCGAGGCCAGCAGTGCCCGCGCTTCTCGAACATCCATCTGTTCCCAGACCTTCCAGTCCGAGTCATTCCTGCTGTTGATCTGCTCTAGCGAGAAGTGCCGCCAGTTGATCTGTAGGTTGTCTCCGTACTCCTGCTTGACCTGATCCAGCCACACGGCTGCATTGTAGACCCACGGTCAAGCGTAGTCGTACCACACATCCACTTTGACTTGGTCTGCCATATTCCGCCTCCAAATGTAACTTCCATCCGGACGGCCATGCGAGGCTCGTCCTACGTTGAGCTATTGTATCACTCCTGTGCTAATCGCGCAGTCTCATGTCGGATTCAGGCTTGCCGCGCCGCGCGCGCTTAGACGACAATGTCATCTGGGCAGTCGCCCGCGCCAATGACCAGGAGGGAAACCGCTTGATTAAGAACTTCTCAGTGCTCTATGTCGGCAACATCGACCTTGAGGACGTCGGAGCAGACGGTACTCCTGCCGACCAGCGAAGATACACCAACGACAGGCTGATGGAGAGCCTCGACACTGCCACACAGATCGCAGGCCTGATGGATGACCTCGGGTTCCACACGCTCTGGATGGCGGAGCACCATTTCCAGCGTGAAGGTTACGAGTGCATACCAAACATAATCCTGCTGGGTACACACCTCGCCTCACGCACTAATACGCTAAAGTTCGGCTGTGCCTTCAATATCGTCCCTATGTGGCATCCCCTCAGGCTGGCAGAAGACTATGCGATGGCCGACATCCTAACCGACGGTCGAATCGTTTTCGGCGTTGGACGGGGCTACCACAGTCGGGAGGTCGAGACGTTTGGCGCCCCCGTTATCGACAACGATGCCAATCGCGCGTACTTCCAGGAGCAGATGGAAGTGCTGTTCAAGGCATTCAACGAAGAGTCGTTTACACACCAGGGTGAGCACTTCACGATACCTCCGGAAGTAGAGTACCGCGGCTACGACCTAAAGGACGTCACCCTCGTGCCTCGTCCGAAGCACCTGCCAGTAGAGATGTGGCAGCCGATCGTCAGCGGCAGGACCATCGACTTCATCGCGAAGAACAGAATCAACGGCGTTGTCGGGCTGACCGGCGAAACACTCGTCAAGGACATATTTGAGCAGTACCAGGACGCCAACGCGAAGTACGGCCGTGACCTCCAGCTTGGACAGAACCTCGCTCTCGAGTTTGGATTCTACATTGCCGACACGCAGGAAGAGGCAATGAACAAGCTCAGGCCCTATCACGACGAGCGCTACAAGTGGTTCGCGCCCTTCGGTTTCGTACGATACGCGGACGAACATGGCAGAGTTTGGGGAACGCCCGGCGCTCCGGCGCGGACTCCGTTCATAGAAGATGGCGTGGAGCAGAAGGCTTGGATATGCGGTCCCGCTGAAGACTTCATCAGCTTCCTGCGCGATCTGGAAAACAAGTACCCCGGACTCGAGCACGTCATTCTGCACTGGGCAGAAGGAATGCCCCGCGCTGAGTTCATGGACCAACTCCGATTGTTCGCCTCCGATGTTATGCCAGCATTTAAGGGTTGAGGTCTCGGGGTTTGGACCTGGAACAGAGACTGAACACCCAGTGGACCGAAGCCGCCGAGGACTGGTTCCAGCAGGACCAGTCGGTACGCACGGGCATGTTGGACTCCTGGATGTTGGAGGCGCTTGGCGATGTGTCGGAATCGCGAGTCCTCGATATCGGCTGCGGTGATGGCAGATTCTCAAGACTTCTTGCAGGGCTCGGCGCAGAAGTAACGGGAGTTGACCTGACTCTGCCGTTCATCGAAAGGGCCAGGAGCCTTGCTGTCGGCAACGACAACTACATCGTCGGCGACGCTGAAAATCTCGACGGCATTGAATCGAACAGCTTCGACTCTGCAGTCTCATACATTGTTCTTGTTGACCTACTCCACTATAGGCGGGCCATCGAGGCGGCTTTTCGAGTTCTCAAGCCCGGCGGTCGCTTCGTGGTCTGCAATGTCCATCCCATGCGCACGGCAGTGCCTTTCGGCTGGATTAACCAGGGAGGCAGAAAGCTCTTTTACGCTCTGGACAACTACACAGACGAAAGTCCGCGTGAGTTCGAGTGGTGGGGCAGGAGCTTCATAAACATGCACCGAACGTTGTCGAGCTACATTTCGGCTTTTCTTGATGCGGGCTTCGTGCTGGAACGTCTCGCAGAGCCCGTACCTTCAGAAGAGCAGCTAGCTGCAAATCCCACGTTCGACGACGAGTACCGGGCTCCAAACTTCATCATCTATGCCTTAAGGAAGCCGGGTGGCTGAACTCTACTAGCCGCTAACCCGCATTTCGCTGTACGCCAACTCAGTGCAACGCCAGGAGACCAATTAATGAAAATAGGTGCGCACGTCTCGACCGCAGGAGGTCTGCATACGGCATTCGGCAGGGCTGAAGACATAGGTGCTGAGACGATTCAGATCTTCGCGTCGTCTCCTCGCGCATGGAAGTTCCGTGAACTGAAGCCAGAAGTCGTCGCCAGCTTCCACGAAGCCGCTGAAGAGACCGGAATTGGCCCCGTCTTCATTCACGGCAGCTACTTGGTCAACATTGCAGGCACGCCGGAGCTGGTTGAGAAATCTGTAGAGTGTCTGATCAAGAATATGGAGGTGGCCGCCGAGATCGGGGCCACAGGAGTAGTCTTCCATGCCGGAAGTCACAAGGGCAGGGGATTCGATGCGGTCATCGGACCCGCAGCGGCAGCGTTGACCGAAGTCCTTGAGGCGAGCCCACCCGGTCCGCTCCTGCTTGTTGAAAACAGCGCCGGCATGGGGGCACACCTGGGAGCCTCATTCGACGAGATTGGCGCGATGATTGAGACTGTCGGAAGCGACAGGCTGAAGGTGTGCCTGGACACAGAACACTGCTTTGCCGCAGGCTACGACATCGCCAATCCCGACGTGATCGAAGCGGCGATGGAGCAGTTTGACAGCCACATCGGACTGGACCGCCTGGTTGTTGTGCATGCCAACGACGCCAAGGTCGAGATGGGCTCGGGTGTCGATCGGCACGACAACATTGGCGAGGGGTACATCGGCATTGAGGGCTTTGAGGTGATCATGGGCCACGATGCGTTCAAAGACGTGCCGTTCATTCTCGAAGTGCCCGGGCCGGATAAGAAAGGGCCCGACAAGGACAATGTAGACAGGCTCAAGACGATAAGAAGCCGCCTTGCCACACCAGCCTGAATCGGTGACTAGGTATGGATGACTCAGAAGGAGGCTGGGGCTCGGCGATACTGGAAGGTGGGCTGCTCGGAGGTGGCAATCTCAGGGCAGCGGTACTGGGCGGAAACGATGGGCTGGTATCCAACTTCAGCCTGGTAATGGGCGTCGCCGGTGGGTCGGGCGACCCGACCATCGTTCTGCTGGCGGGGATCGCCGGCCTCCTGGCAGGTGCGTTTTCAATGGCAGCGGGTGAGTGGATCTCGGTGAGCAGCCAGGCTGACGTCTACAGGCACGTAATCAGCAGGGCATTCACGATCTTTCATGATGCCCCAACGAGGCATGAACGCACTCTGGTGGACATCTATCGGTCCAAGGGCCTGACTCAAGATGAAGCGCTCGTCGTGGCTCGTCGCATCATGGCCGACCCTGATGTGGCGCTCGAGACCATGGCCCGCGAGGAACTGGGTCTCGATCCCAATGCACTCGGGTCGCCCGTCGGTGCCGCCGCGAGCTCGTTCGTGGCATTCTCCGTTGGTGCGATTATTCCCATAGTCCCTTATCTCCTGGACCTAGGGCCTATGGCGCTCCCTCTAAGTGCGCTCCTTAGCGCAGTGTCTCTTGTCATTGTGGGAGGTCTGGTAGCCGCCGGTTCGGGCCGCAATCTCGCATGGGGAGGAGTGAGAATGCTGCTCGCTGGCGGGGCCGCCGCGGCCGTCACCTTCGGCATCGGTTCCCTCATTGGTGTGGCTCTGGTCGGTTGAGCACAGTTTCTTACCAGGTTGGGCATCTGCCCGCAGAGTCATAGATGGTCGTTCAGAGTGTACTTTTCGGACTCGCGTTCGCCGCCGGAATCGGTGTAGCCGACGTAATCTCAGCCGGACTGACTCGCTCTCTAGGGGTAGTGCGGACGGTATTTCTCCTGCAGGTGCTCGGTGTTGGCGGAATGCTGGCATTCGCCCTTGCCACAGGTCAACTTGAGGGCATCGAGGCGAACCATGTTCTGATGATGGCCGGGCTGACCGTGCTCGTGGTGTTTTTCTACCTGGGCTTCTATAGGGCACTGCAGCTTGGACCAATCGCTCTCGTCGGCCCCATTGTGGCTGCCCACAGCCCGGTAGTAGTATTCCTGGCAGTCGTCTTCCTGGGCGAGCGAATCAGCGAGTGGCAGATCGCTGCTATCGTCGCCACCGTCTGTGGGGTCGTAATGGCATCCATAGATGTTCGTTCGCTCAGGTCGGGTCGAACCATAATCGGCCTTGGAGTGGCACTCGCAATCGGGGTCAGCGTCGCCGCAGGATTCTGGCAGTTTGCCATAGCCGCTGTGTCCAGGGAGATGGGGTGGTTCGCACCAGTGTTTCTCACAAGAGTCTTCATGGTCTGCATCCTGGTGCCCGTAGTGGTAATCAGACGGGAGCAGCCGTGGGTCGGGTTGAACAGGAAGTTGGCCGTCGCCATCGTCGTAGTCGCGGCTCTGGAAACACTCTCCCTACTGGCTTTCACCCGTGGGTCTGAAGTTGGAATCATCTCGATTGTCGCCGCAGCGTCGACTGCCTACCCAGTGATACCGATCATAGGCGGCATCGTGCTGTTCAAGGAGCGGCTGGGTGCGTTGCAGTTTGTAGGGCTCTTCATCGTCTCAGTGGGGTTGCTGGGGCTTACCCTGCTACCATAGTTGCGCACTTAGATTTACAGGAGGACAAACTAGTGGGACTCAAGAACAGCGTTTGCATAATCACAGGCGGCGGAAGTGGGATCGGCCGGGCCTCCGGTCTGATGATGGCTGAGGAGGGCGCGGTCGTCATTGCAGTTGGACGTACCGTGTCCAAGGTCGAGGCGGTCCGTGACGAGATAGTTGAAGCTGGGGGCGCAGCGGAGGCTTACGGAGTTGACGTTGGCGACAAGGACAGCGTGGACTCAATGGTCGAAGAGGTCATCGGCAGGCATGGCAAGGTTGACGTCCTGGTCAACAACGCAGGTCACAGCTCGCCACGCAGGATGCTTCTGACCACCACACCAGACGACCTGCGAAGCGTCTACGACAGCAACCTGGTGGGATCGGTATTCTGCACACAGGCCGTCGTGCCTTCGATGGTCGATGCTGGACAGGGCACCGTTATCAACGTCTCGTCCATGGCAGGAGTGAGCGCGAGCCCACTGGCTGGAATGAGCTATAGCGCCGCGAAGGCCGCTGTGATCAACTTCACAGCCTTCATAAACGCCGAGTACCGAAACTCGGGCATTCGTGCCAGCGTAGTTATTCCAGGAGAGGTCGACACGCCAATACTCGACGGCCGCCCTGTAGTGCCCGACACTGATGCCCGCTCCACGATGGTAACGGCAGAGGACACGGCCGAGGCCATCACACTGATTGCGCGCCTACCTCAGAGAGCGGCAATTCCCGAGCTGATCATACGTCCCACATGGCTCAGGGACACCAGCGGCGAGGTCAATATCGCCTAGAGGGAAGAAGAAGCGCCCCTAAACGAGCGCTTCGGGTCCAATCAGCGCCTCTGCCGCTTCTCGGTCATCGGCTGAGAATGCAACAGTCGCGTAGTCCCCATGTCTGTTCAGGATGTGCAGACTCTGGATGTTGACGCCTGCGTTCTTGAATTGCTCTGCGATCTTCGCCAGGGCGCCGGGCTCGTCCTTGAGCCGTACTACCAGCACGTCATCGATAACTGCCCGGAAGCCCGCAGCCGTTAGCGCGCTCAGGGCTGCGTCATTGTCCTCGGTCGTCAGAATGACCAGGCCGGTCTCGCCGGTGTTCTCGGTGTTAATCGTGAGTATGTTCACAGCGGCTTCGGCCAGTGCCGCGGTTATATCGGCAATTACTCCGACTTCGCTCTTCGCCATGACTATGATTCTGTCCAACTGCGGTCCTCCGGATTCCTAATCGTTCAACACATCATCAACTACAGCGTCTATGGACTGTCGCGTGACATTCGGCATGGTGATGATGTGCGCAATGTCCTCGTAGGGCGCGATCTGCCACTTGCGAATTACTTTTTCCGATGGCCTGGGGAATACGACAGTTACTGAGTTCCTGTTTCTCCAGGCAGGGATGCCGACCTCATTGAATCTCTCGACAGCATACTCCGCATGCTGGAGGCTGCTCGTTACGATCTCCTTGAATCCTTCCAGACCGTGACGTTGGAGCGCGTACCAGATCACCAGCGGCGCGAAGGCGCTGCGAGAACCTGTCAGGGTCGTGTCCAGAACTCCAACGTACTCTATGGACCTCGCGATGCGCGAGACGTACTCTTTCCGCGTTAGGGCCACTCCGCAGGGCAGGGGAGATCCAATCATCTTGTGGCCGCTGACCGCCACACTGTCGAAGCCCCGGTCGAATCCGTATGGCTGAGGGTCGTCCACGAACGGAAGGATCATCCCGCTGAGCGCAGCGTCTGCGTGGATATAGGAGTTTGAGACCGCTAGGTCGGCCAGTATGTCCCTCATCTTGTCGACGTCGTCCACCGCCCCCTTCATCGTCGTGCCGATGTTGGCCATCATAATGACCGGAAGGTCGCGGTTGATTCGGATCGTCTCGTGCAGGTCGTCGTAATCTATCTCCCCGTTTGGCTGGCTCTTAATCATGATGTTCCGAGCCTTGAGCAGCCTCAGGATCTTCACCACGCTGTAGTGCGTGTCCTGGGAGAAGTAGACCACACCGTCAGGATACGTCTCGCGCCCCATGTACAACCCGTACATGTTTCCCTCGGTCCCACCGGACGTGACGTAGCCCCAGGCGTCCTCTCGCGGCAGTCGCATCATGTCAGCGAAGGCGCCGATGACCTCCCGCTCGATCTCGTGGGAGTTGCTGGCGTAATTGCTGTCGTGGAAAGGGTCGCCTACGTTGTTGGCGGAGTACTGGAGGAAGGGCAACAGGTCGGAGTAGTCGTAGTCGAGGTTGACGGGATATCCCATCGCTCTCCCACCCAGCCCGTCGAATACCTCCAGGAGTTTTGACAGTCGCTCCTGCGCGTCGCGACCGACCCCGCCAAACGACTCATTGGCTGGTTTCACTGTTTCGCCAGAGTTCGCTGGCTCGTCCATGTTTGCAATACTCCCATGGCACACACATCCGTTCTTTCGTACGATCATGATAGCCGAGGATCAGGGCAGAAACGTAGGCTTGCCACCTTTTTGACAGCAGTAGGTAGTGACTGTCGTGACCTTGAGTCACGGCTCCAGCCCATTCGAGGTAAAGGGTATGCTGTGGGGCGCCTAACTCAGGCCCAGCTGCTCTGCGACGCTGTACTCGTTCGCAAGTTCCCTGAGCCGTTCCCACGTAGCGTCTTCCACGAAAATACCTTCGGCGAGGAGTTGCTGCTCTCGCTTGTGCTCCAGCTCACCGGGATAGAATACTTCAGTAAAGCCCGCTGCCGGCTCAGAGCTCTTCAGGTACTGAGCGAATTCCGTAACCTCAGCCTTGAACGACTCAGCGTCCCTGAACGCAGCGACGTCGAATGCGGCCATGAAGCAGCCGTCGTTGTGCCGTCCTGAAGGGTCGTGACCGAAGCCAAGCCCCGTGAGAATGCCTGACAGTATCTCGACCATTACGGACAGTCCGTAGCCCTTGTGACCCTCAGGACCGCCCAGAGGCAGCACCGCTCCGCCGTTACGAAGGTCGTTGGGGTCAGTCGATGGGTTGCCGTCCTTGTCGAGGAGCCAGCCTTCGGGCACCGATGACCCCCTCGCAACCGCCACACCCAGCTTGCCGGCGGCGACAGCGCTGGTTGCCATGTCGATGAACATCGTCCCTTCCAGATTCGATGGCATCGCGATGCAGATTGGATTCGTGCCGAGGCGCGGTTCTCTGCCTCCGAATGGGACGACCGACTTAGACGACCGTCCGGAGTCCGCCGTCATCATTCCAATCATGCCCTGTTTGGCAGCCATGATCGGGTAGTCTGCGACTCTTCCGACGTGGCTCTGTCTGAACACGGTCGCGGCCGCTACGCCGCCCTGCTTCGCTTTTTCAATGGTCATCTGCATGAGTCGCTCAGACACGACGTACCCGAATCCCCAGTGGCCGTCGACTACGGTTGTGGTCGGGGTGTCCTTTAGGACCTCGAATTCCGCCCCAGGAACTATGTGCCCTCGATTGACCCTGTCTATGTACGTTGGAATCTGGATTATCCCGTGCGAGTCGTGGCCCGCAAGATTAGCCCCAACTGAGTGGCGGGATATGATCTCTGCTTCCTCTTTGCTCGCACCGCTACCCTTCAGCAGCTCGGCCGCGATGTTTGTCAGTCGGTCAGCATCGACAGTAGGCATCGTCTCTCTCCCTATAGCCTGTAGAATCGCGCGGCGTTGCCGCCAAGGAAACCATTTTGCTCTTGATTCGTCATTGGCCCCATGGCTTCCAGTGCGGCGTCAAAGACTCTCTTGAATGACGAGGCCAGAAGACACACAGGCCAGTCGCTGCCGAACATCAACCTGTCCATCCCGAACTGTTCTCTCACGTGTTCAACGTAGGGTCTGAGATCGTCGACTTTCCAGTTTGCGTGATCGGCCTCCGTAACCATACCCGAAACCTTGCAGTACACGCCGGGTATGCTCGCAATCTCGTTCAGGTTCGATGCCCACGGTTCAAAGACGCCATCAGCAATGAGTGGCTTCGCGATGTGATCAATGACCATTCGAAGCTCTGGGACTCTGTTACCGACAGTCGGGACGTGCTTCATGTGTCGTGGCTTGACGAGCATGTCGTACGCAAGTCCCCTGTCGGCAATCTCCTTCAGCCCCCTAATGGTCTCATCGGCGACCAGCCAGTTGTCGTCCGGGTCATCCTCGACCTGGTGGCGGATGCCCACTAGCGGCCCGTCCTCCATGAGCGAGTCGAGATCGTCGCCAACACTTGTGGACTGGACGTCCACCCATGCGACCACCCCAGCTACAAACACGGTATTGTTGGCGATATCCAGGAGGAATCGTGCCTCCTCCAATGACTGGTGAGCCTGGACGATGACTGTTCGGTTGATTCCAACAGCCTCTATCTCTGGCAGGAGATCAGTCGCTAGGTAATTCTGCCTGACTACGCTGGGCCCTGGAGGCATCCAGGGATAATCGAGCCGTGACAGGTCCCAAAAGTGGTGATGACTGTCGATAGTCTCCGAAGCGGTCGTCAACGTACTAGAACCAGTCGATGTCGAACGCTTCTTCCATGGAAGCCCACCACTCGCCTTCGGCAGCGCCCGGGACTTGCACCTGGAATCCGCGCATGAACTCGTCCCACTCGCGCGCTCGGGGAGAGGCGTCTGTGTATGCCTGGAAGTCCCTCCCGGGTTCGAAGTCGTCCTCGGTCTCGATGTACATGAACATCCGCGTACCCATGAGGAAGATCTTCATCTTCAGGATACCTACTGACCTCAGACCGTCGATCACCTCGGGCCAAACCTCACGGTGGTACCGCCTGTACTCTGCGATAACCCGGGGATCGTCGCGAAGGTCCAATGTCATTGCGAACGACTTCAAGAGTTGCTCCGAAGCGTGTCTATGAGGGTGTCGGAGCCTCAGATGGAATCAGGCCCTCCGACTTGAGGTCCGACCAGAGACCGGACGGGATGTCGAAGCCTGCCAACTCTACGTTCTCTTCGACCTCGGCCGGTGTCCGTGGGCCCGGAATCGTTGCGGCTATCGCGGGATGGGCAAGACCAAACTGGAGAGCCGCCGCTTTCAGTGGGACACCATGGCTGTCGCACACCGCCTTGATCTGCCTGGCAGTCTCCAGTACCTCCGGCGGCGTCCGCTGGTAGAAGTAGGTGGTGTCCGGCCCCAGATCGGAAGCCAGCACTCCACTGTTGTATGGGCCGCCCAGAATCACACTGATCTGCTCGGATTCGCACAGCGGCAGGAACTCTTCCAGCCCGGAGTGGTCAAGCAGAGTGTACCTGCCGGCAAGCAGGAAGCAGTCGAAGTCACCCTCGCGCGCAAACCGTGCGGGCATCTCCCATTGGTTCATGCCAGCACCAATTGCACCAACCACACCCTGGGAACGGAGTTCAGCCAGCGCCGGAAACGCCTCACCAATTGCCTGTTCCCAGTGGTCGTCGGGGTCGTGAATCAGCGCAATGTCGAGCCGTTCTAACCCGAGACGCTCAATGCTCTCTTCAACCGATCGGAGAACGCCATCCCTGCTGAAGTCGAAGACGACGTCCTACGGAGGCACCTCGACGTAGATGTCGTCTTCGCTGGTTGCATCGTCATTGGGGTCGAGAACTCGTCCTACCTTCGAGGACAGTACATAACTGTCCCGGTCAAACCCACTCAGGCCCTCTCCATAGAACCGCTCGCTCTTGCCGCGACCGTAGAGGGGAGCCGTATCGAAGAAACGGATACCGAGCTCGTAACCTCGCTTGACGGTATCCGCGGCGGTCTGTGCGCCGACCGGTGAAAACAGACCGCCCATCGGCGCACCGCCGAGTCCAAGACTGGTGACGTTGAGGCCGGTCGTTCCTATCTGCCTGAGTTCGAGTGGGTCCATAATTACACCACTTAGTTGTGGCTACTCCCTCGGCGCCTGGCGAGGCGCAGGGTTGACCATGTCCATTCCGAGGGTACCGGGGAACATCGCCGCAATCTCTTCAACTGACCAGCGACCGCTCTTGTGAAGGGTGCGCGCTGGCTCAGGGTTGTTCATGAGAGAGATCTCGCCGCCGGTCACGTGGAACAGGTAGCCGTTGACGTCCTTTGCCTCGTCAGAGGCAAGCCAGGTTACGAAAGGAGCGATGTCGTCAGGCTCGCGCCTGAGTTCGAGTGCCCTCGGCCCAGAGGCTCCCTGGATACCTGATGACGCTCTTATCGCTCGTGCCGAGTCGGGCACAGTGGCAGTCATCCGGGAATTCGCACCCGGCGATATCCCGTTGACCCTCGCGCCGTAGCGGCCCATGTCACGCGCAATGGCGCGTGTAAAGCCGGCAATACCGTCCTTGGCCGCACCGTAGTTCGACTGACCGGAGTTGCCGTACAGCCCTGACGTCGACGAGAACGTGATGATGCACCCACTTCGCTGCTGCCTGAACAGAATGGACGCGAACTTGGATACCGTGAATGTCCCCTTCATGTGAACGGCAATAACGTCGTCCCACTCCTGCTCGGTCATGTTGAACACCATGCGGTCCCTGAGGATTCCTGCCGGTGTCACGACTATGTCGAGCTTGCCGAAGTTGTCGAGGGCCGTCTTGACGATATTCTCGCCGCCCTCCATGGTGGCTACTGAGTCGTAGTTCGCCACGGCTTCGCCGCCTGCGTCCTTGATCTCGGTTACCACTTCGTCAGCGGGCGCAGCAGAAGTGCCTGAACCGTCAACAGCTCCGCCGATGTCGTTCACGACCACCTTGGCGCCCTCAGCTCCGAAGAGCTTGGCTATCCCAGCTCCGATGCCTCGCCCCGATCCGGTGACGATGGCCACTTTGCCTTCAAGTAAATTTCCCATTGCTTGGTCTCCCGTCTTGTTGCGATGTCAAAGTCTCAGCGAGTCTATCCCTGTTCGCCCCCTACTGCCGCGGCGGCTGCGGAGGGGATGGGTTCGGAAGACCGCGCGTGATCTGCTGCGGGACCAGTTCCTTGAGCTCGTCCAGGTTCCACTGGTCGTCCTTGAAGATTGTGCGAACGCGCCTTGGCAGCGACAGCAGTGTGATTGTGCCGCCATAGACCAGGAACGTCTGCCCATTGACGTTGTCGGCGAAGTCACTCGCCAGATATGCGACGAACGGCGCGATGTCGTCCGGGTCCATTGGACCTTGAGGCGTTGGAGCATCTTGTCCTTCGTCTCGGCCTGTGCGCATCTGCCTCGCGACATCCGGCACGGTCGCCGTCATACGAGAAGAGGCCCTCGGGCAGATCGAGTTTGCGGTGACGCCATAGCGTCCGAGGTCACGCGCCACTACCTTGGTGAAGCCCGCGATGCCCGACTTGGCAGCCGCGTAGTTGCCCTGTCCGGTGTTCCCGAACAGGCCCGACTCGGAGGCGAATGTGATAATCCGGCCCGAGCGCTGCTGCCTGAATAGAATGGACGCGAACTTGACGACCGTAAAGGTCCCCTTGAGGTGAACGTCAATTACGTCGTCCCACTCGTCCTCGGTCATGTTGAAGATCATCCTGTCGCGAAGTATTCCCGCGACGGTAACCACTATGTCCAGCTGCCCATAGTTGTCCAGGGCGCTCTGGACGATGGCCTCGCCGCCTTCCATGGTGGCGACGGACTCGTAGTTAGCTACGGCCTCTCCGCCATTTGCCTTGATCTCGGCAACGACCTCGTCAGCAGGGCTGGATGACTTTCCGCTCCCGTCGACGGCACCGCCGAGGTCGTTCACGATCACCTTGGCGCCCTCGGCCGCCATTGTAAGCGCAATCCCTCGCCCGATACCGCGGCCGGCGCCTGTGACGATGGCCACCTTGTCAGTCAAAGTATTCGGCATGAATTCCTCCCGTTTTCAGCACGCCCGCAGACCCTTGCCGCGGGCTGAGTTTCTGTGTGTTCGACTCGGGCTTTGCCCTACGTCGAGGCGTGCACAGTGTACAGGAATTCAACGTCTCGATAAACTGCCCGGCTACGGCGCAGTTCGCCTGGTTACATGGTCTACCGCATGGATTCCGAGCAGTCGAACGTCCTCAGGTGGCGCCTCAGCCGGCAGTACGCCCTCAGTCAGTGGATGCGAGTCGGCCAATTCTGACTTTGAGACCCACCGCCATCCTTCGGCCAGTTCAGGTTCGTCTGAAACAGGCCGGCAGAAGTAGATCATGTCGATGTGCTTGTGAAAGCCCTCCACTGGGTCGTGGATGTCCTCCACCATGATCGTATACGGTGGCAGCACCTGTTCCGGATACTCCAGGTCCAACTCTTGTGACGTTGGGACTACTTTGACTTCGATACCGGTCTCTTCGAGGACCTCTCTCAAGACAGCTTCTACCGGGTCTTCGTTAGCCTCGATGTGTCCACCTGGGGGCAGCCACGCCTTGACCTTTCGGTGCCAGTGCAGCGCGACACAGCCTTCGTGAACGACAAAACCGGTGGCGGTGAAGTGCCTGATCAGGCTTCCATCTGACATCAGGAATCGGAGTCCAACTGCTGTTCCCCTGTCGAGACTTCACTCCGGGCTCTACGCCTTCGCACAAACCTTACGATCAGCCAGATGAGTCCAGCAGCGATTGCCCAGACTGGCAAGAAGATCGCCACCCAGATGAGTGCAACCAGTGCGCCCTGTGCAAGCTCTGAAAGCCCTCTGACGGCGCTCTTAAGGCTGCCGGCGAAGTCATACCCTCCGACCACGAAGCCGAGTTGTTCTCTCACTACAACTTCCACTATGCGTGTCGCCTCAATTTCGCCGACCTCGCTCTCAGCGGTGATGGTTAGCCGGGCGATGAAGGGCTGCGGGCGATAGTCGCGATAGACGTGAGTCGCATAGGCACGAGTAATGCCCTCTGGAAGCTCTCCCTCTTCGGGTGGCAGACCATCACCAAAGTCCCATTCGTATCTGACATCGGTCAGCCCCTGCGGCCTGGTAAATGAGCCCGAGAAGGGCACTTCGGTGTTCTGTTCGACCTCCATCCAGTCTCCCGCAAATACCTCGATCACAGGTACTTCGGACACCGAGACCGTAATCGTGTCCTTCCCCTCTATGATTCCTCCCTCACCTGTACCCGTGATCGTCACCTGCGCGATGAATGGCGAACCGGTAGTGCTGCCATACACGTGGTTTACGGTCGCGGTTGTAAGCTCACCGGGCGTCTGAGTAGGGGCCGTCCGGTAGATTGTCTGAGGCTCTGTTGCATCTCCGAAGTCCCAGGTGATGGTGTAGTCCTCAATGCCTTCTGGTGGGCTGAATGTCGCCCTGAACTTGACTGAATCATGGACTGCGACGGTCTGGTCCGGCCCTGAGTCGACATCGACCGCAACTGCCGCCAGGCTGAGAGCTACTCGAATGATCGAGAACGCTGCCGACTCCTCCAGGAACTTGATCCGTCCCGAAAGACGTTCCACCTCTTCCTGGACCCTGGACAGGTCGCGCTGGACCTCCAGGGCGGCCTCCACTGTGGTGGCCCGTTCGAGGAGGCCTAGAAGAGCCTGTTGCGTTGCCTGCTGGTTCGACAGACGTGCGCCGAGGTCGACGTACTCGTCCGTAACATCTCGACTGCTCGTGTTCTCGGACTCGACCTTCGTGGCCAGGCTTCGCAGTTCGTCGACCGTATCGTCCAGCACCTCTGAAGGCACGCGGATGCTGATGCTTCCACCGTGAAGAGCCCACCGGCCGCTGTCCACAACCCAGCCGCCAGCGTCGTCAGCAATGTCGGCAATTTCGTCCATCGTAGCCTGGATTTCATCCACGACTAGAGACATGTCGACTTCGCGGATGATAATTCGTCGTTGTGTTACAAGTTGGGCAGGAGCGGCAGCCTCAGAGAAGGCTTCGTCCGTGCCCGCTGAGGCCATTTGGGTCACTACCATAACGGGTGCGGGACGGGCAGCCGGTGCCTGAGGCGCAGCCGCAGCAGGCTGAGCGGGTGCGGCCTCTGTCTTGAATATCTGAGGGGCCGGAGCCCGTGCAGGTGCTGCTGCCGGGGCGGGAGCCGCAGGGGCCGCCATTTCGCTTTCGAACAGGTCAGTGGTGAAAGATTGCCGTGCCCACTCCATGCTTGAAGGCGCAGATTCCTCAGCACCGCCACACGCGGCCAACACCCACAAGAGGGTTAGGGCAACAACCAATGCAGCTAGGAGAAGAAAGTGTCTATACATCTGAACGTACCCCCTTTTCGGGCGTGATGTCAGTATAGACGAACGGCGAGACGACTTTGTTCCATCCGTGCTTCAGAGGATGGGATGCGCAGGCGGCTCTTGAGGAATGCTAGTTGGAGTCGACCGCCCAGTCGGACGCTAGGCCAAGAACTTTGAAGCCGTAGTTCTCTTCTGTTCTCTCGGCGGGAGGAAGGATCTCGACCACAGCCCGAGAGAGACCCACGACCTCGCCCTTCTCGTCGAAGCTGTAGTTCTCGCCAATTGCGCCGGTCCAGGTGATGTCGTACAGGCAGTCCCTGAACCCGTCGGCGTCCTGGTCGTCACCGGTTTTCTTCAGGCATTCGGCAGCGATGTAAACATCGTCATAGGCTGAGCCAAGGTGCCAGGGTAGGGTGACGTAATTGTATCGCTCCCTGAAGTCGGAAAGCACCTCCTGCGCCTTCTCATTCTTGGGGTCAGGAGCCGCGGTTATGGCCCTCATGCCTGTGGCCGCATCGGCCGCGATCTCCAGCGCAGTCGTGCCAACTGAGACGGTCTCTCCGTATATAGGACCTTCATAGCCGAGCTCTCTGGCCTGCTTGACGATCGTCCCGCCCGCAAACTCCGACTGCGGAGATATATGAAGCGCGTCAGGACTCGCCTCTAACAGCTTGGTCAGTTGGGTCCTGAAGTCCGTGATGTCGGACGAGAAGCGTTCCTCCGCTACTATCTGCCCACCGAGCTTGGTGAACTGCTCAACCGAGGTACGCCTAACGCCCTCAGCGTAGTCCGTCTCTTCCGTGATCGTGGCCAGGGTGCGTACGCCGTCTGACCACAGGACGTTGCCAGTGCTGACTCCGACCTCGACATCGCTGATCTGTGTTCGGAAGATGTAGTCGCCGGCGTCGGCAATGTCAGGGTTGCTGGCGAGACCGGAGAACAGGACCACGCCGTTCTCCTCGGCTAGTGGCGCAACTCCAAGCATCGCGCCGCTACACGAAGTGCCCAGGATGATCTTCACACCATCTACATCGGTCAACTTTCTGAACGCTGTTATGGCATCCTGTGCATTGCACTTCGAGTCTTCGATGACGAGTTCCAGGCTGCGCCCGTTTACCCCACCAGCGGCGTTTATCTCATCAACGGCCATCTGCTTGGCATGAGCGGCCACATTTCCGTATGTCTCCCCAACGCCTGTAATCGAGTCCATAACTCCAATCTTGAACGGAGTAGCCGGAACCGGAGTTGGTGCCTCTTCCTGGGAACTACATGCAAATGCGAATAGACAGACCATGGCAGCGACCGCGACTGCGCTCCTCAGTGCCTGTTGCTCAAAGTGCCTGTTCATTGGCAAAAGAGGGTTCACTTACTCAATCCCCATTGATCTGTAGATCAGCCCGACATCCAGGTTTTCCCTAATGTAGTCCGCAAGCCTGTCGTATTCAGCGTCCTGAGAAAAGTTATCGGTCTCAAAATGCCCGTCTAACCCTCGCATCGACGCCACATTACTCAGAATTCTGTCAACAACTGCGTCGTTCTTGAACAGGTCGTGAACGTAGGTGCCCAACACACGGCCACTATCGTCGGTGAACCCCACTGGTGGCCCTCCATCGCCGGGCCTCATGACCGGATTCGCCGCACCGCGAGAGTCGCTTACGCCAACATGAATCTCATAGCCGGTGAAGTCGAGTCCAGTTGCTCCCTCCAGGAGCCCGTCGCTGCCAACGATCGTCCCACGCGTCCGCGTCGTTGTTTTGTCGTCCATGAAGAGCGTATCGATGTCCAGGATGCCCATTCCGTCCACCACCGTCCGATCAGACTCCACCCCATCCGGGTCATGAATGGAAGACCCAAGCATCTGCATCCCGCCACATACGCCGATGAGTGGTCGTTCGTCCGCCAGATGTCGTCGCACGCCTTCTTCCAGGCCAGACTGCCTGAGCGCAGTCAGATCATCCACTGTCGTCTTGGATCCCGGAATTATGACCAGGTCAGGTCGACCTAGCTCCGACGCCTGCCTCACGTACCTGAGTCGCACGCTGTCGCGACGCGCCAGTGGGTCGAACTCGTCGAAATTAGCCATGTGAGGCAGCGCAAGAATCGCTATGTCGATGGTGTCGCCAGGGACCTCCGAGTCTGACACCCTGGCCATCCTAGGAGAATCTTCCTCCGGGACATAGACGTCGGTCAGATAGGGGAGTACGCCTGCGACAGGCACATCCGTGAGGTCCTCGATCATGTCGAGTCCCGGCCTTAGCAGCTCTACGTCGCCTCTGAACTTGTTGATGATGAAGCCCTTGATGAGTTCCCGCTCGCGTTTGGCGACCAACTCAACTGTTCCGTACAGCGAGGCAAACACACCGCCCTTGTCAATGTCTCCCACGAGAAAGACAGGGGCGTCTGCGTGCAGGGCAATTGCCATATTGACGATGTCGCCCGCCCGCAGATTGATCTCAGCCGGGCTGCCTGCTCCCTCGACGACGATGATGTCGTATCTCTGCCTCAGATTGTCCAGTGAGTCCGCAACGACCGTCCACAGTCTCTTCTTGCGTGTCAGGAAGTCCATGGCCTGCAGCTTCCCCCGCATCTTGCCCATCGCCACGAGCTGGGACGTCCGATTTCCCTCAGGCTTAAGCAGCACTGGGTTCATCTCGACTTCAGGCTCGACGCCGGCTGCCTCAGCCTGCACCGCCTGTGCCCGACCGATCTCAAGGCCGTCAGGAGTGACAGCCGAGTTGAGCGACATGTTCTGAGCCTTAAACGGCGCGACCCTGTGCCCATCCTGAGCAAACAGCCGGCACAGCCCAGTGACGATAAAGCTCTTACCCACAGATGATCCCGTACCCTGGATCATCACAACTCGCGCTGGTCTCAGTTCACTCATTGGTGAGTTCAATCCTCAGATGACATTGGTCAGATGAAAGAAAGCATACAGGATATTTCTCGGTCTCAACACGGGGCCACGACTTGGGCTTAAACGTGTTGACAGCCCCGAAAGTTCGCTGTTAGTATCGCGGCAGCCAAGAAAGGCCAACCCACCCCGGTGCGTTCATGAAGCGAACGCGAATAGGGAAAGCGGTGAAAATCCGCTGCGGAGGCGCCACTGTAACCGGCTAGCCACCCGCTAGAGCCACTGTCCGAGGAAGGACGGGAAGGCGCGGGGGAGGCAACGATCCGGGAGCCAGGAGACCTGCCGGGTAGGGCTGAGTGGCCGCTCTTCGTCTCAGGGAGCGCCTCAGGCTCTGGTTCCAGCGCCAGTATAAGCGAGACCAGTGAGCGCAATCCCTGCCAAAGAGAGCGGCGGGGATTTTTCTATTGGGGACAGTGGATTCTGGAGCGCCGGACCTGCGCTCCTCCAATGAAGGCAGGCCGAATCTCGGTGTTCAGTTCCGCCGCTTGAGCGTGGGACTGTCTCGGAGTCGTGCAAGACTCACCGAAGCGCCAGTCCTGCTCAAACTGGCGGTAGGATCAGCGCTCCTATTGACCATAGGTATGGCACTGGCGCTGACCGCAGCCTCTGTTGGGCCGTATTCAGTTGCCCCTCAGGCGGTTTTCGCAATTCTCTTCCAGCATCTTGGCGTTGGACAGGCTGAAGCGTCAGACACCGAACTTGCCATTGTCTCGAGTATCAGGCTGCCGCGCATCGCCCTGGCATTGGTAGTTGGAGCCGCCCTCGGGGTCTCCGGGGCGGTGATGCAGGGCCTGTTCCGAAACCCGATGGCCGACCCAGGCATCATAGGTGTCTCCACCGGGGGGGCGCTGGGAGCCGTAATTGCGATTGCGACTGGTGCCAGCAGTGCAGTAGCGCTAGCCCTGCCTGCCATGTCATTCGCGGGGGCCTGCGCGACCCTTGTACTGGTCTACTTGGTGGCCTCGGTCGGAGGGCGCTTTTCTATGGCCGCGCTTCTGTTGGCGGGCGTAGCCATCGGCGCATTCATAGCCGCGGTGATCTCGGCAGTCATTCTTTTCTCTTCAGACCTACAGGCACAGCGCGAAATGCTCTTCTGGCTTGCAGGAGGCCTTGGCGCGTCCACCTGGACCGACGTCCAGCTATGTGTTCCGTTCATCATTCTCGGAGTGTGTGTTTCAGTTGTCCTGGCGCGAGACCTGAACCTCCTGATGCTCGGCGACGAGGAAGCTCGTTCGCTGGGTGCTCGCGTGGCGTTGACCCGGAACACGCTTCTTCTGTGCACATCACTGATCACCGGGGCTGCGGTTGCGTTCTCCGGCACCATAGCATTCGTCGGTCTCATAGCTCCTCACACCCTGCGCCTCATCGTCGGGGCCGACCATCGAGTTCTGGTCCCTTTGAGTGCGCTTGCAGGCGGTGTGTTCTTGCTAGCCGCGGACACGCTCTCCCGGACGGTCATCGATCCAGCCGAGGTACCCGTTGGAGTGGTGACTGCCCTCACAGGTGCACCGTTCTTCCTGATACTCCTTGCTCGCAATAAAGCGCGAGCATCCATGCTCTAGTCAGACCCAGTAGCAAAACCGAGGTTTGGAATGAATATGAAAGCTCTAGCGAAAGTTCTGCCCATACTCCTGGCAGCCTTTGCAGTCATTGCATTGGTTGCATGTAGTTCGGATCCAGCCCCTGCTCCGGAACCGACAGCCGCAGTAGTCGCGATCGCGACTGCTGAGCCGACCCAGGCGCCGGCACCTCCTCCGACGCCTATACCCACCGCCACATCCGAACCCACCCCTACGCCTGAACCTGTAGCCACCGCCGAACCGATCTCGACGCCGGCGCCGGCTCCCACAGCAACTCCGATTCCAACGCCAACGGTGGTCCCATATCCAGCCGTTGCGGGTATCGTGGACGTATCAAACCGTGGCTGGCCAAGAGAGGTTGAGACTCAGGATGGCGTGATCCGGCTGGAGGAGCCTCCCCAACGCGTCCTCTCATATTCCTTGGGCCACGATGAGATTCTCCTAGCGCTGCTGACCACTGACCGCATCGCGGCGGTCGGCCCATTCACCGCTGATCCTGTCTATTCGAACGTAGCCGACGTTGCGGCCGGTCTTCCCACCTACGAGAAGGGTGTGGAGAGTGTACTGGCGGCAAACCCGGACCTGGTAGTCGTTTCCAAGTTCACGGATGCCGACATCGTAGATCTGCTCCAGGAGGCAGGCGTCCAGGTTGTCCGACCCGCTCTTGAGAGTTCGGCTGAGGGGAACCTCCCTACAATACTTCTTCTGGGTTACATGCTCGGAGTCGAGGAGCGCGCCCTGGAGCTGGTCGAAGACATCAGGAGTAGGCTCGAACTGGTGGGAGAGCGCGTGCCGCCGGTCGGTGACGAAGACAGGCTGAGCATGATTTCGGTAGCTCGCTACTCCGACCTGATTTACGTTGCAGGGAGCGGATCAACCGAGGGCGGAATTATCGAGGCAGCCGGAGGCACAAATGCAGCTGCCCGCGATGGTATTGAAGGGCATAAGACGGTTAGCATTGAATCGATCGCTGCCATGGACCCGGACGTGATTATCGTAACTCAGCCTGCGGAATATGGTGCGGGCGAGTTCCTTCAGGACCTATTGGATCATCCCGCGCTCACTGGAGTGCAGGCCGTTGCAGACGAGATGGTGATGACAGTCGATCAGACTATCTATACGACCCTGTCCCACTGGAATGTTAGGGGCATAGAGGAGACTGCTCTTCTACTCTACCCAGATAGATTCGCCGACATCACGTTCACCGACTTTGAGCCTTATGCCGGAGAGTGATGGGCTAACATTGGGCGGCAGGTCCGGTCCGAATTAGGCTGATGACAGGAGGACGTTACCTTGACCACTGACAAAGATCCAACAAGAGAACCGCAATCCGTAAAGGGACCCCGAATCAATAAGGGACTGATCGTCGTGAACACCGGTAACGGCAAGGGCAAGACGACCGCCGCGCTCGGCGTGCTGTTCAGGTCCTGGGGACGGAACATGCGTGTTGAGATGTTCCAGTTCCTGAAACATACAGGGGCCCGTTTCGGCGAGAAGCGCGCCGCAGACAAGCTGGGAATACCCATCAAGGCAATGGGGGACGGCTTCACCTGGCTCTCCAAGGACATGGACCAGACGGAAGACCTGGCGCGCCAGCAGTGGGAGATCTGCAAGCAGGCGATCCTGTCGGGAGATCATGATGTCATCATCCTCGATGAGTTCACATACCCGCTGCACTATGGCTGGGTGCCGGTCGATGATGCCATAGAGACTCTGAAGAAGAAACCTCACATGCTGCACGTCATTATCACAGGCAGGTATGCGCCCGAGGAGCTAGTCGAGTTCGCCGACCTCGTAACTGAGATGCGAGAGATTAAGCACCCATACAACGAGCAGGGCATCAAGGCCCAGCCGGGATTGGAATTCTAAGGGCAATTCGATTCAACCTGCAGAGTTCGTCAGTGAATCTCTGAGTGCCAGACAATTCCGGTAGAAATGAGTGCAAAGAGGGCTGTAGCACAGGCCCCTGGCAGTTGTGGGGAGCTCGCACAGGGACTCATCGACGGTAATCACTTCCTGGTGAGTTGCCCAATCGACATGTATGCGACGGCGACTGTCGAGATTTCATCGGGAACAGGCCGAATCCGCGCACCGTCATACGCACTGAAGGCCTGTCGGGCAGTACAGTTGACATTGGACCACCTCGGGCGGTCGGATGTGGACGTCTACCTCGCTCTTTCGAGTTCGCTGCCACGTGGCAAGGGCATGGCGAGCAGCACCGCGGATGTGTCGGCCTCGATTGCAGCAACCGCTGCCTGCCTGGGCGAGTCCGGTGCGATGCCTCCCGCAGAGATTGCACGAATTGCGCTGCTAATAGAGCCCAGCGACGGCTTGATGCTCCCTGGCATTTCGGTGTTCGATCACAGGAACGGCACAACGGCCCGTACTATCGGTGAATCTCCGTCCATGCGCGTGGTGGTGCTCGACTTCGGTGGCAATGTCGATACGTTAGAGTTCAACACAGTGGACAGGGTTGACACACTTAAACATCTCCAGCCGAGGTTCGAGGAGGCCCTTAATCTGATTGTTCAAGGCATCGAAGTCCGTTCCCCAGAATGTGTGGCGGCAGGTGCTACGATCAGTGCCGTAGCAAACCAGCAGCTCCTCTTCAAACCTCAGTTGGAGGCCGTGATGGGCCTGGCGGAAGAGGCCGGAGCTCTCGGAGTTAACGTCGCACACAGCGGAACCGTCATTGGAATGCTGTTTGAGGACGATCCCTCACTCGCAAGGTGGGCATCATCACAAGCCTGTGAACGGCTTCCCGGAATCAGAATGGCTTTCGACCGGCGTGTCGTAAACGGCGGCATTCGCTTGTTGGAAGAGGTAGTTTGGAGTCCCTAGACCCTCAGCCTGCGCAGCGGCGATCTGATTACGCCGAGCCAGAGCACAACCACCATCATCGCAATGGCGCCCCCGCCCAGCGATACGGACCAGCCAACATTTTCCCCGACATACCCCAGCGGCAGCGCCCCTATGTAGTGCATTGCGGCCCCGTTAAGCCAGAAACTCATCATCCGACCGCGGAGTTGAGGAGGGGTCGTAATCTGGAGAATAGTGGTTCCAACTGAAATGAAGCCGGTGAAGCCCACTCCCGTGAGGAAGAGCAGCGCCAGGGAGACCAGGTAGATGGGAGATAGAGCAAAGAGTAGCAGGGTGATCCCAAATGTGAAGATCATGCCAAGCAGGAGCAGGTTCTTTCCCCTGGCGTCGCCCAACGACGCGATGACAAGGCTCCCCACAAGTGATCCAACTCCCGCAACAGTGAGAAGGAAACCCGCGCCATCGGCATTCATATTCAACACTTCACGTCCAAATGCCGGCAGCACCTGAATGTACGCAGCCCCAAAAAATCCGAATACGAAGCTCAGCCCCACCATCGTAAAGGCGATGGGAGAGTTGGCCGCGAAGCGAATACCGTCCCCGAGGTCGCGCATCACATTGGTGTTTCTTGTCTGGCCGTTGGTACCCAAGTCTCTAAGCATGACCAGGAAGATGCAAGTCACACCGTAGCAGGCGGCGTTGAGGTAGAGAGCGTACCCCATACCGGCGTACTCGATTATCAGGCCAGCCAGCGAGGGAGCCATTATGCGCCCCGTATTGAACACTGCCATGTTTAGCGAGGTCGCATTGAGTATGTCTTCCCCTTCGACAAGGTCAGGAACGATAGCCATCTGAGCGGGCATGTTCAGGCCCTGGATCGTCCCGAGGACCAGGGCGATCCCGTAGATGTGCCAGATCGATATCAGATTGAGTACCGTCAGCGTGGCTACCAGGAGGATCAGTACCATCACAAGCATCCTGCTGATGAGCAGGAGCCACCGTCGGTCAACCCGATCCGCGAATATTCCGCCAACCGTCAGCATCGCCAGGTTCGGCACACCGTAAATGGCGATCACAATCCCGAGTTGGGCAGCTGAGTCAGTCAGCTCGAGGGCCAGCCACCCCAGGATGAGAAACTGCATGCCCAGGGCAGCCGACTGCCCAATGCCCGAGAACCAGTAAAGACGAAAGTTTCGATGATTGAGCGCGCTGAACGCCCGAATTCTGGGAGTGGAGCGTTGTGAAGTAGCAGTGCTAACCGGACTATTACGGTCGTCGGGCACTGCGTTTGCTCTTCCTGATTAGCGGAGCATTCGGTATGAAATCCAGCTCAGTCGTCATCTCTGTTCCATGGTCATCTGTTGGGACCCTATGCCATCGGCGTAATTTCACGCGCATCAAGTAGCGTTGCACCGTAGTTTTCGAGCGCCGTATCGCTAACCATGAAGTGCTGCGCGGCGGCATTGATGTTACGAAGGCAGCGCTGCAATATGTTGCTGCGATGAATGGCAGAGCCGCCAGCGTATCTGAACGCAGTCGTGGCGACATCCACGGAAACCTGCGTTACGTACGCCGAGGCCGCCCGCATCTCGGACTGCATGGAATCGTCCGGAACTTGGCCTTGCGTCGCGATTTGGAACGCCCGCTCAAACACATCATGCGCAAGAGCGCGAGCGGCGCGAAGTCGGAAGTCACTCTTGGCAACATCAGCACGAAACGCCTCGCGGTCTGCCAGCGAGGACACAGGAGGATTGCCTCGCTTAGTCTTGGGGGCGAGGCCAACGATTTCGTCCAGGGCTCGTTGTGCGATACCAAGCGCGACGCCTGAGTGCTCATTGGCAACGAAGCCCGGCCTGCCCATTCGATAGATGGCGCCACCGCGTTTGGGCTTCCACTCCGCTGACTCCCAGGCGAATGACTCTGGCACGAAGACGTCGGTAGCCGATATGTCGTTGCTGCCGCTTCCTTCCAGTCCAGTCACATGCCAGTTGTCGTGAATGTGGCCCTCTTCTACAGGAAAGACCATGGACAGGCGCGAAGGTTCGCCTTCCCCTGGATTCTCCACGGTGGCCCCCGCGCTCATCCACTCGGCATGACGGACGCCGCTGGCAAAGGGCCACCTGCCTGTTAGCACGTAGCCCCCGTCGACTCGAGTTGCCACTCCCCTTTGTGCGGTCGAGGTAGCCCCAGTGGGTATGCGCGCTCCTCCGAAAATCTGGGCGATCGCTTCATCTCCGGTGAAGGCTCCGGGTTGGCCTATTGCGGTTGCACCAATCATCAGGCACCAGCCCGCCGCTGCGTCGAAGTAAGAGAGGGCTTCGATCACTTCTATCTGTGTAACCGGGTCAGCTTCAGCACCTCCCAGCACCTCTGGTAGCTTAAGTGTGAACAACCCAGCATCTCGCATCGCCTCGACAGCAACAGGAGCGAGAGTCCCGATTCGCTCAGACTCGTCAGCCGAAGCCAACACAGTCTCACGCACATCTTCAACAGAAGCCAGCAGTACATCTCGCTTCTTGTGACGGTCCTTCGGAAAGGTAGGTAGATTCAAGAGTCACTCCGGTTTGTACCCTGGGGCAGTTGCACTCGCTGCTTACGAGATTCTGCATCATTTGTTGACAGTCCCACAAGCCACTGCTAGTATCGCGGCAGCCAACAATGGCCGCCCGGTTTGGTGCGCTCAGATAGGGAAATCGGTGGTAGTAGAAGTCCAACAGGCCTTGCTCTCGGCAACCGACGTGTCCCTAAGTCTGGGTGGTGTACGGGTGCTCAAGTCCGTTTCCTTTGTGGCTCGACCCGGCGAAGTCACAGGTCTGATCGGGCCGAATGGCGCGGGCAAGAGTACACTTCTTCGTGCGCTCGCAGGCCTTGCCCAGCCTGACTCTGGCTCGGTGTCTCTTGGCGATACGGCCCTGACTAGCTTCAACCCTCGCGAACGTGCTCGACGAATCTCCTACATGCCTCAGCATGACACCGTTCATCCGTTCACTGCCCTGGAAACCGTCCTCATGGGAAGGTACACGCACCTGGGCCGGTTTGAACTTGAGGGACGTAGGGATCGCCAGATCGCGCGTGAGGCTATGGCACGAACCGAGACTGGCGAGTTTGAGAGTCGCCAGTTGGATCGTGTCTCGGGAGGCGAGAGGCAGCGCGTGATACTGGCCCGTGCGCTTGCCCAACAGGCAGGAATTCTGCTGCTGGATGAGCCGTCTGCAAGCCTGGATCTCAGGCACAGGCTGTCCATCATGGAGACGGTGCGGTCGGAAGCTTCCAGCCAGGGTGTCGCCGTTGTCGTCGCCCTGCATGATGTCTCCCTCGCCGGCACTTACTGCGACAGGCTCGCACTGATGTCCAATGGAACCATCGTTCACGAAGGCGAACCTGCCACGGTGCTAACCGTCGAAAATCTCAGATCCGTGTTCGGCGTCGAGACTGAGGTGCGGATCGACGAGGTGACCGGCTGCCCTCAGGTGTGGCTGATCGGGCCTTCGAATTAACGGAAGGCAGGTGCACGCGTGGCAGTAGGTCTCGTATCGACCGCAGAAGCCATCGAACGGATTCAGCCACTAGACCTCGATGCGAAGTCTCGTGCAGAAGCCAGGCAGGCCACGCTTACTAAGCCACCAGGAAGTCTGGGACGTCTGGAAGCGCTGTCTGTGCAGCTTGCCGGAATATTTGGTACGGAGACCCCTTCGATTCGCGACAGGGTCGTCGTCGTTGCTGCTGGCGACCATGGTGTTGTTTCCAGAGGTGTAACTGGCTACCCACAGGAAGTCACCGCGCAGATGGTTATGAACTTCCTCGCCGGCGGGGCGGCCATCAGTGTCTTGTGTCGGCGCTTGGGGGTGCGGCAAGTCATTGTCGACGCAGGGGTGTCAGCCGACCTGCCTGCTCATCCAGAGCTGAGGGCACTGAAGATCGGCCGCGGCACCGGAGACATCAGCCGCGGACCAGCGATGACGAGGGAGATGGCTGACCGCTGCATCCGAGAGGGAATCAGCCTTGCAGAGGAACTCGCGGAGGATGGCAGCGATCTGATCGCCACCGGCGATATGGGGATCGGCAACACTACGGCATCGAGCGCGATAACTTCTGCGATAACCGGTCGACCTCCTGAGGAGACCACCGGTGCAGGCACAGGTCGCACCCCGGAAGAGCTTGAGCAGAAGATCGAAGTGGTCCGCCAGGCGTTGGAGGTGAACGCTCCAGATCCGACCGACGGACTCGACGTATTGTCGAAGATTGGCGGCTTCGAAATCGGTGTCCTGGCTGGGGTGATCATTGGCGGGGCCATGATGCGCCGTGCCGTGGTACTCGACGGATTCATCTCGGGCGCCGCAGCCCTCATCGCACACCAGATGTCCCCGCGTGTTACTGACTACCTGTTCCCGGCCCATGTCTCGGCTGAAAGGGGTCACAGGACGATGCTGTCGTGGATGGGACTTTCACCTCTGCTGGACCTGGACATGCGCTTGGGGGAAGGCTCAGGTGCGGTTGTCGCAATTCCAATCATCGACGCGGCCGCGGCATGTCTATCTGAGATGGCTACATTTGACGATGCAGGCGTATCGGACAGGGACACTCAATCGGGACCTGCAGACGATGAGGTCCAATGATTGGACTGCGCACCGCAATCGCATTTCTGACGATCCTTCCAGTCACACCTCGAGTCGGTTCAAGCAGTTTTGCGTCTGCACGTGCATGGTTCCCAGCCGTAGGGCTGATTCTCGGCACGATACTTGCCGCGACTGACGTTGCCCTGGCCTCTGGGTATCCGCTCTTCACTGACCACTATAGTCCATTCCCTTCGCTCCTAACGGCATCGATCCTGGTGGCGGTACTGGTGGTGTTTACAAGAGCACTCCACATGGATGGGTTCATGGACTGCTGCGATGGGCTCCTGGGGGGATTCAGCCGTTCCAGAAGATTGGAGATCCTGAAAGACCCAAATGTCGGCGCATTCGCGGTTACGGGAGTGGCATGCCTGCTCCTACTCAAGGTGTCTGCCGTCGTTGCGCTGCCTGAGAGCAATCGACTGTGGCTGCTCCTGCTCTTCCCGTGCCTGTCGCGCTGGGCTGTGCTGTTGACGATGGAGCTGTTTCCCTATGTAAGGGAAGACGGCATTGGCACGCCGTTTGTTGATCAGCCAAGCAAACTTCGGCGACTGTTTCCTCTGACTTTGACATTGATCTCTGCTCTCCTGCTGGCAGGGGCGGCAGGTCTAATACTCATGGCGGTTGCTGGAGCTGCTGCATGGGGAGTTGGAGCGTGGTCGTCAAAGCTCCTGGGAGGTGTCACAGGGGACGTTTACGGAGCGACAATAGAGGTGGCCGAAGTTTCGGTTCTCATCGCAGCCATACTCCTCACACACGTCTTCCCGTTGGACTTATTCACTTCAGTGCTCAGTCTGTTGAATAGTTGAACAGGGCAGATCGAGATGGAGTGGAAGATTTGGCCTGCCGAGTGGTACCTGGATGTCGGAGTGTTGCTGGTTGCACTCGCGCTGGACCTTTTCCTCCCCGAACTCCCAGCACGACTGCATCCGGTAGTATGGACTGGGAAGGCTATTACGTCGCTTGAGCGACTTGTAGGGAGTGGTGAGAATAGGGCGGTAGCTCTTGCATGGGGAGCCTGTATGGCCATTTTCCTGCCTGCGGCTGCTGGCGTCGTCGCGTGGCTGGCTGCGAGCGGTCTGAGAGAGTTGGGTCCTGCGCCCTACGTCTTGGGCGGCGGGCTGCTGCTCAGTACTACGTTTGCGGTCATTGGACTGGGGCGAGCCGGGACCGCGGTGCGCCATGCAATGGATGCTAGTGATATGGACGAGGCGAGGCTCGGCCTTAGGCACCTAGTCAGCCGTGATCCCAGCACGCTTACTCCGCCCCTCATGGCCGCAGCAGCGATCGAGTCTGTAGCTGAGAACACGACCGACAGTTACATCGCTCCATGGCTGGCGTTCGCCCTTCTGGGTCTCCCGGGAGCGTTCGTCTACCGAACAGTGAACACACTGGATAGCATGATCGGATATAGAGGTCGTTACGAGTATCTTGGCAAGGCTTCCGCCCGCCTGGATGACTTCGTGAATTTGATTCCTGCCCGGCTCAGTGCGCTCCTCATCGTGATTTCGGGGCGACTGCACGGGTATCCAATGGCAAGGGGCTGGGCCTGGGCATGGCGCGGCCGCGTCCTTACTGAGAGCCCCAATGCCGGGTGGACGATTGGAGGGATGTCTGGAGTATTGGGAATAGTCCTCGAGAAATCCTCTTACTATCGAATCGGAGACGGACTCGATGATCCGACTGCTGCACATATCGGCGCTGCGGTGCGTATCGCCTACGCGGTCGCAGTACTCGGGATTGCCATAACGCTAGTGCTACTCGCAGTTCGTGGCCTGATCGGAGGCTGAAACAGGTGCAGACTCCACTTAATCATGAAAGGCCTGTTCACGGCGGCCTAAACCTGGGCGAGCTTGAATCCCTGGGTTTGGACCCACGCGAGGTTATCGACTTCAGCGCAAGCATCAACCCGCTCGGCACTTCGCCCAGCGCCCTCGATGCCATCCGGTCTCCCGAGTTGGCCGCCTACCCCGACCCGGACTGCCTTGAGCTCAGGAGGGCAATCGGCAGGGTTACGGGTGTCGGTCTCAATCGCATAGTCGTTGGCAATGGCTCGACTGAACTCATACACCTTCTGGCTCGAGCGCTTCTTGGTCCAGACGACAAGGCCGTGGTGTTCTCTCCGACTTTCGGTGAATATGCCGCCGCGTGCCGACTTCAGGGTGTAGAACCGGTAGCAATCGTCCCGCCCGGTGAAGGATTTAAATGGCACCTCCCAGAAGCAATCAACGTGATTGAAAGCGTTCGCCCAAAGATCGTCTTCCTCTGCAATCCCAACAACCCAACCGGCATATATATGGCATTGGAAGAAGTAAGAAGTATCGCAGAAGCGCTAGGTAACGTCGGCTTACTAGTTGTGGACGAAGCCTACGTGCCCTTCGTGAATGAAGACTGGGACTCGTTGGGATTGATGTCGACTGGGAACGTCGCTCTCTTGCGATCTATGACGAAAGACCACGCCCTGACAGGCCTGCGTCTCGGGTACTTGATAGCCTCAGTCGACGTGGCAAGTCTTGTCGGCACGTATCAGTACAGCTGGAGTGTCAACTCGTTGGCACAGATTGCTGGTCTAGCTGCACTTGGAGACTCCGACCACGTTACGATGGGTCGAGAAGTCGTGAATCAGGGTAAAGAATACCTGCGTCAAGCCGCTTCGTCGCTTAACTTGGAATGCCCACCAGGCGCGGCAAACTTCCTGCTCTTGAAAGTTGGACAGTCCGCCAATGTCCGACGGAAACTTCTCACCCAGCACGGAGTCTGCGTCAGGGACTGCACTTCGTTCGGCCTTCCAGAATACGTACGGGTAGGTGTGAGAACTATGGACGAAAACCGCCACCTGGTTGAAGCGCTTAGAGCCGTGATCCTGGAAGAAAGCAACTAACGAACCGGGGAGTCTGCGTTGAGCAAAGAGTTGATTCTGATTCTCGGTGGAGCCCGATCCGGCAAGAGCAGTTTAGCCGAGAAGCTGGCAGGTCAATACGAAAACGTACTGTTTGTAGCTACGGCGGAAGCGCTGGACGAGGACATGGAACGCCGCATAGCCCACCATAAACTCAGTCGACCGTCTGACTGGAACACACTTGAGGAACCGATCAATCTTGCCGCCGAGCTCAGAGGCACTGGCGACGACTATGACGTCTGCCTTGTTGACTGTCTCACAGTGTGGGTAAGCAACATGCTGCTTAAGTCGGAGGAGAGTTCTGACGCTGAAAAGGCGATACTGGTTGAGCTTGAACGTCTCATGGATGTCTGCGAACGGTCATCCGCAACCTGGATAGTTGTAAGCAACGAGGTCGGACTTGGGGTCGTGCCCCCAACTTCCCTTGGCAGAACATACCGAGACGCACTCGGAAGGGTAAATCAATTGGTGGCTGCCAAGGCCGACAAGGTCTACCTCATGGTTGCTGGTCTTGGCCTGGAGCTAAAATCCAATGGGGCGCTGCCACTCAGTGACATCTTGAGGAATCAACCATGAGCGTCACCGATACACTGTTTCCCACATTCGTCGTTGGAAGCTTGCCCCGCCCTCAGTGGGTGCGAGACCTGATTGAGGACAGGAAGGCAGGGCGGATCGACGACTCAGCCTTTAACCGACTACTCGACGACGCCATTCCGTCTGCTATCCGAATGCAGGAACGTGCCGGACTGGACTATATCTCTGACGGAGAATGGCGTCGCGAGAGCTACGTGAAGGTCTTTACCCAGGCCGTTGAAGGCTTTACCGAGGACCTGTTGCCCTCAGGCGGCGCCGCTCCATTTACACAGTTGCGTTATCCGGCCGTCACGGAAACGCTTGCCTTGACTAGTCCAATCGCGACGGACGAAGCAGATTTCTTAAGAAAGAGGACTGATTCGAAGATCATCGTTGCCGTGCCATCGCCGTACACTATTGGGCGTCGCATGTGGAGTACCGAGCACTCCACCAGGGCCTATCCGACCCGCGAGGAGTTTATCGAAGCATGCGTTCCTATTGTGAGGGATGAACTACAGCGCCTGGACTCCATTGGCGTCGACATGCTGCAGTTGGATGACCCGTGGCTGGGTCTGCTAGTTGATCCGACGTACCGCGCTAACGAGTCAATTACTGACGTTGACCACGAGATCGAACTCCCTGTTAACTCAGTGAACGCGGTAGTCGATGGGCTCGACGTTGCTCCTGTCAGCGTGCATATCTGCCACGCCCACTTCAACAGGGAACACAACACCCAGGGACCTTACGATCTGATTATTGACGCGCTCGGAGAGATGAACGTCGATCGCCTCGCGATGGAGTTCGCCACCCCCGATGCAGGAGGATTAGAGGTGCTTAAGGACTTCCCAAGGGACAAGCACCTGGGTCTGGGTGTAATCGACCACACGGACCGACATGTCGAAACTCCCCAGGAGGTTGCTGCGAGAGCAGAAGCCGCAATGGAGTACGTCCCGAAGGAGAGGCTCACTTTGAATCCTGACTGCGGATTCTCGCCTTCGAGTTCAAACCCTATGGACCTGGACGAGGCATACCTGAAGTTGAGTGCCATGTGTAAGGGTGCGCTCATTCTGCGAGAGAGGTATGGGTAGTGGTGTAATACTCCCGGCCAGATTGACAATTTGTCGTCTTCTCGGCTATTCTGACCGCCACAGATAGGTAGCGGGAGCTTGGAAATACCGGGCTGAGAGGGCGGATAGAGTCGCTGCCGACCGCGATAACCTGATCTGGGTAATGCCAGCGCAGGGATTGAATGTGAGACTTCAGACGCCGCTGGCAGCAGACCGGCGGCGTTTCGTTTTGTTTAAGAGGGAGGAAGTCAATGGATGACAAGCTGGTCATCGCAGGTAAGGAGTTCGATTCGCGCCTAATGGTGGGCACCGGCCGGCACAGGTCCAACGAGGAAATGGTCGAGTCCATCGAGGCCTCCGGCGCAGAGATCATCACAGTGGCGATCCGCAGGTTGGACCTCGACAGCCTTGAAGAGAAGAACATACTCGACTACTTCAATTGGGACGAGTACACCATTCTGCCGAACACCGCCGGCTGTAAGACCGCCGAAGAGGCCGTCTTCACGGCAAGATTGGCTCGCGAGGTTACCGGTTCCAACTGGGTAAAGGTTGAGGTCATACCTTACCCTGAGTACCTTCTGCCGGACCCTCGGGGGACATTCGACGCCTGCAAGCAGCTCATAGACGAGGGCTTCGTCGTGCTTCCCTATATCCATGCCGACCCTGTACTGGCAAAGCACCTTGAAGAGATCGGCTGTGCGACCGTGATGCCGCTGGGATCAGCAATCGGTTCCGGTCAAGGCGTCCAGACCATTGACGAGATTAGACTGATCATCAGGCAGTCCAATGTCCCGGTCGTTGTCGATGCCGGGCTGGCTGTCCCGTCAGACGCTTCTGTTGCCCTGGAGGCAGGCGCTGACGCCGTCCTGGTCAATACCGCTATCGCCCAGGCTGCTGATCCAGCCGCGATGGGGGAAGCATTCAAATTCGGCGTCAAGGGAGGGAGGATGGCGTACAACGCAGGGCGCATCGCGCGCAAAGACACCGGCGTCCCTTCCAGTCCAGTGGAGGGTGTGGCCGCCGGGACCGGCTGAAGATGAGACCCAACCTCCCTAACCCGTCTCTCTGCCTTGTGACCGACCGTAACCGGACGCGTTCAGGCGACCTGGTAGCAACTGTCGATGCAGGCATCGAGGGTGGCGCGGGCATGGTCCAGTTGCGCGAAAAGGACATGCCTCCATTCGAGCTTCTCAGACTCGCCAGGCGTCTACGCCGCATCACAGAGGGCAGGGCACTGCTGATAGTCAACGATCGGGTTGATGTCGCTATGCTCGCTGGCGCCGATGGCGTGCAGCTTGGCGAGACTGCTCTCGATGTTGCCGATGTGCGCGGCCTTGTAGGCTCCGACATGCTGGTTGGTCGGTCAGTTCACTCGGAAGTGGGGGCCGTGGACGCAGAATGCCAGGGAGCTGACTACCTCATACTCGGGACCGTGTTCGATACGGCCTCCCATACCCTTGACCAGGTTGGCGGTCTTGACCTCGTTAGAGAGGTCACGGATGCCGTGGGCATACCGGTGCTAGGGATTGGCGGCATCACCTCTGACAATGCAGGTGGAGTGATGGAAGCTGGCGCCTCGGGCGTCGCAGTAATCACCGCAATCACAATGGCTGAGAGTCCCCAGGTGGCTGCATCTGACCTTGTATCAGCCATCAGTGGAAGAGTTCCAAGCGCTGCGAGTCATTAGATGATTACTCTCACAGTAAACGGGAAGCCTCGTGAGGCTGAGGGCCCGGTAGACCTTAAACGCTACCTGGTTGATATCGGGATAACCCAAACTGCGATCGCGGTCGCTCATAATGGCACGGTGATACCTCGTGGCGAGATCGAGTCGATCACGCTGGAAGACGGCGACACCCTGGAGATTGTGCGCGCCGTAGGCGGCGGGTAGGATTAACGACTAGCCGAGCGACGGTTTGCGCGCCGAGATAACGACGGCAAAGGGCACGCGCTCGAGGCGCTCTCTGTGGTCTGCCCAGTAGTTCCCCGCGTAGGGTGACTCCTCAGCGCCCCCTGGCTCAAGTGGGTAAGGTTCCAGCAGTCTCTCCACAACGAGCCCGGCTGACGTAACCGATCGTACCAGTTCCTCAATGGTCCTGAAGAAAGTAAGCCCGGGGGAGTGTCCCTCCGGCACCGGCTCTTCCCACACCTCGACAGGCGGATTGAAGTAATCCGTGACCAGCAGTGTACTTCTGCCGATCTCCCAATCGAACGCCGTTAGGGGATGCACGGTCGACATCAGGAGTTGACCACCTGGCCGAATCAACTCCGCGCAGTGGGCGACACACCCCCTCAGGTCAGAGACAAACTCCCATCCAAATGCTGAGAGAACGATGTCGAATGACTCTGGACGAAACATCAGGGGAGCCGCCATGTCCCCGGTGACCAGATCGAAGGTTGCGGCTGTGTCTTCTCTTAAGTTTCGGGCAAACTGAAGCTGGTTTGGTGAAATGTCCAGTGCCACAACATCGGCGCCCCATGACGACAGAGCCGCCGAGTTCTGGGCTCCGCCGCAAGCCAGCTCAAGCACACGCTTGCCGCGCACATCGCCCAGAAGTCGATAATGACGTTCGCCGGGCGCAAATGGTGCGTAATGGACATCTGACACCGAAATCGCGCTATCCGCCTGATAGGACTCAGACATTGCGTCCCATCCAGCCCTGATGGCGATCTTGACTCGATCGTCCTGCACGCTCAGGTAGCTGTTATGCTGCGGCGATCGCCGTCTTCAGTCCGCAGATGGCGTCTGAGACTGACATAGCGTCGTTGTAGACCGCCGAACCTGCGACAAGCTGGTCAGCCCCGGCACCAACGACGAGGCCAGCGTTGTCCGCCTTTATCCCTCCGTCCACCTCAAGCGTCACGTCACGGTCCAGCTCGTCCAGGATGGCTCGCGCACGGCTGACCTTATTGACCATGGATTCAATAAACGGCTGTCCCCCCCATCCGGGATTGACAGTCATGATCAACAGCAGGTCCAGGTTTTCGACAACGTCCTCAATCGAGCCGAGACTCGTTCCGGGGTTGACCGCGACCCCTGCCTCCATGCCCCCGTCCCTGATCTGACTGACAGAGAGATGAAGGTGAGGGCACGCCTCCTGGTGAACGATCAGCCGGTCTGCGCCTGCGTCGCGAAGTTGTGCAAAGTGGTTCTCTGGCCTTTCGACCATCATGTGAATCTCGAGGGGAAGTTTGGTGTGGGGTCTAATCGCCTCCACTATCGGCGGGCCAAACGTGATCGGCGGTACGAAGTGGCCGTCCATTACGTCGATGTGCAGGCAGTCCGCGCCGCCCTCTTCGGCTTCAGCAACCTGCTCGCCTAAGTGGGCGAAGTCGGCTGAGAGTATGGATGGGGCGATCTTCACGTTCCTAGCGCTGTTCAAGTTCACCCTCCAGCTCCCCCCTGGCCGTTTGAATTGCCTTTAGGACCCTCTCTTGAGAGGTCCCTCCAGGAACGTCGCGGGCCGCGATGGACGAGTCCACGGTTATTTCGAAAACATCCTGTCCAAACAACTCAGACAGGCTCCTGTACTCCTCGAGTGCAAGGTCTTCGAATCCCACGCCATGTGAAGCAGCCAGTTCGGACAGCTTCGCAACAATCCGGTAGGCCTCCCGGAATGGCATCCCCTTGGCGACAAGATAGTCCGCTATGTCTGTAGCCAGCACGTAACCGCCACTCGCAGACTGTCTCAGCACATCTTCGTTGACACTCATGCCAGTCAGCATGTCGCCAAAGATCTTCAGCGTCGTCAGGAGAGTGTCGTGCGTGTCGAAGAAGCCTTCCTTGTCTTCCTGCATGTCGCGGTTGTATGTCAGGGGAAGCCCCTTCAGGGTCGTCAGCAGACCCATCAGGCTCCCGTAGACCCTTCCGGTTTTGCCCCGCGCGATCTCGGCAAAGTCCGGGTTGCGCTTCTGTGGCATTATGCTGCTGCCTGTGGTGAACTCGTCAGACATCCTGATGAACCCGAACTCCTCTGAAGACCACAGCACCAGCTCTTCCGAGAGTCGAGACAGGTGCATCGCGCAGATGGCGGATGCAGAGTGGTAGTCGAGCAGGAAGTCCCGGTCTGAGACAGCGTCCATACTATTGGTTGAGATGCGCGAGAATCCAAGCTCTGCCGCGACAAACTCGCGATCGATGGGGTAGGGAAGTCCGGCCAGAGCTCCGCTGCCCAGCGGAAGGACATCGGCTCTCCCATAACCCTGCTCGAACCGCTCCGCGTCCCTGCTAAACATCTCGTAGTACGCCAGCATGTGGTGACTGAACAACACCGGCTGCGCACGCTGCAGATGCGTGTAACCGGGCATTGGCAACTTTGGATGCTCTTCAGCAAGGCTGACGAGTGCTGAGCGAACGCCATGAAGAGCGGCGACTACGTCTCGAATCGCATCCTTAATGTACATCCTGACATCAAGAGCGATCTGGTCGTTTCGCGATCTCGCCGTGTGGAGTCTGAGTGCTGGTTCTCCGATCAACTCGAACAGCCGGCGCTCGACGTTCATGTGGATGTCTTCGAGCTTAGGCCGCCAGGGGAACTTCTCGCCTTCTATCTCGCTCTGGACCTCAACTAGTCCAGCGACAATGGCTTCACTGTCGCCCTGGGAGATGATCCCCTGCCTGGCGAGCATTTTCGCATGGGCGATGGACCCGGCGATGTCCTGCCTGTACAGACGCCGGTCGTAGTGCAGAGATACCGTGTAGTCGGAGAGGACTTCCTTGAGACCCATTACAGGAAGCTAGTCAGGGCGCTTGGGGACCAGGAACGTGCGTCTCATCGTCAGGATCTGCTCGTCCCTTTGGTTCCGTCCACGAGTCTCGATATATACGAGCCCCCTGTCAGGCCTGGAGTTCGACTCCCTGACATCCAGAATCTCGCTCTCGGCATATACCGTGTCGCCATGAAATGTGGGACCAGTGTGAACGATCTTCTCGTACTCCAGGTTGGCGATAGCCTTACCGGACATTTCTGGCACGCTCATTCCAACCACGAGACTGAGGACCAGCGCACCATTCACAAGGATCTTACCGTGCTGGTGCTCAGACATGTACTGCTCGTCGATGTGCAGAGGATTGTGGTTCATCGTGAGCAGCGAGAACAGATGGTTGTCCATCTCGGTGATCGTCTTACCAGGCCAGTGCTTGTGAATGTCCCCTGGAACAAAGTCCTCCAGGTAGCCCCCGAACGTATCTCGTCTGTCGTGGATCATGCTTCCTTCTCAGTCTGGTCTTGCGACTTCGACGCGACTACACTGCGTATCTTTCGAGCAGGCGCCTGGCTATCAGCAGTTGCTGGATCTCGTTCGTGCCCTCACCGATGATCATAAGGGGCGCGTCGCGGTAGTATCTCTCGACGTCAAAGTCCTTGATGTATCCATACCCACCGTGAATGCGCAGGGCCTCCATCGCGACCTCACCACAGGTCTCCGAGGCGAACAGCTTCGCCATCCCGACCTCGAGGTCTATGCGCTCTCCAGCGTCCTTCTTGGCGGCCGCGTCGTAAGTCAGAAGCCTAGCAGCCTGGATCTTCGTGGCCATGTCTGCCAGCTTGATCTGGATCGCCTGGTGCTGCGCTATCGGCTGACCGAAGGCCTCACGTTGCTGAGCGTATCGAATGGCCGCCTCGAATGCGGCGGTAGCCACGCCGACGGCTCTGGCGGCGACGTTGATCCGCCCGCCTTCCAGTCCGGACATCACGTGCTTGAAACCCTGGCCCTCAGCTTCGCCGATCAGGTTCTCTGACCCGACCCGGCAGTCGTCGAAGATGAGCTCAGACGAGTCCAGCCCTCTGTAACCGAGCTTATCCAGGTGCTGGCCGACCTGGATCCCCTCATTGGGCTTCTCTACAAAGAAGCAACTCATCCCTCGGTGGCGCGGCTCAGAATCTGGGTCAGTCTTCGCCAGCACTGCAAAAGCGTTTCCATGCTCCGCATTGGTGATGAACATCTTGGTGCCGCGAATGACGTACTCCTCGCCGTCTTTCGTTGCCGTCGTGCTGATGTTCTGAACGTCGCTGCCAGCCTCGGGTTCAGTGAGAGCCAGACCGCCCCTAAGCTCCCCGCTGGCCAGCCGCGGTAGAATCCGCTCCTTCTGGTCATCGGTCCCGTAGTTGGTGACGATGTGGGCCAGCACGTGATGAGTGCCTATGATTCCACTAACGCTCATCCAGCCCCGGCTGAGTTCCTCGAAGATCACTGCAAATGTCGTGTGATCGAGTCCCAGCCCGCCGTACTTCTCAGGAATCGTAATCCCGAATAGGCCCATCTCACGCATCGGCTCGATCAGCTCTTGTGGATAGATGTCCAGGTTGTCGTACTGCTGCGCGATCGGCTCGACCTCGCGCCGTACGAAGTCCCGCACGAGCGTCGTAATCTGGCCTCGGATTTCCGCTTCTGCTGCAATTGCCATGCGTGTCCCTCTACGCTTCGGGCGAGGCGCGATCCAGTAGATCGATCGCACGATTGTATTCGAGAGATGCCCACAAGCGGGACATCACCAGGTTAGCTAACTGTAAGCCCCGACCCTCATTGAAGTCCAGAGCCGCGCCAATCACTCCGATGAACGTAACCACGTCCAGAAGCGCCCAGCGGAAGTCTTCCATGCACTCAGATGTGCCGTAGCCTTCTACGCCTAGTGAAGCAAGGGTTTCGACATACAGTGCGATGAGCTCGTCTTGCTGCGACCGCCCTGATTCCTCGCTCAACGATGTGGAGATGAAGTACGCAATGTCATACGCGGCGCGCCCTTCTCGGACGGCTTGCCAGTCTATGAGCCTGACACCATCAGAATCAAAAAAAGCGTTGTCGGCGCGAACGTCCCCGTGCAGGAGGGTCGTGGGAGCGGCTCCCAGACGGGTCCTGATATCAGCTATGCGAGGCTGGATCTGGTCGGCGATATCGGAGAGCCCGGCTGGAATCGTAATGTTCGACTCACGCACTCGCTGCCAGGATGCGCTGTGTATTCGCCTCGCCATGCTCGCCCTGTTATCGAATGTCCTGACGGCCAGAGGATCATCTCCTCGGTGGCCCTCCCAGAACTCGGCGTGGAGAGCCGCCAGGGCGACGACTACCTTCCTCGCTTGCTCGATAGTGCATCCTTCGATCTGGTCGCCGGCTTCCATGCTTGATAGGTCCTCGAGCAGCAGGCATAGTGAGCCGGACTCGTCGTCGAAGTCCGAGTAGTATGCCCTCGGCGCGATAGTGGAGCGACTACCGAACCTGGTGTAGTAGTCCCATTCGGACTGATACACGCCGAGTTGCGTGAGCAAGTAATGCGTGGAGGCGTGAGTCGACACAGTCTTCCAGATTAGCGTACCTGGGACGTCGACTCCCTCGCTGGAAGCACAAGGCGTAAGGTGAAGCCTGTAAATCGAACCCGCGAACCCGGTGCCGACTCCCACGGTCTCGATCGTTACGTCCTCGATCTCGGACCCAAGGGTCTCACCCAGCCATTCGGCAGACATCTCAGTTGGTCGAGACGGAAACCGCATTCTAGATAGCCTCCTGGCCGCGTCTAGCGACCGACGCCCTCCCTCTGTCGCTTGCCCAGATTCTTCGCCGAAATCCCGAGCACGTTGAGGAATCCTTCAGCGTCGGTGTGGTCGTAAGTGCCCATTGCCTCCATCGAGCTGTCATCAGTGTACAGCGAGTGAGGCATAGCTTCCTGCGTGTCTTCAGCGGTGTCGAAATAGACGTTTCCACGATGCAGGCGCACCGTGACTGTCCCGGTTGCCAGTTGAGTAATCGGCTCCAGTCCAGCTAAAGCAGCGCGCGTGGCAAGATCGAGCCAGTAACCCTGGTAGATCTGGACGCTTATCACCTTCGAGAGGTGCTCGAATAGCTCCCGAGCCCTCCTGTCCAGTACGAACTGGAGAAGGAACTCGTAGCTTTGCCCGAGCAGTTCCATTCCAGGCGACTCGTATATGCCCCTCGATTTCACACCGACGAATCTGTTTTCGACAACGTGTGTCCCAATTCCAACACCGTGGACGCCGGCAGTCCTGTTTGCAGCCTCTATGACACCTTCGAGGTCGAGAGGATTACCATTCAGAGCAACCGGCACGCCCTGTACCCAGCTTACGGACACCAGCTCAGAGCTGTCCGGGGCGTCCCACGGCCAGACCCCCATCCCTGGTTCTACGAAGGTAGGTGAAATGGTGACGTCTTCGAGGTCGCCCGCTTCATGTGTGAGACCTAGGAAGTTGGCGTCAGTCGAGTACCTGGACTCGCGCGCGGGCCTGATGGGCAGGTCATTTGCCTCGCAGTACTCGATCATCTGCTGCCTGCCAGGGAACTGTTCGACGAACTCTGGGTCTCGCCACGGCGCGTATACGTCGGTAGCGGGGTCGATCATGTTGGTGGCGAGCTGAAACCTTACCTGGTCGTTGCCCCGGCCGGTTGCCCCGTGGAACAGCACTCCGATTTCCCGGTCCCGCATCTCCGACAGAATTGCCTCTATCGTGACTGGACGCGCGATACCGGTCGTGTTCCAGTAGCCGCCTTCGTATCGGGCCTGCGACTGGATTACCTTGAGTCCGGCTTCTGCAAGGGTTGCCCGGCCTGGCACGATGGCCGCGTCCGCTGCGCCACAGCCAAGCATCCTATCTGATATGGCTGACAGGTTCTCCTCGTCCGGCTGACCGAGGTCGACCGTGAACGCCTGGACCTCGAAGCCTTTTTCCCGCAGCCAGTGCGTGACTGTACAGCTGTCGAGCCCGCCGGATACGGCTCCCCCGACGACCGTTACACCCTTCTCTTGCAGCTCCCGCCAGTTCATGTGGGCTTTATTCCTTGTTCTTCTTGCATGAAGAGAGGGCGCCCCAACTGACAGACGCCCCCTGCATTTGACTCGGTTAGCTTCCTACGGCACCAATGGCAGCGTCGAGACGCTCCATCGCCTGATCGATCTCTTCCTTGGAGACAGTCAGCGGCGGCATGAGCCTGACCGCGTTGGGCCTCAGGGGATTCGTCAGAAGCCCTTGTGCGTTGCAGTTCGCCACTACATCCGGCCCGATGTCGGACTCGAAGATGACGGCCCAAAGCAGGCCCATTCCGCGCACTTCCTGGATCTGGCTGTACTTAGACTGGAGGTTTGCCAGCCCAGCAGCCATGTGGGTCTCCATCTCGGCTGCATTTCCTGGCAGATCGTTTTCGATGATGTACTTTGTTGACGCGTAGCCGGCCGCGCAGGTCAGCGCGTTTCCGCCGAACGTGGAGCCGTGATCGCCGGGTTCGAACGCGCACGCCTCGTCCTTGGCCATGAACGCACCAATCGGCACGCCGCCACCAAGTCCTTTGGCCAGCGTCATGACGTCTGGCTCAACACCGAACTTCTCATATCCGAAGAGCGTACCCAGCCTTCCCATGCCAGTCTGGACCTCGTCGAATATCAGCAGCAGGCCCTCGCGGTCGCATAGCTCTCTGACGTTCTCCAGGTAGCCTTCCGGCGGGATGTTGACGCCGCCCTCGGCCTGCACGGGCTCGACCATTACGGCTACCGTATTGTCGGTAATAGATCCCCGCAACTCTTCGATGTCGCCGAATTCAACGTGGGAGAATCCTGGGGGAATTGGCTGGAACAGCTCCTGGTAGTGGGGCTGACCTGTCGCTGACACGTTGGCCATCGTGCGCCCGTGGAACGAGTTCAGGGCCGTTACGATCTCGAACGCCCCGTCCTTATTCTTCGCGCCATGCCTGCGGGCCAACTTCATTGCGCCTTCATTGGCCTCAGCTCCGCTGTTGCAGAAGAAGACTTTGTCCAGTGCAGAGTTCTCAACAAGCATCTCCGCCAGCTGAAGCTGGGGGATGGTGTAGAACTGGTTGGAAGTCTGCAGCAACGTCCTGGCCTGCTCAGCGATCGCGTCGGCAATCGCCTCGTTTGCGTGACCAGCGTTGTTGACTGCCCAACCTGAGGTGAAGTCCAGGTACTCCTTGCCGTCTACGTCCCAGACCTTCGTGCCTTCGCCCTTGACGATTACGACGGGCTGCCGGCGCACTACGAACATGTAGTACTTACTCTCTAATTCTGTCCAATTCGTTGTCACGTCATTCACCTCCGGTGATTTCCTTGAGTTTCTCAAGCGCTTCTTCCAGCGCGGTCAAATCGTTCTTGATACTCTCGATCGAGTCAGACACGATCGTAATCTGCATCTGCAGCTCGCCGCCTTCTTCAACTACTGTTGTCGTAGTTGTCGGGGCTGCTTCCACATCTCGTGGCGTGGCGGGATCGCCCACAGTGACCAGTGACTGCTCACCAGTCAGCGCTGCAAGGGCAAGACCCAGAGAGTCCTCCATCACCACCTTACCGGCGGTGGCCAGTATTACACGCTTGAGCTCAGGGAATACCACGCCTTCAGCCTGGATGTATACGGGCTCAGCGTAGAGCAACGAATTGCCTATCGGGATGACCAGGAGATTGCCCCTGATACACGTCGATCCCTCCGAGCACCTCAGCGTGAACCATGCGGATATGGTCTGATCGTTGTCGATCCTAGCTTCGACCTGCTCCGGTCCGTCGATCTGGCGGTCTTTCGGGAAGTTGAACGCTACGAGCTTCCCGTAGTTCTCCCCGTCGCTTCGTGCCGCGAGCCAGCCAATCAGGTTCTGCCTCTCGCTGGGAGTGTAGGGGAGTAGCTGCACGAACTCCTCGGTCTCCTCACCTGGAAGTCTCATGATCACGTAGTAGGGCTCTACAGGCTGAAGGGTCTCGCCCTGCCCGAACTTCTCCTGCGGAATCGCCCAGAGGTCCTCGTTGTTGTAGAAGTCCTGGGGGTCCTTCATGTGATATTTGATGTACTTTTCAGCCTGCTCTGAGAAGAAGTCCTGAGGGTATCTGACGTGCGACCTCAATTCAGGCGACATCTCGGCTGCGCTGGCGAAGAGTTCCGGGAAGATCCTCTCGTAGGTTAGGATCATCGGGTCGGTCTCATCCCAGATGTAGAACGTAAGGTCGCCGTCATAAGAGTCGATGACGACTTTGACACTGTTACGCATATAGTTGAAGTGGGTTGAGAATCCGCCTTCTCCGGCGGCAATCTCAGTAGGCTCCGAGTATGGATAGTGGTCAGTGGTGGTGTAGGCGTCCTGCACCCAGAACAGTCGCCCGTTTGCGGCCACTATGTATGGGTCTCTGTCCAGCTGTAGGAACGGCGCGATTGATGTCACTCTCTCCTGGATGTGTCTGCGGTACTGGAGGCGGCTATCGGGAGCGACCTCACCGCTGATCAGAATGTTCACGTCGCCGAACTGCCATGCGTATGCAAGACGACGGAAGAACGAGTCAAGCCGGACTCCTCCTTCTCCGTCGTAGTGGTTCCTGAACAGTTCACCGGATTCAGTCTGATAGTCGATCTCCTGCGTGTTTGAGTTGACAATCACATAGTTGACTGTGTTCTCACCGTAGTAGATGCGGGGGTTGTCGACGATTAAGTCAGGAGGAGTCACACCGTCCTTGCGTCCGATGGGTATCGCTCCGTCTATCGGGATGTCTTGCGCGTAGAATTCCGGCCTGCCCTCCGGCGTAAATTCTGTGGCTGGGCTCATCGCAATACCAATTCCATGAGTGTATGAGAGCGTGTTATTTACCCAGGTCTGGTCCTGCGGGTTCAGCTTCTCGGGGGCGACCTCACGTGCTGACAGAAGTACCTGTTTGTACTCCCCATCGATGTAGTAACGATCGACGTCGGCGTCCTTGAAGTCGTAGTACGGTCTGATCAGCTGGATCTGTCTGTAAACGCTCGACAACGGCCTGTAGTCCCACAGGCGTATGTTGTTGATCGTAGTGATGTTGTCCTCGAGGAGCTCGACACTAACGTCTGGTTCCGCTTGGAAGAAGGCTTCTTCGATCCGGTCCAGCGCGAATCCCTGGCGGGTCAGCTCAATGTTGCGCGCAATGTATGGGCTTTCCCTTACGAACTCATTTGGTGTTACTGAGAACTGCTGTATCAGGGCGGGCCATGCGGAGTTCAGGACAAGTCCCAGGACCACCCACAGGACAACCGCTCCGAGAACCATCCGAAGTTCGCGCAGATAGACATTTGCAGCCATCAGAATGGCCGCTGCGACAGCGACGATCGTCATGATGAGTAGGGCCGGTCTTCTGGCGTTCAAGTCGGCGTACGCTGCGCCGAACACCGCGCCGTCCTCGGACAGAACCAGCGCCCAACGGTCCAGCCAGTGTCCGGCTGCCATGGTCAGCATGATCACGGCAGCGATGACCGATAGGTGGGCGAGGCGGGCTCCTGTCAGCGAATAGCTGGAGCCTCGAAGGCTGTAGTTGATGAAGTTAAGGCCCACGGTGGCGAGCAAAGTGACGATGCCAAGACCAAGAATCCATCCCTGAATAAACGAGTACAGGGGCAGGTTGAAGATATAGAACCCGATGTCTCGCCCGTAAACAGGGTCCACCTGCCCGAACGGAACAGAGTTGGTGAACCTAAGGAACAGCTCCCACCGTGCCGCTAACACAGACCCGAAGATCAGGCTCAAGATGACGATGACGATGATCGCCCCCCAGAACACGGCCCTCCTCAGGGTGGGGATCACCTCAGGTGGAATTGGAAGATTGACCTCACCTGAGGAGTGCATGTGAGCAATTCTCAGGCTTACGCTCAGGACAATTGCAGTGACGACTGCGCCAATGGCAAACAGCGCAATCCGGGTCACCGTTACCTTCACGAATATGGTCCTGAAACCGAGCGAGTCGAACCACAGAAGATCGGTGTAGACTCCCCTCCCGAAGGAGAAGATTCCAAACAACACGATCAGGCCGATTATTACAAGACTCCACTTCATGAATGAAGGGGACATCGTGGGTGGCCCAATTGCGGGCTCTTGGGGCGAATCTCCGCCGTTGCGTGGGAAATCTTCAGCCATGGTGCTCCTGATACCTCATCCGATGCGCGTGCCAAGCACTGCGCCGTTTAGGGACTGGCGAAGTGCCCCCGGCTTTCTACCGTCGATGATGCGAGATTCGCTGCCTGACTTCAACGCGCGGACACACGCCTCGATCTTTGGAATCATACCGCCGGATATTGTTCCTGCCGACGTTAGCGCCTCAGCCTGGCGTTCAGTAATTCGTGAAATCAGCCTGTGACTGCGGTCGAGCACGCCTTCTACGTCAGTGAGGAAGTACATCTGGTCGGCGCGCAGGGCCGCTGCGATTTCACCGGCCGCCGTGTCTGCGTTGATGTTCATAAGCGAGTTGGGATAGGTGGGATCGTCCGAGGGGCATCTGGCTACTGGCGCAATTACCGGGATGTACCCTGCCTGTGTCGCTGCGTGGATAGGGGTAGTGTCAACTTCGGCAACTTCGCCAACATAGCCAAGCGCTGGGTCTTTCACCGAGGCAACGAGCATACCACCGTCAGCTCCGCTCAGGCCGAGCGCCCTGGCGCCTTCAGCCGTGAGCTGGGAAACAAGCTCCTTGTTGATAAGCCCGGCGAGGACCGCTACGACAATCTGCAGGCTGTCCTTGTCGGTTACGCGCAAGCCGTCCTTGAAAACGGGCCTTACGCTTTGGGCAGCCATCCAGTCAGAGATTATCTTTCCCCCTCCATGGACGACTATTGGAGTTGCGCCCTCCCGTTGAAGAGTAACGAGGTCTGCGAGAGTCGTATCGTGCTCTCCGAGAGTGCTGCCGCCGATCTTGACTACGATCGTCCCATTGGGGGAATGCTCCTTGGGCAAGTCCGACTTACGTTGTGTACGCCGAGTTGAAGGTCACGTACTCTTCCGTAAGGTCCGAACCCCACCCGGTCGCAGAATGGTCTCCTATGTTCAGACTGACTCTGAACGAGACTTCGTGCGCGTTCATGCCTGAGACCACGGCGTCGGCGTAGTACGGTATTGCCTTGCCCTCGTGAACAATGTGGATGCCGTTGATGAAGATGTCTATCTTCGACTCTTCCAGTTCGATGCCGCTCTTACCCAACGCCATCATGATGCGACCCCAATTGGGGTCCTTGCCGTGTACCATGGCCTTGACCAGGTTGGACGATGAGATTTCGCGTGCAGCGCACCTGGCGTCTGCCATGGAAGTCGCGCCCTCGACCGTCACGGCCATGATGTGCCCGGCTCCCTCACCATCGCTGACCAGCTCTTTGGCAAGGTACGTGCAGACCTCTGTCAGGGCCTGTTGGAAGTCCGCTGCTCCAGGGGAGTCCGAACTTTCTATTGGCTGACCTCCGGCTGCGCCGTTGGCGAAGAGCAATACTGTGTCGTTTGTTGACTGGTCTCCGTCCACGTCGACCATGTTGAAGCTCAGGTCGACCGCGGCGCTCAACGACTCCTGCAGGAAGCCCTGCGGAATCTCGGCGTCGCATGTGATGAATGACAGCATCGTTGCCATGTCAGGATGGATCATGCCGACACCCTTGGCGACGCCGCCTACCGTGTAGGTTGTGTCTCCGACGTCGAACTGGGCAGCGATGTGCTTGGGACGCGTGTCGGTCGTCATGATGGAGCGCGCGAATGCGGTTCCACCGTCGTCGGTAAGCTCGACGTCGCCGATCTTGCCCCGTATGAGGGCCATGGGCAGCTCGACGCCGATAACGCCCGTCGAAGCAACCATCATCGATCCGGCGTCCACTCCTGCGTGAGCCTCTGCCAGCCTGGTCATATCGAGGGCGTCCTCGATTCCCTGGTCGCCGACAGAGCAGTTTGCGCATCCACTGTTTGCGACAACCCCTCTGGCAGTCGACGAAGGAACACGTTCCTTCGTAACTGTCACGGAGGGAGACAGAATCTTATTCCTGCTGAAAGTACCGGCTACGGTCGCCGATCGGTCGGACACAAGGACTCCTAGATCCAGAACACCTTCTGCCTGGCTCTTCAGGCCTGCATACACGCCGCCGGCCTTATAGCCATTTGCAGAAGTTACCGATCCACCCTCGACTATCCTGACGCCCGATGCCATTAGTTCTTCCTCTTGGGGACTTAGCCGTAATTGGAGGGAAAGACGCGTTGAGCAGTCCACCCCTCGACAGCTACGGCAGTATAACACACGCCCAAGAACACGATAAAGAACGACGTAAAGTCGTTAATTTCCCTGTAACAGATGCAACATTCTTCCTGTGTTACAATTGCGCCGTTCCTAGCACCTAGTATCAAAATCGGGAGGTTATCTGCCAATGACGACGGAGACCAAAGGCTACACGGCGGTCGGAACCCGCCCCATAAGACACGACGGATTCGACAAGGTGACCGGCAAGGCCGCCTATGGCGCAGATGTTTCACTTCCTGGGATGCTTCACGCCAAGCTCCTCAGAAGTCCACACGCACACGCCAACATCAAGTCGATTGACACTTCGCGAGCGGAAGCCGCCGCCGGAGTGAGGGCAGTACTGACTTTTGCCGACTTGCCAGAGTATGAGAACAAGCCCGTCGTTGGAGCTGCGGGCGGACCTCCACAGAACCTGTTCCATGTCAGCAGCAAGATACTCGCTCGCGGCAAGGCGCTCTTCAAGGGCCATCCAATCGCCGCGGTGGCTGCGGACAGTCCACATGAAGCAGAAGAGGCGCTCGACCTGATTGACGTCGAGTATGAAGTCCTGCCGGTGGTTACGACTGTCGAGGACGCAATGGCCGACGGCGCGCCGCTGCTTCATCCTGAGTTCGCCAACAACGTCGCCAGCCACTCCCGTCTGGAGATCGGCAGCATTGACGAGGGCTTCGAGCAGGCCGACGTCGTGGTCGAGCGAGAGTTCCGCACCAAGACCGTCCACCAGGGCTACATCGAGCCACACTCCGCCACCGCGTGGTGGACTCCCCAGGACCGCATTACGGTGTGGGGCAGCTCGCAGGGCCACTTCCAGATTCGGGATCTGACCGCAGCCGTGGTCGGTGTGCCGTTCTCGTCGATCAAGGTTGTGCCGATGGAGATCGGCGGTGGCTTCGGTGGGAAGACCACCATCTACCTCGAGCCGGTGGCCGTTGCGTTGTCGAAGAAGGCTGGATTGCCGGTCAAGCTCACTATGAGCCGCACCGAGGTCATGGAGGCCACAGGGCCGACTTCAGGCTCATATATGAACGTCAAGATCGGTGTAACCAGCGAAGGCAGGATGACCTCAGCCTACGCCGACCTCCGCTTTGAGGCGGGCGCCTTCCCAGGTTCTCCTGTGGGAGCTGCGGCCAACTGCATCTTCTCCCCCTACGACATCCCCAACATCCTGATCGATGCCTACGACGTCGTCGACAACAAGCCAAAGACGACCGCCTATCGCGCTCCCGGTGCGCCCATCGGTTCCTTCGCGGCGGAGACGATCATCGACGAGATCTGCGAGAAACTCGGCGTTGATCCAATCGACTTCCGAATACTCAACGGGGCCAAAGAGGGCACTCGCCGCGCCACCGGCGTCATCAATCCGCCTATTGGAGCTATCGAGACGGCTCAGGCGGCAAAGGACCACGACCACTACTCCAAGCCAGTTGAGGGCAAGTGGCGAGGCAGGGGAGTCGCATCCGGATTCTGGATCAACGGCACCGGCGCTGCATGTGCCACTGCCAACCTGAACTACGACGGCACTGTTAACCTGACCATCGGCTCGATGGACATCGGTGGTACCCGCCCTGCAGCTGCCCAGCAGTTTGCCGAGGTCCTTGGCATACCTGTGGAGGACGTAAACCCGCAGGTCGGCGACACCGACTCGATAGGCTACACCTCTATGACCGGTGGCTCTGGGGCCGCCTTCAAGACCGGCTGGGCAAGTTACGAGGCAGCACAGGACGTCAAGCGCCAGATGCTCGACCGTGCTTCGATGCTATGGGAAACCGAGGCCAGCGAGATTGAACTCGAGGGCGGCGTCTTCAGCCACAAGTCCGACCCTGAACTCAGCATGAGCTTCAGGGAACTGGCAGGGCGCGCAGTAGAGACCGGCGGCCCGATCGTGGGCAGCGCCAACATGGACCCCGGAGGAGCCGGCAGCGCGTTCGCTACTCACGTAGTGGACATCGAGGTCGATCCCGAGACCGGGAAAATAGAGATTCTTCGCTACACTGCCACTCAGGACTCCGGTACGTCGATCCACCCGAGCTATGTCGAGGGACAGATTCAGGGCGGCGTCGTGCAGGGCATCGGCTGGGCACTGAACGAAGAGTACTACATGAGCGACGACGGCCAGATGATGAACAGCAGCCTGCTGGACTACCGAATGCCCACTTCGCTCGATCTGCCTATGATCGACGCAGTGGTCGTCGAGGTCCCGAACCCCAACCACCCGTTCGGTGTTAGGGGAGTCGGTGAGGTTCCGCTGGTTCCACCGCTGGCTGCCCTTTCCAATGCCATCTACGACGCGACGGGTGTGCGCATGAGGGAACTCCCCATGAATCCCCCTGCCGTCACCAAGGCTTTGCAGGAGCACGGCCTCGTTTAGGGTCGTCCCAACAGAGCGGTCTGAACTGACCAAGTAAAAGGCCCCCGGGTGTTCAAGCCCGGGCGCCTTTGGTTGCCAGGGGAATGGCCTAGCTCTCGGAACTTACCTTGATGAGCAGCTTTCCGAAATTCTCACCCGTCATCATGCCGATGAACGCTCCAGGCGCGTTCTCCAAGCCTTCTACCACGTCTTCCTTGTATCGAAGCTCACCGCTCCGAATCCACTGTGCCATGCGCTGACGCGCGTGCTCGTGCTTGTGGGCGAAGTTGAAGATCAGGAACCCTTCCATGCGCGCCTGCTTCTGGATCAGCAGCCCAATGTTTCGAGGGGCCATCTCTGGCTCGGCAAGGTTGTACTGGGATATCTGACCGCAAACAGAGATGCGTGCGTGGACGTTTATCTGCTGCATGACGGCGTCCGTGACGAAGCCACCGACGTTGTCAAAGTAAACATCGATCCCGTCCGGGCAGGCCTTGGCGAGCGCTGCATCGACGTCTTCGGTCTTGTAGTTGATACCCACGTCGAATCCGAGCTCGTTCACAATGAAGTCGACTTTGTCGTCACTGCCTGCGGTACCTACGACCCGGCACCCCATGATCCGGGCGATCTGTCCAACCACCTGACCAACAGCGCCTGAGGCTGCCGATACCACAACCGTATCGCCCACCTCCGGCTGGCCGACCTCGAGAAATCCGAAGTACGCCGTCATGCCGGGCATCCCAAGGATCCCAATCGCAGTGGAGATGGGCGCAAGGCTGGCATCGACAACCCGAAGCTGACCGGGCCGCGCAACAGCGTACTCCTGCCAGCCGAGGGAACCCTCAACTATGTCCCCAACCTGCAATTCGGGGGACCTCGACTCGACCACTCTCCCCACGATACCGCCTGTCATCACTCCATCAACTGCAACGGGTGCCGCGTACGAAGGCCCTTCACGCATCCTTCCCCGCATGTAGGGGTCCAGCGACAGCCAGATGACCTTGACCAGCACCTCGCCCTCGCGCGGCTGGGGAATGCGAACTTCTTCTATCCTGAAATGCTGCGGCTCTGGGTATGCAACTGGCCTCGATGCGAGTACAACCCGCTGGTTAACCTCGGAAGTCATATCGGCTTTCTCCTGAAGGAAACTAGTGCGCCGACATGCTAGCACAGGGCGGGAGACCAAAGAGAATAATGCCCCTTGCTGCCAGTGGGATAAAAGAGCGCCTACTTGCGGGCATTGAAACAGGTGACCACGGACTCCCTCTCGCCGAAGGAGAGGGCAGGCGTGAGAATGAAAGGGCAGGATCAACTGGTACTAAGACCGGGAGCGAAAGAGCTGTTACCTGTGTGCCGCCTGCTCGCCGAGTTCGTCCAGGACCGCCTGAAGTTCGTCCGGTAGGGGAGCCTCGATCTCCATTCTCTCCCCAGTCGTAGGGTGCTCAAACTCCAGGTACGCCGCGTGCAGGAATTGCCGGTCGAGCCTCGGGTCCGACTGCCCATAGGTCACGTCGCCCACAATCGGGTGTCCTATCGACGCGAAGTGCACCCTGATCTGATGCGTTCGACCAGTCTTCGGCCTGACGTCAATGTAAGAACAGCCTCTGTATCTCTGAGTCGTCCGATACAGAGTTGACGCCGGACGGCCGTCGTCAACAATTGCCATCTTCTTCCGGTCGTGTGGGTCTCGCCCTACTGGGGCATCGATGATCGCTTCGGCAGGCTCCGGGTGCCCAGCGACAAGGGCCACGTATCCTTTACTGATGGACCTGTCTTTGAACTGAGCGGACAGGTGCTCATGTGACTCGTCACTTCTGGCAATCAGCATCAGCCCCGAGGTGTCTTTGTCCAACCTGTGTACCAGCCCCGGACGCGCTTGTCCGCCGACACTCCCAATCTCGGAGTCCAGCCCGAGAACAGCGTTTAACAGCGTCGAGTCCGGGTGGCCTACGCCTGGATGTACTGCCATGCCTGCGGGCTTGTCCACCACCAGCAGGTGTACGTCCTCGTAAAGCACTGATAGTGGAATTGCCTGTGGCACCATGTGCGACGGGGTCGGCTCAGGCACTCGAATCACGACGGACTGTCCCGTCCGAAGCCGGAAGCCTGCGTTCGTCTTCGCGCCGTCAACCGTGACCTCACCACCGACAATCAGGCGCTTAATCCTCGTTCTGGACAGGTCAGGACAGTGACCCGCGAGGAACCTGTCGATACGTTCCCCGGAGTCAATGCACAGGAATTGGCGCACCTTATTCATGTCTGATCGTGAGTGGTCGTCTCGCATTCGGACTAGTCATGAAGTTCGCCTTCTCGACCCTCCAGCAGCAGCATGCTTGCGATCAGCAGTGTGATGCCAACGACTACGGCTGAGTCTGCAATGTTGAAGATCGGCCACGGACCCACGTCTATGAAGTCGGTGACTCTGCCCGCGGCTACCCTGTCTATGAGATTGCCGAATGCGCCGCCAAGCAGTAGTCCTACGTTGAGTCCCGAAAGCCAGGTCTGTCCGCCGTGAGCCCGGTAGTAGTAGATGATGAACCCGATGGCGACGACCGACGCGATCGTCAACAGCAGCGTCTGATCCGGGAATAGGCCGAATGCCGTACCGGTATTGGTGCCGTGAGTGATTCTGAAGAATCCCTCGCTAGGCCAGGATTCGCCAATCGCCAGGTTTTCCCTGATCAGGTACTTGGTTAGCTGGTCGGCTATCAACGTTGCAGTTGCGATTCCGACCAGAATCCAAATCGTTGGAATGCCAATCTCTCGGGTAAAGAGACCTCTGATGGATGTCTTTGGCTTCTGGTCAGGCTGGGTTAGCATGTTGAGGTGGCGAGGTCGTTTTCCAGTCTGAAGCCAGCATAGCATAGGGTCGGATTCAGGCTCATCTGGATGACTTCATAGCAGGCCCGTTCTCAGCCACTTGCCCTGCAGGAAGTACACACCGAAGGCGACCGCCCTTATCGTCATGCCAATGACTATGGCCCAGGGGACGCCGTACTCGTTCAGGGGAGAGAACTGTGAAAGTGCGAATGCCAGGGGCAGCTCCACAAGCCACATCGTCGACAGCATTATCACCATCGGCGCGAAAGTTGCTCCCGTCGTGTTGAATCCCTGAGTAAAGACCTGCACGGCGTTCATAGAGAAGTAGCCGACTGCCAGTATCTGTAGCCACGTGGCTGCCTGGGACACAAACTCAGGATCAGAGTTAAAGAAACTGGCAACCTGGTCGGAAAACGCAAAGAATACGGCAGCAACTATGAGGCTGGCGACTCCCGCGTAGATCAGGGCCCAGAAGAGCGACTGTCTTGCCCGTTCGGTGTAGCCAACTCCCAGGTTCTGACCTGCAAGTGCCCCAGCGGCCCGTCCAAGCCCTCTGCTTGCATGGTTGACCGTATTCTCGGCCCGTCGGGATAGCGCAAAAGCTGCCAGGGCGCCGTCTCCAAACGGCGCGACAAGAAACACCACCATCAGCTGCGACACTGCCCGCTGAGCTCCAGTTACGGACGCCGGGATGCCGATCCTCAGGAGCCTCCAGATTAGTGGAAAGTCGACGTAATATCCTTTCAGGCTAAGCTTGAGGCGAGAGGTCCCCTTGAACAGCGCATAGAAATTCACAGAAGTCCCAACGGTCTGTGAGATCAGGTTGGCTGCCCCAGCTCCTGCCAAATCCAGCGAAGGGAACCACCACCACCCGAATATGAGGAACGGGCTCAGCACAAGGTGCCCGACTCGAGACACAAGCGCCGCCTTAAGGGGAGTAACGCTGTCTCCCGATGCCTGAAGTGCGCCCGCCGTAAGCCTCTGAAGTCCCATCACCGACATCGCGAAGAACTGGAAGCGCATGTATCCGCTTGCCTGCCTGACAACCTCGTCGCTCAGACCCATCAGCCGAAGTAAGGGTTCCGTGAATATCATCCCGATGACAACCAGAACGATGGAGTAAGCCATCGATAGCGTGATGGCCTGAAGCATCACATGGTTCGCGTACCCGATCTGCCGAGCGCCGACTGCCCGGGAGATCATAGAGCGCATGCCAGCGTCCAGTCCCATCCGCGCCGTCATGAGCAACATGAGGAACGTCTGCGCGACGCCGAGACCTGCCAGCGCCTGGAAGCCAAGCCTCCCTGCCCACACGAGGTCTGCTAGCTGATCGACGACGCTGAGAAAGCTCTCCGTGACTTGCGGCCACGCAAGGTGCCATAAGTTGGCTGGAACGCTGCCCTTGGTGAGGTCCCGTTCCCTACGGCCTGAGCGGCTGCGCCGCCTCGCTGGACTACGAGAGCGCGTCACGCCAGCTCGCAGCGGAGTGTGCGCACCTGCCTGACACCGAGGTCGATGGGCTCACCCTGGCCCTTTTGGCTAAAGCCGTTCGACTCGAGAAGGGACAGCTTCTCTTCATCCTCGAACGAAACAGTAGTCCAGATGGGAGATGCGTTTCTGCTGTTGCACCAGTCGATGGCTGAGTGGATCAGCGGGTTCCACGATTCGATGTGATTAAGATGGGCAAAGCCGTCGATGCGACATCCGTCGCCCTCGACGGCAAGTGCGCTCGAGACTCCGACCACGTGACCGGTCTCTGTACGGGCGCAGAACCATGCGCCGGGGCCGTCCTTCGCCATTGTAGAGTACCTTCTGTAGAGTCCGAGGCATGAGTCCTGCACTGCGTAACGCGTGGACAGCATATCAACGTTAAGGTCCAGGACCTGCCAGTCGTGCGGTGAAAGCAGCAGCGGGATTATCGGCACCCTGTCTCCGGGAGTGGCAGGACCTTCGGTCGCCGGTCCGAGGCCACTGAAGAAATCCACCAGGTACTCTTCCGGTGACGCATCGCGGGTCACATTCAACATCACGTTGGCACCCGCAAGCTTTCGCCACCCGAGACGGAAGTAGATCCTGGCAGCGTCAGGGTTTACGGTGCCCAGGAATAGTGCCTCCCCGCCTGCCTCGCGAAAGTCATCCCGGGCCTGCATGGAGAGTGCCGTGGCGATTCCCGTGCGTCTTGCGTGCGGACTTGTGGCGACCTCGCTGAACCCACCCAGTTCCGACATGAGCGGTGATCGGATCACGAGGCACGTGCCTGCCATCCTTTTATCCAGTCTGCTCGTATAGACGGATATATGAGACTGCGGATTCTCCAACCCGAGAAGCGTCTCAGGATTGAGGTCGTTGGGAAGTCCAAAAATGGGAAGCCAAAACTCAAACAGCTCATCAACAAGAGCAGGCTCGAGAGGGGCCTCTGATTTCAATGACTGACCTCAGCAATTCGGCTGTCCGCATTCTATCACGAGCCTCGTCGCCCTACCTTTGGCTCGGATTGGACAGGTGCGATTGGAAATGGCCAACTTGGGATATCTCATTTCAGATTGACAGACCGATGAACGTATGCGAACCTACCCGCCCGAAGTGGTTTGAAATACACGTATGACATCGAGAGGTTTCAAGGTGTTTTCACTAACAAGACTCACGACAATATGCCTTACCCTCAGCATGCTGCTCGCAATTGCGGCGGTCGCCTGTTCGGAAGAGGCCGAACCTGAAACGATCATAAAAGAGGTGACCAAAGAGGTGCCTGTAGAGGTCATCAAGGAGGTGACTAAAGAGGTGCCCGTAGAGGTCATCAAGGAAGTGACCAAAGAGGTCACCAAGGAGGTGCCTGTAGAGGTCATCAGGGAGGTGACCAAAGAGGTACCGGTGGAGGTCCTCAGGGAAGTCACTAAAGAGGTTCCCGTCGAGGTCGAGAAGATTGTAGAGGTTGAAAAGATCGTCGAAGTCGAGAAGATCGTGGAGGTTGTCAAGGAGGCTGAACCAACACCGGTCCCCGATGTGATGATGGGTCCAGCGATCTACCAGATGGGGATATTCGAAGAGCCCATCACTCGCAATTTCTGGAACTACTACGGTGGCCCTGGAGGGTCGGTATGGACGCAGTACATTCTGTCCGGTGTCTCGGGCTCGCTATACGGTTATTCCGACCAGCGTTTTGACTGGGTGCCATCCCTGGCCGACGATTTCCCAACTCCGCTGACAAGGGAGACCGTTGGCGGCACCGAGTACTGGACTGCCGAGGTGCCAATCGAGAAGGGTGTCATGTGGAGCGACGGTGAGGAACTCGACGCCAACGACTTCGTGTTTACCGTCAACACCGTACTAGAAATAAACATAGGGTCCAACTTTGCCTCAACAGTCGATCCGGCATTCCTGGACAGGGTCGAGGCACTGGACAGCCACAGGCTGAAGGTGTACTTCAAGACGGTCGATGCTGAGGGCAACCCCCAGACACCCGGGCTGAGCGTCTGGCAGTTTGGACTGGGCTTCATGCCCGTATTGGCTGAGCACTACTGGGCCTCCGTTGTCGAGGAGGCAAAGCAGGCTGGCGAAATCGAGCAGCAGCATGAGGCTCTGTTCGCCCACGTCCCGGATGGTGAACCCACTCTCGGAGGCTTTGTGTTCAGCAAGTGGGAGCCGGGAGCTTTCTTCGAGAACGACACTGACCCCAACTACCACAGCATGGGCACGGTGATCTCCCTTTATGAGAGTGGCGCATACTCAGAAGAGAACGCCCGGACGGGCAGGACATCTATCTACTACGGGAACCCAGAAGGGCCAAAGTCTCTCGAATACACTGTCGGTCCGCACGTGGAGTCGGAGATCTTCAGCATATACGGCAACCAGGACGCCGCCATTCTTGCCCTTACGAAGGGCGATATCGACTTCGTATTCAATCCGCTGGGCCTGGAGAAGGGGTTCCTGGACCGGGTGCAGAACACACCGGACCTGGATGTCGTGACCAACGCCAACAACGGTGTGAGGTATCTTGGCTTCAACGTCCGCAAGCCTCCCATGGACATCAAGGAGTTCAGGCAGGCGGTCGCGACGGTCATTGACAAGGAGTTCGTGGCACGCACGATCCTCCAGGATGCTGCTATTCCGGTCTATGCCATGGTCCCAGAGGGAAATGGCTTCTGGCACAACCCGGACGTCCCGAAGTACGGCCAGGACCTGACCCGCACTGAGCGACTCACCCAGGCAGTGGAGCTCCTCAAGAGCGCAGGCTTCACGTACGAGCAGGAGCCAGAGATCAGCGATGACGGCAACTTTGTCTCCAAGCCCGGCAAGGGTCTGAAGATGCCCGACGGAACTCCCGTTCCGGAAATGACACTGATTGCTCCGAGCGCCGGCTACGATCCCATGCGTTCAACCTTTGCTATCTGGATCGAACGCTGGATGAACGACATCGGCATCCCTGTCCGCGCCAACCTCACCGGCTTCAACGTCATCGTCGATGAGCTGTTCAGCGACAACGTCGCCGAGGATCTGGACATGTGGATGCTCGGCTGGGGGTTGAGCATCTTCCCTGACTACCTGGAGAACTTCTTCCACAGCAGGCATTCCCCCGAGGTCAGCAGCGGCTACAACTGGGGAGGCTACGCAAGCGACGAGTTCGATGAAAACGCGCTGGGCCTGCTGACGGAGACAACCATCGAAGGCGCTCGGAACAAGGCGTTCCAGTTACAGGCGCTGTTGGCGGAAGAGCTCCCCTACGTGACGCTGTTTACGACTCCCAAGCTGGATGCCTACCGGCCGTCCAGGCTCGAATTCCCATACACGGATGTGCTCGGCGGAATCGAACAGCAGGGCGGAATGCAGCACTCAGTTGTGATCAAGTAGCTGACCGATAGGCTCCCGGCGCAACACGTCCTGCGGACGAAGCATTGGAAGTGTGCCGACCGCGTGACGCAACAGTGAAGTGGCTCGGCCGCACCAGTCGGCTGAGCCAATCACTTCGCCCTGACGAACGGACGAAGATATGACGCGATATCTGGTGAAGAGATCCATCCAGATTCTAGTTACGCTCTTCATATTCCTCTCACTCGTGTTCTTCGTCGTCAACGCGCAGCCAGGGGACGTCACAAATTTCTACGCAATCAATCCCGACGTTCCACCTGAAACAAGGGAGCGACTCCAGAACCTGTTCGGTGTAGACGAGCCTCTGTGGAAGCAGTACCTCGTCCATATCAGGAACACCTTCACAGGCAACTTTGGCATCTCATTCAGTCACTACCCCAGGTCTGTGGCCGATATCATCAAGGAGAGACTGCCGCGTACGATAGTCCTGTTCGCTACTGCGACGGTCGTTTCGTTCTACCTGGGATTTACCCTTGGCAAGATCATCGCCTGGCGCAGGGGAGGGTGGACAGAGTACGCGAGCACGATCGGCGGGGTAACTCTCTACACCGTGTTCACCCCCTGGTTTGCCCTGATGATGATCTGGCTCTTCTCATTCAAGGCTGGCTGGTTCCCAATTGGGAAGTTCCTTGATCCGGTCCTGTGGCGGGATGCCGAAGTCGATGCAAACACGGTATTCCTCCGCATGATCGTGACTGCAACGGCAGCCTCGTTGGCCATCCTCGTTCTGTTCATAGTGACGTCGAGGCGATACGGCCAGCTGCCGAGGGTGCTGCGTTTCGCCAGCGTCCCAATCACCGTTGTGGCGGTGCTTCTCGTCTGGCTTGCTTCAGGAATCGGGTACCTTGCATGGGACATCGTGAGGCACATGATCTTGCCCGTCGCGACGCTCACACTGATCAGCTTCGCCGGGACCATGCTGTTGACCCGTAACAGCATGCTTGAGACCATGCGCGAAGACTTCGTGATGGCGGCAAGGGCGAAGGGGCTGCGCGAGCGCGACGTCCGCGACAAGCACGTAGCCCGAAACGCTCTGCTTCCAGTGGTGACTAGTCTGGTGTTCAGCCTGGCCTTCGCCGTCGACGGCGGGATCATCGCCGAGTCCATCTTCTCCTGGCCCGGCATGGGTCAGACGCTGGTTTCAGCGGCCCGGTCTGAGGACCTGCCGCTGGCCGTGGGTGCTTTCGTGTTCGTTGGAATCTTCGTACTGCTCGCCCACCTCGCAGCCGACGTGATGTACGCCATTCTTGACCCGAGAATCAGGTACTGATGGCAGTCCGGAGTCCTCATACTGAGCTCCCCGAAGCCATCTGGAGGGTACGGCTGCGCCTGGCTACGCGCAGCCTCAGGCAGAACTGGTCCCTGTTCATGGGCGCCCGCATTGGGGTAATAGGGCTTTCCATAATTGTCTTCTACGCTGTCCTGGCTCTGGCACATCCCGTGATGATGAGGACCGTGTGGAGTCCACACGTTTACGATCCGGTCATCGGGTACGCAATGGATGAAACGAGGCAGCCTGCCCCACCAAGCTTTAGCCATCCCCTTGGCACAGACCCCCTGGGTAGGGACATCCTGAGCCAGCTCATGTTCAGCGCGAGGTCCGAGTTTCTGCTGGGACTCCTGGCTGCTGTGGTGACCGTCACCATAGGCACGACCGTCGGCGCGGTTTCCGCCTACTTCGGCGGAGTGGTCGACACGCTCTTAATGAGACTTGCTGACATCATGATCATGATGCCGGCCATCAGCGTGCTAATAGTCCTGAGCGCCCTGATTGGCGTGGAGCACTTCGAGCTGGCGCTGATAATCGGGATTCTCTCCGGCTTCGGAGGGACGGGTGTACTCGTGAAATCCCAAGCCCTGTCGGTGGTCAACAAGCCTTACATCGAGGCTGCCAGAATTGCCGGTGGCAGCCCGTTTCACATCATCCTCGTGCACGTGGTACCCAATCTGCTCCCACTTTCGTTCCTCTACATGATGTTCACCGTAACGAGCGCGATTTTCTCGGAAGCAGTTCTCAGTTTCCTTGGCCTTCTGGACGTGCGAATGAGTTGGGGCCTCATGATTCACACAACAGAGTCAGCGGGTTATCTGCTGCAGGTTAGCGACTATTGGTGGCTGATATTCCCGGCCAGCCTGTCGATCACGCTCCTGTGCTCATCTTTCTACCTGGTTGGAAGGGCACTCGACGAGGTGGTCAACCCCAGGCTAAGGCGAAGGTGACGAGTGGCTCTTCTGACCGTCGATAACCTCACCATGCACTACATGACTCGGGAAGGGCCGGTACGTGCCGTTGACGGCGTGTCTTTCGCTGTAGAACGCGGCCAGTCGTTGGGACTCGTTGGTGAGTCGGGCTGCGGGAAATCCTCGATAGCAACCTCGCTGCTGAAGCTCCTTCCTGACAACGCGTCGCTGGTGGCCGGGAGCGTGCTTCTGGAGGACGTTGACCTGCTGCCCCTCACTGAAGGCGAAATGAGGGAGTACCGCTGGGACCGAATCTCGATGGTCTTTCAGGCGGCGATGAATTCACTCGACCCGGTCTACAGAGTCGGCGAGCAGATAGTGGAAGCGCTCGAGGCGCACTATGAAAGGACTCGTCAGGAGTCATTTGACAGAGTCCTGGAGCTGTACGAACTCGTGGGACTCAATCCTGAGTTCATGCGCAGATATCCCCACGAGTACAGCGGTGGAATGAAGCAACGGGCCATTATCGCGATGGCATTGGCATGTGAACCTGACCTGGTCATCGCCGACGAACCCACGACCGCACTAGACGTAATCGTCCAGGACCGCATTCTTCGCGAGATGAAAGAGGTCCAGCGCGAGCTCGAAATGAGCATGATCTACATATCGCACGACATGGCGGTCATAGCCGAGGTCAGCGACGTCGTTGGCGTGATGTATGCCGGCAAGATAGTCGAGTACGGCCCGACTTCCGAGATATTCAATAGTCCGATTCATCCCTACACCCAGGCGCTGATGTCCGCATTCCCAAGTGTTCTAGGTGAGAAGAAGGAGCTTTCGATTCTACCGGGAGAGCCTCCCGACCTCGTAGATCCTCCACCTGGTTGCCGATTCCATCCACGATGCACGTATGCGACGGATGAATGTCGGACTTCGGAACCGCCAATCGTCAGTCGCGGCGCCCACTGGGCTGCCTGCTGGAATCCGCTCGATGAGTAGCGAATCATCTGCAGTCCAGCACAGCAGCGAAGAACCTCGCAGCCGCCCAATCGTCTCTGCGACGTCGCTGTCCAAGCTATTCCCCGTCTCACGCTCGTGGTTTGGAGGACAGAAGAGTTTCGTCCACGCGGTTGACGATTTGTCATTCAACCTCTTGGCTGGGGAGAGTCTGGGACTTGTGGGCGAGTCGGGTTGCGGCAAGACCACTACTGGCAAGCTGCTCGTAAGACTGATCGAGCCAACCGCCGGCCACATCCAGTTCGACGATGGGACCGGAGTCTCAGAAGACATAGCGACGCTCAGAGGCGCGTCTCTCAAGGCTTTTAGGAAGAAGGCCCAGATGGTCTTCCAGGACCCGTACGAGTCACTGAACCCTCGGCAGACAGTGTTCGACGCTATCTCAGAGCCGCTCAGGGTCCAGAACATTGGCGACCCTGCCGAACGAATCGACCGGGTGTCAGACATGCTTGGCCTGGTTGGACTCTCCCCGGCCTCGACTTTTCTATTCAGGTTTCCCCACGAACTCTCCGGTGGACAGCGACAGCGAGTAGTTATTGCCCGGGCACTGGTGGTAGAGCCAACCTTTGTAGTTGCTGACGAGCCGACGTCCATGCTGGACGTGTCTGTTCGCACTGGCATCATGCGCCTCATGGACGGCCTTGGCGACCGCCTTGGCATTACCTATGTGTACATCACGCACGATTTGGCCGTTGCGAGATACATGTGCAATCGGATCGCCGTGATGTATCTCGGCAAGATCGTTGAAGTGGGGGAGACTGAACAGCTCTTGAGCAGTCCACAGCATCCGTACACCAGGGCGCTGCTGTCGGCTGTCCCAGTTCCCGATCCTGCCTCTACCCGCAATCCCGTCAACATCAGGGGCGGTGTGACTACCCCCGTTGATCCGTCCCCGCGATGTCGCTTCTACGATCGTTGTCCAATTGCCGACGACTTCTGCCGCGACAATGTTCATCCCCCGCTCGAAGACAAGGGAGCAGGCCAGTTCGCGGCCTGCTACAAGGTCTAAGGTCTCCGTCCCACAGCTGCCGCACTGACCGGCTTGCTGTTGCCCCTCTTTCAATCAGTAACGTTCGCACGTCGCGAGGTCTGTGTTATACTTACGTGTAAGTAAGTTACATGCAAGGGGTAACATCGTGACACAGAATGGCAATCAGCAGGAAGAGACACATGATACTCGTGAAGAGCAGACTCAGAAGCGGGCAAGGACAATCACGATCACCCTTGACGACCTTGACGACGTAGACAAGGCCGTCAGGGATGCTCTCGAAAAAGGAAGGGACGTCGCCAGTTCGGTGGGCGACTCGATTCGCGACTCCATTAACGCAGTGAGATCGACGCGGGACAGCGTGGTGATGGTGAGGCTAAGTAAGGACAGCCTCGACAGGTTAGACGAACTCGTCGACTCCGGTGTGACCAACAGCCGCTCGGAAGCAGCGGCGTTCCTGATAGGGGAGGGCGTTAAATCCCGGTCTGACCTGTTCGACAAGATTGCCGAACAGACCCGCGTCATCCGAGAGGCCAGAGAGAAGCTGCGGCAGCTTCTGGAAGAAGAGCCCGAGGCGGAGGCCTAGAGGGTATCGCTGGTGATATACGCACCGGTTCGACGGCCATTCGACTGAGGCGACACCTGCTGTCTGAACAGCCCGGTCCAGGTACTAGAGGATTTGCTTCAGCATCTCCCGGAGGTCATCCTTCTCCATAGGCTTCGGAAGCAAGGCAAGCCGGTCCCACCGAGTGTGCTCGACGATCTTGTCAATGTCGTCTTCCTGGATGCCGAGCCCAGACAGCCGCGTCTCGAGACCGGAGTCCGACATGATTCGTTCGAACTTGTCGCAGGCTTCATCCAGGCTGCTCACCCCCATTGCAGACAGCAGCGCCGGTATCCGGTCAGCGATTGCAGGTGCTGACCACTTCAGGAAGGATGTCAGCGTAATCGACACTGACTGCCCATGCTCAACTCGCCAGAAGAGGGTTAGCGGACTCCCAACTCCGTGACAGGCGTTGGGAGTGCTGTTGCTGTAACCGACGCCTGAAATCGTTGCCGCAAGGGCGCACGCCGCGCGTGACTCCAGGTCTCCCTGGATTGCGGACCTCACCAGGTTACCGGAGTACAGTCGCATTACTTCCAGCGCGTAGGCATCGGATATCGGTTCGGAGTTCACGTTCCAGTAGCTCTCGAACGCGCTGGTGAACGCGTCCATGCCCGTGTTTGCTACCAGGTTCTGCGACATCGTCATGGCGAGTTTGGGGTCCACGATTGCCACAGTAGGGAACATTCTGACGTCCCCAAGTCCAAACTGAGAGTGCGTATCCCAGTCCCACAGGGCCGACCCTGATGTCACCTCGCTGCTGCTACCTGACGTTGTCGGCACGGCAATGAACGGCAAACTAGCGCTCTCCAGGCTGGCGACACCCTGGGAATAGTCCTTGGCCTGACCATCGTGCGTGGCAAGGACCGCGGCCGCCTTTGCGAGGTCCAGCGCGCTTCCGCCTCCGATACCGACAACGATCTTCACGCCAGTCTCTTTGCAGACATTCGCGGCCTCATCTGCATCTGCCGGTGTTGGAAAGGGGTCCGCTCGGTCGTGCAGTATCACCTCGAAGCCATCGAGCAGGTTCAGGACTCGCTGGAGAATTCCCCTCGATCTCAGGAACGTGCGTCCTGTGACCAACAGGACCTTGGCACCTTCCCCAGCCACACCTCGGACTTCGCTCGGGAGCTGGTCCAGGGTGTCCGTTCCATAGACTATGCGGGTGGGGTTTCTCCAAACAAATGAAGGTACGAAGCTGTCTGCCACCTCTTGTCTCCTCTTGTCGTTGGCGATGCGCGCGCACATTCTACCACCGGAGTCCAGCTTGACACTGTCAGACCCCAAGATACAATTGCCGCGTCGGACATATTGGAATTCAAAGGAGGCGAACGGGATGGCAGATGTGACAGGGGCGGAGTTGGTCGTCGACTCGCTCAAACGAGAAGGAATCGATACCGTTTACACCCTGCCGGGCGACCCCGTCGGGCCTATAGTAAACGGCTGCGCCGAGGGCGGTCTACGAGTAATATCGGTGCGCCATGAGCAGGCGGCGGCGATGGCAGCCCAGGCTCACTCGTACTTTACGAGGAGTGTCGGTGTCTGCATTGCTGCCTCCGGTGTGGGTCAGACCAACACCCTGACAGCTATCGCGAATGCCCAGGTCAACTGCTGGCCGTTGCTGGTAATCGGAGGCTCGGCAGAGCTCCGCCGCCGAAACATGGGCGACTTCCAGGAGTTGGCGCAGGTGGAGTCCACCGAGCCGCTCTGCAAGTGGTCATACGCCGCCGAGTCAATCCAGAGGATCCCCACACTCATCAACATCGCCCTGCGCAAGGCAGTGGCCGGCCGGCCGGGCCCCGTGTATCTTGACCTGCCAGCCGAGATGATCTCCGGGTCTGTTGATGACTCAGAGGTAGAAGTTCCAACGCCAGCCCCTGAGCCCGCCAGGCCGCTTGCCGAACCCCAGAAGATACAGGAAGCCCTGGACATCCTCAGGGAGGCCGAGCGTCCACTGCTGATCGTGGGGAAGGGAGCCGCTTGGTCGTGGGCCGAAGATGAACTGCTTCAGTTCGTCGAAGAGACTCAGATCCCGTTCCTCACTTCCCCGATGGGAGCAGGCGTGCTGCCCCCAGACCACCCGATGAACGTATCCGCGGCACGCACCCAGGCGCTTCAGGGCGCAGACACCGTGTTGCTCGTAGGGGCCAGGCTGAACTGGATCTTCCACTTCGGACAGCCTCCCAGGTTCTCGGAAGACTACAAGCTCATCCAGGTCGACATCGAACCCGAAGAGATAGGAACCAACCATGCGGCAGACGTTGGGCTCGTGGGCGACGCCAAGTTGGTTATGGGTCAGCTCGTCGAGGCACTCGAGACTTCCCCAGTCGAGTATGGAGAGACCCCATGGCTGGGAGGACTTCAGGAGAAGTCGGCCCAGAATGGGGCGACGATCGAGCCGATGCTGAACGCCGATACTATGCCTCTTGGCTACTACCGGATCCTCAAGGAGATCCGCGACTACATGCCAAAGGACTCGATCCTGGTTGCCGACGGCGCCTCGACCATGGACATCTCGCGTCAGGTCATTCCTGTCTGGAATCCCAGACAGCGAGTCGATGCCGGAGTCGCTGGCTGCGTGGGCGTGGGCGTGCCATTCTCGATAGCTGCCAAGGTAGTGTATCCCGACAAACCCGTCATCTGTTTGCAGGGTGACTGGGCCTTTGGTTTCAATGGAATGGACATCGAGACGGCCGTTCGATTCAAGCTGCCTATCGTATGGGTGGTGTTCCAGAATGCAAACATCGACAAGTGGGTCCGCGAATATGTGGATGGTGAAGATAACCCCAACGACTTCACACCCAGCATGAGGTTCGACCGTATGATGGAGGCTTTCGGCGGCCACGGCGAGTACGTGGAGAAGCCGGATGAGATCAGGCCGGCCCTCGAGCGCGCGTTCAACTCTGGAAAGGCCTCACTGGTCAACGTAATCATGGACCCAGGCGCGAGCCGACGGCCTCAGCAGTTCGCTTGGTTGGCCCGCGAAGGCAGGATGGGATACTAGCTTCCAGAGACGCCTATGCGTCCCGGAATGCCTGACCTCTGGACTGCACAGCCTCGAGAGAACCGAAGTCTCCGAACGCGACTTCATGACCTCGGGGCTGTGGTGCCCTTGGCTCCAGGCCAAGAGCCTCAACAACTTCAGGGTTTGAGTAATACCCGTTGTAAGAGTGCATAAGCAGCAACTCGAAAAACGCAGAATTGCTGGATTCGATGTGCCTTAGAACGTCGTCCTGCTGGTCGCTGCTCATCTCTGTGAAACTGGAACCGCGCCGTACTGCAGATGCCTCGATGCTGCGAAGCCCTGCCGCGAATAGCCTTGCTAACCTCGGAGACGCTCCCACTACAACGTCGAGGTAGTCCGAGGTTCCAGACTGACCGGCCCCCGGCATTTCGCTCGTGGGTGGGATAAGTCGGTCAAGTACCCCTTCTAGGAGTGCCCTCTGGTCCGCACTGAGAAAAGTCGCCACGTTAAAGACTCCTGCCGTCTAATCCAATAGATGCCTTGCGTTCTGCTTGAATTCATCCGCCATGAGCAAGGCCACTGCCTGGATGGTCGATGTGGGATTTACTGCTCCCGCAGTAACGAAGACGCTCCCGTCGATGACGAACAGGTTCTTGACGTCATGGGACTGGCCTGATCTGCTCACGACGCTGCTGGCAGGGTCCTCACCCATTCTCGCGGTCCCGAGCAGGTGCCATCCTGCTGGACGAAGCAACGGATTCGATGTAACCGTGTGAGCGCCGGCTGCCTCGAGGACTTGAGTCGCGGTCCCGATACCGTGGTCCATCATCTTGCGACTGTTCTCGCTCAGCGTGTAGTTGACCTTCGGGGCCGGAATGCCGTTGCTGTCAGTCAGTTCTTCGTCGAGCGTCACCTCGTTATGATGCTCTGGCAGGTCCTCGCCGATTACGGCGATTGTTATCGTGTGACCCAGCCGCTCGGCCACGGATGCGTGATGCCCTTCACCCCATGGGAGCCTCTGTCCTCCGACTCCACCTCTCGCGACCGACACCGGACCGGGGCTTCGTACGACCTGGAAGGCGTAACCCCGAACGAAGCCTCGCGACAAGTCTGTCTCGTAATGCTCCTGGCTGATGATGCTCGCCCCCATCGGACCCTTGTAGCCTTCGAGCATCTCGTCGAAGACTCCTGTGACCATCGCATAGGGATGGAACATCAGATTCTTGCCAACGAGGCCCGATGAGTTCGCAAGGCCGTCCGGGAAGACAAAAGAGGTCGAATTCAGCAATAGCCGCGGGGTGCCTATCCCATTGCAGGCCATCACAACGACCTTCGCCTTCTGCTCCTGGACCTGTCCATCAGGGTCGTAGTAGATCACCCCGTCTGCAAGACCGTCACTATTGACAGTGACCTCACGGACGCGGCAGTTGGTCTTGAGCTGGGCGCCCATCGCCAGGGCCTTTGGCCAGTATGTGACGTCGGTGGACGCCTTCGCTCGCCTGCTACAGCCGATGTCGCAGGGACCGCAGTTGTTGCACGCAGCGCGTCCGTCATACGGCGCAGTCAGAATTGCGGAGTCTGAAGGCCACCAGTGCCAGCCAAGCCTGTCGAAGCCGTTCGCCATAGTCTGGCCCAGCACTCCCAGTGGGATGGGAGGCGTCTGCCGCTCGGACTTTGGCGGGTAAGCTGTGTCGCCTGTCATGCCTGCCACGCCCATGATCCGGTCGTTGGTATCGAAGTACGGCTCCAACTCCGAATATGTCACCGGCCAGTCGTCGCCGACGTCGTCAAGAGACTTTGTCCTGAAGTCCGAAGGATGGAACCTGGGGAAGTGGGCGCTCCAGTGGATTGTGCTGCCACCGACCGCGTTGTACATCAGTGGTGCAATTGGAGAGTCTTTGTCGTTTACTGGGTAGTCTTCCGGAAGGTTCCTGAAGTTAGGGTCTGGGTTGAAATCCGTCTGGCGGTGGATCTCCCAGTCCTGCTGGTTGGATGGGTAGTCACGCGGATCGGCCCAACCTCCCTGCTCCAGGCAAAGGACGTTGAATCCGTCCTTAGCCAGACTCCAGGCGAACGCCGCGCCCGATGCGCCGGCGCCAATGATTACAACATCCTGCCTCTCGCCCTCATTACCCATGAATCAGCCCCTGTTCCTACTTCGTGGCTGCGAAACGCGACCTTCAACTGTCCATTGACCCACAAGGATGCCATGCGCGTCTATCGTTCCATTCGTTGCAGCGAAAGTATATATCACAACTTGTCGCCATGCCCCCCGTGATTTACCATGTACTGACGCGGCTGAGAGATGTCCTATCAGTACATCGCCTCTCAGTCGCTTTGGTTATGTCGGAGCGTCACCATGACTCAGCGCCAGCAATTCCTCACTCCTGAAGGCCGAGACCGGCTACAGGAGGAACTCCATGAGCTTCGCACTGTACGCCGTCCCGATGTCGCCTCCCGCATTCACCAGGCGACTGAAGGCGGAGGTACGGTGGACAATGCCGAGTACGAGGAAGTGAAGAACGAACAGGCGTTTGTCGAGGGTCGGATCAGAGACCTCGAACAGCTACTACATAATGCGATCATAGCCGAGCGAAGTCCAGAGTCCGAGGACCAGGTGCAGTTCGGCTCCGCCGTAACCGTCAAGACTGAGAATGGCCAGAACCGGAGCTACCAGCTGGTTGGCAGTGCAGAGGCAAGTCCCCTCGAGGGGAAGATCTCAAATGAGTCCCCAGTGGGACAGGCTCTCCTGGACCGTCGGGTGGGAGATGTGATCGAAGTAACTACCCCTTCAGGCGTTCAGAAACTCACCATCATATCCATTAAGTAAGAGATAGTTTCCCGACCGGACCTCAATTAGTACCAATGGCGTCCCTGGGTGGGCGCTAGACCTCGCCAATAGGAGGACAGAAAAGATGCCGCTTCCTTCAGACGAGTTGGTCCGAGTCCGGCTTGAGAAGACCGAGAACCTCCGAACTAAGGGCATAGACCCTTATCCGCGCAACTATGAGCGCACGCACACTGCAACGGACGCTGTTCAGCAGTTTGAATCAGCCGAGTTCTCAGGCGATCACGAATTCGAGCTTGACCAGGTCTCGATAGGTGGGCGCATAACCGGGATGCGCGGGATGGGTCGCGTTACATTCTGCGATATCCTCGACGGTTCTGGGAGTATCCAGGCCATGTTCCGCAGCAATGCCCTCGGGGACGATTACGCAACTCTGAGCGACCTCGATATCGGGGACTGGATCGGCGTCAGCGGGCAGATGATCCGCACCCGCACTGGCGAAGTCACAGTGCAGGCAAGCGAATTCACGGTCCTGTGCAAGTCGTTAAGACCTCTCCCCGAGAAGTTCCATGGACTCACCGATATCGAAATCCGCTACCGCCAGCGCTATTTGGACCTCATCTCCAACCCTGAAGCACGTCGCATCGCCGTTATGCGCAGTCGCATGGTGAGTGGGATTCGCCGTTTCATGGAAGGGCGCGGCTACATGGAAGTGGAGACGCCCATGCTGGTCCCGGTCGCGGCCGGCGGAATGGCTCACCCATTTGAGACGCATCACAATGCGCTCGACCGGGATCTGTTCCTGCGGATCGCAACCGAGCTGCACCTCAAGCGACTGATCGTCGGCGGTCTCGAGAAAGTGTATGAGATCGGCCGCATCTTCAGAAATGAAGGAATCGACCAGCACCACAACCCGGAATTCACGACGATGGAGTCGTACGAGTCCTTCGCGGACTACAACGACATAATGGCACTCGTCGAAGAGCTAGTCAGCACTGTGGCCAACGAGGTTGCCGGCAGTTCTGCCGTAAGCTATGGCGACCATACCATTGACTTCACGCCACCTTGGCCCCGCGTCAAGCTCGTCGAAAAGATCAAAGAATATAGCGGCATAGACATACTTGAACACCAGAACGTTGAGAGCCTGAAGAACGCAATGGCTGCGAGGGGAATTCCCATCGAGAATCAGGTTAGCTGGGCCGGGCTTGTCGATAAGCTGATCTCCACGTCAGTAGAGCCAAGACTGGTACAGCCAACGTTCCTTATCGACTACCCGGTGCAGGTGTCGCCGCTCGCCAAGCGGACTCCTGACGACCCCCGGCTGGTCGAGCGATTCGAAGCGTTCGCCGCAGGTATGGAGATCGCCAACGCCTTTACCGAACTGAACGATCCTGTCGATCAGCGTTCACGCTTCGAAGAACAGGAGGAGTTCCGTGCCGCCCTTCCTGAAGAAGAGTGGGACAGGCTTGACGAGGACTTCCTCACCGCAATCGAATACGGCATGCCTCCGACAGGGGGACTGGGCATGGGTATGGACAGGCTGGCCATGCTACTCTCCGGCCAGCGCACCATTCGAGAGGTCGTTCTCTTTCCCCAGATGAGGACTTAGCACCGCGATTCACCGACCTGTTTCCGCACCTTATGGCTCCCATTGACCGGCCACTAATGAGTCCTCTAGGCTGATACCTGATCGGTCCCGTGTTCCAACAGGAGAACGTGAACCATGCAGGCAACTCAGTCGGTCGTTGACGACCTTCGATGGCGTGGACTTATCCACGTTACTGACGATGGACAGGAACTGCTCACGCCCGGCCTCGAGGAGCTACTGTCGAGAGAGAGGATCACCGCGTATATCGGCTTCGATCCCTCTGCAGATAGCCTCCACATAGGAAACCTGCTCGGAATCATGGCCCTCGTGCGCATGCAGCGTCATGGGCATCGCCCCATTGCCATAGCGGGAGGCGGAACAGGCCTGATTGGGGATCCCGGAGGGAAGTCTGAGGAGCGCCCGCTGCTAACTCGGGAGGAGCTCCAGCACAACCTCGAAGGGATCAAGGACCAGCTTGCGCGCTTCCTGGACTTCGGCGCTGCTGAGAACGCCGCACTGCTGGTGAACAATGCCGACTGGCTCGAGGCGATCAGTTCGATCGACTTCATGCGCGACGTCGGCAAGCACTTCACAGTCAACTACATGCTCGCAAAAGAGGCCGTCCAGAGTCGCATGGCCGACGGCATCTCCTACACTGAATTCAGCTACATGCTGCTTCAGGCGTACGACTACCTGACACTGTTCGACCGGTACGGATGTGTTCTGCAGATGGGTGGAAGCGACCAGTGGGGCAATATAACCGCCGGCGTGGACTTGATCAGGCGAGTAAGGCAACAGCCGGCCCACGCGCTCGTAACGCCGCTCATCACCACGGCAGCGGGGACTAAGTTCGGAAAAACGGAAGGCGGAGCTGTCTGGCTAGACGCTGACAAGACCTCCCCATTCCAGTTCTACCAGTTCTGGCTCAACACGCTTGATGCTGACGCTGTGAGGTTTCTGAAGTACTACACACTGCTGCCTCAGGAAGAGCTCGACCAGTATGAGCACGAGGTTGCCTCGCGCCCCGAAGCGCGTGAGACCCAACGGAGGCTTGCCTCCGAGGTCACTCGGATGACACACGGCGAGTCCGGGCTTCAGTCCGCCCTCGCAGCGACAGACGTCCTATTCGGCGGTGACATCGCAGGCTTCGGCGCCGATGAGCTTCTCGACATCTTTCAGGATGTTCCGTCCATGACGATGGCAAGAGAGGACATTGAAGGCGAGGGGGTGGGCCTGCGCGACCTGGTAGCGAATACGGGACTTGCTTCGTCTAGGGGCGAGGCCAGGAGGCTAATTGAGGGAGGCGGGGTTGTCGTCGGGAGTGAACGAGTGTCCGACAGCAGACATGTGGTCAGATTGGAACACGCTGTCGATGGCAAGGTAATAGTCCTCCGCCGAGGCGCGCGTCAGTACCGCCTGGTAAGGCTGGTCTCAGACGGGAACTCCGATGACTAGAACTGATCAGGTAAGGGTCCGATTCGCCCCAAGTCCGACCGGTAATCCTCACATTGGAAACGTGAGGACCGCAATCTTCGCCTGGCTCTTTGCCCGCAGACACAAGGGCGCCTTCATGATTCGTGTGGAAGACACCGATCAGGACCGTCGCACCGAGGGTGCAGTTGAAGCAATGCTCGAATCTCTCCGATGGATCGGGCTGGACTGGGACGAGGGCCCCGATATCGGCGGCCCGGTCGCGCCGTACGTTCAGTCTGAACGGCTGGAGCTGTACCACAGCGTGGCCGAAGGACTCATTGAGTCTGGTAAAGCGTATCGATGCTACTGCACACCTGACCGTCTCATGCGGATCAGGAAAGAACAGGAAGAGTCGGGAGCTGACACGATCGGATACGATCGCCACTGCCTCAACCTGTCTGCCGAAGAGGCATCGCATCATGAGTCCGAGGGTAGCAGGCCCGTTGTGCGGTTCAAGATGCCCGACGATGGCATTTCTGAGCTGGACGACATTGTGTTCGGACACGTGGAGTTCGAAAACCGCCAGTACGATGACTTCGTCGCGATCAAGTCAGATGGCTTCCCAACGTACCACCTCGCTTCGGTAGTGGACGACCACTACATGAGGATCAGCCACGTGATGCGCGGAAAAGAGTGGCTGTCGAGCGTTCCTCGACACGTCCAGCTCTACGCTGCGCTCGGATGGGAGATGCCCGAGTTCGCCCACCTGCCCGTGATACTTGCTCCTGACAAGACCAAGCTGAGCAAGCGACACGGAGCAGCGTCTGTCATGGACTATCGCGATATGGGAGTCCTGCCGGAAGCTCTGATGAACTACCTCACACTGTTGGGATGGTCACTTGATGACAAGTCCGAGTTCTTCACCGTAGAGGAACTGATAAGCAACTTCGACCCGCACCGCGTGTCCAGGTCTGATGCCGTCTTCGACTTAGACAAGCTGATCTGGCTCAACGGTCAGCATATAAGGAACTCTACCGACGAAAGAGTGGCGACAGCCCTGGCGCACTACTGGCAGGCGGCTCCTCCTGACTTTGACATACAGCCCGATGGCGACAGCGTAACCGACATCGTGCCCCTGGTTCGCGAGCGTCTGAAGACCCTGGATGACGCCGCGCCGCTGGTTAAGTTCATATTCTCGAAGGATGTCCAGTTGGACCCTGAACAGATCGTTCAGAGGGGGATGGACCCGGAGGGAACGCGACAGGTACTCGTAGCGGCCTACGAGGGCCTCGCTGACTTGGAATGCTTCGAGACTGAACCAATAGAGGCACTTCTAAGGCCAATGGCAGCCGAGCTTGGAGTCAAGGTTGGCCAGCTACTTGGCACGCTCAGGGTTGCTACTACGGGGCAGAAGGTGTCCCCGCCGATCTTCGAGTCACTTGAAGTTCTAGGACGCGACCGATCGTTGAAGGCAATCAAGAAAGCCGCCGAGCAGCTTTAGGGAACCCATTTAAGGTGCCACGATGACAATGAAAGTCAGACTCGAAGACGACCTTAAACAGGCAATGCGAAGCCGGGATACGGTGAGGCGCGATGTCATTAGGTACCTTCGTTCCGAGATCAGGAACCAGGAGATTCGCGTTCAGGAAGATTTGGATGACGATGGAGTCGTCCAGGTACTTTCGAGACAGGCCCAGCAGCGCCGCGACAGCATCGAAGCATTCTCCGAAGCAAGCCGCACCGACCTCGTCGAGAAGGAAGAGTCCGAGCTTGAGATCATCCTGGAGTACATGCCACAGCAGATGACGAGTGATGAGATCGCGCTGCTGGTGCAGCAGGTCGTTGCTGAGGTCGGAGCTTCCGGCCCCGGCGACATGGGCAAAGTCATGTCCCAGATAATGCCCCAGGTCCGTGGCCGGGCCGAGGGCCGCGAGGTGAGTTCCATCGTGATGGAGACTCTCCGGGGCCTATGAGGAGTGCCGCTGTAAATGGGCGGACCGGCTGCTCTATAAGTGAGGCGCTCCGATGAACTTTGGAGTCATCGTCTTCCCCGGTACATGGAGTGACGGCGACTGCTTCACAGCCGTCACGGACAACCTTGGTGAGCAGGCTCGTTACATCTGGCATAGAGACACAGACGTGTCAGGTATCGACTGCCTGATAGTTCCGGGAGGTTTCTCGTACGGCGACTACCTTCGAGCAGGCGCGATCGCCCGATTCTCCCCGGTCATGAAGTCCGTTGAAGAGTTCGCGGCCGCTGGTGGCCTGGTCATAGGGATCTGCAACGGATTTCAGATTCTATGCGAAGCCGGACTGCTCCCCGGCGTGCTGATGCGCAACGATCACCTGCAGTTCCGCTGCCAGTGGGTGAATCTCCACGTCGAGTCGGCAAATACCCGCTTTACAAACGTGTGCCGGGAGGGAGATGTACTCTCGGTTCCCATCTCCCACGGCGAAGGCAACTACTATGCCGATGATGCGACCCTTGACACCCTCGAGACCAACGGTCAGGTCGTCTTCAGGTATTGTGACGACGCTGGAAAAGTAACCTCGGAAGCCAACCCGAACGGCTCACGAGAGAACATTGCCGGAGTCACGAACGCCGACGGTAATGTCCTTGGCATGATGCCCCACCCGGAGAGGTGCTGTGATCCCCTGATGGGCGGTACCGACGGTCTCGCAATCTTCCAGTCGATCGTCGAGTCAACACGAAGTCTCACAGCTCCCGGCGTGCCCTCTATCTGACGCGTACGCCTCAACCCAGCATCGCCGGAGGTTAGTTCCAGGGTGCCTATCTCACAGGAAACTCTCGACCAGCTTGCCATCTCCCAGGGCGAGTATGAGGCAATAGTCGAGCGATTGGGCAGGGTACCGAACCACCTGGAGATTGGGTTGTTCGGCTCGATGTGGAGCGAGCACTGTGGCTATAAGCACTCCAAGCCGCTCCTCAGGTCCTTCAACACGACGAGCGAGCGTATGCTGGTTGCTCCCGGTAGCGAAAACGCTGGAGTCGTGGACATCGGAGAGGGCTTGGCCGTCGTCATGAAGGTCGAGTCTCACAACCACCCATCAGCAATTGAGCCTTACGAGGGTGCTGCCACGGGAGTCGGCGGCATCGTAAGGGACATTTTCGCGATGGGGGCGCGCCCGATCGCGCTGCTCAACTCATTGCGCTTCGGCCCTCTGTCGGAAAGCCGCAACCGCTACCTCTTCCAGGGCGTGGTATCCGGAATCTCGGGATATGGGAACTGCATTGGCGTGCCCGATGTTGGGGGTGAAGTCCAGTTTGCACCGTCATATTCCGGCAACCCGCTGGTCAACGCAATGTGCGTGGGGATCCTTCGCCATGAAGACCTTCGACGCGCGACTGCAGGCAGCCCGGGCAACGTGATAATGCTGGTCGGCGCCGATACCGGCAGGGACGGCATACACGGCGCTTCCGGCTTGGCCTCGCGAACGTTCGAAGATGAGCGTGAGCTCCGCCCGACGGTTCAGGTTGGAAACCCGTTCCTCGAGAAAGTGCTGATCGAGGCATGTCTGGAAGCCGCAGAGAGTGACGCTGTCGTCGGCATTCAGGACCTGGGCGCCGCCGGGTTGACCAGTTCAAGTGTTGAGTGCGCAAGTAACGCCGGGGTTGGTATTCGCATCGACATTGACTCTGTCCCCAGGCGCGAATCTGGCATGACTCCCTATGAGGTCATGCTGAGCGAGTCCCAAGAGCGGATGCTCGTAGTTGTGAAGCCGGGCAGGGAAGCCGAAGTTAAGGCCATATTCGACCGCTGGGACCTCCGCTCGGACGCCATCGGCGAGGTAATGGCAGATGGCCTGGCATCGATTTCTGAGTCCGGACGAGTCGAAGCGGCCGTCCCGGTGGACCTCCTGACAGATCCTCCGATGTATGAACCCCCCGCCATGAAACCCTCGTGGCTGGATGAGCTTCAGTCGAGCGATCTTGAGTCAGTGCCACTCCCAGATGCCTCCCCGTCAGATGTATTGAAGACTCTTCTTGCTTCACCCAATATCGCTTCCAGGCAGTGGATCTACCGGCAGTACGACCACCAGGTCCAGACCAACACGGTCGTGGCTCCAGGGGGAGACGCGGCGTTGTTGAGAGTGAAGGGCACGAACAAGGGACTGGCTGTTTCAACCGACGGAAATGGTCGTCTCTGCTACCTCGACCCCTACGTCGGGGGCATGATTGCCGTTGCCGAAGCATGCCGGAACGTCTCATGCACGGGAGCGACGCCCATCGCGCTGACCGACTGCCTGAACTTCGGGAACCCGGAGAAGCCGGAGATCTACTACCAGCTCCGCGAAGCAGTCGCTGGGATGGCCGAGGCCAGCCGTCGGTTCGACGCACCTGTCGTCAGCGGAAACGTCAGTCTCTACAACGAAGCGCAAGGTGAGGGCATCTATCCGACTCCCGTTGTAGGTGCCCTGGGCCTGACCGAAGATGTATCCGGGCACACGACAGCCGGCTTCAAGGACGATGGCGACATCATCGTTCTTCTCGGAAGGTCAACGCTGGATTCAAGCGCTTCGGAATTGGCGGGGAGTGAGTACCTGAGCCTGCTTCACGGGACAGTTGCTGGTCGACCTACCATTGACCTCGACCTCGAAATCGCCGTGCAGAAGGCTTGCCGCACGCTGATCGGTTCAGGCACGGCGAAGTCGGCCCACGACTGCTCGGATGGTGGTCTCGGCGTGGCCCTTGCAGAGTGCGCAATCATAGGCAACCTGGGCGCTGACATAGACTCGGGCGTCGGGGCCAGATGGGACGTCGCGCTGTTCAGCGAGGGGCAGTCCAGAATTCTGGTAACGGTTGCTCCCGCTGATCTCGAAGAACTACGAGTAGTCTGCGAAACCGGTGATGTCCCATTTTCCGAACTCGGAGTCGTAGGTGGCTCGGAGCTCAGAGTCGGAGACACCGTATCTGCCAGCGTCGCCGAGCTAACCGACGCCTATGAGAATGGGCTGCCAAGGGCGCTGGAGGCACCCGCACACTCGTAGGAGCGGCGAGCGCCTCCAATCGCCAATGGCGCAAGATTCGTCCCTAGGTTAGCGTGTATGGGATGTCCAACTCGCTCGTGATGTCCTTGAACCACTCGATGACTTCGGGGTGGAACGGAATACCCTCTTCGGCCCTGAGTTCCTCTTCCTCTGACTCGGGAAGACCCGGGAACAGCACGCGGTCGTGACCCGGGGCGGGCGGTGTCTCTCTCAGCATCCTGAGGAAGTCGTCCATCGTCCGCTTGAACTCGGCAGTGTCCATGAACGCCTCGACGTTGTACGCCGCGACCATGTGACCGAAATTGGGTCGCCCCGGTACTGCGCCGAATCCTCCCCCTGAGAGGACCCCTCCAAGTATGTCTACGATGCAGGCCAGCCCATAGCCCTTGTGGGAGCCTGACTCACGGGTCCCCCCAACAGGCAGCAGGAACGAGGACGCACGTCCCTCATAGCCTGGCACCGGTGGCTCCACCTCGTCCATGATCGGAACTCCGTCCGAGTCCGCTACCCATCCTGGGAGCAGTGTGTTGCCCAACCTGCGCGCCAAGCCGAGCTTGTTCCCGGCTACGGTGGAAGTCGCCGCATCGAACACGAAGGGCGGCTCCTGGTCAGCGGGAGCGGCCAGCGCAATCGGATTCGTCCCCAGGCGCGGCTCCGCGCCGAAGGTCGGCAGCACACCGGGAGGGCATGACGTGACACACACTCCAATCTGGTCATGCTCAAGGGCCATCATCGCATGGTATGAAGCCATTCCAAGGTGCCGCGAGTTGTGGACCGTTACCATGCCCACGCCGACGTTCTTCGCCTTCTCGATCGCAATTTCCATGGCCTTGGGAACAACGATGATGCCCAGACCTCGGTCTGAATCGACATTGGCGGTGGCCGGCGTCTCCCTGGTGATCCTCCAGTTTGGGTCGTTATTCAACTCCCCACTTCCGTAACCAGACACGTAGGCCCTCAGCATGTTTGAGACGCCGTGCGTCTCTACGCCTCGCATATCAGCCATGACGAGAACGTCTGTCGCAAGTTCGCTGTCGGTTGCGCTGACGCCCATCTTCCTGAAGATGCTGGCGACCGTCTCGCGCAGCGGGGCTTCCTGCACATGGACGGCCTCATCCACCGGTACTTTGAAGTGTTCAAGCATGTGTTTCCTCCGGTTCATTGATTGGCTTTAGGTTTGGCAGGACGAATTCTATTCTGCCCCGTGCACGCGCGCAACAACCGGCTTCCTACTGAACACCATCGCGAGGCACTGAGAGGCGACTAACAGTTCGCGTTAGTGTTGACACTGTCATTTGATTAGGTCACACTAATCGCGGCCTTAAGATCGAACGCAGACGATAGGTATGCTGAGGTTAACACTGAAGTTGACGTCGTTCCCAAAGTTCCTGGAATGGAGATCACTCGCGGTTCTCCTGACGATGTTTTCATTAGCTGTGGTCGCGCTCATGGCGGGCGGCTGTGCGTCGGATGACCCCTCTGCAAGAAACTCTGGAGATGCAGACGCAGCGTCCGGTGGAACCGGTGTGTCAGCCCAATCCGGCGCCTCCGCCGCCAAATCTGATGCTGGTGCCAGCGCCACTAACGAAGCAGACCCTGGTTCGCTTGTCATCTATGCAGGTAGGAGCGAATCGCTGGTTGCCCCGGTGATCGAGCAGTTCAGGGACGCAACCGGAGTAGACGTTCAGGTCAAGTACGGCGGCTCTTCGGCCGTCGCGGCAACTCTTCAGGAGGAAGGCGAGAACTCCCCGGCAGACATCTTCTGGTCTCAGGAGCCTGGAGCCCTCGCCGCCCTGTCGCCCATGTTCAGACAGTTGCCTGGAGACGTCACTCAGGCTGTTCCTGGGTGGGCTGCCGCTTCTGATGGAACTTGGGTGGGAATCACCGCCAGGGCTCGCGTCCTGGTTCACACTGCGGACATTGACGACTCTGGAGTGCCCAATTCAATCGAGGAACTAGCTGACTCCAAGTGGAAGGGCCGGGTGGCGTGGGCCCCGACCAGTTCCTCGCTCAGGGTAATGGTCACGGCGATGCGGCACCTATGGGGGGAGGAGAAGACACGTAGCTGGCTTGAGGACATGCTTTCCAACGATGTCCAGATTTATCCCAAGAACGTGGCGATTGTGGACGCTATAGGCAGGGGGGAGGTAGATGTCGGACTCGTCAACCACTATTACCTGCACAGATTCATTGCCGAGCACGGTGACGACTTCGGCGCGCGCAACTTGTTCCTCAGGGATGGCGGTCCGGCTAGCCTCGTTATGGTCGCGGGGACAGGGATCGTGAAGACAGGTGCTAACCCCGAAAACGCCGAACTCTTCATACGGTTCCTGCTTTCCCAGGTGTCTCAGCAGTACTTCGCAGCGTCCGTGTACGAGTACCCCCTACTGGAGGGAGTGAAGACCCATCGACTTCTTCCCCCAATCGAAACATTGAATGGACCCGAATTGGATTTCGCAGTTCTTGACGACCTCACCGGCACCGAGGGGCTGATGCGGGAAGTCGGGGCGATCCCTTAGGGTCTCGAATGCAGGCCCGGTACGAAGCGTGATAGAAGCCCTCCGCCTTCCAACACTTGCGCCGTCGGTAAGGCGACTGCAGCCTCCCGGCTTGCTGACGACTGTCTCTGTGCTGATCGGCTGCGCGATGGCAGTACCGTTGGTGTACCTGGCTATCAGGAGTTTGGGGGCGCCCGCAGACTCTTGGGATCTCTTCTTGCGTCCCAGAACAGCGCAGATCCTATGGCGGTCCATTCAGCTTGTGGTGGTTGTTACGGGCGGGTGCCTCCTAGTAGGTGTCCCCCTGGCATGGTTCACAACGAGGACCGACCTTCCAAACAGGCGCATCCTGGCTGTTCTCTGCGCGCTTCCCCTGGTGGTCCCAACCTACGTTGGGGCGTTTCTGTATATCTCCGCCCTGGGGCCAAGAGGCCTCCTCCAGGACGCACTTGCCCCGCTGGGCGTGACGCGACTGCCGGAGATATATGGTCTGCCTGGTGCGGCGCTTACGCTGATTTTGCTCAGTTATCCCTATGTGTACCTGACCGTCAGGGCTTCGCTGTTGCGTATGGACCCGAGTCTGGAAGAGTCGGCACGCTTACTCGGGCATGGCACCTTAGGTACCTTCATGCGACTCACACTCCCACAGCTTAGGCCTGCGATGGTATCGGGCTCACTCCTGGTCGCTCTGTACACGCTCAGCGACTTTGGCGCGGTCTCCCTCATGAGATATGAGTCATTCACCTGGGCCATCTACCAGCAGTATCTGGGCTCCTTCGACAGGACGGTCGCCGCGATGCTTGCGCTCGGATTGGTGGGGCTGGCCTCCGCGGTACTGATCGTCGAAGGCCTGGTGAGGGGACGGAGCAGATACTATCGCTCCTCCTCAGGCTCCGAGCGCGAACAGCCGGTGATTGCCCTGGATCGGTGGCGCCGGACCCTGGGCGCCTATGTCTGGTTCGTCGTTGCGGCCGCCCTCGGACTGCCGGCGGCGGTCTTGGGCTATTGGCTGATTAACGGTGTGAATTCCGGTGAGCCATTCTTGCTTCTCTGGGGGGCGACCTGGAATGCCGTCACAGTCTCATCGCTGGCTGCAATCGTCGCGACTGCCCTGGCTGTGCCTGTCGCAGCCAAGGCGGTCAGGCAGCCGGGTCTTGTCGCCAACGCCGTGTATCGTTTCAGCCACACCGGGTATGCAATGCCGGGCATAGTAGTCGCGCTTGCCCTGGTGTTCTTCGCAAGTCGGCTGGCTTCACCGCTCTATCAGACTTTGTGGCTGCTGCTGTTTGGTTACGTCGTCCTCCACCTACCCGCAGCCCTGGGGGCGGTCCGTTCGTCACTGGTCCAGATCAGTCCGCGGTTGGAGGAGTCGGCCAGGATTCTCGGCGGCGGTCAACTGCGTGTCTTGCTCACTGTCACCGGGCCACTGTTGAGACCCGGACTTCTAATGGGCGGTGCACTGGTGTTCCTGATTACGGTGAAGGAGCTTACGGCAACTCTGATTCTCAGTCCGCTGAATTTCAAGACGCTGGCAACTGCGGTCTGGTCCGCCTCCGAGGAGGCTTTCTTCGCCCAGGCCGCTGCGCCCGCACTGATGATAATCCTGGTGTCGTCCATTCCCATGGCGCTCCTGATCGTCAGGGAGCGCAAGTTAGTCCGATGAACGCCCCGGTCATCCGGTGCAGTCAACTCACCAAACGTTTTGATTCGGTCCTCGCCGTCGACTCAGTCGATCTTGCGATCTGGCCGGGCGAGGTCATCGCTATCCTGGGGACAAGCGGCTGCGGCAAGACCACGCTCCTCAGGCTGATCGCAGGTCTCGAGGCTCCTTCTGGAGGTTCAGTTGAGATCGAGGGCGCAAGAGTGTCGTCGACTGAGTACGTCCGACCACCTGAGCAACGAGGACTCGGCATGGTTGTGCAGGAGTACGCACTGTTTCCCCACATGACAGCGGCTTCCAATGTGGCATTTGGACTCAAGGGACTTCAACCCGACAGGCGTGACGCAAGAGTCGATGAAGTCCTGGGCCTGGTGCAGTTGAACAAGCTAGGTGGCAGGTATCCATTCGAGCTATCCGGGGGGCAGCAGCAACGAGTCGCTTTGGCCCGGACCCTCGCTCCGAACCCTGTTACAGTTCTGCTGGACGAACCCTTCAGTAACCTCGATTCTTCAATGCGCCAGGTACTCAGGAAGGAAGTGGAGACGATTCTGCGTTCCCAGGGAACGTCTGCAATCCTCGTGACCCATGACCGGGAAGAGGCATTCGCGGTAGCCGACAGAGTTGGCGTAATGATCGACGGCAAGCTACTGCAGCTCGACACGCCGGAAGGCATCTACCACTTCCCGGCTAGCCAGGAGATTGCTGGACTGACGGGACCGTGCGACTTCATTCCTGGTCAGGTAGCCGACGACAGTGTGGTGAACACTGACATCGGAACCCTTGGATTCAAGTCTTCACCGGGCAGACTGTCCCCTGGCGATGAGGCAATCGTTCTCGTACGGCCCGACGACCTCGAGTTGGTACCCGATGATGAAGGGCCGGGAACAGTCGCTGCGCGCGAATTCCGTGGCGACCAGGTAGTCCTCAGTGTACAACTGGATTCTGGCGCGACCGTCAGGTCCCGTCGCAGGTCCTTCTCAACTCTCCCCGCCGGTTCGAGAGTACGCGTGACGCCGGTAAAGACGATTCCGTTCGTCGCCTTCCCCGCAGATTCAACACCTACCCAAACGGGTTAGGCATCATCCCGACTGGCACCTCGATCAGCGACGGGCGTTCGATCGTGAGCGACTCCGCCAACGCGGTCTCCAGCTCGTCAGCCTCATGGACTCTGACGCCTCTCACACCGTACGCATCGGCCAGCTTCATGAAGTCTGGATTGTGCAGGTCCGCGCCGATGGAACGTCCATCGAATTGTGTTACCTGGTCACGGAGCACATTTCCGTAGGCGTTGTCGTTGAACACGACGGCGACCGCATTGATGCCATACTTGACCGCTGTAGACATCTCCTGAGACGCGAACATGAACCCGCCGTCACCCGAGATTGCCACAACTGCCTTGTCAGGCTTTGCAACTTTGGCGCCCAGCGCCACTGGATAGGCGTACCCCAGGTTCCCAAAGTACGAGCTTGTAAGATAAGTGCGCGGCTCGTAAACAGGATAGTTGACGCGGCTGTAGTAGCCGATCTGTGTCATTCCTGAAATGACGATCCCGTCGTCTGGCACAGCGTTCCTGATTGCCTCAGTGAAGGAGTGCTGCGGCTCGATCTTGGGAAGAGCGTCCAGGCGAGACTGCTTGGCGGCTTCCAACTCGTCCTGCCTGTTCTCCCTTGGGTCTGAGGCGGCGTTCAGCGCCTTCAGAAGCTCTTCCAACGTGCGCTTGGCATCGCCAACCACCCCAACTGTATCCTCGTAGTTTCGTCCTATCTCTTCCGGGTCTATGTCGATTTGCAGGACCTTCTGGGAGAATATGTTCGGATATGCGTTTCGAGTACCGACCGCGACCACCAGGTCATGCTCGCCCATACGCTCCGAGTAGGGATCGCCGCGGAAGCCCATCCCGCCGAGAGCAAGGTAGTGCCTGTCGGAGATGGCGCCCTTGCCTTCAGACGTCATCATCACTGGAGCCTGCAGGTATTCGGCAACGGCAGTGAGAGCCTCTGAAGCGTTGGAGGCGATAACTCCGCCTCCAGCGAACAGCATCGGGTTCTTGGCCTGAGAGATTAGCCTCGCCGCGCTGCTGATATCCACGTCTGCCGGGGCTTTCGCTGGATACTCTTCTGGTTCATACAGGTCGATGTCTGCCAGGTCTTCAAGAGTCTCGGGCGGAATCTCGATTTCCACCGGCCTGGGACGGCCTGTCTTCAGATGGTGGAACGCCTCGTGCACTGCTGCTGGTATCTCTGCGGGGTCGAGAATCCTGTGCGCCCACTTCGTTACCGGCTTGATGGTATCTATCTGGTCATTTATCTCGTGAAGTACACCCCTGTCCACGCCGATAAGCTCCCGCTGCACCTGCCCTGCGACAACAAGCACCGGAGACGACGCGGAGTACGCCGTACCAATCGCCGCGCTCGCGTTCTGAAGGCCCGGACCCGGAACGACCATCGCCGTACCGATTCCGCCTGATGCCCTCGCGTAGCCGTCAGCCATGTAGGCTGTGGCCTGCTCGTGCCTCGTGGCAATGAACCGTATTCCTGGCTCCTGAGCAAGTCCGTCCAGTGCGTGGTATAGCTGTACGCCGGGGAGTCCAAATATCACGCGGACTCCCTCCCTGTAGAGTGATCGTGCGAGAGCCTGGCCCCCGGTCATGTTAGGCATTTTTCTTTAATCTCTCCTGTATTTGATGGAGCGGGCTACAGAAATCGCGTTTCGATATGCAGGGAACTGGCCGTAACCAAGTTCTGAGAGAGGTGTATGGTTCTCAGCCGTGTCAGTGGCATGGACATTGATCCATGGAGACCTGCAGACAGCCATTCAGTTGCGTGTCGCCCGCAGAGAATCGTAGTCCGTCGCCGCGCGCTGCATAGCCTGGTCTCGCCGTTCCGCAAGCTCCTCCCGGACATCCTTCGCGTACTGCTGGGAAGCTTGAAGGCTGTCTATCGAACCCTGGAAATGTGGCATGACGTAGCGTGACATCAGCTCGTAGCTGTGAAGTACCTGCTCTCTTGTTCCGAACTCGGTTGCCTGAATGAGTAGGCCACCGAATCCGCCAGTAGATTCATCCATGCGATGTATGAAGTCGATCAGGTCGTCCGGAGTGCCGACGCACCAGGCGCCGTTTTCTACCATCAGATCAACGATCTTGTCCTGCGGGCAGTCGGTTACAGGCGCCCCAAGTGTCTGTTCGAAGTACTCGCGCTGGAACCGGCCAGCGCCGATTCGTGCCTGCTCCAAAGCCTCTTTCTTGGTCTCGGCAAGGAAGCTGACGACAACGAGACGCCACTCGTTCCGGTCCATCACGTTTCCGTGCTGCTCCGCCGTCTCCTCAGCGATCTTCCAGAAGTCCTTCATATCGCGGGCGTACGATCCTCCGCGTATCACACTGACTGATAACACTCCCAGACCGTATTTCCCGGCTAGTACCATTCCCGAGGGCGACTGTGCTGCCGCGACTGCCATTGGGAAGTGCGGCTGAGTGTAAGGTCTGAGGTGAAGTCGCGCTTCCCTAAGTGTGAACCACGAGCTCTCGTGCGTAATCGGTTCGCGTTCCGTCAGGAGCCGCTTGATAATGCCCATGGACTCGTCCATGCGTTGGCGCTGGTCAACAGGGTCGATTCCAAGCATGTAGGCGTCTGTAGACAACGCGCCGGGGCCGACTCCGAGCATCGCTCTGCCTCGAGTCATGTGGTCTAGCTGCACCATCCGGTTGGCGACCATGAGCGGGTGGTGATAAGGCAGGCTTATAACGCCGGTTCCCAACTTGATGTGCTTGGTGCGCTCGGCAGCAGCAGCCATGAAGAGTTCGGGCGAAGCTATCGTCTCCCAGCCGGCGCTGTGGTGCTCACCAATCCAGGCCTCGTCGAAGTCCAGATAGTCCAGCCACTCGATTAGCTCAAAGTCCCGCTCGTAAGCCACCGTGGGATTCTCATTCTGCCAGTGGAAAGGCGCCATGAAGATTCCGAACTTCATGCGGTCGGGAAGAGCCATGCGGGAACCCCTTGCTGGTGTGGCTAGTGGCCAGTCATCAAGCGCTCAAGGGCGTCCTTGAACGCTTGAGAGATTCTAGCACGCGACCTACTACCGGACAACGTAACTCTGGGAGTCGGCCACGCTGAACTCCCCTGACATCAAGCGCCAACGTGGATTCACACGGGCATCGCGTCCACGTTCAGTCTGGGTCAGTCCAGTTCGGTCAGGGCTCTCGCGTGCAGGTGGTCGACGTGGTGGGACTCGGAACACTCACGCGCTGAGCGTTCCATCTGTAGTGTCGCATGATGAATGCCGAACTCGTCCTCGGCAATTCTGCGCACCTGACGCAACAGCACTTCACTGTCTCCGGCGTAATCAGGATCAATGAGGATGTGGGCGGCCAGCGCAATGTAGTTGGTTGTAATGGTCCATACGTGAACGTCATGTATGAGCGTAACGCCTTCCACGTCTTCTATCCTGCTGCACAGCCGGTACAGATCAAGTCCTGCCGGGACACTCTCCAGAAGTATGCGAACAACCTTCAGTGCAAGGCGTCCGGCACTAAACAGAATGAGTCCGGCAAGAGCGATGCTGAGGACATAGTCAACAACGTCCCAGTCGTAGACCAGCAGCACTATGCCGGAGAACAGCACAGCGATGCTTCCCAGCATGTCGGCCATAATGTGCCAGAAGGCGCCCTCAACATTGATGCTGTGGCGCGAGGAACGGTAGAGAATCCAGCCTGAGATCATATTGATGAGCAGCCCAACACAGGCCACGGCCAGCATGATCCATCCCTCGACATCGTGCGAGTGTCTCTCCGCGTGGTCGCGGAATCCATGATAGGCCTCAAAGAGGATCCAGCTCCCGAGACCTGCTAATGCAAGGGCATTGATCATCACTACCAGGACTTCCATCCTGTGATACCCAAATGTTCGTTTAATGGTTGCCGGCCTCTCGGCGATCCACATGGCAACCAGTGCAAGTCCAATGGCAACGACGTCTGTCATCATGTGGGTGGCGTGCGCCAGAAGTCCAAGGCTCCCTGACATGATTCCGCCGATGACTTCCACCACCATGTGGCATCCGAGAAGGCCCAGTACTATATAGAGACTTCGCTTACTCGTTTGCCGAAAGTCATGGGCGTGATCATGACCTGAGTAGTCATGATCGGCATCAGTTACAGTGTCAGACGTGTGAATCTGATAGGTAGCCACTTTGCTTCTCCTCCAAAAGCTTCGTGAAGGTGCTCATGCTGTCGGTCCCAACTCGACTAACGGCTGCAAACACCAGTACCAAGAGTAATAAAACTTAATATATAGTTCTATTTACTCTCAGTACTCATAGACCTCAGGATATTATATGTGCTGGAGAAGATAGCGCACAACCCTTTTTGTCAGTTCTGATCCGGTATATGTGGAAAGTGCAGGAATGCTGGACAGGGCGGGATGACTTTCCGCAGGAACATCAGGTTGCCTGTGGGCACATCCACCTGTAAACTCCTACGGTGCATTAGGACAAGTGGGTTGGACCATGAAGATTACCGGCATAAAGATCAACATATTCTCCTCCCAGCATCGCAATGCCAAACGAAACTGGCTGATACTCCGGCTGCAGACTGACGAGGGACTTGAAGGTATAGGAGAAGCGTCTATGCTCTCCTACGATCCCACGGTCGCGGAACTGCTTGAGCGCTGGACCGAGGCTTATCTTGTGGGCAAGGACCCCATGGCCCACGAGCTCCACTGGATGCGAATGCACCAGGACAACGGAGGCAGGGGAGGGCGCCTATTCTCGACTGCCCTGTCTGGTATCGACATCGCGCTTTGGGACCTCAAGGGCAAGGCCCTGGGAGTGCCCGTCTACCAGTTACTGGGGGGCCCTATCCGCGACAGGATTCGTGTATATGCGAACGGCTGGTACACCAATCCCGGTACGCCGGAGCAAAATGCTGAGGAGGCGCTGCGAGTGGTCGACATGGGCTATACAGCCATGAAGTTCGACCCCTTCGGCCAGCACAACTACTACACGATCTCCCCTGAGGAGGCACAGCTGGCTGAAGACCGTGTGGCTGCCGTTAGAGAGGCCGTCGGCCCAAACGTGGAGATACTCGTCGAGGTACACGCCAAGTTCAACGTCTACACAGCAGTCCACCTGGGACAGCGGCTCGAAAAGTACAGGCCATTCTGGTTCGAAGAGCCCGTCTCTCAAGAGAATGTCGGTGAGATGGCCCAGGTGCGGCAGAAAGTGAACATCCCTATTGCGACGGGCGAGCGTCTGTACCTCAAGTTCCCGTTCTATGAACTGGTCAAGGCGGATGCTGTCGACATCCTCCAGCCCGACATGTGCAATGCGGGAGGAATCACTGAACTCAAGAAGATTGCCGCAATTGCCGAACCTCGACACGTTGTGATGGCCCCTCACAACACCAACGCCGCGGTCGGTACCGTCGCGAGCTTCCACCTGGATGCTGCGACGCCCAACTTCCTCATCCAGGAGTACCACGCGGAGTTCTACGAGCCTCACTACTTCGAGGTGTTCGACGGCCTTCCCAGGCAAAAGGACGGCTACGTCGACCTTCCCGAAGGCCCTGGGCTTGGACTGACGTTCAACGAAGAGATCGCGGACGCACACCCGTACATGCCATTGGGTATTGGAGAGCGCGGAATCTAGCTCATGAAGATCCTCGGAATCGAAACATCGTGCGATGAGACCGCAGCAGCAGTGATCGAAGACGGCCGCAACATAGTCTCAAACGTCGTCGCTACCCAAGTCGACATGCACGCACAGTACGGCGGGATTGTCCCTGAAGTTGCCTCCAGACAGCACATGCGCACGGTTATTCCTGTAGTGGACCAGGCTCTGGAGCAGGCGGGGCTGGAACTTCAACAACTCGATGGTGTGGCCGTAACACACGGTCCCGGACTCGCAGGCGCACTTCTCGTGGGCGTCAACTCCGCAAAGGGAATGGCCCTGTCGCACGACCTGCCTTTCATAGGAGTAAACCACCTTGAGGGGCATGTCTACGCCGCGTGGCTGGAGGACTCTGTCGACCCCGAGGCAAGACCTGGGTTCCCTCTCATGTGTCTGATCACCTCTGGTGGTCATACGGACCTCATCCTCATGGAGGGCCATGGTCAGTACCGACTCATCGGACGCACGAGGGACGATGCCGCAGGCGAGGCGTTTGACAAGGCAGCGAGGGTGCTGGGACTTGGATTCCCCGGGGGTCCCGAAATCCAGCGAGTCGCCGAGGACGCAGTAGGATCTGAACCCGACCTGCCCCGCCCACGAATCAGGAACTCACTCGACTTCAGCTTCAGCGGCCTCAAGACTGCCGTTCTGAGACGCGCCGAACTGAAGGGCATGTATCCGCCGCCGGATGACGAAGACCTCAATCCATCAGATGTCTCCGAAGTAGCAAACGCCTTCCAGGAAGCCATCGTGGACAGCATGGTGACTCGCACGCTAGAGGCCGTAAAGCAGCACAAGGTAAAGGGCATCATTCTGGGTGGCGGTGTCGCCGCCAACGCGCTGTTGCGCAAGGAAATGGCCGCCCGGTCGCCTATCGAGGTTATAGTTCCTCGTCCCGGGCTGTGTACCGACAATGGCGCCATGATCGGGGCCGCCGCGTACTTCACTCTAAGGAACGGAGTTTCCTACCAGTGGGACCTCGACGTTGTCCCAAGCCTGCGCCTCGGCTAGCGGGGAGCGAACGGACCTGCTGTTGCAGCATTTCGTAGGGACTTCTGTCGATATAGCTCGTTGATGAAGTCCCGGATGTCATCGGATTCGGAGGCGGTCCTGAATGGCCAGGCTATCGCCGAGCCCCCTGTGCGGAACAGCGCGGCCGGTCCGCCCGAGAAGAAGATCCGGTTGACGACCAGATAGACTCCCATTCCCAGTACCATGAGGGGGACGATCAGTTGCGCTATCTGGTTCTCCAGGATTCCGTAAAGGGCGACGCTTAGCACCACAGACAGACCGGCCCACAGGAATGCTCCATAGCCCTCTGTCACTTCCACGAATTCGACCGTGTCGATGTCGTCGACTAACGCCATAACAACGTCCGTCCCGCCGCCGGCGCCCGCGACGTGAATGATCCTGTAATTTGTGAGCAGCAGTGAGTCGCTGCTCCGGCCGGAGGACCTTCCCCTCTGTGTCCTGGCGCTGATGGACTTCTCGATCTTCTCTCCATCCATCAGTTCAAGCTGTTCGAAGTGGTTCTCGTCCTGCTGCAAGCGAGGACCTCCTGCAGTCATTCGATTCACCTGTATGGTAGCAGACGGCCACCCTTGGCCTGACGGTGTTCCGATGGACGATATGGGTGTCCTGTGATAGTCTCTGGCTGGTCACAACCCGCCTTGCCGGGACACCAGAGGAGTCGTATGGAACGCCCGACATTCAAGCCTATCGGCACCCGTTCAGAGGAACTCGATACTCCCACCCTTGTCGTTGACCTGGATGCCCTAAACGCGAACATTAGACTCGTTCACGACGCCGTAAGAGCAAGCGGCGCAAGCGTTCGACCGAGGCTGGACTACCACCTCTGCCCCGCAATTGGGCACATTCAGACTAGTGCCGGAGGTACGAGTGGAGTTGCGGTGTCCACGCTTGGACAGGCGGAAGTGTTCAGCCAGCACGGCTTCAGCGACATTCTACTGACCAACGTCGTGGTTACTCGCACAAAGATTTCCAGGGCGGCCTCGTTGGCAAGACGCACCAAGCTTGCGGTCGTGGCAGATAACTCCGGCAACGTCGATGCACTGTCCGCCGCGGCGAAGTCAGCTGGCTCTACGCTCGGCGTGGCAGTGGCAGTACGATCCGATGCAGCCACGATCGGTGTCACGCCCTCTGAGGCACCCAGTTTGGCGGCCCATATCGCCGGTTCTCCGAACCTGGATCTGGCCGGACTGGTCGCCTCTACCGGGGTCGAGTCTTTGCTGGAAGCAGCGGTAGCCTGCAGCGCAGCAGGCGTCCACGTCCCTATGGTGGCCGCTTCAAGCTCCGCCGAATACGACTCGGCAGCTGCCACTGACGGCGTTACGGACGTCCTAGCGGGTTCCTACGCTCTTAACGACAACTCCCTCGCCTCGCGCAGGCCTGAACTCCAAAAGGCCGCCCGTATTCTCGCCACCGTCATAAGCAGCAAGGACGACGGTCTGGTCTGGGTGGATGCCGGTCAGAAGGCCACGAGCATCGACACGGGTCTGCCTGCCGTGGACAACGTCGATGGAGTAGTCGTACCCAGGATGAGCGCCGAGCATGGGGCCCTTGAAAACGAGACAGGCAGCAACTGGGACCTAGACGTGGGTTCCAAGATTTGGCTAGTCCCTGACAACATCGCCAACACCGCCAACGTCTACGACTATGTTCACGCAACCAGAGATGGTCGTCTGGAGGCCGTCTGGGAAGTTTCTGCCAGGGGACGCTACAACTGAGAACCGACCGAAAGCACTAAGGTGAACCCATGACCTCGTACATACCCACGCTCGGCACGCCGGTATCTGAACTCGAAACACCCGCGTTGGTATTGGATCTCGATGCTCTGGACCATAACTACGGACACATCGCGAGCCTCTACGCAGACACCGTCTGCAAGATGCGTGAGCACGCCAAGAATGTGAAGACACCAGCGGTACTCCGCAAGCAGATCGAGGCGGGCGGCACCGTTGGCGGTGTGTGTGCTGCCAAGGTGTCCGAGGCTGAGGTTATGGTCGAAGGCGGCATAACTGACATTCTCATCACGAGCCAGGCCGTCACAGAAGACAAGATTGCCCGCATCTGTTCGATGGCACGTTCTGCTGACGTGAAGGTGGCGATTGACGATCCCCGAAACGTCCAGTTGATTTCGGACATTTCCGACGGTGCCGGCACGGATGTCGGACTCGTCATTGAAGTGAACACCTCGATGAACAGGGCTGGCATCAGGGGCGCCGACGAGGGCATCACGCTCGCCCGTATGGCGACTGAGCTTCCCGGCGTATCGTTCAAGGGCGTCATGAGTCACCAGTCAATCGCTGGGGAGCCCGACCGGGAGACTCGCTTCAGCGAGGGTCGACACTGGATGCAGATGTGCGTCGACGCGAAGCGCGCAATCGAAGACGCGGGCTTCCCTGTCGAGATCGTCTCGACTGGAGAGACCTTCACCATCGATATCGCGCCCGAAATGCCGGAAGTCACAGAAGTGCAGGGTGGGACCTACGCTCTTATGAACACCGGCAGCTCCTACATGGAGGACTTCCAGTTCGCCGCCAAGGTGCTTACCACGGTCGTGAGCAGGCCCGACGACAACACCGCCATCGGTGATGTCGGCTACCGCGCTCTGGCAGCCCCAAACGGCGTTCTGCCGTCGGTCGAAAACGAGCCCGACGTGACGGTCGAGTCACTCGCACCTGATCACATCGTTCTCAAGACAGACGGACGGATGCCGCTGAACGTGGGAGACCAGTTCCTTCTCCTCAGCGCGCAGCAGGACATCCTCGTCAACCGCTGGGACCAGTTCATAGGAATTCGCAACGGAGTCGTCGAGGACGTCTGGCCCATTCTGGCGAGAGGTTGCCACCACTAGGGTCACTTTTCTCCAGCCTTCTGACCGGCGGGTCATACCGGCTCGCCTTGTTACACCTGTGCCACGAAGCCTATACTTGGTGGGACCTTCGCCCAAATCAGATGGCGAAGGCGCAAGTCACTTTAGGCCATAGGAGGTAGCCCGGTGAAGGTAGGGATTATCAACGTGACCGGATATGCCGGCATGGAGTTGGCGCGCATTCTGCACCGCCACCCCGAAGTTGAGATCACGGCTGCCACCGGTCGAAGCTTGGCTGGAAAGCGACTCGGTGAAGTCTTCCCGCACCTGTCAGCCTGTGACGTCGAGATAACTCCGGACATCACCGACAGCGTCGACTTCGTCTTCTCTGCGCTTCCTCACGCTGCAAGTGCGGAAAGGCTGGAGCCGTTCATCGATGAAGGGGTCAAAACTGTAGATATCTCTGCCGATTTCCGTCTTAAGGACCTCGAAGAGTACACGGGTTGGTACAAGATCACCCATCCGTGCCCTGAGTACGTCGAGACTGCCGTGTACGGCCTGACGGAACTGCACCGCGATGAGATTGCTCAGAGCAACCTCGTGGGCAATCCCGGCTGCTATCCGTCCGCCGCTATCCTTGCCATGGCGCCCGCTGTTGAAGCAGGAATCATCGACGGGGACGTCGTCGTGGATGCAAAGTCAGGCGTTTCTGGAGCGGGTAGGGGCGGCTCGGTTGACCTGAACTTCTCAGAGGTCAACGAGAACTTCAAGGCCTACAACCTCGACGGTCACCGTCACCACCCTGAAATCACCCAGGAGCTTGGCGAACTCAACGGCGGCTCGGACCTGAGGCTCACGTTCTTGACTCACCTGGTGCCAATGACCCGCGGGATTCTCGTAAGCTGCTACGCACCCCTGAAGTCAGGGGCGGTTCCCAGTGGGGAAGAAGGCAGGGCAGCCGTGCGCGCCATCTACGACGACTACTATGACGGAGAGCCATTCGCCAAAGTCGTTCCGCAGGCTCCGCAGACCAAGCACACGTCCGGCAACAACGACTGTGTCATCTTCCCGACCGTGGATCTGCGAGCCGACCGGTTGATCGTCATCGCATGCCTCGACAACCTTGTAAAAGGGGCCGCCGGTGGAGCCGTACAGAACATGAACGTGATGTGCGGGTTCGATGAGACCGCAGGTCTGGAGCAGTTAGCCCTCTATCCTTAATTGACACGGTCAGTGGGCTGACCTAACATGAAGTTGAGGTCGTGCTAGGTGGGGAGATAGCGGTGCCCTGTACTCGCAATCCGCTCTAGCGAGGCTGAATTCCTCCCAGAGGTTCTGTACCGTCGGCCACTGTCGGCGAGCTTCGATGTTGAGAGCTGGGCCCCATGCGGCGGAGAGCTGTGAACCCCGTCAGATTCGGAAGAAAGCAGCGGTAAGCGGTTATCTCCGGGCGACGTGGGACTACCTGGCTTGAGTCGGACCCGCCTGATACGTTGGCGGAAGGGATCGACGGGTGGTGCACGACCCTTCAAATCCTCGCTTTATGCCACCACTGAAGGCTCTCTATGCCGACTCAGCGCAACACATTGAGACGAGCATCAGAGGGCCACAGTCGGCTGGGCCAGAACTTCCTGATTGATCGCAACGTCGCCCGCCGCATTGTTGCTGCCGCCGCGATCGAGCCCGATGATGTGGTCCTGGAGATTGGGCCGGGCCGCGGGGCCCTCACTAAGCTGCTCGTCGAGAGGGCGTCACGGGTGGTCGCCGTCGAGCTCGACGATGGTCTCGCTGCTGATCTCCCCACAAGAATTGGTAACAGTGACAATCTGACCGTTGTACGGCAGGACGCTCTTGAGCTCGAACCTTCGAGCCACCTTTACAGCCAATATAAGCTGGTGGCAAACCTTCCGTACTACGTAGCAACGCCTCTCGTTAGACGGTTTCTGACAGTACAACACAGGCCAAGCGAATTGATCGTTATGGTGCAGAGAGAAGTCGCTGACAATATGACAGCCGGCCCCGGCAGGATGGGACTACTCTCGGTCATGGTGCAGCTCTACGCATCTACAAAGATGCTGTTCTCAGTACCACCGAAGGCATTCCGGCCGCGGCCCAGGGTGGCCTCGGCAGTCGTCAGGCTGGAGCCACTTGATGAACCGGCGATCCCGGTGAGCGATACAGACGGTTTCATCGCTTTCGTGGTCGCCGGGTTTCGTGCTCCGCGAAAGCAGATACACAATAGCCTCAGGCTCGGGCTACAGGCGCAGGCTACTCCGATAGCCTCAGCGCTCGCAGACGCCAGGATCGAGGGCAGTCGCAGACCCGCGACTCTCAGCCTGGATGAGTGGGGAGATCTCTACTCGGCCTGGTTGGGCCACTCCGAGGAGGCGAATGCCGAATGGTGACACTGCAGGCCCGCGCCAAGCTTAACCTCACACTGGAGATCCTGGGACCCCGGCCCGATGGCTACCACGAAACTGCGTCAATTATGCAGACTCTCGATCTGGCAGATACCGTGACGATCGAGCCCTCAGACTGCCTGACCGTGACGTGCTCCATGCCCGACCTTAACGGCGAGGCCAACCTCGCCTGGGATGCCGCAGACCTTCTTCGTCGGGAATACGGCGTTCCCTCCGGCGCACGCATTTCTATCGACAAGCACATTCCGCTGTCGGCAGGTCTCGGTGGAGGAAGCTCCGATGCCGCCGCCACGATGATGGGCCTCAACTCACTGTGGGATCTGGGCCTGTCCAGTGACCAGCTGCGGACACTCGCCACCGAACTCGGCTCTGATGTGCCCTTCCTGGTAGAGGGAGGAACGGCTATCGCACTTGGGAGGGGAGAGAGGGTCAGGTCACTTCCGACAGCTCCATTGCCTTGGTTTGTGCTCGCATTTCCCGTGTCGTCTCTACAGGACAAGACTGCCACCATGTACAGGTCCATCACAGACGAGAATTACACGCGGGGCGGGCTCACAAGGAAACTTGATGCCCGCATACGTAGCAAGGGAGATATTCCCCCGCAGTTCCTGTTCAACGCCTTCGACACGGTCGCTAGGGAGGTCGAACCGGAAGTTGAGCGGTGCTGGTTGGATATGTACGCAGCAGGCGCTCGGGAGATTCACGTCGCGGGCAGCGGGCCTACGGTGTACGCCGCTGTTGAACGCAAGGAGATAGCAACGGCCATCCACCTGGTAATGGAGAAGATCAAGGGCTGGCCGTCCATCATCACCAGGGCATGGCCCGATGTCTGATTTGGGCTGATGTCTTTCCTCGTTGCGGGACTTGCCTCCGGCGCTCTCATGGCGCAGACATTCATCATGATCGGATGCCTGACGGCCTTCTTTCTACTCAAGGACCCGCCACCGAACCTGAAGGAGACCCTCACCAAGTACACTCCTGGGACGATGGTACTTGGAATGGTGGCTGCCGCTTATCCCCTGTGGGGAGTCGTTGGAGTCCTCCTGTCATTTCTCTTCATTGCCTCGCAGAACGGCTTTCCTGGGGAAGGACTCTGGAGCGCCAATATCGCCTACACGGCTGGTGTCGCGTGTGCCATTGTCGCCCTGACTGCCCCAATCTTCATTCTGCTGAGAGGGGTCCGAATCGGAATTAGCTGCATCGTGCTCTCGGCTATTTTGATCTATGGTTGGCTCCTTCCCCTGCTGGCAACATAGTCGTTCACTGGGCTAATATCCATTGACCACCGAAGGGAGCAGAGACACATAGCATCGACCTTCTCAACACCGACTCAATCTGACCAGTGGGTAGCGATTGATCTGGAAACTACCGGGCTGTCGAAAGGTCGTGACGCCATCATCGAGATTGGTGCGGTCCGATTCGATCGCGAACGGACCATCGACGAGTTTCAAAGCCTCGTCAATCCCGGTCGTGAACTTCCGCAGTTCATCCAGGACCTCACGGGCATCACACAGAATCAGGTTGACTCAGCGCCCTCGTTCACAACGATTGCTGACGACTTGCGACGATTCATGGCAGGTGCAATCCCTGTTGCTCATAACGCCAGCTTCGACCTAGGTTTCCTAAGGGAAAACGGCATCGAGCTGGGAAGTCGTTTCTGCGACACCTTCGAACTTGCGTACCTGGTTAGACCCGCTGCGAAAGGGTACTCTCTCTCGCAGTTGGCTAGGCAGCTATCCGTCGACCCTGGACATTCCCACCGTGCATTGGACGATGCGCAAACTGCTCGAGCAGTCTTTCTGACGCTCTTACCTGAACTGGCCCGGATCGGTCCATCGCTGTTGGGCGAGTTCAGGCGACTGTCGAGGGAGTCGGGTTGGAATATCGGCGCCATACTGGATGCTGCGGAAGACAGTATTGACCTACAACTCACCTCTCAGACGACGACGGCCATTGGCGGAGTGGACTCCCGCGAGCTGCGAAGCAGACTCTCCCGTCCGCCCCCAATTCAGCCAGGGGATGACGAACACCCCATCGACCCGGCAGCAATTTCCGAGGCCCTCTCATCTGGGAGCCCGTTTTCAGACTGCATCTCCAACTTCGAGGAGAGGGACGAGCAGATTGAGATGGCAGCAGCGATTGCCGAGACGGTCAACCGAGGTGGACGGCTCATGGTTGAAGCCGGCACCGGCGTTGGCAAGTCACTGGCGTACCTTCTGCCCGCTGCCCTGTACGCGACGAAGAACGGGCAACGAGTGGTCGTGTCTACAAATACAATCAACTTGCAGGAGCAGCTTGTCACCAAAGATCTGCCGATGGTCAAGGAGGCACTGGCGTCAATAGATTCGGGTGCTGCGGACGAGTTCAGATTTTCGTCCCTAAAAGGGCGCGCGAACTATCTCTGTTTCAAGCGTTGGGAAAGAGAACGACGGTCATCCAACCTCGACGAAGCGCGTGCAAGGATGATCGCCAAGACCACGGGATGGGTGGCGAAGACCGAGACGGGAGATCGCGCCGAGCTTAATATTGGGCCGTCTCACTTCGTCTCGGCCTGGAATGCGATGTCCGCGCAGAGGGCATTCGAGTGTCCTGCCCGAGCCGGCGGACCATGCTTCCTGCAGGCCGCGAGGAGTAATGCTGAAGCCTCCCATGTAGTAGTCGTAAACCACTCTCTGCTCATCTCAGACCTGGTTTCAGGCGGAAGCGCCATCCCCGACTACGACGTTCTGATAATCGACGAGGCCCATCACCTGGAAGATGTGGCAACTGACCAACTCACGTATACGTTCGGGCAGGGTGACATCGACGAGTCGTTCTCGGATCTACTGGCAGAAGCGGGGCTGCTGGTACGCGTCCAGACCGCGCTGAATGACAGCGAGATGAGTGACGGCGACAGAGACGTCGCTGAGAGGAGCCTCGAGCGTGTACAGGCCGCGTCACCAAGACTCAGGGATGAGATGCGCAACCTCCTGAGGATCGTTGGCTCGGTCCTGGCCCCGGCCAAGGGGGAATTTCAACCCCAGTACGACACCCAGGTCCGTATCCTGCCTCGGAACCGTGATGCTGCTGATTGGGAGGCCGTTCTTCAACTCTGGAGCAATGTTTCCATTCTGCTAACAGAGGTGTCTGCCCCTCTGTCCGAAATCGCCGAGTTGGTGAGGCAAAGTGTCCCCGATACCGAGGGCACAAAGGACGCGATGCATTCCGATCTTGTACAGGTGCAGATCGCGTTAAAGCGATTCTCCGTCGAAGTGGGGGAAATGATCAGCGAGCCTGCCGAGGGAGGCATCTACTGGGTGAATTTCAGACGCCAGTCCTCCGAAGTGACGCTCAACTCCGCTCCCCTGGACGTGGGCCCCGATCTTCAGGAGAGTCTGTACAAAGAAAAGCGCGCCATCATCATGACAAGCGCAACGATGAGCGCTGATGGCAGTCTCGACCACTCCGCGGAGCGGCTGGGATTCGAGCAATCGAGGCACCTGGTGCTGGGTTCACCGTTCAACTACTCGGAGCTTGCGCTTCTCTATACGCCCCCCTCGTTGCCTCACCCCAACTCGCCGCAATTCCAACAGGCGGTTGAAAGCGCGATATCGGAGGCCGCCGGAGCCGCCCAGGGCAGCACCATGGCGCTCTTCACGTCGCACGGTGCTCTCAGAAACGCGGCGAGAGCGATTCGTTCAGATCTTGAATCACAGGACATCCAGGTACTGTCACAGGGATTGGACGGCCCCCCGCAGCTGCTGGCAGAGTCGTTCCTTGAAGAGCCGAGGTCAGTGTTGCTTGGCACGTCCAGCTTCTGGCAGGGTGTTGACTTCGCCGGAGACTCGCTGACGGTTCTGGTTATCACGAGACTGCCTTTCACAGTTCCCTCAGACCCAATCTTCCAGGCACGCTCCGAGCAGTACGGTGACGAGTCCTTCCCTAAGTACGCAGTCCCCCAGGCGATCCTCAAATTCAGGCAGGGCTTTGGGCGTCTGATACGCTCCTCCACCGACAGGGGAGTCGCGATTGTTCTGGACTCCCGACTCACCAATTCACGCTACGGCAGACGATTCATAAACTCACTGCCCAGGATGACAGTTACTAACGGGAAAGGGCAGGGGACGCCCGCTGTCGTTAGGCGCTGGCTGGAATACACAGGATGACCATGGACTGGCACACCATTAAACCTTCGGGCCCGTTCGATCTTGCGATGACCATAGAGTGCGGGCAGGCATTCAGATGGAGGCAGGTCTCATCTTCAGAAATAGGGGACCATTTCGAAGGAGTCATCTTCGGGAACGTGATTCGAGCAGTCCAACAGGGCTCAGAGGTTCTCTTCACCTCGGAACCCGATCCCCCGTTGACCATTGGACCGATCCTCGAGGACTACATGGGCCTCAATCACGACCTGGATCGCATCTATTCCGCCCTTGGACGAGACCCGGTTCTGGCACCTCTCTTTGAGAAGTACCCGGGACTTCGCATTCTTCGTCAGGACCCCTGGGAGTGCCTGGTCAGCTTCATCTGCAGCGCAAACAACAACATAAAGCGGATATCCCAGAACGTTGAGGACATCTCAAGAGCATTCGGTCGCAGAATTTCCTCATCCGATGGTGAAGATTGCTGGACATTTCCATCCCCGGATGCACTTGCAGCGGCTGGAGAGCAGGCTTTCAGGGACTTGAGAATCGGCTACAAGGCAGAGTACATCGACAAGACGGCCCAGATCGTCGCTGGTGGTCAGATTGACCTGTTTTCGCTTCGGGAAGCGTCCTTCGACGAGGCTCTGGATGCAGTTACGAGTCTACCCGGAGTGGCAGACAAGATTGGAAACTGCGTCACACTCTTCTCGCTGGACAAGCTTGAGTCGTTCCCCGTGGACGTCCACATCGAACGCGCTGTGGAACGTGAGTATGCCCCGAGGTTCGGCGGCAAGCCGCTAACTAAGAAACGGATGCGGGAGTGGGCCCAGGACCAGTTCGGCCCTCACGCCGGATACGCCAACCAGTACCTATTCTTCGACGATTTGCTGGAAGGTCGGCAGTCCTGACATCTGTTGAATGGCGCCGAAACCGTGTGCTATCCTACCGCCTACCGGGGAGTGGCGCAGCTTGGTAGCGCACCTGCATGGGGTGCAGGGGGTCGCTGGTTCGAATCCAGTCTCCCCGACTCTTTCCTTTCCTATCGTGGTCATTCGCTGTCTAAGTAGACGCCCCTCTCTCTTCCCCTCTTCAACCTTCGCCGTATTCCCTTTGTGCTAGGATACGCCCCAGTTTCTGAGTCTCGTTACGCCTAATCGCTCTCAGCAAACCGGAGGTCCACGATGGCAGTTCGATCCGGCAGTGAGTTCCTGAAAGGACTTCAAGACGGTCGCGAGATCTGGCTGGAAGGCGAACGCGTCGAGGACGTCACGACACACCCCAAGCTCGGACGCATGGCCGTGACCCTCGCTCGACTCTACGACCTGCAACACGCACCGGACACTCGTGACCTGATGTCGTTTGAGTCGCCGGACACCGGTGATCCGATCTCGCTGTCGTACATGATTCCCGAAACTACAGATGACCTCGTCAGGCGTAGGGGCGCCTTCGAGGTCACTGCCCGCGAGTCGTTTGGAATGCTCGGCCGCACACCTGACTACTGCAACGTTATCATCACCGGAATGCGTCAGATGGCCGATGTGTACGGGGAGAACGACCCGCAGTACACTGATAACGTAATCAACTACTACCGGTACGTCAGCGAGAACGACCTCTGTTTGACTCACACATTCGGCCACCCGCAGGCGAACCGCTCCGTCGACATCAGTGAGCTGGAGGACCCCTACATCGCCCTCGGTGTCGTGGATACCACAGACGAGGGTGTGATCGTGAGAGGGGCCAAGTTGCTGGCAACCCTCGCGCCGTTCTCGGATGAGATTCTGGCTCCCATCTACAGGCCGCTCCGACCTGACCTTCCCGACTCTGCTAGATATGCGATCGGATTCGCGATCCCGGCTGCCACTCCCGGCCTGAAGTTCGTATGCCGCGAGTCATACGACCTGGGTCACTCGTCGTTCGACTATCCGCTGTCGGGACGTTACGACGAGATGGACTGCATGGCACTCTTCGACAACGTGCTCATCCCATGGGACCGTGTGTTCGCGTTCAACGATGTCGAGTTGGGCAACAGGAACCTCGGCCGCGTGCTGGTGTGGCGGCAGTACATGCAGCAGGTCGCGGTCAAGAACATCGCCAAGCTCGACTTCATGCTGGGGATCACCTACAAGATCGCAGAGGCAATCGGCATCAACGTGTACAGCCATGTACAGGAGAAGATCTCCGAGATTGTCGACATTCGCGCGACGGTTAGCTCATATATGCGGGCCGCCGAGGCCGATGCTGCTCCCTACCATGGGCTGGGAATCTGGCCTGCGGCTGAGCCATGGCACGCCATGCGCCATTGGTTTCCCGATGCACACACCCGCATTGTGTGGATCATCGAGCAGCTCTCGGCCAGCGGTCTCATGCTCACACCGACCCAGAGTGATGTTGAGGGGCCCATCGCCGACCTCATCGCCAAGTACTACCAGGGCGCTACCGTCGGCGCACACGATAGGATCAGGCTGTTCCGGCTTGCGTGGGACCTCGTAGGTTCGCAGTTCGGTTCAAGGCAGGCGCTCTACGAACGCTTCTTCAATGGCGACGTCGTCATTCTTAGGCAACGCAGGTACGCGGGATACGACTACTCGGAGGCGCTCTCGTCAGTTGATCGCTTCTTCGAGATGGCGGAGAACGAGGACTAGGTCCTCACGCTAAGCCTACTCCTCGATTGCGGACTCGATAAACTCCACCGCCGCAGGACGCCCCCAGCGGTCGAGTTCAACTGAGGCAATGTCTATCCGCCAGTCGGACCAGGGCACTCTAGTATCCTGCAGGAACTGCTGACACGCCACAATCAGTCTTCGTGCCTTACTCCCCATGACTGTCTCAGCAGGCGTCACAAAGGCCTTCGACCTCCTGGCGCGCACCTCTACGAACACCAGGGTCTCACCGGCCTTTGCTATCAGGTCCACTTCCCCGAATCGAGTGCTGAAGTTCCGTCCGATGATCGTCATTCCCCTGTCCTCAAGAGCGGAAGCAGCAAAGGACTCAGCGGTGCGACCGACTTCAGACTTAGTCAGTACAGGGATTCTCGAAGGAACCTGACTCAGAGGGCGAAAGCTCATCCTGTGTTCGGTGCAAGGGCCAATGCGCCGAATCGCCTCCAGGTGTCTCTGCGTTCCGTAGCCCTTGTGCGACTCGAAGCCGTAGTCAGGGTGAGTCTCGCTGAGCGTCTCCATTAGCCTGTCACGCTCCACCTTTGCGACGATCGATGCCGCTGCGATACTGAGCGACTTGCTATCGCCCCTTATGATCGACTTCTGGGGCAGATTGATAGCGCGCAGCGAGACTGCATCTATGAGCAGGCAGTCCGCCCCTGGACTAAGCCTTGTCAGAGCTCGACGCATGGCGAGCCGCGTGGACGGCACGATCCCAATTCGGTCTACCTCAGCTGGCGACGTCCATCCGGTCGAGTGTGCCAGTGCCGACTCAGTGATGAGTTCGTAGGCATTCTCACGCTGCCTGGCAGTCAGTTGCTTGCTGTCTCGGACGACGGCGTTCAGGGAAGATGGTGGGTTCCGTGGAAGGATGACAGCCCCGGCCGCAACCGGTCCAGCAAGGCACCCTCGGCCGACTTCGTCCAGGCCGGCGACGTGCCTATATCCCTGACGGTGAAACTGCGCCTCAAACTCGAGGTCTGGTACTGGAGAGGTCTCCCTCACCACAGATCGACGCTAGTTGTCGATGCCGCGCTGGATCCCCCGGATGAACGCCACATGGCCAACGTGCTGACTCTCCTCGACCAGGAGGTGGCTGAACATGTCTGCCAGCGAGTACTCCGGCCTGCGTGGATGTGGCTTGAGCGCCAGATCGGACTCAGATATCGAGTCCAGGAACCTGTAGGTCTCGACTCTAACGGAGTCGTAATATGCCAGCATCTGTTCCATGTCGAAGTTGGGGAACTCAGCGACCTGTTCGATGGTATATCCGAAGCCGCTCTCCCGCTCTGGCAGCCCCATCTTCCCGTGCCAGTTGTCGCGTTGCCAGACCGTAGTAGCCTGCTGCGCGAACCTCTGGATGAAATCGTCTTCGACCCTCGCCATGTGCCACACGATGAAGTCGATGTGGTTGGCCTCCGGTGTCGCCTGGAAGCGCCTCTCCTCCTCGGTCAGCCCGTCAAGATACTCTTTCAGGTCTTGGAGGTACTCGTCGTATCCGAGGCGGATCAGGTCTTTGAAGTCCAATGGCTCTCTCCCAGCAGTTAGCGTTTCAGGCGACCGCTGTCTCAACGGGCGCTTCGATCTCTATGTAACCGCCACCCAGAATACGGTCGCCGTCATAGAAGACAACCGCCTGTCCGGGCGTAACAGCACGCTGAGGCTGTTCGAACTCCACCTCAGCGGAGTCGGCTGTGATGGGCTTGACGGTGGCCGGCGAGGGATCGGCCTTGTACCTTATCTTGGCCTCGACACTGACAGGTCCGTCCGGCACGACTCCTGAGACATAGCTGACCCGGGACGCCCACAGAGTCGAGCTCAGAAGGTCTTCCTGAGAGCCAAGCACGACGTCATTTGATTCGGCGTCTATCCGTGTCACGTACATCGGCTTCTCGGTGCTGCCCCTGAGACCGAGACCACGGCGCTGCCCGATCGTAAAGAACTGAATGCCGGGATGAGTTCCCAGGACCTCACCCTGTAGAGACACTAGGTTTCCCGGGCGGGGCTTTACCCTATCCGACACAAACTTGCGGTAGTTGTCGTCAGGTATGAAGCAGATCTCCTGGCTGTCCGGCTTGTTCGCGACCGGTAGATCCGCTTCCTCAGCTAGCTGGCGGATTTTGTCCTTGGTGAACTCGCCAACAGGCAGGAGGAGCCGCTGCAACTCTGGCTGCCCGAGGGTGAACAGCACGTATGACTGGTCCTTCGACCCATCCAAGCCCTTGAGCAGCACCCTCTGTCCGTCCGCATCGGTCCTGACACGACCGTAGTGGCCCGTCGCTATGTAGTCTGCTTCCAGGAATGTTGCCCGGCGAAGCAGAAAGTCGAACTTGATCTTATCGTTACACGCCAGGCAGGGATGCGGAGTGCGACCCCTGTCGTACTCCCGTACGAAGTAGTCGATGACGTGCCGCTGAAACTCCTTCTCGAAGTTCAGGAAGTAGTGAGGAATGCCGATCTCGTGGCACACCCTTCGGGCGTCCTCAACGTCTTCCACTGAGCAGCATCGCTTGTGAGCCGCTGGAACGTCACCACGTTCTACCGCCCACAGCCGCATCGTCACGCCAACGACGTCGTATCCCTGCCGGTGCAGCAAAAGTGCGGCGACCGAGGAGTCGACACCTCCGCTCATGGCGACTATAACCTTGCCTTTGCTCATGAACCCAAGCCTAGCACAGCGTCATTTGGGCGTTCAATTGACCATGACTTCGAACGGCCAATATAATGCGGCCATGACTGAGACGACACTACTGGACGCTCGGGCGCTGGCTGAAACAGCGTTCGACATCGCCGATGAAAAGCAGGCTTCGAATATCGTCCTGTTGGACGTCAGGGAAGCCTGCGACTACGCTGACTACACCGTCATAATGACGGCCGAGTCCACTCGCCAGCTTCGCACACTGGTTGACGACGTGGAAGAGGGCATGAAAGCCTCAGGCGCAATGCTCCACCATGTCGAGGGCACGCACACCAGCGGCTGGATCCTGATGGACTACGGCGACGTGCTGGTCCACCTCATGGGCCCGGAAGAGCGAGACTTCTACGGCATCGAGACCGTGTGGGCGATGTCGCGCCAGATCAGGGTTATTCCGTGATCCAGGGGTCGGTGGCCCTGGAATAGCCGACCAGCTCCGAATCCTCGAAGAACAGAGCGACTTCCCGCGCAGCCGACTCCTCTGAGTCTGAGCCGTGCACCAGGTTCCGCCCAATGTCGATTCCGTAGTCGCCTCTGACCGTCCCTGGGGGCGATTCCGCCGGATTAGTCGCACCCATTGTCTTCCTGACGATTGCGACAGCCCCGTTGCCCTGCACAGCCATGGCCACTATCGGCCCTGACGTTATAAACGACACCAGACCTTCGAAGAAGGGCTTGCCGTCATGCTCACCGTAGTGCCGATGCGCAAGCTCTTGCGAAACTTGCATTAGTTTCATACCGGTGATCTTCAGTCCGGTCTTCTCAAGTCTATTCACGATCTCACCAACGAGCCCTCTCTGGACTGCGTCTGGCTTGAGTAGTACGAGTGTGGTCTCCAATTGATGTCCTTCTTGATTGATGTTCGACTGATCAGCTACTGCCTGAACCCCAACGGCGTGCGGCTGAGGCTACCTGAGAGCTCCTGAGGTATATCGGTTCGACTGTGCCGGGGTCGACTGTTGCCCCCTTCTGGAGCCTGCGGAAGCCCATGTGCGCAATGGTGGAAACTCGCCTGGTGGGAGGTACCGACTTTACAATTGACGCCTCAGTGCCCGTGTTTGCAGCAATCTGCTCCCCGAACTCGGACACAGCCTCACCGCAGTAGAGCACCCCAGGCGCTGCGTCTGATAGGAAGTCGTCAACTGAGCTCACATCCAAACTGAGTTCATCCGAGTTCTCAACAGTCCGACCAACGTACAGGCGATTCCGGCCAGCACTGGTGATTGCGCATACTGGTAACCCGAGCCCTCTAAACGGCTCTACCTCTACCTCCAGCGTGCCAACCGTGACGAGTGGGATTCCCCTCGTAGATGCGATCGCCTTAGCCGTACTCATTCCAACCCGTAGCGCGCTGAATGCTCCAGGGCCGGATGCGACAAAAATCGCATCCAAGTCTGATATTCGTGCATTGGCATGTTCGAGCGCCCTGTTTATCGCCGGAGTGAGTTCAACGGAATGGTTACGTTCAGACCGCCATGCGATCTCGACACGCGATTCACCCTCTACTGACAGGCCAACGGATGCGTACCTGGTCGACGTGTCTATCTGAAGCTCCATGGCTCTACCCCGACTCCCCGAGGCGTTTCAGCGCCTCGAAGATCGGCCCGTGGTCCAGGGCGTCACTGTTCACGGTGAACTCCCTCTCCTCATCGGAGACGACACCGATGCGGACCAGCAAGTGCCGTTCGGGAAAGTACCCAGGGGCCTTGTCGGCCCACTCGATCACGCACACGCCATCACCGTACAGGTAGTCGTCCAGACCCAGGCCGTCCACGTCCTCAAACGTGTCAAGGCGGTAGAGGTCCATGTGGTATACGGGTAGGTTGGCCCGGTACTCGTTGACCAGCACGAATGTGGGACTCCGCGCATACTCCGGTGAGCCGAGTCCCCACACGATTCCCTGTGTAAGAGTCGTCTTTCCCGCTCCGAGGGTTCCGGACAAAAGAACGATATCTCCAGGACCGACATGCGAGCCGATCGCCCGGCCTATGTCGTGGGTCATCGAGGTTGAGTGTGAGTGGAGGTTGATGCGCATGGAGTAAGTTGGTTCGAGGGCAGGGGAGGCTGTGTCGATCGGTAGTCCCTCCCAACTCGTGTATTATATTCAGGCTGACTTACCTGCAACAAGGCGAGGCCCCGATTGAAGGCTCTGATAGTCTCTGATGTCCACAGTAACCTGGAAGCGTTTTCCAGCGTGATAGAGGACGCACGAGGTCAGACAGGTTTCGACCAGATCTGGTCGCTGGGAGACCTCGTGGGATACGGGCCAGACCCAGTAGCAGTTATCGACCTGATCAGGCAGCACGACCATCGCGCCGTTGCTGGAAATCACGACTTGGCTAGCATAGGCAAGTTGAGCCTGGAGGCCTTCAACGACTACGCTGCCGCCGCCAATTCCTGGACAGCCGAGGTTCTCGACCCGGACAGGATGGATTTCCTGGGCGACCAACCTCTCAGCCTGGAAATAGACGAATTCACGATTGTCCACGGCAGCCCTCGTGACCCGATATGGGAATACGTGGTATCTGAACGGACCGCCGTGGCCTGCTTCAACCACTTCGACACCTACTGGTGTCTGGTCGGACACTCCCACGTCCCGTTCATCTGCCGTATGTCTGAAGACAGGAGGAGCGCGCGTTTCCTCGCTCCGTTGTACGGCGCTCCATACCCCTTAGAGGAGCAGCGGCTGATTGTGAACCCGGGAAGCGTTGGCCAGCCCCGTGACGAGGATTCCAGGGCGGCCTATGCCGTGTATGACTCAGACGACGAGACCGTCACTCACTACAGGGTCGAGTACGACTTTTCGACTACACAGCAGAAGATGCGATCACACGGCCTGCCGCAGTTTCTTATAGACCGCCTGGCCGTCGGTCACTAGCAGTCGCCTATTGGCGCCGAGGGAGATAGGCCCCTCGCCTCGGGTCTGCGACGAGGTGGGAGTTCACGAATTGCTTCGGCCAGCTGCTTGACCTGCTCCGCATCATCCAGCGGGACCACGAGCCCATCGACCCCTGCATCCCTGAGAGCCATAAGGTCCGCCTTCGACACTTCTTCGCGTGCCTCTACCAGCATCACTCCGCCAATCGAAGCGCCGACCTTCACTACATTGACCAGAGTGGTGAAGTTCATGCCGCCCATCCCGGTTCCCGAAGTATTGAGCGAACCATCGACCTTCAGCGACCTGAGCGCTGCTCCCGTCAACCGGTCGGCAGGCTCATCTGTAGCAACGATTGTCCCCAGATCAGGATGCCCAATTACTCCAGCGGGGGCAGACGGTCCAATTAAAACGAAGTCGCACCCTGCATCGATCAGCGCATCGAGGTCGGTGTTACTCAACCTCCCGCTGCTGGCTCCCCACACCAAGCTGTCCGGAAGCCCTGAACCGGCGGCGGTGATTACGGCGCTCGCCTCTTCATCGGTGAAAATGATAGCGTCCACTCCATCGGGCAGTCCGCTGGAGATATCAGGCGCTGATTCCTCCGCCGTGGCACTCCCAATCAGAGCCATCGTCGGTGCTGCCTCGACCCTGCCGGTCAACGCCCCGAATCCAATCGGCTGTGCCGCCTGCTGCCCAAGACGTCCAATCAAATCAATAAGCTTGCTCATACTCGGATAGTATCCTCTCGTCTATGGATGCGCTGTGGGACTGCGTGGGATTCTAATTGCTCGTATGTGGAGCGTTCAAGTGTGATGTTGCCAAAGGGTGAGAGCGGTATTACCCTATCCGCCGACACAGGAGGGGCTAATTGCAGGCTCGACAGATCGAAGGCAACTCACTTACGTACCTGGTGGTCGAACCTGACGACTTCGACCCGCAGCAGGAATACCCCGCAGTTGTACTGCTCCACGGTTTCGGAGCAAGCATGACAGACCTTGCGGGCCTGTCGACGATGCTCGACCGCACAGGCTACCTGTACTTCTTCCCCAACGCTCCCATTCGGCTGCAGATCGGTCCCGGCATGACCGGCTATGCCTGGACACCTCCCGGGGACTCGGCGGACGCACACACCGCTGAAAGGGCTGCAGAACGCGCCGAGGAACTGCTCGTCGGCTTCTACGATGAGATCGAGGAACGGCACGGCGTCACAGACGGCGGGATCGTCATGGGCGGCTTTTCCCAGGGAGGCATGATGACGTACAGATTCGGTCTTCCCAGGCCAGAGAAGTTCCCGGGCCTGGTCATTCTCAGTGGCAGGGTTTCCAATCCCGAGGGGGTCTCAACCCGCCTTCCCGAGCACAGGGACCAACCCATTTTTGTCGCTCATGGCACGCAGGACACGGTGATCGGAGTGGAAGATGCCAGGACCTCCAGGGAGTTCCTCACCACAAGCGGTTACTCTCCCGAGTACCACGAGTATCATATAGCCCATGAGATCAACGACGAAGTCATGGCTGACCTTGGTTCCTGGCTCAGGAATGTCATGCCTCCGCTCAGATAGGGACATCAGATTTGGAATCTGAATTGGTCCCATACATCGTAGAGAACAAATACACACTCACCACAGCCAGATCATAGGAGCACATGATGCCAACGTATCGAGTTAACAACATTTTCGCCAAGAACCGCGAAGGGAAGAAGGGCCTCGGTCTGGGACTCGTCTATCCCTCCTCTGAAGCCATAGAACTCGTGGGTATGCTTGGTGGATTCGACTACATAAACCTCGACGGCGAGCATGGACTCTTCTCCCCGGAGTCCATCGATGCCATGGTTAGAGCCGCCGACGGCTACGGTCTGACAGTGACAGCCAGGGTGCCAAACCTCATGTCCTCGACGATCAACCAGTTCCTCGACCGTGGGGTGATTGGTGTTCTGGGCCCACACGTCGACACGGCCGAGCAGGCTAAACAGCTTGTTGACGCCTGTCGCTTTGTGCCCCAGGGGCAGCGGAGCTGGGGCGGCGGTCGCGGCACCTTCTACAACGACGGCGGCCTGCTCGACCAGCCGGGACTGAAGCGCACCGAGTACATGGAGCTCGCCAACGACAATATGCTGGTCATGGCGCAGCTCGAGACCGCGACAGCGTTCTCTAATCTGGACGCGATCCTGGAAGTGGACGGGATCGACGCCTTCGCGTGGGGGTCCAATGACCTTGCACAGTCGATGGGATATCCCGGCCAGCCCGATCATCCAGAGGTGAAAGCTGCAGAGGCCTCAGTGGAAAACCGCATCCACGCAGCAGGACGTAATATGTCCACCGACATCTCTTCGGCGGTCAATTTGCCTGAAGTGATTCTGAGCGGCGCTAGGGCTTATCTAGAAGCGAACGGATAACACCACCAGGAGGACTCGACATGGCGACTATGCGAGGCGCGTTTTTCGACGGCGACGGAGGCATGGAGGTCAGGGACATACCCCGTCCCGAGGCTGGCAGGGGCGACGTCGTCGTTCAGGTCAGGTCCGTCGGCATTTGCGGGTCGGATCTCCAAATGAACGTAGACAAGACCGAACCCGACAGTATGCCGGCAGGCCACGAGGTGGCCGGCGAGATTGTCGAGATAGGCGACGACGTTGATCCTTCGATGATGGGCCAACGTGTAGCGATAGAGATCATCGGACATGGCCGTGCCTGCACTACATGCTGGTACTGCCGGCAGGGTCAGTTCCGCGCCTGCCTGAACATGGCGCCCACCGAAGGCGGCGGCTTCGCCCAGTACATGAAGCGCCGCGCAATCGGATGCTATCCGGTTGGTGACCTCTCCTGGGAAGAGGCAGCACTTGTGGAGCCTCTTGCGGTCTCGATTCATGGCGTCCGACGTGGTCAGATGCAGGGTGGGGAAGTGGTGGCAGTGCTGGGGAGCGGAAACATAGGACTGACCTCCATCGCGGCGGCCAAGGCTCTCGGAGCCGGGAAGGTGATCGCAACGGCCCGCTACGAGCAGCAGGCCACAATGGCCAAGCTCCTCGGCGCTGACGAAGTCTACTCTGACAGAGGTCCTGACTTCTGGGATGCTATCGCTGACTCGACCAGCGGACGCGGGGCCGATCTCACAATCGAGACCGTCGGCGGACACCAGTCCGCAACCGCAACCCAGGCAGTAGAGGTCACCCGTGGTCAGGGACGAATCGTAGTCGTTGGCGGGTTCCGCAGGCCGTTCGAGTTCGACTTCCTGACGCCGATGCTCAAGGAGCAATCTATAGTCTTCTCGTCATGCTACAGCGTGCTGGATGGCCGGCACGACTATGAGCTGGCAATCGACATGATCGCCACAGGTAAGACCAACATAGTCCAGATGGTTACCCATAAGTACGGCCTCGAGGACATCCAGAGCGCCTTTGAGACGGCGTACGACAAGAACAGCGGTTCAGTGAAGGTCCAGATCCTCCAGAATTAAAACTGCGGAAGGAATCCTCCCATGCTCTACAGGAAATTTGGCGCCTCCGACCTTGAGACATCAGTCGTCGGATTCGGCGGCTGGCCAATGGGTCGCGGGCACTACGGCTCATTTGACGAACAGCAGGTCATCAACTCCATCCACAGGTCGATGGACCTTGGAGTAACCCTGTTTGACACTGCTGCCGTCTATGGTTGGGGTGAAGGTGAGAAACTCCTGGGAAGAGCAATCGAGGGTCGCCGAGGAGACATTGTCATCGTCAGCAAGGGCGGCCTGAAGTGGGATGCACCAGGCGCTCCTTCGCAGAGGGATAGCTCCCGTGAGGCACTGACGGCGGGACTGGACGAGAGTCTCACGAGACTTGGCACGGACTATCTCGATCTCTACCTGATTCACTGGCCCGATGAGTCGAGACCGATATCCGAGCCAATGGAGGCGTTCCAGGATTTCCAGCGCCAGGGCAAGATCAGGTACGGGGGAGTGAGCAACTTCAGCCCTCAGCAGATGGCCGAATGCCTTGAGGTCTTCCCGATCGTCACCAATCAGGTGGGCTATCACCTGTTCGACTTCAGACCCGAGCCAGAGATCGTCCCATTCTGCCGGGACAATGGAATGGGCATTATGGCCTACGGCTCTCTCGCTCACGGTTTGCTGACTGGAACCATGACGCCTGAGACTACCTTTGAAGACGATGACTGGCGGCGAAGTCTCATGGCGTTCGGTCAGCCGCTGTTCGAAGGCCAGAACTTCCTGGACAATCTTGCCAAGGTTGACCGGCTCAAGGAGGTTGCGGCCGACAAGGGATTGTCGGTTGCCCAGTTGGCCCTGAGTTGGGTGGCGTCAGAACCCACCGTTTCGGTCGGTCTCGTCGGCACTCGTCGCCCTGAGGAGATGGAAGAGAACGCGAAAGCCATCGAGTGGATAATGACCCAGTCTGAACGTGAAGAGATCAGGGGCATCGTAACAGGGTGAATGTCCCTCTCTGGGGCCCTGAGTTTTCCAGAGTTCCGCAGCGATCCCCCTCCGGGATTCCATTCAAGACATTCGCCGCGTAGTTGGACGCCACGTTGGGATCGAGTGCCTTGGCGTTCTCATACCCGTCCGCATAGTGAGAAAGGCACTGTCGTGTGTCTAGGCGCCCCTGTCACCGTCTCTAGTGCTCTTCGGGTGCTTCCACCCGGAGGTCAGGCACCCAGTTCAGCCAGGACGGCAGGTACCAGTTTCCTTTGCCCAGCACCTCCATGCTCGCCGGCACCAATATCGAGCGTACGAGTGTGGCATCCAGAAGAACGGCTATGGCGAGACCAAATCCCATAAGCTGGTTGACTATGGTCTCCCCTGATGCGAATGCCCCGAACACTACGACCATTATCAGTGCTGCGCCAGTGATTATCCCAGCCGTGGAGCGCAGTCCGTAGGCTACCGCCTCCGTGTTGTCTTCTGTCTCGTCATACCTCTCCCTGATTCGGCTGAGCAGGAAGACGTGGTAGTCCATGGACAGCCCGAACAGGATCGTGAACAGGAAGAGCGGCAGCCACGCGTCGATCACCACAGCTTGATCGAATCCGAATAGACTTGCACCTATCCCTTTCTGGAACACCAGTACCAGCAGGCCGTATGTCGTCCCTACTGACAAGAGATTCATGACGATGGCTTTGAGAGGAATTACAATCGATCTGAACACCATCATCAGGATGATGAAGCTCAGTCCGAGCACGAAGACGAAGACGATCGGCGTATAACGGTCCACGATGCCGTAGAAGTCCGCAGACTCTGCCGTAAGCCCGCCCACGTATACCTCTGCCGGCACCCCTTCGAACGCGGCGGGAATCAGCTCCTCGCGCAGCTTTGTTACGTCGGCGGTAGCCGCACGGCTTGTCGACTCCCCCGGAAATGGCAGGGTGAGCAAAGCAAGGTTTCCGGCATCGTTGACCTGTAAGACCGGTGGGACCGGGAACTCCGGTGACGCTATGATCGCCTGCTGCAGTCCAGCGATCGCCTGCTGGACACTTGGGTCGTTGATGTTGCCGTCGATGACGATCTCAGCGGGACTCAACACTCCGGCGGGGCTAACGTCTCCCACGGAGAACTCCTCTTCGAGGAGCAGGAAGGCCTTCTTGGTCTCGGCACTTTCAGGGAACGTGTTCACGTCGTTGAGTCCGGTCTTGATCCCATCAATGCCGAACAAACCAATGTCAAAGTAGAACAGCGTGATGACGACCATTGGCACGCCAATGGCCAGAATACTGATCGCCGGGAACCGTGTAACCGCCCGTGTAATGGACTCCCAGAAGCCGTCTGCAGACGCTTCGGGCGTCTTGAGTGAGAACCTCGAAAGAAACGGAATCGTCAGCAAGTCCACCCTGGGTCCCAATATCGCAAGGACCGCGGGAAGCAGCGTGAGTGTCGCCGCTAGGGCCGCAATTACCACTAGTATCGCGCCGAGCGCGAGTGACTGATAGAAGGACGCGGGAACGATCAGCAGCCCGATCAGCGCCAGCACGACAGTCGCGCCGCTGAAGAAGACCGTTCGACCTGCTGTGCCGCCTGTCTTCACCACCGCCTCGCGTACAGGTAGTCCTCTCTCCAACTCCTCCTTGAATCGAGAAACTATCAGGAGGGAATAGTCAATGCCGACCGCCAGTCCAATCATGACGACCATCATTGTCACGAAAAAGACGAGCTGGCTGTACTGTCCGATAATTGCAACTGCCGCGAGTGCGACCACTATGGAGATGATGGCGAGGCCCAGCGGCAGCATCGTCGCCACTACGGCCCCGAAAAGCACCAGCAGCACCAGCAGAGCCACAGGCACTCCAAATCTCTCCCCTCTCTCAAGGTCGTGCTGGGCCAGCTCGTTGTTTTCATAAGCAACGCTGGCGTCACCACCTATCAGGACTAAGAAGTCGTCTGCCTCGTTCGCCGCTTCTACGAGGTGGAACACTTCCTCGACGTTGGCTGTAGCCTCCTGTGAATCTCCTGACATGGTGTAGTGGATGAGCACAGTTTGCCGGTCCGCTGAGACCATAAGAGGCAGAAGCTGCTGGCGGACTTCATCGGGAATGAGTGGGCCCGCGTCATCCAACTGGTAGAAGTGCGAAATCGGCCCGCTGTTTATTCCGCCAGCGATAGTGTCAGGGCCAAGAGAGACAATGGACTCATGCACTGCCTCAACTTTGGCCCGAAATGCCGCGTCTTCGACCGTCAGGGAAGGGGACTGAACTATGACGATCTCCGCGAGCTTCTCAGGCCCACGCAGCCTCTCCTCCAGGAGTGCCGCCGCCCTTTCAGACTCGTACCGTCCCGCGAGCCGAAAGTCAGTAGTTGTCGCGCTAGGCAGCAGGCTCTGAATTAACGCCAGACCCGCTACAAGTACAACAAGCCAGATTACAACCGTCACCCAAGGCTGCCGCGCGCTGATCCTAGCCAGAAACTCCGTCATAACCGACAGCCCCCTTGCTCATGGTTCTTAACGAGGTTTTTCCTTCCCCACACTAGCACAACAGCCTTCTGCGACAAACCTCACTTCTGACTCAGTAAACAGGGCTTCTGATCGACAGGTGGCGCCTATGGGACATCAGTGTCTGGAGTGGCTGCAAAGTTGACCCAAATAGCAGTTGAAGATAATGGAGTAGTGCGTTCACTCTAGGTGAGAAAGTGACCCGTATTGCGTGCGGACAGGGAGCAGGTCCTATCAGGTTCATATCGAAACTACTGAAGAGGGAATTTAGAGATGCCCGTAGAAGGTGGCGCCAGGGACTTCGTGGGACTCGCCTATGGCTGATCGTTCCCATCTCGGCTATCAGCATCTATGTGCTCTGGGGCTGGGCATTCGGAATAGGGACCTACTTTGGAATCTCGTTCGCGGTGGCCGCATCACTCTCGGTCGTGAGGGGTCACGTGTTCACCCATCCTTTTCGCATGATCCTGGTCGCCGCGGCAGTCGTCATCGGCTCCCTAATCATCCCAGGAATTGGTGTTGATGCTTGGCAGGCCATTCGCGGAGGTGATACCGCCACTGCGATCATGCTGGCAGGAATCGTTGTTTTGCTATGGCTTCTCAAGAGAAGGCTCGAATCCGGCAAAGCAAAGGCTAGTTGGGCCAGACGACAAGCACCCAGGCGAGGGTAGTCACGAGGACGAGAAGGGACTAGATGCAGCTATCGGCACCCTATTCCGGGTACCACACGCCAGCAACGAACCTGTTGCCCCCCATCATCCGCTGAAGAAGAGCCGCACTACTTCCAGGACTTCATTAGCTGACAAATTCCCGGAGAAGTAGTCCTGTACTGCCGCGAGCACTTCGTCGATGTCTATGACCTCGTTCGAATCAACGTCATATCGGTCGCCAACTGTCCCGAGACTGACATCCTCTACGAGGATTGTGACCTGAATTGTCGCGACCTCCTGTGACTCGTCCGTCGCGGTTACGATCACCGTGTATTCAGTGACACCGGACTCGTAGTCCAGATTCGTACCTGCTCCTACGGTTATCTGTCCCGTCGCGCCGTCAATGCCGAAGAGAGCCGCGTCCGGTCCAGACAGGCTGTAAGTTGGTGTGTCGTCATCTATGGCCGCTACTGGGTCTCCAACACTGCCGCCAGTCGATGTATTCTCCGCGACTGACCTCGTCGTCGTACTTCCTTCGCCGAAGACAGGCAGCACATTCTCCGGTGTTCCGGAAACTGAGTCTGACCACTCCCCGGGACCCAGGGGGTTTCTTGCCCGGACTTGAATGTCATAGAGCGTACCGCCAGCCAGCCCTGTTATCTCGTGCTCTAGGTTCCCCCCGGCTGCCGCAGTCCAGACGTCTCTGAAGATCGACCAGTTCGCTATGTACTCTGCGTTGTCTTCAGCACGCTTGTGTCGGAGGTCGTACGCAATCACATCGAAGTCAGATGTGTCAGCAGGAGCAGTCCACGCCACCGCCAGAGTACCGCGACCAGAACCAATCAAGTCCACTTCAGGAGCATCCGGCTCCGGCGCATGTCCGTAGACCGAAATGTCCCAGGACTCCAGGGTGCCTTCGCCCGCGTTGATCCGGTCTGTTACACGGAGAGTCCAGTCGCCGTTAGGGTCCTCCCCCAGGTGTCTTGCCGAGCCGAACCTGAATGACCCGTAGAGTGGCACGAAGTCGGCATAGGTAAACAGGTCTGTGGAAGTGTCGTGGCGAACGATAAGCCGTGATACCGCCCCCGCAGGCGAAACCAGCTCAATATCCAGGTCCCTGAAGGAACGGTGTCGGAGTTCTATGTTGACTTCGACGAACTCGACGAAACCCACACTTGTTTCGAGGTTAAGTGTGCTGGTGACCGTCGTCGGTGAGTCATCCAGTGGAGCATCAGGGATGACCGAACTGATCTTGTCCGATGAAGTGCCTCCGATTTCAAGTTCGGGAACATTCACCCACGCTTTGGCAAGCTCGACAGCCGCGCCGGCGTCCACTAGTCCGAAGCCGAACTCGTGATTGAAATGGTACCGGTCCGCCGCCGAACTGGAACGGTACTTTCTGCCGCCTTCCAGCCAACCTGCATTGTCAGGGTCGTTCTTCTGGGCTGACGCAGCCAGAATCAGTTTGAGGTCGCGCCATGTAAGATCTGGATTCGCGCTGCGCATCAGCGCCGCAACTCCCGAGATCACGGGCGCCGCAGCGGTCGTGCCGCCAAAGTCGTGAACGTAGTTGTCGGAGTGTTCCGTGGTTACAATCCCGAATCTGCCACCGAGCCCGCGTACACCTGGTCTTTCGTTCGATGGTGCGCAGACCCAAAGGTTCGCCCCCATCTCTGAGTATGGAGCTCGCCCACCCCACCCCTGGACTGAGCAGGCTGCCGTTACGCCGTAGAAGTTGGCGTACTCGTCCAGGTTGGAGTCGTCACCGAGCAGGTGTCCATTCCCGGCGCTGAATACGTAGAAAGTGCCCTTCCCATCGTAGCCAGTATTCAGACCCGTCTCGATTGCCTGCTCCCACAAGGTCCCAGACCGCTTCGCCCTAACGCTGTCGCGATTGCCCCAGCTGTTGTTTGACACCGCAGTCACTTCGGCGTTTCGCGTCATGGCGTCAAGCCGCTCAGAGAGCCTTGCGTAGCCATCCAGCAGGTTGTAACCGTAGAGCGTGGCTCTGGGTGCAACCCCGCGAATGCCAACAGTGTTATCGCGGGCAGCGATGATTCCTGCCACATGAGTGCCGTGGTGCCGCCAACGGTTGTAGATCTCACCCTCGTCGTCATAGTCGTGGTTCAGTTCGACATTCACGTTGTCCCTGAGGTCTTCATGAAGATAGTCCAACCCATCATCCACTACGGCAACGTTCACTCCTTCTCCCAACACACCGTCGTCCCAGGCTGATTCGACGTTTATGTCCACGAATTCGGGACTCTCGAGATACCACTGACACGCGTACAGCGGGTCTTCGATTGTCGAACTGCTCAGGGCTTCTGTCTTCCGGGTGCATTCATCTACAAACTCAGCAGTCTCGGTGTCTTCGACTGCCCGTATTGCGTATGGTATCGGCCTGGGCTCCGGACGCCCTGAAGGGGTTACTTCCAGGTAGTACGTGCCTGGACTGAGGTAGTCTCGAATCTGGAATCCGTCGCCGTGAACGTGATCGTAAAAGCCCCGAACAGCGTAGATGTTTTCACCAAGCTCATTGCCCTGTGAGTCTAGAAGCCTCGCATCGAGGTCTTGGAAGTTCGGGTTCAGGGCCTCGAGAATTGTGTGAGTTGACTCTGATAGCTCCAACCTGAAGTAATCGATGTCTTCGGAATTGCTGATAGTGCCGCCTGTTGGCGATCCGAGTTGCAGGCTCTTGGCCTTGGCCAGCGAGTCTCCCGGTTCGATCACAGCCTGAGTATGAAGTACGTAGTCCTCGGGCTCAGGACGGAAACTTGCAACCACAACATAGTAGACTCCCGGGCTTACAGTTCTGCGCAGGCTGAAGCTGTGGACGTAGTCGCTGAAGTAGCCGTCGTCGTTGTAGAGGAGGAGAGTCCCCTCGCTGTCGTAGATGCCACCGACCGAGTCAATCTCACCTGTTGTGTAGGCCCAGACGTCCGTCATGCCCGTTGCCTGCGACAGGTCGATCTCGAATACGTCTATGTCGTCGCCAGGGTCGATGCGACCAGCGACGGAGTCACCCAGGTTTATAGGTGTTGCTGTGGCTGGAGTGTTGCCGTGGTCGTCGGGAGATTGCCCCTGGATACTGTGTGTGCCAGCGAGGAGTGAGGCGACTGTGACTGCCGTCAGGATCGCGATCCGCCAGGCCCGATGAGAGGGGACCGGACGCAAGGCCGCCCCAATTGTGTTTAGGGGCAGTGGGGACGAGAACATGAGATTTCCGGCCGGAGGACTGAACTACTTAGCCTCAACCTCTCGGGACCAGTTGGGACTCGAGATCAACACACCGTCCTGACCGGCGAGCTCGTTGGCGAGGTCCAGGGATGGGAATCCAGAATCTGTCTCAACCAGGAAGCCGTTCTCTATAAAGCCCAGCTCGGAGACCTGGCCGGCAGTGACGCCGTGGTCCTCGAAGAAGCTGTCAACTTCGTCCTGGTCCCACTCTGGATTCAATGCAAGCAGCACTCCGCCCGGAAGGGTCATCAGACCGCCACCGGACTCAGACTTGAAGACGGGCCCGTCGTCGGTCCCGTGCTGTGGCTGCCTCTCGACGATGCTGTCGACTGCACCCTTGACCAGCACGACGTCTGACGTCGAAACTTCGGAGGTCTTCTGAACTGTCAGGTCTTCCTGGAGCAGGACAGTAAGAGTCCTGTCGCCGTCTTCCCACGTGTACGCCTGTCCCTGACTCTGGGGAGGCGGTGCAGTGCGACCCGCTGTCCCTGTCTTGCCAGTCTGTACTGCAGCTTCCTTAGGCTTTGACGGGATGTCAGGTAGGACAAGTTCTACTTCTTTAGGCTGCTCGACAAGGTCCAGCTTGGGAGTTACCTGGGTACCAGCCTGGGATACGGGAGGAGGAGTGGCGGTGGGATCGGGCTCATCCGATGGCTCAGAAGCTAGGACCCCATTGGCGACCAGGGCAACCGCAGCCACGCCGACAACCACGACTGCGACTGTGGTAACTACAGGAATGACCACCCTGCCGAGTTTCATGTCGTTACCTTCCGCTATCCGGGGCATTGAAAGCCCTTAATCTCCGCCAGTATGAAAGGAGTCCCACAAAGGAAGCCTTCAATTAGAGAGTATAGCCCAACGCCGCGAAGTGTCAAAAGCTAGAATTCGAGCTTTCAGCGGGCACTCGGCGAGGGTTGGGATGCGTTGCTAAGCCCCGATTGACACTTAGTCTTTCAAGCGTGGTATCTTGGGGATGATCCACAGAATTGGCATCCAGTTCAGTGTTTGCAGGCATCAAAAGGTGGCAGGGTATTGAATGCCAATGAACTAAAGGGGAGGGGATCATGTCTGGCATCCAGAAACCAGTCGGGGCATATCTCGTGGTGGTTGGAGTCGCAGTTGCCGTCTTCTTCATCATCAACACGTTACTGGCAGATTCACTAGACGTAGTGAGCATCTGGCAGATCCTTGACGTCCTGATGGCGATTGGACTCGTGCCAGCGCTGTACTTCAACTACCAGCGCAAGAGGGACCTTGAGTCAGGTGAACAGGCCGAGTCGATAACGCGCTCGTACCTTGAGAGCAACGCACTCTTCTTCCTGACCGCGGCGGTGACAATCATCTTCTTTCACAACTGGTTTTCGCTACTCGCGAATGGTGCCGACAGTCTGGACGGCAACCACCAGGCGTGGGTGATCTGGGCCTTTAATGACACACTGCTTCCAATTACTTTTGGTGTAACGGGTTGCCGACTCTGGAGGGAGGCGTCTAGTTCCTGAGTGTTGCCCTCGCCTTTTCAGGAACGAAGATCCAGTGGCCCTGCGTGCTCTCGGCTGCTGCGACTATTCGCGCTAGACTGACTGACGGCCCTGGCGCCCGACGAGGTCACATAGCTGCTCTCGAGGCGCCCAGACTCTGACGCCCTCCTGCTCGCCAACCTCCGAGGCAAGGTCGGAAATCGTCCGGTGAAGCACAGGATGGACTACGTGACCGGCGATTTCAGCGAGCGGTGTCATCACGAACGCCCTCTGCTCCATGCGGGGGTGAGGAATTGCCAGGTCGGGATCAGACAGTCGCAGACACAGGTCTCCGTACAGGAGTATGTCCACGTCTATCAGCCTGGGTCCGTAGCGCCAGCTTGGAGTTCGACCGACTTCCTGCTCGACTTTCTCGACCCGTACCAGAAGCTCAACTGGGGAAAGCCGTGTCTCTATCTCCACCACGCAGTTCAGGAAGTCGGGCTGACTGGTGTAGCCCCATGGGTCGGTCTCGTATATCGGCGACGTCGCTACGATAGTGAGAGCTTCGGGGTCTCCAAGCCGGACTATCGCCTCTCTGAGACTTGCATTTCGGTCCCCGAGGTTGGAGCCCAATCCCAGGTAAGCCGTAACGCTCTGGACGTTCAGCTGCCCCAATCTGCTGGCCTCCAGCCGCGTACTACCGCGTCGCTCATCCGGCTTACGCGCACCATCTCTTTGACGTCGTGCAATCTAACGATGTCGGCTCCGAAGGCTATTGAGAGCGCAACCGTCGCTGCTGTGCCTTCCAGTCGTTCACTTACGGGTAGATCCAGCACACGGCCTATGGTGGACTTGCGGGATGTCCCAACGACCATGGGATAGCCAAGTGACTGGAACTCCTCGAGCCTGCGCAGCACCTCGAGATTCTGGTCTGCGTCTTTGCCAAACCCAATCCCGGGATCGATGATTACCTGGTTTGCTGCTACACCTGCCCGCTCTGCAATTGAGATGCTTCGCGAGAGGCTGTCGATGATGTCCGGTAGCAGGTCACTATACTTCCGAGTGTTTTGGTTGTGCATGACGACGATCGGAACATCGTATTCTGCCGCAACGTCAGCCACTTTCGGGTCAGCCTTCAGTCCCCACACGTCATTGAGAATGTTGGCGCCTTCCTCCAGCGCACAGCGAGCCACCTGCGACTTGTATGTGTCCACGCTGATCGGCACGCTGACCTCAGCTCGCACGGCCTTCAGGGCGGGCATTAACCGTGCCAGTTCCTCATTGTCGTCTATGGGGGATGAGCCAGGTCTGGTTGACTCAGCTCCAATGTCGATGATGTCTGCCCCGTCATACTCCATCATCGTGGCCTGGTCGACGATGGCCCCAATGTCCGTACCGAGGCCGTCGCCTGAGAACGAGTCGGGAGTGACATTCAGGATGCCCATGACATACGTGCGCCGTCCCCATTTGAGCGGCTCTCCACCTGAGACAGCTACCCCTGAGAGGACGTGGTTTTCGAGAGGCTTCATGTCCTGTTCCGAATCGTGACTAACCCTTGTCACTGTGTCTCCCCGGATTCTACGAGTGCGTAGACCCCTCCATCCAGAGAGACCACGTACATCTCCCCATCTGGGTCTTCGCTGAATGTAGAAATGTCCAAGCTAGAATCAACCAGCAGCGTTGTCTGGCCTGTGTCAGGGCTGTACGACCATATTTTACCGCTGCAGAAGTCGCCAAAGACATAGGAACCATAGAGTGCCGGGATTCTCTCACCCCTGTAGACGTACCCTCCTGTTATAGAACAGCCGCCATCTCGGCCATACTCGGCTGTCGGCAGTTCCAGACCTTCCTGAACACAGCTCCCACTGCGCCGGCCGTAGCATAGAGATCCTTCCATGACGTTCCACCCATAGTTGAGCCCGGGTTGAATCACATTCACCTCTTCACGTTCGTTCTGGCCGACGTCGGCTGCCCATAGGTCGCCAGTAAGCCTATCGAGGGTGAATCTCCATGGATTTCGGAGCCCATAGGCCCACACTTCAGGCCGAGCCCCTTCCAGGCCGACGAACGGATTGTCGTCGGGAATGGAATACGTGCCGGACGTATCCAGTTCGGAAACATCAAGCCGCACGATCGTGCCAAGCAGCGTTCCCGCGTTTTGGCCATTGCCCCTGGGGTCACCCGCAGAACCTCCGTCTCCGTACCCGATGTACAGGTAGTCATCTGGGCCGAAGAGCAGTTGGCCGCCGTTGTGGTTGGAATACGGCTGGCCGACCTCAATGATGATTAGCTCGCTGTCTGGGTCGGGCACAAATGGCTCAGACGAGCCTACGGAAAACCGCGACACCACTGTCCTCCTCGGGTCCGCCGCAGTGTAGTTCACGAATATGTAGGGCTCTGATGGGAAGCCGGGACTCAGTGCCAACCCGAGAAGGCCCTCTTCCCGGCCTCTGTCGTTTACTCGACCTTCAATGTCGAGAAACTCATGGGCCTCCCATTCGCTGTCCTTCGAACTGATCGACAAGACTCTGCCGGATTGTTCTACTATGTAGCCGCTCTCAGTACTGCCTTCAGGAAATACGAGGGCAATCGGTTTGTTGAACTCCAGCCCGCCGAGGGCCGGTACTATGTCAACGGCCTTGACGGCTGACTCGGGGCCACTCGGGGGAGCAGTCTCCGTTGAGCAGCCGGCCACAACAAGTACAGCAAGCAGCATGGAAAAGTAGAACTCTTTCATAGGACGATTCTAGCCTAGCCCGCAAGGTACCCCCAATGTGGGGATGTTGAATCAAGGAGGGATTCTCAATGGGACTCCTGGCAGTTCAGGGAATTGCTGGCATGGTGGCGCTCGTAGCAGTTGCATGGGCGATCAGCGAAAACAGGCGCGCATTCCCATGGCGGACCGCCGCAATCGGACTGGCGGTCCAGATCGCCCTCGCCGTGCTTCTAATCAAGCTCCCCGGTTCACAGACGTTGTTCGTCTGGATTGGAAACGGGGTCGATGCTCTCGTTCGTGCTACTGAGGCTGGTACCTCACTGGTCTTCGGCTACCTTGGTGGTGGGCCACTGCCGTTCGAAGAGACGTACCCGGGTGCGTCTTTTGTGTTTGCCTTCCGTTCTCTTCCCCTGGTGGTCTTTATTGGCGCGCTCTCAGCGGTCCTCTATCACTACAGAGTACTTCCGCTCGCCGTTAGAGGCTTTGCGTGGGTGCTGAACAAGGCTCTTGGGATCAGCGGGGCAGCGAGCTTTTCCACTGCAGCAAACGTCTTCATCGGGATGGTGGAGGCTCCTCTGTTGGTGCGGCCATACCTGGTCACAATGAGCCGCTCTGAGCTCTTCATCGTGATGACCGGTGGAATGGCCACGATCGCGGGCACAGTCTTCGCGCTGTACTCAACGTTTCTCGACGGAATCATTCCTGACCCGGCAGGTCATCTTCTGACTGCCTCGATCATCAGCGCCCCTGCAGCCGTGGTTATCGCACTGGTGCTGGTGCCTCGTACTGGCGAAAAGTCTAACGATACCGAGGTCGAATTCGACCAGATCTATGAGAACGGCGCCGATGCCCTCACGCGGGGCGCCATCGACGGGCTCCGGCTGTTTGCCTACATCATCGGGATGCTCATCGTCCTGGTCGCACTTGTGGAGCTTATCAACATCATCCTCGGATTAGGCCCAGAGGTCGCTGACGGCCCGCTGACGATGCAGCGAATCCTTGGATGGCTGCTCGCGCCGGTCGTGTGGCTGCTGGGGATACCCTGGTCAGAGGCGACCAGCGCGGGTCAGCTGTTGGGCACCAAGGTCGTTCTGAACGAGCTGGTCGCCTACGTGCAGATGGCGGAGCTTCCCGCGGGCAGCCTGAGCGAGCGCAGCGCGCTGATCATGGCCTACAGCATCTGTGGGTTTGCCAACTTCGGCAGCCTCGGCATCATGATTGGGGGTATAGGTGCAATCGTCCCCGAACGGCGCCTTGAGATTGCCCAACTGGGCATGAAGTCCATCCTTGCTGGCACCATGGCGACCTGCATGACTGGCGCGATAGCCGGATTGCTCTACTGGTAGGATCACCAGCCAGGACCGCCTCGAGACCTCAAATCCCACAAAATTGCTCCCAAATGACCAGATTAACGCTTGGTCATTTTCTTATACTTTGTTTAATCTCTTGCCATGATGCAGGCGGCAACAGTCTCCGACGGTTTTGACGCAGGACTTCTCTGGGAGCTGCCAGAGATCCTGTGGGGCAGAGTCGCCCCTTACATCAAGCTATCGAACAGATATCTGATCGGTTTAAGCCTCGGGCACCTTCCGCCGGTGTGGCCATTGATTCTCGATGTGGCCCGCACCTGGCAACTCACCTGAGCCCTGAATCTGGTCCACACGAAACGGAGAACGTCAAATGCTGACAAAGAGCCTTGAGGCACTCTCCCGACCGGCAACGCACTCGGCACGGTCGTCTTCAGCGCGATGCGTTACTCCCGAACTTCGCAGGAACAGGGGAGCGAGTCTCCTGGGCCTGCAGGCTGTGGCCATGCCGGACATGCCACTGAGCGGCACCTGCTCCATCGAGCACGGCGTTCTGGCGAATGACCATCGCTCTATGAGGCACGATAGAGTACGCTAGTCTCTCCTTCTGGACCCTCCTACAGGTCACTGTAGCCCCTGTAAGTTGACCTGCGACTCGGTTGCCGGTCATGTCCTCTGTCGCCCTCACGGAACTCGGTATCCTTCGCTCACCTGCACTGCGCTATTGCGTGTAAACTGTAGCCCCAGATGGAACTGCTTCTGGCAGTTCGACGCAGTTTTTGCAGGAGACGAATGGAATGACAGACCTCGTACTTAGCACCGCAATCGCCAACTACGGTCACACCGTCCCACTTAAGGACGGCAGCATCGGATCTCCGATGTTCAAAATGAAGCACACTGAAGTCTCTCCCGTACCGATGATCTTCAGACGTATGGTGCGGACCCTTGAATTCGATGTCGCAGAGATGGCTCTCTCGACATATCTGTGCGCACGAGCCCACGGGAAGACCTTCACCGCGCTTCCAGCCTTCCTGACCCGGGACTTCTACCACGGAATGCTGTCCTACAACGTCCGCAGCGGCATCGAGGGCCCGAAGGACCTGGAGGGCAAAAAGGTTGGCGTACGCAGCTATACGTTCACGCCCGGAGTCTGGACACGAGGCATTCTTCAGAGCCAGTACGACGTCGATCTCTCTGCCGTCAACTGGATTATCTCTGGCGATGAGCACGTTGCCGAGTACGAGGCGCCCGCAAACGTGACCTACTCGGAGAGCAGCGACCTCGGTGAGATGCTTCTTTCCGGCGAGATCGACGCCGCCATAGGCGCGCCCCCAACCGGGTCTGATGACATCCGTCCACTCTTCCCAGAGGCGCCTCAGCTCGATGCAGACTGGCACGCCAGCACCGGCATCTACCCGATCAGCCACCTTCTGGTAGTCAAGGACTCACTTCTCGAGTCTCACGGCGACCTCGCTACTGAGGTCTTCAGCGTGTTCGGCAAGGCCAAGGACGACTACATAGACCGCCTTCATACTGGCGATACATCAGCCCCAGGGACCGAACAGCTACTAAAGATGGCCGGGATTGTGGGCAACGAGAAGGCGCTGTCATACGACTTCGAAGCTGCCCGGAGCACCATCGAGACCTTCGTGGGATTCAACGTCGATCAGGGCGTGATTCCTGAGGCTGTCGATCCCACAGACCTCTTCCACTCAGAGACGATCTAGCAGGGCAGCTCCCGCTACTTGCCCTCCTTCATGAAGTCGGCGAGACGCTCGCCAATCATGACGGTCGTGGCGTTCGTGTTGGCGCGGATGCAGTCAGGCATAACTGACGCGTCCGCGACCCGCAGGCCCTCGACACCGCGCACGCGCAGGTGCTGGTCCACGACTGCCATTGGGTCAGAGTCCGGACCCATCTTGCAGGTGCCGGAGATGTGATGAGACGTGCCTGAGTTGCGACGCAGCCAGTCATTGAGCGCGTCGTCGCTCTCGAGTTCGTCATCTGTGGGCATCACCCGCTCAAGGAAGATTTCCTTGAAGTCTGCATGGTCGCCGATCCTGACTGCGAGTCGGATAGCCTCCCGCATTCGACGGAGGTCTTCTTCCTCCTGGTAGTAGTTGTAGTTGAGGAACGGCTGCTGGTGAGGATCTGTCGACTGCAGCGTCAGCTCACCCTGGCCCAATGCCAGCTGGAGACTTGCCCCTAGGCCGATGTAGTTGTCATCGTCGCTGATGTCGATGTGGGCCGGGCGATGTTCGCTGGTCATGAGCATAGGACTCAACTGCATGTCGTTGCGCAGCGGCGACCCCTCGACGGTGTACCTGAGTCCGACCTGGATAACAGGCGCCTGGAGGTCAGGTCTCTCTCCGGCGGCCCTGTATATGACGGACGCGCCAGGGTGGTCTCTGAGGTTCTTGCCGACACCGGGGAGATCGTGGACGACGGAGATGCCAAGGCTACGCAGGTGCTCCGCCGGACCGATGCCCGACAGCATCAGCAGCTGCGGCGAGGCGATTGCACCGCTGCTGACGACGATCTGGTCGGCCTCTACCGTGAACACTTCGTCGCCGCTTTCGGCCTCGATGCCGACGGCCCTGTTGCCGTCAAAAACTACTCTACGTGCTGTGACACTCGACCTGACGGTCAGGTTGAGCCGGTGACGGGCGAGGTCGAGGTAGTTGAGCGCCATGCTCATCCGGACGCCGTTGATCGTGTTCCGAGCTCTCGGAGAGACGCCTGTCGATTCGGGATGGTTCTGGTCCTCGCTGATCGGGTATCCAGAAGCAACGCAAGCCTGTTCGAACGCGCGCGCATACGGCAGCCACTCGCTGCGTGGATAGCGTCGCACAGGCACAGGCCCGTCGGAGCCGTGGAAGTCGTCGCCGCCGAAGTCCAGGTCGGTCTCCAGCTTGTTAAAGTAGGGGAGGCAGTCGACGAAGCTCCACTCGTCGTTGCCCCACTCGGCCCAGCGATCGTAGTCCTCGGGTATGCCCCTGAACAATACCTGCCCGTTAACGGCACTGGAGCCTCCTGTAGCCCTCCCGCGGGGGACCTGAAGCTCAGGCTGCTCTGGCGTTATCTGGCCTGTGTAGCCCCAGTTGTGAGGCCCGTAGGCCGACAGCCACACGTTGTTGCCCAGCTTGAGGTCGTCCGGCAGCGCGTCGAACTCGGGGTAGTCAGGCCCCGCCTCCAGCAGCAGCACAGAGCGGTCAGGATCCTCCGACAGCCTCGTCGCGATGGCGCACCCCGCAGATCCGGCTCCAACCACGATAACGTCGTACTTCATCATCCCACCTCACGGTTTCTGCACGCTTTGGATCGGAGGTCGCTACTGCGAGAGTCGTCGTTCCGGCGGAGGCCGGAACCCAGAAAGGTGGGGATGCAATGGGTGGCTTGTTGCCACACCTTTCACCCTCACCCTAGCCCTCTCCCTGAGGGAGAGGGGATATAATGTGTTGCGCGGAGTGCCTGGAGCGGGTGATGGGATTCGAACCCACGACATTCTGCTTGGGAAGCAGACACTCTACCCCTGAGTTACACCCGCTCTCTGTTCCCAACCGCCGGGGCGGTGTAGGATTGTCCCTGATTCTATCAGAAGTCCAAAAACCGTCCAAGACAATGAGGAGAATGAAGAAATGGCACTCACACCCGCAATTCTCGAAATCGGCATTGGCATCGACCTTCACGGACAGGACTACACCCGAGCGGCCCGTCGCGCCGTCTGGGACGCCGTACACCACAGCAGCCTGATGTTCCTGGGAATGCTAGGCCCGGACACGTCCAAGAACATGATCGTCGACGTCACCGTCGCGATCCCCAACCCTGACGCCGTCGACGCCGACGAGGTACTCGCAGTCCTGCCGCACGGCAAGGGCCAGCTCACGACAGTGCAGGGCGGACTCGAGATCGAGCCCCGCGAGGGCTCCGGCGACAAGACCGTCATCGCCAACGCCGCGATAGTGGTACGGGTGGACGTGTAGGGGCTTCTCGTCTTTCCGGCGAAGGCCGGAAACCAGGGGGCAGGGTTCCTCCGACAGGCTCTGAGCATGCGCCGGATTCTCCAGTGCAAGAGACACGAGCGCAACCCTGTAGAGGCGGTTCGCGAACCGCCCCTACACCTCGACGGGCATATCAGGCCCCTCAGGCGCTCTTCCAACCCCTTCCAGCCCCGGCAGATCATCCAGGGAAATAACCTCGCCGGTCGACTCGTAAGTCTCTATCAGCCGCCGCAGGTCATCAGGCACCGGCCTGGACGTCCCAGCGTCGCTGTCGTAGTCGACGTGGATGACCTCGGCCCTCAGCACGAGGTCACCTGAGCGGCTGTTGTAGAATTTGGCGAGAGTCGTGATGCTGGAGTTCCCAATCCGCTCGACTCGCCAGTAGGCGTCGAGGACATCGTCCACGAGGGCAGGGGAGATGTACTCCAGCGTCGCCTTCACGGTCGCCGTGTCGAAGTGACGCCGACCCTCAGGGTCATACAGTGCGATCCCCAGGTTGCGGTAGTACGCCGCCATCGCCACCTCCAGGTAGCTGAAGTACGCACCATTGAACACGATCCCCTGAGCGTCGCACTCCGCCCACCTGACACGGATCCGGCACCTGAATCTGAAGTCACTCATCTCTAACCTCTAACCCGTCGTTCCGGCGGAGGCCGGAATCTAGAGGGGGGTGGGTAGACCGACATTTCGTTCGTCCTGAGCTTGTCGAAGGACACCCCCAACCTTCTGGATTCCGGCCTTCGCCGGAATGACGATTTGCGAATACCTACCCCTGTCAGCCCGTCAAGGGGGGGGGCAGTTGAGAGGTCTCCGAGAGAGAACGCATCTCACTCCTCACTCCTCTCCACTCACTCCTATCCTTGACACCCATTTCAGCCCAAAGATATACTCCGAAACATGGACAAGCAACTGACAGCAACGTGCAAAGTGGTACCTTCCGACGGGCTGGAGGTCGAGATCTCCTCTGGCAGCATGACCCGACTGGCGGGCGTGTCGAAGGCACTTGCGGGCACCGAGGGGATTCACCTGGCGATCGCCACCATCCCTCCGGCGTGCGCCGCGAGCCCGCACTACCACGTCAACTGCGAGTCCGCGATCTACGTGGTGAAGGGTAGGGGACGGTTCCTGTCCGGCGAGCATCTTCAGAACGCCGATGAGATCGGAGCCGGAGACTTCATCTACGTGCCACCCAACTCGGTGCACCAGCCCATCAACGACAGTACGTCGGAGCCGATGGAGCTGATTGTAGCGAGGAACACGCCGGTCGAGATCGTCGTCGAGTACGATCCCGACAAGGTCGAAGCGCCGGCAGACTAAGCCGGACACATTCACTGGGGCCATTAGCTCAGCCGGTTAGAGCGCAGTCCTGATAAGACTGAGGTCCGTGGTTCGAGTCCACGATGGCCCACCATTTTCTTCCCCCCTCGACACTCCGTCGTTCCGGCGGAGGCCGGAACCCAGAGTTCTAAGCCCTCAATCAGCTCGCCGCAAGCTCTAACCCGTTCGTCACCGGATCAAGCCCGGCGCAGACTCTGAGCTTGTCGAAGGACAGCCCCCATCCCTTGGATTGCCGGGCGGCGAGCCACTTCGTGGGTTCCCGCTTTCGCGGGAATGACCTTACTTGGGTGCCACCCCTCTCACTCCTCTTCCCTCACTCCTCGCCAGGCTCCCCACTCACCCCTAAACGAACGACAGGCCCACCGTTTCCGATGAGCCTGCCGCCACTTGGGTTCTTATGCCGGTTGCCGGCCTAGTTGTTGAGCCCTCTGAAATAGAGTGCGACCACCTCAAGTACTCTATCAACGGTTATGCCGCCATTTGCGACGCCTCGGAAGTAGTCAGCGACTGCAGTGATTACCTCACCGCTGTCGATCGTACCGTCGCGGTTGGCGTCGTAAGAGTCGATGGCCACGGAGTCGGTCGTCGCGACCGGGCCAGCGGTGTTGTCGCTTCCGGAGTCGTCGTCGTACGTTACCGAGGCGCGGAGGTAGTTGCCTGCGTCGTCATCGGTGGTTGTGTACGTAGCCGACGTCGCGCCCGAGATGGTCGTCCAGTTGGTCGAGCCGTCCGCCGAGCGGTCCCACTGCCATACCTGGTTGGTTGGCGTGTCAGGGTCCGTCAGCGTGGCCGTGACCGAGTTGCCGCTCACCAGGCCGCTCGAAGGCGACAGGCTCACGGTGCCGGGAGTGCCGGCGCCGCTGGCGGCCTCGACCGCGGTACCAGCTACCTCGGACAGTGAGTCGATACCGAACCCAGCGTCTGTATAGGTCACCGTAATCTGCAGATAGTTGCCCACGTCACCCTCGATGGGAGTGTACGTGTTGCTCGTCGCCCCGGAGATGTTGCTCCACGGACCCGTTACTGCTGGGCCGCTGGCCCACTGCCAGACGTTTACGACTTCCTCGTCGCCCTCGTCCAACTCGGCGGTCAACTCTACGCCGACCTTGACCTCGTTGTTCGGGGAGGAGATGTTTATCGTGCCATCTTCGTCCACATCGGTGACGGTGACGGTCACGTCCAGGGTGTCCGAGAAAGTCCCCATGGTGGCTGTGATGGTTATGTTGTACACGCTGTCCCTGTCGGAGTCGGCCAAGGCCTCGTGGTCCGGCTGGCTGTTGAAGCTGAGCACCCCGCCTGGTATCGAGAAGGCGCCCGCGTCGGCACCAGACAGACTCCAAGACGCTCCGCTCGCGTCCGGGCCGACAGCGTTGTAGGTCTGCACCGCGTCAGTGCGGTCCTCAGCGTAGCTGACGCTAGCCGGACCAGTTACTGTCAGGCCCCTTTGGGAGACCGTCGGCGGTTCGTTCACATTGGTGACCTCGATGATCACGTCGACGGTGTCCATGGCGAGAGACGGGTCGGTGGCCGTAACGGTGACCCTATAGGTGTCCTTGGTCTCGTGGTCCAGTTCCGTGCCTCTCTTCAGGCGGATCATCCCCGCGGTCGAGCTCGTGGCCGAACCCGCCGGTGGTGTAGTAGCGCCCACGCCGCTATGGATTGTGAAGAGGGCCGCGTCGGTGCCGCTCAGTGTGTAGAGGAGAAGTGTACCGACATCGTCGGGGTCTGTAGCGACAACCGTGCCGACTTCATACACTGGGTCCGTGTCCTCGCTGTTCTCACGTATCTCGAGGGTCTGGGCCACGTCGGGAAGCACAGGAGGCTGGTTGGTGGCGTCGTCAGCCTGCACCCTATTGTCAGAAGCTTTACTTGCCATGCGCTTGGGCTGACCAGCACCGCTTGCTTTGTCAGTATAGGTCGCCTTAGCCTGAAGGTATCTACCAACACTGCCATCGCCGACTGCATCTTCCTGTATGGGCGTGTAGGTAGATGATGTGGTGTTTATTTTCGTGGGGGTTACGCATTCAGGCGTAGTCCCCGTCGTGATGGTTGCGCACCAGAACCATTCCCAGGTCGTGCCGCTTACTCCACCGTCAAGGTCCGTTAGGCTGGCCCTTATCGCAGTTCCAACCTCCGGCTGTATGTGGGATAGCGTGACTGTTCCGCCTTCGTTCTCGTTTGTGACCTTTACGGTGACGGTTTTCTCGGCCATCATCTCATCGCTGTCTTTGGCTACGACGGTCACATTGTATTCGTTGTTCCCGCCGGAGTCGGAAGGGGCCTCGAAGTTGGGCTCCTCCTTGAATCTGAGAGTAACAGTGTTTGGATTTCCGCTAGCCGTGGAGTCTGGATCTGTCGCGTCTGTGCAGTCAACTCCGCCAGTGTCTTCATGGCACAGGGCGAACCTTGCCTCGTCAGCACCTTCCAACGTCCACTCGAGCTCTGTGGTGCCGTCCTCATCGTCGGTCGCGGTGTAGGAGGACAGCACAGTCGTAGTCGCCGTGTTCTCTACCGTCGAAGTGGCCGCGAGATTCTCGGCCGGTGTTGTAGTCGTGTCTTCAGGGTCGAACTCGGGAGCTTCATCCACGGGTATAATCTGGATGGTTACCAAGGCTGTGGAACTCGCCATGGCTGGATCAATTGCCTTGACCGTCACCACAAACGTCCCGCCGGAGTTGTTGGTTGTATCCTCTTCATCCAGCCTCGCCATGCCGGCCAACTTTAGCTGGCCTGACAATCTGTCGATGGTGAAGGAGACGATGTCTTCATTGTCGGCATCAGTATCCGGATCGTTGATCAGTTCGTAGATTAATGTCTCCTGCGTCTGGCTGGCGCCGATATCGGTCGCAGTGACAGGGTCACCAACAGGGTCCCCTGCCTCCAAACTGTCATCCTCATTCACCATCATGTTTATCTGGTAGCCCTGAGTAGCATCTTCTCCAGTAACATCGGGAACATCGTCTCGGAACACAGGCGCCGAGTTGACGTACTCCTTCGCCTGGATGGTTCGGGTGGTTATCCCGTGAGCGACCTTGTCGGGGCTCTGCCCGTCGGAGTACCTGGCCGTGGCGCGGAGGTAGTGTCCCACGTCAGCGGCTTCAGGCGTGCGAGTGTTCGTGTTGACGACTATATTTGCGCTGCTGGTCGCCGAAATGAGCGCCCATCCGCTGGTTCTCGAGCGAGATCTATACCACTCCCATGTGGTGGAGGCATTGTCGGTAAGGGTGTCATCCTGACCTGTCACTGGCCCGTCGGGGTCGTCGACCAGCATTACGGTCATCTCGACCCCTTCTTTTGGCTGCGCGGGCAGCCCGGTTACCATGCCAGGCTCGTCCACATTGGTGACATTCACGCTTACGGATCGGTCGACGGAGTCACCGTCACTGTCAGTGACGGTGATCGTAACGGTTGCTGGGTTTATGAAGCTGCCGTCTTCGAAGTCTGGAGCAGACTGGAATCTGAGCGTGTTGTTGGCGCCGGTGGTGTTACTGAGCTCGAATACCGCATCACTCGACAGCGTCCATCGCAGGTTCGCGTTGTTATCCTCATCGTCGGTCGCGGTGTACCTGAACACTGGATCCGTATTCGGGTTGCCGTTTTTGATCTCGGGATAGTTTACACTTGCGCCACCTTCGGCGATCACAGGATCTTCGTCTACGTTATCAACCCCGATGGTTACTCTCCTGCCGGAGCCGGTTCGGAGGGAGGAATCAGTGGCAGTCACCGTGACGGTGTATGAGTCCCTTTGCTCGTGGTTCAAGGCTATCTTTGTAGTCAGAGCGCCGGTTAATTCATTAAAGTCGAACCAACTGCTGCCACTTGTTAGCTTGTAGAGGAAGGTACTATCCCCATCGGCATCAGTCGCTCCAAATCTCACGACCTCAGTACCAACTCCGGCTGTCTCAAGCACAGTTACGGTTCCTGGGTCGTTGATCGTAGGAGCTGTATTTGTAGCAGTCCCAATTGCAGATACAGCAGCCACAACTGTATGCCCTGAGCTATCAGCAGTCTTGCCTGAACTGATGTTATCGGTGTAGCTGGCTGTAGCGACCAGAGTCCCTATGTCGCTCGTCGGCCTGTAGCTTGAACCTGTGGCTCCGTCAATGGGTGAGCCATTTTGGCTCCACGACCAAGTGATTCCGAAGGGCTTGTCTTCGTCAGACAACCTGGCCGTTATCGATGTTCCAACCCTTGCTTCGGGATGACTCAGGGTGACTCTTTCAGTCTCGTCGAAATTTGTGACCATTACAGTCACGGGCAGTGACCCAGTGTTGCCATTACTGTCGGTGACATTCACCGTAACTTTATACCCATTAGTCCTGATACTTGAAGACAGGGCCTCGTAGTTTGGAGAGGACAGGAATTGGAGGTCAAAAGTTGTGCCAGTCCCCTCTTTGACGAAACTACTGCTGTTGGTCCCCGTCACCTCCCAGGACAGAGTCGTCGTTTCACCCTCATCGTCGGCTGCTGTGTATTGTTCCACTGGCGTCGTAATTTGTGTGTTCTCAAGGTATTCAGGTTCGGCATTGCCGCCTGTGATCGTTGGGGCCTCGTCCACGCCCGTGATGTTGATGGTCACCGTGACGACACTGAACAGCCCGCTCGGGTCGGTGGCTCTGACTGTGACTATGTAAGTGGTGGTGGTCTCAGCGTCCAGCGTTGTTCCAGCGGCCAGTTTCAGCTGGCCCGAGGCAGAGTCAATGGTGAAGTTAGTAACGGGTGTCACTGAGTAGGTCAAGACCTCCTGCGAGCCGTCCTCTCCAATGTCCGTCGCTGCGATCGGTTGGCCGGCAGGATCCCCTTCCTCCAGGCTCTCGTCCTCTGGCACAGACATGTTTATCTGTGCCCCTTGAGTGGCAGTTTGGCCGGTAACATCGGGGACGTCATCACGGAAGACAGGGGCCGTGTTAATGTACTCCTCCATCAGTACCTTGTTGGCGGAAATGCCATGAGCGGTTCTCTTCTCATCAGTGTCTTCACCATCGAAGTACATGGCAGTCGCACGAAGGTAGTGTCCAACATCGGCAGCTTCAGGCGTGCGAGTATTGTTGAGTGTCGGGTTGTCGGTACTGGTTGCAATCGGTGTCCCCCACGGTCCATCTCTGGACTCGGACCTGAACCACTGCCATGTGGTGGACGCGCTTTCGGTTAAGTCCGTACTAATCGGATCAGTCAGAGTGCGGTCAGGATCAATCGCGCGATCGTCGTCCGTCAGCGTTACACTGATCGCGGTTCCTTCTTTGGGCTGAGGGTGGGAGAAAGTTACTTCACCGAGCTCGTTCACATTCTGAACGTCTATGGTTACGGTAATCGTGTGGGTGTTACCTCCCGGGGCCTCTGTGTCACTGGCGCGCACCTGTACTACGTACGTATTGTCCGAGGCGAGGTTATCCCCATCGCCAACTCTGTCAGTCGGACTCTCGTAGTCGGGCGAATCGTCAAAGGTGAGCACACCGTTCGTAATGTCGAAGTCTTCTGCATCTGGACCAGCGTTACTAGCATCCACGATCGACCAGAAGACTGCCTCCCCCTCCGGATCAGTCGCCGCGTAGACCACGACGGGATGGTCACCGTTCTCGTCGTAATCTATCTCCTCCTCGTCCGTCGTTGGTGGCGCATTCGGCACCTCCTGCGCAAACGCTGGGAAGAACGAACGAGCTGCTAGCACCGTCACCGCCAGCAGGATTCCTGCCAGCAGGAGGGTTCTTGCTATCGCTATGATTGACGGTAGGTGCGACATCCGGTACCTCGTTTCACCGATCTTGTGGGAATCGGACCTGGGCTCTTGTGAGAAAGACCTCGCCATGAAAGCGCTCCAATGTGATGAATGGCTGCATCGCCGACAGGTCGAGATGACACACGTCGGAAGTGGTGCTGCCCTATTGATTCGGATTGATGCAGGGTAGATTGTCGCTACCGCCATCAAAAAAAGTCAACGAGCAGAGAGGTCTTGTTGAGACAAATTTAAGAAAAGTACAAAACTAGGAGTGAGTGCAGAGGAGTGAGGAGAGAGAGGTAAACGCGAGGGACGAACCAGCAGAATCAGGCAAATCACACCAATCCGACGAATCAGAGTTCAGACAGTCAGCGCCCCTTCTGGGTTCCGGCCTCCGCCGGAACGACGACGGTGGCTTACTCCGCCCACATCTCCGCCACGTCCACTGCGCGTGCGAACTCCACTCCGGCGAAGCCGTGGATGTAGTCGATGAGGCGCTCGAGCATCCTGAGGCGGCCTGGGCGGCCTATGACGTGGGGGTGCATCGTCAGCACGAAGGCGCGGCCGTAGTGGTAGGCTCCCTCGAACCCGGCGGACCAGACCTCGTACACGTGCGCCGGACTGGCCATGACGGGCCTGGCTCCGAGCGACGGCGCGTAGCTGAAGTAGGGGGCGTCGTCCAGCTCCCAGTGGACGGGGATCTCGATGATCGTGCGGTCGTCCACGGGCACGATGTAGGGGACGTCGTCGCCCATCAGGCTGGAGTCGTAGGTGAAGCCGCGGTCGGCGAGTAGCTCCAGCGAGTGCTCGCTCAGCTCCCAGCTCGGCGACCTGTATCCAGCGGGAGCGCTGCCGGTCAGCCGCGAGAGGATCTCGATGCCGCGGTCGAGGACGTTGGCCTCCTCGCTCCTGGTGAGCGTCGCGGGAGGCTCGTGCATGTAGCCGTGGTGGGCGACCTCGTGGCCGCGGTCGACGATGTTCCGGACGAGGTCCTCGTGCGTCTCCGCGACGTATCCGGGGATGTAGAAGCTGGCCGGGATGCCACGCCTGTCCAGCAGCTCCAGGATGCGCGGAGTCGCCACAGACGGCCCGTACTCCCGCGCCGACATCAGGCTCGGCAGGTGCGCCGAGGCAGGGTCCCGGTTGATCGCGCTCGACACGCCGTCGATGTCGAATCCCAGCATCACCATGCACCGCGTGTCGCCAGGCCATATTCCAGTCATGTCACCCCTCCTGAATGAGCTTGCGTGGTGGCTATGTTACATGAGCGCGGCCAGCGGCCGTGTCATTCTCGTGGATGCCCCCTGCGGAAGCTAGGATCCCCTCTCCCTCAGGGAGAGGGTTAGGGTGAGGGTGAAAACGCTGCTTGCCAAACTTACGCAATCTCAGGCCCGCAGCCACTCCTTGATTCCCCGGATTGACGATGCTACATTGGACTTAGACGAACGGTTGTTCGAGTAGGTGGCCAGAGGGTCCACACTGTCCAATCGCTTCGGCAAGCACCTTAACAACGTATCGCAACCTGTCGCGGATTGTCGCAACCTGTCGCACATCGATATCTGCGACAAGTGTCGCAACTGTGTCGCACTCTGTCGCAAACTGGTAGCCGGGACAGGTGTCCCGGACACGTCCTCGCTGTCCCGGAGCGATGAGCGTAACACGGTGTTTCAAAGCTGTTACGGCTGTTTCGGGCAACGACTGGGACAGGGTCTGGGACACCTGTCCCGCTCAATCGCAAAATCAGGCTGTCTCAGGGGTTTCATGCAACGTCCGTAACAGCCACACACCCCCTTACAGGGGTGTGGTGTGTGGCCGTTACTTTGCGGGATGGTTGCTGACCAATTTCTCGGGCAGGTCCCCCCCGGTGCTATACTCAGTCGCTGGCCGTTCCGTAGCCCTTGGAGAGATCGAACTTGTTCACGATTCGGAGAGTTGTCGCGCTGATCGTAGGCCTCGTCGGCGTGTACGTCTGGGTGTCGTACCGGATGGCGGCGGACCTCACGATGGCCGAGCGCACGGAGCTTGAGGGCACTCCGGCGGACTTCGGGCACGCCTACGAGCCGGTCAGGTTCATGTCGAGACGCCAGGACGTGATGCTCGAGGGCTGGTACATGGCCGGTCGCGGCGGGATGCCGGTGGTCATCCTGGTTCACGGCATCGGCTCGAACCGCACAGGCGGAGAAATGACGGAGCTGGCGTGCCTGCTCCACGACCGCGGCTACGGCGTCCTAACGTTCGACCTGCGTGGGCACGGCGAGTCGGGTGAAGGGCTGATGTCCGGCGGCTGGCACGAGCGGATGGACGTGCTCGGCGCGGTCGACTACCTCGCAGGCAGGGGAGTGCCCGCTGACAGCATGGGCGTGCTGGGATTCTCGCTCGGAGCCGCGACATGCGCGCTCGCCGCCGCCGAGGAGCCTCGCATCAGGGCCGCTGTGCTGGACTGCCCGTTTGCACGCGCATCGGAGCTGATCCAGAGCGAGGCGGAACTCCGGACGCCACTTCCGGGCTGGGTCGCGCTGCTATTCAAGCCTCTGGCCCTGCTTCTAGCGGGCCGGCTGTACGACATCGACGTCAGGGCAGTCGCTCCCGAAGACGCGGTTGCCAAGCTAGATTACCCGGTGCTCGTCATTGTGACACCGGACGACGACAGGGTGCCTCCAGAGCACGGAGTCCGGGTCCACGAGGCAGCCCAGGAAGGCAGCGAGCTCTGGATGGTCGAAGACGTCGAACACTGCGGCGCGTTCCCAGAGCACCGCGAGGAGTACGTGGAAAGAGTCTGCACCTACTTCGAGTCCAGGCTGGGCTGAGGCCAGCTATCACCCTTCAGGCACAAAAGTCGTACCCCCTCTCCCTCAGGGAGAGGGCTGGGGTGAGGGTGAAAAGGTCGCCCACTGGCTTCCTGGAATCGCCCACTCTCCACTGGATTCCGGCCTCCGCCGGAACGACGATGAGGGTGCGCTAACCGTCTAGCAGCGACCTCACGGCGTCTAGCGCATCGTCCATCGGGACAGTGGTGGCGTCTGACGAGTCGCGGCGCTTCACCTCGACCACTCCCTGGTTCAGGTTGCGCCTGCTTACCACGACACGCACCGGCAGTCCGATCAGGTCGGCGTCGTTGAACTTGACGCCCGGCGACTCCTGGCGGTCGTCGTACAGCACGGAGAGTCCGGCTGACTCCAGCTTCTCGTAGAGGTCGTCAGCAGCAGAGATGACCTCAGGAACATCAGTGTTCAGCCCAACCATCTGCACGTCGTAAGGCGAGATGGGAGCCGGGAAGACGATGCCATTGTCGTCGTGGTTCTGCTCGATGGCAGCGGCCAGCAGCCTCTCAACGCCGATGCCATAGCAGCCCATGATGATCGGGTGACGCTCGCCGTCCGGGTCGGGGTAGTACGCCTCGAACGCCTCGGTGAAGTGCGTGCCGAGCTTAAAGACGTGTCCGACCTCGATGCCGCGGACCTCGCTCAGAGTGCCGCCGCAGAACTTGCAGGAAAGTCCGGCCTGCGCGTTGGCGATGTCGGCGACGAGGTCGGCCTTGAAGTCGCGCGGGTAGTTGACGTTCTGCAGGTGGTAGTCGCTACGGTTCGCACCGGCGGCGAAGTTGGATCCGGTCGTGATCGAGTCGTCCGCAATTGTGCGGATGCTCAGGCCCACCGGCGACGCAGAGCCGGCGACGATCCCAGCCTCGGCGACCTCGGCCGGAGTCGCGATGTGGAGGTCGGGCGGCTTGCCCAGCACATTGCCGAGCTTGATCTCGTTGACCTCAAGGTCGCCACGGATGACCACGAACACGAGCTCGTGGTCGGCCACGTAGAAGACGGCCTTGATGGTCTTTGCCGCATCTATGCCGAGGAAGTCCACTAGTTCCTCGATCGTGCGAACTCCGGGCGTGTGGACCTCTTCTACGGTGCCGGGATCCTCGTCGGGAAGCGGCGCCTTGTGGAACTCTGCTTTTTCGGCGTTCGCAGAGTAGTCGCAGCCGGAGCAGACGATGATGGTGTCTTCGCCGCCGTCGGCGACGAGGATGAACTCCTGCGAGTCGCGGCCCCCCATGGCGCCCGGGTCGGCGTCCACGACGATCGTATCGAGTCCGCACCTGTCGAATATGCGCCTGTAGGCTCCGGCCATGGCGTTGTAGCTGTTGTCGAGACCCTCAGGGTCGGCGTCGAAGCTGTAGGCGTCCTTCATGTCGAACTCGCGGACGCGGATGAGCCCGCCTCGAGGTCGGGGTTCGTCCCGGAACTTGGTCTGAATCTGGTAGAGGATGACGGGCAAGTCACGGTAGCTGTTCACGTTCGCCTTGACGATGTTCGTCAGCAGCTCCTCGCACGTAGGCGCGAGGGCGAGACCGCGGTCGCGGCGGTCGGTCAGGCGCATCATGTCGGGGCCGTATGCAGCCATCCTGCCGGAACGCTCCCAGATCTCCAGCGGCTGGAGCTTGGACATGTGGAGCTCCTGGGCACCGGCGCCGTCCATCTCCTCGCGGATGATCTCCTCGATCTTCCTGATGGACCGCCACGCCAGCGGCATGTAGCTGTACACGCCCGCAGCGCTCTGGTAGATCATCCCAGCCTTGAGCATGAGCCTGTGGCTGGCCAACTCGGCGTCGGCGGGATCGTCTCTGAGTGTTTTTCCGAATGCTTTAGATTGTCGCATTTGTCTGCTCGCTCGCTATATTTTGACGCACCCAGCGTACCACTCAGACGAGTGTCGTAGAAGGACGCACGGTGGCATTAGAAGGATTCGAGGATAGGAGTCAGGCGGGAGTCGGTGCAGACGAGGCCAGCTCGGCCTCGACGGTGCGCACCTCCTCCATGAGCGCCGAGAGCATGTCCGCCTCGGCAACGATCTTTGCCTTCTGCCCCTTGCGGAAGATGATGGCCCGGCCCGCTCCGGCGGCGATGCCGACATCGGCGTCCTTGGCCTCGCCTGGCCCGTTGACCTCGCAGCCCATGACGGCGACCTTGATCGGCGACTTCGTCTTCTTGAGAAGGTCGTCGACCTGGTTGGCGAGGCTGACAACATCTACGTCGGCCCTTCCGCATGACGGGCAGGCGACCAGCACCGCGCCCTCCTTGCGGAGCTCAAGTGACTTGAGAATCTCGAAGCCCGTGTAGACCTCTTCGACGGGATCGTCGCTGAGGGAGACCCTGATGGTGTCGCCAATGCCGTCGTAGAGCAGCGTCCCGAGGCCGATCGCGCTCCTGATGCTGCCGGACTTGGCAGTGCCGGACTCGGTGATGCCGAGGTGGAGCGGGTAGGGCACCAGCCTCGCCATCTGGCGGTAGGACTCGACTGTCGTGTCGATGTCGAATGCCTTCAGCGAGATCTTGATGAGGTCGAAGTCGAGGTCCTCGAGGATTCCGATCTCCCATAGGCCGGTGGCAACCATGTGGTCGACAACCGAGTACTCTTCGTCATCTGTCTGCCCCTTGGCGAGCATGTTGACGCCGTCGCGGTGGCGGGAGAGTCCGCGGGTCTTGCCAATGCCGCCGACCGGGGGCAGGCTGCCGAAATTGACGCCGATTCGTATGGGCACGTCACGCGCCTTCGCCTCTTTGACGACGGTCTCGACCTTTTCGCGGTCGCGGATGTTTCCGGGGTTGAGCCTCAGGCAGTCGACTCCGCTTTCCAGCGCCTTCAGCGCGAGTTGGTAGTGGAAGTGGATGTCGGCAACCAGCGGAATGTTGATCTGGCGCTTGATGTCGGCGAGCGCCTCGGCGGCCTCCATGTCAGGGACCGCGGAGCGAATGATCTCGCAGCCTGCTTCCTCAAGCTGCCTGATCTGGTTCACAGTTGCCGCAACGTCCCGCGTGTCGGTCTTGGTCATGGACTGGACCGAAATTGGGGCGTCGCCACCCACCTGCACACTTCCGACCTGCAGCGCCTTCGTTACGCGTCGCCTGATCATTTGACTAAAGCTCCTGGGTGCGTTTACGGACCGCCTGCCAAGTCAATCACATTACAGCCAATTTAGCGAATGAGGCTTTCGCCGGACAAGATACGAGAGATATCGAAGAAGCTGATGACTACGATCAGGCCGATCAGGACCGCGAAACCGATGACGTGGACCAGACCCTCTCGCTGCGGCGAGATTCTCCTGCCCCTGCGCGCCCACTCGATCAGCACGAACATGAGCCGTCCGCCGTCCAGGGCGGGTATGGGCAGAATGTTGATCAGTCCCAGGCTGATGCTGATGACCGCGACCAGCTCGAAGAACGGGAAGACGCCAACCTCAGCAACCTCGCCCGTGATCTGGGCGATACCGATTGGGCCGGTGAGACCCGGATCGGGACCGCCGACTGCCCAGCGGTGGAAGCTGTTCTTCGTCAGGAGCAGAACGTCCACGATTCGTCCGAAACCGTTCTGAATGGCATCGAGAATTGGCTGCCGCTCCTTGACGAGTCGCACATTAGAGGTGCCGACCATAACGCCAACCGCGCCCTGGGTCATGGTGTCTCCAGGCTGAAGCCGGACGTTGTAACGGCGCGCCTCCCTGAGGCTGACCTGGGTCGCGGGATCGGTGACGTTCTCGACGACGACCAGGTCCGGCGGGTTCATGCGGGGGATGACCTCTACCGTCTCCACAATTGAAGAGTCAGGCGAGGAGCCCAGTCCGGTGACTATCGAACCCTTCCTGAGTGTAAGCTCGACGTCGCCACCCAAGTGCACCATGACCATTGCAACGAGTTCATTGTGGTTTCTGACGCGCTCACCATTGACCGCAATCACCTGGTCGCCCGGTCGTATGCCCGCCTCCTGGGCCGGCGAACCCGGGGCTACACCGGTTATCTGCACCGTCCCTACCGGCACATCCTGAGGCAGCGCGAACAGGACCGTGAAGATGACGATCGGGGTTACGAAGTTCATGAACGAACCGGCACACAGGACGACGGTGCGCTTCCACACGGACTGGCGCGCGAAGCTGCGCTCGTCAGTTGGGTCCTCTTCGCCGAGGAGCTTCACAAACCCGCCAAGCGGAATGGCGTTGATCGTGTACACGGTCTCGCCATACTTCACACCGAAGAGCCGGGGAGGGAAGCCGAAGCCAAACTCCAGGACCTTGATGCCGAAGCGCTTAGCGGCGAGGTAGTGACCCAGTTCGTGAACGAAGACGAGTGCTGCCAGAACGGGAATGATCAGCAGCCATGACGGCAGTCCGAACATCTCAGTCGCCCGTCATGCCGCGTACGGCCCTGTAGCCGTGTCTGCCGGCGGTGAGTATGTCGTCTAGGTCAGGGTCGGGCACCGGCAGGTGAGAGGAGAGGGCCGACCTGATTGCACTCTCTATCTCCAGGAAACCGATCCTGCCGTCGAGGAACGACTGCACGGCAGCGTCGTTCGCCCCGGAGAGAAACGCAGGCGCAGTGCCTCCCCTCTTAGCGAAGTCGATTGCCATGTTGAAGCATGGATAGCGATCGGAGTCGTAGTCGAAGAAAGTGAGCTCGCGGGTCTTGGCAGGATTGAACCTGGCGACGTTCGGGTTTGGAAGGCGCTCCGGGTACGCCAGTGCGTACTGAATGGGCAATTGCATGTCGGGCGGACTGAGCTGCGCCTTAACCGAGCCGTCGGCGAATTCGACCATCGAGTGTATGATGCTCTGCGGGTGAATCACTATTTCGATGTCTTCCCAGGGCACCCCGAACAGCCAGTGAGCCTCGATCACCTCCAGCGCCTTGTTCATTAGCGTTGCGGAGTCGACAGTGATCTTCTGTCCCATACTCCACGTGGGGTGTCTCAGGGCCTGCCGAGGCGTGACGGAGGCAAGATCCGAAATAGGAGTGTCCCGGAATGCCCCGCCCGAGGCGGTGATTATCAGCTTGGCTGGCGTCGAGTCCTCTCCACGAATGCACTGCCAGATGGCATTTGGTTCACTGTCGAGGGGAAGTATACTCACGCCGCTTTCGGAGGCTCTCCTTGTGACCAGCTCCCCGGCCATGACGAGGGTCTCCTTGTTGGCCAGTGCAATCTGCTTACCTGCGTCTATTGCGTCCAGCGTCGGTCCGATAGCTATGTCGCCAACAGTTGCCGTAACGACAGTATCGACGTCGCGGTGCGTGGCTAGATCTGAAAGCGCGCCGTCACTCCAGCCGGTCTGCGGGAGGTCTGACTTCTCCGATTCAGTGGCGTTGGAGCAGACCAGCAGGGGATTGAACTCGTGAATCTGTTTGGCGAGAAGTTCCAGGTTGCGGTTACACGACAGGCCCACAACGCCGAACCGGTCTGGAAAAGTTCTGACGACATCGAGGGTCTGGGTACCGATCGAGCCGGTCGAACCTAGAATGGCGAGCGCCTTCTTGGTGGGTGTCATGATCTCCCATGATACACAACGAGCTATCGGGCGACCAAGAAAGCCGTCACTCCCCTCTGAAATGGAGCAGTGCGGAGCATAATGACCCTCGACTCACAGCAAGACAACTCCAGCCAAGCCCATGACGATCAGGTTGAATGACAGCGAGTCCAGCCTGTCCAGCACACCGCCGTGGCCGGGGAAGATGGCTCCGGAGTCGTCGAAACCGGCCCGGCGCTTCAACTTTGATACGTAGAGGTCCCCGATCTGACCAGTGACTCCCATGATCGCAGCCACGATCATCCATTGAGCCCCACCATCCAGAACTGATGCAAGGACCGCGCCGACCGCGATTGCGGCGACAAGTCCTCCAATCGCGCCCTCCCAGGTCTTGCCGGGGCTGACAGACGGAGCAAGCTTGTGGGTCCCAATCGCCCTGCCTACCGCATACGCGCCCGTGTCCGCCCCAAGAGTCACCGCCAGCAGGAAGATTATCGAGTCTCTGCCATCGGCATGACCGGCGAGATACGAAGCGTTGAACAGTGCACCACCGATAAACACTACTATGCAGGCGGTTACCAATACTGAAACAGGGACCGTCCTGCGGTGGCGGCCAACCAGCAGCATCGTAAGTGCCGCTAACAGGGCCACAGCGGAGACGAATAGGCTGAAGATGGCCGACCCGTCCTCTGCAGCGAGGAAGTAACCGGAGGCAGCCAGGGCAACAGTGAGCGCCACGGCCGGAACGACGAGTGGGCGCTGTCCCCAGGCGTCGGCCATCCGGCACAGTTCCCAGGACGCAATGGCCGCGACGGCTGTTGCTAACACCAGCAGAGCGTAGCCGCCCACCCACACAATGCCAATCAGGAGTGGCAGACCGACAAGTGCGGTTACGATGCGTGGGAGCAAGGCTCGGCCCTGTCTCAGCTCAACAGCGGGCTGGGACTAGTCCTCAAGGCGTCCGAACTTGCGACTCCGGCGACTGTAGGCGTCGAGAGCCTTGTGTACCTCGACCTCGTCAAAATCCGGCCACAGCGCAGACGTGCTGTAGAACTCGGAGTATGCAGCCTGCCACAGTAGGAAGTTGGACAGCCGCATTTCGCCGGCGGTCCTGATGATGAGGTCGGGGTCAGGCAGGTCCGACGTGTACAGGTAAGAGGCAAACGAAGACTCAGAAACGTCGCCTGGGTCGACACCATCGGAAATCATCTGCCGGACGGCGTCGAGAATCTCGGCCCTCGAACCGTAGTTGAAAGCGACGCAGAGAGTCAGACCGTCATTGTCGCCGGTCAATTCGATGCTGGACTCGATTGCCTCGCGGAGGTCACCTGGCAGTCTTCGAAGATTTCCAAGGTGACGGATACGCACACCCTGTTGGTGGAGGTTCTCAGACTCAGGTCCGATGACGTCTCGGAAGATCGAGATCAGAGCGTCAACCTCGACTGCAGGGCGCTCCCAGTTTTCGGTTGAAAACGCGTACAGAGTCAGGTACTTGACGCCCGCGTCCGCGAACGCCTCAATTGCACGTCTGACATTTTCGGTGCCCGCACGGTGACCATCGGACCTGTTCAGGCCTCTGCGAATGGCCCACCGACCGTTGCCATCCATGATGATGGCGACGTGCTGTGGAGGCTTGTGGGCAGGTATGGAAGCGTCTGGACCGGAGACCGGAGCTGATGCCGGAAGCGTCAAACTTCCATTACCTCCTGCTCCTTGTCCTTCTTCATGTCGTCCATCTGGCCGATGTACAGGTCAGTCAGCTCCTGCAGATCACCCTGTGCCCTGCGGGACTCGTCCTGTGACAGGTCCTTGTCGCGCTCCATAGACCGGAAGCTCTCAACCCCGGATCTTCTAATGTTCCGCACCGCAACGTGTCCGTCTTCGACTTTCTTGCCCACCAGCCTGACCAGGTCGCGTCTGCGTTCCTCGGTCAACTGGGGAATGGAGATTCGGATGACGGTCCCGTCGCTATTCGGCATCAGTCCGAGATCGGACTTCATGACGGACTTCTCTACCTCCTTAACCGCGGACTTGTCCCATGGTTGAATCATGAGCAGTCGTGCTTCGGGGACGGTAATCGAAGCAATCTGATTGAGAGGTGTCGGGACGCCGTAGTAGTCCACGAGGAGGTTTTCTACGAGCCGGGGCGATGCTCTGCCTGTCCTGATGCCACCTAGCTCTCTCTCCAGGGCGGATACCGACTTTTCCATTCTCGAAGTAGTATCGTCGAGGACTTCGTCAACTTCTGGCATGTGCTGTAACCTCCTACATTGGAATGGTTAGGTCAAGTATAGACGACCGCCAGCAAGATGTGGGAAATCAGACTGAGTTGGTGCTTCCTCGAGAAGAGACGACCGAGCCGAGGGCTTCGCCGCTGACCAACTTCAGGAGGTTTCCCTCCCTGAAGAGATCGAACACGATGATTGGCAGGTCATTGTCCATACACAGAGACAGCGCCGTAGTGTCCATGACGCCCAGTCTCCTCTCCAGGGCCTGGAGATAGGTCAGGTGCTCGATCTTCTTGGCACCTGGGTTAGTGAGGGGATCGGCTTCGTACACCCCGTCCACATTGTGCTTGGCCATCAGCAGGACGTCGGCGCTAATCTCGATAGCCCGGAGGGCGGCCCCGGTGTCCGTAGTTACGAAGGGGTTGCCGGTGCCCGCGGCGAACAGAACGATGCGACCCTTTTCGAGGTGCCTGATCGCCCTGCGGCGGATGTACGGCTCAGCGACCTGTGAAACGTTAATGGCGCTCTGGGTGCGTGTCACCATGCCGAATTTGCGTTCGAGCGTGTCCTGGAGGGCCAGCGCGCTGATGATCGTGGCGAGCATGCCTGCGTAGTCAGCGGTGGCTCGATCCATCCCGTCGAGTTCGGCCTTGGTGCCCCGCCAGATATTGCCCCCTCCGACCACGATGCCCATCTCAACGCCGAGGTCCAGGACTGACCTGATCTCCCCAGCCATGAACTCAACGGCAGAGGGGTCAACACCGAATCCCCTTTCACCTTGTAAAGACTCCCCGCTGAGTTTAAGCAGGATCCGGCTGTATCGTGGGGCGATGGGAAAACCTCTAGCTATTCACCGAGCGAGAAGCGCGTGAATCTTCTGACGCGCACATTCTCACCCAACTTGCCGACGGTCTCGTTAACTAGGTCCTGAACGGTCATGGCAGGGTCCCTGATGAATGGCTGCTGAAGCAGGCAGTCCTGCGCAGCATCCACGGTTTCATCTTCCGGGACCGCCGATTCGTCCACGTATGAAGGCGACATTGCAGCAATCTGCATTGCCAGGCTGTGCGCGAGGGCCTTGAAGTCATCGGTGCGGGCTACGAAGTCAGTCTCGCAGTTCACCTCGACTATTGCGCCGATTCGCCCACCGCTGTGGATGTAGGACTCGACAAGCCCCTGGTTGGTTTCGCGGTTAGCCTTCTTTGCAGCGGAGGCTATGCCCTGCTGTCTGAGAATCTCCTCTGCCTTCTTGATGTCGCCGCCGGCTTCTTCCAGCGCGCGCTTACTGTCCATCACCCCTGCGCCCGTGATCTGACGCAGGGCCTTTATTTCGTCAACTGTAACTGCCATTTTCCCCTTGTTGTTCCTAAGCCTAAGCAGGATTATTGTGGAGTCGAGCTAGTGCCTCTAAGGCCTCCCGAGTTGGAGCAGGTTCGACGACCGGTTCGGGAGTAGGTTCCGGAACCTCTGCCACCACTTCCGCTTCGGCAGCTGCCTGTTCGGCGCCGTCGGCGGCCGGGTCGAGGTTCGTGACCTCTGCGGTGTCCAGCGACAGCCTTCGATGATGGCCCTCGATGACCGCTTCAGCCATCTTTGCCGTAACCAGGCGGATGGACCTGATGGCGTCATCGTTGCCTGGGATTGGATAATCTATCTGGTCGGGATCGCAGTCGGAGTCAACAAGGGCTACGATCGGCATGCCTACTTTGCGAGCTTCAGCAACCGCGATGTGCTCCTTGCCTATGTCCACTACAAACAGCACACCCGGCATGTCAGTCATTTCCTTGATGCCGGATAGGTGACGGTTAAGGCGCTTGATGGTGTCCTCAAGTTTAAGGGACTCCCGCTTGGTCAGGCGGGTGAACTCGCCCTTGGCCTGTTCCTGCTCAAGGTGGACCAGGTAATCGATCCTGGATTGGATTGTCTTGAAGTTGGTGAGCGTGCCACCAAGCCAGCGAGTAGTGATGTGGAAGGCCCCGCACCTGTTCGCTTCGTGAATGATCGAGTCCTGAGCCTGCTTCTTGGTTCCCACCATGAGGACCTTGTTGCCCTGAGCGACCATATCGGTCATGAAATCCATGGCGGTATCCAACATTCTCAGAGTCTTCTGAAGGTCAATGATGTGGATGCCATTTCGATGGGAGAAGATGTACTGCTTCATCTTCGGATTCCACCGGCGCTTCTGGTGGCCGAAGTGGACTCCCGCTTCAAGCAGCATTTTCATGGACACCGGCCCCTGCGGCGAAAGAAAGTTCTCCATGGGCTGGGTAGGCCGTGTAACAAGGGCTTCAGGTGACGTCTGAACCATAAACTCCCGCCTTCACTTCCAGTAGCTGATCATTGATTGCACGCGTAGCCTTCGGCGCCCGAAAGCGCCCACGAAAGTATAGCATAGGGTCATATCTGCCTCAAATACGAGGGATCGCCAAATAGAACCAGTCAGGTTATTCACGCGGCAACGGGCCTATAAACGGCGCGGAGGGTCTTTCACCGCCTGTTTCGGGTTATTCCGTGCCCTGGTCCGCCCATTCCAGTGCGTGGCGAATTCCGTCTTCGAGGCTGAGCTCGGGACGCCAGCCCAGCAGACGCTCCGCCTTTGCGATACTTGCGAACGCTCCTGCGACGTCACCGGGCCTGGGAGGGGCGTCGATTGTTGGGACATCTCGTCCAAGTACTCGCTCAAACGCGTGTACGAACTCTCGTACGGTGACTCCGGAACCGGTACCGAGGTTGATGATCTCGCTGCCGCCCTCGTCGGGGAAGATGTCATCGATCCTCTCGACGGCCGCAACATGTGCCCTCGCCAGGTCCCACACGTGAACGTAGTCGCGAACACCTGTGCCGTCCCGGGTCGGCCATTCAGTGCCGGTGACGTGAAATGCGGGTCGCTTGCCCGTCGCAACTTCCACCAGGATACTCATAATCTGGGACGCTACCTGCTGTCTCTGGCCAGACCTCATCCTGGGGTCGGCGCCAATCGGATTGAAGTATCTGAGGGACAGTGCCTTTAGCCCCGATGCCTGTGCCAGGTCCTCAAGTACCATTTCCATAATCAGCTTGGTCCTGGCGTATGGACTCAGTGGCCTTGTGGGTGAAACCTCCGTTACCTCCGGCCCGAAGGCTGTGTCATATACGGAAGCGGAGGAGCTGAAGACGATCCTGAGGCAGCCGTGGTGAACAAGACTTCTGATGAGATCGACAGTACCCGATACATTGTTGGAGTAGTAGTCCAGCGGTCGCTCAACCGAGTCGGGGACAATTGCGAGGGCAGCGCAGTGGATGCAGCAACCTATGCCCGGGTGATCCGCAAAGATCGTGGCGATCACTCTCGGGTCTGAAATGTCCCCTCGGTAGAATGGCCGACTGCCGATCATACCGGTTTCGCCGTTAACGAGAGAGTCCAGAACGACAGGGTAGTGCCCCGCGTCTTCCAACGCGGAACAGATCGTGCTGCCTATGTATCCGGCGCCCCCGGTTACAAGTACGGTTTCGGACATAGAGTTTCGCTCCGCTGACGGGATAAGTTGCTGGTGTTTGCTTCGAATTATCGTAAGAGATGGAAAGTGGCCCGCTCAATGCTCCCCGCGTATTCGGTTCACAAATGTGAGAATGGCGTGTTAGTCTTCAACACGTTGCGAGCGGTGGCTGGACACCAAATGTCAGGTCAGCTTGCCAGTCTAACGTACTGAGTAGTCGCCGTCAGACACGGTGACTTCAACCAAGGGAGTGTATTGTGATTTACGAATTCAGGACCTACGACCTACAGCCGCGAACAGTGCCGGAGTTCGAGAAGCGCGCCGCCGACAAGATCAAGGAAGGTCGCCGGAACTACTCGGAGCTGTTCGGATTCTGGTACACCGAGGCAGGACCGCTAAATCAGGTTGTCCACGTCTGGCCGTACGAAGACTTCAACCAGAGACTTGAAATCCGTGCCAAGGCGGTGGAAGACGGAGTGTGGCCTCCCAACACTTCCGAGTTCGTCAATAACATGCGGTCCGAGGTGTTCCTGCCGGCTCCGTTCAACAAGGAGCACGGAGAGGCAAAACTGGGGCCAGTGTACGAGATGCGCATCTACACGTACGCGCCGGGAGACATCCCGAACGTCATCGAGAAGTGGGGCGAGCACATCGAAGAGCGACAGAAGTACTCCCCGCTGGTCGGGGCATGGTACTCGGAGCTGGGCGGCCTCAATACCTGGATCCACATGTGGGCCTATGAGAGCTACGACCAGCGCGCGCAGGTCAGGGCTGAAACTCGCGAAAAGGGCGTCTGGCCTCCTCCAGGAGGCGTCGCACCTCTTACGCAGGAGAACAAGCTGATGCTGCCGATGAGTTTCTCGCCGCTGCAGTAGAGGCGCAGTACGATCAGGCCCCGTCGGGCCATGGATCGAGGGTAACTTCGACGATGCGTTCCTCGCCCTCGCGAACGAGGGTGAGCGTGACGGCCTCGCCTGGGATCTTGGTGTTCAGGTAGCCGACCATGTCGTCGACAGATCCTACCTGGACGTCGTCGACCGCAGTTATGACGTCACCGGCACCACTAGATCCGAAGCGCGGAAACGCCTTCACACCCGCTTCGCGGGCTGGACTGTCTGCGAATACACCGGTGACGTAAATGCCGCTCGGCAGACCGCGGGACTCCCGTATCTGCCTGGGGACAGGAGCGCCCTGGATTCCTATCCAGGGCCTCCTGAGGTCCACGGAGGCTATGAGCTGGGGCAGTAGGCTGCGCGCAGTGTTGCTGGGCACGGCGAAACCGACCCTGAAGTCTTCCACGCTTCGGCTGCCGCCCTCGATCCTGATGGACGTGTTGATGCCGATCACCTCGCCATCTGCGTTGAGGAGAGGCCCGCCCGAGTTTCCAGGATTCAGGGGAACGTCCGTCTGGATCATGTCGGGAATCGGGCGATGGAGAATGCTGGTGTGCCCGCGGTTAATGCCGCTTACTACACCGACTCCCACCGAATTGAATTCCCTGAATGGGCTGCCGATCGCAATTGCCATCTGGCCCGGAGCCACCTTGGACGAGTCTGCGAGTGTCAGAGGGTCGATGTTTTCGACATAAGAAGGATTCACCCTCAGGACGGCCAGGTCGTCGGCCTGGCTGACGCCAAGGCGGTCTGCGGGCACCTCTGTCCCGTCAGAGAGTCGGACAACAAATTCCTCGCCGCCGGCCACGACGTGGTAGTTCGTTACGATGTGGCCTTCGTTGTCCACCAGGAACCCTGAGCCCCAGAACGGGATGTCGAACTGGAGCGCGTCAATACGGCGAACGGCCTCGATCTCTACCACGGCCGGGCTGGCATCTTCGAAAATGCGTGACACCTGATCTTCACTGAAGAGGCTCGGAACGCCGTCGGCAGTCCAGCCAAATTGGACTGCCGCAAATATGCCAAGCCCGAACCCTACGGCGACAGCTCCGAGTACCACCGCGATCGCACGCCAGGCGGCTGACCTCTTCGGTGAAGGCTCTGGCTCCGTCGGATGGTGCTGCCGTTCGAAATAGGTCGACACTTCTGTCAATGCCTCGCTAACTGAGGAGAACTGGCTGGCTTCTGCATCCAGTATAACGGTGATCGGCCACTACATGGCTGAATTGACCGCCAATTCGGCTGTCGCTATCATGTAAGTAGAATCGCTCAGTTCTTACAGAGGAGTCTGCGATGCCATTCAGGATAGGTCCGATGGAGCTGATAATCGTACTGTTCATAGTGTTGATTATCTTCGGCGTCGGTCGGCTGACAGATATTGGCGGTGCGTTGGGAAGATCGATCAAGGAGTTTCGCAAGGCAACCGAGGACGAGCCGAGCGCGGTTGCAACAACCGACTCCAGTGAACGTAACGGGCAGAAGCAGTCCTAAACCGACAGACTAGACAACTAAGTTCAACACAAGCGGCCGTCCCAGTTGGGGCGGCCTTTTGGTTTCTTGGGGCCTACTCGGGATTCAGAGCGGCTGACCTTCTTCTCCCACGCGCTGCCAGCTTTGCCAGCCACACGCTGATCTCGTATAGCACGATGATCGGTCCCGCTACCAGGGCCTGGTTGATGGGATCGAAAGTCGGCGTGATGACTGCACCCAATATGAATGCAACCACAATGGCGTACCGACGATTACGGGCCAGGGCCTCAGGAGTAACGAGGCCTATCTTGGCCATGAAGAAGATAACGACTGGTATCTCGAAGATGAGGCCCATCCAGAACAGCAGGGTCAGCATGAGGTTGACGTAGCTGCGAATGCTGATCAGCGGAGTGGCAACGTCCGATCCGAAGTTGAGAAGGAAGTTTACCATTGGCGGGAACAGCACGCGATAGCCGAAGGCCGCGCCTGCCAGGAACGCCAGCACGCTCACGGGCATCAGGACGTAGAGGAACTTACGTTCCTTGGGGTTGAGCCCCGGTGCTACGAACATTACGATCTGGTAGAGCACAAACGGAAGCGAGACGAAGAATCCCACCAGTAGGGAAGTCTTTGCCGCTACCGAGATGAACTCAGTGAGTTCGGTGAAGATGGGCTTCTCGTTGGGGATGTCGACGAACTGCTGCGCAGGCTCCATGAGGAGGATCAGGATCTGCTCGTGGAACACGAACGCCACGGCAGTGGTGACAAGAACGGAGATAGCAGCGTAGGTTAGGCGTCGCCTTAGCTCGACGAGGTGGCTTCTGAGGGGGGCCGCACCGTCTTCGCTCATTGTCGCTGCCCGTCCGGTCGCGAGTCTGACTCGTCGGGGCTTGTAGGTGAGCTACCACCCCGGGTGAATGGTACGGGGCCGTCATCTTCTTTGGGTGCCGAAGCTTCGGCCTCGGGCTCAGACGACTGCTTAGGATTGTCGTTGATCAGGCTTGTCGACCGGCCGCGTTCGACTACCTTAATGTCGTCGTCCTCCAGGACGACGCGTGGAATCGTGGAGGCGATGTTCCGACCCTCCCTGATCGCTTTCCCTAGGAGTCGCGCAGCGTCCGACATACGCTCAGGTCCCAGGAAGATGAAGGCGATAAGGGCAATCAGGAGGATCTCCAGAGGTCCCATTCCCAGGATGTTCACGCCAGACCCTCCGCCACGTTGGACAGCTTGCAGTCGTTGCACCTGTCATAGTAGGGGATGCTCCCAAAGTCCCGCAATTCTACTGCTGGGTCGTGGCGTCTCATGAGAGTGAGCAGTGAACACAGGGGAAGGCCGACGATGTTGAGATAGCATCCCCCGGTCTCCACCACCGGCCTAAAGACATCATCCTGCACAGCGTAACCGCCAGCCTTGTCGTAGGGTTCGGGACTGGAGATGTACTCCTCGATCTCGCAATCAGAGAAGGGGCGCGTGCGTACTGAGGACGTCTCTGCACAGGTAGACATTTCTCCTGTGCGAGAGTCCAGGACCGCTACTCCGGTGATAACTTCGTGCCATGCGTCACTGAGTCTATTGAGCATGGAGCGCGCTTCATCCTTGGACGCGGGTTTGCCAAGAATCGCTCCATTGAGTACTACGACGGTGTCTGCGCTCACAAGCAGACCTTCATCGTGCTGCTCTGGACTGCCGCCAAGCTTGGCGACTGCCGACCTCACAACGTAAACCTCAGCGGCCTCTGCCCCGTCGGGCCTGGGTTCATCTCCTCGTGAGTCTTCTATTGCAGCATCAGGGAAGCTGCAACTGACGATCTCCCGTCTCCTGGCTGAAGTAGAGAGCAGTGTGATTCCACGAGCGTCTGGCAACTGGAGAACCCGGCGGCCCGGCTAAGCCCGCGTGAGCGCGGTGACGGACTCGACGTGGTACGTCTGGGGGAACATGTCCACGGGCTGCACGTCGCTCACGAGGTAGCCGCCACGCGTCAGTATGTCCAGATCGCGCGCCAGTGAAGGTGGATCGCACGATACGTAGGCGACGCGTTTAGGGCCAAGCTTTAGGAGAGATTCCAGGGCTCCAGGGTGGCAGCCAACGCGTGGCGGGTCCAGTATCACCGCGTCTGGCGCGTCATCCAGCCCGCTCACTTCGACAAGATCAGCCAGCGCTTCCTCCGTCTTTAGCTGAACGAATTCGACGTTTTCTATACCAGCAGCATTGGACTTGCCGTCCGCTACCGCTGAAGCTGACTCTTCAATGGCGATGGCGCGCCCCACAAAAGGAGCGAGGAGTATGGCGAACACACCTACTCCAGCGTATGCGTCGACAAGTACGTGGTGAGATTGGAGGTCGAGCTGACTTCTGACCATGTCGATCAGGTTCTCGGCCTGCTCGGAATTGACCTGAAAGAAAGAGGGGGAAGCAATTCGAAGATCGGTCTCACCCATGCGTTCTGTGTAGTGGGACTGGCCGGATGGGACGCCTATATCCGGATTCTGGAACGTCGGCTGTACCAGGTAGTCCCCGGTGTTCACGCCGACGCGTATGGACATGTTGGTGGTCTCTCCGGCCCGGTCCTGGAACTCCGTGACCTTCTCGTTGATTGCCCGCGACATCAACATGCAGTGTTCCACTCTCACGAAGTGACGGGTGATCCTGTTCGAGAAGCCAAGTTGGCCGCTCCGGCGTATGGTGAAGCGCGCGTGGTTGCGGTAGTAGAACTCCGCAGGCGCAGGCCGGGTGTCACATACAGGGACTTCCCGTAGAGACTCGTACCTCGCGAATTCCTTGACGATCCTGTTGCGCTTTAGCTCCAGTTGGGTAGCGTAGGTAATATGCTGCCACTGGCAGCCGGAGCATCTGCCATAGTAGCCGCACCTTGGCGTTACACGGTCGGCGGACGGCTTCAATACGGAATCGACAATCGCTGAGACCCTCTGCTGTCTCCGCCTGCGGTACCGGAAGATTCTCGCGACGACCCATTCCCCGGGTATACCCCCGGCGACGTTGATAGTCTGCCCCTCGAACTCAGCCGCTGTGTCGCCCAGTTCGTCGAGTTCTCCTAGAACCAGTTCGGCGAATTCGGGTTCCCGTTCCGGACCTGACTTCACGGAAAGCGCCTTACGTTGTCTCTCATTAGTGTTTATCATTTGAGCTGATGTCATTGCGTCGATGGGATTTCAATATAGCATAGGGATTGGGGTCGCACGGCAGACAGGAGGTAACTTTGGAAGTGCCAAACAACGCGTTCAATGAATCTCACGATCCCAACGATCCATTTGGGATGTCCAAGTACTCCATCAGGCGATATTCAGTTCAGCACATCCTGTTGCTGTTTACGGTGCTTGGCCTAATTGCAGCAATAAACGTCCAGGCCATCATCCTGGGAAACGTCGCACTAATTGCCACGGCGCTGGCGGCCCTCCTCCTGGCGTTGGCAATGTCCGGGCTGGTAGTGCTGGTCGGGATCAGAACCGTGGCGATAGAGGTCTGGATTCGTAGGTTGGGGATGGGAGACTTCGAGTACCAAGTGGAGCCGTGGGGGCAGGACGAAGTGTCCAAAGCCTGTCTCGCACTGGAGACGCTGCGACAGAACTCCATCAGGGCGATGCAGCTAGACAGGGTCCAGCAACTCTCACAGGAGCTACGTGAGAAAAACGAGGAACTGGAAAGCACGCTTGAGGAACTGCACAAGACCCAGGACCAGATAATCAGCCAGCAAAAGCTGGCCGAGCTGGGCGAGATATCATCAGGGGTCGCCCACGAGATTCGAAATCCACTCCAGTTCATCCGGAACTTTGCCGTGCTGTCGAAGGATATCGGGATTGAACTCCACGACATGGTGAAGCAGGCGAGCGGCATCGATAGGGAAGAGGTCGAGGAGTTGGTCCAGGATCTTGCCGACAACATGGACAGGGTGGTCCATCATAGCGACAGGGCAAACGGAATAGTGTCCGCCATGCTGATGCTTGACAGAGGGACTGGAGGCGGTTTCAGGCCTGTAAATTTCAACTCAGTTGTGGTTGAGCAGATAAACCTGGCGCATAGGTCCGTGCAAACTCAGGACCCTGGTTTCAGCGCTAAGATCGAACTGAGTCTGGATGAATCAATGGAAGAAGTGGTGGCTGTCCCAGAGGACATCGCCAGAGTTATCGCAAACCTGGTAACCAATGCTTGCCAGGCCATGGCGGAAAGGGCCCTTAAGGAGAGTAGCGAATACGTCCCGGAGCTGAGCGTAGGCACGGCATCGGTAGAGGACATGGTCGTTATGACCATCAAGGACAATGGAGTAGGCATGACTCCAGAGACGATGGAGCGTATGTTCAATCCATTCTTCACAACCAAGGAGGCCGGACACAATACCGGACTAGGATTGAGTCTCGCCTACGACGTAATCAGGGAGCATGGGGGGAACATTGAGGCAGAGTCTGAACTTGGCCTACACACTGTGATGACTATAGTCCTGCCCAAGCAGTCAGATAAGCGGGAGGAGAGCGGAAACTCCTATGGGTAGGGAGTTCAGGCGCGGGCTATTCGAACTGGAGCACCCGACGGGACCGTTTTGAGGGCCTCGATATCACCGCTCATGTTGCCGATGACATTGACGGCGCTGGCCGGGCGAATCTCATCTCCCGAGCTCATTGGAGTTCGACCGAAGAACATGCAGAATGCGCTGCCGGGAGGCCAGTAGCCCAGGTCCCCTAGTTCGACCACTTCGTGATCGGGCTCTTCAGCACCCTGTACCGGGATGCTGAAGTAGATCTCCTCACCCCATGTGCTGGCGGAGGCTTCTATGGGTAAGGCGTCCCAGATCAGAGCCGCGGTGGGAGTGTCATTCAGAGTGGCCGCCACGGTTACTGAGCCCGCAGAAAACATGATGTCACGTTCGATCAAAGACCAGTCCTCCAGTTAACAACAGACATGATTGCATTATCGCACTGAAGTAGCGTAGCACAGGGATGGACTTGGAACGGGCGAAGGGTGCGGTGTTCAGGTCATACCGGGTAATTGGAGAACACATGCTGCCAGGAATCATCAGATACACTATGTTCATGAATCCAGGTTTTAGGAGGAAGTCCAATTGGACGAATTCTTGAGAGCCGCACTTGACGAGGCCCACGCCGGACTTGCTGAAGGTGGCATCCCCATAGGTGCAGCACTGGTGGACCTTGACGGGCGGTTGGCGGCGACCGGCCGGAATCGCAGGCTGCAGGACTCCGCCTGCATCATGCACGCAGAGATCAACTGCCTGTATAACGCCGGAAAGACCATCGAAGACTTCCGTGGGATGACGATGTACTCGACGCTAATGCCCTGCCACATGTGCGCTGGCGCGGTTGTTCAGTTTGGCATCGCCAAAGTTGTGGTGGCAGAGTCGAAGAACTTTGGGGAGTCAAACGGCCATGACCTGATGCTGAGGCATGGGGTCGAGGTGATCGACCTTGACCTTGAAGATGCCAAGCAGATGCTTGGTGGATTCATCGAGTCCAATCCCCAGCACTGGAATCGAGATATCGGCAGGTGACCTGGGCGTCAAACTTGCTGATCGGTCCGCCAGTTCTTACAATCCAGCAGGTCGACACCCTGAAAGAAGGCTTCAGGGTATCGATGGGAGAGTCACCCGCAAGGGGGTAGTAATGCCAGCGCAGCGTCGACTTCCAGAGTGGTTCAAGGTCCGTATGCCGGGTGGTCCCAACTACCTGCGTATTCAGGACATGCTCCGGTCCGAGCAGCTTCACACGGTCTGCGAAGAGGCCCACTGCCCGAACATCGGAGAGTGCTGGGAGCGTGGAACCGCAACCTTCATGATTCTCGGCGACATCTGCACGAGGGCCTGCTCGTATTGTGCCGTAACGACCGGGACGCCTGTCGGACTCGATCTTGAAGAACCGGTGCGTCTTGCCGAAACCGTCGAAAAGATGGGGCTGAACTACGCAGTCATCACGTCGGTTAACAGGGACGACCTCCCTGATGGAGGCGCGTTCATCTTTGCGCAGTGCGTAAGGCAGATCCGCAAGAGAGTGCCGGAGTGCAGGGTAGAGTTGCTGATTCCGGACTTCGAGGGCAACTGGGACGCACTAGAAACCGTTCTGGATTCTGGGCCGGACACGCTCAACCACAACATCGAGACGGTAAGGCGCGTATTCAACAGGGTCCGGCCAAGAGGTGACTACGACCAGTCTCTGGAGTTGCTGGACCGAACGCGTCAGTTGGATAGCGAATCCGTGACCAAGTCCGGCATGATGGTTGGGCTGGGCGAGACATGGGACGAGATCGTCGAGACGATGGAAGACCTTCGTTCCGTGGACTGCAATCTTCTCACCATTGGTCAGTATCTGAGACCCTCAGCCAAGCACACACCCCTGGTCAAGTGGTATATGCCGTCAGAGTTCGATGAACTCAGGCAGATCGGTGAAGACCTAGGCTTTGATCACGTAGCCTCAGGACCGCTGGTGAGGAGCTCGTACCACGCAGACGAGCAACACGCGTCGGCAACTCGAGTTTCCATCGCGTAACACGTCAAAGAACCCACGGCAACATACCGTGGGCTTAGGAGATCAGAAGGGGAACAGACCTAGTCGGAAGACGGAAGCTTTCTGGGCTGCTGAACAGGCATTTCAGCCTCACAGCAGAGAATAGCGCCTGTCCCGGGCTTGGTGCACAACACCATAGTGCCGCAGTTCTCGCACTGGTATCGCCGTCCTAGCTGGTTGGGCATTGAAGATCACCTCGTTCGTCAGGGTTTGAGGAACGTCGCCGCTGGCGCTACTTCTTGCTCAGCGGCTCGCCACAGCAGTGGATATCTCCCTCTTCGGAGCCTCGCGTGACGACAAATTCGGCGCCGCACTTGCCGCAGAAATACCGCTTTCCCGTTTCGGTGGCCACTGTTAATACCTCGTTCACATTGGCTTGTCGAAAATTATATCTAGGGCCTACAGTCGAGTCAACGACTTCAAACTGGGTGGGAAGCGGGCAGGGTCCTTATGTATTCGATCAGATCAGAAGCCGCCTCATAGTCTCTCAGGCCACCTTTGAGAATGGTTGGAATTACGTAGAACGTACTGACCCCTCCCGTCCAGAGGTCGGACGCTAGCTCCCTGGCGATGTCCAGTCCGAATCTACCTGAGTTGAGATCGCCTCGGACTCTCTCTGGAACGTTACCGAAGTCTATGCCGACGCGGTCCAGGATCTGGACCCCCGCGAAAACCGGCGCCCGGGCGTTTCGGGCCTGTGACGCGCGGTGCTGCAGGTCCACGAGGTCGCCGACCCCGAAGTGGGCCTGGGAGAGAAGAAACTCAGCACCGGCCTCAATCTTACGGACTGCGAGCGAAGTCTCTCCGTCGGTGCCCCTGGACAGGTCGACTGTCGCCCCTGCACAGAGTGAGGTCGCGCTTGAGAGTTGTAACCCCCTGAAGTCGAGGCCCCGGTTCATCCTGGTGATGTCGCTCAATAGGGAAGTGGTTGTGTAGTCGGAGACCGACGTTACTCGTCCTCGGTCGAGGTCCCTGATCGGATCGCCTCCTACGATGACCGCATTGCTCAGTCCATGCCAGTCGGCGGCCAGCAGCAGGCTCTGTATCGCGATGCGGTTCATGTCGCGGGTCGCGAGGGTAAAGACTGCCGGCCTTCCGACTCGTTCCTGGATGTAGGCGGCGACGAATACGGAGTTTACGCGTACGGACTGCCCCGGGTTATACGCTACCGACAGAAAGTCGGCGTCTATGTCGGCGACCGCCGCAAGCGATCCCGGCTCTGCTCCCCGAGGAGGAGACACGTCGCAGACCACTACAGGTCTGTCTGGTGAGGACGCGACGACTTCAGTGACAGTTGTCATCTTCGCAGACCGTGGGGGCGATGGCGAGAAAGAGAACGCCCGGAGACTCCGTGAAGTCTCCGGGCGTCTATTCAAGCTGCGCTACCGCCAGGGGCGGCTATTTCCACCCCATGCTGCCGTCTCTGCGCGGTATGAGAGACACTCGATGGCCCTGTGGGCACCGGTATCGCTCTTCACGGATCTCCTTTCGCTTGCCGCTCAAGGAGGTCTGCTCCATCTCCACGTTATGGTCACAGAGCGGGCAGGTTACACCGAAGACGACACGGTTGCGAAGTCGCCGCAACTGCACGTGAGCCAGGGTCTCAGACAGCTTGGGCGCGTCTCCCACGTACCTGAAGACGTAGCGAGTAGCCGCGCTCATCAGGTTCCTTCTGCCGATCTGAGTTGGTGGTGTGTAGCTGTAGTCGACGTATCCGCACTGTAGGCACTGGGGTTCGTAGTAGTTTGAGACCAGCGATGCCTCGCAGCGGGGACACAGGGCGTGTTTCTCCTGTGTTTGGGCATTAGTTGATGGTGCAGGTGAGACCACCATTATGAAAACTCCTCGTGACTGTAGAACTGGTCTCGACCCGGACTTTTGGGCGATGCAACAGAGGACGCGTCAGCGCATCTAGGGTTTTTCGCGGCGGCCTCTGAGTTCACGCACCCTTACCGGGGCGATTGATGATTTAAGCTCTCTGAGCCATGGTCCTCTCGGACCATACAGACTGAAAATCTCGGGCGGGCGAAACGCTAACCGATTTCTCGGATCCCCCGCGTTCCGCACGCTTCTGCATGCAGAGATCTGGAATCACATCGGAGAGTGGAGACTCAACGACGGTTGGCCAGGTCACCTAAATGATAATGCGTGAGACCTTGGGGGTTGCAAGGTAGGGCTTTGGCAATTCGTTCAGAAATTACTAGGAAGTTTCTCGATTTTGTACTGAGTGTAATTTCATACGCTTGGCGACGGGATAATCGCGACATTTGCAACCCTGAGTTCGTGTCTTTTCCAACACCGACATTCTTCCCCTATCTGAAATCCTGGTTGAACTAAAACTGGGACTTATGCAGGCATAAAGAACAGTTGGAGTGATTGGCATCTGGCTATCAAAAGGGTGGAAATCCGTCAGCCGTGGGCCAGCAACGTAAATTGCATGACCGCAAATTTCTTTGCTATAGTCCGAATGCCTTGCATAGCTAATTCCACGATGCCAATGAGGTGAATCCCAAGTGCCCCTGAACATAGTTGTATGTGCAAAACAGGTCGTCGACCCAGAGACTCCGGCATCGGCATTTCGGATCGACCCCGAATCGAAGCGAGTCCTTCCGGCGGCTGGCATTCCTCCAGTGGTGAACGGGTTCGACGAGAACGCAGTTGAGGCAGCACTCCAGCTAAAGGAGTCGGTAGGGGCTACCATTACCGTAGTTTCCGTGGGCAGCGGATTCGTGATGGACGTCATGAAGAAGCCGCTGTCGATGGGTGCCGACAACCTGATCCTGGTTGACGATCCTGCTGTAGACGACCTTGATGCGTTCGCCACGGCCAACGCGCTGGCGGAAGCCATCAGGAAGGTCGGAGAGTTTGACCTCATTCTCTGCGGAAGGCAGGCGTCCGACTGGGATAACTCGATGGTGCCGCTCGGTGTGGCCGAACTCCTCGGGTTGCCATGTGTAACTCTGGCCCAGAAGATCGACGTCGAAGACGACGGAATCGTTGTGCAGAGGGCGCTGACCGATGGCTACGAAGTCGTCAAGGCTCCGTTGCCCGCGCTCGTGACCGTAAGCAACGAGCTCGGCGAGCCGAGGTACCCGACCCTCAGGGGTATAATGATGGCAGGACGGAAGTCGCCAACGGTGTGGGCAGCCGGAGACCTTGGCCTCGACGAGGCTTCCCTGTCTCCGAAACTGTCCCTTGAGGACCTCTATGTGCCCGTAAGCGATCAGCAGTGCGAATTCATTGAAGGCGAAGATGAGGTAGAGGCGGGCAGGAATCTCGCACTGAAACTACGCGAAGCAAGGTTGATCTAGAAACACCAGCAGATTTGACACGAAATCGGAGCAGCTAAAATGCCAGGCATTCTGGTTTTCGGAGAGATGGGCCAGGGCGAACTCGCCAGCGTAACCGCCGAGTTGATCGGCGTGGCGAGGGCTCTGTCATCGGACACGGGCGACGAGGTTATCGTGGCCCTGCAGTCGGATTCAGTGGGGAACGCAGCGGAAGAGTGCATCTCGTTAGGGGCAGACAAGGCGCTTCGTGTAGAGAGCGACCTGCTCTCTGAGCCTCAGATCGATGCCCACCTTGAGGCGTTCGCACAGGTTGTGTCCCAGTCACAGCCATCCATTGTGCTAATAGGACGAACTCCCCTCGGCAGGGATGTCGGTCCCCGACTTGCATTCCGACTTGGTGTGGCTGTTGCCCAGGACTGCGTCGAAGTGTCTTTAGGCGACAGCGGCAGGGTCGTTGCAACCCGCCCGGTCTACGGTGGAAACGCACTGTCACGGGTCTCGTTCGCGGGCGACGACACGCAGGTCGTCCTAGTGAGGCCCAAAGTTTTCGAGGCCCCTGAACCTGACACAGGGAGAAGTGGTGAAGTAGATGACTTCCCCCTCAGTTTGGACGAGTCTGCAATCAAGGCCCGGCTTGTCGAGACTGTCACGCAGCAGGCAGAGGGCGTTCGCCTCGAAGACGCGAACGTCGTTGTGAGCGGTGGCAGAGGTCTCGGCGGACCGGAGCCATTCGAGGAACTTCGGAGTCTGACCGACGTACTCGGTGGCGCGCTGGGGGCGTCAAGAGCAGCCTGTGACGCAGGCTGGATTGACCACAGCCATCAGGTCGGCCTTACCGGCAAGACGATCACTCCTGACCTCTACATCACCGTCGGCATATCTGGTGCGAGCCAGCACATGGCCGGCTGCTCCGCCTCCAAGAACATCGTCGCCATCAACCGCGACGAGGACGCGAACATATTCAAGTCGGCAACCTATGGCGTCGTCGGTGATTGGAACAAGGTACTTCCCTCGTTCATCGAGACTGTCAGAGAGTTGAGGGACAGCTAGTTCCCCCAGTAGGCGAGGTATGTGCATGGAAGGAAACTTCCTCTTCGATATCGACCAGGTAATCCAGAATGTGTCGGAAGCGGAGGTAATGTCCGTTTTCTTCCCGACTTTTCGCCGTGCGCTGATCGTCGACACCAGGACCAATGAGTCAGCCGGACCATTCGTGCGTCTGATGCCAATGGCCCGTTCACCGCAGGACCGGATGCGGTCGATTCGGAGATTGCGCCCGCAATTCCCGAGGCCCGCTAACCTGACGCTGATCCCATGGCAACGGTACGTGGACAGCCTGGTGGATTCAGGCGTATGGGACCAGATTGTGGACAGAGTGCGCCAGGCCGGTCACGATTCCGCAGTCGCGGCTTGCAGTGATGCGCTCAGTGAACTGAGGCAGATGGAACGGGACGAGCTCGTGTCGGCGATTACTGGCCGTAACTATCACACCATCTGGCCTGCCGAGTCCGAGTAGCGGCACGCGATGCTGACGGTCACCGGGGACGCCAAGCGCGAACTCAAGCGCATTCTCGACGACAGAAGGCTGGGCGCCGGCCGGTGCCTCCGACTCGCCATTCCGCCAGCGTGGCCCGGACCTGGCGACTTCGGTATTGTCATCGACGAAGAAAAGAGCGACGACATGAGCGTCACTCTACGGGGCGCTAAGATTCTTCTACTCAAGCAGGACTTGGCTCCGCAGCTCTCTACGTCGGTCCTTGACTTCAAGGAGACCCCTCACGGACAGGCGTTTACCCTCGACGTCTTTTAGGCACCCCGCTCTTACCGGGTTAGCGATCCAAACTTGGGCGATTGGCGGATGAGCGTTCCCATCTGCCTGCTATGCAGCGGCGATTCATCTCACGCACTGCATCGGTCTGATGACAGGCATGGCGCCAGGGAATTCTGGGCTTGCAGTGACTGCGATCTGGTCTTTGTCCCCCCCAGGTTTCATCTGCCCGTGGACGCTGAGATCGAACGCTACCTGATGCACAACAACGATCCGTCTGACATTGGGTATCGCGGCTTCCTGTCCCGTCTGTGGAACGAACTGAAGCCCAGGCTGACCGAAGGTGCGAATGGACTGGACTTCGGATGCGGACCTGGTCCCGCTCTCGCCCAAATGATGCAGGAGGACGGGTTTGAAGTTAACCTCTTTGACCCACACTTCTTCCCGGACAGGTCGGTCCTGGGCCGGCAGTATGACTTCGTTACATGCACTGAGACGGTTGAGCACCTGCGGTCGCCTCTGACGGAGCTCAAGCTGATAGATGCTCTACTTGTCCTTGAAGGACATTTCGGTGTGATGACCGGCATGCTCGAAGACCGTTCCGAGTTTGCGTCGTGGTACTATCAGAGAGACCCAACTCACATTGCGTTTTATTCCATGCGCACCATGCTGTGGATCGGCCGTGAGATGGGCTGGGATGTTGAATTCCCTTCCGCAAACGTAACCCTCTTTCGCAAAGACTGAAACACTTCTCTCATTCACTCGGAGGAAACACTTGGAACTTAACCTGATCACCGAATTCAAAGCCCATCCTCGTCACGCGCAGGCAGTCAGCTTCGCGCCGAACGGGCAGGAGATAGTGACGACCGGTATGGATGCACTGGCTCAAGTGTGGTCAGTGCCCGAGTTCAGCCTGATCAGGACACTCACCGGCCATGACAAGAGCGTGAATTCAGCGGCGATATCCCCAGACGGTGAACAGGTACTGACAGGTTCAACGGACCGTACTGCAATTGTTTGGGATTGGGGAAGTGGCGAAGAGCTGGTCAGACTCTCCGGGCATCGGAACACAATTGCTGCCACATCATTCGATCCCAGCGGAGACGTCGGAGTTACGGCGTCCTACGACGGTCGCATCGGCTTCTGGACAAGAGGGTCGGACAGCCTGGATGTAGTCGTATCACATCCCAGAAACGTAACGTGCGCAAGCTTTTCTCCAAGTGGCGACACACTGGCCACGTCCGGGATCGGCAACATTGTGAAGATCTGGGATGTCGAATCGCGGAAGGTTGTCAGGGAGGTCGAGGTACCGGGTGAGGCAGCCACCGGGTGCCTGTTCATGCCAGACGGCCAACTACTGTGCTCCACTTATGAGGGAGAACTGGTCATGCTTAGCTCTGACAGCGTAGAGACGGTGTCGTCGGGGCAGATGCAGGGTGGCGGGCCGAATTCGGTCGCGGTGGTCCCTGGCTCCGGTCTTCTGTTCTGCTCTGTAGCGGGCGGAGTACGTGTGCTGGAGGCTGGGTCGCTTGAGGTGGTAGCTCACGCCGAAACGGGCATCAAGGGCATGTACGGTGTGGCTTCATCGCCGGATGGGTCGAAGGTGGCCGCCGTGAGCGCGGATGGCAGACTTAGAGTGTGGTCCCTAGTGGCTTAGGCATTCGACTTCGACCACGGAATGGTTCAGCGCAGCCCGTCGACAAGCTGGGGCAGGGTGGTGCCGCTTGGGCCCCTTAGAACTACGTCGGCGATCTCCGAAAGCGGCGTCGGATTGGGATTCGCCTCGATGACGAAACCTCCGCGCTCTGCGACCGCCTGTGGGAACGCTGCCGCGGGGTACACCGTGGCGGATGTGCCACAGACGATCATGCAGTCGCACTGGTCAGTGGCTTCGAAGCAGGCTCGAAGAACGCTATGTGGGATCGGTTCCCCGAACATGACGGTGTCGCCCTTTACCAGACCGCCACACTCCGGACAGATGGGTGGCAGGCTCTCGTAGTCAAACTCTTCCCTAAGCCAGCGCGATTCACAGGAGATGCAGCGCACCTTGGTACGATTGCCGTGAATCTCCACCAGCCGGGTTGATCCTGCGCGGACGTGCAGATTGTCGACATTCTGAGTGATGGTCAACTTGAGTATGCCCATCTCCTCCAGGTCGACGAGAGCCTCGTGTCCGCCATTCGGCTCAGCGGCGTCGATGGCAGCACGGAATTCGGTCCTGGCCGGATCCGCTTCAGGGTTCAGTTGATCCTTCCACCATCCGACAGGGTCTCGCAGAAGCTCCTGGTAGCCGTTCCAGCTAGGTTCCCCGATTCGCGTCCAGAGACCTCCCGCCCCCCTGAATGTGGGAATTCCACTCTCAGCCGAGAGACCAGCGCCAACAAGGGCGACGACGTAGTTGGCATTGCGAACAATCTCTGCGGCAGCATCGATCGCTGCCTCATCAGTAGTCAAGGCCGCTCCCCTTGAGTTTTAAGTGTCATACGGCGACGCTCAGTTTACCCGATTCAACGAATATCCTGCGGTCACTGCCTATTCCAAGCTGAGCAGCCAAGCCCGGTTCAGCTGTGGTGAGGATGACCTGCTCGTATCGCGACGTGAAGTCCAGAACGTGGCGCTGTCTCCCTGGGTCGAGTTCAGACATGACGTCGTCAAGGAGGATCACCGGCTCATCACCGATCGACTCCGACAGCAGACGAGCTTCGGCGAGTTTCAGCGCGAGCACTACCGTCCTGGCCTGGCCGCGAGACGCGAATCCAGAGACGTCCATGTCTCCAATGGAAGCCGACACGTCATCCCTGTGTGGGCCAATAAGGGTGTGGCCCGCGGCAATCTCCCTTGCAACGGTTCCCCGCACGTCTTCGAGAAGCGTGTTCGCGATTTGTCTCGGGTTCTGGGAGGACTCCGGCTCAGATGATGACTGATAGGCCAGCGTGAGGGGGTCGTCGGAGGCACTCAGCTGTGCATGAATTTCGTTGGCGAACTCGCTTAGCCTGTCGAGCGTCTGAAGCCTCTCCGCCACGATTCTGCCGGCGCTCACCGCGAAGCGTACATCCCAGAACTCGAGCTCAGAACGTGTCGAAGCCCCCTCTCGGATTGATCTCAGCAGGTGATTACGCTGTCTCAGAACCCTGCTGTACTCCTGCCAGTCGGCAAGGTAAGAGCGTGAGAGTTGAGAGATCAGCATGTCCAGAAATCGTCTACGGACCTGGGGTGGGCCGGTGCTGAGGTCTACATCCTCCGGAGAGAATTGCACGGCCTTCAGAACTCCCACGAAGTCGTTTGAGCGGCGTTTCACTCCGTTTACCTGTAGGGTCTTCTGCGCCCTTGTGGGCCTGGAGCTCACTTCCTGGACAGAGGACTCCGTGGGACTTCGGCTGGTCGAAGCGGCAGTGAGATCCAACTGGAGACGGACCTGGCCGGCTGAGCGATCCACAATTCCAAGGGCCTGAGCGTGGATGGGGAACTTCTTGAGCGCCTCGGTGTTTATCAACTCGGCGTCGTTCGACGCTCTGGTAGAACGAGCGACCGAGAGCATGTGTATCGCCTCGATCAGGTTCGACTTCCCGTGCCCGTTTGGGCCCTGGAGCAGGACGATACCCGCGTCGAGACGCAGCTCTTCGGTCGAGTAGTTGCGAAAGTTCGTGAGATTGAGTTGAGAAACGCGGATGTGACTGCCTTTCAGCCACGAGGTTGGACGTTAGGATTCTAGCACACGGTGAACTGGGTGGTTTGGTTCGACCTCGGGAGCCGTGTTAGAGTATCGTTGGTCTTCGGATCTTCCTGTTGAACTCGCAGCATGGGAGGTGACACTAGGATGAGCGTGCTGGCTCTCGCCGGCGGGGTCGGTGGTGCAAAGTTGTGCCTCGGCCTGGCCAAGGTTCTCAACCCGGACAACCTGCAGATAGTCGTAAACACGGGAGACGACGAGGAGTTCTACGGCCTGCATGTCTCTCCCGACCTGGACACGGTCATGTACACGCTGGCTGGTCTGGCGAATCCGTACACCGGTTGGGGAATATCTGGTGAGACGTTTGCCACCCTGGAACATCTCGGCAAGCTAGGGGTGGAGACGTGGTTCGGGCTTGGAGACCGCGACATGGCGACTCACATTGTGAGGACGGACATGCTTCGGCAGGGAAGGACGTTAACCGAAGTTACGACTCACCTGTTTCAGTCACTCGGTGTGAAACACCCGGTCGCTCCCATGACCGACGATAGAGTCAGGACCAAAGTTGTGAGCGATATTGGGACCCTCGCCTTTCAGACCTACTTCGTGAAGCACAGGTGCGAACCTGTTGTCAGTGAATTGTTGTACGAAGGTTCTGAAGAGGCATCGATGTCACAGGCGTTCAGCGAGGCGCTGCAGGAAAGAAGCGTGCTCGTGTACTGCCCGTCGAATCCGCTTTTGAGTATGGCTCCCATCCTGGCAGTGCCAGGCGTGGAGGAGGCGATCAAGAGTTTCGCTGGCGTGTCGATAGCGGTAAGCCCCATAGTAGGGGGCAAGGCGTTGAGGGGACCGGCGGCCAAACTGCTGGGTGAACTCGGTGAAGACGTATCATGTGTTGGGGTGGCGCGACGCTACGCAGGAATATGCGACGTGTTTGTTCTCGATAACCTTGACCGGCACCATGCAGATGAGATTAGGTCTCTCGGGATGGTGCCTGTTGTTGTGGACACGATCATGAACACGGAACAGGACAAGATTGAACTGGCGCGCGTAATCCTGGAAGTCGCGGGCGTGGCGCATGTCCGCTAAATCAACTGTCACAGCGATAGTACCGATGAAGCCGCTCGCCGAGTCGAAGACGCGGCTAAGCGATCACCTTGGCAGCCATGAGCGCGCCGAATTGAGCGCTGTGATGCTGGCGAAGGTGCTGGCAGCCCTGCGTGATTCAGAGGTGTCTTCGACGGTAGTTGTCGGAGGCGACGAGAGGGTCCGGGGGATTGCGGAAGATCATGATGCAACCTGGGATCCTGACAAGTTCAACGACCTTAACCTCGCGGTGCATGGCGCATTCGAACGAGTCTGGGACTCGGGCGGAGCGGCCGCATACATACCTGGTGATCTGCCACTTTTGACCGGCTCAGACGTCCTGGGTCTGGTTGAGTTGGTCACACACACGAATGGAATAACTATCTGCCCCGCTCACGACGGTGGCACTAATGCGCTGGTCGTCCCGGCTGGTATGGGCTTCACTCCCAAGCTGGGAAGCCACAGCCACAGCAAGCACAGAGGACTGGCCACGTCACTGGGTGTCGAGTTCAGGGAGTTATGGTCGCCGGGGTTCGAATTGGACGTTGATACGGTCGACGACCTTCGCGCCTGCCTGCACAGGCTGCCGTCCCGCATTCAGAGTCTGATGAAACCTGTCGGAGCTACTGCAAATTGAAGTTCGGAATTCTCTTGCCGACCCGCCGCCTGGTGATGGAGGGAGGCAAGCCAGAGGCGTTTCGCCAGGTGATAAATCTGGCACAGACCGCGGAACGGGCAGGCCTCGACTCCGTTTGGGTGGGGGACAGTCTGACGGCCAAACCAAGGCTGGAACCACTGACCACACTGACCGCCGTGGCATCGCATACGGAACGAGTCAGGCTGGGCACGGCAGTGCTTCTCGCGGCGCTGCGACATCCAGTCCACCTCGCACACCAGTCGGCGACACTGGACTTTATCTCAGGAGGGCGGCTCGTTCTCGGAGCTGGAGTGGGCGGTGCATTCAATGATGCCCAGCAGCGTGAATGGCAAAACGCAGGGGTAGATTCGAAGTCGCGTGCGTCTCGATTCGAGGAGGTTGTGCATGTCGTCACGAATCTCACCACCGGCGAACCTCTGAACTTTACGGGAAAGCACTTCGACTTCGATGATGTGAGCATAGCTCCCGCGTCGCCGCAGAAGGGCGGGGTGCCTTTTCTTGTCGCGGCGCACTGGCGCTCGGGCCGCGAGCGGCAATTCGAGAGAGTCGCGCGGCTGGGCTCAGGTGTAATCTCGATATCCGACTATCCCGACGAGTACTCGCAGGTAGTCTCCAAGGTACACCATCATGCCAGGGATATCGGGAGGGGAGAGGACGAGCTGGAGCGGTCCTTCTACATGACGGTCAACATTGGCAGTGACGCCTATAGCTGTTCTGAAGAGGCAGACAGGTTTCTGAACCTGTACTACGGAATGAACATGTGGGGGGACAGGTGGGGCCCTTACGGACGGTCTGAACTGATTGCAGAACGCATCAGACGCTATGAGGCGTCAGGGGCGGAGACCATGATCGTCAGGTTCGCTTCGTTCGATCAGGAACGACAGCTATCTCTGTTCCTCGAAGAGATCGTGCCCGAGTTCAGCTAGCCGCTCGAATTCGTCTTCGGAAAGTACATTAACTTCCAGTTTCTGAGCTTCAACAAGCTTGGAGCCGCCGCCCTCGCCAGTGACAAGGTAATCAGTACGCTTGCTGACTGACCCGGAGACCGCTCCCCCGAGATCTTTGATCCTGTCCTGTATCTCGGATCGCGAATAGTTTTCCAGCCTTCCGGTAACGACGAATCGCAGGCCCTCCAGGTTGGCGACACCGGCACTCACGGTTACTTCTTCGACCATGTTTACGCCGGCGCACTGGAGCTTGTCCACGACCAGGGCGTTGGACTCCTGTCTGAAGTAACTGTGAACGGACTCGGCGATCTTGGGCCCAATGCCATTAATGGCAACCAACTCATCGACAGAAGCCTCGCGTATTGCGTCCATGCTCCCGAACTGTCTTGCCAGGATGCCCGCGACTTCCCCTCCGACGAAGGAAATCCCAAGTGCAACAAGGACCCGCGCCAGCGGCTGGCTCCGGCTCTTGTCGATTGCAGCCAACATGTTGCTGACGCTCTTCTCCGCCATTCGCTCCATCTCGACGAGACCGTCGCGATGTTCGTGCAGTGTGAAGATGTCAGCAACGTCCTTCAGGAGTCCGGCGGCTATGAGTGCCTCACCCTGCTTGACCCCCAGACCCTCGATATCCATTGCGCCGCGGCTCACGAAGTGTTCGATCATGCGAATAAGCTGAGCAGGGCAGGAGGCATTGGTGCAATACGACATTGCCTCACCCTCACGGCGAACGACAAGCTGTTCGCAACTTGGGCAGGCGGATGGCATAGTTACATCGAGCTCGTCACCGGTCCGGAGCTCCGTCAGGGCTCTGACTACCTGTGGGATCACCTCACCGGCACGTTCTACGACCACCCGGTCGCCGATTCGAAGGTCGCGCGAGGTTATGAAGTCCTCGTTGTGAAGAGTGGCCTGCTTTACGGTGACGCCGCTGACATATACGGGTTCCAGGACCGCGTAGGGGTTGATCGTGCCTGTGCGTCCCACATTGAACTTGACGTCCTGTAGGGTGGTAATCGCCTGTTCCGCCGGGAACTTGTAGGCGATCGCCCATCTCGGTTCGCGACCCACATCTCCAAGATGGCGCTGGTAGTCGAAACGGTTGATCTTGACGACGAGGCCATCACAGCCGTAGTCAAGCTCGTGATGGTCGTCACGCCAGCGCTCGTACCAGTCCAGCACCTCGCGGACCGTTGAGAATGTCCTGTTGTACTCATTGACCTTGAAGCCAAGCTCTCCGAGGTATTCGAGAGTTCCCTGCTGGTTGTCGGGAATGCCGTCACCTTCTCTGTATCCGACCGAGTAGACGAAGATGTCGAGCGGACGTTCGGCGGTCATCTGTGGGTCCAGCTGCCTGAGCGACCCGGATGCGGTGTTGCGTGGATTGACGTAAGTCGGAAGGCCCTGGGCTTCCCGGAGCCTGTTGAACTCCTCAAACTTCGACTTGGGGAAAATGACCTCTCCCCGGACTTCCAGCAAGGCGGGTACGCTATCGGCGTTCAGCCTGAGCGGTATGCTCCTTATGGTCCTCAGGTTAGAAGTTACGTCCTCACCAACAAGACCATTTCCCCTGGTGGCGCCGCGAGTCAGGACACCGTTCTCGTAGATCAGCGAGACGGCCAGACCGTCAAACTTTAGCTCGCACACCATATCGAACTGGTCGACCTCGAGTTGCTCAGCGGCACGCGAGTGCCAGGCCGCCAGTTCCTCTCCGTCGAATGCGTTGCCCAGGCTCAGCATCGGCAGGCGGTGAGTTACCTCGTCGAATCCCTCTGCGGGGACACCCGAAACGCGCTGAGTGGGTGAGTCCGGTGTGACCAGGTCAGGGCGCTCGCCTTCGACGGCACGAAGCTCACGCATCAGCGCGTCGTATTCGGCATCGGTTACCTCAGGACTTGCCTTGACGTAGTAGAGATAGTCGTGGCGGCTGATCTGCTCCCTGAGGTGGGCGACTCTGTCCTGAACGTCTACGTGTACAGATGTCATCGTTGCTCCTGGTGCAACTGAGCGCATGAGGTTTGTGCGTATAACATATTGCCCGACCTTCTCTGATTTTAAGCCATATTCGGGTCACTTGCTGGAAAGAAAATTGCCAACTGGATATACTCCATACGCCCTTGTGTAAACTACATGACGGCGAAGTACACGCACGAAAACTGAGAGGTAAGGCATTGGCTCCTTCGAAGGAGTTTCTGGACTTCATAGAGCAGTATCCTCCACTAAAGGCGATAGGGAACACGCCGACGGCGCAGGTAGTTCTCGACTATGACACTGGCGATGCTCAAGTCTTCGCAAAGTATGAGCACCTTAATCCTGGTGGTTCGATCAAAGACCGTCCGGTGCTGCGAATGCTGGTTGAGGCCATACTGGCAGGCAACCTCACAAGGGACAAGACGATTCTTGATGCAACCTCTGGTAACGCTGGAATTGCGTACGCCATGATCGGCGCGGTCCTCGGCTACAGGGTCGCTCTGGTCATGCCTGAGAACGCCAGCGAAGAGCGGAAGAAGCGGCTGATTGCCCACGGCGCGGAAATCATCGCGACCGACCCCATGCTTGGTTATGATGAGACGCTCCATGAAGTGAAGCGTCGCTATGAAGGCGATCCCGAGCGATACTTCTGGTGCGACCAGTACTCCAACATGAACAACCCGCAGGCCCACTATGACACGACTGCGGAGGAGATCCTTCAGCAGGTGCCCCGGATCACGCACTTCGTCGCTGGTGTAGGCACCGGAGGCACCATCAGCGGTGTGGGGCGCAAGTTGAAGGAGCACAACCCAGACATACACATCGTCGGCATAAATCCCCCTGAGTGGCCTGGAGTGGAGGGCCTGAAGCCTCTTGGCGAGGGTCACATCATTCCCAACACGTTCGATCAGAGCGTGGTCGATGAAATGCTGCCGATAGACGTAGACGAGGCGCGAACCGTTTCACTAGAGTTGTCGGCCAAGGGCCTCTTTGCTGGACAGAGTTCAGGCGCCTACATGCTCGGAGCGCTCAAGACGGCAAAGAAGGCAGGCTCGGGCGCCGTGGTGACGATCTTCAACGACATCGGCGAGCGTTACTTCAGCACTGGAATGTGGGACCAGAGGTAGGCAGTACAATCTCAGTCTGCTGACCTGCTCTAGCGCCCCTCACGGCATTCTCCTACGGACGAGTGAAGGGGGCCGCGTCCGATCCGAACCCACTCCCCCGTATCAAGTACGAGGGAGAGTGGACTGTCTTCGGGGCTACCGGATTCCTGAGCGCTTATACGTCGAGGTTCTTCACTTCCAGCGCGTGTGTCTGAATGAAGTTGCGCCTTGGCGCGACCACGTCGCCCATCAGGGTTGAGAACACCTCGTCGGCCCCTGCCGCATCCTCAATGGTGACCTGGAGTAGAGTCCTGTTCTCCGGGTCCATCGTGGTCTCCCAGAGCTGCTCGGCATTCATCTCACCAAGACCCTTATAGCGCTGCAGGTGGACGTTGCGCCTGTTCTTGAGCTGTATCATCACGCCCTCGCGCTCGCCCTCGCTATAGGCGTAATAGGAGTCGCGTCCGGCCGTAATCTTGTACAGGGGCGGCTGAGCAATATAGACATGACCGCGCTCAATCAGCTCCCGCATATGTCTGAAGAAGAATGTCAGGATGAGCGTCCTGATGTGGGAGCCGTCTACGTCTGCATCGGTCATGATGATGATGTGGTGGTAGCGTAGTTTCGTTACGTCGAGTTCGTCGTCCAGACCGGCGCCAATTGCCGTGATCATGGATCGAATCCCGTCGTGACTGAGCATCTTGTCCGCGCGGGCTTTTTCGACATTCAGGATCTTTCCCCAGAGGGGAAGTATGGCCTGGGTCCTGCGGTCTCTTCCGCCCTTGGCAGTACCGCCTGCGGAGTCGCCCTCCACGAGGTAGATCTCGCAGAGTTCGGGGTTCTTCTCGGCGCAGTCAGCGAGCTTGCCCGGCAGGCCACCGCCGTCCATCGCGTTCTTGCGGATAATCAGGTCGCGCGCCTTCCTGGCGGCTTCCCTGGCACGCTGTGCAGTCAGGCACTTTTCGATGATGCGCTTGGCATCGGTGGGGTTGTCCTCGAGGTAGTACTGGACTGCCTCGGCAACAACGCTCTCAACCTGGGTTCGGACCTCGGGGTTTCCAAGCTTGCCCTTGGTCTGCCCCTCGAACTGTGGATCGGTCAGCTTAACGCTAATGACAGCAGTCAGGCCCTCGCGCGTCTCCTCGCCGGCCAGGTTGGGTTCGGACTCCTTGATGATGTTCTGTTTACGACCATAGTCGTTCATCACACGAGTCAGGGCAGAGCGGAATCCGGTGATGTGCGAGCCGCCGTCGTGCGTGTTTACACAGTTGGCGAAAGAGTAGACGAACTCGTTGAAGCTGTCGTTGTACTGCATCGCAGCTTCGACGATAGTGCCGCCCTCAAGCTGCTTCTCTACGTAGATCGGCTTCTGATGCAGGACCTCTCGCGTCTGGTTCAAGTTGGAGACGAAGCTGGAGATTCCACCGTCGAAGTAGTAGGTGACTTCGTTGTTGGGCCAGCGGTCGGAGTGGTAGTGACTCCTGAAGCGGATACGGAGTCCCTTGTTGAGATAGGCCATCTCCTTGAAACGCTGCGCCAGCACGTTGAAGTCGTACTCGTACTCGTGGAAGATCTGCTTGTCAGGAAGGAAAGTTACCGCCGTACCGGACTGTTCTCTTTCGTCGGCCTGCGCGCGTCGGTAATGCAGGTCGTCCTGCCTGATCCCCCTGGAGAAGTTCTGGAAGTACACCCTGTTGGAGCGATAGACCTCGACGGTCAGGTACTCTGACAGAGCGTTGACTACCGAAGCGCCAACTCCATGCAGGCCGCCTGAGACCTGGTAGGCCTTTCCGCCGAACTTACCGCCGGCGTGGAGGGTGGTCATAACCGTCTCGACGCCGGACACTCCCGTTGTGGGGTGCTTGTCAACCGGGATGCCCCTGCCGTCGTCTACAACCGTGACCGATCCGTCCTCGTTCAGGGTTATCTCGACGCTCTCGCAGAATCCTGCCATGAACTCGTCGACCGCGTTGTCGACGATCTCGATTATCAGGTGATGCAGGCCGCGCTGGTCGGTGCTTCCGATGTACATGCCGGGGCGGCGGCGCACAGCCTCCATACCCTCTAGGACCTGGATGTCTGTCGCAGTGTACTGGGAAAGGTCGTCCGGTCTAGTTGCCATTCAAAGCTCCTGTTAAGTTGCACACTTCGGGTGGGCCAGCCGTTAATTGGTCATTACGCATTGGGCATCCCTAAAAAGGGGAACCCTGACCGACAGTGGAATCTATCCCCTATGCAATCAGGATCAAACGGCTCTCACAACGTGGTTGCAGGCAGATGTGTGGTGAGCCTGGCCAGCCGTTAGGATGCGTTGTTTCCCATACAAATGTCAGTAGGACAATTGTATCATTTTTCGAACGATCACTCAATTGAAATGGCGCGCTCGTCAAACGTAATTCGTGAGGGCCGGGCGTGACGCCAGAAGCTCAATTTCCCCCCAAACCAGCAGTGGTTATGAGCAGCGTCGCTGCCGAGGTTAGGGAAGTGCATAGCGGCCACATCAACGCTCTAACCCACTAGGAGGAGAACACGGGCTTCGTTAACTTCCAAGTGGCAGGAGTGCGTTGAGCCAGGTCTACTGCCGAAGGGGCAGGCTATGGCTCCACGCGGAAGGCGTGTCGGGAGAGCCTTCCCATCTCAAGCTCCTCTGAGGCCCTGATGATGATGTCAGTCGCGGCGTCGAGATTCATCTCGCTGGTGTTTATGACCAGATGATAGTACTCAGCCGCGTCCGGCGTGTCGATATTGAAGAACCTCTGGAAGTACTGCAGCCTTGCCGCATCCCTTGCCAGGATCGAAGCTTCAGCATCCGACTGGGACATACGCTCACGGACCATCACACGTTCGACCCTGTCCTCGAAGGTTGCGATCAGGCCTACGCGGAGTACGTCAGGGTTATCCTTAAGGATGATGTGGGCGCCCCTGCCAACGATAACAACGTTGCCACTTGACGCGAGGTTTTCAATGACTGCCCGAATGGCGCCAATGTATGCGTCGTCGTCAATCTCATGGCCGCGTGTGGCTATCAGGGTTGGCAGCTCGTCATACTCGGAGATTAGAAACTCGGGGTACACTGTGCCAAAGTAGGGGTCTGGTCCGCCGCCAGTGTAGGCGGTGCGCTCCATGATTCTCTGGATGAGTCGAGAGAATCGCTCTGCGCGTGTTGGAGGGCGCTGCTCGCGCTGGTCAAGCGCTTCCACCGTGGCCTGCAACTCCCTGGACACATTAGATAGAATGAGCCTGTCAACGTAGTCGGCGTCGATTCGTCTGGACAGCTCCGGCCCCAGGAACCGTCCGCCGCCGCCAGATAGGCCACCGGTCGCTATTATGGCCATGTCAGTCCTCGCACTGTCTTTGGATTGTCAGTCGACTTGTCGCGGCTTGCGCCAGTTCGAGCGGAGTGGTCATAATGCTGAAGAATCAGCCCGTTTCTCTACTCGGAACGCCCGCTACGCTGGACATTAAGCGCCTAATGCTTTGGGCGCGTCAAGTGTAGTCATCATATCGAATACCTGTTGATTGCGGCTAGTGGTCAGCCGGATGCGGTCAAAAGGCACACTGCCGAATGGATGGGTTGAGCCCATGAACCCTGGGTCACGACCGGTTGAAGACAAAGGATTCTTGCGGAGGCATTTCCCGTGGTAAACCAGGTAGCCGGAGAAACCTCACTGTCCCTGGAAGAGCAGCTTGCGCTAGCCAACAGGCGGATAGAAGAGCTGGAGGAACTTGGCCGTACCCAACAGCATGTCTCGGGCGTTCTGGCAAGGCTGGCGTCCCTGGTCGACCATGACCCCAGCGCCGTTGTGGAAATTGAGTTCGACGGCACGGTTTCGTACCGGAATCATGCGGCCCGTGACATGTTTCCCGACCTTGAATCGCTTGGATTTGACCATCCGCTTCTAAATGGAGTGGAGCAGTTGGCTCAACGTATGAAGGTCGGCGGGCTTGAGTCTCTGACGCGAGAGACCTACATTGACGATCGTGTGTACAGCCAGAAGGTGGTCCTGACCCCTGATTACCCACAAATCAGCGTTTATATCGACGACGTCACGGAACACAGGACACTCCTGGAGGCGCTGGAGGTGGCGTCGTCCCAGGCCGAACTGCTGGCAGGGGAGAATGCCCTGCTCGCCGAAGTAGGGCGGATCATCACCTCGTCGCCGGACATCGACGACGTGTATGAAGGATTTGCCAATCAGCTCAGGCGACTGATTCCGTTTGACAGAATCGCGATTAGCCTGGTGGACCACGAGACCCAGACATTCGTAAACGAGTACGTGGTTGGTGTATTCGCAGCCGGTAGAGAGCGCGGCAGCACTGTCCCAATAGAAGGGACCATGATAGAAGCGGCCATCGAGTGTGGTGACGCGATAATCCTGCAGGGCAATCTGGACGAATTGACTGAGCGATTTCCCCAGAGGGTCAGGTCCGGGCTCAAGTCGGTCATTGCCGCGCCGATAAGGTTCCAGAATGAAGTGCTTGGCGTGCTCAATATGCGGTCTCTAAAGGACAACGCATACGAGGAGCACCACCTGGACCTGATGAGAAAGGTCGTTGCTCAGATAGCGCCGGCAATAGCAAATTCGAGACTTTTCAGGGAAAACGCCGCCGCTGCTGCTTCGGCGCAGAGACTCGCTCAACAGAATGCGGCGCTTGCGGAGATCGGACGAGTCATTTCTTCATCCCTGGAAATAGAGGAGGTTTATGATCTCTTCGCAGACCAGACGCTTCACCTAATACCGTTCGATCGAATTTCGATCAACCTGATACAGGAAGATTTGGGCGAGTTCATGACGGCGTATGTCATCGGCGTACCGGTTCCCGGTCGTGCCGTTGGCGAGACGACAAGAATTGCAGGCACATTTACCGGCGAAGTCATCAGGAACCGTCAGGCCACCGTGTTCCATCCAGGTTCGAGGGAGGCGATGCTAGGTCGTTTCCCGGGGCTTGGCCCAGAGTACGAAAGTGGAATCAGGTCATTCCTTAGCGTTCCGCTGGTCTACAACGATAGAGTGATTTCGGCCCTGAATTTCAGGTCGCTGAGCGAGGACATCTATACACATCACGACGTGGAAGTGGCCGAACTCATCGGTGCGCAAGTCGCAGGGGCTATCGCCAATGCCCAGATGCACACCGACACAGTGGAGGCAGACAGGATACTGCAGGAACAGGCTGCGGAGTTAACACGTTCCAATGCCGATCTGGAGCAGTTCGCATACATTGCATCACATGATCTTCAGGAGCCCCTTCGCGTCATTTCCGGCTATGTGAACCTGCTGGAGGAGAGATACGGAGATCGAATCGACGAGGACGGGCGGGAATTCATCGAATACACCGTCGACGCCGTCCACAGGATGAGAAACCTGATCAACGATCTCCTCGAGTACTCCAGGGTCGAGTCTGACGGCAACCCATTCGAACAGGTGGACTGCAATACAGCTCTGTCCAATGCAATGGCAGACCTCGGAGTGTCGATCGAAGAGACTTCAGCAAAGATTTCCCACGATCCACTACCTGAGTTCCAGGGCGACCCTGTCCAGATTGCACAGTTGCTCGAGAACCTGCTCGCCAACGCGATCAAGTTCCGGAAGGATGACGAGACTCCCAAGATTCACGTATCATGCGAACGCGACGAAAGCAATTGGCATATGGCTGTTTCGGATAACGGCATAGGCATTCGTCCGCGCTACCAGGATCGAATATTCGGAATGTTCAAAAGAGCGCATAAGCGAAGCATGTACCCAGGAACAGGTATCGGGCTTGCCATGTGTTCAAAAATCGTGGAACGACACGGTGGGACGATCTGGGTGGAGTCGGAGGTAGGTGAGGGTTCAACCTTCCACTTCACTATTCCCACACAGGAGAGTTAACAATGACACTGGGCAGCGATAGTAGACCCGTACAGATACTGCTGGTGGAAGACAATCCCGCCGACGCTCGACTTACTCAAGAGGCAATCAGCGAGACGAGCTTCCAGTACCAACTGCATCATGCTGAGGATGGCGAGGAGGCCATGGAGTTCTTGCTCCAAGAAGGGGAGTACGAGGACGCGCCACGTCCTGACCTGATCCTGCTCGACCTGAATCTACCTGGAATGGATGGGCGCGAGGTCCTTGCGGAAGTTAAGGCTGACGAGAGCCTCGGAATGATTCCTGTGGTCGTGCTGACAACGTCCACCGCGCAGCAGGACCTTCTCTATTCATACGGACTTCGCGCGAACAGCTATGTGAACAAACCAATCGACAGAATCCGTTTCAACGTAATGATACAGAGCGTGCTCGACTACTGGATAAACGTCTCGACCTTGCCCAGTGGTTAGCAGACTACGTGCGCACTGAGGTGAGACTATGCCCGGCCGAAGATTCTGGTTAATGAAGTCCGAGCCATCGGCCTACTCATTCGATGACCTTATAGGCGAGAAAGACCGGACTGCGGAGTGGGACGGCGTTCGCAACTATGCGGCGCGAAACACGATGCGAGATGAGATGCAGGTTGGGGATGGAGTCCTCTTCTATCACTCAAATGCAAAGCCGACGGCTGTGGTTGGATACGCGACCGTAGTGAAGTCCGGCTACCCGGACCATACTGCCTGGGACCCCGATGCAGAGCATCCGGATCCCAAGAGCACACCCGACGACCCGGTCTGGTTCATGGTCGACATCAAGGGTGAGGCAAAGTTCAGAAACCCCGTGACCCTACAGGAGATCAAGGCCCACCCCGACCTCCAGACGATGGTGCTGGTCAAGAACTCCCGACTCTCGGTCCAGCCCGTGACCAATAGGGAGTGGAAGGTCATCTTGACGCTTGGTATGAGCGAGTAGCGTTTGTACTCGTGGCAAGGTGATCCTAACCTGAGCGGCACGAGCGACAGGGACTATCTGAATCAAGTCATTCTTCACCTGACCAACGCGATCAGCCTCTCAGGCAGTCCGGCGAATGAGTACTTCCTTCGTGGAAATGCCTATCTTGACGCGGGGGAATTTGGTGAGGCCGCCAGGGACTTCTCGTCGGCAATTGAGTTGGACTCTGCGAACCCCGTCTACTACAACAATCTTGGCCTCGCGCTCCGCTACATGGAGCAGTTTGACTCCGCAATTGTGTCTTATAACAAAGCGATTGAGCTGGACCCGAACTACCGTGATGCTTACACGAATCGCGGCGTCGCGCTGGCCGACACTGGGGACCTGGAGTCGGCAATAAGCGACTTCGGAAAGGCTATCGCCCTCGACCCCGACTTCTGGTTTGCCATAAGTCAGAGGGGGCTGGCCTTGTGGGCTCTTGGGAGACGGCCCGAAGCCGAGGCCGACTATGCGAGAGTTCGAGAGCTGAGAAGTTAGAAAGCTCTGTGCGTGTCGGCTGAAATTCGTGGAATATTCGTTCGAAACCCCTTGACTCGCTTATGCGTTCTGTTCTAAAGTTAGAACACGATCAAGTCAACCCACGACGAGGGGCCAGGTCAACTCCTCGACTTTAGCGTACGGCCCGCATCTCACCCCCCAGCAGATGCGGGTCGTACCCGTTCTGCGAAGGGTCATAGCGGACGCAGGTTAGTCTGTAGGGCAGTCGCTAACGGCTACCAACCCATTGCGAACCCATCAGCTCGCGGTTCACTCCCGCCAGTGATGACTCCTGTTTCAGAGTTCCGCGTGATGACCTGTCCGCTGCCGAAGACGATACCGTGCGGTGGGGAAACGAGCATTCTATGACCCCTGTTTGCGAGGTCTCGGACAATTGCGGAGTCAACAGTGTTCTCAATTGCGATTCCCTCGCCTAAACGGACACTGAACCTAGGTGCGTCTAAGGCCTGCTGCGGCTCGAGTCCGAAGTCGACCATGTTTACCAGTGTCTGCAGGTGTCCCTGAGCCTGCTGCATGGCTCCCATAACACCGTAACTTGCAACTAGTTCACCGTTGCGGGTCACCATGCCGGGAATCAGAGTGTGATACGGGAGCTTGTTCGGCTCCAGCCGGTTCGGGTGTTCAGGATCCAGTGAGAACGAAGCGCCCCTGTTGTGAAGCGCGATACCTGTGCCGGGCACGACAAGCGCACTGCCAAACGACATGAAGACGCTGTTTATCAGCGAGCAGGCGTTACCTTCGCCGTCGACTGCTGACACGTAGACGGTATTGTGATGCGCTGGCGGTGAGCCGTGGGCCACCAGCGGCAGGGCTCTTTCAGACGAAATGAGAGAGCGCCTCTCCGATGCATAGTCCTTGGAAAGTAAGTCCTCGGGAGAGACCGGCATCGAGTCTGGGTCGGTCACGTAGTGGAGCGAATCAGCGAAAGCCAGGCGCATGCTCTCAATCAGCGCATGGTATGTGTCGGCGGTCTGAAAGCCCATTTCACCCAGGCCGAACCCCTCGGCTATGTTCAGGGCGATAAGGGCATTGACACCCTGCGAGGGCGGAGGGCACTGCCAGCAATCGAAGCCCCTGTAGGTCGAGCTTATGGGGTCGACCCACGACGACTTGTGGGCGGTCATGTCAACTGCTGATAGCCAACCTCCCATGGACTGCACGAAGTCGGCGATCTTGGCACCCATCGGGCCTTGGTAGAAGGCCTCGCTTCCGCCTTCTGCGACCGTTCTGAGGGATGCGGCTAGCGTTGGGATTTTCATGATATCGCCCGCAGCAGGGGGCGAGCCATTCAGCAGGAGCTCACCTCCCGCGGGTCCGGCTGACAGGCGGGGACCGCCGATCTGCCAGTGGTCGCTGATGACCTCTGAGACTGGAAAGCCACGCTCAGCATGTTCAATCGCTGGCTGAAGTGCATCATGAAGCGACACCCTCCCGAAACGGTCCAGCAGGGACTCCCAGCCGCTCACTGTACCCGGCATTGTAACCGAATATGGGCTCTGATCGGGAATGCTCTGGAATCCCTTGCTCCTGAGTTCCTCAAGTGATGCCCCGGCAGGGGAGCGTCCGCAGGCATTCAGAGCCTGGACTCGCCTGTCCTTCTCCGTCCAGACCAAGGCGAAGAGGTCGCCGCCGATGCCTGTCGAGTGAGGTTCGACGACGTTCAGGACAGCCGCGGCTGTCACGGCGGCGTCGACTGCATTGCCGCCGTTCATCATGGCCCTTACGCCAGCAGCGGCAGCCAACGGCTGGGTGGTGGCGACCATCCCGTTTGTTGAGCGGACATTGGAGCGTCGTGAATTAAAGTTCATTCTATCTTTCCCGCTGGCAATGGACTATCCGGCGACAAACGAAGTATGACGTCAGGCTTAGGAAGAAGGCGCCAGGCTTCCGATCTTAACGTTCCCGGTCCCTTTACTGTGCCGCGAGGGCCAGCGCCTGTTCGGGATTTACGACCCTGGGTCCGTCGAGACCGAGTTTAACTTCTACTCTCGAGCTAGGGGACATGCTGAAGGTTCTCTCTCCGTCCAGGGCTATGGTGGCCGGGCGGAGTCCGACTTCGACGCCCGGTCCGTCAGGAGTAATCGTGTGCCATTCCGCTACGTTGACTCTGGTAACAGCTCCGGGCGCCACAGGCGCGAGCACCGAGTCGCCACCGGGTCCGAGACGCATGTAGAGGCCTTCAGGCGAGTCCGGTTCAATCTGCCTAAGCTGAGCGCCGATGGCGGAAAGACCAATGCTGGTAACGCTCGCCCTTGTGAGGAAGAGCTGGTGAAGAGTGGACATATCCCAGATCGCCCTCGCGCCCACAAATCGTTCGGTGGACACAGCTACATCGACGAGAGCCATATCGCGGTATTCGTCGTCCACGTAGACTTCAAGACGGCTGTGGTGGATCGACGCACGTTCGGGGTCTGCCTGTCCTGTAGCAACCACTCCAGCGGCCATTCCGGCAATTGTGCCTTCCAACATCGTCGGGAACACGTTGTTGGTACCTGTCGAGATGGGGACCAGTGGGATGTCGCCACACTCCGTCGCAACAGCCCTGTTCGTTCCGTCACCACCCAGGGTGATTATGCAGTCCACTCCAGCCTCGAGCATGGCCCTCGCGGCACCGGAGGAGTCCCTCTCAGCATGGAAGACCGTCATTTCAACGAAGTCTGGAGTCAGCTCCAGGTCCATGCCCTCCAAGGCGCTTCTGCCTAGTCCCCCGCTGTCGGGCAGGAAGAGAACGCGCTCGACGCCAACGGCGTCCATTCCAACGAGAGCCCGCTTGAGGATATTGACCTTCTCATGATTAGGTACGAACCTGCCCTGGGCAACTATTCGGCGAATGTCCTTGCCCGCCGCGGGATTTGCAATGATGCCGACCGTGCTCAACAGACGCTTCCTACGAACAGGAGCCGAAAGGCGAGGAAGTACGACTCTCTTTGACTCAATAAGGATCCAGGGTCAGATGGTTCATCCTTCATAGCGGAACCCTAACGGATCGTCGTCGAAGTCAATCGACGCCAGCGCTTCTTCGGCAGCTTCCTCAATTGCGTCGTCTCCTCTCCTCATCGCCTGCGTAAGGGCTCTCCGCGCAAGGTCGCCGCCAATAGCCCCCAACGACCTGACGGCGGCAAGCTGCACTTGACTATCTTCATCGTTGAGTAAGCTTATGAGGTAGGGCAGGGTGTCATCTTCACCCAAGAATCCACACGCGGTCGCCGCCTCGTATCTGAGCGCAGCATCGGGATTTCTCATCTCCTTGATGACAGTGGGCAGCCACCTGGAGTCCGAGCTTCTACCCATCGCGAAGATCGCACTCTGCCTGAGCCTCAAATCGGGGTCGGCATATGCCTCTTCGATGATAGCGTGGACCCGGTCCGAGTCCAGCGGGGCCAGCGCCTCGATGGCTCTGCAGCGAGTGCCAACCTGTTCGTTCTCACGCTCCACCACGGTTAGGAGGGCGTCACTAATCCTTTGGACGTCTCTCCTGACGAGTCTGCCTTCACCTGCAAGTTCAGCAAACTTGGCCAGGGCGGTTGCTGCTGCCTCACGAACCGGAGGGGCCTCGTCTTTCAGGAGCAGATCGATGAGTGGCCGGACGAGCGTGCGGTCTTCCGAGTCCCATAGTCCCTGGGCTGCCTTTGCCCGGACCTCTGCGTCGCCGTCACGAAGACAGGCCCGCAGCACGGCCGTGAAGTCCAACTCAAGGTTGTCTTCCGCCAATTCAATCATTCGGTCGACAAGATCACGCCTGCGTTCGACAGGTGCCTTGGCGAAAGCTGACATAACCTCCAGCAATCCGGCTCTGGTAAGTCCGGAAAGCTGTGCGAGGTCTGTGTGTCTGATGGGACCGTCCGGGTCGCCGAGATCGTCAACCACGAGGTCAAGGGTCATTTGCTTCACTCCCAAGCTCGCACATTGGTGCGGCATCACGAGCAGAGAATGCGACCAGTGGGTACTGTGCATGTGAAGTCCACGGTAGGAACATATCCGTCCGTGGGATCAAGAGGCTAAGTCCACAGGTCGCGTCTGAAATTAATGGAGCACCAGAACCGCTGTCAAGTAGCGAGTCCGGGCTGTCGAACCAGTGAAGTATAATTCGACTACCGAATTCATTGGGCAAGACCAGCAGGAGGTCGTCCATGGCAGCGAGACGCCCCAGGGTGAAAGCCGCCGATGTAATGTCTCAGCTAGGCGGAGAGTACGGACCCGAGGAGTGGGTACCCAGGTACAACCCCGCCGAGGAGCTCGTTTACACGATCCTCTCCCAGCACACCTCGGATATCAATTCGGAACGCGCATTTCTGAACCTGATGCATGTGTTCGGGACGCTTGAGGCGATAGCCGATGCTCCAGAAGATGAGATCGAGTTGGCGATAAGATCTGGAGGCCTTTCTAAGCAGAAGTCCGTTCGAATCAAGCAAGTTCTCAACATAGTCAGGGAAGACGTGGGGTCGTTTGACCTTTCGTTCCTGGGTGAGATGCCGTTGGACGAGGCGAAGGCGTGGCTGAAGGATCTCCCGGGAGTGGGTCCAAAGACGGCGGCAATTATCCTGTGTTTCTCACTCGGAATGCCGGCGATGCCGGTGGACACGCACATATATCGCGTATCGCAGCGTCTTGGCCTGATTGGCAAGAAGGTCTCAGCAGACAAGGCCCACGACATCCTCGAGCCGATGGTCGCGCCTGAGGATGTGTTTGCCTTCCACGTCTACCTGATCAAGCACGGCAGACAGGTGTGCAAGGCACAGCGACCAAGATGCGCTGATTGCGTACTAGCTTGGGGCTGCCCTTCCAATGGCAAGATCACCGGACCTCGCAAGAAGAGGCGTACGCGAAAGAAGGCCGGGGCGAAGACCTCTTAGAGCCTGAACTGAAACTACGCTGTGAAGACTATGTGACCTGCTGTCTGGTCCCTGTTCAGACGCCTGTTGAGGTACAGGCCCTCGAGGATGAACTCCATAGCCGATGCAATCGACGAAGGATCGTCTGAGCCCTCGATTTTCGCGATCATCTCCTTCATGTTCGCCATCTGAGGGAGACTGTCCACATAGGTCTGAGAAGGGATGTCTGTACCTGCCTCCACACTCAGCCCCTCATCGAACCTGGTGAGGACGGCCTCGAAGTCGCGGGCGGTGTAGTAGCGGCTGAACATGTTCTGGACGGCTTTCTTGACGAGTCCGTCCACTACCTTGAACTCACGGCCCTCTTCAACGCTTTCCATCTCGACCTTGCCGTTAGTAGAGGCGACGATTGCCGGAAGGTCGCTGACTCGCGGGCTGGCCGTCTCCTGCAGCCTGAGGCTTCTCTTGAACGCGCTGCCAATCACTGTCTCGTAGTTGGCGATCGAGACCCGCAGGCTGACACCTGAGCGCTGGTTAATCTCAGGACTCCGCCTGGCCAGGCTGGTAATCTCCGCTATTACTTCTTTCATGTACTGGGGGACCACAACGGCATCGTCTGCATCGTCGAACCTGGTGTGTTCCTGCTCCATGATCTGGATCTCTTCCTCGATGTCTCGCGGGTAATGAGTCCTGATCTGGGCGCCGTACCGGTCCTTGAGCGGTGTAATGATTCGTCCTCGGTTGGTGTAGTCCTCGGGGTTGGCGCTGGATACCAGCATCACATCGAGCGGCAACATGATGCGATAGCCCTTGATCTGGACGTCGCGCTCCTGCATCAGGTTGAAGAGGCTTACCTGTATTCGTTCTGAGAGGTCAGGCAGTTCATTGATGCTGAATATGCCCCTGTTTGTGCGCGGAATGAGGCCGTAGTGGATCGCAAGCTCGTCAGACAGGTACCGGCCTTCAGCGACCTTAATTGGGTCGATCTCGCCAATCAGGTCCGCCACGGTAATGTCGGGCGTCGCCAGCTTTTCGGCGTACCTGTCTTCCCTCGGAACCCACGAGATAGTTACGTCGTCACCTGAATCTGCAACCTTCTCCTTGCACTCTGGGCAGATGGGATCGTACGGGTTGTCATTCAACTCACAGCCTTCGATGCAGGGAATTGCCTCATCGAGCAGATCGACCATGTGCCGAATGAGCCTTGATTTGGCCTGCCCGCGTTCACCCAGAAGGATCAGGTCCTGACCGGCGAGGATCGCATTTTCAAGCTGAGGAATGACCGACTCGTGGAACCCGACTATCCCGGGGAACAGCTCTTCATCCGCCCGTATCTTGCGAATGAGATTACGCCTGAGTTCCTGTTTGACGGTCTGCACCTTGTAGCCGGAGGCACGAAGGTCGCCAATAGTTTCGGGACGGGAGGCTGCCCCCATGATTCAACTCTCCTAGTCGTAGTGTGGTTGCTATAGTGTACAAGGTATATCACCAGCGCCCCATGCGACACCCCGCTGGCCCGGAATTCGCAGGCTGAACATCTTGAGGAGGAGACTGATGCCTAACTATATCTGCAAGACCTGTGGCGTGCAGTTCGCTGAATCCTCACAGCCTCCAAGCGAGTGTCCGATCTGCCTGGATCCGAGGCAGTACGTCGGATGGGACGGCCAGCAGTGGACCACCATGGACGAGCTTGTCAGGGACGGCTATCGAAACGACATCAGGGAGGAAGAACCCAACCTTCTTGGGATCGGCATCTCGCCCTCTTTCACCATCGGTCAGCGAGCGTTGCTGGTCCAGACAGAACACGGCAATGTATTGTACGACTGCGTCAGCCTTCTGGATGAGTCATCGATTTCAGCGATAGAGACAGTGGGCGGGATCAACTACATCTGTTTCTCTCACCCTCACTTCTATGACAGCAATGTGGAGTATAGCCGGGCCTTCGGGGGTGCGCCGATCATCATCCCTGAAGCTGATCGGGAGCATGTTATGCGTCCAGACACGGCTATCGAATACTGGGACGGTAATCCGCTGGAACTTGTCCCAGGTGTGACGTTGATTCAGTGCGGAGGCCACTTCGACGGCAGCGCAGTGCTGCATTGGGCCGATGGTGCGGACGGGGCCGGAGCTCTGTTCGTGGGAGACAGCATCACGGTGGTGCCGGACAGGCGATTTGTGAGCTTCATGACGAGCTATCCGAACCTGATTCCGATGTCCGAGGCAAAGGTCCGGTCTATTCTCGACGCGGTCGAACCCTACGAGTTTGATCGGATATACGGTGGCTGGTGGGGAAGAAATGTGATGTCCGGGGCCAAGGAGGCTGTGCGTCGGTCAGCGGAGCGCTACGTCCAGTATATGGCGGGCGATTAGATCACACCGCTCAGGACGCCCAGTGCCTGGACCTTTCCACAGCACGCTGCCAGTCTGAGTACAGCCGCTCACGCAGACTCTCGTCCATCGACGGCTGAAACTCCGCGTCAGCCTGCCACAACCCTTCTAGTTCACCAGGGCTGCTCCAGAACCCGACGGCAAGACCAGCCAGATATCCAGCCCCCAGGGCAGTGGTCTCCTTAACCGCCGACCGCTGGATTGGGACACCAAGTATGTCTGCCTGGAATTGCATGAGAAGCCGGTTTTCTGTCGCGCCCCCGTCAACTCGTAGAGATGAGACCGCGCTGCCGGCGTCCCTCCGCATGAGGTCGAGAATGTCGCGAGTCTGGTAGGCAATGGACTCCAGGGCAGCTCGCGCTATGTGAGACTTCGTAGTCCCCCTGGTCAACCCCACGATGGCGCCACGCGCATACATGTCCCAATAGGGCGCCCCCAGCCCAGAAAACGCGGGCACTAGGTACACGCCGCCGTTGTCAGCTACCTCGGATGCCAGAGTCTCGGACTCCGCAGTTGTCTCAATGAGTCCCAACCCGTCGCGGAGCCACTGAATGGTCGCCCCGGTCGAGAAGATACTCCCTTCCAGCGCGTAGATGACCCGGTCGCCAAGGGCCCAGCCGATCGTGGTCAGAAGGCCTGAGTCGGAATTGACGCGGACGCTTCCTGTGTTCGTCAGGGCGAAGCAGCCAGTCCCGTAGGTGTTCTTCGCCGAACCGGGAGTGAAGCAGCATTGGCCAAATAGCGAAGCGTGCTGGTCCCCCGCAACGCCAGCAATGGGCACTGGCTGACCGGAAGACCGATCGCCGGAGACATAGCCGTACACCTCGCTAGACGACCTCACTTCAGGGAGAATTGCCCTCGGTATGTTGAGCATCGCAAGGAGGCCATCGTCCCAGTCTAGGGTGACGATGTTGAACAGCATCGTCCTGCTGGCATTGGTGACATCAGTGGCGTGGACCAGCTTGTTTGTGAAGTTCCATACCAGCCAGGAGTCGACCGTCCCGCAGGCCAACTCACCCTTCGCTGCCCTGAGCTGACCGTCTGGGATTTCGTCGAGGAGCCACCGCATCTTCGTGCCGGTGAAGTAGGCATCGATTGGCAGACCAGTTTTTCGGCGTACTGTGTCCTCAAAGCCTGCGGACTTCAGGCTGTCACAGAGTTCGGCCGTTCGACGGCACTGCCATACGATAGCGTTGGAGACCGGCTCCCCGGTGCGACGGTCCCACATGACAAGAGTTTCACGCTGGTTGGTGATCCCAAGTCCGACTATGGCTCGCGGATGAATCTCAGCCATCTCGAGTAGCTCATCAATGGTCTCGAGGCACGACTCGAAGAGCTCCACGGGGTTGTGCTCAACCCACCCGGGACGCGGGTAGATCTGGCGAATCTCTCGACTGGCAGTCCATAAAGGGACGCCCGTTCCGTCGATCAACATGGCAGTTGTGCCAGTGGTGCCCTGGTCGATGGCCACTATGTAACCTGAATCAGCCATGCTTACCACTTAGCCACGACAGTCAGGTTGTGTCAAGGGGTGCGATATACCATAATGGTGTGTCGGCCGGGTTGGTCGATGGCACCGGATGGCCAGCGAATCAGGAGGGGGAAGGCTGGATGGGATTCTCGGACGAGCTCAGGAGCCGTGCTGCTAACGTTTGGGAGCGTGAGCAGAGTCATCCCTTTGTTACCGGCATTGGTGACGGGTCGCTGGCTCTGGACAAGTTCAGATATTACATGCGGCAGGACTACGTGTTCCTGATCGATTTCTGCCGCGCGATTTCACTGGGAGTAGCCAAAGCACCTCAGATCAGCGACATGGGATGGTTCGCAACCCTGATCCACGAGACTCTGAACACAGAGATGGCGCTCCACGTGAGCTTCTGCGCGGACTTTGACATCACGGAAGAGGAGCTTCTGGCGACAGAGCCCTCTCCTACGACATGGGCATACACCCGTCACATGATAAACACTGCCAACAATGGAACGGTCGGCGAGGTCGCCTCCGTGATTCTGCCGTGTTCATGGGGATACTCAGAGATCGGTCAGAAGCTGTACTCCGAGGGATTGCCCGAGAACCAGCCACTTTACGGTCGCTGGATCGAGACCTACAACGCCCCGGAGTTCGAGGAGCTTGCCGTCTGGCTTCGCGACTTCCTGGACCGGCAGGCCGAAGGAGCGAGTCCCTCAGAGCTTGCCGCGATGGAACGCGCCTTCATGCTGAGCAGCCAGTACGAGTACATGTTCTGGGACGCCGCATGGCGCATGGAGGACTGGCCTGTCTCAAGCTAGGCAGGAACATGGCCTGATGGCCCGGTTCCGAGGCGAGAACTACCGTTACTGGGCGTTCCTGGCTCTTGCGATCGGTCTGTTTACGTCCGTGTCCGACATGGGCAGTGTTGCCGTCGCGCTGCCAAGCATTTCGAATCACTTCGAGACCGCTCTCCCTACGACCCAGTGGGTGCTGATCGGATACACGCTCACTATCAGCGCCTTGCTGCTGCCCATGGGGCGCTTTGCTGACCTTGCGGGCAGGAAGAGAATCTACCTGATCGGCTTTGTGATCTTCGTCGGAGCTGCATTTGTTGCGGGCATGGCGCCGAACATGACCTCCCTGATCGTCATAAGGATCATTCAGGGAGCGGGCGCAGCCATGACACAGGGAACTTCGATGGCTATGATCGTCTCCAGCTTCCCGCCGGAAGAGAGGGGCAAGGCCCTCGGACTTCAGATGAGCATGGTCGGCGCAGGTGGCGTGGCAGGACCTGCAATCGGCGGATTCATCGTGGAGATCCTGGGGTGGCAGTGGGTGTTCTTCGGGACAGCCCTCATGGCGACGGTGTCCATAGTTGCAGCATCCGTGCTGATCGATTCATCGAGAGTCGGGCAGACCAGAGGCGCGAGAATCAAGTACGACTGGCTTGGAGCTGTCCTGTCGATGGGAGCCTTGATAGCATTCCTGAATGGAATGACCTGGGCGCCAACGATTGGGTACGGACACCCTCTCGTCATTGCTGCATTTGCGGGTTCGGCTGCGCTGCTGGTGTCCTTTGTAGTGCAGGAACTGCGCAGCACTTCTCCGATGATGGACCTCCGACTGTTCAAGCGGCGTCTGTTCGCGCTCGGTGTGCTGGCGAGTTTCCTGAATTTCCTCGGTATGCAGTCGGTCCGGTTCCTCATGCCGTTCTATTTGCAGGCCGTACTTGGCCTCTCACCGGGGCAGGTAGGACTGATCATCGTACCTGGCGCGGTTGGAATGATCATCACGGGGCCGCTGAGCGGACGCCTCTCCGACAAGTTCGGATGGAGGTTGTTCAACATGGGTGGGCTGCTGGTGTCAGCAGGAGGCTTGTTGATCCTGTCAACACTCCAGCCGACGTCGCCATTCTGGCTCGCAATGGCGGGCATGATCATGCAGAGCACGGGCATCGGTCTATTCAATGCCCCGAACAACTCATCCATACTCAGCGCAGTAGAGCCGAGCAAATTCGGGGTGATTTCGGGCTTCCTCAATCTTGTGCGTAATTCGGGCAACCTGTGCAGCATCGCGATTGCTACAGCGATTGTGACAGCCACAATGGGAGTGATGGGCTACGAGCCGAGTCTCGCTGGAGTGACTCCCGAGGGCAGCCAGGGGTTACTCTCAGCGTTCACATCAGGCCTGAGGGTCGCATACTCGATTATGGCGGTAGTGGTGCTGGCCGGAGTCGTCGCATCAGCATTCAAGGGCCCTAGGTACCAACCAGAGCCGGAGACTCCTGACGTTCAGGTATCCCCCTCTACCGACAAGGCATCGGTCAGACAGGCGGCCGACTAGCGGCTGATTGACAGTCCCATTGCCCTCAAATACGCTGGGTGACGCTATAACTCAGCAGGATGCCGCAATGCTCCACCCGGACCGCGATTCGCAGCCACTCGCACCTTACAGGGTTCTCGACCTCACGGAGGGCGGATTCAACTGGTGCGGAAAGGTACTTGCGGACTTCGGGGCGGACGTAATCAAGATTGAGCCTCCCGAGGGTAGCCCCACACGTTCCGTTGGACCATTTGTGGATGGCCACGGGGGGCCTGATCGAAGCCTGTTCTGGGCAGCGTACTGCGTCAACAAGCGAGGTGTGACGTTAGACTTGGACTCACAGGATGGACGCAGTCAGTTCAAGGCTCTAGCTAGTGGGGCTGACATCCTGATCGAGTCGTTCCTGCCCGGAGTGATGGCTTCCAAGGGTCTGGGCCACGCTGACCTCGAGGCAATCAATCCCGGGCTCGTTTACACGTCGATTACGCCATATGGGCAGACCGGCCCGTACGCCCAGCACGAAGCTCCAGACCTCGTGGCGTGGTCGATGGGAGGTATGCAGTACCTCTGCGGGGATGCAGACCGCCCTCCCGTAAGGGTCAGCGCACCCCAGGCTGAACTTCATGCGGGGGCACACGCGGCGGCGGGAACAATGGCGGCGTTCTGGCATCGGCAGAAGACCGGCATAGGTCAGCATGTCGATGTCTCCATGCAGACGGCAGTTATCTGGACGCTTATGAATGCCTCCCCATTTCCACCTCTCCACGGCGCGAACATGGAGCGGGATGGGGCATTTCGTTCAAGAGGACAGCTGGCGGTCCGGCATGTCTACACTTGCCTGGACGGGCATGTGAGCCTCGTCGCGGCCCCGAGAACCCTCTCGGGACTCACGGTCTGGATGGCCGAAGAAGGGGTCGCACCGGAATGGCTGCTGGACATTGACTGGGAGAAGTGGGACTTCGCAAATGTTAACGAAAGTGACCCGGACAGCATGGCGGAGTTTGAAGCCGTCCAGGGCGAGTTCGAGTCATTTGTAGCTACAAAAGCGAAACTGGACCTCTTCTACAGGGCGATGGAGCTCGGGATGCTGCTCGCCCCGTGCAATTCGGTCGAAGACATCGCGCGTAGCGAACAGCTCGATGCCAGGGAGTTCTGGTGTGACGTAGATTACCCCTCACTTGGCAGGGAGCTAACTCACCTGGGTCCGTTTATCAAGTTCGGTGCGAGTCCGATCCAGATCCGGCGACCCGCACCACGACTAGGTGAGCACAATGACGAGGTGCTGTCGGACATTACACCGACGCACCACCCCAAAGACAAGCAGGTAGGCCTGACCAAGAACAGCGAATCCTCTATGCCCTTTAACGGGATCAGGGTGCTCGACTTCACGTGGGTTGGAGTTGGGCCTATCACGATAAAGCACCTGGCCGACTTCGGGGCAGATGTGATTCGGATTGAATCTGTGACCAGGCCAGACGTACTCAGAGGCGGCGCTCCTTTCAAGGACGGAGAGCCCGGAATCAATCGGAGCCAGTTTTCAGCAAACTACAACTCGAGCAAGAGAGGTCTGGGCCTCAACCTCGCACTGCAAGAGGGCAGGGACCTAGTCAAAGACCTGATTAGGGAGTGGAAGCCGGACATCATCGCCGAGAGCTTCACGCCGAGAGTGATGGCCGGCTGGGGACTGGCCTACGACGACGTACGACGGATACTGCCAGACGTGATCTACCTCAGCACCTGCCAGCAGGGACAGACAGGACCGCACTCAAGCTTCGCGGGGTTCGGTCAACTTGCTGGTGCGATGGCCGGGTTCTACCACATTACCGGGTGGCCGGACCGTGAGCCGGCAGGCCCTTACGGAGCCTACTCTGACTTCGTGAACCCTCCCAACGCGGCAGCGGCACTCGTTGCAGCCCTGGAGTTCAGAAGGCGAACGGGTAAGGGACAGCACCTTGACCTTTCCCAGTATGAGTGTGCGACACACTTCCTCGCCCCAGCCATCATGGACTACCTTGCCAACGGGACCGTGTTGAACCGGCGCGGGAACGAAGATGATGGTTCTGTACCCCACAACGTTTATCGATGCGCAGACACGGCGCGGCGCTATAGCGGGCAAGGCGAACAGTGGATAGCGATTGCGGTCACAACTGACGCTCAATGGCGCGCGCTGTGTGTGGAGATGGACAGTGGAGAGTTAAGGGATGACCCTCGCTTCTCGTCGGTTGAGGAAAGACGAAGACAAAAGAAGCTGATCGACGACCTGATCGGGGAGTGGACGCGGGACAGATCGGCACGTGAACTGATGGTCCAGTTACAGGACGCAGGCGTGCCCGCGGGCGTGGTCCAGAGTCAGGCCGATCTCTGGGAAGACCCTCAAATTGAGCACAGGGAGTTCTTCCAATGGCTGGAGCACGCAGAGTGCGGTCTTATGCCATACGACGGGCTGTCCTATCACCTGTCCCGGACGCCGGGCGCGCTGCGGATGCCGCAGGCCCTGATCGGCCAGCACAATGCCGCGATACTCGGGGACGTTCTCGGCATGGATGGGTCCGCGGTCGACGAACTTCTCGAACGTGGCGTCCTCGAACAGTCCTGACATCGGGAGTGGCTAATGCCAGGTGCGTTGCATGGAATAAAGGTAATCGACCTGTCCAGGATGGCCCCAGGGCCGTTCTGCACAATGGCACTTGGGGATCTGGGCGCCGACGTCATCAGGGTCGAGGAGCCCGGTGGTGGCAGAATGGCGCGTGAGCGCGCAGGCGACACCGACGAGGCCGAGGTTCGGCGACGTGCCGCGTTCAATGCCCTGAATCGGAACAAGCGCAGCATAGCACTTAACCTGAAACATCCAGATGCCCAAGACGTGCTCCATCGTCTCGTCGAGGCCGCGGATGTGTTCGTCGAGGGGTTTCGGCCAGGCGTGGTCGACAGGTTGGGGTGCGACTTTGAGACTCTGAGCGAGATCAATCCGAGACTCGTCTACTGCTCGCTGTCCGGGTACGGGCAGGATGGACCGTATTCGAACCTGGTCGGGCACGACATAAACTACATTTCCGTTGGCGGGGCGCTTGGGGTCATCGGAAAAGCCGATGGACCGCCAGTTATCCCGTACAACATCATTGCCGATTATGCTGGCGGCGGGCTGCATGCCGCCATGGCGATCCTAGCGGCCCTGATGGCGAGGCAGCACACCGAAAAAGGCCAGTTCGTGGATATCGCGATGTCTGACGGTGTTGCCTACATGCTGGCTTCGCTGCTGTCCGAGTACTTTGCCGCTGGAACTGTTCCGACGAGAGGGGAGATGGGGCTGAACGGCGGGGCGCCTTACTACAACGTGTACAGGTGCCGGGACGGGCGGTACATCAGCGTCGGTTGCATAGAGCCGTGGTTCTGGTCGACGCTGTGTCGAACGCTCGGCCGGGAGGACCTGATCGAGGGCCAGTTCGATGCTGACAGGTCAGAGTTCGTCAGAACTGAACTCGAGGCCGTGTTTGCAGTGAAGGAACGCGACGAGTGGTGGGACATTCTCTCATCGGTAGACAACATCGCGGTCGCGAAAGTCAGTTCGCTCGACGAGGTCGCCACAGACGCGCAGATCCTTCACCGACAGATGGTGGTAGAGGCAGGAAGCGTGGATGGAACGCCGGTCAGACAGGTCGGAATCGGCCCCAAGCTCTCGGGAACGCCAGGTTCGATCAGATCGCTTGGTGCAACTGTGGGACAGCACACGACCGAGGTCCTTGCAGAGCTGGGCTACACAACGGAGCAGATATCCGGGATGCTCGACTCCGGAGCGGCGGAGTAGGACTATCGGTCCTAACTGAGTTCCTCTTCCACCTCAACACCCAAAGCGCTAAGCGCCGTGGCAAGCATCGCGTAGTACCCGACCAGGACTATGAAGTCCACGACACCCGCAGGGCCAAGGAGATGTTCAACGGCCTGAAAGGTATGTTCCGTGAGGCTCCCACCTTCGACAAGTTCCTTGGCTGCCTGAGCGAAGACACCCTCTTTCGCCGGCAGTCCCATGGGCGCTCTGCCAGAGTGAATGCTCTCGATGACGGCTGGCCTGACGCCGACCGCTCGTGCCACAGGCTCGTGGTGCGCCCACTCATATCCGCTGCCAGTCTGCTGGGCAACTGAGAGGATTGCGATTTCCCGGACTGTTGGTTCAAGTGACGAGTTGAAGCGCAGGTACTCCCCTAGCTGCCCGACGGCAGCAGCGGCTTCAGGGTTGTTGAGGAGAACTCGAAACGAGTTCGGCATGGGAGTGTCGGGCTCGACCGACCCCCGCGTCTCGGCTATGCGGTCGTAAGTGTCGACGGCATCGCCTGTAAGCATTTCTCGGTTAACGTAGGGTAGCCTGGCCATAGATGAGCCTCGCTTTCTTGTTATTGACGAATGGCAGCAAAAGACCGCCTTTCTGGAAGTCTCACCTTCCGAGTCCCCCAAGCTTCGCTGACATCTCGAGGAGTTCAGTAGATGTGTCGACGCGATAAGTACCGCTTGGTGTCGTGCCAAGGAGTCCGTGAGGGAGACTCTGTGTCTGTCCTCGGTGGTACTGACGTACGGCTTCGAGGTCAGGAAGCTTAGCTGTAGCCTGGCCGTCTTCCATCACCAGTTCTAGAAGCGCGTGCGCCTCTATGCTACCTATATCCTGGTCGGCAGGGGTAATCACGTCGTGATCGAATACTCCCTCGCTGTCGCTAATCCTGTGAACCTGCTTAGGCCCAGGAAGCGACGCCTTGCCCTCGCTCAGCTTCATAATCGGCCTGCCTTCGTATTCGACCAACTTGTAGACGAAGTCAGTGAACGGGGCATCGGCAGACGAACCGACCCGAGTCCCAACACCAAACCCGTCAATCGGTGCCCCTGAGCGCACCATGTCGGAGATGGAATACTCGTCCAGCCCGCTGCTGGCAAGTATGCGTACGTCCTCCTGGCCGGCCTGATCGAGGATTTCACGAGCCTGCTTTGAGAGGGCTGCCATGTCGCCGCTATCGAGTCTGATGGCCCTAAGGCTGTTGCCACTTGCATTCATCTTACCCGCCACGTCGATTGCGTTGCGAACGCCTTCGAGCGTGTCGTAGGTGTCAACCAGGAACGTGCTGGACTCAGGGAACGACTCGGCGTAGCTGCTGAATGCGTCTGTCTCTGATTCGAACGTCGATATGAAGGAGTGCGCCATCGTACCCACCGCGGGTATGCCGTACATTGACGCTGCACGAATATTGCTCGTGCCATCGAAACCAGCGATGTAGGAGGCGCGAGCCAGTTTCAAGCCAGCGTCGAGTCCATGAGTGCGACGGGATGCGAAGTCCACGACCTGGCGTCCACCTGCGGCCTCCACCACGCGCGCGGCCTTGGTCGCCAGCATAGACTCAAGGTTGATCTGGTTTATGAGAAACGTCTCGACGATCTGGCATTCCACGATTGGCCCGGACACTTCGATCACAGGCTCATTGGGGAAGAAGATCTCTCCCTCGTTCATCGCCCTTAACGTGCCAGAGAATTCGAAGGACGACAGGTATTCCAGCAGTGTGCTATCGAACAGTCCCAGCCCTTCCAGGTCGGCCAGGTCGGACTCGGAAAACTTGAGGTCAGACAGGTACCTGACTACCGACTCCAGGCCACAGAATACGTAGTATGCCCTGTTTGGTGGAAAGTTGCGGAAGTACAGGCTGAACGTGGCATGACCGGTCTGGCCACTCTGCAGATACGCCTGGGCCATTGTGAGCTCGTAGAGGTCCACGTATAGGGGATCTGTGATATGGCGGTCGGGCATGTCGACTAGACGCTGTGTCTCCTTCGATTGACGCGAAGTGTAGAATTGCTGAAAGTCGCGGTCAACCGCACGAGGAGATCCCAAATGGTAACAACCACCGTAAGACCGATACTACCAACCGCAAGTCCCGAGTCCGCCGGGTTGGACTCAGGGCGACTCTCCAGACTCGACTCGCTGATTGAGAAGCACATTTCGGAAGGCCGGTACCCGGGCGCGCAGATCGCTGTAGCGAGGAACGGACGGCTGTTGAAGAGCAAGACCTTCGGGCGTGCGAGATTCGATCCCACTGATGTGCTGGCTCAGGATGACACTCTGTGGCTAATGTTCTCCCAAACAAAGGTCATAGTAACAGCCGCTGTGTGGCAGCTCGTCGAGGCGGGGGCACTTCGCTTCGACGACAAGATCAGCGACCACGTTCCTGAGTTTTCCGCCAACGGAAAAGGAGATATCACCCTCTTCGAGGTCATCACGCACCAGGGAGGATTTCCGTCGGCCGAGGTATCTGAAGAGGCCTGGGAGGATCACGAATTGCTGAGAAGCGTGGTTTCCGACTTCAGATTGGAGTGGACGCCGGGTTCCAGGGTCCACTACCACGGTCTGGCTGCCCACTGGGTGGCAGCAATTGTCATTGAGGCCATAACCGGAACAGACTATCGCGATCACATCAGGACGAACCTACTTGAACCGATCGGACTGGATGATCAGATCTTCGTGGGCGTGAGCGAGGAAGCCGACACCCGATGCGCGGACATTCACGAGTTCAAGGATGACGCGATGGTGAGGTCGGCGCGAAATACCCGGGCATGGCGTGCGGCCGGCGTACCGGGTGGTGGAGGATACGGCACCGCAACCGGTATGGCGACCTTCTACCAGATGCTTCTGGACGGAGGGATGTTGGACGGCAACAGGGTGCTGGCCCCAAGGACCATCGAGTTCGCGACTCGGAATCACACCGGCGACCGCGTCGACGAGAACATGGGAATGCCGATGCACAGAGGGATGGGTCCGCACGTCAGAGGGCTAACTCCGACGATAAGAGGTCTGGGGACGCTTGCATCGCCAACCACCTATGGACACGGCGGGGCAGGAACATCCTACTCGTGGGCAGACCCCGAGTCGGGAGTGTCGTTCAGCTACCTATCCAACTGCATGGCACCTGAACCTTGGCACAGCGTAAGACTGGACCAGGTATCCAACATCGTGCACTCGAGCATAGTGGAGCTATGAGCGACTGCGCTCGAGGTCGACCAGGTTTCTTCTCAGGATTTTGCCTGAAGGGTTCTTTGGTACGGCGTCGATAAACTCGACTTCCCGGACATGCTTGAAGGTCGCGACACGCTCGGCGACGAAGCTCATAACATCTTCTGCAGAGACTTCAGAGCCGGGCGTGGCGACCACGAACGCCTTGGGAATCTCGCCAGACTCCAGGTCCTCTTTACCTATGACAGCTGCGTCTGAGATACCGGGATGTTCAAGAAGAACGCCTTCAAGCTCCGCCGGCGGGACCTGGAAACCCTTGTACTTGATCAGTTCCTTGAGCCTGTCCAGCACCCAGACGTAGCCGTCCGAGTCCATCCTGACTATGTCGCCGGTGTGCAGCCAGCCGTCCTCGGTGAGCGTGTCTCGGGTCGCCTCCGCGTTGTTGTAGTAGCCCTTCATGACCTGGGGGCCACGCACCATGAGCTCGCCCGACTCTCCGGCGGCGACTTCGCTCTCACCAGTCTCAACATCAACTACCTTCTGCTCAGTATCAGGCAGGGCAGGACCGATAGAGCCGTGTCTGGTCAGGTGAGGTTCCAGGAAGTCGGCGTGTGTCACAGGAGAAGCCTCTGTCATCCCATATCCCTGTATGATTGGGAATCCCATAATACTCTGGATACGCTGCTGCATCTCTGCTGATAGAGGAGCTGCCCCGAAGAAGCCAACTCTGATCGAGGACAGATCGTGGTCTGCAACGGCCGGGTATTGTGTGAGACCGAGTCCAACCGGTGGGACCGTGAACAGCACAGACACTCGGTGGCGAGACATGAGGCCAAGGAAGTCGTCCATGTCGAACCGTCCCATCATCACCTGGGTGCATCCCGCTCCGATGGCCCCATTCATCAGGACATTCATCCCGTAGATATGAAACAGGGGCAGGTGTGTGAGCAACACGTCGTCGGGCCCAATAACAGACGCTTCGTTTTTGCGATCGAGGAACTGCTGCACATTCGCTACGAGATTGAAATGGGTGAGCATCACTCCCTTGGAGAGGCCCGTCGTCCCGGATGAGTAGGGAAGTACAGCTACATCGTTTACCGGGTCGACAGGGATCGTAGGAGGAACTGGGGACGCATTTTCCAAGAGGCCCCAGAATGAGTTGGGATCTGATGAGTCAGGTGCTATCACTATCTCGCGAACGAGGGCCGGAGTCTCGCTGCGAGCGGCGTCGGACATAGGCTTCAACGCGGGGTGAACAATGAGAGTCTCTGCGCCGCTGTCGTTCAACTGATGAGCAATCTCTCGTTCGCGGTAGCCTGAGTTGACCGTCGTGACGATAGCTCCAGCCTTAACCACACCGTAGAAGGAGATCACAAACTCAACACAGTTTGGCGCCAGAACAGCAACGCGGTCGCCAGGCTTGACGCCAAGTCCAACCAGAGCGGACGCGAGCCGGTCGGAGTACTCGCCAAGCTGAGAGTATGTAAATGTGCTGTCACCGTCTATGACTGCAAGCTTGTTTGGACCTCTGTCGATGGCCCTCTTGAGCAGGCCCTGTAGTGGGAACTTGCCATAGGGAGCGAGGGAGCTTCTGAGTTGAGCTGGTGACGTCATTTGGGCCTCCTGTGTAGTCGGTAGTGCGGTAAGGTTCAGCTCAGAAACATGCGAACGTTTGCATGAGGAAACACGACCTCGACAACAGCCTGCTTTAGTCGCTCCATCGAGCGAGAGTAAGGAACGTACGAAGGATCATCTTCTGGCACGTTGTGCGGACAGGGTCGTGCAAGTTCCGTTTCAGGGCACATGTGAGTGTCAGCCGCCTCGTCCCAGAAACCTACGAGGCGCATTGGGAAGTATAGCGTCTCCGCGATTATTCGGAGGTCGCCCATTATCTCGGTCGGTCTATACTTCGATTCGGTCTCTATCCTGACAGTAGCTTTATCCATGTTGACTCGAGAAGTGGTCCCACCCTGTTGAGCCCACTATTACTTGAGAGCCATCGTCATTAACCACAGTGACCTGGGCATCGTCTTCAACCATTCTACCGATCACGCTGACACTGGAACCCAATTCGTCGATAACCTTGCCCATCGTTGGTTCGTTGGCGCAGAAGAGCAGCTCATAGTCCTCACCTCCACCCAGTGCCATCTGGAGCCAGCCGGAGGGAAATGCGGTCTTCAAGTGCGCGTCAACAGGAATTCTGCCGGTCTCAATCCGTGCCCCTAACCCGCTCGCTACACATACTTTGGACAGGTCAGCAGTCAGGCCATCACTGACATCCATCGCACAGCCAACACCGAGTTTTCTCAGGGCGAGTCCCTCGGCGACTCTCGGCACTGGCCGATGGTGCGCAGCAAGTAGATGGCATCTTGCCTCAGCGCTTACCCCCTGAATTGCTCCCTCTTCGAGGATTAAACGAAGTCCGCCTGCAGATGAACCCAGCTGGCCAGTAACAGCTATGGCGTCGCCTACCCGGGCGCAGTCTCGTCTGAGGACATTCGCGCCGACCTCGGCAAACCCTTCAAGTGAGACACTTACGAAGAATGTTTCCGAGCGCACAACGTCGCCACCAATCAACGCGCCTCCCGCCATATCCAGGACATCCATCATGCCACCGTACATTTCGAGGAGGCCCGCTAAGGGAAGATCGCCCCGGAGTCCGAGTGTCACTAGAGCGAACGTAGGCGAGCAGCCCATGGCCGCGACATCGCTGAGGTTCGAAGCCAGTGCCTTCCAGCCAAGTTCGCGCCAGGGCATTTTGCCTACGATGAAGTGGGTGTCTTCCACCATGGCGTCCGTGGTGCCAACGACCTTAGACCCTGGATAGACCCATGCTGCGGCGTCATCGCCAATGCCGACTTCGACTTCGATGCCAGAAGTCCGCAGCGAGTCAATCTGTAGATTGTTACGCTTGCGAACTGCCGACTCGAGGCGGTCGATGAGCTCAAACTCTCCAAGGTCGCGGACCAACATGAGGCGATTATAGTTTGGCGCTAACTGAGCCTACAACCTGGGTCGTTCTCAGCCAGTCCGAATTGGGATAGTATTATCCGGGCTGTCAGCCCAAGGAGGTACGCGATTGAAGTTCACCGACATAGTCTACGAAAAAGACGACGGTATTGCCTGGGTAACGATCAACCGTCCGGAGGTCTACAACGCCATACGAGGTCGGACCACTGATGAGATGGGAGTGGCCCTGAAGGACGCTGGCAATGACCAGTCAGTTCGTGTGGTGGTCATCTCGGGCTCTGGGCCCAACGCTTTCTGCTCAGGACGAGACCAGGGGGAGGACAGGACCAGCCCTGAATACTCAGGCACCGACGAAGGGCTTTTCATGGAGCTGGTGAAACACATCCCTAAACCTGTCATCGCCATGGTTGACGGATATGCGATAGGGTCTGGGAACATTCTCGCCTATACGTGCGACTTCACCGTCGCGTCCACGAGGAGCATATTCGGGCAGACTGGTCCCAGAGTGGGCAGCCCCGCGTCCGGTGCGGGAGTCGGCTACCTGGCTCACGTAGTGGGGCAGAAGCGAGCCCGCGAGATTTGGATGCTCACCCAGCAGTATTCGGCTCAGCAGGCCCTTGAGATGGGGTTGGCCAACTCGGTAGTGCCACATGAGCAACTGCGGGATGAGACCATCAGGTACTGCAACCTGATCAAGAACAACAGCCCAGTGATTCTCCAGTTGCAGAAGATAACATTCAATGAATCCGCAGAATACCTGGAGGCAGAACCCAGTCCCACTGAGAGATACGCCTCCGATTATCCTGAAACTGAGGAATCTGAGGAACGCAGGCTGGCGTTCATCGAGCGCAGGCCTATCAGACCCGAGAAGAACCTTCCGATCACGCCGACGGACCGTCAAGCGTCACTGCTGGAGTAGTCAAGCCATGACTGATCAGATCAACATCAATCTTTGTCTCAGGCTTGCGTTCGAAAGTGCAGGGGTTGAGTTCAACATCGAAGTGAATGAGTCAGGAAGCCCGGACAGCGGACCTGAATTCTCGCTAATCGCCCAGGCGTGCGGTACTGGAGACCGACTGTGGTTTCAGTCGCAGGTATCCCCAGTGCTGTCAGACTGGGTGAGGGGATACACGCGGTGGCTGTACAGGGCGAGGATAAGAGCGCAGCACACCGATGACGCGATTCATGGGACGTTCGCATCCGGCGTAACGGCCGAGCAGGTGTTCGAGGGCCTTCAACTCGCCTGCGATATGATTCGCCAGCGATTCGAGCTGTACGAGGAATCGATCCTGGTCGGCTAGCCATTGTCGGAGTTTCCGAACCTTCGGCTGTGCTCGCGCAACGTGCAGTTGTCCATCACGACCGTCGCGCCAGTTTCACGTGCCTTTGCGGCCGCTTCCTCGTGAATCACTCCATCCTGCATCCAGATAAACGGGCACCCGATCTCGATGGCCTCGTTGACGATTGGAGCGACCTGGCTGGACCGCCTAAAGATGTCCACGAGGTCGATATGCTTCGGGATCGACTTCAGGTCAGGATAGCTCTTCAGGCCCAGTACTTCATCGACCTGTGGGTTAACGGGAATGATGTCGTAGCCGTTTTCAAGCAGGTACTTGGCAACGTAATGGCTGGGCCTGTCGGGTCTTGGCGACATTCCTACGACGGCGACAGTTTTGCTCTCCGAAAGTATGCGGTCGATCTCGTCCTTCATGGTCACGCTCCTGAGTGATCTGGACTTCTCATAAAGACAGTAGCACAGCGGGAGTAGGGGGAACAGCGAAGTCAAAACATGCAGGCCTGGCGCGACACGCCAGCACTCTTAATAGGAGAAACATGTAGAGACCTCAGCACCAGATCTTCAATTCAGCCTAACAAGCGGGCGTGAGAAATCGCCTCGATCTTGTGGGCAGTGGTGAAGTTAATTCCACCGTGATTAACGATTCACCATTGCGGAAACCTGAATTGAATGCCATACTCAACTAGGCGCACCAGCTTGGAGCCATTCTTGGCGCGTAACCCAAACAGCGACAATTTCGGCGAGGAGACTGAAAGTCCCCCGCTGGATCCCCCACCTCCTGAGCGATCCGGCCTCTTCGGTCTTGGGTCGGCGCTGCGACGCACGCGACGACTTGGCGCAGGGGCAAGCGGCGCCGCAGTTGACGCTGTCAATGGGGCGATACGGGCCACCGACGAGATAACCGGCGAAGCCACCGGTTTTGTACGGGATGCAGTAATCGGTGTTGTCGAAAGCACAGGACGGGTCGCGCGGGTAGGCAGGCCTGTTGTAAAGGACGTTGTTTCGGCTGCCGTGCGAAGCTCCACCGAGATGGGCGGCAGCATGCCCGAGGCCAGCCAGCGCGCGGTCGAGGGCGCAATCGTGGGCGCAGCCTCCGTCGGCGTACACCCGGAAGACATCAGCGCTGAGGCTTCCGCGGGAGTCGTCGAGGCAGTCAGGGAACTAGGAGGCGAGTTCCAGGACGTTGTCGCACCGGCGATCCATGGCGTCGTCATAGGCGTCATTGCGACGTCCGGTGACATGTTCCAGTCGACACGCGATACTGCGTCGTCTCTGCTCACAAGCGGCGCGCAGTCAGGCGAAGATGTCACCTGGGTCGCAAGGACCATTGTCAGAGAGGTCATCAGGGCTTCGCGAACGTACGGCGTAACTTCCACCGATGCTGTCATGGGCTCTGCACAGGGCTGTGTGGAGGCTGCCTACAAACAGGGAACTGATGTCGGCGACTCGGTACGTCTCGAAATCATGGCCGTCGTTGACGCCCCTATCAGCCGGCTCACGCCAAACATCAGGGACTCGATTACGGACGCGCTGTCCGAGCTGTCGGACCAGCTGAGAGACAGACCTCACTCCTGGCGAGGGGTAGCGCTCTGGCGGGCCGTGAAAACCATGCTGGCCCTGAACGGCCTGGATACCGGTGCAGCCCTTGCGTACTACATGCTGCTTGCGCTATTCCCCCTTGTTGCCCTGGTGATCGTCGGACTGTCCAGCTTTATAGAGGCGTCGGTAATCAAGTCAACGGTTGAAGAAGTTGTCGTCTTTTACTTCCCAAGTTCCAAGGACTTTCTGGAAGAGGCGATCGACCATCTCTTCGAAGCACGCCTATTCGCGAGTTTGATCGCGATTGGGGCAATGCTGTTCGGAGCACAAGGCTTGTTCATGGCAGCCAATCGTGGCGTAAATCGCGTCTTTGGTTGCGAACCACGGAGAATTATCGACGTAACCGTCTCGACGTTTGGAATCGTGTTTCTTGCAGTTCTGCTCTTTCTCACGTCGGTTGGCCTGACGATCGTGCTGCAGGTCTCACTCAACGTGCTTAAAGATCTTCCGACTATAGGAGTCCCACTTGACGAGTTCCTGTTTCTTGTAGCCCAGGTCGCGTCAATCCTCACACCATTTCTGATTGCGGCGATTGTGTTCATCGTCGTATACAGGTACCTCCCAAACAGAGTCGTTGCCTGGAGCGACGCTACGTTTGGAGGGATCGTTACCGTGATCATCTTCGAGCTTGCGAAGTACTTCTTCTTCTGGTTTGCCAACATCGCCAGTCAGCGTAGCCTTCTCTACGGCTCGGTTTCCTCTGTGATACTGCTACTGGTCTGGTCACACGTCGCCGGTGTTACTTTCCTTTACGGTGCGGCCTTAACAAAGGAAGCGTCTGACCTGAGGCCACAAGGAAACCTGTCACTAAGGAGGGTTTCCGATACGCCAGCCATGGACAGAGAAGAGCGCCGGTACGCGGACATAGCGAGAGGCCGGGCCGAAGTACAACGCGGAAGATGGTCTCGCAGGTACGAGTAGGCTCCATCGGGGTCCAGCGCCAGTAGGGTGGCAGAGAAATCTTACGTCAAGTCTGTTCGTGGCTTGGCCTGAGTCAACGCCAAGGCCGCTGTCCCGAACAGTACGGCCACAGTGACGAATGCCACAGTGTAGCTTCCGGTGATGTCGTAGGAAACGCCGGCCAGGATTGGCCCGAAGAAGAACGAGAACAGGGTCGCGAAGTTGATCAGCCCCATTATGCTGCCGAAGTAGCGAATCCCGAATGCGTCCTGCACAACGAGCTGGAACAGGGCTCCAAAAGCGCCGTTGAAAATGCCCAGAATCGGGACCGCAGTCCACATGACAATTGGATCGTCGGCACGAATCATCGCGAGCAGAAATACTGCCTGCCCTGCGAAGTTCAACATCAGCGCGTACCGAGACGTGATCCGCTCGGCCACCAGCCCCATGATGAACTTGCCGACCATGCCCGCGATCGCGTAGAGGCTCAAGACTATCGAGGCGATGGCCAGAGTAGTCCCGCCATCGAGGAGATGCGGGATAATCTGTGGAATTATGGCCGAGTAGGTGAAGGTGCCCAGCGTGACCGCAACCGCGATCGCATAGAACGACTTATCTCGCAGGGCCTGTCCCACGGTCCTGCCGGTGACTTGAGATGTGCCCTGGACCTCAAGCTCTCGTGCCCCGTTCTCGAGGTCGCGGTCCGATGGAGAGTCACGCACCATGACGATCGTATATGCGAGCAGGAGCAGGGTCATGACTCCAAGCGCGACATATGTCGCCTGCCACGACATCAGGAGGAGCATCCAACCCATCATCGGTGGGAAGACCAGACCACCGAAGTTATTGCCCATCGCGGTGATGCCCATCACGCGGCCTCGAGTCCGCCTGAACCAGAGGCCAACGAGTTTACCGGCAGGCAGCATCGACGCCCCTGTGTAGCCGGCGTATTGGAGGAGGCTCAGAGCGTACCAGTGCCACAGCTCAGTCATCATGGGCCGAATTACGAAGCTTATGGCAATCAGGGCCAGCGAACCCGCCATCACAGGTCTGGCGCCATAGCGATCGATGAACCTGCCCAGCATGGGAGCCAGCAGGCTCCCGACGGCCGTAAATGAGAGCGAAGCGCTGATCTGGGAACGGCTCCAGCCGAATGTCTGTTCCAGAGGCTCGATGAATATACCAAACCCGTACTGCCCGGCTCCCGTGCCCAGGGCAGCAGCGAGGAATGGGACGGAAACGACCCACCACCCGCGGTAGATTCGTGGCATGGTTCTCGGAAGAGTCAGGCGCACGCGGACCCTTCCCGATGAATCAGCAATGGCCGTCGGAATGTATCGCTCAACGAGTCGCCCCTGTAGAAGTGGGAAGAAGATGTGAAACGGAAGAGCTTGAGACCGATAAGACCTGTAATGAACTCAGCAGCGCGCTTCATCCCAGTTTCGACATCTGTTTCGGTGTCAGGGCCCACTCAATGCGTCCGCAACAGCCCGACCCCAGGCCAGGAATACGCAACTTGCAAAGCGCTCCCTTTTTCAGCCGAATCGCACATTTCAGACTATTCCTCGATACCAGCCTGGGATTCCAAGCACCCGACAGATTATACGACTGCATGGCCGTCTGATGGTATGTACCTCAGCGCAGCTGCTCAGTATGCCTAATCTGAGTCCAGACAGCGTGGGCGAAGCCCGAAGAGGTTACACTAGGCCGAGTTCGAAATCCGTCTGATACTGACCTCGAAGTGTGCAAATCGTTCCTGTTTTGATTAAATGCCACATCCGTCGTAATATATTCTGGAGTATCTCAATACGGGTGGTGGTGCAATGAACAAGAACAGCCTTAATTCCAGCAGCTCTGTTGCAATTAGCCAGACGGTGGCTACAGCCACCGGCGCTCCGATTCAGACTGAGGAGCCCATACCAAACGCCCAGCCCATAGAAGATCCAACGCATATTGGAGCGGAGAACCGTATCCGGTACTTCAGGGAGAACCTGTACCCATACGCTCAGAGAATGCGAAGAAAGGAATACGAATCGCTGAAGTTACCCCTCCAGGTGGAACTCATCAAGCTCCAGAACTGGATGAGGGATACAGGGGAAAGGCTGATGATCCTGTTCGAGGGGCGGGATGCGGCCGGTAAGGGCGGCACAATTAGACGATTCATGGAGCACTGGAACCCCCGTCAGGCTCGGGTCGTGGCCCTTGATAAACCTTCCGATGTTGAGAAAGGTCAGTGGTACTTCCAGAGATATATCAGGCACTTTCCCACGTCGGGCGAGATCGTTCTCTTTGACAGGTCATGGTACAACCGGGCTGGCGTTGAGAGGGTGATGGGCTTCTCCGCGGACAGTGAGTACAGGATGTTCATTCGTCAGGCGCCTTCGCTCGAGCAGATGATCGTCGAGAGTGGAATCCACCTCGAGAAGTTGTATTTCTCCGTGAGCCGCAGAGAGCAGCTGAGGCGATTCGAGAGAAGGGCTAACGACCCGTTGAGGCAGTGGAAAGTCAGTTCAGTTGACCTGAGGTCCAAGGACAAGTGGGAGGAGTACACAGAGGCCAAGGAGGCGATGTTCCTTCTCACCGATACTGAAGTTGCCCCTTGGACGATAATCAAGTCCGACGACAAGAAGCGGGCAAGGATAAACGCAATGCGTCACGTCCTCAATCTCTTCGATTACGAGGGTAAGGACGAGTCCGTGGTGCAATTACCGGACCCCTCGATTGTCGCCTCGTCAACCGAGATCTATACGGCGGGTGCCCCTGTCAGATAGGGAAAGGCGTCTTCTCACCGGCCATTAGCTTCTCCGGACATTAATTGTGGTCCAATTGGCCGGCAGGGAGGCTAAGGACGACTCCTCTTCGTGTCTTCAGGGCATTTCGAGGCCGTGCGATTCCAGCAGGGCCTGATCCGTGAGGATGTCCTCAGTAGGTCCATCTGCTACGACCACTCCTCCGTCCATGATTATGGACCTTGGGATGATCTCCCTCACCATGTGCAAGTCATGCGTTGTGACCAGTATGGTCTGATCCAGCCGGTCGAGCAGTGTGATAAGGCCGCGGCGAGCTCTCGGGTCGAGTCCGGCTGAAGGCTCATCGAGAACGAGCACTTGAGGCTGCATTGAGAGAACTGTGGCAATCGCCGCGCGTTTCTTCTCGCCCCCACTCAAGTGGAACGGCATCCTGTCGGCGTAGCCATCAAGTGCCACCAAGCTCAGCGCGTGCAGGACGCGATCATCGATCTCGTCCTGGGGCAGACCCATGTAAATCGGACCAAAGGCGACATCGTCGTAAACAGTCGGGGAGAAGAGTTGGTCGTCGGGGTCTTGAAAGACCAGACCGACCAGGGACCTGATCAGCCCAAGGCTCTTCTTGTCATTTTCGACTACGCGATGCCCCATGACACTTACGTCACCGTTTCCATGCAATAGACCATTGAGGTGGAGGAGCAGGGTAGACTTGCCTGCTCCGTTTGGGCCCAGAATCGCCACCTTATCCCCTGGCATGAGACTGAACGTCACGCCCCTAAGAGCCTGCCGACCGTCAGGGTATGAAAAGGAGAGATCGCTGATCTCCAAGGCGGCAGACTTCATGTGTGTCGCTGGTGAACTCAAAGAACAATCCTGGCGCCGATGGCGACTGCTGCAAAGAGTGTGATGCACAAAGTCAGTTGGACTGCGGCGAGCTTCCCCAGCGGCGCACTGTTCCGCTGCCTGATTCCACCGTCGTATCCCCTGGCCAACATTGCCATGTAGATTCGCTCACTTCGATCCAATGTGCGAATGAAGAGGGAACCGGCCATTCCGCCAGCACTCTTGGCTCGCCAGACTATGGATCCTCCAGAGCCGGAGCCGAATGCCGCGCTCCGTGCGGCGCGGGCACGAAGCATCCGCTGGGCCTCTTCGACTAGGACAAACAGGTATCGGTACATCAGCATTACCACTGCCACGAGGATCTCCGGAAGCTTCAGCGATCTGAGAGCGGACAGCAACGCGAGAGGCGAAGTTGTCGAAGTCAACAGCACGGCGGCGGTGACGGACGCCCAGGACTTGATGAAGACGCTGGCGAAGAACTCGAGGCCTTCCACTGTCGCAGTCAGGGTAAACAGCCCCAATGGTAGGTCGAAAACTGGACTGCCGGCCTTGGTGAACACTGTCGGCAGCGCGATCAGTATGAATGGGAGGGCAATAAGCGAACGCAGAAACACGCGTCTAGGTCCGACGCCTGAGATGGCGGCGGCCGTCCACACGATGACCAGCATCACACCGAAGGCGGGCCACTTGCCCGGAGGTATAGAAGTGGTCGCGAAGATAAAAGCAAGGGCGGTAACCAGCTTGACCCGAGGGTCGGCACGATGCAGAAAGCCACGGCCTTCAACGTATCGGTCGAGAAGTGCGGTGTTGGTAGAAATCGCTCGGCTCAGACTCTACGGTTAGCGGTAGCTCGATACGCAAGGTAGGTGCCACCAGCCAGTAGCAGGTAGAGGATTGTCACTCCGATTACTCCGCCGAGAATTGTGGCGACAGCCTCACTTTGGATCCCGGGAAAGACATAGTCAGCAATGACCGTATATGGGGCATCCCTTGCTGTGTCAATGAACCCCTGGTCTTCAGCGACTCTCTCCAAGCCATCAGGCGATCCCGAGGCGAGGGGGGCAATCAGAGTAACGGCCACGGCGATGAAGTATCCTGCAATCCACCATGTAACTTTCATGTCATACTCCCTAAGCGGGTTGTGCCTGGGACTCCCGTCTGACCTGGAGGAGTTGTGGCCGTGCCGCCCTGATAAACGAGAGTGCGAAAACCGTAATTAGCCCCTCTCCAATACCGATCAACGCATGCACTAACGCCAGGGCAGGGAGAGCCAGAGTCAGGGGGGATGTTCCAGAAAACGACAGGGCAAAGGCTGCCACTACAGCCGCAACCATCACCGACACCCATGCGCTGACAAAACCACCCGCTACAAGAGTAGCCCTCGACGACGCACCACCGATTTTCCGGGCTACGAAGTAGACGCCATATCCCGAAATGACGCTCACTATGGACATCATGACCAGATTGACTCCGAGCACGACTAAACCGCCATCCTGAAATAGAAGCGCCTGGAGTCCAACTACGGCCGTCATAACTATAATTGCCGCCCAAGGTCCCAGAATTATTGCGGCCAGAGCCCCGCCCACCAAGTGACCGGACGTGCCCCCTGCAACCGGGAAGTTGATCATCTGAGCAGCAAAGATGAACGCTGCCATGACACCCATCATCGGCACCATACGCTCGTTGAGTTCACCCTGTGTTCGGCGTATAGCAATCGCAATGAACAGGGCGGCCACAACGTAACCTGCGATTGAGATAGGCAGGCTGAAGAAGCCGTCCGGGGCGTGTAGTGGGTGAGGGATATCCCAGTTTAGAATACTTATGCCAGAGCTCAGAATCATTGTTATGCCTTGTGCAGCTATTGGATATAAGTGCGTCTAGTGGGTGGTCTGACGACACTCCCCGCACGCTCCGAAGATCGCGAGGTGGTCAATGTCGACGTCAAAATCGTAGGTCTTGAGAATGTTCGTACCAAGCGACTCGAGCATTGCGTCATCTAGAAGGACGACCCGATCGCAGTCCTGGCAGATGAGGTGGTGATGCCTGACCTCGTCGATCCATTCGTAGGTGTGTTGGTCACCACCCATGTGAGTCTCGGAGACAAGGCGCATCTGCTTGAGCATGTCCAGAGTGCGGTACACGGTCGACAGGTCTATATAGGAGTATGACTCCTTGACCTGTTCCAGCACCTGAGAGGCAGTGATATGCCCCTGAGCGTGGCGCAGTGCCGAGAGGATCATAAGTCGCTGAGGAGTAGGCCTGTGGCCTGACTCTTTCAGGGTCTGAACTGTCTGGTCTTCGCAACTCATAATGCCGATTCTCCCACTTACCACCAGTATAGTGGACCAGCGAAAGTTAGTCAGGAGGCATTATATCACAGCAGCATGACTCAGCAACTGCAAATGTTCGCAGGATCCCAAAACTGCAGTTAAGAATACCCGACCGCCAGCAGGTCATACTGGCTTCCCGGATTCATCCGACGATGAACCACGGCAACGGGGTATTTGTGTACGTGGTGGTGGGCGATACAGGACTCGAACCTGTGACCTTCTGTGTGTAAGACAGACGCTCTAACCAGCTGAGCTAACCGCCCGAGTGAATGGCCTGGCAAAAGGCTTGGGTGTGGAAGAGGGGGTTATGGCGCGCTTGGCGGGACTCGAACCCACGGCCTCAGCCTCCGCAGGGCTGCGCTCTATCCAACTGAGCTACAAGCGCACGATTGTTTGGTTCTCTTGCCTATAGAAGGCTGGTGCCGAAGGAGGGATTCGAACCCACACACCCGTAAGGATACTACGTCCTGAACGTAGCGCGTCTACCGTTCCGCCACTTCGGCCTATGTATGAAGTGTCCCCAGTTAGTGGTCTGCTTTCAGCGGAGCCTGCGGCGCCGGGATCCGGACAGGATGCTTGTGGTGGGCGATCGAGGATTTGAACCTCGGACCTCTCGCGTGTGAGGCGAGCGCTCTAACCACTGAGCTAATCGCCCAGATCGGCTCGGCGTTCAACTGTTAACTACCTGTCTTCCGCTGACAGCGTCTTCGCCATCAAACGAGTGGTGGCAACGACAGGGTTCGAACCTGTGACCTAGCGCTTATGAAGCGCCCGCTCTACCACTGAGCTACGTTGCCACGTGGGTCACACCCTAGGGCAAGATGATAGAGTATCGCCGAAGAGAGTGTCAAACGCAAAAGCGCCCTCCACAGCCACGATTTAATGCCCGAAAGCGTCAGTCAGAGTGGGCCGTTCAGGGTCATGATTCGCAGGGCACATTGAGGATCAATCAGGCAATATAATGGCTTCAGCATACTTCAGGAGAACTCTATGAACATTGGCATCTCAACATTCCCCACGGACTACTCAGTGGACATCGCGGTTCTTGCCCGCAGGGCGGAGGAGATGGGATTCGAATCCCTCTGGGTACCTGAGCATCCGATCATACCAGTAACGACTTCCAGCCCGTGGCCTGGCTCGCCAGATGGCGTGATACCCAAGCTCTACGCAGATATAGTCGATCCCTTTGTCGCACTGGGCAGAGCTTCTGCGGTCACGACGAACATAAAGCTGGGGACCGGCATCTGCCTCGTCCCGGAGCGCAATCCGCTGCTGCTGGCTAAGGAAGTTGCCACACTGGATATGTACTCAGGTGGACGGTTCCTGTTTGGTATAGGAGCCGGCTGGCTCAAGGAAGAGACAGAGATCATGGGAGGGGACTTCCCGCACCGCTGGACTCAAACTAGAGAGGCCATTCTTGCCATGAAGTCGCTATGGACCGAGGTCAAGAGTGAGTACCACGGCAAGTACTACGACTTCCCGCCGGTGTACTCATTCCCTCGATCGGTTCAACGACCTCATCCTCCAGTCCTGCTCGGCGGCATGGCCAGGAATGTCTTCCAGAGGATAGTCCAGTGGGGGGACGGATGGATGCCTAACCGGGTCACTCCTGACGACATAAGGGCGGGTAGGCAGACGCTCAACGAACTCGCTACAGAGGCTGGACGCGACCCCGAATCAATATCAGTGTCGGTCTTTGGACAGCCAGCGGATAGGTCGCTCGTGGGCGAACTAATCGATGCGGGCGCCGATCGAGTAATGATCCGCGTCGAGACTGCCGACGAAGAAGCGACCAACACCCAACTCGACCAGATTGCGGAGGCTGTGCTGTCCTAGTCTGCGAACTTTGGCATGATGCGTTGCCCGAACAACTTGATGGACTTCTGGACAGCTTGAGTATCCATTTCGCCCACGTTGAGCTTCATCATCAGGTTGCGGACGCCGAGGTCGCGCAGCGATGCGATCTGGTCCGCGACCTGATCCGGGGTGCCGACGATGCATGCCTTCTCGAAGTCTTCCCCAGCGGGCAGCGGTCTGGTGGGGTCTAGTGGAGGGAAACCCTCTGGATTGTAGATCTCGCGTGCCTCACGGAAGTGCTTTCGCTCCCGTCTAAATCCGGGTTCGCATAGCTCACGTGCCTCGTCGTAGGTCTCGGCCACGAACACGTTCTTAGAAAACCAGCACTGATCGAGGGCCGACTCGACTTGGGATTCGCTGAATCCGGCATCATCCATCTCGCGGCCGAATAGCTCGATGCGGGACCTGATCTCGTCATCCTGCTGAACACCAATCAGGACAGGGCGGCCAATCCGCGCCATTTCTCTTGTCGAACGCTCGCTGATACACGCACGGACCAGGGGAGGATGGGGTTCCTGGTATGGCTTGGGCCTGAGCTTTGGGAATGACACATCCCAGAATTGACCCTTGTGGCGAACATCTTCGCCGGTCCATGCCTCAACCATTAGGTCCTCGGCCTCTGTAAGTCGCTCGATACCCTCTTCCATCGAAATGCCGAAGCCAAGGTACTCGTAGGTATTGAAGGCGGACCCTCGCCCTATTCCTACAATGAGCCGCCCGTGGCTGAGGTTGTCGAGCAGGGCAGTTTGGGCTGCCAGGCGAACGGGATGATGGAATGCCATCTCCACGACTGCGAAGCCGATCTTGATGTTGCTGGTCCTCGAGGCGACTGCGGCCCCGAAGACTACGGGGTCGACATAGGCGCAGGCGCCATCGAAGTGGTGCTCAGTTAGCCACGCGGCTTCGAAGCCGAGTGAGTCCTGGAGTTCAATCTCATCCAGCGTACTGTCGATGATAGCGCTGTCCCTGTCTGGGTCGTGACTTACCGGGAAAACGAACGAACCGAACCTCATTGGCACCTCCAGGGCCTCACATATCGCGGCGTCAGTATATACCAGCAGGTGGGCCTCTGGTTGCCGTTGCCTTAGACCCCATATACACTGGCCCCACTCGGCTCGGCAACTTTCAGGGGAGTCTCGACATGACCCAGCAGCTGGATATCGATGAACTGAGAAACAAGTCCACCCGGCACCTGTGGATGCACAACAGGGACTGGATAACGATGGCGGAAGAGGGAGAGCCGATGATCGCCGTCGAGGGCGAGGGTGTGCGAATCATCGATGCAGAGGGTCGAAGTTTCATCGACGTCAACGGAGGGTACAACTCTGTCAACGTCGGGTACGGGCGCCAGGAGATCGTTGAGGCTGCGTACGAGCAGATGACCGAGCTCTCATACTTCCCCTACGGCACCACGACCGAGCCGACTGCGCTGCTGGCCAGGAAACTCGCGCAGATTACACCTGGAAGTCTCAGCAGGGTCTTTCCGGTATCCGGCGGATCCGAGGCCAATGAGACGGCGCTCAAGATCGCCATGGCCTACCACCGAAGAAGGGGAGATACCAGGAGGTACAAGGTCATCAGCCGCATAGGTTCCTACCATGGGACTACGGCTGGTGTGCTGTGGTTGGGCGGGACTCCGACGACGCAGCGAGACGACTTTGAGCCGGCCAGGCCGGGAATGGTGTACGCGCCTCCACCGTCGGCATACCACTCACCGATACCGGGTGAGACGGACTCTGAATGTGCAGTCCGCTGCGCGCAGGCGATCGAGGACCTGATCAAGTTCGAGGGACCGGAGACTGTTGCTGCGCTCATCGCAGAGCCGGTGGCGATTCCGCTGGGGGCAGTAGTCCCAGGTGACGAATACTGGCCGATGCTTCGGGAGATATGCGACCGCTACGGTGTCCTGTTGATTGCCGACGAGGTGATCAACGGCTTTGGACGTACAGGCAGAATGTTCGCGTTGGAGCACTGGGGCGTTGTCCCGGACATCATGAGCATCGCGAAGGGAGTCATCAGTTCGTACCTCCCAATGGCCGCGACGATCGCAACTGAAGAGGTCGCTGGCGTGTTTGCCGGTCAGGAAGACTACCTTAGGCACGTACTTACCGCCAGCGGACATCCCGTATCTGCAGCGGCCTCCCTCAAGAACATCGAGATCATCGAAAACGAAGGGATGGTCGAAAACTCAGCCGCGGTTGGAGCCTACTGCAAGGAGCAGCTGGAAGCCATGATGGGAGACCATCCGTCGATCGGAGACGTGAGAGGCCTGGGTCTGCTCATGGCGATCGAACTCGTAAAAGATCGGGAGACCAAGGCTCCGTTCGACCCTTCTGACAGGGTAGTCGATCGACTCAACGAGAGCTTCAAGAAGAACGGGCTCATTTTACGAGTAGCCGGTCCGATAATCCACGTTGGTCCTCCGATCTGCATAACGAAGGAAGAAGTGGACGAGATAGTCCACGCCATAGACCTCAGCCTGTGGGAGCTCGAGGGGGATCTGGGGATGGCTCAATATGCCTGATAACACTACTACCACCATGAGCAGAGGATCCGAAGCCAGGCAGGCCGCACTCGACCACCTCTGGATGCACAACAGGAGCTGGACCACAGACGCAGAGTCTGGGCGTCCTCCGATCATCACACACGGAAACGGCGTGCATGTTACAGATGCCGAAGGCCGTGAGTGGATGGACGTCAACGGCGGGTATATGTGCGTCAACATCGGCTACGGGCGCCGGGAACTGGCAGACGCCATGCGCGACCAGATGTCCAAGCTGGTGTACTTCCCGCAGGGGTCAACAACGGCACCGCTCATTGACCTGGCCGCCAAGCTGTCTGAGATAACTCCGGGAAACCTGGAACGTTCATGGCCCGTTACTGGCGGTTCTGAGGCGAATGAGACCGCCATCAAGATTGCGAGGGCTTATCACCGGCGTCGGGGGGAGGCGGGAAGGTACAAGATCATCAGTCGTGTTGGCTCCTACCACGGAGCGCTCGGCGCAACGATGTGGCTTGGCGGAGACGGTGGCAGGGAAGACTATGAGCCCGCGTTCCCGGGTATGCTCTATGCGCCCCAACCGGACTCCTACAACTCACAGATTACAGGGGAGACTGACTCTGAGGCCGCTGTGAGATGCGCGCAGGCTATCGAAGACCTGATCAAGTTTCACGGTCCCTCAAGCGTGGCCGCTGTGATCGCGGAACCGGTTTCGTCCTCTATGGGCGCAGCGGTTCCGGGAGACGAATACTGGCCGATGCTGAGGCAGATATGCGACCGCTACGGCGTGATTCTCATCGCTGACGAAGTGATCACTGGATTCGGGCGTACAGGGACCATGTTCGCCATGGAACACTGGAACGTCACACCAGACATAATGACGATGGCCAAGGGCATCACGTCCAGCTACGTACCCCTGGCAAACGCGATTGTCACTGACGAGGTTGCAGACGTGTTTGCCGGCTCCGATAACATATTCAGGCAGGCCCTGACATTCGGCGGGCACCCGGTGACCGCAGCAGTGGCGCTCAAGAACATCGAAATCATGCAGACGGAAGGCCTGGTCAACAACTCGGCAGAAGTCGGCGCTCACATCGTAGACCGTCTGAACGACCTTGCGGACGAGCATCCAATGATCGGCAACGTTCGAGGTCGGGGATTGCTGATGGGCATCGAACTGGTGTCAGACCGCGACACCCAGACAAGGTTCCCGAAGGACGTACAGCTTGGTGAGCGACTTTCGGACGCATTCGAATCCGAGAGTCTAATTCTGAGATGCGGAGACGAGAGGGTCGGCATAGGACCACCACTTTGCATCACGATGGAAGAGGCTGACGAGCTGGTCGACAGGCTGGACAGGGCCTTTACCAGCGTCGAACGGGGCCTTCCAAGCTAGACCGCCTCAATTGTTAATACTGAGGGCGACCAGAATTTAGGTCGCCCTCCAGCCATCTTCAATTGGCCCTTTACGTTTGATATACTGAAGATTGCGCGCGTCACTTGACTGCGCCATGTAGTGAATCCCCCTCACCGCTTTTTTCGTACTTGGGGATGCGACGCGCCTTAAAACAGAAAAACGAACGCGAGTGAAACAGACATAGAGGTTGAGGGATGCCTGCGTACGCAGTTCTAGGCGCCCAGTGGGGCGATGAGGGGAAGGGCAAGATAGTTGACGTCCTTGCACGGGATGCTCAAATCGTAGCCCGCTTTGCCGGTGGCAACAACGCCGGACACACTGTAGTGAACGACCGGGGCAAGTTCAGCTTCCACCTAATTCCCTGTGGAGTCTTCTGGCCGGATGCCCTGAACGTGATTGGAAACGGTGTGGTGGTGGACCCCGACGTGCTTCTCGAAGAGATAGATGATCTGAAGTCGAGAGGCATCGACATCGGTCATCGGATCGTCGTCAGCGAGCGCGCCCATCTGATTATGCCGTACCACGTGGTGCTCGATGAGCTCGCTGAGATAGCGCGAGGCAGCGCCAGGATTGGCACGACAGGGAAGGGCATAGGTCCGGCTTATGCTGACAAGGCAGCCCGCACAGGAGTGCGCGCAGCCGACCTGCTCGACATTGAGGCGCTCATCCCCAGACTCGAAGGAATTCTCGAGTACACCAATGCGGTCATTACCAAGGTGTACGGGGGAGAGGCGCTCTCGTTCGAGGATGTGTACGACAAGTGCCGGGACTGGAGTGTCCGACTTGCCAAGTACATCGGACCGGCTGAGAAGATAATCAACCAGGCACTGGCGGCGGGTGAGAACGTGCTGCTGGAGGGTGCGCAGGGAGTCCTACTCGACCTCGACCACGGCACATACCCATTTGTCACGTCCTCAAATCCTACAATTGGCGGAGCTTCCGTCGGTGTCGGGGTGAGTCCCACCCACATCGAAGGGATAACCGGAGTATTCAAGGCCTATACCACAAGGGTTGGCACCGGCCCTCTGCCTACAGAGCTGAATGACAATACCGGCGAGACCATCAGGGAGTTGGCGCAGGAGTTCGGGACTACAACCGGCAGACCCAGGCGGGTCGGCTGGTTTGATGCTGTTGCGGCCAAGTACAGCTCCCTGATCAACGGCTATACGTCAGCGGTGCTGACGCGCCTGGACGTACTGGATGGCTTCGAGTCAGTGAGGATCTGCACCCAGTACATCAACGAAGAGGGCGAGGTCACGGATGACTTCCCCGGGGGTGTGGCAGCGTTGGAAAAGGCTCGTCCGGTCTTCGAAGAGATGCCAGGATGGGATCGCCCCACGGCGAGTGTCCGCAGATACGAGGACCTTCCCAAAGAGGCACGAGACTATGTCGAGCGCATCCAGGAGCTAATTGGATGCCCGATCGACGTGATCTCCACAGGACCGCATCGCGACGAGACGGTTATGGTTCGGCAGATGATGCACGTCTGAAAGTCGCAGTATTCCGACTGAAAACGAAGGGCGGGACCAATTCGGTCCCGCCCTCTTGATTTCTGGTATCTGTTCGCTTCTGCTAAGAGCCGTTTACCGGCAGATCGACGTCGTACTGGTCCATCAGCGGATCGAACTTACTGGTGAAGGCATCATCGGCCTCCCAGAGGGGCAGCCTCGGCCTACCGATGTCAAAGCCTGCTCGGTTGACAGCGTACTTGATCGGGATGGGGTTGGTGACCCAGAAGATCGCCTTGAACAGGGGAAGAAGCCGCCTGTGCTCAGCAGCAGCAGCCTCAATGTCACCTTCGAGAATTCGGCCCATCATCTCCTTGATCTGAAGACCGACGATGTGAGCAGCGACGCTCACGATCCCATATCCGCCTGTGCACATGATCGAGAAGGTCTCGTCGTCATTGCCGGACCAGACTCGGAATCCGTCCGGGGCGCCGTCGATGATCTGAGTGATCTGCACGGGGTCGCTGGATGCCTCTTTCACCCCTACGATGTTATCTATCTCTGCAAGCCTCAGCGTGGTGGCGTGGTCCATGTTCAATGAAGTTCGCGAGGGAACGTTGTAAAGGATGCCGGGCAGGGGAGTCGCTTCAGCTATTGCCTTGAAGTGCTGGTAGAGACCTTCCATCGTCGGCTTGTTGTAAGCCGGAACCGTGAGGAGCAGCCCATCAGCGCCGACCTTCTCGGCCTCGATGGACAGTTCGACTGACTTGCGGTGGTTATTGTCGGTCGTACCGGCAATTACGGCCGCCTCGTCACCAACCTCTTCCTTCACTTCGGCAAAGAGACGAACCTTCTCATCGTCGCTCATTGACGGTGACTCGCCAGTTGTGCCTCCGATGACCAGTCCGTCTGAGCCGGACTCCAGGAGCGCACGTGCAAGTTTACGGGCCTTTGTGTAGTCGATCTCTCCCTCTTCGTCGAAGGGGGTCACCATCGCAGTCAGCAGCCGTCCGATCTCAGCCATTTCCTACCTCCGGAACCTGCAGGTCCCTCGTTACCTCAGCAGTAGGTCCCGCGCCATCATCTCCTCGGCGATCTGGATGGAGTTGAGGGCCGCACCCTTTCTGAGGTTGTCGCACGATAGCCACATCGCTATGCCGTTGTCGAGGGCGAGATCAGAGCGAATGCGTCCGACGAACACATCGTCCTCACCCTCAGCTTCGATTGGCATAGGATACACATTCGATTGAGGATCGTCCACCACGCGCATACCGGGAGCGCCCTCCAGGATCTCACGTACCTCACCTGGGCTGATCGGGTCTTCGAATTCAATGTTGACGGCCTCGCTATGGCTGATCACCACGGGGACACGCACACAGGTTGCGGAGACTTTGATCTCAGGAGCGTGCAGAATCTTGCGCGTTTCGTTCTGCATCTTCATCTCTTCGTTCGTGTAGCCGTTGTCCCAGAAAGGCTCGACATGGGGAAGCACATTGAACGCTATCGGGTGGGGATATACCTCAGCGGTGACGTTTTTTCTCCCTGGGCCGGCCTCAGACTGCACTCTGAGTTCCTCCGCAGCAGCAGCGCCAGTGCCCGTAACTGACTGGTAAGTGGACGCGACAACTCGCTTGACAGCGTTGGACTCGTGCAGCGGCTTGAGTGCCATTACTAGTGGCGTCGTTGTGCAGTTGGGAATGGCGACGATACCCCGGTGGGAGTCCAGATCGCTGCCGTTGACTTCCGGCACCACCAGGGGCACATCCGGCTCCATCCTGAATGCAGAGCTGTCGTCGATGGCGACCGCGCCGTTCCTGGCGGCCATCGGAGCGAGCTCCCGACTTACCGCCGTAGACGCGGCAACAAAAGCGAAGTCAACCTCGCTGAGCAGTTCAGGAGTCGCAAGCTCGACCTCGATCTCCTCGCCTCTAACGATGAGCTTCTTGCCTACCGACCTCTCAGAAGCGCAGAGACGGATTGTCCCGGCAGGGAAGTCACGCTCCTCGATGATCCTCAGGAAGACCCGACCAACTGCGCCAGTAGCGCCAACTATAGCGATATTGCATTCGTTCAACTTGATGCCCTCTTAGAAAAGTGTCCAGAAAATGGTAGCAATTCCGAGCAGACGCGCGACAGTTTAGCCCGTCACCTGAAGCTGGAGCATCCAATCCCGTGGTCTGATTGCCGACGACTAGGCGAGGCCCATGAGGTTCTCAAGCCCGACAGTCAAGCCTTTGCGATTCACCACTTCACGTATCGCCATGGTCACGCCAGGCATGAAGCTCTCCCGGCTGACCGAATCGTGCCTGATTGTAAGGGTCTGGCCAAGGCCACCAAAGACGAGCTCATGGTGAGCGACTCGTCCCGGCATTCGCGCGCTGTGGACACTGATGCCTTCGTAGTCTCCGCCGCGGGGGCCCTCGATCAGTTCCTTCTCTGCCCGCACATTGGTGAATCCACCGGACTTACCCTCTAATGCTGCGCGGGCAATGGCCAGAGCTGTGCCGGAAGGGGCGTCAATCTTGGCCTCGTGGTGCATTTCAGTAAGGTCAGCATAGTCGAAGAAGCGTCCGGCCTCTTTGGCGAGGTGAATCATCAGGACGGCCCCCATCGCGAAGTTGGGTGCGATGATGATCCCGACACCGTGTTCGTTGGCCAGGCCATCGGCTTCCTGGTAGTTATCCTCACTCAGGCCCGTGCTGCCGACCACGACGTTCACATTGTGCGCTGTTGCCGCTCTCATAGCCGACATCGCGCCGTCGGCAGTGGAGAAGTCGACCACAACATCGGCACCCGAGAGAACCTGAGAGAGATCGTTTGATATGGGGATCTGTCCGGACCTATCGGGGAGAGAGATGCTGCCAGGGTCGGCCGCGTAGTCCGCAGCCCCAACCGGAGTCATGTCATCTGCATTCGTGACCGCGTTCAGGACTTCCTGTCCCATCTTGCCGAGAGCGCCATGTACGGCGACGTTAATGGTTGACATCAGACTCCTCCCTTGCGTCCATATACAGAAAGGACGGCCCCACAAGTGGGCCGTCCCTCTTGATTCAGTAGACTATCCTAGAACCGGTCCCTGCGACCCCTGCCTTCCCCTCTGTTGCGGTCACGATCGCGGTCGCGGTCTCCGCCTCGGCCACCACCATACCCGCCGCCGCGGGATTGGGATTGCGACCGGTATCCGGATCTTCTTCCGTCATCGCGGTCTCGGTCTCTATCACGGTCGCGGTCACGATCTCGGCCGCCGCCGCCGCCGCCTCGAGGTCTGCCTCCATCGAAGTCGCGATCCCTATTTCTGGGGCCACCTCGACCAGGTCCGTTTCTCCTGGGGCCTCTATCGCCTCGGTCACCTCGGTCGCCTCCGTATCCACCACCTCCGCGCCTCTGTCCGCCACCTCGTCCGGCTCGCTGTCGGCGTAGAGCAGCCTCAACTGGGTCCTCGCCATCTTCATCAGCGTCGCTCAACAGCGCCCGCCTCGAAAGTCTGACCCTTCCGGTCTGGTCTACCTCAGTGACTAACACGGTGACCTCGTCACCGACGTTTACCTCGTCTTCCACAGTGGGGACGCGGTAGTTTGCCAGCTCGCTGATATGGACCATGCCATCCTTGCCGGGCAGCAGTTCCACGAAGCAGCCAAAGTCAGTAGTGCGGACGACTTTGCCCGTGTAGATCTCGCCGATCTCGATCTCCTTGGTCAGGTCTTTGATCATCTGAATCGCGCGGTCGGCGGCATTGCCGTCGCTGGAGCCGATGATGACCGTCCCATCGTCCTGGATGTCGACTGTTGCCCCTGTCTCCTCGACGATTCCGCGGATGGTCTTTCCGCCTGGGCCAATCACAGCACCTATCTTGTCGGTAGGAATCTGGATTGCCTCCATCCTCGGGGCAAACTTGCTGAGTTCGCTGCGATACTCGGGAAGCGTGCTCTCGATCTGTTCCAGTATCTGTCCCCGGGCCTCCTTGGCCTGGTGAAGAGCGTCGTAGATCACGTCGTAGCTGATGCTTTTGACCTTCATGTCGAGCTGGATGGCCGTGATCCCGTTCTCTGTTCCAGCGACCTTGAAGTCCATGTCGCCCATGTGGTCTTCCTTGCCCTGGATGTCCGTGAGGGTGACGTACTGTCCGCCCTCTCCGGTTACCAGGCCAATGGATATGCCAGCAACGGGAGTCTTGATCGGCACACCCGCGTCCATCAGGGCGAGGGTGCAGGCGCACACCGTGGCCATCGATGTCGAACCGTTGGAGCTAAGGCACTCTCCGACAAGGCGAATGGTGTAGGGGAAATCCTCCTCCGAAGGCAGAACGGATGCCAGCGCCCGCTCAGCCAGGGCGCCGTGCCCGATCTCGCGCCGTCCGGTCGAGCGAATCGGCCTCGCCTCTCCTGTGGAGTAAGGCGGGAAGTTGTAGTGAAGCATGAACCGCTTCTCGTCTTCGGGGCTCATGTTATCGATCTTCTGGGCGTCTCCAACGGAGCCCAGCGTGCATACGCCGAGTACCTGGGTTTCGCCTCGGGTGAACAGGCCCGTCCCGTGAGGGCGCGGGAACAGACCAACTTCACTCGAAAGTGGTCTGATCTCCTTGAGGCCTCGGCCATCAGGGCGTTCACCTGTGTCGAGCACCCGGCGTTTGAAGGCGGCTTCGAACGCCTCATCGAAGGCTGTTGCAACCATCGAAGAGTCGTTATCTTCGCCGTACTCCTCGAAGACTGCCGCCTTGATCTCGGCCACTTTGGCGTCGCTTTCGTCGCCCTCCATGGCCAATGCCTCGGCGAGGTCATCTTCTGTTTCGTTGCAGACCTTCTCGGTCAGTACGGGATCATACGATCGAGGGACGTATTCCAACGGTGGCTTGCCATACGCCTTCGCAAGTTCTTCCTGAAGTTCGATTATCTCCAGGTTGACTTCCTGTGCGCGCTCGATGGCCTCGAGGACGACATCCTCAGAAACCTCGTTGGCGCCGGCCTCCATCATGATCACACCCGAGCGGGAGCCGGCGACCATAAGGTCAAGTTGGCTCTCCTCAATCTGCTCGTATGAAGGGTTGACCACGAACTCTCCGTCTATGTAGCCCATCCGGGTAGCCGATATGGGGCCTTCGAAGGGAATGTCCGAGATGGTCAGAGCCGCGGACGCGCCGATTATGGTGATCATGTCGTAAGGGTTGGTGGTGTCCGACGATAGTGGTGTGGCGATAACCTGGACCTCATTCCGAAAGTCCTTAGGGAAAAGGGGTCGGATGGGTCGGTCCGTAAGTCGGGCTATAAGTATCGAATGGGTCGAAGGTCGTCCCTCGCGCTTGAAGAAGCTTCCGGGGATCTTGCCGCGAGCGTACAGTCGCTCCTCGACATCTACTGTGAGCGGGAAGAAGTCGATTCCCTCGCGGGGATTCGAAGTTGTCGCTGTGACCAGAAGTACGTTGTCATGGTACTTGACTAGTACCGAGCCGTTCGCATTCTGGGCCAGCTTTCCGCACTCAAATGAAAGTACTCCGTCTCCTAGTTTTTGGTCAAAAAGGGTCGTCGTCATATGGCGTAGCGCCTCCTAATTTGGGGAAAGCCCAAGGAAGAAGAAAAGCACCCTTGTCGGGTGCTGTAAGGGGAATTAGCCTCTGAGGCCGAGCCTCGAAATAAGTGATCTGTAGCGGGAAACATCCTCGCGGTTTAGGTATCGGAGGAGTCTACGCCGTCGGCCCACCATCTTGAGGAGTCCACGCCTGGTGGACTCGTCGTGTTTGTTCTCTCTCAGGTGCTCTGTAAGCCTGTTGATGCGAGCCGTTAACACCGCCACCTGTATGTCCGTGGAACCGGTGTCGTTGTCGTTCGTTCTATATTCAGCGACTATTGCCTGCTTTTCAGCCGCGTCCAATCCCGTCTCCTGGGTCCCTGTTTTTCTTTTCTTCTCTCTTCTTCGAGAGTGATTCTAGCACGCGGCGAATCAGGGCATCAAATAATGCGACCCTACGCTATCCGTCTAACTCTGTCAGGAACCCCGTAACGGCCTGTTCGAACCCGGAAGGATTGTCGCCCATCACCAGGTGTCCGGCGTTCTCCACTGTGGCCATTCTTCCGTTGGGAATACGCTTGTGCATTCCGTCAGCAGTGTCCAGTGCGATTATGTCGCTCTCTGAGCCGCGCACTACCAGCGTCGGACAGGCCAGGCTCTCCATGTAGCCCCAGAGTCGTTCGGTCATCTGCGGGTCATGCTGGAACCGTCGTCCACCCGGTTGCCTGAATCGCTTGTCGTACTTCCAGGTCCACTTGCCACTGGGAAGCTGCTTCAGGTTGTGCCTGATGGAACCCCGCACCTGGACAGGGTCTCGTAGCGGGTTGTAGTCGAGTACTCGCTGGACGAAGTCCTCGATCGAGTCGAGCTCGTCTTCCTGCTGGACGAAGTTCCTGATCTTCTGGGAACCCGTTTGCATGTTCTGGGGACCGGCGTCCACGACCACTAGTGCACGGACTTCGTCAGGATGGGTTGCGGCGTAGGTGAAAGAGTTGCGGCCCCCCATTGACAGTCCCATCAATACGAAGTCGCGCAGGCCAATTGCTGAAACGACGCCTGCTATGTCTTCCTGCTGAGCCTCTGGCGTGTAAACGCCCGCTTCCGACCAGTCGCTGTCGCCGTGACCGCGCTGGTCGAGTGCGACGACGTGGTATCGATCGCAGAAGGCGAGCGCGACGAAGTCCCAGGAGTGACAGGTCTGGGCAAAACCGTGAAGCAATAGCATGTCCGGCGCGTCAGGGTTCCCCCAGTCCAGGTAGTGGAATGTCATGCCGTTTGCTTCCACGTAACGATCCTCAGGGACAGCCTCACGCTCAAATGTCACACCCTGAGCTCGTGCTGCGTCATGTAGAGAAAGTCCCTGGCTTTGTGGAGTCGTAGTCACGTCTGATTCCTCCGTCGTGGCGGTTTATTCAATTTGTCTGTTAGCCAATCGGTGGCCTTCTAGAGTGCCAGTCGGTCGCCGACTCGTATGCGTGGGCGGCGCGAAGTACTACCGAATCTTCCCACATCCTGCCCGCAAGCTGCATTCCTATGGGCAGACCGTCCGATGTAAAGCCACACGGCACAGAGACCGTTGGCTGACCGGTAAGGTTGAACGCCCTCGTGAGTCTGGACATAAGAGACAGCGCGTTTTGCTGTTGCCCGCCGACTTCGATGAACTCCTGGTCAATGTGTGGCGCACCGATGGCCGCTGTTGGGGCCATCAAGAGGTCATATGTCTCCATCGCATCTGCGAGCTGTTCGTTGTATGCGGCACGTGCACGCTGGGCCTTGATGTAGTCAACCGCAGGCGTCATTGCGCCAAGGTACAGACGCGCCCGGACGTCTGGACCGATGTCTTCGGGGCAGTCACGGATGTGAGTAAACAGGGTCTCTGCTGCCTCTGTAACGAGAATAGCGCTCGAAATCCCAAGGCAGTGATTGAGGGCGGGAATGGAGCAACTTTCGACGACTGCTCCCAACTCTGACAGGACGCCCGCTGCCATGCAGATTGCTGCTGAGACTTCAGGGTCGATAACGTCGTAGAAGAAGTCCTCGGGGATTCCAATTCTTAGTCCTGCAATGCCGTCGTCGATTCCCAGTGCGTAGTCCTGCTCAGCCACACTGGCAGAGGATGGGTCGCGGGAGTCGTGGCCTGCGAGCGCGTTCATTACGATTGCGGCATCACGGGCCGACCTTGTCATTGGCCCGACCGTGTCCAGGCTCCATGAGAGCGGATGAACGCCATGCCTGGAAATGAGGCCATACGTAGGCTTCATTCCAACAATGCCACAGAGTCCTGCGGGAATACGTATGGAGCCACCGGTGTCGCTGCCCAGGGCGGCCATACACTGTCCAGAAGCTACCGCTGAGCCTGATCCTCCGCTTGAGCCTCCGGTGATCCTCGACACGTCCCATGGGTTGTGGGCCGGGCCGTCGTGCGGGTTCACACTCGTAGCGCCGAGAGCGAACTCATGCATCTGTAGCTTGCCGAGGAGCACCGCGCCAGCGTCGTCGAACTTCTCAACTACGGCAGCATCATATTCAGGCACAAAGTCCCTGAAAATCTTCGATCCGACTGTAGTGGTGACGTCTTTGGTGTAGTAGAGATCTTTCAGCCCAACTGGGATCCCGTGAAGTGGTCCGCGGTAGGTGCCACTAGTGATCTCTTCTTCAGCGGCGGCTGCCTGCTCGAGCGCACGGTCTGCAAGAAGCGTAATGAAGGAGTTCAGCGCTTGATCCGTGGCCCCGATGCGGTCCAAGTGCGCCTGCGTAAGTTCTACTGGTGAGAGGTCGCCCGCCTCGATGAGCCGAGCCGAATCGTAAATCGTGCGATTGCACAGATCGTCGCTGCTCATGTGGTGTCCTGCCCAGTGTTGAAAGTCACGGCAGGCTCGTGGTCGCCGGGAGCAATTTCGTCCGACCTATCCAGGTCATCAAGTCCTGAATTCACGCGCTCCAAAAGCGCATCAGTATCTACAACAGACAGGTCCAGCCCCAGCATACCGGCCTGCATTTCCAGGAACTGCTTGGGCAATGTTCTAGCGGGTTTGGGCATTAGTCTGCGTCTCCGGTCCAGTTAAAAGCATAGTTGGGCCGAGGCCGCAATACTTACTACACTGAACGCCTGTGTGTGTCAACTTCGTGATGCTGGGCGCACTCGCTCAGGGTCAGAACCGTACGACTGGGCCTCTCGTTCACTCTGCATGAGGATGGCACCGATGTTTCGTACCTGGCGATTGACCAGAGCCGGGCCGAGCGCGAACGCCGCGACCAGCCCTCCTCCGATCGCGATGGCAACAGGTACACCCACGAAAGTGGCTATTGCCCCGGCCTGCATCCCTCCGAGCGGCATAATGCTCCAGGTCATCCCATAGAAGCCCATAACACGGCCGCGCATCCTGTCAGGAACCAGAAGCTGCAGTGAGCTCATGATCGAAATCATATAGGTCGAACTGGCAGTTCCCATGATGAACATGAGCACCAGGGCCAACGGGAGAGAACCTACGAACCTCGATGTGAGGGCAAATGCAATTATCGAAAGCCCAAAGGCCAGCCCGCCTCCGATTATCAGCAGTCCCTTCCTCTGGAAGTCGGCCGAGGAGCTAAGCAGCAGCGTTACCCCGAGGGCGCCCACGCCACCTACAGTCATCAGTAGGCCCTGACCATCTGCGCCCACTTTCAAGACGTCGACAGCAAATGCAGGCATCATTGTGATGTATGCCATGCCAAAGAAGCTGTTGAAGAAGGTCATCGCAATGAGGAACGAGAAGATCGAGCTTCCCGAGATGAATCGCAGTCCTTCCCACAATGCACTAAAAGCGCTTCCGGTGGACCCTACGTCAATCCTGGGTATACGCAGGGTGAGAATGACGATGGCCATGATGACAAAGCCTGCTCCCGCTACGAAAATCGCGGTTGCGGTGCCGATCAGGCCGATGATAGTCCCGGCCACGGCGGGAGCTACGATTCGCGTTCCCTGCCAGACTGCGGAGTTCAGAGCCACCGCGCTCATTATGACGCGGCGATCAATCAGGTGAGGGTAGAGCGCCTGACGTGCGGGTTGGTCAAAGGCGTTTACTGCACCGGCCGCGAACGCAAGTGCGATGATGTGCCACACCCTGACGACCTCGAACAGGGTCAGAAATGCAAGGGTGAAGATCAGGCTCGCAGTGAGGAGCTGTGTGTAGAAGATGAGCTTGCGCTTGTCCAGCTTGTCAGCAAACACGCCCCCGAACAGGTTCAGTCCAATTGAAGGCACCGCGCTGGCCACTGCAACGTAGCCCAGGTAGAGCGGCGACCCGGTTAGCTCGTAGGTGAGCCAGCCCTGGGCGAACATGAGCATCTGGAATCCACAGACCGACGCCAGCGTGCCGAACCAGTACGAGCGGTACTGCGGATAACGCAACGCCGGAGGAATGGAGAACAGTCTTCTCCAGACGGAAACGGTCTCGCCTTCGTGCTGATCCGATTCCTGTGTGCTGACTCTATCGCTCACTCCACACCCATCTCATCACCACTCCCCTTAGCTCAGTCGAGTAGCGGAATCCGGCCCCAGGACACAGCGTCAGGATCTTCAGACAGCTCCTTTTCGCGTATCATCTCGCGAATGGCGAGGAGCGTGGCATTGACCTCATTGGTCACGTACACCCAGTCCGGTTCGTCCGGGAACCAGTAAGGTGACGTGATTCGCACGACCTTGCCTTCAGAGGCGTTCAGGTAGATGCCGAACTTTTCTACGTGTGGCAGCAACTCAAGCTCCTTTGCCGCGCAACGGTAGCACAAGCCAACATGAGCGGCAATCACTCCACGGTAACGGTCTTAGCCAGGTTTCTTGGCTGGTCGATGTCGCATCCTCGGCGAACACCTATGTGGTATGCAATCAGTTGCATCGCGATGGACACCGGGAACGGACTGATGATTTCCGACACTTTAGGAATGGCTATAACGTCGTCCGCCAGTGCGGAAGTTTCAGCATCGCCTTCAGACACCACCGCAATGATGTTTCCGCCGCGTGCCTTCACCTCGTTGATGTTGGATTGCATCTTGTCCCGCAGGGAGTCGGAGGGTGAGATGGCAACGACAGCCATGTCTTCGTCGATCAGGGAGATCGGACCGTGCTTCATCTCGCCGGCCGGGTAGCCCTCGGCATGGATGTAGCTGATCTCCTTGAGCTTCAGCGCTCCCTCCATCGCCATTGGAAATCCGAGACCCCTTCCCAGGAAAAGGAAGTCCGATCGGCGGCCATACTTTCTGGCGATTTCCCTGTAGACAGACTCGTCAGTCAGCATGGCGCCGAGCATATCGGGCAGTCGGGTGATCTCGGACACGAGCGCCTGTCTCTGTTCGGGTTCAACCACCCCCCTTCGGGTGCCAACTTCCAGCGCCAGAAGAAGCAGCGAAATGAGAGACGACGTAAAAGTCTTGGATGCTGCCACTCCGATCTCCAGGCCGGCACGAAGCATCAGGGTATGTCCCGCGATTCGTGTGGTCTGTGTCCCGGGGTAGTTGCAGAGCGTAACCTGGGGAGCGCCCAGGTCCCGAGCGAGTTCCATGGCAGCAAGGGTGTCGACTGTTTCGCCAGACTGGCAGACCGACACGATGAGCGTTCTCGAGTCGAGTATGGGGGAGCGATATCTGAACTCCGAAGAGTTGTCGTACTCAGATGGAATCTTCGCCAGGCTCTCCATCCAGTATCGTCCAATCATGGCAGCATGCAGACTTGTCCCCATTCCCAGGAACACCACACGATCAATGGTGTCAACTTGCTTGTCACTCAGACCGAGTTCGTTGAGGTCCACGGCCTGATCGTCGAAGGAAATACGGCCCCTCAGACCATTGACGATTGCTTCGGGCTGCTCGTGGATCTCCTTGTGCATGAAGTGACTGTAGGCACCCTTAGCTGACGAAAGAGGGTCGTAGGGAATGTTGGTCGGGAGCTTGTCGATGGATGTACCGTCTATGCACTCGAAGGCCAGTGCATCATCAGTCAGGACAGCAAGCTCGCCGGCGTTCAGGTAGTAGACGCTTCGGGTGTGAGGAAGAAGGGCAGGAAGGTCAGACGACAGATAGACGCCCTCATCGTTCTTGCCAACGACTATGCCGCCTGCGTTCCCGAGTCTAAGTCCGACAATCTTGTCCGGGTCCCGGGTTGAGAAGGCGACAACTGCGCTGGCTCCCGCAATCCGGCGAGCAGCAGCCATGACCGCCTCTTCCAGGGAGAGTCCCTTCGCAACATCGGCCTCGATCAGGTGCGGGATGCACTCTGAGTCTGTCTGGGACTTGAACTGGTGCCCACTATCGATCAACTCCCGCTTGAGGTCCTGGTAGTTCTCGACAATTCCGTTGTGGACAACTACGACGTCGCCCTGGCAGTCGGTGTGCGGGTGCGCATTTGCGTCGGATGGCACCCCATGGGTCGCCCACCTTGTGTGGCCTATCCCGAGCCTTCCCTCAGGCATGGCGCCATTGAGTGCAGTCTGGAGGTTGGAGAGCTTCCCCACGCGCTTGTGGACCGATGTATTGCCGTCAGTCCCTACTACAGCTATCCCTGCGCTATCGTAGCCCCTGTATTCGAGAGTGCCCAATCCTTCGAGCAGGACCTCCGCCGCCTGACGTCGACCCATATAGCCGATTATTCCGCACATGGGTCCGCGGTCCAGGTCGTCGTGCAGTGTGAGGGTGCACTCACGATCGTCAGCGTCAACGTGCTGCCACCGCAGGATCACTATCCTGTACCTGAGTCCTCGAATAGAATCCGTGGTAAGACTCAGGCAGCAGGTCACAGACGCGGTGCATCATGTCCGTGGTCATGGAGCGAAGCAGGTCCCGGCTGGGGCGACCCTCGATGCTCGGAAGTGAGAATGGCTGCCCTATGTTGACACGGATCTTCCCGGTAGGATTAACGACTCTGAGGAAAGGCTGCATTCGCTCTGTGCCCGTAATCCCAACGGGGAGAACAGGGGCTCCGGACTTCAAAATGAGTGACACTGCTCCGACCTTGGCCTCGTTGATGCTTGCCGTTCGGCTGCGTGTCCCTTCTGGAAAGATCACGAGCGCAGCGTCCTGCTGGAGCTGGCGAAGCGCCCAACGGAAGGCCTTAGCGTCCACCCCCACGCGATCGATGGGAAAAGCCCCGTAGTTGCGCAAGTACCACCGACCGACAGGTCCGACGGCCCTGAAGAGGTTATCTTTTGCCAGGTAATTCAGTCGCCTGGGAACGCTGGCTCCGAGGAAAGATGGATCAAGATTGCTGAGATGGTTCGCAATAACGACAAGAGGTCCCATTGGCGGAACATTCTCCGCGCCAGTGACCTTGTAGTCTGAGAATGCCCTCAGTGTGCATCTCTGCAGGAAGTTGCTGACGTAGTAAACGGATTCCATTACCGTTCCTCTGCCAGTTTCACGATGTGTTCCACTACTTCGTCCATGGTTAGATAGTCGGTGTTCACGATCAGCGCGTCCTCTGCGGCTGTGAGGGGTGCCTCGGCCCTTTCAGTGTCTATTCGGTCCCGCCTCGCTGTATCCGCGACGACCTGCTCAAACTCGACAGTCGCTCCCGAAGCTACCATCTCCGAATGTCGCCTCCCAGCTCGCACCCTAACTGATGCATCCAGATACACCTTCACACGGGCGTCCTTCAGCACGACAGTCCCAATGTCACGACCCACCATTACAGTAGGGCCGCTCTCGGCAATTCGTCTCTGATGGGGCGTCAGGGCCAGCCTGACGCCTCTTACCGCAGAGACTGCCGAGACGTTGCGATCAATTTTCGCAGTCCTGAGGTGATCAGTAACATCGGCTCCATCAACGATCAGCCGGTCGGCTCCGTCGGCAGGGGTTAAGGTAATCGTCATCGACTCGGTCATCCTTGTGAGCCCGGACTCATCCTGCATGTCCACACCTGAGTGGACGGCCTTCCACGTGGCGGCGCGGTACATGAGCCCGGTGTCGAGAAAAGCGTAGTCCAGTCTCTTAGCTACGCCAGCCCCGACGGATGTTTTGCCCGAAGCTACAGGCCCATCGATCGCGACTGCTTCGATCACCAAGTCTTACTGTTTCCTCCGAGGCCCCAAGAGTTCCCTGATTATATGTTCACTGGTTGAAGTGGGCAAACTGCTTCAGATTGATCTAGGTGATGTCGAACTTTCGCCTCACCTGTTCTTCGAAGTCCGGCTCCCACCTGACTATCCGACCCTGGGACAGCAGCGTTTCGTTCGTTGCCTGTCGCGAGGCCCTGGGGTTGGTCGGAGTTGTACCGATGACCCCAGTATCGCTCATCTCCGAAATTCGCGATGGATCAAGACCAAGAAGGTCGGCAAGCACCGCTTCGTTGTGCTCACCGAGAGTTGGCGCTGCTGAACTGATTTCACCAGGAGTCTCGGAGAACTTCCACGGCCTTCCGGCATAGGGCAGGGGTGGCATCCCTGTAGACTCCTCGTGTTCAACGACCTCATAGAACCCTCGAGCCTTGAGGTGGTCGCTGAAGAGCAGGGCCTTCCCGTCAAGCACCTCGCCTGCCGGGACTCCTACTGCTTGTAACCTGTTCTGAAGGTTAGAAGCAGTACAGGAAATTGTAATGCCCGAAATGAGTTCGTCCAGCAGGTCGTGATTCTTGAATCTCGAAAGACCGTCTGCGAAACGAGGGTCGGTAGTCCAGCCGGGCTGTTGCAGGACTCCACAGAAGGCAGCCCACTCATTGTCAGTCCTGACGCTCAGAGAGATCCAGCTTTCGTCTCCCTCACACGGGTAGGTCCCCTGTGGGGCGTACCTATCGTCACGGTTGCCGGAAGTCCCCGTCACGCGGCCATTAAAGGCGTAGTCCATAAGCGGCTCGGGCACAGTGGCAGTGAGTGTCTGAGTCTGTGAGACATCTATGAACTGGCCCTCACCTGTAAGGGATCGGTGCATGAGAGCCGCCATGATGGCGAAAATTGTGTGCTCGCCGGCGGTGTAGTCAGCGTAGGGTAGCTCCGGGATGGCCGGTGGGCCATCGGTGTAACCAGTAACCGAGGCTAGACCACAGGCGGCCTCCGTTCCATATCCGATCGCCCCGAAGCCGCTCCAGGGACCAGTGTGGCCGTAACCCGTGGACGAGACCATGATGATGTCTGGCTTGACCTTGCGCAGGTCATCGTACTCCAGGCCAAAGTTACTGATGACGCGAGGCGTGAAATTCTCAATGAAAACGTCACTGATGGCGATCAGGTCAACTAGGGTCTCGATACCTGAAGGCTGGCCCAGGTCGAGGGTCAGGCTCTGCTTGCCCCTGTTTTGCTCGTAGAAGTTAATCGCTCGGTTCCAGAACTCGCCCGAGCCGTCGTTCTTGTAGAACCCGGCAACTCTATAGCCGTCCATGCGAGTGCAGGACTCGATTCGTATTACCTCGGCGCCCATGTCGCCAAGGAGCTTCGCCGCGAACGGGATCGCTATAAGCTGCCCCATCTCTACGATACGAAGTCCTTCGAGGGCCTTTGTCGTCGCCACGGTCACACCACCCCCGCTTCTACGAGCTGACCTAGTTCCTCGTGGGACATGCCCATCTCGTCCACATAGACCTCAACATTGTGCTGCCCGACAGTGGGGGCAGACGACTCGACGGACCACGGAGTGAGCGACATGTCAAAGGGCGCACCTGGGTACTCGGCTTTGCCCGCTACTGGGTGGTCAATTTCTGCGAAGTAGCCCCGATGCCGGAATTGGGGGTTCTCGTACAGCTCCGAGGCGTCCTGGACGATCCCGTAGATCAATCCCCTACGCTGATTGGCCCTGTAGAACAGGTCCTCTTTCTCGTACTGCCTGAATGCGTCACGAAGGATCCTGTCGAGATCGCCCGCATGCTGCAGGCGCCCTTCCGGAGCAGAGAATCGCTCCTCTGCAAGTTCATCCGATTCCAGGAAGTCCACAGTGGCGTCCCAGTCAACCCCGCCGAAGGCGATGGGGACTATGTAACCGTCCCTGGTTTCCACCGGCGATCTGGGTAGTTCACCTGCCTCGCTGGGGCGTCGCCATTTGACAGCACCTGTGTACGCGAAAGCAGACGTGGTGTCCCTGAGGGCCGTAGCGATGCACTCCTGGATGGATATGTCTATCCACTGACCCTTCCCGGTCATGGCACGATGGTACAGCGCTATAAGGGACGCGCTTGCCGCGTCGGTTCCTGCCTTGAACTGCGCCTGGTTGAATCCGTGCTTCAGCGGTTCTCGGTCATTGTCGCCGAATATGTACTGGATGCCACTGAGAGCGTACTCGACCAGGTCTGTAGCCTCGTAGTCACGGTATGGACCAGTCTGCCCAAAGTTCGTAATGGAGACCATCACAGCCGACGGGTTAGATTGGCGGAGCGTGTCATAGTCCAGGCCGAGAGACGGCAATGTCTTCGGGCGGAAGTTCTCCACGATCAGGTCAGACTCATCTGCCAATCGCCGGAGTAGCTGCCGGCCGGTGGCGGATTTCAGATCGAGCGTAATAGAGAGCTTGTTGGTGTTCAGGTACAGGAACGGCAGGCTCTTGTCAGGGTGGGGTTCATCGCCTGCGAACGGAGGCATGCTGCGGCCTGGGTCGCCTGAGCCAGGGCGTTCGACCTTGGTCACTTGTGCTCCGAAGTCTGCAAGGAGCTTGGTGCAGTACGGACCCGCGATATGATGGGTCAGGTCCAGGACTCTGATTCCCTCAAGGGCTCTTGCCAACGGCTGCTCCGACCTCTCGTTCTGTATCCCGCAGGGGCGAATTATACAGCCTCTGGTTGTTGCTACAAAGTTCGCACACCAGACCTGCGTACGTTTGCCCATCCCAAGCGGCACACGTATAATCGGGCTGTTTCACGAATTGAGAATCCCACGTTTAGCAAAAGGAGAATGTATGGGAGCACAGGTAATCGTATACGGACCAAGCGATGCTCAACTTGCCGACTTCCAGAGAGTCGCCCCAGAGGGCGTCGAAGTAGGCTGGGTTGACTCCACACTATCGCTCGACGAACAGTCTGAACTGCTTCAGGACGCGCAGGTTGCGATCGTTGGCGGAGCACCGGTCACCGTGGAAGTGGCCGGGCGGGCGCCAAATCTAAAGCTGGTGCAGACCACCAGCGCCGGCACGGATGTCCTGGACAAGGCGGCCCTCGGCGAGATGGGTATCCGCGTTTCCAACAACGGAGGAGGCAACGCCGTAGCCGTAGCTGAGCATACAATCGCGCTGCTTGTCAGCACGATTCGGAAGATGCAGCTTCAGTTCAACGCTGTGAAGGCCGGAGAGTGGGCTTCTGACATTCGGCAAGCGTGGTTCTCCCAGGCCAATGAGATCCAGGGCAAGACAGTGGGAATCGTCGGCCTTGGCAGGATCGGCTCCCGCGTGGCACGCAGGCTGCAGGGATGGGAGTGCGACATCATTTACTCCGACGTCGTAGACCCGGAGCCCGGAATCGAGGAAGAGCAGAACCTCAGGCGAGTCTCGCTCGACGAGCTGCTCCAGGAGTCAGACATCATCACGCTGCATGTCCCGCTGGGCAGGCCTACATTCCACATGATCAGCGATCGGGAATTCGACCTGATGAAGCCAACTGTAGTGTTCATCAACGCCTGCCGTGGCCCAGTTGTTGATGAAGCCGCGCTTATTCGCGCGCTTGAAGCGGGCAAGATTGCCCAGGCAGGACTGGACGTCCTCGAAGAGGAGCCCACACCTGTCGACAACCCGCTGCTCAATATGGACAACGTGCTGGTAACCCCGCACCTGGCGTCGTTCACCCAGGAGTCAGGCGAAAAGAGCCGCACGTTCGCAGTGTACAACGCGGCCAGAATTCTGCGTGGCGAAGATCCTGAGTCGGTAGTGCTTCCCGACTAGCAGAACCTCACGGAATTGATACGGTGGGCAACATACAGTTGCCCACCCGATCCTCTACGACTTAGGGACTGGGACTCGTTCCCTACTTACACCAACCCTGTCGAGTACTTCCAGCGGGGCTGCGTCGAGCAGGGCCACAGCGTCTTCCACATCAAGTCCCGAGCCCCTGGCGACTTTCATAGCAAAGTCACGGCTCAGCAGGTCTTCCGGCGCATGAGCGTCCGAGTCGAGCACCAGTTTCGCTCCCGCGGCCCTTGCTGTCTTGACGACATGGCCGTTCGCCATGCCGTGTCCCTTTCTCCCTGAGACTTCCAGAAACACGCCGTTAGCCGCAGCTATTCGGGCCTCTTCGATGGTAACCAGACCAGGATGGGCAAGAATATCGACCTCACCACTTGAGACAGCGGCAAGGTTGGTGCCCTCGACCACGGGCTCGGTTATGGTCTCTCCGTGGACATTGACCATCACCGCGCCAAGCCGTCTGCACTCGTGAGCAAGCCTATCGATGTCTTCGCTGGGAGTGTGGGTTATCTCAACGCCGGGCATGGCGAGAATGTCCCAGCGGGAATTCGCCATTTCGCAGTCAGCGATCAAGGTCTTGAGGATAAACTCAGCGTTGCCCGGACCTACGTGGTCCGTGATCGCCATCGCCCGGTAGCCAGCGTGAATGGCCCGCCTTATCAACTCGATAGGGCCGAGGACGCCGTCGCTTAGAAATGTATGGGTATGAAAGTCGAACATCTGGTTTAGGTCCTGGAGCTTCAGTCCTGCTGAAGGGTTTCAGCAAGCTCTCGCATCTTCGGACCAGTCTTTCCCATGTAGAACGGTGGTGGTGTTGGCGGGTGCGTGACTTTCAGGCAGACGAAGATGGGTCCCTGTTGTCCCATGATCTGGGGCAGCTCGCTGGCAAGGTCTTCGAGGTCACTGAACTCGTAAGTGTGTTCGAAGCCGGCATCTCGTGCCATGGCAGCAAGGTCGAACTTTTCTGAGCCTGGAATCGGCTGGCCGCCTGTAGTGAAGTACACGCCGTCTTCAAAGACGAAGTGAACGAGGTTGTCGGGAGCCGTTTCTGCAATCGTGACGAGGGTGCCAAGATTCATCAAAAGCCCACCGTCGCCATCGAGACAGAGCACTTTGTTGTCTGGCTGCGCAAGTGCGATCCCGAGTGCCACCGATGAAGCCTTTCCCATAGCGCCGAAGATCGGGAGATCGAGGTCAGGATTCTCTGTGACGGACTCCCAGTAGCGGTTGGGGGTCATAGTGCCGACGACAACAGCGTCGCCCCTCACGTCGTTGATTGCCTTCGCCGCATCAAGAGAGGAGATCATTGTCACGTTGCTCCTTGGAATTAACTTCTGGATGGCAATTCTAGCCAGCGGGCCCGACCGAAACAACTACCGGCCTCAGTCACTTTGTCCCTGGTATTGGAACTCCTCTGGCAACCGGTCAGTAATCTTCAATGCCAGGAGGGTACGCTGAGCGGCGAATCTCGCCACGTCTTCCACGGTCTGATGCCGGAAGTAGAATGCCGGCTCAGGAGGAATGACGGTAGCTCCGAGGGAAGCCAACTTCGTCAGGTTCTCTAGGTGTATCACGCTAAGAGGCGACTCCCGCGGTACAACGACGAGCGGTCGACTCTCCTTGATCGTCACGTCCGCCGCCCGGCGTATGAGATTGTCAGAGGAACCATGAGCAACTGCTGACACAGTCGCCATACTGCACGGCACGATCGTCATTCCGTGGACGGGGAATGTACCGCTTGCGACGGGAGCAGCGATCTCCTGTGGGCCGTAGTACTCGAACAGCCCTGAGTCTGACCATTGCTCCAGCGCCGCACCGAACGACTCATCCATCTCCTGCTTCCACACCATCCTCGCTGACCCGGTTGCGGAGGCGATCACGGGCACACCTTCAGCCAGTAGGGCATCTATGGTGTGCCACGCCAGGATCGCGCCACTGGCGCCTGTGATTCCCACCACAACCGGAGGAGTACGGAAGTCCTGCGGAGTCAGGTGGCTGGAACTCATCCCAGATAGACCGCCCAGACCGTGCCAATGAGCATCGTCGTCGATACGTAGGCATTTATACGGCCGAAAGCTACGCCCAGCCGCGAGAGGTCGGAAGGGGATACAAGGATGTACTTGTAGACAAGGAACCCGGACGCTGCCAGGCAGGACACGAAGAATGGCCATGAGAGACCCATCCACACTCCCAGTCCAATGAGGCAAAGTACAGCGCACACATCCAGAGTTCGCGCAATTAAAAATGCCCTGGGAACGCCGAATCGGGCCGCTACTGAATGCAATCCGTTTTGCCGGTGAAACTCGACATCCTGAGTGTGGTAGATGATGTCAAAGCTCCCTGCCCACAGGGCGACTGACAGCGACATCAATACCGGCTCCCACGCGAGGCTGCCGGTTACTCCAATCCAGGCCGCCGACGGCGAGATCGCGAGCGCCCAGCCCAGAAGCAGGTTGGCTGCCCACGTGAAGCGCTTTGAGTACGGGTACAGAATGAGATAGATCGCAGCCACCGGCGCCAGTACGAGGGCCAGTGTGTTTAGCTGGGCGGCAGCAAAGAGGAACACTAGAAGCGAGACCACTGCCAGCGTGACCATCTCCTTTGCCTTCAGCAGCCCCTGTGGAATGTGGCGCATGGACGCCCTTGGATTCAAAGCGTCTATGTGCCGGTCTATCACTCGATTTGCCGACATGCCGACTGTGCGCGCACTAACCATCGCGAGCGTAATCCACCCGAATGTCGCCCAGCCTGGAAAGCCGTCGGCAGCCAGGGTCATCCCGATGTAGGCAAACGGCAGGGCGAAGATGCTCTCGTGGAACTTGATTGCATCGAGATACAAGGGAGCCCTGCGCCAGAGGGCTGTAGTTGTCGCTGCCGTGCTCAGAACCCGTACTCCTGCCACCTGCTGTCAACCAGCTGCTTGATTTCGTCGCTCATCACGATGTCCGGCGGCCAGTCCCGACTTCTACCCTCGCCAGGGAACTTTGCTGTCGCATCCACCCCGACCTTGCTGCCGAACTTCGGGGTAGGTGTCGCGTGGTCCAGATCGTCCAGTGGGCCATCCGCGAACGCGAGGTCGGTTTCCGGATCTATGTTGTTGGCTACCCTCCAGGCCACTTCGGAGGGGTTCTGGACATCAACGAAGTGGTCAACGACAACTATAGTCTTCACGAGCATCATTAGACCAAGACCCCACAAGGCATGCATGACTTTACGGGCGTGTCCTGGGTATTCCTTGCGAATCGACACGATGACCAGATTGTGGAAGATGCCTTCAGCCGGCATGTTTACGTCGACGATCTCAGGGAGAGCCATCTGCATGACGGGCAGCATTATCCGTTCGGCAGCTTTGCCCATGAAGAAGTCTTCAGTCGGAGGACGCCCAACCATCGTGGTTGGATAGATCGGATCGCTGCGGTGCGTCATCGCGGTGACATGAAAGACAGGGTAGGGTTCGGGAGGCGAATAGTATCCTGTGTGGTCACCAAACGGGCCTTCATCTCGCGTCTCGCCGGGCACCACGTAGCCTTCAAGGACGTACTCCGAGTGTGCCGGTACCTCAAGGTCTACAGTCTTGCACCTGACGACTTCTACTGGCTCACCACGAATCACGCCAGCCGCCGCGAGTTCGTCCATGTCTGGCGGCAGAGGCATTGCCCCTGTCCACATTGTGGTGGGATCTGCCCCCAAGGCCACAGCAACCTCAAGACGATCTAAACCCTTCTCCTGCGCTCGCCTTTCGTGCCTTGTACCTACCTTGTGTGTCTGCCAGTGCATGCCGGTGGTCTTACGGTCGAACACCTGCATCCTGTAGGTTCCGACATTCCTCCGGCCTGACTCGGGATCACGCGTGATCACAAGAGGCAGAGTGATGTAGGGTCCCGCGTCGCCTGGCCAACAGGTGATGATCGGCATCCGGTAGAGATCGACGTCGTCGCCTGTTAGTACAACCTCCTGGCAAGGCGCTCGTCGTATAGTCCGGGGCTGAGACCTTGCCAGCCCGACGATGTCTCCCAGAGCGCGGAGCCTGCCCCCGATACCTGTAGGCGGAGTCTGCGCCATGTTAAGCAGGCTTCTTACGCGGTCCACTAGTTCGTCGATGTGGTCCACGCCCAGGCCAAGGGCAACTCTCCTGTGAGTGCCGAAGATGTTGATCAGAAGCGGCGTATTGTGGCCGCGCACGTTTGTGAAGAGCAGGGCAGGGCCTCCGTTCTTCACCATCCTGTCGGTTATCTCAGTGACTTCCAACTCGGGATCGACAGCGGCGTCGATTCGCACCAATTCTCCAGACTGTTCGAGGAGTTCAATGAATTCTCTGAGGCCCTTGAAACCCATTATGAACTGGACCGCTGGGCTGCCAGCCTGATCTCAGTCGAAGAGATGTCCTCCCTGAAGACCGACTCAGGAATCGCACTGAACATATCCGCAAGATCTGCCGGGATTTCGACATCATGTAGCGTCCGGAATCCTGCATCGTCGACCCGCCCTGCGACCAGGAACGAGCAGTCGAGAGACTTCAACTCCATAAGTGCGGAAGTCATTTTGGACTGGCTACCTTCGTAGTACCTTGGGTCGACGAGGCGTACCAGGGTGTCAAAGCCGATCACAAATGTGCAGCCGGGCAGAAGACGTGCCTTTTCATAGAAGACCGGAACTCGTGTAGCAATCACGTTGGCATGACCTCTGAACTGGTCTATGCGTCTCCTGACTTCGGAAAGTTCAAGCTCGGGTTTATCCACGTTCTTGACTGAGATCTCAAATACGACCGGCAGTCCCAACTTATCCGCAGCCACCTTGGCAAGATGATCGTGTCCTTCGTGACGCGGATTGAATGAACCGGAGATGATTCCCCCAGTGAAGGGCACGTCAGCACTCTGTCTCCCTTCAGGGTCAACCAGCACGTGTCCGACGTGGCCCTTGGTCAGGGCCTGCAAGGAGTCATCGAAGTGAGAGCCTTCCCAAACAACGGACTCGTCTTGAGTCAGATCCAGATCGAGCTGCTTGTTGAGTCCCAGTGATCCAGCAAGTGAGGTGAGAATAAGCCTGCTGACTACACGGTCCTCCTGTTCCCTCGTCCGCAGTCCCTTTTCGAAAGTGATCGACGCTGACTTCCAATCCGTTGGCCCATATACGCAAACGTGACACCTGTGCTCGCCGCGCTTCGGACGATTCGTGGCGATAGTAGCGGTACAGGCAACTCCAACGATCGGAACATCACCCTCCCGCAACTCCACAGCCCTGAAATAGGCCGCCCGGGCAAGTGAAAGCGCGGCCCCTGTTGATACGAACTGGCCAGGCTCCTCGCCAAGGTAATCAACCACGGCTGACGAAGCGTAAGGGACCTGTATATCCAGCACCGTGCCTGAGGCGCCAGCGACGCTGAGGATGTCGCTAATGGCTTCTGAGCCTGCTCCAGCGATCACCAGAGATGCCATTCCCTCAGTGCCGTGAATAGACTCGATCAGCTTTAGTGAATCTGGCTCCATAACTCTTCCTGATTTGAGATTACTATAAGCCGACGCGGTTGCCTACGCAATTGATATTGTCCAGGTCTGAGAGTTGATTACGCCGGCAATAACGCGCGGCTTGTCCGGTGTAGTCGGCCTGCGCTAGTATGCGGGCGGCTTTCCCACCTACATCCCACATGACACATCCTTGAATCGACGCAGCCATTTGTATGACGTTCTGATAATCGGTGCCGGTCCGGCCGGAAATATGGCGGCTCTCGAACTCGCCAAGGGCGGCGCGCGCACGGCAGTGATCGACTACCGTGAGAGGATAGGAGACAAGCTCTGTACAGGCGTAATAGGTCTCGAGTGCGCGAGGAAGTTCCCCGTATCAGAGCGCCACATACGTCGACAGGTCGACTCCGCGTTGATTCATTCACCATCGGGAAGGTGTTACAGGGTCAAGAAGAGGGAGCCACAGGCACTCATTGTTGACCGAGTCGCGTACGTCAGCGAAGTCGCCTCTAGAGCAGCTATACATGGGGCAGAGTACTTCATTGGACACAGGGCAACTGCGATCGACCAGACCCGCAAAGGAGTGCGAGTCTGGTCCAGGCGAGGTCCGAGTGTCGAGTGTTTTGAGAGTCGGCTTCTGCTGATCGCCACTGGGTTTCGTTCACCCGTCACCCAAATGGTCGGGCTATGCGACCGAAACGATCAGGACTTCATCTTTGGTCAGCAGGTTGAGGTTGAAACCAACGGTGTAGAGGATGTTGAGGTGTTCATTGGAGGCGATGGCGCTCCAGAGTCAGTAGGGTGGCTTGTACCTACCTCGGATTCCCATGGACTGGTTGGCACGATATCGCGACAGAAGCGGACAGTGTGCCTGGACTCGCTGGTGACGAGGCTGCAAGACGAAGGCAGGATCGAGTCCAACGTTCACGAGTTCAATCGATGGGGTATACCGGTCAGACCTCTGACCACGACGTATGGGCCTCGCACGATGATCCTGGGAGACGCTGCAGGATTCACCAAACCGACCACAGGTGGCGGAATCTACTATGGCATGATGTCCGGGCGCATAGCAGCCGAGACTGCTCTGGAAGCGCTGGACTCAGGTGACCTGTCCGCTCAGTCCCTTCAGCGGTACGAGCAACGATGGAAGCGTGAGTTTGGCCGGGAGATGGATGTCGGGTACTATGCCCGCAAACTGTTCGAGGCGATGAGCAACGAACAGAAGGACGAGATTTTGAAGGTATTCCTGTCCGAGGAAGTCCAGGCAGAGGTGCTTGACGCCAATGGCTTTTCATTTGACTGGCATAGTCGAGCGATCCTCGGCACTATCAGGAATCGCCACATCGCCGGAATGATAGTCGGGCTTGGCCCAACTGTTGCGCCGCTCGTCACACGGTTGGTCAAGTCCGCCACGACCGGCTGACTCTCAGCTACTCCTCTCGGAACAGCTCTGAAAGGATCCCCATCCGCACGTAGAGCGCGTTTTCTGCCTGTCTGTAGAAGGCCAGTCGTGGGTCATTGACGTTAATGACGAAGTCGCCGCTCCGCTGCATCGGGTCCATGACTACCGTATGCGGCTGAAGAGAGTCCATGAACGCTTCGTCGATTACGAGCCTGCCGCGGCCCCTCGTCCTCAGCAGCTCCATGTGTGCCGCAGTTCTGGGACCGTTAAGGTATATCGCGTCGACCCCAGACAGGGACTCCATGCTCTCGCTGCTTTGGAATTTCACACCCCGTTCGGAGCAGTAGGCAACTACGTCCGTGGGAACCTGGCCGCTGAATGGGACCGCGACTACCTCAACTCCGTCGAAAAGGGTCAGGCCCTTCAGGAGAGCCGCAACATTTCGGTTTTCCAGACGACCAACAATGGCTACTGTGCGCCCATCGATCCCGCCCAGCTCTCGCTGGATGGTGTAGAGGTCTGCGAGGGCCTGCGTTGGGTGATCGTCGGAGCTACCGCCGTTTACGACGTGCATGGCGTCCACCGATGCGGCGCGCTCGGTTACGTTGGGGTCACCGCTTCGGACCACAACGACGTCCATTCTCAGACTGGCAAGGATGCTGGTTATGTCGTCGACAAACCTGGAACTGTGAACCGGGAAGAACTGGGACGCATCCTCAGTGTGGTATGCCTGACCTCCCAGCAGTCCGACGGCCCTTTCGAACGAGGTGCGGGTGAGGAAGCTCGGCTCGTAAAAGAGGCAGTAGAGGGCCTTGCCCCTCATCGAGTCAGGCACAGTGCTAGCGGTCCGTAGTTCGTCACACAGCGGGAACAGACTTTCTTCGACCCATTCCCTGGTGAGGTGAGTAGTCTTTGTGAGGTGTCTCAGTTCTGGCATCCTTGCTGATCAGACCTTCGATTGAGCGTTCAAATTCAAGCTGAAATTGTACATGAGCGACACTGAAAGAGGCCATTCGACGTTTGACACCCGCAGTCCCCAATGCTAGATTTATCGAGGTGATTAGCAGTCGCAAAATTGGACTGCTAAGGATATACACAGACGGGAGGCGGGAACTTGCCCAGGTACGACTATCGTTGCACGGCCTGCGGTCATCAGTTTGAGTTGAGGCAGAGCTTCGACTCCGACCCGGTGGCAGACTGCCTCGAATGCGGGGCGCCATCCAACCGCAAAATCCACGCACCCCCGGTAATCTTCAAGGGCAGCGGCTGGTACGTTACGGACTACGGTAAGGGCCGCGGCAACAACGGGATTAACGCAGACCGGTCAGAGGCGAAGTCTTCCGAAGGCGAATCCTCTGAGGGCAGCAAGTCTGAGAGTTCGGCAAAGTCGAGCGACTCCAAGTCCGAAACTAAGAGTGCGTCGACGGCCAGCAGCGATTAGCCCATGCGCGCGCTGATTCAGCGTGTCTCGCAGGCATCCGTCGCCGTAGACGGTGAGGTCCTGGGTCAGATTGGCCCGGGACTTGTTGTTTTTGTGGGGATTGCAGAAGACGACTCTCAGAGCGAGATAGCGTACATCGTATCCAAGACCGTCAATCTGCGGATCTTCGCTGACGCTCAGGGACGATTCAATCTTTCCGCCCTGGACGTTAATGCTCACCTCCTAGTCGTAAGCCAGTTCACGCTATACGGGGATACACGACGGGGACGGAGGCCAAGCTTCAGCCGCGCCGCTGCTCCTGACGAGGCCGCTGGCCTGTTTGAGGACTCACTTCTCGCGTTTCGCGAGACCGGCCTAAAAGTCGAGACAGGGCGCTTTCAGGCGTACATGAACGTGAACATCCACAATGATGGCCCGGTCACGATCATGATTGACTCGGAAGACCTGAATCGACCTCGTCGAGCGTAGCACTCGTGAAGCTAGCAGTCTTCCTCTGCGAGGCCCATTGCCCGCGCCCTCTCAATAAGGGCCTGCGCCCTCTTCACTACGGGCACATCGATGACCTTTCCGTCCAACGACGTTGAGCCGCGTCCCATTGATGCAGCTTCCTCGAACGCCTCAATCTCTCGCTGTGCCTGAGAGATCTCTTCTTCGGACGGGGAATATACACCATTAATGATGTCCAATTGCGCTGGATGAATGGCAAACCGCCCCTTGAATCCTATCGACTTGGACATCTCGGTATTTGCCTTGAGTTCGACGGGATCCCTGAACGAGAAGAACGGCGTATCGAGCGCAAGGACACCTGCCGCGCGAGCGGCAACGGCAATTGCGCCTCGCGCGTAGGCGAGTTCCGAATCGCTCCCTGTGCGCTTGATCTCCATATCATTGGTGAAGTCTTCAGCACCGAGGGCTACAGCCACAATTCGCTTGGAAGCCGTGCAGATGTCGTACACCTTGACGATTGCTTCCGCGGACTCAATCCATGGCACGAGCCGTGTGGCGCCCCGCTCGACGCCAGCGGCATCCTCCACCCGGTCCAGCATGTCAACAACTTCGGCCACAATCTCCGGGTTGTCCATCTTGCCAACGGAGACGCCGAAGATGTGCGGCCCAACCACGGCGGAGAGGTCTTCCTCCAGGATCCCGGTGTCCAACGAATTGACTCGCGGTATCACGGGTACACCCGTGGCAGCCAGCTCAGGGACGTAGGAGGCAGTCACGTTTCGGGCGTTGGACTTTTCGTCCCATGGGACAGAATCTTCCATGTCCGGCACGAAGGCGTCCGGCCTGAGTCCAATTGCCCGGTCCAGCATCCTCGGAGTGTTGCCTGGCACGAATAGCAGGCTTCTCAGAACAATCATTTGCCTCTGGTCCAATTTCGTTCAGTTAGCGTGGTGGCGTTGCGCGGTGACTCTGGTACCGAAGCGCCTCTGTGTTCGTACGGTCATCAGTCAGTCTACTTGCGATCTCAGATCTGACACCGCTCCGACCCTATATGTGGGCGGAGATGAACTCGTTCATCCTTCGCCGCGCCGATTGCCCCAGTTTGGTTGGATGACCGTCGAATCCGTGAGGTCCTCCAGGGTACACCCTGAGTTCGCTCTCATTACCCGCGGCCATCCAGCGCTGGTGCATGAAAAGCGTGTCATCCAGGAGCGGGTCAAGGGTGCCGACCGAGAAGAGTGCAGGTGGCAGGTCGTGGAGGTCGGCGTATAACGGCGAGACGTCAGGGTCCCGCCGCTTCTCGGCAGGGACGAAGTGATCGCAGAACCAGGCCATAATTGGAGTGCTCAGCACGAATGGTTCGTCTCCCCAGCTTCGCTGGGAGGGAGTCATTGCAAGGTCATAGACGCCGTAAACGAGATTGGCTGCCTTGAAGCCTGTATAGCCGTGCCTGTCACGCATTCTCAACAATGTCGTGGCGGAAAGATGCCCTCCGGCGGACTCGCCACCTATGACGATGTTTTCGACACCAAACTCTGCCCCGGCACTCTTGACGAGCCATGCAGCCGCGGCTTCACAGTCGTCCAGTGGAGCAGGGTAGGGATGCTCAGGAGCGAGACGATAGTCCACGGAGATCACGACCGCAGAGCACGTCTGAGCAATCTCCTCGTTCCGTGGGTCCTGCAGATGCGCTCGTCCCAGTACCCATCCTCCGCCGTGAATGTGCAGGTAGATGCCCCGTGGGTTGTCAGGGACAAATGTCCTCAGGGTGATCGGGCCGTGAGGGCCGGCGATCTCGCGCTCCTGCGCCATTTCAGAGAGCACCACAGGTCCGGCTGGGCCACGCCCCTCTTCGCGGGCAGCCCTGGTCTCCTCTACGGGCACGTCCATTGCGGAGGGTGCCTGCGCAAGCACCGCTTTGAGGTTGGCATTGAACGCCGTCGTTTCGGGATCAATTGCATCAGGTCCAAATAGTGTGTGATCGACCATGGAAACGCTCCTTGTAAGCTGCAGGCAAGGTTAACACACAGGACGCCAGAACCGGGCAAGACCCCAAAACGCTCAGTTCGGATATAATGGGGGCGTGTCTTAACCGTATCAGGGCGCACGCGAGTGGCGATGCGAGATAGGGGTGGTGACAGACATGTTCAAATCACTTGCCAAGCTGTTCGGCGGCTCCGACGAGAAGGTGATCGCGAAGCTGCAGCCCGAGGTCGACGATATTAACGACCTTGAGGCAGAGTTCGAACGCCTGACCGACGACGGCCTTAACGAGAAGACAGATGAGTTCAGGCAGCGCGTCATGCGAGGGGAGAGCTTGGACTCTCTTCAACCTGAAGCATTCGCCGCTGTACGTGAGGCAGCGAAGCGCACGCTTGGTCAACGCCACTACGACGTTCAGCTAGTCGGCGGGATAGTTCTTCACCAGGGCAAGATCGCCGAGATGAGAACTGGCGAGGGCAAGACTCTCGTCGCGACCCTACCGGCCTACCTCAACTCGCTGAGTGGTGAGGGTGTCCACGTCGTTACCGTAAATGACTACCTCGCCCGTCGCGACGCTCACTGGATGGGCGTTGTGTATTCGATGCTAGGAGTAACAGTCGGCGCACTTCAGAACCAGAAGGCGCTGATCTACGACCCTGACTACTCCGAGGGTGAGAGAGGCGTCGAACACATGATGCCAGCCTCCAGGCAGGAGGCATATAGGGCCGACATCACCTATGGGACCAACAACGAGTTCGGGTTCGACTACCTACGGGACAACATGGTCACGACCGGTGAGGAACGCGTGCAGCGGGACCTGAAGTACGCGATTGTAGACGAGGTCGACAACATTCTCATCGATGAGGCCCGGACGCCCCTGATCATTAGTGGTCCCGCAGATATGTCGCAGCGGGACTATGCGCGATATGCCCGGGTGGCTCCCAGCTTGAGTATGGAACAGGACTACACTGTCGATGAGAAACACCGTACGGTCGCGCTGACTCAGGATGGAATCTCCAAGCTTGAACGTACTCTCGGCATCACCAACCTGTACGGTCCGGAGAACTTTGGTGTCGTCCACCACATGGAAAACGCGTTGAAGGCACAGGTCATCTTCCAGCGTGACCGGGACTATGTCGTTCAGGACCGCGAGGTGGTGATCGTCGACGAATTCACCGGCAGGCTCATGGTCGGACGTCGATACTCAGATGGGCTGCACCAGGCGATTGAGGCCAAGGAAGGCGCACGCATCAGGCCTGAGTCGATCACTTACGCGAACATAACCCTGCAGAACTACTTCAGACTCTACACAAAGCTTGCCGGGATGACCGGCACAGCGGCGACTGAGGCGGAGGAATTCGACAAGATATACAAGCTGGATGTTGTCAGTATACCGACCAACAGACCCATGGCCCGTGAGGACACTTCTGACCTCGTGTACCGGGACCAAAAGGCCAAATACAGTGCCGTTGTGTCAGAGATCGAACGACGTTACGAGGTGGGGCAACCTGTTCTGGTTGGAACTACAGACATCGACAAGTCCGAACTCCTCAGCGACATGCTGCGACGCAAAGGCATTCCTCATGAAGTGCTCAACGCCAAGCAGCATGAGCGGGAGGCATCGATAGTCGAGCAGGCGGGAAAGCCCGGTGCGGTCACAGTAGCTACAAACATGGCGGGTCGAGGTACCGACATAGTTCTTGGCGGCAGTCCCGACTCAAATGGATCACATTCCGGAGATTGGGATGCGGACCACCAGAGGGTCCTCGACGCCGGGGGGCTTCATATAATCGGCACCGAAAGGCATGAAGCACGTAGAATCGATAATCAGCTCAGGGGACGCGCGGGCAGGCAGGGGGACCCTGGAACTACCCAGTTCTACGCCGCCCTGGACGATGAACTGATGAGGAGATTCGGCGGAGACCGAATTCGCTCTGTCATGGACTGGGCCGGTCTTGAAGACGATGTCCCAATCGACAACGGGATGATCAATAAATCGATTGAGAATGCGCAGGTAAAGGTTGAGGCCTACCACTTCGACATGCGCAAGCATCTCGTAGATTATGACGATGTTGTCAACACACACCGCGAGGTCATCTACGGTGAACGAGACAAGATTCTCTCAGGCGCAGACCTGAAGGCCAACATTCAGGACATGCTCGCGGACCAGATCAGCGAGATTGTCGCCGCAACACTGGGTGACAGCCGTCCCGCAGACTGGGACATAGACCTGTTTATTGCCGAAGTTGGCACAGTGCTGCCGCCACCCGAAGAGTTCTTTGATGACGACTACTTCGAGAAGAACGACGTCGATGCCATCGAATCCAGGCTGCTGGAACATGCTGAGAAGACGTATGACGACATGGAAGAGGCGCTCACTCCGGAGATAATGCGTGACCTCGAGCGGTACCTCCTGCTCCGCTCGATCGACACCAACTGGGTGCAGCACCTGACGACTATGGAGAACCTCCGGCAGGGAATCGGTCTCCACGCCTACGGACAGCGTGATCCGCTTGTCATGTACCGCAAGGAAGGCATGGACCAGTTCCAGCTGCTGCAACAGAAGATCCAGAGTGACGTTGCGCACGCGATTTTCCGGGCGCAGGTAACGATTGGACAGCCGTTTGCCAACGGAAACGGCCGGGTGAGGAGAAAGCGACCGGCTCCACAGCCGGTCAGGAGCGCAGCGTCAAGCGCCAAGGGTGGACGCAAGGTCGGACGAAACCAGCCATGTCCCTGCGGCAGCGGGAAGAAGTACAAGCGATGCTGCGCGGCGTGAAGTTTCTTTCCCTAAGGCTACCTGACAGCGATCACTCACTGATGAGCTACAGGTCACGCAAGTTGACAGCCACGCAATGACTAACTCTGAGATAGCAGAGACATTCGAGACGATCGTCAGTCTCCTCCAGATGAAGGAGGAGAAGGGGTTTACGATTCGCGCCTACCAGCGGGCGGCACGTACCATCGAACGACTTCCCAGGGATGTCGACGCCATGGTCCGCGAAGGTGAAGACCTGACTGAGATTCCCGGCATAGGGAAGGCCATCTCCGCAAAGGTCACAGAGTTGGTAAACACCGGTGAGATGGGCTACCTCGATCGTCTCAAGGCTGAGTTTCCAGAAGGAATACTCGACCTCGTAGAGATACCTGGCCTCGGACCTAAGACCGTCGTGAGAGTCTGGAAGGAACTGGACGTCACATCTGTCGAGGCGCTTTCCGCGGCCATCGAGGACGGCCGAGTGGCGTCTCTCCCGAGAATGGGAAAGAAGAGCGCAGAGAACATCCTCAGGTCCATCCAGTTTGCGAGAACCAAGGGGGACCGTACACCGATTGCGCGTGCAATGGAAACCGCTCAACGTGTCAGGGCCTACATGGAGTCGACCTGCCCGGAGATATCGAAGCTGGTCTTCTGTGGGAGCCTGAGGAGATTCGAAGAGACCGTAGGGGACCTCGACCTGGTCTGTGTCACGGACGAACCTCAGAGGGCTCTCGATGCAATGGTGGCGATGGAAGCGGTGCAGGAGGTTCTGGGCCACGGAGAAAGCAAAGTCTCGGTGGTATTGAACTCAGGCATCCAGATCGACGTTCGAGTCGCCAAGGCTCAAAGCCTTGGTGCGATGCTCCAGTACTTCACTGGCAACCTGCACCACAATATGCTGCTTAGAGAGATTGCCACCGGTCTTGGCCTTTCGCTCAACGAATATGGGCTAACGAACGTAGAGACAGGAGAGCTGGAGACCTTCCGGGACGAAGAATCGCTGTATGCCAGGCTCGGCCTCCAGGACATTCCTCCTGAGCTTCGGCAGGGAGGATCAGAGGTCCAGGACGCCAGAAATGGTGCTCTTGCCAACTTGGTACAGGCTTCAGACATCAGGGGAGACCTCCACTCACATACGGACTGGAGCGATGGCCGCGACTCCATGGAGCAGATGATCAGTGCGGCGAAGGACGTGGGTCTGGAGTACATCGCCGTTACAGACCACTCGGTTGGTCGGGTCATAGCCAACGGGCTGAGCATCGAACGACTTGAGAGGCACGGAGAAAGGCTCAGGGAAGTTGCCAAAGCTGTCGGTGGATTACGCGTTCTCCATGGCACCGAAATGGACATCAGGGCGGACAGCACTCTCGACTATCCAGACGATGTTCTTGAGAAGCTGGACTGGGTCGTGGCATCGGTGCACAGCGCAATGGCGCAGGACTCGGTGACGATGACCGAGCGGATCATCTGTGCGATGAAGAACCCGCATGTTTCGGCAATTGGTCACCTTTCGACAAGGTTGATTGGGGAGCGTCGCCCGGTTGACGCGGACTACGAAGCGATCTTCAGAGCAGCCGCAGACACTGGAACCGCGCTGGAGATCAACGGCTCCCTCGAACGGCTGGACCTCAAGGACACCCACATCAGAAGGGCAAGAGAGCTTGGCGCTCCCTTGGTGATCGACACTGACGCGCACACCGTAGAGTCGCTGGGCAACCTGGAATATGGTGCTCGATTGGCCAGGCGTGCTTCGTGCGAATCGCACCATATCGTCAATTGCATGGGGGCTGATCAGTTCTTTTCGTGGCTGAAACTGGACAAGACAGCGCGAAGTAAGGCATTATCGCAACATGGGCGAGGGTAATTCCAACACAGGGCCTGTTGAGGCGGAGGCGATATCCCACCTCAAGGAGAAACTTGAACAGGGTGTGACCTGGCCAATAGCCTTGCTCGAGGCGATGGCCCTTTGGACTGCCCCAGAAGAGACTTTTCTCGATACCAGACTCGTCTACCTCATTGGCTCCGAAGCATTTGACTGGCTGGCACTGGCCAATCGACTGTCATTCGAGGTAGAGGGCCTGATCCCGTCCGAAGAGCTGGAGTCTCTACTGTTCGCCGGGCGCTTCCCTTCTGACTTCGACGAGGCTGAGTTCAAGAGGATACTCGGTCCGGACAAGTACAGCGCCTACCTGAACTATTTCTATGGTGTTGAAGTAGAGATGGCGCTCCAGAACACCGTTGAGGGCGAGGTGGGCAAGCGGTTCTACGCAAGTGGGCGACAGTACGCTGCCGATCACACTGAAGCGACCTTCCAGAGAATCTACCGCTCATCATACGATAACCTGCTATCGGCATTCCGCGACGATCAGGGAGTCCCCAACCGACCAGTAGCGACACTGACCGAACTCAAGGAATTCACTTACTGGCTGTTCAAACGCAGGCTGCGGGTGTCGGACAAGGCCAAGCTTGCTTCTGATACACAAAAGGGTATCGCAGCGTTGGACTCTGCTGTCCACATTCCAGAAGAGATCGGAGCGTTCGCCTAAGAGACTTCCGTCTGGCGACTCCGGTAGCCGACTGATTTTCTCTGGGACCGGCCAACCTTACCCGTTTCGCGGTTCTGGTCGACACAAACCTGGCGGTTCACCTGAACATGTCCCGAGAGCGTTCCCGGACCAGTTGACCGCTACTGCCCTCAGACTCTTCGAATGGATAGCCACGCACTACCGACACGGGCACCCCTATGGCCTTGAACTGGACCAATTCGGCAGCGGCTGCGAGCTCGTCGGCCACGGCGATGGTGGTAACGTGCATCTCGCGCCCCTGAGCGTCCGGGAGTCCCCTGTAGTCCATCATCGGGTCCATTCCAGCAACGCCGACTGCGAAGTTCACGTGCCCGTCGCGCCACGCCCTGCCAAATGTGTCTGAGATGATGACCGGTGTCTGTGCTCCAGAGGACCGGCGAATGTCCTCCATGATCCTCAGCGCTGACTCATCTGAGTCGACGGGCAGCAGACATACGACGTCGTCCCCTGGGATGTTGGACTGGTCGATGCCCGCATTAGCGCACACGAATCCGTGGTGCGTCTCTGAGATGATGACACCACGGTCCGGGTCCATCCGGACGATCGACTTGCTCTCCTGGAGAACGAGCTCAATCAACCTGGGGTCCCTGTCGGCAACTCTCGCGAAGTTGACCGCAAAGTCGGACGGCTCCACGGTCGAGAGCTTAACCAGGCGGCCTTCGGCCTTCGAGACGATCTTCTGGGTAACGACAACGATATCGCCCGACTCCAGGGCAGTACCCTGGGACGCCGCCGCTTCGACTATGGTCTGACCCAGCCTGTCGCCGGGTTGAACCTCCGGTATGCCGGTTATACCGAAGATCTCTAGCGCATTGAATGGCTGATCCATGATTTACACCACTCGTATTTGACGGGCCCATAGTCCTGCCGACAGGCACGTATCCTGTCCTGACCGTCCCGATTACCTTTTGAGAATGATATCAGGGCAAATCAGCGGTAGAGTAGGGCGCCGGCGATTGAAACTATCGAACCGTTTGTCTCGTCAGCAGGACACTGATCGTACCCCATGTGAATTCCAGTGGAACCCTCCAACAGCCTGAGCATCAGGTAGATTGGAGGCAGGCCACAGATCTTTCGCCTGTCGGATTCATTGCGGGAGATCTCGAGAAAGCCGGTGGCGTCACCGTTGCAAATTGCTGAGATGGACTGAGAGTCTTCTGACCTGACGGCTGCCTTCGCCACTTCATCGAGCGGATTGGGGTCGCCAAAAGCTGGACCGACGTGGGCAAGGTCGCCCGCGGCTATGACCAGGGTACGGCGATTTGAAAGCACCTCATCGAGTACTTCAAGGGCGGCAGCTATGTGGCCGGTTTCCTCTGGGTCGGCGTCGCTGCCCGTGTATCCGTGGAATGACCCACATAGTATCGGGACAAGCGTGACGTTCTGATCGCGCATGTAGTGGTGCAGCCAGACTGCTGCCAACTCGATGGAGTGTTCGGTCCGGTGGTGGAGCTCTTCTTGGAAGGCCTCAGCCCCAATTGAGTCTGCGAGGCGTTTCACGATGTCGGTGTCGGTCTCCAGGGTCCCATACGGCGTCGAATAGTTCTGGACCGTGGGCGTCAGCTGACCCTGGCCGCCGTAGTGGTCGGTCCCAAGGACTACAACAGTCTCTACGTCAGAGAGATCAGGCCTGGTGTCACGCCACAGTTCTGCGTAAGTCGCGTGCCCTCGGTTGTAGTCGATGTGTGGACACAGCATCCCGACCAGGTCGCCTTCCGGTCTATCGGCCGACGGTCTAGAAGTCACATTGGAGCACCAGCCCTCAATTGCCTCCTCGAGAGCACTCGCCGATGCCGGGTACACTGCTCCAACGTGCGATGGCGGTCTGTTGTCGGCCTCACGAAACTCAGCGACGGCCCGCATCCGCGCCCTGCGGAACCTGCCGTTCCCGATCATGAGAGCCTGATCGAGCTGGTCGATCATTGACGATAGCTCCTGGTCGGTGACGGTCAAGCCGAATCGCAAAGCAAGTGCAGACCGGATCTCAGGCAGGTTCCTCGTGCCGTCAAGCAGAGTCACGACGGGGGCCGCGACCTCGGGAATCATGACAGTGAGCTCCGAGAGCGAGAGATGGTCTCTCAAATACAGAAACCGCGAGCCCTGATGCTCAACCCACATGGGTTCAACAAGACGCAGTTCGGGTCTCTCTGGAATGCGTGAGTAATCTTCTGAAGTCATGATTAATGTGAATCCAATAGCCAAGTCGTTCGCCAGCGTAGGGTCAGACATCCGGCGTTGACGCACGCCGGGGTATCCTACCACAGCAGCGGGACGTCCCCGCATCGCCGCAAGGGAGCACTGGATCATGGAATTGGGATGAAGCGCCACTGGCGCTACCGCTGCCCAGACGTCTAGAGTGCCTGCCTTTATGGGGCTGAAGAGTGGAAAACGGACAAAAATGGAATTAAAGGGCGACTTTGAGTATTGAAGCCGCCGCAAAACGCTGTGCTACAATTCCATGGCTTCGCGATTCCGGGAACCAGCGCGCAGGGAGGATATGCAATGCCGGTTGCTGAAGACCTCAAGGTGTTCACGGGCAACGCACATCCCCGGTTGGCCCAGGACATCTGCTCCTACCTCGGTATCCAGCTTGGGCAGATAGAAGTGTTCAAGTTCAAGAACGACAACACGTTCGTGAGGATTCTTGAGAACGTTCGAGAGCGGGACGTATTCATCGTCCAGCCATTCAGCGAGCCAGTCAACGACCACATAATGGAGTTCATGATCATGCTTGACGCGTTCAAGCGTGCATCTGCCGGTCGGATTACCGCGGTTCTCCCATACTACGCGTATGGTAGAAGCGACAAGAAGGACCAGCCCAGGGTGCCAATCACCGCACGTCTGATTGCCTCCATGATGGAAGTTGCCGGTGCCGACAGGGTATTGACCCTGGACTTGCACGCGGGCCAGATCCAGGGCTTCTTCGGAATTCCTGTAGATGAGCTGACCGCAATCCCGATGCTGGCTCGTCCGTTTGGAAACGGTAACGACGTTGTTGTCGCTGCAACTGATGTGGGTGGAGCCAAGAGGGCGCGTGAGACTGCGGACCTTCTAGAGGCCGATTTGGCAGTTGTTCAAAAGCGGCGGCTGGGAAACACTGAGCAGGTTGTGGCTGACCAGGTGATCGGGGAGGTCTCAGGCAGGAAGGTCGTCATTGTCGACGACGAGATCACGACGGGCGGCACGGTCCTGGCCGCTGCAGACACTCTGGTCCAATACGGCGCCACTGAGGTGTTCTGCGCGGTAACTCACGGGGTGCTATGTGGTGAGGCCCCTCAGCTCATCCAGGACAGTCCGATCATGGAGCTGGCCGTCACCGATTCTCTGCCTATCGGACCCGACAAGCTCGGCGACAAGACCAGAACAATTTCGATTGCGCCCATACTTGGCGAGGCCATTCACCGGATCCACAGCGGACTCTCGGTGGGTGCTATGTTCGAGGGTGCGGTGCCTGCTGCCAGCTTGTGAATCAGTTCTCAATGCTGGTAGAATCGAAGCATGGAAGAAGAACAAATTAGCTCACAATTAAGTACCGGAATCTACGCCGATATTCAGAATCTGCAGGAAATGGCGAAGGATGTCCTGCTCCTGCTGATCCACCGATGGCCCCGCGGGCTCCCCAAGCCAAGCAAGCTAAACCTTTACGTCAGGGCTGATCATTTGCATCTCTGGCATGTATGGGCCAGCGACGCCTTCCCGGAGTTGCAGGTTACTGTCAAGGGCGTACAACACTACAGTCTCGCCGCAACCAAGAATGCGGCCGACATGGCAATCGCAGTTGATGCGATTAGCGACTTCAATCACAATCGCGTAAGCCATGTTGCGGTGGTGAGCGACGACAGCGACTTCATCTCGCTGTATGCCAAGCTCGCTGAGGAAGTGAGAACGCTCGAGATCCTCCCTGCTGGCGAGCCTGTCCCCTTTCTATGGGTGCTGACAGATCGTGTAGATACCAAGTCCTCGCTTCTCCAGGAATTCTTTCCTGAGCGATACGTACACGTCGTCGACAGGTATGCCGTATGGGACGATGAGGACGACTTCGATGATGAATCCGATTCGGATGACCTCGAAGCTGAGACTAGCGATGTAGATGCCGCAGTAGACCGGGATGAGGCTGAAGAAGGCGGAGAGCCTTCCGACGAAGAACACGGCTCCAATAATGAGCTGCCGAGAACCAGACCCCAACGTGAAGACCTCACTGTCTTGGAGCGCATTGCTCTACAGCTAATTCGCGATATGCCCGTAGGTAAGTTCAAGAGTACGGAATGCCAGCAGATTATCCGCTCGAACTTCCCGAGTCACCAGCTCGCTTCGGCTGACGGCCCAGCGTTTGGCATCATCTTCAGGCGCGACCTACTCCCTTACATGGAAAAGCGAGGGGTCAACGAGCTTGGAAACCAGCGTCCCAGGCAGTACGAGATGACGCTAGAGGCAAAGAAGTCGCTCGCCAGATTTTAGGCTCAGGCGTCGGTACGCCAAGTCTCGACTTCGAGATTACCTCGTCTATTCCTCCATCCGCAGCCGTTGGGCAAATGCCATGTAGGCCAACGCGACGGCGAGTCCTACAATCCCCATCCCTGCGAGAGCGAATCTAACCGACGTCACCCCCGCGAACCAACCCACAAGCAGGCTGGACCCAACGACGAACCCTTGTCCAAGTCTCTGTAGGCTTGTGATGCGACCCCGCAGTTCGTCAGGAGCGAGGGTCTGTGTGAGCGTCCCGTTTGTGGTCCTGAAGGCCGTCTGACTGGCCGCGAACAGCGCGATCACAAACAGCGCTACAGGCAGCCACGCAGCCTGAATCAGCACAAGGGCGAGGATTGAGCTGGCCGCCGCGGTTATGAGGCAGAGCATTCCGCGCTTGATGAAGAATCCAAACGATGCGATGGTGAGCGCCATCAGGAATCCGCCGAAACCGTTCGTTGCCAGCATGTATCCGCCGACGTCTGCGCCCCTCCCAAGCACCTCAGTTGTAAACAGGGGGAGCATGAACATCACGGGCTGGAGCACCACGTTCGGGACCACCGTAAGGGTAATCAACAGGAAGAGCACTCGATTGCCCGACCAGATGTATCTGAACCCCTCGGCAAGGTCCTGCAGAAACCCCGTCGTACCGGACCCCGTTCTCGAACGCCGCGATTCGGTATATGGGGTGCGCATAGGCCAGTAGGCCAGTATCATTCCCACATAGAGCAGTGACTCTATAGTGAAGTTCCAAAAGAACCCGAATGAGTTGACTAGAATTCCGCCCACGAACGGTCCAATAGCCCGCGTACCGGGTATCGTCAGCACATTGGTCGCGTACGCGTTCCCAAGCATGTGCCGCGGTACAGTGTTGGCTATCAGCGCCTGCCGCATTGGTTGGGTGATCGACAGGAACGCTCCACTCACGATGGCATAGGCAAACACGTGCCATACGTCGACGAGATCGAATGCGACCATACACGCGAAGCCAAGGGCGATGACGGCCATGATGGCCTGTAGCACCATGATGAGCTTGCGCCTGTCGACCCGATCTCCCAGCACGCCCCCGAGGGGGCCGATGATGACTCCGGGCAGGGTGCTGATGCCGCCGATTCCGACTACCAGGAGTGCGGAGCCCTCCGTACCCTGCGTAAGGTCGCGGACCAGCCATCCCAGAGTCAGGAGCTGGAGCCAGTGAGCGGTGTTCGCGAAGAAGTTACCTACCCAGATGAACCGGTAATCGCGGTACGCGATCCAAGCGTCAAACGTCTGGGGTCTCGGAAACCAGCTTAGTCCGGCTATTGATGTCCTCCGCGAGTGGGCTGACGGCCATGATACACGAAACTGGCACCTAATCCGAAGGGTGATACAATTCAGTCAGTCGGTCATAGAATCGTCTTCACGCGAGTCTAGGGAGGGAACTCCCTGGCCGGGAAGGGAGCAGCCACATGTTGAGTAAGGACACTCAGTGGCCGAACTTCAGCGAGCGCGACCTCGACTTCGTCGTCGAGAACGTTGCCCCGAATTCGGCTAACTCCGAGCAACTCAAGAAGCTCATCACGGAAGACGTTAAGTTCAGGGCTGCGATGTTGGGGGACGAGGCCCTGATGGAGCGGGTGCAGAATGACAACGAGATCTTCCTGTACATTTCGCCCGCGCTATTCTTCGAGATTCTTCTTCGCAACTCCCATCGCGCGCTCGAGACCGCAACCTACACGGAGGAGCGCGAAGGGCGGATGTCGATTCCGGTATTTGACACGCCGAAAGTGCTTGAGTTCATGGAACGGCCAGGGGTGGTCGAGTACCTGGCGTCGATGATGGCCTCCTTCACGAGGATCAACAGCTACACGGTGCCCGTGCGTGTGCGCAGAGGCGTCAGAAGGAGAGTCAGGTACAACGACATGGACGTTGACAGCCTGATCAGGTTTGCTGCCGACGCCGACCCCGAGCAGAAGTTTGGCTACTACAAGCGAATCGCCGACGTATGCCTGTTCCTGTCAGGGGTTTTCCCGGACGGAGCACAGAGCAGGGCAGGGCGTATGAGCAGCTCGTCGCTCCCACGATCGTGGCGAATGCGGCGAACCCTGGAGGAGTATGAGCGCGAAGGGCGCACCTTCTACGGTCTCGCGCAAGACCATCCTGCGGCCCGGGCGCTGGAGCTGTCTCAGGTCTTTGCTGAGTTGAAGCAGAATTTCAACGCGGCGAGAAAGCCACTGACTTTCGTAGCGACACGTTTCTTGCACGCGAAGAAACGTCAGCTGTTCGGCGTAGCCTCCGCTAGTTAAGTGGTGCCCAGGAAGGGACTCGAACCCCCACACCCATTCGGGTAGCGGATTTTAAGTCCGCCGCGTCTGCCATTTCGCCACCTGGGCATTCGCCACTTCAGTTGAAGTCTACACGAACCGATTTACTAGCGTCGTGCATTAAGCGCGGGCACGCTGCCTGGATTACGACAGAAGCCACCTTATCGGACTGCCCATAGGGCAGAATAAGGTGGCTCCATTGTCTGACTCCTATTTCCAGGGTCTAGAGGAACAGCGGGGCGAAGACCAGGGCCACTATGCTCATCAGCTTGATGAGGATGTTCAGCGAAGGTCCTGATGTATCTTTGAACGGGTCTCCCACTGTGTCACCGACGACGGCCGCAGCGTGCGGATCGGAACCCTTGCCGCCATGGGCGCCAGCTTCGATGAACTTCTTGGCGTTGTCCCAGGCTCCTCCTGCGTTGGCCATCATGATGGCGAGAAGGAAGCCGGTAGCGATCGAGCCAATCAGCATCCCACCAAGAGCTTCTGCACCGAGAATTAGGCCGATGGCAACTGGAGCAACTATGGCCAATACGCCCGGTAGGACCATCTCTTTCATTGCGCCACGAGTGCTTATGTCTACTGCACGCGTGTAGTCGGCGTCGGCATTCCCTTCTAGCAGCCCAGGTATTTCCCGGAACTGACGTCTCACCTCTTCCACCATTGCGCTGGCGGCTCGTCCAACGGCCTGCATGGTCAGCGCAGCGAACACGAATGGCAGAAGGGCTCCAATCAACAGGCCCATCAGGACATCAACCTCACGAAGGTCGAAGGCCTCGACATTAGTGACCTCCGAGTAGGCTGCCATCAATGCTAGCGCCGTCAGGACCGCAGATCCAATCGCGAAGCCCTTGCCTGTCGCAGCAGTGGTGTTGCCCAGCGAGTCGAGGGCATCAGTTCGCTCACGGACCGAGGGATCGAGCCCGGCCTGCTCAGCGATTCCCCCTGCGTTGTCGGCTACTGGTCCGTAGGCATCTGTTGCGAGGGTAATGCCAAGGGTGGAGAGCATACCAACGGCGGCCAGAGCAACCCCGTAAGTCCCGGCGAGATCATTGGCCAGCCACATTGCTACCACAACCACAACGGCAGGAATAAGTGTGCTTATCATTCCCAGGCCCATTCCTGAGATGATAACCGTTGCAGGACCGCTCAGCGCCTGATCCGAAATCTCCCTTGTGAACTTGTACTCGTAGCTTGTGTATACCTCCGACGAAGTTCCTATGATCTGACCGGCGACCAGGCCCGTGAGCACTACCCAGAACAGATTGAAGTCCATATCCAGGACCAGTAGGGCAGCGGCCGTTCCTATCAGCACCAGAGCTCCCGCACCGAAGATTCCAAACCTCAGTGACCAGAGCAGGTTGCCCATACTCGCTCCGTCCTTGGTCCGCACAAGGAAGGTCCCTAAAATCGAAGCGATGATTCCGATTGCGGCGATAAGAATAGGTAAGACTGCTAACTCGGAAGCGAACTCTTCGCCTGGCCTAGTCATACCAAGTGCGGCAACCCCAACACCTACAAGTGCTATTGTCGCAATAATTGAACCTGTGTAGCTCTCGAAGAGATCGGCGCCCATGCCTGCAACATCGCCTACGTTGTCACCTACGTTGTCGGCCACCGTGGCAGGGTTGCGGGGGTCGTCCTCGTCCAGGCCCTGCTCGACCTTGCCGACGAGGTCGGCACCCACGTCTGCAGCCTTGGTATAGATCCCACCGCCAACCCTGGCAAACAGGGCGATGGATGAGGCTCCAAACCCGAATCCGGCTACTAGCGTGATGTCCTGGAATATCAGGTACACGACGGTAATGCCGATCAGACCGATGCCGACCACGCTGACACCCATTACTGTGCCTGAGTTAAAGGCGACTCTGAGTGCAGGGTTCAGGCCGGTCTGGGCCTGCACGGTGGTTCGCGTGTTCGCACGAACCGCGATACTCATACCAATGAACCCAGCGAGAGCGGAGCCAATGGCCCCTACCAGGTAAGAGATGGCCGTGCCCGGAATGGTATCGCCGTCGCCTTCCACCTTATCGAGGACATCAAGGTCTATGAAGACCCAAAGAATGGCGAAGACTATAACTACAAATACCGCGAGGAGCCTGTACTCCCGCGACAGGAATGCCATCGCTCCCTCACGGATGGCATTTCCGATAAACCTGACCTGCTCGCTGCCTTCATCAGACTGCATTACCTTCCAGGAGAGGTACGCGGCAAATGCCAGTGCAATGACACCTGCAACAATCGCTAAGTACAGAATGTCCAATGGATGCCTCCACAAAAAAGCCCCCCCGGAAATAGGGGAGGCCTTGGTAAAATTAGGCGTTCATTTCGAGCCAAAAGCTAGCATAGCAGACTGAATACGGTCAAGACCGGGACGAATCTAGCTTTCTGTTCAGCTCCTCGAGCTGTCCCTCGAGGCTCCTCTGCCGGAGAGCCACGGTTATGTCGCCACGGGTCCTTTCGATAACGCCGCGCATGACATCGGTTGTTCGCCTGAGGCCGCGTGTAACGCCATCCGGGTAGTCGAGCGTAACCAGGACTGAGTAAACCTCGTCCATGATCTCCAGATAGGACTCGCACCGAGCGAACTCGTTGCCCCTGAGGAGGTCCAGCACCAGGCGGCGCATCTCCCCGATAGCCTCTGCGAGGCCGTTCATGTACACGGCGGCTCCCACATTGAGTTCGGACATCGTGGGAAGCCGGGTGCCCTCGGCAAAGGCCAGCGTGGCATGAGCCTCTACGTACTCCTTGAGGGCGTCTTCTACATAGCCGCCGAAGTAGACCGACGGGTGACTATCGCGTTCAGACTCAATCTCGGACCTCAGGTTGGAAGCGCTCTCTATCAGCTTCCGAGCCTCTTCGAAGTCCCCTCTATGAGTTGCCCTGATGGAGTTGGCGGAGAATCGCGTGATCTGTCGCGACAGTGTCAACGCCTGCTCCCTTGCCTCATGTGTGCCCCTAAGCAGCCGCTCCGCGTCTTCGCCTGCGGTTCTAATCGCTGCAAGGAGATCTTCAAAAGATGCCTTTTGGGTGGAATCTGTCACTTCTCTCGACCAGTTAACCTTTCGCCGACTCATACAGATCGACCAACTCCTCGGTGGCTGCTCTGGGGTCATCGGCGAACGTGATGGCGCTGACTACGCACACTGAATCTGCCCCAGCTTTCACCACGTCAACTATGTTTGAACTACTGATCCCGCCTATTGCAACGATTGGCTGGGAGACCATCTCCTTGACGCGCTTTATCATCTCGGGACCAAGAGCCCTGCGACCTGACTTTCCCATCGTGGTTGTTGTGTAGATTGCTCCGACCGCGATGTAATCGACTGAGTCTTCCATGGATTGCCGCGCCTCTTCCACGCCGCCGTTCGAGTTCCCGATCAACTGATTAGGACTCAGGATCTGGCGAGCCTCTGAGACGGGAAGATCAGTCTGGCCCACGTGGAGGATGTCAGCGTCCGACGCGCGGGCAAGGTCTGCATGATCATTCATGACGAACAGAGCGTCGTACTCAGCGCAGACCGATTTCAGTTTGCGGGCGGTCTCGAGCATTGGGCCCTTGTCGTTCAGCTTGTCCCGAAGCTGCACGATCTTCGCACCGCCCTCGAGGGATTGGACCGCCACGTCGATCACTGGCCTTCCTCTGGTGGCCTCGGGATCGACAATGACATATATGCCCCTTAACGACTCGGCAAACTGCATCCGTGCCCTGGCTCCCAAAGCCTGGTAGGCACTTTCTATGGACTCCCTCGCTGTCGAAATCAGGGGCTGATCTGAGCGCACGTCCTGGTAAGACGACAGTGATACCAGTGTGTCGAGTGCGGCTCTCATTGATTTGACCACGTCCAGGGCAGGTGACGGTCCCATCTCTTCGGAAGATCCCGAGCGCCCTTCGGCTTGATACTCTGAACCAGATGAAGCAAGCGCCTCACGCATTGACGCAAGTGCGGAGCGTGTACTTTCGTCGACGTCAGCCTGCGCCTCCAGGAACATTGCGCCCTGCAGCAAAGTGTCTATCTGTGCCTGAACGAGGAGTTTCAATGGGAGCTACCTCAAGGTGTCACTTTCCAATAAGCGTCGGCGGGATTCTACCACACGACTGGGGTGCAATCTGGTACTGTGCGATTTACAATAATCCCGCATCAGCTTTGGAGGAGCGAGTACAGTTGTCTCACTACAATGTAGCCGTCATCAGAGGCGACGGCATTGGCATCGAGGTAATCGAAGAGGGAATCAAGGTACTGAATGCCGTCGGGCAGGAGTACGGAATCAGTTGGACCTGGAACGAGTATCCATGGGGCAGCGAGTTTTACAGAGAGCATGGCGTGGTCATGCCATCCGATGCTCTGGACACCCTGACCGAGTCGGACGTGATATTCCTTGGTGCGGTTGGACATCCCGACTTTCAGGACCACATAACGCTCGGAGGGCTGCTGCTTCCAATTCGACGGACGTTCGACCAGTATGTGTGCGAACGGCCGAGCGTGCTGTACGAGGGCATTGATTCACCAATCAAAGGCTACTCAGCAGGCGACATCGACATAGTCGTCGTACGGGAGAACACTGAAGGCGAGTACGCCGACGTCGGCGGCTTCCTGTATCCAGACTTCCCAGAGGAGGTCGGCATTCAGTCCGCCGTGTTCACGCGCAAGGGATGCGAGCGGATCATCCGGCACGCGTTCGAGGTCGCTCGAAGGCGTAACATGTCTAAACACGTTACATCCATCACCAAGTCGAACGCGCTCGGATACGGGATGCTCGTATGGGACAGGGCTTTCGACCGTGTTGCCGTAGACTACCCCGACGTCGAGACTAACTCGCTGCTCGTTGACGCCGCCTGCATGGACTTCATACGCAGACCAGAGTCCTTCGACGTGGTCGTGGGCAGCAACCTGTTCGGAGATATCCTCACGGATATCGGGGCGATCATTACGGGAAGCATGGGGCTCGCCCCAAGTGGCAATATAGACCCTGAGAGGCGCTACCCCTCTATGTTCGAGCCTGTACACGGCTCTGCCCCGGACATCATGGGGCAGGGGATCGCCAACCCGCTCGCAACGATTCTCTCGGGAGCCATGATGCTCAGGCACCTCGGAGAAGACGCCGCTGCCGACTCAGTCGAGAGGGCTTCGTTGAGCGTTGTAGCCCTGGGGGAGACCATAACACCTGACCTGGGAGGAAGCTCCAGTACACAGGACGTGGGGGACGCGGTCGTTTCGGCATTAACCTGATTCCAGCACTCGAAGGAGGAACGAGATGACGCTCATCAAAGGTGGAACGGTAGTTACGCCAGGCGGCGTTGGAGAATTCGACATCTGGATATCCGGGGAGACCATTGCGGCGGTCACCGAGCCGGGCGCAATCCCAGCCGGCGACGAGCCGGTTATCGACGCGACAGGCAAGTTGGTCGTACCCGGTGGCATCGAACCTCATGCGCATATCGGAGGACCGCGCCAGCCTGAGAGATCCGGTGCAGAACCGGTGTCCAAGGCGGCGGTCTGGGGAGGAACAACCACGGTACTGGACTTCGCCACACAGGTACCCGGTCACGACCTCCGCCATGCGCTAGGGGAAGCCGCTGAGCGGTGGGAAGGCAACGCCTACACCGACTACTCGTATCACCCGATCTTTACGAACGGCGCCACCAGGGCTCACATCAACCAGATACCTGAGCTGATTGAAGAGGGGTTCCCAAGCTTCAAGGTCTTTACCACGTCCATACGTCCGCCCAGTCCTCAGATGCAGAACAACAAGACGGACTTCGGACGGCTTGCCATCATCATGGAGAGGGTCACTGAGGGTAAGGGGATCCTACTTGTCCATTCCGAGGACGACGACATGGTCCACTATAACTACGACAACGCCCAGGAGGACGGCCTATGGGACTGGTGGCACATGCACCAAATCCATTCCAACCTGTCTGAGGACGTTTCGTTCCGACGAGTACTCCGGCTCGCCAGCAAGACCAATTGTCCAATCTACTTCGTCCACGTCAGTGCGCACGAAGGGGTAGAGGCCGTGGGTCAGGCCAGGATGCTCGGGTTGCCCATCTATGGGGAGACGCTGCACAACTACGCCTGCTTCAACGCCGAGAACTACCGTGAAGACAACGGCATGAAGTACCACACTTATCCGTCGCTAAAGAATGAGGACGACAGAAGCGCACTGTGGCAGGGATTGCTCGACGGCCGGCTGTCAACTGTAGCCACTGACCTGGTCTCGACCACATGGGAAGAGAAGACTCGTTTCAAGACTGTCGCCGACGTGACCGGCGGGCACAATGGCATCGAGACTCGAATGGGAATAGCGTACTCAGTCGGTGTCGTGGAACTTGGCATGAGCCTCGAGCGGTTCGTCGACATCACTTCAGCGAACGCCGCCAGGATCTTCGGCATGTACCCGAAGAAGGGTGCGATCGCGCCAGGATCGGACGCCGACATCTGCATCATGGACACGACGTTCGACAGGCCGCTGACGCTGGACGACCTTCACCTCGAGGACTACTCGATCTGGGTGGGCTGGCACGTACATGGTTGGCCGGAGACGGTAATCCTGAGGGGCAACGTGATGATCGAGAATGGCAACCTGAAGGGAAGCTCAGATGTCGGGAACCTGCTGTCCCGCTCGATCTCCCCCGAGGTGCTGAAGAAGCCAGTCTGCTAGAGTCCAGCGCCTTGCTGTGCTAGTCGGCGGCCAGAAGGAAGTCGAAGTCGCAGCCGCTGTCGGCCTGCATTACGTGTTGCGCATACATCGAAGTGTAGCCGCGCTTGTGGACCGGCCTGGAAGGCGGTGACTCCGCGAGTCGCCGCATGACTTCGCGGTCTTCAACCAGAAGGTCCAACTTTCTGCTGGGAACATCCAGCTTGATGCGGTCACCGTTTCTGACTGCGGCGAGCGGACCGCCAGCGGCGGATTCGGGCGTCACGTGTACAACGACTGTCCCGAAGGCGGTGCCGCTCATTCTTGCATCGCTAAGGCGCACCATGTCACGGATGCCGGACGCGAGGATCTTCTTTGGCAGGGGTAGGAAACCCCACTCTGGCATTCCGGGGCCGCCAATTGGGCCACTAGAGCGCATCACCAGGACATCTTCCGGGGTAACATCGAGATCTGGGTCGTCGATGCGGGCAAACAGATCGTCGTGGTCCTCAAACACAATGGCGCGACCTTCGTGGGTCATCAGAGACTCCGATGCGGCCGTAGGTTTGATTAGGGCCCCAGTCGGCGCAAGCGAGCCCGTCAGCACCGCGAGGCCACCTTCGGGATTCATCGGATTGTCGAGGGTGCGTATTACGTCCTGGTCGTAGTTGATCGCGTGCTCGAAGTTCTGTCCGAGCGTCTGCCCCGTAGTAGTCAGCGAGTCCGTGTGCAGTAGAGGAGCGATCTCTTTCAGCAGGGCGCCAACTCCACCTGCATGGAAGAAGTCTTCCATGAGATACCTGCCCGACGGCTTCAGGTTAATCAGAAATGGGGTAGTCCTGGAGAGCTCGTCGAATAGCGTACCGGGCAGGTCGATTCCCAGCCTTCCCGCAATGGCGGTTAGGTGAATGACCGCATTGGTAGAACCTCCCATGGCGTGCAGGGTCCGAATACCGTTCTCAAATGCCTGGCGAGTCAGTATGTGGGAAGGACGAATATCCTGGCGCACGAGTTCAACTATCTGGCGCCCGGCCAGCTCGGAGATTCGAAGTCTACGTGAGTCAACTGCCGGAGTCGCTCCGTTTCCTGGGAGCGCTATTCCCATGGCCTCCGAGACGGAAGCCATCGTCGATGCGGTACCCATGACCATGCAGTGTCCGGGACTGCGGACAATGCAGGTCTGCAGCTCGGCCCAGTCGTCCTCCGTGATTCTTCCCGCTCGAAGCTCGACCTCGTAACGGCGGCAGTCTGTGCAGGACCCGAGCTCTTCGCCTCGCCAGTTGGCCTTGAGCTGTGGGCCGCCGGTGACCATGATCGATGGAATGTCAGCGCTGGCAGCGCCCATCAGGAGAGCAGGGGTAGTCTTGTCACAGCCGCCGAGTAGTACGACGCCGTCCAACGGATTTGCACGGATCGACTCTTCGACTTCCATGCTCATCAGGTTTCTGAACAGCATCGTGGTGGGGCGCATGTTGTACTCGCCCAGCGACATGACCGGGAACTCCATTGGGAATCCACCAGCCTGCCACACGCCACGCTTGACCGCCTCTGCCAGCGTCCTAAGGTGGGAATTGCAGTGAGTCAGCTCGCTCCACGAGTTACAGATGCCGATAATGGGCCTGTTCTCGTACGCTTCGGGGCCATACCCTTCGGACATGAAGGCTGCGCGACGCAGCCAACCGTAAAGCTCAGGAGTGTCGAACCACTCGCTCGATCGCAACTTGGAACCATTGGTTTGTTCGGCCATGTGGGATTTACTCCCCTTGCTGTGACTCCGGTTGTAGTGGCGAACGGTAGTAGTCGTCGAGCCATCTCTTGAGTGCATCCAGGGACGGCGGAGCGACATAGAAGACCTGAACTGCAGTTGGGAATTGCACCTGGTGGTCCTCTCGAATGAACAGCACCGCACAGTCGCCAACGGCAAGATCTTCTTCGATCCTGTCAGCAATTCCCTTGTACCTGGCCGCAAGGGTGTCCTGGTAGCCCTCCAGTGACGCCTGCAGGACTTTCTGGCTGGCGGGGCCCATAGTGAGTACTCGCTGCCAGTCGGAGTGCTCGGCGACCAGTTCACCGTCTTCCAACTGTCGCATGGTGGCGGTGGATTGGCACATCGCACGCGCCAGTGTACAGGCGGTAGGATTCAGGACCTCAAGATGCTGAAGAGCTTCGTCTCCTTCAGCGCAGATCATCTCGTGGTAAACCTTGGACACAGTGCCAAGAGACCGCTCAAGGTTCCCGATGGAGTCGCGGACCTCAGACCAGTACTTCTCGATGAGTTCCCGTCCCTCTTCAGGGATTCCCGGGGCCACTATGTAGTTTGGAACCAGAAACAGGTTCTTCTTGCCTTGGTACGAACTGGCGCTCGGTCTCGGAATCTGTGACAGCGGCTGTTGGGTCATGTGGCCGCCACAGGCTTGCGTCTGGCCGTAACCCCCCTGTCCTCTCCAACAGGGTCCACCCGCACGGCGCAGACCTTGTACTCGGGTATCCTGGAGTTCGGATCCAATGCAGAGTTGGTGAGGAAGTTGGCGGCGTGCTCCTGTAGCTTGACGAATGGGACGAATATCTCGCCTACCCGTTGCCTCTCGGTGTATACAGCACGTGCCTCGAGATCGCCGCGTCGCGACCTGACTCGTATCCACTCTCCATTGGCCACGCCGTATTTCTCGCCGTCAGCCGGGTTCATACCGACTGTTAGCTCGGGGGAGCGAGCCACGAGGTTGTCAGCCCGCCTGGTGATCGTTCCGCCATGCCAGTGGTAGAGGATTCTTCCTGTGTTGAGGATAAGTGGGAACCTTGCAGACGGCGTCTCGTCTGCCACCGGACCCTGGTCGAATCCTACGAACTTCGCCCTTGGGCCCCTTGGGAAATCGGACTCATACAGGAAGCGTGTTCCCGGGTGGTCAGGAGTGGGGCAGGGCCACTGGATGCCTCCCTCGTCTTCGAGTCGGTCATACGAGATGCCTGCGATGATCGGCATGAGCGTAGCCATCTCGTCAAATATCTCAGAGGGATGGCTGTAATTGAATTCATGCTCCAGTTCAAGGTCCAGCCGGGAACTCATACGCAGGGCGACGTCTCGAATAATCTCCCAGTCTGCCTTACTCTCACCGACGGGTTCGATCGCCTTCCGGACACGCTGCACTCGACGCTCGCTGTTGGTGAAAGTGCCGTCTTTCTCTGCGAACGAAGTAGCTGGAAGAATAACGTCGGCAATCTGCGCCGTTTCGTGCATGAATATGTCCTGCACAACAAGAAAGTCCAACTTCTTGAACATCTCTTCTGCGTGACTGAGGTCAGGCTCGCTCAGCAATGGATTCTCGCCAGTAACGTACATCGCCTTTATCCGGCCGGAATCCATGGCTGGAACCATCTCGGTAATTACGAGTCCAGGCTCTGGAGGCAGCGGCTGATTGCTCCATGCTGACTGGAATTTGGCAAGCGACTCTTCACCGATGGGCTGGTAACCTGGGAACGAGTTCGGCACGCAGCCAGAGTCGCCACAGCCTTGGACGTTGTTCTGGCCCCTCAGCGGCGAGATACCAGAACCGGGTCGGCCAAGCTGGCCAGCGACCAAGGCAAGATTCAGCAGCCCGTGTGCGTTGGCAGTCCCCATGGTGTGCTGTGTTATACCCATGCCCCAGATGAGGCAGGAGCCGCTGAACGGCGGGCTGGCATAGATTCGAGCAGCTTCAGCTATGTCCTCAGACGAAACGCCAGTGATCTTCTCAGCGTATTCGAGACTGTACTGCTGGACCGTGCTCCACCATTCTTCGTAACCTTCAGTCCGGTCGGTGACGAATGAGGTGTCAGCAAGACCTTCGTCAACAATCACCTTTGCCATGGCATTGAGGAGGGCAACGTCGGTACCTGGACGCGGTCTGAGCCAGAGGTCGGCGTAGTCGCACATGTCAATGCGGCGCGGATTTATGATAATAAGCTTCGCCCCACGCTCCACCACCGCGCGTCGCATCCTTGAGGCGGCGACCGGGTGGTTGGAGTTGGCGTCCGAGCCAATTATGACGAGGCATCCTGCCTCTTCGTAGTCGATGTAGGAGTTCGAAGTCGCTCCACTTCCAAGTGAAGCCAGCATCGCCTCGACGGATGGAGAGTGGCACAGCCTGGTGCAGTGGTCTATGTGGTTGCTCCCCATGACGAGGCGGGCAAACTTCTGCTGCATGTAGCCGTCTTCGTTCGTCGCCTTCGCAGATGCGAGGGTCCCAAATGAGTCCCCACGGTACTCTGACAGCCTTTCGGCAACGTAGTCGAGAGCTTCATCCCATTCAGCTTCGACGAACTCGCCTTCCCGGCGAATCAGGGGCTTCTTGATACGGTCCGGGTGGTTGACGAACGAGAACCCGAACCGGCCCTTTACGCAGAGCATTCCGAGCGATGACTGGTTATCGGGATCATCCAGGATTTCGATAATGTTGTCGTTGACATCCACTTTCGCCTGGATTCCGCAGCCAACTCCGCAGTAGGGGCACGTCGTAGATACAGTACGGGCGGTCTCAGGAGGGTCAGCCTTGACACGGATCGCGCCGGTTGGGCACGAAGCCAGGCATGATCCGCACGTTGTGCAGACCGACTCTACGAGGGGGCGGTCCATGAAGGTGCCTATTCTCGCTTCGGTGCCGCGTCCAAGTATGTCGATAGCTCCGATGAACTGGTGGCCATCCTGGCAGGCCTGCGCGCAGCGGCCGCACATTATGCAGGAGTCCATCGCGATGTCGAACACAGGATTGGATACGTCAACGGGCTCGCGAGGGCGTCCCTCCCACTTTGAGACGTCGATGCCGTGATGCTTGGCGGCGATCGAAAGTTCTCGGTGGCTCCCGTTGGAGTCATTCTCGGCGTCCGGGAACATCGACATCGTGAGTTCCAGGACTCCTCGTCTCAGGTCTCGCGCCCTGTCGGTCTCAGTCTCCACGACCATACCTTCGGCTGCTGGCACAGAGCACGATGCAGGAAAGCCACGCATCCCATCGATACCTACAAGGCACGTCCTGCACGCGCCGATGGGCTTCATATCAGGGTCCTTGCACAGCTGCGATATGTAGGTCCCTGACTGGTTTATGGCATCCAGGACGGATAAACCGTCGCCGACGGTGACCTGGCTCCCGTTTATTGAAAGGGTGACACTCATCCACCAGCTCCTTGACTCCCGGCAAACCGGTCCGGGAAGAAGTGCAGGCCGCTGAGAATTGGGTGTCCTGCGGCCTGGCCGAGTCCACACAGGGACGTTTCATTCACGAGTCGCGCCAGGTTCTCAAGTTCGTCCGTTGACTCCTGTTTACTTGCAACCGAGTCGAGCAGTTCGACCATTCTTGGCGTGCCCTCTCGACATGGTGTGCACTTGCCGCACGATTCGTCGGCATTATACTGCGCCAGGTTTCTGACGACGTCGAACACATCCATCGAGTCGTCGATCGCTATGACTCCGCCAGCCCCGAGCATGACTCCCGACTCATGCAGGAATCCGGGCTTGATTGGCGTATCAAGCATGGACGGAGGAAAGACGCCACTGGAGGGTCCGCCAACACCAATCGCGGTGAGTTCGCGGTCGTTCCGAATGCCGCCCCCGATGTCGTAGATGACCTCGCGCAGGGTGGTGCCTATGGGCACTTCGACGAGTCCCGGTCTCTTAACGGAGCCACTCAAGCTGATGATCTTTGTTCCCGTATCATCGCCATCTCCGATAGAGGTGAACCAGTCAACATCATGGCCCATGATGTAGGGGACGTTTGCGAGGGTCTCTGCGTTGTTGATCACTGTCGGCTGTCCCCAGAGTCCCGATTCGGTCGGGAAGGGAGGACGGAGCCTCGGTTCCCGGCGATATCCTTCAACCGTGTTCAGCAGCGTCGTTTCATCTCCGCAGACGTAACCGCCTGCTCCACGTCGGATTTCGATAGCAACGTCAAAGCCCGAGGCGAGCACATCTCCGCCAACGAGACCTAGCTCTGTTGCCTGCTCCACTGCCGTAGCCATTCGTTGGCTGGAGAGGTTGGCTTCAGCGTTGATGTAGAAGATGATCTCGTGGGAATCGACTGCGTAAGCGGCGATCAAAGCGCCTTCGATGATCCTGTGCGGGACGCCCTCCATGAGGTGCCGGTCCTTGAACAGACCCGGCTCGCCCTCCTCGCAGTTGACAACAATGTATCGCTTTTCGGCCCTGGTATTTCTGGCGGCCTCCCACTTGATTCCGGCAGGGAAGTAGGCACCGCCTCTGCCTCTTAGACGAGAGTCCTTGAGGTGGCCGATGATGGATTCAGGTGCTGACTGAAGCGCCGTGGCCCAGGCCGAGTAACCACCCTCAGCCAGATAATGGTCTATCGACTCGGCGTCGAGGCAACCGCAGTCTCTAAGTGGCACCCTAATCTGACCTGAAAGGAAGGACTGAACTTCGGTTCCAGTACTTGCTTCTGCGGAAACCAGATTCGATAGGTCCGCGGTCTCTGGCGTCAGATTTCTGTGGTAAGTGCGACTACCGTCTGGATAGACTATCTCTGCTGATGGTGCTGCGAAACACACACCGTCGCATCCCGCAATAATCAACTCTGTCTCACTGTCGATCTGCTGACGTAGGGCATCCATGACTCTGTCGACGCCCGCTGACAGGCTGCAGTGACCAACATGGAGTACCACTCTTGTCTTGCCTGCCGTTCGACTTTCGAATCTCGTGGAGGCAGATTGTACAAGGGAGTTCATTCTTGTCTGAATGCCGTTGTTAGCCACCAGCTTCACTCCGAACGATCTCCAGTGCAGACTCTGAGTCAAGGCGCCCATGCCATCGACCGTTGACCTCGATTGCGGGGGCCATCGCACAAAGGAACCCGCAAGGGACCTGTTCAAGTGTCACGCTGCCGTCCTCCGAGGTATCTCCCGAACCGACGTCAAACTCTGAGCCAATCGCCTCCATGATCTGCAGGGAACCAGCCGCGGCGCACGTCAATGCGGTACACACACGCACGACCGAGGAGCCGGGTACTTCTATCCGGAGTTCGGTGTAAGAAGTTGCGGCCCCGTAGACTTCAGACGAGGGTATTCCCAGATGCCAACCAACCACCTCCATCGCCCAGTCGGGGAGGTGCCCAAACTCGTGATGAAGATAGTGGAGCGCGGGTAGGAGCTGCCCGTGGTTTCGAGGAAACCGCTTGCGCAACTCTCGTCGCAAAGAATTTCGGTCGGTCGGCAACAGAGATTCCCTAGGGATTGGTCCCGTATCTGAGCATCGAGATTCTAGCAGACTGTTTCCGTAGGATGTCCATCAGGGGTGACGCTTACGGAGCGACTACTCCCTCCGCCTGGCGCGACAGGTAAAGATCAGCGATATCGAGGTCGGTAAGCTTACTTCTGGGAATAGTGCCGTCGGGGTTCCATCCTCTGGCTTGATAGTAGGCTGACACCATCATCTGAAGGTCTTCTTCCGACAGGCCAACTCCGGCCGCGACACCGTCGGGGAGTGCCTCCGTGAGTACCCGCTCGGGGAGCGTGTCGTCGTCTCGAGTCCAGCCCTCACGGACGTTAAACTGCTTCTTGAGATTGTTGATACGCTCGCCTGCTTTCCTGAGGTCACCCGGGCTCACCTCCCAGCCCGTGATCAGGCTAAGAGAGTTAGCTGACTCGTCCCAGAAGTCGTCGAATGCCTTGCGGAGGAACTTGCACCAGATCAGAGAGTCGAGAACGGCAGAGAAGTCTTCACCGTCCGCGGCTATCCTTCCTCGCTCTATATCAGCCTCCATGCGATTCACACGGTTGGAGAAGTCCGCCTCATACGCCGACGATCTGTTGTGACAGGCCCCCCTGGTACTCACCGCCAGGGCCAGTGCCATCGTCTGAAGGCTGCGGGGCTCGTAGCCCGGCATCTCCAGACCCTTGACGTGCATCGCCCACACCTCTGAACCTTGACCGACAGCTCTGGAAGCCATCCTTGAGCCTTCGGACAGGAGTCGACCAAGATTCCCTGACTTCGTCGCAATTGCCTTGAGACAGGGCAGCAGCGCATCCGAGTTGCCGAAACGAAGATCCAGGCCATCCGTGTCTTCAAGTGTCAGGATACCGCGCTCGAAGCACTCCATCGCCCAGGCGATCGTGCCGCCGGCGCTGATGGTATCCATCCCGGCAGCGTCGCAGTAGTGGGACGCACGGATGACTGTTTCGCGGTCACCAACTCCGACCAGTGGCCCGAGAGCGAAGGCGCTCTCATACTCCATGCGGCCTGTCGATTTGCCCGTCCCATCTCCGACTGTGAGGATCTTTTCGCACCCGATGGTGCAGTTGGCACAGTGCGCGTTCTTTACGAAGTGGCCGGAGTACATCGCTTCGCCGCTAACTTCGTCCGACATGTCAAATGTGGACTGCTGGAAATTCCGGGTCGGTAGTGTTCCAAGTCTGTCGAACACCGCGATGTTCGCCATTGTTCCAGTAGTGCGGTACTTCTCGGTTGCAGGACCCAGGCTTCGTGCTGATAGATCACGTCCGACCAGGTTAAGTCTCTCAGCGTCAAACACTGGCGCCGGGTTTCGTCCCCTGACGGCTATGGCCTTGAGATTCTTGGAACCCATCACCGCGCCTGTGCCGGTGCGTCCCGCCTGCCTTCCGCCATCATTGGCGATGCTCGCGTAACGTACGCCGTTCTCACCGGCTGGTCCTATGCACGCGACTCGGAATCGCCGCCCTAACTCCTGTCTGACTTCACGCTCAGTGTCGAGCGTACTTAGCCCCATCAGGCCTGACGCATCCTCGAAACGGACTTCGTCGTCTTCCAGGACAAGCATTGTGGAGTGGTCGCTTGCTCCCTTTACAACCAGTGCATCTACACCCGTCCGCTTAAGCTCGACGGCCAGGAAGCTGGAGCTGAGCGAGTCACCTATCATCCCCGTTAGCGGTGATTTAGCGGCGACTGCGAACTTGCTTGACGTGGTGAGCCTGCTGCCAACCAGGGGGCTGCAGGCGAAGATCAGTGGGTTGTCGGGTCCCAATGGGTCTGCGCCAGTAGGGCAGTGTGCGTACAGTAGATAGCTGGCAAGACCGGTCCCACCTATGAATCGTCTGAGAACCGACTCATCAAGAGGCTCTCGGTAAGACGTACGTTTGGAGAGATCGACTATGAGGGCACTGCCGTGATAGCCGTACACGGCCTAGCCTCCAGCCTGGCTGGAGAATACAAAGATTCGGTCGCCTTCTTCGAGCTGCACCGGGGCATTCTCCAGGAACGCAAGCCCGTTCAAGTTTGCGGCGTAACTTGCCATCAGCCTCTGTCCACTGTCGTCGACAACGACGCCCCTCAGCGACGGGGCCAAGGCGTCCAGCGCCACTGCAAGTCCTGACGATGCCAGCTCGGTTGGTACTTGGACCTCAATCTCCTTGTGTCCGAACACGTGGCGCGCGTGGCCGAAGAGTTCGACCGTCACCAACACCGTATCTCGACTAGCTGCTTTCACCTGGCCGAGGACTTCCCCGCAATAGTTACGGCAGTCTCGAGGTCTTCCTGGGTATTAACATTGAAGAAGCTAAGGAGGTCCGGGTCAAAACGACGTATCTCATCCTCAGGAACTAGCCTGACTCGAACTTCACTGAAGAAGGACGATATTTTCAGGTCATCGGCCCTGATGCGTCCCTCGATAGGACCAATGCAGACTCGCGAATACAGAGCGTGAGTGGGCTCCGGCCTCCCCTCGACGACTGGCACAACGGCATCGTAGCCGTCACGTAGAGATGTCAAATGCCTGTAGAGTCGAGTGTTCACGAATGGCATGTCGCAGGCGCAGAACGCAGACCAATCGGTCGGGGAGGTGAGAAGACCCGTTACTATACCGCCCAGAGAGCCCTTGCCTGGATATCGGTCAACAAGTGATGCAACGCCTTCCGGAAGATTGAGCTCATGCACACGTTCGGGTTCGTTGACAATAACGGAGACTGATTCGCCTATCTGTCCCATCCTGGCGATTACGCGACGAATTAGCGGCTCGCCCTCGAACGGTTCCAACGCCTTGTTGCGACCGAGACGGCGGCTCATTCCGCCAGCCAGTACAACTGCGGTTACGCCTGAGTCGTTATGTCCAGTCTCCCCCATGGACTCAGACTATCAGACGTTAGGCGTGACCGCTACCAAGTGTCATCTTGAGAACTCCCATGTTGGATGCGTCATATCCACCTAGAGCCTCGACTTCGTGCTGGAATTCGGGCGAACGAATCAGCCGCAGCATGGGACCAATCAGGTCAGACTCGTAATCCTCGGTGGGAATCACGAGGTCATACTCCTCGCTGAAGAGCGGTATGAAGTCCAGCCCCATAGCCTTGGCGGCAGGTAGAATGCCAAGGCCCGTGTCCGCCTTGCCGCCACTAACGGCCGCGGCAACCGCGAGATGGGTGTACTCTTCACGACTATATCCTCGTACGTCGCTCGCCTCGACTCGCATTGTGCGAAGCTCAAAATCCAGCAGAACACGGGTTCCAGAGCCTCTCTGGCGATTGACGAAACTGACTTCGGCCCTTGTCAGGTCTGATAGAGACGATATGCCCAACGGGTTTCCAGGCCGCACCATCAGCCCCTGGGTCCTTGCTACCAGGTGAACGAGAGCGACAGTCCTGTCTGGAATGTATCTTTTGATGAACGATACGTTGTATTCGCCGGTCTCCTCGTCCATCAGGTGGGTTCCCGCGACGTGGGCTTCCCCCCTGCGAATCGCCAGTAGACCTCCCAAGCTGCCGACGTTGGCTGAGGACAGCCCAGGGCCCTCTGCATTCCTGCTCAGACGGCTGGCAATCAGGTCCAGGACCATGTCGTGGCTGCCGATTGCTACTATCGTTCTACGCACTTCCTCTATTGGCTTGAGAAGCTGGACCTCAACTTCCGACCCGGCCTCCAGCCCCTCAACAGATCGTGGAATGAGCGTGATGCCATCGGCCCGGACCAGCGAGCTGATTACTCCTGCACCACGCTGCACAGGGGTTGCCACCAGTCGATCTCCGACCTGCCCAAGTCGCACCCTGAGGAATTCGTCCTCACCCATTGGTGACTGGACCCTACGGGTGACGACTGCCTTCTCGGTCTGTCTAGGAGTAACTCTGCACCCCAGCATAAGTTCGACGATAGGCTGGACGAAGAGTTCGCAGGCGATTGCTGCCGAAACCGGATAGCCCGGTATTCCCAATACAGCTTTGCCCTCGACTACCCCCAGCACGATAGGATGGCCTGGCCTGATCGCAACTCCGTGAACGACCAGGTCACCAAGCTCTTCCACCAGGCCGGCGGTGTAGTCTTCCGCCCCAGCCGATGAGCCGGCATTTATCAGGACAATATCATGCTGTTCGACGGCTTCTGAAATCACCCGCCGAAGCTTCACGGGATCGTCAGAAACCGGCGGAAGCCTGACTGGTTCGGCTCCCCATTCACTGAGCATTCCTCCGAGCACGAGGGAATTGAATTCCACGATGTCACCGGGCTTGGGGTCAGCGTCAATATCGACCAGCTCTGTCCCAGTGGGGATGATCGCGACTCTCGGCTTTCGGCGTACATCCAACTCTGTCACGCCTGCCGCTGCGCAAGCCCCGAGGTCGGCAGGGCGGAGTTGGTGATTCTCCGGGAGCAACAGCTCGGAGGCCACCATGTCTTCTCCAATCGCCCTCACGTGATTGTAAGGAGGAACAGGGGAGGTGATGCGGATGGTCGTGTCGTCGATCTCCTCGACGACTTCCACCATGATGACGGCGTCGAATCCATCGGGGATGGGGCCACCGGTGTCTATCCATCGCCCCTGGTCAGGGACGGATAGTGTGAGAGGAGAGGTCTCTGTTGCCCCGGTCGTGTCAATCGACCTGACTGCCACGCCGTCCATGGCTGCGGAGTCGTAGTGAGGGGTCGAACGCACCGCCCAGACGGGCGAGGCGGTTATCCGTCCCAGGGCATTCTGTATCGGGACAGTCTCAGACTTCGTATGATCCAGAGCGCCCTCAGCAGCCAGGGCGCGCTGAAACCGAGTCCGGGCTTCTTCCAGGGGCACATCCTGTAGGTAGTAGCGTCTGCCGTGCCTGCCTTGGCCATGAGTCATGAAGGATAGATCCTGACGTCAACGGTCTCTCCCGCGTACAGCCCGCCGGAATCCATCGGGACCTCTATGATTCCATCTGACTTTACGAGCGTGAAAATGAGGTTTGACTTTCCAAACACAGGTGTTGCGGCTCGGCGGCCGTCGACGAACGAGAGCGTCACAGGAACATAGTCTTCTCGCCCAGACTCCGACGGCACATCCTGGCTCAAGACTGCAGAAACCTCTGGTAAGACAGAGTCTCCTGTCTCGCCTGACAGCGCTCGGATAGCAGGAGCCACAAGCAGGTCGAAGACCACCAGTGCCGATACAGGATTTCCGGGCAGGCCGAACAGCGGTTTGCCCTCTGCGACTCCCACGACCGTTGGCTTGCCGGGCTTGATGGAGATGCCGTGGAGCAGCACACCAGGCCCACCAAGCTGGTTGAACACGTCTGCCGTCATGTCCCTGGTGCTCAGGGAGCTGCCTGCGGAAAAGACCAACACGTCAGCGCCTGAAAGAGTGTCGCGCGCAGCGTTCAACTGAGGTTCGTACTCGTCCCGGACTATCCCCGCTGAGATGTGGTCCGCCCCGCACTGGGCAGATCGAGCCGCGATCGTATAGGTATTTATGTCCCGTATCTTTCCATTGTGTGGTCGCGTCGATGGGTGGGTCAGCTCGTCCCCTGTGGACACTATTCCGACCACCGGTCGTCGATACACAGGCACGCTCGTGATTCCGAGCGCCAGCAGGCCTCCGATGTCCTGGGGTCTGATCCTTTGGCCTGAATCGAAGAGGGTCTCACCACACCTGATGTCTTCACCAACCTGGATTACATTCTCGCCAGGAGCTACGGGTCTGAGTACCTCAATCGAAATCTCATCAGCAGGCTGGGTGCGCTCGATCATGACGACTGCGTCCGAGCCATCTGCCAGAGTCCCACCGGTGTACGCAACAGCAGCTTCTCCGATGCCAAGGCGTATGTCTGACGACTCGCCTGTTGGAATGTCGCCAACTACCTCGAAGAGGGCTGGAAGGCTCTCGGACGCCCCGAATGTGTCGCTGGCACGTACGGAGAATCCGTCCATGGAGGACCGGGGAAACGAGGGAAGGTCTTCGGGGGAGATTACATCACGAGCGATTACGCGCCCTAACGAGTCCCCAGTCTCCACGGTTTCGACATCTGTGACAGGAGCGAGGTACGGCAGCAGGTCGTTGAACGCCTGCCCGGGAGATCGTACGTTAAAGAACTCTGGCACAGACTGCTCCTCCCGAATTGAGTGTGCCCAGGGAGTCCTGAAGGGACTCGCACCTGGCGTGCTCACAGTCAAGGGAACACTATCGTCGACATTCCCTAATTCGACTGTCCTTCGAGTTAAAGACCCAGAATCGCTCCGCTGTCATCCACATCGAGCTGGCGTGGCGATCCGGGGAGCCCTGGCATGGTTACAATGTTGCCTGCAATCGGGTAGATGAACCCTGCCCCGACTGAGGCTCGCACGTCTGAGACCTGGAAAACGTAGCCCGACGGACGCCCCTTGAGCGCCGCCCTGTGAGATATCGACAGGTGGGTCTTGGCCATGCAGACCGGCAAATTGCCCCAGCCCCGTTCCTGGAACTGTCGCATCTGTCTGCCTGCAGCCAGCACGTACGTTACGCGGTCGGCATTGTAAACGCGCTTGGCAAGCGCGGTGACCTTGTCCCGGAGGGTATCGTCCATCGCGTAGGCGTAGTCGATCTCCGGATGGTCATCTGCACTGGTCGCCTCTATGACAGCATTAGCGAGATCTATGCCTCCGGCCCCACCATCCGCGAAGACCTTGCTTTCCACTGCCGCGAACGCTCCTGCCTCCTCGGCGCCGCGCTTCATGATGGCGGTCTCTTCCGGAGTGTCGGAAGGGAAGTGGTTGAGCGCAACGACCACCGGCAGGTTGAAAGACCGAATCATGCCAATCAGGTGTGTCAGGTTTGACATTCCTTCTTCAACAGCTTCCGTATTTGGAACTTCCAGGTCCCTCACTCTCACCCCGCCGTGGTACTTGACGGCCCGGACAGACGCAACGATAACCGCGGCGTGTGGCTCAAGGCCGTTGAACCTGGCCTTGATGTGCATAAACTTCTCAAACCCAAGGTCAGCTCCGAAACCGGCCTCGGACAGCACGTAGTCCGCATAGCCGAGAGCAAGTCTGTCCCCTACAACAGACGAGCAGCCGTGCGCGATGTTTCCGAACGGACCGGCATGGACTATCACAGGCTGGCCTTCGGTTGTCTGGACGATGTTTGGCTGAATAGCGTACCTCAGCAGCGCCATCATCGAGCCAACAGCCTCGACGTCGTCAGCAGTCACGGGATCGCCCTGGTTCGTGTACCCGACGACGATTCGGCTTAGCCGGGCACGCAGGTCAGCAAGATCGCACGACAGTGCCAGGATTGCCATGATCTCCGAAGCGGTCACAATGTCGAAGCCACTTTCCCTTACGGGGGCATTGTTCGAACCACCGATGCCTGTCATGATCGACCGGAGTGCACGGTCTTCTACGTCGGTGACCCTCCTCCAGGCTATGCCCTCGGGCCTGAATCCTGGAATCCTCTCACGCTGAGCAGCATTATCCGTCAGGGCTGCCAGGAGATTATGTGCCGAAGCTACCGCGTGAGCATCACCGGTGAAGTGAATGTTGACCTCATCCTGGGGCTCAATCAGGCTCTTTCCTCCGCCGGTTCCGCCTCCCTTGATACCGAAGATAGGGCCTAACGACGGCTCCCTGAGGGTGGCCACAACATTCTTTCCCAGTCGCCCCATTGCCTGTGTGAGTCCGACTGTGGTGGTGGTCTTCCCTTCGCCTGCTGGTGTCGGTGTGATGCCCGTCACCACGACCATCTTGCCACGCCGCCCATCGTCACGGATTGCATCCAGAGGAATCTTCGCCTTGAAGTGTCCATAAGGAATTATCGAGTCGCGGGCCAGTCCGAGCTCTTCAGCGACATCTGCAATTGGGCGCATGAAGTTGCCTCCGCCGTGTTTGGTGCAATGAGGTGAACGAGTATTCAGCTTGCGGAACCGCTTGCTAGAACGTTTGTCGAATTGTAGCATACGAACCTACCTGGTCAACTTGCCGGACACGTATAGCCAGCACCTTGGAGGATCGCTATGAGGGGAGCCATTTTCGTCGGCGACCGCACGGTTGAGCTGCGTGATCTTCCAGAGCCTGAGCCGGGCCAAGGGGAAGTCCTGTTACAGATGAAGGCATCTGGATTGTGCGGCAGTGATCTCCGTAGATACAGGACTCCCGCCGATGAACTGTCACCGCCTTTCCACGTTGCAGGGCACGAGCCATGTGGCGTGGTCGCCGAGGTAGGGCCCGGTGTGACAGAGGTCCAGGTGGGCGACAGGGTCATGATGCATCACTATACAGGCTGTAATACCTGCTCTATGTGTCGCATCGGCTACACCCAGATGTGCCTCGTTCACCATGAAATCTATGGCTCAACTGCTGACGGGGGACACCAGGACTTCCTGCTCTGTCCAGCATCGACATGCGTGAAGATGCCGGACGAACTACCATTCGATCAGGGCGCTGCCGTCGCCTGCGGGACTGGGACTGCGTTTCACGCAATCAAACGACTGGGACTCACCGGCGTGGACACAGTTGCGATCTTCGGCCAGGGGCCTGTTGGCGCGAGCGCAACAATGTTCGCGAAGTCGATGGGCGCTCGCGTGATAGCCGTCGACGTCATACCCGAACGCCTGGAGCTCGCTAGTGAACTGGGAGCGGACACAGTCGTTGACGCATCACTAGACGACGCAGAGTCCATAATCAGGAGCCTTACGGCAGGTGAGGGGGCTGACGCCACACTGGACGCGACCGGGATTCCCGACGTTCGGATCAACGCGGTCGACTCGGCGCGCTACTGGGGTCGTGTCTGCTTCGTTGGAGAGGGCAACACGACGACGTTCGACATCAGTGCCCAGATCATTCACAAGCAATTGACGATTTACGGCTCTTGGACATTCAGCCTGGCGGGTCTGGCCGAAGCCGCCGAGTTTGTCGTAAGCCGTGAAGTACCGCTGGACAAGCTCATAACTCACAGATACGAGCTTGACCAGGCTGATGAAGCATACACTCTGTTCGACACGGGAAGAACAGGTAAGCCGGTGTTTATGTGGGAGTAGCAAGTGCCACTTGCCATGAACACGTATAATGTCGTTGGCTAAGCTAAGTGCAGTGTAAGGAGGACGGAATGAAGGAACGTGGCGACACAATCATTGGGGATGGATCGATCAAGTTTGGAATCGAGTACAGGGATCTCCTGCACGATCAGGGTGTGTGCATTCACGTCCTGGGCGACGTCAGCGCAGACGAAGAGCACGAACTGCTGAGGTTCGACTGCTTCGATCACGAGCCGCACTACCACTACGGTCCACAGAAGCGGAACCAGAGGCTGATGCTGGACAAGACGACGGAAGGCGACTCGCTCGACTGGACGCTTCAGCAGATCAAGGACAGGCTGCCAGAGATGCTCGAGAGGGCCGAGTACCCTGAACTCGCCGAGGCCGCGCGAGAGGCCGACCTGAGCGGGGAAATCGCAGATCTTGAGGCACAGTCACGTGAGCTATCGGTGTCAGGCCGCAGGACGGTCGTGCACGATCGAGGCGACGTGATACTGGAAGCAGGCCCCGTACGATTCGGGGTCGAATTCCGACAACTGGCGAATGACCGCGGCGTGGCGATACACGTGCTAGGGGACGTCGCCGGGGAAGAGTATGAACTGCTGACGTTCGACTGCTTCGAGAGGGCGCCCCACTACCACTACGGTCCCAGGGCGAAGAACCAGCGGATGTACCTCGACAACACGGCCGTACCCGACCCGCTGGGATGGGCTCTTGATCTCTTCAAGGGCGGCAAGCTGGGTCCGATGCTGGACAGGGCAGGATACACAGACCACGCCGCGAGGCTGAATCCCGCACTCGTTCACAACGCAGTGGCCGAGCTTGAGACGGTTTCCCGAGAGTTGGAGACTGCTAACGCGCAGTAATTAGCTCCAAAGAGTCAGCGGACAGTGAGTCCATCGGCACTCTCCAAATGAGGTGATGGACCGCTGGCCGCTGACTACTGGAACGCTCTGAGCTGCTTCTGCGTCAGCAACACAGCCGCGGCCACAGCTACCAGGAGCCCGCCCAGTATGGCAATCGCCACTGGGCCGCCGAAGTAGTCCACGGCAAGTCCCGCAGGCAGCATTCCGAGTGGCATGAGTCCGAAGTTCATCATGAACACGCTCATGACCCGACCGCGGTACTGGTCCTCCACGACCTCCATTATCAGGCCCATGTTGATCGTCCTGCGTCCGGAGTCTCCGAGACCTACCAGCAGCATAATCACCGCTGCCGCGTAGTAGAACGGGAACGCAGCGATGAGTAGCAGCGCTATTCCAGAGGCGAACGCCCCGACGATCAGGAGCATCCCACGGCGCCAGTTACCCATCGCGGCAATCACAAGTGATCCTACGAGGGACCCTCCACCCATGATCGCAACAAGCAGACCCATCGAGTCCGGGCCTCTGCCGTATATGTCCACTACGAACACCGGCAGGAGCATCCTGAACGGCGAGGCCAGCAGGGTCGTGGCCAGTCCCATGACCAACAAGACCAGGACCATCTGGTTACCCTTGATATACCTCAGCCCTTCGACAATGTCGCCAATCATGGCCCGTTTCTTGGCAGGACCTGAGGCTTCCTTCGGCCTGATCATCGATGTCATTAGGACTGCCACAACACTCAGTGCGGTAATGACAAAGTACACGTTGGCTGGCCCAGCGAGTGCATAGAGGCCACCAGCAAGGGCAGGTGCCATAAGTGTCATGGCGCTCATGCCAGCAGCGTTAATTGCCATCGCGTTTCCAATCCGCTCAGGTCCAACCACCTGAGGGATGATCGCCTGGCGAGCAGGCATCATGAATGACCAGATGGCTCCCTGGATCAGTGATGAAATCAGCAGGTGGTACCACTGAACCCACTCGGTGAAGATCGCCAGTCCAACTACCAGCGCGAGCAGTCCGACAACCAGCTGCCCAATCTGAATCAGCCGCTTGCGGTCAAAGCTGTCGGCAATTGCGCCACCGAACAGGGCCAGCACAAGCATGGGAATTGCCGAACCGGCGCTTACTATTCCGAGGAGCGAGGCAGAGCCGGTGAGATCGTAGACGAGGTACCCGCGGGCCAGCATCTGCATCTGCATGCCACCCATCATCGACATCATGCCGAGCCACAGGATCAGATAGTCACGGCTCTTGAGGGATGAGAATGTCTGTCGCCAGCCCCTCTGAGGTTGGACTTCCGTCCTCGGCGGGAGCTGCCGTCGTGCGCCTTCTGGAGGTGGAGTCTGCCTGTCGCGTGCCGGCCCGTTTACGCTGGTCCGGCTGCTAGGGGGATCTGCTTCCTGGTGCTCTGCCGCTACAGCGGCAGGTAAAGGACCCTCATCGTCAGAGGGGGTGCGTGAATCGCCATTCATGAAATCAGTCTATCGGGAACCGGTTCGATGGTTCAAGGCAGGAACGAAGTGGGCCCGGACTACGAGCCGCACTCGCCCGTGAAACACGGGAGGCACTCGCAGGTGTTCAATCCGGGCCCTTCTTTACTTCGTGTGAAGTGAGGCATCACTCAAATGATAACATAGCTGGGCTTATGGACTTCCAGCGAAGGCGTCCGAGTCGAATTCAACTCAACTAAAGTCATGCATCCCAACCGGAGGGAACCTGAATGGCGAATACATTTGGTCACAGCTTCAGGATTACGACCTGGGGAGAGTCACATGGACAGGCCGTAGGCGTCACCGTCGACGGCTGCCCGCCCCAGTTTCCCATCGATGAATCTGACATACAGAAGGAGTTGGATCGCCGCCGGCCCGGGCAGAGCGTGATTTCGACCCAGCGAAGGGAAGGGGACCAGGCCGAGATAGTTTCCGGCGTATTCGAAGGGCTGACCCTTGGAACGCCGATTCAGATCATCGTCTGGAATCGCGACGCGCGGAGTCGCGACTACGAGGAGATGCGCCTGAAGTACCGGCCGTCCCACGCCGATTACTCGTACCAGGCCAAGTACGGCATCAGAAACTGGATGGGCGGAGGTCGCGCCAGCGCACGGGAGACCATAGGACGCGTCGCAGGCGGTGCGATCGCGCGGAAGTACCTGGCTGAGGAGTTTGGGATTGAGATCGTCGCCTACGTCAAGCGCGTGTGGCACCTGGAGGCTGAGGTCGACCCCGACTATGTGACGGCTGGAGAGGTCGAGGCCAACATCGCGCGATGCCCGGACGGCGACATGGCTATCCGTATGATCGAACGCATCCAGGAAGCTCGCAAGGACGGCGACTCACTGGGGGGCGTCGTAGAGTGCGTGGCCCGAAACGTGCCCCCTGGGCTGGGAGAGCCAGTGTTCGACAAGCTGGAGGCCGACCTCGCGAGGTCAGTCCTGTCGCTTCCAGCGTGCAAGGGCTTTGAGGTCGGGTCAGGGTTTGCCGGGACCTATCTCACCGGTTCGGAACACAACGACCCCTTTTACAGCGAGGGCGGGCGGATCCGGACCAGAACGAACAACTCCGGTGGCATTCAGGGCGGCATATCCAATGGCGAGAACATCGTGATGAGGGCAGGTTTCAAGCCGACCGCAACTATCATGCGTGAGCAGGAGACTGTCGACATATACGGAAACGAGACGACACTGATGGGCAGGGGACGACACGATCCATGTGTGCTGCCTCGTGCCGTCCCGATAGTCGAGTCGATGATGGCCCTGGTGCTTGCCGATCACACGCTCAGGCAAAGGGCCCAGGTCGGGGGTTAGACGACCGGCGACGTGCCCCCGTCAATGTTGACGGCAATGCCAGTCAGGTAGCTGGCGCGCTCGGAAGCCAGGAAAGCGATAACGTCTCCTGCCTCTTCGCCTTCGCCTACACGGCCTATGGGCACTCGCCCGCCCATGTCGTCGTAGAACTGGTCGATGGTCAGGTCAGGATTGCTCTCCTGCATGGCCTTGAACCTGGTCTCGTGCTGACCGCTCTTGATCAGGCCAATGCAGACGGTGTTGACTAGAATGTTGTCCTCGGCGAACTCCTTGGACATGGCCTTGGTAAGTGCCACTCCTGCAGCCCGGCTCACCGACGTGGGCACCGATGCCGCGCCAGGAGCCTTTGCCCCCAGGTTGGTGACATTGATTATGCGTCCGCCGCCCTGTTCGCGCATTATTGGCACCGTAAGACGGGCAGTCCTGATCGAGCCGTACAACTTCAGGTCCAGATCGTGCTGCCATGCCTCGTCGGTTACTCCCAGGAAGGGACCGCCCGCCGATGTGCCTGCGTTGTTTACAACGATGTCGATTCGTCCGAACTCGTCCATCGTCTGATCGATCAGCGCCTGGACCTGGTCGGCATCCATTATGTCTGTGGGTATTGCGACCACGCGATGATTGGAGACGGCCCTAATCTCCGCGGCTGCCTCCTCGAGCACGTCCGGTCTGCGAGCGGCAATCACGACATCGGCTCCCTCGGCAGCCATGCTTGCCGCCGCTGCCTTGCCGATGCCCTCGCTTCCACCGGTTATGATAGCTACCTTTCCGTGCAGTCCAAGATCCATTTCTGTCCTCCTTGGGTAATGTTCAGTTCTGTCAGGTGCTAGTCCTGATTTTCAGCAGCGTTCGAATTAACGCCGCTGGCATTATCTTCCAGTCGGTATGCTTCATCCAGAAGGTCGGTGACATATTTGACATCCGCGCTTAGCCCTCGATTGCCCACGCCGTACTGGAGCTGCAGGAGACATCCAGGATTCGCGGTGGCCAGGACATCTGCACCAGTGGTCTCGAAGTCGTCAATTTTGGAGCCGAGGACCCTCATGGAGAACTCACGCTCGGTTATGGTGTAAGTGCCGCCCGCTCCGCAGCATCTTCCCGCGCCCGGAAGCTCAACGAATTCGACGCCGGGAATTGCGTTCAGTAACTGGCGAGGAGCCGATGTGATTCGCTGGGCGTTGCCGAGATGGCACGAGTCCTGGTACGTGACCCGGTAGTCGAGTTCTGCCGTTGGTGGAGTGAAGGGTAGGTCCACGAGAAACTCATGGATGTCTTTCACATTGTCTACAAACTCCGCCGCTCTTTCGGCGTAGACTGGATCGTCTTTCAACAGGTGGTCGTATTCCTTCATACGTGATCCGCAGCCAGCGGATGCAATAACGACCGCATCAATATCGGCATCATTGAAAACATCGATATTGCGTCTGGCCATTGACCTGGTGGTCTCGAGGTCGCCAACGTGCGAGTGTATGGCACCGCAGCAGGCCTGACCTTCGGGCACTACCACCTCGCACCCATTTCTGTTGAGGACCCTGACCACAGCGTTCATCTCGTTCCCGTTGAACAGTGGCATTACGCATCCTGAAAGCAGGGCGATTCTGGCCCTGACCTCGCCTTCAGGAGGCAAAGTCTGACCCTCCGCTCTGAAGAAACTGTCGGAAGCCGGAGGCATCGACTCCTCCATATCCGCCAGAGAGCGCGAGACTAACCTCAGCAGCCCTGACTTTCTGACGAGCGACTGCATTCCTGTGCGCTGGTACACGCGCGCCATTCCAACAGTGAACTCAAGCAGACCCTGGTTCGGAATGACGTGGTTGAGAGCAACCCCTGCGGCGAGCTTCGGGAAGAACCCGACTTTACGCTTACGTTCCACCTGCGCCATCGTCGCCTCGATGAGACTACCGTAAGGCACACCCGAGGGGCATGCCACCTCGCAAGCCCTGCACTGGATGCACAGGTCCCAGTGGCGTACAACCGAGTCGGTCATGCCAATGCGTCCCTCGTTGACCGCCTTCATCAGGGCAATCCTGCCCCTTGGTGACTCGGTCTCCAGGCCCGTCTCGAGGTAAGTTGGGCACGCCTGCAGGCAGAAGCCGCAGTGGACGCACTTGTAGAGGTCGGACTCTTCGGGAGCGTCCGGACCGGAGAAGAGCCAGGAGGGATCGACCGTTGGTCTCGAATCGACCATTAGATACCACCTACAAATCGGCCGGGATTCATTGTGTCGTTGGGATCGTACTGCGTTTTCAACCTTCGCATTACTCCAATGCCCGAAGGCTCATCGCCCCAGACGTCCACAAGGTCTTTCAGGTCAGTCGGACATTTCTGAACGACAACAGCAGCATTGAGGTCCGCGCACTCCCTTCGCACCTGTTGGACGACTTCGGCCAGCTCGTTTAAGTCAGGTGCAGGTCCATCGTCGAACCAGCTCACCTCGACAGTCCCGAATCCGGGCTGCGCGATGACTGCTACTTCCAAGTCGGAAGAACGAACTCCTTCAACCAGACTGTGAATCCGCTCAATCTGGCTGGGGAGGGCATTAACCTTGAGGTTAAGCACAGGCTCGGATCCAGGATCCCACCCAAAGTCTGCCAGAGAGCGCCACATGCGGCTCCCCCCTGTACCGTCGGCCTGAGCCGTTTCGATAGCCAGGTAGCGGTTGCATATAGCTTTGACTTCATCGGTCTGGCGGTCCAGTGTCCTTGGTCTCCCTCCGAGTCTTACAGACAGATACGTTCCGGGTCTTTCGTCAGCGCCGACCACTTCCGACACCGCGCCGTTGTATGTCGTGATCGCCAGTGGCGTGACGAGCGATCCGAACACTTCGAGGGCACACTGAACAGCCCTGTCCACCGTCTGAAATCTCGCAGTGATCGTACTCTCGTACATGGGAAGGGGAGTCAGCTTGAAGCTAGCCTCCAGGATTATCCCCAGGCTGCCGAGTCCACCAATATGGAGGCGGGCCATGTCATAACCGCTTACGTTCTTGACCACCTGACCGCCGCTCTTCGTAATCCTGCCGTCGGGCTGAACAACCTTCATGCCGATCACAGTGTCCCTGAGATGTCCGAACTGCCACCTGGTTGGACCGCTCGCACCTGACGCTAGCGTGCCGCCCACAGTAGCTCTCCCAGGCAGGGGCGGATCGATTGCCAGGAATTGCCCTGCCTGACCCAGCACCTCCGTGACGGTCTGCAGCGTGGCTCCCGCCTGGAATGTCGCCGTCATGTCTCCAGAGTTATGGCCGACAACCCTGTTCAAGGCAGTTGTGTCGACCACCAAGCCCGGACGTTTGGGTACATTCCCCAACGACATTCGAGTGCCGCCGCCCCAGCAAGATATCGCTGCTCCTTCGCGGTCTGCAGCGGCTACTTCTTCGCACAGTTCATCTACTGTAGAAGGCCGGACTACAGAGATCGGGGCTACGCCGTCGATCATGTAGGATGGCTGAAGACTGGGACTCTCGTTAGCGGTGCTCACGGATCGGGAAGAACTGGTCAAATGTATGCGCCCGGGCCTACACGCTGTATCGCGCTTGCTTGCAGGAACTCCGCCGAGGTCGAGCCCGTTGGAAAGATCTTGCCCGGGTTGAAGAGGCTCTCTGTGGCGAATGCCGGCCTGAGCGCGGCCATAGCTTCCATGTCGGCATCAGTAAACATCAGCGGCATGAATTCCTGCTTCTCCATACCGATGCCATGTTCGCCGGAAAGTACCCCACCCACTTCAACGCAGAGTTCGAGTATCTCACCACCGATCTTCAGCGCGTTTTCGGTATCACCCGGCTTGCGCTCGTCAAAGAGTACTGAAGGGTGGAGGTTGCCGTCACCAGCGTGCAGGAGATTTGCGATTGGATACCCTGTTCGCTCGGATATTGCCTTAATCCTGGAAAGCACTTCGACAAGACGCGTTCGCGGAACAGTTCCATCTACCAGCAGATAGTTGGGTGCGAGTCTGCCAAGAGCTCCAAGAACACCTTTGCGGCCGGACCAGAGCCGGTCACGTTCTGCGTCCTCGGTCGCTGTCCTGATCTCAAGAGGGTCATACAGGTTGCAGACCTCTTCTACAGCAGCGGCTTCTTCTTCTACGGCTTCGTGAAGGCCGTCGACCTCCACGAGGAGGACCGCGCCGGCTCCCTCCGGGTATCCGGCGTGTACTGCCGCTTCAGCCGCGCTGATGCACAGGTCGTCCATCATTTCGAGAGCGGCGGGCACGATTCCGGCGCCGATGATTCCCGAGACCGCAGCGCTCGCGTCATCGAGTTCCTTGAAGATGGCGAGCAGCGTCTTTACTGCTTCCGGTTTCCTGAGCAGCCGGACCGCGACCTTCGTCGCTATAGCCAGGGTGCCCTCCGAGCCGATCAGAATTCCCCTGATGTCGAGCCCCACAGATTCCCTCTGCGTTCCGCCAACCCATTCCACACTGCCATCCGCGTACACCACCTCGAGCCCGAGGACGTGGTTTGTAGTTACGCCGTAAGCCAGGCAGTGGGGGCCACCCGAGTTCTCAGCGACATTGCCGCCAATAGTGCAGGCGCGCTGGCTGGACGGATCCGGCGCGTAGTAGAGACCGTGCTGGGATACATGCTCGGAGAGGTCCAGATTGATAACCCCGGGTTCGACGACCGCTACACGGTTCTCAACATCGACATCCAGGATACGGGTCATGCGTGTAAGGGGAAGGACAATTCCTCCCTGTGCAGCCACCGCGCCACCGCTCAGGCCAGTGCCGGCCCCGCGGGCTACGATTGGCACACCGTGCCTGGCAGCGACCTTAACGCAACCCGACACCTCTTCGGTCGAGTTGGGCAGCGCTACGACCATCGGGAGAGCTTTGTCGACCGAGCCGTCGTATTCGAAGACGATCAGGTCCTCAGGCTTGTAGATGACATAGTCGTCGCCGACAACGGCCTGTAGCTCGGAAATGATCGCTCTGATGTCTGTGTTCAACTCATTTGCTCCGGTGGCTAATGGTAGTTTATCCCCATTAACGGCGCAACAGATTCGAGGAACCCAGGGAACTTAACGCGCGAACTCCGCCATCATCGTGTCGGCATCGTTTGTGGGAAGTTGGCAGGCGTAGTTCCGGCACACGTAGGCAGTCGGCTGGCCGTTAACGGTTGTCCTGCCTGAGAACACAGGCCACTCGCCGCGCCCTTCGTCGCCGGAGGTCATTGCGACTTTGACGGCACTCGGCTCGAACGCAGATGCAAGGCGTCTTAACATCGGCGCAGCTTCGGAGTGACCTCCGTCTGTCACGACTACGGCCTCCTTGGAGTCCGCAAGGTAGCTGTCCAGGGCGCAGAGCCAGTGGCCCGCGCCGGTGGGGAACTGCTCCATGATTCCTCGAACGCCACGAAGAGACTGTCCCGCCATGTTCCTGAAGTCGGAATTGCCCGTGATTGTGGACAATCGAATCAGGACATCAGTCATCATCGAGTGACCGGACGGGTGCGCGTTGTCCGTCACATCCCGAGGCCTGACTATAAGGGCTTCCTGATCAGAACCTGTGTCGTAGAACTGGCTCCGTTGTGGGTCCCAGAACAGGTCGACAGCACTGCGGGCCAAGGCTTCAGCCTCAACAAGCCACCTCGGGTCGCCGTCCGCGCTGTGCAGAACGAGCAGTCCGTCGATCAAAGAAGCATAGTCGTCCAGGAAGCCTCTGGAACCGTTATCGGAGTTGCTGTCCGTCCTGCGCAGCCGCCCTGAATCAACCATTCTGCCCAGAAGGTAGTTGGCGTTGGTGCGAGCTACCTCCAAGTAGTCATCCCGTTCGAAGACCGCAGACGCCTCGGCAATAGCCGCCAGCATCAGGCCGTTCCATGACACAATCGTCTTTGTGTCCGTCATTGGTGGCACTCGCGATGAGCGAGTTTCGAGGAGCCTCTGGCTCGCTGAGTCGATAAGGGCCTCAAGTTCGCTGACCGACATTGAGTGACGCGAAGCCACTTCCTCCTGAGATGAAGGCACATTAAGTATGGACATGCCCTCGAAGTTCCCTTCGTTGGTTACGCCGTAGTAGTCAGCAACCACTGTGGCATCGTCCGCTCCGAGCACCTGTACGAGATGCTCAGGTCTCCAGACGAAGAACTTGCCTTCCACACCTTCGCTGTCGGCGTCCTGCGCCGAGTAGAATCCACCATCGGGAGAGGTCATCTCGCGAATGACGTAGTCGATGATTCTCTCAGCGGTCCGGCGGAACTGCTCGCTGCCCGTCACCAGATAGGCGTGAGTGTACAGCCGGGCGAGCAGGGCGTTGTCGTACAGCATCTTTTCGAAGTGAGGAACAAGCCAGAACGCGTCAGTTGAGTACCTGTGGAATCCCCCGCCGATCTGGTCGTGAATTCCACCCGCCTCCATCTTGCTGAGGGTGTATTCGACCATCTCAAGCGCCACCGGGACGCCCGATCGGGCGTAGAAACGAAGAATGAACTCCAGCGTCGCCGGCTGGGGAAACTTGGGTTGGAGTCCGAAACCTCCGGACCGGTCGTCGAACTGGGTAAGCGCAGCCTCGAATGCAGTCTGAAGAATCGATTCAGTGAGCGGTTCAACTCCGGGGTCAGGAGTATATGCCTGCCTGAGACGTGCTACGAGCTGTTGTCCACTCTGTAGAACATCGGCCTTGCGGGACACGTATGCTTCGGAGATAGTCTCCAGGACTCGAACGAAGGATGGGAGTCCACCCCTGTCCTCCGGGGGAAAGTAGGTGCCGCCATAGAATGGTTCGCCCTCATTAGTCAGGAACACCGTCATGGGCCAGCCCCCATGACCGGACATAGCCTGGATCGCGGTCATGTAGACAGAATCGACGTCCGGCCTCTCTTCGCGGTCGACCTTGATGTTGACGAACCACCGGTTCATCATGTCGGCGATCTGGTCGTTTTCGAACGACTCCCGCTCCATGACATGACACCAGTGGCAGGAAGAGTAACCGACACTCAGGAGGACGGGTACGTCCCGCTGGCGGGCGGCCTCGAAAGCCTCTTCGCCCCAGGGATACCAGTCCACGGGGTTTTCAGCATGTTGGAGAAGATAAGGGCTCGTCTCGTTAGCCAGTCGATTCGGCATGTCGGCTCGCTATACCCCGGTGATCTTCAGCGTTGTGACTTGCTTCGAGTCCATGTCGGCCACCCTGATGGCGTGGTTGTTAGTGTCGGCAATGTACATCTTGCCGTCGTGCACGCTGACGCCCGCGGGCTCGAAGAACGTTGCGTCACCCGCAGAGCCATCGTCGTGACCGACGGAACCCGAACCGAACACAGACTGGCACGCGCCAGAGGCCGGGTCGAGTCGCTTGATCTTGTTGTTGTAGGTGTCGGTGATCCAGAGCGCACCTTCGTGCAGGTCAACACCGATGGGGTGCTGCAGCCTAACGTCTTTCCCAACGCCATCGACGTCGCCGAAGGTGAAGAGGTCAAGTCCGACTATGGAATTCACGGCGCCCATCGGGTCGATGGCGGCTGACCTAATCGAGCTAGTCTCGCTGTCGGCGAAGTAGAGGGTCTTGCCGTCGGTTGTGATGCCGCTCGGCTGGGCCAACTCTGCCTGGGGTAGGGGCCCATCAATAATGCGTTCCCTGCCATTGCCGGCGTGGACCGTCGTCTCACGCGTGTTGAGGTCCAGTTTCCACAGCTGGTGGAAACCGGCCATAGCGATATAGAGGTAGTTGCCGAACTTGGTGACGTCCCATGGGGAACTGAGGGCCACGAAGCGACCGTTTCCGCCGGCGTGGAAACCGCGCGATTGCAGGCCGGTACCCGCCAGTGTCCTGACCTCAAGGCTCTCAAGGTCGATCTGTCGAATGGCGTGGTTCTTCGTATCAGCTACATATAGATGTGGCCAGTCCAGGTCGCACCCCTGCGGATCGTGGAACCGGGCCTCCTCGGCGGAGCCGTCTTTCAGCCCACGCTCGCCGCAGCCAATATTCTTCCGAACATTCCCATCAAGGTCAGCCCAGACGATTCTGTTGTGGTTAGAGTCTGAAATGAAGAGCCCATGCTCGGTGGCCAGCACCTTGCCGGGGAATGACAGGGGTCTGTGCAACTCGTTGGCGCTCTCCATGGCGAAGTCGAGGGTGCGCCTGTCGATCTGCCCGTCCTGGTCATACTCCTCGATCATCGTGGCAAGCAGATTGTCGAGGGCCTCTATTGGAAACTCGCCTTCGTGTTTGCCCACTACTTTGCCATCGGGGCCAATGAACATAAATGTGGGCCAAGCCCGGACAGCGTACTGCTGCCAGACCATAAAGTCGGCGTCGTTGATGACCGGGTGTTCGATCTCGTACCGCAAGATCGCGCGGCGGACGTTGTCAGTCGACTTCTCTGCGTTGAACTTGGCGGAGTGGACCCCAACGACTGCCAACTCGCCAGCATACTTCTCTTCTATTTTCCGCAACTGCGGAAATACGTGCATGCAGTTAATTCAACAGTATGTCCAGAAGTCCAGTATGAGGATCTTGCCATTGAAGTCGGCAAGTTGCAGCGGTCGGTCGGTGTTAAGCCAGTCCAGGCTGGCCGGGAAGTCGGGGGCATTGACCTTCCCCGCGAATCTTCGTGGACTCATTTTTCTGCCCCCTGTCTATACTTCTGGATCGCCAAGCCGCGTGTGTGGCCTTCAATGTGTGTCTACGGGCCACTGTTCCCGATTATACGCCATAGTCCAGAACATGTACTCATACTGTGAACTGGTGAGGTAGGCCGCAGTCATCTGCTTCAAAAGGTCGGGCCCTGCGGCTGCCGCCAGGTCGTCCAAATGCTCGCTCCACGCTCGGGTGCTTTCTTCGAGCAGACCCTCCGAGTAGGTCGAGTGCCAGATCTTGAACACTGGCTCACTAGGCTCGGTCAGAATCTTTCCGACTTCGTGGTAGATGCGAGGGCAGGGGAGAAGTGCGGCGACACCGCACGCCATTCCGCCGACGCGCATGGCGACTTCCATGTGATTCTGATACGCGAGGTTCGTCGGAGCAGGGTGGCTGAGGGTTACATCTTCCATGGTCACGTCCATGGCATCGAACAGCCTTCCATGAAGTGGCCGCTCGACAGGGGTGGTAACTCTATGCAGCAGCCTGCGCGCAGTTTCCGTGTCCTGTGCCAGAGAGAGCGCGGCGGCCGCGCAGCGACCGAAACCAGCCAGGTAATGGTAGTCCTGGATGATGTAGTAAGAGAACGTCTCCATCGGCAGGGTTCCCGCCTCCAGTTCACGAAGGAACGGGTGGCGAGTGATCTCGTCCCAAATCGGGGATGCCAATTGCCAAAGGTGTTCGCTGAATGACTGTCTGCTCATAGCTTGCTCCCGCACATCTTTACCCTAATGCGAGTTCCCTTACAGTTGGAACACGTTTAACCTGCACTGTTCATATCTACATATCTATCAATCCAACCTCTGCACAACAACTACCATGTAATGATATGTATAAGGGCCGATTAGGCAAAGAGGAGCTGCGGCCAAGCGTTGAGGTGGAGGAGCGTCCCTGGCAGGATTCGAACCCGCGACCCGCTGCTTAGAAGGCAGCCGCTCTATCCAACTGAGCTACAGGGACTCGCGACAGTATCCGAATAGAAGTTTAGCACAGCATATTGGGGGTTAGCCAAGGATGCTCCTTGTATCTTGGTTTTGGCGTGTAATAATCACTTTACTCACGTGGATCGGGGTGCGGCAGACCGAATGCTCCTTGGTCATCAGAGACCGTTGTATAGTGAGGGTCGCCGCACCAGTCCCCAAGTAGAGCCCGAACAGTTGCCTGGGCCAACCGAGCCCGCATCTTGCAAGGAAGGGCCAGTATTCACAGGAGATGCTGATGGAGCAGGAATCTATCTTCGTAGGCATCGATGTAGCCAAGGTCGGAATGGACGTTGCGGTCCGTCCCGCGGACGACAGATGGGAGGTCTCCAATGACGACGCAGGGATCCAGCAACTCCTGTCCCGCCTGAAGACCCTGAAACCTTCACTTGTGCTACTGGAGGCGACCGGTGGTCTGGAACTGCCCCTCGTGGCAGCTCTGGCAGGCGAGGAACTTCCGGTCGTCGTCGTCAATCCAAGACAGGTGCGGGACTTCGCCAGGGCCACAGGGAAGCTGGCCAAGACAGACTCTCTGGATGCGGCGGTCCTGGCCCACTTCGGGGAGGCTGTCCGACCTCCCGTGCGCCCGTTGCGGGACGCCGACACGCAGGTTCTCAGCTCGCTGGCAGCTCGCAGACACCAGCTGATAGCCATGCTGGTCTCCGAGAAGAATCGCCTGAGTGCAGCTACCTCTGTCACCGTCCGGCTCAGGATCGAGGCCCACATAGAGTGGCTGGAGCGGGAACTGGACGACCTGGACAGGGACCTCCAGCAGACCATTCGCAACTCTCCAGTATGGCGAGAGAAAGACAGTCTCCTGCGCACCGTCCCGGGTGTTGGACAGCAACTCTCACTTACACTCCTGGCGTACTTGCCTGAACTCGGTAGGCTGGATCGAAAACAGATCGCCGCCCTGGTGGGAGTGGCTCCATTCAACCGGGACAGCGGCACCCTGCGGGGCAGACGCACGGTCTGGGGTGGACGCGCCAGGGTTCGTGCCACTCTCTACATGGGGGCGCTGGTGGCCAGCCGCTTCAACCCAGTCATCAGGGACTTCTACCAACGGCTGTTGGCCGCCGGCAAGCCAAAGAAGGTGGCTCTGACGGCCTGTATGCGCAAGTGTCAACGCCAACTTGTTTTAGTGCGTTTTCGCCAAGTTAGATTTGACCCCCCTATGTCCTATTGATCCGTTTCCACTCTCTGCTCAGATGTTGCGCCAAGTAGGTGCTGTGAGGTCAGCAGTCCGGATTGACGCTTGTCCTTCAGTCTGTAGCTCTCTCCGCGGATGTTGAGGACGTAGCTGTGGTGGAGCAGACGATCGAGGATCGCGGTTGCTATCACGTTGTCGCCCAGCAGCTCCCCCCAGTCCGCGAAGCCCTTGTTCGAGGTCAGGATGATGCTTCCTCTCTCGTACCTGGCGGACACCAGGCTGAAGAACGCGGTAGCCGACTCCCTGTCGTAGGGCCATATGCCGAACTCGTCGACTATCAGCACCTTCGGCGACAGATATATCCTCATCCTCCGGTCCAGCCGGTTCTCGGCTCGTGCCTTCCGCAGGTCCTCCATCAGGTCGTAGGCTCGCACGAAGTACGCTCCCTTACCGTTCTCTATCGACTTCAGTGCGAGCGCAACCGCCAGATGGGTCTTGCCGACTCCCGGAGGTCCCAGCAGAAGGATGTTGGTGGCCTCCGACACGAACGCCAGTGTCGCCAGTTCCTTCACCTGTCTTTCGTCTATCGACGGCTGGAAGCTGAAGTCGAAGTCGTCGAGGGTGCGATGGAAGGGCAGCTTGGCCATGCGGGTCCTGGTCGTCATGTAGCGCTCCCTGCGAGCTGCAACCTCGACACCCAGCAGGTCTGCAAGCATCTCGGGGTACGGAAGCTGCTTCCTTGCAGCGTCGTCCAGCCTGCTGTCCAGTACCTCCACAGCCTGTGACATACCCAGGGTCTCGAGGTGAGCGCGTGCCTGCTCGATGGCGATCATTTCACACCTCCACCGGCCAGCAACTCGTACACGTCAAGGGACCGGCTCTCGACCTGCTGGGCCGATACCTGAACAGCGAGCGCCTCACGCTTCGGACCACTGTCGGCAGCGACCAGGCCGTCCCACTGACCGGGAAGCGTCAGTCTCTGTCTGCGTCTGTGTGCCCTCGGATGGACCGCCAGTCTCTCCGATCCCGACCATATCTCCACCGTACCGGCGTTGACTCCCACCTGCACGGTGCTCCCAGCCCACGTCCACGGCACTCCGTACCACGATCCATCCCAGTGCACGTAGCCGTCCCGGCCCACCTTGCGGTCCTCCCGGAGGTACACTGCCAGACCGCTCCGATCTGGCAGTACTCCCAGGCTCGGTCTCTCCACCTCGAGCATCACCTTAGGCACCCTGCCGGTCGTGCCGTGCACTCGCTCGTTGGCGACCACGTCGCACCACTCGATCGCCTGGCGGTTGAGATCGGCGTCATCCGTGAACCGCGCCGAGGGCCAGAAGTTGCGACGAACGTACTTAACTCCACTCTCAACCTTGCCCTTTGTCTGCGCACGGTACGGTCTGCACAGCCGCAGCTCGAACCCCACACGACGTGCAAAGTCCAGCATCCGGCTGTTCCACTCGTGTCGATCCTCATCGTCACGCTCGATCACGACCACCTTGGCGTTATCGTACAGACAGCGCCGCGGAACACCGCCGAAGTACTCGAAGGCGTTGATGTGGCAACGGATGAACGTTGCGACGTCGGCCCTGCGCACCAGCTCCACGTAGATGGCCCTGGAGAAGCCCATCACCATTACGAACGCCCACATCCTGCGCCGACGTCCGTTCTCTGAGGTGTAGCTGAGTATCCCCCAGTCCACCTGTGCCTGCTCGCCCGGCTCGGTCTCGAATCGCACCGTCGCCTTAGGCTGGCGAGGTCGTCTTCTCGGATGAACGTAGCTCTTCAGTGTGCTGTATCCGCCCGGGTATCCCAGTTCCCTGATCTCCCTCAGCAGAACCACGCAGTTCTCCAGTCCATCCAGAAGCCTTGTGTCTATGTACTCGGTGTATGGGTCCAGCTTCGATCCGCGCTTCGCCCTGAGCATGGGCTTCGGCACCTCGCGTGAGCGCAGGTACCTTCGGACTGTGTTCCTCGAGATCCCCAGATCCCTGGCTATTCCGTCTATCGAACGCCCCTTGCCTCTCAACTCGTACAGCTCTTTCACCAACCGACCTCCTAACATTTGGTCCGGTGCACCTCCTGTCGGAATACCCGACAAAGATGCACTCCGCTTGTTAGGGGGTCAATTCCAAGTTGGCGTTTTCGCACAGTTTAAGCTTGGCGCTGACACAAGTTGCTTGTGATCCTCAACTCTATGCTCAAGCATGGCTCTGCCTGGTGCGATCTGAGTCCCCCGGTCGCTCTTCAATCCTCTTGACTCTTAAGACAGTTGCTATCCATATGCATCGGCTGATCTGTGGGTAGGGGAGGGCACCATTCCCATTCAATCCTGACCTCTCAAACCGCCTAAAGTCCTTCGAACCGGACCTCAATCCGTTGTAGATATCCAAACTATAGATAGTGGCGACTGCTTCAATACCCTAGTAGAGCTGATGGACATTCCAGCAGGATCAGCGGAGACCGTCGCAGTTCTTTGCACTAGCTTGCCTATAGGCGGACCAAGCGTTCTCGCCACCAAGAGCCCCACTATGGCTCCCCGGACGACGGGGATCAGCCCCCGGCCACGCCCGGCCAGGTAGGCAGCCGCTCCACCCAGTAGGACAGACACGACGGCATTGGTCCCACAGTGCGCAGAAACGGCTAGGTCCGAATGTCCGTCTTCCAGGAGCTGGAGCGCGTCTTGAGCCGCACCCGTCACGACTTCCGGGGACGCCTTCGCCCAGACGACGAATCCACCGGGTATCGAATAACCGCCGATGGGAGTCGAGGTACCCCGTTCAAGCAGCAGCGATACTGTCGCGTGTTCCAAACCGTGGTTCTTTCTTATCGCGTTGATCAAGGGAATCGTCAATCGACTCACCTCCCAGATCGAAAGTAGCACAGTAGCGGAATCCTGACCACCGCAGCAGGTCCCGTGACCAATGTCCTGGCAATAGTCTCATATGGTCTTCGGGCTACGGCCCCTACTTGAACCGGCGCCTTCCCGATTATAGTTTTCACAACAATAAATAGCCGTGTTATCTATTCAAGCCATCATGGTGAATACTTTTCTATATCGTGAGGCGCTCTTTCAAAGATGTAGAAAATTGCTGGAAAAGTATTGAAAACTTGTTGACAGTTTGGGGAGAGCGGATTTAGCATAGTACCAAGATCACAAGACAGGGAGGATGTGCAGATGACCCGCAAGACCAAGAAAATGATCGCCGTAGAAGAGAAGTTTCACCAGCCTCTGGAGAAGATTCTGCCAGAGATGGTCACCGATCAGGGTCTGTCTTCAACGGCCGATCAGCTCGGCGTTAGCAAGGCTACCCTGGGGTACTGGCTGCTCAAGCTGGGCATCAACGTGAGGAGAGTCGCCCTGGCGCCAGGTGAGACGATAGAAATCAAGAGGGTAAGTCCAGTCTAGGTTTCTCCCCCCAAACCAGACCCTTACCATAGTATGAAGCCGCTGACCGACGAGGCAGCGGCTTCTTAGTTTCTTGGAGAAACGCTAGTAGTTTTACCCAGGGTGAGGACGGAATCTTCGGGCCGGCTCAGCCGCGAGATGAACCGATAGCTTCCCGGGCCTCGCGCTCACGTTCACGCTCTATCAGCGCCCGACGCTTGTCGTACCGCTTCTTTCCCCTCGCGAGAGCCAATTCGACCTTTGCCACGTGGTTCCTGATGTAGAGCCTCGTAGGAACGAGGGTAAGTCCTCTCTGCTCTATCTGGCGGCTGAGGTCGTCTATCTGGGAACGATGTAGCAAGAGCTTACGAGGGCGCTTCGGGTCGTGGTTGTAGCGGCTGGCCGGCGCGTACTCATCGATGTGAAGGTTGTGGAGCCACATCTGGCCGTCGACTGGCCTGGCATAGGAGTCACTCAAACTGACCTTATTCCCGCGGATCGACTTGATCTCAGTACCTTCCAGCACGAGGCCGGCCTCGACGGTGTCTAGGATTTCGTAGTCGTATCGCGCTCGGCGATTGACAGTGACAGTGGACGAGCTCCGCTTCCCGTTTGCTGATGTGCCTTTCCTGGCCAACTCCTATGCTCCCCCGGCAGATGTGCCGCCGGCGACCATCTCCTCTATAACTTCTATCGCCTTCTCGAGCTGAATGGTTTCAGCTCTCTGACGGTCCCTTGACGTCACCTCGTGGTCTGGATCTATACCGTTGCCTTCGATCAGCCGCCCCTCAGGCGTATACCACTTCGCGAAGGTCAGGTAGAGCCCGCCGCCGTTTCCAAGGCGATAGAGCCTGTTCACACTACCCTTACCGAAGGTTGTGTCTCCTACGATCTGGGCACGCTCGTGGTCCTGCAGTGCGCCAACGACTATCTCAGAAGCGCTGGCGCTGCCGCGATTGGCGAGGATGACCAGGGGAATGTCCGCGAACTGCCCGGAGTTGCGAGCGCGATGATCGGTGCGACGACCTGCGCCATCGAGTTCGTACAGGATCAAGCCGTCATCATCGATGAACATGCTGACGACTTCTACGACGCTTGAAAGCAGCCCGCCGGGGTTGTCACGAACATCCAGAATCAGTCCTTCAACTCCGTTAGCCTTCTGCTCCTCGATTGCCTTGGCAAGGTCTTCCGGTGTGTCACTATAAAAGGTAGTCAGCCTGATATGTGCAAATCGATCCTCGGGCCTGTTGCGGACCAGAACGCTGTCTAGCTCGATCCGGTCGCGTCTGACCACGAGCTCGACCTCTTCTATCTGACCAAGGTGCCGAACCAGCAGCGTGACATCCGATCCCCTTGGACCGCGAATCAGGTTTACCGCCTCCAGGAGACTGAGTCCTTCGATGCTCTCGCCATTGACGGCCAGGATGAGATCTCCGCTTCTCAGTCCCGCGGATTCCGCAGGGCTGCCATCCAGCGGAGCCACGATGTACAACTTGCCGTCGGCGTTTAACTGGACGTTTGCGCCGATTCCTTCGAAAGATCCATACAGGTCTTCGTTGTCAATTGCGAAAGCTTCCGGTGGCACATAGTTGGTGTGAAGGTCTCCCAGCGCAGCGAGCAGGCCCCGGATTGCTCCTTCGTCGAATTCCTCCGACTCAAATCCGTCTCTGTCCACGTGCTGCTGGCTTATGAGATTCCAGACCTCCCAGGCGGTGGCGAGTTCCTCGGGGACGGGGTCCGGTATGTCGATGGGTACCGCCGGCAGGGCAGTGGGGAGGGCCATCGGATCGAAGGGGACTACAGTCTGAGTTTCAGTCTCCTCTTCGACAGCCGCAGTCTCAGTCTCAACGGCGGGAGCCGTTTCGGTCGCGCAGGCGCCAAGCAGTAGCCCCGCAAAAAGAGCAACTAACACAAGAGGCCAGATTGATCTGCCTAGTGTTCCTGGCTGTTTGAAGGTATGGAAGTACTTGATATTCATGCTCCAATTCTAGCATTTGACGACGATTCCACGTGCCGTTGGTCGTCAGTACGGTTAGGTAGTCTAAGTCATCTGATGTTCGAGGTCGAAAAGCGACCAAAAAAGTCCACTGTCGCAAACTGTTTCAGCGCTGTAACAGAAGCATCACTCTCTCTACTAATCTCTACGTCCCAGTGACAGAAAACGGACTGCAATCGCAGCTACCTCGGTGGCAAGCTAGACCAGGAATTCAGAGTATCTGCTATTTCAGAATTAGATGAATATCAGTAATCTGAAGTTGCCACGGCTGTAGAGAGTGACTACACTTAACTTATTCCTGCACCAGCTAGCTTTTTCAGAATTACAATGTTTTCTGAAATGCAAGACTTCTGTGCACGTAGGAGCCTGAATAGAGAGATGCAGGAAGACCATATAAGAGGGATTGAGTCTTCAACAGTCCCATCATCTGCTCGAAGGTGAATCCATGGCAAGGCGGACAAGGCTTACCAGGCCGTATCCAGTCAACACTTTGGAAGAAGTACTACCTATCGCTGAGACCATCCAGAACTCAGGCGGCGGACAGCCAGTACCAACTGAGCTCCTGGCTGAAACTCTAGGAACTACTCTCAAGAGCAGCGCGTTCGTGCAAAGACTGGGTTCATCCGCTAGGTATGGAATCACCATCGGATCTCACACGTCCGATCAGATTTCGCTGACACCCTTGGGCGAGTCTCTGACCGCTCCCCGTGACCCTGTAGAGCGGACCGAGGCGTTGAGAGCCGCCGCGAGAGAACCTGACGTCTTCAGGAAGTTCTACGATATCCACTCGGGGAAACCTCTCCCAGAGATTCCTTACGCCTCCAATACGCTGGTGCGTGAAATGGGAGTCAACCAGGAGCTGACGGAAGAGTGTCTGAGGATCATCAGGGCGAACGGATTACTGGCTGGCATCGTCACTGAAAGGTCTGGCTCTCTGGTAGTTGACGCGCTTGAAGCTGCGCATTACAACCAAGGACATCATGACCCACGTCCATCTGGGGAGTCCGAGTCGCCTGAGACAGCCAACTCTGAAAGTGATGAAGAAGCCTACGTGTTAGTCCTGTCCGTAGAAGATGATCCTCTCGCCGAGGAAATCGAGCGTGAAATCGCGACGCTCTCAGTTCCCGTCAGAGCCTCGGAAATCGGCCTTCAGGTGTCCCAGGTCATTTCGCCCACGATTTCGACAGTGCTGCGCTCTGCGCGAGGCTGCATTTTCGTCTGGCCTGGAGCGGAAATGATAGAGGAGCATCAGCAGCTTCTCCCAAGGACCTGGATGACGATCGGAGCCGTCAGCTTTCAGCTTGGGGAACGAGTCGTGATCGTCGCCGACGGCCAAGAGCAGCCGCAGATGTCGGCCGCGACTGAATCACTGGACCTCGTGGTTGTTGATCGTCATGCAGACGGGGGAATGTTTCGAGAGTTGATGGCGGCGATGGTCCGGACGTCGATCGTCCAGATCTCATTTGGCTAACTCACTGAGAATCTGTGCGGTGTCTACGTTATGTAAAGTAGAGGCCTGACGAGGGTCGGAACGAGTCTAGTACTTTACATAACATTTATAGTGCGAACCAACTGCCCGGACTGTCCTTACCCCTACCCCGACAGGGTCAGGCACCAAGTGGGACGGCACCGGCGTCGGCAGAGATCAGTGTTTCGTCGATCTTCTCGAGCAGATCGTCAACGCCGTCGCCTGTGAGCGCGGACACCCTAACAGAGTCCGCGGCGTCCGAGGACATCATCTCGACGTAACGCACTCCGTTAGCCGCCCACCGGGACTCAACCTCTGAGGTCAGGTCCGACTTGTTCAGAGCGGTAACGACCGGCACGTCCTTCAGCCCGAGATCTTCCAGGATGCTCTCGACGACGCTGACCTGTTCCGGCGCGTTCTTGTGTGTGGAGTCGACGACGTGAACAATCAGCGATGATTCCTCGATCTCCTCAAGAGTAGCTCTGAAAGATGCCACCAGCGATGTCGGCAACTTGTGTATGAAACCAACGGTGTCGGTGAGCAGCGCCGGCCGGTCCGACGGAAGCTGAATCCGACGGGTTACCGGGTCGAGAGTAGAGAACATCAGATTCTCGGCTCTGACACCGGCTCGGGTAATCTGATTCAGGAGCGTGCTCTTGCCGGCGTTGGTATAACCGACGAGTGAGACAACGGGAATCTGATTTGAAGATCTCTTCGACCTGTGAAGCTTCCGATGTCGCCTGACACCCTGTAATTCAGACTTGAGCTTCTGGAGCCGCCCGCGGACCAGCCTCCTGTCTGTCTCAATCTGGGTCTCGCCAGGACCTCGCGTCCCTATTCCGCCTCCAAGTCGCTCGAGGTGAGTCCACTGTCCCGCCAACCTGGGCAACAGGTACTCATGCTGGGCGAGCTCCACCTGGAGTCTTCCCTCACGCGTTCTGGCCCTGGATGCAAACACATCAAGGATGAGAGCGGTCCTGTCGAGGACTTTGCGTCCTCCCAGTTGGTCTTCCAGGTTTCGCTGCTGAGTGGGCGTCAGCTCATCGTCACAGATGATTGTGTCGACCTCGAGTTTGCTGCATGTGTCGTTGAGCTCCTTAAGCTTTCCCTTGCCGAGATACGTGTGAGTTGGCCGGTCTATCCGCTGGGTAACTCGCTCTACGACCGTTGCGCCCGCGGTGCGAGCAAGTTCGGCCAGTTCGTCGAGCGAGTCCTGCGGATCAAGTAGAGAGCGCTTGCGCTTTGAAGACACGCCTACCAGTACTGAACGCTCCCGGCGCGGTCGAGTGGACTTTAGTTTCCTAGCTATGCTCTTCCTCCCTCATCCCGTAGGTGCTAGTTTCCGACCCCACTCCAGGTAGCGAGCCGGTTGAGGCCCTCCTCAAGCTGATCGTCGTCAATTGTCAGCGAGAATCTGATGTACCCCTCGCCATAGGAGCCATATCCGGCCCCGGGCGTGACTACTATGTCGCACTGATCGAGAAGCTGCTCAGCGAAATCGCCACTCGAGAATCCTTCCGGCACACGTGCCCACACATACAGACTGGCCTTGGGCGGATCGAACTCCAGCCCTATATCCGACAGCACCTGAAGCACCCTGTCACGGCGACGCTGGTAAATGGCGTTCCGCTCGTCGATCCAGTCATCCGTGGTGTTCAAGGCTTCTATCCCCATGTGCTGGATAGCCTGCGGCACACCCGAATCAAGATTGGATTTTACGATCAGGAGCGCATTGATCATGTCTGCGTTCCCAACTGCCATGCCCAGGCGCCATCCCGTCATATTGTATGTCTTGGATAGAGAGTGGAACTCCATTCCCACGTCCATGGCTCCGTCAGCCTGAAGGAATGACGGGTGCCTGTATCCGTCGAATGTAACATCGGTGTAGCAGGCATCGTGGAGCACCGCAAGATCGTATGATTTGGCGAACTCTACTACCTGATTGAAGTAGCCAAGATCAGCCACTGCACCTGTGGGGTTATTCGGGTAGTTGAGCCACATGACTTTGGCTTGTCTCGCGACGTCCTCAGGAATCGCTTCCAGATCCGGCAGCCATCCGTTCTCTTCCTCCAACGGGAGCCAGTGACACTCACCACCAGCGAACCAAGTACCGACCGAATACACCGGATAGCCTGGGTCCGGGACCAGGGCAATATCGCCTGGCTCGATAAAGCACAGGGCGGCGTGTCCGATTCCCTCTTTCGCGCCGATCAAAGAGAGTACCTCGGAGCCTGGGTCGAGTGAGATACCGAATCTTCGCTGATACCAGTCAGCCGTGGCCTTCCTGAACTCGGGCAAGCCGTCAGACTCTGGGTATCGGTGATTGGGCAGATCTCCCGCAGTGGAGCGCAGAACATCGACGACAGGAGCCGGTGTCTCGAGATCCGGGTCTCCGATTCCGAAGGATATGACATCAATCCCCTCCTGTCGCTTCTGAGCAATCTTCCTGCTGATCTCAACAAACAGGTATGGGGGAATCTTTTCTACACGACTCGCAAATCTCAATTTCGACTCCTGATACTCGGTAGCTGGTCGATACATGGTAAGGCAACACTGACTAGCGGTAAAGGATTAGCTCAACCTTAGGGAAATAAGGCGTTACAGAGTCCAAAGCGCCAGATTCAAGCGCACAAGTGGGTTCATGGATCGACACTGGACTCTAAAAGTGCGTTTGAGGCCCGGCGATCAGGACTACAAACTGCACCCGAAAGCAAACTTAAACGATAACGTCAAGAAAGATTCGCAATGCTACAGAATAAAGTGGGCCAGGATCCGAACTCAAGGCATTTGAGGTGCACAATCTCGAGATCTGGTCCGCGAGGTGACTGCCTTACTATCGCTTGCAGGCATCACTCGAATCAAAATAGGCCGAAAGAAGACCAAAGAGCCCCTTGACCTAAGCGCAACAAAAAACGGGACCGCAGTTCGGACTAGTCTGGCCAATCCCCTTCGAATACGCGTTCGACCGGCCCTTCCATGACCACGTCACCGGCTCCCGGCCAGTAGATCTTCAGCTCGCCACCAGGCAGCTCCACGGTCACTTCATCATCTACGAGACCGTGTAGACGGGCTGCAACGACCACCGCGCACGCTCCAGTTCCGCACGCCAAGGTAATCCCGGACCCTCGCTCCCACACGCGAACCTTGATTCGGTCACGATCCAGGATATTGACGATCTCGAAGTTCACGCCTTCCGGAAACATCGGGTGGCGCTCGACCTTCGGTCCAATCTCAGTAAGAGGAAAATCGTCAACAGACTCGTCGAGGAACACCACCGCGTGCGGATTGCCCATCGAGACGCAATTCAAGAGGAGACTATGGCCGTCGACTTCAAGAGGAAAGTCCAGGACAGGGCCATCATGACCAGGGGCTGTAACAGGGACCTCATGTGCAGCCAGCCTGGGAGCGCCCATGCTCACGGAGGCGTGTATCATTTGCCCTTCCGACCAGATCGGCCTGACATTCAGCACACCTGACGCAGTCTCGATATCAAACTCATTTTTGCCCATTGGTAGGGCATTGTTATCCAAACCAAAACGCACAAGACACCGAATCCCATTGCCACACATGAGGCCCTCGGACCCGTCGGCATTGAACATCTGCATCCTCGCATCGCCCACGTCCGACTCCCTCAGCAGAATGAGACCGTCGGAGCCGATGCCGAAGTTCCGGTCGCTAACGCGCCTTGCCACCTCGGGCCAGTCGGGGCTCTGTGTCCCAATTGCCGACTCCCGGGCGTCCACGTAGATATAGTCATTGCCCGCACCATGCAGCTTCACGAATCTCATTGCGCCACCTCTGTTCTAATCTGGATAAACTTGCGCTTATGCCCCTTGTGGGGATTCCTCGAAGGCGGATCGTATGAAGTCAACCGCTTCTTCAATACCTGTCAGGTCGAACCACGTTATCCTCTCGTCCGAGGCCTTGAACCAGGTGGCCTGCTGGCGTATGTAACGGTGCGTTCGGAACTTGGCCCTCTGGATCGCGAACTGGAGATCGGTCCCGTTTAGAATGTGATCTGCCAATTCACTGTAGCCAATGCCGCTCATGGCAGGCAATTCGGCTCCGTACCCTGATTTCAACAGCCACTGAACCTCGTCCAGAAAGCCGTTCTCAATCATCTGGTCAAACCTTCGATCTACGCGCTCGTGGAGGTCTGCCCTATCGCCCGAGATTCCGACCACTATGGTCTCAAACTGTGGGGCTATGCGGGATGGTCGCTCCCCCCAGCGGTAGCCGGACTTCGCCCTCTCGATCGCTCTGATAACTCGCCGGGGGTTCTTCCGGTCCACGGAGTTCCATGCGATTGGGTCAAGATTATGGAGCTCATCCAGTAGGTACTCGAGCCCATTGGTCGACAGCTCATCTTCCAGTTGTGCCCGCAGCTCCGGGTCGGGCGCTACCCTTGGAACCTCCCATCCTTCCAGGATCGCCATGACATACTGTCCAGTCCCACCAACGAGGATTGGCACTTTTTCATGACTCTTTACGATTCGGATTGCTTGGTTTACGAGGGTTATATATTCACCAAGACTGAAGTCGTCAGATGGGTTGATAATGTCGACCAGGTGATGTGGCACCAGATCTCTATCTTCACGTGAAGGCTTTGCCGTGCCGATATCCATGTGACGATAAACCTGGCGGCTGTCGGCGCCAATGACTTCAACGGGAAAGTGCCGAGCCAGTCGCATAGCCAACTCGGTCTTTCCGGCGGCTGTCGGCCCTACGATGGCTATAAGCCGGTCTGGCACATCAGGGCCTCGATCGGACATCTGAGACACTGAAGACGTCTCCTCGCTTCCCCGGATTACCTTACACTCCACTGGCAGATCTCGCCGCACCTCGGGCACGACACACCCCTACCCTACATCGACTTGCAGAAATTGGGCGGTGTCTGTGAGACATAGAGCAGTCCATCGCCACAACCCAGAGAGCCGTTAGCTCTTCACCTGGGCCGCCGCTGTCACAATATCAGCGAAGGACTCCGCCTCAAGACTCGCGCCACCGACCAGAGCGCCATCAATGTCGGCCTGTCCCACGAATTCAGCGATGTTTCCAGAGTTCACGCTTCCGCCGTACAGGAGAGGCACCTGGTCTGCCACTGTGCCGAACTGGTCTCTAAGTGCACTTCGTAGGGCTACAGACATCTGCTGAGCAACCTCAGGAGTGGCAGCCTGACCGGTGCCTATGGCCCACACGGGTTCGTAGGCCACGAGAACATCTGAGATCTCAGACAGTTGGGACAGACCCCTGAGCAACTGTGCCGTCACATACGACTCTGCCTGTCCGGCGCTCCGAATTTCATCAGGCTCGCCAACGCAGAGAATGGGACGCAGGCCCACCCCTGTGGCGGCGGCAACCTTCCGGCCGATGAAATCGTCGGACTCACCAAAGATTGTCCTCCGCTCCGAGTGGCCTACAATGGCAAAGCTTGCGAACTCGCGAACCATATCTGCTGAGATCTCGCCGGTGAACGCCCCTTCGCCCTCGGAGTGGATATTCTGCGCGCCAACGTCAATCCCAGAGTCCTTGAGCACCCGGCTCACAGTCTCCAACGATATCGAAGGCGGGCATAGGACTACGTCAGACCCGGGACTTTCAGCAAGTCGGCTCCGGATTTCCGACGCCAACTCCCCCGCCTCGGTGGGTGTCTTGTTCAGCTTCCAATTCCCGATGATGGTTGTCACGCGCATATCTATTGTCTCAAGTCCTGGCTACTGGTCACCGACAGAACGGAGTATGAAGAAAGACCATTGTTCAGAAGACCAAATGTATTCGGATACAGGATGAACCAACAGACGCTGCCAACTCAAGCACCGAACTTCTTCAGCTTGCCAGCGTGAGCGAGAAGTTGCAGCATCAGTGACGTGGCAGGCTGGGTTCCCAGTTGTCCCGCGGCACAGGCTCTTTCATTGAACCCCACAGACCCGCTGCCGGCGGTTAACTGGGAGTTGATCAGAACCGGTACTGGATGCCAGCTGTGAGCGGCCATTATTGCTGGAGTCGAATGGTCACCTGCGAGCGCAAGTACGTCCGCCCCTAAGGCAGCGACCCTGGGAATCCGTCTATCTAACTCCTCGATCGCCGCGACCTTCGCATCGAAGTCGCCGTCTTCTCCGGCGGCATCAGTCGACTTGTAGTGGAGGAAGGCGAAGTCATGCTGCTCGAAATGCTCTTCCAGCGTGTCGAGTTCGGCGTCAAAGTCGTGGCCGGTGGGGACCACTTCCATGCCGACGAGCCTTGCCAGCCCCCTGTACATGGGATACGCAGCGATTGCAGCGGGGTCAAGGCAGTAGCTCGATCCAAACTGCGGCCAGGATGGAGTCTTCGAGAACCCACGCATCAGGACCATGTTCGCAACCTGTCTGGAACCCAGGATGTCGCGCGCCGCAGCAACGAACTGGCCTGCGACCTCAGCAGTGGCGACCGATGCCTGATTCCTGCCGACCGGTTCGAGAGGTTCGAATCCTGTTCGCTGCGGATCAGTGTCGCTCACGCTCTCGCCCAGGCCATCACCGCTGAATACAACAACGAACCTGTAGTCCTGCACGGGTTCTACTCGCACCTTTGCCCCTTCGACAGTGATCGCTGCGAGCTGCTCTACCAGTGGCTCCGACTCTAGAGAGGGTATTCGTCCCGCCCGACGGTCGGTCAGTCGTCCGCGCTCGTCCACCGTGCAAAAATTGCACCTCACAGCGATGTCATCTGGCCCAAGTTCGATTCCGATTCCCAGGGCTTCGAGCACTCCCCTGCCAATTACGTACTTGAGCGGATCGTATCCGAATAGGGCTAGATGGCCAGGGCCACTTCCAGGCGTAATACCCGGGCCCACGGGCACAGTCATGCCGCAGGCACTTCTACTAGCCAGGTCATCCAGGTTGGGCGTGCAAGCCTCCTCCAGTTCGGACCTACCAGTCTCAGCACGCGCCAGGCCCCCGAGTCCATCGGCAACCAGTAAAACGATCTTGCTGTCCGTGGGACTGCACAGTTCGCTCAGAAATGGATGATCGATCATAGGAACCGGCACCTTGTGGCCATATCAGAAGTGTCTCTCAAGCTTGACCTACGATGCACTACGGCCAAGTGCCTCAATACCGGGCAATTCCTTGCCCTCGAGGAACTCCAGTGTCGCGCCCCCTCCGGTCGAGACATGCGAGTAACTATCGTCAAGTTCGAGTGACGTGACCGCGTCGGATGTAGACCCTCCGCCGATCACGGTATAGGCTTCCTGGGCGGCTGCGATTGCGTTGGCAATTCCAACAGTGCCCCGTGCAAACTGCGCCCATTCGAAGACACCCATCGGCCCGTTCCAAACGATGGTACGTGCTTCAGTGAGACGCCTAGCGTACAGTTCAACTGTCCTGGGTCCAACATCCAGTATGAGTTTCCCTGGCGGTATCTCTCGTGGCTGGCAATTTAGTGCGTCTGCTTCCGCTGCGAATCGATCGGCCACGACCACGTCAACTGGGATGACGACCTCGTACTCGTTTCGCATCGCATCATCAAGGATTCCTTCGGCAAGAGATCGCTCTTCACTGTCGACACATACGTTGACTGCGCCTTGTGAACCAGCAGATAGAAACGACGCTGCCATGCCGCCACCGACCAGAAACAGGTCGGCCTTCGAGGAGAGGTTCTGAATGAGGGGTAGCTTATCCATGACCTTTGCTCCCCCGACTACCACGGCATAGGGCGGCTCCGGATTCTCAGTGACCCTGGCAAGTGCCAGGATCTCTCGCTCCATCAGCAGACCTGCCGCCGAGGGAAGACGCTGTGCAACACCGTAGGTTGAGGCATGCTTGCGATGTGCAGCACCAAATCCGTCGTTCACATAGAAGTCAGCAAGGCCAGCAAGTTGATCGCTGAACATTGCATCATTCGCCTCTTCGCCGGAGTGAAAGCGCAGGTTCTCGAGCAGTGTCACAGTACCGTCCGACTTTTCCCGAATGGCGGATGCAGATTCAGGACCAACGCAGTCGGCTACAAACGTGACCTCTTCGTTGAGGATTTCAGAAAGCCGGGGCACGACTGAGGCCAGTGACAGGTCCGGGTTTGGCTGACCTCCTGGGCGTCCCAAGTGGGAACAGAGAATCACCTTGCAGCCGAGAGCCTTCAGGTACTGGATAGTCTCCAGTGAGGCCGTGATCCTACTGTCGTCCGAAATGATCTGAGTACCTGGCTCGAAGGGGACGTTGTAGTCCACCCTGACCAGTACTGCTGCTCCAGGATACAGGGGTAGTTCTCGAACGCTTCTTATTCCCGACGTCACGAGAGGCCAGCCACAGTCCGAGCAAGAAGTTCGAGAGTTTCCCTGCGGGATTGATCCTGAAGCGCGTTGGCTAACCTGTCTCCGGAGTCACTTAACTGGGTATCTATCCGCGATCGGGCCTGTGCTGTTCCTCCGATAGCGTCAACAAGCTCCGCGAGGGCTTTCGCATCAGACGGTTCAAGGACCCGCTTGAAGTAATAATCACCCAGACGTCTTCTCTGCTGGGGGGTTGCCTCTTCGAAACACCAGACAACCGGGTAGAGCTTTCGCTTGTTCATCAGATCGTCCGATGGGACGCCATTCTCTTCAAGCGCATCTGAGATCTGTTGGAGGTCCTCAGCTATCTGTGCGGCGACCCCCAAGCTCTGGCCCCATTCAGTAATTGGGGCTCTGTCGATGGAACTCGCCCCAGATGCCAGCACACCGAACTCAATGGCACATGAAAAGAGCGATCCGGTCTTTAGAGACGCCATCTTCAGGTAAGTATCAGAAGACACGTCCAGCCGTTCGTGAAACTCCAGTTCCATGAACCTGCCCTCGCACGTCGCCAGACTGGCCCTGTCAAGGACTCGGATAGCTTCGAACACGGAGTCGGGCCCGAAACCTCTCCTCTTCATCCCCAGGAGAGCCATGCGTGCCAGCGCGTGCATTCCATCACCGGCGTTGATTCCCTGGGCTGGGCCCCACTTCCACCAGACTGTATCCCGTCCATCTCGATCTATCCGACCGCTCTGGATGTCGTCGTGAATGTCGCAGAAGTTCTGAACTAGCTCAATGGCGGCAGCCGCAGGCAGCGCATCCTCTACGTTGCCACCAAGAGCTGCACAAGTTCCCAGACAGAGCGAACCCAGTTTGCGGGGAACGGATCCTTCTTCCAGCCCAGGTTCTGAACTCCAGCCCAATTGGTGCCCCATCATGGAGTACAGAGGCAGGTCACGAGTGGCTACAACGCGCCTCAGCTCGCCGTCGACCAGGTCGCTGTATTCCTCAAACTGGGAGCTGGACACCAATGGCAGGACTACCGTGCAGGTCTAGATTAGGGCAGATGACGCGGGTGCTGCGGTTCTCTTCACTGCCCTCGTGCCTGCGCGACGATTCTACATGCTTGAAACTGAGCCTGTCACTTGCTCAATAGCTGCTCTGGGTACTGCTCCTTCCCGAAGTATTCTCGGGGGACTTACGGTGGCATCCACTACCGTGGAGGGCTTCGACGGCGGCAGCTCACCACCATCGAATACCATATCGAGCCTGGAGCCAAGCTGTTCTAGGACTGACGTCGCTGAGGACAGAGCGTCCGTGCCACTAATGTTGGCGGATGTCGCCGTGATTGGTGCTCCCAGCGCGGTTACTAACTCGCGTGGAACAGGATGGTCGGCTATCCGCAGGCCCACGGTATCCAATCCCCCGGACACAACCAGTGGAATGATGTCTGCCTTGGGTACGACTATGGTCAGCTGTCCCGGCCAGAAGGCTTCTGCCAGGGCAACGGCTTCGTCCGGCACTTCCCTTCCGTACCTGTGCAGGTCTTCCACTGTTCCTACCAGGACTGGAATGGGGCTCGTGTCTTCTCTTCCCTTAAGGTTGAAGACTTTATCAACCGCTCTCTCATCGAGGGCATTGGCGGCTATGCCGTAGACGGTGTCCGTCGGAATGCCTATTACGCCGCCACATTTGAGGACTTCTGAAGCTCGTTGGAGTGATGTCGAAAGCATTCTTAAAAGTGATACCTGAAGCCAGAGTAGTACACGAATAATGCCGAAACTGATCGCAATTCAGTGTGCGTCAGCTTGACCCTAATGTAACACAGGTGCTAGCCTGAATTTTGCTCGGAGCCATGTCTGAAACCCGCACTGAATCTTCAGTTGGTACGCCTCCTTCCAGTGTTAATCTGGGGGCGTTGACGTACTCCACGGTTCCCCCTCCCACCGGTCAGGGCACCATCAGTGGGCACTCAGAAGGCTCCGCTTCCAGCGAATCCATTCTAATCGTAGACTTCGGGTCACAGTACTCTCGCCTAATCGCCCGCAGGGTACGAGAGGCCAACGTTTACTGCGAGCTCATTCCACACACCGCACCGTGGGAGACTGTTGCGCCCCTGAACCCGAAGGGTGTGATCCTCTCAGGTGGACCTGCCAGCGTCTACGAGAACGATGCACCCCTCGCTCCCGACTGGGTCTACGACTCAGGAATCCCTGTACTTGGAATTTGCTACGGGATGCAGGCCATGGTCCATCAGCTAGGTGGACGTGTTGCGCCGGGTACTCACCGTGAATATGGGCACGCCGAACTCCGCGACTTGGCTCCGGAAGAACCACTATTCTCAGAGGTTTCGGACTCTCCACAAGTGTGGATGAGCCACGGAGACAACATCATCGAGATGCCGGAGGGATTCAAGGCTCTGGCCAGTACGGACAACTCGCCGATTGCGGCCCTTGGAGACGGGGCCGGGAGATTGGGACTCCAGTTTCACCCGGAAGTCGTGCACACGCCTGAGGGAACCAAGCTCATTCACAACTTCCTGTACGGTGTGTGCGGATGCTCCGGATCATGGACGGCGGGCAACTTCGTCGCCGAGTCTGTAGCGTCCATCAGGGGTCAGGTTGGTGACGGCAAGGTCATCTGCGCCCTTTCTGGAGGAGTAGACTCGGCGGTGGCGGCGTCACTAGTACACGCGGCAATTGGTGAGCAATTAACCTGCGTTTTCGTCAACAACGGACTGCTACGACATGGGGAGCCAGAACGAGTCAGGGATACGTTCGAGAGCTACATGGAGATGAACCTCGTTCATGTTGACGCTACCGAACGCTTCCTTGGTGCTCTTCGGGGTGTTACGGACCCTGAATCCAAGAGAAAGATCATCGGTGAGGAGTTCATCAACGTCTTCGAAGTGGAAGCTTCGAGGCTCGGCCAGGTTGACTTCCTCGCCCAGGGGACACTCTATCCCGACGTGATTGAGAGCTACGTTCCGGGCGACGACGTGTCTGCCAAGATCAAGTCCCATCACAACGTCGGCGGCCTGCCTGAGCACATGCGCATGGACCTTGTGGAGCCCCTGAGGTACCTGTTCAAGGACGAGGTGCGACAGGTTGGACTCGAACTTGGACTGCCTGAGCAGGTCGTCAACAGACAGCCATTCCCTGGTCCGGGTCTGGCGATCCGCATCATTGGCGAGGTCACGCACGACGCCCTCGACACGTTGCGAGACGCTGACCGGATCGTTATGGAAGAGGTTGAGCGCAGCGAGCTTTACAACGACCTGTGGCAGAGTTTTGCAGTATTGACCGACTCAAGGTCAGTTGGCGTAACGGGAGACTTTCGGACGTACGGAAATGTCATTGCCATTCGTGCGGTGACAAGCGACGACGCCATGACAGCCGACTGGGCCCGGATACCCCACGAAGTACTGGCCCGGATATCGAGCCGTATCTCAAACGAGGTACCGGGCGTGAACCGGGTCGTTTACGACATAACCAGCAAGCCGCCGGGCACAATCGAGTGGGAATGAACATCGAACTCGGAGCCTCCCTGTGAAGGTGCTCATAGTTGGCGGAGGGGCACGTGAGCACGCCCTGGCCTGGAAGGCTGCCAGCAGCCATCACTCACCTGAACTGTTCATCGCTCCAGGGAATGCGGGTACCTATGAACTGGGTCAGAATGTCGACATAGACGCTGAAGACGTTGACGGCCTGCTTGAGTTCGCCCGCAATGAGTCCATCGACCTAACTATAGTTGGCCCGGAAGTACCGCTATCAGAAGGTCTGGTTGACCGATTTAGCGAGCACTCTCTGTCTATCTTCGGTCCTACGAAGGCAGCAGCACGAATCGAGTCCAGCAAGGCTTTCGCCAAGGAAGTCATGGAAGCGGCCGGTGTGCCCACGGCACACGCAAGCGTGTTCACAGACTACGAATCGGCGGTTGGGCACATCTCCTCGGTCGACCCGCCTTTTGTCGTTAAGGCAGACGGCCTTGCCGCTGGCAAGGGTGTCGTCATCGCCCACGATCAGGAGGCGGCGTGCGAGGCGGCGCACACGATGTTCCTCGACAGGGCCTTTGGAGCCGCTGGCAGCACCGTATTGATCGAAGAGTGGATGCAAGGTCAGGAGATAAGCGTCTTCGCGTTCCTCGATGGCGAGTACGTGTCTGAGCTTGCTGTCGCCTGCGACTACAAACGAATCTTCGACGACGATCTCGGGCCAAACACGGGAGGGATGGGCAGCTACAGTCCCCCACCCTTTTGGGACTCGGAGTTGGAGGACAGGGTGCGATCCGAGATCATGGAGCCGGTTGCCCGGCAGATGACGGAACTTGGATGTCCATTCACTGGCATCCTGTACGGCGGGATTATGGTCACGGACCAGGGCCCCAGGGTGTTCGAGTTCAACTGCCGGATGGGTGACCCTGAGGCCCAGGTCGTCATACCAAGGCTGAAGACCGACCTGCTGGACATTGCACTTGCAACAGTCGAAGGTCGTCTGTCAGAGTTTAAGATCGAGTGGTCCACCGATTCCTGGGTCGGAGTCGTAATGGCGTCTGAAGGGTATCCAGGATCGTATGAGACCGATATCGAGATTACTGGAATTCCGGCTAGTACGGACGAGAGCATCGTGTTTCACGCCGGCACTCGTTTACAGGAAAAGAAGACCGTGACGTCAGGCGGACGGGTGCTTACCGCGGCAGCCCGAGGCACCGATATATTAGACGCCCGGCGTCGGGCGTATGAACTGGCGGGCGAGATTGAGTTCTCCAACGCCTACTTTCGAACAGACATTGCTGCATCTATCTGAGGAGGAATCATGGCACTCGTAGGCGTTCTGATGGGAAGCAGTTCCGACCGGCCCGCAATGGAGCCGACTGAAGAGGTCCTGAAGCAACTTGGGGTCGACTACGAAGTCGAAGTGATGTCCGCCCACCGCACACCAGACAAGGTGCGAGAGTACGGGGTCACCGCCAGGGAACGAGGCATCGAGGCCATAATCGCCGGAGCCGGCGGTTCAGCAGGCCTTCCCGGCGTCCTGGCTTCCTGGACGACACTACCGATCATTGGCGTGCCGATACCCTCGAGCGACCTCAAGGGAATCGACGCACTGTACGCAATCGCGCAGATGCCTCCCGGCATTCCAGTGGCGTGTGTTGCGGTCGGATCATGGGGCGCTCGTAACGCTGCATTTCTGGCTGCACAGATTCTGGGTGGGAAGCACGAAGACATCCGAAAAGCCTATGATGACTACCGAGAGTCACTCAGAAGCCGCTAGGAGACACGGGAACCCAAGATGATTGAACGATACGCCCGACCTCGAATGAAGCAGGTTTGGTCAGACGAAAGCAAATACGACAAGTGGCTTCTTGTCGAACTCGCGGTGTGCGAGGCATGGACCGCCGCAGGGGTAATCCCTGAAGAGGACATGCGCAAGCTGCGCAGGTCGGAATATGACATCGACCGGCTGAACGAGATACTTCGAGTCACCAAGCACGACATGACTGCATTTCTCGGATCGGTCACGGATGGTCTTGGGCCTGAGGGTCGCTGGCTGCACCTCGGACTCACGACCAGCGATGTCTGGGACACTGCCACCAGTCTGCAGCTGGTAGCCTCGGCAGACGCACTCGAAGATGAGATCGAGAGTTGCATCGAGGCACTAGGGGTCCGAGCAGTCGAGCACAAGAACACCCTCATGATGGGGCGCACACACGGCGTGCACGCGGAGCCGGTCACTCTTGGACTCAAGCTCGCCCTATGGTGGGACGAGATGCGCCGGAACCGGGATCGTCTTCGAAACGCTCGTAAGGACATTGCGGTCGGCAAGATCTCCGGGCCTGTGGGGACACACGCGACGGTGCCCCCCGATGTGGAAGCCAGAGTGTGCAGTGAGCTTGGCATCGGCGTCGCTCCGGTCTCAAATCAGGTCGTACAGCGAGACCGTCACGCTGCGTTCATTACCACACTGGCCGTAATTGCTGCCTCGCTTGAGAAGTTTGCAACCGAGATCAGAGGACTCCAGCGTACTGAGATTCGGGAGCTGGAAGAGCCCTTCTCTGAGGGTCAGACTGGCTCGTCATCGATGCCACACAAGCGAAACCCAGAGCTGAGCGAGAGAGTCTGCGGCCTGGCAAGGCTGCTACGCGGTCACTCAGTCACTGCCCTGGAGAACGTAGCGCTCTGGGGGGAGCGAGACATCAGCCACTCCTCCGCGGAGAGGCTGATCCTGCCCGACTCGTGCATGGCGCTGGACTACATTCTGGACCTGTTCACTGGCGTCGTAGCTGGAATGCGCGTCTACCCGGATCGCATGCTTCAGAACATTGAGATGACGAGGGGGCTGCTCTTCTCCCAGAGGCTCATGCTTACGCTGATCGAAAAGGGCGTCAGCAGAGACGATGCCTACAAGGTCATGCAGTCCAACTCAGCCCGGACCTGGGACGAAGATGACGACTTCAGAGAGCTGGTCAGAAGTGATCCCACAGTTACGAAGTACATGAGCCAGTCCGACCTGGACAACACATTCGACTACTCCTACTACGTTAGGTTCGTCGATGAAGTGTTCGACAGAATCGGCCTGAACTAACCTTTCAGCAAACCAAGGAGGTCACGGACCGCATGACCGCGATTACGGAGACAACCCTTCCGAACCTGCTCTATCGAGGCAAGGTCAGAGATACATATCCCATAGACGACGAGACGCTTCTGATGGTTGCTACCGACAGAATTTCGGCGTTTGACGTCGTGCTGCCTACCGGCATCCCAGAGAAGGGCGCCGTGCTCAACCAGATCTCTGCCTTCTGGTTCGACAAGACTGCTCATATCGTGCCTAATCACCTGATCGAAATGGCGGCCGACCGTTCGGGACTGGACATACCTGATGAGGTCGCCAAACGAGCTATGGTCGTCAAGAAGGCGGACAGGATCGACGTCGAGTGCGTCGTGCGCGGTTTCATAACCGGCTCCGCCTGGTCAGAGTACAGGCGCGCGGGAACGGTGCAGGACAACCCAATGCCGGAAGGCCTGCGCGAGGGAGATCCGTTCCCTGAAGTGCTGTTCACTCCCACCACTAAGGCCGAAGTGGGCCACGATGAGAACATGAGCTTCGAAGAAGTCGTGGACATGGTCGGCCAGGAGATGGCCGAGCGCCTACGCGACACCACGATAGAGGTCTACGAGTTCGCGAGGGATTTCGCGAAAGACCGCGGCATTCTCATCGCGGACACCAAGCTGGAGTTCGGCACCATCGACGGTGAGTTGATACTTATCGATGAGCTATTGACCCCAGACTCCAGTAGATTCTGGGATCTCGATGGGTATGAGCCCGGAAAGTCCCAGCCTAACTACGACAAGCAGTTCGTAAGGGACTGGCTGGACGACGCTGGATGGGACCACGAGCCGCCTGCACCCGAACTGCCTGCAGAAGTCGTATCACGAACAACCGAAAGGTACGCTGAAGCGTTCAAGAAACTGACTGGGCAAGAGCTCCAGTAGTAGAAGTAAAGCGCGGAGTCTATATACACAATGGCATCAGCACCCGGGAGACAGAGTTCTCGCACAAGGCTAACGCCCACCCAGGCGCGCCGCGCGAGACGTGCGCGCAGGCAACGCCGCCGTCGAGTTTTCATTTGGCTGGGAGGCATAGCGGTTGCGCTTGTTGCCTCTACATTGGTCCTCTCGATCATCCTGCCCGGACTTCCGCTTGGGGAGCTGTTCCAGGGAGGAACTCCTGACGGACCGGGAATACGGGTCGCAGACCAGGGGGCAACTCACGTGAGCCCTGGCGAGGACCACCCTGAGTACAATTCAATCCCTCCCACGTCGGGCTGGCACTATGACCTGCCGCTGGCGCCGGCACGCTGGGGAATCTACGACGAACCCATCGAGCCTGAGGTCCTTCTCCACAACCTGGAGCACGGGTACATAAACGTTCATTACAATTGCCCCGAAGGATGCCCGGAGCTGGTCGGTCAACTGACAGAACTCGTACAGCAAGGCATTGATCAAGGCGGCAAACTGCTCATGAGCCCGTACCCTGATATGGAGAGCCGAATTTCGCTGACAGCATGGACGTTCCTGGACCGGTTTGATGAATTCGACGAAGACAGAATTCGAGCCTTCGTCAGTGCTCACGAGAGCTCACCCAACGCTCCTGAGTACCGCCTGCCTCGGTAGTTTGATGTTTCTGGCGAAGATCTACATCACGCTCAAGCCCGGAGTGAACGACCCTCAGGGACTCACCATCAGAGGCGGTCTTCACCAGCTCGGATTCGACGCGGTCACCGACGTGCGAGCCGGCAAGTACATGGAAGTCAGGCTCGAAGGGCAGGACCGTGAGGAAGCCGGTCTTCGAGTTACCCAGATGTGCGACAAGCTACTCGCAAATCCCATCATCGAGGAGTTCAGGTTCGAACTGGAAGCCGCAGGCGACTAAGTCCCCCCAGGGACTATCCTAGGAAGAGATAGTCCCTTTGGTGCTAGGTACCTGACCAGCACGGCGCGGGTCGACCTCCAGGGCTGCTCTGAGCGACCTTGCCAGGCTCTTGAATATCGCCTCGGCCTTGTGATGGTTGTTTACGCCGGTCACGATCCTGACGTGCAGGTTGAACCGCCCTTCCCTCGCGAGGGATTCCAGGAAGTGCCTTACAAGGTCTCCTGAGAGGCCGCCCATATCGCCATCGCCGATTTCAGCATCGATGACCGCGTAGCCGCGGCCTCCAAAGTCGACTGCGGTAAACGCCAGGGTCTCGTCCAGCGGCATGAACGTGTGTGCGGCGCGCCTGATACCGGCGCCCTCCCCGACCGCTTCGGCTAGAGCCCTTCCCAGTACAATCCCAACGTCTTCAACGACGTGGTGCAGTCCGACTTCGGTATCACCGTCGGCGGACAACGTTAGGTCGATGAGTCCGTGCCTTGAAAGTTGCGCCAGCAGGTGCTCGAACATTCCATTCGGCACGTTCAGTTGGTACTCGCCCGTGCCATCTATGTTCAACTCAATGGAGATCTGAGTCTCCGCTGTGTTCCTGCTTAGTCTGCCAACCCTGTCTCCTAACGTCACTGGGCAATCTCCCGGACAGCGTTCAGGAAAGCCTCGTTCTCATCGGGCGTTCCTATTGCCACCCTGAAGCAGTCGGTAAGACGGTCGGAGCCGAAGTTGCGCACGAATATTCCCTTGCCAGCCAGTTGACTGACCATTTCGCCGGCCTTTTCCGGTCCGTCGAGCTGACAGAGGATGTAGTTGCCCTGTGACGGCCACGGCTTGACTCCGTCGACCTCTTCGAGAGCACTGAACATCGCCTCGCGGTCCTCCACAATGGAGTTAACATTGGCCAGCAAGTATTCGCTGTCCTCCAACGAAGCCAGCGCCGCTGCCTCAGCGGCTACGTTCACGTTATACGGTGACTTGATGTCGATGATGTGATTCACAAGTGCATCGTCCATGATCCCGTATCCGATGCGCAGGCCAGCCAGGCCAGCCCACTTGCTCATCGTGCGCAGGACGACGAGGTTGTCGTACTCCTGGATTAGACCGGCTGCCGTTTCTCCGCTGAACTCATAGTATGCCTCGTCGACCACCACCACGAGCCCAGTGTCCAGGAGCGCCCTTACCTGGTCTTGGGATACCATGTTTCCTGTGGGATTGTTAGGGGAGCTTACGAAAATGATCTTGGTCGTGTCGTCGATGGCGTCCCTCACGGCCTGAAGATCGATCTCGAAGAGCTCGTCTCTTTGGATCAGTCTCAGTTCACCACCAGCAACCCTCGCACAGAATGCGTACATGGCAAATGTAGGTTCGCAGTCCAGGATGACGTCACCGGGCTCGATGAACAGCCTGAACAGCAGGTCGATCAACTCATCGCTGCCAGCCCCTGCGATTATGTTCTCCTCTCCGAAACCCGTGTAGTCAGAGAGAGCCGCACGCAGCCGGCGCTGTAAAGGATCGGGGTAGATGTGTAGGGCTGCCTTAGAGACAGCCTCAGAAGCCTTTGGAGACGGTCCATACGGGTTTTCGTTTCCGTTCAGCTTGACGATGGACTCCGCTGGTATTCCGGCGCGCTCCGCGAGCACCTCGGGCGGGTCCACGGACTGGTAAGTCTGTACTGAGGTCAGGTGGGGTCTTATAAGCCCCTCTAATCGCTTTTCTGGCACAGCTATCTCCTCTCGACTCTGTCTTATCTGAGTTCACGTCTAATCTCAGCCGCCTCAGCGTGCGCAGTAAGACCTTCGGCTCGGGCCATCACTGCAGCCGCGTCAGATAAAGCGATCGACTCCTCGTCATTCAGAGCAATCACGGGCGTCGTCTTCAGGAATGTGTGGACGCCGATGCCGGAGTTGAATCGCGCGGTGCCCGACGTAGGCATCACGTGACTGGGTCCGGCAACGTAATCACCAAGGACTTCATGTGAGAAGTCCCCTATGAAGAGCGCACCCGCGTTTCTGACGGCTCCCACCCATGACCATGGCTCCTCGACGCTCAGGCACATGTGCTCTGGGGCGAACCAGTTCGCGACTTCCATTGCATCAGACAAATCAGGGATTACTGCAATACACCCCTGCCCCTCGACCGATGCGCGTGCTACCGTACCTCGTTCCAGTCGCTCAAGTCTGGAGTTCACTTCTCTGCTGACGTCATCAGCAAATGACTCCGCCGTGCAAATAAGGACAGGCCGCGCCATCGGGTCGTGCTCCGCCTGCGCAAGCAGGTCAGCCGCACACAGAGTCGGATTGGCCGTATGATCTGCCAAAATCAGAGTCTCTGTGGGGCCGTACAGCCCGTCGATTCCAACGTCGCCATACACGAGCTTCTTGGCAAGTGTGACGAACACATTACCCGGCCCGCAGACCATGTCGACGGACGGTACTGTTTCGGTTCCGTACGCCATCGCTGCCACGGCCTGTGCGCCACCAATTGTGAATACCCTGTCGACTCCGGCGATCCTGGCTGCTGCCAGCACAGTGGGGTCAGGAATACCGTTCCGGCCGGCCGGAGAGCACAGAATGACCTCGCTCACGCCGGCCACCCTCGCGGGGATGGCTGTCATGAGCACCGTCGAGGGCAACGGAACGCTGCCTCCCGGAACATAGACTCCAACGGACTCGCATGCTCGCGAGATGCTGCCGTAACCGGCGGAGAAGTCCATCCAGTCACGCGGTTTTGACGCCTCGTGGAAACGTCTGATTCTCTCTGCGGCGTGCGTAAATGCTTCCAGTACGCGCGGCTCCACACAGTCGGCGGCCGCGTCCAGGTCAGCATCGCTGACCTCAAGAGCTGCGCTGTCGACTCCGTCCAAGGCAAGATTCAGTGCGCGTACGGCCTTATCGCCCTTAGCGCGGACATCGTCAATGATCCTTGAGACCGTGTCCATTGGGGACAGTCGCTCGCCGAACACTCTCTCGGTAGTATCCAGGAATGAATCAGGAACGGAGGCGAGATCGAGGCGGCGACCTACCGAGAGGGCTTCTCGCGCGGCGTCTACGCCGCGGACGACTTTCACGACAGGTAACTCCTGAGTCCGTCGGTCAATGTGTCGACGGCTTCAGCAGTGAATTCATCCACGCGGGATCTGGGGACCGAGCCATACAGGGTGTCCAGCCAACCATCAACAGATTCCAGAAAGGAATCTGCGTGTCCATACGCGGGATGCTGTTCATCCCCTGCCGCGATTCGGCGGGCCATGAACCGCAATCGGTCCCACGAGAATCCACCCTCAACGACCCGGTGCACCCACTCATTCCATCTCTCGAGATCATCGTGAGGCAGGAACCTCACATTGACATTTGCCAATTCTACGTTCGCACCGGCAATCGCACCTCTGGCGTCGTCCCAGACGCGCCGGTCGAAGTCGAGTTGGAGAGCACGGTCCAGGACCTTTGCCAGCTCAGCATCCTCAAAGACGCCGTCCACACCGAAGTATGGCCTGAACATGCGCACGATGTAGGATTCGTCGGCCAGGAGATGACTAATGTACCCGGCCATGAACGCACGCGTGGGACCGTCATGCTCAGCGGCGGTCATCAGCTCGGGATATGCGGCAAACATCGACTCGACGCCGATGCCAATAGTCTCGAAGTCCAGCTCAACAAAGTGGTACTCAGACCGGGCCTTCTTGGTAAGCGCCCTGATGTCAGGCGCCGTCGCTCCAAGGCAGTAGTATCCCCAGAAGGCCTCTATGTCGGGATGCCTGATCTGAGACGCAGCTGAGGCAGCCAGCTGAATATGGGCCGGGAGATTTGGCATGCTAAACGGCCTGCACGAGCCGCGAATATGACGTTGATTCGGACTGAAATACGTAGCTGGGCTTGTCCACAGTTACGCTGGTGCCACCAATCTCTCTAAGCGTGTCTACTGCCGAGAGAAGTTGGCTCTCCTCGATGATGACGGTAACAGCGAACCAACCAGTGCCATCTGGCGTGTACACCCTCGAGATTGTGGGACCCTGCAGCCCGGAGATCTCTGGGTGGCGGAGCACGTACTCGGCGACTTCCTCGGCTGTCTCACCCTTCATGTTGGCGGTGATCCTAACGAGAGTTCTTGCTCCCAGGTGAGCCTCCATCATTTCCAGCAGGAGTCGCGCGGCGGCAAGCTGCTCGCTGTCATGATGAGGGTCCATCTTCCTGGAAATGACGCAGGCGTCCGACGAGATCGCAGTCCCCCCGTCGATCTGCTTCAGGCGGTTTTCTCTGATGGTCGACCCGGTCTCAGTGATGTCTCCAATAATGTCGGCGAACCCCATTGCCGGGGCAGCCTCCAGCGTGCCGCTGGACTGTACCAGGCTGAAGTAACTGACACCGTGAGCGAGAAGATGCCTCTGAATCAGTCTTGGGTACTTTGTGGCAACTCTCAGATCCTGGCCCATATCGCGGAACTCTTCAGAGACCTCGGCGAGATCGGCCATCGACGTCACATCCACCCAGGCGTCGGGCACTGCGAGGACGAGATTGCTTCTACCGAAGCCCAGACCGTCGACTACTACCCTGCTGTCTCCATCCTCACGTCGCGTCTCCAGGAACTGGTCATTGCCCACTATTCCGAGATCTACAGAACCGTCATCGACCTTGGCGGTTATATCCGAGCCACGCTGGAACATAACCGTGACTCCTGGGACCGATCTCACTTCGGCAATATAGCGGCGGCTGTTCGCCCTGGAGACAGAGAGTCCGCACGCACGCATGAACGACATGCACGGATCATGCAATGCACCGCTACTTGGCAGTCCGAGTCTCAGTGTTGAGCCGCTCACGCCGGAGCGCCTACGCAATCAACTTGAGCTGCCAGTACCAGTTCATCCAGGTTCAACGCGAAGCCGCAGGCCGGTGTGGAAGACCCGCCGAATGCCCTGACAAGGTCATCGTACCTGCCGCCTCCCCCGAGCGATGCCTCTCTTTCGCCAACCATAGATGTGTACTCGAACACGATCCCAGTGTAGTAGGCACGTCCCCGAACAAAGGAGAGGTCCAACTCGACCGTCACACCATCCCCAACTCCGGAGACGGAGTCGAAGGCCGAACTCAGTTCCTCCACAGCCGACATAGATGCACCGCTTGACGCCATAACTGCTGAAATCGATTCGAGCGGATCAGACGATGTAGTGGCCGAATTCAAAAGGGACGAAACATTGGACAGTGCCGATCTGAAGTCGCTCTCAGGAACGGCTCTTCGCATCCTGTTGGCGAGTCTCACCATGATCCGTTCCCGGCTTCTTCTACCAGTAGGTCCAGGCAACGATCGACCTAGGGCCTCCAGTGCCGGAATTGCGTCGTCTCTTTCAGGGAGGTCGAGGTGTCCAGAGTCAGATCGAAGCACAAGTCCTGCCGCGACGGCCTGGTCTCTGAGCCTGTCAATGCCCTTATTGCCTTCCTCGATGGCATCCAGATTGGCAAGGATGAACATCTGGAGTGGTTCTGCGAGACCCTGCGATCTTACGAGTTCTCTCACGAGACCAATGTGCCCCAGTCTGACCGAATAGTTGGGGATCCCAGATTCGTACAGGCACTGTGCAGCACTCTCGAGGATATCTGAGTCACCCTCAAGGGTCGGCGAGCCGATCAATTCAGCTCCGCATTGCGTGAACTGCCGATTGTGCCCTCCCCTTGCGCCGCCATACCTGAAGACTGGCCCAGCATACTGGAACCTGTGGTCCCCGAGCTCACGACCGACGTTCTCTACGAACCATCGGATCACGGAAGGAGTAAACTCCGGACGGAGGCTGACTGCTATGCCGCCTGGGTCGGAAAACGTATAGAGGCTTTCCGCAATTTCACCCCCGGACTTGCGCACGAACAGGTCTGTCTGTTCAAGGAGGGGCGTATCGAGAGGCAGGAAGCCACGGCCGCCCAGCACTGAGAAGATCCCCTCTGCAATGCGCCGGTTAACTTCGAAGTTCTGCGGCCCGTGGTCCCGCATTCGACGCAGCCTGGCAATCTGGTTGTTCTCCACTGGGGAGGCTCCTCCTGTCGGCTGAATTCTACATCAGCGCCAAACACCCATTCAATCATGGGACTGCATTGACGGTATACTTAGCCCCACTGGACTATCTTGGCGCTTCGCCATCGCTATGAATACTGCGACCCTCTCCCCGACACTATGCCTTTGAAGACTCCTCCGACAATCCAGGCTGTTTTCTGCTGGTCACCGGCACTCGACCCAGCCGGGAGGCTGTGTGGGCATATGGCAGACCGGAAGCTCCAAGTACCATGAGTGTCCAAAGGCTCGAGGACAGAGTCGCGATCGTCGTTGACAGCGCCGCAACCGTTCCGGAGAGCTTCCTGAGCAGTCCCACCACTTTCACGGTCCCGATGCTGATCCACGTCGGCGAGAGGACGTACAGGGACGGAGTGGATCTCGAGGCGTCCGACTTCTATGAAGTTCAGCGCCAGAACGTCGGTCAGACTAGCACATCCGCGCCCACGCCCGGGGACTTTCTTACCGCTTTTGAAGAGGCATCCAAGGTTGCCACTTCCATACTTTGCATAACGGTCTCCAGAAGCTTCAGCTCCAGCCTGGATTCGGCAGATGCCGCGAGGAGGCAATTCCAGTCCCAAAGGCCGGAATTTGACCTGCGCGTAGTGGACTCACTCACAGCCGTCGGAGCACAGGGCCTGATCGCATGGCAGGCGTTGAAGACCTCTGAGTCTGGGGCTGACCTAGACGCCGTTCACAACGCGGCACTGGACATCCGTCAACGTGTTCGTCTGCTGGCCTACGTGGACACCCTGTACTACCTGTGGAAAGGAGGCCGTGTGCCGGGTCTGGCCCACCTGGCAACCTCGCTCCTCCAGCTGAAACCAATCTTCGAGCTAGAGATGTCGAACATTACGCAGGTTGCACGGCCCAGGACGGCTGCTCACGCTGTTAACAAGGTGGTCAATCTGATGCAGGCACGAGTAGCCGAGGGACGGCTTAGCGCCATGGTCATGCACGCGCAGGCGCCGGAGCAGGCTAATGCACTATCGACACTAATCTCCGCTGAATTTGAGTGCGATGAGCTCTTTGTGTCCGAGTTCACTCCAGTGATGGGGGCACACATCGGTCCTGGAATGGTGGGCGTAGCGTTCTGGAGCTAGGGCGCTAAATCAGGAGTGCGGCGGGGGTCCGCAGGGAAAAGTGGGCGATTACTTGAGAAGGCAGGAGTAAGGCAGGAAGGGTGGCACGCCCGGCAGGATTCGAACCTGCGACACCTGGTTCCGAAGACCAGTGCTCTATCCACTGAGCTACGGGCGCTTGATCAGGATGCCAGGGACTTTTGAGTCTGATTTCAGTTTAGCAAGTCGCGAACGAAATCGCGAAACTCCTCTGACCCAGTGTGCCTGAGTTCCGCATCTTCTGTGAACTCGACATCACCGAAGTCCTGCAATAGCTCAACGTGCGCAACTACCTCAGACAGTGCCATGAACAGGTTGCCGCCGGACAGCTTTCGGCTCTCGAATACGCCCCTTGTGACCTCTTCGAGGCCCGTGGGACGGTCGTCCAGCTTTTGGACTATCTGGGACATTCTGTCACCGTGGTGACTTATGACTTCCCCTGCCCTGTCAACAGATACAAAGTTGAACTGGCCCCTGTTGAAGAGCCGGTGCGCAGGAAGCACAGCCCGGGTCTCACCCAGGTCGCAAATAGTCTTGAGTGAGCGCATATACACTTCCAGGCCGTACGCGCTGGAAGGGTCGCTGAATGCAGAGGGAATCCCCCGCATCACGTGATCTGCGTAGGCTGCCTTGGTAGTCGGGTGAGGCGTTATTTCCGGCAGTACGTGGTCACCGGTAAACACGACGCCATCGATGGTCAGGCACAACTCATCAGGGGAGTGTCCTGGTGCGTAGATCACCTTCAGGTCTCCGATTGAGTCTCCGTCGCCTACTTCACGATGTACGGTGAGTCCCTTTCTGGCCTCGATGTATCTCCTGTTCCTGGCCGCGTATGACTCGCTGCGGCGGTCAGAGTTCCCAGACATGACGCGATTCATTTCAGCGTGCAGTGGAGAGGAAGAGCGATCCTGGACCTCCCAGGGGCTGAATGGAATGAGAGCCGCGTACATCGTATGTGCGTGGAGCCTTGCGTCGGCGGCATCGACGAGTTCAGCGGTTGAACCGTCGTGATCGGAGTGACCGTGAGTAACGATAACTCGGTCTACGTCGCTGACGGCGTAACCCGCCACACGCAGACCATCCTCTACTTCAGGAAAGGAACCCTGGGCGCCCGGATCAATGAGAGTCGTCCCATCGTCCTCAAAGACATAGCACCACGTCGGGCCAGTCCTGGACGGCCAGTCCTGAGGCACCCCTATCGCATGAATTACGTGCCCATTTCGTGTAACTATGCGAAGAACCATCCGATTGCCTTGCGGATCACCTGCGCGCAGAGTATCCACGGAGGCAAATAGACTGGGCATCAGGCGGCTCTCCTAGCGTGCAAGGGCCTCAAAGGCACTGTGGGAAAGTGATGAGTGGGGTGAGCGAAGGGATTCGAACCCTCGATCTCCAGGGCCACAACCTGGCGCCTTACCGCTTGGCCACGCCCACCATATCCACGCGAAAATTCTAGCACCGGCCGCTGAACGTGGTCAACGAAACAGGGATCAAACGGGCTAGGTGTTGCCGTTTTCCTCCGGAGGCTCCATGATCTCGTGAAGATCTCTGCTCGTAAGGGCCTCAAGCAGTTCCGAGACGATGATGTCCTTCTTGGTGTGGTGACGTAGAGGCAGGTTCGGGTCGACGCTGTAGACGTTTCGGCGCCCCGACTTGCGGCGTGTGATATAACCCGCCTCTTCAAGGTCGGAGATAATTTTGTGGGTGGTTCTCTCAGTGACCCCGATACTCATCGCTATCTCTCGAGCCGTGCTCGTTGAGTAGTGAGATATGTAGCTGAGTACCAGTCCGTGGTTTGTGATGAAGGTCCACCGTGAGGCTTTGTTCAAGGTAATGGGCCTCCACGAAAGTTACCTTGAAGAGTAGCACAGCGGGCTGAGACTATTCAATTTTGCGATCCTATTGCGCTTCCGCCAAGGACGAAGCCAGCTCAACCAGCGTGCGTACGGGGACTCCGGTCGAACCCTTGGAGTTTATTCCTTTGGTCGATGTTGTTCTCGTGGTCGCCGCGATATCGAGGTGCACCCACTTGGCGTCGCCTGCAAATTCACCGATTATCAGAGCACCAGTGATGGCGCCCGCTCCTCTTCCGCCGGTGTTCCTGATGTCAGCAATGTCGCTCCTGTACTCCTCGGAATATGAAGGGAAAGTAGGAAGCTGCCACATTCTCTCCCCCACACTGTTTCCGGTTCCGACGACCGTGTCGACCCACTCCTGATCGTTCCCGAACACACCGGTCGCACCGTTGCCGAGGGCCACTCCGATCGCACCCGTAAGCGTTGCTACGTCGACGATCCTGGTCAGACCATTCTCGACCGCGTAGCAAAGGGCGTCGGCAAGTACCAGCCGGCCTTCAGCGTCGGTGTTTCCGATCTCGATCGTCTTTCCGTTCATGGCGCGCACGACGTCGCCTGGGCGCTGGGCACGCCGGCCAGGCATGTTCTCAGTAGCCGGTACAATCCCCCACACATTGATCTTAGGCCTTAGCGCCCCAATGGCCTTCATCGCACCGATGACACATGCGCCGCCGGACATGTCGCTCTTCATGGTGAGCATGCCCTCGGCTGACTTGAGGTCGAGCCCTCCGCTGTCGAACGTAATTCCCTTTCCGAGAAGTCCAAGATTGTTGTCTGGATTACCGGGGTCGCCTTCGTACTTGAGCACTATGAACTTCGGTGGCTCTTCAGTCCCCTGGGCAACCCCTGCGAACGAACCCATGCCAAGTCGTTCGATGTCAGCGCGTTCAAGCACTGTCATGTCCATACCTGCCTCGCTGGAGACATCCAGTGCGATCTCCGCCATCCGGGTTGGCGTCATATAGTTGGCAGGCTCGTTGCCCATCTCCCGGGCAAGATTGACGGCCCCGCCGATGGCCGTGCCGCGGTCCATACCATGGGATATCTCATCAAGCTTCGCCTGATCGTACTCGACAATGTTCACGGAGCTGATCGATGAGTCTTTGCTGTTGGACTTGTACTTTTCGAATGAGTAGAGCCCCAACGCCAGGCCTTCTGCCGCAGCCTGCGCACACTCCCCTGCACCCAGACCACCCATGCCGGCGCCATGGAGGATGGTCGAATAGCTCCCCACACCCTTGGAATCCAGCAGGCGCGCAGTCTCGGCGTGCACTTCTCTTGCGATGTCGACGGTGAAGTCAGAAGACTTGCCAAGCCCTGCTACTACTACCCTCTTGGATGCAAGCCTTCCCAAGGAGTAGATGAGTGTGCTCTCGCCCCTCTTTCCGGTTATATCGCCTTCACCGATGAGGTCAGCGATGGCTCCTCCAAGTGCGGAATCAACCGCTCCAGTCGCGCCGCCTGGCCTCGACACACCTTCAAAGAGGTTTACGACAATTGCGTCGTCTTCGCGCTCGGCGATGTTCCCCTGAATTACATTAACTTCCATGATGATCCTCCATATTGGGTAATCGTCAGTCATTATATGGCAAGAGGCTTCGATTACGAGTACCAGTCAACTAGCCCTCTGCTATAATCGCCCCGATCTCTAAGCATCAAGACGGCCACGTCAACACACGGAATTCGCCAGGAGAAATCCCATGCCCAGCCCTCAGTCAGACTATGAAAGACAACTGGTCGCCAGAGCTCATAGAGTCCTCCCAGGGGGAAACCTCGGGAACGTCAGTCAGGACCTGGTGATCGCGAGGGGAGAAGGCAGCCGGATATGGGACTCCAGCGGCAACGAGTACATCGACTACCTGCTCGGGTCGGGTCCAATGGTGATTGGCCATAGTCATCCCGAAGTGATTGAAGTCGTGCGTGAGCAGCTTGCGAACGGTACCACCTTCTTCGCCAACAACGAGCATGCGATTGAGCTCGCCGAGGAGATCGTCAACGCAGTGCCGTGCGCTGAGAAGGTCAGATTCAGCTCCACCGGCACGGAGGCGACCCTGTACGCGATGCGTGCAGCGAGAGCCTACCGGGGCAAGGACAAAATCCTCAAGTTCGAAGGTGGATTCCACGGGATGAATGACTACGCTCTCATGAGCGTGTTTTCGACAAATCCAGATGGATATCCGCATCCATCCCCCGACTCTGCAGGCATCCCCAGGTCGATCCAGGACGAAGTCCTCATCGCGCCTTTCAACGACCTTGACACGACCGCCGGAATTATCGAGCAGTATCACAGCGATCTGGGCGGGATCATAGTCGAGCCATTCCAGAGGCTCATTCCCCCACAGCCCGGGTTCCTGCAGGGGCTTCGCAAGCTGGCAGACGAGTACGAAGTACCCCTGATCTTCGATGAAGTCGTTACCGGCTTCAGGTTCGCCTACGGAGGAGCCCAGGAGTTCTACGACGTCAAGCCGGACCTCTGCACCCTCGGCAAGGCGGTTGCAGGAGGCTTCCCGCTTACTGCCGTGGCTGGAAGTGACGAGATCATGTCACACATGGACTCAGAGGCGGTATCGTCCGACAACTTCATGCCGCAGATTGGCACACTCAGCGGAAATCCAATAGCAGCAGTTGCAGGTCTCAAGACACTCGAGATTCTCCGCAGACCTGGCACCTACGAGGGCATGAGGGCAACTGGAAGCCAGCTGAGGACGACCCTCCAGCAGATGCTCGACGAAGCAGAGATACCGGCGAAGGTGACGGGTGAAGACGTGCTGTTCGACGTGTTCTTCACCGACCAGGATATCGCCAGCCACAAGGACACACTCACCTCTGACTCGGCGACCATGGGTAAGTTCAACGCCGGCGTGGTGGAGCGAGGAGTGTTCAAAGGGGCATCCAAGTTCTACATCTCAGCCGCCCATACTGAGGCGGACGTTGAACAGACACTTAAGGCGTTCAGGGGAGCAGTCGAAGAGCTCCGCTAACGTCCGGAGGTCCTGTTAGCGACTTCCACGCATCACGGCCACTAGAGGGTCTTGTGTTTTCGCGTTGACCCAACTATGGGGGCTGCGTAATCATCTTGAAGTCATACTTGGCGCCATTACGGAATTCGTATAAGTATTGAGTTTAGGTAACCGATTTTCACTAATCAGGGCGTGCATAAATTCCTTACACACAAATATTGCCTGAATATATACGTTCTCACGCTTGACAATTTCTTAGATTAATCCTAAATTGGAAGCGTGGGCTCCGGGGGGATACGCCCAATCCGCTTAAGGATAGAACGCGATTATGCAGCGTGAAAAACCGTTGCATTCGCCTCTCCGGCCAGGTCAACTGGCATCGTTCAACTGCTTGATCCCGCGACTACGGGTTACCTTGCTAGACGTGCAGAATTAACGGCGCGCGCATGCGACGCTTTGTGCACTTTCGATGTCTCTCGGCGCACCCAACTCGGGTGGAGCCGGCCTGGGCCGCGAGCGACCGCGCCTAGTGCGCCAGCGGATAACGCTGTCCCCGCCCACCTATGCGAGATGTAATTGAGATTCTGCATTTCATTTCTTGGAGGTTGCTCAGGTGGATGTTGGAAATACTTCAATCAATTTGGTCAAAGACGGAACATTCATGGTGGACGGTGGCGTGACTTTCGGGCAGCTCGCCCGCACTCAGTGGGAGCAGTTCATTAAGCCCGACCGTCGGAATAGAATTCGGCTCGGTCTAAACGCGGTCCTGGTAAGGACACCCGACCTGAATGTTCTGGTAGATACTGGAGCCGGCGGCAAGAGGATGGTGGAGCTGAAGGCAGACTACAGCCTGAATGGCAACAAGCTAACCAAGGGTCTGAAGTCATACGGCCTGACGGCCAGGGACATAGACATCGTCGTGCTCACCAATCTCCAGTTCGAGCACAGTGGAGGCTGCACCAAGCTTGACCGCACGGGGGCTGCAATTCCAATGTTCCCGAAGGCGAGATACCTGGTGCAGAAGGCATCGTGGGATGCAGCGAACTCACCCAACGAGCGATACTCCCAATCGTTCTACGAGGACGACTTCGAGCCTCTGGCTGAACGGGAACTCATCGAGTTTGTGGATGGTAACGAAGAGATCGTCCCAGGCGTCAGCGTGAAGCTGATGGAGGGCCCCTCCAGGGGCAACCAGGCGGTGTTCATAGAGTACGGCAGCGAGCGCATCATTTACGCCGGTGACCTCATCCCTACACCGTTCCACCTTCCACTGCATCACATCCCGGCTACAGCCGAATTCCCAAACGACACGCTGGTGCAGAAGCGCGAGCTGCTGGAAATGGCGATGGGAGACGGCTGGATGATCGTGTTCGGTCACGGGAACGACTGCAACGCGGCCTACGTGCAGGACCGCGGCGGTGTTCCTCAGCTAGTGCCTGTGGACATGTAGTAGGAGTTACTGAGCGCGGACCTCTGCGCTCATCCAGTCGGCGTCGATTGCGGTCAACTTTGACAGCATGATTCGATTGGACAGGTCGGTCTGACTCGACGTGCGTACCCGTATGTAGTTGTCGGTCAGACCCGACCATACTCGATGGCCTTGCCGGTCTTCGCTTAGCTTTTGCTCCCACAGCACTTCCCTGCTCTGCAGGAGGAAGCGACTCCTGAACTTCTTCGACAGGTCGCTGGCAACGACTGAAAGCTCGGCAATACGCTCCGCCTTGACCTTGGGGTCTAACTGTTCCTCGAAGTATGCAGCACTCGTTCCCGGACGAATTGAATACGGAAAGAAATGTATCGAGGCCAGTTCCGATTCAATGCAAGTCTCAACGGTGCTCTGGAAGTCGGACTCGGACTCCCCTGGGAATCCTGCGATGACGTCTGCGGTGATGGCCACGTCCGGAACGGCGTCGCGAATGCGCCTGACAGTCTCAAGGAACTCCGAAGCGCTGTAGCGGCGTCTCATCCTCTCGAGAACAGCGTCGCTGCCGCTCTGAAGTGGTACGTGGAAGTGCGGACACAGCCGGGAGTCCGTCCAGAGCTTCAACAGCTCATCGGATATGTCCTGGGGCTGGAGAGACGAGATCCTGATTCTTGGTATGTCAGTCTCGTCGAGCAAGCTTCTGACGAGTGTCGTTATATCGACACCGGGAAGGTCGAAGCCATACGAACCAAGCTGGGTCCCAGTGAGTACGATCTCCCGGCAGCCGGCTTCCCCATAGGAGTTTGCGGTGTCGACTAGCTGATGAAGAGGGACGCTCCGCTCTCGGCCGCGTACCTTTGGCACTATGCAGTAGGCGCAGACCTGGTCGCACCCCTCCTGGATCTTGATCATCGCGCGTGAGCGCATCCTGAGCAGAGGCTGTAAGGAACTGTCATCTCCGACGGCGCACGCCGTGTCCGGCCCCAGGGAAGCGTCGGCCAACATCGAGACCAGAGTCTCTTTTTCAGTATTGCCTACCACGAAGTCCACTTCGGGCATAATTCTGAGGTCATCGGGGGCGCGCTCCGCATAGCAGCCTGTTGCTACTACTGTCGCGTCCGGATTACGGCGCTTCGCGGCCCGCACGGCCTGTCTGGCCTTTCGATCTGCTACGTGAGTAACCGTGCAGGTATTCAGCACGTAAACGTCGGCTGGCTCGTCCTGAGGGCTAAGGACATAACCGGCCTCAACGAATTGACTGGCCAGAACCTGCGTGTCAGCTTGATTGAGCTTGCAACCGTGCGTTTCCAGATACACGGTCTTTGGCGCGCCCATGCTGTGGATTGTCTGAGCCGTTTCGACACCCCCAGAATCCGGATCAATGTATACTAGCACGGTGCTCACCACCCATCCTAACGACGCAGAAGTCAAGGCGGAGATAGTGGACCCGTGAAGGTGGACTCCTCCCAGTCCAGAATCGACCCCTGGCTAGACAGGGTCCAACGGATGACCGAGTATCGAACCGAAGCAGCCGATTTCATTCGGCGCGCCGGCTCGATTCTTCCCGCAGCCGATGCCGACGTCGAGCTTGTCTGCAGGCTGTGGACAATTGCCGACGACCACGATGCGCACATCTGTGAAGCTTTGCAGAAGTTCGACGACGCAATCTTCAAGACCGCTGGAGAGCTCGAAATCACTCGCGGCGCCGAACCGGTGACCGCCCCTGACGGCAATGTCACTCCCACATATCTCTGCACGTGGACAATCGCCCGGCCCGAGTCGCAAAGCGTTAGCATAGTGCTGTCAGCAGACCAGGTCTCGGGAGAGCTGATGTTCGAGGTCAGGAGCTCCACCAGTGCAGGACACCCTGTCGGCTTTCCAATTGTTGAATACGAAAAGCTCTACGAGGCACTAACCTCGAGCTTCTTCGCCATGTACGACCGGTCAGCACAGGCTTAGATCGCGTCGGAAGCACCAGCCTCAGGTAGTCACGGGGAAAACGCCGCCCCTAGTTGGTATAATCAACCGGCCTAACAGGGCGATTCAGCGCAGGGCCCTCGTTACTCGCGGCGCCCTACCCTCCAGGGGAGACTTAACTTGATGCTCGCAAACAGAGTGGTAGTAACAGGAATTGGAATCGTCAGCCCCCTAGGACTTGACGCCGGTTCGACTTGGAAGAACCTGCTGGCCGGGAAGTCAGGCGTCGATCAGATCACGTCTTTCGACACGGAGGGGCATGGTACCACAATCGCAGCCGAGGTGAAGGACTTCGATCCTGACTCAATCGTCGGCAGGAAACAGGCTCGAAGGATGGACAGGTTCGTCCAACTCGGCTCTGTCGCCGCGCTGGAGGCCGTTGACGCTGCGGGGATCAGTGTAACCCCGGAAAACCAGAATCGCGTGTCTGTGATGATGGCAAGCGGCATTGGAGGCATCATCACCCTGGAGAGCCAGATTGGCGTGCTTGGCAACCGCGGACCAAACCGGGTCTCGCCGTTCCTCGTACCGATGATGCTCCCGGACATGGGCTCAGGGCAGATATCCATGCTGCTTGGAGCAAAAGGGCCAAACTACAGCACCGTCTCCGCATGTTCGAGCGCGGCCGATTCGATTGGCCAGGCGTTTGAGGCCCTACGGAGAGGTGACGCAGACGTAGCGGTCGCCGGAGGTTCCGAGGCGGCAATCTGCCCCATCGGAGTTGCCGGATTCAACGCATGCCATGCCCTCTCCAAGCGAAACGACGACCCACAAAGTGCCTCACGTCCGTTCGATGCCGAACGCGATGGGTTCGTAATGGGAGAAGGTGGAGCCGCCCTGGTGCTTGAGACTCTGGAACACGCCATCGCGCGAGGGGCCGAGCCGCTGGCTGAACTCTCGGGCTATGGGTCCACCGCCGATGCCCATCACATTACACAGCCCGCCCCCGAGGGCGAAGGTGCGGCTCGCGCGATGCGAAACGCGTTGGGCCAGGCCAAGATGCAGCCAGACGAGATTGGCTACATCAACGCCCATGGGACGTCCACTCCATTGAATGACAAGTACGAAACCATGGCCGTAAAGACCGTCTTCGGCGAAGAGGCGTACAAAATACCCATCAGCTCAACGAAGTCCATGACCGGACACCTCCTTGGCGCAAGCGGCGCTCTGGAAGCGGCAGCGACCGTGTTGGCGCTCTCCAAGTGGGCCATCCCTCCAACGATCAATCTTGAGTCTCCGGACCCAGACTGCGATCTTGACTACACGCCACACATGCCGAAGAGGGGCCGCATAAGGGGCGCCATGAGCAACTCGTTCGGCTTTGGCGGACACAACGCCTCACTGGTCTTCCAGGAGTTCGAGAGCTGACTGTTCCGCAGACCTGAAGGCCTGCCGGGAGAATGATATGAAACCGAACTGGGCCATCCTCCCGACGGTACCTGCAGGCGTGGTCAGCGAAATCGGCCTCCCGCAGGCCCAATGCCAACTGCTCTACAACCGGGGTCTCACTGATCGCTCGACCGTAGAGGCCTTCCTGTCGCCTGATGATTCAGACTCGCACGATCCGTGGTTGCTGCCAGACATGGATGCCGCTGTGAGCCGGCTGATCGAGGCGATTGACCGCCGGGAGACCATCGGTGTTTTCGGGGATTTCGATATAGACGGAATCAGCGGCACCGCCGTAATGACTACAACCCTTCGTGATCTTGGCGCAGATGTCATCTCATACATTCCCGACAGGATGGCTGAGGGGCATGGTCTCGGATCTGAGGCAGTCCAGTCGCTGGCAGGTCGAGGCGTGAAGCTGCTGGTAACAGTAGACTGTGGATCAACCTCCGAGCCCGTCATTGGTGAGGCAGCCAACCTCGGAGTCGACACAATAGTGACGGACCATCACGTCCTGTTGGATGAACCTCCCTACCCTGTCATTGCAATGGTCAATCCGAAACGTCCCGATTCCGAGTACCCGTTTGAACATCTCACTGGCGCTGGAACAGCCTACAAGGTGGCACAGGCGCTCTACCGATCCAGGGAGAAGCCGGAGCCACCCGAGCTGCTCTCGCTCACGGCACTCGGCACTGTGGGCGATGTCGGACCTGTTCTAGGAGAAAACCGCTACATCGTCGCCGAGGGACTACGCCGGATGAACGCCACGCGTTCGGTTGGCCTGGAAGCGCTTGCTGCTGTTTCCGGACTAGGAGGACGAGACCTGGACACCGGTTCGCTGTCGTTTCAGATCATCCCAAGACTGAACGCCCCTGGAAGGCTTGCCGACCCTGGGATCAGCCTGAACCTGCTCACTACGTCCGACCCAGCTCAGGCAAGGTCAATGGCTTCTCAGATCGACAGCCTGAACCTGGCACGCAGATCGGCAACCGAGAAGGGAGTTAAGCAGGCGGAAGGTCAGATTCTCGAACGATGGGGGGACGACGTTCCAGGGATCATTATGGTCGGGAGGCGGGACTGGAGTGACGGCATCGTCGGGCTTATAGCCTCGCGAATTGCTGAGGCGTACAACAGACCTGTAATCGCCGTCGCAGTGGGCGACATACTAAGCAGGGCCAGCGCGCGGAGCATTGACGGATTCAATCTGATGGAAGCAATAGAGTCCGCAGGCCACCTTATGACTCAATTCGGTGGACACGAGCAGGCTGCGGGCTTCACGATTCCAAACGACAACCTGAGTGAACTGGCAGAACTCCTCGAATCAATGAACGTCTCGCAGGGAGCTCAGGCAGGCGAGTCCAGGGTCGACATCGACATGGTCTGCGATCCTTCAACGCTGCAGCGCGAGCTATTCAAATTCTCTGAGTCGCTTGCACCGTTCGGCAAGGACAATCCAAGGCCCAAGTTCGTAGCAAGCTCGCTTCGTGTCGTAGACTCTCGACTCGTCGGTTCGGGGAATCACCTCAAGCTGAGGCTCGCGGATGACACGAGGAGCTGGGACGCTATCGCGTTCCGAATGGGAGACCGAGTCGCAGAGGCACCAACCGGTTCGAGCATAGATGTCGTCTATGAGATGGAGACGAACGTCTGGAATGGTCGTACCAGCCTGCAGCTCGTGATCGAGGACTTTGCCCCTACCCAACAGCCTCGACTGATCTAGCCCCGGCCCTGTCTGCGCCTCTCGGCCCTTGTGCGACTGTCCCTAAGCTGCACATCTTCAGATTCGACGGCAACCTCGCCCGCCGGCACAGGCCGTGCCTTGATAAGCAGCAGCGGCACGGTGATTGCCAGAACAAGCAACGCGATGTATTGCGCTTCCTGCATTCCGAACGCCCAAATACGGTCTTCGCGCAGGAATGTGATCGCGAAGCGGCCAATCGAGTACAGCGCAAGGTAGAGTGCGAACAGCATGCCGTCAGGCCGGAGCCGGTTGCGTAGTTTCCAGACCAGGACCAGCGACAACATGTTCCAGATTATTTCGTAGGCAATGACGGGCTGAACTGAAACGCCGATGCCGTTGGCGCACCGCCCGGCGTCCGAGGCTGGGTTCGTCCACATGAATCCCAATGCGAAGTCCCAGGCTTTGGCACAATGTTCACCGTTCACGATGTCGCCGAGCCGGCCTATCGACTGGACCAGCAGCAGTGCCGGGGCGGTCAGATCGGCGATGACGCCGACAGGGTGCTTCCTCCAGGATGCGTAGGCAACGCCTCCGATAAACCCGCCAAGGATTCCACCCCAAATCCCAATACCACCGCTCCAGATTGCGAGAATCTGTCCAGGGGAGTTCTGGTAGAAGTCCCAGTGGTCGATTACGTGAACCGCGCGAGCCCCAAGGATGCCGCCGATTATCGCCCAGATCGCGATCGAGTAGATGTCGTCCGGGTGAATTCCGCGTGCTGGCGCCCACCTGCCTACGAGGAACACCGCTGTCGCGACTGCTATAAAGCTGAAGAAGCCATGCCAGCTCAGGATGAACGCAGAGAACGCGGCGAGATTTGGGCCTACTACTATTTCAACCATGTGGAGTGTCTCCGACCAGAGGGGTTAACCTGGAGGGTTATTTCGGACTGCTGATCCGCGAAATCTCCGTTTACGAGACCGTTAACTCAGGCCGCAATCGGGGCACTTGGGCCGTACACTTGAAAGGAATCCGTGTAACAGCCTGTGTCGAGAGGGCTTCCATGAGAGAGCAACTCGAAGATTTCCTTCACTACATGACAGTGGAACGTGGTGTTTCGAACAATACGATCGCCGCTTACCGAAATGACTTGGAACAGCTGACTGAATACCTGGAAGCTCGGAATTTAGGCGGTTTCCGCCCATTCAACTGGTCTGACGCCTCGGAGCAGACGATCTCCGATTATGTGCTTCACTTGCACGAATTAGGATATTCGGAAACGACGAGGGCACGCAAGATTGCATCCTTGAAGTCGCTATTCGGATTCCTGGTCATGGATCAGGTTCTGGAGAATAACCCGACCTCAAATCTGGGAACCCCAAGGATTGGCCGATCACTTCCCGATCCGCTCACTTTCGATGAAATTGAGAGGCTGCTCTCGATTCCAGCCTCTCTGGACACCCCTGAAGGGCTTCGCGATCTGGCAATGCTCGACCTACTGTATGCGACCGGAATGAGGGTGAGCGAGCTGACAGCCCTCGACCTCGCTGACATTGACCTCTCAGACGGCTCGGTCCGGTGCCAGGGTAAAGGAGGCAAGGAGCGAATCATTCCTGTTCACCCCGATGCCGTAGGTCTGGTTGAGCTCTATATGCAAGACTCCCGTCCCCAGATGGCCGGCGAGAGGGAACCTTCTGCGCTGTTCCTAAACAGGCGAGGCAACAGGTTGACCCGGCAGGGATTCTGGCTGATTCTGAAGAAATACACGACGCAGGCCGGGCTGGACGGACGCGTTACACCACACACTCTGAGACACAGCTTCGCCACTCACCTGCTTCGAGGTGGGGCTCCGCTCCGCCACGTTCAGGAGCTTCTTGGACACGCGAGTATCACTACGACTCAGATATACACTCACCTGACCAGCGAGCATGTTCGCTCCGAGTACGACACCGCCCATCCGAGGGCGTGAATTTTACAAGACGCCGCTAGACCGCTATCCTCAAAGGGAGTCATACCTCAACAGGAGCGATTCCAAATGCCAAGCAAGGGCAGAAGCAGGCGCGCAGCATCGCGCCAGGCCCAACTTAGCGGTAGACGTCGACGGCGAACAGGCAGGCCACGAGGAGAGGCTACTGAGCAGCCGCAGGTGCAGGAGGTGCGCAGACAGGCACGCCCCGAACCTGCGACAGCCACGGTTTCGGCCCCGGAAGCTCCCGCGACTGCACAGGCACAGGAGACCACTGCCGCCGTGGCAACTCGGTCACGCAGGCGATCGTCTCGGACCCGAGCGCCGGTGGAGCCGCTGCAGTTGTACCCTTACCTGGGATCTGAGTTGCGACGAATTGGTGTGCTCACTGCACTCATGGCGATTGCACTCGCCGTGCTTACCTTCGTTCTCGGATGAGACGGAGTTAGTCCTCCTGACGGACTGCTGATTCTACCGGCCGTTACATCACGTAGCGTCCTGAGAAGACAGGCATCGGGTCTCCCACATGACTAAGGTCCACAGAGACTCCACTGGCAGCGTGGCAGTGGCAGAGACTCCAAACTTCACCCAACGGTTGCGCGCCCTTCCTACAGAGCCAGGCGTCTACCTGATGCGGGACTCCTCCGGAGAAGTCATCTACGTTGGAAAGGCCGCTAGCCTTCGTAATCGCGTGTCGTCTTACTTTGGCAGCCCTTGGGGGCTGCATCCAAAGATTAGGCAAATGGTCCGCCGGATCGTGGACTTCGAGTTCATCGTTACCGAGTCCGAGCAGGAAGCGCTGATCCTTGAGAACAACCTCATCAAGGAACGCCAGCCCCAGTACAACTCCCGCCTCAAGGACGATAAGTCTTATCCGTTCATCAAGATAGACACCACCGAGGACTTCCCTATCGTCTACGTTACTCGCCGCGTACGCGAAGACGGAGCCCGTTACTTCGGCCCCTTCGCGAGCGCGTCCAGTGTTCGCAAGACGCTTGCTCTCCTGAAGAAGCTGTTCCCCTACCGGTCGTGCACCAAGACCATCACCGGCAACGATGACAGGGCGTGTCTCGACTACTTCATCCACCGTTGCGCGGGTCCGTGCATAGGTGAGGTCGACAGGGTCCAGTACCACGAGATCATCGATCAGGTGGCGCTTTTCCTGGAGGGACGAACCGACCAGGTCGTAAAGGGCATACGGACTCGAATGATCGAGTCCTCGGAAAATCTCGAGTTCGAGCGTGCCGCCGTTCTGAGAGACCAGATTCAGGCGATCGAGAGGGTGCACGAGGGACAGAAGGTACTCCACCTCTCGAACGAGAACATCGACGTGGTCGCACTGGCCCAGGAAGGTCGGGACGCATGGGTCGAGGTGTTCTTCATCAGGCAGGGTAAGCTCGTAGGACGCGAGAACTTCCTGATGCACAGGTCTGAGGGTGATGAGCCGACCGTGGTAATGGCGGCCTTCGTTAAGCAGTTCTACTCCGCTAACCCATACGTCCCCAGGAGAATTCTACTCCAGCATTTGCCGGAAGACTTTGACGCCATCGCGGCCTGGTTGCGAAACAAGAGGCAGGGTGCTGTCCAGCTTCACGTACCACAGAGAGGCGAAAAGCGAAAACTCGTCCAGATGGTGGCCCAGAATGCGGAACAGGGCCTGAACCAGCTAAGGGTCCGGCGACTTCACGAGTCCACGAACAACCAGCAGGCTCTCGAGGAACTACAGGAGGCCCTGAGTCTGCCTGAACTGCCGCGCAGGATTGAGTGCTACGACATTTCGAATATCCAGGGCACCAACTCCGTGGGCAGCATGGTGGTGTTCGAAGACGGCAGGCCGAAGCCGGCCCACTATCGCAGATTCAAGATTAAGTCGGTCTCGGGAGTCGACGACTACTCCATGATGCGCGAGGTGTTGACACGCCGGTTCAGGCGTCTATCGGAGTCGCGCAAGTCGGAAGCAACAGGTGGAGACCAGCCAGACGAACGCGGAAGTGAGCGCAGGAACGAAAACTCCTGGGGAATCGTTCCCGACCTCGTCATTATCGACGGTGGGAAAGGCCATCTGGGTGCGGCCTTGCAGGTCTTCCTGGAGCTGGGGATTAACGACATCCCGCTGTCCAGCGTCGCCAAGGAGAACGAGGAGATATTCGTTCCGTACGTCAGCGACCCGATCGTCCTCCCTCGCGACGCACAGGGGCTCTTCCTGGTACAGCGGGTACGTGACGAAGCGCACCGGTTTGCCATCACGTTCCACCGCGAGCGGCGCTCCAAGAAGAGCGTGCAATCGACTCTGGACCTCGTGCCGGGTGTTGGCCCCAAGCGTAAGAGAATGCTGATCCGCAGATTCGGATCCGTAAAGGGCATCCGTGAGGCGTCACTCGAGGAGGTCGCGGCCGTGCCGGGTCTGACCCTGACTGTCGCACGGGCGATTAAGGACCACATTTAGCCCGGATTTACCACTCGCCAGCCATGGGTCGCCAATGGCCCGGGCTCTCCCCTAAATCTAGTCTGCTTCTCGTGAGTTACCTGCAGCGGCTCCGCTTGCGGCGTTGATAAACGGGTTCAGCAGGTTCGTGAACTCCATCGGGAAGATGAACTTGGTGCTTTCGCTGCTCCCCAGCGCCTTGAGAGTGTCAAAGTACTGAAGGCTGAGGGTGTTTGCATCTATCTCCTGGGCAACGTGCGAAATCCTGTCCAGGGCGGTACTGAAGCCCTCAGCACGCAGGACCGCCGCCTGCTGGTCTCCCTCGGCCGTAAGGATCTCAGACTGGCGGTGACCCTCGGCACGTAGGATGGCAGACTGCTTCTCGCCCTCGGCGACCGTAATTGCCGCTTGCCTGGTGCCTTCAGCCTCCGTTACCGCGGCGCGGCGGATGCGCTCTGCCGACATCTGCCGGTTCATGGCCTCCTGGATGTCCCTGGCCGGCTCGATCTCGCTGATCTCGACCTGGGTTACCTTGATTCCCCAACGCCCTGTGATCTCGTCGAGCTTCACACGAAGTTCTACATTTATTCGCTCCCGCTGTGACAGGACGTCGTCCACGTTCATTTCGCCAATGACCGCCCGGAGTGTAGTCGTCGCCATGCCGACAACGGCGGCGTGGTAGTCCACGACTTCGAGAACCGCCCTCTCTGCCTGGTCCTCCATGATACGCATGTAGACAAGGAAGTCGATGTCGATGGGCGCGTTGTCGAGCGTGATATTGGTCTGGCGCGGAATGTCCATAACTTCCTCGCGCAGGTCAACAGTGCTGGTAACGTGGAATGGCCAAAACAGCAGATTCAGGCCGGGCTGACGCAATCCAGCGTACTTGCCGAGAGTAAAGATTGCTACTCGTTCATATTGGCGGACGATTTTCACATATGGAATCACGTGATGCTCCTTTATATGGCGCCTAAACTGCTCTCTCTTACAACCTTGAGTTTCACTCCATCCAGTTCTGCTGCGACTATGGTCTCTCCACTTTCGATAGTTTCCCCGGACTCTGACTCTGCAGTCCACAGCTCACCCGCCAGGTAAACAGTGCCCGTGGGATCCAGGGTCGTCCTGACAACTCCTGTCTGGCCGACAATCTGAGAAGCACGGGAAATCACCCTGATGTCCCGAGCCTTCCTGGAAAAGTGGAAGAGGCCAAACACGGATATTGCTATAAACACGGCCGTGCCAGCCAGAACGGCCCAGCCGACTCGCATGTCAGGCGCCGGCAGCCCCGGGACGCTGGTGTCGCCGAACAGAAGAAATCCGCCAATGACAAAGGCGATTCCCCCTGCCGCTCCGAATCCTCCCCATCCCGGTGCCTGAAGTTCAACGAACAACAGCACCAGGCCGCCTCCCATGAGCGCCAGGCCAATCCAGTTGACCGGCAGGTTGCCCAGTCCCACGAAGGCCATTAGCAGCAAGCCGAGTCCGACTGCACCCGGGATCCATCCGCCCGGGCTTACAAGCTCGACGATTATCAGGATTCCGCCGACTGCGAAGAGGATGAAGACCAGGTGAGGGTTCGCGAGCCATCCCTGGAATCGCTGGACAGGTGTCGGCTCCAGGAGCTCGACACCGGCTTGGGCTGTATCGAGTGTGACTGTCGCCCCCTGTACCTCTACCTCCATGCCGTCAAGCTGAGAGAGAAGATCAGTAACGTCGCGTACGTTCAGATCGACCACGCCAAGCTCGAGTGCCTCTTCCGCGGAGTATGAGCTGGCCTCGAAAATGGTCTTCTCAAGAGCCTCGGAATTGCGACCTCTCTGGGCAGCGATGCCGCGTAGCAATGCTGCTGCGTCCTGGGATGCCTTTGCCTTTATCGTTTCACGTAGGTCAGTTCCACCCGCTCCTACCGGAGATGCTGCGCCAATCGTAGTTCCAGGAGTCATCGCCGCAACATGAGCTGAGGCGACTATAAAGGTGCCTGCAGACGCCGCCCTGGCCCCCGCGGGAGTCACTATTGCCGCCACTGGGACATGGGAGTCCAACAGCGCACCGGTCATGTCTCGCATCGAATCGAGCAGACCGCCGGGGGTGTCGACTTCCAGGACAAGAAGGCGGGCGCCCCGGGCCTCAGCCTCTTCGACCCAGCCCCTCAATACACGGGCTGACACGGGGTCGATCTGAGTGTCCAAGCGCCCGAGAAGGACGCTGCCGCCGCCCTGCCCCTCTACTGCGCCAATCGCGGCAGAGTACGCAACTAGGATGACACCCACTGCTAGGAGAGTTCGGCGCACCGTTGACATTGAGCCGTTGCCATCCGATCTGAGTTGGCGAAAAATGCCGTGAGCACACTTGGCAACCCAAGGTCGGACCCACGACGATGCTCTACATGGTCATTATAGACTAGCTGTCCTGAACCGCGCTGAGTTCCCTCCAGAGCTATCAATCCCTGTGAAGTCGACCCCGGACGATCGCAATCAGCTAGATTTCACCAATGCTGCAGCCCATGGCCGAGAAGAACTCGGCGTCGATACAGGCTACTGGAAGACCACTCTCCAGTGCTGTTGCGGCGACAGTGGCGCTCAACATCGCTTCCGGGTCGGAAGAGTCGAGCTCGCGTACGATCTGGCCGGCTCGCCGCGCGACGGCAGCGCTCACGTCTAGCACTTCGACGAAGTCAAACAGCGCTTCAAGCTGAATTTCAGCGCGCCGATCCGGGGCGCGCCTCACTACCTCGGCTACAGTCGCCGCTGAGACTGCCGCCTTGCTGTCTCCAGTGACGAGGAACTCCAACCAATTCGATCCTTCGCCGCCTTTCCACAGGCATTCAACTACCCCCGTATCCAGGATCAGTCCTTCAGCCATTAGCTCACGACCTCCTCGCACCCCTCTTAAGTTTGAAGCGCTTCACGAACTATCTCCCTGGCTTCATCAGCCGTCAGCTCCACTGGAGATCCAAGTGGCTGTCGAAGTTGCATGCCAAGGTATTCATCATCCCAGACCGAGCGTGGGGTCTGGCTAGTCGGCCCCCCTCCATTGAGGGAAGCCTCCAAGGCGTCCTCAATAAACTCCCGTAGTGGCACCCTCATCTCGGCCGCTCGTGCCTTCGAAGCGAGGTAGATGTCCTCCCTGATCTGCGCATAGAGCTGTCTTGTCGGTTGCGTAGCCTTCTCTCTGGGCAACTTTCCAACCTCCCTATTCTTCTATTGCCCTAGTTTAACACGTTTACCAGCAAGCACAAGAAACTATAATCACGGTATTACTATGTCCATATTGTCCTAGTTATATAGTTTAACTGGACGAATCGGTGGCTTTCACTTGCCTCCCAACCTTTTCTACAATATGGCCGATATGAAAGTAGTCATTGCACCACAGGCCTTTAAGGGAAGTATCTCAGCACTCAATGCGGCGAAAGCAATGGAGGCTGGCGTACTCAATATGCTGCCAGATGCAGACACAGTGGTAGTTCCAGTTGCCGACGGGGGTGACGGTACCCTGGAAACGCTGGTCGATGGATCTGGAGGCTCAATACGTACCGCAACGGTCACAGGGCCTCTGGGAGAGCGTAGAGAGGCCCTGTGGGGAGCCATGGGGGACGGAGTAACGGCCGTAGTTGAAATGGCACGTACCTCAGGGCTAGCGCTCGTTCCACTGGAGGCGAGGGATCCCCTGAACTCCACCACGTCTGGTCTCGGTGAAGCCATCGCAGCGGCTCTTGACGAGGGATTCCGCAGATTCATCGTCGGAATTGGCGGCAGTGCAACGAATGACGCCGGAGCCGGAATGGCGCAGGCACTGGGAGTCTCACTGTCGGACGCAAGTGGCGGTGCCCTCCCTCCCGGCGGAGCTGCCTTGGCAAATCTGCACAGGGTTGACCTTTCAGGCCTGGACAGCAGGGCCGCAGAATCGACGTTTATGGTCGCCTGTGACGTTACCAACCCCCTGACCGGACCAGAGGGCGCATCGGCGATCTATGGGCCTCAGAAGGGCGCTACACCGGAGATGGTTGCCGAGCTGGATTCAGCGTTGGTGAACTTCGCTGGGGTTGTACGTAGTGACATTGGCGTTGATGTTGAGCATCTACAAGGCTCAGGGGCTGCCGGTGGCCTCGGGGGCGGGATGGTGGCATTCCTGGACGCTGAGCTGCGCACCGGCGTCGATATCATCATGGATATCGTCAACATCGATAAGCGCCTGGAAGGCGCCGATCTGGTCATTACCGGCGAAGGGGAACTGGACTATCAGACTCTGTACAACAAGGCCCCAATTGGAGTGGCACAGCGAGCGCGGGCCCTTGGGGTGCCAGTGGTTGCGATAGCCGGCACTCTTGGCGAGCGCTACGAGCTGGTCCACGACCACGGAATTGATGGAGCGCTCCCGATTCCTACCGGTCCCATGACGCTTGACGTCGCCTCAGAACGCGCGGCGGAACTCATAACCCAGGCAACGGAACGAATGCTGCGCCTGATGCAGACGGGCGCGAGAGTGTTTGGCCCCCTCTAGCGCTGCCTATCCCCTACCCTATCAACACCATGTGCACTTCGCCGGGCCCGTGCACGCCGGTCACAAGCTTGTACTCGATGTCCGCCGTCCGGCTGGGTCCGGTGATGAGGTTCATGTAGCTGCCCAGCTCGCCATTGACGAAATCCCGGCGCCGCAGCGTGAACAGCTCATCCAGTGACGGCAGTACCTGGCCTCGCTCTATCAGAGCAATGTGTACTGGCGGAAGCAGGGACACCAGGCGGCTGGACCCGGTCCCCGGTATGATCACGCAGGTGCCGGTCTCCGCGATAGCGTAGTCAACTCCAGTGATTCCCAGGTCGGCGCTGGCCATCGCGGCTCTCAGGGTTGCTCTAGATTCACTCTCTGCGTCTTCGTTTGCACGATCCACCGCAACTGGAGTCAGATCAATTCCAGTACCCGAAAACAGATCGGCGCCCAATGCATCCCGGACGATGCTGTGCAGCGAATGGACCGCAGTCCTGGCCTCAAGGTCTTGTGCAACCTCAAGAACGTACTGCCCGGCCTCAGTGGCGTCTGCCACTCTCTTAACCACCCAGCCGGATGCCTCTCCCGAAACTGCGATCGCAGCCATCAGGTCACCGGAATCCGCATTGGCCAGCTCCTCGGCAACCTCTACGCGGGCTGCCAATTCATCGGCAGGTCCGCGCGCAAAAGGTGGGGCACTGTCTGGAGCGGTCAGGGGCTCTGAACGTCCCAGAGAAGTACGAATGCGCTCCAGAAACTCGCTGCGGTCGCTCATTCTTTACTCAGCTTGCGCCATCGGGACCTGAACGGTTCCTTCAGTTCGGGCAGTTCACGATGGTCTGTCCATCCCGACAGTGGGCCAGGCATGTCAGCGCTTCCGGACTTGCCGGACATAAGTGACTGGCCAAGTCTTCCCACCCAGTTGGCGAACTGCATGGTACCTCCACTCGACATCGACGCCTGCCAGCCCTTCATTGCCACTCTTTCGGCATTGTCGACCGACCTGTCCTGCGGGTAGTTGTCGCCCTGAGTCAGCTCCTTGCGCAGATACAGAAGCATCTTCGGAATATCGATTTTTACCGGGCACGCCTCTTTGCAGGCCCCGCACAGCGTCGAGGCATATGGGAGATCCTTGCCGTCTGACAAGCCCGTCAGCATTGGTGAAACAACGGCCCCAATCGGGCCCGGATACACCCAGCCATAGGCATGACCGCCAACCTTGCGGTACACAGGACACGCGTTGAGGCATGCGCCACACCTCAGGCACAGTAGCCCTTCGCGGAGGTGTTCATCGGCGAGAAGGCGGGAGCGTCCGTTGTCGACAATTACCAGGTGAAACTCTTCAGGTCCATCTTCTTCTTCCCGGCGTCTCGGGCCAGTGACCGTGGTGACGTAGCTGGATAGCATCTGCCCTGTCGCCGACCTGATGAGCAGGCGGAGGAACATTCCCAAATCCTCTAGAGATGGAACCACCTTCTCCATGCCTGAGATGGCAATGTGCACCTTAGGCATCGAGGTAACCATCCGGCCGTTTCCTTCATTGGTGACCAGGGTGACAGTGCCGGACTCAGCAACCAGAAAGTTGGCTCCTGATATACCCATGCCTGCTGCGATGAACTTCTCCCTAAGCTGCCTCCGGGCCTCCCGAGTCAACTCCTCGATGTCCTCAATTCTCTCGGTGCCAAGTTTCTCAGCGAAGAGGTCAGAGACCTGCTCTTTCGACTTGTGTATCGCAGGTGCGATGATGTGAAAGGGAGTGTCACCCGCGAGCTGGACTATGTACTCGCCCAGGTCAGTCTCAACCGGTTCGATCCCCTCGGACTCAAGCCGCTCATTCAGGCCCATCTCCTCTGAGAGCATGGACTTGCTTTTCACGACCATCTCAACGCCGCGGCTATTCGCCACTGAGACAACGTAGTCAGACGCTGCCTTGGCGTCCCTGGCGAAGTAGACCTTACCCCCTGCCTTTTCCACGTTGGTAGCAAGAAGTTCAAGGTAGTAGTCCAGGTTCTCGATCACGTGCCACTTGATCTGGCGTCCGCGATCTCGTAGCTCTTCCCAATTCCCCGTCGCACCAGAGGCGGAAATCCGAGCGCTGTGGAATCCGGAGTACAACCCTTCGAGGTTTCGCTGGACCTGCTCATCAGCGAGCGCGCTGGCAGAGCCCTGCTTGAACTGACGAGTGCGAGGCTCCAAGTTCTACCCCTCCCTGAGGCCCAGTGCCAGAAGTTCTGCAATGTGGGCCGTGCGGACGTCGCTGCCTCGACGCCTTAGACCGCCGCCGATGTGCATCAGGCAGCTCGTGTCGCACGCTGCGACCACGTCGGCGCCGCTGGCTTCGATGTTGTCGAGTTTGTCCGTGAGCATCGCTCCGGATATGTCGGAATACTTGACGGCAAAGGTACCGCCGAATCCGCAGCACACTTCAGCCTGGTCCATTTCAATCCGGCCGACACCTGGCACGGTGTCAATCAGTGCCTTCGGCTGAGAGTCGATGCCCAGCTCGCGCTTCGCGTGGCAAGCTTCGTGGAAGGCAACTTCGACCTCGTCTGAACTGCCTGCTTGGAAGAGCTGCTGGCACTTCTGAATGCCGACCCTCTCCACGAGGAACTCGCTGAACTCATAGACATTTCCGGCCAGCGAACCGGCACGAGCGAGATTGACAGGATCGTCCGCGAACAACTCCTCGTAGTAGTTTCGGATCATCGCGGTGCATGAGCCGGAAGGAACCACGACAGGAACTGCAGGATCCAACTTGCCGAGAAGTCTCCTGGCGACAGGGCGGGCTTCGTTCCAGTACCCGGAGTTGAAGGCAGGCTGTCCGCAGCACGTCTGAGAGGCGTCGAATTCGACATCGATGTCGAGGGCCTGAAGGACCTCTACGACAGCCTCTCCCACTTCTGGAAAGAACTGGTCAACTACACAGGTGACGAATAGTTGTACTCTATCCCGCCCAGCAGATTGAGTCATCTGACAGTCCCAGGCTGATACTGGCTACCAAGCCATGCGTGGGCGGTACATAACTTCAAAGTACCAGTCCTCGAACGATAAATCCGGCGACCCAGGCCATCATGAACACTCCGCCTGAGGCGAAGAGAGCTCCCTCAGTCTCGCGCCGGGCGGGACCGTGGAGAGCCATGTAGGCGACAAAGAGCCCCAAGCCAATCGCTAGAAGCCAGACGGAGATGTCGTTAACCCCGAGTGCCAGCCCTATCGCGAAGCCCACTACCCCCCATGTGATCCAGGAGTCGAGCCTTCGGAGTGCCGCCGCCAGCCTGGGTGGTCTAATTCGTTCAGTCAATGATCCACTACCACAAGTTTCAGATGCCTATGTTCGTCAGGGAAGGATACACACGCAGTCGCAGCGATGCAACGCGATTTGTTGCCGGGAGTTCAGTGGAGTAAACTCCGCAAAACGCCTATCAGGGAGGAAAGAGACATGATTACTGGCTTCAACCACTCAGGGTTCGTGGTCAAGGACATCAAGGCCATGGTGGAGTTCTACAGGGACACTCTCGGCCTGAGCGTCATGCGCGAGGTCGACAGCGTTGCGCCTCCCGAAGGGGACCATACGGGCATCCCCGGAGCGCGTCGAACTCTCGTCTTCGTCGGTAAACCCGATGGCGAGCATGTGCTGGAGCTTGTCCACTTCATCGATCCGCCAAGTCCGGAGGGACACCTCCACAGGCATCAACTCGGCGCGGCCCACATCTGCTTCAATGTGACGGACCTTGCAGAGCTTGCATCCCAACTGAAGGCACAGGACATCAGGTTCATAACCGACCCGATCTTCCACGAGATGCCGGACGGCAAGAGGCGAGGAATCTGCTACATCCAGGACCCTGAAGGGAACTACGTCGAACTAATCCAGCCGCCAGCGTAGGACGAAGCTAAGCCTCTGGCTTTTCAGGGAAGGTTGTCAGGATGACTTCTGATACACCTGGAACCGGTGGCGATTGGTCTCCACGACGTACATTCTGCCTTCGCCATCCAGTCGGACCGCTACAGGACCCCAGAAGTAAGGCTCAACCTGGGAGGACGTGTGGTACGGAGTCTGGAGGTGTTCAGGCAGGTCGTCTGGAGTCAGGTCCGAAATCAGCCGGAGCTCTAATTCTTCAGGATTCGAGGAGTAGTAGTCAGCAGCCCACTTGGAGACCGTGGCCTGACCTCTGAGGGTGGCTGCGAATGAGCCGTCGGCATTGAAGACCTGCACGCGTTCGTTGCCCCAGTCAGCGATTGCAACCACGCCGTCGGAGTCAACAGCCACCCCTGATGGCCGACTCAGTTCTCCTGCACCCCCTCCAGTTGTCCCGAAGGTCAGCAAGTGGTCGCCATCCGGGGAGAACTTCTGAACGCGGTCGTTGCGCCAGTCAGCAACGTACACTGAGTCGTCAGAACCAACTCCGACGCCCCATGGGAGATCGAACTGACCGTCGCCAGATCCCGGCTCTCCCCACGTCGAAATCGACACTCCCTCGGTCGACATCTTCTGTATTCGACCGTTCTGCTGATCGGCGATGTAAAGATTGTCATGGGAGTCGATAGCTATGCCAGCCGGCCCTTCAAACTGTCCGGGACCAGAGCCCGCTTCCCCCCACTGCCTGATGAACTCGCCGTCAGCATCGTAGACACAGACACGGTTGTTGTACTCGTCTGTGATGTATAGGCGGCCCTCGCTGTCGAACGCCATTGCAACAGGCCAGATAAACTGCCCGTCGCCCTGTCCGTAGCCGTTGCCGAACTCATAGAGGTAGTCTTCATCCAGGTTCAGCACGCCGATCCTGATGGCAACCGCGCGAGCAGGGTCACATCGATTCAGAACGAAGATACGGCCGTCCGGGTGAAATGCGATGTCGTAGGGATTGGCGAATCCACGGCCGTTGTCGCCGTTGTTGACTATGCCAATAGTCTTCAGGTAATCGAAGCTGAGTGTGGTTGCGCTTTCCTGTGTGGTCACGTTGGTATCCCCATCTCCGTCAGCTTCAGAGCCGGTCTGTCACCAATGAGCCGGCGCTTGATAACACCGGCTCACTTCCTTGTCATTGGCTCGTTGGAGCCAGGCTACGCTAGGCCAGCTGGTACTCCTTGGAAGAAGCAATCAGGCGAATGACGTTGGCGACCTTCTCCACCGACTCCTCGGCTTCGAGATCCATGTCGCCGAACTGCGATGCGAATTCGACGATCGCCTCTCGCGTGCTGCTCTCGACCTGCAGAGGACCCATAAGGTCCAGACAGCCGTCTACGATGTCAGCGGCCGACTGGGATGTTCCGCCGTCGCGGACCAGTCTGTCTACAATGGCGCGCACACCGGGGTTGGAGGGATTCCCAAGCTCTTTGGCGGCGAAGTTCACTCGCTCTACCAGTGATCCGCTGTCGATCCACTCCACGCCCTCATGCCAGCCCTCAACCGTGGGAGGCTGGAGAAGACCCTGTCCCATATAGAAGGCCTGGCTTGCGAGCTGATTCACTCCCAGTGTCGGCTGTCGATAGGTGCCTGCCATCCTGACGGCGCCTACGACAGTCTCCACTGGAGCCTTGACGCGGGCGTATCGGGCTGCCTCGCCCTTGAAGTATTCGGAGTTAAAGAGCGTCCTGAGCACGGACCTGATCTCGTAGTCAGACTCAAAGTAGGAAGCCATCATCTGCTCAATTGCGGCTTCCCCATCTTCATTGACTTCATCGGCGCCGAAGAACTGGAACAGACGCGTGCAGACAAATCGCGCGGTCGCGTCCTGCTTGCAGATAATGTCAACGATTTCGTCGCCACCGAACTCCCCGCGCTCACCCAGGAATTCCTTTTCGCCAGTGTCGTGATCGTTCTCGCGGAACTCGAAGTGCCAGGCGATGCGACTATAGGGCCAGATCGAGTCCTTCATGGCACGCATGGACATGTACTCGGCGTTCTTTAGCGTCCATCCGGTAAAGGCGCGAGACGCCTCCTTGATGTCGTCCTCGGTGTAGTTTCCGATGCCCATAGAGAAGAGCTCCAGCAGTTCCCTGCCGTAGTTCTCGTTGATGGCGCCGTCGTGGTTGTCGTTATTGTCCAGCCAGATGATCATGGCCGGGTCCCTGGACAGTTCGATCAGGACGTCCCTGAAGCTGCCGAAACCGGTGCGCTTGAACATGTCGATCTGATTCAGCAGAGCCCTGGCCTGGTTCAGCTTGGAGTAACCAGTCGCGAACAGGCTGTGCCAGAAGAGTGCGAGCTTTTCCTCGAGGGGATGATTCGTCGTAATCATCTGGTACATCCAATACGCGCCCGCGCCATCCAACTGGCGGAGCTCCGACTGGTCCACGTGGTACCGGCGAATAAGATCGTCCGGCAGGTTCGACCGGTTATCAGCCGATGGATGCAGCAGGTCTTCTACGACGTTTTCATAGCCCCTTGCTACCTTGTCCTCGAGCTCTTCGCGGCTCGCACCGAATCCGGCCCGGCGCATGAGATGGGCCATCAGCGCAACATCTGCAGTGGTGGTTGTGGTCATCTGCACAGTCCTCCTGGGTGTGAATCTAATCGAATCTATTAGGCAGGAAGGAACTCATGCTGCTCGAACCGGCCGTTCACAATTGGCTCTGAATCGAGGTGGAACCATCGTTCCAGCAGTGTCGCGTAAGTCATCCTGAAGTCGTTGTTGAAGTGCAGGTCACCCTCAAGCTGCATATCCGCCGCGAGCGAGGGGTACTGTCCGTACAGTCCGCCACGGACATCGCCGCCAATCACGAATGCAGTGCCTCCGGAACCATGGTCTGTACCTGAGCCATTGTCCTTGATACGGCGACCGAATTCGGAGAATACGAGGATCACGGCGTCATTCTCACGGCCATGCTCTCTGAGGTCGTCGTAGAAGTCGCCAATGCCGCCCGCGACCTCGTCCCACAGCTTGGCGTGGCTTACGAGCTCGCCCGAGTGGGTGTCGAAGCTGCCGTGCTGCGTGTAGAAGACCCTGGTGCCGAGGTCGGCGAGCATCACCTGTGCGACGCTCTTGAGGCTCTGGGCAATCGGGTTGGCGGCGTATTCGACTGTAGACTCGTACTGTGCTGGGGCGGTCCTCAGAATGTCGGCACCCTTGAGTGCGTCCGTTCCCGTCTGCCCTAGGAAGTCCATGACAGCGTCCCGGCCCTGCGCGCCCCCATACATCTTGGCAAATGCCTCGAGAGCGTACTTTCGCAGGAACTCGTCCTGCACGTCCGGGAACAGCCCGTAAGTCTCCAGGTTGCCAACGGAGGCCACTGGCACTCCCCTGACGCCTAGAGCGCGTGGCATTCCCCTGCCGAAGTTTACAGCGGTCAGAACGTTGTCCCCATTCGGGTCCAACTCCCGTGTCGTTCGGCCAAGCCAGCCCTCGCGTCCAATGTCGTCAGGCATGGCGGTGTGCCATATGTCCATGGACCGGAAGTGAGACCTGTTGGGGTTCGGGTAACCGATCCCGTTTATGACCGCGACCTTACCCTCGTCCCACAGGCGCTTGACCGGCCCCATGCTGGGGTTGAACGCGAGGTCGTCGCTGATGGGATGGACTGCGTCACCATCGACATGGACCGTCTGCCTGAAATCGTAGTACAGGCCATCGTTGTAAGGTACAACGGTGTTAAGGGTATCGTTCCCTCCGGAAAGCTGAACGACTACTAGGGTCTTGTCGTGGTTGCCATTCTGCGTAACCATTGAAACGCTCCCTTTTTGAACGATTCCAGAATCTGCTGAATCTATGCAGAGAATCTACTACTTCTGTCACTTCAACGCAAGACTTTTCATAGGAACAGTCCCCCTTGAAATGGATTCATTCAAGCGCCCGTGCCATAATCCCAGTGCAATCCAACTTCTATACAGTTTAAGGACATTTATTCATGCAGAAGTCAGCCGTTGAGACATGGACGCAACGAGTCGAGTCCCACCACGAACAGTCGCTTAAGGTCATGGGTGAATCGCGGCGTCAGGGCGACTTCTGGAAGAACCTGGCCCCGATGTTCAGGGCCGATCCTCGCAGGACCGACGACGAGGCGTTGAACGCCATATCTGAACTCGTCAGCCCCGATTCAACCGTGCTCGACATCGGAGGTGGCGCAGGCCGATTCGCAGTCGCCCTGTCACTAAAGTGCAAATCTGTGACAGTGGTGGACCCATCTGAGTCGATGCTCGAGCAGTTGCATGAAGCAACCACTGAGGCCGGCCAGTCAAACGTCGCAGCAGTCCATTCAGAGTGGGAGACCGCGGAAGTCGAACCCGAGGACGTGGCACTGTGCTCCCACGTTGTCTACGGCGTCGCCGACATAGCGCCATTCATCGAGAAGATTAACTCTTATGCACGCAGACGTGTGGTCTTGCTGTCCTTTGTCGATTCCCCGCAGTCTAACGTCGCTCCATTGTGGGAGCCGGTGAATGGAGAACACCGGATCAACCTTCCTGCGATGCCTGAGCTGGTGAACGTGCTATGGGAGATGGACATCTATCCCAGCATCAGGATGCTTACCTCGACGAGAGCGCAGTCGTTTGAGTCGGTTGACGCCGCAACGGAGGAGCTTACCAACAGGCTGTTCATTGCCCAGGATTCCCCTGCCCGAACGAGACTCGAGGCAATAGTCGAAGACTACCTCGAGTCCACGGACGGCGGTTGGCAAATAGCTGGAGCCAGACCTGTCAGACAGGGGGTCATCTGGTGGGACACCGGAGCCCCAGGCAAATGAGCCTATAGCCCCTCAGCGTAGGCTGAGTGGAACGTGTCCACACCGGCTCGGAAATCGCCGTCACCGTCCCGTACGATTGCCACTGGACTGGCGAAGCTGGCGAATCCACCCTGTACGTGATTGTCTCCTATGACGTATATGCGGTGGCCCCTGGCCTCCAGCTCTGCTACTACGTCAGCGGACAGCCTCGGGTCCACGCTCGTGACAGGGAGTGAGCAGTCCACTCGCGGGGAGTCGATTGCCTCCTGGGGACCCATGCCGTAGTCGACGACCTTTGAGATCAACTGTGTCACGCAGTTGGTGATCCGACGGCCGCCGGATGCTCCTACTGCGAGTCGCACACCTTCGTCCCCTATGACGAGAGCAGGTGTCATGTTGTTCAGCGGGTACTTGCCGGGCATGATCGAGTTCACTCGTCCAGGCATTGGGTCGAACCACATCATCCCGTTGTTCATCACGACGCCTGTTCCCTTTGGAACGAAGCCGGAACCGAAACCGGCCATCAGGGTATTCGTTAGCGATACGGCGTTGCCGTCTCCGTCCATGGCGCAGAGGTGCGTTGTGCCCGCGTCCTGAGCGGGAGCGCTAGCCTCCATCTTCTCGCCGGGGGCGCCCTCGTCGAATGCCCACGGATCTCCGGCCTCGATGCCACCCAGGCGCGCAGAGTCGATCAGCCCGCGTCTCAGGTCTGTGTAGCCGTCAGAGACAAGTCCCTGCCACGGGGCGCTGACGAACGCCGGGTCGGCCATGTATGTAAACCTGTCAACGTAGGCAAGTCGGGTGCCGTATATGTACGCGTGCAGGGCATCGGCCGAGTTGTGCCCCATCGATGCCACGTCGAATCCGTCGAGCGAGCGTAGAGTCATGGCGGATGTCGTTCCAGCGCACGCGAACGGCGGTACTCTTACGGTGTGCCCGCGGTAACCAAACTCGAGGCCGGAATCCCACACAAATGGACGGTACTCTGCCAGGTCCTTCTCGGATACGATTCCGCCGTTGGCCTGAATATCGGATGTCAGGGCGCGGGCGACATCTCCAGAGTAGAAAGCCGAGGGGCCATGCTTGCCGACTGCTTCGAGCACATCTGCAAGTTCGGGCTGCCTAAGCATTGCAGGACTCGTGAGGTCGCCAGCCGGCAGCCTGCCACCGGGCATGAATACGTTTCGCAGCTCATCGAAGTCGAACAGCCGCGACGCCATCAGGCCGAGAGCGTACATGTTGTGCCATCCCGGGGAGTGTCCGTCCCGGGCCAGGGAGACTGCGGGTGCTACCACTTCCTTCAGCGGGAGTTTGCCGTGAAGTCTGTGCGCCTCGCACAGACCGGCGACCGCGCCGGGAACTGCAATAGACCTGGGACCGTCGAGATTCTCATCGTTGACGACGCCTGCCCATCCGAAGTTACCAACGGCGGCTTCGCCGGTGAGTTCATACATGTCCGGCTTGGCGGCGAGAGGGCCCTTCATCGGGAAACCGACAACCCCTCCCCGATCCCCCACCTGGTAGACGAGGTAGCCGCCACCGCCGATCCCGCTCGACATCGGCTCGACAACACCAATGGCGAAGCAGGCGGCCACGGCCGCATCAACGGCATTCCCGCCCATTTCGAGCATCTGCACGCCGGCCCGAGTTGCGTGGATGTCTTTTGTCGCAACCATGCCTCTCTTGGCGCGCGCTTCGGTCTTGTTGATAGTCGTAAGTGTCGGCGTTGCGGTGACCATAAATCTGTCCTCTTGGATTCCTCGGGTTACTTTGCCTTTTCAGTTAGGTGCTCAGCCAGACCGGGTACATCGGTCTGGCCGGTGACTACTTTAACAGATGATCCATCGAAGTCGTGGCCGATCGGCTCGTACCTCCCACCGAGGCACTTCGCGAGGAAGGCCTCGGCGATTGCCATGAAGGCCATGTTGTTTTCCGGTCTGCGAAAGCCGTGTCCCTCATCGGGATACAGCACATAGGTCACGGGGATACCCTGTCCGGTCATTGCATCGACGATCTGATCGGACTCAGCCTGCTTGACCCTTGGGTCGTTGGCCCCCTGTCCAATGAGCAGCGGCTTTTCTATTCTGTCCGCAAATGTGAGGGGAGATCTCTCTGCAAGGAATCGCCTTCCCTCTTCGGTCGAGTTGTCTCCCACTCGTGTCCTGAACATGGCGATTTCCGGCTCCCAGTACGGAGGGACGGTGTCCAGAAGCGTGTTCAGGTTGGACGGCCCTACCACATCGACTCCGCAGGCGAACACTTCCGGGGTGAAGGTCAACCCGACAAGCGTGGCGTATCCTCCATAGCTAACACCCATGATCGCGACCTTGTCTCTGCCGGCAATCCCGTTTTCTGCGGCCCAGTCGACCACGTCGAGCAGGTCGTCGTGCATCTTGCCTGCCCACTCTCTGTTGCCCGCGTTTACAAATGCTTTCCCGAATCCCCATGAACCACGGAAGTTCACTGAGATAACCGAGTAACCTCGATTGGCCCATAGCTGATGTCCAGGCACGTACCCCCAGCTATCTCTGCCCCACGGTCCACCGTGTACCAGTAGAACGGCCGGAGGCGGGCCCGCTTCACGGCAGTTCCACAAGGGCAGCGTGTAGTAGACGGTGAGATCCAGGCCGTCTCGGGAACTGATCGTTGCAGACTGCATTGGAGACAGTTCGTACTTCTCAAGCTCGGGACGGTTGGAGAAGAGGTACTTCAGCCGTTTTGTATCTCGCTCGTACAGGTAGAAGTCCAGTGGGCCCACGTCCTGTTCATGCACGACCACCCAGCGACCGTCGTCCAGCGATCGGCTCGTAAACCAGTAGTCGTCTGCGAACTTCCCTCGCAGGACCTCAAGGTCATCAGCTATTGATTCGTCTACAGCTACCCAGTGCGCTCGTTCGTGTTCGATCGAGACCGCCTGTGGCTTGCCTGTCGACGGATGAATCATGAATCCAGTTATATCGGCGAGTGAGTCTATAGCAAGCTCCCGCCCCTCTTGAGAGTCCAGATCCAGTTCTACCAGAGCAGATGTATCCCGGTTTCTGCTGTCAATCATGTAGAGCGTTCTACCCCCGGAGTCGAGTCCGAGCGGGTAAGTTGTCATTTCGTCCTCGGGATCGACATCCATAAGTTGGCGCCACTCACGTCGAGCGTTTCGGTGAAGAATCCGAGAGCCGCCATCCGGAGTTGACTGTGTGGCGATCCTGACATTCAGGTCCTGGTCTGCAGCGAACCACGAAGCGCCGATATCGTTCTCGAACTCCAACGACGATTCTCCCGACACCATGCTAATCCTGTGGATGTCGTGGAAGCGTGTGTCCCTATTGTTGAGCTCTACCAGCACGTTGTCAGGGTGCCTCGAAGAGAGTGCCAGGACACGGGCGTGGATGTCCTCGTAGGGCGTCAGGTCCCTGGTTTCCAGAGTTACGAGATGCGTCGCGAACAGGTGCCAGTTCTCGTCTCCAGCAGTGTCCTGGAGATGGAGAATGTAGTCGGAGTTGTAAGGCCAGATATAGAAAGAGATCCCCCTTTCCACATCCCAGGTGACCGGCTTCGCTTCGTCAATCGATTCAAGGGGCGATACCCAGACGTTCATTACTCCTTCAACCGGCGCCAGGAATGCAAGACGCTTTCCGTCCCTGCTGATTTTTGCAAAGTTACGTTCTGAGTTTCCGTAGAGAACTCGCCGGGGGATCAGGCGTGTTTCGCGATCTCCATTCAAGCTGAGAGCTCCTAGGGTGGGATTTATCAAGCCAGTACAGCAGCAGTGAGTGTCTCAACAGCAGTTCATGTGAAAGACTCTAGCGGTGGGTAAGGTGCTTTTGGCAGGAAACTCTAAGAAACAGGGGTTGACAAGTATTTAATTCACTGATAAATTATATCTAACGTCCCAATGGACCAAGTCGAATGCGCGAGGCTTTCCGGGTTGCGGCGGCCCACCCGCCGAGGTCGGGAGAGCGGAGCGCAGATAGGCGAAGCCCGTTGGGGCGTTTTGCTTTCGGTCAGTTCCCCACTGGTCTCAGCACACCCACGAAAGGTAGATTCCTGTAGGACTCCATGTAGTCCAGGCCGTAGCCAACCAGGAATTCGTCCGGCGCCTCAAACCCCACGTACCTGATGTCAACATCGGCGATGCGCCTCGCCCGCTTGTCCAGCAACGCGCAAACTTCGACGCTGGCCGGCCGGCGCGACTGCAGGTGAGCGATCAGCCAGTTCAGTGTCATGCCAGTGTCCACGATGTCCTCAACCAGGATGACGTCAGATCCGTCGATGTCCAGATCCAAGCCTTTCGTGATCCTGATATCCGGCCCATACTCTCCTGCGTAGCGCGAAATAGACATGAAGTCCATGCGGGTGGGCAGTGAGACCTGGCGCATAACATCGGCCATGAAACAGACCATGCCACGTTGCACGCCAATCAGGACTGGATGGCTTCCTGCATAGTCCCGGGAAATCGCCCCGCCGAGCTCCTGGATCCTCTGCTGTATCTGACGCTCCGAATAGAGGACCCGGGATATGCCAGGCAGGTCGGACTCCACGAGGGGGCCAAACCCGAACTTCGCCAGAAGGCGATGGAAGTCCCGTCGGTAGAGCAGCTTGATGTTGACGTCGGGGTAGAGTTCCCGGAGGCGCCTGAGCTTACGGTTCTTCTGAGTTACCAACGACTGCTTCATAGTCGTCAGTTCCAGGTAAAGATCGAGATCGGGCAGATAGAAGTCCGGGGTGAGCATTTCGGCTGGCCGGTCCCCATCCCATTGCAGAGGAAATGAGAGAGGCTCATAGTCCCAGCGGAGTCCGTAGAAGTCCAGAATTCTTGCGAACTCCAGCTCGCTGGGATGAGCGAAGTTGGGTTCGACCCCGCCTGCCACATTGTTGGGGACGGGGGTGTATCTGGACGTCTCGACATCGACCATTGAATACCTCCGCGCCTGTCCGGCACGCTCCGGCTTTGGGCGCAAGGATAGCACATACGCGCTAGATGAGGAATCGCCAAGCGTGGCAGCATAAACCCAGGGAGATTGACCATACCTATGACGCTTCATATAATCGCCAGGAAGTACGCATGAAAGGCTGTATATGACAAGCGCCCAGCTCAGTTCGGCACGACTGGAATTCGATTCATGGAACGAAGTCGTGGAAGGCTTCATGGAGCGCGGATGGACAGACGGACTTCCGATCGTCCCTCCTACCCCTGAACTCGTCAACGCCTGCCTCGCGGCAGGAGGACGCAGTCCATCAGATATCCTGGCTACCGAGCCGACCAAGGGTCGCGTGATTACGGCCGAAAAGGTCGCAGTCAACGCAGTAATGGCAGGTTGCAAGCCAGAATACTTCAGCGTCGTCGCTGCTGCAGTCGAAGCCATGAGCGAACCGCAGTTCAATCTGCACGCCATCACAGCGAGCACGCAGGGTGCGGCGGTCCTGACCTTAGTGAATGGCCCGATCGCCAAAGAGATCGGTCTGAATTCCGGTGTCAGCGTGTTTGGACCCGGACATAGGGCAAACGCAACTATTGGCCGGGCGATTCGGCTTGTCATCATAAACGCAACGGGATCGCAGTCAGGCGAGATCGACAAGGCCACGCTTGGCCATCCAGGCAAGTACACATGGTGCATGGCTGAGGCTGAGGACATCTCACCCTGGGAGCCGTTCCAGACAGGACGAGGGTTTGAGAAAGACCAGAGCACGGTCTCACTCTTCGCCGCACTGTCGCCTATCCAGGTCGATAACCACGCGTTTCAATGCCCCGAGGAGATCCTAGTTTCGTTCCGCGAAGCAATGTTCGCGGGCGGAGGAGGCTGGAACCAGGGGGAGGTTGTTATTGTCCTGTGCCCTGAGCATATGGGCAACCTCGAACGCGCCGGATGGAGCAAGGAGCAGGTCCGCGAGTTTCTACACAACTCGGCGAGGCGTCCTGTCAACGAGTGGCGCTCCGCGGGTCGGTACATAAGGGACGAAGTCGGACAATCGGATGATGAACTCCACTCTGTCACGAGCGCTGAAGGCATTTCCGTTATCGTGGCAGGCGGTGGCGCCGGAGCGTTCTCCTGTGTAATACCATTGTGGAGCGGCGGGATTGGATCGAAATCGGTTACCAGGTTAGTCTAGGAACAAGAGGAGGATGCTGATGACGACTGCTACAAGACTTGAAGTATTGGATCCGACGGTGGAACCCCTGCCGGTGGATGGGGTCGTTGCGGACCGGCCGACCACGCTGGACGGGTTGACACTTGGTCTGCTTGCCAACGGCAAGCTGAACTCGGTGGAGATGCTGGTAGCTATTCACGACGTGCTCGCCGACAGGTTTGAGTTCGGTGCCGTGGTGGAGCGAAACAAGCACAATGCATCTCGTCCCTGCCCGACAGAAATTATCGACGAACTTGCCGACAAGTGTGACGTGGTAATCACGTCATCAGGCGATTGAGGGTCCTGCTCATCGTGCAGTGTGCACGACGGAATTACCCTCGAGAAGCGCGGAATCCCGACAGTGGTGATTTGCACCGAGCCCTTCGTCACAAGCGCTGACGCCATGGCCACATTGGGCGGAGTTCCTGACTACCCCTACGTGGTGGTGCCCCACCCGTTGGGAAGCAGGACGATGGAGCAACTCCGAGAAATTGCCGCCACGGCATCGCCTGACGTGCTGTCGATACTCCTCGCCCAGAAGTAGAGGCCGGAACTGGCGGGGCACTGCGCCCGCCTGAGTCCCAAGAAAAGAGTGCGCCCACACCTTGGTTCAGGTGTGGGCGCACTGCTTTAGTTTGTGTAATGTCTGGCGGGAGCGAGAGGGAGTCGAACCCACCGCGCCAACCGCTGGGTTGCCGCCGGACGGTTTTGAAGACCGCGAGAGCCACCAGGCCCTATCCGCTCCCGGGTGAAAACCGGTACCCCGAGGGAGCTTACAGGAAGTCCGACGGGGCCATGTGCATGAAGCCCACAGGCGTGGGCGTGAGTTAGGCTATCGCCTCGTCGACGCGCTTCTTCAGCATGGACTTCGGCACGGCGCCGACCACCTGGTCCACGGCCTTACCGTCGTTGAAGATGAGCAGCGAAGGAATTCCACGAATCCCAAACTGCATTGCAGTCTTGGGATTGGAATCGACATCCAGCTTGGTGAACTTCACCTTGCCGGCGTACTCGCCTGCCAACTCTTCAACGATTGGAGCGATCATCTTACATGGACCGCACCACTCTGCCCAGAAATCTACCACTACCGGAACATCGGCGTTAACGACCTCTGCCTCAAAAGTGGCGTCTGTAATTTCAACTGCGTTTGCCATTTGGTACTCCATTCAGAATTTCTATAAACGGAACCGCATACCTTCTTATTATATTCGATGTTGAACCGTTTAGACAGGTTCATCTGACGATGAATCTGAACGGCAGGTGGCAGAAAACCCGTGGTGCTCCCTAGATCGCAGATGGCTAACGCCTGCGGTACTCCACGAAGTCGGCGACCACCTCATCAACCTCATCCCACCACAGCGTACCGAGCGTCAGTCCCTTGGGAACATCGAAAATAACCCACCCCTGCACCTGGAAGTTGCGGTCCAACTGTATGTCCCCCCAGAGCAGCGGGGCATACTTGTCCTCGTCGACGTCGGCTGTGGCAACGGTACCGAATCTGTCGAACGGGTCCATTGCCTGAATCCGCTCCCCTCTGCGATCTCCCAACCTTGCAGCTTCGGGATCGACAAGAAGCGGCATCACCGTGCTGGTCCTGTTGACCACGGTGACCAGGACAGCGGCGAGCTGCCTGTTCGATGCTCGCGGCCTGAGCACGCGGTGTTCGCCCGCCCCGGTGGCATACGACACCTTCTCCAGGATCACGGGCCTTTCGGCGTGGATTTCGATACTGCGGCCACGGACCGCGACCATGTCAGGTTCGCTGGAACAGGCCGCGATCAGGGGGGATAGCCCCATGATCAGCATCAGGACACACAGCGGCCACGTGGCGAATCTTGACTTGTGCTTAGAGTTAGAGTTTAGGAATGCAGGTAATTTTTTGTTCAGCAACTCTTCGTACCGGAGATTCACTAGACGCTCGACAGGGATGGCATTGACCTCAGCCTCCCCACCAAGTCTGTCAGGGTTTCTAACATGTAATCGACGTCTTCATCGGTGGTTTCTCTTCCAATAGTGATACGCAGACTACCCTGCGCCAGATCCGCCGGGAGCCCGATGGCAGTCAAAACGTGGGACGGCTCGAGACTCGCAGATGAGCAGGCGGACCCGCTGGAAGCGCATATCCCGGCGAAGTCCAACCCCAGAAGGATTGGCTCCCCTTCGACACTTTCGAACGACACATTCACATTGTTGGGAAGCCTGGAGGTGGGATGACCGTTCAGCTTCGCGTTCGGAATTCGCTCTTGAATGCCATGAATGATCCTGTCGCGGAGCCCAGTCAGGCGATCTGTGATTTCAAGTCGCTCACTTTCTGCGAGACGGACCGCCTCTGCCAGTCCCACGATCGACGGCACATTCTCCGTGCCTGACCGCCTTTCGCGTTCTTGACCGCCGCCCAGGATCAACGGCTCGTACGGCGTTCCGCGCTTAATGTACAGGGCTCCGATTCCCTTCGGTCCGTACAGCTTGTGGCCGGACAGACTCAGAAGATCGACGCCAAGGTCCCGCACATTCACGTCAATCGCGCCCATGGCCTGCACAGCATCGGTATGGACATAAATCTTTCGATCGAATCCAAGTGCTTCCCGCTTTACCGCAGCCGCGATCTCCGCCACGGGCTCTATGGTGCCTATCTCGTTGTTGGCGAGCATTACGCTAACCAGGACCGTTCGCTCGGTTATCGCTCCAGCCACGTCTTTCGGGTCGAGAAGCCCATTCTCATCGACAGGCAGATAAGTGACCTCGAACCCGAACTGTTCAAGCTGATGACAGGCGTGAAGTACAGCGTGGTGCTCTATGCTCGACGTGATGACGTGGTTTCCAAGATTCCTGAGCGCAGTGGCCACACCTTTGATGGCGGCGTTGTCAGATTCGGTACCACCTGAAGTAAAGACTATTTCACTTGCCCTGCACCCCAATGCTCTGGCGATTGACCTGCGGGACTGATCGACCACCCCCCTGCTCTGCTGCGCCAATTCGTAAATGCTCGAGGGGTTGCCGAAGTTTACCGAAAAGTATGGCAGCATAGCCTGCACCACCTCCGGCCTTACCGGAGTAGTTGCAGCATAGTCCATGTAGATTAGCCTGTCGGACGCAACCACGGAATAGTCTCTCGGTTCCTGCGTGTCAATATCCCCAAATGCGGGACTCCAATTGTAGCGCACAACCCCTCAGGGCGTCAGGATGTAGCCCATGACCTTGTAGATTAGCCTTGCCGCCGTCGACGAACATGCGACAGGGCCCTCTTCGGGACTAAGTTCCAGAACGTCGAATCCTACGATTCGGGACCTTCGCGACACCTCGCGAATCAACCGTGTTATGTCCCACCAGTTCATCCCGCCAGGTTCTGACGTTCCTACGGCTGGCATGATTGACGGGTCCAGGACATCCAGATCGATAGATAGGTAGACATTGGGTGACAGTTGACCGCAGACGTCGCTGTGCAGGTCGAGTTCGTCCCGGTGCGTGGGCCAGAAGTGGATCTCCACACCCTGTTCACTCTGCGCGAAGCCGAACTCCTCCTCACTGATCGACCGCACGCCGACCTCCACAATCGGGCAGGCCTCCGAAATTCTCCGAGCGACCGTCGCGTGACCCCATTTTGTCCCCATGTACGAGTCCCTGAGATCAGCGTGGGCATCGAGATAGAGTACGGACAGGTCTCCGTAGCGCTCGGCACAGGCTCTGACTGCACCCAGGGCAAGTGAGTGCTCTCCGCCGACGAGCACGGGCACCTTGGCGCTCTCCAGAGTATCCGCCACGACCTCTCGCACCTGCTCTACCACCCGGGCCGGCCCGGAGGCGTCTGGAGTCAATTCCGGCAACGTGTAGATTCCAGAAGCTGAGGGATCGCATCCCAGCTCCACATCGAAGTCCTCCAAGTGGCGCGACGCATCGATTATTGCCGCAGGGCCGTATCGGGAGCCGGTTCGGAAGGACGTTGTCCCATCATATGGGACTGGAATCACGACGAAGTGGGCCGACTCGTATTCATGCTCCTCAGGAGGAGTATCGAGGAAAGTCTGCCAGGCGTAAGACGATCGCCTGGAGTTCAACTGTCCCCTTCCGAGGGTTGGAGACCGAAACGCTCTCGGACCATGCCCGTGTACGCTTCGGTCGTGTCCAGGTACTCAAGCCCTCTTTCGAGAACGCGGCTCTCGGTACGCTCCAGACCAAACCAGCTCTTCACTATCTCCAGGGAGTCGGCTGCGTCGAATTCACGACAGGAGAAGATATCGACATTCAGGTAGGAGCGATCTGGAAATGTATGCACGGTGATGTGACTCTCAGCAATCAGCACAAACCCCGAGACACCCCAGTCCTCCTCCTTGCGGCTCCTGTAGGTGTATACCTGCGGAGGGGCGATGCGAGTCATCCCGATGCGGTCAGGGAACCAGTCGAGGAAGTCGTGAACGAGGTCTACATCCTTCAGCGAGGAAGCGGCTGCCTCGTAGCCGTCGATCACCAGGTGCAACTAAAATGTCTCCGGTTCAGTTGGTGTTTCAATTGCGCTGGGCAGGGCGGGGACAGAGCCGCCGGTTCGGGCAATTAGCTTAGCACCCGCTCCAAACCTCGGACAACCTGCCTTGAAAGCGTGGAAGTGCTTGAATTAGAATCCCCATGGTTTTCGGCACGGGCCAGACAATGGAATCCCTAGCCGATGAACATTCGTAACTAACTTAGGTGGATTACGCACGGCAGGCCGCCAGGGGCGGCACGAAATGCCCAGTGGGGCAGAGCGTCTTATGATCGAAGTAAACAACCTAACCAAGTATTTCGGGAACTTCCCGGCCATTACTGACATCTCGTTCAGGGTTGAGCCAGGGGAGATTGTTGGTTTTCTGGGGCCGAACGGCGCGGGAAAGTCGACTACCATGAAAGTAATCACCGGCTTCCTTCCTCCGACTGAAGGAAGCGCCACGGTGGCGGGGTACGACGTGGTAACCGAGTCGCTGGATGCCCGGCGGCATATCGGATACCTGCCTGAGACCGTTCCCCTCTACACAGAGATGAACGTGCGCGAGTACCTCGAATACATGGGGAAGATCAGGGGCATGGAGGCGTCACGAATCAGGACGCGTATCGACGACGTGGTCGATATCTGCCACCTTGAGGACTACTACACCTCGATCATCGGTAAGCTGTCCAAGGGATTCCGACAGCGTGTCGGGATCGCGCAGTCGATCATCCACGAACCTGACGTGCTCGTCCTGGACGAGCCAACCATAGGCATCGACCCCATTCAGGTGGTCGAGACCAGGCAGCTCATCAAGGACCTCGGTGGCGAGCACACGCTGATCGTGAGCACGCACATATTGCCCGAGGTCAGCCAGATCTGCGAGCGCGTAATCGTTATTCATGAAGGGCAGATAGTGGCCATAGACGAACCCGACAATCTGGCCCGCAGGCTACTCGGCCGTGAGCGTGTCGACCTGCAGGTCAAGGGACCGCAGCAGGAAGTGCTCGCAATCCTTTCCGAAGTGCCCGGAGTCCAGACCGCCAATCGTTTCAATATCCAGCGAGGAGAACTTCCCCAGTACAGGGTGGAGTCGGAGTCTGGCGTTGAAATCAGAGCGGCGCTTGCTCAAAAGGTCGTCGAGTCAGGATGGGAACTGCATCGACTCGAGGCGGTCACGATGTCGCTCGAAGAGATCTTCCTCAGGCTAACAACGGAGGAAGAGGACATCATAGAAGTAGACGCGGAGAACGCCGCGTGAACACTTTCAACATCGCCTGGAAGGAGACGAAGTCCTACTTCGGTACCCCCGCCGCGTACATTGTCGGCGCCATGTTCCTGGGGCTGACCGGTGTTTTCTTCGTCTCCGAGGTAACGTCGCCTTTTGCAGAGGCCGGCGTGCGCGGGATCGTTGAGTGGGCAAGCTTCTTCATAATCTTTCTTGCCCCTCTGCTGACCATGAGACTACTGGCCGAAGAGCAAAAGCTCGGTACCCTCGAGCTATTGCTGACGTCCCCGGTACGCGACTGGGAAGTCGTGCTCGGCAAGTACATTGCCAGCTTCCTGATCCTGGCCGCCATCGTTGCCGTCACTCTCTACTACGTGGTGCTTCTGTACTCATTTGGCGACCCGGACACCGGGCCAGTGCTGAGCGGGTACCTGGGATTGCTGCTCTACGGCGCGGCGGCGCTCGCAATCGGGCTGCTGGGATCATCGCTTTCCAGTAACCAGATCGTGGCGGCGGTGGTCGGCATAGCTATTCTCCTGATGCTCTCCTTTGTGAACCTGATAGCGGACATCGTCACCGGCATTGCCAGTGAGGTGTTCAATGGCATGTCGATGAACGAGCACATCGTAGACTTCAGCCGCGGAGTAATAGACACGTCCAGTGTCGTGTTCTTCCTGTCGCTGACCGCCGTCTTCCTGTTCCTCACGATAAGATCGCTCGAAACCCGTAGGTGGAAATAGTTGGCAAGGCCACAGGATCGTCGTCAGTCGGTTAGCATGGACCTGTTGGACACCCTCAAGTCCACAGGCTTCTGGAGTGCAATCGGGGCAATTGTTGGCGTCGTAGCTACGATCGCCGGAGTTGTGCTCTTCCTGACCATCGACGAACTCAGGAACTTCTCGATATCCGTCCTCATCATCGGGCTCGTTCTCCTGTTCGTCGCCCTCGTTCTGTCTCCACGATCTGTTGCCATATTCATGGCGGGGCGCCAGGGTCGCTACGGCACCAACGTCGCGATAATGACGGTCGCCTTCTTCATCATCCTGATTCTCATTAACTTCCTGCTGTTCCGCAGTCCGAGCAGGCTGGACGTGACAGCGACCCGCATCTTCAGCCCGGCACAGCAGACATTGCAGGTGCTGGACACGCTGCAGGGGCCGATCAGGGCTAACGCCTTCTTCTCTCCGACTGACAGAGACTCCACTCTCACCAGACAGCAGACTGAAGACCTACTCAACGAGTTCGCACGACGAAGCAACGACTTCTCATATCGCTTCATTGACCCAGAATTGAACCGGAGCATGGCGGTCAATTACGACGTCACAGAGTTTCCGGTTGTCGTCTTCGAAGACATCGACACGGGCGTGCACCAGGGAGTCTTCAGCTTCACTCAGCAGGACTTTGTCACAGGCATTCTCGTAGTCACAGGTACCCAACAGAAACAGGTGTACCATCTCACCGGTCACGGCGAGTCGTCCATGACTCGGACGCTAACGAATGAGACTGACGACGAAGGTTTCGACTTCGCAATCCAGGGAATGCAGCGGGACAACTACAGCGTCTTCCCTCTCAATCTCAAACAGTTCGGAACAGTACCAGAAGATGCGGCGGTCCTCGTCATTCCCGGCCCAAGGCAGGACTTGGGTGAAGACGAAAAGCAGGCACTCTCAGACTATCTGGGACGAGGCGGCAAGCTCATTCTGCTGCTTGATCCCGACGCACCAGACTCGTACCGGGAGCTGCTGGCAACCTGGGGACTGGGAGTTGGCAAGTACAGGATTGCCGACCTGATCAGCAATGTTGCAGGTGAAGCCACCTCGCCGATGGTGCAGCGCTCCAATGCTCAGTTCGGTACCAGCGCAATCACTGGTGTTCCGATCGCTGACCAGTTGAACAACGTATTCTTCACTGACGCGACGGCCGTGCTTCCGCTACTTCCCGTGGAGGACCTGCCCGCGTTTATGTCGTACACAAGGCTTGCCGCGACCACCCCCGCAAGCTGGATGGAATCGAACAACGAGGTGACTGACTACACCCCTGGAGAAGACGTCCAGGGTCCGTTGGACGTTGCGGCGGTCATGCAGGCAGGAGCCTCTCTCGCCGGCCAAATCGTGCCGGGAGAGAACAATCTCACAAAGATTATCGTCATCGGAGATTCAGACTTTGCTCGGAACAAGTTCTTCTTCCAGAGCGACAATGCCAACCTGCTCCTGAACTCCGTCAACTGGCTGGCTGATGACTACGAGCTTATATCCATTCGAGAGCCGGCCATCCCAATTCGTGTCCTCGTGCTAAACCAGCGCGAGCGTGACTTCATCAAGTGGACCGGATGGTTTCTGCCGCCGCTCCTTATGCTTGTCATTTCAGTAGTAGTCTGGTGGCGAAGGCGGTAAGGCAAACGACATCATGAACTGGAAGCTGACCGTTGCTCTCGTTGTCGTCGCATCTATCGTAGGCGTGGTCGCCTACATAAATCCGTTCGTGCAGGAAGAGGAGCGCGAGCCCAAGTCTCCGTGGTTCTACCAGGTCAGCTTCGATGACATCATCAGCATCGAAGTGAGCGCCGGAGGAAACACTGAGAGGTTCCTCAAGAATGAACAGGACGCATGGGTCTTCGAGCGTATCGACGGCATTCCGCCTTCGCACATGCGCTGGGGAGGCATTGTTCTGCTTGTTAGCGGGCCTCAAACCCGTCGCGACCTGACATCGGGATTCTCGGCTGATTTCGCGCAAGTCCGGGATACTATCGACGATCCCGCAGAGTACGGCCTGGATGAACCGAACCTGGTCGTAACGCTTGGGCTGACCGCAGACCGCGAGCTCGAGTTCAGGTTGGGAGACAAGACGACTGACGGCCAACACCACTACGGTGAAGTCATTGGATTTGATGAGCTATTCCTGATAGCGGACATCTGGGGCGAGGTACTCGCGAGGCTGGCAAATGAGCCCCCAGTCCCCAAGTGGTGGGTGTACAGGGACCCAGAAACGATCACCGAGGTCAACATCTACACAGGTGATGTTGGCGAGCCGGACGGCCCCTTCCTGCGCCTTCAGCAGTTAGAGGGTGAATGGTTCGCCAAGCACTTTGACACGGACGAGGAGAATCGTCCTCTCGACTCTGAGTTGTGGCAAGAATACCTGCCTCTCCTTGGTGGACCGCAGGAGTTTATAGTCGAGGAATACCGCGTGCGGAGTCGCGACTTCATCGACTGGGGAATGGAATTCAAGGGACCAGAGGAGCCGTACGAAGGCAAGTCCATAGAGATCCGCTTCTCGGGCACCACCGAGCGCGGCACCCGGTTCATCGACGGCATTCTCTTCGCATTCGGCAACCTTACTGAGGACGGCGAGCACTACTACGCCACGCCACTCTCGAGCCAGGCGGCCACACCCCTCATAAAGATCAGGGCCGACTGGGCCGATGCCATGTTCGAACTCGTGGATAACGTTCCCTATGGGGACGACGAGGCATCAGGCTAGGGGAAAACTCTTCCGCCCCATCTCCCGGGCGCGTACCCAGCGTATTAGCCGGACTCCACTGGATTGTCCCCTCCCCTCGCTGAGGATATACTTGCGCCCAATTGCCTGTGCCACGCTTTCGCTGGCAGGCCTCAATCGCATGAAAGACATCGCCACGCGGAGTGCCAGACATGAACGCTGAGATCATATCCATAGGGACCGAACTCCTTATGGGTGAGACCGTCGACACCAACTCCTCTTACATTGGCGAGCAGTTGGCGAGAATAGGAATCGACCTGACGTGGGCCACCAAGGTCGGTGACCATCCTGAGAGGCTTCAGGAGGCCATCAGACGCGCCTGGGAGCGATCGGACGTCATCATTACTACCGGGGGCCTTGGACCTACCTCTGATGACCTCACTCGCGAATCCATTGCCTCGGTTATGGGTGAGCGGATGGAGGTGCAGGATGACCTGCTAGCTCACCTCCGTTCACAGTTCGAGAGCCGTGGCGTGCCGATGCCGGAAACAAACGTCAAGCAGGCCACGCTCATACCGTCGGCAAGGGTCATCCCGAATCCCATGGGGACCGCGCCCGGATGGTGGGTCGAGCGGAATGGGAGTGTCATTGCAGCACTGCCTGGACCGCCACGAGAGATCACAGGCATGTGGGAGTCCGTTGTTGGGCCAGAACTCCGAGATCTCAACCCGGGTGTGTTCATCGTTACGCGCACACTGAAGACGTTCGGCATCACAGAGGGTGGGCTGGACGAGATGCTCTCGCCTCTGTTCGAGAGCGAGAACCCGTCTCTCGGCATCTATTCCAAGCAGGACGGCATCCACCTTCGAGCCATAGCGCGTGCGGGCTCCGAGGAACAGGCAAGGCAACTAATTGTGCCGCTCGAAGTAGAAATCCGCCGAATCGCCGGACACGCGATTTGGGGAGAAGACGAGGACACGGCTGTGTCTGCCTCCCTTAACGCGCTGGCTGAACGGCATCTTACGCTCGCCGTCGTAGAAGGATTTACCGGCGGTCTGCTGTCGAGCACCCTACTGGAGTCCCCCGCGTCCGCAGCCACTATCGTCGGAGGAGTCGTACTCCCCTCAAACGGCGCTGGAGCAAGGATGCTCGGAGAGGTGAGTAGTTCAGGAGGCAGTCCAACTCCTGAGGAGGCCGCTGCGCTGGCCCACGCTGTGAGAGGCGAGTTCTGTGCAGACGTGGGTCTGGCCGTCACAAATCTGGTCTCTGAACCTACTGAACAGTCAGGGCCGGTCGGGACCACTCACGTCGGGGTCGCTATTGGCGACGAAAGCTATGTCAGATCGGCCTCCTACCCTACCCGCCGCCTGCGAATACGAGGCCGTGCCGTTACGCACACGCTGCTGGAACTGACCAAGGTCCTGGAAACGGGCTCAGGGGGACAAGCATCCAACTGGGGTTAACTGCCCTGTCCAGGACGACCAATTTGGTAACGAAAAGGCCGCGACCTTTATCGGTCGCGGCCTCGTTCTTTTGTTGAACCTGCTGTGCGAGAAAGCTACATCGTCAGACGCCTGTAGAGGTACAACAGACGCTCTGGCAGGTCGTAGATGTTGTCCAGCACCTCGTACCCCATATCGGCGCACATGGTCTTGAGGTAGTCGTGGCCGTTCTTGTCCACGGTCAGGCAGAACGCGTTGATGTCCTTGCGCCGTGCCTCTTCGAGGGCCATGCGCGTGTCGTGAACAGCGTACTCCTTCTCGACACCTTCCCGGCTATATCCCCTGTCCTGTGGGCGACCGTCACTTACCAGGAACAGAATCTTGGTCCTCGCGTCGGCCTTCTCCAGCTTGGAGATCGTGTGCCGAATCGCAGGACCCATCCTGGTCGCGTGAAGAGGGGCCACACGGTCGATCCGGCGCTTGACGCGGTCTGAGAACGCCTCGTCGAGGTCTTTGATCGTGTAGTACTCGACATTCTCGCGACCGTAGCCGGAGAAGCCGTAGATACCGTAGATGTCCCCAATCGCCTCCAGGGCGTTTACGATCAGGACGATGGCCTCTTTCTCAACGTCGATGATGCGCTTGTACGAGCGACGGGCCGCCTCGCCACGGCGAGTGCGCAGCCAGACCATGTACTCTACCGGATCGTCGGGAGCGTCCCAGTCGTCCGCGGTACGCTTCCCCTCGTCGATTGCCTCAGCAGTCGACGCGCTGGTGTCCAGTAGGAACGCCGCAGCGACCTCCCGCTGGACCTTGTTCCTGCGCCAGTAGAACTTGTCAGAAGGGCTGGCGCCGGTCTTCATGTCGACAATGGCCTCGATGAGGTCGTCGATGTCGATCTCCTCGCCGTCTTCGAGCTTGCGCACGCGGCGGAACATCTCGGGAACCATCATCTCGAACTGTCTGCGAATTCTCGTGACAAGCCCGCCATAGCTGTGCAGTGTGGCCCCGTAGAAGTTGGGGTCACCCTCTGCCATCATCTTCTGCCTGACGATGCACCACCTGGGCTTGTAGTCGGCTGCCCTGAAATCCCATTCGTCGTAGACGAAGGTCTGAGGCTCGTTGGCCTCAAGAGAGTCGCCGTCCTCATCGATGTGCACGAAAGGCCCGTTGCTGAAGTCCGGATTGTCCGGCAGCTGCATCCCCGCCTCTTTCAGCAGGTTGTCAGCAAACATCCCCTGGGTCTCCTGGAGGTCTCCCTCCACGGCCTGGAGATCCAGCTCAGCACTGTTCTGCAACAGTTCCTCGAGCTGCTCCTGTGTAATTGGCTCACCGTTGGCCTCGGCCCCCGAATCCTGCTGCATTCGTAGCTGAGTCAGCAGCTGGACCAGCTCCGGCTTGAAGTCGCCGCGGTAGTCGACTTCCTCGGAGGACTCGTAGTCCTGCTCTTCGTCGGGTCGCAGCTCCATGTCCATTCCCATGGCCATCTGCTGGAGCAACTGCTGCATGTCGTCTGGGTCTGAGTACTCTTCTTCCTGCTCCTCATCGACATCCACGTCGTCCCAGTCGTCCGGTGGGACCTCTTCGTTGGGAATCGATGAGATTATGGCGTAGATGCGCAGTGTGGCCTCTGCCGTGTCTTCGACGTTTGCCCCAGCATCCAGAATCTGGCGGGCGACGGAAGCGATCTGCAGCGCCTGGTCCACGTAGTCAGTGGGGGCTGGAATCTCCCTGTACTGCTGCAGACTCAAGCGGACCAGGAACTCGACAAGCGCCTCCCTGGCCGGCATCTCGGTGATCTCCGGGCGACCCTCAGATGAGTCCATCTGCACGCGTGCGTAGGCGGCCTTGATGCCCGGATACTCGTGCTTGACCCTGAAGTCCAACCGGCCATCTTCTACAACTGTGAAGATGTCCAGGGCCAGCTTTCGGTCCTCGAACAGGTTGAAGAACCGCTGCATATCAGTGATCCAGGCTCGCTCCAGTCCCTCACCCGTCAACTCCAACTCAGCCCGGTCTACAGTTTCCTGGCCAGTTGACTGCTCCTGGCGCTGCGTCTCGACTTCATGCCTGCGGTCCTCGAATAGCACCGACGGTGTTTCGAACTCGAAGAAGAAGCTGCCGAACTCGAGGTGGGCGACCTGGTGAGTCGAAACTACCTTGAACCAGGAGAAGTTCTCGTCCTTGGAGTGGTACCTGTCTACGACGTCCGGCAGAAAGACGGTTGAGCCTTCAGTAGTTGGAGACTCTGCTGAAACCCAGCCGATGTTCCGGTCCACCAGTTCCGGTGAAGACGAGAGCTTGACCTCTTCACCTGCGAGTCCTCGGCAGTACATCTCCATGATCGCCTTGATCCGGTCGAATTCCACACCGGACGAAAGCGCTTCGATCATGGTCTCCGAGTGGGCCGACTCGATCTTGAAATACGCCAGTCCCCCGTCAGGGTTCTGGCGCAGTAGATTCACGCCCTCTTCGTACCATCTCTCGAACTGGGACATCGACAGCCGGTCCATGACCTGCGCCGACGCCTCAATGAAGCTCGGGACTGCTTCCGGTGATTCCGCTATCAGCTGCTCGGAAAGGGTTAGCACCCTGGAGTGAAGCTCGGAGTCTATCTCGGCAAACGCCTGCGATGTCTCGAGCATTACTCCCGGTATGTTTGATCCGCCCTTGTGAACGAGGTCCTCTGCGATCTTCAGGAATCTAAAGCGCTGCTCAGGATCGATCTTCGGCAGTGCCTTCGCACCCGCGTCGAAGAAGCTCTTCACTTCGCGCCAGCCTGAGTCGACAAGCGCCGACGCAAGCGTAATGAACGCGGTCTTGTCATCGCCGATGAGCGGGAAGATCTGCGTTCCCAGAGCCAGGCACTCGGACGCGAGGTCGTACGACCTATGGGCTAGCGCATCCAGGAAAGCGACGAAGCGCTCAAGCTCCTGGAACGTAAGGCTTTCCATCAGGGCCGGACTATAAGTAAAGAACTTGCAGGCCAGGGTAGAGGACTTCCATGTCCCCTTGTACAGGCTGCCGCCGAGCTCTGCCCAGCTCTCAATATGACGAGACCGAAGCTTGCTCATGGCGGCTGGGGATGCCTCGAAATAGGCCGCCGCCAGCGTTGGAGACTCTTTGCAGAGCTTGGCCCCACAGTCCGTCCAGTTCATGAAATAGCTGAACGGCATGTACGCGACCACTTTCGGGCTGACCCGGAAGTACTGCGAAGTCGCTTCCCAGGAACGCACCGTCTGATCGGCTATCGTTAGGCCTGCCTGACCCCAGAGCAGGATGTTGCCATCCTCCATGGTCTTGGGCATCTTTGAGCGAGCCTTGTCGAACTCCTCGATTACGGGAGCGGGAAACCTGCGGAACTCGGTCCTGAGTTGCGCCAATGTGGGCGTTTGTTCGTTACTCACGAATCCTCCTTACGCAGGCAGATCTTCGGTCAATCTTAGGAACTGGTCCAGAATCCTTGCGGTAGCGCCAAATATAACATGCCCATCATGGACGAATACAGGCATCGTGCGAAAGGCGTCGCCATCCATGTGGGTCTCTACCCTGAAGGCGGCCGGGTCCCTCAGGTGCGACAGCGGCACACTGAGTACTTCCGCGACCTCGCTAGAGGAGGGTACGAAGGGGTACGGATGCGGCACCACGCCCACGTAGGTCGAGATCATAAACCCCGTGATCGTTGGAGAGTCGTCAAGGCGACCGATGACATCCACGTCATCCGGCTCAATGCCCATCTCCTCGTGGGCCTCACGGAGCGCCGTGTGAAGGAGGGATTCGTCTCCGGGGTCTGCCATACCACCGGGGAAGGATATCTCTCCCTTGTGGTGCTCCACCTGCTGGGAGCGCTTCTGAAGAACGACGTAGTAGTCGTTATCGGCGCTATAGAGGGTAAGCAGGACAGCGGCGGGGGCCATTGAATGGCCCGCCGCGACGGTCACCGGGCGTCTCTCCAGGAGACGCCTGGCGCTGGCTATGAATTCAGAGCCCAAGTCCGGGCCTCACCCCACGCCCGCCACCCGCGGACGGTCTCTGCTACTCGAAAATCGAAGTCGTCAGCTCTTCGATGCTGCGCTGGATGTTGAAGTCGTCCGTCACAGCCCAGTTGACCGCGACCTGGCAGGCTCGCCTGGCTGAGATACCCTGCGAAATCATCTGGCCAGCATAGATCAGCAATCGGGTGCTGGCACCTTCGCCGAGTCCGTGCTCCTTGAGATTCCTTATCTTCTCGCCAAGCTTGGCAAGCTGGAGTGCGGTGTCCTCGTCTGTGCCAGACTCGTGTGCGATGATCTCAGCCTCGATGTCACGTGGCGGGTAGTCGAACTCAATCGAGATGAACCGCTGCCTGGTGCTGTGCTTGAGGTCCTTCAGTGCGCTCTGATAGCCCGGGTTGTAGGAGAGGATCAGAAGGAAACCGTCAGCGGCTTCCAACAGCTCTCCCTTCTTCTCCACTGGCAGTATCCGACGGTGGTCGGTCAACGGGTGAATCAGGACGGTGGTGTCCTTGCGAGCCTCAACGATTTCGTCCAGGTAGCAAATGCCCCCGGCCTTCACGGCACGTGTCAGGGGGCCGTCTATCCAGACGGTCTCATCGCCTTCGAGCAGGTAGCGACCTACCAGGTCGCTGGCTGTGAGGTCTTCGTGGCAGGCGATCGTCACCAAGGGCAGGTGGTCGCGATCATCGGCGGCCACATTTCCGTTGCCGGACGCGCCGGGAGACGGCTGCTGCCTGACTTTGGTAAGGGGCTGGCCGAGCCTGTAGGACATATACTCAACGAATCGGGTCTTTCCGCAGCCGGTCGGGCCCTTGAAGATTACGGGAATCTTCTGGGCGTATGCGGCCTCGAACAGCTCGATCTCATCTCCAACGGGAACGTAGTACGGTTCCTCGGTGAGGTGATACTCCTCGATAATGTAGCTCCGAAACAGGGTCCGCGTTGGTGATGTCATCTGCCTTACCGGTCTCCTTGTACTTTCGATGCGACCCTCTGGTCCCAATGTTCCCTGACTACGCTCTTCAACTCGGCCTCACCGCCGTCGTTCGCGATTACGAGGTCGGCGTGAGTAACTCGCTCATCCTGAGGCATCTGAGACTCGACCCTGGCCTGTGCCTGGTCCCGCGTCATACCTCTTCCGGTCAGCCTAGAATACACCTGCTCAATCGGCGATGTCAGAACCCAGATCTCGTCGACGAGGGGCGTCCAGCCAGCTTCGATCAGAAGAGCGGCCTCTACGACGACCGTATCGACACCTTCTAACTTAAGACCCTCGATACGATCGCTGATCATAGCATAGATACGGGGATGGACGATGGAGTTCAACTGTTCCAGCTTTGACGGGTCGCTGAATACGATCGCGCCGAGCTTGGGACGCACGATCTGGCCATCCTCATCGAGTATGTCCGAACCGAATGCGTCAACCACCGCCTGCCAAGTCTCGGTGTGAGGAAGGTAGGCTTCGTGGCCAACAAGGTCCGCATTGATTATTGTTGCCCCGAGGTTTCGGAGCGTCTCCGACACAAGCGTTTTGCCGGTGGCAATCCCGCCCGTCAGGCCGATAACGAACATACACTAGACCGTCAATTGGGAAAGTCGTCACATTCTACTAGAGCCGCAGAAATAGGGTCAACTTTGGGAGCCCTTCAGGCATGACCCTCCTCCAGACCGTCAGTATATAATTCACATACAAACAAAGCTGCGGAGTTTCAATGGTCTCAAGATATCGAGCGCTGCCGTCCGTCAATGACGTGCTGAGCGATCCCCGAATTGGCGAGCTGGTCGAGAAGTACTCGCACGATGCCATAGTGGACATCGTGCGGGAGAAGTTGGACGGAGCCAGAAGCTCGATCCGCTCCGGCGGCGAGCCTCCCGATGCCGAGGCACTGACCAGGTCAGTGGCAGCACTGGCGGAATCAAGGTGGAGGCCCTGGCCCCAGGGTGTGATTAACGCCACGGGTGTCGTGCTTCACACGAACCTGGGAAGGGCGCCGCTAAGCAGCAGCAGCTTCGAGGCAATGCGTGTCGCGGCGTCAGGCTACAGCGATCTTGAATTCGACCTTGAGGAAGGCAAGCGCGGATCACGACAGCAGCACGTCTCGAACCTGATCTGCCAGGCCACGGGCGCAGAGGCGGCGTTGGCAGTGAACAACAATGCCTCAGCCGTGATGCTCGGACTTGCAGCTATTGCCGCCGGTAAAGAGGTGATCGTTTCGAGGGGTGAGGCGGTCGAGATCGGCGGTGGATTCAGGATTCCGGACGTGCTGAGTCAGAGCGGGGCGACTCTCGTAGAGGTTGGCACCACCAACCGCACGTATGCCTCGGACTTCGCCTCGGCCATAAACGACAGAACGGGAGCTATCCTGTCCGTCCATGCCTCGAACTTCAGGGTCATGGGCTTCACCCACGCTCCCACCATCGCGGAACTGGTCAGCGTGGGAGAAAGCTCAGGCGTGCCAGTGCTTCACGACCTCGGCAGCGGATGCCTTCTGGACTCCAGCAATTACGGACTCGCCCACGAGCCGACTCCACAGGAGAGCGTCGGGGCGGGCGTCGCGCTAAGCTTCTTCTCGGGAGACAAGCTGTTGGGAGGTCCACAGGCGGGGATAATCGCAGGCAAGAGTGACAGTATTGCAACAGTGTCGCGGCACCCGCTCGCCAGGGCCGTCAGGATAGACAAACTGAGCATGGCGGCTCTCTCGGCAACTCTTCTCCACTACATCAACGGCAACCCTGAAGCCGAGATCCCAATCTGGAGGATGATCTCGGCTACGACTACCGAGCTGACGGAGCGCGCCGAACGGTGGAAATCTGTCGCCGGTCCATGGTCAGAAGTCGTCAGCGCAAGATCCGCCATCGGAGGCGGGAGCCTTCCAGGGGAGACGCTGGAGTCAGTCGCGCTTCGCATAGATTGCAGCGAGCTGAGTATGAGTCCGGAGTTCGTGCTTGGTCAGATCAGGAAGGGAAATCCTCCAGTCATAGGCAGAATCGAGGATGACAGTGTCATGCTCGACCCAAGGACTGTTCTGCCCGAACAGGACGAGACGGTGGCAGCCGCCTTACAGAGCCTCAGCGTTACTTGACTCTCGTTTCATGACGCTCTTTGATCACCGACGGCAAGAAGAGTTGCAAAGTATCGCGCCCCTCGCTGAGCGTATGCGCCCGCGTACTCTCTCTGACTTTGTCGGACAGGAACACATCGTCGGCCCCGAGAGCGTCCTTGCACGGGCGATTGCCTCAGGGCACGTTCCCTCGATGGTCTTGTGGGGTCCACCCGGATCCGGAAAGACCACGCTCGCCCACCTGATCGCGGCGCAGATTGACGCCCACTTCGACCGCGTCAGCGCAGTGACCTCCGGCGTGGCCGATCTTCGCAGGATCGTTTCGGAGTCGCGTGATCGTCTCGGGATGAACGGCACTAGATCGATCCTGTTTATCGACGAGATTCATAGGTTCAGCAAGTCCCAGCAGGACGTCATCCTTCCGCACGTGGAGGACGGTTCGGTCATCCTGATCGGGGCTACCACAGAAAATCCTTCTTTTGAGGTGATCTCTCCCCTGCTCTCCAGGGCCAGAGTTTACGTACTCAATCAACTGACCGTCGAACAGGTCTCGGCCATTCTCGACAGTGCCATGGAAGACGGTGAAAAGGGGTTGGGCCAGCTTAGCCCAAGGCTTGACCATGACGCCCGCAACGCGCTCATATCGCTTAGCAACGGGGACGCTCGATCGGCCCTGAACTCCCTCGAGCTGGCTGTACATGCAACAACCCCAGACGCGTCCGGCGCCCGAGTGGTTACCCTCACGACCATCGAGGATGCGGTTCAGCGCCGTACGTCGCTCTACGACCGCTCAGGCGACCAGCACTACGACACTATCTCAGCCTTCATCAAGTCTGTGAGGGCGTCAGACCCCGATGCGGCTATTTACTGGCTGGCGCGAATGGTAGTCTCTGGAGAAGACCCTGTCTTCATCGCCCGGCGCCTGGTAATTCTGGCATCAGAAGACGTTGGCTTAGCTGACCCTGGCGCACTATCAATTGCTGTGGCCGCCCAGCAGGCGGTTAGCCTGGTAGGCATGCCGGAAGGAAGAATCCCCCTCGCGGAGGCAACCGTCTATCTTGCATCGGCCCCGAAGAGCAACCGTGCCTACGAGGCCATTGGAGAGGCAATCAAGGACGCAGAGCGCACGATGAATGAGCCCGTGCCGCTTCACCTGCGCAACGCCGTCACCGGACTCATGCGAGACCTGGACTACGGCAAGGGCTACGAGTACGCGCACGATCACGAGGGCAGCTTCACTCCCACTCAAAACCTGCCGGATAATCTCAAGGGACGGCGATACTATCAGCCTTCGGACCAGGGATTCGAGGCGGAGGTCTCCGGGAGACTAGACGCCTGGTGGGGAGACAGAGACTCCGGCTAATAGCCTCGTAGAACGTCTGCTTTCTGAACGGGAGATTCTAGACAGGGTTGACCGCCCGCTGTTCAACGGGCCGATCGAGCGTGCGCGTGAATCGTGCCAGCACCAGGCCGGCGACCATGACCACCGTTGCTCCCACGCCAATCGCCAGAGGCGCACCGAAGTGAGTCGCCAGGACTCCCGCATGGAATCCGGACATGCCGGACACACCCCACAGCATCGCCTGAAAGCTCAGCACCCTGCCCCTCATCCGCCTGTCCACGCCAGACTGCATGATGGTATCGCCAGCCGTCTCGTACAGTGTGGTACACGCACCGGCAAGACCAAACAGCACTAGCGACAGCTGTAGGTTCCGGGAGAGGGAGAAACAGAGCAGGAAACATCCGAATCCGAATATTCCTCCGACCATTAGCCAGCTTTTGTAGGGCACGTTACCCAGCGAAGACAGAGTGAACGCAGTTACAGCGGCACCCCCGCTCGCCGCCGCGATTAGCAGCCCCAATCCGGTTGCTCCTCCTCCAAGCACGTCCCTGACCACGACGGGCAGCATCGGCTCCGCCGACCACCCGAACAGTTCGGTTACTAGGATCACTCCCAGTATTGCGCGGACCAGTGGATGTCGCAGCGAGTAGCTCACGCCTTCCTTCAAGTCAGCCAGGGGCGATCGCGGCTCAGGTGTATCTGCAGGTTCCTGGGGGCGAACGAAGCTCATAAGGGCGACGCTGGTGAGGTCCCCGACCGCAATTACCACGTAAGCCCACCCAATGCCGGCTGAGTCTATAACCGGACCGATCATCAGGGGCACTACAACTCCAACGACAGTCATGGAAGCCATTCGCGAGGCCATCGCGGCCAGGAGGTGCTCGGACCCGGCGATGTCCATGGCCAGTGTCTTCATGCCAGGCATCCTGGTGGCCCCCGTCGCGCTGGTTGCAACCGCGAAAGCGAGAACGTGCCAGAGCTGCACGGAGTCGGTGAAGACGAGCACAGCGAGAGCGATCGCCGCCAGGCCCCTGAACGTGGACGCCGCCCGGATGACGTCTACCTTGCGAAATCGGTCGACTAACACGCCTCCCCAGGGCGCAAAGACGGTCATGCCTATGCCGCCCACTCCCGCTGTTGCCCCAACCCAGAACGGGGAGTCGGTGACAAGCAGGGCGAGCCAGCCATGAACAGTGAAGTGCGTTATCAGGCTAACGTCGCCGAATATTCCAGCGGTCCAGAACAGCCGAAACTGCCGGTTGCGGAAGATCAGGTGCATAGGTGGGCCATGCGAGAGTCCATCAAACTAAAACGGGCGGGCCGAAGAATCTACGACCCGCCCTGTCAGTATCTTTTATGTTGTGCCGACTCAGTCGCCGGAGAATACGTCCCTGACGGTCTCAAGTGTGTAGTCTATGTCGTCCTCGGTGATTCCATAGTGCGTGACGTACCGCCAGCGCCTGCCGCCGCCTCCGCCCTTGACGCCTCGCTCAACCAGTTTCCGATGGAGATCGGCCCAGTCGTCCCTCTCGATTTCGAAGAATACGAGGTTTGTAGGCAGCGCATCAGGGTCGATGTCGATCCCGTCGATCTCGGCGAGTCCCTCGGAGAGCTTCCGCGCGTTGGCGTGATCCTCGGCGAGCCTGTCGACCATCGAATCGAGGGCAACAACACCGGCAGCAGCCAGCACTCCGGCCTGCCTCATGCTTCCACCGACCATCTTGCGCCAGCGGCGAGCCTCCTGGATGTAGTCCTCTGAACCGACTATGACAGACCCTACGGGGCAACTGAGACCCTTTGAGAGGCAGAAAGTAACGGAGTCCACTTCTCGGGTCAATTCAGCAACCGGCGCCTCCAGGGCGACGGATGCGTTGAAGATGCGCGCTCCATCAACGTGTACCTGGAGTCCGTTCTCGTGCGCCACCGAGGCCACAGAGTGCATGTCGTCCTGGGTAAGCGTCGCCCCGCCACAGGCGTTCTGGGTATTCTCTAGGCAAACCAAGGCGGTTCGCGGCATATGCGGATCGTTTGGTCGTATGGCCGCACGAACGTCCTCAGGATCGAGCATTCCTCGCTCGTCATTCGGTATCGTGTGGAACGAGATACCGCCCAGCACAGAAGAACCACCCGCCTCACTACGGAAGATGTGAGCCTGGTTGCCGAGGATTATCTCGTCGCCCCGCTGAGCATGAGCGAGAACGGACACCAGATTCCCCATGGTGCCGCTGGCGACGAAAACCGCGGCCTCTTTCCCGAATCTCTCGGCCGCCATGGCCTCCAGCCGGTTCAATGTCGGGTCCTCACCATAGACATCGTCACCCAACTCAGCTTCGTACATGGCCCTTCGCATCTCGGGCGACGGATGGGTGACCGTATCGCTCCGCAGGTCGACAACACGCATTCTCAAATCCCTCCGTCTGAAACCTAGCGCACGGTGACTCCGACACGCTCGGCCCATTCTAGCAATCTGCCTTGTCAAACGCTACATAGTGACCTTAACATGATCCTGCTTTGACCACGATTGCTGAACCACTGACCATATCCAGCGGCGACCTTCACCTGGAAGCCCTCCTCGAACGTCCGAGAGGTCACTCAGACCCAGTTCCCGGCGTGGTGATCTGCCATCCTCACCCAAGGCAGAGCGGCAACATGTACTCAAACGTTGTCATCGGAGTTGCTGACCACCTGACGGCAAACGGCTTTGCCGTTCTCAGGTTCAACTTCCGAGGAGTCGGAGAGAGTGACGGAGCATTCGACTGGGGATCGGGTGAGACCGACGATGCCGAGGCCGCTGTGGAAGAGCTAGCGCTTTCCGAGGGTGTCGACGCCAGTCGAATCGGCCTGGCAGGCTACAGCTTTGGGGCCTCCGTCGCCTTGCAGGCCGCGATGAGTTCAGCCACGATCCAGGCCGTCGCTGCGATCGCCTGCCCTGCAGCGCAGGTGCGCGCATTCAGTGGACTGGAGATACTCCAGCCCAAGCTCTTTGTGCTTGGAGACCATGATCACAACTTCCCAATCGACCAGTTCAGGTTTCTGACGAAGAGGTACGCCGACCCGTGTGACGCTGTCGTAGTCCAGGGAGCCGACCACTTCTTCCGGGGGTCTGAATCGGAAGTCGGGGACGCGGCCCTCCGGTTCTTCACTACGTGGCTCAAGAGGTAGCCGTGCGGCAGTCTGCGATTGGCTTCTACAGCAAGAAGCTCGAACTGGAAGGGATAGTCGCGACTCCCCAGGATCCGGGATCACGAGGGGTCCCAGCCGTAATCGCATGCCACTCTCACCCCATGCTGGGCGGCAATATGAACGACCCTGTAGTAGCCGCCGTCTGCCAGTCGGTTGTCAGCGAAGGGATGGTTGCCCTGAGGTTCAACTTCCGTGGCGTGGGCGACAGTCAGGGCGACTTCACCAACGGGAAAGAGGAGCATAACGACATCAAGTCAGCGCTGGACGTAATGAGGCACTGGCCTGCAGTCCATGGCGGACGGGTCGCGATAGTTGGCTACTCGACCGGCGCAACGATCATCCTGGATGGCCTGAGGCACCTCAGGAGAGCCTCGGCCCTGGTTCTCATCGCTCCCACTCTCGGAGCACTCAACAGCAAGAGATTCAATAGGGACAAGCGCCCTCGCCTGGTGATAGCAGGTTCGGAAGATCGAGTCTCGCCGTCGCTGGAGATACAGCGGATACTCGACGACTGCAGGGGTCCCGTGCAGTTTCACGAAGTCGTTGGGGCAGACCACTCGATGGGGGGCTTCCACGCGGAGGCAGCAGAGATCGCTGCCGACTTTCTAAAGCGATATCTCTGAGTAAACCTATCAACCTGAAACGAAAACAACAACGGAAATACAACCATTCGAGGAGTTGACAGTGTCAGAATCACAGCAGTTCAGATCTGAGAGGGACTCGATGGGAGAGTTCAATGTCCCCATCGACGCCTACTACGGCGCCAACACCATGCGCGCCGTCCTGAACTTTCCCATCAGCGAGCTTCGGTTCAACAGGTCGTTCATCGAAGCCATCGCCTCGGTCAAACTGGCCGCCAGTGAGGTCAACCTGGAGCTCGGACTGCTCGACGAGGACACTTCAGCAGCGATAGTGACCGCCGCGCGTGAAGTCGCTGACGGGGGATTCGACGACTCGTTCGTGGTAGATATCTTCCAGACCGGTTCAGGCACTTCCACGAACATGAACGCAAACGAAGTGATCTCGAACCGCGCGATTGAGAACCTGGGCGGAGTGAAGGGGTCCCGTGACCCCGTTCATCCGAATGACCATGTGAACATGGGCCAGTCGTCCAACGACGTCATCCCTACCGCGATTCACATTGCCGCGCTCAAGGCGATTCACAGCGACCTCATCCCTGCCCTTCAGGAACTCCAGGCCGAACTGGAAAAGAAGGGCGAGGAGTTCATGCCAATCCTTAAGACTGGCAGGACCCACCTTCAGGACGCCACACCGGTCCGGCTTGGACAGGAGTTCGTTGGCCACGCCGGCCAGATAGAGAGGGGAATATCCCGTCTACGAGGAGCCGAAGATGAGCTCTCGGAGGTGGCGCTGGGTGGAACGGCAGTTGGCACAGGCGTGAACGTGCACCCTGAGTTCGCAGGCCGGGTATGCGAACGGCTGACGGATATGCTTGGCGTTCCCGTGCGCGAAACTTCCAACCACTTCCAGGCACAGAGCACGCTCGATAACATCGTTGCCGCCAGCGGGGCGCTGAAGACCGTTGCCGTCAGCCTCATGAAGATCAGCAACGACATCAGATGGCTTGGTTCCGGCCCAAGAGCAGGCCTGGGCGAGATCATGTTGCCGGAGGTCCAGCCTGGCAGCTCCATAATGCCCGGCAAGGTCAATCCCGTTATTCCTGAGTCGGTATGCCAGGTAGCGGCGCACGTAATCGGGAACGACGCTGCCGTCGCGGTGGCCGGACAATCCGGCAATTTCGAGATCAACGTCATGATGCCAGTCGCGGCGTACAACCTTCTCCAGTCGATAGACCTTCTTGCTGCGTCTTCCCGCAACCTAGCGCGCCAGTGCGTCAGCGGCCTTGAGGCGACGTCTGCGGGTCCCGACATGGTGGACCGGGGACTTGCGATCGTTACCACACTCGTACCCCACATCGGATACGACGCTGCTGCTGACATCGCCAAGGAGGCCCAGGCCAGCGGACAGACTGTCAAGGAGGTCGCTCTGGTCAGGACGGACTTCTCCTCAGAAGAGCTCGATGAGATTCTGGACCCGTCAGGAATGACAGAGCCTGGGCTCGGCTCAGGAGTGGCACTCGGCTAGCTTTCCTAGAATTCGCCTGCCAGTCTCTTAGCGAGGGCCCGTTCCTCAGTGGCGCTGGATACCTCACCGTCCAGCCAAGAGTTTCTCAACCTGTGCAGTACGTCACCGACGGCGGGCCCCCTTGGCACTCCCATCTGTATTAGGTCGCCGCCCGTTAAGTGTGGCCGGAGATCCCTGTGACAGCGCAGGTACCTGGAAATCCTGGCCCCTAGTTCGCCGCCCCTGGCCAGGCCAACTCCTATCTCTGCAGACTCGGACAAGGGATCAAGGATTACAGCTAGTTCGCTGTTAGTGCAGTCCTCCAGATTAGTGTCCGCTGTTCTACCTAGCGTGGATGCCTCCTGAATCGACCTGCGCACTTGTGCTCCCGGGTTAAGCCTCCTTACCAGCCCATTTGCATCCGCGTCGGAGATGCCACAGGCCAAAATCGCGTACCCAAGTGATATTCTCTCAGGATCGGAGAATCCTTCCACCCCAGCCGAGAATCGGCCCCACGCTTCAGACAGAAACTCCAGGGACGGATGAATGGCTCTCAGCGCGCCCCAGTCTGACAGGTACTTCATCGCTCCCTGGGTATCTCTCTCCTGGAGGACCCGGTCCAGTTCGTTTCGTACGCGAGCCGGAGATACGCTGTCCATCAGGCTGACAGCCTCCAGCAGGGCGGTCCGGGTTCCGGGAGTAGTTTTGAGAGCCAGCCTGGATGAGTAACGCGCAGCCCTCAATATCCGGGTGGGATCGTCATGAAAGCTCTTGCCATGCAGGATCCTGAGTCGGCGCTCAGACAGGTCGGCAATTCCCTCGTGCAGGTCTGTTACCTCACCCCAGGTCTCCGAACTCAGCGACACCGCCATGGCGTTGACCGAAAAGTCGCGCCTGGACAGGTCTTCACGAAGCGATCCAGGACGAACGACAGGCAGGCTGCCCTGCGTGGGGTACTCCTCTGCCCTGGACATGGCAAGGTCGATTTCCAGAGAGTCAAGCTGGAGCTTTGCCGTGACAAACTGGGAACGTCTCGTGATCTGCCCCCCGGTGAGCTCAGCGATTCGTGTGAAGGTCGAACCGTCGGCGCCGACGAGCGTGATGTCGATATCTAGTGCATCTGCCCGAGCCAGGAGAAGGTCACGCACGGAACCGCCGACCAGAAATGGATCGACATCAGCAGCTTCGGCTGCTGCCCCAACGGCACGCACGGCAGAGAGTGACTCTGGCGTCAGTGACGACGCCATCAGGTCGGCGACGTTCTCCACCACCCTACCTCCCGCGCCGACTGCGGGCTACGAAAGCGCGCTGGCGACCTTGTCCTGGAACGCGCGCGCGCCTGACCCGACCCACGGCTGCCAACCGGTCATCATGAACTTCACGCCCATCTCAACGTAGGCCTCGACGTTGTCGTCCGAGGCGAGCGATCCTGGATTACGGCCCGCCGCGGCGATCTTCTCGATTGCGCCTGCAATAGTGCCGGTCACCTCAGGGTGACCGAGCTGGCCGATAAGCCCCATGGACTGTGCGAGGTCGCTTGGCGCGACGAAGAAGACATCGATGTTGTCGACCGTAAGAATCTCGTCCAGGTTGTTCACTGCGACGATGTCCTCGATCAGGACAACCAGCAGGCTCTGATCGTTGGCCTCCGCGAAGTAGTTGTCCACGCCGTAGCTCTGGCGACTGCCAAACATCCCTCTCTCGCCGATCGGTGCAAACTTTCCTGCCTGAACGACGGCTTCCGCCTCCGCCTTGGTGTTCACGTGCGGGACGACGATTCCCTGGGCGCCTACGTCGAGAGTCCGGTAGATGATACCGGGTACGTTCTGGTTCACGCGGACCACCGAGGTCATGCCCCACAGGTCCGCCGCCCTGGTGAGGTCGGGAATGTCCTTATAGTCGACCGGCCCGTGCTCGGTCTCTATCCAGACGCCGTCGAATCCGAGTGGCCCCAGCGAGTCCACGATGTCGGGCGTCATGTGTCCCGAAAGAACTACGGACACTTCTCCACGGTTCAGCTTCGCCTTGACCCTGTTCTCACGCATGGACGCCAATTGGACACCTCTTCCTGACTCTTACCTGTGGCCTGCGGTAGCACCGAGGCAGCGCCATTATAAGTTTGGGCCATTACACGGTCAAACGATACGACTCGGGTATAATCCGGCTGGAAGAGATCGGTGCCAGCTCAGGAGACTTCATGCCGTCAGACAACACATACTGCCACCGCTGCGGAGAGACCCTGGGTGAGGAGCGAATCGCAGGCGCGCTCAGGCCAAAGTGCGGCTCATGCGGAACAGTGGTATTTCTGGACCCCAAGCTCGCCGTTGTCGTCGTCGCGTCACAGGACTCCGAGATACTCATGGTGAAGCGGGACATCGAGCCGATGATGGGCCGCTGGAGCTTTCCATCGGGGTATGTTGACAGGGGGGAAGTGGTGGAAGAGGCGGCTGTACGCGAGGTGCGTGAGGAGACAAACGTCGAGGTCTCCCTCGACAGACTACTGGGTGTGTACTCTCGGGACGGCGCGCCGGTCGTACTGGTTGCCTATGCCGCCAGTATTGTCGGCGGGAGTCCAAGCGCCGGTGACGAGGCCCAGGCAGTCAACCTATTCCCTGCTGACGATCTGCCTCCACTGCCCTTTCCGAACGACCCTGAGATCATCGCCGACTGGCGACGACACATAGCCTAGATCCCAAGCAGCGGACGAACGTCCCACACGTTCTCTATGACGTGGGTCGGGCTGTACGAGTCGATCTTCCACGCCCTGCCGTGGCTCATCCAGGCTGTCCGCATCCCCACCCCATTGGCTCCGCCTATATCCGCTACCGTGTTGTCTCCAACGAACAGCGTCTGCGAAGGGCTGGCCCCAATTAGATTCAAGGCATGACTGAAGATGGCCGGGTCAGGTTTGTTCACCCCGAACTCCTCGGACACTACGACCGCGTCGACGAGGTCGGCCACATCGGTGTTGCGTACCTTTGCCCACTGCATTTCGGTCGGTCCGTTCGTAACGACACCAACCGAAAGTCCGCTATCCCTGAGGTCGCGTAGCAAGCGTTCAGTTCTTCCGTCGACAGAGACGCAATTCGGAACAACGAGGCTGTGCGCTTCCAGGGCTGACTCGACGCTCTCGAAGCATCCGGGCCAGAGCTCCAGCATCCTGGCGTAGAAGTCCCAGAGACTTAGCTCTTCAGAGTTGGTCAGCTGTAGCCCTGTTATGAACTCATCAATGATTGAAGGACGGTTTTCGACGGGCAATGTTGCGAACCAGTGCTCGCTCACTCTTGTGAGAGCTTCCATGGTGTCCACCAGGGTGTCATCGAAGTCGAACAGGACCGCCTGATATGGCTGGATGTTTCCCGAGTTCACAGATGACCTCTCACGATGTTCCTGAGCTGGACTGTTGACGTACTCCGTACAGCGTAACCACGGCCGGAATGGCGAGTAAAGCGACGGCAGTAAATCCCACCTGCCACTGGAGGTGATCAGGCACAATGTCGAGTATTGCCCCAATGAATATGGGGCCAATGACGCCCCCCATGAATCCCAGGAAGGCCTGCACCGCCATGGTCGAGCCAAGCAGACCCGCAGGCGCTGACTCCGTTATGGCCGTTGTGTAGATCGAAGAGTCCGCCGAAATTGCCCACCCCAGTACGAACGACACCGCGACTATCAGTGGCCAGGGCGCGTCGAACATCCACCCGATCGCGAGGCAAAGTAGGCCGCTCGAGATGAAGACTCCGATAGCGCTTTTGGCTCTTCCGAACCGATCGGAGATGGCACCCCCTGCAACCGGCCCAAACCCTCCGGCGGCAAGGGCTATTCCACCGACAGTGGCTGCTGTTGCTGCAGAGCTTGTGACGTCTCCACCCCTCGCCACCAGCACCGCAGCGAGCAGCGCGGGAAGCCAGACGCGGACGGCGTATAGCTCCATAGCGTGAAGTGAGTAACCGACAATGTAAGAGGTGGTGGCCCGATTGCGCAGCACATCCAGCCTGAGCCGTCCCGTGCCGCCTGTCGATGGGTTCAGCGGCAGGTTCCTGACCAGGAAGAATGCTAGAGGGACGCTCAGCGCGGAAATGGCGGTCAGCACCAGGTACGCCCCGCGCCAGTCCATGCTGTTCATGAAAACACCGGTCAGGGCAAGGGAGACTGCGTTCGCGCTGTAGAACGCCGAAACGTAGAGTCCCATCGCCACGCCCCGCTTCTCATCCGAGAAAGTTGCGGAGATTATCCTGAGGCCCGGCATGTACATCCCCACCAGACCCACACCGGCAGCCAACCTCAGAAGGCAGGCAACGACCACGTTGTACGCGATCAGTGGGAAGAGGAGGTTTCCCACCACAGACACAACAGCCGATGTGAGAAACACCCAGCGTGTCGGGAGTCTGTCCGTTAGAGGAAGCACCAGCAGTGCGGCAACCGCATAGCCCGCGAGGTAGCAGGAGAAGATCAGACCTGCCGTCGTGTTGCTGATCCCCCACTCTGCCCTGATGAACGGGAGCGCCGCCACGTAGCTCGAAAACGTAATCAGCGCCAGGAGCAGCGTGAGGCACAGCGCAACCAGCCAGGCCAGCCTGAGCAGAGGCGGACTGCCTTCAGAGGTGGAACTTCCCGGACTTGGAGACAGCATAGGATGCCTGTCAGGATACAGCGATTGTAGAAGCTACGTGTGGCAGACTAGGTGTCAGGCAGCCCGATCAGGGCATCGCCGCCAGAATCTGTCTCGCCGTCGATACCAGCCTGGGCTCGTCCGTTAGCTCCAATACCTGCAGCAGGTCCGCTTCAGCCCGTCCCAGCTCTCCCGCCATCAGGTACACCTGACCTCGGACCAGAAGTAACTCTGCGTTTTCGGGTTCAAGTCTACTCGCCGCCGTGAGGTCGTCCAGGGCGGACTCAGCATCCCCGATCTCCAGGTAGACGCTGGCCCTCCTGATGTGCGCATCCGACATACCCGGCTCAAGCCCAATCGCCCTCGTATATTCAAGTATGGCTTCATCGTGATTGTCGATCTCGTCGTAGATCATTCCACGGTGGAGTGAGGTCAGGGGCAGGTCCGGATCGAGCTCTTCCGCTATGCGCAGATCGGCCGCTGCACTCGTCAGGTCGTCTATAACGATGTAGATGAACGCGCGCCTGGCATAGGCCTCGGCATTACTGGGTCCACTCTCTATCGCAGAGCTATACGCCTGAAACGCCTGCTCAATGTGGCCGTCTTCCTGCAGCTCAATTCCGCGAGCGAGTTCAGCTTCTCCAGCGACGCCTTCAACGCCGTCGGAGCATGACAGGCACACCATTAGGAATAGCGCAGCCGAAATTAGTGCAGGTGCAACCAGAGCTGACACTTCGCACTCAGGAAGGCCCAGCCTGGTAGACAGGGGCCTCAACCTGACCTCTCTAGGGACGTGGAATCGAGCGAAATCGAACAGTTACCCGTATGCCACGGGGTCAAGTCACCCCAGGAAGTGATGCGGTCAGGCCGCAACCTGATTACGGGCGCGTCATCAGGAAGCAGCGTCTCGTACTGGACGTACTTGCTTCGTAGAGCCTTCACGGCGAGCCTTCTCTCGCCTTCATCAGTAACTAGACCGGCATCCGCGCCCACTAAAACGTAGCCCAGTTGAGACCAGTCATCCGAGTACCGGTCGACGATTAGGGACGCCCGCGGGTTGGACGTGATGTTGCGTACGCGGCGGAGCTTCAAAAGGTCTACCGACTTGGGTTTTGCGTCGAGCCCGATATAGATCGAGTCGCCGACTAGCACAAAACAGACTGGCACAGCATGTGGCAGACCGTCCGAAGTCGAGGTGGCCAGCCTCCCTACCCTCGCGCTCGCTAGGAATCGTGCCTCATCGTCACTAAGGTCCCGACGCGGCATGTCGCACTATTCAGGCTGCCAGATGCGCCTGTCCCCAGTTCGAACAAATCTCCCAAATCCAGGATCCGGGAAATGTCCTGAGGCGACCAGCGTCCCGTCGCTCTCGAGCCGGTCCAGAACAGAGTGCCGGGTCTCGCGCGCCAGATCAGGGTCGGTATCGAATCCGGGACTCCAGTCCGTGTACTGCGCCTGCGCCGGACTGTGCGCCACGTCGCCGAGTATGAACGCGCTTTCACCCGCCGACGTGACCACGAGTGAAATGTGACCCGGTGTGTGGCCTGGCGTCGACAGCGTCTTGACCTCGTCGGTGACGTCGTACTCGTCTTCGATAAGGTCGAGCACGTTCAGACCTTCAAGTGGGATCATCTGCGCGTCCACGTGTGGAGCCTGCTCGCGCACTTCAGGCTGCGTCCAATGGTCCCAGTCGACACGCGTGACCAGGTACCTGGCATTCGGGAACGTCGGGCTACCATCCGACATGTTCCATCCCACGTGGTCGGGATGAATGTGCGTTAGGACCACGAGATCAACCGACTCCCGGTCAACACCACTGTCGCTGAGCTGGGTGAGAAGCGTTCCATCCGCCCCGCCGAGGCCTGTATCCACCAGAGTCAGATTGCCGCCCGAGTTGAAGGCGAACGACCCGAACCTGGGGTGGATGAGGCCCGCACCGTCGAGGAGGTCGCCGTACTCAGACCTCCAGATCTCCATGTCACTCGCCGGAAAGACGTCGGTGGGCACCATGTCGCCCTGCCCGTCTGAGACCGACACAATCTCGATATTGCCTACTACGACCTTCGCACCTGCCACGATTCTCCTCCCTAACGTGGAATGTGGGTAAAGCCAGGACTCTGGTGGGGCGTATTCTATACAGCGCTTCACAGGTGGGCAAACGCAGTCAGCTTGACACCCCAGTCTGCGCAGATATGATAGCTGGCGAAACCAACAGGGAGGGTGTGACCCATGGCAGGCAGAGGAGCTGACTACATGATCAGGGGCGGCCTCGTCGTCCGTGGGAGTGGCATCACGCGCGAGGACATCGTCGTAGCCGATGGCAAGATCCTCGAAAACGACGGCACTTACGCCGATCCCGATATCGGGAGAATCATCGACGCCTCGGGGCACTTCGTCCTCCCTGGCATCGTGGACGCACACAACCACCCGGTCAACGCGGACCGCATAGAGACGTTCTCACTGAGCGCGGCGCACGGGGGCGTGACGACGGTTGTGCCTTTCATTCAGAACATGCGCAGGCAGGGGATCGAGGGCACTGTTGTCGAAATGATCGACGAGTTCATGGATGAGGCGGCGGCCGACTCCTACCTCGACTACGCCATCCACGCGATCCTGCTTGGCGACGACGACGTGGAAGACCAGGTCCCCAAGCTCATGGACATGGGTGTCATATCGTTCAAGATTTACATGACCTACCCCAGGCGCGGCATGATGATGCCGGACGACCGGATGCTCAGGGCGATGGAGATGGCTGCGGCGGACGGCGGGATAGCCATGGTCCACGCGGAGAACGGCTACTGTATCGACCACCTCGTCGAAAGGTCGATCGAGTCGGGCCACGTTGGGAGAGAGCACTACGCGCCATCTCAGCCCAGGATACTGGAGATCGAGGCAGCCAACCGAGCCGCGACTTACGCTAAGGTCACCGGCTGTCCGCTGTACATCGTCCACCTGTCTGCGAGGGAGATCCTAAGCGTCCTCGAGGAGTTTCGTGGCGAGGAGATGCACCTGTTTGGCGAGACGTGTCCACAGTACCTCGACCTCACAAACCAGGCGATGCTGGATCACGGCGCACTGGCCAAGATCGGGCCGCCTCTCAGGGAGCGCGCCGACAACGAGGCCATGTGGCGCGGACTCGACACACACCTCATCGACACCATTGCCAGCGACTTCTGCGGGTTCAAGAAGTCCCAGAAGGGCTCCTACGACGCGGAGGAAGATACCGGTGAAGAGGCGTCCATATTTGACGCCACCTTCGGCGGCAACTGGGTCGAGCAGATGCTGTGCGTCGTCTACCAGGAGGGCGTAAACGCCGGTCGGATTACGCTACCGAGGCTGGTCCAGGTAATGTGCGAGAACCCGGCCAAGATATTCGGCCTGTACCCTCAGAAAGGGTCTCTCGACCCGGGCGCAGACGCCGACATCGTTCTCTTCGATCCCACCGTCGAGCACACCCTCAGCGCGGAATCCCAGCACTGCAACGCCGACTTCACGATGTTCGAAGGCAAGCAGATCACCGGCAAGCCAGTTCTGACGATGCAGCGCGGCGAAATCCTCGTCGAAAATGGCGTCATGCAGCGCCCAAAGGGCCGTGCAAGGTACCTGCCCGGCAACCGCGAGCTTACCGCCTACGCCGAGAGCGGTTTCGCTGTTTCATAAGCCTCATCACCGTCGGGCATAAACAGGGGCTATGCTATACTTACGTGGCTTCTTCAGCACGTCTCATTCGGGAGGAATTCACGTGGTAGACACGAGCGAACAGATCAAATTGACAAGCCTTGCCAGCTGCGCTGGTTGAGCCTCCAAGTTCAGCCCAGAGGATCTGGGCCAGATCCTGAGTCAGCTACCACCCGTCTCGGACGAGAACCTGCTCGTTGGAGTGAACACGGGAGATGACGCCGCGGTGTACCGTCTAAACGACGATACCGCCCTCATCCAGACCGTCGACTTCTTCCCACCGATTGTGGACGATCCCTATGCCTTTGGTCAGATTGCGGTCGCGAACGCGCTGAGCGACGTCTACGCAATGGGCGGCAAGCCTCTTATGGCGCTGAACATCGTCGGATTCCCTGTCGCCCTGCCCAAGGACATTCTTGGGTCGATTCTAATTGGCGGCGCTCACAAGGCACAGGAGGCCGGCGTGCTGATTGTCGGCGGACACACCGTGGACGATGAGGAGCCCAAGTACGGCCTCTCGGTAACTGGGGTCGTGAGACCGGGTGACGAGGTCACGAACGCGGGCGCACAGCCAGGCGACAGGCTGGTTCTCACCAAGCCAATCGGGACTGGTGTCATCACAACCGCGGGCAAGCAGGGCGTTGCCGGGCAAGATGTGATCGAGTCTGCGGTCGAGATTATGGGTACGCTTAACAGGGACGCCTCCCACGCCATGACCTCTGTCGGGGTACACGGGTGTGTCGACGTGACCGGATTCGGCCTGCTGGGTCACCTGCGCGGAATGACGCGGGCCAGTGGCGTGTCTGCGACTATTGAACTTGGCGCCATCCCGTTCATCCCCGGCGCGCAGGAACTTGCGGAACAGGGGGTCGCGCCAGGCGGGACTCACAGGAACCTCGAGTCGCTCCAGCCTGACGTGGCATGGGATGATTCCGTTAGCGACATTCAGAAGTTGCTTCTGGCCGACGCGCAGACGTCGGGAGGGCTCCTGATATCGGTCCCGGACTCGTCCACAGGGGCACTCATCGATGCGCTGGAGCACCACGGTGTTCAGACGCACGCGGTAATCGGGTCCATTGCCGAGTCCCCCCGGAACGGTGGGCCGACAATTCACGTGTCCGCCTGAGGGAAATGTCGCAAACGCCGAACGGAACTGGTGTGTAACTCCATGACTACTTCTCTTCGTTCAGAGGTGGCGCAGCTTGTCCGAAGCGCGCTCGACTCCGCCATCGACTCCGGGGCACTTCCTGAAGTTGATGTCGACGACCTGTCCATCGAGCGTCCGCAGAAGTCAGAGAACGGTGACTTCTCATGCAGCCTCGCCATGAAGCTCGCCCGCCCGATGAAGATGAACCCGCGTGTGATCGGCCAGGCCATCGCAGACGCCCTACCCGACTCAACGCTCATCGGCAGCGCGTGGCTCGCCGGCCCAGGCTTTGTGAACTTCAACCTCGACGAAGACTGGCTGAGGGCACAAGTCGAGGTGGTGATCGACTCCGAAGGGGCCTATGGCAACTCAACAGCTTCCAAAGGGGCCAGAGTACAGGTCGAGTTCGTAAGTGTGAATCCGACAGGACCGGTACACGTCGGACACGCCCGAGGAGCTGTACTGGGCAGCGCGCTCGCCAGCGTGCTGGAGGCCGCGGGCTACGACGTTCAGCGCGAGTACTACGTGAACGACGCGGGCCGCCAGATGGAACTGTTTTACGAGACTGCGTACGCTCGCTACCTCCAGGCATGGGGCAGAGATGCCGAGGTGCCGGAAGAAGGCTACCAGGGCGAGTATATGATCGACCTCGCCCAACAGATCAGGTCAGACCACGACGACGAATTCCTTGGCATGAGCCGGGATGGTGCGGTGGCCGCCATTGGCGAGGTGGGCCTGGAGGCGATGGTCACCTCGATACGAGAGTCCCTGCAGAGAATCGGCGTGTCTTACGATAACTGGTTCAGGGAACGGGAGCTGTACACGGGGGGCGAGTTCGAGCGGGTCATGGGCCTGATCGAACAGCGGGGATACAGGACCTCGGCTGACGGCGCCGAGTGGTTCGCAGCCACCAGGCTCGGTGAGGAGAAGGACGCCGTCCTGATCCGGTCGAATGGAGACCCCACATACTTCGCCTCGGATGTCGCGTACCACTACGACAAGTTCATCGAGCGCGGCTTTGACCAGGTCATCAACATCTGGGGGGCGGACCACCAGGGACACGTCAGCAGGATGAAGGCAGCCGTTTCGGCGATGGACGTCGAACCCGACCGCCTAACCCTGATGATCTACCAGATGGTCACGTTCAAGCAGGGCGAAGAGCTGGTCCGTCTTTCCAAGCGTTCGGGAGACATCATCACTGTAGACGACCTCGTGGAGCAGGTCGGCTCCGACGCGTGCAGGTTCTTCTTCCTGTCGCGGGCGGCCGAAACACAGATGGAGTTCGACCTCGAACTGGCGACCCGGCAGTCGTCAGACAACCCTGTGTACTACGTCCAGTACGCACACGCCCGCATTGCAGGGATCATCTCGAACGCACAGGAGAGAGGCATCGACCTGGAAGGTGGAGACCTGTCGCTGCTAACCCATGACGCAGAGTTCGATCTCATACGCAAGATAGTCCAGTTGCCAGAGCTGATCGAGCTTATGGCTAACAGCCTCGCCGTCCACCACCTTCCTCACTTCGCGCAGGAGCTTGCCACCGCGTTCCACTGGTTCTACCAGCAGTGCCGCGTCATTTCGACCGTCGAGGGCGAAGAGGAGCTAACACGGGCGCGTCTCCGCCTCTGCCAGGCAGCAAGGGTGGCGCTTGCGAAGTGCCTCGACCTCATGGGCGTGACCGCTCCCGACCAGATGTGAGGCGTTGCACGTCTCGCCGGCGAATCAGGAACCGAGGCCGCCGTTTCTCAGGTATCGCTGCGTCTTCAGGACGTAGACGCCGCTGAAGTAGTCGCCGAGTTCCAGGTGTCTGTCCTGCACCTCGCCCCTGACTCGTCCAGGGACCCCGACGACTATCGACCTCTCCGGCACCTGCATGTCGTCAAGCACGACCGCACCCGATGCAATTACGCACTCATCTCCGATCGATACGCCATCGTTGACGACCGATCCGTTGCCCAGCAGCGTCCTTGAGCCGACGTTCCTTGCATGGCATACGACCCTGTGACCGATGACAACGTAGTCGCCGATGGTCGCGTCAGTGTCGCAGTGAACGACGGAGTTGTCCTGTACACAGCTGTACTTGCCGATGGTGATACGTCCCATGTCGCCCCGAATGACGGACCCAGGCCATACGCTTGAACCCTCACCAATGACGACATCACCAATTACGTAGGCCGCCTCGCTCACGAAGGCGGTCGGGTGGATTCTCGGCGTTATCCCGTCAAGAGACCTGATCACATTTCCTCCTTGTACCGGCCGGATGCCGGCTCAGATTACTGTATTTCATCGCCTTCTCTAATGGTACTCCCAACCTCGATACAGCCCGCACGTTTTACTATGAGAGCGAGCCGCTCGATCTCGGGCATCGGCGACAGGCTATGCTATTCTGTTACCGTGACATCGCAAATATCTACAGGCTGGATTCATGCTAAAACTCGGCTTAATCGTCTCTATTCTGGTGGCGCTCATCTTCGCGATCAGTTGCAGCTCTCCACCTGCTGAACCGACACCTACTCCGGTACCAACTCCCACACCTCAGCCGACGCCAACGCCGGAGCCGACAGCGACCCCGGAGCCGACGCCAACGCCGACTCCTGAAGTAGACCCCACCGCGACTCCCCAGACTGCGGCGCTGTTCGAGTACATGCGCGCAGTGCGGTTGCTGCAGGTCCAGGAGTTCGACGACGCCGTAACTGCTTTCGACCTGGTCATCAGGAAGCTGCCCGACTTTGGTCGCGCCTACTACGGCAGGGGCAAGGCATTCTACGGGGATGAGCGCCCTGAGCTGGCCCTGGAAGATTTCGAGACCTCCATCAGACTCGAACCGGACCATCCTGGCGCGTACATAGCCAGGGCGAAGCTCTACCTCGACAGGAACCAGGGCGGCGACGCAAGAGCGGACCTTGAGAAGGCGCTTGAGATCGCCAATCCAATTCGAGACTGGCAGCACATCGTAGAGGCGGAGAACATGATCGCCGATCTAGGCGGCTGATACTCCTCCGCCGGGCCACGACCTCGATCTGGCTAGCGCGTGCAGCCCGAAATGCTGGATTGCCAGCCTGGGGCGTACATCCAGCCCCAGAACGGAGCTGATGCCCCTCGTCACGGCATCCTGAGGCGGAGAAGGCATCTCCCTGAACGCTTTCTCCAGGCGCTCTGCCCAGCCGGAGCCTCGGTACAGCGATACGGCGTGCAGAGCAGAAACTATCACATTGGCCACGACCGTGACGGCGAGCCCACGTCCTATGTAGGGACGGAACTCGATGCCACCAATCAGGCCCGTTACGCCTTCCCGGTCGAAAACGCCCTCCAACGTGTCCACTAGCCCATCCCTGAGGCATTTCGCCATGAATGGCGCTATGCCTTTCATTCGCGACACTGGAGAATTCGTCGGCCGCACCCGGAACCGGCTCCACGAGTGGCGACTCACGCTGGCTCTGACGCCCATCCTGCGGGCAATCCGGCGCGCCTGAATCCGCTCGGTACGATTCAGGTCTCCTGCCAGTCCACCGCCAACCGCCAACGCAGAAAAGATCGCGAACTCCGCGGTAGAGACCGGCTCGTCAGATAGCCTCGAGATCGTACTGTACGGCACACGCTTGGCCAACGTTCGAAACGGCTTCCTGTTTCGCGCGTATCCCATGGCGTCAAGAATCGACTCGTACAGTACCTGTTCAGGATCAGCCGACTCCTCGATCTCGAGCCTGAACCCCGAACTCTTGGCCAGAAACCGTTTGAATCCGAGGTCCTCGATGTCTGGCGGCTCATGTGCGGGAGGCACGATCGAACGACTGTCGCCGTCCAGCTCGAACTTCGCCTCTGCCGTCGGTGGCGACGGATGGCCAGCCCGGTCGGGACGAGCCCTCAACACTACCTGCAGAACGACTCCGCGATACCTGGAGTCGCCCTCGTGTCCGTGAGCCCTCCAGCCGCTGGAGTCGAGGTGAAGCTCGACGTCGCCGCCAATCGTCTTCCCTTCACGCTTCAACACCGCACCCCTGAAATCGGGACCCGCTCCCTGGTTTCGCACTCCTGGGAACAGGACCTCGTAGGCTTCCCCGTCCCGCCCGGTTAGCTGTGGTCGGAGCTCCAGGGAGCGCTCCCACAGGTCAGAGAACGCCTTTTCTGAGGTGATTGGTGAATTGCGCTCGGCAAGGTAGCGAGGTCGGCGCTCGGCGGCAGACGTGTCGCCCAGGAGAAAGCCCGAGACCACCGGAGTCAGACCACTGGCCAGCGGGGGCCGAAGTCGACCCCTGCCCTGTTCATCATGTCCTCGCCGAACTCCTGGACTTCCTGGATAAGTTCCCACTCGTCAACGAAAGTCGGTGAATGGTCTCGGACGACGACCCGGCCGTCCACGATCACCGTGTGAACGCTGCGACCATCGGCGGAGTAGACGAGATTGTTGACGGGATTGAAAAGCGTGCGCCACTCGGGGCGCCTGGTATCGAACAGAACGAGATCGGCCCGCTTCCCTGGCTCGATAGACCCGATCACTTCGCCCATGCCCAGGGCCTTTGCCCCGGTGATCGTGGCCAATTCAACTGCGGTCTCAGCGGGAATCATGGACACGTCCTCACGGCCGTCTTTGTACAGGATGGCGGCGAGGTACATCGACCTCATGGTCTCGATGAGGTTCGAGTTGTTGGCCGCATCGGTCCCAAGCCCGACGGCAACGCCGGCGTCAAGCAGTTCGGGAAGCAGCGCGGTCCTCGTCATGCCGGATCCGCCCTTTGCCGCGGCGGTAGGACACATAGCCACCGTAGCGCCCGAACTGGCGATAATTCCCACGTCGTCCCTGGTTATTCCGAGCGCGTGAGCAAGCAGCATGTCTTCATCAAGCACACCGATCTGGTCGAGGAACGCTGTTGGCGTTCTGCCCGCGCGGTCGAGCCAGCCGCTGCGTGAAGAAGCAGTGTAGCTGTGGTGCAGTGTAGTCCTGGTGCCCAGATCGCGAGCGATCTGCGCGGTACCTGCGAGAAGCTCAGCCGAAGCGAAGTCCGGCGAGAACGGCATCGCCCACGCGCTGACCATTCCATCGACCCCTCCGTCGAAACTGCCAATCGTCTCCCGGGTGATCTCCAGTGCCTCGGCCGTCTCGAAGACGGGCACGTTGAGGGGATTCTCCCGGTCAGTGACCTGGGTACCTGTCACGATCCGGCATCCCGCCTGCCTGTAGGCGTCGAGGCATGATTCTATGTACTTAGTGGAGCCCGGATCGACGAACGTGGTAGTGCCGTACTTCAGCAGCTCCGTGATCCCCAGAAGAGAAGTCAGACGCTCCTCCTCCGCGGTCATCACTCCCTGGAGGGCAAATACACTCGGAAGGTAGGCGGGTCCGAGGTCGTCGGGGAAGATACCTCGCGTTGCGTGAGCGTAGCTTATGTGCATGTGCCCGCTGACGAAGCCGGGGGTCACCACAAAGTGGCGTGCGTCAATGGTCTCTTCGGCATCGATTCCCTCAAGCTCGCCGCTCTTCCCGACGGCAGTTATCGTGTTCCCCGAAATGACAATTGAAGCATCAGTCACGATACGCCGATCGTCATCCATCGTCAGCGCAAAATCGCAGTTGACTATCTTCAGAGAAGCTCTTCCGGGTTCTGAGGCAACCACGTTCGCTATCTCCAGTGAGCGGGGACTATTGGTTCGTCATAGCCAAGCTGCGAGGCTACCCACCGTTCCTGGTGCAGGCCGTCCTTGTAGCTGGACTGCTGCGAAGCATACACATCCGCTCCCCCCGGGATCGAAGACGCGAGCTCACCCAGCGCTTCCGGACCGAGCGCCGAACCCGCCGGTCCAGCCATGACCAGCGCTCCAGCGTTCATCATCGGGGCAAAGTTCCGCAGATCGAAGTACGACAGTGTCTCTGCCACCCGGTCGCGGCGGGACGGATGGAGACGAAGGTAGTCGTTTATCTCTTCCAGAGGATACGACTCGGTCCGCGCGGCCAGTGCCAGGGAGTCGAAGAACAGCGCTGGCGTACTGACCACGTGGGATGCCTTTCCGGCCAGGGCGACCGCCTGCATTGCGACATCGTTCCCGATGGCAACCACCGAGTTTGAGTCCACCTCTGCAACAGCGCTCACGAACTCCAGGCCCCGTATGGCGTCAGCGACAATACCCCTGAAGACGTAGGTGTCCTTCGAGGCTATTTCCTCTGTCAATAGCCCGGGGAACATCGCCGCAAACGGCTGGTCTGAGTTCCGTTGCCCTCTCCCAGCGAGCGAGAAAGTCACGAATCTGCCCCTGGTGCCGTTCTCCGTCCCCTGCGGGATGATCTCGAGCACGCTGCCGTACTTCGGGACCCAGTAGATCGCGGGGAACGGCCCAGACCCCTTGGGGATGCTGAGGTAACCGTACAGCCTGTAGGGACCTATGCTGCTAAGGCGCACGCCGTAGAGAGTGGCGAATTCCGTCTCGCGCATTGGGATCTTCTCGATCTCAACGCTAGCAGGTGCCGAGGCCAACTCCTCAGAAACGGCCGACCAATAATCCTCGAAGTCGTTCGGCCTGGTACGGGTCAGATCAGTCATTTGACGCCTCCCCTCTGAGGTGGCGGTCGAAGAACGATGCAATTATGGCGTCGTGCTCGTGTCTCCCGGCGCTGTGACCCTGGCCATCGTACGCGTACAGGCGCTTGTCTTCGCTCGCTATGCGGTGGTAGAGAGCGTAGCCGGTCTCTGGAGGGCACACATTGTCCTGCAGGCCGATGTTCACGATGATTGGGCAGTCTATGCTGTCGGCAAAGTTGATGCAGTCGAAGTAGCTGACCGTCTCCTCTACGAGGCCCCTGCTCCCAGGGTGGAGCCTGAGGTAGTCGTTGATCTCCTCGTACGGGTAGGTGTGGGTCAGCTCGATAGAGTCCATGAACCCGGTCAGGTATGGACATCCGGCGGCCGCGGCAACGATCTCCTTACGCATCGCGGCGGTACACAGGGTCAGCCCGCCACCCTGGCTGCTACCTGTCACGCCGATTCGCGTCCCATCGACCTCGTCCCGGGAAAGCAGGAAGTCCACCGCCCTCCACGCATCGACGTAAAAGCCCCTGTACGAGTAGATGTTGCGGTCGGTAATGCCGTAGGTCAGCAGGCCCGGATAGCCGGGATTGAACTGGGAGTTTGACCTCAGTTTGCCCCTCGGAGCCACCGCCAGGGCGGCGTACCCTCTTCTCGCCCACTCCTTGGGAATTCCAGGGTCGCTCTGGTAGCCGGGCACTACAAGCACGGCGGGCAATGGCCCTTCCCGCTCCCTTGGCAGGCAGTACCAACCTGCTATCCGCACGTTGTCGATGCTGGTGTGGAAAGTCTGAAAGACCTCGATGTCATCAGAGGTCCGCAGAGGGTCTGGCACGACCTCTGGATCAAGGTCCAGGCGCTCGACCTGCGAGACCACGTCCGCCCAGAACTCATCGAAGTCGTCCGGCTTGCTGGCCCTGGTCTGGTAGTTGGGATCGACGAAATACGCCACTGTTCCCTCCTCGACAGTCGGAGCGATTGTATGAACGCTGTCCTGGTGTGTCAATCCGACGGTGTACTGGAAATTCTCACACGTAGCCGTTTCTCGTGTCCCAGGTTGTTGTCTCCTGAGACCGCTCGGCAGGATCGCCGTACCCGCCTCCTCCCGACGACAACGCAACTATGCGGTCACCTGGCTTTACAACGACTCCCGTCTGCTTTGTCCTGAGTACATTTTCCGTCCCATTTGAGACGATCGAGTACCTGTGTGGAAGGCCGGGCTGCCCCCCCAGAACACCGAACGGCGGCACTATCGCGCCATCGCCCGCCGTGTTTAGCAGGGCGTTCCCGTCGCCCTCGTAGATGATCTCACAGACGGCCCCGAGTCCTCCCCTCCACTTTCCGTTTCCCGCGGAGCCGGGCCTGAGCTCGTGGTTCACGACGAACAGGGGGAACCGCTCCTCCGTGACCTCGACGCTGTTGGCGCGGATACCGCCCGCAACGTTCACTTCTCCTACGCAGCTCCAGCCGTCGTGTCCGAGCGACGCCCCTCCGCCGCCCCTCGCCATGAAGAAGTGCCACAGGAAAGACTCGCCGTTCCTCGGATCAATCCCAGTGATGGCGTACCTCAGACGCCGGGAGAATCCGGCGTTCACTGCCTCAGGGACTGCCTTGGAGAGCGCCTTGAAAATCGCTTCGACTATCTCCTCTGCACAGTGGTTGGTGCTCATGCACACCGGCGCGGGGGAGTTGGCGTTGACGATCAGACCGTGTGGAGCGACTACCTCCAGTGGTCCCATGGAGCCTTCGTTCTTGGGCACGTCGTAAGGGGCCACGTACATGATGGCCGCGTGTGCGAGCGACCTCGTGTTTGCGTACGCGCTGTTGATGAACCCGGTAACCTGCGGTGCAGACTCGCTCAGGTCGATGGTCATCGTGTCACCGGCGATCGTGATCTTTGCCCTTATCGGTATTAGCTTAGAATCAAAGCCGTCGTCATCAACCAGTGACTCGCCATGGTAGACGCCGTCGGGCCATTCGGAGATAAAGCTCCTCACCTGCGCTTCCGTCGCCTCCAAAATCCCGTCCACTATTCGAGCAAGGTTGTCGGCGCCGTAGTGATCGACAAGTTCCCGTATCCGGCGCTCGGCTGTAAGTACCGAGCCGATCTGGGCGTTCAGGTCGCCCAGAAAGTTCTTCGGTGTCCTGACATTGGCCGCCATCATCTGCAGCAGGTCGTCACGAGGGACGTCGCGGTCATAGATCCTGAGTGGCGGAATGCGCAGGCCCTCGTGGAAGATCTCGCTCGCCGACGGGTTGTAGCCCCCGTGGGTGCCTCCGCCCACATCGGTGTGGTGCGCCCTGTTTACGGTCATAAACGCTAGAACACCATCCACGAACACAGGTCTGATCACGGTCAGGTCCGGCAGGTGTGAGCCGCCGAAGTAGGGGTCGTTGAGTAGGAACACGTCGCCGGGGCGAATGCCGTCTCCGAAGTAGTCGAGGACTGCACGGCCCGCCACCGGGAGCGCGCTCATGTGTACAGGGATGCCCTCTCCCTGCGCGACCATCCTGCTCTGGTTGTCGAGGATGGCCGTCGAAAAGTCTCTGCTCGCGTTCAGGATCTGCGAGAGCGCCGTGCGGAGCATCACGTCCATCATCTCAATCGCGATGGACTCCAGCCGGTTTCCAACCACAGACAGGGTGACGGAGTCTGCCGCGGTATCTTCGGAAGCCTGTGTCTCAATCTGGACGTCGATGTGCATGACGCCGCCCGAGTCGAGTCTCGCGGAACATCCCTCTCCGACGACCACTGTGTTGTAGTCGGTGTTGATCACCGATGGGCCATGAGTCACCGGGTGGGAAGTATTCGCCTCGCTTTCCTTAGCTTCTGCCGAGCGTGAACCCACACCTGAAGTCGCTGGAAGTCTCCCTACCGCGCTTGCCCGCAGAGTGACGATCCTGATGTCCTGTTCCTGCTGACGATATGCATAGAGACGCTCGAACCGGACGTGCATGTTTTCCGCCCAGCGAAGCCGCACCTCTTCATCGGGCAGACAGAGGTCGGGAACGTCCACGGTTACTTCATATATCTGGTCGAGGTAGCGCATGTCCGCCGACAGGCTCACGCCGATGTCCGTATCAGTGGCGCCAGCCGAACGAAGCCGCTCTCGGCCATCTTCAGCCAGACCATCGAATGCCGAGCGAAGCTCGTTGACATCCACATTGCTGAGGCTCGACGGATGTGAAACCGCGAGGTCGTACTTCAGGTCCGATGCCATCATGCCGAATGCCGACAGCACCGGACCGGCAGGCGGGACCAACACGCGCCTAATGCCGATTTCGGCAGCAACCCTGGTGGCGACAAGTCCCGCAGCGCCTCCGAAGCCCATCAGCGCGAACTCACGGGGATCGAGTCCCCGGCTCACCGACGCGAGTCGTATGCCCTCTGCAATCGAGCTGGACACGACCCTGAGTATGCCCTCTGCCGCTGACTCGACATCCAGCCCCAACGGCTCTGCGACCTGGCTGCGAATGGCATCCACAGCGATGTCTTCGTCAAGCTGAACGGCCCCACCGAGGAATCTATCGGTGTCCAGTAGCCCCAGCACGAGGGCGGCGTCCGTTACCGTGGGCTGGGTTCCGCCCTTCCCATAGCAGGCGGGACCCGGGTCTGCGCCAGCGCTGGTAGGACCGACACGCAGCACTCCGCCTTCGTCCACGCGGGCGATGCTTCCGCCGCCCGCTCCGAGGGTGTGAATGTCCACAGTCGGAACGGCAATCTTCCAACCCGACTCGAACTTTTCGCCGGTTACGTGCGGCGCGCCGTCCTCAATCAGCGTGATATCAGTGCTTGTGCCTCCCATGTCGAGGGCAATGACGCGGTCCTCTCCCAATTGGCGAGCCACGTGCGCTGCTCCGGCTGCTCCTCCCGCAGGGCCGGAGAGTATCGACCTCACTGCCTGCTCGGAGCTGTCAGAGACCGGGGCGATACCGCCGTTTGACTGGATTACGAACACAGGCACTTCGCCACCGGCCTGGGTTATTCGTCCCTCGAGTTGCTGTAGATAGCTCGCCAGTGACGGGCCTACGTAGGCGTTCAGTGCCGTGGTCGAAAGACGGTCAAATTCCTTAATCTGGGGCAGAATGACGTGAGAGGAAGACACGTATGCGTCCGGCATCATCTCCCTGACGATCCTGTCGGCCTCCTGCTCGTGTTCGGGGTTCAGGAACGAGAACAGGAAGCAGATCGCTACAGAGTCAACGCCCTCGGCCTTGAGGTAATCGACCTGCCGCTTCAATTCCACGACGTCGAGCTCGTGCCTTACCGAGCCGCTTGAATCCACGCGCTCAGGCACCCCTACCCTAAGGTATCTGGGTGCGAGTGGCTCGACCTGGTCCATTCGCAGGTTGTACCTGTCCTCTTTCAGGCCTTCACGAATCTCGAGCAGGTCGCGAAACCCTTCCGTCGTGATCAGCCCGACCGTGGCTCCCTTCCTCTCTACCAGTGTGTTCGTTGCCACCGTGGTCCCGTGAATCAGAACCTCAGCGCTGCTGAGCAGATCATGCGAAGTCAAATCCATAGCCGCAGCGAGACCCTCTATGCCATTGACCACACCGAGGGATGGGTCTTCCGGCGTGGTTGGAGTCTTGAACACGACCGGGGCGGCATCTCCAGCGCGCATCGCAACCAGGTCCGTGAAAGTTCCGCCGACGTCAATGCCGATTCTCAAGAATCTATCCTTTCAGTCCGACGCGTGAGGGCGAGGGACAAACATCACAGTGTGTAAGGCGGAGCGTAGAATACTACAACAGACCTCGATTAAGCAGATATGCAACTGCCAGGCGTCCGCCAGAGGACCACACGATGAGGGATCTGAACGGGACAGAGTCTCGACCTGACCCTGGATGAGAAGCGCTGTGACCGCTTCACCAGCCTGCCGGAGCGTTCAATACTTTCTGGCGCATAGCCCCCCGTTTGCGGAATCCTCTAAGATGATGGTCGAGGTGTTGAATTTGAACGACCATTTGAACAACGACATACGCAACCTGGCCATCGTAGCCCACGTCGACCACGGCAAGACCACCCTGGTAGACGCACTATTGAAGCAGGGCCAGGTATTCAGGGCTCACCAGCAGGTGGGAGCCCTGATCATGGACACCAACCCACTCGAGCGGGAGCGTGGTATCACCATTCTGGCCAAGAACGCCTCCGTCTCCTACCGGGGCACAAGGATCAATATCATCGATACGCCGGGCCACGCCGACTTTGGCGGCGAGGTGGAGCGTGTCATGAACATGGCAGACGGCTGTCTGTTGCTGGTAGACGCCGTGGACGGTCCCATGCCGCAGACCACTTACGTACTGCGCCAGGCGCTGCAGCAGAACGTCAACCCAATGGTGGTTGTCAATAAGATAGACCGGCCCGATGCCAGGGTGGCTGAGGTGGTAGAGATGGTCCAGGACCTGTTCTTGGACGTGGCCACAGATGCAGCGCAGTTGGATTTTCCTGTCGTATACGCATCTGCCCGCGACGGTTACGCCACGATGGATCTGGGTGAACCCGGGTCGAATATGATGCCCCTCTTTGAGGCTATTCTGGATTCCGTGCCGCCACCCACAGGGAACCCTGAGGCCCCTCTGCAAATGCTTGTTGCGGCACTTGACTATGACAACTACCTCGGACAGATAGCCGTTGGCCGGGTAACCAACGGCACCCTCAGACAGCGGGACGAGGTGGCCCTGCTGACCAGTAGCGCCGAGCCCACTCACCATCTCGTCGAGCGCATATTTGTGTTCCGAGGGATGGAGCGGGTCGAAGTCGCCGAGGCTCATGCTGGAAACATAGTGGCGATCTCCGGTCCTGAGGGAATCTCCATTGGCGATACCATTGCCTCTTCCGAAGACCCGGTAGCTCTGCCTTCGATTGACATTAACGAACCCACGGTGCGAATGACGTTTGGCGTCAATACCTCCCCCTTCATGGGCAAGGAGGGAGACTACTGCACTTCCCGCAATCTCTACGAACGGTTGACAAGGGAGCTTCGCACGAATGTCAGCCTAAGGGTTGAGACCACGAACAGTCCGGACGTGTTCGTGGTCGCGGGACGTGGCGAGCTGCACCTGTCCATCCTGGTTGAGACCATGCGCAGAGAACAGTTCGAATTCCAGGTTTCCCGCCCGGTGCCCATCACCAAAGTGATCGATGGCAAGGTACACGAACCCTATGAGACCCTGAACGTCACGACCCGCGAAGAGTATGTGGGCACGCTGACGGAATACCTGTCGGCACACCTGGGCCAGCTCAGGGACATGCGGTACGGTGACGACGGTTACGTGTACCTCGAGTACAAGGTTCCCACGCGCGGGCTCATCGGGTTCAACTCCTTCTTTCTGCGCACCACCCGTGGGGATGGTGTCAAGAGCAGTGTCTTCTCGTCGTATGAACCGATGGAGGGTGAAATCCAGTCCCGGCGCGGTGGCGCACTCGTGGCATCCGAGGGAGGCGTAGCCGTCACCTATGGGCTGCTCAACGCCCAGGGACGGGGTGATACATTTATCGACCCGGGTACCAAGGTCTACTCCGGCATGATTGTCGGCTCCCAACGCCGCGAAGGGGACATAGACATCAACGTCTGCAAGGAAAAGAAGCTGACCAATATCCGCTCGTCGACGGCCGACGTGGCAAAGCGCCTGAAGGCCACCACGACCATGAGCCTCGAGGAATCGCTGGCGTTCATCTCTGATGACGAACTCGTGGAGGTCACTCCGCAGAACCTGAGGCTACGCAAGATGTCTCTCTCCGCAGTTGACCGCAAACGGCAACGCCGAGTGGCCTCCCGGGCGCAGGCAGACTAGTCGTCCTCTGAGAATCGGCGCGAAGTGATGAAGTGGTGGGGAAGGGGAGACTCGAACTCCCACGCCTTTCGGCACATGATCCTAAGTCATGCTCGTCTACCAATTCCGACACTTCCCCAAGCGTGCTGGTGACGCTTCGAAATTATAGTTGCCGCATCGCTCGCGTGTCGAACGTTCACCGTGTAATCGACACCTCGAAAATGCTAAAATACTGTCTGCGGAAACGCTTGGCGTTGAGGTTGCTCTCAAGCGGAGCGAGTGTTCCTGAAGTGACCGCCACATGAGTAAATCAAATAGAGGTGAGGGATAGATGGCGAAGCAGTTTCAGTTCGATTCCGACGCCCGGCAGCAGCTGATGTCGGGCATCGACACGCTGGCCGCGACGGTCGGCGTGACGCTAGGTCCGGCAGGCCGAAATGTCGTGTTGGACAAGGAATTCGGGCCTCCACAGGTTTGCAGTGACGGCGTGACTATAGCGAAGGAAATCGAGCTAGTGGAGCCGTTCCCCAACATGGGCGTCCAGCTCGTCAAAGAGGCATCCAGCAAGACAAACGACGATGTCGGAGACGGCACCACATCGTCAACAGTAGTCGCACAGGCGATGATCAGGAACGGCTTCAGGGTGCTGACCGCAGGCGCGAACCCACTCGCGCTCAAGCGCGGCATCGAGATGGCGGTAAACGGCGCCAGGGACGAGATTCGTGCGATGGCCCGGCCCGTGGACGGCAAGGAACAGATCGAGCAGATCGCGGTGCTATCAGCCCACGACACCGAAATGGGTGAGCTGATCGCCGACGTGCTCGACAAGGTCGGACCCCACGGCATCGTGACGGTGGAGGAGTCCAAGGGACTCAGCTACGAAGTCGACTACGTGGAGGGAATGCAGGTCGATCGCGGTTACCTCTCCCCCTATTTCGCCACCAACCAGGAGAGGATGATCGCTGAGATCGAGAATCCATACATCCTCGTGACTTCCTCCAAGATTTCAGCCGTGAGCGAGCTGCTTCCGGTGTTGGAGCAGGTCTCGCAGGTGTCCAGGGACTTCGTGCTGATCGCAGAAGACGTCGATGGAGAGGCGCTTGCCACACTGGTGGTCAATAAGCTGCGAGGGACGCTCAACTGCATCGCCATGAAGGCGCCCGCCTTCGGAGACAGGCGCAAGGCGGTCCTGGAGGACATGTCGATTCTCTTCGGCTGCCAGGTCATCAGCGAGGACGTGGGCAGGACGCTCGACTCAGTTACGGTCGCCGATCTCGGCAGGTGCGGTCGCGTGATCTCCGACAAGGACAACACGACGTTCGTGAACGGCGGCGGCGATCAGAACGCTATACAGGCCCGAGTCAGCCAGATTCACTCTCAGGCCGAAGACACCACTTCAGATTACGATCGCGAGAAGCTCGAAGAGCGCGCGGCGAAGCTCTCAGGTGGGGTCTCCGTACTCAGGGTCGGCGCTTCAACAGAGATCGAGCTCAGAGAGAAGAGGCAGAGGCTCGAAGACGCGCTGTCTGCCAGCCGTGCCGCCATGGAGGAAGGAATCGTCCCAGGGGGCGGGACTGCCCTGCTCAGAGCGGTACAGAAGGCCGTTGCCAACATCGAGGCCGAGGGCGACGAGTTGGCGGGCGTGAACCTCGTGCTGCGCGCAGCCGAAGAGCCGATCAAGGTCATCTCGGCGAACTCCGGTCTGAGCGGTGAGGTCGTACTCCACAGGGTCACTGCACAGGAGGGCGACTACGGATTCGACGCTGAGGCTGAACAGTACGGAAGCATGTTCGAAATGGGTATCGTGGATCCTGCGAAGGTGACTCGCGCTGTCCTGGAGAACGCTGCAAGCGTCGCCGGAATGGTGCTCACAACCGAGTCGCTGATCACCGAATTGAATCCGATGAAACTGCCCGCCCCGTACGATGATTAGGAGACGGTCATAAGTGACCGTTATATAATCTGCAAACTGTGAGAATCAACTGGCGGCGGAAGTCCCGTCAAGGGCTACCCGTCGCCAGGCTCAGAGTAGTGCACCACACAGCATCGATTCAGGGCACAATTGGATGACTGACCAGATAGAAGAGGTATCAACTGCCGAACAGCCGTCGGACCCCGACGCCACCATCCAGGTGAAGGGTGTTACGAAGCGGTTCGGCTCCCACGTCGCAGTCGACAACCTGTCGTTCGACGTAAAGCGCGGCGAGATCGTCGGATTCCTTGGCCCGAACGGATCAGGCAAGACGACGACCATGCGGATGCTAACGTCCTTCTACACGCCGGATATAGGGTCAATCTCCATCAACGGCACCGACACGCAGGAGAGCGATCTCGTCACACGCGAGTCGATAGGCTACCTGCCGGAGAACAATCCTCTTTACGAAGACATGCTGGTGTCAGAGTACCTAGCATTCGTTGCCGAGCTTCGCGGCCTCAATGGCGCCGAACGTAAGTCCAACATGGACCTGACCGTCGAGGAGACTGGCATCCAGGAAGTCTTCTATCGCCCCATACATGAGCTGTCCAAGGGTTACCACCAGAGGGTGGGCCTTGCACAGGCAATTCTTCACAGACCATCGATACTGGTTCTCGACGAGCCGACCGAGGGCCTGGATCCAAACCAGCGAATTACCATTCGAGATCTGATCAGGCACCTCGGCGGCGAGCGCACCGTACTGCTCAGCACCCACGTCATGCAGGAGGTTGAGAACACCTGCGAGCGTGTCCTAGTAATCCGGCGAGGCAAGCTGGTTGCCAACAGCCCGGTGCAGGACATTCTCCAGCAGACACTTGAGCTCAGGACCGTGCACCTCGAGGTGGACGGCAACAACGTCGAGGCCGGACTTGCAGAAGTTGACGGCATCACATCTGTTGAAAGCATGGGCATCGAAGCAGGAAGAAAACGATACAAGCTGTCCGTGTCTGCCGATGCGGACCCCAGGGGCGACGTTTTCGAACTTGCCAAGTCCAGAGGCTGGACGCTCTGGGAACTGCACGAGGAGCGAGCCCGACTCGAGGACGTGTTCCATCACTTGACCGCCGAAGGCGAGCGGCCCGGAGACGAGTCCTAGGCACATGCGCTCACCACTGTTCGCACTGGTCAAAAAGGACGTCAAGAGCTACTTCGACCAGCCAACCGCGTACATTCTGATCGTCCCATTTGTCGCGGTCCTGGCTTACGTATTCTTCAGCAAGGCTCTGCTGACGGCCGAGGCTTCACTCAGGCCCCTGTTCACGGTCGACTTCCAGATCGACAGCCCCTCCCTGCCCTGGCTGCTTGCGATATTCGTCCCCGCGGCCACCATGAGGCTTCTCGCCGAGGAGAACCGCGACGGGACGCTGGAGCTGCTGCTGACTCACCCGGTTCGGGGATGGATCGTTCTTCTTTCCAAGTTCCTCGCGGGTTTCTTCTTCGTTGCATTCGCCATACTCGCCACTGTGGGCATACCGATTGCTGTTATCACGGCGGGGAACCTCGACATCGGCGCGGCAGTCGGACAGTACGTCAGCAGCCTTTTCCTGGCCGCAGCGTTCGTTTCGATAGGGCTGTTCACGTCGAGCCTGACCCGCAACCAGATTGTGGCATTTATACTGGGTCTTTCACTCACGATGACGCTCATGGTCATGGGGCTGGATATCGTCGCCGTGACCCTGCCGCCGCGCCTGGCGTCGCTGCTGCAGGACCTTAGCCCCGTGACTCACTTTTCGAGCATAGCCAGGGGCGTTATCCACCTCAGGGACGTCATCTACTTCCTCGCCCTGATCTCGACATTCCTGAGCGCGACCTTCCTGGTCATAAGGGGACGGACGCTCAGCCACTCGTCAACCCAGTACCGAAACCTTCAGCTTGGCACAGTTGGGCTGATCGTCGTGAGCCTCCTGATTGGATGGTCCGGCAACTCAATTGGCGGTCGAATCGACCTGACTCAAGACAAGCTGTTCACTCTTAGCCCCGCGACCGCAGGCATTCTCGACGGTCTTGACGACATCCTGACCCTGGAGCTCTTCGAATCGAGGGAGCCTCCCGTACAGGTGGCAATTACCGCGCGGGACGTCGGAGACTTCCTGGAGGACTTCGCCTCAGGTTCAGACGGCGACGTCAAGCTCGTGAGGCGATTCCCTGCAGACGACGAGGACGAGGCTCGGAAAGCACAGCTAGCCGGTGTTCCGCCCGTGCAGTTCAACGTCCAGAGTCAGGGCGAACTGCAGATCAAGACAGGGTACCTCGGACTCGCCATGACCTACGTGGACAAGCGGCAGGTCATCCCGTACATCACCAACTTCGACGGCTTCGAGTACCAGCTGGCGTCCATCGCAAACAGGATGCTCCAAGAGGACAAGAAGACGGTAGCATTCCTGACCGGTCACGGCGAGGCCGGCCCGTCTGCGGGATACAACACCTTCGCCGGGCTGCTTCTTGACTCATATCGCGTCAGGGAACTCGACACTTCGGAGGACCCGAACATAGACCTGTCGGACGTGGACGTGCTTATCATCGGCGGCCCGACCAGTTCCATTCTCGATGAGACGGCCGCCGCGATCAGGCAGTACCTGGTCGGAGGCGGCAAGGCGATGATCATGGTGAACTCGGTCGTCATAGACCAGAGTCGCCTAATCGCCAACCGGAACCGCAACAGCTTCGCCTACCTGCCCGAGGAGTTCGGCGTGATCGTCGAGGACGACCTCGTATTCGACCTACAATCGAACGAGACGCTGTCGTTCAATACTGGGGTCGGCAACGTATTCTTGCCCTACCCGTTCTGGATGCGCGTGCCGGTAATCGACAGGAAAGTGGCCGGCAACGTGGGGTCGGTGCTCCTGCCGTGGGCCAGCTCCGTGGGGATTGCCGAGTCGGTGCGTGGCCGGGTTGAGGTCGTACCGTTGCTCGAGACAACAGAGTTTGCTGCGATCGACTTCAACTACGGAGATGTCCGGCCAAACTCCCCGATCTTCGAGGAGGTTACCCGAGGCAACTTCGTGCAGGCGTTGATGGGAGCGGCGATCATTCAAAGGGACGTTCCCGCCGGCCAGGAAGCCTTCAGGCTAGTCGTATTCGGCGACTCCGAGTGGATGTCCGATAACGTACTGCCCAGGTCTCAGGAGAACGTCGCGCTTGGCCTGAACCTCGTTGACTGGCTGGCGCAGGAAGATACTCTGGCAGCCGTGAGATCCAAGGTGGTCACGTCACGAGACCTCCTATTCACTTCTACTACCCACAAGAACATTGCGCAGTGGGGAAATGTTGCCGGTGTGCCGCTGCTTATCGTGGTCATTGGACTATTCCGCTCCATAAGAAGGCGCAGGTTCGGCTTCACCCTATACGGCCAGGCCAGGTCCGGGGGCTTCGGCCTCAGGCGCAGGCGCCGTGACGACCAGGGCCAGGAGGAAGACGAATGAAGAGCAGGCAGCTCGGTTTCGTCCTGATGGCGCTGATCGCGGTCGGCGTGGCGGGCCTGATCTTCAGGATATTCTCTGCCGGATCGGACGAGATAATACTGGAGGGACTGGTCCAGGTGTCGCGTGAGGCCAGCGACCGGGTGCTGATCGCGGACGCGGAGAAGCAGACCGAGCTGGTCAGACTGGGTGACGCCGAGCAGGCGACGTGGTTCGTCGACGACCAGGCTGTGTTTCAGCCGATTCTTGAACAGTTCTGGCAGGCTGTGGACGACCTGTACGACGCTCAGCTGGTCTCAATCAATCCGACCAATCACACGCCGCTCGGAGTGATAGACGGCGAATCTATCGAAGTGTCGTTCTTCATTGGAGGCAGGTCTCTACAGGAGAAGTTCCTGGTCGGAGAGTGGAAGCCGGACGTGCGGCTGTGCTACGTAAGAAGGGCCGGACACGAGGAGACCTACGGAGTCCCCTGTCCTGCGGGCAACATCTTCGACCCAGACCAAGACAGATGGAAGAATCCGGTTGCGGCCTCGATTCCGCCAAACGAGATACTGGAAATCCAGTACACCTACCCGGACCAGGTCTTCACACTTCGACCCGACGATGAAGGCGAATGGTACGCCTATGGGCCCGACGGGTCAGAAGATCCAATCATCCCGCCTGCACTGAACTCCATCATAGGCACGCTGCAGTTGGTAGTTGCCTCAGGATTTGCCGAAGAGGAAGAGGCCGACAAGCTCAACTTCGCCGTCCCGGATGCGATGGTACGCGTAATTACGCACGAGGACGCCTCTACCCCATCGACGAGACTAAGGTTCCTGTGGCGCGACGACCTAACCTCTTACCTGTCAATTCCAACGACGGGAACGGTCTACATCGTCGACAACCAGGCGGTCGGAGGACTGCTCCTTCGTCTGGAGCAGATGATCGAAGCCCAGGACGGTGAGGGAGGCTGAGAACGAGCCGGGTAGCGGCTACCCGACCTCTCGATTGTCGGCCAGGTCGACGGTCGGCAGATCGTCGTCGGTCGACCGCCGCCGCTTGGCATGACCAACCAGCGCATGACCGAACACGACCAGTGCAAGCATTCCCATCGCCAGGGCGGTATCAAGGTCACTGACTCGAGTCTGAGTGAACAGCAGTATGATCACTGCGTATCCAGCGATTATGCAGAGCAGTGACGAGTATGGGAGCTTCTGCCCCCCAAGTGCCACAGCTACAGCCACGAGTACAGCAATGATGCTCTCGTAGTAGCCCTGGTATATGGGGAATACTGCCAGGGTAATGCCACCGAGAGTGACAAGACCGTCACCACCCCTGAAGCCGGTAAAGATCGAGTTCCAGTGACCAACAATAGCCGCAGCGGCAGGAACGACGATCCAGATGCCGTCCACGCCGAGAGCCTGCGCAATAACAATCGCAAGAATACCCTTGGCAGCATCGCCAAGCACAACCAGGCTTGCGGCAATCATCCCGACGCTTCTGCGGACGTTTGTAGCCCCTGCCAGACCTGTGCCTGAACTGAAGACATTCACTCCCCGCCTCTTGCTTAGACGGTCAGCCAGTGGCAAGGCACCAAAGATGTATGCGATAACAGCCGCTAGAATCAGGTTGAGTATCTGCGGGGCTTCATCCAGGGGCATAAGTAGTCATCCAATATATTGTTCTTGTATGGAACAATTGTATCATCCGCCTTGTTCTATGAACATATCTGAGCTGGGGTGTGCATTCTGTTCAAATGACTGAACTGGACTTGAGCCCGCCTCGCCACATGGAACGATTCCGACTAGGTGACGTTCTGGGCGAGGGCGCAGACATGCAGGTGTTTGCCGCGACCGACATCGAGTCCGGCGTGCAGTGCGTGGTAAAGCGACCCCACCCTTCTCTCATTTCCCGGAACATCCACGACGACGTGGAACGAAGGATGACCATTCAGGCCGAACTGAGGTCCTCAGGTGGCGTGAGCGCCGGCCTGCCCAGGCTGCTGGCGACCACCACCTCGGACGCGTACGGCTGGTACTTCGGGGACGACCCGGGCAATTCCTATGTCGTCCTCGTTGAGGAGCGGGCGGCAGGGATTCCTCTGCTGGGAAGCGTTGGCGACCAGGTCCGGGGTCATCCCGTTGCGCTGCCACTCAACCTCTTTGCTCTTCACCCCTCAACCATGCACATCGAGAGAAACACCGGAAACCCCTCGATCACAGTTTTGGAGATAATCGAACAGTGCACGGACTCAGGCCTCCTGGCGGGTGATCTCGGCCCTCGAAACCTGTTCTACTCTCCTGGAACCGGGCTCGCTACCGCAATTGACATTGGAGCGCTCAGGGCGCCACAGGCGAGCAGCACGCGCTCACCGGGTCTGGACCTGAACGACATACTCTTCGAGTTCTTTCAGTTCTACACGACAGCAGACGGCCCCCCAGCGTCGTCAGATGGTTACGCCCACGTTAGCGAACAGAGACTCGTGGGGCCACTTGAACGTATGGTGAGGTCAATGTCAGAAGAGTACTCGACATTGGCAAACGCAGGGCAACGGACTTCTGCCCAGTACATCCTGAATAGCTTGGGAGAGCGTCACTACCAGTCGGTTGGGGAGTTCCGTTCGGATTTCGAGGTGTACCTGGCTGAATCTGTCAAAGTGCCGCGAAGCGAATCCATTGACGACGCCTGGTCGTCAGCAATGGAGCGCCTGCGAGAACCCTACTGGACCAAGTACCTCTTCGATGCCGATGCCGAACTAGCGCACTATGCGTGATTCCAAGCGACCTTCGGATGCTATACGAAGATGTCCTCTGGCAGGAACGCCGAGACGGTGACGTTGGGTAGATCGACGATGTTGCTAATCTTCAGGTCAACGGCAACTGAGCAGATAACGTAAGCCTGCTCTCGTGTATGTCCGCGCTCGCCAAGCAGGTCGATCATACTGAGAAGGGCGCGCCTTGCAGCCAGGGTGACGTCCTCGCCCTCCTGAGTGCCGTCATCCCGAAGTGGGTAGCCGACAGTCGCAATGAAGTTCCTTGGAACAGCGAACTGTGGCGGCAGGAAATATCCAGGGTGGGAGAACCTCGGCATCGTAATTCCCCGCTCCGCGGCTGCGCCCTTGTGGACCGTGAACCGTACTGAGACGGTCGCCGCCATCTCAATCGCGGTGATGCACACCTCCCCATCGCCCTGGGCGAAGTGTCCGTCCCCTACTGAGAACAGCCCACCCTCTACGGCGACCGGTATGTATAGACGAGACCCACGAGTGAGCTGCTTGACGTCCATGTTGCCAGCGTTTTCCCGGGGAGGCCCTGTTCTCAGCCCCTCTTCAGCGATCTTGCCGCCGGGAACTGCGTCCTGGACATCAGGAGGCGGAACGTTACCTCCACGTTCGAGGAGGTCGGCCTCACGAGCAGTCCATGCAGCGAGCTGCTCGTGCGAGGGGGCCAGTCCAGCGGTACCCATGAACGAGCCATCCGGAATCCGCACCCCAGGGACCTGTTCCGAGGTCGCGTATCCATGCTCTATGTCCCAGTGAGCAATGAATGGTTCAGCAAATACGTCCCTGAGAAAGCCTGCGCCTGGACGGAAACGCGTGAAGCCATAGGGCTGGGGAAAGATATCGACGTATTCGATCTCCAGCAGGTCACCTGGTTCAGCGCCGTTCACATGGATGGGCCCGGTTAGCGGATGGCTCACCTTCTGGTCCATGCCATCGAGGTCCTCTACGACCGTCGAACGCGTCATCTGACCATCGCTCGCGTCCCGGGTGTCGATAACGATATTCTCGTTCTCACCGACCTCGACAATCGGCGGTATATCCGGATGCCAGCGATTGTGACCAGTCTCCGGCTGTTCCTTGAGCCTCTTGCTCCTGTCGATTCTGATGAACTGGGTCAAGGTCAGTGTCTCCTGGACTTTGTTAACCGGTGAAGAGCCTGTCGTCCGCAGTGTCCTGCGGCTCCCAACCGAGTACTTCCTTTGGGTGAGTTAGATCGCGGTAGTTCCACCGGTTGTTTGATACCGCGAAGAATGTGTCGCACTTCAGGTCGTCATGCGCGTCGATGCACGCCTTGAGATGGGTCGCCACGTCCCTGTGGCTCAGGTAGATCGCGTTCTCGCGGATCGTTCTGGGGCGGTTCTCTTGCGTAACTGAGCCTATTCTCACACATATCATGCTCATGCCGTAGTCATCGGAGAAGTGCCGGGCCAGGGCCTCACCCCAGATCTTTGCCGCCCCGTAAAGTGCCTCGGGCCTGACGTCGAGGTGAGTTAGCTTTCTGAAGTCCGAAGGCACCTTGTCGTACTCTCCGGCAGCAATGTGAGAGTACGGTGGGACGAACTCGAACCCTCTGATCGCATTCCCGCTGGAGGCGAAGATAACCCGCTTGATCCCTGCCCTGCGCGACGCCTCAAAGACGTTGTAGGTGCCGACCACGTTTCCGGCATGCTGGCCTTCCCAGTCCTGGGAACCGAGATATGCAGCCAGGTGGACGACCACGTCCTGTCCGTCGAAGGCCGGCATGATGGCATCGAGATCAGAAATATCGGCCTGCACCGTTGGTATGCCTTCGACCGGACGGCGGTTGAGCGCAGTCAGCTCGTAACCTCCAGACTCCAGAAGGTGGTCCTTTAGCAGCCCCCCAATAAGTCCGCTCATTCCGGTTATCAGCACTCTCGTTGCCATGGAGTTCCTCCCTTTAGCGCGTGCATGGTCATCGCCCGCGACACGGATATGTTCACAAGATGGTATACTGGTAGTTCGCTCATGAGGCAAACTGGCTGGCGACAGTTAACTAGCCGCCTTTGCGGATGTCAAGCCCAGCACAGCGTGGGGGCGTGTAGGCGCCGTTGGTAACGGAACGACTGGCAGCGCAACGGGTTTGTCTCTCAACAATTCTTGGCAATATAGGTAAGCGTGAAAATCATTGAACGGAACAATATGGTCTGATATGGTCTGCTGAGAAGCAGTCGACGGCTCAAAGTGAGAACATGACTGAACGACAGGATAGCCTAATAGGAACAGAGTCCGACGCGAACGAGGAGTGGTCCCTGCTCGGCACGAAACGACGCAGGAGGTCCAACGAGGGCTCCATTGACCTGCTCAAGGCCTATGAGCGCGAGCTCGGTGACGAGCCTACCGACACGGTCAGAGAGTATCTCAGGTCGATTGGGCAGCACGCGCTGCTGACCGCCCCGGAGGAGCTGGAACTCGGTCTCGATGTCGAGCGTTGGATGCTTCTCAAGGAGACGCGGTCGCAGATGACCGCTGAGCTGGAGCGTGATCCCACAACCATCGAAGTCGCAGCTACGCTCATAGCAGCGACGGTCAGGGAGTTGCTCCTGCTCAGGACTCTCGGCGGCGAAACTGGTCTGGAGCTTCCCAACGAGGCCCCGATAAGCGTGCTTCTCGGCGACCAGGATGTTCGAGAGATCCTTGACAAGCCTCCGACTGACACCCTAAAGGAACTGCTTTCAGGTGTAAGCGGCGACACTCCGGATGAGTCGGCTCCGCGTCTTGCTGCGCTCTCTCGCACATCGAGCCTGATTCCCCCTGATGTGTTTGAAGTCGTGGAACGCACACTCGGGGCAGAGCTATATGCCGATCTGCTTGACGTGCCTGCAGTGGAAACTGCAATAGACGGGCACGACCGTCGCATAGAACAGTGGTGGTCTCTGATAACGGACCGTGGGCAGTCAGCCTCAGAAAGGCTGACCAACTCCAACTTGAGGCTGGTCGTAAGCGTAGCACGGCGTTATCTGCGCCGCGGACTGCCCCTGCTAGACCTCGTTCAGGAAGGCAATCTTGGCCTGATGCGGGCCGTGGAGAAGTACGACCCGCACCGCGGGTTCAAGTTCAGCACGTACGCTACATGGTGGATTCGTCAGGCGGTCACAAGGGCTCTTGCAGACCAGGGACGGACGATCAGACTGCCTGTACACGTCGTTGAGCGGCTCCAGCAGCTCAATACCGCAGAGCGGCACCTGATGCGCGACAGGGACAGGGATCCCACGACCGAGGAGCTGGCCGCTGAGCTGGAATGGACGCCTGAGCAGGTAGAAACCCTGATGCGCCAGCGTCAGCACACGATCTCGCTCGGGACTCCCGTAGGTGAAGAGGAGTCAACGCTCGAGGACTTCATCCAGGATACCAGCGGCCGCACGCCTGACGAGGTCGCGATGAGGCTGTTGACACGCGAGGACGTCATCGAGGCACTCGACGACATTCCGCCCAGACTCAGAATGGTGCTCGCCCTGAGGTTCGGCTTCATAGACGACCGTCCCCGGACGCTCGAGGAAGTTGGCCGTGAGTTGGGAGTAACCCGAGAGCGCGTGCGCCAGCTGGAAAAGCAGGCGCTGACGCTACTGCGCAGCTCTGGGAAGCTTCCCAAGATCGAAGAGATGGAGCCGGACTAGCGCCCGAGGGTTATCCGCTTGAAGGACTCGGCGAGTCCTCCTCCAATGGCCTTCCCTGTCTCCGCTGCTCGTTCCCTGGACCGTTCGGATGCTACCTCTTTGGGTCGCGACATCTGGCTCACGTGGCAGTACAGCGAGTCCATCTTCTTCTCGAACGTGTCCGTAATGTCGATATACGTATCGGGGTCTTCGGACCTGAAGAGCCACACTTCCTGGACGTTGAACGGCTCCAGGCCCTCATCCAGCAGGTCTGGGAATGCAAGGTGGTCCCGAGCGTATGGGAAGACTGCGTCTAGCGTTACCCTGCCCGTCATGTAGTGGTCGCGGTGGCGGATGTATGGGCGATTAGGGTCGATGGTCACGACGAGGTCGGGGCGGTGCTTTCTGATCTGCCTGACCAGCGCCTTTCTGAACTCGACGCAATCCTCAAGGTTCTGGTCCGGGAAGCGCAGGAACGCCACTTCCGCGATGTCCAGCATCTTTGCGGCGTCGAGCTGCTCCTTCTCCCGGGTCTTCGCGAGCGCCGCAGGCTCGATGGACCTGTCGCTCGTCCCCTTGTCGCCGTTGGTGCAAACGACCAGCACGACTTTCTTGCCCTCAGAGGTCCACTTTGCGATGGTGCCTCCTGCCCCGCCTTCAGCGTCATCGGGATGAGGCGTCACTACGAGAATGGTTTCTTGGTTATCGGCCATTGTTTCTGCTAGACTCCTGCGCCGACGTGCGGCGTGTTGTATCCTGTCGAGGGCCGGGGCTGGCCCCAAAACATAATGGGCGAGGCCAAATTCAACCTCCTCAGGTAACTCAGACTCTCAGACCCAATGGAAGATATTACCACACCAGAACAGTTCCTGGGATTTAAGGTCGGCGCTGACCGGATGCTCGCGGGCTGGCCGCAGATCGACCAGTACTTGCGACTGCTCGAAGGTCAGACCGATCGGCTGAGGATCACCGAAATCGGTCGTTCAACCGAAGACCATTCTTTCCTTCTGTGTACGGTCAGCTCACCTGACAACCTCGAGCGACTGGAGGCATACCGTCAGTGCCAACAGACACTGTCGGACCCCCGCACGCTGGACGAGGACGAGGCTTCTCGCGCGTTTGGGGAGGCTCGTGCCGTGGTCACGATCACCTGCAGCATCCATGCGACCGAGGTCGGGGCTACACAGATGTCGCTGGAGCTGGCTTACCTGCTAGCATCCTCGGATGAACCACGGGTGCAGGCGATTCTGGACAATGTGATCCTTCTCCTGATCCCCAGCCTGAATCCCGATGGCTTGGTACGAGTCAAGGACTGGTACGACGCCTCACTCGGGACTCACTTCGAGGGCACGATTCCGCCCTACCTGTACCACAAGTACACCGGCCACGATAACAACCGAGACTGGTTCATGTTTACCCAGCGTGAGACCAGGCTCGTGGTGGACCACATTCACAACGCGTGGCGACCGCACATTACCTTCGACATTCACCAGACCCGCTCGGACGGGATGCGAATGATCCTTCCGCCGCTTGTAGATCCGGTGGGGCCAAACGTCGATCCTGTGCTACAGAGCGAGCTCTCCGTGCTTGGCACGCACATGGCAGCGCAGATGACCGCCGAGGGCAAGGCCGGCGTGGCAGTAAACGTCGTCTACGACTCGTATAGTCCCAGTCGTTCATACCCCCACTACCATGGTGGCGTGCGCGTACTGTCAGAGGCTGCCAGCGTTCGGATTGCCACCCCGATCGAGCTTCCGAAGTCCTCCCTGAGTGACGACAGGGGGGAGAAGCCGCGAGTCAAGTCATGGAACCACCCCATGCCCTGGCCGGGTGGCCGCTGGACCCTGCGTGACATCGTGGAATACGACCTGTCAGCGTCGATGGCCTGCCTGGACCATGCTGCCAGAAACAGGGAGTGGTGGGTCAGAAACTCGTTTGAAGTCCTGAAGCGAGCCACAGAACACAACGGCAGCCCTTACGCCTATGTCATTCCTGAAAGCCAGCATGACGGGAGCGCTGCCGACGAACTCACTGACATTCTTCGTGCCGCAGATGTGGATGTCGTCGAATCGATAGAGAGCGCAGAGTGCGACGATCTGACCATAGAGCGAGGCGACCGGGTCGTGATGGTCGGACAGCCCTATGGCTCGTTCGCTCAGACTATGCTCGAACGTCAGCAGTACCCGGATATCAGGCAGTACCCCGGAGGGCCGCCCAAGCGTCCCTACGACGCCACGGCGCACACTCTGCCTCTCAAGATGGGCGTGACGTGCCATGCTATCCATCAGCCCGTTGAACTGAAGACTAAGGCCATCCCTCGTGGTACAGGCTTCGCCCGAAGAAACGGTCACTTCATGGACCCTGAGGCCCCGGCCTACGCGATAGGACCTGAATCCAACGCCTCCTCCACGCTGATCAACAGGTTACTATTCGGGCAGCGTGCTGTGTTCAGGGCGATGTCCAGCCTCGAGTGTGACGGCGTTAACTTGAGGCCCGGCACATGGGTCGTCCCTTCTTCTGAGGCACTTCGAGAGGCTCTAGGACACTGCTCCCGAAACATTGCTGTGGAACCCCTCTGGCACAGACCGTCCGAGGGCCTGAGGCTGATGAGGCCGCCGAGAATTGGGCTCTACGCCAGCTACGTTCCCTGCATAGAGGAGGGATGGACGCGGTTTGTCTTCGACGAGTACGGGTTCAATTACACGTCCCTCGTAGACCACGACGTTCGGGAGGAGCGGCTGGACACACAGTTCGACTGCATAATCGTTCCTCACCAGCTGGTGCGACAGCTCTATCGCGGCTTCAGCCGGGCACACTACTCGTCAAAGTTCTCAGGCGGCCTGGGTGATCGCGGAGTCGCGGCCCTCAGGCAGTTCGCCGAACGGGGCGGAACGATCGTCGCATGGGACGACTCAGCGCGCTTTCTGTCTCGCCGCCTGGAGCTGCCCGTGTCCAATCCTCTGGCAAGGTTGACCCACTCTGAGTTCTTTGCACCTGGAAGCCTCCTGAGCATAGATATAGACACGGACCACCCGCTCGGATTTGGAATGCCGGAGAACGCAGCGGCCCTGTACATGAATGGACCGGGCTATCGAGTTGACAAGGGAGATGTGGTCGCAAGATTCTCCCCGGAGTCCACGCTGCTGAGTGGGTGGCTGATCGGTGAGAAGCGCATCGCTGGTCTATCTGCGCTGACCTCTATCCCTGTTGGCCTGGGTAAGGTGATCCTGTTTGGATTCAGACCGCACTTCAGGGCGCAGGCCAGGGGCACTTACAAGCTTCTCTTCAATGCAATCTATCACTCTGTGAGGTAGCTCGTGGCGGTAAAGCTAGTGAGAGGTCGCCACGTCGTGTGCCGGGTAACCGGTAGAAACAACGCCGAGACGATCGACAATGGCGCTGTAGCGGTGGATGACGGAGAAATCGCCGAAGTGGGGACATTCGACGATCTTCGCGGCAAGTATCCGTCCGCTGAGGTGATCGGCTCCAATCGTCAAGCCGTGATTCCCGGACTGATAAACGCCCATCACCATGCGGGGCTGACACCCTTCCAGTTAGGAGTCCTCGACGCGCCGCTTGAGAGTTGGATCATAGCCCGGTGGGCTATCCGTGACGTCGACCCCTATCTCGATACCCTGTGGTGCGCCATCCAGATGATCGAGTCCGGCATCACGACTGTCCAGCACAACCACATGGCCGCCAGGCTCCCTCCCGGAGTCGAACTGTACGATGCCGCTTCAGAGATCCTGAATGGGTACGAAGACAGCGGCATGAGGGTCGCCTTCTCACTTTCGACCCGCGATCAGAACCACCTGGTTTATGAGGACGACGCACGGTTTCTGTCCACGCTTCCGTCAGAACTTGCTGAGCGAGCACGGGCACAGATTGCGGCACGTCCCGTCGAGCTCGAAGAGTACCTTTCGGGCTGCGGTGAGTTGCACGCTCGGCGACAGGGGCCCCGAACGAACATTTTCGTGAGCCCGCACAACGTCCACTGGTGCTCAGACGAGATGCTGGTCGCGATCAGCGACTTCGCGAGAAGACACGAAACCGGACTCCACATTCACCTCCACGAGACCATCTACCAGAGAATGTACGGCAGTCGTCACTGGAACGGTACGCCGCTATCTCACCTGGCCGAGTTGGGTGTGCTTGGACCGGAGGTATCCTGTGCCCATGGCGTCTGGCTGTCCGAGTCCGACATCGACATACTTGCTGAGACTGGTACCGCAATCTGCACCAACCCCAGTTCCAATCTCAGGCTCAAGAGCGGAATCGCGCCGATAAACCGTCTCCTTGAGAGTGACGTCCTGGTGGCCCTGGGTATAGATGAAGCCGGCATCAACGACGACAACGACATTCTCCAGGAGATGCGCATGGCTCAGAAGGTACACAGAGAGCCTGGTGTCGATGCCCCCTACCCCACATCGCATGAGATCCTGGAACTCGCCACAGCGAACGGGGCCAGAGTCACGTACTTCGACGAGGTCGGCACGATCGAGCCCGGCAAGCGCGCAGACCCGGTTCTGGTCAACCTCGACCGCATCGAAGACCCATACCTTCATCCCGACACAGACATCGTTGATGCGCTTGTGTACCGGGGGAAGGGACTCGACGTGGACACGGTAATGGTCGATGGAGAGGTGCTGCTGAGGAACGGACAATTCCTGAAGGTGGACAAGAATGAAGTGCGAGCCAGGCTGCAGGAATCGCTGGCAAGAGAACTGACAGACAGAGAGATTCGACGCGCGGCACTGTCTCAAGACCTGTTGCCGCACGTCAACAGGTGGTTCTCAGCGTGGGACCTGGAAGAGGGCCCCCAGCACTACACTTACAATCTTCGCTAGCCTGCCGACTCCTCCGGTGCCCTGACCGTCCTGAACATCGCGTACAGCGCGCCATTGTAGCTGAGCTTGATCACGCTGCCCACGATAATCGGGATGCCAAGCGCCGTAGTGCTTGCGACAAATCCCGCGATGGCCGGGGTTACGGCCTGGGCAAACGTTCTTCCCAGATTCGTCATTCCAGCCGTCGCCGTGCGAGCCTCGGGCGGGACTATCGCCATCGAGTAGGACTGACGAGTTGGAATGTCCATGTCGTTAATAAGCTCTCTGGCCATGAAGAACACGACAGCCAGCAGCGGGTTACCCGTGAGCGCGAGAAAGATCATCATCGTGTTCGCAAGTCCCTGCGATGCCGCCATGGTCAGGATCAGTCCTATACGCCTCGCTGTCGGAGCGGCCAGAAGGATCGAAACCGAATTGAGCAGCTGACCAACGAAGAAGATCGCCGCGATCGTCTCCGCTCCCATGTCGAACCTGTTGGCAAAGAAGTAGGACATGAAGCTGTAGACCATGAATCCCCCGCCCAGAGAGTCGAGCGTAAACAGGAGGGATAGCTGGATCATGATCGTCCTGGAGGTACTCGACATCTTCTGCGACTGTTCGGAGCTACCGGCCGAGGCTCGAGGGGGCTCCGCCTGGGGACTCAGCAACCAGTAGACCGCAAGGCCGCAGAATGCTGAGACGGCATAGATGAAGAACATCAGCTTGTAAGAGGTCACCTCGTCGATGCCGAACATGTACTGAAGTCCTGCCGGTATCGCGATCATGAGTGAGCCGGCGGCCTTCGTGAGTCTCCCGGCCAGGTTGTACATGCTGAAGACCAGGGTGCGTTGGTCAGGCCGACCTGACTGCGCCAGTATCGCCATGTCGATTGAGAGAAACGCCGTTCGGTCTCCGCCGCTGGAGGTCGTCATCGCGATAAGTGAGATGGCTATCAGCAGTGCGGTTTGCTCGGTCAGGGGGAACAGGACTCCGCCGATGCCCATCAGCGCCGCCATGACGATCAACATACGACGCCGGCCGATCGCGTCGCCGCGCCAGCTGGCTACCACGTTGGAGAGAGTGCCTCCGGCCATGATCGCGCTGAAGACCAGCCCCGCCTGCACCGGTGTGAACTCCAACAGGTCCAGGTATACGCCCAGGAACACACTGAGGAAGCCGTATCCAAGCGAGCGCACGGATGCGGCGGCAATGACTACCTTGCCGTCACGGTCAATGGTGGGGAAGGCTGAACGAAGAATTTCGGTTAGCCTGGCAGGTCTAGAGGGCTCGCCTATCCGGACAGGCGATCCAGGATCTCGACCAGACGATCGATTCGCACCTCTGTACTGGCCAACCTGTCGCGTTCTCTCTCGACGACCTCTTCAGGCGCACGGTTGACGAAGTTCTCATTCTGCAGGTTCTTCGACACCTTGGCCTGGTAGGTGCGGAGGTCTGCGAGCTCGCCCCTGAGGCGCTCCGTCTCTTCCTCGAGGTCCACGAGGCCATCAAGGGAGACTGCAAGAGTGCCAGCGTTGAGCACCTGCACCGCCTGGTCCGCAGAAGCCTGCTGTGCGGCCTCTGAGGGGGTAACTTCGAGTGCGATCCTGGCCTGCGACTGGATGAATCCCAACGCTTCCTGGAACACCGATGATATCCCGTTACCGACTGCGAGCTGTGCCGTAAGCTGCTGGTTATTCTCTATTCTGAACTCGGCCCTGAGATTGCGGGCGGCCCTGACGATCTCGATGACCGATTCGACCTCGCCCTCGGCGTCTGAGTCATATCGAGACGCGTCAGCCTGAGGGTACGGTGCGACCATTGCCGCTTCAGGCGGGTCTTCAACCTCAGGCAGAGCTTCTGTCAGCCTGGTCCATATCTCCTCAGTGGCAAACGGTAGGAATGGATGGAGCATCCTGAGCGTACGCTCGAGTACGTGCGCCAGCACAGGCAACGGAGACGGGCTGTCTCCCGACCTCAGCCTGATCTTGGACATCTCGATGTACCAGTCACAGTACTCGTTCCAGAGGAAATCGTGCACAGACCGCTGCGCCTCGCCGAACTGGTAGGCCTTCATGTGGGAGTCCACCTGGTCTGCCACACGATTGAGCCTGCTGACGATCCAGCGGTCTTCCCGATGTTGGAGATTATCAGGCTCGTACCAGTCTTCGAGGCCGGCCGCATCTTCAAGATTGGCAATCACGTATCGGGCGGCGTTCCACAGCTTGTTCACGAAGTTTCGGCTGGATTCCAGCCTCTGCTCGTTCATACGCATGTCGTTGCCCGCGGATGTGCCGGTGGTGAGTGCAAACCTGACGGCATCGGCGCCGTAAAGGTCGACGAGCTCCAGGGGATCAACCACGTTGCCCTTGGTCTTGCTCATCTTCACGCCCTCTGGATCTCGGACGAGCCCGTGCAGATACACCGTATGGAACGGCGATTCCCCCGTGTTCTCTATCGCCATGAAGATCATCCTGGCAACCCAGAAGAACAGGATGTCGTGCCCGGTCTCCATGACAGACGTCGGGTAGAAGTAGTCGAAGTCTTCAGTGTCGCCCGGCCATCCCAACGTTGAGTGGGTCCAGAGTCCTGAGCTGAACCAGGTGTCCAGCACGTCCGCGTCGCGCACCAGCTCACTGCTGCCGCACTCGGGACAGGTCGTCGGGTCCTCCATTTCCACGATCTGGTGGCCAGCGTCGCAGTACCAGACGGGTATGCGGTGGCCCCACCAGAGCTGGCGACTGATCGGCCAGTCCCTGATGTTGTCCATCCAGTTGAGATACACCTTTGTGAAGCGCTCCGGAACGATGCTGATCTCGCCGTCCACAACTGCGGCGCGCGCCGGCTCGGCAAGTGGCCCCATCCTGACATACCACTGGTCGGTCACGATCGGCTCGACAACCTCATCACAGCGGTCACAGTGACCCACGGCATGGCTGAAGTCTTCGATGCCCTCGAGTATGCCCTCCTCTTCCAGGCGTGCAACAACGCCGCTACGGGCCTCGTCAACGGTAAGCCCACTGAACTCCCCGGCGACTTCATTGAGCGTGCCGTCCAGGTTCAGAATGTTGACGATTTCAAGGCTGTGACGTTCGCCTATCTCGTAGTCTGTCGGATCGTGCCCCGGAGTTACCTTGAGCGCTCCGGTTCCAAATCCCAGTTCGACCGCCTCGTCAGCGATGACCGGAATCGAACGTCCCATGATGGGTAGCCTGACGCTCTTTCCGATGAAATCGGAGTACCGTTCGTCATCGGGATTGACGGCCACCGCAGTGTCCCCGAGCATCGTCTCGGGTCTCGTGGTCGCGATGGTCAGATGGCCGGAGCCGTCCTCCAGCGGATAGTGAATACGGTACAGTCCCGACTTCTCGTCCTGGTGCTTCACTTCGAGATCCGACAGCGCCGTCCGGCACCGGGGGCACCAGTTCGTAATGCGCGTACCCTTGTATATGAGACCTTTCTTGTACAGGTTCACAAAGGTCGTCCTGACCGCAAGCGCAGGCCCGGCATCGAGCGTAAACGCTTTTCTGCTCCAATCGCAGGAAGCGCCGAGTCGTTGGGTCTGGCGGTAGATGCGATCCCCGTAGTCGTCCACCCAGGACCACACACGCTCGATGAAGCCATCACGTCCCAGGTCGTGCCGGCTCATCCCGTCTGATGCAAGCTGACGTTCCACGACGACCTGCGTAGCGATGCCGGCATGGTCGGAACCCGGCAAGTACAGGGCAGGTTCACCGAGCATCCTGTGCCACCGGACCATCAGGTCCTCGACGGCGATGGTCAGGGCGTGCCCCATGTGCAGCTCGCCGGTTACATTGGGCGGCGGCATGATAACGACGAACGGCTCCTTCGAGTGGTCGATCTCCGGGCTGAAGAACCCGCTCTCGTTCCAGAACTTGTAGATCGGACCTTCAACCGAGCCCGGATCGTATGCTCTTGGCATCTCGCCGGTGGAAGCCGCCCTCGCCATACCACTCCTCCTGCTTTCAAATGGATGATTCATTCTAGGTTCGGCCAAATTTCGGCGTCAAACCTCTCTCCGGCCCTTGGACGCCACTACGAGTATTACACTCGGGTTATACGCGCCCGGCCAGCACAGTTCCCATGCGCTCCGTGCTGACGACGTCGCCGCCATCGGCTGCGATGTCCGCAGTACGGTAGCCCTCCGCCAGCACGCCTTCGACGGCGGACTCCACTGCGCTCGCCTCTTCGTCGAGTCCAAACGAGAGTCGGAGCATCATCGCCATGCTGAGTACCATTCCAATCGGATTGGCGATGCCCTGCCCCGCAATGTCAGGAGCGGAGCCGTGGATCGGCTCATAGAGACTCACGGAACCCGTGGAAGACCCAGGCATCCCTGCCAGTGACGCCGACGGCTGCATACCCATGGAGCCGGACAGGACAGCCGCCTCGTCAGTAAGAATGTCGCCAAACATGTTCTCGGCGACTATCACGTCGTAGTGCGCAGGATTGCGAATGAGGGCCATGGCCGCGGCGTCCACCAGGACATGCTCCAGTTCAACATCCGGGTAGTCCTCGTGGACCTCCTCGGTAACCTGGCGCCACAGACGGGACGACTCGAGGACATTTGCCTTGTCGACGCTCGTCAGGTGGCCACTGCGCGACTTTGCCAGCTCGAAGGCAACTCTCACGATGCGCTCGATCTCGTGCTCTGTGTACCGGAGAGTATCCACTCCCCTTCGCCCAGTCTTGGTCGTCCAGCGCCGCTTCGGCTTCGCGAAGTACAGGCCGCCCGTAAGCTCGCGGAGAACGATCATGTCGACCCCTTCCAGCAACGACGGCTTGATGGGACTCGAGTTTATGAGTGCGTCATAGACTTTCACTGGTCGAAGATTCGCGAACAGCCCGAGGCTTTTCCTGATCGCAAGAATGCCGTCCTCAGGCCTGACGGTGTTCTGAGGGTCATCCCACTTGGGTCCGCCGACAGCCCCGAACAGGATCGCGTCGGACTTCCGGCACAGGTCCACTGTGTCGTCCGGGAGCGGAGTGCCGAAGTCGTCGATCGCATTCCCCCCGACTCTTCCCTGCTCCGTGCTGAACGAGTGCCCGAAACGTCGGCCCACAGCGTCCATCACCTTTACTGCCTCGGTGGTTACCTCCGGCCCGATGCCGTCTCCGGGCAGGACCGCAACGTTAAACTCCATTTTCCTCTCCCGATTAAAGTTCGTATGCCACGCTTGCAGGCGGAGCCGACTCGTGCAACGAAGGACAATCAAAACTCGTTGTGAACGCAGCTTGGCGCGGGTATTATAGGCGAAATCTCACGGGAGGCGGAATCCGATGGCAGTAACGGCCAGCGCGGTGGTCATTGGCGGCGGTGTCATGGGAGCGAGCATACTGTTCAATCTCGCGAAGCGAGGCTTGGATGGTCCTGTCCTTCTTGAACGGGATACACTCGGCTCAGGGTCCACGGGACGCTCCTCCGGCGCTATTAGAATGCACTATTCGACCGAGGTCAACGCCAGGCTCGCGTGGGAGAGCCTTCGCGTCTTTCAGAACTGGGGCGATGAGGTCGGCGGCGACGGCGACCCTGGCTTCGTCAGGACCGGTTACATGGTCATCGCACCGGACCGCGAGGTAGACGGCTTCCATCACAACATCGAGATGCAGCGGGGAGTCGGGATTGACACCCGCATCGTAAGCTGGCAGGAAGCTAAAGATCTCGCGCCGGACTTCCACCTCGGAGAGGACGAGCACTTCGCATGGGAGGACCAGTCCGGTCACGGCGACCCTTCCGGAACTGCGCTGGCGTTTACGATGCGAGCAAGGGAGCTGGGAGCGACGGTCGTCTTGGAATCGCCCGCTACGTCTGTTGAGGTCGAGAACGGAAGGGTAGTCGGCGTCAGGACAGGGGCAGAGCTGTACGCGACCGACACGGCCGTCATCGCCACAGGGCCGTGGTCTTCGGGGTTCCTCGGCCACCTGGATATCGACCTTCCACTCCTCGCAACCAGGCACGAGGTAATCCTCATCAGGCGGTCGGAGACTGGTGTCGGCCAGCACCCCGGCGGCGGAGACATGGCCAACCTGATCTACTTCAGGCCCGAGGCTGACAACCTGACTCTTGTCGGCAATGGGAACCGGGAAGAGGAAGCAGACCCGGATACCTACAACCAGAGAGCAAGCACTGACTACGTTCAGGACGTATGGAGCCGCCTTGCCATGCGCATTCCCGGCATCGCTGACGGCCAGCTGGCCCACGGCTACGCGGGACTCTACACGACTACTCCCGACCTGCACCCAGTCATGGACCGCGTCGATGGCATCGAAGGCTTGTACATCTGCACAGGCTTCAGCGGCCACGGCTTCAAGCTCGCCCCCGCAGTTGGCGTGTGCATGGCGGAGTTGATTCTCGAAGGCGAGTCAAAACTGGTGGATATCTCAACACTCAGGATGACCCGATTCTCAGACGGATCCCTGAACACCACCCAGTACAACTTCAAGGTGATCGCCTAAACGAACGCGTGCCGCCTACCCTGAAGTAAGCGGCACGACATCTGTACTGTATCTCTGGCGGTTCGGCCTACGTCGCGACGATGTTCACCAATCGTCCGGGCACGTAGATAACTCGGCGGACCTCTTTGCCGTCTGTGTGAGTCCTGGCTCTTTCTGACTCCAGCGCCCTTGCCTTGGCGTCCTCTTCAGAGATGTCGGCTGGAACGTCTATCCGGTCCCTGAGCCGCCCATTGACCTGCACCACCAGCGTGATCGTCTCGTCGGCGGCAAGCTCGGGATCCCACTCGGGCCATGGCTGCTGGTGAATGCTGAAGGACTCACCGATACGCTCCCACATCTCCTCCGCAAGGAATGGGGTTACGGGCGACATCAGCAGCGCCAGGCTCCTTATGGCATCCTTCCACGCGTCAGAGTCGATCACGCCTGAGTCCCACTCCTGGGCCAGCGAGTTCGAGAACTCCATCATGGACGCAATTGCCGTGTTGAACTTGAAGCGCTCGACATCTTCCGTGACCTTGCGAATGGTCTGGTGCTGAAGGCGACCCAGATCCCGGACCGCATCCGGGTTCGTATCCGACTCGTCCAGTACCCCGGCATCGCGTATCGCGAGGTCCCAGACACGGTTGGTCCACCGCGCCATTCCGTTGATGCCATCGTCGTTCCACTCACCTCCCGCTTCCCACGGCCCCATGAACATCATGTAGGTGCGTACAACGTCGCTGCCGACGTCGGATACGTAGGCGTCCGGGGCTATCACGTTCCCCCTGGACTTGCTCATCTTCTGATGGTTGAAGACGATGGTGCCCTGGTTCACGAGGCGCACAAACGGCTCGTCGAAGTCGAGGTAGCCGAGGTCGCGCAGCGCCTTGACGAAGAAGCGCGCGTACAGCAGGTGCATCACCGCGTGCTCAACGCCTCCAGTGTACTGGTCGACTGCACCCCACTGGCCCAGAGCTTCGGGATCGAACGGGCCGTCCTCGAAGTGAGGGCTCGCATAGCGCAGGAAGTACCACGAAGAGTCGACGAACGTGTCCATGGTGTCCGTCTCACGCTTGGCAGGGCTGCCGCAGTCTGGACAGGTCGTATTGACGAAGCCCTCGTGGAGTGCCAGCGGAGAGTCGCCCGTGGGCAGGAACTCGGCATCCTCCGGAAGCAAAACCGGCAGGTCAGAGTCGGGAACTGGAATCTCGCCGCACTTCTCGCAGAAAACGATCGGAATTGGTGTTCCCCAGTAGCGCTGACGGCTGATCAACCAGTCTCGCATCCGGTAGTTGACTGCACGCTCTCCCCATCCGTTTGCCTCGATGAAGTCGGCAATGCGCTCGAGGCCCTCCGAGTTGGGCATGCCATCGAACTGGCCTGAATTGACCTGTGTTCCGGGCTCGATATAGGCCTCTTCGAGGTCGGAGCCATCCCAGTCCGGAGGTGCGATGACTGTGCGTATCGGCAGGTCATATTTCTTCGCAAACGCGAAGTCGCGCTCGTCGTGTGCCGGGACGCCCATGACCATGCCTGTGCCGTAACTCAGCAGGACGTAGTCCGCGACCAGGATCGGCACGCGTTCGCCGTTCAGCTTGTTTACCGCGAAGGAGCCTGTGAATACGCCTGTCTTTTCCTTCTCGGTCGAAAGTCGCTCGATCTCAGTCTGGAGTTGAGCCTCCCTGACATAGGACTGGACCTCGTCACGGTGTTCGCTGGTGGTCAGCTTTTCGACGAGTGGATGTTCTGGCGCGAGCACAATGAACGTCACACCGAACACAGTGTCGATCCGGGTCGTAAACGTGCGTATCGACTCCTCTTCCAAGCCGTACTCGGATATGTCGAAGTCGACCTCGACACCCTCGGACCGCCCGATCCAGTTCGTCTGCATCGTGTTGATGCGGTCGGGCCAGTCGATCTTGGAGTGGTCGAGTAGCTCATCAGCGTAGTCGGTGATTTTGAAGAACCACTGCTCCATGTCCCGGTGGACGACAGACGTGTCGCACCTCTCGCAGAGGCCATTGACGACCTGCTCGTTGGCCAGCACTGTTTGACACGAGGGACACCAGTTGACAGGTGCGTCGTCTCTGTAGGCCAGCCCATTCTTGTAGAGCTGCAGGAAGAACCACTGGTTCCACCTGTAGTAGTCCGGCGTGCAGGTGACGACTTCGCGGTCCCAGTCGTACATGGGCCCCATAGACCTGAGCTGGCGCCGCATATTCTCGATGTTGGACATGGTCCAAGTATGGGGATGGATGCCGTTCTTGATGGCTGCGTTCTCGGCGTTTAGTCCGAAGGCGTCAAAACCCATCGGATGCAGCACATTGAAGCCCCTCATGCGCATGAAACGGGCGTGGACGTCGGCGCCGGTCATCGCGAACCAGTGACCGACGTGCAGGTCTCCTGACGGATACGGGTACATGTGGAGCTCGTACCACTTGGGACGAGGGTCGTCGTCCTCTACGGTGTAGATGCCGCCTTCCTCCCAGCGGTCACTCCACCTGGCCTGCATATCGGTATGGTCGTAGGACATGCGTGAACTGGGCGATGTACTAGTTGCCATCTGATTACTCTCTCCGTCCGTTGCCAGCCTAGCGGCTGAGCAGTCTACTACCTGGTCCCAACTCTCCAACAAAAAAACCCGTCCCCATACAAGGGACGGGCCGTCGATTCGATACCCGCGGTACCACCCTGATTTCCTCCGCCAGTGCGGACGGACACTCATTTCGCTATAACGGTGCTGTCCGTCCGGCCTTACTCAACCACTTCAGGCCGGAAGCTCAAGGGCGAGTTCAAGTCGGTCACTGCGCCGGGCTCTCACCTCTCCCCGGCTCTCTATGGCCGATACCGACCTCTACTACTCCCTATCGTAGCCTTTGACTATCTCGAAAACGCTAGCACAGCGTCAAAAGTCGAGTCAAGAAATGTTGTCAGAAATTGTATTGCCATTTCGCAAACTTCGGTTAGAATGCAAACACGTCTACAGACTAATACTCGCACCGACTTTCTGGCAGCAGTCCACCGTAGTAAACCAATACCGGTTTCGACTTAGTACATGCGAAGGACGCCTGAGATGGCTGACATCAAGCTGCCGGAAGGGGCCAGGGCCGTGATCGTCGGCGCAGGCATAGCCGGGTGCAGCGTCGCCTACCACTTGACGAAACTCGGCTGGCGCGACGTAGTCCTCGTGGATCAGGGCCCACTTTACGAGACCGGCGGTTCCACGTCTCATGCTCCGGGCCTCGTATTCCAGCTCAACGCTTCGAAGACCATGACCAATTTCGCGAGCTACACCGTCGACCTCTGGAAGCGGCTGGAGCTGGACGGGGAACCGTGCGTCAATCCAGTTGGCAGCCTGGAGGTTGCCTGGACTGACGAGAGACTCGCCGATCTGAAACGCAAGGCCGGGTACGGCATGAGCTGGGGCGTAGAGGGGCACGTGATTAGCCCTGGCGAAGCGCGCGACTTCATCCCGCTGCTGTCCGACCGCATCAAAGGCGCGCTGTACGTGCCCTCCGACGTTCAGACGAGGCCAACGCGCCCTGCGGAGGCAATGGCCAGGTATGCGGAGCGGAACGGCGCCCGTGTCTTCGGCGGGGTCGAGGTCACCGGGTTTGGTGTAGAGAACGGACGCGTCACGTCGGTCCAGACCACCAGCGGCGAAATCGAGACTGAACTCGTCGTAGCCGCAGCAGGCATCTGGGCGACCAGGCTTGGCGGGCTCGCTGGTGTTTCAATACCGCTGTCCCCGATGGAACATCTTTACGCCGTTACCACTCCCCTTGCAGAGCTTGCCGGAGCTAAAGTTGAGGTATCTCAACCTATCCTGAGGCATCAGGACTACTCGATGTACGTTCGCCAGATCGGCGAGAGCTACGGAATCGGTTCCTACAATCACGAACCTATCCTCGTCGATGCCAGCGAGATTCTCTCCCATGATGAGGCTCCGATCGCTCCTGCGGAGACGGAGTTCACACCGGAGCATTTCGAAAAGGCGATGAAGGCGACCTGCGAACTGCTGCCAGCGCTCAAGGGCGCCGGTCTAACCCGCAAGTTCAACGGAATGTTCTCATTCACGCCGGACGGTTTCCCCATCCTCGGCGAGTCGCCCAGCCTCAGGGGGTTCTGGTCGGCACAGGCCGTGTGGATCACTCACGCCGGCGGAGTTGGGAAGGCAGTCGCCGAGTGGATCGTCAATGGCGAGCCAACCACGGACCTACACGAATGCGACATTCGACGATTCCACCCACACGCCTTCAGCCGTCCCTATGTCCGCACCAGGGCGGCCCAGCAGTACCGCGAGGTGTACGACATCATCCATCCTCGGCAGCAGATCGAGGAGCCCAGAAACGTCAGGGTGACGCCCTTCCACGCACGTCAGAAGGAGCTGGGAGCCGTATTCTTTGAAAACGCGGGCTGGGAGCGTCCTCAGTGGTACGACTCCAACGAGGGCCTCCTCGACTCGCTAACAGTCTCTGGAGAGTCCAGAACAGGCTGGGAGGCGCGAGAGTGGTCGCCAACCGTGGCAGCAGAACACGTTGCCACCCGCGAGCGAGTAGCGCTGTACGACCTGACCCCATTCGCCAAGTTCGAAGTCTCCGGACCCAACGCTCTAAAGGGACTTCAGCGACTTGCTGCCAATCAGATGAACAAGCCTGTTGGGTCGATTACGTACACGCCCATGCTTACTCCCTCAGGAGGCATGAAGTGCGACCTTACGATAACCCGGCTCGCTGAAGACCGTTTCATGGTGGTTACGGGCGGTGGGATGGGACTCCACGACTTGCACTGGATCGAGTCCCACCTGCCCGACGACGGCTCTGTCAGCATTACCGACATCTCATCCGGTTCGTGCTGCATTGGACTGTGGGGCCCCAGGGCACGGGATCTGCTGAGCAGGGTGTGCGATGACGACATTTCCAATGACGGGTTCCCGTATATGACTTCTAGACAGATCACTATCGCCGAGGTACCGGCGCTCGCACTCCGCATCTCCTACGTTGGAGAACTCGGCTGGGAGATCTACACCCCCAGCGAGCATGGCCTGAGGCTCTGGGACCTACTCTGGGAAGCCGGACAGCCGCTCGGAGTCATCGCCGGTGGCGGTGGCGCTTTCGACTCGCTTCGACTTGAGAAGGGCTACCGGCTGTGGGGCAACGACATCCACACCGAGTACAACCCTTACGAGGCCGGGACGGGATTCGCGGTCAGGATGCGAAAGGGCGCTTTCATCGGAAGGGACGCCCTCAGGGAAGTTCGCGAGGCCGGGGTCGAGCGCAAGCTCTGCTGCATCACGCTGGATAACCCCGACGCCGTCGTCACGGGCAAGGAACCCATCACCGACGGCGATGATGTGCTCGGGTACGTAACAAGCGCGAACTACGGCCACTCAATTGGTCGAGGCATTGTGTACGGCTATTTGCCCGTGAGTCATGCTGACGTTGGAACGAGTGTAGACATCGTCTACTTCGGGGAACGCTTACAGGCCACGGTGGCCCAGGAACCGCTGTACGACCCCAGTGGCTCGAAGATGAAGGTGTAAGGCAATTCCTGGTGCATAGGGCAGCTAATCAAGTCGTAAAAATCCGTCCCAATCTCCCCATACGTAGGGTGAGTGAGTCGGAGCGCGTACACTCCGGGTACAGTAGTTGTGACAGGAGGTGGTCTCGGTGGCCAAGTCGATAAGCCATACAGTAACGAGGCCAGGAAGACGGGCTGGCGATCCAAGCGTCGACATACCGGTCCCCGCTGATCTCGCAACGGTACCGGGTGTCCCTCAGAGGCCGATCGACGTGGCCTTCTACAGCCGTGAGCATCCGCTCGAATCTCAGGCTGTGTACAAGTCCGCCGACCGCCAATGGGCAGTCGTCACCCAGTCCCACGACATTGACGAGTTCAGGAAAGAACACGACGAGCGAATGGAGCCCATGTACCAGGAAGGGCTGGTCTCCGGCGACGTCGAGCCGACCGGATCGCCAGTCGCGGGCGAGGACCTTTCGGAGGACATCCGTAGATTCGCCAGGGAACTCGGTTTCGGTGAGGTAGGCTTCGCGAAGCACGATCGACACTACACCTACTCAGGCAAGAAACGCTGGGCAAAGTTCGAACACGCAATTTGCCTGGCATACGAGCAGGACTACCGGATGACGCAGTCAGGTCCGAGTCCCGAGGCCGACCAGGCGCGATTCGAGACCTACGAGTCCGAGCAGGCAGGCTGCCTGAAGCTCGCTGAGTACATCAGGGAGAGGGGCTACCGAGCGCAGGTCCACGATGGCTACGACTGCAGCGGCCCCTACATACCCATGTTCGTCGAGGCCGGACTGGGACAGCTTGGCGCAAATGGCCAGCTCCTGTCACCGCACTTCGGCTCACGGGCAAGGCTCATGCTTGTGACGACAGATGCCCCCGTCACATACGACGGACCGGAAGACTACGGCATCCACAGCTTCTGCCAGGAGTGCCAGGTCTGTGTCAATCGCTGTCCGGGAAGAGCCCTTTCGAGGGACAAGGTCTGGTGGCGTGGAGTTGAGAAGAACAAGCTCATCTACGAGCGATGCCGACCCATCATGGTCACCTATCACGGCTGCGCGGTCTGCATGATAGTCTGCCCGGTCCAACGCTACGGGATGAAGCCGGTGATGGAACACTACGTGGAAACCGGCGAGGTGCTCGGCAAGGGTACCGAGAACCTTGAGGGTTACCCGTTGAAGGGCAAGGGACACTTCGGCCCTGGGGAGTTGCCGAGCTTCGAAAGAGGCTTCTTCGACTTCCCTCAGGGGCGTGAGGAAGACTGGCTCTTCGAGCAGTTCAAGAAGAAACTCCAATCAACTGGCGTTCCCCAAGAGTCAGAATTAGTGGAGTTCGCCTCCGACGTGAAGAAGGTGCTGGATAAGGGCGAGACTACCTACGATATCGCCTGAGAAGTCTCGATAGTGGGCCATTGGATTGGAGGCTCGATTGCAGACGTTTTCCGAATCACTAAAGTCCGGCAAGTTCGTAGTTACTACCGAACTGAACCCTCCCAAGGGTACAGACCTTCGCAGGCTGTTCAGGGAGGCCGATGCCCTCAGCGGCATGGTGGACGCGTTCAACCTCACGGACTCCCCTGGAGCCAACATGTCGATGGCTCCCATCGCCGCCGCGCACCTGATGCGTGACCGCGGAGTCGAGCCCATACTGCAGGTGACCGGTCGCGACCGCAACCGCATAGCCCTGGAGGGCGAGCTGCTAGCCGCAGCCGCGCTTGGTGTCACCAATGTCCTGTGCATGAGCGGCGATCCCCCAGGCCGAGGCGACCACCCTGACGCCGTGGGAGTCTTTGACCTCAGGGCCGAAACGCTCCTGGAAGCCGTAAGCTCGATGAACTCGGGCACCGATATGTACGGCAACGAGCTTAGGGGATCGCCCTCCATACTTGCTGGTGCCGTCGCCAATCCGGGCGCCGACGACCTCGACGTTGAGCTTGCCCGCATGGAGGAAAAGGTACGCATGGGGGCGTCCTTCTTCCAGACGCAGGCAGTTTACGACGCCGCGACGTTCGAGACGTTCATGGAGACCGCTCGGGGCTTCGGTGTGCCTGTCCTCGCCGGCATGATCATACTCAAGTCGGCACGAATGGCGCGGTTCCTGGATGAAAATCTCCCCGGCGTCTCAGTACCGGACAGCATCATCGAAGAGATGGGCTCAGCAGAAGTCCCCGCTAAGACCAGCATCGAAATCACATCCCGTCTCATCCGAGATGTGCGCGACATGTGCGACGGTACGCACATCATGGCCATCGGGTGGGAGTCCCGAATTCCTGAGATTCTGGAGGAATCTGGCCTGGCCTGATTGACGGCACCGAGGGTGTCTGCATAACCCCTACCTCTTGTTGTATGAGAGAAATATGGGATTGCTGTGTCTGCCACCCTGCCCTCTAGTTCTACCCAATAAGTGAGAGGAGGCAGTTTGCACAAATCACATAGCGGAATCACTTAGCGTTGTCGGATTAAGGCTGAACAGCTGGAGGATTTGTAATGGGGGAAACTCTGGTTATCGATGGTCTCAAGAAGCGGATCTTGCCTGTAAACCTTCGGCAGAGCGGAAACAGCGACGCGAAGATGCTTATCTCAACCCGCGTCAGGAAGTCTCCGTGGTGGCACATGTCGAAGACTGCGGGCTGCTGGGCATACACGGTCTACAACCACTTATATCACCCTCGCGCGTACGTCAAACCCGAAGACGGCGGCCTGATGGCCGAGTACGAGACACTAACAAATCACGTGAGTATGTGGGACGTCGCAGTCGAGCGCCAGATTCAGGTCAAGGGCCCTGATGCGGCCGCCTTTGTGGACTACCTGATCACACGCGATGTCTACGAGCGTATACCAACCATGCAGGCTCGCTATGTGATCCTGTGCAACCAGCACGGTGGCATCATCAACGATCCGGTGCTCTTGCGTGTAGCAGACGATGAGTTCTGGTTCAGCATCTCGGACTCGGATGTCCTGCTGTGGGCCCAGGGAGTCAACTCCACGGGCAGGTTCAATGCGGAAGTTCACGAGATAGACGTGTCGCCAGTCCAGATCCAGGGTCCCAAGTCCGTGGATCTTCTCGAAAAGATAGTCGGCCCTCATGTGAGGGACATCCCATACTACGGGCTAATCCACGACAAGGTTAACGGCTATCCTGTGACCATTTCGCGCACCGGTTTCTCCGCTGAGGTAGGCTTCGAGATCTACCTGCACAACGCGATGCTCTACTCGGACGAAATCTGGCCTTACATCATGGAACAGGGTGAGGAGTTCAACTTGGGCGTCATTGCGCCAAGCCACATAAGAAGGCTGGAAGCCGGTATTCTCTCCTACGGCCAGGACATGGACATAGAGAGCAACCCCTTCGAGGTCCGACTAGGCTGGCAGGTGGACCTACAGAAGGGAGACTACATAGGCAAAGAGGCCCTGGCGAGAATCAAGGACGAGGGCGTCCAGCAGCGGCTGGTCGGACTGCGCGTCGGTGGCGAGCCGATCACGTGGTACAACGAGGACTTCTACCTTGTGAAAGACAGAGACTCCGGCGACGATGTGGGCTACGTCACGAGCGCCTTCTGGTCGCCTACCCAGGGCTCAAACATCGCCCTCGCCGTGATGCCTAGGTCACACTGGAGGCGAGGCACACACGTCAATGTGCAGCTACCAAAGGACGGCATCGTCGATGCCGAGGTGGTGCGGGTGCCCTTCGTCGACCCGACCAAGGAACTTCCCAAGACAGCTCTCGTGGGCTCCGCCTGAAGGGCAGAAACTGATGTTGGGGGCGGACGGGAACCGGTATGCTCCACCGTCCCCAATGTCTAGGCACGTACTCTCTGTGACCGTATGGGCTTGACTGGCGGCTTTGCCATGAAGACCAGAACCAGCGAGACCAGGGCCGCCCCGGAAAAGCCAAGGAATGCGATGGTATAGCTCCCGGTCGTGTCGAAAACGTACCCGCTGATGATCGGGCCGACGATGATGCCAAGCATCTGAATCGTGGACCTGAATCCCTGAATTGTGGCGTAGGAGCGGCGTCCAAAGTAGTCGGCAATCAGCGATTGCGGTATCACCGAGATACCGCCCTGTGACGCTGAGAACGCGACAAGTATGGGGATCACCGCCGTCACGCTCGGAGCGCGGGCCATGAACACGATCGAAACCGACATCAACGCGAGCGAGGCGACCATCACATAGCGCTTGTTGACGAAGTCGCCAAGAGCACTCAGGCCGAACCTTCCAGGGATGCTCATCAGGCCGACGGACCCGGCGAGTACGGCTGCAGTGACGCTCGACGCCCCGAGATCGATGAAGAACGGCACCAGGTGCAGCCCTATCCCACCGCTGACAAGCGACCGCGCCATGATGGACAGTGTCAGGTACCAGAAGCTGGAGGTCTGTAGCGCTTCACGCGCAGTGAAGTCATTCGAGAGATCGGGCATGACGGGTCTGCGCGTCGCGCCTGAAGCTCTGACTTCCTCGGGCACGATTCCGTCCGGGTAGTAGCCATAGGGCTCCGGCCTGTGACGCATGACCATCGCAACCGGAACGCCCAGAACTGCAATAAAGACTCCAACCATCAGCGCCGCCGAGCGCCAGCCGTAAGCCTCTACCAACCATCCCAGCGCTGGCACGAACAGGCCGCCGACGCCGACGCCTGACCACATGATTCCAAAGGCCAGGCCGCGCTTGCGATTGAACCAGTTCGCGACGGAAGCGGTGATAGGTGTACTCATCCCGAGGCTGTTGCCAAGGGCAATCATGAACACGTAGACGAAGAAGAACGCCAGCAGCCCGTCGACGCGGCTCATGGCCATGTAGCCGATGCCCATGAGCGGAATACCGACCGCAATCAGCCTTCGAGGTCCGAAGCGATCAACCGCCCACCCTTCAACGGGGCCTATGAGACCTGACTCAAGCCGGGCCACGCTGAAGACCACCGAGATCGTCGTCCGGCTCCAGCCGAACTCTTCGCCCAGGGGAATGATGAAATTTCCGAAGCCATGGAAATTGATCCCCGAGGCGATGGACATCGCAGCCCCACCGGCGACCACGATCCACCAGCCGTAGAAGACCCGGGGGTTGTTTACGACGTTAGCAGCCAGTGGTCAGTTGAAGCGGTTCTCGAGGCATGTCATCAGGTCGCCCAGGCTAAAATCCGATGGCGGTTCCGTCCCGCCGGGGATCCGCCCCACCCTGGAACGTGCCCTCTTCCCGGTTGACCTGGATTCCCTGCGCACCGCCGACCGTCGTGGTGAACGGCTCGTCAAGGTCGATGTTGTGACCCTTCGCGGCGAGAGCCATTCGGACAGGGGCCGGGAATCGCTCCTCCATGACCACCCTGCGCTCCTCGAACACACGTAGTCGCGGCGCCTCGATCGCCTCCTGGACGTTCATCCCGAAGTCCAGCACGTTCATCACGAACTGGGGTGTGGTCTGGAGAATTCCCCAGCTTCCAGGAGTCCCGAGACTGACATGGAACTTTCCGTCCTTAAAGGTCTGCGTGGGAGCGACACAGAAGTCCACGCGCTTGCCGCCTTCGAGGCGGTTGGGGGCGCCCTCTTCGAGGTCGAACCAGTGCGCCATGTTGTTGAGGAACAGCCCTGTGTCGCCGGGAGCGACGGCTGATCCAAATCCACCGCCAAGCGTCTGTGTCACGGAGACCACATTGCCGTCGCTGTCCGCGACTGCGAAGTGCGTTGTCATCCCGCCATCAAAGGCGTCGGGACTGCCGGCCTTGATAGATCCCGACGGGACCATCCGGCTGAACTGCTCTCCTGACACAACTGCGGCACTGTTCCGATCGATTCGGGCCCTCTGCTGCTTCGCGTAGCCGTCAGACAGCAGCGCGTCGACCGGAGCCTTGATGTAGTCCGGGTCGCCGCCCCACTTGATACGGTCCGCAACTGCGAGCTTCACGCTCTCTATGTACAGGTGCAGCGTCTCAGGGTGCTGGAAGATGAGATCGGGGCCTTCAAATCCCTCCATCAGCTTCAACGTCTCAAGAAGCTGAAATCCCGTCGAGTTCGGTGGGACCGAGAATATCTCGAAGTCTCTATAGCCAATACTGATCGGCTCGCACCATTCAGCATCGTAGGTAGCCAGGTCCTCATCAGTGAACTGCCCGCCGAGCTCCTGTGCCCCCTTCACTATTCGGCTCGCGAGCTCGCCCCTGTAGAATTCGTCCTTGCCTCCGCGTGCAATTGCCCCGAGTGACTCTGCAAGCTGTGGCTGCTTGACCCTCTCCCCCACTCGTGGGCCGCTGCCGTTCTTAACCCAGATCCCTGCCGAGGGAAACATAGATAGTCTCGGCACGGAGTTCCCGATCGACTTGGCGTTGAATGGGGTTATGGGAGTCCCATTGGCTGCGTAGCCAATGGCAGGTTCGAAAAGCTGTTCACGGTCCAGCCGGCCATAAGTCTCGTGGAGTGTCAGCCACCCTGCGGCGTTACCGGGGACGAGAGCCGACTTGATTCCGACGTCCTTGTCATTCTCTGCGTACTCCTCGGGGTCAGCCGCCGCGGGCATTCGCCCGGAGAAGTTCAGCGCTCGCACCCTGTCTTCGGCTGCTACGTACGCCAGTGCTACGCCCACGCCTGCGGCCCCCGACATGAACGGCTCGCAAACATTCAGGGTCGACGCCACAGCAACGGCTGCATCAAACGCGTTGCCACCGGCCATCATCATTCGAACACCCGCCAGTGAAGCCAGCGGATGGGCCGAAGCGGCCATTCCATTGGTGCCTACCGCCGGTGGACGACCTGCTGGAGGGGTTACGGACAAGCTGACCATTAGGGCTCTCCTGACTTGCTGTTATTCCGACAGGGCTAAACGCTAATGTTACCTCTAGATTATGTCAAGCACGGCTCAGCTTAGCCGACGGGTGCGGATTGCAGGTGTGTGGGCTTACTGACTCAGGAGTCTGGCTCCGTAATCACTAGTACCTGGTCTGCATCGATGTCTTCGAGGACCTGGTCCCTCCCACTCGGCCAGAGCACCCTGATTGTGTCTACCGTTTCGGCGCCGCCGAGTCCGAACTCAAGCTCGATGCTGTCCATAGAGAGGTAGCTGGAACCGGCCCGCACCTCCTGCACCTGGGTTTGACCACCTGCAGTAAGGTATACCCTCGCTCCGACAGCGTCAGCGCTGCTTCCGGTCCCATCGATCCCCATACGTCCCTTGAGGCGCAGGGAGATCCAACGATTCTCACCCCCACCGTTCATCCAGACGAACACGGGCCCCAGCATCGGCTCCCATGAGCTGGTTCGGCTGTCCCATACTGGCCCGCTGCTGTTCGTTCCAACAAGGTCGACGTATCCGTCCCCGTTCAGGTCCGCGTGTGCGAGTGCCTTCCCGTTAAGGTGGAACTTGCTGCTGATCCTCTGCCGGTCGGGATTGAACGACCTGTCGGCGGCGTCAAGTACGGAGTAGTCCACATTGAGAATATCAAGTAGTCGCGAGCGAACCGTGATGTCCTCGAAGCTCCCCTGCCCGTCCGCACGTAGCATTCGCCCGGCCGCTGGGTAGCTGCTCTTTCCCGGAGGTCCTTCTGAGCCCAGCCAGTAGAGGTCTTGGTCGCCGTCGTTGTCATAGTCGAAGAAGGTAGTTCCATAGCCGAAGTCATAGGCCGCCAAGCCTGTCGGCTGCTCCCACTCGGGATGTATTCGCTTCCTGTCGAGCGACCTTGGCGGCATTAGCGGACTAGGCGTGACAGCCGTGCTCGCAGCAACGTCCTGGAACAGCCCAACGGTCCCAATGTCTGACACTTCACCGGTACCATCGTTCCGCAGCAGGTAATGGAGACACGTCCCCCATGCGAATCGCTCAGTGTATCGGCAGTCCCCTCCGGGCTCCTCCTGAGGTGGGAACAGGCGCAGGTGGAAACCGACGTTGGTGACAAACAGGTCGAGATCCTGGTCACCATCGTAGTCACCCACGGCAAATCCCATCCAGTTACCAGATTTGTCGACTCCCATTGCCTCGGCAATGGGAGTAAATCGGACATTCCCGTGGGTTGAATCGTTTCGAAAGACGTAGAGACGATGGCCGTCGTTGGCCACCCAGAGGTCGGGATCCCTGTCATTGTCGTGGTCGAAGAAGAGTACGGCGTGGGTGCGGCCAGAGGGATCGGCTATTTGGTTGCCTCTGGCGTCGACGAGGCTTGGATTGTAGCCTTCATACTGCAACCCTGTTTCCGGGTCTGTAAACAGGATCGGCTCGCCTTCGGCGTCTCTCAACATGATGGGGCCGCCATTTACGCCCACTGACTCGGCCACCTCAGTAAATGTCATATCCCCGTTATTGATGTACAGCACGTTGTAGTGACCAGCATGGGATGTCTGGTCGAACATAAACCAGTCTTCATCCACAGCATTGCCTACGTATATGTCCAGCCAACCGTCGCCGTCCACGTCGGCGCAGGCAGCACTCGATGCGGAGCGGATGTTGACCTGCTCTCCGAGTGCCGACACCGTGATGTCCTTGAACGTCCCGTCTCCCTCATTCGCCAGCAGTCGATCGCCGACCGCCCTGCGAAGATGTCTCGAAGCAAGGTCTACTCCCTCAGCAGACCTGAAGTCCAACCCGTCTCCGATGATCCCCCTTGCGCCCACATACAGGTCCTTGTAGCCGTCGTTATTGAGGTCACAGGCAATCGCGCCGCTGCTGTTCTGGTATGTGAGGTTGGCGCCAGCTTCAGCCGAGACGTTAACGAACGTCCCATCACCTTTGTTGGAGTAGAGGAAGTTCGGGTCATCGGCGTTCTGGGTGATGTAGATGTCCTGGTCACCATCGTTGTCGTAGTCGAAAACAATGGCCGAGGGACGGTAGTTGGAGACCTCGAAGCCGTCCTTCAGAGCGTGACTAGCGACATTGGTAAAGGGCGTTATTCCCGAGTCGTCGAGGTTCTCGATTGGGTCCCCTGGGTTGATCGTCGAGACTGGCTCCTCAGCCTGAGGAAGAGCGGCAGCAGTTGTCACCGATGGGACCAAGACTGGGGTCGCCGGCTGCGAAGAGTCATCAGAGCAAGCAAGGATTGCGAGCCCCAGGACGAATGATAGCAATGCGGCCAGCAATTTCTCTGGTCGCGGATTAACCACCGATGTCAGAATGAGCATTGGCACACGGCAAAGGAGTTCGGCTGCGACCTAGCGAATTGAGGCTTGACCGCCTTCCCGCAATTCCGGAAATCAGATCTGGCGCAGGCGCGGGTCCAGCTTGTCTCGCAGCCAGTCGCCGAAGAAGTTCATGGAGAATACGATCAGAAGAATCGCGCATCCTGGGAAGAATGAAATCCACCAGTCGGTTGCGACGTACTGTCGACCCTCGGACACCATGCTGCCCCAGGAAGGCTGGGGAGGTGGAATTCCGACGCCGAGGAAGCTGAGCACGGACTCAGTTAGAATCAACGAGCCGACCTGCAGGGACGAAAGCACCATGACCGTATTCACAACGCCGGGCAGAATGTGCTTGAGGGCTATTCGGAGCCCTGAAGCCCCCGCAACCCTTGCCAGGGCTACGTAGTCCGTAGTCTTGAGCTGGAGCGTCTCAGCGCGTACCTGTCTTGCAAAGGGTGCCCAGGTGAACAGCGCCAGCAGGATTATGACCAATTCCAGGCTGGGGCCCCATACGACGGACGCTACCAGGGCCACCACGATGAACGGCAGTGCGAACACGAAGTCCACAAGCCTCATCAACGCCTCATCTACCAGGCCTCCAACGTACCCTGATACAAGCCCGACTACAGTCCCAAGCGCAGCGCCGGCAACCAGCACTACAGAGGCGACAAGCAGGGAAATCCGCGCCCCAAATATCATCCTGCTGAGAACACCGCGCCCAATGTGGTCAGTCCCGAGTAGGAACTTTGACGATCCCTCCTCATCCCAGACTGGGCCGACCCTGACATCCTCCAGGTCCCCTTCCAACGGATCGTGCGGGGCTACGAGTTCAGCGAATATGGCGACGAACACCAGGATCAGTACGATAGCCACCGGGATAACGGGCCAACGCCTGAACGTCTGGAACGCAGCGACCGCGCGATTGGTTGTAGGTGCGAACTCGCTGGAGATTGCCCCTGCGTCCGACCCGGTGCTACTCATAGCGAATTCTCGGATCGAGCACGCCGTAGAGAATGTCGGCGAGCAGGCTGGCAGCAAGGAACATCATCCCGAACACAAGGGCCAATCCGGTTACCAGCGGGAAGTCTGTGTTCAGGGCCGCGTTCACTGCAAGCCTTCCGATGCCCGGCCAGGCAAACACAGTCTCCACAACCACAGTACCGGTCATGAAGCCGGCAAGAAGAATCATGGCGTATGTGATGGGAGCGATCAGAGCGTTCCTGAAGGCGTGTTTCCACACGATTGCTCCCGAGCTCACACCCTTCGCTCTTGCGAGCTTTACGAATTCGCTGTCGAGAACCTCCAACATCGACGACCTGGTAAGACGCAGAAGCCCGGCGGCGGGCAGCCAGCCCAGTGTCACGACCGGCAGAACGAAGTGCTGCCAGTCGCCCCGACGGGACGTCGGGAGCCAGTCCAGTTGAACGCTGAATATGATGACCAGCACAATGGCTATCCAGAACGGCGGTACCGACTGTCCAAGCAGGGCGAAGCTGCGGCCAGCATAGTCCCAGGCCGTGCTTCGCTTGACGGCAGAGAGCACGCCTAGCGGGATCCCCAGGACCATAGCTGCCACAAAGGAGATTCCTGAGAGTTGCAGTGTCGCTGGAAGAGACTCCAGGATCATGTCGAGCGAGTTGCGTTGGTAGTAGACGGAGGTCCCGAAGTCTCCCCGCACCGCCTTGGCGACCCAGATTACGTACTGGACCATAAGGGGCTTATCCAGGCCCATTGCCTTGCCCTGGGCCTCCCAAGCCTCCGACGTTGTACGCGTGTACTGCGTCATGTACAGATAGCGCGGGTCCCCGGTCGCATGGGACAGCGAGAACACGAGAATGGTCAGTCCAAGCAGGACAACCACGATCGCCGCAAGTTTTCGAAGGATTAGTCTTCGCATTGGCAGTTGCCGGTCATCAAGAGTTGGACTTCAACGAGGGGCATTCAGGCAGCGACCTCCGATAGGAGCCGCTGCCTGAAGTCCAAGCGCCCTAACTTCTGACGCCTGAAAGCTACTTGTCTATGACTACAGTTGCAGGGTTGTTGAAGCTGCTGCCCCAGTACGGGTGCCACTCCTTGATGGTGGGCAGTTTCACCCAGAAGCTCTTGACCGTTACGACACCGGCATTGATGTGCCAGTACGACATGTAGTCCTGGAAGTGGATGCTGTTTTCGATCCTCTTGTCGATATTTGGCTCGATGTCGTTCTCGTAGTTCACGTCGCAGATTACCGCCGGCAGCTCAGCGCCACCGAGGTGTCCTGGAGTGGGGCAGAAGAACGGAGCCTTGGTCCCACCAGGCGGCATACCCCAGCCGTGCAGCCACGGAACGTCCATTTCCTTCGTGACTGTCTCGGGTCTCCTGGAAGCGTATGGCGATTTGTCTACCGTGACATCCAGGTTGAGGTGCTCTCGCCACATCTCAGCCACAGCGTCTGCCACTTCAGGGTCCCACGTGTTTGGAACACTTTCAGTAGCCCAGAAGACGACTGGGAAGCCGTCGGGGAATCCAGCCTCTGCCAGATAGTTCCTCCCCATTTCAGGATCGAATGGGACTGTCCAATCTTGCTGGAAGTTCTCGTCACCTGGCGGGAACTGCGTGTGCATGGCGGTGTAGGCAACATCGCTGAAGCCGTCCATTACATTGTCAACGATCGCCTGGCGATCGATGGCCATAGACATTGCCCAGCGAACTTTCCTGGGACCTTCCATCTCAGGGCAGACCGAGCCCGAAGGAGGAGGCAGAGCGGAGAACAGCGCGTCATAGTCGCAGCCCTCACCATAAGGGTTGCCTATCCAGGGATGCTCGTCATCCGGCAGGAATCCAGGCCTCGGGTTGGTGACCAGGTCAGGCTCTTCGCACTCTGGGCAGATCTTCGCCCAGTAGTTACCCGAGAAGTAGATCGTGTTCGGGTTGGGCAGACCCATCGGCACCGCAACGCCACTGGTGTCATCAACAATGCCCGCTACTTTCTTCACGGAGATCTTCGTGATGTCCACTTCACCGGTCCGAATCGCGGCCTCGCGAGTCGCGTCTTCCGGCATTTCGTAGATGTTAAGCGTCTCTATGTTAGGGACGATGCGCCAGTGGTCGACAACCGCTTCCGCGACGATCTCGTCGTTTCCTACCCACCGATTGGCCTTGAATGGGCCCGTCCCAATCGGAGTCGTAATGAAGTCGGACTCACCCATTTCGTCGAAGCAGTGCTTGCACGTGATTCCGAACGTGGAGTCCCAGCCGAGCCCGCCGTGCAGCACGCCCCACGTGGGGCTGAACTCGCCGGGTACGACATTCATCTGGGCCGTGAATTCGTCGATAACTTCCCACCCGGCTCTGTGTCCAGGCGAAAGCTGCTCACCGGCGTTACTGACTGAGCCAGTCTTGAATGCGTTGTTGAAAGTGAACACGACGTCTTCGGCCTTAAGCTCGCCCCAGTCATCGTGCCACATAATTCCGCGTCGAATGTTCAGCGTAGCACTGTTCATGTCGTCAGCAATCGTCCAGGATTCGGCGATCTCCGGCTCATGAATCTCCTGTGAAGGGATCGTGCCCGGCTCGGTAAACTGGGCCCTGAAGATGCCCTCGAATATCTGGAAATCTGTCCCCGGGCCACCAACCGTGCCGTTTGCATCCTTCTCCTGCAATTGCACCAGCGGATGCAGGAGCGGGACACCGACGTACAGTTCTCCCTCTGGTTCCATTCCCATGGCTTGAGGTGCTGCCGGGGCCGGTGCTGGGGCCGCCGTGGCGGCAGGGGCCGGTGCTGCTGGCGCGGCCGCTGCAGGAGCAGGCGCTGCTGGTGCCGTCGTCGGGGCAGGCGCCGCTGGCGCTGCCTCTTCTGTATCGCTGCTACAGGCGACGGCCATCATTAAGGCCAGCACGCCAAGAACTAGTACACACAGAGGTACCGAAATCGCCCCGCGTCTGAAATAACCCATTAAATCATCCCCCAAAAGCACTGTGTCGCTCTAACCCGTCAGGTCGGATTCCCGCCCCATGAGGGTGAGCCGACAGCTACAGCGGAACATCACAGGTGTCCGCGTTGGGTGCAAAAATACGTTGGCACTGGAGAGATGTCAAGTTTCCGAGCAGTCAACTACGTTAGGACCGAGACGTATGCTTATTGCCCGCAAAACTGTCTAGTCGTTACAATGAGGAGCGTTGGCGGAAATCGGGGCGTAGCGCAGTCGGTAGCGCGCCACGTTCGGGACGTGGAGGTCGCTGGTTCAAGTCCAGTCGCCCCGACCAGGCCCGCCACCGAACCTTGCGAACGGGTCAGCTCGTCGTGAGCCCGTGCGATGCTTGTGATCGCACTGGCATCGGAAGGTCCGGGGCCAGTGGAGTATCTCGGGGAGACGATCTTCTTGAACGGCGACGACGGCCGCGTCGGCATCCTGATGGGTGGCGGCCCAGCTCCGGGCATTAATAGCGCAATCAGCGCCGCTACGATTGAGGCGGTCAACCAGGGTTACGAGGTAGTCGGCATACTGGACGGCTTCTCTCACCTGATGGAAGGCCGCACCGACATGGTAGTACCACTCGGTATCGCCGATGTTGCGCAGATCCACCATCGCGGCGGTTCGATAATACGCACCTCCCGTGCCAACCCCACGCGCCGGCCCGAACACCTTGAAAACACCGTGAGCGCACTTCAGTGCCTGGGGATTTCCTACCTGGTTACTATCGGGGGTGACGACACCGCCTTCAGCGCTTCAGAGGTGTCCAGTCACGCAGGAGACCGCATCCGGGTCGCCCACATTCCAAAGACTATCGACAACGATCTACCGCTGCCAGGAAATATGCCTACCTTCGGCTACGAGACAGCGAGGCACCTCGGCACCGAGCTGGTCCGTAACCTCATAGAAGACTTCAGGACGACCAACCGCTGGTACTTCGTAACCGCAATGGGGCGCGCCGCAGGCCACCTCGCGCTTGGCATCGGTAAGGCTGCCGCAGCCACACTGACCATAATCCCGGAAGAGTTCCCTGGAGACCGCATCAGTCTCAGCCAGGTATGCGACGTGCTGGAGACCGCCATCTTCAAGAGACGAGTGCTGGGCAAGGGCCGGGGTCTCGCTGTGGTGGCAGAGGGCGTGGCAGAGAGATTCGACCCTGAAGAGCTGGCGAGCATTCCAGGCGTCGAAGTTTCGAGAGACCAGCACGGGCACCTGAGGCTTGGCGACATACAATTGGAAAAGGCGCTCAGACGTGAGATACAGAGGCGATTCGAGGCCCGCGGGGAGAGCATTCAGATAGTGGACAGCAATGTAGGATACGAGTTGAGGTCCTACCCGCCTGTTCCGTTCGATATAGACTACACCCGCAGTCTTGGCTACGGTGCCGCAAGGTTCGTTCTAGGTGGCTTGGAACAGTCCCATGATGCTGTTGGAGGGCTCATCTGCCTGGTTGATGGCAAAATCGAAGTCCTTCCCTTCAGTCAACTTAGGGACCCTTCAACTGGACGTACCAGGGTGCGGACCGTAGACATAGATGGGGACGGCTACCGCGTAGCACGCAAGTACATGATCAGATTGGAAAAGTCCGACATAGAAGATCCCGAGATGTGTCGCAGACTGGCCGATGAGGCGGGCATGACGTCCGAAGCCTTCGTCAAGCGGTATGGCGGCGTAGTAGAGTTGGCCGGCGCCAATTAGTTTCACAGGATTTTAGGGATGACCGCTGAATCGCTAGTTCGGACCGCCCAGACGCTGGTTGCGCCTGGAAAGGGTATTCTCGCCGCTGACGAGAGTACCCGCACGATAGGCTCGAGGTTTATCCAGCTTGGCATAGACAATACTGAGGTCAACCGGCGTGACTATCGTGAGATGCTCTTCACGACCGTTGGAATCGACGACTACATCAGCGGCGTCATTCTCTATGACGAGACGCTGCGGCAGCGTGGAGCGAGCGGAACTTCCATCGTTGAGATGCTCTCACGGCGGGGGATTATGCCAGGCATCAAGGTGGACACCGGCGCCCAGCCGCTTGCCAATGCCCCGAAGGAGATGGTCACAGAAGGGCTCGACGGGCTGCGCAGCCGGCTGAACGAGTACAGAGAACTCGGAGCGAGATTCACCAAGTGGCGAGCAGTGATCAACGTGGGGCCGACAGTTCCCAGCGCATACTGCATCGAAGTCAACGCTCACGCCCTCGCAAGATATGCCGCCCTGGCACAGGAAGCTGGCCTTGTGCCGATAGTCGAGCCTGAGGTCATGCTGGACGGCTCTCACGACATCGACAGGTGCCAGGAAGTTACAGAGTTCACCCTGCGAACCACCTACCAGCAGCTTCTCTCTCAGCGTGTGCTGCTGGAAGGCACCCTGCTGAAGCCGAACATGGTTGTACCCGGCAGGGACTCGTCGAAGAGGGCTGACGCTCATGAGGTCGCACAGAAGACCGTTGACACTCTAATGAGGTCCGTACCTGCTGCGGTCCCGGGAATTATGTTCCTGTCTGGCGGCCAGGGAGATGAAGAGGCCACCAGCAACCTGAACGCCATTGTTCTCAGAGGCCGCGAAGTCGGCGCGCCGTGGGAGCTGAGCTTCTCATTTGCCAGGGGCCTCCAGTCAGCCCCCCTGAGAGACTGGGCTGGAAATGGCTCGAACGTCGTCAAAGCTCAGTCGACTTTCCAAACCCGGGCACGCCTCACGGCCGCCGCCCGACGAGGGGAGCTGTCCGCTCAGTCGGTCACCTCATAGTACTCAGGCAGGGCCCGGACCGAGGGACTATCTCAGAATGTCCCTTCTCCCCTGGCGGGAGAAGGTTAGGATGAGGGGGATTGTACCTGTCACCCTCACCTCAATCCTCTCCCATCTAGGGAGAGGAGGCACGAAGAACCACATTCTGAGACTGGCTCTCTAGGGAACGTCCATGGTCCTGAGCCGCAATATCGTCAGCAGCCAGAACGCTACGGCTACGAGCGCCGATCCAATCAGCGCCGCCGGAATCTCGATCGTCCGGTCGGCCACAGCCTCCAGAGCCCCATTGCTGAGTCGATACATGACTGACAGGGCATAGGCGCTCACGCTCAGGTACTTCACACCGGGCACCAGTGCGTTGATGACGCCCTCCCACAGGAAGACGTACACAATTGCGAAGGCGAGTGCCCTCGTCGTTATGAGTCCTGCCCACGTGAAGACCGACGCGTAGGCTACGACTCCAATCAGTAGTCCAACACAGACGGCAAGGACACTGTTCGCGTCACCGTCCATGCCTATATAGATCGTGGCAGCGGCGCTCAATACTATCAGCGGCGCTCCAATCATTATCGGCGCAGCCAACTTGGAGAGTGCGATCTTCCACCTCGCTGCGGGCGTCATGATAATGAAGCTGAGAGTTCGGTCCTCCAGGTCGTTTCCGAAGACGGTCGTTGAGAACGAAATCATCACGATCGGGAGTACCACACCGACCAGCAGTGCGTTGACTACTGCGTTCGCAAAGTCCGCCGGATCCCCGTCCCCATCAGACGTGAGACGGAGCAAAACTGTCAACGCAACCGGGAGCAACACGAGCAACAGGACGATCAGCAGACGCCGAACCCCTGTGATCTGCCTCAGCGACAGTTTGAGTACGGGTCCCATCTAGCGGTCCACCATGTACTCGAAAAGACTCTCGAGCGACTCATCCAGCGGCTCTACCCTCGTCAGGCGAATGTCTCGCTCCTTGGCGAGCTTTGGGATTGATCTCTGAAGAGCCGCCACGTCGCGGCTCAGAACAATCAGAGAACGGTCGTCAGAGAATGCGACCGAGTCCACTGTGTTCATGCCAATGATCGCAGAGGCCATCTCGTTCGGGCGGTCGACCACAACCCTCACCTGGTACGCATGCTCATCGAGCTTCGCCCTGATGGCGCGAAAGTCACCCGACGCGGCAAGTTTGCCACTGAGCATGAGCAGGATCCGCCCGGCAAGAGCCTCCACTTCCTCGAGGATGTGCGACGAGATCAATATGGTCTTGCCTTCGGAGGCCAGCCGCTCCATGGAGTCCTGGAACTCAATGCGTTGGCGAGGGTCAGTGCCATTCAGCGGTTCATCCAGGATAATCACTTCCGGATCGTGGACGAGTGCCGCCGCCAGGCGCATTCGTTGCCTCATACCTCGGGAGTAACCGCCCATTGACCGGTGTTGCGCATCCTCTAGTCCGACCATCTGCACCGCCCAGTCGGCAGCGGCAGGAACATCGGCTACTTCGTGCAACTTCGCCGACGTTTCAACAAACTGTCGGCCGGTCAGAAAAGGGTAAATGGACTCGTGCTCAGGCATGAACCCTACGCGTCGGTAGAGTTCCGGGTTATCCCTTACGGGCTGCTTGAGAACGGAAATACCGCCCCTCGAACACGCACTAAGCCCGGCGATCATGTACAGGAGCGTAGTCTTGCCGGCGCCGTTAGGGCCCAGCAGACCGGTAATGCCCGGATAGACCTCGAGGGAGACCTCGTTCACAGCCACAACGTTGCCGAACCACTTCGACACTTCCGACACTTCGATCGATTCTTTGTGTGAATTCAGCATTCCTTCTTGCATCAGGTCACAAGCCTTCGATAGCGGCTCCACAGGATCGTCGCCGGAACTGAGACGATGACGAACCACCACACCACTGCTACCAAGGGAGGCAGGGGAATAAACTCGCTTTCGGGAGTCAGCTCCTCGTCGTACACACCGAATATCAGGTCGCTGATCTGCAGAGGTATCCCGCCAAAGTCGAGCAGGCGAGCCCACCTTCCGACAACTCCAAGCTCAGGTTCACACACAATGCCAGCATAGCCGAGTTCTGGCGGCCGGCCATCAGTCACTGACGTGACGGCGAGGCTCGCCCCCAACGCGGCATCTGTCTCTGCACGCTGGCCCGGTGAGACCTGCGCCCCCTCAGGTGAAGTTTCACAGTTGGTCTCACTTAGCGCAGCGACCACAACCGTGCTAACAACGAATAGACCGATTACAGCCAGCGAAGCGTAGGCTCGTCTTGTTGTAAGGGCCGCGGCCGCGAGCGGAATAGTCGTGGTCACCGCAGCAATCGCCAGTCCAGCCAGCAAGAATCTCGGAACGTGTTCCCAGTTCTCTCGCATATATGAAACCGGCTCTTCGGAGCCCATTACCAGTCCGGCGAGGAGCACTACCTGTCCCGCGTAGATGAACACCAGGCTGACCGCGAAGAACGACAGCCACCTACTGGCCACGTAGTCATTCGACGACAGCGGCCGCACCAAGTACAGGTTGATCACGCCATTCTGACGGTCCGAGCAGAGGAGTTCGGGGGCGATAATCGCGGCGAAAATTAGCAGAATCGGTGAGACTATCGCATAGTAATCCTGGGGACCCGGCAGGTCCAGGACATCGGCGAACACCTCTCCCAATAGCCCTGCCATAATAGACAGCACGGCAGCCGGCGCCATGACCGCCACCAGGAAGAGAATCGGCAGCACCTTGGCCCACGGACCTCGTCCAAGCCCAAAGCAGGTCCGAACGCCATTGACGAAAAGTGCGCGTCGGGCCCTGGCTCGTCCCTCTCTCGGGCCGTCATAGTGACGGTATCCAAGGTCGAATACCTGGCCTTCGGGAGTGCTCATTCCGCCCCTTCTCTGAAAATGTCAGATAGGCGGCGGCGGCGCGGTCCAAGCCTCCTGACCCTCGAACCCGCTTCCACGAGGGCATCCCTGATCTTGTCGTACTCGGCGTCGCCCACGCCTTCAACCGCGACTGAGACACCGTCCAGGGAGGCCTCCAGCCCGTGCGCTGCCAGGGCTGTGGTAAGGGCTTCCACGTCTTCGTAAACGTCTATGTAGACGGTCTCAGACTCTGCTGTGAATCCGGAGACTTCACCGGCCTCTGTGACTTCCCCACCCTCCAGCACGATGATCCTGTCACAGGTCGTCTCTACGTCGCCCATCAAGTGTGTGGACAGCATGATGCTGATTCCAAACTCCCTTCCAGTCCTCCGGATCAGCGCCAGCATCTCCTCACGTCCAACGGGGTCCAGCCCAGCCGTTGGCTCATCGAGAAAGACCATCTCAGGATCGTGGACAAGCGCCTGGGCAAGCTTCACACGCTGTTTCATGCCGGTGGAGTACTCACCGATGGACCGGTACCGCTCTTCATCGAGCCCTACATGCCTGAGGATGTCCGCGGTCCTGCTGCGAGCGGCGCCAGGGGGCAGGCCACTGATCTGAGCCATGTGTGTAAGGAACTCCGTGGCGGTCATGGCTGATGGAAGGCAGTCGTGCTCCGGCATGTATCCCAGGTGAGTGCGTGCCATTACGTTTTCGTAGGGCTTCTCACCCATGACAGTCGCAGAACCCGAGGTAGGGATAAGCAGGCCAAGGAACAGCTTCATTGCCGTGCTCTTGCCAGCTCCGTTTGGACCGAGGAGTCCGGTGATTCCACGGTCTACGGTGAAGTTCACGCTGTCGAGGGCAAGTGTCGAGCCGTAGCGCTTCGTGAGGTCAGTGGCTTCCAGAAGAGGCGGCATGGATTGAGTATATTGGCGTCATCCGAGGAGAAACAAGAGCGGATCGACAGCCGGTCAAGTAGGGACGCTAGCTGCTGAACACCCTGTCAGGCCGCCACTGTCGAAGTTCGGAGTCAAATCGCATTATGGCAACGAAGACGCCGTCTGTGCTGTAGGCCCTGATTCGTCCTGCACTAGAGTCAGTTGAAGGCCCCAAACCGACGGGCAGAGGTCGGCCATTTCGTAGCGCAGTCAGATGCTGTTGGCCGACTATCATGGCCGACATAGACTCCAGGACGCTATCAGGACCGACTAGCCACTCTGTCGTTCGGCCGGACTCTATTGCCTCTACAGCCTCCTCGAGCGAGGCTGCGTCGTCAAGCTGAAAGGGTCCCGTCCTGCGGCGGACGAGCGACGTCATGTGACCTCCGCATCCCAATGCGTTCCCAAGGTCGTGAGCGAGTGATCGAACGTAGAACCCCTTGCCGCACACTATGTTCACCATGGCTACCGGAGGCGTCCACTCCATAAGGCAGACTTCGTGGACGACGACCGGCCTGGGTTCAAGCTCGACTTCCACTCCTTCCCTGGCCAGGTCGTAGAGTCGCCTACCCTGCCTCTTGAGGGCGCTGTATATGGGAGGGACCTGGGAGATCTCACCCTGGAATTCTCTTAGCGCCGACTCGATCCCCTGGCGTGTGACGTGAGAGGTTTCCCGCTCGGCGGCAATCTCACCCATAGCGTCATAGGTATCAGTGGAGACCCCCATGTGTATGCGGCAGGTGTACTCTTTCGACCCATCGAGAATGTACTCCATGACTCGCGTGGCGCGGCCAATGCAAACGGGAATAACCCCAGTGGCGATAGGATCAAGGGTCCCACCGTGCCCGACGCCCTTCCTGACACCAAGCGCGTGCTTGACCCGTCGAACGACCTCCATTGAGGTCATTCCATAGGGTTTGTCGACGTTGAGGATGCCGGAAAGCGGCCTGTCCGTCATTGGGGTGGGGCTGCGTCCGTTTCAGGAGGGATCTGGTCAGAAAGGCTGTCGAGAAGGCGCAGCATTTCGTTTCCCTCATCGAGTGTGTCGTCCAGGACAAACCTGAGGAGCGGAACGTTGCGTGTCTCCAGCCTTCCCCTGAGCTGCCGCCGGATGAACCCGGAGGCGTCTTCCAGACCGGCGATCGCATCCTCTTTATCACGCAGGGTACCGTAAACGCTCACGTACACTTTTGCGTGCTGAATGTCGGCAGACGTGTCCACACGGGTAACGCTCATCTCTACGGCGACCCTAGGGTCTCTGACCTCGTTCCGGATCAGGTCGCTGAGATCACGCCGAATCAGGGAGTTGAGACGGTCGATTCTCCTGGACATGGGGTGTGGCTGCCCTTACCGCACCTGCTCGGAGCGATACGCCTCGATGACGTCGTCGATCTCCCAGCCGTTGAAGCGATCCAGGGTTACACCGCCCTCGAAACCGGTGGCTACCTCACGCACGTCATCCTGGAAATGGCGCAGGCTCGAGATGGGGCCCTCGGCAATTAGATCTCCGCTGCGGATGACGCGCAGCTTGGCGCCACGAGCTATCCGGCCATCGTTGACGTAAATGCCTCCGACTTTGATGGACCTTCCTAGTGTAAAGACTGCCCTGACAGTAGCCCTGCCCTCGAGCACGTCCCTGTATACCGGTTCCAGCATGCCGGTTAGCGCCAGCCCAATATCCTCGGTCATGTGGTAGATGACGTCGTAGTTGCGTACCTCCACGCCCTCTTGGTTGGCAAGGGCCTGAGCGCCCTGCTCGGGCGGGCTGTTGAAGCCAATGATGATCGCCTGAGACGCCACCGCGAGCAAAATGTCGCTCTCGGTAATGCCGCCGCTGGCGATGTGAACAATGTTTACGCGAGTTTCATCGGTGTTCAGCCGCTCAAGCGCACCCCGAACAGGCTCAACTGTGCCCTGGACGTCAGTCTTGATGATCAGGTTGAGTGCCTTGACCTCACCCAACTGAATGCGCGTGTGAACGTCATCCAACGTAGGGCCAGCGTGACGTTCTCTTCTCTTGTCCAGTTCATGCTCGGCGACAGCCTGACGCGCCTCACGTTCGTCTTCAACAACTTCGAAGAGTTCGCCGGCTTCCGGTAAGTCGCTGAGTCCCAGAATCTCCACGGGGGTTGAAGGGCCGGCGGACTCGATTCGTTCGCCGTATTGGTCGAACATCGCTCTGACCCTGCCCCGTATTCCACCTATGACGATGTTGTCTCCCACTTCGAGCGTGCCCGTCTGGACCAGAAGTGTTGCTACGCTGCCCCTGCTCTTGTCGCGCCTGGCGTCAACTACTACTCCAAGCGCGTACCTTTCAGGGTTGGCCTGGAACTCGCTGACCTCTGATAGAACAACCAGATTGTCCACGAGTTCGTCGACACCTTCGCCGTTCAACGCCGACATGGGTACGGAGATGATGTCCCCTCCCCATTCCTCGATCAGCAGGTTCTGTTCGGCAAGCTGTCTCTTAACGCGTTCAGTATCGGCATTCGGTAGATCGACCTTGTTGACAGCAACAACAATGGGTACATCCGCGGCCCTGGCATGGTCGATAGCCTCAATTGTCTGAGGCATAATGCCATCGTCCGCGGCTACGATCAGAACGGCGATGTCCGTTACCTGAGCCCCTCTGGCCCGCATCGCTGTAAATGCCTCATGCCCGGGAGTATCGATGAAAGTGACCGTGGTCCCGTTGTGGTCAATCTGGTACGCGCCGATGTGCTGGGTGATGCCACCGGCCTCCCCTTCGACCACGTTGGCGTTTCTAATCGTGTCGAGGAGGGTTGTCTTGCCGTGATCGACGTGACCCAGAATGGTGATCACTGGAGGCCTCGGACGAAGCGCGTCCTGGTCCTCTTCTTCATCCGAAGAGAACACGAGAGAAGTCGAGCCGCTGTCCTGCGAGGACTCAGCATCAAGTGGAAGCACTCCGAATCCAAATCCCGGAGCAACCAGTGAAGCGATGTCGTGTTCGATCACGTCATTGATCGTGAACATGTAGCCGTTGCGCATCAATTCCTTGATGACTTCAACAGCACCAACCTCCATCACGGAGGCCAGGTCGGCAACGGTCACCGCTGCCGGAATGTCCAGGGGCTCGAGTCCCTGAAGCCTGATGGCTGTGGCGATCTCTTCTAGACTATGTTCCCTAACCGCCGACCCCGGCTGGTTAGACTGTGCCTGTTCAGTTGTCATAATGCCCTGTCCACCTCCTGTCTCGAGCCTTTAGTCAACAGATTCTGCAACGGTTGCGACCGCTATTGAATTCAGCAGGCCGTTCCACACGTCCTCGCCAATTCTGGTCTTCAGCGAGTGTTCCAGCCTGCCACGCCTGAGCGATTCGGGGACGCACCTGCACTCCATGCACAGGTAGGCTCCGCGCCCATTGAGCTTGCCACCCAGGTCGACTGCAACCTGACCCTCCTGAGAGGACACGATTCGCAGCAATTCGCGCTTCGCCGTCTTCATTCCACAGGACACACATGTCCTCATCGGAACGCGTTTGCGCTTTACCATGGGCGAAACTCCATGCAATTCGCTCCAGGGCAACGGCAGTAGATAGCTGCAGGTACTATCTCCGCCTTCTGACTGGCCTGCCCCGTCTTCGGCTGCGTCCACGGGCGACTGGCTGTGCATCGTTGCTTCCGTTTGCGTTGCTAGCCCTTCTCGAACGCCTGGCCGTTACTCCGCCCCTCAGCCCCGCAATGTCCTCTGCGAACCTGATCTGGCTGGGCTCTGCTTGGCCCGCACCGGTCGGGATGGCCCAGACGTGCTCAGGCAGATCGCGTAGCGAGGTCGCCTCGACCTCTTCTGGGGTCTGGGTCTCGCGCTCACGCTCCTCAGCTTCAAGCGCAGCGAGGAATTCTGCCTCCTCGCGTTCAAGCTCAGCCAAGATTTCAGCCTCTTCACGCTCGCGCTCAGCCTGGGCTGCTGCCGCAGCCTCTTCGTCAACAACTTCTTCGACTGGCTCTTCTTCGGGCTCAACGACCTCGACAATCGCCTCGGCGACCTCCTGGACCACTGCCGCCTCTGCAACTACAGCGTCCTCTGCGGTGGCAACGGCGAGTTCCGGCTCCACCGCTGGCGCATCTTCAGGAGCTTCTGCAACGGCGGTGAGAGCCTCCTCTGCCTGTCGTGCCACTTCCGCCGCCGCTGCTGCGGCTGCCTCTTCAGCTGCGATTCGCGCGCGCTCCAGTGCGAGCGCCTCGGCCTCGGTAGAACTCTTTATGTCCACGCTCCAGGCTGTGAGCTTTGCCGCAAGCCTGGCGTTCTGCCCTTCCTTGCCTATAGCAAGCGAAAGCTGCCTGTCCGGGACCACCGCAATTGCCGCCTGGTTTTCGACATCGAGTTCCACCCGGAGAACCTGGGCAGGGTTGAGTGCGTTCGCGATGAATCGAGAGAGGTCTCGGTTCCACTCGAGAACGTCAATCTTCTCGCCCTGCAGCTCATTGACGATGTTCTGGATACGCACTCCCCTGAGACCTACGCACGACCCCACGGGATCTACGCCGTCCTGGCGTGCACGCACCGCTACCTTGCTGCGCGAGCCCGCCTCACGCGAGACCGCTACCATCTCAACGGCGCCGTTGTAGATCTCTGGCACTTCCATTTCGAACAGTCGTCGCAGGAAGTCCCTGTCAGCACGCGACACCACAAGTTCAGTACCCCGCGCCGTGCGTTCGACCGACCTCAGCAGGACCTTGAATTTCTGACCCTGCCGGTATCGCTCATTCGGCATCTGCTCCGACTGGGGCAGAATTGCCTCGCCCCTCACCATGTCTACAACGACATGCCTCGGTTCGATTCGCTGTACGGTAACTGAGAAAACCTCGCCTACCCTGTCGGTAAACTCCTGGAAGACCAGGTCGCGTTCGGCTTCTCTCAGACGCTGCACGACCACCTGCTTGGCAGTCTGCGCAGCAATGCGGCCGGCGCTATGTGGGATCTGCTCGGTGGAGATTACGTCATCCACCTGCGCATCCGCCTTTATCTGTCGTGCCTCTGCGACGTCGATCTCGGTCACGGGATCGACGACTTCCGCGACAACGGTCTTCAGGATGTTGACCGTTACGTCGCCGGAACCGGGATCTAGCTTGACCGAAATGTTCTGCCCCGCGGCAATCGCATCCTTTCGGTACGCTGAAGCCAATGCTGCCTCGATAGCAGACAACACTATCTCTCGCGGCAGATTTCGCTCGGCGGCCAACTGGGTTAAGGCGACAAGGAAATCGCTCTTCATTACTCAGCCACCTCCACTTTCTGGCGGAATCGAGATTCCCGTTTTAACAAAGAAAGTGGGCCATGCCCACTTCCACAAAATCAACAGATTCAACGATGGTTTTCAACGTGCATTATAACAGCATAGCCCCCCACTAACAAGCAGACGAGGCGATCGGACACGGTCTCCTGTCAGGCAGTTCCTGGGCACATCTCGGAGCACGTAGCCGCATACTGCCCAGCGAAGCCTGCTTCATCCGGCGCGATGGCTGGTACCCGGGATCCAGGGCAAATTCGCAGTTCGCCCAGGGGCGAGAAACTGCTCACTCCGACATACACACACCCTGCTTTAGCTTGGAGCGCCAATGAATCCCTATGCTACGATTGGTCAAGTTCTAATACTTGTTCAAAATACCTGTCTCAACTGTGCGGCTACTCGCCTGCAGGAGGCCATCGGTGTCATTTCGGTCGATCTCGTCACAAGCGTCTCACCTGTCACTGACAATCTGTCTTTTGATGGCGCTGGCATTCGTCCTAGCAGGTTGCGCGACGGAGAGATCGAGAATCATCTTTACGTCGGACCGGGATGGCAATCTTGAGATCTACTCCATCACCTCGACTGGGGAGGATGAGAAGAATCTCACCCAGTCGAACCGCGACGAACACTCTCCGCTGTTGTCACAGAACCGGAGACTGGTCGCCTTTCTTACCGGCACCGGCAGCAGTTCTGCCCTGGAAGTCATGAATGTCGACGGCTCCGAACGCACCCAGATCGCAAACGGCGAATTGCTGTCAGATCACCGCTGGAGTCCAACAGGCGAGCGCATTGCTTTCCTCGGAAGGCAGGATGACCGAAAGAGCGTGATGGTGGGTTACACCGACGGCTCTGGGAGCGGGCTGCTGACCTCGATCGAGGCAGACGAGGTCGGGGACTGGGCCCGAAACGGCGAGTACGTTGCCTTCGCACTCAGAGAGTGGGACGGACAGGGAATCTATGTCCGCAATCCCGACGGCGTAAACGAGCTGAGACTATCTGATCAACCCGACTACAGCCCGCGCTGGTCTCCGTCCTCGAGGCAGGTTGCCTTCCTTTCAACGAGGGACGGCAATCCGGAACTCTATGTCATGGATGCGGACGGTTCAAATGTCACCCGCCTAACAGCCACGGATGGAGCCGAGTACGACATTGCCTGGTCGCCCAGGGGGAGAAGAATTCTCTTCGTGTCGGAGCAGGACGGCAACCCTGAAATCTACTCCGTCGCAAACGATGGATCAGACATGACCCGCCTTACGTTCAATACTGTCGTCGACAATCAGCCCGCATGGGCGCCTTCGGGACAGAAAATAGCCTTTGTGAGCTATCTGGACGGTGACGCGGACATATTCGTCATGGACGGGGACGGCTCCAACCAGGAACGGCTGACGAACAATGAGGCAGACGATACCAGCCCATCCTGGTAATCAGCTGCACTTAAGTTGTCTCGATCATGACGTCTTGCTGCTATTATGAGCAGGCCAGTTTGATCACCTTTCTATCTACGGAGGAACAGAAATGTCCGACCCAAGTGTCCTGAGCGAGCGAGTTGGCGATGTCGGCGTCCTGACACTTAACCGGCCAGACAAGATGAACGCTATAGACCGCAGCATGATCGACGACTTTCAGTGTGCCGTTGAACAGGCTCTGGAGGAGGGTGTTCGGGCCCTGCTCCTTACGGGCGCCGGTCGCGGCTTCTGTGCGGGAGCAGACCTGACCCCCACGCCGGGACAGGGACACACTCCGGGCACCGAGACGCTCGCGCAACGGGGGATGCCTCTCGGCTTCCCTTCCCTGCTCCTACAACGGTTCCCAAGACCCACGATAGCCGCTGTGAACGGCGCCTCTGTTGGTGCCGGATTTGGCCTTGCGCTTGCCTGCGACATTCGTATCGCTGCTGAGAGTGCAAGATTTTCAGCGATCTTCGCCAAGCGGGCGCTGTCGCCGGACTATGGCTGCACTCAACTGCTCCCCATGGCCGTTGGGATGTCTAAGGCGCTGGAGCTGATGTACTCGGGCGACATAATTGACGCCTCAGAGGCAGAGCGCATCGGCCTGGTAAGCTCTGTAGTACCGGATGACGAGCTGCTGGAACGCGCCATGGACCTGGCTCAAAAGCTGGCGTCCGGCCCATCAATCGCGCACGGACTAACCAAGAAACTGGCTTACTCTGCCTACTCTCGCGACCTTAACGACCAGCTTTGGCATGAGGGGCAGGCCAGCCAGGCAACTGGGTCCACAGAAGACAGGGCAGAAGGCGTACGTGCCTTCCACGAACGACGGGAGCCTGTCTTCAAGGGGCGCTAGCTCTTACTCCTCGTCCGACACACCAAGGAGTCGCGCTACGGTGCCTCCCAGGATCAGGTCACGCTCATCCTGTGACAGGAAGTCGCAGTGCGTCCTAATCTGGTCGATGTTCTGCCTGTAGGTCCAGAAGCGCATTACGATCGGCATGTCGGTGCCCCACATGATCCGGTCCGCACCGATGCGGCTGACACACTTTGCGACCGCATCCCCCACCTGCGGCATCGGATAGTCCCACACCGCACCCAGTGCGATCGGGAAGAGGAACTGCAGGTGCAGGTTCGGATGGTCGAACGGCCTGAATACATCGTCCGGGAGGTCCAGTGAGTCTTCAGTCATGAACGCCCGCCACTCCAGTCCGTGCGTCATGACTACCGGAACATCAGGGTACCTCGCCATCCAGCGACTGAGAGTAGTGAGCTCAGCAGCGTAGCTCACGTCTGCCGGATCCCGGCGAGGCTTCAGAGAAAAGAATACCGGTATACCCAGTTCTGCGATTCCGTCCCAGAACTGGTGGAACTCCTCAGCATCCCAGGGGCCGTCGTAGTTGTAAAGATCTAGCTGCGGGGGCAGGAACTGAAGACCGACCATCCCTGCTTCCTTTACGGCACACCTGACGCCCGCGAGTGAACCTTCAGGGTCAGTGTTGATCTTCCACTCAGGCGCATGTGCCAGCCCAAGCAGCCTGTCGGGATACTGGGCAACGCAGTCTGCTATGAACTCGTTGCCGATTCCCAGGTACGGGGTCCGGTGTAGCAGCGCCTTGGACACGCCAGCGTAGTCCATCTCGGCCACGAGTCGGTCCGGTGGGTAGCTCATGTCGGTGACCGATGGCGGGAAATACTGCTTGAAGTAGCGCTCGCCGTCTGCCGTCCACTCGAACCTGCCATTCGAGGCTGCATGGAAATCCGAAGGCTTCAGAGCATCCAGGGATGGCCAGTTGCCGGCATCGATCAGTGCCGATGCGTCACCCGGGACAAGATCGCGTGAACGCCAAACCGGCTGGTGATGAGTCGCCATTGCCTGCTGCAGGTGCCGCCGGAAGTCTTCTGGGTCGTCGAATCCACCATCGCCTGCCGTCGATGGGAAACAGTAGGCATGTCCGTCGAATATCATCTCGTCTCTCCTCAGAACCCCGCGGTCTTGTCGCAGATGTAGATAAAAGGCTCATTGGACAGGAATCTACGCAGGTTCTCTCTGAATATCTCCCTCCTGCCCTCCCACATTTCGACCGTCAGCGCTGATGAGTGAGGAGAGATTATTACGTTGTCGAGGTCCCACCACGGACTGTCCTCAGAGAGCGGCTCGACCTCGAACGCGTCGATGCCAGCACCGGCGATTCGCTTGTTAGCCAGGGCGTCATATAGGGCTTCCTCGTCGACAATGCCGCCCCTGGAGATTATTACCAGGTGGGCGGTCGACTTCAATAAGGCGAGTCCCTCGGCGCCAATCATTCCTTTCGTGTCGACAGTGTAGGGCGCGGTTACTACGAACCAGTCTGACATTTGCAACAGATCGTCCAGCCTGTCCAGCCCCCATACTCCACTTACTCCAGGAGGAGCCGGGAATGGGTCCTTGTCCACGGCGTAGACTGTCATGCCGAACCCTGTCGCTCTTCTGGCAACGGCTAGACCGATGTCACCAAGTGCCAGAATACCCATCGTGCTGCCCTCCATCTCGATGAAGGACCGGTCATACTTGGCGCCGTCCCACACATGCGCTCTCTGATCGAGAACCATCTGGTTTGTGCGGTGTGCAAATGCCAGGCACATGGACATTACATGGTCCGCCATTGGCGCGGCGTGGGGGCCCCTGGCGTTGGTGAGCACGACATCGCTGTCCACGATCTCGGGGATCTCGGTGAACTTGTCGATGCCTGTCCCCGGACAGTGCAGCCATTGGAGGTGGTCTGCAGCACGGAAAACCTGCCGACTGGGCATTCCCATGTAAGCGTCCGCATCCTTGATCTCGCGCGCCTGGTCTTCCTCCGACACTGCGAAGACGAAGTCGACACCTGGAAACTCTGTCGTGAGACTATCTTCGAATCCATCACCAAATAGACCTGTCACGACTACCTTCATGGGACTCTCCTAGAGAAGTATCTTGATTGCGTGGGCTGGTTCATGCACGGCGGCGGTATCATATCATCAGCGTGTCAGACCGTAACTCCCTAGGTCTCGGAGAAGTACCTCGCGATCTCGTCGCGGGCAAATCTGGGGAACTCAATTGATTTTCCGGTTTTATATAGCTTCACGTCCATGTGCTCGGCAGTAGACCTGCCGATTACGGCCGCTTGAATTCCCTCACCGCGCAGTGCTCCAACAATGGCTCCTGAATCGCCAGGAGCGACCGCCGCAAGGAGCGCTCCGGAGGCGATCAGCCCCAGTGGGTCCAGACCAAGTGCCTCACAGATCGAGGCACTCTCGGGTAGTACCGAAATCGCATCGGCATCGACCTCCAGCCCCAGCCCAGATGCAGCCGCCAACTCGTAAAGCCCACCTGACAGGCCTCCCTCCGTGGGATCATGCATTGCGTGGACCTCCCCGGCGGCGCGTGCTAGCTGGGCGTCGCGAACGACGCTGATCCCGGGATCGTTGAGCCCACCCGCCGCGGCCTCGATCGTCTCTAGACTTACGCCGGACTCAAGGAGCGCCCCGGCCGCTTCTCTTGCGAGTATCGACGCGCCTTCGATCGCGATCCCCTTGGTGAGTAGCAGCGCGTCACCGGGTCTGACACCGGAACTGAGTACAGCCCTGTCTTTGCCAACTTCGCCCAGCATTGCTCCAACCGCGATCGGCCTATCGAGTCCATAGGTTATCTCCGTGTGCCCTCCAACCAGCGTTATGTCGAGATCTGAACATGCCTGAGTTAGCTGCTGAAAGATCGCCGTGACCCTCTGCTCGTCTGTGCCCTCCGGCAGAAGAAGTGTCGCTAGCAGCCACTTCGGTGTCCCGCCCATGACAGCTATGTCGTTGGCATTCACATTGACCATGTACCAGCCGATGAGGTCCGTCGCGAAGGTTATGGGATCGGTCTTGGCAACCAGGTACCGGTCTCCGAAGTCGATCAGTGCGGCATCCTCACCCGCCCGGGGCCCAAGGACTACACGCGGGTCGGTAATCTCGACGCGAGCCAGGAGACGGCCCAGCACGTCTATTGGTAGTTTGCCTGCCTGCACGATCCCCTGCCGGTCAAATTGCAAGTCTGAAGCCCTGTTGCTATTATACGACGGCCATGATTCAGACCATCTTCTTCGACCTTTACGGGACCCTCGCTGGCTTTCAGCCTGACCGATTTCAGATACAGTCACAGGCGTGCGCGCAGTTCGGCTTCGTTGTCACTCCAGAGGGAATTCTCAAGGGATACGCTCTGGCAGACGCCTTCATGTCTGAGCAGAATGCCGTTCAACCTGTGCGGACCCTGAGTCCCGATGGAAGGGATGAGTTCTTTGCGGAGTACGAGCGGCATGTCCTGAGGGGCTGCGGTGTCGAAGTGTCGACACAGCAGGCGGATGAGGTCTGGAGGGCGGTGCGAGAAATCCCCTACGAGATGGCCCGGTTCGATGATGTACTCCCCGCAATGGACCTCCTGAAACAGCAGGGATATACGCTTGGCCTGATCTCGAACATGAACACGGGGGGAGACCAGCTTGCCGAAAGCATGGGACTGACACCCTGCCTGGACCTCGTAGTCACCTCTGGCGAGGTCGGCTTGGAGAAGCCACACCCACCAATTTTCCACGAAGCGCTTCGACGAGCAGGTGTCGAGGCCGCTGATGCAGCCCATGTGGGTGACCAGCTATCGTCAGACATCGACGGCGCTCGAAACGTGGGGATTCAGCCCATACTGCTTGACAGGGACCGCAACCACGTCGGATTCAGTGAGTGTCCGCGAATCGAAACCCTGATGGAGCTACCTTTGATGGTGGGAGGGCTCTAAGGGCCCTCTTACGAGGCCGCTGGACTCAGGATCTGGCGCATGATCTCCTGGTTGAACTCTGCAAGTTCGTTTACCAGTTCCATCAGCGGCTCCTCCCAACTCCCGTTGAGCATCGCAAGATCGAGACGCACCTGGGTATTTCCGACTTCCGCGGCCTTGGACAGCCGGCGTCGCAACGCGTTCCGGGCGCCGCCTACATCGTGCTTCATCCTGAGCACGATCCGGTCGCTCTCCCTGGTTATGGACTCCACTCCTGCCCTCTTGCCAGCCAGTCTCAGTTTCGCTGAGTAGAGAAGCGCCTGTGCCTGCCATGGCAATGGACCAAACCTGTCCCTCAGTTCGTCCTCCACTGCGTCAATGGCAGCCGGAGTGTCCAGGGCAATAATCCGCTGGTACAGACCCATACGGGTACGCAGATCGGTCACGTAGTCCGCGGGAAGGCTTGCCGGGATCCCAATGTCCAGGCCAACACCCGGGTCGGGCTGGAGAGCCTCTGAGACCGTGTCGTCTGCGCCCTCCCTTACGACGTCGGCCATCTCCTCTGGACCCATTCCGGTCAGTTCACCGGCCTCACGTCTCGCACGCAGGTCTTCGACAGCCTGCGACAGCATCCGAGTGTACAGTTCGAACCCAACTGCATGGATATGCCCGCTCTGCTCGGCGCCAAGGATGTTGCCAGCACCTCGTATCTCGAGGTCCTTCATGGCGATCCTGAATCCAGCTCCAAGCTCGGTTGCTGCAAGCATCGCCTTGAGACGTCGTTCAGCGGTCTCGTTCAATGCCTGCGAGCGTGGGATCAGCAGGTACGCGTATGCGCGGCGACTGCTCCGCCCCACCCTTCCCCTGATCTGGTAGAGCTGCGCCAGGCCAAACGAGTCCGCCCGGTTGACGATCAGAGTATTCACATTTGGTATATCCAGGCCCGACTCTATGATCGTTGTGCATACGAGAACGTCGGATTCGCCTGCGGCGAATGAACTCATCGCCTTCTCAAGCTCGCCTTCAGCCATCTGCCCGTGGGCAATGCCGACACGCGCCTCCGGGACTATCCTGTGAATGTAATCAGCGATGTAGGCGATGTTGTAGACGCGGTTGTGCAGAAAGTACACCTGTCCCTGGCGGTCGAGCTCACGCAGGATCGCCTCGCGGATTAGCTCGTCACTGAACTCGGACACGTAGGTCTTGATCGGCAGCCGTTCCTCAGGGGGCGTCTCGATTGTGCTCATGTCACGAACGCCCGCGAGCGACATGTGGAGAGTACGCGGAATGGGGGTCGCAGTCAGCGTCAGGACATCAACTTCCTGCCGCATCTGCTTGAGTCGCTCCTTGTGACTGACGCCGAAACGCTGCTCCTCGTCCACGATTACCAGCCCTAGGTCTTTGAACCTGACATCCTTCTGGATGAGGCGGTGAGTCCCAATGCAGATGTCGATGTTCCCGGAAGCCAGTCGTTCAACGATGTCCCGCTGCTCTCCCCTGGTCCGGAATCGACTCAGCACTTCGACAGTAATAGGATATGGGCTGAGTCGCTGTGCGAAGGTCACGTAGTGCTGCTGGGCCAGCACAGTCGTGGGCACGAGCACACCCACCTGCTTGCCTTCCATCACTGCCTTGAAGGCGGCCCTCAGTGCGATCTCAGTCTTTCCGTACCCGACGTCGCCGCATACCAGCCGGTCCATCGGACGTGACCTCTCCATGTCCGACTTGACCTCCGCCAGCGTCGCGAGCTGGTCGGCAGTCTCCTCGAACGGGAACGACTCCTCCAACTCCTGCTGCCACGTGGAGTCTGGACTGAAACTGAGGCCTGTGACCATCTCCCTCGCCGCATAGAGAGCAATGAGCTCTGCCGCCATCTGGCGCGTCGACCTCTCCGCCCTCGACTTGGCTCGCTTCCACTCCTGGGTTCCGAGCCTCGTGAGATGAGGAGGCGAGTCGCTCGGCGCGACATACGGGGCCACACGGTCGAGATGTTCGAGCGGCACGTAGAGCCTGTCGCGATTAGCGTACTCGAGCATCATGTACTCGGGCCCATCATCTGCGCTGTTCGACGGCCTCCCAACTCCCGTAAACCTGCCCACGCCATGCTCCACATGGACGACGTAGTCGCCAGGAGAGATTTCCGATAGAAACGCGTCCCAATTCGCCCTGTTGCGCCTCACGGTGCGACGCTGCTTCGTAACGCCAAAAATCTCTGTGTCGCCGAGAACGACCAGTCTGCCATCCGGGACGGTAAGAACGAAGCCGTCTCCGAAATTCGGGCCTGCGGACTGGACAAGCGCCAGCGTACCCCGATCAGGTGGGGCTTCGAGTGATGTCTTGAGCTCGCTCTCGACAGAGTGCTGGGACAGTATCTCCTCAAGGCGCCTGGAGTGACTTGTGATCGCCAGGACTCGAGCGCCGTCTGAAATGAGGTCTTGCGCATCTTCGACGAAGCTCTCAACCCGCCCAATGAAGGTCGGTGGCGACCCAAATGGAAGAGTGTGAATGTCGTCGTACACAAGATCACCGGCTCCCCAGTAAAGGATGTCCAGTTGGGAAGCCTGCTGCGAAAGATCCGGACGAAGGTCATTCCACTCCATGTGGAACGATGGGAAGTTCATTGGCAGTTCGCCACGCCGTTCCTTCGACTCGCGAAGCTCGTGGATTCGCTCTTCGTTGTCCCAGGCCGCCGAGGCGAGATCTTCGGGCCTGATATGTATCACCAGCGCCTCTCCCGGTATGTAGTCGGCGAGAGACCCGTGATTGAAGAATCCAGCGTACATGTTCAGGTCGTCGATTTCGTGCCCGTCGAGCAGTTGGGAGAACTCCTCCCGTATTCGCTCCTGGTGCACAGAGCTGCAGTTCGATACGTCTATTCTGGACATCTGCCGGTCCAGCTCTTCACGCTCCACCATTGCTGGCAGCGTCTCGTGCGCCGGAATGATCCTCAGCGAGTCGACAATATCGGTCGACCTCTGGCTGGAAGGATCGAACTTCCGAATACTCTCGATCTCATCGCCCCACAGCTCTATACGAACCGGGAAGTCTGCCCGTACAGGGAAGATGTCTATGATGCCCCCACGCCTGCTGACAAACCCAGGGCCGTAGACTGCCGACTCGAAGCGGTAACCCATCCGGCGCCAGCCCTCCAGGACGTCGTCAAGGTCAACAAGGTCGCCCACGCTGAGCGTGTGTGAAGTGCTCTCGAATGCCCTGCGGTCTAGCGTGCGTTGTGCCACGGAGGTTGCCGAGGCCACCACTACGGCACGAGGCTCGGAGCTGGCAAGGAGCGCGTCAAGGGCGCACAGGCGCTGCTGCACGGTGTCGATATCGGTGTACAGACGCTCGAATGGCAGGGTCTCAGTCTCAGGAAACTGGTGGACCCTCTGAGGATCCCTGACCCACGCGCTGAGTCGCTCGTGGAGCCGTCGCGCCTCTTCAGGTCTTGGCACTACGATCACCGCAGGGGCGTCCAGATCTTCAAGTAGCGCGCTTACGAGGAACGGGACAGAGTCCGACAGGACCTGTGCCCTAGACCGGGAGCCTGATCTCTGCAGTGACGCCAAAAGGGCATTGTACTGAGGGGCGGATCTCAAAATCGGAGCCAGCCGATGAAGGTTCAGGTTCGGTGACTCTTCAGAGTCGATTCTGACCTCCCCTGCCTCACGATCAGCAGTTGTCGTCACCAAACTCGCCCTCCCGGCTGCACAGACTTACGCACCCATTTCTGTGAAATGCAAACAGGGCGGGTACGATGCTCGGGCGCTGTTACAGCGTCACTACGTACTCGCCGCGAATCTGCTGGTATTGACTCTAGCCCTGTCAGTCTATTCCTATCTCGTGAAGGGCTTCGTCGTCGATTCCGAAATGGTGCGCGACCTCGTGGATGATCGTGGCCCTGACTTCTGCCACTACCTCGTCATCGTTACTGCAGATGCTCTCGATCGCGCGCTGGAACAGAGTGATCTTGTCGGGAAGAACGAGGTTGTAGTCATAACGGTCCGGGAGGGGAATGCCCTCGTACAGACCGAGAAGCGTTTCCCGTTCATCCAGTCCCGATCCGATCAGCTGCTCCCGAGACGCCCAGTACTCCACGACCACGTCGACGTTCTCCATACGTTCGAGGAAAACCGGTGGCAGTTCGTTGATCGCCCGCCTGACGAGTTGTTCAAACCTTCGCGTCTCCATTGCGTTAAGAGTGTAACAAAACTGGAAGGTGGCACTTCAACACGCAATCTGCGACCCGGCGCGTGCCGCACGAGCATGATAGAAGGGCTCCGGTGGCGCTCTGCTAGAATCCAAGACCTTCAGCAATCCAAGAGCAGTCCTCGTGCCATGACAAGAAATTTAATCTTCCTCTTCGCAGCCGCCCTGGCCCTCGTGTCGTGCGGCCCGGTTGCCAAGGTTATCACTGCACCTACCCAGACCCCTGTACCGACACCCGCACTCCCTTCAGCCACGCCAATACCAGCCACTTCCGTTCCAGCGGCACCAGAAGCATCGGCGATAGTCCTGAAGATCAGGATCGCAGACTTGAGTGACGATATACCCAGGTACGACCGTGGGGATTGGAGACACTGGACGGACGAGGACCGGGATTGCCAGGATGCCAGGCAGGAGACACTGATAGCTAAGTCCACTATCGAAGTCACCTACACAACAGCCGACCGCTGTCGTGTGGAGTCGGGACACTGGGTTGGCCCCTACACGGGCACCGAAGTGACCGACCCGAGCGACCTCGACGTGGACCACATGGTGCCGCTGGCCAACGCACACAGGTCCGGTGGCTGGGCCTGGACGAATGAGAAGAAGTCGTCGTTCGCGAACTACCTGGCCTATCCCGGGCACCTCATCGCCACTACCGCGCGAGCCAATCGAGCTAAAGGAGCCAAGGGGCCGGAGGAATGGCGCCCACCCAACGAGGACTACTGGTGCCAGTACGCACTGGACTGGATCCAGATCAAGCGCGCCTGGGACCTGACTGTCACGGAACGGGAAGCCAGTGCCCTCAGGGAAATGGCTGGTACCTGTGACACGAGCGTTTTCATCCAGCAGGAAGTGGCAGGCGGACAGTCAGAGCCAGCGGCCCCTACTCCACCGCCGCCACCTCCAGCCCAGAACGACAACGAGACTCCGACTTCACCCCCTTCGAGTCCCACGCCTGTGGCGCCGACTGCAACGCCCGTACCTGTTCCTACTGCAAGCGGTCAGCCCAATCCTACTTCCGAACCAGCCTTCGAAGACCGTAACTGCTCGGACTTCGATAGCTGGTCTGAGGCACAGGACTTCTACCTGGCCGCTGGGGGCCCCACCGAAGACCCTCACAGGCTGGACAGGAACTCCGATGGTGTGGCCTGCGAGTCGCTTCCAGGGGCGCCCTAGCCTGATATGATTTCGGCCCGTAGTGATCGACCATATAGGCGAAAGGACAAATAGAGTGAAGGTTTCAGCCATCAAGCCATACTCAGTGCAAGGCGAGGGAGGACGCGGCTACTTCATAGTCAAAGTGGAGACCGACGAGGGAATCTACGGACTCGGTGAAGTTGGCATCAGGAACTGGGGAGCCGCTATCACCCAGGCGATTGAGCACCTGTCACAGGTGGTGATCGGTCAGGACCCATGGAGCACCGAGAGACTCTGGCAGCAGATGTTCAGGGGCGGCTTCTTCCCTGCCGACAAAGTGTACTGCTGCGCTATCAGTGCAATCGACATTGCCCTCTGGGACATCAAGGGCAAGTCGGTCGGGATGCCGGTGTATAAGCTGCTCGGCGGCCCCGTGAGAGACAAGGTCGTCTGCTACCCGCACACGCAGGGCCACACGAATGAGGAGCTGGTTGAGAACTCCTTGCAGGCAGTCAAGGACGGCTGGAAGTTCGTCAGGTGGGGTCTACCTGAGACAGGTGGAATCTTTGAATACCGCGACGACGACGACCCCCTCGGCAATCCCAGCATCCTGGAGCCTACAGAGGCAATTCGTCTCTCGGTGGAACAGATGGCGATGGTCCGAGAGGCGGTCGGCCCGGACATCCAGTTGTGCTTCGACGCGCACACTCGCCTGGACACAGCCCACATGGTCACTTTGTGCCGCGCCCTCGAGCCGTACAATCCGTTCTTCATCGAAGACGCGCTGAGGTCGGAGAATCCCGCGAGCTACAGAACTCTAGCCCGGCACGTATCGCTCCCGATCGCCGCAGGCGAGCAGTGGGCCTCCAAGTGGTCCTTCAGAGAGGTCATCGAGGAGGAACTGATCAACTACGCTCGTATCGACCTGTGCATTGTCGGTGGTCTGACTGAAGCGTTGAAGATCACGCACTGGGCCGAGACGCACTATATCGACATCGTCCCGCACAACCCGCTCGGCCCGGTAAGCGCCGCAGCGTGTGTGAACCTCTGCATGGCATCAACCAATGTCGGCGTACAGGAGATGCCACAGCGTCCTGGCAGCTTCGCCACCGAACTCTTCCCCGTCCAGATCGAGTGGGAGGACGGATACGCCTGGACTCCCTCAGACAGGCCAGGCCTCGGTGTCGACTTCGACGAAGACTACGCGAAGGCCCATCCTGCACCTCTGAATGGGTGGCCGCCACAGTTGCGAAGGAACGACGGAGCATTCACCAACTGGTAAAAGACCGTCGCTCCTTGCGTCCGAGATACTCAGCCGTATGAGATCACCCTGATTCCATCCGCATCCGGTACCAGCAGCACGCTGGTTCCGGGCGCGGATGTGACCCGCTCAGGCAGAAACTCGATCTGCTCAGCACTTAGGGTCGGTACATATGCATCCGAGTCCTGCCAGTTGGACCGCGTGACCCTGTAGCCAAGGGCACCCTCGACTTCGTCAGCCAGGCCGTCGCCGCCCGCTGCCACCAGCAGCATCACCGACTTTGGAGTTAGCGCTGCGGGTGGCTCAATCTCGTCCGGCTCCAACTCCCTGTCCTGCCTGTAGATGACCAGGTGGTAGGGTATGACCAGCAGCGCGGTAAGAACTACGGACAGACCGGTCGAAAGGTCACGGAGTGTGTTTGCGGAAAGCTCGGCATCCAGCAGGTCCCGGAGGAATATGAAGAGAGTCGAACTCGCCCCTCCAACCAGTGCCAGCAGTCCCAGGCACAACACACCCATCACATACAGCTTCCTGGGTAGTGCGATGCGCTCCACCTCAGGATTGGCGAGAGCCGGTCCCTGGATCCTGCGCCAGTGAGCCAACCATACGGGAATTCCGATCAGTAATAGCGTCAGGATAATGGAAAGTCGTTCACGCCATTGCACGGAAATGACCATTACTACTGACGATGAGTCTGAAATCAGCCTGAAGAAAGTGTCGAACACGGCAACAGAGGCCGACGCGACGACAAGTAGCCCGATCGCAGCAACCAGAAGGTCGTAACTTCTTTCGACGTGAAACGCCTCAGTATCGGATGACTCCGAAATCATGCGGCGCCTGTGATACACCCACAGGGCTATCCCTACCCCCACAGTGGCTACTGCGCCAGGCAGGTCTTCGAAGTGGCTCGCCGCCCCTTCGCCTGTCGCCCCAAGGAACCACGACAGCGGCGCGTAGATCAAAAATCCGGCCCCAATGAGGGACGCTATTGTCCCGCCCCCTATCGTGGCGACGAACAGGTAGATCCACCTGAGAATCGAGCTTCTATCGTCCGAAGCGAATTTGATCCAGTGCGTCCACCAGATCACTCCTCCGACCAGCGAGACGGATAGCGCTGTCCGAGCAGCGTCCCCAAACAGCCTCTCTGACCCTGTCATATCAACTGCAAACGCCGCCGAGTATCCTTCGTTGAGAACGAAGTACACCAAGAATCCAACTCCTGAGGCCAGCATGGCTATTCCCAGCGCGGAGGCCAGGTAGATGTACAGACGGCTGATCCCCTGTGTAAGCGGCGAGGAATCTTGCTCTTCATTTGACCCAGTCCACCAGTGGTATGCCCACACGGGAGACCACACGAGGATCGCGGCCCACGAGAACGCGGGGAAGTCACCAACCTGCAGCACCCACTCGATTACCTTGTATCCGTTGTACGCAAGGAAGCCCACGGCGACTCCCATGGAGACATTCAGATACAGCCTCCTCAAGATGGACCGGCGCTCGGATGGCTGGCCCTCGACCTTGCCTTGCACAAATCTCCAGTGAAGGCCCCAGAGGGGAAGCCCAACTATCGTTAACGCCAGTCCGGTTGCCAAGCGCGTAGTCGTGCCCCTGATGACCGGCCCTCCAAACAGCTCATCGAGCAGGGACATCAGGACCAGGGTGATTCCGCTGACAAGCAGCATCAGCGCAATGAAAGAGATTGAGTAGAAGTAGAAGCGACGGGGTGTGCCGATGCCCACGTCGGGGCCATCCTCAGTCGCCTTCCTCCGCCACATGAATACGCCGAAGATGATCGCGCCTATGACAGCTATTTGAATCAGAATTGGAACGATGATTAAGGGTGTCATCTGTCTGCTCCGCCTTCCAGAACGCCATTGAGGGCTAATTGGTATCAGTCACTCCCTGGTCTAGCTTACTCGCGGACCCGGCACGAATTGAGAGCTCACGCACTCATCACCCAGCCAGTCGTGCCCAGTGATCAGCCACTTCCCATCGAGCTTACGGACGCCGAAATCGTAGACACTCTCCCACTCTGAGGGGCCGAAAATGCCGCCTCCGCCGGTCCGGACGACACCAAGAGTCACTACGGTCGTTTCGCCAACAACCCTGGTTTCATCCAAAGTGATTCTCGATTCGGACACGCTGTCGAATCTACCACCAGATCGAAGTACGAATGCCTCGAATGAGCATGTTTCACTCAGTTCAGGAGACCAAAGCTCCTCGGCAGTCTCATGGTCCTCGCTGACGAGGGCCTTGAGGTATCGCTGGACTGTGTATTCCGGCGAACTCGGGTCGAACTCAGTTTCCCCCCTGAATACGGAAATGGCGACGCTGACAATCAAGAGTAGTCCCAATAGTGCGCCACCGCCTATGAGCCAGTAACGTTCCATCTCATTCACCTTCCGTTTGGGATTTGCACTTTGGAGTTCTTGTAGGCACCTTACACATCAAGTGTAGGGAATCAGGAACCGCAGCCAAGGTCACAGCGTACCCTGAAAGAAGGGTGTATAAGTACCTGGGCCTTCCGATTGACACTATTTTGGAGCCGTTGCTACACTTCCCGAGAGCCCTCAATCAGCCGATTGGAGTCCTTCATGCCTGATGGCTACGACATCAACTGGATGGCTGTGTTGCTGGTGGCGGGAGTGGGCTTCGCCGCAATGGCAGCGCTCTTTGCCGCATCCTACATCCTCGCGCCGAAGCGAAAGTCGGAAGCCAAGGACATCCCGTACGAGTGCGGAATCCCTCCGGCGCCGTTCATGTGGTCGCAGATCCAGATCAGGTACTACGTCTTTGCGATCCTGTTTCTGATATTCGACGTCGAGGCCGTATTCCTGTTTCCATGGGCCTTGGTCTTTCTGAAGACCATTCCCGCAGTCTTCTACGAGATGCTGATCTTCATCGGCATCCTGTTCTTCGGAGTAATCTACGGCTGGCGAAAGGGAGTTTTGCAGTGGAGATGAGTCTGGGACAAGGGTACGAGCCCGGCAGTGGCAACTCCCCGGCTGAGAGCATCTTTAACCGCGCACTTCCGAATGCGCTCACGGCGAAGTCGGATGAGCTATTCGCACTCGCCCGCAAGAACTCTCTGTGGACACTCTCGTTCGGCCTCGCCTGTTGTGCAATCGAGATGATGAGCACGCACATGTCGCACCACGATTTCGACAGGTTCGGGATCGTCACATGGCCGTCCCCGAGGCAGGCGGACGTGATGATAGTGGCCGGGACCGTCGTCAAGAAGATGGCTGAGCCAATCAAGCTGCTGTACGAACAGATGCCCGATCCCAAGTGGGTCATCGCCATGGGTAGCTGCGCCACCAACGGTGGGCCCTACTACCGCTCATATTCAGTGGTCATGGGTGTGGACCACCTCATACCTGTCGATGTATATGTGCCCGGATGCCCTCCCCGACCGGAGGCGCTGATGCACGGCATCATGCAGCTCCAGGAAAAGATCCAGATGGACGCCAGGCAGCGTGGCGAGACGTCCTAGGCGCGAGCCGACAATCCCCGAGGCTCCAGTGGCCCTCGACCCTATGGGCGAGGCGCTGGCCTCAACATTGGCGGAAGTGTTCGGGCCGGAATGGGCTACTCAGATTGGCGCCGCAGTCGATGAGGTAACCTTCACGGTACCAGCCGATCAGGTCGCGGGTGTGTGCATCACCTGCAAGACCGACCCTCGATTGGACTTCAACTACCTGCGATGTCTTTCAGTCGTCGACTACGTGGAGGCGACAGCCGAGTTCGAGGTCAGCTACCACCTGTACTCATTGGACAAACGACACAAGATGGTAGTTAAGACGCGAGTCCCGGAAGACAGTCCGGCCGTCCCGACCGTCACGGGCGTATGGGCCGGCGCGAACTGGTATGAACGTGAGAGCCACGATCTATTTGGCGTCGTGTTCGAAGGTCATCCCAACCTGGCGCCACTGTTGCTCTACGAGGAGTTCGAAGGCTTCCCCGGACGCAAGAGTTTCCCGTTCCATGACTACGACGAGTGGTAACGTGGGCTACAGCCGTTGCATCGCACAGAACACTCAAGGTTAACTGAGAAGAATGCAACTCCAGGAACAGCCAACACAGCAGGCCGACGCCATTGACCTGATGGTCAACATGGGACCTCAGCACCCATCGACGCATGGGGTGTTCAGGCTTGTGATCTGGGTAGACGGAGAGAAGATCGTCCGCTCGGAGCCGCACATCGGGTACCTGCACAGGGGATCGGAAAAGCTGTGCGAGGGTGAGCAGTACAGCCAGATCATTACCCTGTTCGACAGGCTCGACTATGTAGGGAACCTGAACTGCGAGCTCGCCATCTGCATGGCCGCGGAGAAGCTGATGGGACTGGAGGTGCCGGAACGCGCCGAGTACATCAGGGTCATCCTCTGCGAGCTTAACCGCATAGCCAGTCACATGCTCTTCTACGGAGTGTACGGACTCGACGCCGGGGCAATGACGCCAATACTCTACGGCTTTCGGGAGAGAGAACGAGTGCAGGCCCTGTTCGAGGCCGTCACGGGCGCTCGCATGATGCACAACTACATACGCATCGGCGGCGTGAACGAAGACCTGCCGGACGACTTCCGTCCTCGCATGGACACTCTGCTCGACCAGCTTGAGCGGGGTATCGAGGAGTGCGACGAACTACTTAGCCAGAACGAGATGTTCCTCGCCCGCACCAAGGGGATCGGCGCGATCTCGGCGGAGGAAGCGATCGACCTAGGAGTTACCGGACCGGCTCTCAGAGCGTGTGGAGTGCCTGAAGATGTCCGTATCTCCGAGCCGTACTCGATCTACGACAGGTTCGACTTCGGGATTCCCGTAGGCACCTACGGCGACTGCTGGGACCGCTACTACGTCCGCGTCGAAGAGATGCGACAGTCGCTGAGCATCGTCAGGCAGGCGATGGACCAGCTTCCCGAGGGCGACATAGCCGCCAACGTCAGAAGAATCGCCCGCCCTCCCAAAGGCGAGGTCTACCTGCGAACCGAGTCTCCAAGGGGCGATTTCGGCGTTTTCCTCGTCAGCGACGGCTCCGACATGCCGTACAGGGTGAAGGTCCGAGCCCCCTCCTTCTGCAACCTGCAGGCGATTCAGGCGATGTTGCGCGACGCCTACATCGCGGATGCAGTGATAGTTCTCGGCTCGATCGACATCATCCTGGGCGAGGTCGACAGATGAGCCCGCTTCAGGTCGTCTACTATACACTCGGAGCGGCTGCTCTCCTCGGGTTCCTGTCACTTGTGGTTCTCGTGCTGACCTGGGCAGAACGCAAGGCTCTCGCGAGAATCCAGATGCGTATGGGCCCGATGAGGGTGGGCCTTCACGGTACCCTCCAGCCGATCGCAGATGGCATCAAGCTGTTCACCAAAGAGGACATCCTGCCGTCGTGGGCAGACCGCCGGGTCTACTGGCTGGCTCCGGTGGCCGTCTTTGTTCCATCGCTGCTCCTGTGGGTCACGCTGCCGATGGCGCGCGACCTCGTCCTGAGAAACCTTGATCTGGGACTCTTCTACATCACAGCCATTTCCGTGCTTTCAGTGATGGGGCTGGTGATGGCTGGATGGGGGTCGGCCAACAAGTACGCCATGATCGGCGGACTACGGGCTGCCGGCCAGCTTGTGAGCTACGAGATCCCGTTCATTATGGCGATTGTAGGAGTGGCGATGCTGGCCCAGTCACTCAACCTCACCGAGGTCGTAGACGCCCAGACTAACTTCGCGTATGCGCTGATCCAGCCTGTCGGGCTCTTCCTGTTCCTCACAGCCGGGCTCGCCGAGCTTGGCCGTACGCCGTTCGACATCCACCACGCCGAATCAGAAGTGGTCGGCGGCCCATTTGTAGAGTACAGCGGCGCTCACTGGGCGGCATTCTTCCTTGCCGAGTACCTGAACACGTTCACGGTCGCAGCGTTGACCGTTCTGCTGTTCCTGGGAGGATGGAGATGGCCTGCCATGCCGTTCGATGGCCTGGCTCACTCGACGCTGTCACTCGGCTGGTTCCTGGTGAAGACGGCTCTGGTCATCTGGCTCATCTTCTGGATCAGGGGCACATTCCCCCGGCTTCGTATAGACCAGCTCATGTCATTTGGCTGGAAGCTGCTTGTCCCACTGTCGTTCCTGAACATCATTGCAACCGCCGTCGTGCTGTTCTACGGCTGGCCGCTCTGGAGCCTGAGTATCATCTCTCTGCTATTATTGGGCGGCACTGTCTACGTCATCTTCAAGAACCCGGGAACGGACATGCAGCGCCAAACGGTGAGCGTCATATCCGCACAAGATCTAAGGCGTAGCCCGACGGTCGAAGCCGCAGACGCCTGAGTACTAAACCACAGCAACTAGAGAATCGCTAAATGGTTGGTTTTCTCGAAGGGCTTTTGGTAACGCTGAAGACAGCGCTGCGAAAGCCAGTAACACTTCAATATCCAGAGCCCGATAAGCGGCACCAGGTCGCCCAGAGATACATGGGGTTCCCTGCACTGCTATGGGATGGTGATGTCCCAGAGCCTTACTGCACAGGCTGCATGGTCTGCGTTCGCGCCTGTCCGACACAGTGCATGAGCGCGCAGATGACGGACAATCCGAAGTTCGAATCTGAAGAGAGCAGGCGTCGCAAGATCATCGAGATGTTCGAGATAAACCTCGGCAGGTGCATCCTGTGCGGTATCTGCGTCGATGTGTGTAACTTCGACGCCATTGAGATGAGCCACGAGCACGAGCTGAGCAAGTATCAGCGCAACGGCAACAGGGTCGACCTTGACCTGTTGCTGGACATGGGACGCAAGTATCAGGACGACACTGGTTGGCATCCGACGAATCCCTCGAAGAACAGCGGTGTTCCTGTGAAGAAGGATGAGGGCGAGGCGGCACCCCGACGACGCCCTGCGAGAAGAAAGCCGGCTGCAGAGACCGCCGAGAGTGAACAGGCGCCAAGCGCCGCAACAGCCGTCGCAGAACCGGAAGAAACAGGTCCGCCCGCTCAGGACCAAGTCTCAGACTGCTAATGGTCTCACAGTCGCTGGTATTCTTCTACATCGCTGCCGCGCTGGTAATAATGGGCGGACTCGGAGTAGTACTCACCCGTAACATCGTCTATGCGGCGTTCGCTCTCCTTGCTGCAATGTTGGGTGTCGCCGGAGTGTTCCTGCTCATGTTCGCTGAGTTCCTTGCGCTGGTGCAGGTGCTGATCTATGGCGGCGCAGTTGTAATCGTAGTCCTGTTCTCGTTGATGCTGACCCGTATCCAGGACTTCGAGAATCTGACCGATCATCGGCAGTGGCCCCTGGCGGCGCTGTTTGCGATTGGAGTCTTCGCCCTGCTGGTAGCAGCGGCCCTTACGACAAGCGTACGAGTCGTCGAACGAGAGAGTGTCGGGTTCCGTGAGCTGGGAGAGAGCCTGTTCACTGACTGGGCGGTGCCGTTCGAGGTCGCGTCCCTGGTGTTGCTGGTCGCCCTGATAGGCTCAATCGTCCTTGTGAGGACAACCGGTGGCCGCGATTGATAGAGCTAGCGCACCTCCAGGTCCTCGCAGCGGCCCTCTTCGCGATAGGGCTGTATGGTGTGCTGGCGCGACGAAGTGCCGTTCTCATCCTGATGTCGATAGAGTTGATGCTGAACGCGGTAAACATCAATCTGATCGGATATGCGGCCTTCGTAGACTTTGGCGAGGCTCAGAGAGCCCTTGGGCAGGTCTTGATTATATTCGTGATCACTATCGCTGCCGCTGAGCTCGCGCTGGCGATCGCGATCATACTCAGACTGTACCGGAACCGCAGTTCTGCAAACGTGGACCAGATCGACGCTCTCAGATGGTGATCGAATACGTTGGTCCCTCCATACCTGTTGAATGACTGACATCATCGGCACAAACTGGGCCTGGGTAATACCCGCGCTGAGCGCGGGAGCGTTCTTCATAGTCTTTCCGTTCCGCCGCCGCCTGCCCCTCCAGGGCGCACCCATATCCATAGCTGCGATCCTCCTCGGCTTTGTGCTCTTCTGGTTTGTACTGGCAGACCTGTTGGCATCGGGCACGGCCGACCTCAGCATCAGGTGGCTCAGCGTCGGCGACACCACCCTGACCTGGGGCACGACCGTCGATCAGATCTCAGTCACGATGCTGGGGCTAGTTACGTTTGTCGCACTGCTGGTGCAGGTTTACTCGCTCGGTTACATGAAGCACGACGGAGAGTACGACCCCGGACTGGGGCGCTACTACGCCGTGCACTCGCTCTTCGTGGCTGCGATGCTGGCGCTGGTTCTTGCCGACAACCTCGTGTTCCTCTACATCACTTGGGAACTCGTTGGACTCGGCTCGTATCTGCTCATAGGCTTCTGGTATGAGCGTCGCTCTGCCGCGGAGGCGGCCAAGAAGGCGTTCATCACGACCCGAATAGGCGACGTGGGGCTCCTGATAGGTATAGTCCTTCTCTTCAGGGCAACCGGAACGTTCGATATCTCCACCCTGATCCATATCGCGCAGAACGGCGGCATCGACCAGGGCACCCTGAACATAGCCATGTTCCTGATATTCCTGGGTGCGATGGGCAAGTCGGCACAGGTGCCGTTCCATGTGTGGCTCCCAGACGCGATGGAGGGTCCTACGCCTGTAAGCGCCCTGATCCACGCGGCGACAATGGTCGCTGCCGGGGTTTACCTCGTGGCGAGGCTCATGCCCCTCTTCGAACTTACACCAACCGTGCTGGTCATCGTGGCGTCCGTCGGTGTGGTGACTTTCGTGTTCGCGGGCACCATCGCACTGGTTGTGGCCGACATCAAGAGGGTGCTTGCCTACTCGACTGTCAGCCACCTCGGACTCATGATGCTGTCGCTCGGAGCCGGTGGAGTCGGCGTTGCACTCTTCCACCTCGTGGCACACGGAGTAGCCAAGGCCATGCTCTTTCTCGGAGCCGGCAGCGTCATGCACGCAATGCACGAGGAGACCGACATCCGCAAGATGGGCGGCCTGAGACGTCGGATGCCCATCACTGGTTGGACATTTGCCATTGGCGCAGCGTCCCTCGCCGGGGTCATTCCGCTCGCGGGCTTCTTCACCAAGGACGAGGTGCTGCTGCGAGTCCTCGAATACCGCCACCCGGTGTTCATAGTGCTGGCGCTATTTGGAGTCGTCCTCAGCGCGCTGTACATGGCCCGGCTGACTTTCGCCACGTTCTTCGGAGAATCGAAGTCCGATCACTCTGATGTTCACGAATCGCCCTCTGTTATGACAGTGCCACTGCTGCTGCTGGCGATTCCAGCGATTGGTGTGGGATTTCTTGCCTTCGGAGTCGGAGACGCCTACAGGGGCTTCGCAGGCTTCATCGATGGACACAGCAAGTTCCACCTAAACGTCTGGCTTACCATCGTCTCCCTTATTCTGGCAGGTGTTGGAATCTGGCTCGGATGGGCGGCATACATTCGCGGCTCACTCTCGACCGAAAGGGTCATCGACCGCTTCCCGACAGTCCACCGCGTACTGGCCGCCAGGTACTACGTGGACGAGTTCTATCAGTGGGTGATTGACCGCATCGTGCTCGTATTTGGCCGCTTCATCGCCGCATTCGACAGAGTGGTAATCAACGACACCGCGGTCGATGGCACAGGCGACAGCGTAAAGATCTCAGGATTCCGCATGAAGTTCGTTCAGACCGGACGAATCTACAACTACGGCATGGCCATGGCGGCCGGGGTTGTAGTCCTGTCTCTGATCTGGTGGATCGTCCAGACCTAGCATGTTCGGATTCGATCCATACGTACTGCTGCTGTTGATTGTCCTGCCCCTGGTCGGAGCGGGCGCCATCCTGGTCACACCCGGCAGCAACTTCAGGGCTGTACGTACCGAAGCAGCAGTTGCCGCGACAGTGACGATGCTGCTGTCGGTCTACGTGTTCCTCGCCTACGATCAGTCCGCAGGTGGAATGCAGCTAGAAAGAACCTGGCAGTGGCTGTCGATGCCCGGTCCGTGGCCGCTCGGCGACCACGCGATTACTCTCCACCTGGGCGTCGATGGCATTGCGGCACCCATGGTCCTGCTGACTGGCATCGTTCTGTTTACCGGCGTGCTTGTGTCGTGGAAGATTGGCGAAGGGGAAGAGGACTCGCGATCTCCCAAGGCATACTTTGTACTCTACCTGCTGTTGCTGGCAGGCGTGTTCGGCGTCTTCGTCACGCTGGACATGTTCTTCTTTTTCTTCTTCTACGAACTGGCCGTGCTCCCGATGTACCTCCTGATAGGTATCTGGGGAAGCAGCTCGACATTCCCCACGTTCAGCCGCACCAAGGAATACGGTGCGATGAAGTTGATGATCTACCTGGTGGCTGGAAGCGTCCTGATTTGGGTGGCGCTGCTTGCTATCTTCGTAGAAGGAGGTCTGGGGACTTTCGACCTCGTAGCACTTGAGCAGGTGACGTTCTCCGAGAACTTCCAGAAGGTCTTCTTTCCCTTCCTGATGGTCGGCTTCGGCGTGCTGGCCGGGCTCTGGCCATTCCATACCTGGTCGCCGGATGGTCACGTAGCGGCCCCGACCGCGGTAAGCATGGTCCACGCGGGCGTTCTCATGAAGCTGGGAGCATTCGGAATCATCCGGATCGGGATGATGCTGATGCCCGAAGGCGCTCAGGCGTGGATGCCTGTTCTGATCGGGTTGGGCACCGTCAACGTCATCTACGGGGCATGGTCCGCCATAGGGCAGAACGACCTCAAGTACGTCATCGGCTACTCCAGCGTGAGCCACATGGGCTATGTGCTGATGGGCATCGCGACACTCAACCCGCTGGGATTGAGCGGAGCAGTCCTCCAGATGTTCAGCCACGGAGTCATGACGGCCCTCTTCTTCGCCGTTGTGGGTGCCGTCTACGACAGGACGCACACTCGCGACATCTACTCCCTCGACGGCCTCGCCAAGAGGATGGGGTTCACCGCCACGATGTTCGCCATCGCGGGGCTTGCCTCGCTCGGTCTGCCGGGACTCAGTGGCTTCGTCGCCGAGCTCCTGGTCTTCCTCGGACTCTTCCAGACCTATCCGCTGTTGGGAGTGCTCGGAATTATCGGCGCGGCCATAACCGCCGTGTACATCCTGAGACTGCTGGCCCGTGTGTTCTTCGGGCCGCTGGGAGAGCAGTGGGCCGACCAGACCGACGCCAATGGACTCGAAAGGGTCTCGACCCTGGTGCTGGCCGGGTTCATTCTGCTGGTTGGACTGTTCCCATTCCCGTTCATCCGGGTGATCGAGACTGGCGTGTTCGAGGTTCTCGCCAGGTTCGGAGAGGCAGGATGAACAACAACTTCCTGCTACTAATTCCTGAGTTCATGGTGACAGGACTTGCGTTCGCCATTCTGACGCTCGACTTCTTTGTCAGCAGAGACAGGAAATACTGGCTCGGATACGTGGCAGCTGCCGGACTGGCAGTCACGCTAGTCGTAATGCTGGTCTACCAGTGGAACACCACAGACAGCCTGTACGACGGCCTGATCTCCATAGATGGCTACTCCCTGTTCTTCAGGGCCGTGTTCCTCGTGATGGCTATCGTGATTGTCCTGTCGTCTGTCGAGTACGTTCGCAAGAACCTCGAGTATCCGGGAGAGTACTACGCAATCCTGGTCTTCGCAGTCGTCGGAATGATGCTGATGTCGGCATCGCGCGAGCTGCTGACAGCGTACATCTCTCTTGAGCTGCTGAGCTTCAGCCTGTACGTGCTGGTATCGTTCGACCGTTACAACCCGAGATCAAACGAGGGCGGTACTAAGTACATCCTACTGGGCGCAGTATCGTCCGCCCTTCTGCTCTTCGGCATCAGCCAGATCTTCGGTCTCACAGGCACCACCAGGTTCGATGAGATCGGAAGCGCTTTGAGCGCCGCTCGCGAGATTAGTCCTGGTGTCCTGGTTGGTCTCGTATTGATAATCGCCGGGCTCGGGTTCAAGGTGGCCGCAGTCCCCTTCCACATGTGGGCACCTGACGCTTATGAGGGCGCCCCGATTCCCATTACGGCGTTCCTTGCCGTTGCGTCGAAGGCCGCAGCGTTCGCGTTGACTATCAGGTTCTTCGCTGAATCAATGCTGCCGATAATCGACGAGTGGCAGATCATCCTCGCGATACTGGCGGCGCTGACGATGACGGTCGGAAACCTGGTCGCCCTTGCCCAGACCAATCTCAAACGACTGCTTGCCTACTCCAGCATTGCACATGTCGGGTACCTGCTGACCGGGCTTGCGGCCCTGGCCGCAGTTGAAGCGGACGGCAACATACAGCGCAACGTGTCGCATCTCGCAGCCAACGGCCTGATGCTTCACCTCGTCGCGTACGGCATCACCAACTCAGCAGCCTTCCTGTGCCTTGCAGCCTTCTACAACGAGACCAAGCGTGATGACATCGCCGATCTTGCGGGTTTGGCCCGCCGGGCGCCCTTCCTGTCGCTGGTCATGGCGGCGGCGCTGTTTTCGCTTGCGGGCCTGCCGGTCTTCGCGGGGTTCGTGAGCAAGTTCTACCTGTTCAGCGCGGTGGCGGCGCAGGGCCTCCTGTGGCTGGCTGGACTGGCGATCTTCACAAGCCTTATCTCACTTTATTACTATCTTCAGGTCTTGCGGCAGATGTACATCGAAGAGCCGAAGATTACAAACGCCATTCCAGTACCGAAGGCGACCGTGGGTCTCTTGGGAGTCCTGCTTGCAGGCATGGTCCTGGTTGGTGTGTACCCTGCGCCCATCATGAAGGCCATTCAACACGCCAGCGAGGCGCTTTTCGCATCCATAGGCTGAATGGCTAAGATTAGAGAACTGATACCGAGCGGCAGAGGAGAATAGATGGAAACCGAAAACGGATACTCCAGCGGGATGGTGGTAATCGCCCATGCGGACGATGCCGAGTACGGATGCTCAGGCACAATTGCCAAGCTGTGCGCCGAAGGTTGGGAGATGACCTACGTCCTGTGCACCGACGGCAGCAAGGGCAGCTCAGACCGCGAGATTACGGGAGAAGAACTGTCGGCCATGAGACGCGAGGAGCAGGTCAACGCAGGAAAAGTCCTCGGCCTGAAGGACGTGGCGTTCCTGGGCTACCCGGACGGATACCTTGAGCCCACCCTGGATGTGCGCCGGGATATTGCGCGCGAGATACGCCGGTACAAGCCCGACGTCCTGATCTGCCAGTATCCCCTGCGTGTCCTCGACGGTGGATGGGGTGTCGGCCATCCCGACCACCTCGCCGCCGGTGAGGCAGCTCTCGCAGCCGTGTTTCCGACTGCGAGAGACCACATGACCTTCCCTGAATTACTGGAAGAGGGTTTCGAGCCCCACAAGGTTGCCGAGGTCTGGATCATGGGGCATCCTGACCCAGACGTTCGCATCGACGTCACCGACCACATGGAGACGGCCGTCAAAGCTCTCGCCGAGCACCACTCGCAGACCGGCGGGCGACCCTACCAGGAACTCCTACCCCGGATGCAGGAGTGGCGTCGACGCGGTTCGGAAGGCACCGGAATGCTCTACTCCGAGTCCTTCAAGAAGATCCAGTTCCGGCGCTAGGCAGGCGCCTACTTGGCTAGCTTACTCCAGCCTCCTTCAGGGCCCTCGTCACGACCGCTGGCGACATCGGCAGCTCGGTAAGCCTCACTCCCGTTGCGTCGTAGATGGCGTTGGCAACCGCCGCCATCGGCGGAACAATCGAGACCTCTCCAACGCCCCTGACACCATATGGATGTCCGGGGTTGGCTACTTCTACAATCACCGTGTCGATCATGGGCAGGTCCAGGCTGGTAGGCATTCGATAGTCGAGGAATGTCGAGTTCTGCATCGTGCCATCGTCGCCGAAGTAGTACTCCTCGTTGAGCGCCCACCCGATGCCCTGCACCGCTCCGCCCTGGATCTGTCCCTCTACGTAGCTGGGATGGATCGCCTTGCCGGCGTCCTGCAGCGCTGTGAACCGCAGTATCTCTACCTTGCCGGTCTCAGGATCGACCTCTACGTCCACCACGTGAACGGCGAAGGCGTTGCCTACACCGCCGGGATTTACCGTCGCCCGACCTACAATCGGCCCTCCGGTGCCGTTTAGCTGGGTGGCCAAGTCCTTGAAGCTGATGCTCAGCTCTGTGTCCTGCCGGTGCCTCAGGGTCGCGTCCTCGTACTCTATGTCGTTGGAATCTACCTCCCAGATCCGGGCAGCGCGCTCTATCAGCTGAGCCCTGGCGTCCTGCGCGGCCTCGTAGCAGGCACGTCCCATCTTGAACGTGACTCCACTTCCGCCGGCGCCTGAGCTGTAGCCTATGGAGTCGGTATCGACGATAGCCGGGCGGACATCTTCGACAGGAATCTGGAGCACCTCGGCCACGTGCATGGCCATAACCGCCCTACTTCCACCGATGTCCGGCGAACCCTCGATTAGGCTGACAGTGCCGTCCGGGTTGATAGAAGCCACCGCAGAGGCAGGTCCGGAGCCGTTGAACCAAGCACCTCCCGCGACTCCACGTCCTTGCAGCTTCCCCTCGAGCCTGGTCTGCAGGTGATCGTGGTCGCGTGTCGCCTCAAGTATCTCTTTGTTTCCAATTCGCTGGTACCTGGGGCCGGCGACCTGCCGTGTACCCTCCTCTGACGTATTCATCAGGCGAAACTCTACAGGGTCCATATCAAGTTTCCGAGCTAATTCATCCAGCGCCTGTTCGGCTGCGAAAGCTGCTGCAGGGGAGCCAGGAGCACGATACGCCGCCGACTTCTGCTTGTTGACCAGCACGTCGACGCCTTCGACCATTGCGTTAGGGATGTTGTACGGTCCGAACATGGTCCTGCAGCCGGAGGCAACGGGCGACCCCGGGAACGCACCGGCTTCGTAAGTCAGATGGGCCTCCGCAGCCGTAATCTCGCCTGTCGCCTTTGCACCGACCTTCACCGTGATGTGAGTGCCCGAGGTGGGTCCGCTGCCCACGAATACCTCTTCGCGGGACATGACTATCTTTACCGGCTGGCCGGTCTTCTCCGAGAGCTTTGCCGCCAGCGGCTCAAGGTACACGCCGCCCTGTCCCTTTCCTCCGAAACCGCCGCCGATCTCCATAGGGACAACCTTAACGCGGGAAACGGGAATATCGAGTATCGTCGACGTGTGGTCCCGGACCGCGAAGTGTCCCTGGCTGGAGCACCAGACGGTCACGTAGCCATCGCTGCTCCAGTGAGCGGTGGCGGCGTGCGGCTCGATGTACCCTTGGTGTACGGCCTGGGTCCTGTACTCCTCTTCCACCACGACGTCTGCCTGTGCGAACCCCTCCTCGATGTCGCCCAGACGGAACTCGAACCGGTTGGCGAGGTTCGTCTGCTCATCAGAGTCTCCCCAGCCGCCTGACCGGAGCGTCGGGCTGTGTACCGTGAGAAGGCGTTCGTGAAGGACTGGCGCACCTGGCTCCAACGCACTCTCGGCATCGAGCACATGAGGGAGCACTTCATAGTCCACGTCGATCAGGTCGAGAGCATGCTCAGCGATGGCAGGATCAGTCGCAGCAACAGCGGCAACCACATGCCCCTTGTACAGCGCCTTCTCCCTGGCGATCACGTTGCGACTGTAGAAGCCGTAGTTGACCGCCGCGCCTTCCGACTGGTCGGTGAACTCCGCAGACACCTCCGGCATATCCTGAGATGTCACCACCGCCTTGACGCCGGGGAGAGCCAGAGCTCGGGAAGGGTCTATCGAACGAATGCGTGCGTGCGCATGGGGGCTCCTCAGCAGCTTGCCGTGCAGCATTCCCGGGAGGTGAATATCTGCACTGTAACGAGCTCGCCCTGTTACCTTGTCCACACCATCTGGGCGGACAGGTCTTGAGCCAACTGTGTCAAACTCCTCGTTGGACAGAACTAGGTTCGGTTCATAGGTCTGAGTCGCCATGAGTGGCCTCCGTGGCAATATCAAGGTTAATCCTGTTGGCCGTAATGTATCACGAGAGACTGGGATCTGGTTAGTGAACGTCTGGCGGCAGGTTGCTGGTCGGACTGGTACCATGGCGTGTGACCGCTACCGAAACTGTTCGTCGGGAGAATGTCTCGAACATGCCAACCGTAAGCGCCATAAACCTCGCGCCAGTGAAATCTCTCGATCTGATCGGCATTGATCGGGCTGACATCTCCTCACGAGGCATCGAGGGGGACAGGCGCTTCATAGTTCTCGATGAAACGGGCAGACTGGTAACGCAGCGTCAGCAGGGTCGCCTAACTCAAGTGACCGCCGAGTACTGCGCTACAGACAACCAACTGAAGATGACGTTCCCTGATGGCCGCGTCATCGAAGGTCAGCCCAAGCCAGTCGAGCCCACGGCTACTGTGCTATGGGGGCGAGTTGTAGAGGGCCAACTCATCGATGGCCCATGGGCAGCGGCGCTCTCAGAGTTCTGCGGAGTTGAGCTGCGCCTGTTCGAGTCGAACAGCCGCGGAGTGTGCTTTGACGAGTACCCGGTGTCGATCATCTCCCAGGCATCGATCGACTATCTGACGGGGTTGACCGAAGGATCGAAGTCGTTCGAGGCAGAGAGATTCAGGCCCACGATCCTGCTCGAAGGCTGCGAGCCGCACGAAGAGGACTCATGGCTCGGCAAGGGACTTCGCATCGGCGAGCGACTGAGGCTACGACTCGTGGCCCGCGACCCCCGGTGCGCAATCACCACACTCGACCCCTCTACCGGTGAACGAGACTTCGATACGCTGAGGCTGATCCTGAGCTATCGTCCCAGCGTCCGTGCCGCCTACTTCGGCGTTTACGGAGTCGTAGAGTCTCCCGGAACGGTGGCAGTTGGAGACGAGCTCCGCCTGACTATATGACTCTTCTTACCGGAGCCGGCAGATCTGGAGACGGCTCGTCGGCGATGACCCGACGCTCATAGAGCGGCCCGAGGTCGTCGTCGCCCAGTGCCAGAAGGCCTCGAAACACTTCTGAGTTGTGTTCGCCGTACAGCGGCGACGCTTTCCTGATGATCCCAGGTGTGGCTGACAGCTTCCAGGGCATGCCTGGATAGGGAAAAACACCCATCTCCGGATGTTCCATTGGTTCGTAGAATCCCCGTGCATGGAAGTGCCGATTGCTGACCATCTCCCAGTTGGCAAGAACCGGCGCGGCGGGGACTCCCGCTTCCTGAAGGATCGCAGCAGCCTCGTTGTGGTCGTACTGGCGAGTCCACTCTGAGATTGCAGCGTCGATCTCGTCGTGGCGTGCCCTCCGGCCCTGCGAAGTCGCAAGCTCAGGATCGGCTCCGAGGTCCATGCGGCCGATAGATGACGCAAGCGCCCTCCACTCGTCAGGAGTCCTGATGCAAAGAGCGAGCCAGCTATCGTCTCCATACGATGGATAGCAGCCCTGCGGCGCGTGAATGGGGTGACGATTGCCACGGCGTTTGGCGAGATTGCCCGTGACTGTGTACTCCATGACAGCCTCAGGGAAGAACGTGATGCCGTTCTCATGTAGAGACATGTCGACGTACTGACCCTCACCCGTGCTCTCGCGATGGTGAATCGCCGCCAGGATGGCGATAGCTGCGTGCGCTCCCGTGACTGGGTCGGCATAGAAAAGCGTGCTCCTGTACGGTCGATCGTCGTCCGCGTATCCTGTTGCCGCAGCCAGCCCACAGCTTGCCTCGACATTGGCTCCGTAGGCCACGTAATCGCGGTCTGGGCCCGTCTGTCCGAATCCGGAGATCGACACCATGATGATCTCGGGGTTCACCTCCCTCAGTACGGGGTACTGAAGGTTGAAATTGCGCATCACGCGTGGGCTGTTGTTTTCGAGGACCACGTCCGACTCGGCAACAAGCTTCAGGAACAGTTCCCTTCCAGACTCGTCGTCCAGGTTGAGAGTGATCCCCAGCTTGTTGCGGTTCATCTTGTTGAAATAAGCGGCGCGATTGTAGTGGTGCCTGAAGGGATCGCCGCCGGGATACCTTCCTCCGCGCGTAGCCGGGCGATCAGGGGCCTCGATCTTGATGACCTCCGCTCCAAGGTCTGCCAGGTGCCTTGCCGCGAGCGGTCCTGCCCAGTTTGCAGTCAGCTCCAATACTCGGACGCCAGCCAACGGCATCCGTTCCCTACCAGGACCTAGAGATGCTATCTGTTCTCGATCAATGGCATTGAACGTGCGGTCGGCAGATGCGGCGAAGTTGAACCCGCGGTCGGCATTTAGCCTCGGCGCGGGCCTCCGAATGCTCGCAGGGGTCTTCGAGAACCCATAGGGAAAGCCCGGCATAACCGTTCTGCCAGCCGAGGGATGATCGACGTGCTGTAGCCACTCCCGATGCTCGAGCTGTGACGAGGCCAGTAGATCAGCGGCGTTGTTCACCGGCGTGACCGGTACGCGCAGTTCCTGACCGGCCCTGAAGATCTCATCTTTGGTCTTGTCTGCGCACCACTCCGTCAGCAGCACGACCAACTTGTCACGATTGTCGGCCCAGCTCTGTCTGTCTGCGAAGTCCTCGTGGTCTATCAGTTCGGGTCGATCGATCAGGACGAAGAACGTGGGGTCCCACCTGAACGGGAAGAACCACACCCAGCCGTCTTCGCAGGGAATGCAGTCCGGCTCAGTACGACGAAGTACAACGCCTTCGTGCGTCCAGGATGTTGACGTCCATGCGTGTGCCGAAAGCATGGCCTCCACGGACGAAACATCTACGTGCTGCCCCTCGCCGGTCATGCGGGCCCATCTCAGCGCTGCAATAGAAGCAATGGCCGACTGAGCGCCCGCATGAAGCATGGGCTGGTTGTTGTTCATCATAAGCGGCTCGCGATCCCTGTGGCCGCAGAAGTACATGTACCCGCCCATTGCGAAGTCAGTGATTTCGTCAGACTTCCAGTTGCGATTTGGACCCGTCTGGCCAAAATGCGTCACTGAGGCGTACACAAGGGCTTCGTTGGCAGCGGACAGCGCATCGTAACCGAGGCCGATGGAGTCCATGTAGCCGGGATCAAAGCTCTCCACGAGGATGTCGGCATTCGCCGCCAGTCCGAGCACACGCTCACGTCCGGCCTCGGAATCCAGGTCGCACGCGACGCTCCGCTTGTTTGCCCCGTAGTAGAGGAACATCCCACTGGACTCGAGGTCGGTTCCTGCTGCGAATGGTCCAACCTGACGCAGAGGATGCCCGGAACCGGGACGTTCCACCAGCACGACCTCGGCACCGAGGTCGGCGAGTATCTTCGTGCAGTACGCGCCGCCTATTGAGTCGCTCAGGTCGAGGACGTTGACTGCACCTAACGCCCGCTGGCTGGTCATCGATTCTCACCGCCCTATAAAGTCTGGGGCAGAGGATAGCAACGCATCAGTGTTGTTTGCTAGTTGCGCGGCAGCCACACCAGTTCGGTTTGACGCCACTTTGACACGTCGGTTACATTCCCCGAACTGCAACACTTTCCCGGAGGCACAATCGATGACCACACAGGCCGAAGAGTTCCGGCGAATTCACTCATATCTTCAGGGGCAGGGCGAGCGGTACACGTTTTCTGAGCTCTGGCCGCGCCTTATCCGGGCGCGGATCACGGTTATGGACGCGGTCGAAGGCGTCACCCAGGAGCAGTCTGAATTCAGATTCGACCCTGACGAGTGGAGCATTTCCGAGGTGCTTCATCACCTGCTGACCAGCTCAGAGCGGGTCGCCGAAACCGTTGACGCGCTGTCACGAGGAGAGGCGATCAACCCCGGACGAATCGACCCGCCCCGGGAGGAGACCACAGAGCCCATCGGCGAACTCACTACGAGGCTGCGAGAGGACTCTATAGCCTGGTCAGCGCTGACCCAAAGGCTCCCTGCTTCACCGGCGACCGAGGCTACTGCTCCCCACTCGATGTTCGGTGAACTTCACGCGCGGGCGTGGTACATGTTCCAGCGAGTGCACGACCTCGACCACGCCGGCCAGATCGAGAAGAACAAGCAGGCCGAGGGCTATCCGAGCAGTGAGAGCCAGTCATGAAGATTGCAGTCAACGTAACGACCGACGCCCCTGGAGACTGGCAGAGCGCCGTATCGTTTGCCCTTGAAGCCGAGCGTCTTGGAGCGGAGTCGATCTGGTCGGGCGAGTCGTGGGGATTCGACGCGATCACTCCCCTAGCCTACATGTCCGCAAGGACGACGCAGATTGGCCTGGGCACCGGCATAGTACAGCTTGGCAGCCGCTCTCCAGCGAACCTCGCAATGACCGCGATGTCCATGCAGTCCCTGTCGAACGGCAGGTTCAGACTTGGACTCGGCACCAGCGGCCCTCAGGTCATCGAGGGATGGCACGGCATCTCCTTCTCCCGCCCCATCCAACGCACTCGGGAGATCATCGAGATTGTCAGGATGGTCACGTCTGGTGAAAGCGTCGCCTACGACGGTGAGGTGTACAAACTGCCGTTGCCGGACGGAGAGGGACGTTCTATCCGGTCAAGCTCGGAACCCGTTCATGTGCCGATATACGTCGCCGCCCTCGGACCCCGCAACCTGGAAATGACTGGAGAGCTTGCGGATGGCTGGGTGGGCGGCTCGTTCATCCCTGAGACTGCAGAAGTCTTCCTGGAGAACATTAGAAACGGCGCTGAACGCTCCGGCAGGACTCTGGCCGACCTTGACCTTCAGGTCCCCCTATCAGTCGAGTTCACAGAAGATATCGAAGAGGCTGGCAAGAGACACGCCCGCGGCTACGGTTTCACCTTCGGTGCAATGGGCTCGCTCAGGAACAACTTCTACAAGAACGCCTTCGCCCGTCAGGGTTTCGAGGAGGACGTCAATGAGGTCCAGCGCCTCTGGATGGCGCGCGAGCGTGAAGCTGCCCGCGAACGGGTCCCTGTAGAACTTGCCATGAAGGCAAACCTCATTGGCACACCTGAGATGGTCGCAGAACGTCTGAGGGTCTACCGAGACGCCGGTATTTCGACGTTGAGGCTGGGACTCGCCGGAGCCAATGTCGAAGAAAAGCTCGACACCCTTGGGCTGACCATGGACCTCGTCAAGGGCATGGAAGGCTCAGCCTAGAAGGCCTGAAACACGCTTAAGGGCTGCTCAGCCTTCGGTGACTTCCTGCGGTGGCTGGACCCTGGAACGGACGCTCCTGACCTCTTCCCTCAGCCCTGTGAGCATCCGGTCTTCTTCGTCTCCAGTAAGCTCCATCTCACGCATCACGGCGGCGGCCTCCGACATAAGCCGCTGCCGCACAGTAGAGTAGTCGCTGTCGGTCATGTTGCCGAGCCCGTGGTCGAGCTCCGCGTTCGCGAGTCCAGACACGGCGGCGTCCCAGCGTCTCATCAGGTCAGCCTGGGGTGCGCCCTCATCGTAGTCGAACTCATCCCGTCGAAGGCCGATCACGAACGGCCAGAGGATAAACACCGCCGGAATGACTGCCAGCAGAGCTCCTATCAGTACAAGCACGGCTGTCAGGCCCTCACAGCGCTGGCGCCAGTTCTTGCAGGCACAGACGCTGGGACTGTCCGGCGTCGTGGTGACAGCGCGAACAGCGTTCCAAGTACCAGGATAGGCCCGGACGCCCACATCCACCACACCATCGGGTTTATCAACACCCGGAATATCGCCGGACCTTCGCGATCGAACTCCGACGGTACTATGTAGAAGTCCTCGATAGGCGTGCTATGAATCGCGCCCTGAGTCGATGCGATCCTGAAAGCGGGGTACTCAGCCCGCAGCGCCTCCATGATCCCCAGGTAACTGTCGCCTTTGAAGACCTCGAACCTCGCGTAGTCTTCCTGCCGGTCCGGGAAGGTTGCGTGCCTCGTGCCGATGAACGTGAAGTTGTAGTCCCCCACGGTAGCCGAGTCGCCTGTCGTCATCGCGAAGTCCCGCTGGACGCTGTAGAACGACGATGCAATCGCCCCGGCAGCCAGCATGATGATGGCCAGGTGAACGATGTAACCGCCGTATCTCGGCCTGTTTGCAGCCAGCAGGCGGACAAAGGCAACAGGATACTCTTCACCGCCTCTGTGGCGTGCCCGCGTGCCTCTGAGCCACTCGTAGAGGATGCCGGTCACCACGAGTCCACACGTCATGAATGCAACCAGCGCTACCGGCCGGGTTACCCCTATCGCCAGAAGCACAGCGCCGGTAACCAGTCCTCCGGCAAGTGGAACTCGCACAAGTCTCAGCGCGTGGGAGACCGTCGCCCGCCGCCACGGGAGAACCGGTCCCAGTCCCATGAGCATCACGATCACCAGCAGCACCGGCCCATTCACGCGATTGAAGAATGGCTGGCCCACTGTGACGACTGTGTCGTTAGCGGCCTCCGAGAAGATTGGGAAGATAGTCCCCCACAGCGTTACGAACGCCACAGTCAGGAAAAGCACGTTCTGGGCCAGGAATACGCTCTCGCGGGACAGCGCAGACTCAAGCCTTCCGCGGCTCCTGAGAGTGTCTGATTTCCAGATGAACACCGCCACCGAGCCGACCAGGGTTACGATCATGAACGCCAGGAACACCCAGCCCATCGTGGACTGCGCGAACGAGTGCACCGACGGCACAGGTCCGCCACGGTTGATGAACATGCCCATCTGCGCCATGGTGAAGCCGACGATGATGATGACCATGTTCCACATTCGGAACATGCCCCTGCGCTTCTGCACCATGATCGAGTGCACGAACGCCGTCATGGCAAGCCACGGCATGAGAGCGGAGTTCTCGACCGGGTCCCACGCCCAGTAACCGCCCCAGCCTAGGATCGTATACGCCCACCACGAACCCAGCATGAGTCCGACGGTTAGTATCACCCACGAGATCATCCCCCACAGCCGGCCCTGGTCCACCCACTCGTCGTTGCCGCCCCTGTTTGCCAGCAAAGCCCCGATAGCAATCGAGAACGGGATCGCTACCGAGACGAGACCCGCCATCTGCAACGGAGGGTGAATGAACATCCCGAAGTGGACGAGCAGCGGGTTGATTCCCTGCCCATCTGCCGGCGCAATCGCCAACCTTGCGAGCGGATTGGCGAGAAAGACCATCACCCCAAGCAGGAACGCCAACACCAAAGCCATGATGCCTGTGGCATAAGGGGACGTGTATGGCAGCGCCTTGCGAATGCCAGCGACTGCGATGACCGCCATCAACGAGAACACGACTGCGATGTACAGCATCGACCCGGAGTTCCCGGCGTAGAATGCGACCCATGTGTACGCCTGCGGCATCGCCAGGTTGCTGTTCTCGGCGACGTACTTGACCGAGAAGTCGTTGGTCACGAATGCGTACACGAGCGCCGCCGTGGACGCGAGGAGCAGGGGCAGGACGCTGTAGAGCGCATACCGTCCGCTAACGAGCAGTTCAGAAGAGCGCCTCGATACGCCCAGTATCGATGCCGCCGCAGCATACACCGATGCCATCAGCGCAAGAACGAGGGCCATCTGGCCAGCTTCTACGATCACCGTTAGGTACTCCCTCCGGTCAGGCCGTCCGCACGTTTCTCAGATTCTGCCTCGCCTGAGTCATCAGCATTCAGAGCGTCTTCGATCCTGGTGACATAGTCTCCCTGCTCGCTGGCGTCTGCCCCACCCTCTTCACGCTCAGCTTCCGCGCTCATCCGCATCCACTTGAGTGTCAGCAGCAGCGCAGCGATAGCGAGTGCGAAGGCCACCGGGGGAACAATCCAGGCGGCAAGGTTGAACCCGGAGGCCGGAGGTTCCATCAGGACGCTGGGACCATAACGCTCAACCAAAAAGTCCCTGATCTGATGGTCGGTCCATCCCTCGTCTATCTTTTCTCGGACGATTGCCCGCATCTGGACTGACAGCGAATTCTGGCTCTGGTCTATCGACTCGCCCGGACAGACGGGACACATGATGCTCTTGTTCAGCGCAGTTGCCCGCTGTTCTACGTCAGGGACTCCTCGCTCGCTGGCCGTCAGGCAGGCCGTTCCGAGCGAGGCGATAGCCACTAGGACAATCAGCAGTCCAATGTTGAGTTCGTATCTCACAGAAGCCAATTATAGCCGACTGGCGCCCTCTCAAGAGAATGCAGCCTACGCCAGGGGCGCTCGACCTCTCCGAGTTCGGTGCCACTAGCCACTGACCGCGAGCCGCAAGTATAATCGGGCTGGCTTCGGTCACTATTCCCAGTCCAACGAGAAATCCGCCACAGCGCGCAGTTCAGGAGTTGAAAATGGCTGTCCTACTCGTAGCGTCCGACCGTGCCGGCGCTGGGAAGACGTCCGTGTCACTGGCGCTCGCGACGATGGCGAGGCGTTCAGGACAGATGGCAAATGTCTACAAGCCGTTCTCAGCCTCGGAAGATGACGCTGACTCCGAAGTGATCGGTCAACTCTCGAACCCAGTCCCTGACGGATGGCCAGAGATGAGTGGGAGCGACAGCCCATCAGCCGGTGACCTCTCCACACTGGCCACAGCTCTATCGAGTGGGGATAGCGGGGCTTCGCTGAACATCCTGGAACTGCCGAGCGAGTTCGGTGCGGCAGGCGCTGCCAGCGTTGCTGAAGCGCTGGATGCCAAAACTGTCCTGGTCACTCAGGGCCGACGAGGGCTGAGCGCCTCCGACGTTTCGGAGTGGAGGGACGCCCTTGGCGACCGTCTAGCAGGAGTCCTGGTTAACGGCGTCACTCGATACATGACCTCGGAGAGTACCGAGAGCATCGCGCCGTCGTTCGAAGAGGCTGAGATAGCTCTCATTGGAGTACTTCCCGAAGACCGCGCCCTGCTGTCGATCACGATAGAGCAGATAAGGGCCGGACTGGACGGCCGCTACGTCGTCGATGAAGGCGACGTCAACAGTCCGGTGGAACACTTCCAGGTCGGCTGCATGAGCCTCGACTCCGGTGAACTCAGGTTTGGACTCTACGACAACAACGCTGTTGTCGTTCGAGGCGACCGTCCTGACATCCAGATGTCCGCGCTGAACGCCTCTGCCGCGTGCCTGCTGCTGACGAAAGGCATCGACCCGATTGAGTACATCAGCTACGAGGCGCAGGAAGAGGAGATTCCTGTTGTTGTGGTGGAGCCTGACACATTGACGACCATGTCCCTGCTCAACGACGTGGCTACGTCAGCGAGAATGGACACGGCCGCCAAGGTATCGAAGTTTGCTGAACTGCTCGAAGCCCATGCAGACCTCGAGCGAGTCTGGTCAGTCCTCTAGTTTGCCTGGGAACGCTCCCTCGAACAGGTCGCCTTCGACAGGCCACTCGTCCTTGGGCATCTCATAGTAGGCCTCGATCTCGTTTCCGTCGGGGTCGCAGAAGTAGACCCCAAGGGAGATACCGTGGTCTCCTACGTTCTCGATCTCAACTTCCCGCTCTTTGATTACGCAGAAGAGCTTCTTGAGATCCTCAAAGGACTGCATCTCCCAAGCCATGTGGTACAGTCCAACCCTCTGGTCCTCTGGGCCGGGAGCGTCTTCGCCAACGGGTACGAGAGCCAGCTCGTGTGACATGCCCTCGTTCGCGCTCATGAACGTCATCACACCGGGGCGCTTGTTCATTACCGTCAGGCCGAGCACGTTGGTGTAGAACTCTTCCGACTTCTCCAGATCCCTGACTTTGATTACGAGATGACCAAGCTGCTTTGGAGTTACCATCTGAAAGACCTCCGAATCACACTTTCTCCGTAATCACGAGTGTAACATAGGGTAATCCACTATGAGCGACAACCCAGAAATAAGGCTGGCAACTGAGGCGGACGCCGACGGTATGCTGGCGATTTACACCCCAGTCGTGCTTGAGACGGCGATCTCCTTCGAGATGGAACCCCCGTCAGTGGAAGAGTTCCAGTCCAGAATTCGTTCTACTCTGACGCGCACCCCATGGCTGGTCTGCGAGATCGAAGGCAGCATAGCCGGCTACGCCTACGCCGGGGCGCTTAGGTCGCGGGCTGCGTACCAGTGGTCTGTCGAGGTGACCGTGTACGTTCATGCCGACTACAGGCGCCACGGCGTCGGTTCGGCTGTTTACACTTCTCTCTTCGACTGTCTGAGACTGCAGGGCTTCTGGAACTCATACGCAGCCATCACACTCCCTAACCCAGGCAGCGTCGGTCTGCATGAAAGAATGGGATTCTTCCGGATTGGCACCTACTATAATGTCGGCTACAAGTTCGGGACTTGGCATGACGTTGGCTGGTGGCAGTCCGAACTGGGACCGCTCCCGGAAAACCCTGCTCCTCCAAGGATACTGCCAGACTTACGGGATACAGACGAATTCCAAGAGATCATCACTACTGGCTTGGCGAAGCTCAGGCTGTGATTTCATTGGGTTTCTCTATGCCTGACTCTCATAATACGGAGCGAGGAAATGACTAAAGTTGCGGTACTGGACGACTACCAAAGCATCGCCCTGAATATGGCCGACTGGGACTCTCTCCCAGACGATGTCTCGGTCGACGTATTCCAGGACCACCTGACGGACGAGAGTGACCTCGTGGCCCGGCTCGCTCCATACGAAGTCGTGGTCGCGATGCGCGAGCGCACTCCATTCCAGAGGTCACTGCTCGAGCGCCTTCCCAATCTGCAGCTATTGGTGACGACCGGAATGCGCAACGCATCTATCGACATCGCGGCCGCTGGGGACAACGGCGTGACGGTCTGCGGCACCGATGGCGTCCCCTACCCAACTGCCGAGTTGACGTGGGCCCTGATCCTGGCCCTGCTGCGAAAGGTACCCACCGAAGACAAGGCGACAAGAGAAGGCCGGTGGCAGGTGACCGTCGGGGAAGGACTGCATGGCAAGACGCTCGGCGTTATCGGACTCGGCAGGCTGGGCTCGCAGGTCGCTACAGTCGGAGTTGCGTTCGGAATGAACATCATCGCCTGGAGTCAGAACCTGACGGCTGAACGGGCAGGGGAATTCGGCGCAACCCTCGTGACGAAGCAGGAATTGCTGGAGTCCTCAGACGTCGTGACAATTCACCTGGTTTTGAGCGGGCGCTCTCGTGGCCTCATAGGAGCCAGAGAACTCTTATCGATGAAGCCAACCGCGTACCTCGTCAACACGTCGCGTGGTCCAATCGTGGACGAGTCGGCCCTCATAGACGCCCTGCAAAGCGGCACAATTGCGGGAGCAGGGCTCGACGTGTTCGACACCGAGCCGCTGCCCATCGATCACCCTCTCAGGTCCATTCCAAACAGCGTCCTCACGCCACACATGGGCTACGTAACCGACGAGACTTACCGCGTCTTCTACGGCGACGCCGTCGAGAACATCAAGGCTTTCCTCAGTGGCAGCCCTGTACGTGTGATTTCGGCAGGCTGAACCTCAGTGCCTGTCCCCCGCTACTGCCCTCCGAAGGTCACGTGCGACTTCAGGAAGTCCATGTCGATCTCGACGCCCAGCCCCGGGGCGTCGGGCACGTAGAGGTCTCCGTTGCGAATGTCCAGACCGGGTTCGATGAACGCACCGTAGGCCCCAAGGTCGTATCGCATCGTCTCCAGCTTGTAGAAGTTGGGCGTGGTCATCATCACGTGCGCTCCCGCAAGCACGTTAATTGGCCCGCTCGCGTCGTGGGGCGACATGGGCACATAGTAGGCCTCCGCCATAGTCGATATCTTCTTGAGTTCGGTGATGCCTCCGGTCCAGGTGACATCTGGCATCGCGAAGTCGGCGAGGTTGTTTTCAAAGATCGGAAGGAACTCCCAGCGGGTGTGCAGCCGCTCCCCAACCGAAATCTTGACCGAGGTCTCGTTCCTGACCTGCTGAAGTGCTCGCCAGCTCTCGACCCGTACCGGCTCTTCGAACCAGTGGATGTCGTGCTTGCCTAGCCGGTTTGCCAGCTCAATCGCGGTAGGTACGTTGTACATTCCATGAGCGTCGATAAGGATCTCGATGTCAGGCCCGATCGCCTCGCGCACGCCACCGACGATCTCATCGGCTGTTGCGATACCCTCTCGACTTAGCTGCCCGTCCAGGAAGCCATCGTTCCCGCCGGGTATGAAGCGCATCATCGGGTCGAACTTGAACGCCTCGTAACCAGCGTCGATTATCTGCTGCGCGTCTGCAATTGCATCAGGAATGTTTCGCGGCTCGGGCGGGTGTGTGTAGAGCGCGATCCTGTCCCGTACGGGGCCACCCAGCAGCTCGTAGATGGGAAGTCCCAGTTCCTTGCCTCGGATGTCCCACAGAGCGATGTCGATACCGCTGATAAGCGCGGTCGTCGCTCCCCTGGAACCAACATAAGTGAACGAGTGAAAGATCTTCGACCACAGGCGCTCAAAGTGGTTTGTGCTCTCCCCTTCGAGGAACTCGCTGACCTGCGAGACCATAGCGGCCACAGCGCGGTTGGCAACGGGGCCAGGGTATGTGGTGATCTCACCCCACCCTGTGATTCCTTCATCTGTGTCGACCTGAACAAACACTAGGTTCCGGTCGTGAACAACCTTCTCCTGCTCGACGCCTATTCGCATCTCCCAGGGGAAACTAACTATCCAGGGGGTCACTTTCGATATCTTCATCTTGCACATCTCCAAGTCACTGATTTTGGGGTTGAATTGTACCCCATTAATCGTGAAACCGAAGTTCTGAATTACCTTTGCCTAAAAGGAAACAATCTGGTAGATTATGCCGCAGGCCAGTGGCTATGGCCTGCGATGAGCGCGGCGTGCGCGAGATGTCTCTGTAAGGAGGGGATTGTTGTGGCTAGAGCAGTAAGTCATATCGTAGAGCGTCCAGGCAGAAAAGTGGGGCACGCTACATACACGATCCCCGTACCGGAAGACCTGGTTACAACACCGGGAATTCCCACAAGGGACAAGGACGTAACGTTCTTCAGCAGAGAGTATCCGCTTGAGAATATGGCGATCGAAGAGAGCGCATCGGTGGACTGGGCGAGAGTGCAGCGCGAAGAGTACACGCCAGAGTCCGTCGAGTTCTTCGAAGAGCACCAGAAGGAAATGGACCCGATCGTCGAGTGGGTCAGGACCAGCGGCGAGCTGGAACCAACCGGGACTCCAACCGGCGAGGACGTTACCGAGCTCATCCGACAGAAGGCATACGAGCTTGGCTATGGCGAGGTCGGATTCACCAAGAATGACGGCCACTACGTCTATGCCAGCCGCAAGCCACAGTTGCGGCGCGACCTGCCCAACGCGATTTGCCTCGCGCTCGAGCAGGACTACCGTAAGACCCAGACCATTCCAAGCATGGAAGCCGAGGATACCCACTTCGGCACCTACTTCAACCAGGGTCCCCTGACGATGGAGCTGACGGCCTACATCAGGTCACTTGGCTACAACGTCCAGGTGTCCGGCCCGACGTGGCACTACGGCCCAATGATCCCGATGTTCGTGGCTGCCGGCCTTGGCCAGCTTGGCGCGAACGGCCAGCTCCTGTCGCCGCACTTTGGTTCCAGGGCCCGGTTGCAGATCATCTACACGGACGCCAATGTTGCACACGACCAGCCGGTCGACTACGGCATCCACCAGTTCTGCCAGGAGTGCAAGGTCTGTGTGGACCGCTGCCCTGGTCGCGCGCTCATGCCCGACAAGGTCTGGTACCGTGGCGTGGAGAAGAACAAGCTCGTGTTCAAGCGCTGCCGACCTGTTATGGCGAGATATGAGGGCTGCGGCATCTGCATGAAGGTCTGCCCGATCCAGAAGTACGGCATGAAGCCGGTGATGGAGCACTACGTCGCCACCGATGGCGAGATCTTGGGTAAGCGGACTGAGAACCTGGAAGGCTACTCACTGTCCGACAAGGGCTACTTCGGTCCTGGGCAGCTTCCCAGCTTCAAGCGCGACTTCTTCGACATGCCTCAGGGCCGCGCAGAAGACTGGGTCTTCGTCGAGTTCCGCAACAAGCTCATGGACATTCATGGCGCTCCCAACGGCAATGGAAACGGCAACGGTCACACTGACGACGAGATGTGGGACGACTTCCGGAGCCACCTCGAAGATACGATCGAGACCCGGAGGGAAGCCGCTGACATGGGCATGGACCGCGGCATCTAGTCCGCTGACCGAGTCCAACTAGGCAATCGGCATCAGGGCATTTTGGCAGGTAGGGTCTATCCGATCCGATCTCGCCGGAATGCCCTGAGTCTTTTCTCAAACACAAGAGCTATTCGGACGGAGCGATTGTCCTGCGAGGTCAACCATGTATGACGTAATCATCTCCGGCGGGACCGTAGTGGATGGAAGCGGCAGACGCAGCTTCAGGGCCGACGTTGGAATCAGCGTCGACCGGATTGCCGCCGTTGGCGACCTTGCGGCCTCAGAGGCCCGGCGCGTCATCAACGCGACCGGCCTCACTGTCGCTCCAGGGTTCATCGACACTCATGCCCACTCAGACGGTGTCTTGCTGAACGATCCCCAGCACGCGAACGGACTGCGCCAGGGAATCACCACCGAGATCCTTGGGCAGGACGGCTTGAGCTACGCTCCCATGTCTGCTGACAACTACCGCACGTACCGTAGATACCTGTCCGGCATACTGGGAGAGCCGCCTGAAGACCTCGATATGTCGAGCGTGGCAGCGTTCAGATCGCACTACGATCACAAAGTCTCTATCAACACGGCCTACAACGTCGCCCACGGCGCAATTCGGCTTGAGACGGTTGGATTCGAAGATGTACCACTGCGAGGAGAAGCGCTCGCTAGGGCGCTCGACCTGGTCAGACAGGGCATGGAGGAGGGAGCGGTCGGCTTCGCGACTGGCATGTCATACCATCCAAACGCGTGGAGCGACACCGACGAGTTGGTTGCCATCTGTGAGGTCGTCGCCGAGTACGGCGGCGTGTATACCACCCACTTGCGGGACGTGAACACCGACCGCGGCTATGGCGGAGGCGGGGTTCCTGAGGCGCTGGAGATCGGACGCAGGGCAGGAGTTAAGGTCCACTTCTCCCACTACCGTACGCAGGCCTCCAACGCCGGACAGGTCGCCGAGCAGATGGAACTGATCGACAGGGCAAAAGCTGAGGGCGTCGACTGCACCCTCGAGCTATACCCCTACCCCACAGGAAGCTCATTCCCCTTGAGTTTCCTTCCATCCGATGTCCACGAGGGCGGCCCGGACGCCATCATGGCGCGCCTGCGAGACGGCCGACGCAGGAGCCGGCTCGTGAGGGAGCTTGAGGACAATCCCCGAAGGACACTCGACGACGCCGTATTCACGTACATGAAGGTGAACAAGGACCTCGAAGGCATGAGCCTGCCGGACGTCGCAGCCCTCCGTGGCAAGGACAGTCTCGGTGAGACGCTGATAGACCTGCTGGAAGAAGAAGACGGACAGATCTGCTACCGGGGCGCCCCGCCGGACAGCGTGCGCGTCTGGGACCAGATCAGCAGGGACGCGATGGAGTTCCTGGCGCGTCCCGACTACATGGTCGGCAGCGACGCTATTCCCATCGGCTCTATGCCACATCCGCGTGCCTACGGCTGCTTCCCGAGGTTCCTGGGACGCCTGCGCAAGAAGCACCCGGTCATCAGCCTGGAGCAGACCGTGCAGCGTATGACCGACAACGCCGCCCAGAGGTTCGGCCTGACCGACCGCGGACGCCTCGAGCGGGGCAGGTACGCCGACATCGTCGTATTCGACGCCGAGCACGTGATCGATAACGCAACGTACGACGATCCTGTTCAGTTCCCAACTGGCATCCCGTTCGTAATCGTCAATGGCCAGGTAGCCGTCGACAGTGAGCGATGCACAGGAGTGCTCGCAGGCAGGGCAGTCCCGTAGGTTGACCCCTGGTCTCTTATGCCGGACCTGATCGAGGCCGCAATCGCGGCTGTCGTCATGTTCATGGGCTCGACCGTGCTCTCAACGATCGGGTTCGGAATTGGGATGACGACGATCCCGGTCCTGCTCTTCGTGTTCGACCCGCAGACGGTTGTCGTGGTCGTCAACACGGTCTCGCTAATCCTCTTCGTCCTGATCGTCTTCCAGAACCGGACTGAGCTTCCGTTCAGGCGCGTGGGGCCATTGGCTCTCGCAGGAATGGCGGCCGTTCCAGTAGGTGTGTTTGTCCTCAAGGAGTCCGACTCCCACGCCCTGAAGATCGCAATCTCTGCGATCACAATCTTGCTCACGATACTGGTTGCATCACGTGCACAGGCCCCAATACCACGGGGATTGCTCACCGGTTTGGTGGTTGCGTTCGGGGTCTCCCTGACTCTGAACGCCCTCGGCATTGGTGGCCCTGTCATGGCGCTCTACATATTCGCTCAGAATTGGAGCAGGAACGCCGTCCGTGGGGCGCTGTCGCTCTACTTCCTGTGCGTCGAGACGGCCGGGGTGGTAGGTTACGGTGTCGCCGGACTGATGACACCAGAACGCCTCTGGCTGATCCTGATAGTAGCCGTTCCGGTCGGTCTCGGCTTCTACCTGTCAATTCACCTTGTCAGACGAATGAACGAAACTGTCTTTCGCAGGGCAACAGTGACGGGGATTATCGTCATGTGCGGAATGACCCTGGCGCGAGAGATCATCTCGCTGGTATAGGATAGGTCGGTCGCACTCACAGTATGGAGATGAACAGATGAAGATAACCAAGGTGGAGTCCATAGGCGTCAGCAGGTACCTGTTCGCCAGGATCCACACCGACGAGGGCATTACCGGGCTCGGCGAGTCCGGCGCATGGGGCTACCTCGAGGCGTCGAAGGCTGCAATCGACCTGCTAGGCAGATACCTGGTCGGAAAGGACCCGCTCAGAATCGAGCACCACTGGCAGTACATGTACCGATTCTCCCACTTTCGCGGCGCCGCAATCATGGGCGCCATCAGCGCACTCGACATCGCCATGTGGGACATCGCTGGCAAGCATTTCGGCGTCCCGACCTACCAGCTTCTGGGTGGCAAAGTCCGAGACAAGGCTCGGGTGTACTATCACGTGTTCGGCGACACTAGAGAGACACTCGTGAAGGGCGTCAAGGACGCCAAAGACATGGGTTTCACGGCCGTAGGCCACCTGACGCCGTTCCTGGACGAGGACCGGGACGTCCCCTACTTCAAGACCCACGCCAACAAGATCAAGGATGCAATCGACGCCGTGGGGATGTACAGGGACGCGGTCGGCGACGACGTCGACCTGTGCATTGAGATTCACAGGCGACTTAGCCCCGCTGAGGCTATCGCGCTAGCCCGAGGCATCGAGCAGTTCTATCCGTTCTTCTACGAAGACCCTATACTCCCTGACAACTTCGATGCCATGGAGCTGGTGGCACAGCACATCAACATTCCCATAGCCACAGGCGAACGTCTGCACACGATCCACGAATTCGAGATGCTGCTCAAGCGCGGTGCGGTGCAGTATGTCCGCCCCGACGTCTGCATGGTCGGAGGCATAACCCACGCGAAGAAGATCGCAGCATTGGCCGAGGCCCACTACGTGGGCGTCGTTCCCCACAACCCTCTCAGCCCCGTCAGTACCGCGGCATGTCTCCAGATCGCGGCCTGCATTCCAAACTTTGCACTGCAGGAGTACCCGACTGGCGAACATGAGCCTCCCAAGTCCGAGATCGTGAAGTCCGCGGTCACCCAGGAGAACGGCTACCTCATCATCCCGGACGCGCCGGGCATAGGAATCGAACTCGCTGAGGACGCCGCAGAGAAGCACCCGTTCACTCCGAGAGTCGTCTCCACGCGCCTGCATGAAGACGGCTCGGTGATCGACCAGTAGTATGGACATCCAGATTCGAACGATCACGGATGACGGGTTCGACGAATGGTCGAGAGCCGAAGCTCGTGGGTTCAGCACTCACGCCAGCGACGAATACGTCGATGTTGCACGTACAATTGCCGAACCTGACCGCACTTTCGGCGCGTTCGACGGCACCGAGATAGTCGGAACGGCCACCACACGCACTTCCGAGTTAACAGTTCCGGGCGGGACGATGCCGCTGGGGTACGTCGACGATGTCTCCGTATTCCCGACACACAGGCGTCGTGGCATCCTCACACAGATGATGCGTGCCCAGTTGGACCAGATGCACGAGAGAGGAGAGCCGTTCGCCGCACTGTCGGCCTCTGAAAGCCTGATCTACGGGCGTTTCGGGTTCGGAGTGGCAACGTGGACCGAACAGTGGCGAATTGAACGCCGTCACTCCAGGATGACGACGCCGCCAGACGCAGGAGGCAGGATCAAGTTCATCGACCCTGACCTAGCTCGGTCAGAATGGCCGAATCTTCACAGGCTTGTCAGGCGTGACAGGGTTGGGATGGCCCGGTATAGCGACGCATACTGGAGAATGGCATTACTGGACTCTCCGGGGCAGCGAAGAGGCGCGAGCGCGTTCTTCCACGTCGCTTATCTACGGGGCGATAGAGTGTCCGGACTCTGCTCATATCGCATCAGGGACCACGAGGTGCTGGTCGTCTTCCTGCTTGGCGAGGACCCTGAGGTTGAGGCGGAACTGTGGCAGTACTGCTTCGGCATCGACCTGATGACCCAGATTCATGCCTTTAACCGACCCGTTGACGACCCGCTGCCGTGGCGCCTTGATGACGTGCGCAGGCTGAACCGAACAACAACTGACCACATGTGGTTGAGGCTGATTGACGTCAAGGCTGCCCTCGAAGCGCGACAGTACGACTGCCCGGGAGCACTCACCCTCAAGGTCTCCGACGACTTCTGCGACTGGAACGACGGAGTTTACGGCTTGAAGTCGGAGCAAGGCGGCGCGGTCTGTACTTCTTCAGACGGCCCGCCTGACCTGCACCTGTCCGTTGCCGACCTCGCGGCAATCTACCTTGGCGGGACGTCGTTTTCCGCACTTGCGCGCGCCGGTCGTGTCATGTCTTCCGACAGGGATACTCTCCGCCTGGCCGACCGCATGTTCCGCACGGATCGCGCGCCGTGGTACGTAGAACTTTGACTGCCTACCAGCCCCAAGAATTGCTGTGCTAGAATTGTCCGTCGCCTTTCCCAGTTCGCCATCGTTTCCGGGTGGTAGAGTGGGATAGACAAATACCGACCACCGATAGGAGCACCCAAATGGATGTAGCAACCGTCAAGCTCGACCCCAGGACCGTCACCGGCAAGAAGGTGCGTCAGCTGAGGCGACAGGGAGTAATCCCGGTACATCTGTACGGCGCCGACATAGAACCTGCGAACCTTCAGATTGAAGGTCGCGAGCTCAACAGGCTCCTGCCACAGGTCGGTACCAACATCCCGGTTTCCATCGAAATCGAAGAATTGGAAAGCGAGAACATCTGCTTCGTACGCGAGGTGCAGCGCCACCCGGTGACCGACGAAGTGATACATGTCGACTTCCTGCGAGTCGACATCACCAGGACGGTCAGCGCCGAAGTGCCCCTTACGCTCACAGGAATATCGCCGGCGGTGTCACAGATGGCTGGAACTCTGCTGCAGAACATCCAGTCACTGTCCATTGAGTCGCTGCCGATGAACATGCCCGCCGAAGTTAGCGTCGACATTTCTGTGCTTGTCGACTTCGATACCACACTCCTGGTCGGAGACGTCGAAGTGCCCGGCAACGTCACGGTACTGAACGACCCGGAAGACACGCTCGTACGAGTAGCCCCGCCGAGGCTCGAGGTCGAGACCTTCGATGACGAGGAACTCGAAGAGGGTGAGGGTGAAGGCGAAGAGGGAGCGGAGGACAGCGAAGGCGGCTCCGAGGACGAAGGCTAGAGCAGCCCGCACTCCATATTTCAGACGCTGGCTAACCTACCCTGTAGGGTGCCAGCGCCTCTTCATTCAGGTTGATACCGAAGCCAGGGCGATCAGGTGGGCTGACGTGCCCGTCCTTAACTTCGAGAGTCTCTTCGAACATCTGCCCCCACATCGGGTCTGTGGAATTGCTGTAGTACTCGACGGTCAACCCGTTCGGGATGGCTGAGACAAGGTGGACATGAACATCCTGATTTCCATGCGGTGCGATATGCAGGTCATGGGCCTGCGCGAGCGCCGCAACCTTCATGAACTCCGTGACCCCACCCATGATCAGACCGTCAGGCTGAAGGATGTCGCAGCAGCGGCCCTCGACGAGCTCTCTGAATCCGTAGCGTGTGTACTCGTTCTCGCCGGTAGCAACTGGAATCGTTGTTGACTGGCTGACGAGCCTGTGACCCTCGTAGTCATCCGGGTTGACTGGCTCTTCGAACCAGAACACGTCATACGGTTCCATCTTGCGAGCGATCTCCTGGGCCTGGTAGTGGCGATACGCGCAGTTGGCATCGACCATCACCCTGGCGTTTGGCCCGACCGCCTCCCGTACTACACGGACACGTTCGACGTCTTCGTTGATTGGTGCGCCGCCGATCTTCATCTTGACTGCCTGTGCACCCATCTCGATTGCAATGGCCATCTCCTCGGCCAACTCTCCCAGGCCTTTGCCCTCTTCGTAGTAGCCTCCGGCAATGTACACAGGCACCCTGTTGGTGTACCCGCCGAGCAGCTTGTACACCGGCAGTCCGGTTGCCTTGCCCTTGAGGTCCCACAGGGCGATATCTATGCCGCTTATTACCCTGGTCGTGATGCCCCTTCTGCCGACAAGCTTCGGCTGCCAGAGGTCGTCCCATATTTTTTCCGTGTCGAATGGGTCCTGTCCCACCACGACCTGCGCGAAGTGGTCGAGAATCGCCTTGCCGATCTCCTCGGCGCCCTGTACTCCACCTGCCAGACCCACTCCGGTCACGCCCTCGTCAGTCTCGACCTTCACGACGTTCAGACCAGCCGTTGGATAAACGTACATGCCGTTTCGGATAGGCTTCTCGCGCATCCAGCGATAGGTTTCCATATTGAGGGACGTGATCTTCATTGTGAGTCCTACTCCAGTTTCACTACCTGCCAGGCCTGCTTCTTCCCTGTTCAGATGCCGAGTTCCGATACCCAGGACCTGAGCGTTCGGGGCGGAGTATAGCATAGCGACCACATACGCAACGCTCGGCGTCCGCGATTGACACGGTCGGACTGCCTACCTATGATTGCGCCATTCTGCCGAGCCATCTGTTCGGCTGCACTGGGGGTCCGACCTATGATCGGCTACCGCTACTCCCGCTGGGACGGTTCTCAGCATCCCTTCGACTTAGACGAAGACGACATTCTCGAAGCCCTCTCCGAAGACATCATGAACCACGGCGACGTTAACCGCGCTATGAGGAACCTGATGCGCAGCGGCATGTCAGGTGATCAGGGCCAGCAGATAACCGGGCTGCGTGAGTTGAGGGAGAGGCTGCGCCAGATGCAGCAGCAGAAGCTGCAGCAGTACAACCTCGAATCTGCGATGGACGACATCAAGGAGCGACTGCAGGACGTCCTCGACACAGAGCGTAGCGGCATCGATACGAGGCTCTCGGAGGCACGGGAAGACCTCGAAAACGCAGGCGAGAACAGAGACGCTCTCGAACCTGCAATGGACCTTCTGGAATCGCGAGCACAGCAGAATCTGGAAAAGCTTGACCTGCTGCCGGAGAGCCCTGCCGGGCAGATGAAGGAGCTTTCCGATTACGACTTCATGGACCCTGAGGCCCGGCAGAAGTTTGAAGAGCTAATGGACATGCTCCGTCAGCAGATGATGCAGAACTTCTTCCAGGGCATGAAGGACGCCATCGAGGGTATGTCGCCAGAAGACATGCAGCGGATGCAGGAGATGATCCAGGCGCTGAACCAGATGCTCAATGACAGGGCTATGGGTGAAGATCCCGACTTCGAAGGCTTTATGGAGCAATACGGTCAATTTTTCGATCCGGATAGGCCTGCAAGCCTCGATGAGCTGATCGAAAACCTGCAGCAGCAGATGGCTTCGATGCAGTCCCTGATGGACTCGATGCCCCAGCAGATGCGAGACGATCTGATGGACATGCTTCAGGCTTCCATGGATCCATCGATGATGGGGGACATGTCCGAACTGGCATCACTTATGAATGAGATGTTCCCGTTCGACGACATGGCAAACGAGTACCCGTTTATGGGAGACGAATCAGTCACGCTCGAACAGGCCATGAGGCTGATGGAACAGCTCCAGGACATGGACCGGCTGGACGAGCAGTTCGAGTCGATCACCCGCCAGGGTAACGTCGATGACATCGAGCTGGACAAAGTCGAAGAACACCTCGGCGAAGAAGCCAGGAGGGAAATGGAGCAGCTTCAACAGCTGGTCAAGCAGCTGGAAGAGGCCGGTTACCTCAGGCGCGACGGAGACCGCCTGGAGATCACCGCCCGCGGCATGCGCAAGTTGGCCCAGAACGCCCTCAGAGAAGTGTTCTCAGAGATGAACAAGGACAGAATGGGCAGGCACGAGGTGTTCACCAGGGGTGATGGTGGCGAGTTCACGGGCGAAACTCGGCAGTACCAGTTCGGAGACCCATTTGACATCGACCTGCACAGGACGCTATTCAACTCCGTGCTCAGAGGCGGGCCGAGCGTACCGGTCCAAGTCTCGGTGGAAGACATGGAGATTCAACACACGGAACACCTTACGCAGACCGCCACAGTCCTCCTGCTGGACCAGAGCAAGTCGATGGGAATGTTCGGGTACTGGGGGCCTGCCAAAAAGGTAGCGATGGCGCTCTACTGGATGATTCATTCCCAGTTCCCGAGAGATTACTTCTATCTCGTAGGGTTCTCCGACTACGCCATGGAGTTCAAAGAAGAGGACCTGCCGGAGGTCACGTGGAACTACTGGAACTCCGGCACCAACATGCAGCACGGACTGATACTGGCGCGCAAGCTGCTCTCCAGGCAGAAGGTGGCAAACAAGCACGTCATCATGGTGACTGACGGCGAACCTACTACACACCTGGAAGATGGCCACGCCTACTTCAGCTATCCACCTAGCTATCGCACAATCGAGGAGACGCTGAAGGAGGTCAAGCGCTGCACGCAGGACGGCATCACCATCAACACCTTCATGCTTGAGGCCAACTACTATCTGATGGACTTCATTGACCGGCTGACGAAGGTGAACAACGGGCGGGCGTTCTACAGCACGCCAAATCAGCTGGGTGAGTACGTTATGGTCGACTACCTGAGGTCCAGGAAGCGCCGGATATCCTGACTAGCTCCTGCTAGGGAACTAACCGAACGGCCACCACCATCGACGTCCACCGCTGCTGGCTTCACTTGAAGCCTGCTGCACCTGCTGCTGAGTCGGAATGTTGATTGGCTGCCTGCTGAACAGGCCCATCTGACCCAGTGCACGGTGGAACTGTTCCAACTGAAGCGGCTTCCTGGCATATCTGCTGGGCGGAATCGAGTACGACTCAAGGAGGCTGGACTCGGCCTCTGTGCCGGTGAGCAGCATTACAGGAATCGAGACCAGGTCCTCATCCTGATTCATCTCCGCAAGGACCTCTGTGCCGTCCTTCTTGGGGAGTCTCAGGTCCAGGAGAATGAGGTCGGGTCTGGCAGCGTCGGAGTACTCTCCCTGCTTCTTCAGTATGGCAAGGGCAATCTCGCCGTCCTCGGCGTGGGTTATGTTGGCCTGCTGGTTGGAACGCTCTATCGTGTCCTGGGCCAACCGGAAGTCAGCGGGGTTATCTTCTACCAAAAGAATCTCAAGGGGACGATCACCAATATTAGCTACCATTGGCACAACCTCCTGAGCGAAGAGCTCTAACTAGTTACCGGGATATTGAAACGGAATGTAGAACCACTGCCTACCTCTGATTCAACCCAGATCCTACCCCCGTGGCGTTGGGCTATCTTACTACACAGTGCGAGACCTATACCAGTACCGGAATACGCGGTGCGGGAATGGAGTCGCGAGAACATTCCAAATATACGTTCCTGGTAGTCTGGCGCGATGCCTATGCCGTTGTCCTTGACCGAGAACACCCAGTCGTTTCCCTGAAGTTCAGCCCAGACTTGAATAGTGGGCACTGCGTCCCCGGTGAACTTGAGGGCGTTCCCAATCAGGTTCTGGAACAGCCGGGCAAGCTGCGCCTCGTCGCCGTTTACGATTGGCAGCGGCGAGCACTCGACCTTCGCCCTCTGGCTCTTGATCGCCTCGTTCAGGCCTTCCAGCACCGAGTCCATAATGCGAGAGCAGTTCACCGGTTCCAGTTCACGTCCCTGCGTCCCCACGCGCGAGTACTCCAGGAGATCGGTGATAAGATTCTCCATCCTCTCTGCGCCGTCGATCGCGAAGTCCATGAACTCGTGTGCTGTATCATCCAGCCTGTCCCCGTAGCGCTCCTTCACAAGCCCGAGATACGCAGTGATCGTTCTCAGGGGCTCCTGAAGATCGTGGGACGCGGCATAGGCAAACTGTTCTAGGTCCGAATTTGACCTGGCCAGGTCGTCCTGGGCCCGGACTATATCTGCGTAGAGAAGGGAGTTGGCAATAGCGGGAGTGATCTGAGAGGCCACTCGAGATAGCATCTCCGCGTCCTCATCTTGGTACGCGTTATCCAGCAGCGAGCGAGCGTTCAGGATTCCAAACAGCTCGCCCCTGTAGATGAGCGGCGCCAGGACGACCGATGGGTACCTGAGCAGGTTCGGAAATCGCCTTTCCATCTCCGATGGATCACCCTGAACCACCATGGCGCTTCGTGACCGTACAGCCTCGTCCGTGACCGTACCTTCGAGCGAAATGACTTCACCGGGGTTTCGTCCCTCGATCGCGTCGCCGAGTACGTATGCGTTCGTAAAGGTATTGTCGTCCAGGTTGACCAGGCTAATTGAGAGCCTGTCGAAAGGGATGAGGCTGCGGAGCTGCTCACCGAATCCAGCGTAGACGTCGTTGATATCGAGACTGGAGCTTATTATCCTGCCGACTTCGCCGAGTATCTCGTTCTCGGTGGCCAGCCTTCGCGCCTCCTCCCCTGCCGCGATCATGGCCGAGTGTGCGGCCTTCATTCGCGTTACGTCGGTGGAGTAGATACGAATGACGAGGTCTTCCGGTATGTACAGGAACTTCTGCTCGAACGTCGATCCCTGCACGTTCAACTCGCGGGTCTGCACACCGGAACCCTCATTCAGAAGACGGGCTCGTATCGGTCCCATCTGGCTGGCCAGAGGATGTGAGGTTCTGGGGGTATTGGAGTCCAACAGCTCTTCGGCTGCTGGATTCACGTAGGTAACGTTGCCGTCAAGATCAGTTTCAACTACCGGATTGGGATTGTGAAGAGGGAATGAAGACATCCTCTGCGACAAGGACTCAGCGGAGGCCCTGACTTGCTCCTCAGATCCTCGACCCGCTCCCGCGAGACGGCGTACGATGCCGGCAAGATGATTCTCTCGATTGTTCATACCTGCTCCTGAGTGTGACCCTCGCAACCGGACAGGCGATGCCTCGACCTCATTTACGTTCCGAACTTGGCTCCCGGTTTCAGGCCGACCTCTTCCGTCCACTCCGGCGACATGACCTTTCGGCCTCCTTCCGGCTGGACCCTTCCAACAAGTATGGCGCCTCCATTGGCGGCGACAGTGAATCCATCATCGGACACTTCCGTCACCTCACCAGCCTGACTGCCGGTGTTGCCCGATATCTTGCTGGCTCTGAAGAGTCCCACGGCCGCGCCATTTAGAGTCGTATTCGCGCCTGGGCTTGGATCGCCACCCCTGATGGTGTTGTACACTTCGTCAACCGTCTGGTTTTCCCAGTCAATCACCACGTCTTCTGCCCTGCACCAACCTTCGTAGGTGGCATCGTCGTGGTTCTGATCTATCCTTGGCGCGTTGCCTTCACGGACCATCTGGACCGACTCGACCATGGCGTCCACACCCATCTGGTACAGCTTGCCAAAGTAGAGTGAGCCGAGCGTGTCGTCAGGCGTGATCTCCACTTCCTTCTGCAGAAGTATGGGACCCGTATCCAGTCCCTTGTCCGGCCAGAATATCGAAAGCCCTGTAACCGTCTCGCCCGAGATGATCGGCCAGTTCATGGAACTGGGTCCTCGATGCTTGGGTAGAAGCGAAGGGTGGTACTGGATTGTCCCGTGCGTCGGTGCTTCCAGTATCTCGTCGGGAACGATGTCAGTCACGAACGCCATCACGCATAGGTCTGCATTCAGTTCGAGAAAGGCGTCGATTGCGACCTTGCGCCGCATCCTCCTGAACTGAAAGACCGGTATGTCGCGTTCTACAGCTTCCTGCTTGATTGGGTCGAACGGGCGACCCTCCCGGTCGGGCGGACAATACACTCCGACTATGTTCTCGCCATTATCAGCCAAAGCCGCCAGAACGTCTTTGCCAAATGCGGCCTGACCTATTACGGCGATTCGCATGTCGTCAGCCATTTTTGAAACAATCCAGCCTTTCTCGGGAATGCCCGATGTTTAACCAGAATTTATCACTATCCATGACGTGGCGGCAATCCTGCGCTGCCTTCGGAGCCGTTGCTCTCTCCTCGACCTGGGGCACTCAGCGTCGTTCCTGCAGTCAGCATCGAATGTCCTGATTGACTGGGGTTCAGCCGCATCGCTACAATTTTGACTAAGGCGCAAGTTGCACTCCGGTTTTCATGTCTCGCGAAGGAGGGACACTGTCATATGAACTCAAGCTTCATAAGAAAGATTGAGAAGGCGAAGGACTACGCACTCCAGAAAGAGCGAGTCAATTTCGAGAGCTGTACGATCCGATTCCAAGGAGAGAACAGCGACCACACGATCACTTATGAGGCAGGCAATTGGGGATGCGATTGCGACTACCATATCGGTCGCGAAACCTGCACTCACGTCATGGCAATGCAGATGATGCTCGAAGAAATGATTTCCGAGGTCCCCGCAGCGACGTAGTCACACTTCACCAGATAGCAGGAAGGGCCACGCACTGAGCGTGGCCCTTTTGATTTCAACTCTTCTTCTGTCACACACACACTTGCTGCCACCGACCACTACTGCGCGGATAGCAGCCACCGACTCGCCGAATGTCACTCCATGCGGCTGAACACAACGCAGGCGTTCTGTCCACCGAAACCGAAGCTGTTCGATAGCACATGGGCCACGTCAACCTCCCTCGCCTCGTTTGGAACGTAGTCAAGGTCGCACTCCGGGTCGGGGTGCTGGTAGTTGATGGTGGGGTGAATGAGGCCGTTCTGGATCGACTTCACGCAGGCAACTCCTTCAATGGCTCCAGCACCTCCGAGCGCGTGCCCGATCATCGACTTTGTCGAGCTAATCGGAACGTCGTAGGCTTCATTCCCGAAGGCCAGCTTGATTGCCATCGTCTCCACCTGGTCGTTAATCGGTGTGGACGTGCCATGAGCGTTTATGTAGCTGATGTCCCCGGGCTTGAGTTCGGCGTCCTCGATCGCCCAACGGATAGCCCTTGCGGCCCCCGTCCCATCCTCGTCCGGCTGAACGGCGTGAAAGGCATCCGAAGAGACGCCGTAGCCTGTAACCTCCGCCAGGATTTCAGCGCCCCGGCTTTCGGCGTGCTCAAGAGTTTCCATCACCAGGACTGCCGCCCCTTCGGAGGGCACGAATCCGTCCCTCTTGGCGTCGAACGGTCTGCTGGCCTTCTCAGGCTCTTCGTTCTGCCGGCTAAGCGCCTTGATGACGTTGAACCCACCAAGACCTAGCTGGCTGATCCCCGCCTCACAGCCGCCTCCGAGGATTACGTCCGCAACTCCTCGCTGGAGTGCGACTGCGGCCTCGCCGATTGCCTGTGTGCCCGCCGCGCAGGCCGTTATGACGGTTGAAGTATAGCCTTTGAGTCCATACAGGCGGCTCACATTGGCCGCAGCCATGTTCGGGAGAATCATCGGAATGAAGAACGGCGACATTCGCATCCCGCCCCTGCGGACGAGTATGCGGGCATTGTCCTCAGTGGTCGGGAACCCGCCGTTGCCATTGCCCATTACAACGCCGATCCGGTCCACGCTCTCTTTCGAAAGGTTGAGCCCGGAGTCCTCGATCGCGACCGCAGCGGCAGCAACCGCCATTTGCGAGAAGCGGGCCATCCTCCGATGTTCACGGCGGTCGATGTAGGCACCCGGATCAAACCCTGTTACTTCTCCCGAAATCCTGGACGGGAATTCGGATGAATCGCAGAGCGTCATCGACCCGATGCCGGATCTGCCGTTTACGAGGCTGTCCCAGTATTCGTCTACCGACTCGCCCAAAGGCGTCATCGCTCCCATGCCGGTAATCACCACCCGAGTTGTGGCGTTCTTCATGAGGCTACTCTCCTGTACTCTCCGGCTGCGTTTAACTAGTCTTCGGCTCGTGGCCTGTGTACCGGCCCTCTCAGATTCTCGTAGATCTCCGGTTCAATTCCCTCAAGTTCCTCGATAGCCTCGGCTGCGAGGGCAAGGGAACCTGAACAAAGTATGAGATCTTCGGGGCTGGCAATCTCAATTGCATGTCTCAGCCCTTCCGCGACCGTCTCGAATTCACCGACCAGGTCCAGGCCGAGCCTGCTGACGACTTCTGCCGTGACGCCTGCCTGTGCCGAGCGGGGATGTCTGGACTGCACTGCAACCACCTCTGGAGCGAGCTTAGCGAAGCCTTCCAGCATGCCCTCCGCGCTGTGTCCCCCCAGAGACCCGAAAATCAAAATGACTCGACCAGGGTCAATTAACTGCCTGATGGTATCTGCGAGCCTGCTCACAGAGTACGGATTGTGCGCTCCATCGACAGTTATCGTCTTTCCATCACGTTCGTAGACCTGGAACCTGGCAGGCCAGCAGACGTCCTTAACGCCCTGTTCGATGGACTCGTCCGAAACGTCGTAGGCGCGGTCTCGTAGCAACTCGACAGCGGTCACTGCGGTTGCCACGTTCTCAATCTGGTAGTCGCCTACCAGGGGTGTCCAAAGTCTGTACTCGCGCCTGTCACTAACGAGTTCAATTGCCTGACCATCCAGGTTCGATGCCACGCCGCGCATCGCGAAACGGTCAGATACGCTTACCATCGAAGATCCCCTGTCGAGGGCGGTCCGATCAAAGACCTCCATTGCCTGCGGCGACCACTGCGGACCAATCACACAGGGCACTCCAGGCTTGATTATCCCTGCCTTCTCGGTGGCTATCTTCTCGATGGTGTCTCCAAGTGTGGCAGCGTGGTCGATGCTGATCGAGGTTATCGCCGACACTTCTGGAGTCACGATGTTGGTGGAGTCAAGCCGACCGCCCAGTCCAACCTCAAGCACCTGGAAATCGGCGCCGATGTTGCGAAAGTGGACCATCGCCAGCACCGTCATCATCTCGAAGAAGGTAACGCCGCCGTAAGGACCGTTTGACCCGACATCCTCTACCGCAGGCCAGATCTGGGCAACCAACGCCGCAAACTCTTCGCGGGAGATTGGATCGAGACCGACGCGCACTCTCTCACACACCGTATGGAGATGCGGAGATGTGAACAGGCCAACAGTGTATCCGGCACTCGACAGAATTGACGTTATGAGAGCGGAAGTGCTGCCCTTCCCTTTTGTGCCTGCAACATGGATTGAAGGTACGGCGCGGTGTACGTTATCCAGGCGCTCGGCAAGCAGACCAACCCTCTCCAGGTGAAAGCCTGAGTGCCCCGGAGAGTGAGTCGAGCGCTCGAAATCGGCGAGTCCCATCGACAGATCGACGGCCTGTTTGAAGTCAAGTGTCTTTGGAGTAGCTGCATGCATGGAATCGCGGCTCAATGCGTGAAGAGATCTGTCACCGCTCGGTACGGATACTGTAGCGCACCGACAGTTGGGATACCACCACTTTAGCCTGTATTGTCGCGCTGACGACGGTTACTCATGACGCTCCAGTTCAGTCGCGGCAAGATTCAGCAGGTCCGGTATGTACGACTCCAGTACGCGCAGGTCCACGGAGGGATACTCCAAGTGGCGTACGATGTTCCTGTGATAGTGGAAGGCCCGCTCGAGTGCAGCAATTGGCTTTGAAGCCTCGAACGCCACCTCCAGTCGATCACCAGACGCGAACTCTTGCCACTCCTCCAGGTACGCAACTGCCAGATCCGGGTTCCTGGACACCTGAGGAATGAGCACAGCATCAAAGAGGGGGTTGGAGATCGAAGAGTCCGACCAGTCCATGACTACCGGCACTCCGTTCCTCACAAAGATGTTTCCGGCATCAAGGTCGCCGTGGGCAATAGTACGAGGAAGACCGGCTGAGTCCAGCAGCGCGCAGAGGTCATCGACCAGCCCGAAGTATGGGGAGAGGCGCCTCAACGCCTTCTCAGTGCGCTCAGCCTCGTAACGGAGACCCAGACTAACTGGGTCGTGCGACCACTCCCTGAGCGTGCCGGGTATAACCGACGTGGAACGCAATTCCAGTCCCAGCCCCTCCAGCACCATGGTGTCATCCGCGAACCCGATCTGCACTCTGGCCAACGCTCGCATCGCATCGCACCACAGATCGACGCTGTCCGCGGCTCCCAGGGTCAGGTCCCCCAAATCTTCCATGAGCATCCACCCACGATCCATGTCCGCAGCGACCAGTTTCGGGCTTACTTGCGGGAACCTCTCAGCCACTACATCCGTAAGCGCAACCTCTCGCGAGAAGAACGTCGGGGATGCCTTGAAGTAGAGTTGTTCCAACCCGGCCCCAGTCTCAACGTCAACACGCACCACACTGGAAATCGACCATGACCGTACGGGCGTAAGTCTCACTTTCTCCGCAGAGTACAGCGATTCAACATGACCTAAGACCCACTCTCGGGCTTCGTATCCCCACGTTCCTGACCACTCCCAGGGGACAACGGGCCGTTCAGACGACCTATTGGTCCGCTCACATTCCAATCGGACTAAGTCCGTCTGCGAGTCGTCTCGACCGCCAGGACGGCAGACTTCCTCCACGCAGGTCCAACGAAAGCCGTTGCTAAGTGAATCGCCGTTACTTGGGGCCTCAAGGGAATACAGGCGCGGCCTACCCTCCTCCAGGTTGCCCCGGTCCAGGCACCTCAGAACGCGAACCTCAACGCCTAGTATGCGCTCGACCGCACTCACAAACTCTTCGACTTCCGGGTAGAAGCGATCCAGGACGCGCACTTCAGGGAGGGCCGGCTGATCACCGGTCGTCACCACGATATCTCTCCCGGTTAGGGAGAAGACTAACGCGAGTGCGGGACTGTGGGCCTGTCCTGACCCGTGGTGGTCAGAGCTCGATGACTCCAACACCGTCACTCACTCTGACATTCACACCGAGCGGTGCGGAGAGCCGTCTCATTCTTTCCAGCGAGTGCTGACTTGACCGTCCGGTCGCTAGAACCGGCCTGCCCCTCTGCGACCTCGCCTTGCCGTGTCCAAGATCGATCGGGTGAAGTTCAATCCGGTGCAGCTCGCCCGACCTGTACTCGCAGCGTGCGACGACGCTGTTCCAGTAGATCGCATCGCCTGCGAATCCGCGTGTGTCGTTCTCAGTTCGCCGATCATAGAAGTCGGCCGGAGTGCTTTCAGCCCCGAGTCCAACGGACTCGAAGTTGAATGCCGGCTGCCACATCACAGTGTCGTTCTGGAACACGAAGTTCCCGAGGCTATAGAAGATGGGCTTCCCTTCGTGGATCTCCACGGCCCGCGTGACATGTGGGCCATGACCCAGGAAGGCGTCCGCCCCGGCGTCGATGCACGCTCTTGCGAAGGTCTGCAGGAATTCGGGCGGTTCGTCCGTGGTACCTCCACTTTCGTGACAGTGAAATGACACGAACACCCAGTCAGCCATCCGGCTCGCGTCCCTGATCCACTTCAGGTTCTCGTCCATGTCGCGCTGGTTGGGCCTCGTCGCCTTGCCGAACTCCTCGCCAAGCACGAACTTCCGTCCAAGAAAACCGAACTGAGTATCATTGTCCTCCATGACGGTGCCCTTGGGCCGGAACCTCCTCTGCGCAGCGTTGCTCGCCTCGAATCCCAGGTTGCGACTGACGCGTTTCATGGAATCGAATGCCGGACGGTCCACCGTGTACGTCACCGAGTGGCGAAGTGCGTTAAGCCCGGGCCTGCCTGGCAGGTCCGGACGCTGGTCCATCGCCCTGCCCGCCTCACTGAATGTAGACGACGCGGAGATGAGCGCAACCCTGCCGGCATTGGTGTCCAGATACCCGGGAGCGCGAGCCTCGCTCTGGTTGCGTCCTGTGCCCGCAAAGGCCATCCCGATCCTCTTGAGATGACCGATGTTGGTGAGCACGCCGCCTTCGCCATAGTCGTAGCTGTGGTTATTGGCGGTGGACACTAGGTTGATCCCAGCCCAGCGAAGCTCTTCCAGGTTCGCCGGGTCAGACCCGGTGAAAGTGCCGCCTGCCATGCCCGGAGAGTGCTCGAAGTCGTGCATGAGCATCTCGAGGTTGGTGTATCCGACGTCGGCGCTCCTAAAAATGTCGACAAGCGAAAGAAACCCCGGCTCCTTGAACACGGAGAGTCGCCGCGTAATCATGGTGTCGCCGCTAGCGACGAGCGTCAAGTTCCCGGATTCTGCGTCGTAGAGTGTCATGGTCGCAGCAAGTCAGTCCGTTCCAGGGGCATACTCGGCCGCCAGCATTCCCATTACAACTGAGTTTGCTCTCTCGTCGCCATGCGGCCTGCTCTGGCGAAGCGTGCCCTCATGAACGAACCCGACACGCTCAAACAGCGTGCGAGCAGACAGGTTAAATTCGGGGACATCGACCCACACCCGATAAAGTCCATATTCATTGAATGCGAGCTCGAGCGCCGCTCTGATTCCCGGGACGCCATATCCACGCGTCCACCGGCTGCGCTGTCCCATCAGAATAGACAACTGGCCGTCGCCAAGCGCCTCGTCCAATCCGAGGTGAATCTCCCCGATGTGCTCGCCGTCGTCTGTGTACACGGACATCGTCACATGTGCGGGGTCTTCCAGGGCACGCGCGAACTCTTCGTCCGTCGCATCCTCCATTTCGGCAGGTCGGTAGCCGAGATGTGCGGGCTCTCCATAGGCATATCGCCCGAACCAGCTATCTGTGGTCTCTTCGTCCTCGAGCCATTGTCTGATACGAGTCACGTCTTCTCGCGTGACCCCTCTTAGTGAAACGGTTCGTTGTCTGGTCATAGGAGTCCTCCATAGCCTGATAACTAGGAAGATAAGGTCAGATTGCATCGTGGGGAGGTCGTCTTACGCTGGTGACGACATCCTTGCCAGTATTATACATTGATAAGCATATGTATAGCTTACAAAGTGATTCGGCGGAAACACGCCCTGTCTCATACCGGAGGAAATTCCACGATGACAATTCAGCCAGTAGTACAGCAGGCTCAGGAGTACATGGCCTCTCAGGGAGTGAATGGGTGGCTCGTGTACGACTACAGGGGCCTCAATCCAATCCTGTCGGACACGGTCGGACGAGTCGGGCACGTTACGAGGCCGGTGTGGTTCTGGATACCGGAACACGGAGACCCACACATGCTGGTCAGCTTCGTTGATCAGAGCCGGTTCACCCACCTTGGCATCGACACCACCCTATTCATCAACAGGCAGGACATGTTTGCGAAGCTAAAGGACCTACTGGGCAGTTCCCAGACTATCGCGATGGAGTACACGCCAAATGGCGCGCTGCCGCGGGTGTCAAAGGTGGATGCAGGCACGCTCGAAATGGTCCAGAGTTTGGGCGTGGATGTCGTTTCGTCCGCGGACCTGCTCCAGTACGCAACTCAACGCTGGACCGATGAGCAGCTTGCATCACACATCTTTGCCGCTGAGAAGCTGACCCAGATTGTCGGAGAGGCGTTCCAGCATATCGGGCGAAGTCTCGACGAAGGCATCACCGAGTTCGACACCGCCGAATTCATTCGCAACCGTTTCCGCGATAACGGGCTAGTGGTGACGGACGGGCCGGCGGTCGCCGTAAATGCGCACGCCTCCGACCCCCACTTCGACCCCACCCCTGAGAACTCGGTCAGGATCAAGAGAGGCGACTGGGTGCTGATCGATCTGTGGACTCGGCTGCCCGGCGAGGACGACATGTTCGGCGACATCACATGGACTGCCTACGTGGGCGACGACGTTCCTTCCAGGCACCAGGAGGTGTTCGACACCGTACTCGGGGCCCGAGACGCAGCACTGGCAGAGATGGTGACGGCCTTCGAAGAGGGTCGCACCCTCCAGGGCTGGGAGCTGGACAAAGTAGCCCGGGACTACATTGAAGGGGCAGGATACGGTGAGTACTTCAACCACCGACTCGGCCACAGCCTGGGCCGTGAGGTCCACTCGAACGCTGTCAACCTCGACTCGTGGGAGACCCACGACACGCGCGAGCTAATCCCAGGGATAGCCGTGACCATAGAGCCCGGCATCTATGTGCCCGAATTCGGCGTGAGGTCCGAGATCGACGTCTTCTACTCCGAAGACGGACCGCAGGTCACAACCGATATGCAGCGCGAAGTCGTGCTAATCGAGAGCTAAGGCTAGTCGCCGGCGTCCAACTGGTTTGCCGTCTTTGGGAGCCGCGTGGCCCATAGTATGAGGGCGCCGAGTATCACCAGCGCACCGCCAAATAGGAACGTGGCCGAGTTCCCCCACTGGTCTGCAACCCAACCGGCTGCCCATGGGGAGAACGCGCCGATGAAGCTCGCACCGTATATCAGGGACACCACAGTCGATTGTGCCTGACCCTGCGCAACGTCCATGGCTCCAGCTATGTAGATGGTGTGCAGCGAGTACAGGAAGGCTCCCATAACAAGCACTACCAGTACGAGCTGCGGTCCCGGTTCAGCAAACCTCAGGCACATTATCAGCAGCCCCAGCGCTAGCGTGCATGGTACGAGCACGACCTTGCGCCCGAACTTATCGGACAGGTACCCCATCAGGGGCTGCGCGACGATGCCGGTTACCTGGGCACCCGACATGAACAGACCGATCACGACCTTTTCGTACTCAAGGTCTTCCAGAAGATATACCGGCAGGAACCCCATCACGGCTGACTGCCCGGAGCTTCGAAGAGCCGTCACGAAGACAAGGGACAGCATCGCCTTTCGCTTCACCAGTGTCGCCAGGGAGGACAGGTACTGTCCCAGGGACTCGGCATCTGCCGCCCCGGCGGGAATGCTCCTCATCATCAGGTAGACGACGACGGCGATGATCAATGCTGGGAAGACGCTCATGTGGAGCACGTCTCGCCAGTGGAAAGCGACCAGGTACGTCCCGCTGATGAGCCCACCGGTCAACACCGGTCCGACTACCTCGCCAACACTTCCCCCCGTCCCATGCAGCGAGATTGCGAATCCACGTCTGTCCGGGAATTTCCTGGACAGCGACGCAATAGCCGGTGGGTGGTACAGCGAAGGGCCGATTCCGACCAGCAGCATCACCGCGAACAGGAACCAATAGCTTGGCGCGCTGCCCATCAGGTAGTACGAGACTCCCATGATGCCCAGCGAAAGCATGAGCATCAGGCCCGATCTGTTCGCGAACCGGTCTCCGAGATAGCCAGCGATCATCGTGGTTGTACCGCTGGTGACTCTCTGCGAAGTCGCAAGCAGTCCAAATTGGGTGCCGCTAAGTCCGAGGTCGTCCTTGATGACGGCCAGGATCACCGACTGTAGCCCCGAGTTGTAGATGTGCTTTACGGTATGACCAAGAACAACCGTAAACGCAAGCTGATTACGGCCCCTCTTGATTTCCTCAGTAACCTGAACTGTTGCCATCGTGTTAGAAGACCGCCTTACTGATCTCTACTGGTGCCGTCTGCCTTCGTACGGGTGTTCAGCGCCAAGGAGGTCGCCTTCGGCGAACCGGGTCGCCCTGAACTGGCCGACCGGGTGGTCGCCTGACTCCCCGAGCACAAGTTCCGCCACCATGCGGCCCACTACCGGGGAAAGCTTGAATCCGTGTCCGCTGAATCCAACGGCCCAGTACAGACCGTCGACAGTCTGAGAGCGGTCGAGTATCGGATTGCCGTCCGGCGTCATGTCGTACAGCGAGCCGTATCCACCACGGCATATCGCAGCTTCGAACTCGGGGAACCTGAGCTTGGCGCGCTCCCAGAAGCGGGTGATTACATCGTGGTCAGCGTTAAGACCGAACCCGTCCGGGTTGGCTACCTCCGTCAGGTCCTCCAGGGCCTCACCTCCAATAACCGTGTCGTGGTCTCCATAGACGCGGAAGTAGGCTCCCGTTGAGTAGTCGATTATGTTTGTGTTGAGATTCTCAAGCGGAGGGGGCCTCCTCATGTGTACCATCTGGACACGAATTGGAGTTACCGGCAGCATCTCCCCCACTGTGGCCCCAAGCTGATGGCACCATGGCCCAACGGCGGCGACGACTGTGGAGGTCTCAATCACCCCCGAACCGGCCTCTACTCCTGTTATCCTCCCTCCGGACACGACCAACCCTGCCACGGGAGTCTGCGTGTGTATCTCGGCTCCGTAGTCCCTCGCCCGCTCAGCGTAGGCGTACGTGGTCGCTACGGGGTCAGCATGGCCCGCGTCCGGCTCGTAGGTGCCGATCGCGATCTCTTCAATGCTTACCTCGGGGACCATTCCGGCAACCTCGGCCGGCGTCAGGGTCTCTATGTTGACCCCAAGGTCGCGGTTCATCTCGACGTTCGCGCGGACGGCAGGCTCGTCACGGTCTGGAAACATCAGAATCCTGCCGCCTTGTACGAATCGGGGGTCGCCACCAATCGCGTCTCCGAAGTTCTGGAAGATCTCCCTCGACTCCGTCGCCATCCTAACCAGTGTCGGATGCAGGTAGTGTTCCCGCACCATCGCCCCTGACCGTCCGGTTGCGCCACCGGCGAGCTGTCCCTTCTCCACGAGCACCACCTTCCCCGCCCCCATGCGCGCCAGGTGCATAGCTATGCTCGTTCCGTTAACCCCACCACCGATTACAACAACATCCGCAGTCGTGCTAGCCATCGAAAAGTCCTTGCCCCGTGGATACCAGATACCAGGCGCCATTTGAAGGCACCAGATGGGATTGTAAGGGTAAGTGCCAGTCCATACAATACGCCGCGACTTCCCGCACAGGAGAACACCGATGACCACCTCAGCGCCCATCTCTGACGAGACTCTCGAAGTCCTCAAGAGTATCCCTACCCAGACGCTTATCGACGCCCTGTGGGTCAAGAACTGGCCTCAGAGCTACATCGAAGGCGCCCGTCCCCTTCAGTTAGGACAGAAGATGTCGGGGCGTGCTGTCACTTTGCGATTCGTTCCCCACCGGCCCGACCTGGCCGCCGACAAGCCCAAGGCAGACCAGTCAGCCGAGTATGTGGCAATCGAGCAGTGCGGCCCTGGGGAAGTACTCGTCGTCGACGCGATGGGCTGGACTTACAGCTCCATTGGCGGCGACATCAAGTTCTTCAGGATGATGCAGCTCTGCGCGGGCGGACTTGTGACTGACGGCTCTGTCCGCGACAGCGTTGCACTCCGAGAGTATGGCTTCCCCGTGTACAGCGCATCTACCACAGCCAAACAGGGACCGGCAGAGTTCTGGCCCTGGCAGGTCAATGACGCCATCCAGTGCGGAGGGGTGCTGGTCAGGCCCGGAGATGCCGTCGTTGGCGACGACGACGGCGTGGTAGTCGTGCCACGGTCTGAGGTCGACGAAGTGATCCGAATCGCCCACCAGCGTGAAGAGGTTGAAGAGATCGTGAAGGCCCAGCTTGAGATCGAGAAGTGCTCACCGGGCAAGTACTATCCCTTCAACGACGAGACCTGGAAGCTCTACGAGGCAAAGACCGGCAGGAAACGCCCAGGGTAAGTCCCTAGTCCATTCTCGACCCACCGGTGACGTTGATCGCCTGCCCCGTGATGTTCAAAGAAATGTCCGATGTAAGGAACACTGCCAGGTGGGCGATGTCCTCGGGCGTCTGCTCCCGACCAAGTGGCATCCTGGCCTGGATGGAGCGGTCGAAATGCTCCTTGGGCGTGAGGTCCGACTGACTATCATCCAGGTTGATGTTCCGCACCGCAATCCGCTCCCACATGTTCGTCCACAGCGAGCCGGGGCAGATCGCGTTCACGTTGATGTTGTACGGCGCAAGCCCCAGCGCGTAAGCCTGTGTCAGGCTGATGACGCTGGCCTTGGAAGCGTTGTACGCCGGGTTACCGGGGCCTCCCTGCCTTCCCGCAACGGAAGCGATGTTGACGATCTTCCCATAGTTTCGTGGCTTCATGTGCTCGGCAATCGCCTCGGAGGCCTTGGCGACTCCCTTGACGTTGACCGCATAGATCTGGTCCCAGTCTTCTTCTGATGGCTGATCGCGGTTCTCCCATCCAGACGCACCGATAATTCCGGCGTTGTTGACCAGGATGTCTATCTGTTCAAACAGGTCGATTGTCTCGCTAGCCAGCCGGTCCAGCGATTCGCGCTGGGTGACATCTACTTGCAGAGCCCCGAACTCAGTATCCGGGTGGGCCTGGCTCAGCTCCGACGCCGTCTGCCTGACACTGTCGATGTTCAGATCGCATATCACCACAGTCGCACCATAAGCGGCCATCTTGTCCGCGATAGCCCGGCCAATTCCGCGGGCCGAACCGGTCACAACTGCTACTTTGTCATTGAGATCCATCTTCCCACCTCGCTTTGTCACTCCAGGCCGCCAGTGGGTGCGATTGTAGCACTGAGCACTGCTGCCCGCCCGCGCGGCTACGAATCGTCGGCGTGTTAGAATACGCGCGCTCAAGTCAGTCCCGAGGAGTGTCGTCGTGCCAGAGCTAAACATTGATGATGTTCGCAAGCTAGCGGAGACAATGGGTCTGGAGTTGGACGAGTCCAGGGCCCGGACAATTGCGTCCCGCCTGTCCGGCATTATGGAAGTGCTGGATGAGATTCCTGACGATCTGCTCGATTCCGTTGAGCCGGCCCACCGGTTTGAAGTTGGCCGGGAGTAGAGACATGGCAAACCAAGACCTGCACCTGATGACTATCGCTGAACTTGGCAGGCTGATCCAGTCCCGGCAACTCTCCCCTGTCGACCTTACCCGCTCCTACCTGGAGCGCATCGAGCGTCTCAATCCCAGGCTGGGCGCGTACATCACCGTCATGTCTGAGACCGCCATTCCCGAGGCGTCGGCGGCAGAAGAAGAGATCAGCAGAGGAACATACCGGGGACCAATGCACGGAATCCCGGTGGCAATCAAGGACATCATCTACACGGAGGGAGTACTTACCAGCGCAGGCTCTCGCGTGCTGGCCGACCACGTCCCCGACCACGACTCTACAATCGTCGAGCGGCTCCGAGCAGCCGGTGCAATCCTACTGGGTAAGCTGAACCTGAGTGAGTTCGCTGTTGGCGGCACCATTGACCATCCGTACGGGACGCCTCGGAATCCGTGGAACCTGAACCGCTCGGCAGGCGGATCCAGCAGCGGGTCAGGAGTGGCCGTTGCGGGAGGGCTGTGCGCGGGCGCCCTGGGGTCGGACACGGGTGGATCAATCAGAGGACCGAGCGCGTTCTGCGGAATCGTTGGCCTTCGTCCGACATACGGCCGGGTAACTCGTCATGGTGTAGTGCCGATGAGCTGGAGTCTCGACACGGTCGGCCCCATGACCCGGACAGTCGAGGACTGCGCCATCATGCTCCACGCAATAGCCGGGAGGGATGAACGCGACTCATCATCGAGTTCCGAGCCAGTGCCGGACTACGTGGACACCCTAATGGACCATTCAGGAACGATCAAGGTCGCCACGCCGCCAAGCGCCTTCGAATACGAAGGCCTGGACGCTGAAGTGCGGTCAGGTGTTATGTCGGCAGTGGACAGTCTCGCTGAGTTGGGTGCTGACATCGACGAGGTCAGCCTGCCCATCTCGGCCCAAAGCGGCGCCGTATTTCTCGCAACCGCAGATGTCGACGCGGCAACGTTCCACCTGGAGTGGCTGAAGACGCGGGGTGATCTCTATGACTGGAGCACACGTACTCGACTCGAGTCCGCGGTGCTGACTCCTGCCACCACTTACCTGAGGGCGCAGAGAGCCAGGACGCTCATCAGGAACGAGATGATGTCCGCACTCGAAGACCACGACGTCATCGTGCTGCCCGCAAGCCCGACGCTTGCCCCACCCATCGCGCAGTCGACCGGTTCGCCGGGTGGATACTACCAGGGCCGACTCGACCTCGGAAGACGTCAGTACACCAGCCCGGCCGCGCTTGCAGGACTTCCGGCAATTTCCGTTCCATGTGGCTTTTCCGATTCCGGCCTCCCTGTAGGAGTCCAGATAATCGGGCGCCCATTCGCCGAGGATGTCGTGCTCAACGTCGCGCACAGGTACGAACAGGCCGCCGGATGGAGCGACCGTCGTGCACCGGATCCCGAGTAAGCTTTACCCGATAAATCCAAAACCGTTAGGCTTAAAGTACGGGGTGTGGCGCAGCGGTAGCGCGCCTGTTTTGGGAACAGGAGGTCGGCGGTTCGATCCCGCCCACCCCGACCACTTAACGCTCTCACCTTCTCGGGCATTCCCATGCAGGACCGTCCCAATAACACCGGTACTTCCCGCTCAGGGCCGTCCGCACGTGGGTTGACTCAGCCAGAGGCCCAACAGGTCCGGGTCAATGACTGGTGGAAGCGGCCCTTCGACCTCCTCGTACTAATCGCCGTACACGTTGCCCTGGCGCCAGTATGGGCCATCCTGTGGGTATCGATTCCAATAGCGATCCGGCTGCACGATCGTGGTCCTGTCTTCTACACACAGGAGCGCCTGGGAAAGAATGGGCGAACTTTCAGGGTGTACAAGTTCAGGTCGATGATCCCTGACGCTGAGCGACATACCGGCGCGGTCTGGGCCGAGGATGACGACCCCAGGATCACGCCGCTTGGTGCCTTCCTGCGCAAAAGAGCCCTCGACGAGCTGCCGCAGGTGATCAACATGTGGAAGGGCGACATCAGCCTGGTTGGGCCCAGAGCCGAACGACCAGAGCTGTCCGAGGAGTTCGAGTCCAGCTATCCCGGCTTCGCGCGACGACTCATGGTGAGACCCGGAATGACAGGCTTCGCCCAGATCTACGGACGCTACTCAACGCATCCGCGCAACAAGCTGCGGTACGACATGCTCTACATTCGGCACATGTCCCCGTGGCTGGACATCAAACTGCTGGTGATGTCAGTCGTCCTGACGCTTCGCGCCCGGTGGCAAAGCGAACAGCGCTAGCGAGTTGCCTGCCCGTCACAGGTCAGTAAGACTAACCGTCATTCCGGCGAAGGGCAGAATCCAGGAGCGACGGCCCCCTCTGTGTCGGCACATCTTCAGAACCGGAGCGTGCGTGCTGTGCGGAGACCTGTTACTGTCGGCTCTCCAACTCCTCCTGCTGCTCGGAAATCCGGATGATCTCCCGAGTTCGGGGAGCCAACTCCGCAGCCTCATCGATGTGCTCACGTGCAACCGCCAGGTAATCAGGATTGCGCGTAGAGGCCACCTGGTAGAACTGTGCGGTCAGCGCCCTGATCCTCCAGTTCTGAGGCTCGTCGTCAAGTCCGGCTTCCGCCGCAACTCCTACAGACTCCACTGCCAGCGCGAACTCTTCGTCAGACATCTCCTGGGCACCCTCAGTTGCCTGTGAAATCAGGATGATCCTCGGGTAGTTGCCAAGTCCCGGAAACTCCGAGACAGACCTCGTGAGTACTGCCTCCTTCTGTTCCCAGGTTCCCTGGCCAATCGCCCCCTGGACTACCGTCATCGCCGAAGAGAAGGGCATAAACGTGTAGAACAGCAGCAGGCCGGTCAGGACGGATACGACCACCACAACCAGGCCGACGCCTATGGAGCTCCCTACAAAGTTCGGGATTGCGGTAAGACGCAGGCGCGCGCCAAGACCTTCAGGGATCAATCTCGCCCGTCGTTCGGAATTCACGTTATCGGAGTCCTGGACTCCAAGCTCGCGCTCTTCCGCGATCAAAAACGCGACGAGTAACGCGAACAGCAGTGTCGTGGTCGTCGTGTCGAAAAGGAACAGGTTCTGTACAAAGTAGGCAGCAGCCGTCGCTCCGATCACAGCTATGAATACCTGTAGCCAGCCGGTTCTCCTACGGAACGAGGCAAGCAGCACGCTGGCCATTGCCAGCCATATCAGAAGGTATGTCGTCAGGCCAAGCACACCCTTCGTGGTGAGCTCTTCGAACACTTTGCTGTGCGCCTGGTCGAAGCGTTCTGTGATACCGGAATCGACGTCAAAGTACCTGCCCCATGCGATCAGGAAATTTTCAGGCCCCCATCCAAGCACCGGCCGGTCCTGGAAGGCCTCAAGTCCGGCCTGTACGGCGACCAGACGCCCACGTGAGCTGTTGTCATCTAGACCTATCGAGGCCAGGCGCCTGAGGGTAGTGCTTGACTCCTGCAGAGGGTCGAGTACTGTCGTTGTCCTCATCACCAGGACCATACCGATGCCTAGTATTGCGGCGACAATGACCCCAAGTGCGGCCCACCTTATGACCTTCATGTTTCCCCAGATGAGATAGGCAACGCCAAACACGACAGCGCCCGCACCCATCCCGACGATGGCCCCCCGTGTCCCAGTCAGCCAGAGCGCCCAGAGGTTTATAACAACCGCTACGACCCATAGGAGTCGCAGCCACGTCGTCAGGTCGAGTGACCATCCGCCCTGCTCTTCCACCCTGCGCTGCCTGCGCCTGCTTGCGCGCCTTCTCACCTCCACACTCGGTTCGATGTCAGGCCTGAGGAACGAGTAAACAATCAGACCCACGCCAATCATGGCGTTCACCATTGTGTAGGCGCCAACGTATGTGGCATTACCCAGGGTCGATTGGATTCTCTGCGATGATCCGAGGATGTCCATGCTGTAAACGTCGAAGTGGTGCGCAAGTCCAAGGGCAGATACCACCGCCCCGATGGTGAGGTTGACCGTGAACGGCACCTGCCAGTCTCGTATTGACCTGAAGACTGAACCTGCCATCATCACAAATACGAACCAGTGGGCAAGATCGTAAATGCCCTGCATCCGCTCATACGTCGACCAGAAGCTCCTGGTGAAACTGACTCCTGTGACTCCCGCTATCAGCGAGACGACTACCCATGCGCCAAATGCGATCAAAATCCAGGATCGCGATGGCCGGTAACCCGAGAAATACAGCACCAGGATCAGCCAGAGAGCAAATGTAATTTCAATGATGACTCGAGCGTATATCGCCTTCCCGACTACGTAGGGAAAGTAAGTCGATGTCGTCACGACGAGAGGCACAATTAGGACCGCCATCAACCCGAGACGCACTGCCCAGAGGAGCAGTCTCTCGATGTCTGAGGCGCTTATGCTGCTGGTCTGCTGTTGTGTCATATGGCCCTGAACCTGTCAGTGAGAAGCTGCGGCGATTATATGGACGCCTCGAATCTCTGGTCAACGAGCAATGCTCCATGACACTTGCAACTCGATTGGCTCAAGGTCAGAATACTCCCAGACTTGGCTTTGGGGGCTGCTCAGGACATGAAATACGACACCATAATTGTGGGAGCCGGGTCAGCAGGCTGCGTACTGGCTTCTCGACTGTCAGAGGACCGGAACAGGTCCGTCCTGTTACTGGAGGCAGGTCCTGACTACCCGGACTTCGACAATCTCCCTGACCACGTGAAGTACGGAGTTCACCCCTGGTACGAGTCCTACGACCCTCTGTCCCACACGTGGGGCTACGAGGCGAACGCGGTTCCCGGCAGAGAGCCATTCAGGCTTCCGCGTGGAAAAGTCACCGGCGGTTCCAGCGCAATCAATGGTCAGGTCTGGTTCAGGGGCATACCCGAGGACTTCGAAGAGTGGGCTGACGCTGGTAACGAGGGTTGGAGCTTCCTGGACGTCCTGCCCTTCTTCAGAAAATCGGAGACCGACCTCGACTTCCCTGGGGACGACTTTCACGGCTCAGACGGCCCGATACCGGTCCGCCGCTACAGGGAAGACGAGCTTCTTTCCAGTCCGAGGGCATTTCTGGATGCGTGTGTCGCGGCCGGTTTTCCGAGGACGAACGACGTCAACCATCCAGAGTCGACAGGTGTGGGCTACTTCGCCTTCAACCGCATTGACGAGGTCAGGATGAGCACGGCCCTGACCTACCTCGATATGGCACGGAGCAGGCTCAACCTCACGGTGCGCTCCGAAGTCATGGCCCATCGTGTGCTGTTCGACGGACGCCGCGCTGTCGGTGTAGAGGCCGAATCAGGCGGTGAGATCTTTCGAGTCTTTGCCGACAACATCATCCTCAGCGGAGGAGCAATCAACTCACCTCAACTCCTGCTGCTCTCCGGTGTCGGAAACTCCGACCATCTTGCCGAGCTCGGCATCCAGTCGGTCCACGACCTCCCCGGTGTCGGCCAGAACCTTCGAGACCACCCTGCGATATTCATGCACTATGAGAGCCTCACTGAGCTACCAGAACGCCCTCCCGGACTTCAGATCGGCATGAGGTACACCACACCCGGTTCACCGTTCAGAAACGACATGCAGATGCGCCCGCTTCAGATCCGGACCGAGCACATTCCAGTTGACTTCGACCTCAGCCCCGGGCACATCCCGACCGGTTTCAGCATCGCTATGCAGAAGGCGCTGTCAGTAGGAGAGTTGCGCCTCTCCAGCCCAGACCCCATCGACCAACCGCTCCTCGACTACCGCTACCTCACGGACCCGTTCGACCGCGAAAGGATGCGCGGCGCTGTGAGGCTGTGCGCCGAGATCTCCGCTATGCCTGAGTACGCCCCGGCGAACATGACACGACTCAACCCCCTGGACGAAGTACTTGCCAGTGATGATGCCCTCGACGCATGGCTGCTCGACAACGTCGTCACACAGCACCACTCGTCCGGTACCTGCAAGATGGGGCCTGCCAGCGACCCAATGGCGGTCGTCGACCCAGGCTGCCATGTTCACGGGCTCGAAGGACTGATGGTAGTCGACGCATCGATCATGCCGGATGTGATCAGGGCAAACACCAACGCGACGACCATCATGATCGCTGAGAAGCTCGCCGAGGAAATTCGATCCAGCTAGCGCACTTGTTTCATGCCCCACGATTCACTATTCTCAACTTGCAAACTTGAGAATACGAGGGACTATCGTGGTAGAAGCGCCAACGCAGGTTGATCTGGATAAGCTCGTCTCGCTGTGTAAGCGGCGCGGCTTCATATTTCAGAGCAGCGAGATCTACGGAGGCATGGCGAGCACATGGGACTACGGTCCCCTTGGCGTCGAACTGAAGAAGAACGTCAAGGACTCCTGGTGGCGCACCTTCGTATGGAGCCGTGACGACATCGTTGGGCTGGACGCCTCGATCCTAATGCACCCCGACGTTTGGCGCGCCAGCGGTCACGTCGGAAGCTTCACGGACCCCCTCGTCGAGTGCAAGTCATGCAACCAGAGGTTCCGGGAAGACCACCTCGACGGCCCTGATTGCCCCGAGTGCGGAGGCGAGCTCACGGAGGCGCGTCAGTTCAACCTGATGTTCAGGACCTTCGTCGGCCCTGTAGAAGACCAGGCGTCAGAGGCCTACCTCCGACCTGAGACCGCCCAGGGGATATTCGTCAACTTCGACAACGTGCTGACTGCCACGCGAAAGCGCCTTCCCTTCGGGATTGCCCAGATCGGCAAGGCATTCAGGAACGAGATCACAACAGGGGGCTTCATATTCCGAACACGCGAATTTGAGGCCATGGAGATCGAGTACTTCGTGATGCCGGGTGAAGACGAGGAGTACCACGATCGCTGGATTAAGGACTGCCTTGGCTGGTACACCGACCTTGGCGTCAACCCCGACCGCCTCAGGTTGAGGGAGCACGACGCCGACGAACTCTCTCACTACTCGAAGGCCACCCACGACATCGAGTATCTCTACCCGTGGGGATGGGGTGAGATCCAGGGTATAGCCAACCGCACCGACTACGATCTCAAGGCCCACACCGAGGCCAGCGGTCAGAACCTGACGTACTTCGACCAGGAAAGTGGACAGCACATCGTCCCTTACGTGATCGAGCCTGCCGCTGGCGTCGACAGGTCGATGATGACGTTCCTGGTGGACGCTTACACCGAAGAACAGGTCGAGTCTGCGTCAGGCAAGTCCGAGACACGCACGCTCCTGAAGCTCCATCCTGATATTGCACCCGTAAAGGTCGCAATACTCCCGCTGTCGAGAAACGAGCGCCTGGCGCCAACCGCGCGTGAGGTTTTCCAAACCGTACAGCGATCTGGCCGCATCTCCGGATTCGTTCAGTTCGACGATACCCAGAGTATCGGCCGCCGTTACAGGCGCCAGGACGAGATTGGCACACCGCTGTGCGTGACCGTTGACTTCGATACGCTCAACGACCGAGCGGTCACCATTCGAAACAGGGACACCATGAGCCAGGAACGAGTTCCGATCGAGAATCTCCCGGACGAACTTTCACGGAGTCTGGCCGAGTTCTAGGCTGCCTACCTGCTCAAAACCGGCAACGGGCTACTGTGCGTACAAATGTACAGACCTCGCCAGGTAGAGCAAGACACAGTCTGTAAGGAATGTTCCAAGGCATCACGATGCACAACAGTTCGCCCGTAAGGAGTGTCATTCTGGTCGCAGCGTTGGCGCTCCTGGCATTTGCCGTCCTATCGTGTTCGTCGGAGGAGTCAACACCTGCCGAACCAGACCGGGCGGCCGACACCGGTGAAACCCCGGACGCCGCCCCCGACTTCGAGCTCGTCCTGTTCGGAAACGATGACCATGAGGCGGGCGAGACCATTAGCCTCTCTGAGTTCGCCGGAAAGCCTGTCGTTCTCAACTTCTGGTTTCCGTCCTGCCCGCCGTGTGTTGCTGAAATGCCCGACTTCGAGGCAGCTTACCAGGAGTTCAAAGACGACGGCGTCGAGTTCATTGGCATCCAGCTTGTGGGGCTTGACTCAGTCGACGATGGACAGGAGTTCGTTAACAAACTGGGCGTCAACTACAGCTTGGGACCGGACAAGATCGGCGACAAGATGGGCGAAATCGTCATGGAATACATGATCTCAGGCTTTCCCACGACGTTGCTCATCGACAGGGACGGCAACATTCACAGGCGATGGTCGGGGGCGCTGGACCTCGAAAAGCTCCGGGAGCTGATTCGCGAGATCATCTAAGGCCGATGGCCGCGTCTGATATGTTCGCAGGTCGCAGTTCCGGGGCCCGGCCCAGTGGTAGAATTATCTGACGAAGCTCGGAGCGGACACTTGACCTTTAACGAAGCGTTCCTGCTCGTAGTCAGGTGGATACACCTGACAGCGTCAGTGGCGTGGGTAGGAGGCAGCATCTTCTACCTGTTTGTGTTAAGACCCGCTCTACGACGTTCGCCTGACTCCGGTCGTGACGTTAACCGCTATACTGCTGCTGAATTCAAGGTGCTGGTGGACGTCTGCTTCTTCCTGCTTGTGGTCACAGGTATCAGCCTGACATTCGACCGCCTCAGCCAGGGCGTAACGGGCACAGACTATGTGCTCGTCCTCGCGGTCAAGGTCGTGTTGAGTATCTGGATGTTCGTTCTGGCTTCCAGGCGAAGACGACGCACAGTGCTGTCAGAAACATACCGCGAACCTGATGAGAGACCCCAGGGCCTGCTTCACATGGGGCTGAGGGCGATCTCGGGATATAACACGATAATCATTCTGGGCGTGGTGGTCTTCTTTCTTGCAGACCTTCTGAAGGTCATGTACGAGATGGCTCTACGCTGAATCCACGGAGCATCGGAAATGCGAATGACACTGATGGAAATCCTGGTATGCCCGATGTGTAGAGGCGATCTGGACCTTACAGTCACAGAGCAGGATGGAGACGAAATCGTGTCGGGTAGCCTTCGCTGCAAGGAGTGTCAGGAAGAGTATCCGATACAGGACACGATCCCTAACATGCTCCCGCCCTCCCTGCGCGACTGAGCCTCACCTACCTCAAAGTTCGATCCCAGACTCAGAAACCCTCGTAGAGCTTGCTCTCAGCGAGGTCGACGACCTGGTACTGCACACCTGACTGGGATACGGTACTTTCCCCTTCAGCAGTGACCAGAAGCGTTCCTCCACTAGCGGTCAACCTGCCGTGCGACATGATCATCGAACCGGCCACAAAGCTCATGACAGGCCCATTTCGGTCCGGGTCCAGGACAGTTATGTCAGCGTCGGCCCCGGGTGTGAAGTGGCCCTTGTTCAGCAGACCCATCATCCTTGCCGGAGTCCACGACAGCTTTTCAGCCATCTCAAGAGGAGTCAGCGCGCCGAACTCAACCAGCGCCATCGTGCTCTGTATCGCCACGTTCCTCGGATGAGACCCACCGTCGGTGCTGACCGCATCGACAGTAAACTCGCCGTCGTTTCCCTTGGCCGTGGTTAGAGTGAATGCCGACGACGGGACGTTAACCGGAAAGCTCATGCCGACGTTGCTGTCGGACTCGTCGAACAGCCTCAGCGCCTCCTGCCGTCTGGCATAGTAGATCTCGCCTTCCGACTGTGCCACTACGGCGCCATAGCCGTCCGAGATTGCCTGCCGTAGCCCCTCCCGCGTCGTCTCATATCCGCGAAGTCTGAGGCAGTTGCGCGGCACGTCCGCTACGACGTTTCCCTTCTCGTCGCACCTTCCGCTCGTGCCATTCTGGACGGCGTGATACACCTCCGATACAAGCTGGTCACCCATGTCCCCGAGAATCTCCAGGGCCTCGACGCACTCGGCAGGCGCGTCGTCTATTACGCCCCGGCAGTAGCTGTTTACATGACAGACATGGAGACGACCGCTGCCAACCAGGTCTGGCACCTCACGCAGACCCTGCATCTGGCTACCCGTCTCGGTTGTTCCAAGATGAAACGCGATGTAGCCCCTCTGCGCATTGGCTTCGGCAATAACGGTGGCCGTATCCTCCGGCGAAAACGGATGATAGCCACCGAGTATTTTCAGCCCAAAGCAGCCCTGTCGGAGCGCGCCCGTTACAATGTCGCGCATCGCCGGGGCCGATAGCCTACCGCTCGGAATGGTAAGTCCAGGTATCAGCGCGAAGTTACCGGCGACATTCAGGCCTGCTCCCCGCCTCTTTATCCCATCTATCAGCGACGGGCCGGTCCCCCCCATGTCCAGCACGGTCGTCGTGCCGGCACGGGCCAACATTCCATATCCCAAAGCCGGGTCCCAGTTCCGAGACAGTCCTGCCACGTGGGCGTGGGTGTCAATCTGACCGGGCATGACCCACAACCCGGAAACGTCGAGAACTTCATCCGCACTACCAGGGTCCAACTCAGCCTCAACGCGCTCTACAACGCCGTGGCGCAGCGCGAGATCAGCCTCGTCCTCGAATCGGTTCTTGGGATCGAGGACTGTCCCCCCCTTGAGTAGCAAGTCGTATCGAGCCATAGGTCTCCCAGAGGCGTGCAGTCGGATTCAGGCGCTGATAAGTCAGCGCGTATAGTACACTATGCGCCATCCAAAGCCGAAAGAGAGGATGATTACTTATGAAGCTAGGAGTGGTCTTCCCGCAAACAGAGATTGGAAGTGACCCAGGAGGAGTAAAGGCCTACGCCCAGGCCGCAGAGGAGATGGGGTACAACCACATCATCGCATTCGACCATGTGCTGGGGGCGAACGCTGACTCGCGTCCCGGCTGGAGCGGAGCATATCGCCATACTGACTCTTTCCACGAGCCGTTCGTCCTGTACGGCTTCCTGGCCGCCGTCACCAGCAGCGTCGAGCTTGTAACTGCCGTCATCATCCTGCCCCAGCGACAGACGGCCCTAGTCGCCAAGCAGGCAGCCGCTGTTGACGTATTGAGCGAAGGCCGGCTGAGGCTGGGCATCGGCGTCGGCTGGAACCCGGTGGAGTACGAGGCTCTTGGAGAGAACTTCCATGACCGAGGCCGGCGCTCCGAGGAGCAGATCGACCTGATGCGAAAGCTCTGGACGAACGACCTCATAACCTACGAAGGCAAGTGGCACAAGGTCACCGACGCGGGACTGAATCCCCTGCCCGTGCAGCAGCCGATTCCTGTCTGGTTTGGCGGCGCCGCTCCTCAGACCGTCAGGCGTGTGGCAACGACGGGTGATGGGTGGTTCCCTCTCTTCCGCCCGGACGAGCACGGTCGCGAACTCATTGCCAGCATGAGGGAACAGGCCACGGCAGCCGGCCGCGACCCGTCTTCAATTGGCGTCGAAAGCTGGGTGTCGGTCCGAAACTCTTCAGAGGACGAACAGCGCCAGTTGATCGAGACGTGGAGTGAGCTTGACGCCACTCACATCTCAGTGAACACGATGAACGCCGGAATTGACTCGGTGGATGGCCACATCGAGGCTATCCGCAGATTCAAGGAAGTGGCAGAAGGTTAGGGAGACTGGGCCCGAAACCTGGTTCTAGCGCGAATCGGATACAGAGGCGCCCGAAGCCTCCCCAGTACTAGCTCGCCGACGCAGGGGCGGCGGGACTATCGAAGATGTCTGCGAAGTTCTCGCCTTCTATCGTCTCGTTTTCGAGGAGATGCTTAGAGATCCGCTCCAGGTTCGGCCTGTATTCGTTGAGGAGACGCGTGGCCGTGTCGTACGCGCCGACGATGAGACTCTGGACCTCATCATCGATCTGCTCGGCTATGCTGTCCGAGTAGTCTCGCTGCTCCGAGATCTCGCGACCGAGGAAGACCATCTCTTCACGCTTGCCAAAAGTCCTCGGACCGAGCTTCTTGCTCATCCCTAATCGAGTCACCATGGTACGTGCTATGTTCGTCGCCTGTTCGAGGTCGTTGCTCGCACCCGTTGTAACCTCTCCAAAGATGAGCTCTTCTGCCGCCCGTCCTCCCATCGCCATCGCGAGTCGCGCTTCAAGCTGATCGCTCGTAACGAGGTTGCGGTCCTCTTCCGGTACGGTCTTCGTGTATCCACCGGCCTGGCCGCGTGCGACTATCGTCACCTTGGCGACCGGGTCTGCCTCGGGCAGAACGTGGGCTACCAGGGCGTGGCCGGCCTCGTGGTAAGCGGTCACTTCCTTTTCGTGCTCACTGATGACGCGGCTTCGCCGTTCAGGGCCAGCAGTTACCCTTTCGATGCTCTCTGAGAATTCGTCCGGACCTATCAGCTTCTTGGTACGTCTCGCAGCGAGTATGGCTGCCTCGTTCACTAGGTTCGCAAGGTCTGCCCCACTGAACCCAACTGTCTGACGGGCCACCCTCTCAAGGTCCACATCCTCGTCTAACGGCTTGCCGTTCGAATGCACCTTCAGGATCTCGGTCCTGCCCTTCAGATCAGGGTTGTCCAGGATCACTCTACGGTCGAAACGACCAGGGCGCAGCAACGCAGGGTCCAATATGTCCGGACGGTTCGTTGCCGCGAGCACGATCACGTTCGTCCCTGTGTCGAAGCCATCCATCTCAACCAGGATCTGGTTAAGCGTCTGCTCTCGCTCGTCGTGTCCTCCTCCAAGGCCCGCTCCACGATGTCGTCCCACTGCATCGATCTCGTCAACGAACACGATGCAAGGGGCATTCCGCTTGGCCTGGTCGAACAGGTCACGTACTCGACTCGCTCCAACTCCAACAAACATCTCTACGAACTCTGATCCGCTGATGTTGAAGAACGGCACTCCCGCCTCTCCTGCAACAGCGCGTGCCATCAGCGTCTTCCCTGTCCCAGGAGAACCAACTAGCAACACGCCCTTGGGTATCTTCGCTCCCAACGCAAGGAATCGCTCTGGGAACTTCAGAAACTCCACAACCTCCTGCAACTCCTCCTTCGCCTCCTCCACACCAGCCACATCGGAAAAACTCACCTGCGGACTGTTACCCATGAACATCCGCGCTTTACTTCGCCCAAAACTGAACGTCTGGTTCGAGTTACCCTGTGCGCTCCTCATCATGAACAGGAGGATTGCTCCAAAGAAGATCAACGGCAGGAAGTTGAACAGCACCCCCAACAGCGATGACAGTCCACTCTGTCCCCTCGAGATTATCTCAACGTTCGACGTCGCAAGGTCCACTCCACCACGCTGAAGGATCTCAACTATCGAAGACCCGCTCTCCTTACGGGATATCAGGGTCTCCCCGGACGTCGTCAGGATCGTCAGACTGTCACCCTCCACCTCTATGGTGTCGATGTTGCCCCGTGCGGTCATCGCGACCACGTCGTTTAACCCGATCTCCTGATCGCCTCCTACAGCACCGGAAAGCAGGTTCACCACGATCGCGACTATCGCCACCGTGATCAGTAGATAGATGAGGGTCCTACGCATGAATTACTAGTCCATCCTCCCAGACGTTCATAGCTGGGGCAATGCGCTCAAAGTATATCAGATGCTGCCACCGAGCCACCGAGTCAGCAGATTCTGAGCTCTGTCGGTATTCGCAGGGCCTGATTCTGTTCAGACCGCAATACGTGTGATATAGTCGGGCGCATGTTCGGGCATCGCTGAGGAAGTTTTCAGTAAATTAACGTCGGTATAGCATCCCGACTTGCGAAAACAGAAGTATCCTCGTGCCTTCAGGCAAGTGGGAACTGGCGGTGTCAATTCGGCAGCATAGGAATGGGAGGATGCTAGATGAGATTGGCAATAACCCTTACCGCATTGGCATTGGTCTTCGCTCTCGCAGCCCTAGCGTGTACGCGCGAGGTCGTTAAAGAGGTGGAAGTACCCGGAGAAACCATCGTCAAAGAGGTTGTCAAAGTCGAGACCGTCGAGGTTCCCGGCCAGACCGTCGTCAAAGAGGTCGTCAAAGTCGAGACCGTCGAAGTACCCGGAGAGACCGTCGTCAAAGAGGTCGTCAAGGAAGTTGTAGTCGAAAAGCCAATCGAGGTGGTGAAGACTGAGATCAGGGAAGTGATCGTCGAGAAGCCGATCACCCAGATCAAGGAAACCGTGATCATTGCCACCCCGTCGCCTGCTGACGCCATGATGGACGCGCGAATTGTCCCAGCAGGCACGTTCAATGGCGCAATCAGTGCCTTCTCACCAGTCTCGGGATGGGGCCCTTCCTGCACGGCGTGCTCCCAGCTGGTGGGTGCGAGCGTTGGTGAAGCATTGTTCGCAACTGCTAGGGACGAATCAGGCGCAATCGGCCTGACGCCCTGGCTGGTAGAGAAGTGGGAGTTGGCCGACGACGCTTCTTACAGCGACTTCAAGCTCCAGGAAGGCGTCCAGTTCCACCAGGACTTCGGCGAGCTGACTGCTGATGACGTTGCGTGGTACTTCAACCTGATTAATACCAACACCAACCCCGAGTCAAAGCACGACACTGGTGTCCAGATCTTCGATCTCGCAATGGCAGAAGCCATCGATCGTTACACTGTCCGGTTCAACTGGGGCAGCTATGGCGGCTATACCCTCATGATGGAGTTCACTGACCTCCAGGAGGGTGTCGAGACGATGTCAAAGAAGGCATTTGACACCAAGGGACAGGAGTGGATGTCTGAAAACGTGCCGATCACCACCGGTCCGTTTGAAGTCCAGAAGTGGACTCAGGGTGAGGAGATCAGGCTGATCGCCGTTCCAGACCACTGGCGCAAGACATCCAATATAGCCCGCGTCAGCATACTGGCAGTCCCTGAAGGGACGACCAGGAGGGCCATGCTCGAGTCCGGTCAGGCGCACGGAGCACAGATCGGCCTCAAGGACATGCCGGCCATGATCAATTCGGGATTCAAGCTGGCCCCCGAGCTAATCCAGAACCAGGTCAACCTGGGATTTGGCGGCAACTACTGGGAAAGCGTCCACGCAAAGACCGGTGAGACCCTGGAGAGGACTCGCGATATCTCCAAGCCGTGGGTGGGTGACCCCTATGAGAATGGCGACACCTTCGACGAGAACACGCATTCCATGCAGAATTCCAGGAAAGTCCGCTGGGCTCTTTCACAGGCCATCGACCGCGACCTGATCGCTGAGACCGTTCTGAGCGACCTCGGTTGGGGCTTCCCAGTTGGGCATATGTCCACTGACGACCCCCTCTACCTGAATAATCCCGGTAGGTGGGAGATTCCTTACGACCCTGAAGCTGCGCAGGCGATGCTTGAAGAGGCCGGGCACGGCGGATGTGACAACCTGACTCCTGTCGTCTGGACCGGACCCAGCGGAGTCGCCGTGGAAGTATGGGACGCTGTTGGCGTCATGTGGCAGACCAATCTCGGCTGCACACCCGAGTTCGACCGCACGGACTACTACGCCCAGCACCGTCCAGGCATCGTCGCAAGGACCAGCATTAACATCTACAGCGGCTGCTGCCCTGGAATGGGAATCTGGCCCATGGAGTGGAGCTTCAGCTCAGAAAACTACCCCGGCGGCTTTGGCGTTGGGATCGAGACGCCCACCCACTCAAGGATCTACACGACCAAGAAGCAGACGTCCGACCCTGAAAAGGTAATCGGGCTCGGCCTTGAGCAGCACGATTTCAACCACCACTGGCAGCTGTTCTCCGGCATCGTCCGGTTCCCGGACGGCGCAATGTACGACCCCCAGACGGTCTACTGGGATGACATGCGCCCGTTCCAGTGGAACAAGATCGGCGGACTCAGGAGCTTTGAGGACGCCAAGCTGGTCGAGTAATCGTTTGGCAACTTAGTAAGTTGGGCAGGAAGTAGAACAATGCGTCCTGCCCAACAACCCTTGTGTACGGTTGGATCCCCTTGTCCCTGACGTCCCCGGACGGTATTTGATTTGACCACTTTCATTCTCAGACGCCTGGTCACATCCGTCATCGCCATTGCGGCTGCGGGAATGCTTGTGTTCGGCCTCTCCAGAGGACTGGCCGATCCAAGGTACACGCTGATCGGACAGGCAGGCTACGGCATGTCGGCAGAGACGTGGGAGCGGCTTGGTAAGGAACTGCATCTCGACAAACCCGTGCCGGTCCAGTTCCTCTACTGGGTCATCGCCGTGGCTCAAGGAGACTTCGGCAAGGACCTCCATGACGACAAGCCCGTGCTACCCAAGCTGGCCGAGAAGATCGGCCCAAGCGCCAAACTGGGTCTGGTTTCGTGGGTCATTGCCACGATAATCGGCATCCCCCTTGGCGTGATTTCCGCGATTAGCAGGGGATCGTTCCTTGACTTCCTCGCCAGGGGGGTCGCCCTGTTTGGGCAGGCTGTACCTACGTTCTGGGCGGGAATTCTGGCCATTATGCTGTTTACAGTCTGGCTGGACTGGCTGCCGGCTGCAGGTATGGGAGAAGGATTTTCCGTGCGCAACTACATAATGCCAGCTACGGTATTGGCCTGGTTGCCGGCAGCCGGATACCTACGCTTTACGCGGTCGGCCATGCTTGAAGTGCTTGACTCTGAATACATCAAGTTGGCCATGGCCAAGGGCGTTCCCTACCGCACGGTCGTCTGGAAGCACGCCTTTAGAAACGCCTCACTAATACCTCTAACCGCGACCGCGCTCGTTCTGGCCGGTTTTATCACCGGTTCGGTGCTGGTCGAGGCAGTGTTCGCATGGCCTGGTATCGGTTTCTACGCCGTACAGGCTGTCGCCACGAACAACATCAATGTCCTCGTCGCGATTGTTCTCATATTCACTGTGGTTTTCATATTCGCCAATTTCATCGTTGACATCACATACGGGCTACTGGACCCACGGATTAGATACTCATGAGCGTCGAAGCTCTGGGAACACCTCCATCAGGAATTTGGGCTTCCCTGGGACGCGCCTATGGCTTCTTTACTCGGTGGCCCGTCATCCCGATAGCGGTGTTGATCATCCTGATGCTGATGGCAGTTTTCGCACCTGTCATAACCATTCACGAGCCGCTCGATGGCAATCTCCGTGAGAGAAACCTCCCTCCGTGGGGCGCTGAGACTGGCAGTACGAACCATATCTTTGGCACCGACCACGTAGGGAGAGACATCTTCAGTCGGGTTGCCTTCGGTTCGCGTGTCTCGCTCATGGTTGCCGCAGTTGCACTGGTGACTGGCACTATAGTCGGCACCGTCCTTGGGTTGATAGCTGGATACTTCGGCGGTGTAGTTGACGAAATCATTATGAGGATCGTCGACATCTGGTTCGCGTTCCCGTTTCTGATGATTGCCCTACTGATAGCGGCTGTTATTGGTCAAGGCATTTCCACCATCATGGGCCTTCTAGTTTTGCTCGTATGGTCGAGCTACGTCCGGTACGTGAGAGCTGAAGTGCTGACTCTAAGGGAACGAGACTATGTTGCCCTCGCAAGAGTCGCAGGCGCATCCACGATGCGCATTCTCGTGAAGCACCTCCTGCCAGGCGTAACCAACACCGTAGTTGTGGTAGCCACCCTGCGCGCCGGACAGCTGGTGCTGGCTGAGGCATCACTCAGCTTCCTCGGTGCAGGAATCCCACCCCCGACGCCGACGCTGGGCTCCATGATCGCCGATGGCAGAGACTATTTGAGAGATGCGTGGTGGATTTCGGTGTACCCAGGGATTACCATATTCTTAATGGTGATGTCTCTGAACTTCCTGGGTGACTGGCTCCGTGACCGTATCGATCCCAGGCTGAGGCAGCTTTAGGAACGAGCGGTCCCGGTCTTCACATGACCGACCCAACATCCGAGGTCTGAAATGTCTGGCGAAGCAACATTGCGACGCACCCCTCTGTACGATGTCCACGACAGCCTTGGAGCGCGATTTGTGCCGTTCGCGGGGTGGGAGATGCCGGTCCAGTACGGCAGCATCCTGGACGAGGCGCGGGCCGTTCGCTCTGGCGTCGGCCTGTTCGACGTCTCCCACATGGGTCGCCTGGAAATCTGGGGCGCCGACGCGGCAGACCTGCTCAACTCGACGCTGAGCGTAAGCGTCGACAAGCTCGGGGTGGGACGAGCGCGGTACAACGTCATCTGCGATTCCGAGGGCGGCATCATCGACGACTGCATCGTTTACAGGCGAGGCAGAGAGCGCTATCTACTTGTACCCAACGCTTCGAACACAGCCCCGGTAATCGAATGGCTGAAGAAGTGGACTCAGAGCGAATCTGACGTCAGCATGAAGAACGTGACGGCTGATGTCGCCATGATCGCATGTCAGGGTCCCACCGCCGAAGAAACACTCCAGCGTCTGACGGACTTCGATCTCTCCCTGTCGAATCTGAGGCCGTTCAGGGGAAGGACCATGACGATCAGTGGCGCATCGTGTTACGTGGGGAGGACCGGGTACACAGGCGAAGACGGCTTCGAGGTCATGGTGCCTTCGGATGACGCACCGGCGCTGTGGCAGGCGCTGGTAGAACTCGGGGCAGCGTCGTGCGGGCTGGCGGCTCGGGACGTGTTAAGGCTGGAGGCAGGACTGCTGCTGCACGGCAACGACATGGATACGTCGGTCAACCCCTATGAAGCGGGGTTGGGGCGATTCGTGGAGCCTGACAGAAAAGAGTACGTCGCGGGGAAGGCGCTGCGCCGTGTACGCGACGAAGGAACTTCGCGGAAACTGGTCGGTTTTGCGATGGAGGGTCGAGGTATCGCCCGCCATGGATACAGGATAGTCGATGGCGAAAGTGCCATAGGAGAAGTGTCCTCTGGAGGGCCTTCCCCAACTCTTGACTTGAACATAGGTATGGGCTATGTTCCTGTCGCATATTCGGAGCCGGGGACTCGAATCGAAATCGAAATACGTAACCGTCCTGTGGTGGCTCAGGTGACTGACTTGCCATTCTATGCTGGCGGTAATGTTTTGGTCGGCGCATTGTAAACCCCTTTATGGCTCGGGTGACTACCCCACCTTTCTAAAGAGGTGAGAACTCATGAATCCTGACAATCTCAACTACTCGCGCGAGCATGAGTGGCTGAACATCGATGACGATGGATACGCCGTTATCGGCATTACCCACTTTGCCCAGGACAGCCTGGGCGATGTTGTCTTCGTCGAACTGCCCGAAGTGGGCGGCGAGGTTGGCCAGTTCGAGAAGATGGGAGAGATCGAGTCTGTAAAGGCTGTATCTGACCTCTACTCCCCTGTCAGTGGCAAAGTCGTAGAACGTAACGACAGGCTGCTCGACGAACCCGAACTCGTGAATGACAGCCCTTACGAAAACGGCTGGATGTTGAAGGTCCAGATGGACGACTCGTCTGAAGTGGATAACCTCATGAGCTCGTCCGAGTACGACGACCTCCTGGAATCCGAGGCGTAACTCGTACCATGCCATCAAACGAATACCAGTCGCCGTATGTCCCGAACACCGACCCTGACAGACGAGCAATGCTTGACGCTATCGGCGTCGACTCTATTGAAGAGCTGTTCGCCGACATACCAGACGGCTATCTGAACTACGACCTCGATATGCCATCGGCGCGCAACGAACTGGACCTCACTCGGTACGCCCAGGAACTCGCCGCCATGAACCGTACTCCTGGCGAGTACGCCTGCTTCCTTGGTGCCGGCTCATACAGGCACCACATTCCGGCTGTGGTCAGGCAGATCGCCAGCCGAAGCGAGTACATGACTGCCTATACGCCGTATCAGCCTGAGGTCTCTCAGGGCACACTTCAGACAGCCTTCGAGTTTCAGAGCCTGATCTGCCAGCTGACCGGAATGGACGTTGCCAATCTCGGCATGTACGACGGTTCGACGTCTCTGGCAGAGGCGGCGCTCATGGCCTCGAGGATTACGCGCAGACACAAAGCCGCGGTCATTGACTCCCTCTCCCCACTGTACAGGGAAGTCCTGGACACATACGTTCAGGCTCCGGGTATCGAAATCAATACACTCCCGGCGTCGGCTGATTCTCTTCCAGAGGAGACCGCTTGCCTGATAGTCCAACAGCCAAACTTCTACGGCTACATGGAAGATGTCGACAGGCTTGCCAGGGTCGCACACGATGCCGGAGCGCTGCTGATCGTCAGCGTGGACCCTGTATCGCTGGGGATGTTCAGACCTCCGAGCGACTATGGAGCTGACATCGTAGTCGGAGAGGGTCAGGCTCTTGGTGTCCCCCCCACGTTCGGTGGACCCTATGTTGGACTGTTTGCATGCAAGCAGGACTACATTCGGCAGATGCCGGGCCGCATCGTCGGGAAGACCGTCGACACACGCGGCGAGGAAGCGTACGTTCTCACGCTCCAGACACGCGAGCAGCACATCAGGCGCGAGCGGGCGACATCCAATATCTGCACCGCAGTCGCCCTGATTGCACTGATGTCCACCATCTACCTCGCGTCATTCGGAAGGCGGGGGCTTCGTCACGTATCGGAGCTGTGCTACCACAAGTCGCACTACGCAGCCGCCAAGATTGAGCAGATTCCCGGGTACTCGGTCCCGATGAATGGCACCTTCTTCCAGGAGTTCGTCGTAGAGTGCCCTGGGGACCCGTCCGAGATCAACGAAAAGCTGCTTGACCACGGAATAATCGGGGGAGCGGACATCAGCTCCCAGGTGCCCAACGGGATGCTGGTCTGCGTCACGGAAATGAACACTCGCGATGAGATCGACAATCTGGCTGCAGCATTAACCGAAATTGGCGGAGCAGCATAGATGACTTCCCTACTGGAAAGGGCCGCGCTGGACCGGCGAAAGCTCCTCATGGACCGCAGCAGATCTGGCAGGATGGGTACCACCCTCCCCCCGCTCGATGTGCCTGAGGCGGAGCTGCCGGACCCGTCCATGCTACGAGACGAACTGGACCTCCCCGAGGTATCCGAGGGAGAGATCGTCCGCTACTTCTCGCAGATCAGCCAGTTCAATTTCTCCATCGACCATAACTTCTACCCGCTCGGTAGCTGCACGATGAAGTACAACCCGAAGCTGAACGACGAGATAGCATCAATTCCGGGCTTCGCACAGATTCACCCCTTGCAGCCCGTGCCCACAGTCCAGGGCGCAGTGAAACTGGTTTGGGAGTTGCAGGAAGTCCTGAACGAGATCACAGGGATGGCCGGATGCTCGCTCGCCCCTATGGCAGGCGCGGACGGTGAGCTCGCGGGCCTGCTGATGGCTAGGGCATACCACCTCGATCGCGGCGACGACAAGCGCAAGAACGTACTGATCCCCGACTCGGCACACGGGACCAACCCGGCATCCGCAGCGATGGCCGGCTTCAACGTCGTCACGCTACCCTCTGACTCGGCCGGCAACACAGACCTCGACGCCCTGAGAGACTCCGTAAGCGACGAGTTGGCAGGGCTGATGATAACCCTACCAAGCACCTTGGGTCTGTTCGATACCAACATCCTCGACGTTACGCGCATAGTTCGCGACGCCGGAGGCATCGTGTACGGTGACGGCGCCAATCTCAACGCCATAGTCGGCAGAGTCAAGTTCGGCGATCTTGGATTCGACGTCATTCACTCCAACCTGCACAAGACCTTCACCCAGCCACACGGCGGCGGCGGTCCGGGTGCAGGCCCTGTCATCGCCGGGCCTCGGCTTGTGGACTACTTGCCAACGCCGGTCGCGGGTCGGAACGAGGAAAACGGACAGGAGACTTTCTCACTCGACGCCCCGTCAAACACTATTGGACGAATGGGCGCATTCCACGGAAACTTCGGAGCCCTCGTGAGGGCGTGGTCATACATTTTCACGCTCGGCAAAGAGGGCATCCCGCAGATCAGTGAGGATGCCGTAATCAACGCCAACTACATCCTCAGCGAGCTCAAGGGGTACTACGACCTCCCCTACGACCGCACCTGCATGCACGAGGTGGTATTCGCGGCGACCAATCTCAGGCGCGAACACGGCGTCCGCGCCATGGACGTAGCCAAGCGTCTGATCGATTACGGAATTCATCCACCCACGATGTACTTCCCGCTCGTCGTCGAAGAGGCGCTGATGATAGAGCCTACCGAGACAGAGTCCAAAGAGACCCTGGACTATTTCATCGAAGTGATGAAGCAGATTGCAGCCGAGGCCGCAGAAGACCCGGAACTTCTCCACGAAGCGCCGCACAACACGCCAAACACACGTTTGGACGAGGCGCGTGCCGCCCGCCGCCCGGACCTCAGGTGGCGACCTCAAGACTAATGCTCAATAACCGCCAAGGTTCCCGCTAACAGCGGGACCGCCAGGAGACAGGAAGAGACATGCCAGAAGTAGGCCAGATGGCCCCCGACTTCACCCTACCCGCCCACAACGGCCAACCCATTACGCTTAGCGACTTCAGGGGAGAGAAGAACGTCGTCCTGTCGTTCCACATCTTCTCCTTCACCGGTGGTTGAACGCACCAGGTCTCCTCGATGCGTATACACAACGCATCATTCGAGGAGGCTGGCGCCCAGGTACTGGGCATAAGCTGCGACTCCAGACCGACACAGGTTGCATTCGCTTCGTCTTTGGGTTCGATCCCGTATCCGCTGCTGGCTGACTACTGGCCGCACGGCGCAGTGTGCGACAGCCTGGGGATCCTGAACGAACAGCTAGGCGCCCCCTTCAGAGCGATTATCATCATCGACAAAGAGGGTGTTATAAGGTTCAAGGAGACCTACACTGCCGCAGGGGACGTTGACCCCCGTGCCATCCTGGCAGAGGTCGAGAAGCTCCAATAACCGAGCAATCTTCTGATCAGGCCGACTCAGGTGGCGCGATTCATCGCCGGGGACCGTTCCGGGAGGGCGAGTACGTCCAACTGCTCGATCGCCGTGGGCGTACGTACCTCGTGCAGCTCACGCCCGGAGCCCTCTTCGAGACGCACATCGGCAACTATCCTACTGGCGACCTGATAGGGCAGCCGGAGGGCTCGAGGATCGTCACCAACAGGGGCCACAGACTGTTGGCCGTCAGACCCACGCTGTCGGACCTGACACTCCGTATGCCGAGGCTCGCGACGGTTATGTACCCAAAGGACCTCGGAGCGCTGCTCGTTTACGCCGACATCTTCACCGGCGCTCGCGTCCTGGAGGCCGGCGCCGGCTCTGGAGCAGTCACGATGACGCTTCTCAGAGCCGTCGGCGAGACCGGGCGTGTGTACACCTACGACGTGCGACAGGACATGCTCGACCAGGCGCAGACCAATATCGCACGGTACTTCGAGAGCTGGGACAACCTGGAGATCAAGCTGGGCGATGTCTACGAGGGATTTGAAGAGGACGAGCTTGACAGGATCGTGCTTGACCTCCCAGAGCCATGGCATGTCGTCCCTCACGCGTCGGAACGCCTTGTGCCCGGCGGCCTGTTCTTCGGTTTCATTCCGACAGTTCCACAGGTCGATGAGCTGGTACGGTCACTGCGGCTACAGCGAACATTCGATATGATCGAGACGATGGAGATCATGATGCGCCAGTGGAACGTCAGCGGGCGCAGCGTGAGACCTTCACATCGCATGGTGGGTCACACTGGCTTCATAGTTATTGCCCGCCGTGTGAGCGAGCGATCCTCGGAAACCGAGGGCAACGAAGCTAGCTGACTGGCAGATGCCGACCAGTAGCCACCGGCGCTCCTAAGTGCGTGGTTGTCACTGATGACGGTATCAGTTCGGACACACGCTCGATTCCGCTGTTCTTTTCCTGGACAAGCACCTTGAACTTGCCAAGCCCTTCTGGATCAATCAGTTCACGCATGGCTCGCACGTTGGACCTGCTCCTCGCGGGGGAGAGGCCAATCTTCTTGAAGGCCTCCTCCATAGGAAGATATCCAAGCGAGTTGAGAAACTCCCCCTGCGACGTCAGGAATACCGGGCGAATTCCAACCTCACGTCCTTCCTCGATCAGCGCAGTGAAATCGACATGTGCGGTCATGTCCTGCCTGCCAATGCGCTGGTAAGGACTCCCGCCCTCTGTGTGGCGATAGTAGGTCTGTAACGTCCCACGACTCCTTGAGTCCGAGTACAGCTCTTCCCGCTCGTACCCATAGTCTACGGTCATCACAAATCCCCGCCTGAGACACGCGGCCGCATCGCTCACCCACGACGCTACACCCGCGTTGACCTCTCCCCTGTATCCGTCCGGCAGTAACCTGCCGACAGACGAGGTCCTGTCGGGAATCACCGCCATAGAAGGCTCGCCCAGCCGCTCGGCGAAAGCACCATCTTCGTCCAGGTCAACATAGACCTCGTACGGCCGTCCACCCTTGAATTCGAACCTGTGCACCGGCATGGCGTCGAGCAGCTCATTCGATAGTACGCACCCCACGACACCACCAACTGGCAGTCCCTTCGATGAAATCCATTCCATTCCGCTCTTGTCGTGAGATGAATCTCTGCCAGTGACGCGGTCAACCGCAACATACTTGATCGTCTCCGAGAGTAGCGGAAATTGGGAGCGGGCATATCTGACTATGTCCTCCCCCAAGACACCGTCGCCCGCACCGGCCTCTATGACCCAGAACGTATGTGGACAGCCAAGCGCACGCCACATTGTTTCCAATTGGACACAGACCAGGGCGCCGAATGCGGGATGAGCAACAGGGCTGGTGAAGTAGTCGCCACCAGCCCCTATAGGCATGCGGTTTGAGTAGTAGCCATCGGGATGATAGAGCGCGACCTCCATGAACTCCGCGAAGGTTATCGCGCCAGTGGTCAAGATGCGCCTTCTGATCGCTCGCTCGGCGCCGGTCTGTTCACGGTGTTCTCTGACAAACAATTACGATCACCATCAAGGCCGGGGTGTCGAGGTCCGGCGAACACTGGCCTCGGTTCGCGGAGCGTCCTCAAAGCAGAAGGGACATTGCCTGTCGCAATGTCCCTTAGTTCAATCTCTCGGTTTGACGTTTCCTGATGGGATCAGGTCTTGGAGCTCTGCTGCTGCCTCGCGGCGCGCCTCCTCCTGCCGTCGCGGTCCCATCCCGAACCCTGTATTGAGTTCTTGAACTCGCGGATTGTGCCGCACACCTTACATCTGCCGTTACTTGTTGGGCCGTTCGGCTGTTCGATTACCCAGTAATGCTGGCAGTCGCTGTCAACTACAGACTCATCATTCAATTACAGACCTTCTTCCCTTTTTGTGTGCAGACGACTAGCCTCGCTCCTCGATGGGCACGTACGGAACATCCATCGGCCCTGTGTAGAGGAGCCTGGGCCTTAGCAGTATGTTGTTCTCGAACTGTTCAACGACCTGCGCGGTCCATCCGGGTACCCTGCCCATGGCGAAGATTGAGATGAACAGATCGTCCGGAATCCCTAGCAGGTAGTAGATCGCTCCTGAGAAGAAGTCGACGTTCTGATAGATTCCCCGCCTGCGATATGGCTCCATCACTTCGATGACTGACTGGAGAATCTGGAACCACTTGGGCTCGCCCTTGCGCTCGCCGAGTTCCCTGGCATCTTCCTGGAGGTGGACCGATCGCGGATCGAGTGCCTTGTACACGCGGTGGCCGAAGCCCATTACGCGTCCGCCGCCTTGAAGTCGCTCCCGAACGTACTTCTCTGCGTTCTCTTCAGTACCTATTTCCTGGGTCATCTTCATGACCTCTTCGGCAGCGCCGCCATGCGACGGACCCTTGAGAACGCCAACGCCAGTCGTAACTGCGCAGTGCAGGTCCGCCTGCGTCGACGCGGTTACGCGCGCACCAAATGCCGAGGCATTAATCCCATGCTCGGCGTGAAGCACGAAGTCCTTGTCTATCAGCTTCGCGTCCTCGGGCGCGGGCTTCTCTCCAAACAGCATGTACAGGAAGTTGGCGGCATGGCCGAGGCTGGGATCCGGGTCGAGGGCCTCGTCTCCCTCCCTGATTCTGGCGTGCGCGGCGACTATGGTCGACGCCTGGGCGGTCAACCGTACTCCCTTTCGGAGCGTCGCCTCGGAGGAGTTGTCCTCTGTGTCTGGGTCATAGGCAGACAGCGCGGAGACCGCAGTCCTGAGCACATCCATGGGGTGCGAGTTACGCGTCAGGCGTATCACGTCCAGGATTTCGCCTGGAAGTTCGCGGGCTGTCTTGAGCTCCGAGTCGAATGTGTCCAGCTCCGCCTGGGTTGGCAGGTGCCCGTACATCACAAGGAACGCTGTCTCTTCGAAAGTAGATTTCTCTGCAAGGTCGTGGATGTCGTATCCACGATAGAGCAGCTTGCCCACGTCACCGTCGATGAAACTCGACGTGGTCCTGTCTATGTAAACTTCACGAAGGCCACGATGAAGCTGGACCTTCCGTTCTGTCATATCTTGTCCTCCCACATTGCGGCGACGTCTTGCTGAGGGGCTGAATAATGCCAAGACAGGCTACGGTGAAGGCGTACTCATGAGGGGGTACAGGCTTCATTTTCAGTAGTCCGACGGTGCCCCAAAAGGCATCGGAATTCTAGCATCGGCCCAATTTAGTGTCAAGAATTCTGAACCTCCCATAAACGTAACTTATGATCGTTAATTCATGCTTTCTGTTGCACAAGAACCTTGCGTATTACCGAAGAGAAAGAGAACAAGAAGTGCGTGCTGCACGGTCTGCAACCCTGCCGGCCTCAAGGTTCCTGAGGCTGCTACATTTGCCTTTAAGTCCCTCTACATCCCATGGGTTCGGGACTGCGCCAATGTCTTTTCACACCTGAAGCGGGAGTCTGTTACGTAGTTCACAATTGGCTGGCCAAAATATATACTGTCTTAGAGCCCTCGCAATCTGACGTGCGTAGGCACTCAAGTCCAAACATCGTTCTCGGTTCGGAGTCGGTATGTCACATGCAACAAGTAGAAGTTCCTGAAGTAGTTGTCCTACGCCTCCCACTGTACGTCAGAGCGCTTACGCAGTTACAGCGAGAGGGAACGTCAGTCGTAAGTTCACAGCAGCTTGGTGAACGCCTTCAGATGACGCCGGCTCAGATACGCAAGGACCTGAGCTACTTTGGCAGGTTCGGCAAGCAGGGGCGTGGCTACAGTATCGAATTCCTGCTCGAAGAGCTGAGGGACATTCTCGGTCTGAACGGAGAGTGGCGCGCCTGCCTGATTGGCGTCGGACGCCTGGGACGGGCCATCATCAACTATACCGGGTTCGCCCCCGAAGGGTTCACGATAGTCGCCGCGTTCGACAGCTCAGACCATCAAGTCGGCGCCTCAGTTGGCGACATGGCTGTTCAGCCGATGAGCGATCTGCCAACCGTCGTCGCCGATCTGGACATAGCCATCGGCATCGTGGCTGTCCCCGCCGCTGAAGCGCAGTCCGTAATCAACCGCCTCGTAGAGATCGGGCTAAAGGGAATCCTGAACTACGCACCTGTCGCGCCATACGTCCCAAGGGGCGTCGTTGTGAGAAACATAGACCCGGTGCTGTCCCTGCAGTCAATGACGTTCTACCTCAAGAACAGGTAGAGCAAATCTTGGACGTGAGGCGTAAATCAGCAGCCTTCGACAGTTCGGACCGATTAAGCGGTTGAGCTAGCCGGCCGGCTGCTCACGCCTGGGGCGTCGACGCCGTCGTCGCGCAACTCCCAGTCTCGCGGCCGAGCGCCGCATCGAAGCGAGTGCCCGCTCCAGGTCCATGTCGGACTCAGCAGAGGCTACGCGCTCCTGGGCGCGTTGGAGGGCAATCTCGGCGCGGTCCTCGTCAATCTCGTCCGCGTGTTCAGCAGTGTTCGCGAGAATGGTGACCTTGTTGCCGATAACTTCAAGAAAGCCGCCACTCACAGCCATGAAGGTATCTTCACCGTCCTTGGTGACTTTGATCTCACCAGGCGCCAGCGTGGTCAGCAATGGAGCATGGCTTGGCAGTATTCCAAGCTCGCCACCCGCACCGGGGGCGACCAGGACGCTTACGTCCTCAGAGTAGACCACACGCTCCGCGGTCACTATTTCCAGTTTCATCTCTGCCATAATTGATCACCGGGAGACTGACACGGAGCCTACGCCTCGCATCAGCCGTAGTTGGTAACGCTTCCCCTAGTCCTCCGCCCTCATGCGCTCGGCCTTTTCGACTGCTTCCTCGATTTGGCCAACCATGTAGAACGCCTGCTCCGGAAGGTCGTCGTAGTTCCCGTCCAGGATCTCCCTGAAGCCTCGTACAGTGTCCCGGATGGGCACGTAACGCCCTTCCTGTCCCGTGAACTGCTCCGCCACGAACATCGGCTGCGAGAGGAACCTCTGTATCTTCCTCGCGCGTGCAACAGTGAGGCGGTCTTCTTCGGAAAGCTCTTCTATGCCAAGAATCGCGATGATGTCCTGTAGGTCCCTATATCGCTGGAGTACCTGCTGGACTCCCCTCGCCACGTCGTAGTGCTCCTGTCCCACAATTGCAGGCTCCAGGATCCTCGAGAAGCTGGAAAGCGGGTCCACCGCGGGATAGAGGCCCTGCTCTGAAATTGCCCGATCGAGGGATACGACCGCGTCCAGGTGGCCGAACGTCGTGACGATCCCGGGGTCGGTATAGTCGTCAGCAGGCACATAGATCGCCTGGAACGAAGTGATCGATCCGCTCTTCGAAGAGGTGATCCTCTCTTCCAGCGCGCCCATCTCCGTTGCCAGCGTGGGCTGGTAGCCAACTGCCGAAGGCATTCTTCCGAGCAGCGCAGACACTTCCATGCCCGCCAGGATGTACCTGTAGACGTTGTCGATAAACATCAACACGTCCTGGCCGCGCTCTTCCTTGAAGTACTCGGCCATGGTCAGGCCGGTCAGCGCTACCCTTGCCCGAATTCCGGGAGGCTCGTTCATCTGCCCGAACACGAGCACCGTATTGCTGAGTACTCCTGACTCCTGCATCTCGTGCCAGAGGTCGTTGCCCTCTCTTGAACGCTCGCCAACACCCGCGAACACGGAAACACCTTCGTGCACCGTGCCGATGTTGCGAATCAGCTCCTGGATGACGACCGTCTTGCCTACTCCGGCCCCGCCGTATGCTCCGACCTTTCCACCCCTGGTGAACGGGGTGATAAGGTCCATAACCTTGAGGCCTGTCTCGAGCATCTCGATCTCGGTTGCCTGCTCATCGAAACTGGGCGGCTCCCGGTGAATGGGCCAATTGTCACCACTGTCAATCTCTTCGAGGTTGTCCAGGGTCTCTCCAAGGCAGTTGAACAGACGGCCAAGCGTGGGGTCACCCACAGGAACGGCAACAGGCTGACCAGTGTCACTGACCGGAACACCCCGCTTCAGGCCCTCTGTCGGACCAAGTGCGAGGCATCGCGCCCAGTTGTTACCAACATGCTGCTCGACTTCGAGCACAAGGCGATCGCCATCGATATCAGTCTCAAGGGCGTTGTATATCGACGGCATGTCCTCTGGTGGGAACTCGACGTCGACGACCGTTCCAATTACCTGTGTGATCTTTCCGTCTGCCATGTCGTCTCCCCTGTCTTCAGGGCTCTTTACTGTCTCTGTTTTCGGAAGCCGGGCTATCTATGCCTCGACCGCGGCGGCACCGCCGATGATGTCGAGAAGTTCGGTAGTGATGGACTCCTGCCTGGCCTTATTCATTATGAGAGTCAGGTCTTCCACCATTTCGTTTGCGTTATCGGTTGCGCTTCTCATCGCGACCATTCGTGCAGATTGCTCACTCGCGATTCCCTCGAGCAGGGCGTGAAAGATCTCCATCTCCACGTAACGAGGAAGCAGGTCCGTCAACACCTGCATCGGGTCTGGCTCGTAGATGTATCCCACCTGGTCCTGCGGTCTGAGCTCCGCTGGCTGTACTGGCAGCAACTGCTCAACCACGGCCTGCTGGAGAGTGGTGTTTACGAACTTCGCGTATGCCACGAAGACAGCATCTACTTCCTGGCTCTCGTACGACTCCATTGCGAGTCTCGCCACCGGTGAGATGTCCAGCACTGTCGGCCTGTCGCTTATGTCGGTGAACACTGCCCTGACGTTGCGGGCATACCTGACCATGAAGTCACGGCCCTTGCGTCCAACTGCAATCACTCTTGCATTGTCGCCATATTCCGCGATGAACTGTCCGGCTGCCCTGTTGATGTTTGAGTTAAGACCGCCGGTCAGGCCGCGGTCCGGCGTGATCAGCACAACCTCGACCCGCCTGATTTCTCGATTCGCGAGCAGGGGGTGAATGTTGTCTTCGTCCTCCTGAGGCTGAGCAGCCAGGTCGGCAAGGAGGCTGTGCAGGTCGTCTGAGTAGGGCCTGCTGGACAGTGCAGCTTCCTGAGCACGGCGCATCTTGGACGCCGCGATCATCGACATCGCGTTCGTTATCTTCGCGGTGTTTTCAACGCTGCGTATTCTACGTCGTAGCTGTCGAACACTAGCCACCATGGCTGGCCGTCCTTGGAGTGATTAGGACTAGTAAGGAACGCTGTCCTTGAAGTCTTGGATCGCGCTGTTGAGCGCTTCGCCTGTCTCGTCGCTGATGGTTCTTTCGTTGCGAATTGCTGTCAGTAGCTCTGGATGGTTGGCGTCCATGTAGCTGTGGAACGCGTTCTCAAAGGAGATCACCCTGTCTATCTCAACGTCATCCAGGTAGCCGTTAACAAGCGCGTAGATGACCGAAACCTGCTTTTCGACTGCCAGCGGCACGTTCTGCCCCTGCTTGAGGACTTCGGTAGCGCGCTGTCCTCGCTCCAGCTGCCTGCGAGTAGCAGGGTCTAGATCGGCAGTGCCGAACTGCGCGAACGTGACAAGCTCTCTGTACTGCGCAAGGTCCAGTCTCAACGTCCCAGCAACTGATCTCATCGCCCTCGTCTGCGCGGAGCTTCCCACGCGGGAAACCGACAGACCGGCGTTGACCGCCGGGCGTATGCCGGAGTTGAACAACTCGGTCTCAAGATATATCTGACCGTCCGTAATCGAGATTACATTCGTCGGTACGTAGGCAGAGACGTCGCCAGCCAGCGTCTCGATGATCGGCAGGGCGGTTATCGAGCCTCCGCCATGCTCGTCGTCCATCTTCGCTGCCCTCTCCAGCAGTCTGCTGTGGAGGTAGAACACGTCACCTGGGTACGCCTCGCGACCTGGCGGGCGCCTCAGCAGCAGTGACATCTCGCGGTACGCCCAGGCATGCTTCGACAGGTCGTCATAGACGATGAGAGCGTCCTGGCCCTTGTCCATGAAGTACTCCGCCATAGCGCAACCGGTGTACGGGGAGAGGTACTGCATCGGTGCCGGGTCAGCCGAGTTCGCTGCCACGACGATGGTATGCTCCATCGCTCCGTGGCTCTCGAGAAGCGCCACGGTCTGCGCGACCTTGCTCGCCTTCTGGCCGATGGCCACATAGATGCAGATCAGGTCGCCACCGCGCTGGTTGATTATCGCGTCCAGCGCAATTGCAGACTTGCCAGTCGAGCGGTCTCCAATGATCAGCTCGCGCTGGCCGCGTCCTATCGGGATCATAGCGTCAATCGCCTTGATACCCGTCTGGACGGGAGTATCAACCGCAATGCGAGTCGATACGTCCGGAGCAACAACCTCGACAGGCTTGGAAGCCGTCGTCTCGACCGGCCCCTTGCCGTCTATGGCTTCACCAAGTGCGTTAACGACGCGACCGAGAAGGTTCTCGCCTACCGGGACTTCAACGATTCTGCTGGTGCTGCGGACTCGCGACCCCTCCTTAACGGCGATGGGGTCACCCATGATAACCGCGCCTACTGAGTCCTCTTCGAGGTTCAGCGCCATACCCATGACGCCGCCCTCAAACTCAAGCAGTTCTGTGTAGGCTGCGCCCGAGAGACCGTGGACCTGGGCAACGCCGTCACCGACTTCGATCACCGTTCCTTCGTCGACGGCCTCTAGCTGCTGCTCCCAGTTTTCTATCTGGCTCCGTATTACGGAGGCTATGTCTTGTCCTCTGACCGCCATTTCGGCCTCCCTGTAACGTCGTCCGATTATGAAAGTGGGTGAACCTTCGAGTTCACCCTATTGTTGCACTAGTGTCTTTGGTTCAGCGACGCTGGGCAATCTCGCGCCGCATGTTCTGCAGCCTGGATCTGGCGCTGCCGTCAATGACCTTGTCACCTACCCTGATAACCAGGCCGCCCAGAATTTCCGGATCGACGCGAGTCGTAATCCTGACGTCCCGCCCTGAGAACTCGTTGAGCATCTGGGCAATCCGCTGCTGCTGTTCGTCGGTAAGTGAAACCGCCGAGACCACCTCGGCTCGCTCCACACCCTGGTGTACATCCAGCATCTCCTGGAACCTGTCTGCGATTCCCGGCAGCATTTCAACCATTCCTCGACTCGCAAGCAGCGCCATGAGGTTCAGAGCCAGTGGACCCACCGAAGAGCCCAGGCCCTCGCGTATGAGAGCTTCCTTCTGGGACATGGAGATCCGTGGAGCCGACAACGTCTGCCTGAACTCCTCGTTCGTGATCGAGTCGGCCAGCAGAGTCAGATCATCCAGCCAGCGTTCGAGTTCACCGCTTTCTGAAGCGATTTCGAACACCGCCTGGGCGTACCTTCTTGCCGAAGCACCTGCGGGCATAGACCCTACCTGTTCCTCTGCTGGTTCATGTGCGACATCACGGAAGCAGAGCTAGTTGCGACTTGCACTCTGAGACCCCTCTTCCAGGACCTGTTCAATCAACACACTGTGGTCTGAGTCGTCCAGTGAGCGCCTGATTACCCGCTCCGCCGCAACGACGGCGAGACCGGCAAACTCACGACGAAGGTCTTCAATAGCGGCATCCCGCTCACGCTGGATATTGGCTTCCGCGCGAGTGCGCTCCGCCGCAATCTCTTCACGAGCCCTCGCCAGCTCCTCTTCACGGAACCGGTCAGCGACCTCACGAGCCTGTGCGATCATCTGCTGGCCCTCGGCGCGAGCCGATTCGAGCTGCTCCTGCATCTCTTCACGAGACTGAGCCGCTTCCTCCTGCGCTCGCTGCGACGCCTCAAGACTCTCCCTGATCCTCTCAGACCTCTGGTCTAGAACACGGATCAACGGCTTGTACAAGAGGTACGACAGCAGCCCAACCAGGATGACAAAGCTGATCAGGTGGGTCAGCAGACCCGGTAGGTTTATTCCTAAGGCTTCCATGCCTTCACCTCACCTGCCTCCAACGTCCGTCCTTCGGGCGTGCCTCGCTTCGAACGAGTTTCATCGCCGACACGGGCACACCATCAGGACTATGGCGAACTCACTCCCCAGGGGGAATGAGCGCCATCGCCAACACAGATGCGCCTGCTAGACGAACTTGATGATGATTGCTACTACGAGCGCGTAAATGGCGATAGCCTCAGTGAAGGCAATTGCCAGGATCATGTTCTGCTGAATCGGACCAGCCGCTTCAGGATTACGACCCAACGCTTCCATGGCCTTGGCAGCCAGCAGACCGATACCGATCGCGGGCCCGATTGCACCTACGCCGATGGCCAGTCCGGCGCCAATGTTGAGAATGTCTCCCTCCATGGTTCCTCTCTCCTTGATAGATGATCAGAGGTGGACTACCTGCTCTTGTTTCCGATGAAAGTCGAAATCAGATTTCGATCTTATGGACGTGAATCTACCTAGTGGTGCTCCCCACCGTGGGCCACAGTTGCGGCAGCGGCGAACACCAGCGTCAGCATCGAGAAGATGAACGCCTGGATTACGCCTACAAACAGCTCCAGACCCAGGAAGGGAATTATGCCTATTAGCGGAATCAGGAAGATCATTGCCGCGAGTAATACCTCACCGGCGAAGACGTTCCCAAAGAGACGGAAGGTAAAGCTGACTACCTTTGCCACTTCCGAAATCAGCTCAAGAAGGCCAACGAAGAAGCCGATTGGCCCCTCTTTGAAGTTTATGAATTTACCAATATGCCCAAACACGCCCAGATGGCTGAATCCCCAGAAGTGGACCATCACCATCGCCACGATGGCGATCGCGAGCGTGGTATTCAGATCAGTGTTGGCGCTTCGGAACCACGGGACCAATACGCCTGCCTGCTTACCCTCTTTTTCGGACTCCGGAAGTTCCATCCACTCTTTGACACTGACATTAGTACCCACTGATCCGGGGGCCAGATAACCGAAGGATCCATCCCCCTCGAAGATCTGTACCTCCTTGTGTGCGAGACAGTCGGTGTACTTGGCTGTACCCTCACCGTAGTCGTCGCAATAGTGGTGTTTGATCTCTTCGTAGGACTCAATCCGACCTATAGTGCCGAACCCCGGAAGTATGCCAATCCAGTTTGCTATGAAGATGAACAGGAATATGCTCATCACCAGAGGGAAGAACGTCCTGGCGCGTTCCCGGCCAGCGATGGTCTCAGCAAGGTTCAGGAAGAACTCGAGAATGACCTCAACAAGGCCCTGGAATCGACCGGGGACGTCTGACAACCCGCTGCGGACTTTGAGAGCAATGATCAGGAGAACTACGATAGCTATCCAGGTTGCCAACACTGTGTTTGTGAGCGTATAGCCCGGAACGATTGGGTCGGCGAGGACGGGCTCTGCAGGGATGTGGATAGCGGCGAGGGGGGCTCCAAGAAAACCAAAGCCGATTGCTTGGCCAAGCGCTCCGCCTAGCACCGCAACCACGAAGATTACTAAAGCCGCCGCCAATATGACTAGGACCTTAGGGCTGCGCAGCAACTATAAGTTCCCCTATCGAGCTTCGGGCCTTTGGTAGACCGCTTTCCGTCCGATCACTGCTCGTCAGGGGCAACGAGTACAGCCATGAGCATTCTGTACATTCCCACGACTGCCACCGCTATTCCGACACCCAACCCTACCATAGTAAGGATTGGTCCGGAGTCCAACTGTCGGTCCAGGAGTAACCCTCCGACAGCTCCTCCGCCAATGCTCATGGCCACGAACCAGCCTATGCCCAGTAATCGCAGGGCCAAGGCCACTTTCCGACCGTGCATCAGGGGTCCCCTTGAAAGCTTGTGTAGTATATCACAATCAAAAAATCTGATTCAACGAGACCTAAAAACCCGTTGCAGCACGCGAGTAAGGCGTCAGCGGCCATAGGTTGCCGCTACTTTACGACATAGCAGGAAGGCCTACTCCAGACGTCCTCGCAGCCTCGGGTCAAGGTGATCGCGCAGCGCGTCTCCAAACAGGTTGAACGCGAGAATGGTCAGCGTGATTGCACAGCCCGGGAACACCACCAGCCACCACGGCGGCTTGAACGATGCGACGAGAATGCCGCCCAGCATGTTGCCCCAGCTCGGGTCAGGAGGCGGGATCCCAAGTCCCAGGTAACTCAACGCCGCCTCGGTAAATATCGCGCCTCCGAGGCTCGCGCTCGCCACCACCAGCAGCGGCGCAACACACTGCGGCGTAACATGTCGAATCATGATCCGTGCAGGAGACGCACCTATCATCCGTGCCGCAAGCACGTACTCAGACTCTCGGATCAGCAACGCAACCGATCTGATAATTCGTGTGGTGCCCGCGATTCCCGTTGCGGCTATCGCGATAATCACAGTGTTGACACCGGCGCCAAGGGCCACCAGTAGTAGTAGTGCCAGTATCACACTGGGGAACGAGATAAGAACGTCCAGAAGGCGCTGGCTCAGCAGATCGAACCTGCCACCCAGATATCCACTCAGGACGCCCCACGAAAAGCCTATTATCTTCGAGATCACTATGGCCGTGACGGACACCATCAGGCTGAGACGAGTCCCCATAATTACCCTGCTCAAGGTGTCTCTGCCCAGCCCGTCCGTCCCCATCGGAAACTCCAATGACGGCGTACGAAGCAGTGCGCCGTAGTCGGACTTCAGCGGGTCCTCAGGAGCAAGAATTGGGGCGGCGAGAGCGACAAACACCATGAACAGCAGTAACACGGCCGCTCCCGTTCCCAAAACGGAAGAACGGGCGAACCGCCTGGTGTTCTCGAGAATTGCTTCGATTCGTGACTGGCGCTTGGGCTGAATCTCCGCAAGCAGCTGTTCAGTGCCTTGGGCCACGATCTCCTACTTTTCCATCCGATTCGACAGAGGACTGCCTGGTCGGAGCTACTGATACCTTATGCGAGGGTCGATCAGGCCGTACGCCAGATCAACCACCAGGTTGATTACCACGAAAACGATCGCATACAGGAGCACCAGATTCTGGATTATCATCCAGTCCCGCTCCTCGATTCCTCCAACTAGAGCAGTACCCAGTCCGGGGACCGAGAACGCCCTCTCGACCGCCACTGATCCACCAAGCAGAAACGCGAGCTGAAGACCAGAAAGAGTAATTACGGGAAGCAATGCGTTCCTGACGACGTGCCTCCACATAACCAGACGTTCACCCAGGCCCTTCGCCCTCGCTGTGCGGACGTAGTCCTCCCTGAACACCTCAAGTAGCTGCGTTCTCGCCATGCGAGCGATAAAAGCACCTAGGCCAACTCCCAGCGCCAACGCTGGTCCGGCCATGATCTGTAGGTTCTTAACGGGATCATCCCAGATGTTGTACACCGTAATGGGCGGCTTCCAACTGAAGAAAATGACGGTAATGAGTATGAAAGTCATACCAAGCCAGAAACTTGGAATGGCCATAAAGAGCGTGATGAAGAACCTCGCGACGTAATCAAGCGCTGAATTTCGCCACGCCGCCGCTAAGATTCCGATTGGGAGGCCGACGATCCATGAAATGATCACCGCCGCAATGCCAATCTGAATTGTCAGCGGACCACGTCTCAGAATGGTCGCGCTGATGGGCTGGTCCGTCCAGAATGAACTGCCCATGTCGCCCCTGGCGACGTCCCCTATCCAGATCAGGTACTGGACGACAAGCGGCTTGTCGAGACCCAGGCTCTTACGCGCCGCCTCCAGCTCTGCCTCGCTCAGGACGTAGATCCCCGTGTTCTCCCCGAAGATCTGTTCAAGGGGATCACCTGGAAGCAGCCGCATCGCTACGAAGATCAGCACCGTAACACCAAAGACGGTCGGTACGGCAAGAGCCAGTCTTCTAAGGATATAAGTCTGCATTTAGGTCTACTCCCAGACCCGTCGAGTGGGCTCCGGACTCTGTCTCAGCTCGTTCCAGCTTCGCCACCGGTTGATCTCAGAAAGAGCTGAACAAGTCGTAAATACACAGGCCGGGGCCGCCCCATGGGCACGACCCCGGCCAGGCAATGAAATTCTAGCTACCTATCCAGCCAGACCGTCTCGAACCTGCCCCACTCAGTCTGCACTCTGTTTTCAAGCTGCAGACCCTTTACGTAGTCACGCCACATGGGCATGTGCGCGGTGAAGCCGAAGTGGAACTGAGGAGGACTCTCATCGAGAATCTCTTCACCCTTTCGGAATAGCTCGGAACGCTTCATCGCGTCGAGCTCTCCGTTTAGCTCCTCTACAACGGCGTCGAATTCAGGATTGGAGTACTTCCCGAAGTTCTGCGACGCACCAGTGGTCCAGACCACCTGCCAAAGTGGCGTATGGTTCTTGACCGGCGAGTGGAAGATCGTGCTCAGTACCAGGTCGAAGTCTTTCTTGTACTCCTCTGAGACCAGAGCTCTCTCGACGACACTGATCTCAATGTCCATTCCCAGATTGGTGCTTAGCTGATCGACAAAGAACGGCGAAAGCACCTCAGCGTGACCGGGAACGGATGCAGACACAAGCTTGAAGGTACGGAGTCCCTCTCCGTCAGGATAACCCGCTTCGGCCAGAAGTCTCTGCGCCTCGACGATGTCGTCGGCATTGTCCCGCTTATAGCCGGGGGTCTGGAAGAGCTCCTCGTCCGGCGTAGAGCCCTCGCCACCCTTTGACATCCAGCGGCTGACGATGTTTGTCTCTTCCCTGTAGACATCAACCGCCTGGTGGCGGTTGATCGCCAGGTGTACGGCCCGCCTCACCTTTGGATCGTCGAACGGTGCCTTCTCATTGTTCCACTTGACCTCAAGTGCTCCGAAGTTGTCGAGCAGGGCCACAAAGACGTCGTCACGCTTCTCGCCCTCCTCCCAAGTGTCTCGAGAGACGTTCCATGAGAAGTCGGCGTTGCCTGTCAGAACTGCCGTGCCCCTGTCGGTCCATGCTGGCACGTGCTGCATTATCACGGTGTCTACGTATGGAAGCTCCGGGTTCCAGTAATCGGTGTTCTTCTCGAACTCCCAGAGCTCACCCGGCTTGTTCTCAACGAACTTGAACGGCCCAGTCCCTGGGGCCACCAGCGTTCTCAGGTCATTGTTGTTCGCCTCGAGTACGTCCGATGGGTAGATGACCGCGCTGGTCATGGTGAACAGGTCGAACTGCCACACCCTGGGCTTGCTGAGAGTGAACTGGACCGTGTAATCGTCCATCTTCTCTACTGAACCGATGGCATCGAACAGGCTCTGGCTGACACTCGTCATGCCCTCGTACTTCTCCGGGAATATGATCCGGTCGAAGGTAGCCACGACGTCGTCAGCATTGAAGTCCGACCCGTCGTGGAACTTGACACCTTCGCGAAGGTCGAAGGTAAAGCTCATGCCGTCGTCCGCTATGTCCCAACTGGTTGCCAGCTCAGGAGTGATCTCCGCCAGACCTACGGTTGGGTCCAGACCTATCAGCTTGTTGTAGAACGACGTCATGATGTGGCCGGCGCCGCCCTGGTGAATGTCGAAGTGCTTGGTTGTCGCGCCCCATGCCGTCTTCACTGTGCCACCAGACTTGGGGTTTGGATCGGGTGACATCAGGCACCCTACCTTACACTCCATTGCCGGCTCGGCCATTGCCACCGGAGCCGCCGTAGGCGCTGCTGGGGCCGGGGCCGCCGGAGCCGGAGCAGGTGCCGCTGGTGCCGGTTCAGCCTCTTCTTCTGACGAGCTACAAGCAACTACCGCCAACGCCAATATAAGCACCGCACTCAGAATGAAGATACTGACCCGCCTTGCCGATGTTAACGTGCCGATCACTTCCAACTCTCCTCTACACAGGCCGCCAAGAAAGAGTCCTGGGAGGCCATCCGAAAATGCGACCCCAGCATAATTCAATAAATATAATTCTTCAATACTACTGCGCATTTTACGAAGCAGCACTGTTACATGACCAATACGGCACTGTATCGTGATGACAGGAGCGACAGCTTCGAGACGACCAATGCGATTCAATAAGACCCAACAGACATCTCACAGCCAATACCAGTCCGGTCGCGACAGGGTAGTCCTGCACTGGTGGGACTCCCCTGCAGGATTTCTTTCCGTACGGCGACGCCGAATCTGGATGGCTGTGGCTATAGCCGCGCTCACTCTTGTGGCCACAATATCGGCAACCAGCCTATGGAACTACTACGGGCTGTCTCTACCTGTACGCGGACCCACGAGCGATGTCTCCGAATCTAAATTTGCCAACGCCCCGGCACCGACGCTGGGGACGATGCCGTCGACCCAGTGGGTGTTCGACGCCGGACAACCACTCTCCGCACCAGCCACTGCTGTTGACGGAGTAATCTACCTGGCATCAGGCACTACCGCGCAGACCGGCGCTGTCTCATCGCTTTCGTCAGAAGACGGCTCTCAGTTCTGGAGCATCTCACTGAACAGCCTCGCTGACTATTCGCCGGTCGTGGCAGGTGATCTTGTAATCGTCGGCACACGGGCGGGTGATCTGCTCGCGCTCGACCGCTACACCGGCGCGTTAGTGTGGACTACAGACCTCGAGTCTTCGGTCGTGGGCTCAGCCATAGTCGAAGGCGGGGTCATCTACATCGCCTCGAAATCGGTCTATGCCATAGACGCCGTAACCGGGCAGCAGCTCTGGCGACACGAGGTCAACGGGGATGTATCGCGCCAAATACGGCTGTCCAACGACATCATCGCGGCGATCAGCTCGGATGGCAACGTAAACTTAATCAACGCCCCCAATGGCAGACGACGCCTGACCTTCCCGCTCTGGTTCAGCACGTCTGCTGGCCCCGTTGTCTCAGGCACGACCCTGGTAGTCCCTGGAGACCGTGCCTTCGTACAGGCGCTCGACATCCGCGAACGGGACATCCCCATGGAGAAGGCAGTCCGTTACTGGTGGACCAAGCTCTGGCTCTGGGACATGGCCCCCCGACCTCCTCTCCCACGGGGATACCTGTGGCAGAATCGAGGACTGGGCGGAGACACCGCATACGCATTAGGAGCCGACGACAACTCCGTCTTCCTGGGAATCTCGGAGGTGGATGGCACAGGCACCGTTGTCGCTCTGGACTTGGAAACCGGAGAGGCCACCTGGGAAGTCGCGGCAGAGTCCCGAATCCTCGCTCCGGCAGTTCTGGCAGAGGACTCCCTCATCATTGGCACAGAACACTCGGGGGTACTGGCCGTGAACAGGCAGACAGGCGCCGTGCTGTGGCAGTTAAGCGAGGAGAGTGGACTCGCCGCCGCGCCCACTGCGACTGATGATGGGCTGCTGCTAATCCCTACGGCAGGGGGATTCCTCAAGGCTGTCAGGTAGGACACTGGAAGCGGCTTCGATCCGATACCGCCGAGTGCCCAGAGATGAGTCCTGAACGAAAGAGGCCCCACCTGATAGGCGGGGCCTGCGGTTGTGAACTCTCTATCGGGCTATCTCTGCTGCTGCTGTGGCTTGTCCCCTTCCCCAAGGTCCTCGAGGTCGAGGCTGTCGATGAAGTCGGAGAACGCGGATAGGCGCTTCAGCTCATCTTCGTTCAGTTCGCGCTGTTCACCCTGTCCGGTCTCATCAGGAATGACGGCCTTGCCGGTCTCCTCGTCCATCTGTACGCCAACCTTCTCTATCACTGTCTCTTCGGCGTAGATGGGGGCGTCCGCACGCACAGCTAGTGCGATTGCGTCCGACGGGCGCGAGTCGATTTCTACCTGACCGCCCTCGTACTCCAGCACGATCTTGGCGTAGAACGTGTCGTCGCTCAGGTCGGACACGATGATGTAGTTTACCTGGGCACCGAGTGAAGTGATGACCGAGCCGAGCAGATCGTGGGTGAGCGGCCGAGGGACGCTCATGTCCTGCAGCTTGAGCGCGATGGCGTCAGCCTCATTGGCGCCGATCCAGATGGGTAAGTAGCGATCAGTGTCCTTGACCTTGAGGATCACCACACGCTGGTAATTCATCAAGCTGACGCGGATACTGTCGATTGACATCTCCCGCATTTGTCTTCCCCTTGCTGATTGGCTGCGCCAATTCTAGTTTTCGTACGTAGGAGTGTCAACGCATCGACTCCCAGAACGGCGACCTCGGCCTTCGTCGCCATCAGACGATACGACCGACTTAACCCTCCTGTCCAGCACAGAACGAGGCAATAGAATGCGCCTTTTGCAGGTTAGGCACGAGAGGCCGATGTCCGCTCCGAGGCGGACGACCTCCCAGTCGGTCCCTCCACAGGGGTGCTTCTTGCGAAGCCTCAGCACCCATCCGAGGGCGTACTGAGTCACCATTCCCTGCCCTCTCGGGCCAGTACACCGTTGATCTCGTCCCTCAGCCTGGAAGCCGCCATTCGTGCGGCATCAGCAAAGTCATCGGGCTTCCTGGAGGCATACGTGATTCCCCTCGAGGAGCTGATTAGAACGTTAGGAGAGTCCTCATCCAGTCCGTGCCTCAGGCTGGCGTCGAGGTCGCCTCCCTGTGTCCCTATTCCGGGCACGAGGATCGGCATCCCCGGGCAACGACTTCGGACCGCTGCCAGCTCAGACGGGTACGTAGCTCCAGCCACGATTCCCACGTTGGATGAGGCCTGGTTCCATTCGGAAGCCTTAATCGCCATCCACTCGAACAGGGGAACAGAAGTACCCTTGTAGTCCACCGGCACGTCCTGGAACTCCGCCGCTCCCGGATTGGAAGAACGGCACCAGACGATCACACCCCGGTCCTCATACTCCAGGTACGGTTCGACGGAATCTCCCCCTCCCCATGCATTTACGGTCGCAGCGTCGAATCCCCACGTATCAAAGAGTGCGCGGGCGTACATCTTGTTGGTCGAGCCGATGTCTCCCCGCTTGCAGTCAGCAATGAGCACAACATCCGGCGCAACGTCGCGTATGTGGGCCACGGTGCGCTCGAGAGCAACCAGCCCGGGTATGCCCAATGCCTCGTAAAACGGGAAGTTGGGCTTGTATGCGCAGACCAGATCACGGGTGGCATCTACGATCCGGGAGTTGAACTCAGCCACGTCGTCAATGGCCATCAGGTCAGGGTCGGGGTCCAGACCAACACAGACCAGGCTCCTGTTGGCGAACGATGCCGACTTCAGCCGTTCAACGAATCCTGTCATGCTTCTCTGGTAACCTCTCACTTCGGTGAACCGTATGTGGATATTAGTGTACGTTTGCCGCAACTCACGGACAAGAGATACGAACTTTGACGCTGCCTATTTCCGGCATATACGACAGCCTCCTAGAGTACTACGGTCCCCAGAACTGGTGGCCCGCCGATTCCCCATTCGAGGTGATGGTGGGCGCGGTACTTGTACAGTCAACTGCCTGGCGCAACGTCGAGTACGCGATCGACAATCTCAAGGCCGCCGATTCCATGTCCCCGGCTGCCATAAGAGACATGAGCCAAATGACACTTGAGCAACTCGTGCGTCCATCCGGCTTCTACAGGGTCAAGGCCAGGAGACTCCGGTCCCTCTGCGAATACCTCGGAGAGAGTTTCGCTGATTCAATTGAGGCTATGAACGGGCGTCCCACAGGAGAACTCAGGAGCGAGCTTCTCGCTGTATACGGTATTGGAGAAGAGACCGCAGACGACATTCTTCTCTACGCACTCAACCGACCCATATTCGTTATAGACGCCTTCACGCGCCGTATCTTCCAACGTCTTGGATTGTGCCAGCAGGACTCCAGCTACGGCGATGTCCAGCAGATGTTCCACGACCGCCTACCGCGCGACGCCGCAGTCTTCAACGAGTACCACGCCCTGATTGTCCGGCACGCCAACACGACGTGCAGGAAGAGCCCGGACTGTGCCAACTGTCCCCTGCTATCCGACTGCCCCAGAATCGGGCTCTGATCCGAACACCAGGATGCTGTTCGACTTGATTACCACGTGGACGTCTCTGCCCACCGTCAGGCCAAGCTCATGTGCCGAGGCCGGAGTCACCTCGGCAATGAACTGCTCGCTGATGTCCAGGTAGACGAGGATCCTTCCACCAACCTCGCGAAGCTCTCGTATTACCGTCGGCGCAGCGTTGCGAGCGCTTGTCTTGGGCGGCACACCCAGGCTCAAGATAATGTCCCCCGCCCTGATGGAGATGGTCACCTGCTCCCCAGGAACGGCGGACGTGGGAGGACCAACCAGGACGGTATCACCGAGCCTCAGCATTGAAGTTCCCGTCGAAGGATCAGTACTGACAACCTCAGCTTCAAGTATGTTCTCGAGCGTGGAATAGTCGGCAATCTGCGCGACGTCGGGATGCGCCATGACCTCACCCGTCGGCCCAAGGGCCACCCGCCTGCCATTCGATAGAGCCAGCGTATCCGATGACAGGGCCATCACCTCGGACAGCGAGTGCGACACGTAGACCATCGGCGTCTCTAGTTGCTCGGACACGTGCCTCAGATAGGTCAGGATCGAGGCCCTGTGCGCCGCGTCCAACGATGCCAGCGGCTCGTCCAGAAGGAGCATCCGGGGCGAAGAGGCCAGTGCCCTGGCCAGTGCGACCCTCTGTCGCTCGCCCCCAGACAGGTTCTTTACCCCTCTGTCCATCAGGTGAGATATACCAAGCAGATCAACGACCTCCTCAGGTTCGAAGCGCCGCTCCTCATCCGGTGTCAGTACGTAGCCGTACATCACGTTTTCGAGCACGGTCATGTGCGGAAACAGCGCCCCGTGTTGGAACACGTACCCGAATCTACGCTTCTCTGGAGCGAGGTCCACTCTCGCTCCCGATGAGTACAGAGGTGAGCCCTGCAACATGATCTCGCCGGAGTCGGGACTGGCCATTCCCGCTATGCAGTCAAGCAGAGTGGTCTTGCCGCTGCCTGAAGGTCCAAAGACGGCAGTAACGCCGTCATCAAATTCGGCCTCACAGTCCAGCGAAAAGTCGCCGTATGACTTGTTTACGCTAAGGCGCAGGAATGGTTCCATAGATTCTTCCGCCAGTGTGTTCACAAGAAGGCTGCTATCGGTTGGCTCTCGCCACAAGCCAGTTGTGTACGGCCAGGGCCGCGATTGCCAGCGCAATCGATATGACAACCAGCGTCATTGCTTCACTGTCCCGTCCAAGTTGGACGTTCTGGTATATGGCAAGTGGCAGGGTCTGGGTCTTACCCGGAATGTTTCCGGCGACAACGATCGTCGCCCCGAACTCGCTGACCGCCCGGACGAATCCCAGGAGCACCCCGGCCAGAATACCGCGATACGCGAGGGGCATTGTAATAGTAATGATCACCCGAAGAGGTCCGGCCCCAAGGCTGCGCGCCGACCTCTCTATACGATCGTCAACACCCTGCATTGCCACCATTATGGCGCGCGCTGTCAGTGGGAAAGAGATAATCGCTGCCGCAAGTGCCGCCGCAAACCAGGTGAAGACCAGCTCCCATCCAAGTGCGGCCTCCAGGATCCTCCCCAGCGGACCGTTCCGTCCGAACATGAGAAGAAGCATATATCCAACGACAACAGGGGGAACGGCTAGTGGCAAGGACGCCAGTATGTCCAGCAGAAACGCCCCCCTGATCCGCTTCTTGACCACAAGCCAGCTCAGGAGCAACGCGACGGGCAGGTTGATCAGCGTCGCTACGAGCGCCACCTGTACCGAGATGAGTATCGCGTCACCCATGGCGGCTGCTCACGCCCTACTTAGCCCTCGAGGGCACTTCGAGAAACCCAGACCGTCCGAACTCGCGGGACGCAGCTTCTGAAGTCAGAAACTCCAGCATCATCGACGCAGCTTCCGAGCCGTCTGCCTCTGTAGGCACTACTCCCAAATAACTGATCGGAGAATGAAGGTCAGATGGAACTGCAAACGCCACGCACAACTCCGGTACGGTCGCAGCATCTGTACGGTAGACGATTCCTGCGTCAGCGTTGCCAGCCTCCACGTAGCTCAAAACGGCCCTGACATCGCTGGCCATCACCACCTTGGGCAGGAGGGCATCCCACGTCCCGCCTGAACGAAGTGCCTGTTCAGCATATCGGCCAGCAGGGCCGAGCCCCGGATCGACGACCGCGACCCTTGTTACCTCACCATCGAGTAGAGACTCCAGCGAGTCTATGTCTGGGGAATCCGACCCTGTCACGACAACCAGTTCGTTGCCGAGAAGTTCGCGAACGTCCGACTCGGCTGCGAGGCCTTCTTCCACCAGCAAGTCCACAGGTGACGCTCCGGCAGACAGGAAGAGGTCTGCGGGCGCGCCGGCCACGATCTGCCGCGCCAGCGCGTTGGAGCCGGCAAAGTTGAGGTCCGACCTGATGCCGGTCTCGTCCTCGAACCTATCTGCGAGTTCGGTCAACGGGTCCGCCAGACTGGCAGCCGCGAACACCAGAATTGGCTCCTCCGCATCATCACCACATGACACGGAGCCCAACATCAAGATCGAGGCCACAGTGGCCAGGATCACGCGGCCTAACTGTATGCGACTGTCATTAACTGCAAGCGGGTTTACACTCAACGCACGCTTCCTGTACGTTTCTAAAACCCTGACAGGGTACTGCATGAAGTGAAACGGAGGCGATAGTTGAGCTCCAGTCAGTCTGCCGACGTAGTGGTTGTTGGAGGCGGGAACGCCGCTCTCTCCGCGGCACTCGCCGCAATCGAACATGGCGCTAATGTGCTTGTGTTGGAGAAGGCGCCAGAGTATCTCCGAGGCGGCAACTCGTACTTCACGGGCGGACTCTTCAGGTTCGCCTACGACGGCATAGAAGACATAGTCGCACTCCTGCCCGAGATGTCCGAGGAAGAGAAGTCTGGCATCGACGTGGGCTCATATCCCCAGAACACCTTCTACGAAGACGTCATGCGCGTCACCGAGGGACTCTCCGATACGCAGATGATTCAGACCCTGGTCACCCAGTCCCATCCCACCATGCGCTGGCTGAAGGACCAGGGAGTGCCGTGGATTCTCGCCTACGGACGACAGGCCTTCCGGCACGAGGGCATACTGCGCTTCTGGGGTGGCTTGATCGTCGAGGCAGTAGGCGGAGGAAAGGGACTCTCCGACCGCCAGTTCGAGCTGGTCGACCGCAAAGGCGGATCGATCAGGTACGGAACAAAGGCGACGGCTCTTTCCACTGACCGACAGGGACGCGTAACCGGCCTCACCATCCGCGACGAAGACGGCTTCCACGACATCGAGTGCAGCTCCGTCGTGCTGGCCTGCGGCGGCTTCGAGGCGAACCCCGAAATGCGCACCCGCTACCTCGGCCCCGGATGGGAGCTCGCCAAGGTGCGAGGCACACAGTTCAACACCGGCGACGGCATAAAGATGGCTCTCGACATCGGCGCACAGTCCTTCGGACACTGGAGCGGTTGCCACGCAGTAGCATGGGATTTGAACGCTCCCCCAACCGGCGATCGCAACGTAGCGGACCTCTTCCAGAAGCACTCGTACCCGTTCGGGATTATCGTCAATGTCGACGGCGATCGTTTCGTGGACGAAGGAGCCGACTTCCGCAACTACACCTACGCGAAGTACGGCCGGGAGATCCTGTTCCAGCCCCAGCGCGCCGCCTTCCAGATCTTCGATCAGAAGACCAAGCACCTGCTGCGCGACGAGTACGACATCCCACAGGTATCTAAGGTAGAGGCCAACACCGTAGAGGCGCTTGCTGACGGACTCGGAGTAGATCGCGATGCTCTTGTAAGGACAGTCAGCGAGTTCAACGCAGCCGTGCAGCCCGGTGAGTACAACCCCACCGCACTCGATGGGAAAACAACCGCCGGAATCGAGCCGCCCAAGACCAACTGGGCGCTCCCCATAGACTCGCCGCCCTATATGGGGTTTGCAGTCACCTGTGGAATCACCTTCACTTTCGGCGGTCTCAAGATCAACTCCGAAGGCAGCGTGCTGGACACAGAGGACGCTCCCATTCCGGGCCTCTACGCAGCAGGCGAACTTGTAGGTGGTCTCTTCTACCACAACTACCCGGGCGGCTCAGGACTCATGGCCGGGTCCGTCTTTGGCAAGATCGCCGGCGAGGGCGCCGCCTCACACGCTAAAAACCTGGGGTAAACTTCCAGACCACAACCAGCCAAACTTGATCTGGCAAGCTGCACTGAGCAGTTTCAGTCCGCTACTTGGGAAGCTGTCAGGCTGGGCTCGTTTCGACTCGCCGACCCGAGTGTAAAGCCCTCGTAGCCGTTCTCCGCGATCTCGTTGCACCTTTCACGGTAGGTGCCAAGACCGCCGGCGTAGGGCATGAATACACGAGGCTTCCCAGGAATGTTTGCGCCCAGGTACCACGAGTTTGCCAGCATATACAGCGTGGTCTCCGCAACCTCGTTGACGTGAGAGACCCACGCATCCTCCGCATCGAGTTCTGCCTCGGCTGCCTCGACGCCGTGTTCGCGAAGATACTCGATGAAGTTCGAAATCCATTCGATGTGCTGCTCAATGGCAACCGGCATGTTGCTTAGGACGGACGGGCTGCCTGGCCCCGTCACCATGAACATGTTCGGGAATCCAGCCACCTGCACGCCAAGGTAAGTCTTTGGTCCCTCTGACCACTTTTCCTTGAGCGACAGGTCGTTTCTGCCCCGGATGTCCATCCTCAGGAAACTACCCGTCATCGCGTCGAAGCCAGTAGCGAACACGATGATGTCGAACTCGTACTCTCCGTCCTCAGTGAGTATCCCCTTCGGCGTTATCTCCTGGATTGGCGAGCGGCGAATGTCGACCAATTCGACGTTTTCGCGGTTATATGTCTCGTAGTAGTTGGTGTCTATGAGAGCCCGCTTCGATCCCAGGGGGTGGTCCGTGGGCAGGAGCTTCGAAACGGTATCCGGGTCTGTCACAATCTGTCGGATCTTCGACCGTATGAACTCAGCGGCTGTGTCATTGGCCTCAACGTCAGTCCTGATGTCTTTGTAAGACGCGTGCAGAAATCGGAAACCGCCCTGGGCCCAGAGGGCCTCATATGTCTCGAGGCGCTCTTCCTCGGACACCTCCAAAGCCAGGCGCTCACTGAGTTCGAGTGGAAATCCAGACTGCGACCACCTCGCCTTTTCCAAGATCGCATCGTAGTTCGGCTTCACCTCTTCCTCGATGAACCTGCGGTCCACAGTTTCGTGGCGGGCGGGAATTGTGTACTGAGGGGTGCGTTGGAATACGGTCAGGCTCTCCGCCTGTTTTGCGATCACGGGTATCGACTGCACTCCGCTCGACCCCGTGCCAATGACTGCCACCCGCTTACCGGCGAAGTCCACGCCTTCGTGTGGCCAGCTCCCTGTGTGGTAGTGGTCTCCTTCAAACGAGTCTAGCCCAGGAATGTCCGGAACATTGCCCGCCGAGATACAGCCGATGCCAGTAATCAGGAACCTCGCGGTGACGCGGTCTCCCTGATCCGTTTCGATCTGCCAGAGATTTTCATCCTCAAGAAACTTCGCAGATGTCACCCGCGTGCTGAACTCTATGTTGCGGCGAAGGTCGAAGCGGTCAGCGACGTGGTTGAGGTAGGACAGGATCTCGGGTTGTTCAGGGTACTTGCCACTCCAGTTCCACTCCTGGAGCAGCTCCTTCGAGAACGAAAAGCAGTACACATAGCTCTCAGAGTCGCAGCGCGCGCCAGGGTAACGGTTCCAATACCAGGTACCACCAACACCATCGCCCGCCTCGTACACCTGGACTGACATTCCTAGCTCGTCCCGCAGGCGCCTCAGCATTCCCAATCCCGAAAAGCCAGCCCCAATGACGATCGCATCGAAGTCTGGGGATGTTCCTGAGTAACCCAACTTTGTCCTCCTGGTATGCCTGGAATAGCCCTATCGCTATGCAGATTGAGCCCTGCGCATTCTAACAATACACCCTCTGACAGTCTTTACAACTCAGCGAGTGCCGGTCTCCGTCCGCGTTAGCCCACTGGCTCCAGCCCGGAGTCGGCTCTGACTTCGTTGATGATTTCCAGAACCCGTGTACTGAAGGGTGGGTACTCAATCTCGAACTCTTCCCGCAGGCGACTGTTGTCCACCATGTAGTTCCCTGAGTATTCCAGTCCCCCCTCGTCGTCGAAGGTGATCTGAGCGTCAGGCAGGTACTCCTGCACCATCGCGGCAAGGTCTCCCAGGCTGATTGGATGTCCGCCGGAGTTATAGACCGGGTAGTGGGAAGAGTCGGCCAGCAGCACCCTTGTGAACACCTCGGCGATGTCCTCGACATGGATGGGGAGCCGCATCAATGACTTGTATGGGAAGTTTACCGGCTCCCCGGAGGCCGGCCTGGTGATGCACTGCACGTGGTCCACCGAGCCGCGCACCTTGTCCGGGCCCGTGACGTTGGCCGGACGCACGCCGGTAATGGCCATGTCGTAGTTATCAATGTACATCTTGGCCTGGAACTCGTTGAATATCTTGTGAGTGGCGTACTGGTTGGTGCCGAACATCCCGTCGTCCTCGTTGACCAGCCGGTCTCCGAAGTTACTCTGCTGTCCGCTGACGGCAATGGAGCTGGCATAGACCACACGGTTCACTCCCAGCAGACGGGCCGCCTCGAAGCAGTTGTCCATGCCGAGAATGTTCAGCTTCATGTTCAAGTGAGGGTTGATCTCCCCGCCGCCAAGCAGGTAGGCCAGGTTTATGATGCGGTCGGGTTCGGCCACGGCGATTGCGTGCACCACATCCTCAAACTGGGTGATGTCGCCGCGAATGACACGAACATGGTCTTCCATCCCGGCAAAGGAGGCCGATCCCGGATTTATGTCCATACAGACCACTTCATGCCCCTGCTCCACGAGCTTTCGGATAAGCCGTGGCCCGATGAACCCGGTGCCACCAAGAACCAATATCGCCATCTGATTTCTCCTTCTTGCCGTGATGACTCAGCAGCGGTCAATACCAATACCGCCACGGAGCATGGCCCTTAAATGCGCCAGTTTGCCCACCCCCGATAACACCGCTATTATAGGGGCACGTGGTAATCACCGAGTGCAGCCGGTAACCATTTGGCGGGGGTAACCGATGGCGCAGCTTCAGACCACCAGGCAGTCGGAGCAGTTAAAGATGATCGCACGAGCGGTCGTCAACTGGGTCAACTCACTCGCAGACGCTTTGCCACCCTACTATGTCGCTGAGGGTCAGCTAGACATGAAAGGGAAGGCAGACGACGGCAGACTCCGAATCCACGTCAATGGCGCGTGGGTCTCCGTGGACCAGCCGACGTTCGATCTGCTCACCATCGGCGAACACGTCCGCGTCAGATACACTCGCCGGGTGAGAGCTATCAGCATCGACCGGTATGTGAGTCGCAACGGACACTGACCCTCACGCCGCTCAGGCATCATCCTGGTACGGAGGTCTCGAGATGAGATTGGAAGGCAAAGTCGCGATTATCTCTGGAGCCTCCGGTGGCATGGGCGCTGAGGAAGCCCGCCTGTTCGCCCGCGAGGGCGCGTCGGTTGTCATAGCTGACGTCCTCGACGACGAAGGCCAGGCAGTCGCCCGCCAGATCGAAGACACAGGCGGCGAGGCCACGTACGTCCACACCGACGTCACCAGCGCCGAGTCGTGGGACGCAGCAGTTCAGGCCACCATTGAGAAATACGGCAAGGTCGACATCCTCGTCAACAACGCCGGTATCAGCAGCGGCTCCCACGAGGACCCTCTCGACATCGACGGCTGGAACAGGATTATGGACGTCAACTCCACCGGCGTCTATCTCGGCACCCGCGCCGTCATTCCGGCAATGCAGGAGGCTGGCGGCGGCTCGATAGTCAACATCTCTTCCATCATGGGATTCGTGGGCGGCGAGGGCGGCCATCCAGCCTATCATGCCTCCAAGGGCGCCGTACGCATCTTCACAAAGGCGACCGCCGTTCGCTACGGCCCCGACGGCATCAGGGCGAACTCTGTGCACCCCGGCTTCATGCCGCCGATGCGTTCAGCGCGTGCCGGCCGGTCTAATGACGACAGGAGCGAGCTCATCCGGCTCACACCCCTACGTCGCACCGGGGAGACCATCGAGGTCGCCAACGGAGTGCTGTTCCTCGCATCAGATGAGGCCTCATTCGTAACCGGCACCGAGCTAGTCATCGACGGCGGCTTCATCGCCCGCTAGAGGTCCCCGTAAGCCCACGTCTTGACCAGGTGATGAGCGATCGCCAGCGGCTGTGGCACCGCCAGCTCGTGACTCCGACCCTCCAGCGCGTCTATCACCTGTTCGCGCTCAAACCAGCGCACGTCGGTCATCTCTTCGTTGTCGATGTGAATGTCTGTGGTCGCGGCCTCAGCATGGCAGCCGATCATCAGCGACGACGGGAACGGCCACGGCTGCGACGAGTGATATCGCACGTTCTTGACCTCGATCCCCGCCTCCTCCTTGACCTCCCGCGCTACCGCCTCCTCAATCGACTCCCCCTGGTCCATGAATCCCGCAAGCGCCGAGTACATCTGCATCCGCTGCAACCGCCCCCTCGACTGCCCCATCAGGCACCTTTCCCCATCGTGAACCAGCATGATCGCTACAGGGTCCGTCCTCGGGAAGTGCTCCGCACTGCAGCCGTCACACTTGCGGACATGCCCCCCACGAGCCATCGCGGTACGGTCGCCGCAGACTGAGCAGTACCCGTGCCGGTTGTGCCAGTCGAGCTGAGCCCGCGCCTGTGCGATGATTCCCGACTCTTGGCCGCTCACTATGGGCGCAGCCGTCCTCGCGTCCACGAAGTGGATGGACGGGTCGTTTCTCAACCTTGCTGCCGCCCCGCTGGATGCGGGCACCAGGATCGCGAAGTGCGCGACTTCATCCCTCAACCCGAGAAACACCGGCTCTCCTTCTATCCCGAACCAGGTGACATCCCTCGGAGTCATCCAGCTAAGGCAGGGATCGTCACCCTCTGTCAAAGGGACGTCGAGCTCCGGCATCACCAAGATCCTGGTGTCCGGGTCCATCGCCTTGTGGGCCAGCCACGTCTCGTCCCGGCGCTCTCGATCGCCCCGGTCAAGTGGGTTGTCTGCGAAGATGTGAGGTACATAGGGCATGTCCGGCTCCCTGTGTTTATCTGCCTGGTGTTTCCACTACCTAGCCAACATGGCCATGATCGTCCGTACAGAGCTTGTCGAAGGACAGTCTGCGGGCCATGAGCGCTGGGAAGAGAGAAACTACGACCAGTTTGTATCCTGCAACGACGCAACCGATCCGTCTCCCGCCCGCCAGACGGCCGCGTCTTCTCTCCACGGATTCGCCTTCACCCAGTCCTCATCCACATCGACTCCCAGTCCCGGCCCTTCTGGCAGAGGCAGGAATCCATCCTTCTGCTGGGGGAACTTCCCGAAGCACACGTCCTGGAACCACGGGTGAATTCCGCCCTCCTGGATCATGAAGTTCGGCACGCACGCGTCCAGGTGCAGCGAGGCAATCGTGCAAAGAGGACCATACGGATTGTGCGGCTGGAAGCCGACGTAGTGAGCCTCGGCCATCGCCGCGATCTTCTTCAGTTCCATGATCCCGCCGCCCTGCACGATGTCCGGCTGGATCATCGCAACGATCTGCCTGCTGAGCAGGTCGGCGTAGTCCCACTTCGTGTACAGACGCTCGCCGGTGGCGATCGGAATGGAGACCGCCTCAGCCACCCTCTGCAGCGCGTCGATGTTCTGGGGAGGTACCGGCTCTTCATACACGAATGGCCTATACTGCTCCATCGCATTCCCGATCCTGATCGCTGCCGCCGGCGCCAGCCGTCCGTGGACCTCGACCAGCAACTCGACGTCGTCCCCAACCGCCTCGCGCACCGCCTCCAGCTTCTTGATCGCGCCACGCTCCGCCTCTATGGGGATGAACAGCCCGCGGTGGTCGAACGGGTCGCCTTTTAGCGCGGTGATCCCCTGCTCTGTGAAGCTGAGCGCACGCTCGACAGCCGCCTCTGGAGTCGCGCCGTCCCAGCGCCCGTGGCACCAGATGCGCTCTCGCATCGGACCGCCGAGAAGCTCGTACACCGGCACGCCCAGAGCCTTGCCCTTGATGTCCCACAGCGCGATCTCGATCCCGCTGATCGCCGACATCTGCACGACTCCGCCTCTCACGTGGAAGTGGTGGTACAACGTCTGCCAGTGCTGCTCGATTCGTCCCGGGTCCGTGCCGATAAGCAGATCCCCGAACTCCTCGACCATCGTCGCAACTGCCATCGGCCCCGACGTCGCCTCTCCCCATCCCGTGATCCCCTCGTCCGTCTCGACCTTGACGAACATATAGTTCCGCCCGCCAAAGGCGGTCCCGGCCGACACAGGCACCGGGGTGACAGACGTAATCTTCATTGCCAACTTCTCCTTATCAAACTCCACCGTCATACCGGCGAAGGCCGGTACCCAGAGTTCGCGCCAAACCGATATTTCACGAAGTTAACCCTAGTACCACCGCTCCTTGTCCACCACGTTCGTCAGCGGCTCATCGTTCAGGAAACGGCGCGCGTTATCCAGGATGACCTGGAACCTGCGCTCAGGGATGTTCTCAGCGTCCGCGACCGCAACGTGCGGCGTGATGAGGACGTTTGGGAGGCCCCACAGCTTGTGGTCCGACGGCAGCGGCTCCTGTTCGAACACGTCCAAACCGGCGCCGGCGATCTCGCCGCTCTCAACGGCATCCGCCAGGTCGTCGATCTTGCACACCATTCCACGACCGATGTTGATGAAGTACGCGCTCGACTTCATTCGCCTGAACCGGTCAGCGTTGAAAATGAACTCCGTCTCAGGCGTGTGCGGCACTGTTGTGACGACGAAGTCCGCTCTCGGAAGCACCTCGTCCAATTCGTCCGGAGTGTGGAACTCTACGTACCGCAGATCGTACTCGGGCCTCGGCTCGATTCCGATGACCTCCATGCCCAGTTCCTTGCACAGACGTGCCGTCTCGTGCCCGATGCCGCCGACGCCGTTGATGAGCACCGTCGAGTCTCCGAGAAAGACGTACGGGGCTTCCGAGCATCCTTGTCCCACTCCCGGCGCCTCTGAGCGTCCACGAACCAGGGCAGCCCGCGCGACAGCGCGAACATAAACATCAGTATGTGATGCGATATGTGGTCGAAATAGATGCCCCGCGGATTCGTAATCGTCAGCGGGTGCTGGATCAGCTCATCGTAGTAGTACCCGTAGAACGGCCCGGCGTCGGGGTTCTGCACCCATCTCAGACGCTCGGCCACCCTGAGCGCAGCCGGAGGCACCCAGCCGAACGCCGCGTCAGCGTCCCTGATCGCCTCGATGGCATCCTCGTCTGTCTCAGGCGAGACAACGTCGTATTCCGGCACAGTGTCCGCCAGCCGCGCGGCGAATATCGCCTTCAGATCGTCCTGCGGCGGCATAAAAACAAACTTCGGCAACTCTTTATACCTCCATAAAGTAGCAACAGCCCTATTCTATCCCAGTCATACAGCCCCATGTACCCTACAAACTTGGTCGAGTTTGCCCACGGTTCAGAAAACACCCAACCAGCAAAAGGTCCCCTCTCTTTCAGAACTCTCCGGGGGTAGGTAGACCGCCCACTCGTTCGTCCTGAGCGTGTCGAAGGACACCCCCTCTGTGCCCCTTATCGCCCTTCGTGAATAGATTATTGCCCACCCTCCAACCCTATGTTACATTTCGTATAATTACACGAGACGATATGACCCACCCAGGAGGTGCGCCATGACAAACGGCACCGGCATCAAGGACCGCTACGAGCTTCCCCTCACAACCGAGTCCCCGAAAGCCGCCGAACACTACATCGAGACAGTCGACCGCTTCCTCTCGCAGACTTACGGCGCCGACCCGGCTTTGGCACAGGCCCTCGAGGCCGACGAAGGTTTCGCACTCGCCCACGCCGCGAAGGCCCTGTTCGAGAGCTACGCCATGAAGGCGGCCGAGGCCAGGGAGACCATCGCCCACGCGAAGAAGCTGGCAGTCAACGCCACAAAGCGCGAGCAGCAGCAAGTCAAGGCCATCAGCCTCATGATCGATGGCGACATCAACAGGGCGTACAGGCTCATCCGCGAGCACCTCAACGAGTTCCCTCGCGACATGCTCATGGTCAGGCTATCCAACCGCCTGCTGATCCTCGGATGCAGCGGCGCGGGCGTTCCCAATTTCCCCGAAGAGCTGATGTCCATCCTCAAGCCGATGAGGAACGAGTACGGCGAGGACTGGGCGTTCCTCGGACAGTACGCCTTCGCCCACCACGAGACCGGCTACTTCGACGACGCCCTCAAGTACGCCAAGCGCTCGCTCGACATCCGGCCCGACAATGCCAACGCCTCCCACTCAGTGGCACACGTCTTCTTCGAGGTTGGCGACACTGAGGGCGGTTCCGACTTCCTCGGCGACTGGCTCGAAGGCTACGACCGCCGCGGCCCTTTCAACGTCCACCTCTCATGGCACCATGCACTCTTCCAGCTTGCCACCGGCAGGCCCCAGAACGCCGTGTCCCTGTACGAGGACCACATTCGCCCATCGGTGCTGCAGAAGAACCAGGGCTCCCTCGCCGACAGCGCATCCCTCACGTGGAGGATGAAGATCTACGGCGACGAAGATGCGGTGCGTCGCAGCGACCCGTCCGGCCAGGGAGAGGCCAAAGATGCGCCGTGGAGTGAGATACGCGAGATCGCCCTGCCCGCCGCCGACAAGCCTGGCCCGGCGTTCCGAGACGCCCACGCAGCACTCGCCTTCGCCGCAGGCGGATTCACCGAGGAGCTTGGCCGCATGATCGACGGACTCGGCGAGGCCGCCACCGGAGGCAACGCGCTCGCGTCCGAGGTCACCCTGCCGCTGGTCAAGGGCATCGAGGCATTCGCCCACGGCGCCTACGAAGAGGCCGCCGACAACCTCGACGGACTGGTCGAGCAGCTCCCTCGCATCGGAGGCAGCCACGCCCAGCGAGAGGTCTTCGAGGACACTATCCTAGAGTCCTACATCCGCTCCGGCCGCTACGACAGGGCCCAGGACCTCCTCAACACTCGCCTAAAGCGCCGCACCTCAGTCCGAGACGAGCTATGGCTAACCCGCACCATGCCCGAAGCCGCCGACTAGACTGACCTAACCTAAAGCTCAATCAACTGCCCCCTCTCCCTCGACGGGTCGCAGATGCGCCTTGGCGTGAGACGGCTGGGGTGAGGGTGAAAAGCACGAACACACACCCAAATCCCCCTATCACCCAGAGCCTGGCCCGTACTCGCTACGGAGACTGACAGGGGTGTATGCCAAACGACGGCCCCCTCTCCCTGAGGGAGAGGGCTGGGGTGAGGGGGAAATCCTTGACCACATGAACGCCATTCAAGTCGAGCGGTTCAGAGTCGGTCAGGGTGGCAACCGCCAACCCCCTTGCAGACCCCACCCCTGACACCCCAAAGCCACCGCTAACCTTTCCCAACAATCCCCGTTCCACTGACTGGGACGAAGTACGGGCCGGGAAGAATGTGCGTGCGGAGATCACAATGACAGCCACCACCACTCAATACGACAGGATCTCCCAGGTCATCCACTGGGTAAGTGCATTGCTCATACTCAGCATGATCCCCCTGGGACTTGTGATGCACAATCTCCCCGACGGACCGCAGAAGCAGGTCATGTACAACGTCCACATCGCTATTGGACTGCTAGTGATCGCCGTCACCGTATGGCGACTCGCATGGCTTGCATTCCACCGCTGGCCAGAACCACTTTCAGGTCTCTCAACAGTGAGGCTGAAGTTCCTAACCGGCACGCACGTCTTCCTGTACGTGGCACTCGTGGTCATGCTGATTAGCGGGGTCGCCACGATTCTCACCAGCGGCCTACTCCCGATACCTGGAACGGTGCACCCCGAAGACATCGCCGACGTCCCGCCCCGCACAGTGCACGACGTCTTCTCCAAGCTGCTGATAATCGCCCTCGTGATCCACCTCGTAGGCGTCGTAGACTACCAGCTACGCAAGGGCGACACCTTCGGCAGAATGGGGATCACAGTCTTTCGAAAGAAGGCCTGACGCAGTCTCTCACCCGTCATCTGCATCGCCTTTCTCCCGTCATTCCCGCGAATGAAGACCATTGCGCAACCTCGTCGTTCCGGCGGAGGTCGGAGCCCAGAGGGGTATGATGCTCCTCAGCCGGTTGCGATCAGACCTCTCCAGTCACACACTGGCCCTCTCGCAGAGGGAGCTCAAAGCGGTAGGCATGCCAACATCTCGTTCGTCCTGAGCTTGTCGAAGGAAGCCCCATCCACTCGTTTGTCCTGAGCTTGTCCGAGGGCACCACCATCCCCTGGATTCCCCAGTTCGCGGAAGTGGTATTCTGTATACCGAACAATGGCCCCTCTCCCTTGACGGGTCGCAGTTGCGCCTTGGCGTGAGAGGGCTGGGGTGAGGGTGAAAACCCTGACCACAACCAATAGGCACCACTACCCATGCACAACCCACCCCATCCCGGAGAGATCGTCAGACACGAATGCCTAGAACCCCTCGGACTGACCATAACAAGGGCAGCCAAGGGCCTCGGCGTCTCCAGAAAGACCCTCTCAGACCTCGTAAACGAAAGGTCCCGAGTCTCCCTCGATATGGCAGTCCGCCTCTCCAACGCGTTCGGCTCTACTACCGACACGTGGCTCCAACTGCAGATCGCCTACGACCTCTGGCAGGTTCGAGACCGAATGAAGACCATTGAAGTCGAGCGGTTCGAAGACGTTCATAAGCCGACCACCAACCCTCGTAAGGACAACCAAGAAGTCCGTGGACCCACAGAAGAAGAACGTAGCGAGTACTTCCGCGGCATGGATGCCGCCATGCGCCGCGCAGCCATCAAGGCCCGCCGCCGCGCAATAGAGACCACAGGTTCAGTCCCCACCTGGCGGGACGGCTAACTGGTCTACGACACCGAGGTATAGCGAGCATCGTTAAACTGGCATCCCACAACCCCACCACCGTCATTCCCGCGAAAGCGGGAATCCACAGCTCAGCTTCCCACCGAACCAGACTGACCGAAAGACTCTCCGTTTCCGATTCATGACCTACGGATCCCGCTGGACAAGAGGCCAACTCCTGGTCGCATTCGCCCTCTACTGCCGTCTGCCCTTCGGCAGACTTCACCACAGAAACCCCGAAATCATCGCCGTTGCAGAAGCCATAGGTCGTACTCCGGGCGCACTCGCAATGAAGCTCGGCAACATCGCCAGCCTCGACCCAGTGATCACTTCGACAGGCCGCAGGGGCTTGATTAGCACTTCCTTAGCAGACCGCGAGATGTGGGACGAGATGCACAATGACTGGGAAGCATTCGCCATCGATTCCGAACAGGCCCTACAAGCTGTCCAAGCTGGGGACGACGATTCAGACGAGTTGCCCGAGGTCGAGGTTGACGACGCCCCCGTCGGCGAAGACCGCATCGTCACATCCACCATCCGCGTCGGCCAGAGGTTCTTCCGCAACGCGGTCCTGGCGGCCTACAACGAGCGGTGCTGCATAACCGGACTGGCGATTCCGTCGCTGCTAATAGCTAGTCACATAGTCCCTTGGAGTCACGATACCGCGAACAGGGTTAATCCCAGAAATGGACTGTTGCTATCCGCCCTCCATGACAAGGCCTTCGACAATGGTCTGATCACAGTCGACGACGACATGACCGTTAGAGTCTCTAACCAGTACACGACGAGTCCCGATTCGTACTTCACGGAGTCCATCCAGCACTACCACGGTCGTGGAATCCACTTACCTGAGAAATTCTCGCCCGACAGAAACCTCCTCTCCTACCACAGAGAGCATGTTTTTAGAGGGTGAAGGAGGGATCATACAACGAAGGGGGAAACAGATGAACTCAAGAGGCATGGGATGATTCCTTAAGCAGAATACATCCTTGATGGAGCAACCTATCCTCCAGCATACGCTGACACTGTGCCATATAGCACGAATTCTGCCTTTACATTTTAGCCCGACTGAGCGCCAATTGCGTAGTGGATCGTACGGTCTCTCGTTCTCTTCGAACGAACCTATCGCTGGTGTCCTAGTTCTGGATTGACATCGACTAGGTGAAGAATCTCACGCAAAATTGTGAGAGAAACCGTGCTGATGTATCAATTATTGACCGCCGTTGAGGTAACCACTTAGCCTACGTAGCCGTTCTAGAATCGCCTGAGAATTCCCTTGCTCAGTTGTAGGTCGTACCCCAAAGTCGAGGCGCATTCGCCCCCCGCTTCTTCCAATACCGTAGCTTGCCTGTTGGTTGGTAGCGATAGACCATCCTAGTTTTCAGAGCATCTTTACTGATTGACTAGTATTGGAATCGCATCGGTTGGCGACAAAAGTGACGGCTGCTCTTGGGAGACTGTCGCCACGGAAAGTTCAGGACCTAATGCCAGACCAATTAGCACGCCAGATTGACGAATCTTGGTGACATCTATTCATAGGTCAATGGAAATCACTACGAAGGAAACCAAATTTCACCCTCCAGCATCGTCCGTTGGTCTGTCGCGCGTTCTAACCTGCTGAAGTTTTCAACGTGGGCACTCATGGCCAGGGCGGACACGCCAGCATCGAACGCGTCAGCACTGCCGACCATGAGATCCCACCAGTGACGCTCGAGGTTGGGATACCGCGCCTGCAAATGGTTCACGCGACAGTCCCGACCTTTACGGGAGCCATCGTTGGTTGTCCGTCGGCCATAAAAAAGACGCGGATATATCTCAACCACCGTGGCACCGCCAGACTCAGGTCCATCGAACGGCCAAATGGCTCCACCGGCCTTCCGCATTTCCGCCAATTTAGGTAGGCCCCTGATGGTCCCTGCCCCGACCGCACCAGGTAAGGAGTGCTTAAACACCGACTTCGGTTGCTCGCTCATGTGGTCCTTCTCCGTACGTCGAAACTCGCCACAGGCTATCAGGTCTATTGGACGCTTTTGATACTTGCTTCCTGTTTTGCCCCAGAATGGCCAAATGTCACCGCTTAACCACTCATCACCTTTCCTGTCGGCCAGGTCCCATAGTTCGAGTACACTGCCCAGATTCCGCCATTTAAAGTACCAATCTGGAAAGGAGAAGGCGAAGTCGAGACCGACTACTACTTCACGTCCTGACTCAATCTCATTTACCAGCACTGCCACTGCCTCGTCTCTTGTGAGCCCGTTCCTCAAGCGGTTTAGGGAGCCCGACTCAGCCTCGGCCAGCCAAATTCCCGCGAATTGGGCCTTTTCTTCCTCTGCCCCTGACCAGTCCACAGCTATGCACCTCATAATCTCCCCATCCCTTTCTATCCTAGGTGATTCAACACATACTAGTAGAAGCTGACCTAAACCGAAAAACGCGGATGCCGAAACGAGATTCTCTTTACAGTCGAGAGACGGCAGGAGCGATCCGATTACCTCTATTGAGGAGATCTGCTAGCACCTTGACCAATTGCAAGTATAGTACTCAGGTGGCCAATTTACATAGCGTGGGCGTTAATGAGGTAATGTAAGCTGAAGCGAAGGTGACTGACGACGGGGGATGGCCTCAATCTAGTTGGGAAATCCAGTGGCATGCCCCTCTTACAGGTCATGTGCGCATTTTATCTGGCACGCTTGTTCAACTCTGACCTGACCCTTTTCCCGACGTTTGGGATTCGCACCCTTGACCCCACTCCCCCATCCCCCTATACTCCCTATCAGAACATATATTCTTATAGCCAACGACCACCCACCCATGTCCATAGCCACATACATCAGAGACAACACCGACGACGGACGCAACGTCGTCCGCTTCCTCATCGATGTCATGAACGGCGACCTCGAAGGCTGCACCCTGAGCCACCGGCTCGCCGCGGCCAGGCTACTCACCATCTATGGACACGACGACGCTCCAGACTTCATCGAGGACAACACTCCTGACAAGGACGAAACGAAGAACGGACGCATAATCTGGCTCGAGATTGACGAGGGACTCCGAACCCTCATCAAGGCCCGGACCGACGACGGGCGTGTCATCTGCATGTTTTTGATCGATGTCATGGAAGGGAAGTACGCAGGCACCCACGTCGGACACCGCGTCTCGGCAGCTAGGGAACTCCTCGGCCGCGCCTTCGGCAAGAGTCCGACCAAGTCCCTACCTCGTAAGTCACGCCCGGCAACATCACGCGGGTCTACTCCAAAGAGCCAGAGGACCCCCGAACAGGCCCGGACCCAATCCGCCGTCGATGAGAGGCTTGCTGCTCAAACTGCTGTCATGGACAGGCCCGAGCCTCAATCGCAGCCCGAACGCGAATCGGACGAAGAGTTCGCCGCCCGCATATACAGGGCCGCAAGCAGGTGCATAGACCCGAACTTCGACCCCATGCGCGCAGCCACCGACGATGACTATTTCGACAACTACGACGGCTGCGACGACATCAGGTGCCCCTACCACGGCGACCCTGAAGACCCCGACTTCTACCTCGACCCCAACGACCACCACTACTGACCTTCCACTGAAGACATCCCCTCTCCCTTGATGGGAGAGGGCTAGGGTGAGGATGAAATCTTCGCCGCCACCAGCGTAATCAGGGCCATCACACCAATCTGACGAATCACAGTTCAGACATCCTGTGACCCCTAGTGGATACGACACATCCACTTTGCATTTTTGCCGTCCCTGTTGCATCATTGGGCCTGATGTCTGATGCTCAGCGTCTGAGGCGTGACTCTCACATTCTGGCATTAGACGTCTCCAACCGCTCATTCCGTGCGCGACAGGGGAAAGAAAAATGCCTGTAATTGACCACAGCACCCAGCCGATGCCCGAGCCGGTGGACAAGCGCAGCGTGCGCGCCATGATCTCGGAAGAGCACGGAACGCACTCGCTCACCATCAGCGAGTTGGTCGTTCAACCAGGCTCCGTCGGCCAACTCCACACGCACGACGCCGACGAGGCCATCATGGTCGTCGAAGGCTCCATCCAGTTCGTCGTCGGCGACGAGGTGCGCACCGTCCGCTCCGGCTACTCCATGATCGCCCCGCCGGGCACTCCCCACAAGCTCGTCAACAACACCTGGGTCGCCGCGCGTATGCTCGTCACCCATCCCACCAACGACATCAAGACGACCTACGTCGAATAGCCTCCAGCGAGGAGACCGCACCATGTCCACTGCACGTACACGCGACGACCAGCCTCAGCTAATTCCGACCAACGCGGGCGGACGCTCGTTCGCCGGCCCTCCCAAGGCGCTACAGTCTCAGGTCACTCCGACGGAACTCTTCTACGTCCGCAACCACTGGAAGGAAGTGCCTGAAATCGACCCGGCCACATTCCGGCTCGCGGTGGACGGCGAGGTCGCGACAAACCTCTCGCTCTCACTAGAGCAGATCAAGGAGCTGCCCAAACGCCGCTACCAGGCCACCTTCGAGTGCTGCGGCAACGGACCGATCCCCGAGTACTGGGTCAAGCAGACCCGCTCCGTGATGGAGAAGGTCACCGGCCACGGCATCATGGGCAACGCTGAGTGGGTCGGTGTGTCGGTCTCGGACGTTCTCAACATGGCTGAGGTCGGCCCGAACGCCGTCGAGGTAATGTTCGAGGGCGCCGACAACGGCCCTGACGAGGTCGTCGGTGATCCCGCTGAGGTCACCTACGAGCGCAGCCTCCCCATGGAGAAGGCGCTCCACCCGGACACCATGCTCGCGTGGGAGATGAACGGCGAGCTCCTGACACCCATGCACGGCGCGCCGCTCCGGCTGGTCGTGCCCGGCTGGTACGGCATGTGCTCGATCAAGTGGCTGGTGGGCATGCATGTCCTGGACAAGAAGTTCGAAGGCTTCTACCAGATCGAGCGCTACCGGGTCATGAACGGCCCCGATGACGACGAGTTCTACTCCTACCTGACTGGCCAGAAGGTCAAGTCGATCATCACCGACCCCGCACCGGGCGACCTTGTCCCCTCAGGCGACTACGTCGTTTCCGGCGCCGCATGGTCCGGCGAGAACGACATCACCAGGATCGAGATCAGCACCGACGGCGGCGAATCATGGACCGACGCCCGGGTCACCGTCCCCCGCAGCGGCTACTCCTGGACCCGCTGGGAACACGACTGGTCGATCCCCGGCCCCGGAAACTACGTCCTCATGTCCCGCGCCACCAACGACAAGGGCGAGACCCAGCCAATGGAGTTCCCCAACAAGTGGGACGGCATGGGCTACGGCAACAACATGGTCTTCCCCCACGACGTAGAGGTCGTCTAGCTACACAGCCAGAATGATACCTGTCGTTCCGGCGAAGGCCGGAACCCAGTGCCCTCTCCCGACCCAATCGTCATCCCCGCGAAGGCGGGGATCCAGCCCCCTCTCCCTCGATGGGAGAGAGTTAGGGCCTGCCCCGGACTTGATCCGGGGGTGAGGGTAAAATCCCAAACCCCAACCAACCAAAAGAAAGGCACCAAATGCCCCTCAAAACAATAGCAATACTCAGCCCGGGCGACATGGGCCACGGCGTGGGCAAAGCCCTCGGAGAACACGGCTACGACGTCATCACCTGCCTCACAGGTCGCAGCGACCGCACCAAGCAGCTAGCCGCCGCAGGCAACTTCCGAGACGTCCCTACCCTCGCCGAAATGGTCACCCAGGCCGACCTCATCATGTCGATACTGGTGCCGGCACAGGCCCTTGGAGTAGCCGAGTCAGTCGCCGACGCCCTTCGAGAGGCCAACGTCTCGCGACCGTTCGCCGACTGCAACGCTGTCTCGCCACAGACCGCCTCCCGGATGGAATCGATCATCAACGCAGCAGGCGGCGACTACATCGACGGCGGCATCATCGGCGGCTCGCCGGCGCATGGCGCGGTACCCCGCATCTACGTCTCCGGCCCTTCGGCTTCGTTAATGGACGAGCTGGACGGCAAGGGCATCCTCGTACCCAACCTCGGCCCTGAAGTAGGCCGAGCCTCCGGCATCAAGATGTGCTACGCATCGATGACCAAGGGTACCTCTGCCCTCCGAGTCGCGATGCTCACTGCCGCCCAGTCACTCGGCTTGTACGACGAGCTGGTCGCGGAGCTTTCCGGCAGCCAGCAGGGGCCGCTTTCGGCGATGGAGTCCGGCATACCCGGACTGCCAGCCAACGCCGGCCGCTGGATCGGCGAGATGGAGGAGATCGCAGCCACGTTCGACGCTGTCGGCGTCACTCCGCACTTCCACCAGGGAGCCGCAGAGATCTACCGGCTGCTGGCATCGACCCCGTTCGCCGACGAAAGCCCCGAGGAGATCGACCGCGATCGCCCACTCTCAGACGTAATCAAGGTGACCTCCGAGTACCTGCCTGATCCAGCCCGCGGCGTCGCCGATTGAAGGCCCTCTTCGTTAGCGAGCCAGGCCCCGAACCAGGGTTCGAGGTCCGCGATGTAGAGACGCCAGAAGCCGGTCCCAAAGACGTGGTCATAGAGGTCCACGCCACCGGCATCTGCGGCCACGACATTGCCATAATGACCGGCCTCTTGAGGCGTGGCGTCGACCACAGCGTCATCCTCGGTCACGAGATCTCAGGGACCATCGCGCAGGTCGGCTCTGACGTTTCCGGTCTATCCGAAGGCGATCCTGTTGTCGCATCGCTCACCGCATCCTGCGGACGGTGCGACCGTTGCAACTCGGGTCTGGACTACCGCTGCCGGTATGGCACCGGAGTCGGCCACGGCGTCAACGGCGGCTTCGCCGAGTACATCAGGCTGCCAGCGACAAGTGTTACCCCCCTGCCCTCCGACGTTGAGCTCGTCGGCGCCTGCCTGATCGGGTGCCCCATAGGAGTCTGTGTACGGGCCGCCAGGTCGGTCGCAAGAGTTGCGGCTGGCGAGTCGGTGCTGGTCACAGGCGCCGGAGGCGGACTGGGTGTTCATGCTGTCCAGATTGCTAACGCGCTTGGTGCTGGGCAGGTCTTCGCTGCCACGTCGTCGCCTGAGAAGCTTGACGTGCTGGACGGCTACGCTCCAGGTGGCGCGATCCTGGGCGGTGAGCTCGACTTCTCTGAGCTGGTGCTCGCGTTCACCGAAGACCAGGGGGCGGACGTCGTCATCGACACGGTTGGTTCGGCCACTTTCCGAAGCGCGATACGCAGCCTGTCCCAGTACGGACGCATGGTGCTTCTGGGCGAAGTCGAGGGCGGCAGGGCGTCGCTCAACCTGACCGACATCATGTTCAGGGACGCAGCGATCTACGGGTCTACCGGCGCGAGCCGCCCGGACATCGAAGCAGCTATCGAAATGGTCACCTCAGGATCAGTGCAGCCTGTCGTTCACACAGCGATGCCGCTCGAAGATGCGGCTGAAGCCGTGAGTCTGGTCACGTCCAGGCAGGTTACCGGGAGAGTCGTACTGACGCCTCGCTGACTGTGAGGCTCCTCGGCGCAGGTAAGTTAGGCGGCGGCAACTCTCTGCTTGCGGCCCCGTCCGAACAGCCAAGGGATGTCGCCGTACTCCCACGAGATCAGCACCTGGCTCGCCACGGCAATCGAGCTGTACGTCCCGGCAATGACGCCGATCAGCAGTACCAGCAGGAACTCCCTGATCGTACTTCCGCCGAACAGGTAGAGCGCTAGCAACGTAACAAGGAGCGTCAGGCTGGTGTTCAGTGAACGCCCGATCGTCTCGGAGATGCTGAGGTTGACCACCTCAGATAGCTCCCTGTTGGGATGGATGGTGACATTCTCGCGAATTCGGTCGAAGACGACGATGGTGTCGTTGACGCTGTAGCCGATGACCGTGAGCAGCGCGATCAGGAACATCGTGCCGACTTCGATCTCGAGCAGGACGCCAAGAATCGCGAACAAGCCGATGACAATTATTGTGTCGTGCAGCAACGCGACAATAGCTGCCGCCCCGTACCTGAACGGGCTGGGCACGTTTCTGAAGGCCCACCAGACGTAGATGAATATGCCTACGGCGGCGGCAATTACGGCGTAGATGGCGTTTATGACCGTCTCAGACGCCACTATGGGTGAAACGAGGTCGAATGACAGTTCTGTCAGACCGTCAGGGGACAGCCTGGCCTCAAGGCCACCGGTGAGCGCCGACTTATCGGCGTCGTTCAGCTCCTTGGTGCGGATAAAGTAGGTGTCGTCGCCCAGCTGCTGGACCGTGGCTTCCGGATGTCCCAGCGAGGACAGTTGCTCACGCAGGTCGCCCTGATCGACGTTTGTCTCGAAGGCCAGGGTCATCGTGGAACCGCCGGTGAAGTCGATGCCCGGCCTCAGCCCGGGGGCGATCGCCAGAAAGACGACGCCCGGCACTATCACGAGCAGCGAGACCAGGTAGAACCAGCCTCTAACACCTACGAAGTTCAAATCTTGCTCCTGTGTTCAGTCGCTGGCCGTCTGGGGAATCTCGCTCCCGCCGGACGGAAGCCAGACCCTTGTGGCCCTGGTCGCCCTGGTTGTCGCGAGGAACCTCAGCAGCGTGCGGCTGACGGTAATCGCGGTGAACATGCTGACTGCGACGCCGATCGCCAGGGTGGCCGCGAATCCCTGTACGATGCTGGCCCCAAGCTGGTCGGCAAACCAGAATAGGATTGCGCAGGTAATCAGTGTCGAGACGTTGCCGTCACGGATGGCGGGCCACGCCCTGTCGAAGCCAATGTTGATCGACATGAGCAGCGTTCGGCCTGCTCGAAGCTCGTCTTTCATTCGCTCGAAGATCAGGATGTTCGCGTCGACGGCCATGCCGATGGAGAGTATCAGTGCAGCAACCCCGCTCAGAGTGAGGGTCACCGGGAGTATCTTGAAGATCGCCAACACCAGGGCTGCATAGATTACCAGGGCAACCGAGGCGGCCAGGCCGGGAAGGCGATAGTACAGCGTCATGAAGGTGAGCACCATAGCCAACCCCACGATTCCGGCTACAACGCTCTTGGCGAGGGAGTCGGCTCCGAGAATGGCATCGACGTCGCGCTCCTGAATCAGCACGATCGGTACGGGCAGTCGACCACCCTCAAGGAGCAGTGCGAGGTCCTGTACTCGCTCGATTGTGAAGTTACCCTCGATGATCGCCGTGCCCGCCGTGATCGCAGAGCGGACCTCGGGAGAGACTAGCTCCTCGCCGTCCAGGAATATCGCAATCTGGTCACGGACGCCGGTTGACGCCTCCTTGGCGATTATGTCCTGAGTCAGTTCGCCGAAAACCCGCGTTCCCGTGTCGTTGAACTCGAGGTTCACGATAGGCTGGCCGGAGGCGGTGTGCTGACCGGGGAAGGCCCTCGCAAGGTCGTCACCGGTGAGTCCGATGTCTTCGTCGACCGCGCCCTGGATCTCAGTGAAGACCACGGAAGGACTCGTGCCAACCAGGGCCGTAACTTCCTCAAGGGTGGCAGGTTCTCCGGTTGGAGAAGTGCTCGGCACGGCTATGCCGAAGGTCGTGGTTGTGGCCACCTGCTGGATCGAGAATGCAAACACGTCCGACATTCTCAGCTGTTCCGGGCCTTCCAGGGTTACGTCCAGGTAGTTTGGAGGCGGTGCGTTTCCGCCGGTAACCTGGGCATTCTGGAAGACTACAAAGGTTGTGAATAGCCGCTGGTAAATGGCTCCGAAGTTAGCCGCGCCGGTTTCGGTAAACTCAACGAGCGCGAACACCTGCTTAGGTGACCCGCCCTCGGCAGGTACGGGTGCAGCCTCGGTCGACGTCGCACCTTCTGCAGGAGCACCAGGCTCCAGTTCTGGGAAGTGGCCGATTGTGACCCCGACGATGTCGTCTGCGGTGATCTCAGTTACATCTCGTGGGACGAGAATTTCACGGCGTTTGAACTCAAGTCTCGCGGTCTCACCGATATAGGACTTGGCACGTTGGAGATCGCTTACGCCTGGGAGCTGCACCAGTAGGCGGTCGTCGCCCAGTATCTGGATTATCGGCTCACCGAGGCCTGCACCGTTGACTCGCCGCTCGATCGTGCGCTTGAGGGAGTCCATCTGTTCCGGTGTGACCTCGAGAATCTCACCGGTATCGGGATCGGTCAGATTGGCCTGGTACACAAGGTGTCCGCCACCCTGAAGATCCAAGCCGAGGCTCAGGCCAAGCGGAGTGTCGTTGCCGCGTTGAAAGTCTCCAATCGAGATCGTCTGGAAGCCGAGGATTAAGCCGGCCAGAATGACGATCACGCCAATCACGATGACTGTGCGACCGTATCTACCCACTGCTATCTCCCAGTTCCAAGTGTTTCCTTGCCAAGCTCAACGCCTCGCTCCGGGTGCTCACTGAACCTTCCGCCTCCGCCTTCGCTATCTCACCCAACAGCCTGCCAACCAGTGGTCCAGGACCCAGTTTCAACTCGTTCATAATGTCATGGCCTGTCAGAAGTCCTTTCCTGCCGGGCAGTGCGGACCCGGACTTCTGTGGCCCTATTTCAAGAATATGGCCGATGACTCGCACCTGAACAGCCATTTCATCGACCGTCAATAGCGGGCCTCGGGCCGCAAGAAAGTCTGCCATGTTCAGGTAGAGCGTGTCCAGCGCGGCGTCACCAAGGTCGCGGTAGTACCTATGAATTGCACGCTCGGTTGGGAGCTCCCCTTTTCCCGCCATCTGTCGCGGTCGGAGATGGTGACGAATCATAGAGCAGACCAGTCTCTGACCGCTGCGTGCGAAACGCAGGCGGCCCAGGACCTGAGCCGCGACCTGCTCACCCTCTTCCGAGTGACCAAAGAACCTCATCCTTCCTGAGGGCTCAATTGTCCTGGTCTGTGGCTTTGCTATGTCGTGTAGAAGTGCGGTCAGCCTGAGTATCGTACCCCTCGTGTGGCCATCAGAGACCTCCTGCGAGAAATAGCCATCCATATCATCGAATCGGGGCATCATGTTTGCAACGAAGTCCGTCTCGTAGCGGTTAGTTACGATCTGGTCTGCGTAGTCGACTGCTGCCACGAGGTGCCCGAACACGTCGTAGTAGTGCTCCTTTGGCTGGTCTACGCCCCTGGAGGCGTCCATTTCCGGGATCAGGGCAGAGAGGATTCCCATTCCGTCCATCTGACGAGTAGCCACCCCGGCGCCCGAAGAGGCCAGAGTTTTCAGCAGCTCTTCCCTCAGCCGCTCGGCTGAGGAATTGGCAAGAAGGTTGACGTCACGCCTGATTAACGATTGTGTCTGTGAATCTATCTCGAACCCTGTCTCAGACGCGATGCGGACTGCCCGGAGCATTCGGATAGGGTCATCTGTGAATACGGTGTCCGAGACAGCGCGGATTGTCCGGGCCTCGATGTCGGACATGCCATTCAGGGGATCTATGAGTGTGTACTCGCCCGAGAGAGCGTCCTCAAGCCCGGCAGCAAAGGCATCGACCGTGAAGTCGCGACGGCGGAGGTCTTCATCTATGGTGTCGCCGACCATCTTGGCCAGGTCGAAATCGACGTTGGTCGAGCTTGAGGCGATCACTATTCTCACCATGTCCCTCGGGACATCAAACGACACGAGGCGTCCACCAAGGGCCGAAGCGAGTTCGGGGCCAATCTCGTGAGGCGAGCCGTCTATGACGAGATCCACGTCATCCGTGGACCTGCCCAGCAGGTCGTCGCGAATCGCACCTCCCACCAAGAAGGCCGGAATGCCGCGAGCCTTCAGGATGCAGGCTGCACGCGCGGTGAGCGCTCGTGTACGGGGGCTGAGAGACTTCATCTCGGGAATTCGGTCATGTCCATACAAGCAACGCGCCACCCTTTCGGGTGGCACGCGGCTTTGATTTGGTGCAGGGAGAATACGTCAGGTAACTTTCATTGAGGCTGGAGCATCATCGGAATCGGGGGCCACATCGTCTTCGTGAGTGTCCTCTTCGGTGTCCTCTTCATCCGGGTCAAGCGGCTCGCCGTTCTCGTCCACTGGATAAAGCCTGGTGTGGTCGCTCAGGTGATCGAGGTAGAGAATGCCGTTCAGGTGGTCTACCTCGTGCTCCATCGCCTGGGCGAGCAGGCCGTCGGCCTTCACCTTGATCTCTTTTTCTGTGTGATCCAGCGCGCCGAACCTGATCGATACTGACCGTTCGATAATGGCCCTGTAACCCGGGTAGCTCAGGCAACCCTCTTCTACCTCGCGAGTGCCCTCTCGCTTGATGATTTCAGGGTTGAAGTAGATCCTGGCCTCTTCCTCGTCAGGAATCTGCAGCACGATCAGGCGACGGAGCTCGCCGACCTGATTTGCCGCGAGACCCACGCCGCTAGCCTCGCGCATTGTCTCCACCATGTCGTAGGCGAGGCCAAGAATGCGTTTGTCTATCCTGCGGACGCGCTTGGCGCGCTGCCTGAGAATCGGGTGGGGAATTTCAAGGATCTCTCTGACCGCCAAATTGCTACCTCGGACGTGTCATGGCGCTTCAGGGGTTGTGAATCACATTGCGATTATATCACTGCGTGGGGGCGTGTAAAATTCAGGTGAGATACACGTGGACTGTTTCTACGAGGAAGTAGCCTTGGCGCTTCATCTCCGGACCGACGACACGAGCGGTGGATTCCCGCTTTCGCGGGAATGACGGTAAGGACTGACTCTCGGGAATGACGGTAAGGACTGACTCTGAGGAGAGTGATGTGAAGAGAGTACTGATCTCCGGGTCGACGGGGTTGATTGGGCGAGCGCTGGTCAGGAGGTTGGAGTCGGACGGCCACGAGGTGGTGCGGCTGGTCAGGCCTGAAACCTCGGGTGGTGTGAACGGGGTCACGTGGGACCCTGCCAGGGGCATCCTCGATTCCTCGAAGGTTGAAGGGTTCGATGCGGTGGTACATCTTGCCGGAGAGAACATCGCCGACCGGCGCTGGTCGGAGGAGCAGAAGCGACGAATCAGAGATAGCCGGGTTGTTGGCACCACGCTACTTTCGACCACGCTAGCGGGCCTAGACAGCCCCCCCAAGGTACTCATCTGCGCATCTGCGGGAGGCTACTACGGAGACCGGGGCGACGAGGTGCTGAACGACTCGTCAGCACCGGGGGCCGACTTCATTGCAGAGGCGACGAGGGATTGGGAGGAGGCGTGCGAGCCTGCAGCAGAGGCTGGAATCCGAGTGGCCAACCTGCGTATCGGTGTCGTGCTGACGCCATCCGGGGGGATGCTGAAGCGAGTGCTGCCGATCTTCAAGATGGGGTTGGGGGGCAGGCTTGGTTCGGGGTCCCAGTACTTCAGTTGGATAACCCTCGAAGACACGATCGAGTCGATCGTCTGGACCATGGCGAATGATGAACTCTCGGGAGGGTTAAACATCACGTCTCCGAACCCGGTAACCAACGCCGAGTTCACGAGCGCCCTAGGCAGGGCGTTGGGAAGGCCAGCGATATTCTTCGTGCCACGATTCGCGCTGCGAATTATGCAGGGCGACCTCGCCGATGTCGTGCTCTCGAGCCTGAGGATGGAGCCGGAACGACTGGTAGAGAGCGGGTTCGAGTTCAGTCATCCGGAGATCGAGGAAGCGCTTCGCTCAGCCCTCGCAAACAGATGAGGCTAGCTTCCCTATGCGGTCTGGATGCCGTGCGTCGGGAAGATTAGGCGCTGGACGGACTGGACGCTGGCTTCGGCGAACTGGCGGGAGTCTGCGAGTATCTGGTCGGTCAGGCGCAGTTCATCGGGGTCACGGAGTTCGACTATCCCGTGTTCGGCGCTGTACTCGGTTGGTAGGCGTTCGTCGAAGTGCTGCTCCGAGAGGACACCGTAGGCCAGGGTCCACGCCCTTGCAACCGCCTGTAGGTCATAGCCACCTCCGCCGAGAGCAAGCCAGCGGGCCGGCGACAGCTTGGCGAACTCTGATACCGCCTCTGCGAATCCCTGCACTGTCAGGGCGAGGTGGGTGATCGGATCGCGGTAGTGAGAGTCGATACCGAGCTGCGTGACCAGCACGTCCGGGCTGAATGCGGTCAGCAGTGGCACGACGGTCTCCCTGAAAGCCCACATGTACACCTCGTCCGACGTGTAGGGGTAGAGCGGGACGTTTACGGAGTAACCCCTCCCAACGCCTGCGCCTGTCTCCTGGACGAAACCGGTGCCCGGGAACAGGAACGCACCGGACTCGTGGAGCGAAATGGTCATGACCCTGTCGGTGGAGTAGAAGGCGTGCTGTACGCCGTCGCCGTGGTGGCAGTCGATGTCGACGTAGGCGACCCTCATGCCTTCCCTGAGAAATCTGTGGATGGCGATGACAGGGTCGTTGAAGACGCAGAAGCCGTAAGCGTGGTCCGGCATTGCGTGATGGAGGCCACCTGAAACGTTAAACGCAGCTTCGGCGTCACCTGAAATCAGCGCTTCGGCGGCCACCATGGTCGCTCCGGTGGACAGCGCGGAGGCATCGTAAATTCCCGGGTAGGCGGGGTTGTCGCCCGGTCCAAAGTTGAAGGCCGATGGATCGGCGTCCGGGCTGCCCGCGCCTATGTCCTCAACGCCGTCGATGTAGTCGTCTGTGTGAAACCAGCGAAGCTCGTCCTTGGTGACCTCCCGCGGAGGGGCAAGGCTGGAGTGTCCGGGTAGAAATGCGCCGTAGCTGTCGAGGAGCCGGTGCGTGTACTGGAGCCGGACAGGCTTCATTGGGTGGGTGTCACTCAGGGAGTGGGACGACAGGCGGTCGTCATAGACAAACAGGGAGCGTCTTGGCATGGGAGGGCCTTAGGTGAGGTGGGCGCGGGTGGTTGAGAATCGGGGGTGATTGTAGCACAGGGGTAGTTGCCGAGATTCACGCTCACCACTAACGCGGACAGGGGTAGGTATTCGCAAACCGTCATTCCGGCGAAATCGGGAATCCAGGGGACGGGGGTGTCCTTCGACAAGCTCAGGACGAACGAATTGTCGGTTTACCTACCCCTGTCAGCCACTAACACGGATGGGTGAATCAACTTTTCGTTTGTCCCCGGACTTTGGGTTCCGGCCTTCGCCGGAACGACGGATGGTGATACGGCTTACCCTGTCAGGGAACCTCTTGAGGGAGTGGGGGGCCTTCGTGCTGACGGCGGATTACGTCAAGCACAAGCTTGAGTGAGTAGCCAGATTAGTGGGTTTTGTGTTGTGGTCTGGCTATTCTGACGGTTCTGACTGGCGGAGTTTCTTGATCCAGCCGACTGTGACCGCGGTGGCAGTGGCGAGCAGCGCTCCGCCGATGATGGCTGAGGTGCCCAGGCTTCCGGGGTCTGCGACCTCGAAGATCGACGTCCGACCGGACAGGCTGGCGCGCCAGGCGCCGTCGAGCTGCTGGGTACTCAAACCATAGGTTGAGATCAGGGCATCATCGGTAGGCTTGCCATCGCCAATTTCGCTAAAGAGGGCTGACAGCCGATCTTCGCCAAAGGCAGAGGCCATAAACCTCACTATGCTGGCAGACTGCGAATAGAAGAGCCGGACATCGTCTGGCCTTCCTGGGACTGAGGCCATGTGCCGTAGCGGGATGAGGCTTCCGCGTGAATAGGCACGACGCACTTCAGACTCGCGTTGATGGCCATGCGGCTCGAAGTACATTGCGATACCCTCGTTGAGCCACGCGGGGATCCGGGAGTTGCGCGAGCCGAGGGCCTCGTCGACCATCAGGTGGGTGAGCTCGTGCACCAAGCCATCGTGATTCAGTCCTGCCAGTACGAGGGCGCCGTGGTTGCCCATCGCGAAGCCGCCGAAGAGAGCGACGTCCTGCGAGGTCTGGCTGACCGGAGGGAAACTGCGGGCTGCTTCGGCGCGATCGTTTATGATGACGGCCTTGAAGTTGTAGTCGTCTTCGAGGCCAAGCACCTGCTTGACGCGCCTCATTCTTAGCGAGACATCAGCGCCAACACTGCGCACCGCGCGTTCGGAGCGGTCGTGCCAGTAGAGAGTGAAGTCATCGAACTCTATGCCGTTCCAACTGTACCTGCGATCCAGGAACGGGAAGCTGAAGCGATCGGACTCGATGTCGTGCCCCCTGGAATCGGTGAACACGTAGTAGTACTCGATGTCGACGCCCTGCGGTATGTATGAGCCCCTACCCGTCTTGATGTCGAACCTGGCGGAGAGAGGACCGGTGTTATCGAATGACTTGGGGTAGGCGTAGACCTGCGAGTTGGCATCGCCCACACGGTAGAAGATGCGGACCGAGCGTATGTCTTCAGGAGCGTCGGCGGTCAGTTGGATTACGATCCGTTCGGGGAACTCGATCCGGTGGGTCGAAGCGAGCACCTCAACACCGGCGCTGGACCCCGTACTGGTAGGAACGTCAGGATCGACATTCAGGCCTCCCACGGCCATCACCGCAGCAAGGATGCTTAGAACCAGCCCACTCACGTCTCTACGTCCTCCTGATTAGATTCCTACCAATTTGATGGTGGAGTGCGCCCTGTAGATTCTGTTGATGTTAATCAGCAGGGCCGTCAGGTTCTCGACGTAGCGGGAGTTGGCAAGTCCGCCTCCGTCGACTCCACGCACCCCAGCAATCATTTCGGCCAGCTCGATGACCCTGGACTTGGCTTCAGCATCGTCGCTGCAGACGACCACATCGGCGTCTATGACAGTGTCCGGTTCAAGAAGCTCTTCGGCGCTTAAATTATGAAACGCTCCAACGACCGGGCAGTTAGCAAGGATCTGCTGTGCCTCCTCGGCAGCCGAACCGGCCTCGGGGACTATCGCGCTGGCAACGCCTCGACTGAAAGCGAGAGGAGCGACGACATCCACAATCAGCTTGCCTTCCAAGGCGTCAGTCAGGGACTCGAGGGTTGGACGGTGGCCTGCATAAGGCACCGCGACGAAGACGATGCCCGAGTCTGACGCGACCTGTTCGTTGAGTCCGCCTGTTACGGGCAGGCCGGGACGGATTGCTGTGACAGAATCGGCCGCCTCTGTCGCTCGAGCGGCGTCCCTCGAGCCGATCATGACCGATTCGCCTGCCATTGCGAATCTCAGCGCGAGTCCTTGGCCCTCGGGGCCTGTGCCGCCTATGAATCCAATCATGTTGTCGTCTCCAATTCATTTGGCTATGTTCTTGTCGAAATAGCGTAAACTCTGAGTGGAGGCGTGTACAGAGATGGAGTTGTGCGGGAACGTGTCCCCGATGAGGTGAGTCCCTTTAGAGGGATACCCGGCCAATACCCTGGGTTCCGGCCTTCGCCGGAACGACCTTGGGCCATTACGGAGGAGCGTTGCGCGCTTGGCAGGGTTGGAATAAAATGCAAGTTAGCCCAAATCACTGAAGGAGTACGGCAATGGCCAATGTCACCACTGAGCGCATCAGGAATCTTGCTCTTTTGTCGCATAGTGGAGCGGGTAAGACTATATTGACCGAAGCCATGCTCCACACAGCAGGCGCCAGCACTCGGCTGGGCACTGTGGAAGACGGCACTACTGTTTCCGACTACGAACCGGAAGAGCATAAGCGCACCACCAGCGTAAACACGGCAATCGTGAACGTACCCTGGAAAGGGTCAAAGCTAAATGTCCTCGATACACCTGGCTATGCCGACTACAGGGGCGAGGTGATATCGGGAGTCAGGGTCGCTGACGCTGCCGTGATAGTCGTGGCGGCACAGGCTGGGATTGAAGTCGGCACCATCCAGATGTGGAGACTCGCGGAGCAGCGAGGTCTTCCTCGTGCTATCTACGTGTCCAAGCTCGACAGGGAGAACGCGAATTTCGCGGGGATCGTGGAGGCACTTCAGGAGCGATTCGGAAGGCATCTCGTACCTGTGCAGATCCCAATTGGTTCCGAGTCCTCGATTTCCGGCGTGCTGGACGTGATGGATCCAGGTTCCGACGTTCCCGCAGGGTATGAAGGCGACTTCGAAGATGCGCGAGAGCGACTGATCGAGGCAGTGGCAGAGATCGATGACGAGCTAGCGGACAAGTACCTAGAAGGTGAAGAGATCTCCCAGGAAGAGATGCTATCGGGAGTCAAGCAGGGCCTGATGGAAGGCACGCTGGTCCCCATACTGGCCGGAGCCGCAGCCCAGGGGGTTGGTGTCAGCGAGTTCATGGACTTCGCGACTGCATATCTACCCTCACCAGCGGAATCCCCTGCGGTGTCTGCAAGACTGCCCGGTACGGATGAGACTCTTGAAGTCACATGCGACAACAGCGGGCCGCTTGCGGCGCTGGTGTTCAAGACTGCTGCCGACCCGTTCGTGGGCAAGCTGTCGTACTTCAGGGTGTACAGCGGCACTTTCAAGAGCGACTCGCAGCTACAGAACGCAAGTCGCGGCGAGGCTGAGCGTATCGGGCAGGTGTTCGAGGTCAGAGGCCGCGACCAGGAAGCCGTACCTGAGCTGGCGGCAGGTGACATCGGCGCCGTGACCAAGCTCAACTCGGTGCTGACCGGAGACACGATCAGTTCACGCGAACAGCCTATGATCCTTGATGGGCTGGAGTTCCCATCTCCCGTGTACATGATGGCCGTCTATCCGAAGACGAAGGCAGACGTGGACAAGATGACGTCGTCTCTGGCTCGGATCGTGGAGGAAGACCCGTCTCTGGTCCTGACCCGGGAGCCAGACACCAACGAGCTGATAATGGGAGGTTTGGGCGACACTCACCTGGACGTTGCGCTCGAGAAGATGCAGCGGAAGTTCGGGGCTGAGATGGTGCTGGACATTCCAAGAGTGCCGTACAAGGAGACGATCAGCGGCAGGGCGCGGGTGGAGTACCGGCACAAGAAGCAGACAGGCGGGCATGGGCAGTTCGGGCACGTATGGATCGAAGTGGAACCGCTTCCGAGAGGCACAGGGTTCGAATTCGGCAATACCATCGTCGGCGGCGCTGTACCGCGAGAGTACATTCCCTCTGTCGAAAAAGGAGTCCGGGGCGCACTGAGTGACGGTGTCGTCGCGGGCTTCCCGGTAGTCGACCTGAAAGCGACGCTGGTGGACGGCAGCTTTCACACCGTTGACTCGTCCGGAGTTTCCTTCGAGATTGCAGGTGGGCATGCCACCACCAAGGGTATGGAGCAAGCCAGGCCGGTCATTCTCGAGCCTGTGATGAGCGTTGCGATAAGTGTGCCGGACGAGTTCACCGGTGACATCATTGGAGACCTCAACAGCCGGCGTGGCCGCATCCAGGGCATGGTGCCCAACGGTGACGGCACGACAACAGTGCAGGTCGAGGCACCTCAGTCGGAGATGCTCAGCTACGCGACCGAGCTTCGCAGCCAGACCCAGGGTCAGGGAAGCTTTACGATGGAGTTCAACCACTTTGAGGAGGTGCCAGCGCACCTTGTGGACAGAGTGGTCGAGGTCACCCAGGAGCTCAAGGAGAGGGCGGAGTCCCGGCTGTAGGCTGGGAGAACTCGTCCATCGGACGACAGACTGAAACTCGTAAAACGCGGCGGTGTCATCAGGCTCCGCCGCTTCTCTTTGGAGAGCCAATCCAGCCTCGGGCGCACGGTGATCCGAGGATGGTGCCGGTGATCTTCCCATGAGACTCTTCAGGCGTCGGCCAGCGTCGATTTCGCTTCTTGGCGACGCGGACTTCAGGAACTACTTCATCGCCGACCTGCCGTTCGAGTTCGGGGCAGAGGTGCGCCAGTTCTCGATGAGCTGGATGGCGCTGACGCTGACCGGCTCGCAGTTCTGGGTGGGACTTGTGACGGGACTTCCAGGTCTGACAATCGTGCTGTTCGGGCCACTAGCGGGCGTGGCTGTGGACCGCTACAACAGGAGAAACCTGCTCATAGGAGTAAGGGCAGCGTTCGTCGTGTTTGCGCTCCCGCTTGGAGTGCTCGCGCTGACAGGGACGATGGAGACCTGGCACCTGGTGCTCGCCACTCTGCTGGTAGGAGCGGTGCGGGCGGTGTCCCTGCCGGCGCTGAGGGCGTTCCTGACCGATCTCGTAGGGCGGGAGAGACTGCTTGGAGCAAACGCGCTTACGGGGTCGTCAAGCTCTGCGGGCGAGCTGATTGGGCCTGTCGTGTCAGGGTTTGCGGTCAAGGCGATTGGTGTCGCGTCTGGATTCTTCATGGTGGCGGCCGCATTCGGGACGTGCGCGCTGCTGCTCTTCAGAGTCAATCCAAAGCCTCCCACGGAGGTTTCAAGGGGACCTGCACTGGGACAGGTCAGAGAGGGACTTGCGTACATCTCGAAGACGCCTCCCCTTCCCGCGCTGTTGATTGTGACCCTGACGCAACTGCCAGCCGGCGTGGTGACCCCTTTAATCCCGGTATATGCGCGAGACGTGCTAGATGTTGGCGCACCTGGGTATGGGATGCTCTCCGGCCTTCTGGGGGCAGGATTCCTGGTTGGCGCGCTTGCCACGTCTGTGGTTCAGGACATTCCGAAGAAAGGGCTGGCGCTGATCGTGACGGCGATTAGCTGGGACGCGGCGGCAATTGCATTCGGCTTTTCGAGGGTGTTCCCCCTGTCACTGGCGCTCATGTTCGTGATGGGTGTCGCTGGAGCGGTACACTCGATCTTTCTACTCACGCTGTTCCAGACGGTCGCGAGCAATCAGATGCAGGGCCGCGTGTTGAGCATGTACAGCATCGTGACGGCGGCGTTCCCGCTGGGGTTCATACTTGGTGGCGCGCTGGCTTCGCTGTTCGGAAATGAGGCGGCGATAGTAATGGGGATGATGGTTAGCACCCCGGTGGTGCTGGTGACGTATGCGATGTCGCCGGGTCTCCGAAGGGTCTGAGTGTTCAGTTGTCGCCGGTAAGTTGGTATGGTGTGCCGTGCCTAGTATGGAACCGGGGCAACTCACTCGGGAGGGACGAATAGCATGACCAGGATTCACGTATTGGGAGCAGGTACTCCCACGCCGACGCCGACGCGGTTTGGAAGCGCTTACGTGCTGGAGACGGGTGAAGAGAAGATAATGGTCGACTGCGGGCCTGCGGCGACGCACAAGCTCGTTAAGGCCGGGTTGTGGCCTACGGAGGTCAACCAGCTCTTCTTTACGCATCACCACTTCGACCATGACATCGACTATCCCTGCTTCCTGTTGTGCAGGTGGGACCAGAGTATCGGGAAAGAGAAGCGGCTGGAGGTGTATGGACCGACGCTGACGGAGCAGATCACGGAGGGAATTATCGGGGAGGACGGAGTGTTCTCCCACGACTGGAAGGCTCGAGTCGGCCATCCGCTGAGCCATAGGGTGTTTGAGAATAGGGGCGGAACCCTGCCGCGTCCCGCTCCGGACGTGTTTGCCAAGGATGTTGGGCCAGGCCGGATCTACTCAGGATCGGACTGGGAGGTCACGGCCGCGCCTGCGGAGCACGTGCAACCGTTCCTCGACTCACTCGCGTACAGGTTCGACACCCCCGGAGGATCGGTCGTGTTCACCGGAGACACGCAGCCGTGCGACTCAGTTCGTGACCTTGCCAAGGATGCGGACGTGATGCTGTGCATGTGCTGGGACGACCAGGACGTGATGGATGAGAACGGCGAGGCTGATTTCCAGTGCGGCACCAAGGGCGCGGCGAGAATGGCTCAGGAGGCCGGTGTCAAGAAGCTGGCTCTTGTGCACATTGGGCCGAACCTGTCCGGGCACGGCGCAATGGAGAAGGGTATCGGGGATGTCCGGCAGATCTACGATGGTGAGATCGTGTTTACGGACGAGCTGATGTCGTTCGACGTCTGATTGAGAGGCCGAGGGTCAGCTACAGTTTGAACCCTCGTTCATGGACCCGCAGGCTGAGGCTGCGCGCATAGCGTCCCATTCCTGTCGCCATATTTCCATCTGGATGAAGTCGAGGCCGCCGCGTCGTACGGGTTTCACATCCTTGAAGCCGGACTTGTGAAAGCTCTTTTGAGCGCGGTAGTTCCAAGAGAGTGTGTGGAGGTACACGCGGTTGAATGGATACTCCAGGAACATGTGGTCAAGCAGCAGGCCGACGGTCTCGGTACCGTAGCCCTGGCTCCAGTAGTCCTTGTCGCCGATCATAATCCCGAGTTCAGCTTCGCCGGTGCGGAGATCGATGTCATAGAACATGACGTTTCCGATGTGTGAGCCGCAGACGGTGTCGACAGCCAGGCGCTTCGAGCGGGAGGCCGGGTAGTTCAGTTCCTCGATCGAGTAGCGTTCGAAGTCGCTGAAACTCATCTGCAGCGGGCGCGTGGCGTCCAATTCAGCGAGTTCAGGATCTGTACGCCACTGGTAGTCGTCAGCAATGTCCGAGACCTGCTTCTCGCGCAGGACTATACGTTCTCCCGTGACGAAAACAGGATCCCGACCGCTAGAGGCGTCGGACTCCCTCCCCGACCATGGAAGCACCTTTCTGAACAATTTCCACCTCATTTTCGTAGGTGAGCGTCCTACAGGCCTCTGAGGGCGACTTCCACGCGACAAAATCGAACTCGTGGTCGTGCTGGGAGAGGTCACCTCCAACGGGCCTCATCAGGTAGTAGTGGACGATCTTATGGCACCTTGCGCCGTCAGAGGCGCGTACGAACCAGTACCTGACGCTATCTATGTAACGCTCGGAGACAACCTGGAGGCCAGTCTCCTCGCGGACCTCGCGCAACGCGGTCTGCTCCTCTGTCTCGCCGGGATCGGGCGTGCCTTTTGGAAGTCCCCAAACTGAAGGGTATTCCCGTCCGCAAATCACAACCTCTATCCCATTTTTGCCGTTGGTACGGTAAACTAGACCCCCGGCGGACATAAGCTCAACCGTCTGTTTCTTTCTCATAAAACCTCGTGCCAATTGTTGGGCGCATTCTAGGTTGTGAATCGAGGACGGTCAAGGTAACGGCACACTCTTGACAACCGGGTAGAATAAAGAGAGCCTAATCTTTGGCATCCTGTTATGATTAGTGTGCATAAACCGCAGGCAGCGGTTGTTAACGAAATTTACCAACGACGGGAAATCTGAACATCAAGGAGATGGAACAGATGGACATAAGCACCGAGCTGAGAGGCGCGGTACTAATCGCAAAGGCTCAGGACCGAATCGACGGCGCCAACGCGCGCGAGTTCCAGGACGCGTTACAGGCCGCGATTGACGACCACGATGGCGCAATGGTCCTCGACATGGAAGACCTCACCTATATCAGCAGTGCGGGCCTTCGAGTAATTCTTCTGATTGCCAGGGTCTTGCAGAGAAACAATAAGGACCTTGCGCTCTGCTCACTCTCCGGTCCAGTCCGCGAGATATTCCAGATTAGCGGCTTCGACAAGATCATCCAGACTCACGATTCTCAAGCGGACGCCGTCTCCGCAGTGGGCGGCTAATCTCTCAGCAACGGTCTGGCCTCATATCCGGGCGCGCTTTTGGAGTGCGTCCAAGACCGTAAACCCCACCTGGGAGCTTGCTCTCGGGCTGGGTCGCAACGTGCCGTTCCCCACCCGGCCAGATGCCGGAAGCTGGGGACGGTGGCCTCAAGTCCCACATTCTCCCGCCTTGTTCAGGGCCCCCGCTTGCTTAGACTGAGTGAGTGGGTTAACCTATTCGGCGCTTTCAGGAGAAAGTGCGTCACAGCTATGAAGTGTTCGGGCGGACGAGCTCAGGTCGGAGACCAAATGACCGGAGTACACGCTCGGTAGTAAACCCAGGAGGTCAGAGCCAGTATGGCTGATTTGTCAAGAACGGTAGCTATTGTCGGTGCAGCAGAGTCCGACGAGATAGGCCGAGTAGAAAACAAGTCATCTCTGCAACATCACGCCGAAGCCGCGTACAACGCCCTAGAAGATGCTGGATTGAAGATGAGCGACGTCGACGGCCTGCTCTCGGCCGGCTTCGGCACGCTAACTTTGGCCGAGTATCTTGGAATTGAGCCGACCTACACCGACTCGACCGCGGTGGGTGGATCGTCGTTCATCATTCACATAGCGCACGCGATGGCTGCAATTAATGCAGGTTACTGCGAAGTTGCACTCGTTACGCATGGAGAGGCTGGACGGAGCGCGCGCTCACGCGCCGGCGGCAACGCCTCGGAGCCGGGCCCGCAGTTCGAATCCCCTTACGGATTCATAGGGGCACCGATTAACTATGCGATGGCAGCCCGCCGCTACATGCACCAATACGGCGAAGACTACACGAGACAGGGAATGGCAGAAGTCGCAGTTGCGACTCGCAAGTGGGCAAACCTCAATCCGAGGGCATACTTCAAAGACGTCCCCATGACGTTCGACGAGTACCACGACTCTCGCTGGATCGCGTGGCCGTTCCACCTGCCCGACTGCTGTCTGGTAACGGACGCGGGCGGAGCGTACGTGATCACAACCGCGGAGAGGGCACGAGACCTGCCGAAGAAGCCGGTTTACGTTCTTGGCGCCGCTGAGGGTCACGATCACGGCCTGATTAGCACGATGCCAGACCTGACGCGGACATGGGCTCGTTACTCCGGGCCCAAGGCGTTGGAGAGGGCAGGTGTATCGCACGACGACATCGATCTCGCAATGATCTATGATTCATTCACCTACACCGTGCTCGCAACACTTGAAAGCCTTGGCTTCTGCGGGCCAGGAGAAGGCCCTGAATTCGTAGCGAACCAGCGGACTGCTCCGGGCGGAGACTTCGCGATGAACACCAGCGGCGGTGGGCTGTCCTACACTCACTCGGGCATGTACGGCATGTTCCTCGTTGTCGAGGCTGTCAAGCAGCTAAGAGGCGAGGCCGGTGACAGGCAGGTCGACGACCTGAGTCTGTCGCTTGTACACGGCACCGGCGGATCGCTGTCGTCCACCGGCACAGTCATTCTCGCGGTCGACTAAGTCAGCGCAACCCGCTCAAGGAGTAAATCAGGATGACCCAGGCATACAACAAGCCAATCCCCGTCCCGCAGGGCGAGTCGGACTTTTACTGGCAAAAGGCAAAAGAGCACGAGCTGTGGCTCAGGTACTGCAACGACACCAACCAGGCGTACTTCTATCCACGTGACATCTCTCCGTACTGCTTCTCAAGGAACACAACCTGGGTGAAGGCTAGCGGCAACGCGACCCTGTTCACCTACGCGATCGTGTACCGCGCGCCACATCCGGGCTGGTATCCGGACGGTGTGCCGTTCGTCACTGCGATCGTGGAGTTGGAAGAGGGGCCGAAGATGCCGACCAACATCGTCATGGACGACCCGACTCCCGAGAAACTACAGATCGGGATGCCGCTGAAGGTGGTGTTCGAGGATATTACGGACACGATCGCGCTCCCGAAGTTCGCTCCAGCCTAGAGAAGGACGCAGGACGGATAAGTCCGTCAGTCCAGTCTCGAGCTTTAAACAGCCCGCCGGGGTGCTTGCCACCACCGGCGGGTTTGATTTTGTGCCCGACGTTCCAGGGAAGCAGGCTGTGGGCGCATTGGCCAGCGTTTAGAGTTAGGGAATTGGCCTCGCACCAGTCGTGCTGGGCAGCCTGAAGAAAGTCGACCAGCCGGTGAGGACTAGGTCATCAGCCAGCCGCTTCCTTCGTCAAGGTAGCTGGTGCTGCCAACGGTGGACACCCGGACTGTCTGGCAGTACATCCCAGAGGACGTCTTTCGTTCGGCGCGATGGGTGGTTGAAGTCCAGTCCACTGACTGCTCGCCACTGGCCAGCGCCTCAGCAACCACTCTACCTTCCATGTACTCCGGAATTGGGATTCCAAGCAGCTGGAGAACGGTGGGAGCGAGGTCGACGTTTCCTGTTGGAGACTGAACGCAGGCAGCTTGTCTGAAGCTCGGTCCGCGCGCTATCAGGGTGTTGTTCATCTCGTGACGACTCATGGAGCCGTGCTGGCCCTGCCCTGGTTGCCCTCCTCCTGAGTAGACGAAGCCATTGTAACCAGCCTCGTTGGGGCGCGAGTCCCATCCGAAGGACATCGCGAGTTCAGGCGCCCTCGGACCTTCAGAGCCGGCGAGAGACATGGGCAGAGTGCCTTCGATCTCTCCAGCAGCGTCAGAGGCCAACAGAGCTCCACACCAGGGTCTCTCCATGAGCCACGCCGCGAGTCTCTGTGAGACTGATTCACCCTGGCAGTAGAAGAGGGCGCTACCACCGTTGGGGGCTACGATAACTTCCTCCTCAGAAAAGCCGGCGTCGCGGGTGTACCACTCTACGTCGACGACTTCCTGGATGGTGGAGTACCCGTGATCGGAAATGACCAGAACGTCAGTATCGGTAGAGCGCCCGTTGGACTCCAGCCAATCGAGAACAGTGCCGAACCGGGCGTCGGCCTCGCGGATAGCGCGGTCAGACATCTCTGAGCCGACACCATGGGCGTGCTGGGCCTTGTCGGGTTCCGACGACCAGATCAGGGCGACCGCTGGTTGGCGCTCAGGCAGGATATGCTCGGTAAGAATCCTGACCGCGTGGTCCAGGCGAGGCGTATTGGGCATCGCCTCGTCAGGCCACGGGCCGAATCTCGAACGGAGCCTGTCGGACAGGTCGTATGGCAAGGTGAATTCGGGATGGATAGTCGCACCGCCCGACTCGTCGGCTCGAGGGTTGTGTACGTATGCGTTCCCGGAGGTGCCCACACCGATGGCAGTGTACTCCATGCCGTGTTCAGACAGGATGTCTGCCAGCGTCGGAGTGAAAAGCACCCTGCCCGTCTTCTGGGCAATCTCCGCGAGGGTCGGTTCGAGGGCGGAGAACGCAGCAGTGGGATCGTAGTCACGAGCGACCATTGTGTTGGCAGCGAGACCGTGCCTACCGGAGTAGGTGCCTGTCACCATACTGGCGGCGTTGATTCGGGTCACCGATGGGAAGACTGGGTGGTGGTTCTCGAAGAACACTCCCTCGGATGCAAACTGGGCGAGGTTAGGCATGAGGTCGGGACGGACCTGGGCGGGCTGGAGTCCGTCGAAGGCGGCAATGAGGATCGATGTCATGGTATTCGTCCTTTGTTGAGTGTTGGCATTATACGAGAGGAGATGGCTGTCTTGGGCGGCCACTCCAGGCACTTTCAGGAATGCCTGACCGTACGTTCAGCCAGCCTGATAGAATGTGGCCGCCACAAATCAAGGGAGTCCTGACTTTATGCGCGAACTGAGATTGACTGAAGAGGCACGAGAGTACCTGGAGGCGGCGGAGCGAACTCGGGGGTATACGCTCGACTTTCACCGCGTAATGGCCGCCGCTGACTTCGAGTGGCTTCAGAAGTACAACCAGTTCATTGAGGCAACTTATACGGGTCAGCGAACCCTGGATAGGAAGACCAAGGAGCTGCTGCAGGTGGCTGTTGAGGCGGCGCTCAGGGCCGATGTTTCGCAGATACAGGAGCATGTCCGCCTGGCGCTGGAGAATGGGGCGACACCGACGGAGGTGCTGGAAGCCCTGGAGGCGGTGATCGCGCCGATGGGGGCTCTTGCCTTCAGGCGTGGGCTACAGGCGTGGGCGGCAGAGGTTGGGATTGATCCTGACAAGCTCGAAGTTGGAGATTAGCAACCAATCAAGATAGTGGATTCCCGGGGTGACAGATCGGACGCACAAACTGTGGAGAGTACAGACCTTGCCAAGTCTTCGTGCTCTTCGCCCTCACCCCAGCCCTCTCCCCCAGGGAGAGGGGGCCGTAGCGCCTTAATCTGATCTCACTCGATTACGAACACAAGACGCCATATATCACAATCAGAAGAGGAAGAGGCAGATGGTCCATCATGAGCTAGAGACCGCATTTACTATGGACACGTCGTCGATCAAGTTTGGGCCTGGGTCGACGAGGGAGGTGGGGTTCGAGATTGCCCGGCTCGGGGGGAAGCGAGTGGCGGTGGTCACCGACCCGCGCATGGCGCAGCTGCAGCCAGTTGCCGTAGTGCTTGAGTCGTTGAGGGCAGCGGGAGTCGATGCGGTGCTCTTCGACGAGGTGGAGGTAGAGCCGACAGACGAGTCGTTCAAGGCGGCGATCGAGTTCGCGACGGATGGTGACTTTGACGGGTTCATCTCCGTAGGAGGCGGGTCCAGCATCGATACGGCAAAGGCTGCGAACCTGTACTCGACGTATCCGGCGGACTTTCTCACATACGTGAACGCTCCGATTGGAGAGGGCGCTCCTGTGCCGGGCCCGCTCAAGCCGCATATCGCTGTGCCTACCACGTCGGGCACTGGCTCCGAGACGACCGGAGTGTCGATCTTCGACCTGCTTGAGATGAAGGCGAAGACGGGGCTCGCACACCGAGCGTTGAGGCCGACAATGGGAGTTGTGGACGCCGAGAACAGCCGGACGCTGCCGGGCATGGTCGCGGCGTGCAGCGGGTTCGACGTGCTGTGTCATGGAATCGAGTCGTACACCGCCCTGCCCTTCAGCCAACGAGAGGCACCGCCGGACCCGGGATTGAGACCGGCGTATCAAGGGTCAAATCCGATCTCGGACCTGTGGTCAACCAGGGCCATCGAGATGGTGTCACGGAATATCATCAACGCAGTTGAGGAGCCTGAGGACATCGAGTCGAGATCCAACATGATGCTTGCGGCGACGTTCGCGGGAGTCGGGTTCGGGAACGCGGGATGCCACCTGCCTCATGGAATGTCGTACCCGGTATCAGGCATGGTCAGAGAATACGTGCCGGATGGATACCCGGACGATCACCCGATCGTTCCCCACGGAATGAGCGTCATCCTGAACGCCCCGGCGGTATTCAGGTACACAGCGCCAGCTAACCCCGAGCGGCACCTGCACGCAGCAAGGCTAATGGGTGCGGACATCTCCGACGCAGGACCCGAGGACGCGGGTGACGTACTAGCTGACGCCATAATCGCTCTGCTCAGGCGGCTCGGAGTCCCCAACGGGCTTAGCGCTATTGGATACACGGCCGACGATGCTCCCGTACTGGCGTCCGGGGCGATCCCGCAGCAGCGGGTCATAAAGCTGTCGCCTCGCCCGGTTGAAGAAGCTGACCTTCGACAGCTCTTCCTGGACTCGATGCGTTTGTGGTAACAGTGGTCGGTTGAAGGCCGACAGGGGGCGAGCTAACGTGAATAGCTCGGCGCATGAACAGGCGGTGGACTCGCTTCATCGGCTCATATCAGGGTCGCTGGGCGGAGAGCTTATCGCGGACTTCCCGTGCAACAAGTGCCCGATGGTACATCCTGTTGACCTTGCCCATGGAGTTGCCAGGGTTGAGCTAGGCGCCAGGTCCGAAGAGTCGCCCTGTGACCTGCTGCTGTACGACCAAGACTCAAATCGCGGCGCTTCTGTCAGCGTTGTTCTTGGCGACGAGCCGGGGGGAAGTGGCGGGACGCCTAAATCGGAGCTACGGGTCGTAGAGTTCCACCTAGCTGCCAAGCGTCGGGGTCGTGGAAACAGACGAAGGCGGCCGTCGCTCGACAGTGGACTCGCTGTTACGACGCGCCTTGCAGAACTGTCGTCAGGACGGCTGTACGTGGACAGACATAACCTGGAGTGTCCTCGTCCAGTATGCATTGGGTGCAGGCAGACTCTCCCTCTGCGGACGATTTCCATTCGCGAGGTTGACTGCTGGGAATGCGGCCGGGCGACGAAGGTTGCGCTGGGTACAATCGATACGAAGATCCTCTACCCTGACGACTTCACCCATGAGGGACGAGAGTTTGCGGTGGAGCGTGGCGGTGCGACGCTGTGCATCCAGTCGAGTTCTGCTTTTGGCGACAGTTATCTTGCGAATGTGTGCGGAGGGTGTGCCAGTGTCCAGGGGGACTGGACGTTGGATGTCGACGTGCATGAGCGGACGTTGAGGTCTGGGGCTGATCGGCGCGTGGCATTTGGGCCTTGTGGGTGGTGTGCGGGTATTTCGCCCTCACCCCAACCCTCTCCCCCGGGAGAGGGAGCCCTTGATTCGCCAACTGTCACTACTTGCAGGAAGTGATGCCCACCTGCTCTACGCGGCAACCACTCCGAAACTGTGGATGTTGCTATCGGCTGTAGAGGGAGCTGCTGATTCACCGGCTGTCATTGCCTGCTGGAAGAAATGACCGCCTGTCCTATGTGGAAACCACCCTGATACGGTGGTTGTTGCTGTCGGCGATGTAGATGGAGCCGTCTACGGCTATCTCGGCACCGTGAGGGCGGTCGAGGCCGGCCTCTGTTGCGGGGCCGCCGTCGCCGTGACCGCCGAGCTGCCCTCCGGCGATAGTGGTCACGAAACCTGTGCCGCGATCTATGCGACGTATGGCGTGGTTCTCGGTGTCGGTGACGATGATGTTGCCCTGAGCGTCGCAGCGAATCCCCTTGGGGCCATTCCATGTCGCGGCGAGGGCGTGTCCACCATCGCCTGAGTAGCCGCGCTCGCAGGTGTCGCCGGCGAGAGTTCGCATGAGGCCGTCGGCGCCGATCATGCGGACGCCGTTGCCCTCGCGCTCCGCGATGAATGTGTTGCCGGAGGTGTCCATGCAGACGGCGCGTGCCCCGAGGATACCTGCCTCTGTTGCGGGTCTGCCGTTGCCGGAGCGCTCTTTCTCGCCGCTGCCGGCGAAGGTGTCGATGATGCCAGTCGCGAGATCGAGTCGTCGGATGCGCTGGTCCTGGATGTCAGCGATGAGAAGGCCGCCGCGGCTGTCGAGGTAGCAGTCGTTTGGCTCGCGCATCTGGGCCTCTTGGCCTGGTCCGCCGTCGCCTGAGTAGCCTACTTCACCGGTTCCGGCGACGGTCGTGATGATGCCGGTATTTCCGTCCACTCTGCGGACAACGGCGTTGAGCCGGTCTACTATGTAGATGCTGCCGTCCGCTGAGATGGCGAGTGAGTACGGTTCATACATGGTGGCTTCGGTCGCAGGTCCGCCGTCGCCAGAGTAGCCCTGCTCGCCTGTGCCCGCGACCGTGGTGACGATGCCGGTGGCAGCATCAATGCGTCGGACGATGTGGTTGGTCGCCTCGCAGACAAAGAGGTTGCCTGCGGAGTCGAAGGCGCACATGAAGGGCTCGCGCATGTCGGCGGCGTCTGCGGGTCCACCGTCGCCTGAGTAGCCTGGTGCCCCGGTGCCGACTGCGGTGGTAATTGTGGGTATGGTCATATTGGCTCCGTACTGTCAGTCGGGATAAATCCAGCCAAGTGAGGGACTAGTCTCTCTGTCTCTGGGTAAAGCCTGCTCTGGGTTCCGGCCTCCGCCGGAACGACGGGAGGAGTCTCTCACCCTATGCGTAGGGCTGGCCGTAGCGTTCGGAGTGGGCGATCTGGGACAGTGGCTTGCGGTTCTTGATGCCCTGGCTTCCGTCGTTGCCGTCGAGTCGATAGCCGAACGGCAGGACCGTGACCATCTCGAATGAGTCAGGGACTCCGAGCAACTGCTTGACCTGTGCGTTCTGCTCGGCGACGCGAAGTCCGACGAAGCAGGTGCCGAGTCCTTCCTCCCAGGCGACGAGCTCTATGTTCTGCATAGCGCGGCCGGCGTCGAGGTCGGCGCGGTCGGCGCTCTCCATCGCGATGGCGATTGCCATAGGGGCACCGGCGATGAAGCGTCCTGAGGTCGCAATGTCACCCAGCTTGGAGAGGGTGTCGCTATCCCTGACCACTATAAAGTGCCAGGGCTGGAGGTTTCGGGAGCTGGCGGTCCACTGCCCGGCCCTGACGAGCTTGTCGACGATCTCGTCGGGTACGGGATCGGGCTTGAACTCGCGCACGGTTAGTCTGGTCCTGACGGCTTCGTGGACGTCCATAAGGAGCCTCCTATTGGGGTATCGGTGACAGGATACACGGGAATGCTCCAATCTGTCGGACTGGACGGTGGGCAGTGCGGCTCGTACAATCGCGGCGGCTGTTGAGCCTTGGGGGAGCGCGCCTTGGAATCAGACAACATGCGGCCTGAAGAGGTGCAGAACCGATCTACGATTCTTGGCGTGATGTCCGCGGGGCATGGGGTGGCGCACCTGTATGATCAGGGCGTGCCGGTGATGATGCCGTCGATCTCGTCGCACTTTGGGTTGAACACGCTTCAGATCACCATTCTGCTCGCACTTCGGTTCATCGGTTTCGGTGTGGTCAACATCGGCGGTGGGCTGGTGGTGGACATGCTCAAGCGGTACTGGGGCCTCATGCTGACGGGCTGCATGGTGGGAGCGGCGATCTTCTTCGCGCTGCTTGGTGCGTCGCCTGGTTACATCGTGCTGATCCTGGTCGTACCGCTGGTCTCGATTCCGGGTGCGCTGTGGCACCTGCCCTCGGCGGCGTCTCTTTCGCAGGTGTTTGCTGACCGTCGCGGGTTTGCGATCTCGATACACGGGCTTGGCTCCAACCTCGGAAACATGGTGGGGCCGGTTGTTGCCACGGGGCTGCTGTCGGTGCTGAACAAGTGGCGCGGTGTGAGCATTGGGGGAGCCACTGTCATTCCGGTCTGGGTCGTGCCTGTCGTCCTGAGGGGCTGGCGTGGCGTCATGTACATCTATGTCATCCCTGCCCTGATCATGGGGGTGCTTGTGTGGATCTTCCTGCGTCATGTCGGCAGGATCGGTTCTATCGAGACGCGGAGCCTACGTCTGCAAATCAGGGAGTCGATCGGCATCATGCGTCACCCGGGCGTGGTGGTGCTAGTGGCGGCGGCAATGCTGCGAGGGGTGGGACTGGACTCTGTGTTCGCGTGGACGCCGTTCTACCTGACCGAAACGCTGGGCAAGCAAGACCTAGACTACGGCATCCACTACGCGCTGGTCTCCGGAATGGGGATAGTGTCGGCGCCGATTCTCGGATACCTGTCGGACCGGTTCTCGCGTAAGGCCGTGATGGTGCCGGGGTTCTTCCTTGCGGCAGTGATATCGCTCGTCACAGTTGCGGCTGGGGACGGGATATTGCTGACGCTGGCGCTGGCGGGAACGGGGCTGTTCAGCTTCGCCCTGCATCAGATTGTGCAGGCGGCGGTGCTGGATGTTGTCGGAAGGGGGACTGAGGCGACAGCGGTGGGCCTGATCTTCGGTCTTAACGGGATACTCGGTGCAGTCTCGCCGTTCCTCGGCTATTTTGTCATTGAGAACTTCGGCGGGTACGGGTCGGTGTTCTACTACGCGGGGATTCTTACGGCGATCTCGGCTGTACTGGTGATAGTTGCGCCGATGAGGGCGTTGCCGGCTCGGTAGGACTGTTGGTAGGGGGTCCTTCGACAAGCTCAGGACGAACGAGTTTTCGGCTCACCCACCAACGAATTGTCGGCTTTCCTATCCCTGCAAGTCCCGAGGGCGAGGGGTCACGCAAAGGGCCGGTTTTGTCGAGTTGACGATCAACAGGGATCAGGGGCTTAGTGCGGCTACAAGTCCGGCTAGGGGGACCTCTTCCTGGGTGCTGTTGGTGAGGTCTCGCAGGGCGGCGACGCCGTTGGCGAGTTCGTCATCGCCGATGATGAGGGCATGGGTCGCGCCTGAGTTGGAGGCGTATCTGAGCTGGGCCCGGAGGCCTCTCGGGGGCGCGAGAGTGGCGGCGATACCGGCTGAACGCAACTCTGACGCGATGCGGACTCCGGCTGTCTTCGCGGCGTCGCCCAAGTGCACAACCATGACCTTAGTACGTGCATTTCCGTCGAGTTGGACGCCCTGGTTCCTGACGTTCTGGATGACTCGCTCGAGTCCCATTCCGTAGCCGATGCCCGGAGTTGGCCTGCCGCCAAGCTGCTCGATCAGGCCGTCGTAGCGCCCTCCTCCGACGATGGTGACCATCCTGCCCTCTTCAGGGGGAGCAATCTCGAATACGGTTCGGGTGTAGTAGTCGAGCCCGCGTACAAGGCGGTGGTCGGTCTGGTAGGCGATTCCGGTCCCTTCGAGGTAGCGACGGAGGTCGTCCCAGTGGGAGTCGCAGTCTGGGCAGAGGTTGTCTGCGCTGGCGGGAGCTTCGTCAACGAACGGCTGGCACTGCTCGTTCTTGCAGTCGAGCAGCCTGAGGGCGTTTCGGTCGATTCGGCGGGTGCAGTCCTCACAGAGTGAGTCCCTGTGGCCGGAGTAGTACGTTCTGAGCCGCTCGATGTAGGCAGGTCTGCACTGGGGGTCGCCGATCGAGTTGATGGTCAGCGACAGGTCGGAGAGGCCTACCTGCTCAAGGAATCGCCAGCCGACCTCGATTACCTCGGCGTCGACGCTGGCGTCGGCCTCACCGATGACCTCGATTCCGAACTGCGTGTGCTGGCGGTAGCGGCCGGACTGGGGTCGCTCATATCGAAAGACGGGACAGATGTAGAATAACCTGACCGGCTGAGTCATGTTTTGCATGCCGTGCTGGAGGTAGGCTCGGCAGACGGGGGCCGTTCCTTCGGCGCGGAGAGTCAGCCTGTCTCCTCCGCGGTCTTCGAAGGTGTAGGTCTCCTTTTCGACTATGTCAGTCGTAGAGCCGACTCCACGCTCGAACAGGCCGGAGTCCTCGAAGACGGGAGTGTCTATGCGGTGATAGCCAAAGCGGGAGGCGACCTCCTCTGCGGTGGTCCTGACGAAGCTCCAGTATGCTTCGTCTTCCGGCAGCACGTCGGATGTTCCTCGCGGGGCCTGAAACTGCAACTCGTAACTCCCTGCTTTCAATTGTTAGGCATTGTACTATAATCACGTAATCGGGCTGTGCCGGGGAGCCTGTCCAGTAACTGCTTTGGCGTAATTTGCATGAAACGCCTCGCCACCCCCGGATTCCTGTTTTCGCGGGAATGACGGTGTAGACTGGTGCCGCGGAGGTTCGCCTATGCTTGAAACGCTCTTGATGAAAGCCCGGGAGTACCTGCCTGAGGAGCGGCTCGGGGTTGTGGAGGAGGCGTTTCACTACGCTGCCGAGGCGCACAATGGACAGGTGCGCAAGTCTGGCGAGCCGTTCCTAGAACACCCTTTCCAGACAACCATGGTGCTGGCCGACCTGAAGCTGGACCCGGATGCGCTTGCGGCCGGACTGCTGCATGATGTGGTCGAGGACAGCCCGGACGTACTTATCGAGGACATCCAGGGCAAGTTCGGGAACGACGTGGCACGCCTGGTTGACGGCGTGACCAAGTTCACCGAGGCCGAGATGGTTGCCGCAGGAGCCGTCGGCACGCAGCAGGCGACGAGGGCGCAAGCCGAGACCATCCGCAAGATGCTGATGGCAATGGCCGAGGACATCAGGGTAGTACTGATCAAGCTGGCCGACAGGCTACACAACATGCGCACGATCCGGCACCTTCCCGAGGCCAAGAGGATGGAGAAGGCTCAGGAGACGCTGGACATTTACGCGCCGCTCGCCCACCGGCTGGGCATCTGGGAGATCAAGTGGCAACTGGAGGACATGTCCTTTCAGCAGCTCCACCCGACCGAGTACAAGGACATCTCTCAGCGCCTGAATGCGAGGCGTGAAGAACGAGAGACCTACATCGCAGAGGCAAGGGCGATACTGGAAGCAGAGCTATCGAAGACCTCCATTCGTGCGGATGTGCTTGGCAGGCCGAAGCACCTGTTTTCGATCTACAACAAGGTCGGCAAGTACGCCCGTCAGAACAAGACGGTGGACGACATTAACGATCTGTTCGCGCTCAGGGTGCTCGTCGATACCGTGGCTGACTGCTACGCCGCACTGGGAGTGATTCACAGCAGGTGGCACCCAGTACCGGGTGAGTTCGACGACTACATCGCCAACCCGAAGGACAACCTGTACCAGTCTATCCACACGACCGTAATCGCAGAGGACGGTCATCCCGTAGAGATTCAGGTGCGGACCCACGAGATGCACCAGCTTGCAGAGTATGGGGTCGCGGCGCACTGGCTGTACAAGGAGGGCACGGGCAGCGAAGACCCATTCGAGCAGAAGATGGTGTGGCTACGACAGATCATGGAGTGGCAGCGGGACGTTGCCGAGGCAGAGGACTTCGTAGAGTCTCTCAAGACCGACATCTTCCAGAACCAGGTCTTTGTCTACACTCCCCTGGGAGAGCTAAAAGAGCTGCCCAACGGTTCGACACCTCTCGACTTCGCCTTCAGGGTGCACTCCGACCTGATATTCAGGTGCATCGGCGCGAAGGTGAACCAGAAGCTGGTACCCCTGACGTATCAGCTCAAGAACGGCGACACGTGCCAGATCCTGACCTCCAAGACCGTCCGGGGGCCCAGCCTCGACTGGTTGAACGAAGACCTGGGATACATCAAGACAAACTCCGCGCGGGCGAGGGTAAGGCAGTGGTTCAAGCGGCAGGAGCGTTCAGTCAACATCCAGAGGGGCCGTGACCTATACGGCCGCCACATCCGCAGGCTGACAACCGCTCCCGATGACCAGGTCGCGGGAATGATGGGAATCGCCGGAGTCGACGACTTCCTCGCGGCTCTTGGCGACGGGTCAGTTTCAGTCACCCAGGTGGTCAACAAGCTCAGCTCTCGGGAGAAGGGCGCCGAGGAGGAGGTCCACCGCCAGCAGGAGCTTGGGCTGCCGATCAGTCCAAGCACGGGTATCGAGGTGCTCGGAGTGGGCGACCTGCTGATGTCGATGGCGCGCTGTTGCAACCCTATCAACGGCGACGAGATCATCGGCTACATCACCAGGTTCAGGGGAGTGACCGTTCACAGGAGGAACTGTCCTAACATCCTGCACGAGGACGAGCCTGAACGGCTGGTGCCGGTGTCATGGGGGAAGACCGAGGTCAAGTATCCTGTGCGGATCCAGGTGAGGGCCATGGACCGGGTCGGTCTACTGAGAGACGTGACATTCGTGGTCTCAGGAGAGAACGTCAACATCGCGTCATGCACGTCCGAGGAGTACGACGGAGTGTCGATTGTTACGCTAACGCTTCACGTCAGTGGAATCGATCAGCTCAGCAGGCTGTTCTTCAAACTCGAAGCGATCAGGGGCGTGATGACAGTCACCCGGACCAACGTGTAAATCAGACGACTCGAATGGGATGTCTTAAACCTGATACAATGATTCGTCCTCAAGTACACATTTAACGGAGTAGCGCAATTGCCTTCAGCCAAGTCGAATCGAGCATCACTGCGCAAGCGGGACAGTAATATGCCCCTGCGCTCACGTGCGAAGACTTACATAAGGAACGCCAGGAAACTGATAGACGATGGTGAAATGGATGCTGCCGATAAGGCGGTCCACGCTGCCGTCGTAGCCCTGGACAAGGCGGCCGCCAAAGGGGCGCTGCATCCCAATAACGCTTCCCGGCGCAAGTCGCGTTTGATGAGCCAGCTAAGCCAGGCTAAGAGCGGGTAACGTCAAGCCCGTGACAACTGGACTCCCGCTTTCGCGGGAATGACGGTTTCAGATGTGGGGAAGACATCCCTACCAGTACAGAACAGCCAGTAATTGAGAGTGGACTAGATGCTCAAAATTCGACTCAGGAAAACAGGTGCACGGAACCAGCCCAGCTACAGGGTAGTCGTAGCTGACGCGAGGGCCGCCCGTGATGGCGCCTTCGTGGAACAACTGGGCCACTACAATCCCAGGACTGAACCGCCTACGGTCGTCATAGACGAAGAGAGGGCGCTCAAGTGGCTCAGGCAGGGCGCGCAGCCGTCCGATGCAGTCAGGCAACTGCTGACCACCCTGGGCACCCTGGACAGGATCAAGGTTGAGGCTGGAGCTGAGACTGAGGCTGAGGCCGAATGAAAGAGCTGGTCGAATTCATCGCCAAGTCGATTGCCTCAGAGCCGGACGAGGTCCGGGTTACTGAGGAAGAGGACGAGGACGGACGCATAATCGTCAAGCTCGAAGTCGCGCCGGACGACAAGGGTAAGGTTATCGGGCGCCAGGGTCGCGTCGCCCAGTCGATCAGGCACCTGATTCGAGTTGCCGCAGTTAAGCAGGGAACACGGGCCACGCTCGAGATCGTCTGAAGGGCCATCAATTGCCTGCGCGATCCCGTTCAAAGAAGTCGCCGGGCACGGACTCCAGAAGACGCACATCCAGGGCCCCCCGAAGTCGCAAGACCGAGGCGAAGCGAGTTCCTGAACCACCTGACGGTCATGTGGTCGTCGGACAGATCACCGGATCGTGGGGTCTCAATGGCCACGTCAAGGTCCAGCCACAGTCCGACTTTTCCGAGCGCTTTTCCGAAGGTTCGGAGCTTCACCTAGACGGCAAACGTGAGAGCATCGAGGCTTCGCGACCGTACCGGGGTGGATATGTGATCCGGCTGTCCGGCTTGACCGACAGGACGAAGGCGGACTCGATGCAGGGCTCGCTGCTCACCGTTCGGGAAGATGAGATCCCTACACTCCCGGAGGACACGTTTTACCACTTCCAGTTGATCGACATGCAGGTGTTCAGCGACGAGGGAGAGTCGCTTGGCGCGATTGTGGAGATTCTGGATACCTCGGCCAATGACGTTTACGTCGTCAGGGGCGATGAGGGCCCTGACCTGCTGATCCCGGCGATTCGAGAGACCGTGTTGGACGTGGATGTGGGGGCCGGGCGCATGACGGTTCACCTGGTACCAGGTTTGAGATGAGGGGCACTATCAGGAAGCCTCCGCTACTTACCCCGCCCATGAGGGTCTGCTGACTATTCACCCTCACCCTGAGGGAGCTGACAGGGGTAGGTAAACCGACAATTCGTTCGTCACCGGATCAAGTCCGGCGCAGGCTCTGAGCTTGTCGAAGGACACCCCCGACCCCTGGATTCCCGCTTTCGCGGGAATGACGGTTTGCGAATACCTACCCCTGTCAGCCCTGAGGGAGAGGGGACGGACTGTTCCTCCAACAAATTAAAAGGCCCCGGTACAGGACCGGGGCCTTTACTTTAAGCTTAGTCTCTTGGCTTAGTTGTCGTCAGCTGGTACCAGTGCGTCCAGTCTGCTCCTGACAATAGCCCGCAGCTCCTTGACGCGGTTGAGGTGAGGCGTCTGACCGCCTTCTTCAGCCTTGTCGTAGATCTTGTCGCCATCGACGAATACCTGAAGTACTCCGCCGACACCGGGCTTGACCTCGATTGCTACGTCCTTACCACCTTCTGCCACGAACTCGTTGACCATCCAGGCCGCAACTCCGTGGTACTGTCAAGGAACGCAGTAGATGATCTCAATGTCCATTCTGCCTTCGCCAGCCATCCGACACCTCCTGTAGAATACTTGGTTCAAGTCCACATTTATGGAGCCATAAAGACCCCTTATGTCATGAACCAATAGTTACAGTCGCAAGTTATCACACAGGCGTCTTTGTGTCAACTACCGCTGAGTTCAGGAGAATAGAATGGGGAAACCCCTACGTGGTCCAGCACGGTGGCCTCTTTTCGAGGAATGCGTCGATTCCTTCGATGGCGTCAGGGTGCTGGAGGTTGTCTACCATGGCTTTTTGGGCTACGCGGTAGGCCTCGGGGCGGTCCAGCGACATTTGGTGATAGAAAGCGGACTTTCCCAGGGAGACTGTGCTTGTGGGTGCTGCCGCGACCTTGCGAGCAAGAGTCAGCGTGGCATCATGGAGTTCGTCTGCAGGAACCACTCGGTTTATGAGGCCTGACTTCAGTGCCTCATCAGCAGGGACGGGTTCGCCCGTAAGGAGCATCTCCATGGCGACCTTCGTGGGGACCGCCCTACCGACGGCGACGGCTGGGGTCGTGCAGAAGAGGCCAATGTCGACTCCGGGAGTCGCAAAGGCGCTATCGTCAGAGGCGATAGCGAGGTCGCAGGTCGCAACGAGCTGGCAACCGGCCGCAGTGGCGAGGCCCTGCACGCTGGCGATCACCGGCTTGGACAGGAGTCGGATCGACTCCATGAGCCTGGTGCAGAGTGCGAACACGAGCGTCTGTTCCTCGCGGGCAGCCTGTGCCAGCTCTTTGAGGTCGTGGCCGGAACTGAACACGGGGCCTTCAGCCGCGACTACCACTACCCTTACGTCGGTGGACTGCTCAGCGTCAGCGAGGCAGCGAAGAAGCTCCTCCATCATTGCTGACGAGAGCACGTTCCTGCGGGTGGGGTTGTTTAGAGTGAAGGTGGCGATGCCTTCCTGCACTTCCCTGTTAACCAGAGGTCCCGACAATGGCGCTTCCTTTCGACGTTATGGGCGTTTCGATTATACATTGGAACGCTTGATAGAATGGGCTATGCATTCGAGCTTACGAGAGGAGATCGTGTGGCAAAGTCAGAAACTACCGTTAGCATCGTTGGCCAGGACTGGCTGATAAACGGTGTGCCAACGCACAAGGGGCGCGAGTATCGTGGGTGGCGTATCGAGGGGCTGCTCCTGAACAGCCGGATGGCGAACGCGATCTTCGACGACTCTAACCCCCTGACCCAGTTCCTGTGGCGCTACCCAGACACTGGCGAGTGGGACCCGGACCGCAACACAGATGAGTTCTCCGGGCGACTAGCTCACTATAAGGGGCATGGGTTGGACGCGGTCACCGTTAACCTGCAGGGAGCCGCGCCGTTCGGGTACTACAGGCAGCAGCTGTTCAGAGAGATGCTCGACGAAATGGGGGTCTCCTACAGCGACGACGAACTCTGGGCGGGGCTACCGGGCCCTGACTCGCAACCGTGGAACAACTCGCCATTCGGTGCAGACGGCTCACTGGAGTCGAGCGCACACCTGGACAGGCTGTCGAGGATTCTGAAGAGGACCGACGAACTCGGGATGGTAGTAGTCCTGGGCATCTTCTACTTCGGGCAGGACGAGCGACTTAGGGATGAGGCTGCTGTCTGCCGCGCCGTTGATGAGACCTGTCAGTGGGTGCTCGAAAATGGCTGGCGGAATGTGGTCGTCGAGATCAACAACGAGTGCAACGTGCAGAGGTACGAGCACGAGATCCTGCAGCCGCACCGCGTCCATGAGCTAATTGCTCGTGCGAAAGAGCATGGAGCCGGGGGCGAAAGGCTGCTGGTGGGTACCAGCTACGGAGGTGGACGGGTGCCGGACGACTCGGTGTGCGAGGTGTCGGACTTCCTGATGCTGCATGGGAACAGCGTAACGGACCCTGCAAGGATTGCGAACATGGTGGTCGAGACGAGGGCGCTTCCGAGCTACACTCCAAAGCCGATCATGTTTACCGAGGACGACCACTTTAACTTCGATGAGCCGTTCAACAACTTCACTGCTGCGCTGTCACGGGAAGCGGGCTGGGGCTACTTCGACCCTGGCGCCGGGGCCGGAGGTCAGTCAGCGTCCGGCAACTACAGTGACGGATACCAGAACATCCCCATCAACTGGGACATCAACACTCCGCGCAAACGCGGATTCTTTGACCTTCTCAGAAAGGTGACCGGAGCATAGCCATGCCGACCACAGCGCCATACGGAACATGGAAGTCGCCGATAACGACTGACCTCATAGTAGAAGACTCGGTCTCCCTGAGTTCGATGCAGATTGACGGGGAAGACCTCTATTGGGTCGAAATGCGACCGCAGGAGGGCGCCCGGAACGTGATAGTTCGACGCACTCCCGACGGTGAGGTCAGCGACGTAACGCCTGAACCCTACAACGTGAGGACTCGCGTCCACGAGTACGGGGGACTGTCATTCTGGGTGAGGGATGGCGTGGTGCTGTTTGCCAACTTCGCTGACCAGAGAGTATATCGGCAAGAGCCGGGCAGACAGCCAGAGCCGATCACGCCTGAGGGTGTGGACCTGCGCTTCGCTGACGGGAAGATCGACGGCGGACGCGACCGGCTGGTCTGCGTGAGAGAGGACCACCGCGACGCAGACCGGGAGGCGGTCAACTCGGTCGTTGCCCTCGACATCAAGGAGGGAGGCGAGGGACAGGTGCTCGTTAGCGGCAGCGACTTTTACGGGTATCCGTCGGTCAGTCCAGACGGCTCCGAGGTAGTGTGGGTGTCTTGGGACCATCCGAATATGCCGTGGGACACTACTGAACTGTGGGTCGCAGACGTCCGTGATAACGGAGCCCTGGGCCAGCCCACCAAGATCGCTGGTGAGGAAGGCGAATCTGTGTTCCAGCCAGAGTGGTCACCGGATGGAACGCTCTACTTCGTCTCCGACAGGACAGGATGGTGGAACCTGTACCGCCGAAGGGGCGGTCACATCGAGGCACTCGCCCCGATGCAGGCGGAGTTTGGAGCGCCTGCGTGGGCGCTAGGCACAAGGACGTATGCATTCGAATCGGCTGACAGGATTGTGTGCAAGTACGTCGAGAATGGCTTCTGGAAGCTGGCGACGATTGACACGCGGACCACGGAGTTCACGCATGTTGAGTCTCCATATACAGAGATGTCCCGTGGCGACATAGTGGCCGGCAGCGGACTGGTGGCACTGGAGGAAGGATCGGCTTCCCTGCCCGACTCGCTGGTGTCACTCAATCCCGAGACCGGTGAGATCGAGCCGTTGAAGAGGTCGCGGGCCGTGCCTGTGGGCGACGGGTACATTTCGGAGCCGCGTTCCATCGAATTCGAGACCACTGGCGGGAAGACCGCTTATGCCTACTACTATCCGGTCAAGAGCGCCGACTTCGAGGGGCCGGATGGTGAGAGGCCTCCTCTGTTGGTCGTCAGCCACGGAGGGCCGACAGGGTCGGCGATGACGTCGTTCAACCTGTCGTACCAGTACTGGACGAGTCGCGGCATTGCGGTGGTGGATGTCAACTACGGGGGCAGCACGGGGTACGGAACCGAGTACCGCCGGAGGCTCAACGGCCAATGGGGAATCGTCGACATCGACGACTGCATCAACGCTGCGCTGCACCTGGTCAACGAGGGAGAAGTGGACGGCGAACGGCTGATGGTGAGGGGCGGGAGCGCCGGTGGGTACACGACACTGGCATCGCTCACGTTCAGGGACGTTTTCAAGGTGGGGGCAAGCTACTACGGGGTAAGCGATCTCGAAGGCCTGGCGACGGAGACCCACAAGTTCGAGTCGCGCTACCTGGACTCGATGATTGGACCCTACCCGGAGCGTCGTGACCTGTACGTGGAGCGTTCACCTATACATCACACCGACCAACTCTCGTGTCCGATCATTCTGCTACAGGGCCTGGAAGACAAGGTCGTTCTGCCAAACCAGGCGGAGGTCATGGTGGATGCGCTGAAGAACAAAGGGCTTCCTGTCGCTTATTTACCCTTCGAGGGCGAGCAGCACGGGTTCCGAAAGTCGGAGAACATCAAGCGAGCGCTGGAGGCTGAGCTGTACTTCTACTCGCGAATCCTGGGATTCGACGTTGCCGACGAAATCGAGCCCGTGGAGATCGTGGGGCTGTAAGGGTCTGGCGCTAGTCGGCTGCTCGGATGGCGTAGATGCAGCCGTCTGAGGAGCCGACGTAGATGATGCCTTCGGACACACTCGGTGAGGAAGAGACGCTTCCCTTCGTCTCGAATCGCCACAGCCGATCGCCTGACGATGCATCCACCGCGTACAGGTGATTGTCGAACGAGCCGAAGTAGACGATGCCATCTACGACGGCCGGAGACGACTCGACTCGACCGCCGGTCAGGTGTCGCCAGATGACCTGTCCACTTTCGGAGTCCAAGGCGTAGAGGTGTCCGTCCCTGGAGCCGACGTACACGACACCGTCGGCGACGCGGGGGGACGATACTACCCAGTCGTCCGTGCGGCAGTGCCAGATCTCGCTGCCTGTGGCCGTGTCGACTGCGTAGAGATTGCTGTCCCATGAGCCGAAGAAGACTGTTGCGTCGGCTATGGCGGGAGATGAGAACACCACTCCGTCTGTAGGGCAACGCCACCTGATTTTGCCTGTTGTGGTCTCAATGGCATACAGAGAGGAGTCATTGGAGCCGCCATATAGGACGCCGTCAACGACCAGAGGAGAGGACATGACCCAGTCTTCTGTCGGTGTGCGCCAGATAACCTCGCCTGTTGTGGTAGCCAGGGCGTAGACGTGGTTGTCGGTTGAGCCGACGTAGGCTATTCCGTCGGCAATTGTAGGCGACGAGAAGACGCCTTCGCCGATCAGCGTTTCCCAGAGGACTTCGCCGCTGGCGGCATCGAGCGCGCAGAGATTGCCGTTCCAGAATCCGACGTGTACCACCTCTCCGAGTACGCAGGGTGAGGAGTATATTTTGTCTCCGGAGTCGTGGGTCCAGCGGGATTCACCGGTTTGCGAGTCGAGCGCGAGCAGGTTGCCGTCTTCTGAGCCGATGTAGAGGATGCCGTCGGAGATGGCGGGACTGGAAGATACGGCGTCGGCTGTCTGGTACTTCCAGAGGAGTTCAGTTTCGGGCATCCGAGCGTTCTTCAACGTTGGCTCTTGGCGCTGGTGTGCTTTCGCACGTCTACTAGCTGACGGACAATCGACGGACCATTTCTTTGTCGAGTTCGACGCCGAGGCCGGGGCCGGTGGGAACGGCGATATGGCCGTCTATGACCTGCAGGGGTTCCTTTAGGATGGGCCACTCGTCGCGGATGGAAATCGGCTCGATGTTGTACTCCTGGGAGTATGGGACCATCGCGCTTGCGGCGCAGTAGTGAAGGTGTGCGACGGTGCTCAGAATGGGCTGAGTGTTGTGAACGGTTATCGGGACGTTGAAAGCCGAAGCGAGGGCGTCGATGCGCATGAACTCGGTGAATCCGGGCACCTTGACTATATCGGGCTGGATTATGTCCACCCTGCCCTTCAAGATGAGGTCGCGGTACTCGTGGTGCGTGTAGATCATCTCGCCGGAGGCGATGGGTATCGTCAGGGCATCTGCGATCTGAGCGAGCCCTTCCAGGTCCTGGGCCGGTCGCGGCTCCTCAAAGTGGAACACTCCAAGGTCTTCGAGGGCAGTGCCGATCTCGATTGAGTGGTGGACTGAGAACGCACCATTTACGTCGACGAGAATGTCGATGTCGTCTCCGACGGCGGCTCGCACTTCTGTGACGGTTGCCACTGTCTGATCGGCGGGATGATCGATTGCACCGGGCACCGCGCTGTGCAGCTTGTACCCCGTATAGCCCAGATCAACCAAGGATGCCGCACGCCTGCCCTCTTCAAGTGGGGTGAGGTCTCTGCGCATAGAGCTGGCGTACACGGGGATGCTGTCACGGCGTGCGCCTCCCAACAGGTTGGAGATAGGCACGCCGAAGGCCTTGCCCTTGATGTCCCATAGCGCGATGTCGAGTCCGGCGATGGCGCAGAAGATTGCTCCACCCATCTCCACGGCAGAGCCGGCGCGCATCATGTCTTCGAAGCGAGGAGTGGTCTCTCGCGGGTCCTTCCCGATAATGGCGGGCGCGAGATGATCGTCTATCAGGGTCTTGGTCACTGACGGCTGCCGGCGGAAACACTCACCGATGCCAGTTATGCCCTCGTCGGTGTGTACCCATAAGAATGGGAAATCTCCGTCGAGGATCCTGCATTCGACTGATGTAATCTTCACTGAATTCCTCCATTAATGATCTCTCGCAACATTGCCCTAAGGGTGTGCGGTCAGGATATCAGGGTCGCAACGTCGACGCTGGTTAGGCAATTTTGCTCTGCTACAATTGGTTCGCGAATTTTCGATATGCACAGAGCCGTGAAGGAGAGCAGCAGAATGGCGATGGAGAACATCTCACCTGGACAGGAGGCAGTCCTGGAGGTGGAGGTTACCAAGGACCTAACGACGAACCGCATGGGGAGGGAGGGCGCCGACGTGCTCTCGACTCCGCACCTGCTGGGACTGATGGAGAACGCCAGCATTCAGGCGACTGACAAGCACCTGCCAGAGGGCTACACGACCGTTGGGTATGCAGTGGACGGCCTCAGGCACATCGCGCCAACGAGCGTTGGCGGCGTCGTCACGGTGAAGTCGGTGCTTACCGAGGTCGACCGGAACCGGCTCACTTATGAAATCGAAGCGCACGAGGGGGACAAGCCGATTGGCAAGGCGGTCCACAAGAGGGCGATCATCTCTTCAAACGGCTAGTCGAGAATGTCGCAGGCAGCAGGATTTCTTGAAGGGCTCAGAGTTCTCGACCTGAGCCACTGGGTCGCCGGGCCGTACTCAACGCGGCTGATGGCTACGCAGGGAGCCGAGGTCGTCAAGGTGGAGCGACCGGACGGCGGCGATCCGGCGCGGCGCGTGGGCCCCTACCCTGACGACGTGCCCGACCTCAACTCGGGCGCGCTGCACCTGTACCTCAACTCGTCCAAGAAGAGCGTCACGCTCGACATTGCCACCGTTACGGGCAGGAAGATTCTTCGGGAGCTCGTGGAGTGGGCTGAGGTGGTTGTCGAGAACTTCCACCCTCGCGTTATGGCCTCTCTGGGGCTGGACTACGAAAGCCTGAGGGGGCAGAAGTCGTCGGTGGTGATGACGTCGATCTCCAATTTCGGCCAGACCGGACCTTACAGGAACTACGAGGCGAAGGAGATCAACCTGTATGCCGCCGGGGGCTTGATGTACATAACAGGCGATCCCGAGAAAGAGCCTCTGCAAATGGCGGCCCGGCTGGCGCAGTACGGAGCAGGGCAGAACGCATTCGCGGGGACGCTGTCGGCTCTATGGCACAGGGACTCCACTGGTGAAGGTCAGCAGGTTGACGTGGCCATTTCCGAGTACCTGGCTACGATTCTGGAGAATGCTCTGAGCATGTATTCGTATGCCGGTGCGAATTTCCAGCGCACTGGCAACCGCGGCTATGGACGTGCGGCGTGGGGACCCTATCCGTGTCGGAATGGCTACGTTGGCGTGATCGCCGGGCCTGACCATAAGTGGCCGGAGATGGCAGAACTCATGGGGATACCTGAGCTGGGTGACCCCAAGTTCGATGACAGAGCCGGTCGGGGAGAAAACGCTGACGAACTGGACTCGCTCATGCTGCCGTGGCTGATGGCGCACGACAAGCGGGACATCTTCGAGCAGGCACAGAACCGCGGACTCGCATTTTCCTACGTGGCCACCCCTGAGGACATCCTGGGATGGGAGCATCTCGAGTCAAGGGACTTCTTTGTGGAAGTGGAACACCTGGACATGGGGACACTTCAGCACCCGTCTGGGCCGTTCAAGACGGATGAGATGACCTGGCGACTTGAGCCCGCTCCATCTCTTGGAGAGCACAATCGGGACGTCGTCTGCGACCTGCTTGGATACTCGGCGGGCGACCTGGTGAGGTTGAGGGGGATGGGGGTCATTTAGGCGTCGACGAGGGAGTGGTCGCCCTTTGGTCTTCCAGTGACTGGCTTCCTATTTTCGTGAGAATGACGGGCCCTTCCGGCCATGAATCCCCCGGCGTAATTGTGGTAGTCTCGAAATGGAGTTTGTACCACTCGCTGGGGAATTGAGGTCAAGATTGCATGTCCAACACAGTCCTCGTAGTCGAAGATGAACCCAACCTCCTGACTGCCCTCAAGTACACCCTTGAGCAGGAGGGGTATGACACCCTGACAGCTACAAATGGCGAGTCCGGGTTGAATATCGCCCAGTCGAATAACCCTGACCTCGTGATCCTCGACGTAATGCTTCCCAATCTCGACGGGTTCGAGGTATGCCGAATCCTCCGAAGGCACTCAGAAGTTCCCATACTGATGCTGACGGCACGCGGCGAAGAGTTAGACCGTGTCGTCGGGCTCGAACTTGGAGCTGACGACTACGTGACCAAGCCTTTCTCCATGCGTGAGCTTCTGGCGAGGGTTCGAAATATGCTGCGCCGGACTGCGCCACCCAATTCGGAGGGCACTGCAGCCGAGTCCGAGATCATCAGCTCCGGGAATCTGACCATAGACCTGGCGAGTCACTCGATCACGCTCGACGGTGAAGACCTGGCCATGAAGCCGCGTGAGTTCTCCCTGATCTCGCTGCTGGCCGCCAACAGGGGCAGGGCGTTCACGAGAGACCAGATCCTGGAGCGCCTGTGGGGGCACGACTACATCGGTGACTCACGGACGGTCGACGTTCACATCAGATGGCTGCGGGAGAAGATCGAACCTGAGCCGTCAAAGCCCTGCCGCATCGTAACGATTCGAGGCGTTGGGTACCGGTTCGACGGTTGACCGATGAACTGGCGGAACCTGCCCAAAGGAACAGCGCTCGCGTACATCGCTGTTCCACTCCTGGCATTTAGCGCCACTCTGCTGTTCGTAGCCAGCCTTGGCCTGGACTGGCAGGCGTCCTTCAACAGAACTGTAGGTCTGCTGGGCCTGGTTTGTGGCGCAGCAGGCTTAGCGGCAGCCATCTACATGCTTGTTTCAACACGCAGAGAGCAGGCGCTAACACGGCAGGTGACCGAGGGCGCCACACGAATGGCTGATGGCGAGTTGGGTCAGCGAGTGGTGTCGGCCACGTCGCTCGAATCCGGCGGCCTCGTTGACGAGTTCAACAGAATGTCGGATGTCGTTGAGGCGAGAGTGCGGGACCTCGAGGCCGAAAGGCAGCAGATGTCTGTTGCGTTAGACACCATAGGCGATGGTGTGATCGTGATCGACTCGGAGACTACAATTACGCTCATCAGCCGGTCCGCTGAGTGGCTCCTGGGTATCAACGCGCAGACTGCCCGAGGCCGTCCACTGGCACAGGTCGTGCGAGATCCCGAGGTGCTAAACCTGGCCGCGGTAGCCTCTGGGACTCGCCAGATGCACAGGACAGACCTGGAGCTCCTATACGAGCGCAGGTTTCTCGACGTGATCGCGACGCCGGTTTCAGGGAGTGACAGAGAGGATGTCGTGCTGACAATCCGGGATGTAACGAGAGCGAGGCAGATTGAAACGACGCGGAGGGAGTTCGTAAGCAACGTGTCCCACGAACTGCGCAGCCCCCTGGCATCCGCTAGCGCGATGGTCGAAATCCTGGAGTCAGGTGCAGTCGACGACAGGGAAACCGCGCTCGACTTCCTTCACCGTATACGGGGCGACGTGACCAGAATGACCTCGCTGGTGGACGAACTGCTGGAGCTGTCCAGCCTTGAAAGCGGCCAAATGCCAGTCCACCTGGGCCCGGTGAGCGTCAACGACGTTCTCGATGAGATAGTGGAGAGGTTCCAGTTAGCGGCATCCTCGGACGGCATCGAGCTGTCAAGCAACCCCCAGAAGAACCTGCCCCACGTGATGGGCGAGCAACGCAGGCTGGAACAGGTGCTGACGAACCTCGTGGAGAACGCGCTCAGGTTCACGCCCAGCGGCGGCAAGATAACGCTGAAGGCTCAACAGGAGACTGAGTGGGTGATCGTGACTGTCGCCGACACAGGGGTGGGGATCCCCAGAGAGCACCTGCCACACGTATTCGAGCGATTCTACAAGGTGGACCGGTCGCGAAGAGAACAGGGTACGGGTCTGGGCCTGGCAATCTCGAAGCACCTGGTGCAGGTGCAGGGTGGAGACATAAGCGCCACTAGTGTCGAGGGCGAAGGCAGCGAGTTCAGGGTCAAGCTCAGAAGGGCGACTTGAACTACGCGGAAGCAGTTCTCCTCGGTGCACTGCAAGGTGTGGCGGAGTGGCTGCCGGTCAGTTCAGAAGGGCTGGTAACCGCTACCTACTCGCTGATTGCGGGGCGAAGCCTCTCCGAGTCTGTGGGGATCGCACTCTGGCTGCACATAGGGACAGGATTCGCCGCACTGGCAGCGTTCCGGGCCGAGGTCAGACGGCTGGTTGGTGGCCTGTTTAGCTCGCCTCTCTCACTTGACCCAGTCTCGAAGTTTGTTGTCGTGGCGACTTTGGTCAGCGGCCCAATTGGGCTGGCTCTATTGCTGGGACTGGAAGAGTTCTCACAGGTCGCGAGCGGACTCGCAATGGCAGCGGTTGGACTTCTCATGATGGTGACTGCCGGTGTGCAATACAGAGGACAGCGGCGGGAAACGCCTGAGCGTGAGGAGGCAGGATGGCTGGACGCCGTACTCGCCGGCATCGTGCAGGGGCTCGCGGCACTCCCAGGACTGAGCAGATCCGGGCTGACTCTCGCTGTCCTCCTTGGCCGTGGCATCGACAGGCGAGACGCCATCACACTGAGCTTTCTGATGAGCATTCCCGTCAGTGTCGGAGCGGGGCTCTACGCGGGCATCCGCACCAGCGCACACTCTTCGTCGGAGGCGGTCGTGGCATTGGTGGTAGCCGCACTTGTCGGGTTTGTGTCGATTAAAACGCTGATTGCACTTGCCGAACGAGTCAACTTCGGCTGGTTTGTAGCGATCGCTGGGGTCGTCATCATTGCAGGGGGTTTTTGGCAGGCATTTGGGTGAGTGCAGCAGTGCTAACCAGGCCTTATCAGCCCGCTAACACTCCGTTAAATATTGCTTAACTGTCTGTTGACCCGCTTCCGCTAGAGTTCTATTCCGAGTGCCCGTGCTGACCGGCCACCGCGCCAAAGGGAACCGGGCACACAAGCGAAGTGAACCAAACATTGCGGAGGGATGAGCGATCATCATGTTAAGTGAGATGCGAGCCAGGATATTTCACCTGCCGGGGCTGTTTGTCCTGGCAGTCCTAGTTGGAGCGCTGGCAGTGGCGGCATGTGGCTCGGAAACGACATCCGAGACACCCCAGGCGCCAGCTCAGCCAGCGGCAGCCCAGCCAGCGGCACCAGCGGTGGCCGGGACAGGGGCGGCTCCTACACAGCCGCAGCAGCCCGCTTCGGCGATGCCCGCGGCGACCGCGCTGCCCCCGATGGTGGGAAGCGTTCCCACGCCCACCCAGCAGATGGTCCAGGAGCGAGCCAGGCTGACGGGCACGATTGAAATAGACGGCTCCAGCACAGTGGCGCCAATCACAGAGGCGGTGGCTGAGGACTTCAGGGGCGTGGCTCCTGATGTTCTCGTAAACGTCGGCATCTCCGGCAGCGGCGGAGGCTTCAAGAGGTTCGTAGTCGGCGACACCGACATCTCCGATGCCTCCAGGCACATCAGTGAGAAGGAAGCCGCATCAGCCGAAGAGAACGGCATCGAATACTACGAGTTCCTGGTTGGTCTTGACGGTCTTTCCGTGTTGGTCAGTCCGAATAACGACTTCGTGGACTGCCTGACAATCGAGCAGTTAAACATGGTCTGGAAGCCAGAAAGCACCGTTTCCAATTGGAACGACATTGATCCGTCATGGCCAGACAGGCGAATCAATCTGTATGGTCCAGGCACGGACTCGGGCACATTCGACTACTTCACTGAAGAGGTCAACGGCGAGGCCAAGCTGTCCCGCGCAGACTACACCGCTTCAGAGGACGACAATGTACTCGTGCAGGGGATCAGCGGTGACAGGAACGCACTTGGGTACTTCGGGTTCGCGTACTACGCCGCCAACGCTGACAAGTTGAAGCTGGTTGAAATCGACAACGGCAACGGGTGTGTGGTGCCGACCATCGAGACGATAGCCAATGGCACGTACTCTCCCCTTTCGAGGCCACTGTTCATCTATGTGAACAAGGAGCGCGCACAGCAGAGGGCAGAACTCAGGTCTTTCGTCGAGTTCTACATGGAAAACGGCGCACAGCTGGCCGAGGAAGTTGGCTACGTGCCTCTTCCAGCGGCAAGCTACCAGAATAACCTGGCGATACTCAGTGGCCAGGCCATGATGATGGACACGGGCCCGAAGGTCGACCTGAGCGGAACGATCGAGATCGATGGTTCCAGCACTGTTGCGCCGATAACCGAGGCCGTAGCCGAGGAGTTCAGGAAGGAGCAGCCCGGCGTGCTCGTTAACGTCGGCATCTCCGGCAGCGGCGGCGGCTTCAAGAGGTTCGTCGTTGGCGAGACCGACGTCTCTGACGCCTCCAGGGCTATCAAGTCCGGCGAAGCCGCAACAGCGGTGGAGAACGGTGTTGCGTACTTCGAGTTCCTGGTTGGCGTGGACGGGCTTTCGGTCATGGTCAACTCGGAAAACGACTTCGTCGACTGCCTGACCACGGAGCAGTTGAACATGCTCTGGAAGCCCGAGAGCACGGTCTCCAAGTGGAGCGACCTCAATCCATCGTGGCCTGACAGAGACATCAACCTGTATGGTCCGGGCACCGACTCGGGCACATTCGACTACTTCACCGAAGAGATCAATGGTGAGTCCAAGTTGTCGCGAGCAGACTACACCGCGTCTGAGGACGACAACGTCCTGGTGCAGGGCATCAGCGGCGACAGGAACTCGCTCGGGTACTTTGGATTTGCCTATTACGCAGCCAATGCCGACAAGCTGAAGCTGGTCGCTGTTGACAGTGGAAATGGGTGCGTCATCCCGTCTATCGACAGCATCGCCGGTGGCCAGTATTCGCCACTTTCCAGGCCGCTGTTCATCTACGTGAGCGACGAGAGCCTGCAGAGGCCGGAAGTCCGTGCCTTCGTCGAGTTCTACATGATTCACGGTCAATGGCTCACCGGTGAGGTCGGCTACGTGCCGCTAGCCACGCAGGCGTACCAGAACAATCTGAACATCGTCCAGGCGGCTGAGAAACCCATGGGGTCCCTGACTGGGACGATCGAGATCGACGGATCGAGCACTGTTGCGCCAATCACTGAGGCGGTCGCCGAAGAGTACCGGAAGGAGCAGCCCGGCGTGCTTGTTAACGTCGGCATCTCCGGCAGCGGGGGTGGCTTCAAGAGGTTTGTCGTCGGCGAGACCGACATCTCCGACGCCTCGAGGAGCATCAAGGACAGCGAAGCGTCCTCGGCGCAGGAGAACGGCATCAGCTACTACGAGTTCCTGGTGGGCGTCGATGGCCTGTCCGTGATGGTCAACACTGAGAATGATTTTGTGGACTGCATGACGACAGAGCAGCTGAACATGATCTGGAAGCCTGAGAGCACAGTGAAGTCGTGGAGCGACATAGACCCCTCGTGGCCGGACAGGCAGATCAACCTGTACGGTCCGGGCACCGACTCGGGCACGTTCGACTACTTCACTGAAGAGATCAACGGCGAGTCGAAGCTGTCCCGCGCGGACTACACAGCGTCTGAGGACGACAACGTACTCGTTCAGGGCATCAGCGGCGACAGGAACGCACTTGGTTACTTCGGGTTCGCCTACTACGCGGCCAACGCCGACAAGCTAAAGCTGGTCGCGGTTGACAGCGGAAACGGCTGCGTCACCCCGGCCCTTGAGACGATCGCGGATGGAAGCTACTCACCACTATCCAGGCCTCTGTTCATCTACGTGAACAGGGAGAGCCTCGAGAGGCCGGAAGTCAGGGACTTCGTCAGATTCTACATGGTGCACGGCCGTAACCTCACGGCTGACGTTGGGTACGTACCGCTGGCGCAGCAGGCCTATCAGAACAACCTGGCCTTCGTGAAGTAGCGTAACTAAGTCTTAACGGGGAGGGACTTATATCCCCCGTCCCTCCCCGTACTGTAAGATATCGGGTGGCGAGGCACCAGCTTAAAGCTGGAATTCGCCACCCGCTGTCTCATCCGAAAGGCCAGCTTAGAGGATGGAGCAGTAGGTGGAATCTACGACACCAGGCGCCCGAGATATGCCCGCGAGTTCGTGGCAAGCAGTCGATTCAGGCCGATTCCGTCGCGGTCGTGGAAGCAGCATCGAAGGAACTATCGTACGCTGGGTGTTCTTCGGATGCGCGCTCATCTCGATTTTCACGACACTCGGCATCGTGTTCATCCTGATTGGGCAGTCGATCGGATTCTTCAGCGAGGTGTCCGTATTCGAGTTCCTGACGGGAACGCGGTGGACCCCGATTCTCAAGCCAACGGCATTCGGTGTGCTCCCGCTGGTCGCAGGGACACTCCTGGTGACAGTTCTCGCGGCGATAGTGGCACTTCCAGTTGGGCTTGCCACGGCCATCTTCCTGGCGGAGTATGCGCCTGACAAGGCCCGCCGAGTGCTCAAACCCATGATCGAGATTCTCGCTGGCATACCAACGGTCGTTTACGGCTACTTTGCGCTGACGTTTGTAACGCCTCAGCTTCAGCGGTTCTTCCCCGACATGATCGTGTTCAACGCCTTGAGCGCGGGACTGGTCATGGGAATCATGATTATCCCCATGGTGTCATCGCTCAGTGAGGATGCGATGATCAGCGTTCCGAGGTCACTGCGACAGGCAGCCTACGCGCTCGGCGCCACCAAGCTGGAGACGAGCATAAAGGTGGTTGTTCCAGCTGCTCTGTCGGGAATCGTGGCATCGTTCATCCTGGCGATATCAAGGGCCATTGGCGAGACGATGCTTGTAACCATTGCGGCAGGGGCGACTCCGCGCATTACCGCAAATCCTCTGGAGAGCATTCAGACGATGACGGCCTACATAGCGCAGCTGGCGCAGGGCGAGGCGTCTCACGACTCGATTGAATACAAGACAATCTTCGCGGTCGGTCTGCTTCTGTTCCTGATGACGCTATCGCTCAACCTACTCGGCCACTGGGTGGTCCGGCGCTGGAGGCAGGCTTACTAAGCAGCCAGCTTAAAGCTGGACATTCAAGAAGCAAAGGCATGGCAATCTATAACTCCAGATTCAATCCGAGACTTGCCCGACGGAAGACGGTTGGGGGAATCTTTTATGGGATTTTCCTAGCAGCAGTCATGGTCGGGATTATCGGCCTGGCTGTGCTGCTGGCCCAGACCCTTATAGAAGGGCTCCCCTGGCTGGACTTCGGATTCCTGACCAGCTATATGTCGAGGCACCCAGAGTTGGCCGGCGTGAAGGCCGCGGTCATGGGCACCCTGATTACGATAGCGTTTACGGCCATTTTCACGGTGCCTATCGGAGTGGGCGCCGCCATATACCTCGAGGAGTATGCGCCAAAGAACCGGCTCACGCAGATTATCGAGATCAACATTTCCAACCTGGCAGGCGTGCCATCGGTTGTGTACGGACTACTCGGACTGGGCGTATTCGTACAACTGATGTCGTTGGGCAAGGTCGTCCTTGCAGGCGCGCTCACACTGACGCTGCTGGTGCTTCCGATCGTGATACTCGCCTCCAGGGAAGCAATCCGGGCGGTTCCCAATGAGTACAGGCTTGGAGCGTTCGCGCTGGGGGCAGACCAGTGGCAGGTCATTAAGGGTACCGTGCTACCCTCCGCCATACCGGGAATCCTGACCGGCACTATTCTGGCCCTCTCGAGGGCGGTAGGAGAGGCTGCTCCCCTTCTGGTAATCAGCGGACTGGTCTATGTGACGTTCGTGCCGGGGCCGCTTGACCGGTTCACGGTGCTGCCGCTTCAGATCTTCACGTGGGTCGGCAGGCCGCAGGAAGAGTTCAGGTCGCTTGCCGCCGCCGGAATCATCGTACTGCTGATAATCCTGCTGTCGATGAACGCGGTTGCAGTGCTGCTACGAAACAAGTACCAGACCAGGTCAGAGGACTAAAGTGACTACTGAGACTGCTCCAATCTTCAATGTGAACGAACTCAATCTCTTCTATGACGAGTTCATGGCGCTCAAGGAGATCAGCATGGAGATCAGGCGGTACTCGATTACCGCGTTGATCGGTCCTTCCGGCTGCGGGAAGAGTTCTCTGTTACGCTGTTTCAACCGGATGAACGATCTCATACCCTCGGCGAAGATCGAAGGCCATATTTTGTTCGAAGGCTCGGATCTCTACGACGATGAAGTAGACGCCACTGAGATCCGTTCGAGAATCGGCATGGTGTTCCAGCGGCCCAACCCGTTCCCGAAGTCGGTATACGACAATGTTGCATTCGGGCTGAAGGTCAACGGATACATGGGCGACATGGACGAGGCTGTGGAGAGATCGCTAAGGCAGGCGGCCCTCTGGGAAGAGGTGAAGGATCGCCTCCGGAACAGCGCGCTCGAACTGTCGGGTGGTCAGCAGCAGCGACTGTGCATCGCCCGAGCACTGGCAGTAGAGCCCGAAGTAATCCTGATGGACGAGCCCGCTTCCGCGCTGGACCCAATCGCTACACTCGCGATCGAAGAACTGGTCAGAGAACTGAGCGAGCACTATACGATTATCATTGTGACCCACAACATGCAGCAAGCTGCGAGGGTCTCCGACGAGACCGCGTTCCTCATGGTGGGCGATGACAGGGCCGGCTACCTCGTCGAGCATGGCGACACAAACCAGATCTTTACGACTCCGAAGCACGAGCGAACGGAGGCGTACATCACCGGCCGGTTCAGCTAGAACAGCCGGAGTCAAGAGGGGTACAGACGGCAGCATCGAATTCGAGATACCATGCTGCCTGTGAAGGAGATCGCCATGCTGCGCGCACCGAGAGCAGAATTCGACCGAGACCTGAGATCACTCCAAGACGAGCTACTGGGGCTCGGCGGTATGGTGGAAAAGGCGATTGCAAAGTCGCTCGATGCGCTGAAGAACCGCGACCGTGGTCTTGCGGAAGAGGTGATTACTGAAGACGACATCATCGACGAGAAGCGATTCGCCCTCGAAGAGAAGTCGATCGATCTGATCGCTACACAGCAGCCACTCGCAGGCGACCTGAGGATACTGGTTACCGTGCTCCACGTAGCTGTAGAACTGGAGCGTATGGGCGACTATGCAGAGGGTATTGCGAAGATTAGCCTCCTGATGGGAGACGAGCCTCCTCTCAAGCCGCTGATAGACATTCCACGGATGGCTGACAGAGCAATGGACATGCTGCGTCGCAGCCTGGACGCCTTTGTCGACCGTGATGTCGAAGCGAGCCACCAGATCTGCGACGACGACGACGAGGTAGACGCGCTGTACGAGCAGGTATACAGAGAGCTCTTGACCTATATGCTCGCTGACACTGGAGCAATCAGGAGGGCCACCTACCTGCTTTGGGTCGCGCACGACCTCGAACGGATCGCGGACCGCACGACGAACATCGCGGAGCGGGTTATCTTCCTCGCGACGGGGCAATTGACCAAGACGGGTGTCTCTAACTATTAAGCAGAATGCCAGAGGGTATTCACCCTCATCCCTACTCTCTCCCTTGAGGGAGAGTGGACATTGCAGGTAGCATCCATCCGATGAGTACCAATGCTCCACAGGCGCTGGACGGCGTCAGGATCCTCGACTTCTCCCGCATCTGGGCCGGTCCCCACTGCACCAAGCTGCTGGCAGACATGGGTGCTGAGTTGATCAAGGTTGAGTCGGCCCGCAACTGGGACCCTCACCGGATGATCGTCGGCTCCGGCAACCTGCCAGACGGCGAACCGGGTACCGATCCATGGAACAGATCGGGGTGGTTCAACACGCTGCACATGTCGAAGTACGGGATCACGTGCGAGATTCGCCATCCTTCCGGCAAGGCTGTGCTGGAGGAACTCGTTTCGATAAGCGACGTAGTGGTCGAGAACTTCAGGGCCGGACTTATGGCGCGCAGGGGGTTCGACTACCAAGCGCTGAGGAGCCTGAGGCCGGACATCATCGTCCTTTCGATGCCTGCCTTCGGTAATACTGGTCCGTGGAAGGATTTCATACAGTACGGAATCGGACAGGAGCAGATGGGCGGAATCGCCTCGATCAACGGGTACATCGACGAGGACGGCCCGGTGAAGTCGGGAGTGAATTTCGGTGACCCCATCAGTGGAGCTCATGCCGCTGGTGCGGTGCTGTCGGCGCTGTATCGCAGGCGTCGGACAGGCAGAGGTGCATTCATAGACGCGTCGCAGCTTGAGTCTTCGATTTCGGTTGTCGGAGAACACATCGTCGGCTATCAGATCGACAGTCGGCCACCAGAGAACAGGGGGAATCGCCACCCGGCCATGTCGCCGCATGGAGCCTACCCGTGCTGGGGTGAGGACAGGTGGATTGCCATTGCAGTGGCGTCTGATGACGAGTGGGCCAGCCTCTGCGAGGTGATGGAGAGACCAGACCTGGTCTCGGACGAACGGTTTGCAGACGTACTCTCCAGGATAAGAAACCAGGATGCCCTGGACGAGATCCTGGGGGCGTGGACGAGTCAACTCGACGCCAAGGAGCTTACCGAGTCGCTACAGAGGGAAGGGATAGCCGCCTCGCCGGTGATGAAAGGCGAGGACGTCTTCAACGACCCGCACTACCAGGAGCGTGGACTACTCGAACTGGTGGACCACCCTTCAGCGGGAATGTACTTCCTGCCTGGCGCTGCGTGGAAGATGTCTGCCACGCCGGGCGCTATGCGGTGGCCCGCACCAATGCTGGGGGAACACAACGACTTCGTTTTCGGAGAAGTGCTCGGGATGTCCTCTCAGGAGGTCGACCGGCTGAACCGGGAGGGAGTAACGGGAACGGAGCCCGTCAACTAGCGTCTCACGAAGGGAGCCGTTGTTGACCATTCCTTCCTCTGATATACTGTCTGCGGCTTTGGAAGCTGTTCAAAATGGTAGTTTTCGAGTCAATTCAGGCATGTGCAGACTCTGCGGCCAAATTGCGTCTAAAGTACAGGTGGCGCGGGCCGTTACAGTTGGCGCAGGAACAACTCACACAGCCGACTCAAACTTCCCCACAGGGGGGTGTTGCGAGACAAGGAGGTAACGATTGAAGTGGATCGATTATGAGGCTCCCACCTCTGTGCGGGAAGCGGTAGACCTGTTGAGCGAGGCAGGGGATCGCGCCCGTCCACTGGCAGGAGGCACTGACATTCTGGTCCAGCTACGGGGCCGGGCATTCGACCTGGACCTGGTGGTGGACGTCAAGGGCGTACCCGAGCTCAACGAGCTCACCTACGACCCCGACAACGGACTCACAATAGGCGCGGCGGTGCCGTGCTACAGGGTATATGGCAACTCGACGGTGCGCAGCGTGTATCCAGGCATCGTAGACGCCGCCCAGATCATCGGCGGTACGCAGATACAGGGACGAGCCTCGCTGGGCGGAAACCTGTGCAACGCAGCTCCGAGCGCGGACTCGGTCCCTGCGATGATCGCGTACAACGGAGTGGCCCGCATCGCAGGCCCGAACGGTAACCGTGAAGTCGCACTCGAAGACTTCTGCACCCACGTTCGACAGACCGTGCTGGAGCAGGGCGAGGTGCTTGTATCAGTACACTTCCCTACTCCCGCGGCGAACTCGGGCGCGAACTACATTCGCTTCATCCCGAGGAACGAGATGGACATCGCCGTCGCCGGCGCCGGCGTGTCGGTAGAGCTGGACAACGGCAACATCAAGTCCGCCAGGGTGACGCTGGCATCGGTCGCTCCGACGCCCCTGTTTGTGTCTGAGGCAGGCGACGCTGTCGCCGGAAAGCCTGCGACGGAAGAGACCGTTAGGATCGCGTCCGGCCTGGCCAGAGACGCAGCCGTACCGATCACCGACATGCGCGGCACCATCGAGTATCGCAAGCACCTGTGCGAGGTACTCACCCGCCGGGCGATGATGACCGCCATCGAGCGAGCCCAGAGCTAAGGAGAACCATATTGCCCGCCAAGACTTACGTACAGTCCATTATCAACGGTGAGCACGTCGACTTCCTGTGCGAGCCACGCCAGAGCCTGCTCGAAGTGCTGCGCGACGTCGTCGGCCTGACCGGAACCAAGGAAGGCTGCAACGACGGAAACTGCGGCGCCTGCACGGTCGAGTTCGACGGTCGCATCGTGACATCCTGCCTGGTCCTCGGAGTCGAGGCCGAAGGCAAGGAGATCACGACAATCGAGGGCGTTGCTGAAGGCAGCACGCTGCACCCGCTGCAGCAGTCGTTCCTCGAGAACGCCGCTCTCCAGTGCGGCATCTGCACACCTGGCTTCATCGTGGCCGCCAAGTCACTGCTCGAACAGAACCCGGACCCATCAGAGCACGAGATCCGCTTCTGGCTCGCCAACAATCTCTGCCGCTGCACCGGCTACGACAAGATCGTAAGGGCTGTCCAGGACGCGGCCGTGAAGATGCAGGAGGCGTAACCCATGACCCAGACGCTTGACTATGAGCCAAACATGGTCCTGGCCACCCAGACCTATAACGTAGTAGGTACGCGGCCGATCAGGCACGACGGCGCGGACAAAGTGACAGGTCGCGCCCTGTACGGCGCAGACTTTGATACCGCGGGACTGCTTCACGGACATATCCTGCGCAGCCCCCATGCGCACGCGCGCATCAAGAGCATCGACACTTCGGCCGCCGAGGCGCTGCCGGGTGTGCTTGCGGTAGTCACCAACGCCGACTTCACAAGTGACGCAGACGGGATCGTCGATTTCGGAGAGGGTGCGACCAGCCTGAAGTGGATGCGCGACAACGTGCTTGCTTCGGACAAGGTCCTCTATCGAGGTCATGCCCTCGCAGGCGTGGCCGCGTCGAATCCTCACATCGCGGAAGAGGCGGTACAGCTTATCGACGTGCAGTACGAGGTGCTTCCTCCGGTCGTGACCGTAGAAGAGGCGATGGCTGAGGGCGCGCCAATCTTGCACGACGACCTCAAGACCGAAGAGTTGGGCGAGCAGACCGACAACGTCAGCAACGTCGCGCAGCACTTCCAGCACAAGAAGGGCGATACCTCAAAGGGATTTGCCGAGGCCGACGTGGTTGTCGAGCGCGAGTATCGCGCCAAGACGGTCCACCAGGGCTACATCGAGCCCCACAACGCCACAGCCCTCTGGAACACCGACGGCAGACTGCACATCTGGTGCAGCACGCAGGGTGCCTTCACCGTGCGCGACGCCATGGCGCAGCTCCTCGAAATGCCGGTGTCCCAGCTCAGGGTAATCCCGATGGAGATCGGCGGCGGTTTCGGCGGGAAGATTCCCGTGTATCTCGAGCCTGTTGCCGCGCTGCTTTCCAGGAAGACCGGAAAAGCGGTCAAGATCCTGATGAGCAGGGCCGACGTGTTCGAGGCATCCGGTCCGACATGCGGCTCCTGGAGCCGGGTGAAGATCGGCGCCAAGAGCGACGGGACCATCACCGCGGCCGAGGTCGAACTTGCCTGCGAGGCAGGAGCGTACCCCGGATCGCCGGTCGGCGCTGGCGCCATGTGCGCACTCGCCGCATACGACATTGAGAACGGCACGGTTGACGGCTACGACGTGGTCGTGAACAAGCCGAAGACGGCTGCATACCGTGCTCCTGGCGCCCCCAATGCTGCGTACGCAGTCGAGCAGGCTGTTGACGAGCTGGCGGACGAGCTGGGCATGGACCCGATCGAGCTGAGGCTCAGAAACGCAGCCAAGGAGGGCACCCGCCGCGTGGACGGCCCCACCTTCAACAGGGTCGGGCTCGTAGAGACCCTCGAGGCAATGAGAGACCATCCGCACTACAGCGCGCCACTGGGCGAAAACCAGGGACGCGGAGTGGCAATCGGATTCTGGTTCAACATTGGCTTCGACTCTGCCGTTAACCTGGCTGTTAACGCAGACGGGACGGTCAGCCTGACGGAAGGCTCGACTGACATCGGAGGCTCCCGCGCCTCTATCGCCATGCAGGCGGCTGAAGTGCTGGGGATCGCGGCAGAGGACATCAGGCCCTCGGTCGTGGACACAGACTCGATTGGCTACACTGCCGTAACAGGTGGAAGCCGCACGACGTTTGCCACCGGATGGGCGGCCTACGAAGCAGCACAGTCGGTCAAGCAGCAGATGGTCGAGCGCGCAGCCTCGATCTGGGACGTCGAATCAGACTCTGTCGAGATGGAAGACGGTGTCGTCCAGTCAAAGTCAGACCCTGAGCTGAGCATGACATTCGCAGACCTGGCCGGACAGCTTGGCAGGACCGGTGGAGGCATCACCGGAACAGCTTCCGTTAACCCGAGTGGGGTTGGCGGATCGTTCGCCGGCAACATCGTCGATATCGAAGTTGATCCCGAGACCGGCAAGACTGACGTCGTTCGCTTCACGGCCTTCCAGGACGTAGGAAAGGCGATCCACCCGTCTTACGTCGAGGGCCAGATGCAGGGCGGCTCGGTACAGGGCATCGGCTGGGCTCTCAACGAAGAGTACTACATGAACAATGACGGCGGCATGGACAACTCCACGCTGCTGGACTATCGCATGCCCACCAGCCTCGATCTGCCAATGATCGACACGGTTATCGTCGAAGTGGCCAACCCGGGTCACCCCTTCGGTGTTCGTGGCGTTGGCGAGGCGAATATCGTTCCTCCCACCCCTGCGGTTGCAAACGCCCTCAGGGATGCCATCGGGACGCGCCTATACGAGACGCCGATGAATTCGGTAGCGATCACCGCGGCACTGGCGGCAAACGAGGACTAGCCCTCCGAAACGTCAGCTGAATCAGATCAAGCGCAGAGGGCGGGTTTCTTTAGGGAGACCCGCCCTTTTGCAACACATCGAAAGCGTCATAAGCAGCCATAGGAGGGACGTCAGCATGGCTACGGTATACATCCCGTCGCTGATGCAGAAGCTGAGTGACGGCGAGAGCAAAGTCGAGATCGAAGGGTCGTCAGTCCGGCAGATCGTGAACAACCTTGACGCCGCATATCCGGGATTCAAGGAGCGGCTGGTCGAAGATGGCCGGATCAAGGGAAGTATCTCTGTCGCCATCGATGGAGAAATCACGCCGTTAGGGATGCTGGAGAAGGTGGGCGAAGACAGCGAGGTCCACTTCCTTCCAGCAATCGCGGGCGGTGGAGAATGACCACTGACACGCTTCAGCCTCTGGACGAAGACTGGCAGTCAGCGCTCGTCGTTGTTGCTCACCCCGACGACATCGAGTACGGGGCAGCAAGCGCCGTTTCCAAGTGGACCTCGGAGGGCAAGTCGGTCGTGTACCTGCTGGTAACCCGCGGAGAAGCCGGAATCGACGGGATGCACCCGGACGAGACTCGGAAAGTCAGGACGCGGGAGGAGATCGAAGGGGCTGCGGTCGTGGGAGTCGATACAGTCGAGTTCCTGGACCATTCCGATGGCGTGGTCGAGTACGGACTGCCGCTCAGAAGGGATATCGCCAGAGCAATACGCCGGCACAGGCCGGAGGTGGTCATTACTGGCAACATGTCCATGAGCTTCAGACAGGGTTTCGCCAACCAGGCTGATCACCGTGCGGTCGGACTTGCCGCACTTGACGCGTCGCGTGACGCTGGCAACCGCTGGATCTTTCCTGAGCTTGTTGACGAGGGCCATGAGCCATGGAATGGCGTGAAGATGCTGCTGGTCAGCGGGTCGCCAAATCCGACACACGCCGTTGACGTGGGCGACCACGTTTACAAGGGTGTAGAGTCGCTTGAAAAGCACGACGCGTATCTGAAGGGGCTTTCCGAGGACGTGGACCCTGAGATGTTCCTGACGATGAACGCCAACGCGGTCGGAATCGAATTTGGCTGCGACTATGCGATCAGCTTCGAGGTCATCCAGATCTGACGATAGACGGCTGATACAATGCCGCCAACCATTGAACTACAGGACTGAGCTAAGGAGAACAGAATGGCAGACAAAGAGATCAAGGGCGTAATCGTTCCTATGGTGACGCCGTTGAACCCGGATGAGACCGTCGACATCGGGTCGCTGCGCCGGCTGGTCAACTACCTGATCGACAGCGGGGTTCATGGATTGTGGGCGTCCGGAACTACAGGCGAGTTTGCCAACCTCCCCGACTCGGAACGCGTTCGGGCCATGGAGGCGACGGTGGACGAGGTCGCTGGCAGGGTCCCCGTGATCTGCAACATCTCCAGCACTTCAACGAAGATGTCCGTTGAGCTGGCGAGCGAGGTGCGCGAGCTTGGAATGGACGGGATCGCGCTGACTCCTCCGTACTACTATCCCGACTCCCAGGATGAGCTTGCCGACCACTACAGGTACGCGCAGGACCAGATCGGTCTGCCGCTGTGGGTGTACAACATCCCGCAGACGGTGAAGACGGTGGTCGATCCGGGCACGATAGCGATGCTCGCTGCTGAGGGAACGGTCGTCGGAGTGAAGGACAGCTCGGGAGCCGGTGAACTGCTGGCGCAGCTAAACGTGCTGTGCGATCAGGGTGAGATCTCTCTGCTCAGGTTCCTGGGAACGGTGTTCCGGGTTACGAGCGCAGGTTCCGTAGGAGTTCACGGAGTCATTCCCGGGATCGCGAACCTCGTCCCAGAGGTGTGCGCGCGTGGCTGGGAAGCCGGCGAGGCAGGAGACACGGAGACGGTCCAAGAGTGCAACGCGAAGCTACTCACGGCTCAGAAGGTTGGGGCCGTCGCCAAGGGTGGCGGAGCAAATGCTGCCAGCTTTGGGGGCATGAAGGCCGCGCTGAAGCAGATGGGTGTCATCGACCACGATGGCACTTCCCGTCCCTTCCGTCCGCTGACCGATGAAGAGAAGGCGCAGATTCCGCCGATCCTGGAGGAGTTGGGGTTGAAGTAATGCTTGAGAAGATGCTGCACAGGCTGCTTCCGGGCCGCCTGAAGCCGTTCTCGAATTGAGAGTATCGTAAGGCCACCTTTGCAAGGTGGTGGGAACGACTTACACTCGTGGTCCGGCGTAGGGAGACTTAGGTCGCGGATGGCTCCAAGGTTGTGCAATTGAGTGAACCCTCGAGTAACTTTGCCTCAGTCAACGGAGTTGAGTTTCACTTCGTAGACTGGGGCGAACCTGATGTGCCTTCGGATTGCCCTACCCTGTTTCTGCTGCATGGGGACATGCGCACGAGCCGGTCGTGGGATGCTGTCGCACGTCACCTGTGTGAGCAGTTCCGTGTAATCGCACTGGACTCGCGCGGGCACGGCGAAAGCGACTGGCCGGAGTCTGGATATTCGTTCGCACAGCGTATAGACGACCTGGAGGCGTTCGCGGACGCGACCGAGCTGCGGGACGTTGTGGCAGTCGCACACTCAACGGGTGGTGTAGTCGCTGCGATGCTCTCGGAGCGCAGGCCGGATATCTTCACTAAGCTGGTTCTGCTGGAGCCGATGGTCGTGGTCACGGAAGCCTTCCAACGTATGGTGTCGCAGCGGGCGGTGAGACCCCGGCGCACCTGGGGAAGCCGTGAAGAGATGTACGACTATCTCAAGCAGCACCCAATGACGGGGAAGTGGCGAGACGACGTCATTCGCGATGTTGTCGCGCACGAGTCCTATCAACGTCCTGATGGACGGCTCGACATGAAGTGGGCAAACGCAAGCATGGACTGGAAGGAGCGCGAGGGGGACTACCACGATCTCAGGGCGACTCTCAGAACGCTTGGGAAGCCAATTCAGTTCATCGTGAGCGACTCGCGGGCCGACAGTTTCCAGGATGTGGCCGAAATCGCGAAGGATACCTCAGACTTCACAATGGTCACCATACCGGACAGCGGGCACAACATGTACATGGACCAGCCTAAGCTGGTGGCTGAGGCTGTATCCAGGTTTGTCTCTTCCGGTCCCTAGTACGCTCCCGGACAAACCCCTCTGAGGTTAGTCGTCCTTCGGCTCTGCTCGTGGACCGAAGGGCTCAGGGCGGAAGGGGTCGTCGCGAACCTTCAGGAAACCTCGCATTCCGCTCTCTTTGGCAGCGTCAATCATGTCGCGCCGGTTGTAGTCCGGGCGCTGAGACGAGTGAGCGATCGACGACAGCAGCCAGTTGCTGGTGATCGCGTTGCGGAGGCCCATCATCTCCAGACCGAGCGTTGCGATGTACTTGTTGGCAGCCACGGTCTCAGGGCTGATCATGGCGATGCGCTCTGCGAGGCGGAACGCCTCGGTCATCATGGCATCTTTGTCCTCGAATACCTCGTTCACCAGACCGATTCTGAACGCCTCCTGAGCGTCGATGTGGTCGCCGGTAAGCGAGTACCTGAGGGCGTTCTTGTATCCGGCCATGAGCACCCAGAGGAAGCTGGTGTTGGAGATCTGTCGTACTTCAGGCTGGGCGAACACAGCGTCCTCGGAACAGAAGGTCATGTCGCAGGTCAGGGACAGCCAGGTGCCTCCGCCCATACACCAGCCGTGGACGCAGGCGATAACGGGCTTGGAAAGCTCAAAGATGTGAGTCTGGTTCTTCACCATATTCCTGTCGTGGTAGAACCAGCGGGAGACGTGATCGGCGGCACTTGAGCCCTCCGCGATCATAGAGACAGGATCGGTCTCCTGGAACGAGGCGATGTCGTAGCCGGAGCTGAACGCCCTGCCCTCACCCTGGATGATGATTACGCGAGCTTCGGGATCTGCCTCTGCTACATCTAAGGCTTCGTGGAGGTCAGCCTCCATTGGCTCAGTGATGGCGTTGAGAGTTTCGGGGCGGTTGAGAGTTATGACTCTAGTTGTGCCCCTGGCTTCGTAGAGGATGTGTTCGTATTCGGGCATTTTGCGTCTCCTAGTCGGCTGACTGTCCTTCGACGAGATCAGGACGAACGTTTACTTCTAGAATCAGAGTTGGTCGTGGGGCTCGTCGGCCAGCAAAGCAAGCGACGTTAGTGTCGGCTTTCACCCTCACCCTAGCCCTCTCCCATCAAGGGAGAGGGGACTCTCACGTCGCTCGTGTAGCCGCTCTTACCTGGGGACCTTGTAACCGCCCGTCTGCACGCCAGCAAGGCTGTTTTCGTCCCAGGGGTGTGCGAGCGCTACTTCCTCGTTGATGTCGGCGCCCCAGCCTGGCCCTGTGGGAACCGTCATGTAGCCGTCGGTGATCTCGGGGACGGTCGTGGTCAGGTCGTCCTTCCAGGGGACGTCGTCTATGTCGATCTCCATGATGCGCACGTTTGGAAGTGTGGCGCAGAGACTGGCGCTGACGAAGCTGGAGAGGTGGCTGTAGTAGTTGTGTGGCGCGACGTTGTGCTGGTACACCTCGGCGAGGTCGCCGATCTTCTTGGACTGGCTGAAGCCGTTCCATGGGACGTCGATCATGAACATATCGGCCGAGTGGTTCTCGAAGTACGGGATGAAGTCGCGCATGTAGAAGAGGTTTTCGCCGGTGCAAATGCGCGTGGTGGTCGAGTCCTTGATCTGGCGCAGGCTCTTGGGCTCGTACATGTCGATTTCGAGCCAGAGCATGTCGAACTGTTCGAGTACCTTGGCGATGCGGAGGGCGCCCTCGGTCTTAAAGTGGAAGTTCAGGTCGAGGTTGATGTCGATATCGTCGCCGACCGCGTCCCGGAAAGTGCCGATCAATTTCTCAACGTGTGGGACGAGCCACTTGGGGGCATACTGGTCGGTGGAACCGACTCCGCCGCTGAAGCCTCCTCCGAAGGTGGCGTTCTGTCCCGGCATCAGGATGTTGGTCTTCAGGGCGGTGAAACCGCGTTCCTTGACCTCGTGGCCAAGGTTTGTCACAGCCTGCCAGGAGTCTATCGGCGGAGTGCCGAGGATGTCGTGGTGCCGGATGCGAGAGCTGCCGCAGTGGGACCAGTAAACTCGTACCTGCTCCCTCGTCGGGCCTCCAAACAGCTCGACGACGGAGATGCCCAGTGACTTGGCCTTGATGTCTATGAATGCGCAGTCGAGACCGGCAATGGCTTTCGCAGCGATGCCGCCCGGGCTCTGTCGGGTGATCCGGTACATATCCTGGAAGCGCATCTCGAAGGCCCTGGGGTCTTTGCCGATGAGAAGCGGCTTCATGTCGCGTATGGTGCCCTCGATGCCGTGGGGCGATCGTCCGTCGCTGCACTCTCCCCAGCCAGTGATGCCCTCGTCCGTCTCTACCTTGACGAACATCCAGGGTCTCCAGCCAGCGTCCACTATGAAAGTCTCGATGTTTGTAATCTTCATTTGAGGGTCTTCTCCACTTTTCGGATTTCGGCACGGATGATAACACAATGCCCCCAGATTCATTGGCGCTCGTCACAGGCGAGTGACATAATGGACTCGCACCAGCCGTTTCCGGCAGGTGAAACTGACAACACACCAATCCACAGCTTCAACATTACCAGGAGACATACATGCCAAATTCGGTTGCATTCTTTGAAATCGGGGGAAGAGATGCTTCACAACTAGGAGAGTTCTACAAGGGCCTCTTCGGGTGGAATGTGCAGCCTTACGGGAAGTCCGCAGCGGGCACTGACTTCCATTACGTAGAACCCCAGGACGGAGGGATCGGAGGCGGGATAATGCAGACCGCCGGAGAGATGCCTCCCAGCTACGTCATGTTCTACGTGGGTGTGGACGATCTGAAGGCGACACTGGAGAAGGTTGAAAGCCTGGGGGGGCAGACAGTCGTTCCCCCTATGCCGATTCCGAATGACATGGGTCAGATTGCGGTCTTTATGGACCCGGCGGATAACGTCATAGGACTTCATTCTTCTTAGTGAACATGTAAACCTGCTACGAAGATTGGGATGAATAAGTGGGATAGGAGTTAGAGATGGCCAGTTTGGACCAAGAACTCGCATTCGCACCGGCTACGGAACTGCGCGAGCTGATCGCCAGCAGGCAGGTCACATCCGTGGAACTGACGGAGATGTACCTGTCGCGAATCGAGAGCCTCGACGGACAGCTCAACTCCTATCTGACGCTGACTCCTGATATTGCGCTCGAACAGGCCCGGCGCGCTGACGAGGCAACAGCTCGTGGCGACAGCCTGGGGGCACTTCACGGTCTGCCGGTGTCACTCAAGGACCTCCAGATGACAAAGGGGGTGCGTACGACCGGTGGTTCGCTGGCGTACAAGGACAGGGTGCCGGATGCGGACGCGGCCTGTGTCGAGAAGGTCCTCGGAGCAGGGGCCGTAATGCTTGGAAAGACCAACACACCTGAGTTCGGGCTGCTAGGAGCTAACGAGAACCGGCTGGGAGAGCCGTGCCGGAATCCATGGAACCCTGAGAGGACATCCGGTGGATCGAGCGGCGGCGCCGGAGCGGCAACTGCCGCGGGACTGTGCGCGCTGGCCACTGGAGGCGACGGTGGAGGATCTATTCGGATCCCGGCGAGCTTCAATGGCATCTACGGAATCAAGCCGACGCAGGGCAGGATCTCTAGCTATTCAGGTGTTGACGCACCACCTGCGGCGAACATCACAAGCCAGCAGGGCCCACTGACTCGGACGGTAGCCGATACGGCGCTGATGATGCAGGTGATGTCTGGCTACGATCCGAGGGACTCCGGCTCGCTGAGGCAGCCGGTGCCGGACTTCATGGGCGCGCTGGACCGGAGCATCGAGGGCCTGCGAATCGGTTGGAGTCCGGACTTCGGGTACCATCCAGCGGACGCGGAGGTAGCGGCGTCGACCGAGGCGGGTGCGGGGGTCTTCGCTGAACTGGGGTGCAGCGTCGAGGAGTCTGATCTGAGCCTCGACAATCCGTTCGACACGTGGATCGTGTTCTTCGCAGGGAACGGGTACGCGGTCAATGGACACCTGCTGGACGACCCAGACGACCCACTCACCTGGTATGGACGCTGGGCAATCGAGTGGGGCGCCCGGCTGACGATGCCGGACTACATCCGCGCGCTCGGCGAGAGGGACCGGATGATCAACCAGTTCATGGACCAGTTCGACAAGTTCGATCTGCTGGTCTCGCCGACGATGCCTACGACCGCCTTCTCGACTGAGGAGTACCCCCAGACCGTGGGCGGGCTGGAGCCCTACCCGACTCCAGCGTGGGGGTTCGTGCCCTACACGCACCCGATCAACACGATCGGGTTTACAGCGGCGAGCATACCGTGTGGGTTCGACTCGGACGGGATGCCGGTGGGTCTGCACATCATTGGCAAGCCGGGTGATGAGGAGACCGTACTGGCAGCGTCCGCTGCATTCGAGGCAGCGCGCCCGTGGGCTCATCTGAAGCCACAGGTTTCGTAGAACTACACTGTCCCTCAGGGAGTCAGCTCGATGCGTGTAGGTCCGCAGGAGATTGTTGAGAAGCTCCTGCTGTTATTCGCTCACGCGGCTGTGGGAATCTTCCTCTCAGGGGTGCTGGGACTACTGCTGTACATAGTGATGGTCCCTATCGTTCAGTCGTTCTGGAGCGTCGTTGACATCAACTTCGCGCTGTTGGGCGTGCTAACTATAGGGTTCGGAGCGAGCGTCGGCAGCTTTCTCGGTTGGCTGAACAGGGACCTGAGCAGGTCAACGCTGCTGTTGATCCTAGTGCTGACACTGGCGGTCACGCTGCTGGCAGCGTGGGCCGGGCTTCACAACAGCAGAGACGTTATCAAGCATGTTGGTAAACCCGGGATACCCGCTCTCACCGGGATTGTCGTTGGGGCGATCACTGGAGGTAACGCACTCAACCTCCTGCTCTGGTCGGTGAGGACGCTCAGGGATCCTCGCCTGTAGTCAGACTAAAGCTGGCGGAGGCGGGGGTCGAAGCGGTCGCGCATCCAGTCGCCGAGGAAGTTGAGCGACATCACCACCAGGAAGATAGCCAGGCCGGGGAAGAAGGTACTCCACCAGGCTGTTGTGACGTATGACCTGCCCTCGGAGACGATGAGTCCCCAAGCGGGCGTGGGGGACGGGATGCCGGCCCCGATGAAACTCAGAGTGGCTTCAGTCAGGATCAGCTGACCTACCCTTAGCGTGGTTATCACGATGACCGTATTCAGTACGCCGGGCAGGACGTGCCGGAGAATCACGCGTGAGGTGGACGCGCCAGCCACCTTTGCGAGGGAAACGTAGTCGCGCTCCTTGAGGGAGAGAACCTCGGCGCGCACGTATCGGACGAACGACGCCCAGGTGAACATCGCCAGGAGGCCCATGACGAGCCAGAGGCTAGCTCCAAGAACGATTACAGCAACCAACGCAATCAGGACGAATGGAAGTGAAAGCCAGACGTCGACGGCGCGCATGATCAACTCGTCAGGGAGTCCACCTACATAGCCGGCAACCAAGCCAAGAGATGTGCCAATAAGCACACCCGTAGTCAGAGAGACCGCGAGCACCTGTAGGGAAACCCGTGCGCCGTGAATTATCCTGCTCAGAACGTCGCGTCCCACATGGTCCGCACCCAGGAGCCTCTGAGAAGCCTGGAATTCGTCCTGCTCAGCCCAGTACTCCGTGTACCAGAAAGGTGGAGCGTTGCGTAGCGCCAGGTGCTGCTTGTAAGGGTCCTGAGGGGCGATCTGAGGGGCGAACACTCCGGTAATCACGAGTATAGCAAGTACGATCAGCGGCAGTATGGGCCAACGTCGGAGCGCGTACCAGGCTTTGCCCACCAGATTGCGCGCTTCGAAGCTGGACTCAGGAAGAGGTGTTACCCCCGATTGTTCCGCCATTCAGCCTTCCTAGTCGTACCTGATTCTGGGGTCGACCATCCCGTAGAGCACGTCGGCCACAAAGTTGAAGAATATATATGCCACCGCGAAGAACAGCACTATGCCGGTAAGGAGGGCAAAGTCGTTGTTATTCACGGCAGTCAGGGCCAACCTGCCGATACCGGGCCACGCGAAAACGAGCTCAACGACCGTTGCGCCTGTTATGAAGCTTGCCAGGAACAGGCTTGAGTATGTGATCGGTGCGATGAGAGCGTTCTTGAAAGCGTGCTTCCAGACAACGATGTGTGACCTGACACCCTTGGCCCTGGCCAGTTTCACAAACTCGGAGTCCAGCACTTCCAGCATCGATGAGCGCACAAGGCGCAGGTAGGTCGCGGATCCGAGCCAGCCTAACGTAACAGTGGGAAGTATGAAGTGTCTTATCTGACTTCCCAAGCCCTCTCCGGGGAGAGCACGTCCCGCGGCGGGCAGCCAGTCAAGCTGTACCGCGAAAATGACGATAGCCATAATAGCTATCCAGAACTGAGGCAGGGCCTGCCCAAACAGGGCAAATCCTCTCCCCAGATAGTCCAAGGCACCCCCTCTCCTGGTCGCTGAAAGGACTCCCAATGGGATTCCTGTTAAGACCGCGAAGATCCACGCGGCGATTGCGAGCTGGACGGTGGCACCGAGCTTTCCGGTGATCAGTCCAGACACAGGTGCGCGGTCCAGGAGAGTCTTGCCGAAATCTCCCTTGAGAGAGTTGCCAAGCCAGACCAGGTACTGGATTACGAGGGGCTTGTCCAGGCCGAGATAGCGAGAGATCTCTTCCTTCTGCTGCTCGCTGAGGCCGTATCCCCCACCCTCCTGGGTGTACACGAGGAGCGGATCGCCTTTAACCCTGGACAGTCCGAACACGATGACCGTCGCGGCGAGCAGCGACAGTATCGCGAAGTAGGCTCGTCTAACTAAGAATCGCCTCATGAGGGACAGTGCCTTGGGGCTAGTGGTTCTTCGGGAGGGAGAAAATATCCCCCTCCCCTTTGGAGGAGAAGATCAGAGAGAGGGGCCAATTACGGTTCCACCCTCACCCCCGTATCGAGTACGGGGCGGACTCCAACCTTCTCCCAGAGGGAGAGGGGGTCTTATATCGATCGTCGGACGAGCTCTTATCTTTGGGCCGGTACTATGTTCCAGAAGGCGGTTGTGCCGAACGGGCTCGGCTCCATGACCCACTCGTCGATAGACTTGGGGTTGTAGATCGTCAGGTTTGGAACCGCGACGACACCGGGCTTGAGCGCCCAGAAGTGCATCAGGTCAAAGTACTCGCTGTTCAGTTCGATGCGCCTCTCTGGGTCGTTCTCCTCAGCTACGGCTAGATAGATTTCGCTGATCCAATCGGTCTCGTAGCACATGCAGTATCCGCCACGGGACAGGCTCGACTCTTCGATGCCCTTGGGCCAGTCGAACGGGTAGATGGTCTGTCCGTCGTCACCGGAGGTCAGGCGGGGCACGGTTGCGCTGCGGTTGACCAAGCCTGGGCGATAGACGGCGTATGGGAACTTGAGGACCTCGGTGTCGATGCCGATTTCGCTCATCATTCCGCCAATGGCGTCGCCGATTTCTTCACCCAAACCACCGGTATGGCCTGAGGAGATGAACAGAGGCATTTCCATCCTGACACCGCTGCTGTTTCTGGGGAATCCAGCCTTGTCCAGGTATTCCTCTGCCATTGCCGGGTCGTAAGGATACTCCCACTTCTCCTGCCAGAACTCGCTCTTCTCATCGACGTACCCTACGTGGACGGGCCAACCCAGATCATTGAGCAAATGCTCGTTGATCGTCTCTTTATTGATCGCCATGGCAACTGCCCAGCGAACCAGGCGGGCCTGTTCCATGTCGCCGCAGCTCTGGTCCATCTGAGTTGGGTCTGCGCCGTCGGGGCAGTCCAGGGCATCTGGATTGTTGCCATCGTTGGGCCTGTACGGGTTGCCGATCCACTGAATGTCACGGGCGTAAACACCGTTGGCGGGCGTATTGAGGTCCTCGCCGGTCAGGGCGTTGTGGGTCTCCCAGAGATTTCCTGAGAAGATGACGCCCTGCTGGCTGGCATTTCCTGAACCAGTGCTGGCGAATCCAGAGTCGAGTGCTTCAGGTACGCTCTTGATGGCCAACTCGGTGGCGTCCAGCTCGCCGGTCTTGAGGGCCGCTACACGAGTTGCGTCCTCCGGCATCGCCAGGATGACTATTTTCTCGACGGCGGGGTCAAACTCCCAGTGATGTCCGGACTTGGTGAAGACAGCGCGGTCGTCCCTGATCCACTCGTCTACCTGGAACGGGCCGGTGCCGACGAAGTTCTCGCGCATCCAGTCTTCGCCGTTCTCCTCCTGGGCCCTCTGTGGATGGACGACCATGCCGACGAAGCCGTTGCCGTTCATCATGTAGGTGTGCCAGTGGGAGTCGACGGCTGCGAAGGTGTAGTTTACCTGGTTGCCCGAAGCGACAGCGGTGTTCTCACCAAAGAGAGTCGAGAAGTAAGAGGCGCTCGGGGCTATGCTGTGGGTTGTGAGCAGCGGATTGACCTGGTTGTAGCTCCACGCTACGTCCTCGGCGGTCATCGTGCCCCAGCCCTTGTGGAACTCGACACCCTGCCGGATGTCTACGTTCACGGACAGGCCGTCAGGAGCAAGGTCCCAGCCAGTGGCTAGCTGACCAGCAGCGTACTCGACGGTGCCGTCGTCACGCCAGCGCCAGGTGAACAGGTCTTCGCCGACGCCCCATGCGACGGCGTCGTACTGCGAGCAGAACACAGTGCCTGCTCCAGGGTTGCAGCCAAGGGCCGACTGAGCGAACTGAATCGTGCCCATCGGATTCTTGGGGTCCGCTGCGTCGTCAGTGCCGGCGGCTATGGGTACCGGAACCGCGGTTGGGGCCGCAGGGGCCGGTGCGGTGGTCGGAGCCGCAGCGGGCGCGGGAGCGGGCGCTGTGGTCGCGGCAGGTGCGGGTGCCGGTGCTGTGGTCGCGGCAGGTGCAGGAGCGGGAGCCGTGGTTGGAGCCGGTGCAGGGGCAGGCTCCTCATCTTCGCCGCATGCAACTACCAACAGCAGTGCGGCGACCAAGATTGCCAATAGAGATAAAGTTAGCAGTGATCGCGTCATCATGTTTCTCCAGACAACACTTACAGGGTCGTTATACGATGGACTATACGAAGAAGTACGTAGCATCTGAGTCTTCCTCGTGCGGGTGATTGTCAGTCATAGTAGACCGGAACGGCAGGCTCCAAATGCCGGTTCACGTGTGCGAACTTATACGCCAGCCCAGAATGTATGTCAAGACTCAGGAATCAGGCTGCAGGTGTTCAGTAGGCCAGGGTGACGGCGACGACGCCACCGACGGTCATCACAATCGACAGGGTCTTGATAACCAGAATTTTGCGTTCGAGAGGCTCGTTCAGCACGTTTGAGACGCCAATGCTGAGAACGATGCCTAGAGCGAACACGAACAGTGGTCGCGTTGCCATGACCGTTGAAACCAGCGAGACCGGGCCTGAGTAGATCGCTCCCAACAGGAAGGCGAGAGCGACGAAGACCAGAGCACCCTCGGTGAATAGAATGAGGCCGACCGACGTCGGTCTTCGGAGCGTGTCGATCAAGTCTCTCATGCCGCTTGGCCTGATGGTAAACGCCACACAGGCGGCGCCGTTTCCAAGGGCTCTCCAGAAGAAGAGAGTCCAGACGTCCATGCTGTCGGCGACCATCTTGCTGAAGACCTGGCTCAGACCGAAGCCGAGGCTGGCCACGATGAGGAGCATGAATGCGAAGACCTGGCCCTGGCCCCTGTCCCTCGCTCTGGCGGTCGGGCCGAGTGACATCAGCGCGGCGCCGGCAACAGTAATAACTATGCCGACCCAGGCGAGCAATCCTACCTGTTCACCGAGTAAGAAGAACGCGAGGACGGCTACGAATATAGGATACGTGGAAGTGACCGGTATGACTCGCGAGACATCCTGAGTGCCCATCACCCAGAACATGAGCACGAGGTATCCTCCTGACGTCAGACCGGAGACCACTGCCAGGACAATGTGCTGGTTCGTGTAGCCGGTCCACTCCACCCAGGGCAGTATGACGATTGCCAAGAGGAACTGGGTGAGGCCAACCATCACAATGAAGGTCCGAGGGTTGGGGGTGAACCTGGCGATCAGAATCTTGTCCATCGCCGATATGAAGGCGAAGGTGATCGTGCTGCCGAGGGAGAGGAGTACCCAGGTCATGGGACTGGGAATGGGGAATTGTGAATGGTGAAGTGGGCGTGGTGCGGTGAAGGTGGGGTCTTGATCACGTGCAAGGAGAGCTAGAAAGTCGCGTCGTCGCCCAGGACGTCGCGGATCATGAGACGGGAGCTCTGGCTGTCCTTGATCCTGCTGTCGAGGGAATCGGCGTCGCCCCAGATGTCCTTGATCCTGTTGGTCAGACGCTGCTGGACGGCTGAGTGTGTGCCATCGTCAGCGAGGTTGACGAACTCTCCGGGGTCGGTATCGAGGTTGTAGAGCTCGAGGTCAGGGGCCGTAGTGTGATGGCTGTATGAGAGCTTCCACCTGCCTTGCCTGATCATCGCACGGGGCCTATCGGTACCATGGGCGAGGTGTTCTGAGAATGCCTCGTCTCGCTGGTCACCAGAACTGCCGGTCATCTGCGGGAGCAGCGACGTGCCGTCCAGGTTCATGAACGACTGTGAACTCTTGTCCACGGACGCGATGTCGAGAATCGTTGCCGTGGCATCCACCAGGGAGACCGCACCGGAGAATCGCTGTCCGCCGTCGATCACGCCGGGCCAGGAGATCTGGAGAGGGACCCTCGCGGACTGCTCATAGAAGTTCATCTTCCGCCAGAGACCGTGCTCACCAAGGGACTCGCCGTGGTCGGAGGTGTGGATAACCACTGTGTTCTCGGACATCCCTGCGTCATCGAGAGCATCCAGGAGTCGGCCGATCTTGTCGTCCAAGTATGTGATCAGACCGTAGTATGCGGCGCGGGCGGTGCGAACTTCGTCTTCGGTGTAGCCACTGAAGTTGAACGCCTGCATTAGTCGATTCGCCGCAGCGGGAAGATTGTCGAGGTGTCCAGGAGGATTGTTCGGCAGGTCTGCGTACTCAGGCCAGTACAGGGAGAAGTACGGTTCGGGCACGATAAACGGGAAGTGTGGTGCTACGAAGCCGACGCATAGCGCCCATGGGGCATCCTGGCGAGCGGAGTCACGCAGGTATGCCAGCGCGGCCTCTTCTATGGCGTCGTCCGCCTCGATCATTGGGCCGGTGCCAGCTCGGGCTTCGCTGACGCTTGGCCATGGCTCGTCTGACGTCGGCACACCGTCCTCCCACAAGTAGATAGGATGCCTGCCTCCGGTCGAGATACTGGCGTCGGAGTCGCGCCGGTGACCTCCGCCGTGGGGGTCGTAGGCAAGCTGGTCTCGGAAGCCGTGGAGTTGGTCAGGTCCGATGAGGTGCATCTTGCCGGAGAGGGCCGAGTCGTATCCCATAGACCTGAGCAGGTAGGGCCATGTTGGGACGTCAGATGGCAGTGGCTTTGCGTTGTCCCATCCTTCGCAGTTTGAAACGTACCGACCTGTCATGAATGACAGTCTTGAAGGAACGCACAGGGGCGAGTTGCAGTAGGCGGCGTCGAACGTCGCTCCTGATTCAGCGAGTCGCTCCATGTTTGGTGTCTGGACGAATGGGTGACCGTAAGCCGAAGACCACATTGGTCCGTGCTCGTCGGACATGATTACCAGGAAGTTTGGTCGGTCGGTCACAGCGCTGTCCCGTAGATGCGTTCGGGCACGACGATTACTGCGGCGCGGCGGTCGTCGATCATCGCTTGATCGTATTCGTCCCAGTTGGGATGCTCCTGACCGGAGGCCGACCTGTAGATGCCTCGGAGGGCGTCTCGGAGTTCGGTGTCGTCAGACTGACCGCGGCGCAGCACCACAGCATGGCCTTCGAGTACGACATATCCCCACCAGTCGGCCTTGGAGACCAGCAGGGAGCACAGGGGGTTGCGAGCGAGGTTGTGGAGCTTCGCACGGTCTTCCGTGGTGGTGAAGCCGGCGCCGTCGCCGTACGGGCCGACGGTGACTATGCTCATCTGGGCCGCACCGTCCCTGCGGAAGGTGGTCAGGACTGCCTGATGGTTTGCCGATACGAACTCAGCTACGTTTTCGGGGAGCAACTTCTAACCTCCCAGTTAAGCCAGGAAATCAATCTCGTACAAGTCGTAGTGGGAGTGGTCCATTCCGAGGCTCTTGTATGTCTGCTGCGCACCCGTGTTGGTGCGCTCGACATAGAGCCTGACGCCGCAGAGTCCGTCGTCTGCCTCGGTAAGGGAGATCACGTGATTGTGCATGGCGGTGTAGACGCCCTGACGCCGGTAGCCTGCGTCAACAAATACACTCTGAATCCACAAGAAAGTCGCGTTGCGCCAGTCGCTCCACTCGTAGGTGATCAGCAGGCTGCCGACAACTGTACCGTCGATCTCAGCCACGATGTAGAAGCCCTTGTCAGGAGAGGCGAGCACTGCCGCCACTCCCGGAGTGACAAGGGAGTCGTCCAGTGTCTTGCCCTCTGTTTCCAGAGCTATCGCCTGTTGGAACTCGACGATTCTTGGAACATCTTCGGGGCGAGCTTTACGGATCGAGGGGGCTGATCGAGCCAATTTGACCTCCGGAAGGGATGTGTGCGAGCGAGCGGATTGTAACACTTTAAAGGAGTGAGTGAAGAGGAGTGAGAGTCGCCCCCAGCCGCCGCAGAGCGGTGCAACTAGGACTTGAGAATCTCTCTCAATGGCGCTGATGGCAGTGTCCGAAGAAAGGGCACCTATAGGGTCGTTCGCAGTGACCGCCTGTGTCGATGTACGGTGCCGTGTCTTGCTTCAACGATTCCCACATGCTGGTCAGATCGTCGGGGATGTGATCGACGACGAGGCTTCGAGCTTGCTCGGTAACGTCCTTGAGGGTAAACATGCTCTCCAGGTCGTCGGGGTCGTCATGGCGCGGGCGCGCGCCGTTGAGGTGCATCACGTAGGCTGATCTCACCAGAATCCCGGCGCCTTCTACTACATAGAGTTGGATTGCGACATCGGCGATGTGCTCGGGTCTGAGGCGAGTGGAGGACTTGACCTCTATGAGGTCGAATCCAAGCACGTCATCATGCTGGAGGATGTCAACTCTTACCCTGATTCTCTCGAACGCGAATGCGGCCTCGTACAGTGTCGGGGCGGGCTCGTTAGCGAGCAGTGTCTTTGTCGTTTCGACTGCCTGGGGATGCTCGTAGTATGGCTCGTCGATCAGTGTGCCACCTGGGAATCGTTGTCTAGCCAACTCGCCGATAGCGTGGCCGGTATCGAAGATTGCCTGGCTGCGAGGGTCTATAGGGTCGGCGAGGTCGCGGTGGTAGCATTCCAAGTAGAGTCGCTTGAGGCATTGCATGCCGGCGATGAATCTGGACTTCGAGAGTTGAGGACTGGGTCGGGGAGGCATTGGACGGACAGCTCAAGATTGTCGTGTCAAGGTCGTTCGGATACCCTATCACACACAATTGGCTGGGCACACGAAGGGACATCAAAGCGATGAGTATTCTGGGAATCGAAAACAGGACTGAGAACTGGAAGACGGCCGAGAGCTTTTGCGAACTCTCTGAGAATGGAAGAGTGAGTCTTGTAAGGAGGCTCTGCGGGGCTGAAGTTCCAGCAAGCGAAATCAAGCTTGAGCTGTTTTGGTACGGGATGCGTGACTATGTCTATGAACATGGAGGGGTTGAAGAAGAATCGGCAGCCAGCTACAGGCGTACGTTTTCAGACCTCCGCGGGCGAATCGCGAGCTTTGAACAAACCGACGGAACACGCATACTTAAGTTCGACCCGCTCAAGTCTAGCAACTATAGTACAAAATCAGAATACAGGAGCAAGCTCTATAGCAATCTCACGCATACAGAGATAGACATCGTGCTAGAAACCTCCGACTACCTATTTATTGGCGAAGCCAAAGACGAAAGTGACCTAGGCACAGGAGGGGAAAACGTACTAGTGCATCAGCTAATTCGCGAGTATGTTATGGCAAGAATTCTCGTGGATCTCACTAACAGAGAAAAGAAGATAGTCCCGTTCGTAGTCGTGAATGAAAGCAAACTCGATAACATCAAGAACACCTGTCAAGTCAGATTCATGGCCGATCGAGATCGAGGATGGCTCAAGGAACGCAACGTCCTATCGTGGAATTGCATCAAGCAATTGGATCAATAGTGTGTTTGAGCCTGTATCGATGTTAAGGGTGTAGGTGTCATCCTCACCCTAGCCTTCTCCCTCAAGAGAGAGGGGATTTTTGTGCGCATAACGGATGAGTCCTAAAGCTGAAACGCCCAACCTTGAGAGGCTACTATGCTGCCGAAACCTGTGAAGGATGAATTTAGGCGTTCGACATCGGTGTCGTCAGAGACTAATGTCGCGTTGCCCATGAGGGACGGGGTTGTGCTGAGAGCCGACGTTTACAGGCCGTCGGGAGGGGGGCGTCACCCTACCCTGCTGCAAAGAATTCCGTATGGTAAGCACTCTCCGCGTTACCGGAGCATGTATCTGGACCCGATGCGGGCCCTGGACCGAGGGTATGCGGTGGTGATCCAAGACGTCCGGGGACGCCATGCGTCTGACGGCGAGTGGTACCCGTACGCTAACGAGGCGCTGGATGGGCACGACACAATAGACTGGATCGCATCACAGCCGTGGTCGGACGGCACTGTTGGTATGTTCGGCATCTCGTATCACGGGGCGACCCAGTGGCTTGCCGCTACCGAGGGGCACCCGGCGCTGAAGGCAATCGTTCCGGGAGTGACGGCAGACTCGTACTACGATAGCTGGACGTACCTCGGAGGGGTCTTCCAGCTATTCTGGATAAGCGGGTGGGCGTCTGGGTTTGTGCTGGACGACTTTCCTCCGAGGTCTGAGCGTTCCCCTGAGGCGCGGGCGTTACTTCGAGAGTGGCGGCGGGACCCCTTTGCCATGGCGAACCACCTGCCGTTGAGCGACATGCCCGCCCTGAGAGAAGTTTGCGAATACTACTACGACTGGCTCAGTCATCCGACATACGACGACTACTGGAAATCGTTCGCTCCCCGTGAGAAGTATGACAAGGTCACTGTGCCTGCGCTGAACCAGGGAGGCTGGTACGACGGATTCATCCGGGCCACGCTCCGAAACTATGAGGACATGCAGAAACAGGGCGGCAGCGAACTGTCTCGCACCCAGCAGCACCTGGTAGTGGGGCCGTGGCTGCACCAGCCGCTCCCCGACCCATCGGCGGGTAATGGTTACTTCGGGCCGTCGGCGTCAGGGGCCGCAATAGACTGGCACGGGATGCAGCTGGCATGGTTCGATCGATGGTTGAGGGATGAAGATAACGGCGTCGACTCAGACCCCAGTGCGTACCTGTTCATCATGGGCGCTAACGAGTGGCGAGCCGAGGAGGCTTGGCCTCCGCCGGACGCGGAGACGATGACGATGTTCCTCCGCAGCGGTGGAAGAGCAAACACGCTGAATGGGGATGGGACACTATCCACCGATCCACCAGCTTCAGGTGAGCCATCGGACCACTTCCTGTATAACCCGGCTAATCCGGTGCCGACGGTTGGAGGTGCTCATCTCGGTGGTGTGCCGACTGTCTTCGAAGTAGGCGTGCAGGACCAGCGTGGTGTCGAGTCGCGAGGGGATGTTCTCGTGTACACGTCAGAGCCGCTCGAGCAGGACACCGAGGTCACTGGCTATGTCACGGTCGACCTATGGGCGGCGACCACTGGAGCAGACACCGATTGGACCGGGAAGCTAGTGGACGTTCACCCTGACGGGAGAGCGCAGAACGTGTGCGATGGTATCCTCAGAGCCAGCTACAGGGATTCCTTGGAGTCGCCGTCTCCAATTCAGGCTGGAGAGGTGTACCAGTACCGAGTGAATGTTGGACCGACTGTGATGCTGTTCCGCAAGGGTCATCAGATCAGGCTGGAGGTGTCTTCCAGCAACTTCCCGGCATACGCGAGATATACAGGATCGCCGCACGACCAGTCGGACGATATGAGCCCATCCACTCAGACCGTGCTCCACGATGCCGACCACCCCTCGGCGTTGAACCTGCCGGTGGTGCGACGGTAGCGAGAGACTACTCGGCTACTCCTCTGAAGTGTAGTCAGCTATGTGAGTTGGAATCAGACGGAAGATAACCACTCCGGGACTGTCTCCGCGATAGCCTTCGGCGAAGTCGCGTCCCTCTTCGTCACCGTAGTAGCGTGTTGCCATCGACAGGACGAGGTCGTAGAGCGGCCGGTCGACTTCCTCAACGGCACCGTCGACGATGACTGACCTGTAGGGCGGCTCCCGCCAGTCCACGCAGAGTGAGGCGTGTGGGTCTCGGAGCAAGTTGCGCCACTTCAGTGTGCCGCGTCCGGTGAAGAAGTACGCGGCTCCGTCTTCCCACTGGTACCAGATGGGAGCAGAGCGCGGTCGGCCATTGGCGTCAACGGTGCTGACGACGCCGACGAGCGTCTGGGACAGGAATTCATTGATGTGGGAGCTTACATCTGTAGTCAAATGACCGTTCCTTCAGGATGAATTAACTGGTGTCATGAACTCACAAGTCGGACCATTCGAACGGCTGAGGCGCAGATCCAAGGTGACTAAGGGACAGTTGGAAGACTCCGCAAGTGCTACGTACCATGCATCATAGGCCGTCAGATTGTGACGAAGCTGCCAAATTCGATCAGCGAAGGGGGAGAAGGGATGCAGCTTGATGTCGTGTTCGACCAGATCTCGATGGGCATCCAAGGCTGCAGATTCTGCCACCTCGCCGATGCGTTCAAGTCGGCGGATAATGTTGCTGGACTCCGCGAGGAGCAGTTCGGGTCCTAGCACGGGGCCATCGGACAGCGCACCTCGCGCCCACCTGCCATCAGGTCCCTGGTCGATTAGAAACGCAACAAGAGCTGAGGAATCAACTACCGCAATCATCGCCGGTCAGCGTCACGCGCTTCCAGAATGGCAGAAGCAGGGACGTGGATTCCTGACTCTTCGACCCGTCTGCGAACCCTCTCGACCCACTCCTCCGTAGAGTGTCCCGACAACTCAGCATTCTGTATGGACGCGATTCTCTTCAGTTCGCAGCGAATGTAGTCCTCGAGGGACTGGCCACGTCGCGCCGCACGGGCTTCCAACTCATCTCGGATATCTTCTGGAACGTCTTCGATTGTTATGTCAACTAGCATGACTTCATTGTTCCAGAGGTCCTATCATATCGCAAACCACTGATTCACAAGTAGTGAGTTCCTTATACTTCTTCAGTCTGCGGCCTGGGCCGATTCCAGTTCCGGGATTGGGAGCACGTCCCTCAGGTATTGACCTGTGTGTGAATGGTCCATGGCGGCGAGGTCTTCGGGGGTGCCCTGTGCGACCATGTCTCCGCCCTTGTCGCCTGCCCCTGGGCCCAGGTCGATCAGCCAGTCCGCGCTCTTAATGAGGTCGAGGTGGTGCTCGATCAGGACTACGCTGTTTCCCGCGTCCACTAACCTGTGCAGAACGCGCATCAGGTGGGAGCAGTCCTCGAAGGAGAGGCCGGTGGTGGGCTCGTCGAGGATGTACAGCGTCTGGCCTGTGGCGCGTTTCGATAGCTCGGTCGATAGCTTGACGCGCTGGGCCTCTCCGCCGCTGAGCTGGGTGGCCGGCTGTCCGAGCCGGATGTAGCCGAGGCCAACGTCGTACATAGTCTGGAGCTTGCGCTTGACCCGCGGGATGTTCTCGAAGTGTTCGAGCGCCTCGGTCACTGTCATGTTGAGGACCTCAGCGATGTTTGCACCCTTCCACTCGATCTCGAGCGCCTCACGATTGTAGCGCGCACCGGAACAGACCTCGCATGGGACTGTCACGTCCGGGAGGAACTGCATCTCTATATTGATGTAGCCGTCGCCGGTGCACGCCTCGCACCTGCCTCCCTTGACGTTGAAGGAGAAGCGTCCGGGTTTGTAGCCGCGCGTGCGGGCCTCTGGCACCGTAGCAAACAGCTCACGAATCGGCGTGAACGTGCCAGTGTAGGTCGCCGGGTTCGACCTTGGAGTGCGCCCGATGGGCGACTGGTCTATATTGACGACCTTGTCTATGTTTTCTATGCCCTCTATGGCGTCGCAGTCGCCGGGACGCTCGCGAGACCGATAGAGGGTCTGAGCGAGCTTCTTAAACAGGATCTCGTAGATGAGTGTGCTCTTTCCCGAACCGGATACACCGGTGATGCAGACCAGTTGTCCCAATGGGATCTCTACGTCTATATCCCTGAGGTTGTTCTGCCGGGCGCCCTTGATGGTGATCGACATGCCGTTGCTTGGTCTGCGCTCGGCAGGTACTGGGATCTGCTTCGTTCCGCCGAGATACTGGCCTGTCAGCGACTCCGGTGCCTCGATGATCGCATCGACGGGGCCCTCGGCCACTATATGTCCTCCGTGTTCACCTGCACCCGGGCCAAGGTCAACGATGTGGTCGGCGGCGCGCATGATGGCTTCGTCGTGTTCGACAATCAGCACGGTGTTGCCAATATCTCTCAGGTTCTGGAGGGTGCGAATCAGACGGTGGTCGTCCGCCGGGTGGAGGCCGATCGAAGGCTCGTCGCACACGTAAAGGACGCCCATCAGGCCGGAGCCAATCTGGGTCGCTAACCGAATCCGCTGCGCCTCGCCGCCGCTGAGGGTTGAGGCGGTCCGGGAGAGTGTGAGGTAGTCGAGGCCAATGTTGAGCAGGAACCTGAGCCTGGCTTCGATTTCCTTGAGGATCTGGTCGGCTATGGCTTTTTCGCGGTCAGTCAGAAGTTCTTCAGGCCTGGTGCCGTTGACAGACGGGACCTCACCGGAGATGACATTGATCCACTCCAGTGCCTGTGAGATGGAGCTGTCCGTCATGGAAGTTATGTTAGATCCACCGATGGTGACGGCCAGAGCCTCAGGCCGGAGTTTCTGTCCGCTGCAGTCGGCACATGAGCGTGCCGACATGTATCTCTCGATCTCATGTCGGACGTGATCAGATTCGGTCTCCATGTACCTGCGTTCGAGATTGTTCAGGACGCCCTCGAAGCGGGTGTCCCAGCGGTAGGTGCGCCCCCTCTGGGTCTTGTGGGTTACTCGAATGCGTTTGCGGCCGGTGCCACGGAAGAGAGCGTTTAGCTGCTTCTTCGAGAATTTCTCTATGGGATCGTCGACTTCGAATCCGAACTCCCTACCCAGGGATTCCAGCTGGCTCAAGTTCCACGAAGCTACGGTTCCGGTGCGGGACCACGGCTCTATGGCGCCTTCGACGATGCTCTTCTTCTTATCGGGAATGGCGAGGTCAGGGTCGACTTCCAGCTTGTACCCGAGTCCGGTGCATGTCGAGCAGGCGCCGTGAGGGTTGTTGAAGCTGAAAGTGCGCGGCTCAAGCTCTCCCACGCTTATTCCACAGTGGACGCAGGCGAAGTGCTCAGAGAAGAGCATCTCATCCTCGCCGGCCACGTCCACCAGGACGGTACCACCAGCCATGCGGAGGGCGGTCTCAACGGAGTCTGTGACGCGGCCCACGTCGGCGCTGTCGCCTGAAACGAGACGGTCAACTACGATCTCGATGGTGTGCCACTTCTGCTTATCGAGGTCGAACTGCTCACTTAGGTCGTGGACTTCACCGTTCACGCGAACCCTGACGAATCCGGCCTGTCGGGCGTTCTCGAACACTTCCTTGTGCTCGCCCTTGCGTCGCCTGACTATTGGGGCCAGAATCTGCAGCCTTGTTCTGTCAGGCAGTCCGAGTACAGCGTCCACTATCTGCTGGACAGTCTGTCGCTCGACCGGGCGTCCGCACTTGTAGCAGTGAGGGCGCCCTACCCTCGCAAAGAGCAGCCTGAGGTAGTCGTAGATCTCCGTGACAGTACCCACGGTGGAACGTGGGTTGTGGGAGACGCCTTTCTGGTCTATGGAGATTGCGGGTGACAGTCCCTCGATGTACTCGACGTCCGGTTTGTCCATCCTGCCGAGGAACTGACGGGCGTAGGCCGAAAGAGACTCTACGTAACGCCGCTGGCCTTCAGCATAGATTGTGTCGAAGGCGAGCGAGCTTTTGCCAGAGCCAGAGACACCGGTGATGACAACGAGTTTGTTGCGTGGGATGGTGACGTCGACGTTCTTCAGGTTGTGTTCGCGTGCTCCGCGAACAACTATGTTTTCGAGGGGCATAGTTTGAGAACGTCCTCCACCAGCGAGATTCAGGATGCAGCTAGAGACCGCTGCAGAGCCTAATACGCAAACTAGATTCTAGCACCGGAGCGGCGACTGTGTAAGGTTGGCGTGACCTATCCCGTCCTGAGAAAGAGACATTCAGTAGGTGACTTAAAGTTTACGATTGACGATCCACAAAGCTGAGTTTAGACTGGGGCGCAATCCCGGTTTTCCGGCGGCTTGGTGCCTATCAATAGAGGATGGGCGAAGCGTCCTTAACAGCGGTAGAAGCGGAGGAGGAGTCTAATGTCCAAAAGAGAGGACATCGCACTGATGGCGCACCTGATGCGTCGCGCGGGGTTCGGAGCGACCAGGGACGAACTGGAAGTGCTTGTCGAACAGGGGTATGAGGAGACGGTGGAGCAGCTGATCAGCCCTCCTGACGAGATTCCTCGCGCAGACCAGGACATCCTGTTCCGGTACATCCCATCCACAGAGACCGGCGGTCCCAATCCGATTCCAGGGGCAGCACAGTGGATGTACCACATGCTGAACACCCAGCGTCCGCTGGAAGAGAAGATGGCGCTGTTCTGGCACAACATCTTCGCCACCGGCAACTCGAAGGTTGACAATGACAACCATCTGAGTGCGCAGACCCATCTGTTCCGCAACGATGGCATGGGCAACTACAGGGACCTGCTCATACGGGTGGCGCAGAACCCGGCCATGATCTTCTGGCTGGACAACAACGAGAACCACAAGAGGACGCCCAACGAGAACTGGGGGCGCGAACTACTAGAGCTATTCTCGCTTGGAGTCGGTCATTACACAGAGACGGACGTGTACGAGTGCGCCCGCGCGTTTACCGGGTGGACTATTGACGCCAAGATCCCACGCCAGCCACACCACAGGTTCTCGTGGAGGTTCGAGTTCAGGCCTGAGGAGCATGACTTCGGTCAGAAGACCTTCCTGGGTCACACCGGCAACTTCGACGGCCACGACATAATCGACATCATCCTCCAGCAGCCCGCCTGCCCGAGGTTCATCGCGCGGCACCTGTACAACTTCTTCGTGGCTGACGAGCCACAGGTGCCAGCGTGGTCGGTGGAGCCTCCTCGGAATCCAGAGGCCGTGGAACTGCTGGCAGAGACGTTTGTCGAGTCCGGTTACGAGATTCGGCCGGTACTGCGCACGATTTTCAACTCTGACTTCTTCAAGGACTCGATGTACCAAAAGGTGAGGAGTCCAGTTGAAGTTGTCGTGGGTACGTTGAGGATGGTGGGAGACCTGCAGGGCCCGGACCCGCGCCTGCTGGAGATGGGCCAGGAGCCGGCGTACATGGGACAGAGCCTGCACGACCCGCCAAGCGTGGAGGGCTGGCACACAGGCCGTGAGTGGATCAACAGCGGCTCGGTCGTCAAGCGAATCAACTTCGTGGTGGACCGTGTCAGCGATACGGAACTGCCGGGTGTCAGGGGCATAGTGGACAGGGTTGCCAATGGCGATCAGGCGATGACGCCCGAAGCATTCGTGGACCGGTGCCTGGAGTACATGGGGCCTGTGGACGTCTCGGAGCAGACACGGCAGGAACTTGTGTCGCACGCGGAAGACGAGGGGCCGGTGTCATGGGCCAGTGAAGAGGACTACGCGACGTCCTCAGGTCGTGTCAGCGACATGCTGTCTCTGATCGCGGCAACCACTGAGTACCAGTTCGGCTGAGGAGCGAGAGGACTTCCGGGTAGCTTTCGCGAGGAGAGAGAAGATGGCGTCTGCCGAGAAAGACCCAGTAGTCGTAGTGTTGCAACTCACCGGCGGCAACGACTATATGAACACGGTCATCCCGTACACCGACCAGAACTACTACGACAGCCGGACTACATTGAGCATCGCACAGGACGACGTTCTGAGCGTGGACGATGAACTCGGGTTCCACCCTACGATGGGACCGATGCGGGACATCTACGAACGTGGCGACATGGCGGTCATCCATGGTGTGGGCTATGCAAATTCGCCGAGGTCGCACTTCCGCTCGATGGACATCTGGCACACCTGCGAGCCAGACATCATCGGAACCGAGGGCTGGCTTGGACGCGCGCTGCGCGACCTGGACCCGAGCGGCGAGAACCCTGTGGCCGGTGTGAACATCGGACAGGGCATGCCGCGTGCGATGCTGCTGCCGGGCGTGTCGGTGGCTTCGGTCGCAGACCTGTCAACGTACGGGCTGCTGACCGGAATAGAGCAGCAGGACCGTCGCAATCGGATGCTCGAGAAGTTTGTGAACATGTATGGGCAGGCCATCGGGACCGGGCCGGTACAGGACTACCTCGGGCAGACCGGCCTTGACGCTCTGAAGGGCGCCGACATTCTCAAAGAGGGTCTATCGCGGTACTCCTCCAGTGTAGAGTACGCAAGCAATCCGATCGCAAATAGCCTTCGAGATGTGGCAATGATCCACACGGCCGAGGTCGGGACGCGGGTGTTCTACACGCAGCACGGCAGCTTCGACACTCATGCCTCACAGGGGCCGACGTTCGACAAGCTCTGGACAGAGGTGTCCGGGGCGATAGCAGACTTTTGGGACGACCTTCGAGCACACGACGCCGATGACAACGTGGTCATGTTCCTGTTCTCCGAGTTTGGCAGGCGGGTCCGTGACAACGGATCCGGCACGGACCACGGCGCAGCAGGAGCGTGCATTGCCATTGGACCACGCGTGGTCGGCGGAATGCACGGAGAGTATCCGGAGACCAGACCGGAGGCGTTGGACCAGGGCGACCTCGTGCCACACCAGGACTTCAGGGGCGTCTACTCGACACTCCTGGAAGACTGGTTGGATCTCGACGCGGTGCCCATTGTAAACGGCCACTTCGAGAAGCCGAATTTTGTTGAGACCAACGGCAAACCAGACTAGCCGGAGGTAGATCCACATGCAGACAAAAACTGTTGCCGGCCGCACCTGGCACTTTAGTCATCCCATTGGGTGGCTATCAGGGAGGGGTCGTGGCTTTGTGCATCCGACGTCCGTGGCTCTCACGTCCAGTGGCGTCATCTACGTACTCAACAGCCGCGGCGCTGCTGGTCCTCCGATTACAGTCCTGACAATGGACGAGGAGTACCTGGGAGAGTTCGGAGAGGGCGACTTTACATGGCCCAACGGTCTCGCAGTGGACCAGGACGGTAACGTCTATTGCGCCGATGGATTCGGGCACTTCGTAAACGTGTACAACTCAGACGGGGAGCTCCTGTCAACGTGGGGAGAGTACGGATCCGACGAGGGTCTGCTTAACCGTCCGGCGGGCCTGGCATTCGACAGCGACGATAACCTGTGGATCGTGGACAGCGAAAATGGCAGAGTCCAGCAGTTCACCAAGGACGGGCAATTTCTGAAGACGTTCGGGTCGCAGGGAAGTGGGGAGGGCCAGTTCAGCAGGCCATGGGGCATCACCATCGACCAGAGTGAAGACATTTACGTCGCAGACTGGGGCAATGACCGCGTCCAGAAGTTCTCGCGCGACGGTGCATACCTGGGTCGTTTCGGCTCCACGTTCGATGATGGGGGATTACTGAGCAAGCCCTCGGACGTTGCGGTGGACAGTGAGGGAGACGTGTACGTCACGGACTGGGGCAACGACCGCGTCCAGATCTACTACCCGGACGGTGACATCATCGCCGGGTTGTACGGTGACGCCCGACAGTTCTCCAAGTGGGGCCAGGACTTCATGGACTCCAACCCCGACTACGTGAAGGCGTTCCAACGAGTGGACCCGAACGAGATGGTGACCCTGGGACACTTCCGTCGTCCGAGCGGCGTAGCGATCGACGACCAGGACCGGATAGTAGTCACCGACGGCATCAGGTGCCGGCTTCAGGTCTACCTCAAAGACAAGGACTACCTGGAGCCGCAGTTCAACCTGTAAGTGAGGCTGGTACCGGCGAAATTGGAACAGACCCTGCCTCAGTTGCAGGGTCTTTCTCATTGCGGGAACAGAACGAGAGCGCCTGTGCCGACACTATTGGAGGCCATGCAGGCTGCAATTCGCGCTCACTCTTGCGCCCTCCTCCTCATCAATTAACGGGGAGACTGTGAGGAGGATATGACTATCTGCCCGACAGGTCGGCGCCTACCCAATAGATATAACTGTTGATTGACCGCTAATCTTGTTCGCGATATTTGGCAGGTGCTACAATCCGACAGCGTGTGCCTACGAGGTATGGCGCTGGTATGAACCAATTGAGAACGACTCAGACGTGAGGTAGGTGGAGCAAGTTGGCTGACATCAACGTGGCGATAATCGGCGTGGGGAACTGTGCATCTTCTCTAATCCAAGGGATACACAAGTACTCTGACGCCGGCCCCGAGGACAGCATTCCGGGAATCATGCATCCGGTTCTCGGCGAGTATGGAATTGGCGACATAAATGTCGTCGCGGCGTTCGACGTTGACGCCGCAAAGGTCGGACTTGACCTGTCGGAAGCCATCTACGCGGAACCCAATAACACGGTCAAATTCCACGACGTCCCACACACTGGGATTTCGGTACAGCGAGGAATGACGCTGGACGGCGTGGGCGAGTACATGTCTGACATCATCGAAAAGGCGCCTGCACCGACGGCCGACATCGTCGGGACCCTGAAAGAGCGAGAAGTCGACGTTGTCATCAACTATCTACCTGTTGGTTCTGAAAATGCCACACGGTGGTACGCAGAGCAGATCCTGGCGGCCGGAGCCGGCATGATCAACTGCATTCCCGTCTTCATAGCAAGCGGTGAGGAAGACTACTGGCAACGCAGGTTCAGGGACGCTGGCGCACCGATCATCGGCGACGACATCAAGTCGCAGGTGGGGGCCACGATCATCCACAGAGTTCTCACAAGGCTGTTCATGGACCGTGGCGTGGACCTGGAGCGCACATACCAGCTCAACTTCGGTGGAAACTCTGACTTCCTGAACATGCTGGAGCGCAGCCGCCTTACCTCGAAGAAGATCTCAAAGACAAACTCCGTGCAGTCGCAGGTAGATACCGACCTTGAGGGCGACAACATCCACATCGGGCCGTCTGACCACGTGCCCTGGCTCTCAGATCGCAAGTGGGCTTACATCAGGCTCGAAGGCACCAGCTTCGGCGACGTGCCGCTCAACGTAGAGCTGAAGCTTGAAGTCTGGGACAGCCCGAACTCGGCCGGCGTGGTAATCGACGCGATCCGATGTGCGAAGATCGCAAAGGACCGGGGCCTTTCAGGTCCGATCCTGGGCCCGTCCGCATACTTTATGAAGTCGCCTCCAGTCCAGTACACCGACTCTGTCGCACGCCAGATGGTCGAAGACTTCATCACAGGCGTGGACAACTAGGCGAAACGCCAGGAACCCACTTCCCTCCCCTGCATTCAGACGTGAGTCTGAATCCACAGCGTGTCTCACGTTCTATAACCGTGTCCGAGTGTATGACTAGTCAACCGTCTCGGATAAAGATAGAATGGGGACTATCCGGCTATACGACGATCAAGCCCCCTGAGCAGACACTTTCAGTACAGGTAGCGCAACCTGTTGGCAACGCGCTCCAGATCGCCGTCTGAAGGAGAGGGTATGGACCGACCATCCAAAATCGGCCTATTCTCACCGTATGACCACGCCTATACCGGTGGAGTCCAGAGTCATATTCGGGAACTCGCCGACCAATTTCGCATGTGGGGACATACGGTACGCATAGTCGCCCCAAGTTCATCCCCACAGCCTGTCGACGATCCTGACTTCATTCCGATGGGTCGTACAGTCCCTCTGCGGAGTGCAGACTCCATAGCCAGGGTGTCGCTCTCGGTCTGGCTACATCCCCAGATCAAGAGTCTGCTTGAGAGAGAGCAGTTCGACATAGTTCACATGCACGAACCTCTAGTCGGATTCGTGCCTTTTAGCGCTCTCCATCAGATCGATACAAACAGGACGGTCACGGTTGCTACGTTCCACAGCTATCGCAGACGACGGGTGTGGTGGGCAATCGGACCTGATCGGCTGGCGAACAGGCTGCTAAACCGGCTCCATGGAAGAATTGCCGTGTCCAATCCGGCGGCCCACTTCGTCAATAGTCACTTTCCGAGTGACTACCGGATCATCCCAAATGGCGTCCGGGTGGACGACTTCAGCGATGGCGAGCCCCTGCCGGAACTGATGGACGGCAAGACAAACATCCTCTTCCTGGGCAGACTCGAAAAGCGCAAAGGGCTCAAGTACCTGCTGACTGCGTACAGCCGCCTGAAGTGGGATAGACCCGACATTCGACTGATCGTGGTCGGCGGCGGACAGATGGACGCTGACTGCTATCGAATAATCGGCGAGCGTAACCTGCAGGACGTCGTGATTGTCGGGCGCACCTCCGACGAGCTGCGGGCAAGGTACTTCAAGTCCGCGCACATCTACTGCTCTCCAGCCACCGGCAAGGAGAGCTTTGGAATAGTTCTGCTCGAGGCTATGGCTGCGGGAGCGCCAGTGGTGGCAACAGAGATCGAAGGCTACGCAAGCGTCATAGAGCATGGTCAGAACGGCCTGTTGGTCCCTCCCAAGGACGACGAGGCGCTTGCGCAGGCGATTGCCGCATTGATAGACGACCCCAGCCTTAGACAACGCCTGGTTACGGAGGGAACAAGGACTGCCGACAGCTTCCGGTGGGAAAGTGTGGCAAGGCGAGTCATGAACTACTACGACGAGTTTGTGCCGGAGCAAACAGCGGCCGCAACCGCGTAGGGACGAATTTGACCGTACTCGGGCTGCCTGCCTAAGATGTCTCGATACCCTGAGGATTGTGCGGTGAATTCATGACGGGGCGGGACAGTGCCAGACAGGCGGTGGCAGACTATGTCGAACGACCCGTTGCGCGCCTGTTCTCACGACTAGGACTAACTCCCAACGTTGTAACCCTCATCGGCCTGGCCATCGCCGGCGCGGGTGCCTACGTAATAGCGATAGGCAACTGGTGGGGCGGAGGGCTGATAGTCCTGTTCGCCGGCATATTCGACCTCTTCGACGGCGCTCTCGCGAGAGCGACCGGCAAAGACTCGGATTTCGGCGCTCTCCTTGACTCGACCATCGACCGCGTGTCTGAGGCGGTGGTGCTGCTGGGACTGCTGGCCTACTATCTGTCCAGAGACAACGACCTGGGTTCGATACTTGTCTACGTCGCGCTGGTGGGCTCGATCATGGTGAGTTACATGCGGGCTAGGTCCGAGGGGCTCGGGATCGACTGCAAGGTCGGTGTGATGACGAGGCCGGAACGTGTTGCCGCCGTCGGGATTGGGCTGATAGTCGGGCATTGGGTGCCGGTTGTGGTCCTGGTAGTGCTAGGGGTCATCGGCGCGCTAACTACTGTCACGGCGATCCACAGGCTTATCCACACTTCCCGCATGATTTCGAATGATGACCGGGACGCTCAGTAGTGGCTGCTGCAATCCCCAGGCCCTGCAGCGAGCGTAAACAGAGTGAGGAGTTCCTGCCCGGCAGCCATACACGAATCCAGTCCATAACCTTTGCAGGCAGGGCACGTTTCAGTCAGTGCTACAGTCTGCAGATTCCCGGAGTTAGATGTTGACATCAGAGCGAGTTGTTTCGGTATTGCCCAGGGCGATACTCGTATTCATTGGCTGTGCCTTCGCGGCGCTGGTTACCGTTCAAACCGCGTACGGGTCCTCGGGAACGATCGCGGTCAGTTCAGCAGAGGTGGTAAGCGAGTTTCCGGAGGGAATGAGGTTTTCCATCGAGGTCGAGTCAGAAGCGGAAGTAGAGGAGATCGCAGTCAAGTTCCGAACAGGTACTCAGACCCGAGAGGTCTACGGTTACCTGGAGTTTGACGAGGCCAAGGTCGTGGACTCTGAGCTCTTCTGGCGGACGAACACGTCAGGACGATATATACCCCCGGGAACCATCATCTACTACTACTTCGAGATCCGGGATTCGGACGGAAACGAGCTGGTTACGGACGTCGAAGAGTTCATCTTCGAGGACGCACGATTCACCTGGCACGAGGTCGCGGATGGGCCTGTGGCGGTCGCCTACCACGGGCCGGTAAAGACGCGTGCCGAGATCATCCTGGAAGCCATAACTGAGACTCTCGACTTCATGGGGCCTATCCTCGGAGCCGACACCACGGTGCCGATTCGAGTCACCATGTACAACAACGTCAAGGAGATGCTGGAGGCACTTCCCCCGGGGTCAAGCACAATCAGGCGAGAGCTCATAACTGAGGGGCAGGCATTCACGAGGATAGGTACCCTGCTTGTTCTGGGCGGCGGCAGTCGCGCCAAGGGCACAGCGTCACACGAGGTGACCCACATACTAAACCACCGAGCCGGCGACGCCGCGGTCAGAGGCATACCGTCGTGGCTGGATGAAGGTCTGGCCGAGTTTGGAAACGTTGATCCAGGCATCTCATACGACATCGCTCTTGAGTTCGCGATGGCAACCGACAGGCTGCTGCCTATTACGTCGATGCCTATCCTGCCCGGAGACCCTGAGGACGTCATCATCTTCTATGGACAGGCCAGGAGCCTGATCCAGTTCATGGTGTTCAGATACGGGCCACAGGCCATGCGGGAGCTTCTGAGCACCCTCAAGTCGGGAACGAACATGGAAGACGCCATCCAGGGTATCTACGGCGTTTCTCGAATTGAGCTCGAAAACCAGTGGAGAGATACGCTCGGAGCCGACCACTACGTACAGCCGGACAGGGATAGCGCCAAGCCGACTCCAATTCCCAGACCCTCATTACAGCTGTTCACCCTGACGCCGCAGGCAGGTTCAGAAACTGTCGGCAGCATTGAGCCGACTCCGACGCCAGAGCCCGAGCCGGCACCAGCTCCTGAGCCCACTGCTACCGAGCCTCCAGCGATCGCGGAGACTGCGGACGAGGACGAAGGAGTCGAGCGAAGGGAAGGCGGGTCAGCGTGCTTCGCCCCGGCGACACCGACCATGCGCCTAACCGATCTGGCGCTTCCGCTTAGCGTACTGGGTCTGATTGGGTTCAGTCTGCGCAGGCGCAGGAGATAGCTTGGAAGACGAACTAGACTGGATCAGGGCAGCGGAACAGACGAGGGTGGTGAGATACCCGGCCCAGAAACTGGCTACTTTCGGAATCACGTCACTCGCGTACTACGTGGTTACAGAGCCGATATACAGGGACCTTCAGCCGGACAGTAAAGAGGGTGTCGTTCGTACTGGGAAGGTCGTAGCTGAAGAGCCGTCCATCGTGACTCCGTACTACGCGATGAACCTGGAGGGGTTCAGCCCTGAGGCATACCGGTACCTGGAGTACGTGTCCAACCAGCACGGCCCAAACAGCCCAGGAATTCTGTACCAGTACAGGAATGAGCCGGGGGGCACGGAGATTGTGAGCGGAGACGCCGGTGAAATTGCGAGTCGCATCGACGCCCGCCTGACCAGTGAGCAGAATAACCTCTCCGTAGTGATGGTCGGTGTTGACGAGCTGTGGGACGTGTCGCTGATTAAGTTCATGTATGAGCTCACTTCGAGTTCCGCTCCTCACCATGTTGAGGAGTTCAGTTCCAGGGGTCTGCTTGATCCGGCGCCAGGTGTGGGCGGGCTGCCCATGGCGGCTGTTCAGAGGATCGAGAGAATGTTCTTAGAGGTCTCGCGGGGCCGCGACCCCGAAGATCTCAGGCAGGAGCTAGACCGCTGGGGGGCGTTCAGCATGTACGAGGATAGGTTCCTTAATCTGTTCCGTCGTTAATTGGGTCGGCCGCTGAATCGTAGGGGCGGCAAACGATCGGCCATTGCCAGGTGGCTGGTACTTGCACTTATCTCTGTCACACTCATCAGCTTCCGCAGTGACGGCCTGGCAATGAGTCCACCCCAGGAGCTGTCCGTAGAGTTCGCTCACGACCTCATTGGATGGCACCTCGCGAACTCCCACTCCAAGTGGACTCACCGGCTTCGCGGCCTGGTACCTGGCCTTGGCCTGTCCGATTCGGAGCGCCTGGAGCAGGTCGGGCGGTTCTTCGAGTTGGGGGATGAGATCAGGCAGCTCGCCAGCCAGACTGAATCGGCTAGCGCAAGTAGCAGCAACCATGCCGATCTCCAGGAGTTGGAGACCCGTCTAGAACGACTTCGCGACCTGCGCGCTGCCCTGAGGAACGACGTCGAAGAGACTATAGAATCTGAGGTCAGCACCGTCGTCAGGGCACACGGACTCGGTCTCTTTGGCGATGCGGTCTTCCCTCCCGTCGATGTCAGGCTCGAGGCGCCGCCAATGGTGCTCGTAATGTCTCCAAGAGAGCGGATCGAACGACTCGATGACGTTCTGCTCGAAGCCGACATGGGGATAGAGTCGCGGGAGGAGGTCGAAGAGAGGGTCACGGAGGAGTTAGGCCTCTCGTCGCTTGTGCTGGAAGTAGGTGGTGTAGCTACCTATCCGGCCTCGGTCCATCATGGAGCAGACTTGCGAAACACGCTTCGATTGGCAGCACACGAGTGGGTCCATCACTATCTCTTCCTGAAACCGCTGGGGCGCAATCCATACGGAAGCGCTGAGCTAATGGTCCTGAATGAGACTGTCGCAGGCATTGCTGGAGACGAGATCGGGGACATTGCCTTTTTTTCCATGGAGTCGCGGATGACAGATGCGGGCGCTGGCGATCCAAGCGCCGAAGCCGAGTTTCACGTGGCTGACCTGGCTGAGCACACCGAGCTCGACTTCGGGGCGCTGATGAGAGAGACGAGGGTGACTGTGGACCGACTACTGGCAGACGGACAGGTCGAAGAGGCGGAGGCATACATGGAAGACCAGCGGAAAGTGCTCATCAAGGGCGGTCATCCGATTCGGAAACTCAACCAAGCGTACTTTGCCTTCTATGGTACGTACGCTCACGGTCCAGCTTCAGTCGATCCGATCGGCCCACACGTCCGGCGACTGCGGGAACTATCTGAGGATGTGGGAGAGTTTCTTACCCTGGCCGGGTCAGTCACCAGTACCAATGAACTTCTGGAGCTACTTGACCGGAAGGAGTCCGCTAATAGTCCCAGGTGAATCAGGTGGCTCGCACGAAGGAGAAGCCGTAGGGGTGGCGGCGAATAGGGTTACGGGGAAGTGCCTGCCTCAGCTAGCCTCCGGCGATCCATCCAACGGCGCGCTCGGCGGCCATGATTACAGTGGGATGAATGCCGCCAGACCTCGGAATCCTCGGCATTACCGAAGCGTCGACCACCCATAGCCCCTGCACTCCCTTTACACGGCAGTACTGGTCAACCACCGCCATGGCGTCTGAGTCAGGCCCCATCATGCATGTTCCAGAGACGTGGCGGGCAGTCCCTACTGTCTGGCGTATCCAGCGGTCCATTGCGTCGTCGCTTGCCAGGGTGTCGTCGGCTGGATCAACTATGTGGTCTACCACATCCTTGTACGCTTCTGATTCCAGAAGTCGTACTCCCAGTCGCAGACCCTCTTTGACGCGGCGAATGTCGTCCGGGTGGCGGAGGTAGCAGTAGTTGAACTCAGGCTGTACGCCTGGGTCGGCAGATGCGAGCCTGACGTACCCCGAACCCTTGGGAAGTCCGAGAGTGCAGGATATCCGCGCCGCCCTGTCGGGAGACACCTCGCCCGTTCTGTATCTCGTACGCACACCGGGAACGCGCTCCTGCCGCTCGTCCACGACGTTACCAGTCCTCAGGACCATGTCGTTGGTCTCGTCAGAACCTCGTGACGTGTAGTGCAGACCGAAGTGGGGCGCTTCGAGGTCGGCCGAGAGGGAAACGTCGTCCTTGACCATGAAGGTGACATGAGCGCTGAGGTGGTTCCAGAGTCCCTGCCCCACGCCTGGGAGGTCGTTCACTCGCTGAATTCCAAATCGGTCAAGGTCTTCACCGGGGCCGACTCCCGAAAGCATGAGGATGTGGGGCGACCTGATGGCACCGGCGCTCAGAACGACCTTTTCGGCTGTGGCTGTGAATGCCTCTCCCCCACTCTCGGCTTCGACGCCAACAGCCTTCGAACCCTCGAAGAGAATCCTTCGGACGAACACTTCTCCCCTGACTGTGAGGTTCAGGCAGTGTCGCATTGGATTCAGGTAGGTCATGGCGGAACTCATCCTGACGCCGCCCAGGTTGTTGGTGGGAGACACGCCGACACCGGCGGGATTCGGGCCGTTGACATCGCCTGTTACGCCATGCCCTTCTGCTACGCAGGCATCGTGGAAGGCCTTCTGGATGGCGGGCCAGGCACCGGACTGGCGTCGTCTCACCGGCATCGGCCCATCTGTCCCATGGAAATCGTCCTGGATATCCAGGTCGTGTTCCATCTTGCGGTAGTAAGGCAGTACCTTTTCGTAGGACCACTCGTCGTTGCCAAGTGCAGACCAAGAATCGAAGTCCTCGGGGAATCCACGCTGCATGGCCTGGCCGTTGATGGACGACCCTCCCCCGATCACCTTGCCCTGGGCCACATGGATCTCGCCCTGCTCCTCTGTAATGGTGCCGCGCAGGGCCCAGTTGTGATCTGAGTCAGGGGCTTCCGCAAACCTGGTGTGGCCGTACTTTATCTCGTCCGGCAGGGTGTCAGGGTCGGGATAGTCTTTACCCGCTTCGAGCAGCAGTACTGTGGTACTACGGTCTTCAGCCAACCTGCTCGCCAGGACCGACCCAGCCGCTCCTCCGCCAACTACGATGACATCGTACTTCATGAGACCTTCCCAAAAACTCGCTCCACAGGCAAAAGTGACGCCAGCACAGAGGGTATCAGGTTCACCTAGTGTGTCAATGAAGAGGCGCTATCAGGAGTCTGCCGTGGATCAGTGTGCGAGGGTATCACCCTAACCGTCTTGTGAAGAGGCGGCATTCGCCCTTCAGCAGATCGGAGGCTGCATAGACCCTAGTAGGATCTCTGAGCAGATGTTCGAATGTCCTAACACCGTGTGCTACCATATCGTTACACTAGGTGAGTAGATAGAACGTAAGTCAGATTCCAGGCAGGAAGGCCCGCAAATGTATCGGCCAGAAGAACCTGAAGTCAATTTCGATCAGATCCTCGAGCGAATCAGGGGATTCTTCGGCCGGTTCAAGATCGGCGGTGTTGGAGGCGGTGGTGGCAGCAGCGTGTGGGCAATCATAGTTCTGGGGCTCTTCGCTGTCGGTATCCTTGTGTGGGTTGGCAGCGGTTTCTTCACCGTTCAGCCGGGTGAAGAGGCGGCGTTACGCCGTCTTGGAATGTTCGACAACATCCAGGGACCTGGGCTGCACTGGTGGTGGCCGACGCCAGTTGGGGCCAGGGACATCGTCAAGGTCGACGACATACGGAGGCTTGAAGTTGGCGTACGCGGCGGCACACCAGCACTCGATGAGTCACTCATGATAACGGGCGACCCTGATGAGGCGGGACAGCCCGGAGAGGCACCGAATATCGTAGACGTGCAGCTCCTGGTGCAGTACGACATCAAGAACCTTCAGCAGTTCCTCTACAAGGCGGTGGACCCGGCAGGTCAGACCATTAAAGACGCCACCGAGACCGCGCTGCGCCAGGTGGTGGGCAGCAGGCCGATCGACGATCCTCTTACCGACAAGAAGGAAGAAACGCAGGCTGACACCAAGTTGCTCCTCCAGAGACTACTGGACGAGTACGAGACCGGCATAAACGTGCGTGAGGTCAAACTGCTCAACGTGTTCGCGCCTGAGCAGGTCAAGGACGCGTTTGACGACGTCGTCCGTGCCAAGGAGGACAAGGCACGGATTATCAACCTGGCAGATGCCTATCGAGAGTCAGTCCTGCCAAACGCAAGGGGTGAAGCAGCTCGGCTCACCGAAGCTGCCGAAGCCTATAAGCAGGAGCGGATCGCTTACGCTGAAGGTCAGTCGCAACGCTTTATATCGATCCTCAATGAGTACGAACTGGCGCCCGAAGTTACACGGCAACGACTCTACCTCGAGGCGATGGAGGAAATTCTTCCTGACATTCAGAAGTACATCATCGACGACGACACAGGGGGAGGTCTGATCGAATTTCTGGATCTGACCGGAGACAGCGCACTCCCGACCTCACTCGGCAGCAGAAACTAACGAGGAACGCGATCGATGAAAATTCTGGCAATAGCTTTAATCGTACTTGCGGCTGTTGCGGCAATCGTGGGACCGCAGCTTTTCTTCGTTGTAGATGAAAAGCAGCAGGCCATCGTAACCCGCTTCGGCGAGGTGCAGCAGTCAATCAGGAGTCCGGGACTCTACATCAAGACGCCTTTTATCGACGCCACCACATACTTCGACAAGCGCCTGCTGAGCTTTGATGCTCCGCCAGAGTCGTTGCTTACCAAGGATAAGAAGCGACTTATCATCGACGTGTATGCGCGGGGCAGGATAGTTGAACCGGTACTGTTCAGGGAGACTGTTCAGACTGAAAGCCAGGGCAAGGCGCGGGCGGTAGACATCATCACATCCGAGCTGCGGCGCGAGATAGCCAGCGACAACCAGGCTGAGATAATCACAACCAAGCGCGAAGACATCATGAAGCGCGTGCAGGTCCTCGTACAGCCCAAGCTCAGAGAGTTCGGAATCGACATTATTGACGTCAGGATCAAACGGGCTGACTTCCCGCCTGAGATCGCAGAGTCCGTGTATGCGAGGATGCAGTCCGAGCGTAAGAGGAAGGCTGACAAGGAACGAGCCGAGGGACAGGAGATCGACGCTGAAGTCCGAGCGGCCGTCGACCGCGAAGCATCCATCATCAAGGCAACCGCCCAGAGGACTGCAGAAATAACCCGCGGTCAGGGCGAGGGTGAGGCGATCAAGATCTTCGCCGAGGCAATTGCGCAAGATCCCGAGTTCTACAAGTTCCAGAGATCCCTGCAGGCCTATCGCAAGATATTTGAGGCCAACTCTACTGTAGTGCTTCCGGCGGATAGCGACCTGTTCGAGTTCCTTCAGTCTGAGGAAGGTCTTAACGGAAGTCTCAGTTCTCCGTAATCCGTCTTTGAGGCGGTACGAGGCACCGAAGGCCGGGCTGATTGATGTGCCACAGGTCGTCCTGCGTGACTGCATTGGCGTGCTTCATTGATCATGGCTAGAGTCCAAGTCCAGGTGTTTGACGAGTTCCTGGGGACCGTTGATGCGGACTGGTTGACCGCTGTGGCTGAAGTGGCGCTGTCCAGCGAGGCACTTGAGACCAAAGGGCTTACCACGGTAGTCATCGCTGACGATGAGACTGTGACAGAGCTCAATGCCGAACACCGGGGTCTGGAGACGACTACAGACGTTCTTTCGTTTTCCAATGTTCACTCCGGGACTTACTACGGCACTGACTCTCGTGACGCAGACGAGTTCGAGTTCGTGCTACCGCCGGATCATCAGGCCGAAGTGGGCGAGGTGATCATCTCCCTTCCTCAGGCGGAGAGGCAGGCCGAAGAAGCCGGACAAACGCTGCAAAACGAACTCGCCGCGCTGGTTGCCCATGGGATATTTCATCTGCTAGGTTACGATCACGAAGTCGAGGCAGACGCCGTTGTCATGCAGGCGCGGGAGGTTGAGGCGAAGGAGGAGATGCGGCGAAAGGGGCTCATCGGCTAGCGTCGGTACCACCACCCGTCCACTCTCTGGGCCCCGGCCTTCGCCGGAACGACGGTAAGGCTGTCCGTACGGTTTATTTGCACACTTGGTGGCAACTGTTATGGCGGAAGTGCTTTACAGAAAGTGGCGCCCACGTGCCCTGGACGAAGTCGTTGGGCAGGAGACCGTCACCAATACGCTCAAGAACGCCGTCTCCAGCGGCCGGCTAACGCACGCGTACCTGTTCTGCGGCCCTCGCGGGACCGGCAAGACGAGTACCGCTCGAATCCTGGCCAAGGCCGTGAACTGCCTCGAGCCAAGTGACGGCGAGCCTGACAATACCTGCGAGAACTGCAAGGCAATCATCGAGGGACGCGCACTCGACCTGATTGAGATCGACGCCGCCAGCAACCGCGGCATTGACGACATTCGCGATCTGAGCGACAGGATCGGCTTCGCGCCAACCCAGTCGCAGTACAAAGTGTACATCGTGGACGAGGTCCACATGCTGACCGACGCGGCGTTCAACGCGCTCCTCAAGACGCTTGAAGAGCCTCCCGGACACGCGATCTTCATACTGGCGACTACTGAAGTCCACAAGGTACCGCTCACCATCGTTTCCAGGTGCCAGCGGTACGACTTCCGGCGAATTCCGATCGAGGCTATCCACCAGAAGCTTGCGCAGTTGAGCGCGGCGGAGGACGTAGAGGCTGAGGCAGAAGCGCTCGACCTGATCGCCAGGCACTCGACCGGAAGCCTCAGAGACGCAGAGAACCTGCTGGAGCAGGCAGTCGTGTCCTACGGGTCGCCACTGACAGGCGACCAGGTAAGGGACATGCTGGAACTCACCGGCGACGAGGATGCGCTCGACCTCTGCGAGATGGTAGTGGGACGCCAGTTGTCCGATGGGCTGAGCCTGATCGGTCGCATCGCTGACCAGGGCTCCGACCTGGGACAGCTTCAGCGGGCCGTTACGGAGTTCCTCCGGGCCGTCATGCTGATAAACTCCGGTGCCGGTGACTCTTCCCGCTATTCCGACTCAACTGCCGAACGCCTCGCCAATATTGCCGCAGGAGCCGACCACGGCCAAGTGCTGCGGGCAGTTAGAGCGTTCGTAGAAGCTGACGTCAGGCAGGACGTGTCGTCACCGTTGCCCCTCGAGCTTGCGCTGGCAGAGTCCAGCCTGGAACCGGAACCTGTAGCCGTGGCATCGGCACCTCCGGTGAGACCTCCTGCGGGCAGGCCTGCACCGTCCGCACCGTCCAGACAGTCCCCAGGCGCCCGAGCCCCTGTTCCTCCTGTTCAGCAACGTCGCCCCCCGCCTGCTCCCGTTCCCAGTGTACCTCCCCGCCCTGCGCCCGGAAGAGATTCGGGACAGGCAGTTCCCAACGATCCTGATGAACGGCTTGCCGTCGTATGGCCAGAGCTGTTGAGGACGCTCAGAAATACGGGTTCGCGGTTCAAGTTGGGGCCGTTGCTGCGCAGCGCGCGAGAGTATAATCTTGAAGACGATCGGATCGTAGTCAGGTTCGCACACAGTTCACACATCGAGCGGGCCGAGTCGGAAGTTGGAAACCCCGCAGTCAGGCGCGAACTGAACGACGCCATCGCCCAGGCGATGGGAGGCGATTTCGAGCTAGCAATCGAATTAACTTCAGGAAGCGAGCGAGCTTCCAAGAGACAGAGTGAGCAGAGCCATCTTGTCCGCGCTGCCCAGGCTATGGGAGCGAGGCTGGTGGAGACCATCGAGGAGGACACATCTCAATGAACCGCCGAATGCTGCGTCAGGCCCAGCAGCTACAACGAAAGATGGCTGAGCTCCAGGAAGAGCTGGAGACCGCAACAGTGGAGGCCACCGCTGGTGGTGGCGTCGTCTCCGTAGTTGTAACGGGCAAGCTGACACTGGAGTCAATTGAGATCGACCCCGAAGTCGTCTCCCCTGAAGATGTCGACATACTACAGGACCTGATAGTCGCCGCCGTAAACGAGGGGCTGTCGAACGCACAGGAGATGGTCAGCTCGAGAATGGGAGAACTGACCGGCGGCCTCAACATCCCAGGACTAACGTAGATGACCGGTCCTGCCGTATATACGGTCGCGCCGATTGCCAGGCTGATCGACGAGTTCAGCAAGCTGCCGGGGATCGGCCCGAAGTCCGCCCAGCGGCTCGCGTTCCACCTCATACGGATGCCCGAGCAGAACGCACATGAGCTTGCGGCCGCGATTGTGGGCGTCAAAGACAGCGTGGCCATGTGCTCGCGGTGCTTTAACCTGACAGAGGATGACCCGTGTGACATCTGCGCCGATCCGGGACGTGACCCCCAAAGGATCTGTGTCGTCGAGGAAGCGCTTGACGTGCTTGCCCTGGAGCGCACGCACTCATACAGGGGGCTTTACCACGTGCTTCATGGTGCGATTTCGCCGATGAATGGGGTCGGCCCCGACCATCTGAAGATCCAACCGCTGCTCCAGCGTCTTTCGGGCGAGGATGTCCAGGAGATCATTCTCGCTACCAATCCCAACGTGGAGGGGGATGCGACGGCCATGTACATCCATGGGCTGATCTCACCCCTTGGAGTGTCTGTCACCCGTCCCGCGCGTGGCCTGCCCGTGGGCGGTGACCTGGAGTACGCAGACGAGTCGACGCTGGGACGTGCCATCGAAGGCAGGCAGGTGTTCTGATCGGCATGAGCCGGGCGAGGTCGAGAACGTACAGGACCAGCGGTGTGGTCCTACGCCAGTACCCACTTGGTGAAGCCGACCGCATCGTATCTATTCTCACGCCTGACCTGGGCAAGGTCAGGGCAGTCGCGAAGGGTGTTCGCCGGCCCAACGGGCGACTTCGAGGGCACCTGGACCTCACCAACGTGATTGACTTCGCCGCGGCTTATGGGCGGAACCTTGACGTCATCACTGAAGCTGCGCTGAAGGACGACCATCCTGGTTCGCGTGAAGACCTGGCGCGACTGTCTCACTCGCTCTACGTCTGTGAAATCGCAGACCTGTTCTCGCAGGAGAGGTCCGCGAGTCGTGCGCTCTTTCTGCTCGTCATGGAGACACTGGAGGCGGTGGAGAAAGCTACCGACCCTTGGCTTGTGGGTAGATGGTACGAGCAACGTGTGCTGGACGTCACTGGATTCAGGCCACAACTCGAACACTGCGTCGAGTGTAACTCGGGCCTGGAGCCGGGAGACCACCTGATTGACCTCGCTGCCGGTGGAGTGCTGTGTCCACAGTGCAGAGGTCTCGGAATCGGCCAGAAGGTGCAGGTGTCGGAATCGGCAATGCGGGTACTCAGGTACCTTCAACGAACGGAGAACATGGCGAGCATTGGGAACCTGACCCTGAACGATGGCGTGCGCAATGAAGTGGAGCGCATCAGCTCAAGGTACATCAGGTCGATTGTGGAGAGGGATATTCGAAGCGCGGAGTTTACGCGACGGGCGAGTTCCATTTAAAGGGATAGCGTCGTGTTGACACGGGGCGATTTGCCCTGTCAGAATTTGGTTGTGGTCGTTCTAAACGATCACGTTTGCTCTCAGTCCACGTGCCCCTGTAGCTCAGGAGGATAGAGCACCGGTTTCCTAAACCGGGTGCCCCGGTTCGAGTCCGGGCAGGGGTACCAGGCTCGACTAGACCAGTGACCATTTGAGTTAAGGGTCCCTCTACCCTACCCACCAACGGGCCCTATTTCCCTCTCGCTCGCACTGTTCAGCTTCTGCCAGTCACTGACCGGCCGTTCCTTCTCCTCTGGACGTGTCAGGGGTTGCCTGCCCGTATGCTGTTAGTATGGGTCGGAGCACGACAGCGGAAACGAACTCACTCACGCCGCGTCGGGGGGTGTAGGTTAATGAATACACGCAGCATTTGGCGGCCTGATAAAGACGAGGTGGTCGTCGAGCACGGCGCTGTTGCGACTGCACATCCGATCGCTGCCCAAGCCGGCGTCGATGTCCTGAAGAGCGGTGGAAACGCCGTGGACGCCGCTATTGCCACCGGCTTCTGTCTCAACGTGGTCGAGCCGTGGAACTCATCAGTCGCCGGCCATGGTCAGATGATAGTTCACGTGGCCAATGAAGGCCGCAGCGTTGCCATCGACTACGGTCACCGGGCTCCGAAAGCTGCAACGGCCGACATGTTTCGTGTGATTGGGCAAGCGGTAGAGGGCAACGGGATATACGAAGTCGAGAACCGCGCGAACTCCATGGGTCACCAATCAGTAGGTGTGCCTGGAGTCACGGCCGGGATGTGCCGCGCCCACGAGATGTTCGGCTCGCTGCCCCTGGAGCAGGTGCTCGAACCGGCGGTCCACTACGCCAGAGAGGGGTTCGAGGCCGACCCAACCACCTGTCTGATGATCGCCAGATTCATGCCCAACCTGGTCCGGTACAGGGAGGCCGGAAGAATCTTCCTGAGTGACGGATATCCGCCGCCGCCTGGCGCAAGAGTCGTGCAGCGCGACCTCGCAGACACCCTCGAACGGATCGGCAGAGAGGGCAAGGATGCTCTGTATAGAGGCGAGATTGCTGCCGCCATCGACGAGGAGATGAATCGAAATGGCGGCGTCCTCAGCGCCAAGGACCTCGCCGAATACGAGGCGCAGGTGCTAGTGCCGGTAAGAGTCTCGTACAGGGGGTACGAGATTCTCGGGTCGCCAGCGCCGGCTGGCACGATTACGAGTCTGCAGACGCTAAGCATCCTGGAGAGCTTCGATCTGGGCAGCCTCCCGCACGCGTCCCCGGAGCACCTGCACCTATTTACGGAAGCGGCCAGGCACGCGTTTGCGGACCGATACAGTTTCGTCGGAGACCCCGATTTTGGACCGGTTCCGCTCGACGGGATGCTGTCCAAGGAGTACGCACAGGAGATCTCCCTCACCATCGACCGCGAAGTTGCAAGACTGGAGGAGGAGCGCGAGCTACAGCCATGGGTCGCATACGCCGACGGTCCCATGCACGACCCCTGGCGCTACGAACCGCAGGCGAAGTCCGAACGCGCTGCGGTCGCGTCGCCGCCCAGCGAGGGAGACTGCACCACACACTTCAGCGTCATCGACCGGGACAGGAACATGGTCGCCTGCACGCAGACCGCGGTGGGCGGCTTCGGCTCTAGTGTCGTCGTACCCGGTACAGGAGTCCTGCTCACAAATGGCATGGTCGTCTTTAATCCGATGCCCGGAACGGCGAACTCGATCGCGGGATACAAGCGGGGATTGAACAACATGGCGCCCGTGCTGGTACTCAGGGACGGCAAGCCTTACTTCAGCGTCGGAGCGCCCGGTGGACGGAGGATCATCTGCCGCATCGCGAACGTCATCTCCAACGTGATCGATTTCGACATGGGAATGCAGGAGGCTATCACTGCACCAGGCATCGATGCCGCAGAGCGCGAGACCTTCGTCGACCACAGGATCGATCCTCAGATAGTCGAAGCTCTGGCTCGCATGGGCCACAACGTCGAGGTCGTACCAGAGCCACTCACAGGAGGAGGCTTCTCGAGGCCACGCGGCGTCATGGTAGACCCAGACTCGGGTCTGCTCCGGGCAGGCGTGCAGCCAACTGGTACCGACGAGGCCCGGGGTTACTAGAAGACTCTAGGTTTTCAGAGACGGTGGCGGGTGGCGGGTGCAGAATTGACTGTGCTTCAGGCCCGGTGTTAGCATCCGCTGGCGCTTTCGAAAACGACCTAAGAGTGACTGCGGACCTCCATTGAACCTAGCCCCTCGACTCGCACATAAGACTCCATTTTTCTATGGATGGGTCGTGTTGGGGTCGGCCAGCAGTACACAGATTGTCAGAAACGCCGCAGCGAGCCTCACCATCGCGGTGTTCATGTTTCCCCTTGCTGAGGACCTGGGATGGAGCCGCACGCTGATCGCAGGGGCTGCGAGCTTTGGAGGGCTGGCTGCTTCAGGTGCATCCCCCATTGTCGGCTGGCTGATAGACCGGTACGGTGCACGGCTCGTGCTTGCCGTGAGCGTGTTCATCCTCGGGTTATCGACCATCTCTCTGGCATGGGCCACAGTGCCAATCGCCTTCTACCTGGCCTACGGCATCGGACGGGTGATCTTTTCCAGTCCTGTACAGATCGGCGCGTCAGTGGTAACAACCCGATGGTTCGTCAGAATGCGCGGCAGGGCGAGTGGAGTCCTGTTCCTCTCTCATTCGGTCGGAATGATCATGTTCCCGCTCATCGCGTCCATCGTGATCGACAGGCGCGGTTGGTCAGACGCCTGGATTGTGCTCGGTCTGATTGTGTGGGCAATCGCGCTGCTGCCCTCGATGTTGCTGATAGCCGAGAAGCCTGAAGACGTTGGACTCAAGCCGGACGGAGACGAGGTCGAGGAAGAGGAAGAAGCCTCAGGTGGTCCAGTGGCAGAGGAGCCCGGCTGGACGCTGAAGGCCGCCATGAAGACGCCGGCGCTCTGGATACTGGCCCTGGGAACGGGGCTGCTCTTCCTGATGCAGGCAGGGATCAACACACACCTGGCCGCGTTCCTGCGTGATGAAGGGCTGAGCCCCGTTTACGCAGGCATTGGCGTGGGCCTCAACGCAGCCTTCCTTGGAATCGGAAGCGTTGCCTGGGGCTGGTTAGTCGAGCGCGTTCCCGCCCGGCACGTGCTGACCATGGTTGCAGCAGTCATGGCGGTCGGGGCATTGCTCTTCATGACCGCAGACTCGACCACACAGGCGCTGGCGTATTCAGCATTCTTCGGCTTTGGGCTCGGCGGGATGCTCTCGGTGCCGCCAGTCGCCTATGCCGACTACTTTGGGCGGCGATCATTGGGAATGATCAGAGGCGTCGCAGAGCCGTTGACCAGCGGCGGCCAGGCGGTAGGCGCTTTGGCTGCGGGTGCGGTGTTCGACCTGACAGGCAGCTACCAGGTCGCTTTCGTTGCGTTTGCAGCTCTTGGTGCTTTGACCATGCTGATGGTGCAGTTGGCGCGGCCTCCCAGGTATGTGCCGGAGGCCACGCCAGACTAATCGTGGGTCAGTTGGAGCCGGGTCCCCGCTCCATAGAGTAGGGCTGCCAGCGGATGAGGTCGGTCTTGACCAGCACGGATGGGTTCACACACGTCCTGGGCCAGCGTCCACTTAGGACGAGCGAGATCTCCTGCCCTACCCTGCGTCGAGCCTCGGGAGACATCCTGGCTGATGCGGAGGCGACGTGAGGCGTCAGAATGACGTTGTCCATCTTCAGCAGCGGGTTGTCGGGATGAGGCGGCTCGATCTCAGTGACATCGAGGCCGGCGCCGGCTATCCATCCCTCGTCGAGGGCCCTGATAAGCGCAGGTTCGTCCACCGTCGGGCCGCGACCATTGTTGATGAACAGCGCGGTCGGCTTCATGCGCCGGAAATGCTCCTCGGTGAGCATGTGGTGGACCTCGGAAGTCGACGGCGCGTGCATGGAGACGAAGTCTGAGCGCTCGAGCAGCTCATTCAGGCTGACAGGCTCGACTCCGTAGCTCGTTATCGTCAACTCCTCGATGTATGGGTCGAACGCGATCATACGGAGCCCGAACGGGGCTGCTCGAAGAGCGGTAGCCCTTGCGACGTGTCCGAAGGAGACGAACCCCAAGGTCTGGCCGTATAGCCGGGGGAACTGGTTGAGGTACGGTCGTCCCTCGCCGTAGCGTCCGGTGCGGACCATCTCGTCCATGAGGTTCAGACGCCTGAACGTCGCGAGGAGGAGCATCATCGTGTGGTCAGCGACCTCTTCGATGAAGGTGTCCGGGACGTTGGTTACGGGTATGTTTCGCGCGGTAGCAGCGGGGACGTCGACAGTGTCTGCGCCTACGCTTCCGAGGGCTATGATCTTGCAGTTTTCGAGGCTGTTGATGATCGACTCGGTGATGCGGTCGCCTCGCGCGATCATGGCGTCGCAGTCCCGCACCTGCTCGATGATCTCGCCCTCACTGGCGGCCTCGAACTCGACAATCTCGGCGTCGATGGTTGAGAGGTATTCCATCTCATAGTCGTAGTCACCCCCACCGAGGGCGTAGGTGACATTAGTAGGTCTTTGAACAGCAACTTTGAAGCGTGCCATTGGTGTGTTCCTCCATTGGAGACTGAGTGATTGCTCACCTATGAGCGAGGTCGGGGTTAGGATAGAACGGCGGTACGAGTAATGTCCAGAATATTGACACTCCAGAGGGCCTTTGCTAGCATTCGCCAAAGTGGACGACTTATCTGATAGATCTATCAGCAGCTCCGCGCCTGACTCGGGCATACCCTGCCCTTCAGTTAGGCGTTTTTTTGTGTCCGCGCTATGACCTCTTTCGCAGCCGTCATCCTTGCAGCGGGAGAGGGCAGGCGGATGAACTCCCGCACTCCCAAGGCACTGCATCAGGTGTGCGGCAAGCCCATGGCAGCCATAGTGTCAGAGACTGTACGGGCGGCCGGGTATGGTCCGATCGTCGTAGTCGTGCCCGACGCCAGTTCTGCGATCGTTGAAACCCTAGGAGAGTCTTTCACGTACGCCTTCCAGAGTGAGCCACTCGGAACGGCTGACGCGCTTCTCCGTGCCAGTGATGCAGTGGGAAGTCACGACAACGTGCTGGTCATCAATGCAGATGTACCGCTGATCCAGGTTGGGACCCTAGACGACTTAGGCAAGGCCCATATCCGGTCTGAGGCTGTTGTCACGATGCTTACCGCAACGGTGGATGATCCGGCGGGGCTTGGAAGGGTCGTGCGTGACTCAGCGGGGATGGCCACGTCTGTCGTGGAGCATTCCGAGGCCGATGAGGCGACACTACTGGTCAGAGAGATCAACGCAGGCGTTTACTGCTTTCGTTCAGACTGGTTATGGGACAACCTGCCGCGCATTCAGATGTCTCGCTCAGGCGAAATCTACCTGACAGATTTGATCGGCAAAGCGGCCAGCTCTGAGTACGAAGTAGCGACACTTGGCCTGAGTGACCCGAACGAGGCAAGAGGAGTAAACGACCGGGTCGAGTTGTCAGATGCGGAGTCGATCGTGAGGGAGCGTATCAGAGAGAAGTGGATGCGCAGCGGTGTCTCAATGCAGGACCCGCAATCGGTATACATCGACTGGGATGTGGAGATCGGCGCAGACACAATTATCCGACCCAATACTCACATTCGTGGGGCAACACTGGTCGGAGCCGAGTGCGAGATAGGGCCCAATTCGATCATCGAACACTCTACACTTGGAGACCGAGTGAAGGTGATCGCCTCAGTGATCGAGGAAGCGACACTTGAATCGAATGTGGACGTCGGGCCATTCAGCCATATCAGGCCAGGAACGTACATCGAGTCGGAAGTGCACATTGGGAACTTCGCTGAGGTGAAGAACAGCCGGTTGGGGCGCGGGACCAAGTCAGGTCACTTCAGCTACATTGGCGACGCCCAGGTTGGATCAAACGTAAATTTCGGGGCTGGCGCAGTCACCTGCAACTTTGACGGTCAAAGCAAGCACGGCACGGTGATTGGGGATGACGTCTTCATCGGGAGCGACACCATGATGGTCGCCCCTGTCACAATCGGCGACAGATCGTACACATCCGCCGGTTCGGTCGTAAACAAGAGCGTGCCTCCAGACTCTGGCGCAATTGGGGCGCCAGCACGCATTAGGAAGAATCGAGCCGGAGAGACCGAGGCCAGCACGGCGCGTCCAAAAGACCCTCCTGCACCGGAGCACTGAATTGGAGAGCGACAGTACGATACCAGCGCTTTCACTGGCGATCTCGATCCTCTTATTCGCCTTCAGTGAGCTTGGCGCCACTTCCATCGCAGGACGAATCCAGGCAGTAGCCTCCAGCGTCCTAAACGAGGAAGCCGGGCAATCTGAGCAGCTCCGGCTCCTGAGTAATCTTCCTGGCGGGCCCACCGCAGGCCTGCGACTTCTCAACCTGATTGCCCTGGCAGCAACAATGGTCTCCATGACAGCAGTCGTGTGGGCCTCGTGGGGCGTGCGATGGGACCTGACCACCATTGGAGGAATCGCCGTGCTCGTTGTGCTTGCGGGGGCAACGTACGGGGCCCGATCGCTCGGTATGCGCTACTCGGCCCAGCTATGCACATTCATGCCCAGGTTAGCCTGGCTGCTGTCCTTCCCACTTCGCCCAATCCTGCTGATAGAGGAATTGATAGTCAGAAGTCCATCTTCTGAGGTACCCAGCCCATCCGATCCTTCTCTCGACATTACGCTCAGCGTTGATCCAACAGAAGACGTGCTGGATGAGCACGAAGTGAGAATGATACGGGGAGTCGTACAGCTCGACAGGACCGTTGCGCGCGAGATCATGGTTCCCAGGGTGGACATTGTAGCGGTTGAGTCTGCGGAGACTCTCGACTTGCTTGTGGACAAGATGAGAAGTGCCGGTCACAGCCGCATCCCTATCTTCAAGAACGACCTCGACCACATAGTCGGAGTCGCACATGCGAGAGACGTTCTACAGCAGCTTGGCACAGGTAAAGACGCCTCCCTCACCACCGCGCAGCAGGTCAGCAGGCAACCCCTGTTCATCCCAGAGTCCAAGACACTTGAGGGGCTGCTGGAAATGTTCAGGGAGGAGCGGACACACCTCGCAGTGGTTATTGACGAGTACGGAGGGGTATCGGGGATCGTTACGATCGAGGATATTCTCGAGGAGATCGTCGGGGAGATCCAGGACGAGTTCGATGCAGAAGAGCCAGACATTCAACGCGTCGGCGAAGCAGAGTTCGCTGTAGACGCAGGAATGACTATAGACGAGCTCAATGACACCCTCGGGGTGAATGTCGTAAACGACGGGTTCGACACAATCGGAGGGCTGGTGTTTGACCGGCTAGGGAAGGTACCCGTACCTGGCGACAGGGTCGAGCACGCGGGCCTGAACATCGAGGTGATCGGCACGATGGGCCGAAGGCCGACGATGCTGAGGGTCACGCTCGTCCAAACTCCCGACGAGGAGACTGGCCTGAAGGCAGAATAGAGCCGCCCACTGCTCCGGGTAGGCAGGTGCCGGTATCGGCCCCACACACTACCCCTATTTGACTCTGTCAGCGATCACCTACTAATTGCCCCGAGACGCGGACGCTGGACAGGCTGCCATCTGAGCCAACGACGACAATTGAGCACTTGCTCCAATTTCATATCGCCAGAGTGTCAGGCCAACTACCAAGTCTGCAGGGCAGCCGGCAAGGCCCGTGCTGCCTATCGCTCGGGTGGGGTCCCCCACTGCTCCTCGCAGGCAAACGCTCCTATGCACGGATTGACACGAGCAAGGGGGAGCGTCGCGGTATCCACTTTACCAACCCCCAGTACGACAAGCGCCGCCTCCCCTAGGGGAGGCGGCGCTTTATCGCCTAAGTATTACTTAGACTAAGGGCAGTGCTTCTACTTATCCAGTACGACCAACGGAGCCGTAGCGGTGGAACCCATGTTGCCGGTCGCCCTAAGCGTGTATACGCCAAGGTCGAGCGGGTTAGCGAGTTCCGACGAGAATGCACCCGAATCATTGGAGGTGACTCCGCCGATTATACGGTTGCTACCACCCTCAGCAGCTCCTACCACGATGAGGGAAACTACCTCACCAGGCATGAATCCCGCGCCCCAGACCATGATAGCTTCGCCAGGCGGCGTTGCGCCGGCCAGCAGGCTGGTGTCAACAGAGGTCATTGGCTCAGGAGCCCCGACGACCGTTACAGCCGCGCTGGCCCTACTGCCATCTGAACCCTGGGCGAAGAAAGTACGGCTACCGACTGCGCGAGCCTGGCTCGCCGAAGCGCCGCCAATCTCGTCGAAGGTAATGCTGAACGCACCGGCCTCGTTGGCCTGTACCTGAGCGCCTCGTGCGCCCCCAGCGATGATCGACAGGTTCTCGTCGACCCTGAGCTGAAGGACTACCGGCTCGCCGGGAAGGAACCCGGAGCCGCGTACGGTTACTGAATCGCCAGCAGTGGCGAGAACGGACTTGCTGAGTTCTACAGAAGCTTCAGGGGAGACAGCGGGAGCGCCTGCGGCGCCGGCTGGTCCCTGAGGGCCTGGAGGGCCAGCAGGACCGGGGTTACCAGGATGTCCCGGAAGACCGGGAAGTCCCGGCTCTCCCTGAGGGCCTGAAGGACCGGCGGCACCGGCGTTACCCGGATTGCCTGGCAAACCAGGCTGTCCAGGTTCACCTTGTGGTCCCGCACATGCTATTAATGCCAATACAAGAACTGAAGAAAGCAGGGCAACTACTATGCCCTTAACGGGGAAACGCCTTCTCATCTGACCCCCTCTCGAGATGATTCCTTAATGCTTATTGTCCATCCGTCGGACCGATCGATGAAACTTTTGTCTTCCAGACATACAAGTCTCCCGCCGGTAGAGCCGACGGTGCACAAATGCGGCATAATCATATTCACCCAGTACCTGTATGTCAAGGGCTTCAGCACCCCCTTTGAGGCCCTTATGGAGGCCGTCTGAGAGCGCTAACGAACCATGGTTGACCAAGCTCTGACTATGTTCGCTGAACAGGGCTCTCCAAGTCAATTCTGCTTGTCGTCAAGAGGCGCAATTGCTATATTGTTGAACCAGTATTGCCCCCGTAGCTCAGCGGATAGAGCACTGGCCTCCGGAGCCAGGGGCGTGGGTTCGAGTCCCGCCGGGGGTACTCCCTCTCTTCAGTCCTGCCGCCACCGACCCGGCGCGTCTCTCAGTCGCTCCAATCCCAGGGCATCGCAGAGTTCGACATACTCGTTCCGGGGAACTCCAAGCCAGCGAAGATCCTCAAGATCGTGAGCAAGCGGGACGTCCGTGCGCAGTGTTGCCAATTTGCGGTACAGCTCGGCATCGGTGCGGCGTTCAGCGAGGTTCGTGGCCAGAGATCGGGCCCCCCGTACGGCGACCGTCCAGTCTTCGTGGGAGGCCGGTATCGAGTCAATATGGCCGTATTCCGACAGGACCGTTGCCGTGCCTTTCGCGCCCCATCGCGGGACTCCGGGTATTCCATCGGCAGAGTCGCCTACCAGGGCGAGGTAATCCGGGATGGAAGACGGAGGAACTCCGAACCTTTCGACAACGTCGTGCTCCGTGTAGGTGATGTCTCGCCTGCGGTCCCAGACAACGACGCGGGTACCTTCGACGAGGTTCATGAGGTCCTTGTCGACGGAGCAGATGACCACGCTGTCGATCTCGGGAGCATCCTTCCAGCGAGTGGCTGCTGTCGCTATGGCGTCATCGGCTTCGAACTCGACCATTGGCCAGGTGGTGATTCCCAGGGACGCGGTAGTCTCCTCAGCGAGATCAAACTGCGCTGCTAGATCTTCGGGTACGCCCTCCCCTGTCTTGTAGCCTTCGAAGAGATCGTTGCGAAATGACTCGACCACGTGGTCGAATGCACACGCGATATACTCGGGCTGCTGCTCTCTGAGGAGGAGGAGCAGCGTCTGTAGGAGTCCGGTGACGGCGCCGATAGGGGCACCATCAGGGGACGTTCTAGGTGGAGCGCCGAAGTGAGCGCGGAAAAGCTCGTAGGTGCCGTCTACAAGGTATAGGCTCGCCATCAGAACCAGTTGGCCTTGTCTACGACATTCTGCAATTCAAGGCCGTCACTGAATCTGACACAGTTCTCTATGAACAGCTCAGTCCTACGGTCGTCCAGGTAGGGACCTGCTCCGGCGCAATGCGGGGTGATGATGACATTTGGCATGGCCCAGAGAGGATGATCCGAGGGAAGCGGTTCGATCTCGAAGACGTCCAGGGCAGCTCCCCTGATTTCGCCGGCCTCAAGAGCGGCCACCAGGTCGTCAAGCACGACCGTTGCGCCGCGCCCGATGTTGATGAAGTAACCCGAGGGCTTCATCTTCTCGAAGCGCTCCAGGTTGAATAGTCGCTGCGTTTCGGGTGTCTCAGGGACAGTTACGATCACGAAGTCCGCGCCAGGCAGCACCTCATCGAGAGCGTCCGGAGCAACCAACTCGGTCACTCCCTTTGGTGGAGCGTCTATTCGCGGGTCGACTCCGATCACGTTCATGCCGAATTCTGAGCACAGCCGGGCGGTCTCGCCGCCAATGCCGCCCACGCCAACCACCACGGCTGTGGCGTCAGGTAGATTGACGATTTCGTAACCGGGGAGCCATTCAGACTCGACCTGCTGCCGGATGTATACGTGAAGCCCCCTGGCGAATGCCAGCACGTACGACATGATGTGATTGGAGATGTGGTCGTTGTAGATGTCCCTTGTGTTGGTGACGACGACGACGCTGTCGATCAGGTCCTCGTGATAGTACCCGGCTCGTGGTCCGGCCTGCGGGCAGGCGATCCAGCGAAGGTTGCCTCGGCGTTCGAATACTTCAGGCATGATATTGCCGAAGGCGGCGTCGGCTTCACCGATCATCTCCATCGCCTCACCGACCGATGTTGCGACGTTGACTTGTATGTCGGGAATTCTCTCCCGCAGCAGATCGGGCCACTCGCCGATGCGCCCCCGTTCAGGCGCGCCTTCGTCAAAGATGAGCAGGTTAAATGACATAGAACTCTCCCAGTTTCAGTTCCGTTTAGGGATTATCGGGTGCGGGGATTGAGGACGTCGTTCAGCGCGTCCCCGAGAAGGTTCCACGAGAGCACCAGCGTCCATGCCACGAGACCAGGGGTCAGCAGCATCCAGGGCACCTCCCGCAGGGCACTCAGGCTGCCAGCTTCGAGAAGCATGACGCCGAGGCTGGGTCGCGGGGGCTGGATGCCAAGTCCAAGCCAGCTAAGAATGATCTCGGTGCCGACCATGGAACCCATACCCATAGTTACCAGGACCACGATTGGGCTGATGGCGTTGGGCAGCAGGTGTGTGAAGAGGATTCTCGGTGTGCTTGCGCCGACTGATCGGGCAGCGTCCACAAACTGCGTCTGTTTGAGTGCCAACACCTGCCCGCGAACGATCCTTGCCATGCCGAACCAGCTGAAAGACACAAGAGCGATCGAAATAACGAGATAGTCCACGACGCCGGCCTTCACCAGACCATCCAGGAAAGTAGTGTCTTCCAGGTTTCTAAAGAAGTCACGCAGCCTGGGTCCGAGTGTGGCCGCAAGAATGATAACGAGCAGTATATCGGGGAAGGAGGCGAACACCTCGCCGACGCGCATGATCAGCGCATCCACCCACCTCCCAAAGTAGCCTGATACCAAGCCGAGTGTTACACCAATCAAGAGGCCGCCGGTTGCCATGGAAATGACCGTGATAATGACAGTGTTCTGGATTCCCCACATGACGCGAGTCAACAGATCGCGGCCTTTGAGATCGGTACCTGCCCAGTGTTCGGCGCTTGGGGGCTTGCGTATAGCAGTGTAGTCCTGGGCTGTGTACTCGTAGGGTGCTATCAGTGGGGCAAAGATTCCGACCGAGTACAGAACGATGAGCACGACCACGCTGAACATGGCCAGCTTTTTTCTGAGCAGCCGCTCCCAGGCACGTCGTAGATGACCCTTGCCGCCCTGATCTTCAGCGGGAGTATCGAGCTCTGCGATGACGGACCGTGCAGGCTGCTCGTTCAACTGTATCTGATCCTGGGATCTACCAGCGAGTAAGAGATGTCAGCGAGAAGGTTTGCCAGAACGAATGCGGTGGAGCCGATGATCGTTATGGCCATGATGATTGGATAGTCGCGGTTGAAGATGGAATCTATGGCCAAGCTTCCCACACCAGGAATTCCCAGAATTTGTTCGGTAATGAAGCCTGTGCTAAGCATTCCTGCCAGGGTGAATGAAAGAATGGTGATGATGGGTATCATGGCATTCTTCAGGATGTGGCGATAGTCGACCGCGAACGAGGTCAGGCCCTTTGCGTATGCGGTCCGGATGAAGTCCTGACCCATAACGTCGAGAGTACTGGCGCGCATGAGCCTTAGAAGTCCTGCAACGCCTGGTATACCCATCGTGATGGCGGGTGTGATGATCCGAGGATCCCAGAAGCCTCCCCACCCTGAACAGGGGAGCAGGTCCGTTTTCAGACAGGTGAACCAAAGGAAAGCGGGTATGCTGACCATAATGGGAATGGACATTAAGATCAACGCTGTAGCAACGGTTGACGGGTCCATCCAATTGCCCTGCTTGTGGGCAATGAAAAAGCCAAGCGGCAGCCCTATCGACAGGCTGACGATGAGGGCGGCGAGATTTACCTGGAACGACACCCACATCTTGGCCGTCAGCAGTTCTCTGACCGGACGCCCCCTGAAGCGGTAGCTCTCACCGAAGTCACCCCTGACGAATCCCCACATGTAACTGCCGTACTGGACGGCGAATGGCTGGTCGAGACCAAGCTCCCTTTGCAGGCTCTTGGTAACCACAGAGTCCGGGTCGTACCTGTTGCCCAATATGACCTGAACAGGGTCGCCGGGTCCGAATCTGCCAAGAGTGAACGTGACGAGCGACGCTGCGAATAGCAGCACGGGCAGCCACAACAGCCTTCTTGTGATGTACAGCCACATTTGATGCTGGGCCGCCCGTCAGAGCGCCCTGTCCTCGCTTCGGTCTGTGCAGTTGGGAGTCAGTCGGTCAGGCGAATGTTCTTGAGCTTGGGGACGATCATTGGCGTCACTTTGTAGTCTTTGACGTAGTCCTTGATGAGGACGTAACGCTCACCAGAGTACCACAGTGGGAGCCACGCGCCATCGTTCACGATGATGTCCTCAGCCTCCCTGTACAGCTCCACCCTGCGTTCGACGTCGGTCTCTGTCCTGGCTTCCTCCAGAATGGTGTCAGCTTCGGGATTGGAGTACTTACCGTGGTTTAGCGAGCTCTCAGTGTGGAACAGGATGTCCAGGAAGTCCTGTGGGTCCGGGTAGTCCGCCTGCCATCCCAGACCGGCGTAGGCCTGGAACTTCTGCTGATCCAGGTCCTGCAGGTAAGTCGCCCACTCTACCTGCTGGATCTCGACCTCTACACCGAGCTCCTGTTTCCACATTTCAATTACTACTTCTAGGTCGAGTCCGATCGTTCCTCCAGTGCCGGGAACGGTGACAACGATTCTGGGCCTGGTGGTTGGGTCGGCGTAAGCGGATTCTTCCAGAAGTGTCCTTGCAAGATCAGGGTCGTACTCGAGACCCGTCAGGTCAGGGTTGTAACCGGGGAAGCCGGGAGGAAGTATGCCGTAGGCCGGCTCCACGAGCGAAGAGAGCACTTCGTTGGCGATCAGCTGCTTATCTACCGCGTGATTGAGGGCCTGCCTGAACTTTGGATCGTCGAAGGGAGCCATGCTCGCGTTGAAGCCGACGTATGAGATGCTGAAGTCGGGTGGCGCCACAACGAGTTCCTCGTTGAGTGGCTCAGATGGATCAAGGACCCTGTCGAGGTCGAACAGCCCGACACCGGTGATGTCGATCTCGTCGTTCTCGTACATGGCCATTGACTGTCCACCGGCCAGATTCATGGCGATGGAGTCGACGTTGGCGTGCTCGCGGTAGAAGTGCTCATTGCGCTCCAGGATGATGCGTTCGCCAATCCGGTATTCCTTGAGCTTGAACGGACCGGTGCCGTTTGGAGTGTCGGTCCAGGTCCTGCCACCTGACATTACGTTTTCGCTATCGAGAACGTAGGCGGTCGGGTACGTGAGCTTGGCCAGGAAGTACGCCTTGGGGGCGTCGATCTGGATCTGAAGAGTGGAGTCGTCGATAACGGTGATTCCAGTGATCTCCTCTGCCTCGCCTTCGAGGACGGCCTCTACGCCAACTATGTCGTTGAGGTATGTGTCGGCAACCGGCGAAGCTGTATCAGGATGGGCAGCCCGCTGCATGGACCACTTGAAGTCATCGGCGGTCACGCGCTTGCCATCGTGGAACTTGGCGTTCTCGCGTATCTGGAACGTGTAGAGCGTTCCATCATCGTTGATCTCCCAACTCTCCGCCACGTCGGGTATGAGCTGAAGATCGGTGTTGAGCGCGACGAGGCCGCTGAAGATTTCAACGACCAGACCCGCGGAAGTCGTGTCCGAAGTCAGGTGCGGGTCGAGAGTGGGAGGGTCTGACCAGAGACGGCGGAAGATTCCCCCCGAGAGTTCCTCGCTCGGTGGTTCCTCGGCGGCGGCCGGGGCAGCGGTTGGAGCAGCCTCAGAGCCCGGGGCCTCTGTGGGCTCGGGAGTGGGCTGCTCGGATTGAGCCTGAGGCTCAGGCGTTGCAGTCTCAGTTTCCTCACCTCCGCAGGCGAGGGCAAAAGCTAATGTAAGGGCGACAAGCAGAGTGGCAAGTATTCTCATGAGGTTCCTACGGCTATTTGGGTATTGCTGCGGCTTCTTTTCCTACTGTTGTCTTTAGATACGATGTAATGAAGTCGTCCAGATCACCATCGAGCACAGCGGCGGCATCCGATACCGAGTGATCGGTCCTGTGATCCTTGACCATCTGGTAGGGATGGAGGACATAGCTCCTGATCTGATTGCCCCACTCCGGGGAGATATGCTCCCCCTTGATGCGCGCTAGTTGCTCGGCGCGCCTCTGCATCTCGCGCTCGACGAGCCGGGCCATCAGGATCCGCATGGCGATCTCCCGGTTCTGGTGCTGGGAGCGTTCGTTCTGACAGTTGACCCTGATACCAGATGGAATGTGCGTGATCCTCACGGCAGTCGAGTTCTTCTGGACGCTCTGTCCACCGTGGCCGCCGGCCCTGAAGGTATCAATCCTGAGATCGTCGGGGTTGATTGTAACCTCTGAGTCGTCTTCGACATCAGGCATCACCTCGGCGAGTGCGAAGGAGGTATGCCTTGCATGGTTGCCGTCGTACGGGGAGATTCGCACCAGCCTGTGGACGCCCTTCTCAGCCTTGAGGAAACCGTACGCGTTGAGACCGTTCACCTGCACCACCGCACTCTTTATGCCCGCCTCATCCCCCATCGACATGTCCAACACTTCGGTCTTGAATCCACTGCGTTCGGCCCACCTGAGGTACATCCTCATGAGCATCTGCGCCCAGTCCTGGGAGTCGACTCCGCCCGCACCAGCGTGCAGCGCCAGAATGGCATTGTGGTCGTCATACTCGCCAGAGAGCATCAGCAAGAACTCAAGGTCGTCCACTTTAGCTGAAAGCTCGACATGCTCCTGAGTCATGGTGTCAGTCAGAGAGTCCTCGTCTTCGAGGAGGGCCAGTTCAATCAGCTCTTCAAGAGACTGCGCCCTGTTCTTCAACCCGGTCCAGGACTCCGCTTCGTCCTTAAGGGCAGCCATTCGGCGCATAACTGTCTGCGCCTGCTGATTGTCCTCCCAAAAGGAGGGGTCCAGAGTCCGCTTCTCGAGCTCCTCTATCTCATTCCGCTTGCTGTCGAGGTCAAAGGCGCACCATGACGTCGGATATGCGGGAAAGCAGGTCAGTCACTTGACCTCTCAGATCTAACATTGGGTACGTCCTTGGCATTGACCGCAGATTTCGGCGAGCACTCGCCGGGGCCATAACGAATCGATTATAACAACCCCTGAATTGAACCTACCACCACGCGGACTCCCTGCAGCCTCTTCCGCCTGGATAACAGGAGAGGTTGTGTTCATGGACTAAGGACACAGGTCCATCCTCTGACGTTGTACAATCGCCACTGAAACGAGAGACCGAGGTGAGCAAATGCTGGACATCCTGATTCGCGATGGACTGATAATCGACGGTACCGGCAATCCTGGCTACTACGGCTCGGTTGGGGTCGAAGGTGACACCATCAAGGTGTTTCGCGGGTCCGTCCAAGACGTGGACGCGGCCCGAACGATTGACGCCACGGGTCTGACGATTTGCCCCGGGTTTATAGACATGCACGCGCACTCCGGGCTCGTCCTGCTGTCGGAGCCAGAGCACGAGCCGAAGGTCAGGCAGGGAATCACAACGGAGCTAATCGGCGTCGATGGGAACTCATACGCGCCGTTCAAGTCGCAGGACGACTTCAGGCGGTTCGTGGAGATCAACTCGGGGTTGGACGGCAACCCTCCCCTGCCCGGCTCATGGTCGACGGTCGAGCAGTACCTCAACATGTTCGACCGAAAGTCGGCGGTGAACATCGCATACATACTCGGCAACTCCCCAGTGCGCATCGACGCCATTGGATGGGAGTCGACCCCGGCTACTGACAGCGACATCGCGAACATGAAGGCGATGATCAGAGAGGCGATGGAAGAGGGCGCAATTGGGATGTCCACAGGTCTGGACTACCCGCCGGGAGGATATGCGTCTACCGATGAGCTAGTAGAGCTGTCCAAACAGGTCGCTGAGCTTGGCGGCATCTACCACACGCACGTCAGATACAAGTCCGGCGACATGTTCATGGACCCGTTCAGGGAGGCGATTGAGATCGGCGAGCGCAGCGGCGTGCCTGTCCACATCACTCACTTCTACCAGAAGGCGCCCTCGCCCGGAGGAGCGCCGCAACTGCTGGGCCTGGTTGAAGAGGCGTCGGCATCGGGGCAGGACGTGACGTTCGACAGCTACCCGTACAGCCTCGGAAGCACCCGCATCCTGATCGTGTTCCCGGACTGGATACACGAGGGAGGGCCGGAGCGGCTAAAGCAGGCCCTGGCAGACGAGGACGCCCGCGAGAGGCTGCGAGGCGAGGTGGTGCCTCGCGCGCCAACCTGGCACGACATGTGGCTGACGTATTTCAAGCGTCCGGAGAATCACCAGTACGAGGGCAGATCTATCGCAGAGATCGCGGAGATGCGAAAGCAGGACCCTGTGGACGCGCTGTGCGACCTCTTGATCGAGGAAGACCTGCAGACGTGCTACGTGGCTGAGGGACTGAACCAGAAGACCCTGCCAGCATTCGTTACGCATCCGCTCTCTATGGTGGGCAGCGATGCGGTGCTGCTTGGCGACTTCCCGAGTCCGCGCACGTACGGGTGCTTCCCGGTGATTCTAGCGGAGTACGTCCGCGAGGAGCGGCAGATGTCTCTGCCGAACGCCATCAGGAAGATGACGTCGTTCCCCGCGCAGCGATTGGGACTCCAGGACAGGGGCGTGATTCGAGACGGCATGAACGCCGACATCACAGTGTTCGACTCTGGATCGGTCAGGGCCCCGGCGACTCGTACCGACCCCAAGCAGTTCCCGGTGGGTATCGAGTACGTAATAGTCAACGGGACTGTGGTTGTGGACCGTGGCGCTCACACGGGGGCGCTGCCGGGGAGGGCCGTTAGATAGCGGAGGAGGTGAGCGGGATTTTCACCCTCACCCTGATGGAGTTGACAGGGGTAGGTAAACCGACAATTCGTTCGTCCTGAGCTTGTCGAAGGACACCCCCGGCCCCTGGATTCCCACTTTCGCGGGAATGACGGTTTGCCAATACCTACCCCTGTCAGCCCTGAGGGAGAGGGGGTTACTTCTCTAACTGGTCCAATGCGCGTGGCTACCTGGCGACGGGGAGTTCTATGTGCGAGGCGTGGCCCGGGCCGTGGTGTATGGTCTGGTGTGCGGCCTCGTAGGTCCTGTCCACTCCCAGGGGGCCTCCGGTGTTGTGGTTAACATCGAATCTCGGCCAGTTGCTCGAGCTGATGTCCAGACGGATGCGATGTCCGGCAACGAACGTGTTTGACGTCGGGTAGAGCTCGAATTCAAACTCGTACACTTCACCCGGTTCCATGAACTCCGGCTCGTCGAATCCGTTGCGGTAGCGTGCGCGAATGATTGAGTCGGTGATGTTTATCGCCAGTCCCTCAGGGTACTCAGGAGCGGGCGGATAGACGTCGATGAGCTTGGCCGTGAAGTCGGTGTCAACAGCCGACGACTCGGCCCAGAGCCTGACGGTGATCGGTCCAGTGACCTCGACGTCGGCCTCCAGTGGAGGCGTCTGGAACGTCAGAACGTCGGCACGAGTATTCAGTGGCTGGTGGTCCTCTGTGCCGTAGAACCGTGTAGGGTCGCCGCGCTGGTCGTAGGCCCCTGGCTCCATGATCGGATTGGCCGCAGAGATGCCGCCACCGATGGTCGGGACAGGGTCGGCCGGATCAAATACGTAGGAAGTGCTGGGCTGCTCGTCACTGCCCGGCTGTTTCCTGGACAGCGTGCCGTCTCCGTGAACGTAGAAGGGCACGAAGCGGGTGCCCGGAACGGGCCAGTCGTCTGCGCCAGTCCAGAATCCGCCGTGGTTCAATCTGTGCTCGTCGTTGATGCGGCCATCGCCGCCGCCCATCGTGAAGTAGCGAACAGGGCTCCAGTCCGCGACCTCGGTGTTCATTCCCTTGAGGTAGTGGTCGAACCAGGCCAGTTTCAGGTCGTTGTAGTCGATGTGGGCCGTCAGGCCGAAGTCTATATCACCTGAGTTGGTAATCTCGTACTGGCCGTGCGTCCAGGGACCCATCAGGAGCCTCTGAGGCGATTCCTTGAGCCTGCTGAGCTTCATGTAGCACTCGGTGGAGTTGCGGGCGTAGGAGTCGTACCAGCCACCGAGGTAGAGTGTCGGAACATCGGCGTGTTCGTCGTAGTACTCAACGGGCGCGTAGCCTCGCTGCTTCCAGTAGTCAGTGCGCTCGCCGACGGTCTGGAGATCAACGACCCACTGCTCTACGGTCGGCACTCTTCGTAGGATCGATGTGTCCTTGAGTATCGGGAAGTTCTCGACGACCTCGGGCATACCGTTTTCGAAGATGTTGAGGATGGCGGCGGCGAGAGCGGGATCGGCCTTTGCCTCCGGGCTAGTGGTGGCCATCCTGTAGGCGTAAATCAGGAAACGCTGCTCGAGTGTGCCGTTGTGGCGCATGGAACTTGAGAAGTAGTCCGACGCTCCAACGGCGACGATCATCGTCGAGAGGTGAGGTGGGTTCAGTGTGGCAAGGGCCGCCTGATCGGAGCCCGCGTAGGAGTCGCCCATGGTGCCGACCTTGCCGTCGCTCCAGTGCTGGGTGCCGAGCCACTCGACGGTGTCGTAGCCGTCCTCGGCCTCGTCGAAGAAGGGCAGCCAGTCGCCCTCGGACTTGAACCTGCCGCGTACGTCCTGGATCGCGACTACGTATCCCCTCCTGGCGAAGAACTTGCCCTTGGAGGTCTGGCGGGCAGCGAGTTTGTCGTAGGGAGTACGCTCGAGAACCACGGGGAATGGGCCTGTGGCGGGAACGTCGTTGATGGCGGGAAGATACAGGTCTGTCGCCAGCCTCGCTCCGTCGCGCATCTCGACCATGACGTCGCGTTGAATCACGACGCCGTACGAGGCCACGGAGCCCTGGTACAGTCCGTCTCCCAAAGGTTGTGCAGCGCCATTTTCGGACGGCGCCGCAACCTCGGGCGTTGACGGCTGTTCATCCGGGAGGACGGTCTGGATGGACTCCGCGTCTTCGGCAATACGGTCCCAGGAGTAGGTCGCCGGAATCAGCTCTACGTCGGCCCAAATTGGTCCCTGGTCGGCGTAGTGCGGGCTGCCAGCGTGACCGGACGCACCAAGGGGCACAATCCAACGGGAGTTATCCCAGTCGGAGGTGTCCCAGACGTAACGGGCAACAGACGTGCCCGAGATCGTGAATGAATCCCAGAGAGTGGACGAAGAACCAGGCGCAACGAGACTGTAACTCCCGGCCTGGGGGGTATCGCCGTCTCCGCTCATGCCGAAGCCGGGTGGATCGAGAAGGTCTGCGGCGTCCGGGAAGGCTGCCGAAAGAGGATGCCGTGGCCTGGTCCGGTGAACATTGCCCCACTTCCACGTGTCGACGTCCCTGCCCAGGCCAACGCCTGTCCTGGAGAGCCTGTGAACAGCCTCGTAGAATCCCTGGTACAACTCGCTGTCGAAGTCCCACTCCCAATCCGGGTCAGGAGGCCGGACGACCTCGACACCGCTCTGGAGATCAGCCACCAGCAGTGACGCAAGCTGCCTGAGGTGTCCGGGAGCGCCTCTACCCTGCGCGCCGAGGGCGACGCCGGCCAGGTCTCCGAAAAGCCTGGAGAAATATCGTCCGTGTATTTCCGACCTTATTGCGCTGTAGATGGTCGGGGCAACCAGGTCCCTGTCCATGCTGCCGTCCCAGCTCTTGAGATGCCGGATGCACGCTTCTTCGATCTGGGACATGCCGTCGGCCGACAAGTTGGCGAGGAATTTCGCGTAGACCTGCGCCGGGATGGAGACCACTTCTGAGTGAATGGCGGCCATATCCTCTACGGTTGCGTCGTAGAGGTCGCTAAGCCTGTCTAAGATTCGCCTTGCACGGTGGTCGGGTGCGAAGCTGAGGGCGATGTAGTGTGGATAGTCATCGCCAACTATGCGGTTGTTGGCCGTGACTATGAGACCGTCCTGAGGATTCCTGATCCTGGCCAGTTCCTCGAACGGAATCGGTCCCTGCCACTCGTGCTCACCAGTCCAACCCGGAACCGGGAGCCAGGCGTTGGCCATGGATCGAACAGGGACCTGACCGCGATTCAGGTAACCAATGTCGCCGTGGACATCGGCGAAGACGAAGTTGTTGCAGGGATCGACCCAGTCGCGCATCGACTCGTCAATCTCATCGATGTCCTGTGCGTAGAGCATTCGCCGGAGGCACTCGAATCCCAGGTTCGGGCCGGATGTCGCTGTGTACTTGAATGCGAGCCCCTTCGAACCGTCGGCGCTCTCGGCAATTACCGGGCCATGTCCAGTGGATAAGACCGCGATGCCCACGTCGTCATCGCCCCTGACCGCGATGGACTCCTCACTTACGTCGGCGGGGAGCCATTCGCCCCGGAACTCGTACTCAGGGCCATGTTCGCTCCCGCGAAGGTTCTCAACGTAGAGGTCCTGGTAGTCGGCTCCGGCATGGGTGACACACCAGGCGACCTGCTCGTTGTGTCCGAAGTGGGGGAAACCGGGACAGCCCGGGAAGGACATACCGATGACGTCGAAGTCTGGACAGGCAATGTGGTTCTGATAGTAGACGTTTGGCGTGTCGAGGCCGCGGTGAGGATCGCCAGCGACGAGGGGCTTGCCGGACGCGGTACGGGAGCCGTGGACTGCCCAGCTGTTGGAGCCGCTGTCGTCGTCCTTGAGCCACTCTATTGCCGAGAGTCCGTCGTCCAGGTGATCGATTCCCTCGATGATGTCGGACTCGGCCTCTGCCGCTGGCGGGACGATTACGAGCTGGCTGGAGAAGCTCGCAGCTCTCTCGTCGCCCCAGATGCTCTTCACGCGATCGCGCCACTCGTTTCCATACCCTCTGAGGAGGCTCTTCGCACGCTCCGGGCCGAATTCGTTGACCAGTCTGGCGCGCCACGTCTTGCCCTCGAAAACGCCCATCATGATGTGTCTGACCTTGAATACAGCCAAACAATCCAGGACGTCCCACGGTTCAGGCTCGGCACCGATGAGTGCATACTCCACGGGTAGAGAGTTCGATGATTCCATGAATGCGTTGACGCCGGCGGTATACGCCTCGAACATCGTCCGAGCTTCTTCTGACAGGGCTTCCCAGTCTCTCTCGACGGAGGCACGGATCTGGAACCTACGCATCATGAGATCGTGTTCAACACCATCGGGACCGATGAACTCGGCCCATCGGCCATAGGCGCGGGCACGGTCGTAGTCCATGTGCCACAGACGGTCCTGCGCCGTTGCGAATCCCTGACCGAAGAAGGCATCGTGCCCGGACTCGGCCCTAACGTGGGGTATGCCGAAGCTGTCACGCGTGATGGTGACCTCGCCCTCCAGTCCTGAGACTGTCACGTCCGACGTCGTATCGGGAATTGCTGAACTAAAGGATGCAGACTGATGTGCAGATATCTGGGTCATTTCTGGCGCTCCTCAGGCGAGCAGTTTGGTCAGCGACATATTATCAACAAACCTGAGAGTCGAGTAGGCTGCCCTACGCGGTATAGGTTGCATTTCCTTCCTGGTCAGGGCTGACAGAGGTAGGTATTCGCAGACCGTCGCTCCTACGAATGCAGGTATCCAGTGGCTGGAGGTGTCAATTGACAAGCTCAGAGCCTGCGCCGGACTTGATCCGGTGACGAACGAATCGGCGGCTTACCTGCCTCCGCAAGCTATGCAAGAGAGAGCACCGCCTTCAGGAAGTCGGCCATCTGGGCGCGGTGGATTGGGTAATAGCGTTCGAATTCACGGAGATTGCGCGTGGCCTCTTCGGAGGGATCGAAGCGATCGCCCATGAGGTCGTAGTCCGAAGCCAGCTCACGGTCCCATTTACATAGCTCGTCAAAGGTAAGCTGAGGTTCGAACTGGACTCCGTAGGCGTTTCTGTACCTGAATGCCATGTCGAATCGGCGATAGCGACCATCGCGGCGGAGCATGAATCCTTCGGCGAGCCGGGTGGCTCCTTGCGGTGTGGTGAAACACTCGCCGTGTAGCGTGGGCACGAGTGGAGCAGCGATCTTCCCAAACGCAGGGTCATCGTGGCCCTCCCGTGAGACCCAGATCTTCCTGAGGCCGAACTGGTAGCCTCCTGTGGGCTCGACCACGCCTCCGAGCGCCTTCGAGAGCAACTGAGCGCCAAGGCAGATGCCAATAACTCTCATTTCGCGGTCGGCGGCATCACGAAGGTAGCCCATCTCCTTTTCGAGTGCGGGAAGCCCGTCGTTCGCGGACATGGGGCCGCCGAGGGCTATAACTATGTCGTCCTGCTCTAACTGAGGAGCATCAAACGACAGGAATTCTGGGGCCCCAGAGTAGATGGGGACCGTCTCCATCTCGAAACCGGCGCCGGTCAACAGCGACTCGAAGTTGGCGCCGAGTGTTTCGAACTGGTGATGTTGTATGACGACAGCCTTCATGAGCACTCTCCGGTGAACATCGCGCTATGGTAGCATTGGCCCGCTTAAGCGAGTGGACATGATCGGCGGGAGGTTTGAGACATGGCAAGAGTCCCACTAATCGAACAGCGCAGCGACATACCAGAAGAGGCGGCCCAACACTTCGACTCGATAGCGAGCAGCCGGGGTCGGATCAGCGGCCCATTCGCGGTGTTACTCAACAGCCCGGAAGTAGCCGGGCGAGCCGCGCATCTTGGTGCGTACATCAGGTTCGAATCTACGCTGGACCCGGATATCAAAGAGCTGGCAATCATCACCGCCGCAAGGGAGTTTGACTGCGACTACGAGTGGTCGGCTCACGTCGTGCTTGCGCGGGAGGCTGGTGTTAGGGCAGAAGCGATTGAAGCGGTCGCCAACCGGGGGTCACTGGACGACCTGACGGCGGAGGAGTCGCTGGTGATTGGGTACGGGCGTGAGATGTTCGGAAACAAGCGGGTTTCGGACGCTACATTCGACGCCGCAAAGGAGAGGTTCGGCGTGCAGGGCGTGACCGAACTAACGGCGACCATGGGCTACTATGGGATGCTGGCGTGTGCGCTGAATACGTTTGAGGTGGAGCCTGCGGCGGATGCGGAGCGGCTAACTTAGAACCGCAGGGTGGTTCTTGACCTGACTGAAGGCGGAGTATTCGCCCTCACCCCAACCTCTCCCCCAGGGAGAGGGGGTAGTTGGTTACCATTCGCAATTGACTGCGCGTTGCTGTGACCTAGTCAGCCGACCCTTGGCAGCACTCTCTCGGCGAAGGCTTCCTGTGTCCTGCGGATTCGGTCCACGTCGTCTGTGCCAACCTGGAGCACGATCTCAGATACACCGACTGACTCGTACCCTTCGATGGTCCGTAACAACTGATCGGGCGTGCCTTTCATGGGGGTCGAAGGGTCGTCTGATGGTGTGTCAAGCACGTCGAGCTCGCCGCGTACGACGAGGGTGACTTCATCCGGGTCTCTGTTGAACTCGGCGCACATCGTCCTGACGGTATCGAATCGTGCTCCCATCTGCTCCACTGAGCCGCCATTTGGATGCCAGCCGTCGCCCAACCTCGCGGCTCGACGCATTGCGGCTCGGCTCATGCCGCCAATGAGAATCGGGACTCCTGGTGACTGCACCGGCTTGGGCGAAAACTTGAAGCCACTGTAGTCGAAGAAACGACCGCTGTAGCTTGGGTCTTCTGAAGTCCACAGGTCGCGCATGACCTCAATCGACTCGTCGGCGTACGCGCCCCTAGTGGTGAATTCGCTGCCCAGGGCATCGTTCTCCTCACGGAGCATGCCCACTCCCACGCCGAGAGAGACCCTACCGCCGGACATGACGTCGAGGGTGGCGACGGTCTTTGCGAGTACCAGCGGGTTCAGGTACGGAAGTACGAGGACGGTAGTGCCCAGCCTCACGCGCTCTGTTCTGGCCGCTACCCACGTGAGCACTGTCAGGGCATCGTAGTACGGCCGGTCCTCAAGGCGGTCGTAGATGTAGCCCACATTGAGGATGTGGTGGTTGACCCAGACGGAGTCGTATCCGAGTTCCTCGGCACGGACGCCGAACCGGACGACCTCATGGGGGTCGGAAAGACCCCAGTTCTGTGGAATCACAAATCCGAATTTCATGGCGTATCCAGTATCGAATTCACTGTGGCGAGGTCTTCAGCAGAGAGATCCCAACTCGCTGATGCGGCGTTGGCCTCAATCTGCTCTGGACGGGTTGCTCCGGCGATTACGGAGCTTACCGACGGGCTGGCCAGGAGCCATGCGAATGCGAGCTCGAGAATCGTGTGTCCGCGCTCGGCACAGAAGTCCTCAAGCTGTTCGAGAATGTCGAAGTTGTGATCGGTGAACACTCCCCTGTCGTTGGCTGCAAGTCTCGTGCCCTCAGGAGCCGGAGCGTCCCTGCGGTACTTGCCAGTAAGGAAGCCGTTTTCGAGGGGGTAGTATGGCAGGACTCCAATGCCGTACCTCTCGCAAAGAGGGAGCATCTCGGCCTCGGGCTGCCGGTAGAGCATTGAGTACCGAGGCTGCATGCTAACGAATGAGTTGATGCCGAGCGTCTTTGAGATCCAGTCGGACTCGCATACCTGCCAGGCGGTGAAGTTCGAGCAGCCTGTGTATCTGACCTTGCCCATGTGGACAAGGTCGTCCAGCGCCCTGAGCGTCTCATCCAGGGGTGTATCGGGGTCCCACCAGTGGATCTGGTAGAGGTCCAGATAGTCTGTCTGGAGCTTTCTGAGGCTTATGTCGACCTGGTCGAAGATGTGCTTTCGAGAGTTGCCGGAGTTGTTGGGGCCTTCGGCCACCCGGCTGGAAACCTTGGTCGCGATCACGGCCTGCTCGCGCCGTCCCTTGAGAGCGTCGCCTATGTACTGCTCGGAGAGGCCGCCGCCGTAGCTGTTCGAGGTGTCTATGAAATTAACGCCGGAGTCGAGAGCGGCGTGTATGACCGACGTTGAACGCTTTGCATCGACGCGGCCGCCAAAGTTGTTAGCGCCAAGTCCAACGGCAGATACCTGCAGACCCGATTTTCCCAGTTGTCTGTACTTCAATACTGATTCTCCTGATTGATGTGGATCTATACGGAATGCTTGCGGGCGACCAGGAAGCCATCTTCGCGGGTCACCCTGATGGCGAAGTCGTGGGAGTCGATGGTGACCGCCATGTCCCTATCTTCGATCGGGAAGTGTGGTGTGGCCGGATTGCCGTACTTTCGGGCCTCGCTGCCTGCTAGTACCAGGGAGCGAACGCTCTCATGGTCGGGAGTGACTCCATCGAACAGATTTCGCATGAACAGGGCGCACTGTTCGTCCTCGTCTGTACGGATGCGGCCCTCTGAACCCATGGCCACAATAGTCACCAGCGGCGGGTCGAGGCGGCGGACTGCCTCGACAGTCGCAGATGCAACGGCGAGCGATCCGCCGTAGAGGTGGTCTGCTCCCCCGGCGGCAGTCATTCCGACGGTACCCGCACGGGTGGACTGGATGATCGTCTTTCCTGCCAGGTCGACACGATTGATCTGCGAAGGGGAGTTGTTGAAGTCGAAGCCCTCCGGCCTCATGCCGCCGACCTCGCCGACACACATGTCCCCTGCACCATCACGCCGCAGCGCCAGGGCCTCTTCAACCTCAGCGACCAGGATGATCTTCTCGGCCCCCTTTGAGAGTGCAACCGCAGCGGTGGTGTATGCACGGAAGACATCGATGATGATGACCACGCCCCTGGCGCGGCGCGCACCTTCGAGCAGGCTGTCTATGACTATCTCCACAGGCGTTTCCCCGGATGCAGCCTACTGGCGTGCATGGATAGTCAGGACCTGAACTCGTGTGGAAGGACGAAGTTGATGTCTTCGTCCACACCGTCGATGGTAGTAACCTCGTCTGGGGCAATGCTGTCGATGACCGACAGCACCAGTTCCTCCGGAGTGGATGCCCCTGAGGTGATGCCGACGTTTTCAACCCCTTCAAGCCAGGACCGCTCGAGTTCGTCTGGCCCGTTGATCAGGTACGCTGGGACGCCATTGGCCTCCGCCACCTCCCGTAGGCGGTTGCAGTTCGAGCTGTTCGGCGCGCCAATCACGAGGACGAGACCGACAATTGCAGAGAGCTCCTTGACCGCTTCCTGGCGGTTGGTTGTCGCGTAGCACAGGTCGTTCCTGACCACCACATTGGAGAAGCGGTCTTCGATGTGAGCTATGGACCTGCTGGTGTCGTCCACGGACAGCGTAGTCTGGGTCAGAACGGTGACCGGCGTGTCGTCTTCCCAGTCGGGCAGGCTCACCGGATCCCTGTCATCGACGAGGTGCATGTCGGTCTGGCCCATCGTGCCCTTGACCTCCTGATGGCCACGGTGTCCGACGAGGATCAGCCGGCGACCGTCGGAGGAGTAGCGCAGAGCTTCGTTGTGGACCTTGGTGACCAGGGGGCACGTAGCGTCTATTACGTTCAGCCCTCGGGCTTCTGCCATCTGGAAGTCCTCAGGAGGCGAGCCATGGGCGGAGAAGACGACGGTGGAGCCTTCGGGAATCTCCTCCACGTATTCGACAGTTCGGGCGCCCTTGTCCTCCAGAGACTTGACCACATAGGGGTTGTGGACAATCTGGTGCTTTACGTACACAGGGTGAGGGTACTTCTTAAGGGCCAACTCAACGATGTCGATTGCCCGCACCACACCAGCACAGAATCCCCTTGGTATTCCCAAAATCACCTTCAATAGAAAGACCTCCGAATTTGTCGCTGGCGCAGGCGAATTGTATCATAGGGTAAATACATCGGTTTATACTGTTGGCGAAGCCCAGGCCCAAGTTCGCTGACTGACTCAGCAATGCATGGGCAACAGTAAGACCAACAGGACGCTGTACGAGAGGAAAACCGAATGAAACTCGCCCACAGGATGGCGCGTCTTGGAACTGAGACCGCATTCGAGGTACTCGCAAAGGCGCGCCTTCTAGAAGCCGAAGGCATGGACGTCATACACTTGGAGATCGGAGAGCCGGACTTTGGCTCTCCGTCTCACGTTGTGGAGGCCGGCCGCCAGGCGCTGGTGGACGGATACACGAACTACGGACCTTCTCCCGGCTTCCCCGAACTAAGAGACCGGATCGCCGAGGAGATCAGCAGCACGAGGGGAATCTCGGTAACCGGCGACCAAGTCGTGGTGACACCGGGCGGCAAGCCGATCATGTTCTTTCTGATCATGGCGATGATCGACCCGGGAGATGAGGTGCTGTACCCAAATCCGGGATTCCCGATCTACGAATCGATGATCGAATTCATGGGCGGTGTGCCGGTCCCCATGCAGCTTCACGAAGAGACGGGCTTCAACGTCGACGTAGATGCAGTCGCCAACAGCATCACAGAACGTACGAAAATGATGATCGTCAACTCGCCGAACAATCCGTGCGGGTCGATTATCCCCAAGGACGATCTCAAGGCTCTTGCCGACATTGCCAGGGAGCATGACGTTTTAGTGCTTTCAGACGAGATCTACAGCCGCTTTCTGTACGGAGGCGAACATCAGTCGATAGCCAGTTTCCCCAGGATGCGAGAGCAGACAGTCATTCTGGACGGTTTCTCCAAGACCTACGCAATGACAGGTTGGAGAATCGGTTACGGCGTGATGCCGATGGAGCTGGTCGAACCGGTTTCGAGGCTGGTGACGAACAGCGTCTCCTGTACCGCCAGCTTCACGCAGATTGCTGCACTGGAGGCTCTGAACGGTCCTCAGGATGACTCGTACGAAATGGTCGCCGAGTTCAAGAATCGGCGTGACATCATCGTTGACGGGTTGAACGCCATCGATGGAATCCGGTGCCCGGTGCCGGAGGGGGCTTTCTACGCATTCCCCAATGTGGCGGACACCGGACTTACCAGCAGGGATTTCGCCGATCGTCTACTTAGGGACGGAGGCGTCGCCTGTCTTGCAGGTGAGTCATTCGGCGAGTTCGGTAAGGGCTTCGTGCGCTTCTCATTCGCCAACTCAACCGAGAACATCGAGAAGGCGCTTGTCAGGATAGAAGATTTCGTCAAGAGCATTTGACGGGCACTCTGGCAGCTTAAATTGCTGGACGCCCACATATTCTCCAACTAGGGAACACTTCCAGTCGGCACCGGTGTCACTGACCCTGGGAGCCTTGTAGCGAAGGCCAACAAATGCCCATGCGAAAGTTCAGAGTCGCGCTGGCACAGATCAACGTTACGGTCGGCGACTTACCCGGGAACACTGCGAAGATTCTCGATGTCATCGGCGATGCCAGAGATGCGGGCACTAATCTCGTAGCTTTCCCGGAGCTCACGGTTCCTGGGTACCCACCTGAGGACCTACTCCTAAAACCGCAGTTTCTCGCTGAGAATCGGCTGTGCATGGATCAGATTGCTGAGGCCTCTCAGGGCATATGCGTCGTCGTTGGCTTTGCTGACTTCGTAGGCGGCGAAGTGTACAACGCGGCCGCTGTCGCTTACGACGGCAAACACGTCGGCACATACCACAAGCAGTTCCTTCCCAACTATGGAGTGTTTGACGAGGACCGCTACTTTCGATCTGGTGACTCCTGCCCGGTGTACGTGGTCGACGGAACTCCAGTGGGCGTCAACATCTGCGAAGACATCTGGTATGCCGTCGGGCCGTCAGTTGTGCAGCGTTCTGTTGGCGCGGAGGTGATCGTCAACATAAACGGGTCGCCCTTCCACGTGGGAAAGCGACGATCGAGAGAGGTGATGCTGGCGACACGGGCGGCAGACAATGGCGTGTTCCTAGCTTACGTCAACATGATAGGCGGGCAGGACGAGCTGGTGTTCGACGGCGGCAGCATGGTATTCGACCCGACCGGCGAGATGATCGCGTCTTCGAGCCAGTTCGAAGAAGACCTGCTGATAGTCGACCTGGACGTCGAGTCGGTATTCAGGTCGCGCCTTAGGGACCCGCGTCCTCGCAAGGAGGACCCTGAGTCCATTAGGCGGCTGGGGCATGCCGAACTGGTGCCGGTGTCGGAGTGGGACGGGAGGGACGCTCCCGAAATCGCAATTAGCCCAGCAACAGGGACCTTCTACGACGGCCCTGCTGAAGTGTACGAGGCGTTGACTCTGGGTACTCGGGACTACGTCAGGAAGTGCGGGTTCGAGAAGGTGCTCGTGGCCCTCTCTGGCGGCATCGACTCGAGCCTGGTCGCAGCGATAGCAGTAGACGCACTGGGCAGCGAAAACGTCGTTGGCGTATCCATGCCATCGCGCTTCTCGTCCGAGGGGAGCGTCGTCGATGCCAAGCTCCTGGCCGACAACCTGGGAATCGAACTGTGGAACCTGCCGATCGAGCAGCCGTTCGAGGCGATGCTGGACACGCTGGAACCTCAGTTCAAGGGAACCGACTGGGGCATCTCGGAGGAGAACATACAGTCCCGGATCAGGGGCAACCTGATCATGGCGCTGTCGAACAAGTTCGGCTGGCTGGTGCTCACAACCGGCAACAAGAGCGAGATGGCGACAGGGTACGCGACCATTTACGGAGATATGTCCGGCGGGTTCGCTGTGATCAAGGACGTACCAAAGGTCATGTGCTACGAGCTCTCAGAGTACCGAAACAGGCTGGCCGGAAGGCCGATAGTTCCTGTGTCTGTGATCGAAAAGCCCCCGAGTGCTGAGCTGCGTCCTGACCAGTTCGACGAAGACAGTCTGCCCCCCTACGAGCGACTTGACCCGATCCTCAAAGCCTATGTCGAAGACGACATGAGCTTCGAGGAGATCGTCTCAACGGGTGAAGACCCCGAGGTGGTCAAGCACGTGATCGGGCTTGTGGACCGGTCGGAGTACAAGCGACGACAGGCAGCGCCCGGGATAAAGATCACCCCCCGTAACTTCGGGCGGGACCGGCGAATGCCGATTGCCAACAGGTGGCGAGCCTGGCGGTAGGTTAGCACCTGTAGCGGGCATCTGGTCGAAGGTGCTCCGCGCGCCCTCGATTCCGGCCTTCGCCGGAATGACGGATGGAATGGGCACGTCGATCCCTACGAGGGGGCCTTTTCAGACGGCTACCAGTTGCGGTGTACCAGGATGCGGGAGCGGTCGGCCTCGGTGAGATGCGGCTCTATCTTGGCCTCGAACTCGGCCACCGTCTCCTGGACGCTTGATGAGCTCGTATCCAGGACGATCTTATGCCTGAGCGTCGATCTTTCGAAGGCGTCGTCGTAGGCGTCAAGCGCCGTCTGGATGTCCTCCCGCCTGAATGGACTGTGTGGATGCGGGCTGGCCTGCATGCGCTGGGCGATCACTTCGGCGTCTGCAGTTACCTGAACAAGGACAATGTCCGGCGCGAACCGGAGAATGGAGCTTTCAACCTGGTGTGACACGACCTTGCGGTCGTGGGGTTGTCCATCTCCGCCGTAGTCGAAGTAGAGCGGGCCATACACTGTTTCGTCGATGTGTAAGCCGATGGCCATCCAGTCCGGGCCATTCCAGGAGTTAGCCTGTATGTGGTAGTACAGGCTGTGACGCTGGGTCATCTCCTTGAGCTCGGAGCTGAGGGCGAGCACCTGGCTGCGTTCATCGTCGGACATGTCGGCCTGTGGGTGGCCGGATGTATCGGGAATCTTCCAGTGATCATGGATCAATGGGAAGCGTACACCCATCTTTTCGTGTAGCCAGTCGTCGATGGCGAAAGCCAGAGTCGACGTTCCGGAGTACTCGCAGCCTGCAATGACCAATCTCATGTCTTCTCTCCATAACTCTCGAAGTGCGTGTTCAACAAAATGATAGTGAGCTTTCAAGGATTCCCACGTGTCCGCGTGATTCTCTAACTTGTGGGACTTGGTTGCAAGTGGCGGAATCTTGCCCGCAGTTGGGAATCTAGCTACACTGATTCAGAGTTTCCGAGGGCTGGTTTAAGTACACATAACGTATGGTTATAAGGCGAAAAGTCGATAGTCGGGCCCAGCTGCGCAGTATGCGCGAGGAGTCGCTTCTTGGCGGAGGCCAGAGGCGAATCGACGCGCAGCACAGCCGGGGGAAGCTCACCGCCAGGGAGCGGATCGACCTGCTCCTCGACGAAGGATCATTCCAGGAACTCGACACGTTCGTCGTACACAGGGCGACTGACTTTGGCCTGGAGGACCAGCACTTCCTGGGCGACGCGGTAGTGACCGGATACGGAAACGTGGACGGGCGACTCGTGTTCGTCTATGCGCAGGACTTCACCGTGTTGGGCGGCTCTCTCTCTGAGGCTGTCGCCCAGAAGATATGCAAGGTGATGGACCTGTCCATGTCGACCGGAGCCCCAGTAGTGGGACTGATCGACTCCGGCGGGGCGCGTATCCAGGAGGGCGTGGACAGCCTGGGCGGGTACAGCTCGATATTCCACAAGAACGTGCGGGCATCGGGGGTGGTGCCCCAGATTTCGGTAATTCTCGGCCCTGCTGCCGGCGGAGCTACTTACTCCCCTGCTCTCACTGACTTCATATTCATGGCGTCGGGCCTGGGTCAGATGTACATAACCGGGCCGGACGTGATTCGCTCGGTTACTGGCGAAGACGTCAGCCATGAGGACCTGGGTGGCGCGAACGCCCACGCATCCCGCAGCGGTGTGGCTCACTTTGCCGTGGAGGGAGAGGAAGCTTGCCTGGCAGAGGTCAGGCGGCTGCTGTCGTTCCTGCCTCTCAACAACATGGAGGACCCGCCGCGGTTCCAGCCGACAGATGATCCCTTCAGGCAGGACGAAGACCTCGCATACGTCATCCCCGACAACCCAAACCTGCCCTACGACATGCAGGACGTGGTCCGTCGAGTTGTAGATGACGGTGACTTCATGCAGGTTCATGAGAACTTCGCCCCAAACGTCATCGTTGGGTTTGCCCGCTTCGATGGGCGAACAGTTGGCATCGTCGGCAACCAGCCTTCCCAACTCGCAGGTGTGCTCGACATCGACGCGTCCGTTAAGGCAGCTAGGTTTGTGCGCTTCTGCGACGCCTTCAACATCCCGCTGGTCACGTTCATCGACGTGCCGGGCTTCATGCCTGGAACCAACCAGGAGTACGGCGGCATCATAAGGCACGGCGCGAAGCTGATATTCGCGTACGCCGAGGCTACGGTGCCGAAGATCAGCGTGCTGACCCGCAAGGCCTACGGCGGGGCCTATATCGTCATGAGCAGCAAGAACCTGGAAGGTGACATCAACTTCGCGTGGCCGACGGGCCAGGTTGCTGTGATGGGCGCGGGTGGCGCGGTGAACATCATTCACAGGAACGAGATTCGCGCCTCCGACGATCCAGAGGAGACACGGGCTGAGCTTGTGGCCGACTACGAACAGCGCCTGATGAACCCATATTCGGCTGCTGCACGTGGGATGATCGACGACGTGATCGACCCGCTGGAGACTCGGCCAAAGATCATCGCATCACTGAAGATGCTGGAGAACAAGCGAGAACAGCTTCCCCCTAAGAAGCACGGGAGCATTCCGCTTTGACATCGGGGACGCTAAACGGAACAAGCGGCGTCAACAGCGAAGTGGTCGCTGCGGCAATCGCCGCCGTTCAGGCGTATCTCGAGGGCGAAGCGCAGGAGTCTCAGGGTTCTCCCTCACAAGGAGTTTCGTCCTGGCGGATGGCTCTGGCCGACCGGACAGCAGTGCGCGGATTCGGCGCAAACGTATCCTGGCGCGGTCGGGACTGATCGATTACTGACGAGAAACAGGAAACAATGAACGGTTCTCCTCTCAAGCTCAGCGACACAACGTTCAGGGACGCTCACCAGAGCCTGATGGCGACGCGGTTGAGGACGGAGGACATGGCGCCGCTGGCGGAGGCCATGGACTCCATCGGGTTCTACTCGATGGAGGTCTGGGGCGGCGCGACTTTCGACAGCGCGACGCGGTTCCTGTTCGAGGACCCGTGGGAGCGGCTGCGGACATTCAAGTCGCTCATGCCGAACACGCCGCTGTCCATGCTGCTGAGAGGACAGTCCCTGGTTGGATATCGCAACTATGCTGACGACGTTGTCGACGCGTTTGTGGAACGATCGGCTGAGAACGGAATCGACATATTCAGGGTGTTCGACGCCCTGAACTACGAGCCGAACCTCGAGCGTGCTGCCGCTGCCGTCAAACGTGCGGGCAAGCACCTCCAACTCACCATGTGCTACACGGTGACGGACGAGGGGCGAATGGGCGGGCCCATCTATAACCTGGACTACTACAGGTCCAAGGCACAGAGCCTGAGAGACATGGGCGCCGACAGCATCTGCATCAAGGACATGGGCGGCCTGCTCGCGCCCTATGATGCGTACGAAATCGTGAGCGCGCTCAAGGAAGACAGCGACCTACCCATCCAGCTTCACTGTCATTACACCAGCGGCATGGCGTCGATGAGCGCACTCAAGGCGGTCGAGGCCGGGCTGGATATACTGGACGTGTGTCTGGCGCCGCTCGCGCTGCGTACATCGCAGCCTGCTGTTGAGCCAATTGCTGTCACATTGGGCGGGACTGAGCGCGACCCCGGCGTGGACGTAGAGGCTCTTCTCGACCTTGGGGGCAGACTAGAAGCTGTACTTCCTAAGTACGCGGAACACATGCAGCCGACCAGGGCGGCAGTGATCGATCCCGGTGTTCTGAAGCACCAGATACCGGGCGGCATGGCGTCCAACATGGTGTCCCAGCTCAGAGAGGCGGACGCCGTCGACAGGTTGGGCGAAGTTCTAGACGAGATACCACGAACAAGAGCAGACCTCGGATACCCGCCACTCGTCACACCAATGAGCCAGATGGTGGGAGCCCAGGCAGTCAGCAATGTTCTCTTCGGCCGATACGTGGCTGTATCAGAGCCTGTTAAGGAGTACGTCAGCGGCAGTTACGGGAAGCCTGTTTCAGAGTTGAACCAGGAACTTGTCGAGAAGCTGAAGGGCGAGGGTGTGGAAGTCCCGGACGCAAGTCCAGAGCGGCCCGGCGACGTTATCGAGCCAGAGATGGAGTCGGCGGGAGAGGCGGTGGCCGACCTCACGTCGGACATCGACGACGTGCTGATTTACGCTCTGTACCCTCAGACCGGGGAACGGTTCCTGCGAATCAAGCACGGAGTTGAGCCTGCGCCTGTTGAAGATTCGTCAGCGTCGGCCGCCGAGTCAGCGCCTAAGATGGGGGCACCGCCTCGAAGTGCGAGGGCTCGTCGATTCAATGTGTATGTGGGCGACCAGTTCTTCGAGGTCGATGTAGACCCAGCCGGTGGGGACATCGGCGTTGCACCAACCGTACGCGTGGCCCCCTCGGGACCGTCTGCCCACAGGGGCACTGCCTCGTCCCAGGATGAGGCCCCCGCTGAGGGCGAGGTGCAAGTCACAGCACCGATGCCTGGAATTCTTGTGAGCCTGTCGGTAGAGGAGGGAGAGCAGGTGACGGAAGGACAGCCTCTGCTGGTGCTCGAGGCTATGAAGATGCAGAACACTATACCGAGCCCTTCGGCCGGCATAGTCACTGCGCTGCCAGTGGCGCCGGGCGTCCAGGTAACCAGAAACCAGGTGCTGGCAGTTATTCAAACCTAGGAATCCAATCCAGGTCGGACTGACCTGACTAACACACCATGAAAGGAGCCTATAGTGGCTGACAATCAGATCATCGAGGCCGCGAAGGAGCATTTTGGCGAGGTTGTGGCGCAGCAGTTGGAGCGAGTAGAGCGCCTCAAGAACGAGCCAGACTGGGTGGACTATTCGACGGTGTCACCCATTATCGTGGGAATGCTCGGGGGCGACGGTATCGGCCCATCGATCAGCGCAGAGACCCAGACGGTGCTGGAGCACCTTCTCAGGGGCGAAGTGGACTCCGGCAAGGTCGAGTTCAGGGTAATCGACGGCCTGACCATCGAGAATCGTGCAGAAAAGCTGCAGTCCATCCCGGACGATGTGCTGGCAGAGATCAAGAAGTGCCACGTCACTGTGAAGGGCCCTACCCATACCCCAGAGCAAGGTGACGGCTGGCCAAACATCGAGAGCGCCAACGTGTCAATGCGTAAGGAACTCGACCTGTTCGCCAACATCAGGCCCGTCCGTATCCCCTCAGAAGGTATCGACTGGACGTTCTTCCGCGAAAACACAGAAGACATGTACGCCGTTGGAAGCCAGGGGATGAACGTCTCCGACGACCTGGCCATGGACTTCAGGGTGATCACCTCGCAGGGTTCGAGGCGGATCATCGACGCCGCGTTTGCCCATGCGCAGCGAACCGGCAAGGACCTGGTCACAATCGTAACCAAGGCGAATGTAGTCAAGACCACCGACGGCAAGTTCCTGGACATCGCACGCGAGGTCTCGGCGAATTACCCGGGTATAGAGTGGGATGGCTGGTACATCGACATCATGACCGCCGCACTCATCAACCCGGCCCGTCAGAAGGACTTCCAGGTCCTGGCCCTCCCCAACCTGTACGGCGACATCCTCACAGACGAGGCAGCGCAGATACAGGGCGGCGTCGGGACTGCGGGCAGCGCGAACGTCGGCAAGCAGTACGCGATGTTCGAGGCTATCCACGGCAGCGCACCTCGCATGGTCAGAACTGGCCGGGCGCAATTCGCCGATCCCAGCTCTCTGCTGCGTGCAGGCGCGATGATGCTCGAGCACATTGGGTACGCTGACATCGGCGCCAGGCTGCACAAGGCGATCGACGTCTGCGGTCAGTACGAGCGCAAGATCGTCATGACCGGACGCGACACCGGTGCGACGAGCGCAGAGTTCGGTCAGTACCTGATGGACACTGTCGCCGACTCGACGCTTGACGACCGCTGGCAAGAGTATGTCGAAACAGTCGGCTAGACGCAGACTGCGAGAGCGATAGAAGAGTGTAAACAGAGGGGCGGGTACTTACTGACCCGCCCCTTCAAACGTCAGAAAGGCGCGAACGCGCCGGAGGTTTGAATCGATGGCAAGGAACAAGGTGACAGTAGTTGGCGCAGGCAACGTCGGCGCGACGGCCGCCCAGAGGATCTATGACAGGGGCTACGCCGACGTGGTACTCGTCGACATAGTCGAGGGGCTGCCGCAGGGCAAGGCGCTCGACATGCTGGAGTCGGGTCCGGTATTGGGGTCAGACGCCAAGGTGGTCGGCACGAACGACTATGCGGACACGGCTGGATCGGACGTGGTTGTCATAACTTCAGGCATCGCGCGACGCCCCGGCATGAGCCGTGACGACCTGCTGCTAACCAACATGAACATCGTGACGTCGGTGACTGAGGCAGTGGTCTCAGCGTCACCGAACTGTGTTCTCGTCATTGTGACCAACCCTCTTGACGCGATGGCGCAAAGGGCGTTCCAGGTCAGCGGCTTCCCCAAGGAGAGAGTCGTCGGAATGGCAGGCATCCTCGATACCGCGAGATTCCGTTCGTTCCTTGCGGAGGAACTGGACGTGTCGGTCAACTCTGTCGAGGCGTACGTGCTCGGCGGCCATGGGGACACGATGGTGCCGGTGACGGCCAGCACGACGGTCGGCGGAAGGCCTATCGCGCAGGTACTGTCGTCCGAGCGCATCAATGAGATCGTCAAGCGCACACAGGACGGCGGTGCCGAGATAGTCAACCTGTTGAAGACTGGCAGCGCGTACTATGCGCCGTCTGCAGCGATCATGCAGATGGTCGAGGCGATCCTGTTTGACAAGCAGGAGATACTCCCCTGCACTGCCTTGCTTGAGGGCGAGTACGGTATCGATGGGCTGTTCGTCGGCGTGCCGTTGAAGCTCGGAGCCAATGGGGTCGAGGAGATCATCGAGTTCGACCTGACGGCGGATGAACAGGCCGCGCTCAAGCACTCCGCAGACGCTGTCCAGGAGCTCGTCGAGGTGATGGCGAACAGCGGGTAGTCTCCCCGAAACGCTATCCTTCACGACGTTCCTGTCATCCCAGGGGCGGTCCGCAAGCGTATAATCAGCAACAGTTAACGACTGTTGTGATGCTCTATGCGCTTCCCGTGGGCAAACATACTGCTGCTCTTCTTCCTGTTCCTTGAACTGGTCTCGGGGTTCTATGGGCTGACGTCGGGTTCTGAGGAGCGTGCGTTCCACATACAGATCCACCGGATCGCCGGGTACGGCATTATTGTCGTTGCGGCCTGGAAGGTACTGAACGTGCTGAGGTCGCTGAGGTGGCCGCGGACAGGGTCAGTGAGAGTCGCATCTCTGGCACTGGTAGTTGGACTGGTAGCGACCATGTCTCTGGGGCTGTTCTGGTCCCTTGGCGGCTCTTATCGATGGTGGCTGTTCAGCGGGATGAGCTGGCACATTTACGCTGGTGCGGCGATAGTTCCACTGCTGGTGTGGCACTCGTGGTACATGCTGAGCAAGTTCCCGATTGCAGTCTGGGTCGAGCGACGCCTGGCGATCAGGACGCTCGGTCTGGCGGCAGCGGGCTTCGTCGGATGGCAACTGGTGGAACGAACGGCCTCAGCCGCGCAACTGCCGGGAAGTGAAAGGCGATTCACCGGGTCGTACAGCCAGGGCGAATTCACTGGCAACGCGTTTCCACGGGTCTCGTGGCTGAATGACAGTCCTTCGCGCATTGACGTCGCCGACTGGGAGCTGAGAATCACTGGAGCAGTTGACCGTCAGGTGGCGCTGGCATACGACGATCTGGAGTCCGATGCAGAGGTGCCGGCAACGCTGGACTGCACGGGTGGCTGGCACACCACCCAGCGTTGGAGCGGGGCGAAGCTTGCGGATATTCTTGAACGGGCGGGACCTTCTTCGGAGGCGAGGTCCATAGTCGTGCGGTCGGTGACCGGGTACTACAGGCGATACGCGATGCGAGATGTCGACGGCCTGGTACTGGCGACGCATGTTACCGGAGAGCAATTGTCGCACGGTCACGGCTTTCCCGTGCGGCTGGTGGCGCCGGGACGACGAGGTTTCGAGTGGGTGAAGTGGGTCACCGAGATCGAGGTCGATGCGACTCCTTCGTGGTGGCAGCCGCCGTTACCGCTGCAGTGACTGTGGCGCGACGCCGATGTCAGGGAGCCACTCCAGGAAACCCGGAAGGTGCCAGGCTGAATCGCCCAGCATCTTCAAGGCGGCTGGGAGAAGGACCAGATGGACTATCACCGTGTTCAGGAGCAGACCGACGGCCATCGCTACTCCGAATTGATGGAATGGGAACAATCTCCACGAGAATAGCTCGATGACAAGGTTCCCGAAGATCATTGCCATAACCAGGGATACCAGCGTGACAGTCCCAACGGCGGCATTCATGCCTGCTGTGATTGATTCTGTGTTGTCGCCAGTTTGGGTGCGGCACTCCCGAATGCGTCCCAGCAAGAAAAGCTGGGTAGCAATGAGAAGCCCGAAGAGCAGCGGAACGATAAACATGGGGAGCCACGCTTCCGTGACCCGAGTTCCATCAGTCGCTCCGTCACCACTCTGATAGAGGAGCGCCATGACTCCAAGGGCAGCTCCAGCCGAGAGCAGATTCACAAGCATGAACAGAGCCGGAACTATCAGGGAGCGAGTCGCAAGAATCAGTACGACCAGGCTCGACACCACGACCAGGGCCACCACGATGGGAGTGTAAAGCTCGACGAGATGGAGCAGGTCAGCGGCGAAGGCGGTGCGTCCCGTAACCAGGACCTCGATCCCAGTGTCGCCGAACACTTCCGGTACAAGTTCGTCCCTGAGGTTGCGCACCGCGTCGATTGCCACTTTGCTCTCCGGATGCCCGATGGTTGGGGAAGAAATCAGTACCACGTCCTGGTCCAGATTGGTCTGAACCAGCGTCTGCCCCGAGAAAGCCTTGTGGAATATCAGTGCGGCTTGAAAGTCCGTAACTAGCGCCTTTACTCCTGGATTCGCATAGGTGGCATCGATAACTACCTCTACTGGTGACATTACTCCAGCGGGAAATCTCTCGGTAAGGCGTGTGTATGCCTCGTTGTGTTGAGGGCCGTACGCACTCTGCGCGTCATGGCTGTTGGGCATGGTCTCGGGACTGTTGAAGCCGAGGTTGAGGTCTAGGACGGGAATCGACAACACAAACAATACGAAGACTGCTGTGAGCGAGCTCGGCACCGGCCTGTTCATAGCAAAGCTGACTATCAAGTTCAGCAAACGGGAGAGTCTGCCTCTTCCATTAGAAGAGTTACCATCGATTTCTGCCGGGTCATCCGAATCAGCCATACGGGACTTGGCTACCCGGTCGTAGCGGAGGGTTATCAGCGCGGGTGTCAGTGTTACTGCCCCGATCAGCGGTACGCAGAGGGCGAGAATCGCTCCGAGTCCCAAACTTACGATCAGGTTGGATGGGACGGTCAGGAGTCCCACAAGCCCGATCACTGCAGACAACACGCCGAACGCAATCGCCGTGCCGACGGTGGAACACGATCGCTGTATCGCATCCAGGTTGTTATGGCCTCCAAGCCTCTCTTCCCTGTACCTGAGGGCGATGAGAATCGGGAAGACCAGTCCGACCACCGCTGCTATCACGACCAGCAAGTTGGCAGCAGCGGCATGAACGGGGAAGACCAGTCCGATCAGGGCTGTAATCGCCGAGGGTATAGCGACCATTGGCAAGCCCAGGACAACGGGCAGGCGCATTCCAGCCAAGGCACCGATGCCCAGCAATCCGATGAACGCAATGTAGTAGGCGGCGTTACCGAAACCTAATGTCTGTGATGCGAGATAGAGTCGAGTCGCCGATTCTGCGATCCGAGCCGCGACCGATGACTCGCCCACCAGGAAAACCTCGAAGTCGTCCTGTCCTTTGTGGCGGCGGATGACGCTCATGAGCTTGGAGACGTTTGCTGCCGCCTCATCGACCGTACCGGTCATCGTTACCGAGAGGATTGTCGAATGACCGTCGTCTGAGACCTGCCAGTCTGATCCTGAGTTGTAGTACTGGCTAACACCTGCAACGACATCTGGAGCGAGAGCGGCGAGGCCGAAGAACAGGTTCTGTACCGTGGCCTCGAACTCAGGAGCGGCAATCGTGTAATTGTCCGAGTGGACTACGACGATCCCGGTGGCAGGTCGCGGGCCCCGAAAACGTTCCTCCAGAACCTTCTCGCCGACGTTGTATTCGGGTTCTCCGAAAAGGACACCTTCGCTGGTGAAAGCGCCGTCCCAGAGCAAGCCGACCACACCAAATGCCGCAACGAAGGCAACAGCCCAGAGCGCGACAACGACCCATGGACGGCGTGCAGAATGTCTAGCGAGTGAACCTAGCGCCACTTCGAGACACGCCCCCCTTTCGCGGCCGTGAGGAGTTTAAGGCGTGAGGGCGAGTTCCGAGAGCAGGTTCTTTGTGGAGACTATGTGGCGGTTGAGGCGCATGGCCTTCGGATCGATGCCGAGCGCCAGCCCGATGAGCTGTGGCAAGTGCAGGATCGGGATGTCGATTGGAGCCATGGGGCTGTTCGCCTTGGCCGCCTGGGGCTGGTAGCCGTCCAGGTTTAGGTGGCACAGCGGGCATGGGGTGACCATCGCGTCCGCGCCGAGGCCCTTGGCATCCATGGTGTGTGTGGCGACCATCTTGAGCGAGTTTGTCTCGTTGATGGTGAGAATCGGGAAGCCGCAACAAAGTGTCTTGCCATCGAATTCCACGACCTGGGCGCCCACGGCCTCAATGACCCGTTCGAGGGCATCCTCGCGTTCGGGGTTTTCGGCAAACTTGAGGTCTGTAGATGGCCTGACGATGTAGCAACCGTAGAAGGGAGCCAGCTTCAGGTTGGGCAGACGCTGAACGACCATTGATTCAAGCTTTTCGACACCGATCTCCTCGACGATTACCCAGAGAAGGTGCCGGGGGTCGGCAGTACCGCTGTACTGGAGGCCCTCCTCGGCGAGGTCTTCGTTGATGGAGGCCCGGTACTCGTCATCCTGGAGGCGGGCGTTGGCCTGAGACATGACGCCCTGGCAGGTGGAGCAGATGGTCATGATCTGCTGGCCGGCGCGCTCAGCCATTGCGAACGTGCGCGCATTCAGCGTGTCGCCAAGTCGCAGGTTCTTCTCCTGGAGGACTCCCGCGCCGGTGCATGAGGCACCCTGCATCGTGACCAGGTCAAGCTCGATACCGAGCCTGCGGCATACCTCAAGGGTGGCATCGTAGAGTTCGGGGCAGGCGCCGCGTGAAACGCAGCCCGGATATAGGGCGTATCTCATGGTTTTTCTTTACCTTGCTTCTGACTCATGAGGGGATTTCGCTTTCACCCTCACCCCAGCCCTCTCCCATCAAGGGAGAGGGAGCATTAGTTTCGTATCAGTCGTTCTCGCGACTCTCGACCTTTTCGAATACGCGCTGGACGTTTTCGACTCCGGGAATGCTCTTGTGAACGAGCGGCGGCATCTTTCGCGCCTTCATCGCGCGGAGGCCTACGGGGACGAGCTTGAGCATCTCTTTGAAGTTGGTCATCCCGTGGCTCTTTACCACGAGCTTGGTCTCGTCCAGCCAGCCGCTGTGCTCAACCGACTCCGCGAAGGCGTTGGCGTGACGGGCGCCGGTCGTGTTGACGTACCCGGCCTCCATGGCGAGGTCGCGCAGGGCCATGATCCTGCCCATAGGGTCTACGCCCTTGGGACAGACTTCTACGCACTGCATACAGCGCGTGCAGTCCCACACTCCGCCGTACTCGTTGAGGGCACCTAGGCGCGCATCGTCAGCGTCGTCCCTGGGGTCGCCGACGAACCTGTACGCCTTGGCGAGCGCTGCGGGGCCGAGGAAGTTGTCATCCACGTTGAGCACGGTGCAGTCGGAGACACATGCGCCGCACATGATGCAGGCGGTCACGCCCGTCAAGTGCTGCATGGCGTCCGCTGGAGCCAGGTACTCTGTTTCCGGCTCGGGGCCTTCTGGCTGCAGCCAGGGTTGTACGTCACGGACCTTGCTCCAGAACGGAGCGAAGTCCACGATGAGGTCCTTCTGCACTTCCAGGTTGCCGGCAGGCTCGACGACGATCGGGCCGCCGTCCTTGGGCATGGCGTGGATTAGTAGAGTGTTACAAGCCAGACCAGCCTGACCGTTGATGCGCATGGCGCAGGAGCCACAGATGGCACTGCGGCAGGAGCAGCGAAGTCCCAGCGTGCCGTCCATCTCCTCGCGAATCCGGATCAGACCGTCCAAGACGGTATTGGACTCGGTCATCTCAAGCTCGAACTCGTCGTAGTGCGAGACCGGACGATCAGCGTCTGGATCGTATCTCTTGACCCTGAACTTAACTTGCATGTGCGTTCCTCTTGTTGGCCTAAGGGCGGGGCTTACGGTCTGATCACCCTCACACGAGCCCTCTCCATGGAGAGGGGGTAGTCTCCTAGTAGCTTCTGACCTGGGGCTCCCACTGGGTTATGACGACGGGCATTTCGGACAGCGCCGGGCCATCTTCAGTCTGCTCTACCAGTATGTGCTTGAGCCAGTTCTCGTCGTCACGATCGGGGAAGTCTTCACGGGTGTGGGCGCCGCGGCTCTCCTTGCGTTCGATAGCTGCGAGAGTCACCGCTTCCGCGCAGTCGAGCATGAAGCCGAGTTCCAGCGTGAAGACCAGGTTGGTGTTCCAGGTCTTTCCCTTGTCTGGTACGTAAACGGACCGGTAGCGCTCGCGGAGCTGTCTGACGGTGTCCAGGGCAGTCTCCATGCCGTCCTGGTTTCGATAGACTGCCAGATGCTCGTTCATTGTGCCGCCCATGTCCTGTCTGATTTGGCCGAACATGTCGCCACCGTTCTGCTCATTGTCGAGAAGTCGCTGGATGTTGGCCTTCTGGCCGTCAGCAGCCGTGTCATCGACTGAGCCGTGCGACTTGGACTTCGAGACCTCGGCGGCGTGCTCGCCCGAGCGCCGTCCGAAGACGAGCGTGTCCAGGAGCGAGTTTGCACCGAGCCTATTGCCGCCGTGCACGCTCACACAGGCGACCTCCCCTGCGGCGTAGAGGCCGGGAAGCTGAGTCTGGCCGTCGATGTCTGTCTTTATTCCGCCCATCTGGTAGTGCATTCCAGGTCGGATCGGGACAGGTTCTTCGAGCAGGTTAACGTTGGCGAAGTCGCGGGCGATGTCTAGGATCTGGGTGAGGCGTTCGCGAATCACGCGCTCGCCGAGGTGTCGCATATCCAGGAACACACAGCCGTCCACTCCGCGTCCCTCGTTGATCTCGGTCTGCTCAGCGCGGGAGACCACGTCGCGGGATGCCAGCTCCATCATGTTGGGAGCATAACGCTCCATGAAGCGGTCACCCTCTGAATTGAGCAGGTAAGCGCCTTCTCCGCGCGCGCCCTCTGTGATAAGCACCCCGCTGCCCTTCAGGGTCGTGGGATGGTACTGCACCATCTCCATGTCCATGAGCGATGCGCCCGCCTTGTAGGCGAGGCCCATACCGTCGCCCGTGCAGATAAGGGCGTTTGTCGAAGGCTCGAATACACGTCCCAGCCCACCAGCGGCCATTATGACGGCCTTTGACCTGATGACGTGGACTTCACCGGTGCGAATCTCCATGACGACGGCGCCTGCGCACTGACCGTCCTCGACTATCAGGTCGAGGACGAACCACTCTTCGTACACACGAACCCCAGCCCTCATGATCTGCTCGTACAGTACGTGCAAAAGGGCCTGGCCGGTAAAGTCGGCAACGAAGAAAGTTCGGGCCTTACCCTGCCCTCCAAAGGCACGAGTGCCCAGCCTGCCCTCTTCGTCACGGCTGAAGGTAACCCCGTAGTGTTCCATCTGGATCACTTCAGAGCCCGCCTCGCGGCACATTATCTCGATAGCATCCTGGTCTCCAAGATAGTCGGATCCCTTGACGGTATCGTATGCGTGGTCCCGCCAGTCGTCTCCAGCGTGTTCGAGGGCAGCGTTGATTCCGCCCTGGGCAGCATTGGAGTGGCTGCGAACGGGATGGACCTTGGAGATGACCGCTACGTCAGCACCGTTTTCGGCAGCGGAAAGCGCCGCTCTCATGCCGGCCAACCCGGCGCCTATGATCAGGACATCGTGGGAGTACATTCAGGGCCACCTCTGGGGTCGCAAATTCCGCAAATGAACATAGCACAACGCACCTATGACGTCCACATTTATTACGATGCGGCACGGTCGCGTCTGAAGACGTGACTGCGGGCGGCCCTCGCTTCAGCGGCATCCTTTACGGTTGCGAAGTGCTTACGAATGACGTTGTGGAACATGGGTCTGGTGTAGATGATGCCGCCGAACCAGCCGAAGAAGGGAAAGCGTTTCCAGATGAAGCTGCCTGAGTGAGTCAGCAGCGTGCCTCCATCAGCGGTCTCATCCAGTGTGAACTGCTCTTCCGAGAAGTCGAGAGGGCCTTCGATGTGTCTGAAATCGATCCTTTCGGGCTCGTGAAGAGTGACCTCCTCGAGAGTCCTGTACGAGAAAGGGCCTGCCCTGGTGATGAACTCGACGGTCTTCGTATTGCCCTCTTCAGAGATGAGCCGGGTGGACTCGGCGTTGTCGCCGGCAATCCTGCCGCGTCGGAATGAGGACAGCATCTGGAACACGAGCTCGCGGGGAGCGTCTATTTCGACGGACTGGGGGGTTAGCTGGATTGCAGACACAGGGCTTAACCTGCGCTACGCACTGCGGCGGCGAACGCTCTGACCTTCTCGGGGTCTTTAACCCCGTCGGTCTCGACGCCGGTGGAGACGTCCACAGCCCACGGCCTGACCGTGTCTATGGCCTCTGCGACGTTGTCTGGTGTGAGGCCCCCTGCCAGGGTCACGCGGTGGTCTTTCGCAATTTCGCGCGCGAGTCGCCAGTCAAATACAATGCCCGTCCCGCCCAAATGGCCGGCCTGATGCTTGTCCAGGAGAGCGTTGTGTCCAGCGTCCAGAGCCTCCTCGACCTGGCTGCAGGCGAGAGCGAGAGACTGAGCTCGCGGCAGGTCCTCCCTGACCTTAACCTGGCGTATCACACTGGCGTCGAGCAGGTCCCACATTTCGGGTGGTTCGTCACCGCACAACTGAAGGTAGTCGAGGCCGCAAAGCCTGGTTACCTCGTTAATGAAACTCGGCGACTGGTTCGCGAAGAGACCGACGATTCCGGGTGAGGCTTCTGGAGCACCGTCGCGAAGACCTGAAATGATCTCAGCAGCAGCGTCAGGCTGCAACTGACGCCGGACGCCTTCAACGAATACGAAACCGATGAGATCTGCCCCAGACTCGGCCGCGTTGACCGCGTTGGGCAAGTCGCGAATTCCACAGATCTTGAACCTGGTCACACGAGTTCCCGAAGTTTCTCACCGGGGTCAGGAGCCGTCACCAACGCGTCACCGATTAGAACTGCGGACGCTCCAGCATCGCGCACTCGCTCGATGTCCTCCGTGGTGCGGAATCCGCTCTCGCTTACGAGGGTGCATTCCGAAGGCACCTTGTCAGCCAGCTCGAAGGTGGTGTCCAGGGTGGTATGGAACGTCCGAAGGTCGCGATTGTTGATGCCGATGATCTTCGCCTCAGCCTCGATGGCGACGGCGAGCTCGTCTTCGTCGTGGACCTCGACCAGGCACTGCATACCAAGCTCTTCAGCCTGCTGCTTAAGGCGCATAAGCTGGTCAGGCCTGAGCATCGTCGCAATCAGCAGGATCGCGTCGGCACCGTGCGCACGTGCCTCGATGACCTGGTAGGGATCGTAGACGAACTCTTTTCGGAGCACCGGTATATCGCTCTGGCGGGCGATCGCGCCGACAGCCTGCATGTCGTCGAGGCTACCGTGGAAGTGGTCTCTGTTTGTAAGAACTGAGATTGCCGCCGCGCCGTTTTCGACGTACAGGTTGGCCAGCCACTCGACATCCAGGTTTTCACGGAGCACTCCGCGGGAAGGGGACGCCCGTTTGACCTCCGCGATCACTTTAACGCGGGTGCCGGACAGAGCGGCGGCGAAGTCGAGCGGTGCAGGCTGATCTTCAAGGCGAGACTCGAGATCGGCAACAGGGACTTCGTCCTTCAGACGGTCAACTTCGCGGCCCTTGACCTCGACGATCTTCTTGAGTATGTCGGGGGAGTCGGTTCTGACAGTCATGCTCGGAGCTAGCCTTTCAATAGCGGACCGGCTGGCAGTTTCTTCATTTTAACAGAATTGGGACTAAACTCGAACGAGGTCAGCTACGCTCTCAAGCAGGGCCACCCTGGGATAGGCATCAAAGGTCTCAAGAGGAGTGGTACCTGTTCGCACTGGCATGAACGGCACTCCCGCCGACCGGGCGGCACTGGCATCGACCTCGCTGTCTCCAACATACACGCAGCGTTCGACTGGCAGGGCGAGCCGGTCAGTCGCCTTGAGCAGTGCCTCTGGGTGCGGTTTGTGGTTAGTGACGTCCTCGCCGCCGATGATCACCTCGACGGTGTCGAGTAAGCCGTCGCGTCCGAGAACGGTCTCAATGCGAAATCGGAACTTGGTCGAGACGATTCCCAGCCGGAGGCCGAGTCCGTGAAGGGTCTTCAGCACATTCATTGCTCCCGGCAGGAAGAAGGTGCCTTCGACCATGACCTCGTCGGCCTTGTGGGTGAAGTGATTCATGAACTCCTGACCCAGGGGCCGATGCTGCTCACCCTTCAGTGCAACGAGTGCCTCAGGTATATACAGCCCTATTGTCTTCAGGATGTCTTCAGTTGGAGACTCACCAAGGCCCATCTCAGTCAGGCCATAGTTGATGCAGGTTATGATTCCAGCCGATGAATCGGCGAGAGTAAAGTCGAAGTCGAACAGGACCGCCTCGGCATCGACAACAGCGGGGTGGACTCCGTTTGGACCGATATTGGACTCGTGTGTCATTCGAGTGACTGGCTCAATTCGACCAACTCGTCGAGTTTGGCGATGGCCCTGCCGTGGTCTATAGAGCGGGCAGCCAGCTCGACACCTTCGACGAGGTCCGCGGCTACGTCGGCGGCCACAAGCGCGGCGGATGCGTTCATCAGCACGACGTCGCGGGCGGGGCCGTACTCGCCTGTCAGGACTCCACGCGCCATTGCTGCACTCGATTCGGGACTGTCGATCTGGATCATTTCGATTGCAGCACGATGAAGTCCGAGCTCCGGGGGAGTGACCTGCGACTCTGTGACTGCACCGTTTTCAAGGCTCCACACTGAGGTTGGCGCTGAGATTGAGAGTTCGTCTATTCCATCAGTGCCGTGTACGATGAGCGCCTTGTGGCTGCCCAGTCTTCCCAGGGCCTCTGCCATCCGACGCGCCAGGCTTGGCTCCGCCACGCCGATTACCTGACGATCTGCGCCGGCCGGGTTGGTGAGCGGTCCAAGAATGTTGAACACCGTACGGATGCCTATTTCACGACGAGGGCCTGCGGCGAAGCGCATCGACGGGTGGAATCCCTGGGCGAACATGAAGCCGAATCCGACTTGGTCAATGCACCTGGCTACTGACTCGGGTGAGAGCGTGATGTTTACTCCCAGCGCCTCCAGTACGTCGGCTGAACCCGTGGAACCGGACATTGCGCGATTGCCATGCTTGGCGACCTTGGCTCCCGCGCCCGCAGCAACGAGCGCGGCGGTGGTCGAGATGTTGAAGCTGGAGGAGCTGTCGCCACCGGTCCCGGCGGTATCTACGACGACTCCTTCGACATCGACATGAAGTGACTTTTCTCTCATCACCTGGGCCATGCCGACGATCTCATCGACGGTTTCGCCCTTCATCCTGAGCGCGGTAACCAGGGCGCCGAACTGCGCGGGAGTCGCCTCGCCCGTCATTATCTGTTCCATGGCGTCAGACGCCTGGTCGGTAGTGAGATTGCGTCCGGAGACGACAAGCTCTATAGCGTCCTGGATCATGTTGAATCTCCTAGCTACCCGGCAGTCGCGGCAGGGACAGGCATCTCAAGGAAGTTCTGCAGCAGGTCCTTGCCGACCTTGGTCATGATCGACTCCGGGTGGAATTGTATTCCCTCGATGGGATAGTCGCGGTGGCGCACTCCCATTACAAGCCCACTATCTGTCCACGCCGTGACGCTAAGCTCTTCTGGCATGTCGTCCCGGTAGACGGACAGCGAGTGGTATCGGATCGCCTCGAAGGGGTTCGGGAGGCCCTTGAACACGCCCTCACCATCGTGGTGTATGAGTGACATCTTGCCGTGCATGATCTCTCCGGCTCCGCCGACGGTGCCGCCGAAGGCGTATCCGACGCACTGGTGGCCGAGGCAGACGCCCAGAGTGGGTAGGCTGGTACCAAAGTGACGGATGACGTCGTTTGAGATTCCAGCCTCTGCCGGAGTGCACGGACCTGGAGAGATGACAATCTTCTCAGGAGCCATGTCTGCGACCTCTTCGAGAGATATCTGGTCGTTGCGGGCCACCTGGACGTCTGCTCCTAGCTCGCAGAGGTACTGATACAGGTTGTAGGTGAAGCTGTCGTAGTTGTCTATTAGGAGAATCATCGTTGGGGTCTCCTTCGTCCTTCGAATTGCTCAGGACGAATGGTGCGGGTCAAATGTCGATCTCTTGCTCTGCCTGGTCTATGGCGGTCAGGATTGCGGACGCCTTTTGCAGGGTCTCCCTGTACTCAAACTCGGGGGTCGAATCGTACACGATGCCCCCGCCTGCCTGGACGTGGGCGACGCCGTCCTTGACGATCGTGGTGCGGATCGCGATTGCGGTGTCCATGTTGCCTGAGAAGTCAAAGTAGCCGACTGCTCCGGCGTAAACGCCTCGGCGGTCTGGCTCCAACTCGGCGATGATCTCCATAGCCCGTATCTTTGGGGCTCCGGAGACAGTGCCAGCCGGGAAGCAGGCACGCAGAGCGTCGTAGCTTGTGAAGCCGTCCTGGAGTTCGCCGGTCACGTGAGACACGAGGTGTATCACATGGGAGTAGCGTTCGATGTCGAGGATCTGCGTCACGTCAACGGTGCCGGGTTTGGATACACGGCCCACGTCGTTGCGCCCGAGGTCCAGGAGCATAATGTGCTCCGCGCGCTCCTTCTCGTCGTTGCGCAGCTCGTGTTCCAGTGCGAGATCCTCAGCCTCGTCCCTTCCTCTTCTGCGAGTGCCGGCAATGGGATGGACGGCAACCTGGCCGTCTACGACCTGCACGAGCAGTTCGGGTGAGGCGCCGACGATCTGGAAGCCGTCAAGGTCGAGGTAGTACATGTATGGCGAGGGGTTGATGGCCCTGAGAGACCGATAGATCTGGAACGGGTGTGCCGAGGTCTTCCGCGACATTCGCTGAGCCACGACGGTCTGAATAACGTCTCCGGCGATGATGTACTCGCGGGTCTTCTCGACCATCTCCTCGTAGTACTCGCGGGTCATGTTGAATTCAATGTCGGCGTCTGTCTCGCCGTCGAGATTGGGCTCAGGAAGCTGGGGTTGGTCCTTGAGCCTAGCGACGTACTCGTCTATTCGTGCGCAGGCCTCCTCGTAGGCACGTTTGGCATCGTCCTTGATGTGCGCGTGGCTGACTATCTTTATCCTGTGCCGTATGTGGTCGAATACAAGATAGCTCGTCGAGAGCATGAAGACTGACTGGGGTAGGCCCAGCGGATCTTCTTCAGGTGACGGCAGGTGCTCGAAGTGTTGGACGGCGTCGTAGGCTATGTAACCGACTGCTCCGCCATTGAACTTCTCAAGATAGTCGACGTCGGCCAGCTTGTAGTTCGACAACATCTTCTCTACTGGCTTGAGCGGGTCGATGTCGCCAAGTGGCTCATCAGCGCCCGTCTTTAAGATCTCCACGGGGTCGGTGCCGATAAAGCTGTAGCGGGCCAGGCGTTCGCCTCCTTCGACGCTCTCTAGCAAGTACGAGTATGGCGGCCTTGCGACCTTGAGGTACGCCGACACCGGGGTCTCCAAGTCGGCGCTGATCTCCCTGAAAACAGGTACGAGGTTCGCGTCCCTGGCGTACTCCTCGAACTGTACGAGTGTTGGGTAGTACATTGGAGTTGTCCTTGTAATGGGAGAAAGGCTAGCTGGGAAGGACGAAGCCGACCCGCTCCTTCATCTCTTCGAGCTTGGGACTTGAAACCTCGCGTGCCTGGTCGGCGCCGACGGCCAGGAGTCTGTCCAACTCGGCGACATCGTCCATAAGCTCGTAGTAACGCTCTCTGATGGGTGTCAGTCCCTCGATGACCACTTCGGCGACGCGACGTTTGAGGTCTCCGTAGCCGCGAGCATCCGCGAAGTCGTGTTCGACCTCGGACTCTGACTTATCGGTCATCACCTTGTAGATGCCGAGCAGGTTGTTGACGCCCGCTCTCTCTGGGTCGTCGCTGAACTTGATCTCGTTGCCGGAGTCGGTGACGGCACGCATGATTGAGCGTTCGATCTCTTTGGGCTCGTCGAGCATCCTGACTGCGTGTCCCCTGATGTGGGAGAAGCTCTTGGACATCTTGACGTTTGGGTCGTTGAGTCCCATGACGCGACCGCCGATTTCGGGAATCACCGCTTCGGGAATGACAAACGTCTCACCGAACAGACGGTTGAACCTGAGAGCTATATCTCGGGTTAGCTCGACGTGCTGACGCTGATCGTCACCAACCGGTACCTCGTGGGCGCTGTACAGCAGGATGTCGCCGGCCATCAGCACAGGGTAATCGAGCAGGCCCGTGGAGACGCTCTCGAGGCCCGCTGACTTCTCCTTGAACTGCGTCATACGTTCGAGCCATCCAATTGGAGTGACGCAGTTGAGTATCCAGCACGCCTCGGTGTGGGCGGTTACGTGGCTCTGGACAAACAGCGTGCTCTTGGCGGGGTCGATGCCGCTGGCAAACAGCACGGCCGCGAGCTCACGGCTCTGGCGGCGGAGTTCGTCAGGTGCGATCTCGACAGTGATCGAGTGAAGGTCGACAACGCAGAAGAAGTTCTCCTTCTCGTCCTGTCCTTCGACCCAGCCCTTGAAGGCGCCAATGTAGTTGCCGAGCTGTGGGTCGCCACTGGGCTGGACACCGCTGAAGACGCGGCGTCGTGTGGGAACGACCGGTCCGGTCTCAGTAGGTTGTGTCGCTAGTGTGGTCATGGTCTCTCTCCTGAAGCGGGACTCGCTCTCATCGTCAACAGAGGGCGCAGAGCGCATTAGTCAGTCTTCCCGTTAGAGTATGTTCCAAAAGTGTCGGCGGACTGTTCTGCTCACGCCTTCACCTCCAACTGCGCTAATTTCCTGCAAACAAAAAACCCGTCCCCCATAGGGACGGGTATGGTGTAACCGTGGTACCACCCTAATTCGCTGTCCGCAATTGCGGACAACCTCTATTCAGGCACGGAAGACGCATCCTCGATGCCCTGGGCGTTGGTAACGGCGCCCTCTCCGTCCAAGCCTACAGTTCGCCACAGCGAATTTCGGTTGGCGGCTCCCAGGTCCATTCAGTCCCCTCGTAAGCGCCGGGCTCTCACCTGCCCCGGCTCTCTGAGGCTCCGTCGGAGGACTTACTAGTCCTGATCTCAGCCTTTTTCGATGTTGAGTGAGTATAGCCGATGCGCGACTGAGAATGTCAAGAATAGCTAGAGCGATTGCCCCAGCGGCATGATCTCCTCTGAGAAGCGGGACATTCGCTCTTCCGTCTGAGCGGGGCCAGAACTTCGGAAGTCGAAGATGAGATGCGTCACACCGGTGTCGGAGTAGATACGGATGTCCTCAAGCACGTCTTCATGACTGCCGGAGAACCGGCGGCGGGACCCTTCATCGTCCATGGACGCATCGTAAAGTGGGGCCTTCATCGACACGTCGATTGAGGCAGGGTCACGTCCGGCCTGTTCCGCCACCTCCCTGAGCATGGAGACGTTCTCAGCCAGCTCTTCGGGTTCGAGTGGCGTAGCGGGAATGGCCCCCACGGGGTGCCATGCGTTGCCCAGGCGTGCTGCTCGCCGGATTGCTGGCCGGCTCTGACCGCCTATCCAGAGGGGCGGGTGAGGCTTCTGGACGGGCTTGGGCAGGAATGTGAGGTCTGAGAACTGAGTGTACTTTCCGTCGAAGGAGGGACTGTCCTGAGTCCACAGTTCGATGAACGCCTGCAAGTACTCGTTGGTCACGGCCCCCCGCTCTGAGAATGGTGGAGTGCCCAGGAGGTCGAACTCCTCCTCCATCCAGCCGACTCCCGCCCCCACAATCAGCCTGCCTTTGGAGAGGACATCGAGCGTGGCGAGCATCTTGGCTGTCAGCAGCGGGTTGCGATAAGGCACGATCATCACGCTGGTGACCAGGCGTATTTGCTCCGTAACGCCCGCCAGGAAGGCGAGGGTCGTAATCTGCTCTGGCCACTCCCCTCCGCCCATATTGCCGCCCGCGAGGATGTCGCCGGTCAGGCTGTAGGGATACACGGAATCGATGTTATTGGGCTGGAGAATATGGTCGGGCGCGACCATGCAGAAGAAGCCCAGCCGGTCGCCAAGACGGGCGATTGAAGCGAGAGCGTCGGGCTGAGCGCCTGCACCGTTGCTGGGAAGATAGAATCCGAAGTTCATATATTCGCCTCGTGCGGACTAGGCGCTCATGCCGACTTAGTTCTGATGGGAGAAGTGCGTTCGATGAGGTCACCGACAGGTTGCCGGGAACCGATCGAATGCACCGCCAGGTCTCTACTCGTCTGACGCCAGGGTTCCGGCTTGCGCCCAGTTCTCCTTGGGGACGTCTTCGAAGATAACGAACGTGGCTTCGGCGGGTGCCTTGCCGATGTTAACCACAGCGTCGGTTATCACCTTGGCGAGTTCCTGCTTCTGCTCGTGTGTACGTCCGGGCCACATTTCTACTCTAACGATTGGCATTTCTTCTCTCCTTCAAGTGATTTGGTCTGTATCTTGATGGGAATTGCCCGTGGACGGTTACGTGAATAGTGGCGCTACGCGGTCGAGAATTTCGACTCCTACGTCGTACTTGGACATTAGGGGTAGCCTGTCTATTCCGCCCTCGCGGTCGAGGATTATCACGCGGTTGTCGTCCACGGCGAAGCCCGCGTCCTCAGCGGTTATATCGTTTGCGACGATCATGTGCAGGTCTTTCGACAGGAGCTTGGACTGAGCGTTGGCGATGAGGTCCTCGCTCTCGGCGGCGAACCCTACCTTTACGAGTTTCTCAGAGGCGAGGCCTGCGATCAGATCTGGATTCTTTACAAGGTCGATCGACCAGGTGTCTTCCCCACCTTTCTTGACCTTCTGGTCGGAAACGTCAGCAACTCGCCAGTCTGCTACGGCCGCGGCCATTACTACAGCATCCGCGCTGGCGCATTCGTCATAGAGAGCGTCACGCATAGAGAGAGCAGACCCTACTCTGACGACACGTATGCCTGTGGGATCAGGCAGGGCCGTGGGAGACGTCACAAGGACCGCGTCGGCCCCTCTGTCCCTCGCAGCTTCGGCGACTGCGTAGCCCATCTTGCCTGAGGAGTGGTTGGTGATGACGCGAACCGGGTCTATCGCCTCCTGTGTGCCTCCAGCGGTTACGATAATCTTACGGCCTGCCAAGTCGCCACTTCGTCCGAGGACGATTCGGATGTGCCCGATCAGTTCAGGTGTCTCAAGGAGCCTTCCCTTGCCCATTAGACCGGACGCCAGACGACCCTCGGCAGGTCCCGCGATATGGATGCCACGGCTTTTCAGCAGATCGACGTTTGCCTGTGTCGCAGGGCTGTCGAACATGTTGGCGTCCATCGCAGGGGCAACCAGCAGGGGGGCCCGAGTGGCCAGAACGGTGGCGGTGATGGCGTCGTCGGCAATACCGTGGGCGATCCTCGCGAGGGTGTTTGCGGTCGCCGGCACCACCGCAACTATGTCCGCGCGTTCAGCGAGGGCAACGTGATTGATACTCAGCTCCGAGTCCGGTTCGAACATGCTCGTAACTACAGGCCGGTGCGTGATCGACCTGAACGTAAGTGGAGTCACGAACTGCTGAGCGGCATCCGTCATAATCACGTCGACGCTGGCGCTCAGTTGGGTCAGCTTGCTGGCGAGGTCGACAGCCTTGTAGCAGGCTATGGAGCCGCTGACGGCGAGAACTACGTTTACTCCTGCAAGATCGTGCGACATAGGTCAGCGCCCGTCCCTGTTCATATCGAACACAATCTTGAGTCCAGTGAGCGTGAGGTCGGGATCCACTGAGTCGAAGACACCGGCCTCGGACGCTACCACCTCTGCCAGTCCTCCGGTTGCGATTACGTGAGCGTGCTCGCCGAGTTCGTCCTTGAATCGTCCGACCATTCCCTTGACCAGCTCGGAATATCCCAGCACGAGGCCTGCCTGGAGGGCGTGGATCGTGTTCCTGCCGATAGCCGTGGGAGGAGGTGCCAGCTCCACCCTTCTGAGCATTGCGGTGGAGTGAAACAGCGAGTCAGCGGCGATGGCGATGCCGGGGGCGATCGCACCACCGAGATAGTCGCCCTGGTCGTTGACGGCATCGAATACTGTTGCGGTCCCCACGTCTACGACAATCACTGGACCTCCGAACATCTTGTAGGCTGCAGCAGCGTCTACCACACGATCTGCGCCCACATCACGGGGGGCATCGTAGCGTACACGGATGCCCGTGCGAGTCCCGGAGCCGACCTCGAGGGGTTCGACATCAAAGTACGTCCTGGCAAGATCCACGAAGCTGCGGGTCAATGGCGGCACCACGCTGCACAGGGCGACCGCGTCGATGTCGCTCAGTGCCATGCCCTGAAGGGGAAGAAGCTGGTTGATCGTGACAGCGTACTCGTCAGGCATCTTGCGTGTGTCGGTGGCGAACCTGAAGGTCGTCCTCAGGTCGTCCCCGTCGAAAACTCCGATGGTGACGTTCGTGTTGCCTATGTCAATGGCGAGCAGCACGATCTATTTCAGCGCTGGCATGACCTCTTTGCAGAACAACTTTAGAGATGACTGGATCTTCTCGGGAGGGATCTCCTCTCCCGCATTGAACTCGGCGACCACACCCGTCAGGCTTAGCTGGTCGCGCAGCCTGGCAAGCTGTTCTATGACCATGTCCGGAGTCCCGACGGCGACCTTTTCCTGCCTGACATCGTCCCACCTTATCTCAGCCAACTGGGAACTGCGTTCGGCGCGATCCTCTCGGGGATCAGTACCGGCCCTGGACACAGACGCCGCAAGCTGTGACCCCAGCCTCTTGAACTGCTTCATGAAGCTGTTCTCAGGGGTATTCACACCGTCTTCCACGGTATCGCTGACGTACACGGGAATACGAAGCGATATATCTATTGGCCCGGCATGGCCAGCATCGTCCCATGCCTTCTTATACAGGTCGACCTGCTCTGCCACCTGGGACGCTCCAAGGCCGCGAACACCGACGAAGATCGGGTAACCGAGCTCTCCCAGAAGCGGGAACGTGTCGGTGGTAGTCGCCGCAATCCTGAATGGAGGGTGCGGGCTCTGATATGGCTTTGGCGTCAGGCAGACATCGTCGTAAGAGTAGAACTCGCCCTCGTAGCTGAAGCTGTCGGACATCCAGGCGCCCCTGATGATCTCCAGGTACTCATAGAAGCGTGACCTGCTCTCGCCGTACGCCATCCCATAGCCCTCATAGGAGCCTGGAAAACCGCTGCGGCCAACTCCGTACTCAAACCGTCCGTTGCTAACCTGGTCCAACGTGGCGGCCTCCTCGGCCATCCTGATTGGATTGCCCAGTGGTATGACGTGGACCGCTGTGCCTATCTTGATCTTGCTTGTGCGCCCGGCAATGGCTGCGCCGAGCACGAGAGGTGCGGACAGGACCGACCTCTGAGGATTGAAGTGCGACTCGGCCATCCAGACCCCGTCCAATCCAAGAGTCTCGGCGGTCTCAATGTGAGCAAAGCCCTCATTGAACGCTTCAGACTGGGTAAGGCCCGGCCGTGTGTGAAATTCCATGAAAGAGCCGAATTCCATTTGAACCTCCGAACGACTTTGGTGAAAGCCGCTAGTAAGTCCAAGCGTACGCCTTCACCAGATTGCGGTCAAGATTTGGGAGTCAGATCTGCGTCTGCACAGGCGTCGAATCCCGTCTGGAATTGAATCGTCCAGATGAAATCAGTCACACTAATCGCGTGTCTGATTTCCAGAGCCATTGAGGAGCGCCACAGTCATGCAGGCCGTAGATGGGGAGTCGCTAGTAGTCGCCAGCAGGGTGCACAAGACCTACAGCAGCGGCAAGGGTGTGAAAGTGCATGCCTTGCGGGGAATCGATCTCCGCGTCCACAAGGCAGAGGTCGTGGGCATCATGGGGCCGAGTGGCTGCGGCAAGACCACGCTCCTTAACTGCCTGTCCGGGATAGACAACATAGACGAGGGCGAGGTCATTATTGGCGGCGTGTCGCTCAGCGATATGGACGACGACACCAGGACCGACTACCGCGCTGAAGAGATGGGGTTCGTGTTCCAGCTCTATAACCTCCTACCAGTCCTGAGTTCGGTTGAAAATGTGGAGCTGCCGATGCTGGTCAGTGGGTCCAAGCCCAATGTCGCGCGAGCGAGGGCGATGGAGTCGCTGGAACTAGTCGGCCTTACTGACTGGGCCGGTCATAGACCGGCTGAACTCTCAGGTGGGCAGAGACAGCGAGTGACCATTGCCAGAGCCCTGGTTAACGAGCCTGAAATCGTCTGGGCGGACGAGCCGACAGGCGACCTGGACTCGGAGACCGCCCAGGAGATCATGGACCTGATTCTCGATCTGAACCGGAAGAACAGCCAGACGTTCATCATAGTCACTCACGCGCCTGAGATCGGCGAGCAGTGCAACCGAATCGTGCGGATGCGCGACGGCCAGGTCGAGAGTGACGGGCTGCAGCCTAGATGAATCCCCTGAGCTGAGCGACTTCGGCCACTCGACCGACACCCACCAGGAACGCGGCGTCGCGGTAGCTGATCCCCTCTGACATGGCAGTCTCTCGCACTGTCCTGTATGCCCTGGTAATGATGGCGTCCAGCTCATCGTTGACTTCATCAAGCGACCACTTGTGCTGGTACAGGTTCTGGGTCCACTCGAAGTAGGAGACGATTACTCCGCCAGCGTTCACCAGAATGTCGGGAATCACGATCACGCCACGGTCTTCGAGAATGGCGTCCGCCTCAGGAGTGACGGGGTGGTTTGCGGCCTCGACAATCAGGTCGGCCCGAATGCGCCCGGCATTACCTTCGTTGACGACGCGCCCGATTGCCGCCGGAATGAGTACCTCGCAGTCCAGTTCCAGGAGTTCGTCGTTGTCGATGTAGTCCGCATTTTTGAAACCGACTACTGTGCCGGCCTCTTCCGAGTGTGCGACCAGGGCACCTATATCGAGTCCCGCGTCGTTGTAGACGCCTCCATTGGCGTCGGAGACTGCCACAACCTTGCAGCCCAGCTCTCCGGCAATACGGGCCGTCCAGGAGCCCACGTTGCCGAATCCCTGTATGACGATGCGCGCCCCCTCCGGATCCATTCCGAGGTCGGCGGCTGCGCTGCGCATGATGAAGACCACTCCCCTCCCGGTGGCCTGCTCCCGTCCCACTGAGCCGCCTAGCTCAACGGGCTTGCCGGTGACGATGCCGGGGGTGTAGCCATGGATCTGGCCGTAGGCGTCCATCATCCAGGCCATTGTCTGCGCGTTTGTTCCGAGATCAGGGGCAGGTATATCCCGGTTTACGGCGATGAGGTGCTCGATGTTGACAGTGTAGCGGCGCGTGAGCCGGTTCAACTCTCCGGTGCTAAGCGAGTGGGGATCGCACTGGACTCCGCCCTTGGCGCCACCGAAGGGGATGTCAACGATGGCCGTCTTCCACGTCATGAGTGAGGCGAGAGCGCAGACCTCTTCCTGGTCAACCTCAGGATGGTACCGAATGCCGCCCTTGTAGGGCCCTCTCACGCCATTGTGCTGGATCCGGTATCCGCTGAAGACCTCGATTGACCCGTCGTCCATTCTCACTGGGACTGACACGCGAAGTTCGCGCCAGGGTCTGCTGAGCATGTCTCTTACGCCGTCAGCAAGGCCGAGCCTATCGGCAGCGCGGTCGAAGAATACGTTAACGCCGTCAAAGGTGGATTGATGGAGGTTGGTTGTCATAGCCCGCAACGCCTTTCGAAAGCAACCCGTACAACAAATCCCCCTGGATAAATTCTAGCATTGCCTGGGCCGCGGCGACGGGCCGAATTACGGGACCTGTTCCAGAGCGGTGGTAAATGACGAACTCCACCAGGAAGCGGTGTTGCGCTCCACAACGTCGTTCATACGCTGCCATCGGGACCTGCGCTCTTCAAGGGGCATCCTCAGGGAGTCGTAAAGAGCGCGGGCCATTCCGTCGATGTCGTAGGGATTGACGATTACTGCATCGGTTAGCTCCGCGGCAGCACCAGTCAGGCTCGACAGCATCAGCACTCCGGGGCCGTCCACCTGGGAGACGACGAACTCCTTGGCAATCAGGTTCATGCCGTCTCTAATCGGAGTGACCATATTTACGTCGGCGTCCCTGTAGAACGCGGCCAAACTCTCCTGGCTGAAGGAGCGGTACAGGTAGCGCACCGGAATCCAGCCTCCGTCTGAGTAGCGCCCGTTAATCTCTCCGGTAAGGCGCTCGACAGTCTCACGTTCACGGACATACTCAGGCACACGTGCCCGAGAGGGGTTGGAAATCTGAACAAAGGTGACTTTTCCGTGCATGTCACGGTGCTGCTCTAGCATCCGAGAGTACGCATGGAGCCGGTGGGGAATTCCCTTCGTGTAGTCCAGACGATCGACACCAATGATGATCTGGGTTGTCGGATCGAGGTTCAACAGGCCCCTTAGGGACTCTGCTGAACTTTTGGCAGCCTCTTGAAACGTGGAAGGGTCGATACCAATGGGGTACACACCAAGCCTCGAGGACTGGTCGCCGTAGGCGAGGTTCCGTCCGTTCCAGTCGCCCCCCAGTGCAGACCCAAAGGCGTCTACGAAGTTAAACAGGTATCGTCTTGTGTGAACGCCAATCAGGTCGAACGAGAGCATCGCGCCCAAGATCTCCCTCGACCAGGGCAAGATTGAGAAGATGTCGGCTGCCGGGAACGGGATATGAAGGAAGAAACCTAGCTTGCCCTTCCATCCCAGGCGCCGGAGCTCCTCGCCCACGAAGAAGAGGTGATAGTCGTGAATCCATACTAGATCGTCGTCCCCGATCACGGTTGCCAGGGCGGTTGCGTACCTGCGATTCACGCGTCTGTACGCACGGTAGGTGTCAGGCCGGATCTGTGTACGCTCAATGAAGCTGTGAAGGATTGGCCAGAGGGTTCGATTGGAGAAACCGTTGTAGAAGAGACCGATTTCGTCTGAGGTAAGATCGATGGTGGCTAGGTCCACAACGCCGGGGGTGTGAGCCACTTCTGTCGCGGACCTGGATCGGCGGGGAACGGTGCGGCCGCTCCAGCCAACCCACATGCCGCCAGTCTCTACCAGGGACGCGCGAACGGCGCTGACGAGTCCTCCAACTGCGCCCGCCCCTCGGCTCGACGGGTCCAAGTCAGAGGCCGCCGGGACTCTGTTGGATACCATTACGAGCCGTGCCATGGGCGAATGGTAATCGGAGCGTCACACAGCCGTCAACTGTGGGACTACGGGCACAGCAGGTGTCTGAGCTATGCAAGGTCAGGCTATCAGCCACTATGGGATTGCGAATTCCACAAGATGGGCGATGAGGAATTCACTAGCGATCAGCCATCTCCCGCCTAGGGCGATGCTCGTGCCTTCTGAGCTATGGCGTTGTAGCATCGCCAATGTCTGTTGGCCTGGCTCGGGTTATCTCTGTTCCTCAGCGTAGATGATCTTCCACTCCCCATCTATATTGCGGAAGGCCATTCGAATCAGTCGTGTGCCGAGGGGTTCTTCCAAGTACAGGAACATCTCTCGCTCGTCTTCACTCACTGCGTGAGGAGGAGCGTTCTCACTCACCTCCAGCTTTACGCCGAAGAGTTCGATCAGTTCGATTTCGCTGCGAACTTCCTCCTGCTGCTGCTCACGGTAGCTCTCCTCCATGTATCCCAGGGTCTTTTCGGGATCGTAGGCATTAAATGCCTCCCAGTAGGCGAAGGCGAGTTGCCTTAAAGCTTCGGCCTCACGGGAATCGGTCACCGGACCTGTGCTCGGCACCTCCGTTGGAACCGAAGCGGGAGCATCCTGGGTTGATCCTCCGCAGGCGGCGCCGATGAAGGCGATCCCGACAATGAACATGAAGGTCATCCACGGTTTGGGCGTCACGCTAACCTGCCTCCAAGCATCCCGCCGGCCGGAGCGAATTCCCCTGCATTATATGTCAGGCCACTGCCGGAGCCGGTCCAGGTTCCCGCAGGGGTACATTGCGGTTGCCCTGCCACCATCCCTGGCCCCCCCAAACTCCGCAAGGACGGTAGCGACTCTGATTACACTTCAGCCACGACTTCACGCGAGGGCTTCAAGTTGAAGGGGTAATAGGCCCATGCTATACTTGCGAAAGCTATAGACCGCACAATTTCGAGGAACAAAACAGCCTTGTCACGGTACGTTTCAGCTACATGCACTTGTTGCAGCACCCGTCTATGCGCACGGCGTTCAGACAGGGCTGCCGCACACCGGTAGCTAGCTGGCGGCCACGGCCACCCCAGGGTGGCCCAGCTTGCAATTGGCCTCCAAGTCAACGCCCTGCGTTCGACCCGGGAGGCTTTTTTATTCAATGAATACTCGACGGAACTAGCGGCAAACCAAGACCGGTCAACACGAAGGCAAACCAGAATCGGAGGAGCGTAATGACAACTACCACGGTCAGGCCCCTGACTCCTTACCAGGTGAGAAGGTACAGCCGCCACATCATCATGCCCCAGGTGGGCAGCGTGGGACAGCGCAAGCTGATCGACGCGAAGACACTGATCGTTGGAGCCGGAGGGCTTGGTTCGCCAATTGCTATCTACCTCACTCTTGCCGGAGTGGGAACGATAGGGCTGGTGGACTTCGACACGGTCGACGTCACCAATCTGCAGCGCCAGGTGCTCCACTACGACGGCGACATAGGCAAGCCGAAGGTGCAGTCCGCGGTTGAGACGCTCAACGCCTACAACCCGGAGACAAATGTCATCACCCACGAGGCTCCGCTCACGTCCGACAACGCGATGGAGATCATGGCGGACTACGACATAGTCATAAATGGCGCCGACAACTTCCCGGCCCGGTACCTAGTGAACGACGCAGCCTATTTGTCCAACAAGCCGCTAGTGGATGGAAGCATCCTGCTGTTCGACGGCATGGCGACAGTCTTCCTGCCAGGTCAGGGCTGCTACCGCTGCCTGTTCCCAACGCCCCCTCCTCCCGGTGAGGTCCCAAGCTGCGCCGAGGCCGGAGTGCTCGGAATGCTTCCTGGAATGGTAGGTACGATCCAGGCGACGGAGACCGTCAAGCTCATCCTGGGCATCGGCGAGTCCCTCTCGGGACGGCTGCTTCTGCTCGATGCGCTCGAGATGGACTTCAGGGCCGTCAAGCTGCGGCGCAATCCAGAGTGCCCACTTTGCGGCGACAACCCAACGGTCACCGAGCTGATCGACTATGTCCAGTTCTGCGGGGGAGCCCCCCTCACTGGATAACTCAACATACGCCAGACACGCGATCGGAACGAGTTTCACCGCGTAGGAGGAACAGAAACAATGGCAGAGCAACCTGCACATCCTGAATCAATCGTCTCGACCCAGTGGGTCGCAGACAACATGGGTAATTCAAATGTCGTACTACTCGAGGTCGACGTCGACACGGCAGCATACGACCAGGGGCACATTCCTGGCGCAGTAGGCCTAAACTGGAGCACGCAGCTAAACGACCAGCTTACCCGTGACATCCTGACGCGCGAGCAGATGGAGAGTCTCATGGGCGAGTCCGGCATTGGCAATGACACGACTGTCGTGCTGTATGGCGACAACAATAACTGGTTCGCCACGTATGCGTTCTGGCAGATGAGAATGTACGGGCACGGCGACCTGAAGATCATGGACGGCGGGCGCCAGAAGTGGATCGACGAGGGTCGCGAAGTCTCGACGGATGCGCCGTCCGTGCAGGCGGCTTCATACACTGCCTCGAATCCTGACACGTCAATTCGCGCGACGCGAGACTACGTTCTCGGTGTCGCGTCGACTGACAACAACACCGGTCTCGTGGACGTCCGCGCTCCTGAGGAGTTCGACGGCACGCTGCTGGCTCCGGCGCACCTTCCGCAGGAGGGCTCCCAGCGTGGTGGGCACATCCCCGGGGCGGCAAACGTTCCGTGGGCCTCGGCAGTCGCTGCGGACGGGACGTTCAAGTCCGTCGAGGAACTCCGGGAGATCTACGAAGGCAAGGGAATCTCCGGAGAGGGTGAGACCATAGCCTACTGCCGGATTGGCGAGCGCAGCTCACACACCTGGTTCGTTCTGAGCCAGATCCTGGGTCACAACAAAGTACGAAACTACGACGGGTCGTGGACCGAGTATGGCTCAATCGTGGGAGCGCCAATCGAGAAGTAGCGTTTCTCGCCGATAGGATTCGCCAATAGTAGTAGGGGCAGCCATAGTGGCTGCCCCTTTTCTTTTCCCTGGTCACGTACGCCTGTACCTAGGTCGGGCGCCCGTAACTCTCGTTCTGCAGCTACTAGACGAGTGCCTGCCTATCGACCAGGTTACCTGCGAGGTAGACGTCGGCTACGTTTCGGAGTGCGTTGATGTCCTGATTGGGGTTGCCGCTGACCACCAGCACGTCTCCCTGCTTGCCCTGTTCAAGCGTCCCGACAGAGTCGTCTATCCAGCAGGACTTTGCGGCATCCCTGGTGGCGGACACTATCGCATCCATGTTGGACATCCCTGCCATGGCGTGAGCTTCGATCTCGGTCTGGAAGTCACCCATCTGGTAGAAGCCCCAAGCCGTGTCCGATCCGGCGCTCATGATGACACCGGCGTCCACCATGCGGGCAACGTTTTCCATGCGGACCTCAGACGCCTGTCGCATCACATCCAGGTCCACCTGTTCCGCAGGGGAGAGATCCGAGGCGTTCTCCAGCATGCGGATGCGGGTTACGGCCCCACCCAGCGTGGGATTGACGTAGACGCCCTGCTCAGCGATCTTCTCCGTGATCTCGGGTCGGTAGACGTCGGAGCCGTCGGCCTCCTTGTGGACACCGTGAATAATCGTGTCTATACCAGCATCGAGCACGTTCGCCATGCCCTGAGACGAGGCGCAGTGAGCCGCGGCGTGCTTGCCGAACTTGTGGGCCTCCTCGCAGATCGCGGACAGCTCGTCGACGTTAAACGAGGGGCGCAGTGAGAAGCTGGTGCGTGTACTGCCTCCCGTCGCCGTGATCTTGATGAAGTCCGCCCCCTCCTTGATGAGCTGACGGACGGCGGCACGGCATTCGTCCTCGCCCGTAGCCTGTATGCCGAAGTAGCTCAGGTGACCTCCGATGATCGCGACGGGTCTGCCGGCGAGCACGAGTCGCGGAGAGGGAACGATGCCCATTTCGACGGCATCGCGAAGCAGGAACGTCGTGCGGTTCTTAGCGCCACAGTCTCGAACGGTGGTGACGCCCGAGTACAGGTGTCGCCTGACGTTCTGGGCGGCCTGAACGGTCAAGACCTCGTCCGGGAGAGTCACAAGCTCGTCGCCGGCGCGTCCGTCGCCGATGCCGATGAGGTGGACGTGGCTGTCCACGAGTCCGGGCAGGATCGTGGCATCACCATAGTCCACTTCGCGAACAGAGGCACCCTCGGGAGCCTGCACAGTCTCCTGTGTGCCAATCTGGCTGATGGTGTCACCGTGCAGCATAATTGCTGCCTGCTCGGCTACGGGACCGCCGTTGCCGTCGATGAGTCTGGCAGCTTTGAGGATTGTGAAATCAGGACTTTCAGGCATAGCTGGTACTCCCTTGCTCAGGCTGGAATATGGGGTCGATCAAGCAAGTCTACAGGGGGGCGGGCTGCTGGCGAACTGCTAGGAGTGACTCGTCCGAACCACGGTCGAGTTTCCGGCCACCGAAGAAGACCTCTCTAACATTCCAGAGGTCGTTGATGTCCTCGGCGGGATTGCCGTCAACAACAAGCACATCCGCCAGCTTGCCAGGTTCGAGCGTGCCGACCTGGTCGTCCATGTCCAGTGCCGCGGCTGCCCAGCTGGTAACTGAGAGCACCCCCTGCATGTGCGTGTACCCGGCGTGAACGAGAATCTCAGCTTCGTAAACCGTGTTTCCGAGCTTGTAGTTTCCCCACGATGAATCGGAGCCGGTGATGACTTTCAGACCCATCTCGATCATTCTACGAGAGTGGTCCAGCTTGATGTCCATGCTGCGCCGCGACTCATCTAACTGGGATTCCTCCCGGGAAGTCAGCCCCTCATCATCTCGCTTGTGCGCGAGGATCCAAGCGCCTGATCGACCAACATGGAGGGTGGGGTTAACGTACACGCCCTGCTCGCCAATGCGTTCGGCGATGTCCTGGCGGAAGTTGTCAGTGCCGTCACCGTCCTTGAAGGCACAGTGGATGATCATGTCCACGTCTGCGTCCAGAGAGTTGGCGATTCCCTGGGACGAAAGGCAGTGGGTGGCGGTGAGCTTGCCAAACTTTCGCGCCTCTTCGGTCACAGCATGAAGCTCTTCGACTGTGAAAGACGGCCTGAGAGGGAACGAGGTTCGGGTGCTGCCGCCAGTTGCGGTGATCTTGATGTAGTCCGCACCCTCCTTGATGAGCTGTCTCGTGAGTGCCCGGGTCTGATCAGGGCCGGTAACCTCACCTCCGAAGTAGCCCATGTGACCGCCGATGATTGCGACAGGGCGACCGCACAGCACCATGCGCGGGCCAACTGTCAGACCGGCGTTGATTGAGTCACGCAGCCTGAACATCGTCACGTTCTTGGGGCCGTTCTCCCTGATCGTGGTAACCCCAGAGTACAGGCTCGCCCTGGCGTTCCGGGCAGCCTGCACGGTCAGGATTTCGTCAGCTAGCAGCGTCAGCTCGTCGCCCGCCCTACCATCTCCGAAGCCGTTGTGATGGGTATGGCAGTCGACCATTCCAGGGAGGGCCGTGCAGCCCGCGTAGTTGTGAGACTCGACGGTCGCACCCTCAGGAGCCGAGACATCTGCCGCTCGCCCAACGGAGAGGATCTTGCCATCCTGGACCAGCACCGCACCGTTCTCGATCGGAGCGCCACCTTTGGAGTCAATTACGCGGTCGGCGGTTATCAGTAGGTAGTCAGAGCCGCTGGTCATGTCGCATCCCTCCTGAATAGCACTGACGTTAGCACGGGCACGCTGAGGGTGCAACGACACATGCGTCAGCGTCGTTTGGGATGCTATGATTATTCCGTCGCGCGACGATTGGGCCAACGTAGCTCAGTGGTAGAGCAGCGGTTTCGTAAACCGCAGGTCGGCGGTTCGAATCCGCCCGTTGGCTCCACTTCCTCCCCTGTGCTTTCCGACTAGTACCCTCGATCTCCCTGTGCGTCTTTCAGGTACTCCCGGATCATGAGCGCGGCGGTCGCTCCCTCCCCCACGGCGGCCGTGAGCTGCTTGGTACTTCCTGACCTGGCATCTCCGGCAGCGAAGACACCTTCGACGTTGGTCTCCATAGATGGACTGGTCTGTATGGCACGGCGGTCGTCCAGGTCTACCGATCCTTCGACAAAGGAAGTGTTCGGGTCGAGGCCGATGAAGATGAACACTCCCGCAGCCGGGATCTCGCTGACCTGGCCATCGTCGTCGATAGTGACAACTGACTCCAGCTTGGGGTTGCCCCTGAACTCCTGCACCTGAGTGCGCAAGCGTACTTCCAAGTCCGGATGGTCGTCAGCTTTCTCCCTGAGGATACGGCTGGCCCGGAGCTGGTCTCCACGTTCCAGAAGGGTGACCTTTTCCGCAAATCGGGTCAGGAACAGGCCCTCCTCCACGCCGCTGTTGCCACCGCCAATCACCACCACCTGCTCGCCCTTATAGAAGGGACCGTCGCAGGTGGCGCAGAAGTGGACTCCGGCGCCGATGAGGTCGTCCTCGCCGGGCACATTGAGCCGCCGGTAACGGGCTCCGGGAGTGAGAAGAACTGCGGTCGCCGAATAGTCATCTCCACTTTCTGTACTTACAACCCTGTACTGACCCTGAGTCGCAACAGATGTCACGGCCTGCGCGGGCAGCACCTCGACGCCAAAGCGCTCAACCTGAGCGCGGATCCTATCGGCCAAGTCGCCACCACCGATGCCGTCGGGGAAGCCGGGGTAGTTGTCGATCCGCTCGGTGACACCGGCCTGGCCCCCTACACCGCTGCGCTCGATGACAAGCGTGTCTATGCCCTCACGCGCGGCGTACAGGGACGCGGTGAGACCTGAGGGTCCGCCTCCCACAACTATTAGGTCGTAGTGCTGTCGCTCGGCCCTTGGATTGATGCCCAGCTTGGCGGCGAGTTCGGCGTTAGACGGCTCCGCAAGGAATGAGCCATCCTCGAAGACTATGGTCGGGATGATCTGCTTGCCGTCGTTGATACTGCTGACGTACTCGCGGGCACTCTCGTCCAGATCGATGTCTATCCAGTTGTACGGGACCCGCTGCTCGCCGAGGAACTGTTTCGATCGCCTGCAGTCCGGGCACCAAGGGGCGCCATATACGGTCAGGGCCGGTGTTGTCATTATTCGCTCCAATCTCTGGCGGGCCACTCTTGAGTGCCGCCAGCGAAGAATATGTCAACGGTAGTGTCGCTGGACTTCAGAAGCGTATCTTTGGCCCAGTTCTGCGGCATTCCGGTCCAGCCACTCGGATAACCTCGTGTGACCCGGGGGCACGGCGCCAGATCTGGAAACCAGGAGCCCGGCGGATAGACCTCTTATTTCGTCCATCGTGAGAACTATGTCATCCAGAAAGATGCCCAGAAACCGCCCGGCGGCATAGGTGAGCCACTGTGGTGAAGGCATGACAAGGCACCTGGAGTCGGCCTTGTCCCGGACCATCTTCACCATGTCCGCATAGGTGAAGACTTCCGGCCCGACTGCGTCGATCTCGATGTTCTCACTCCCGCGGGACGCCTCGATGGCGAGGTCGGCAAGGTCCTCCACAGAGATCGGCTGTATGCCGTAGTTTCCAGTTCCTGGCAGTAGCACTAATGGGAACTTTCGAAGTGTCCAGGCGATGTTGTTCAGGAGTATGTCCTCAGTGCTGAACAGGAGCGTCGGGCGGAGAATGGCGTATGAGATTCCGAGTCCACGCAAGGCCTCTTCAAGCTGCCCCTTGCCTCTGAAGTAAGGCAGGGGCGAGTTTGGGTCCGGATTGGTGACGCTGATGTGGACGATGCGCCTGACTCCGGCGTCTTTCGCGGCGTTGAACAGGATACGTGTCTCATCGACGCACCGTTCATGGGTTCTGTCGCCGTAGTTGACGCGAATCCAGTAGGTATTAAACAGCGTGTCCGTTCCAGTCAGTGTTTCCCTGAGCAGGTCGGGACGGTCGAAGTTGAACGGGTGAAGTGCCACCTGGTCCCCAAAGGGGTTGAAACGCTGTGGATGTCCGGTAAGCGACTGGACCGTGTGCCCTTCTTCGAGAAGATGTCGAGCAATGTAGCGCCCGGTGTATCCGGTTGCCCCCGTCACCGTATGGGTGCGCGACTCGCTCATACCAACTCCAACTCGCGGTCCAACTGAACCTCCCGCGGCAAAAGGTGCCCTCACCTAAATGGTAGGTGAGCATAGGGATGCAAACAACGCTAATATTCTTGCCTTGACCTGCAGAGAGCGTGCTGCAAAAGCCACCTATAGTGCAAGAGCATAGGCAGGGCGTGAAAATCAGGAGACTCGGGGAAGAATAAGCCGCGCAGAGAGGGGCCGAGGATGGTTCCAGGCCACGCTTCTACCGCAGGGTCCACTCCGTGCCAGCCGGGGTGTCTTCGAGGGAGACGCCGAGGTTTGTGAGCTCGTCGCGGATACGGTCCGCCTGGTCGAACTGCCGTGCGGCACGCAGGTCTGACCGCAGGTCCACGAGAAGCTGGATGAACGGGCCCGCGGATGTGCCTGCATCTTCGTCTGATTCTGAAAGGTCCAGACCGAGGACGCCTGCCAGATCGGTCATGGCCTGCTGAGCTTCAGACACATCGGCACCGCGCTCGCGTCCCCTGTTGATCTCTCGTGCGAGATCGAAGAGTGTGGCTAGGGCACGCGGGGTGTTGAGGTCGTCGTCCATGGCCTCGACGAATCTCGTGCGGAAGTCCTCGGTGTCAATGGTAGGGCCTGATCCGGATTCCACGCGAAGGGCCTGTCTCAGTCTCCTGATTGCGCGCTCCTGGCTGTGGACAACCTCTTCGCTGTAGAAGAGCGGAGACCTGTAGTGAGAGCTCAGGAAGAACAGCCGGAGCGCCTGGGGATCGAACTTGTCGAGCGCCTCGGGCAGAGAGATGATGTTGCCCAGGGACTTGCTCATCTTCTCGACGCCGAGACGTAGCATCCCGTTGTGGAGCCAGAACCTGGCGAATGGCTCGACATCGGTGAAGGACTCAGACTGTGCGATCTCGTTCTCGTGGTGAGGGAAAACCAGATCTTCCCCGCCGCCGTGAATGTCGATGGACTCTCCGAGGTACTTGATCGACATCGCTGTGCACTCGATGTGCCAACCGGGCCGACCGGGACCCCAGGGGCTTTCCCAAGCAGGTTCGTCCGGCTTCTGTGACTTCCACAGGGCGAAGTCGAGGACGTCTTCCTTGCGTTCATCGATCTCGATACGGGCGCCACTGAGGAGGTCGTCTATGCTCCGATGGCTGAGCTTGCCGTAGTCCTCGTCGCGCCGTACTCGGAAGTAGACGTCGCCGTCGACATCGTAGGCGTAGCCCTTATCGATCAAGGACTGGATGATCTCCACGATCTTGTCGATCTCCTGCGTCGCCCGTGGGTACTCGTGCGCGGGCGCCACGTTCAGCTCTCCCATCGCATCTATGTACTCCTGGATGTTCGCGTAGGCGAGATCAGAGACCTCGATACCGCGCTCGTTGGCGGCGGCGATCATCTTGTCGTCGATGTCGGTGAAGTTCTGGACGTGCTTCACGTTGAAGCCGCGGAACTCCAGATACCGCCTGACGACGTCGAAAGACACGGCGGACATTGCGTGGCCGATATGGGAGGACGAATACGGGGTGATTCCGCAAACGTACATGCGGACCTGCCCGTTGGGAGAGTCGAAATCGTGTAGCTGACCCGAGAGGGTGTCGTAGAGTCTCATGCTTTCGAGATGGTGACGACTACGATGCAGCAGATCCCTTCTTCTCTTCCAACAAATCCGAGGTGGTCTGTTGTAGTAGCTTTCAGGCTAACCAACTCGTACTCGATCTGCATGGCCTCGGCTAGCGCGGCGCGCATGTCGCCGATGTGGGGTCTGAGCTTGGGTCGTTCGGCGACAATTGTAGCATCAAGGAATTCCAGCCGCCACCTTCCGGCTCGAAGCATCTCTACAGTCTCGGACAACAGGACAGTGCTGCGCACTCCGAGGTATTTCGGGTCGGATGACGGGAAGTGTTCGCCAATGTCGCCCAGGTTCGAGGCTCCGAGGCAGGCGTCGATAATGGCGTGTGCAAGGGCATCGCCGTCGCTGTGCCCATCGAGGCCGGTGTCGTGTGGAATGACCACTCCACCGAGGACGAGATCCCTGCCCTGCACCAGAGGATGAACGTCGACGCCAATACCGGTCCTGTAACTCAAGGGGTCGACATCTCCAGCCTGGCGCGTGCGATTGCTTCTGCCACTGGAATGTCCTCCGGTGTAGTTACCTTGATGTTTTCGTGTGACCCCATGAACAGCTTGACGGTACGGCCGAGGGCTTCGACCATCGCCGCATCGTCGGTGACGTCGTGTCTAATCCTCGAGTGAGCTTCCCTTAACAGGTCGACGTTGAAAGACTGGGGAGTCTGAGCGGCCCAGAGCGTGTCCCTAACCGGTGTGGATGCGACCGTCATGTCCGGTGTCGCTACCTTGATGGTGTCCTTCACGGGAACGGCGGCAGAGGCCGCTCCCCAGGACCGAGCTTCTTCGATGGAACAGTCAATTGTTGCGTCGTCCACAAAGGGACGCGCACCGTCATGGACGATGACTATGTCCACATCCCCCAGAGCGTTAAAAGCGTTGTACACAGAGTCCTGCCGCCGGGCCCCGCCGGGAACAACGGAAGCAAGTTTTCCGATCTCACACCTGCTGGCCAGACCTCTGACACGCTGTGCGTTTTCTGCCGCGGTAGCGACGGCAATTCTGTCAACGTGCGGCGAACGCTCGAAGGCGTCGAGGCAGTACATCAGCAAGGGCCTGCCGAGGATTGGAATGAAGAGCTTGTCACGGCCCTCCATTCGGCGGCTGGCCCCCCCGGCAACGACTGCGACTCCGACAGTCGGGCGCAGTGGGGTCTGGCTTTCGGTACTGGAGGAGGGCAAGCGATTCGTGGGCTACGACGGGCTGGCGAAGATCATACAACCGGCCGCAGTCTGGAGGACGCGCGCAACGGTGACGTCCAGCTCGGAGTCTATGTAACGCACACCGGAGTCAACGACGACCATAGTTCCGTCTTCGAGGAAGCCGACACCCTGGCCCGGTTCCTTCCCCTCGTGCAGTATCCTCAGCCTGAGACTCTCACCCGGAATCACCACCGGCCGGAGCGAACTGGCGAGCTCGTTGACGTTGAGCACAGCGATGCCGTCGATCTGGGCGACGCGGTTCAGGTTGAAGTCCGTAGTCATAATCGAGGCGCCGATTTCCTTGGCGAGGCCGACCAGTTTCGCATCTACTTCCCGCGCGTCCGGATAGTCGATCTCGAGTATTTCCGTGCGGACCAGGCCTTCTTCCCTGATCTCGCGAAGCAATTCCAATCCCCGGCGTCCGCGGGCTCGCCTAATTGAATCCTTGGAATCCGCAACATGCCTTAACTCATTCAGTATGAAGCGTGGGACTATGAGGGTGCCCTGTAGGAAGCCTGTCTTGGAAATGGCAGCTATCCGTCCGTCTATAATGGCACTGGTATCGAGCAGAACTGGACTTGCATGGCCGTTTCCGGACGTAGCCACCGTCCCATTCGAGGCGGGGAAGATTTTGCTGTCCGGCAAGAATCTGTGGAAGATGTCTCTGGACGGAGCAAACAGGAGCGTCGCGCCGAGATATGCCAGGAACAGGCTGATCGCTACCGGGAGAATCAGTCCCAGCCAGCCGGGGACCCTGAAGAGTGGAATGGACACGAGGAGAGCAACGACAAGGCCTACGACCATGCCAACAATGGCAGAGAGCAGCCGGGACGTGGGGATGGAACGAGTCTGGTTGGCGATGCTGCGGGACAGACCGGCGGTGGCGAACGGCGTGGCTACGAGTCCGACGACCATTCCGGCAATGGTCAGTCCAAAGACCCAGAAAATGAATTGTTCCGGGCCCCACACATCTGCTATGAAGTTACCGAGACCCCATCCGACTACCGCTAGGATGGCGCCTCCTGCAATGCGGGATAGAATATCCGCGACCATGCTTCAGCACCCGTCCAGTTTCTTCTGCGGTCCACCACCTCGTAGGACCAAGCAATCCACACCCTTTGGAATGATCTACGACCAGGAATCAAATCCAGATGAACCGCCGGGGCGCAACCTGTCCTCCCGAATGATGCCGGAGCATTGACCAATTTCAGAATAGCATTGGGTAAAGTTAGTGTCAAAGCAAGAAGAGGTCCTGATTCTGTTCATCCCGATCAGCCTTGAATCTTCCATGGTGGATGAGTGTTGAGCGAACAAGATTCACTCGGAAATACCAGCTTCGGTGCGCGTGCGCGCCGGGTAGGCAAGCGTCTGGCGATAGGGTTCGCGGCACTTGTGGCGCTGGTTGCGCTCTGGTTAACACTCACCCCTGAGGGGCGTGTCGCATGGCGGACTGCCCTGTTCATTCCACAGGTTGTGGGTACGCTCCCGGTCAATCCCCAGCCTTGGGTGATGGGTACTCCAACCAGGGAGGAGGTCTTCCACGAGATCAGCACGGGACACGGCAGCGCCGACCTTTACGCACCAGCAGGCGACGGTGTTCACAGTGCAGTGCTACTGTTCCTCGGCGTGAACCCCGCTGGTCGCGATGACCCACGCGTAGTAGGGCTGGCCGAGGGGCTCGCCAGATCGGGCGCGATTGTGCTGATTCCGTGGTCGGAGGGGATGACCTCCCAGCGTGTCACTGCGCAGGAAGTAGATGACCTGGTGAGATGGTTCGAGTTCATGCTCGAACACGAGCGCGTTGACCCTGAGCGCGCTGGAGTTGGGGGCTTTTGTGTGGGTGCGTCGCTGGTTGCAGTCGCCGCTAGCGATACGCGAATTCAGGACGACGTTCAGTTCGTCAACTTCTTTGCGGGATACTACGACGCCAGGGACCTGGTCGTCGCCGTGCTGTCGAACAGCAGGTACTACGAGGGCGTTGTCGAACCATGGACTCCGGATGTGCTCAGCAAGAGGGTAGTGACGGCTCAGCTAATTGAAGAGATGGACAACCCCGCTGAGATCGCCCTGCTGAATGGGATGTTCGTAACCAGAGACACCTTCTTGAACCACACTGAATTGTCCAAGTTGTCGGAGGAGGCCCAAATCACGAGTAGACTGCTGTCGGGGGTGGAGACGGATGAAGCCCGTCAACTTGTCAAAAGGCTGCCACCCTCTACTCTTGAGTCGCTGGCATCGATTTCGCCCAGTTCATCGGTGGAAGGACTCCGGGCCAGGGTGCTAATCATGCACGACCGTGAAGACAGGCTGGTCCCGGCGGCGGAGTCGAGGCGGCTGGCGGATGCTCTGGCAGTGCGAGGGAACGTACGACACACAGAGTTCTCGCTGTTCCAGCACCTCGATCCCACCAAACCGGTCGGGCCAACAGAGTACGTGCGTGAGCTGTTCAAGCTGTACAGACACATGTACATGGTGATGGACGAGCTGAGGTGAAGTCGGCGGTTGGCTGACAGCGGAGCCTTGATATAGACTGCAATCGCAATTTCAAGGAGGAATGGACTGCAAATGGGTTATGAGTTCAATCACGTTCACCTGAAGGCGCCGGATCCCGGGAAGACGGCTGAGTGGTACGCTGAGGCGTTCGACTTCACCATCGTAAGTGACATAGTGAGGCCATACGGGGACCAGTTTGTGGTTACCAGGACCCCGGACGGGGTGACGGTGAATATCTCGGGAGCCCGGACAGGCGAGTCCATGGGCGATGGCAATGCAGACGTCCACTGGGGGCTTGAGCACATTGGGATTACTATCGACGATCTCGACGCGGAAGTGGAACGCCTGGTTGGGATGGGTGCGGAGCTGAAGGAGGGTCCCATCGACGTTCCTAACGGCCCGAAGATCGCGTTCATCGCAGGCCCGGACGACACGCGTATCGAACTTCTCGAACTCCGCGGGTAGGCCAGCCAAGGGCTTTCCGAACCGCGCTCTTACAACAGATTAGAGGTCAGCCATGCCGAGACGATCGTACTTTCCTAACCCCGACAACAAGCCGTCAGGCTTCTCACCGGCCACAAGAGGGGGCGACCTTATCTTTGTATCAGGTCAGGTCTCTGTGGATTCCGGGGGCAGTATCGTCGGAGAGGGCGACGCATATGCCCAGGCGGTCCAGTGTCTGAGCAACGTCGAGGCCGCACTGAATGCTGCCGGCGGAACTCGGGCTGACATTACCAAGATAACGGCGTTCCTGATCAATGCTGAGGACTACGCAGGGTACGCGAAAGCCAGGCTTGAGTTCTTCGATGGTGACCCGGGACCTGCGTCCAGTACGGTCTTCATCAAGGGACTAGTGAGTCCCAGCTACCTGTTCGAGATCGAAGCGATCGCCGTCGTGGGCGTCTAGCCAGGCAGGAGTTGGCATGGACGAGTCATGCGTGTTCTGCAAGATCAGGGACGGAGAGATTCCGAGCGAGATCCTCCATCGTGACGACCACTGCTTCGTGATCAGGGACATCGACCCGGTCGCGCCTGTTCACCTGCTGGTGATACCTCTCCAACACTTCGCTCTACTGTCTGAAATAGACTCAGACCTGGATGCGATGATGGGGGCAATGTTCGATGCAGCCCGAAACATGGCGGAGGCAGAGGGCGTTGCTGAGAGCGGATACCGGCTCGTCATCAATCAAGGGCGCGACGGCGGCCAGGAAGTGCTTCACCTGCACCTGCACGTGATCGGCGGTCGCCGGCTTGGACTTCCCGTATAGCCGCCTACTACGTGGAATGTCAGACCTACCTAATGCCATAGAGTCGCGACTGATTGAGTTGCCAACCGGGCTGCGTGACCATGTGGAGCGTGCACGGGAAGTTGGGCAGGAACTGGCGATTCGACATGGGGCCGACGCGTGTCTGGTAGACACTGGTATTGCCGCGCATGATCTCGCCAGGGCTGTAAAGAGTCCTGTCCTGCTGTCCGAGGCGGAACGGCTGGGGCTGCAAATGGATTTCGTTGAGAGACACCAGCCACTACTGCTCCATGGTCCTGTGGCGGCTGCGTGGCTTAGCGAGGACGATGATAACAGCGCTGGAGCAGTCCTTGAGTCAGTGCGGTTTCATACGACGGGTCATCCTGGCATGGGGGACATTGCCAAGGTTGTGTTCCTGGCTGACAAGCTGGACCCGTGGAAAGTGGAGCGGGCGTCGTTCCTGAGGCGCGTGGAGGAGACGGCTCGATCTGATCTGGATGCGGCGATTCTTTACTACCTGGACAAGACTATCGAGCGCCTGATTGAAGCTGGCCAGATGGTCCATCCAATGGCGGTGGAGTATCGGAACGACCTGATCTCGCGAGGGGTCAGACCGTAGCCTGAGAAGCATGTGAACAGTCTGCAATTAAGGCTAGGTCAGAGTAATTCGGCTAGGATCGTGGCAGTGTCTCCAACTGAAAGGAGCACGCCCTTCATGGCGCCGACGTATGAGTCACTCGTCCCGAAGTCGGTGGTGAGGGTGATGACCGGTCTATGCACAGCCGGTGGATCAGAAGATACGGGCGCTGGCTATCGACAGTCCGAGGAAGACAACTATCAGCGCAATCGTAAACCTGAAGAGCTGCAACTCCAGACCGCGCCGCGTTCTGAACGAGTTGTCCGCAGCGCCAAACAGACCGGTGCCCTGCCCTTTCACCTGGAGCAATATGATTGCCACCAAGAGAATCGAGACAAGTATCTGGATGATGTTGAGAACCGTCATATCTGGCTGACCCCGAACTTCAGGTGCAAGTAGCTTTACACAGAACTGGACTGCAATTCAACGGTGCCGCGTGGCCTGCCATTTGTCGCAGCGTAGACTTCCATAACTGCCGAAGCAAGTTTGTCGGAATCGTGCCTGACGGGATGGGTGGGATCCGCCATGTCCGTTAGAACGACCTGCGCATTTGGTATCGGCTGGCCATCGTGGAAGACCGGCTGTCCGGCGAAACGATCGTCGAGCGGGAGCGGATCGCTGTTGGCCAGGACATAGTCGGCGATGTCGTCGGAGGTGTGTCGCTGAAGCGCCATTACGTGGTCCCTGACCGTATATGCGTCGGTCTCACCAACTTGAGTGGCTACGTTGCAGACGTAGATGACCGTCGCATCGGTCCTGGCAAGAGCATCTGATATGCCGCCAACCAGGATGTTAGGCAAAATGCTGGTGTAGAGGCTGCCAGGACCGATCACGACTATGTCGGCCTCTTCGATGGCCTGGACAGCCAATGGGTGAGCGGGTGCAGTGGCCGGCTCAATCATCAGCCTCTCAATGTGCCCGCCGTGGTCGGTGATGCTGGACTCGCCACGAACGACCGTCCCGTCACTGAATCGTGCCGACAGCCGAAGGTCGGCCGACGTCGAGGGCAGTACGCCACCTCGAACCGCGAGCACGCGGCTGGACTCGACAAGAGCCTGATCGAAGCTCTCGGTCACGTTGGTCATCGCGACAATGAAGAGGTTCCCAAAGCTGTGACCCTTGAGACCGCTGCCCTCGTCGAAGCGATACTGGAACAGGTCGGCCAACAGCGACTCGTCTTCAGAGAGCGCCACCAGGCAGTTGCGGAAGTCTCCGGGAGGCAGAACGCCGAGCTCCCTGCGCAGGATTCCTGAACTTCCTCCATCGTCAGCGACGGTGATGATTGCCGTGAGGTTGTCTGTGTGAAGTCTGAGGCCGCGCAGCAGCACTGACTGACCGGTACCGCCGCCGATGGCTACCACTTTGGGTCCACGTCCCCTGGACCACCTGTTATAGACGGTATCCGCCACCGCGTCTATCGATTTTTGGCGCATGAAGAGCGGGCTGAAGGCCCTGTAGTAGCCGTACATGGAGAGCAGAATCGCCCCTCCTCCGACAGCCAGCAGGAAGAAACCCTCGAAATACCATGGCAGAAAGTCCGGGAAGCTGACCGAGAAGAACTTCCTGATCAGATAGGCCAAGCCTATGGAGCAGAAGGCGACTCCAACTGCGCCAACAAGTGCCCAACGCTTCAGGCCAACGCCGGGGTGCAGCAGGCGCAGGAACCTCTGCAAGCGTGACACCTCAGCGCCATTAATACCGGACCTTGGCGAAGCGCCGTTGCTATATGCAGCCACTAGCGCATCGCTTCCAACTGCTCGCGGACCATCTGGCTGGCCATCCGGGGGTTTGCCTTGCCGCGAGTGGCCTTCATCACCTGACCAACCAGGAAGCCCATCGCCTGCTGCTTGCCGGCAAGGTAGTCGGCTACAGGGTCAGGGTTTGCTGCTATCGCTTCCTGGACTGCGGTTAGAACGGCGTCGGTGTCGGATATCTGGACCAGACCCTCTGACTCCGCGATCTGACGCGGCGGTTGGCCCGTCTCGAACATCTTCTCAAAGACTGTCTTGGCCATAGTCGAACTCAGTGTCGAGTCGTCGACCATAGCCTGCAATTCGGCAACCTGTGAGGGTCTGATGCTAACGTCCGAGATGTTCTGACCGGACTGGTTCAACAGGCGGGCCATTTCGCCCAGCATCCAGTTGCTGGCGGCCTTAGCGAACTGCTCGGAGTTTGCCGATCCTGCGGGAGCGGCAGCCAGCACTTCCTCGAAGTAGTCTGCAGTAGCTCTTGTTGCTGTCAGGAGTGATGCATCGTATTCAGGCAGACCTAGCTGGGAGACGAAGCGGCTCTTTCGAGCATGGGGCAGCTCAGGAAGAGAGGATCCGATTTCGCCGACCCACTCGGTTGAGATCCTGAGCGGCGGCAGGTCCGGCTCGGGGAAGTAGCGATAGTCGGAGGCGCCCTCCTTGACACGCTGAGAGACGGTCACGGCGTCTTCTTCTACCCACCCGCGCGTCTCCTGGACGATTCGCCCCCCCGACTTGACGACTTTTACCTGACGCTCAACCTCGTACTCGAGCGCACGATACACGGAGCGGAAGCTGTTCATGTTCTTGATTTCGACCTTCGTGCCGTACTCCTCCTGGCCGAAGGGACGAACGCTGATATTGGCATCGCACCTGAAGTTGCCCTCCTCCATGTTGGCGCTGCTGGTGCCTATGTACTGGAGAATCGAGTGCAGCTGCATTAGGTATGCGCGGGCCTCATCCGCGCTCCTGAGGTCGGGTTCACCGACGATCTCCATGAGCGGGACGCCCGCCCTGTTTACGTCCAGCAGCGAGTAACCCTCGCCGAAACCCTCAGTGCGGTGCATGAGCTTGGCGACATCTTCCTCAAGGTGAACGCGAGTCACACCAACGGTACGCTCAACGCCGTCCACCTCTATCGGCAATGTGCCATTTGAAGCGATGGGCAGATCGAACTGGGATATCTGGTATCCCTTCATGAGGTCCGGGTAGGGGTAGTTCTTCCGGTCAAACTTGGTGTACTGAGCGATGTCGCAGTCCAGCGCAAGTCCGGTGCGAATCACGTGCTCCACAGCCTTGCGGTTAATGACGGGCAGCACGCCGGGCATTCCCATGCAGACAGGACACACCACGGTGTTGGGGTCAGCATCCTGATAATCGGAGCTGCACGCGCAGAACATCTTGCTTTCGGTCGATAGCTGGGCGTGGACTTCCAGCCCGATGACGACTTCAAAATCCATAGTAGTGGCTGGTCCGGAGGAGATTAAACAGTGAGGAAAAACACAACGTAAAGTATATGGAACGACGGCGCGGATTGACAACGTCGCATGGTTAGCTGTTCAGGTCGGACTCAGACCAGGCGTCGCGCCCAATCAGGGGAACGAAGCGACATGCGCCCAAGGCGCGAGTGACGAAGCCGTCCACTGTCCTTGTGACCTTCATGAGACTCTGCTCGCGCAGGTTGCCGACGGGTATGATGAGCCTTCCGCCAACTTCAAGCTGCCCGGCAAGAGTCCGGGGTATACGTGGCGCAGCCGCCGCCACGACTATGGCATCGAAGGGAGCATCTCCAGGGCGGCCAAGTGCGACGCCAGCCTCTTCAACGCGAATGTTGCTGTACCCCAGACGTGTGAGCAGCAGCCTCGACGAATCGGCAAGTTCCGGGACTCGTTCGACGGTGACTACCTCTCTCACCAGTTCGCCAAGGATCGCAGCCTGATACCCGCTGCCTGTGCCGACCTCGAGCACGCGGTCAAATCTCTTGAGCTCCATCTCCTGGAGCATGATGGCGACGATCGTAGGCTGTGAGATCGTCTGACCCGCTGCGATACCGAGCGCGACGTCTTCATAGGCCACATGCCGGTCCGATGGACGCAGGAACCGTTCCCTTGGAACCGTGGCGATGGCGTCGATCACTCGTTTATCGCTGATCTCCCTCGACAGCTTTCGAAGGAGCCTATCTCTTGCCCGTTCTACTGGCATAACCCTGTTGGACACCGATCCTGACGGCGACGCTGATGGAACTGACGTGTCATCACCATACCAAAACCATGGGTGTTCAGGCCTCCACTCGTATCTGACGACTCCTATGCTCCTTTGGGGTAAACTAGATTGCAGATCCAAACGAGCTACTGTGGAGGATATTGTTGCCAAGATACTATCCGGCCTTCATTGACGTACGAGGTCGCAACTGTCTGGTCATAGGCGGGGGGCCATTGGGTGAGGAGAAGGTGGTAAAGCTGCTGGAGTGTGACGCTAAAGTCATCGTGATCGCTCCTGATGTCACTCCTGTGGTTGAGGGGCTTGCCTCCGAAGGCAAGGTCGAGTGGACCAGGCGTGAATACCGACCCGGCGACCTGGCGCAGGCCTTCATCGCAATAGCCTCAACAGAAGACGACGAGACGGACCGTCAGATCTACGCGGAAGCGGAAGAACGCAACGTGCTGCTAAACGTCGTTGACGTCACGCATCTCTGTACATTCATAGCCCCTTCAGTCGCGCGGCGGGGAGAAGTCACCGTGGCAACCTCCACCGGTGGGGCGAGTCCGGCCTTGGCAAGGACATTCCGGGAGAAGCTGGAGTCCAGCAGGATCCTCGAGTACGCCGACCTGGCGCCGGTGCTGGCCCGAGGACGTGCCGAACTTCGGCAGCGTGGACTGAGAGTCGCACCCGACCACTGGCAGAACTGCATCACTGAGGAACTTCTCGACACCGTGCAGAAGGGTGATGAGGCAGCCGCTTACCGGATGCTCGAAGAGAGTCTGCTAGCAGGATCGGAGCCGATCACGCCCTAATGACAGCACGAGTTATCAGAGTCGGTACGAGAGGGAGTGCGCTCGCAAGGGTGCAGACTGACGAGGTCGTACAGGCCCTTGCGGCGGCCTGGCCTGATCTCAGAGTCGAGGTTGTTCCAATCACACCGGACGGGGACCGTCGAAAGGCGGCACCCCTCCAGGCCCTTGGCAGGGGCACATTCGTCAAGGGACTGGAGGAGCCGCTGCTGAGGGGCGAGATCGATATTGCGGTACACTCGGCCAAGGACATGGCTTCGGAAGTCCCGCAGGGGCTGGACATCGTCGCGTATCCAGAGCGCAATGACCCGAGAGACGTGATCGTCAACAGGTGGGATGCGAGGTTTGAAGACCTGCCTAAGGGGTCGAGGTTGGGAACGAGCAGTCCCCGGCGAGCGGGGCAACTCCTGACAGTCCGACCTGACCTCGAGTTCGTACCGATTCGCGGAAACGTCGATACAAGAATCGGCAAGGTCAGCGAAGATGGATGCGATGGTGTTGTTCTCGCGGCCGCAGGCCTCAGACGGCTGGGATGGCTGGACAGAGTGTCAGAATTCCTCGACCCCGATCTGTGCATCCCGGATGCTGGACAGGGGGCATTGGCAATAGAGGCGCGAGTGGATGATTCGGAAGTGGCCGAGCTGTTGGAGACGGCCAATCATGCAGCGACATGGACTGCTGTGACTGCTGAGCGGGCGTTCGTGGAGGCCACCGGCGGGGGATGTCGAGTTCCGGTCGCAGCCTATGCGACCGTGTCTGACGGTACTCTCAGCATTCGGACGATGGCGTGTCTTCCCGACGGTTCGCAGATGTTTCGCTCTTCGGTTGAAACAACGGATATCGACCCAATTGGCGCTGGCCAAGAGGCTGCTCGTAGTTTGGAAGCGACCGGAGCGAAGGAGATTATGTACGCCGCACGCATCGCCTGAGTGCAGAAGTACAAGCTGACGATGTATCGTGCAACCTGGGAGTGGACGTCTTGAGCAACGTCGGGAAAGTCTATCTCGTGGGAGCAGGGCCTGGGGACCCCGGACTTGTTACGGTCAAGGGCATGAGACTCATTGAGTCGGCAGACGTGATCGTTCATGATCGCCTGATCAGCACCAGGTTGCTTGCGATGGCCGGCCCGGAGGCAGAGCTCGTTGATGTCGGCAAAGTTCCGGGACAAGCCGGGAGAAGGCAGACCGACATCAATAGACTTCTGGTAAACGAGGCCCGGTCAGGCAATGTTGTAGTCCGTTTGAAGGGTGGAGATCCATTCGTCTTCGGGAGGGGCGGCGAGGAGGCTGAGGCACTTTCTGACGCCGGGATACCCTTCGAGCTGGTGCCAGGGGTTACATCGGCTGTTGCAGTCCCCGCATACGCTGGAATACCTGTCACTCACCGTGAGCACTCTTCATCCTTTACGGTCGTGACGGGCAGCTCAGCCACGTCGAACGATTCGGACTCTCCAGACTGGCAGACACTGGCAAAGCTCCCTGGCACACTCGTAGTCCTAATGGGATGGAGCACTCTCCCTGAGATTACTGCTGAGCTGGTCAGGAATGGCAAGTCAGGTTCCACTCCTTCTGCGGTGATAAGCCGGGGCACCGAGCCGCGTCAGAAGTCAGTGATCGGCACCCTTGGCTCCATCGCCGACCTTGCTAGAGCGGAGGGTCTGGCGGCGCCGGCGGTCGTCGTTATCGGCGACGTTGTCAGTCTGGGGGACAGACTCAACTGGTTCGAGTCGCTGCCTCTTCTTGGTCGACGGGTGCTGGTGACTCGCACGCGGAATCAGGCCGGTATTCTCTCACAGCGTCTGTCTGATCTTGGTGCGCTTCCCATAGAGATCCCAACTATCGAAGTTCGCCCACCCCTGGACTACACGGCACTGGATTCAGCGTGTGCGGAGCTTTCGGCATTCGACTGGGTGGTTTTTGCTTCGTCAAACGCGGTACACAGCGTCTTCGAACGTCTCAGGGCATCACGGCGGGACTCGAGGGCGTTTCATGGAGTCAAGGTCGCCGCGATTGGCCCAGCAACTGGGAAGGTACTCGAAGAGTATGGGATCCTGGCCGACCTGGTCCCCGCGACGGCAACATCTACCGGCCTGGCCAAAGCGCTTGTCGAAAGCGGAGTCCGTGGCGGCCAGATTCTCCTTCCAAGGGCAGACATTGCAGCACGGGAACTGCCCGATGTACTTATCGAGCAGGGCGCCGTCATTTCGGAAGTGACAGCGTATCGGACCGTCATTCCAAGAGAGTCGAAAGAGAAGGCTATGGAGGCTATTAGGGCTGGCGTGGACGTGGCAACTTTCACCAGTTCGTCGACAGTGAGAAACCTGTTGAGGCTGATTGACGGCGGCGCTGAATCGCTTGCCAACACCAGGGTCGCCTGCATCGGGCCAACTACTGCCGCTACTGCTGGAAGGCTGGGATTGAAAGTTGATATAGTTGCGAATACATCAACCATTGGTGGGCTGACGGCGGCGCTTGTCGAATTCTTCACCTCTGGGAAATAGGTCGGCGATGGCGACATATCCTAATACACGAATGAGAAGGCTCAGGGAGAACCCTGGTCTGAGACACCTGGTCGAAGAGACACGCCTTTCGACTTCAGACTTCATCTATCCGCTGTTCGTAACCCATGGGCGCGATACTCGTACTGAGATTCCCCCGATGCCCGGGATCTACCAGCTATCGTTGGACCAGCTGATCCACGAGGTCGGAGAGGCGGCGGACGTCGGTATAGAGAGCGTGCTCCTCTTTGGCATCCCGGCTCACAAGGACGCAAAGGGGACCGAAGCCTACTCCAGTGGCGGGATCATCCAGGAAGCTATTGGGGTCATCAAACAGGCCGTTCCGGGAATGACAGTCATTACTGATGTGTGCCTTTGCGAGTTCACCGATCACGGCCACTGCGGAGTAGTTGACGGTGACCGAATAGATAACGACGCCACTTTGGAACTCCTGGGGCAGATGGCGACAGTCCAAGCCGAGGCGGGAGCCGACATGGTAGCTCCGTCGGCAATGATGGATGGCCAGGTGGGCGCGATCAGAGGCGCGCTCGACGATGCCGACATGACGGAAGTGCCGATCATGGCCTATTCAGCGAAGTACGCCTCGGGATTCTACGGGCCATTCCGGGTTGCCGCCGAATCGGCTCCCTTGTTTGGAGACCGTGCAGGCTACCAGATGGACCCTCCGAACGTCAGGGAGGCGATGCGAGAGATTGCCCTGGACATAGAGGAAGGGGCAGACATGGTAATGGTGAAACCTGCCCTGGCCTACCTGGATGTATTGAGGGCGGCCAAAGAGAAATTTGCCACCCCGATCGCCGCGTACAACGTCAGCGGCGAGTATTCCATGGTTAAGGCGGCCGCTGAGAACGAGTGGATCGACGGCAGACGCATTACCCTGGAGATACTCACATCAATCAAGCGCGCGGGGGCTGACGTGATCCTTTCGTATCACGCAAAAGAAGTCGCCGGGTGGCTAGGCTCTGAATAACTCTGACTACGTGGAAGACACATGCCAACTTATATTCTGCTTCTCTCCCTGACACCCGAAGGTCGCCACCGGATGCTGGACAATCCTGACAGGCTCCTGATAGCCGAGCAGTCGATAGACATCCCCCAGACGCAGGTACATGGCCTTTACGCCGTTCTGGGAGAGTACGACTTCGTCACCATATTGGACGCGCCGGACAACGAGTCCGCTGCTCGCTTCTCCATGGAGCTGGGTGTGTCAGCCGGAGTGCAGATTACTACGCTCCCGGCGATTCCGATTGGCAGGCTGGAGCGTGCCCTGGGAGAGTCCGAACCGGAATTGGACATTGCGGGAGCACCGAACCCTAGCGACTTCATTCCCAACGACGACTAGCGAAGCCTGACGGGCCGTCTGTTGATGATCGGCCATAGCCTGACAACCGCCACTCCTGCCAGGCGCGCCAATGGAATGGGGCCCCAATCCCTGCTGTCCGTGCTGTGGGCACGGTTGTCTCCAAACACCATGCACTCGTCAGTACCTACCAGCCACGATCTCGTCCTCGTCCCCAGATCGGCAGGCAGTCCGTTAAGATACGGCTCAGGGTGGTGCTGGCCGTTGATGTACAGCAGGCCGCCCTCCAGGGAGACCCTGTCTCCCGCAACGCCCACGATCCGTTTGACCTGCCATCCGCTGTCTGTGGCCTTCGATGCGTTGACTATTACGACATCCCCATGTCGCGGTCCACGCCGTAGTCTCCTGACTAACAGAACGTCCCCGTCGAAGAGAGAGGGCTCCATGCTAGATCCTCTGACGATGTACATTAGGGGTCGCAGGCTCCAGTCAGGCATTAGCAGTTACTCCCTTATGCACCCATGGCAGATGACAGTATAGCCCCGCCAGCGCCGATAGAAGAGCGTTGGGTCGAAGTTGATGGAGACTCCATACCGTACCTCGCCGCTGGCGATGCAGGTCCGGAAGTCGTCATGATTCACGGGGCCGGTGGCACGAGATGGGAGTGGGCCGAGTGCATGAGAGTCCTGGCATCTCACAATCGAGTGATGGCCCCGGACCTAATTGGCTTCGGCGACTCTCCCAGGCGGGACATCGCTCACTCGACTGGATACCTCAGCGAGTTCCTTGCGACGTTCCTTGACTCCACCTGCCGAGGTCGAGTGACGCTAGTCAGCCATTCGCTGGGCGGACGAGTCATTCTCGACGTTGCCCTGCGCAGGCCGGAGGCTGTGGAGGGCTTGGTCCTCATTTCTCCACTCGGGTTTGGTGACCTGTCCGTGGTCGGCAGGCTGTTGAGCACGGGAGCGTGGCGGGTGAACCGTCTCTTGAGGCGCAGACAGCCCTACCCTAATCTCGACGTCAACCTCGTCGAGCCCGACATGTCCGCGTTCTCAGGGATCAGATGCGAGTCCCTGCTTATCTGGGGCAGCAGGGACCCGTACTTTCCCGTGAGTCACTCAGAGAGGGCGCTGAAGGCGATACCCAACTCGAGTCTCATTGTGTACGAGGGCGCTGGACATGCCGCCCACAGGGCTAGCGTGGAGCGGTTTGCGTCAGACGTTCAGCGCTTCATCCAGCGTAGCTCGTGACACGATTGGTCAGGGTTGCGCGGCTACCTGTATTTCTGTATCTTCATACCGAATCCACGAGGCAAGCAAGACTGCCGAATCAGGAAAGGAGTAACGCAGGCTATGACATTTGCGTCTGCTTTGAAAGGACTACTGGGAGTGCGTGAGGCTAGCGCCCACTGCGACATCCCATGCGGAATCTATGACCCCGTCTCGGCAAAGATCGCCGCACAGACAGTGCAGAAGATGGTACTCAGGATAGGGCAGCTAGAAGGTGACGATGCCGCAGCGCAGAACTCACTGTCCCGCTACATCACCGTCAAGGAAGAGCACGCCGAGCTGTGCAAGCACGAGCTTCGCGTACTCTGGGCCGACTACACCTGGCCGGGCACGGATGCCAACGAGATCGCGGCAAAGTTCAACGCCGCGCTGAAGCTCGCCGGCCAGTGCAAGCAGACCGTCAGCATGGACAATGCTGAGGCGCTGGTTGCCGCCGTTGACGACATCGCTTCGGTTTTCTGGTCCACCAAGGGTGTCGAGTACAGCGACCCAGTCGCCGAGGTACGCTACGGAGCGTAAGCGGCCGACATCAGGGAGCTAAACTCCACGGATAGAATGAAGGGGCGTTCGATGGAACGCCCCTTCTGTTTACTTCGGTGCCCGTGAACCAAGTCAGTCCATGTAGTCTTCGCGCGGTGGACTGAAGATGTCGAGCGCCTTAGACGGCTGATCCGTTGCCACCAGCCCATGCTCGACTCCGCCAGGGATGATATAGGTGTCCCCCGGCTTGACCCTGGTGGTCACGCCGCCGATGGTGAAGTCGAACTCGCCTTCCAGTACCATGCCGGCCTGCTCATGAGGGTGCTGATGCATCGGCACTTCTGCGTTCGCGTCGATTTCGACCACGCTGAGCATGACCTTCTCGCCCCACATCGTCCTGAGCATTACGCCCGGGGCGAGCTCTCTCTGTTTCACGTCATTCGGGTCGTAGGTATAGGTCAAAACTGAGTCCTCCAATGGTCATCGGTTACTTTCAGACGCCCTGTTAGTATTTTGCCATGGCGCGTTTGTGCTGTGGAGTCAGGCAAGCCGTGATGAAGTCGTTATTCGGCGTCGGTACGCCCAACTCGCCTCCCAACTGGGATACCTTGCCATTCAGGTTGCCGAACTCCATTGGCCGACCAGAATTGAGATCAGCGTGCATCGAAGAGATCAGGTGCTCCTTATCATCAATGAAGATTTTCATGATCGAGTCCACCAGATCGGAAGCGAGATTCACCCCGGCCGCCATTCCAACAGCGGCAGCCTCAGTGATGACATCCAGCGTCATCTCCCGCGTCTCCGGCGCGTCCATTACCTCCAAGAACGACGAGTGCGTGACGCAGGTCATTCCACTAAGGCCGCAGATGTAGACCAGCTTGTTCCACAGCGCCTGTTCAATGTCGTCGGCAATCTCGGAGTCGATACCGGCGTTGGCAAATGTCTGCTTTATCTCGGCGCTGCGCTGCGAAGGGCTTCCATCCTGCTCGGCGAAAACGATCCGGCCTTCCCAACCAACCTCCCGGAACACTCCGGGAGCGGGATGAGCGGCCTCGACGTAGGCGGCGCCCAACATCACACGATGCGCACCGAAGACTGCCGACAACTCATCACCGCTACCTACTCCGTTCTGAAGCGTGAGTATGGCCGTGTCATCGCCGACCGCAGGGGCAATGGTGTCCATTGCGACACTGTTTTGGTAGCTCTTAACGCAGAACAGGACGAGATCTGCGACCCATGAGCCGTCAGGACGCTCTGCTGCCTTGGCTTCGACCGTGAAATGGCCTGACGTTTCGCTCTCGACCACCAGGCCGCGGCTGTTAATGGCATCCAGATTCTCTCCTCTCGCGACGAACAGGACATCGTTTCCCGCCTTCGCGAGGAGGCCTCCAAAGTAGCCCCCGACTGATCCCGCGGCCATCACAAGGACATTCATACTGCGACTACCTCTATTGGCCTTTCAACTCGACAAGGACATTGACGTACCTCGTGTCTGAGTTGTTTATGACTCGATGGATCTTGTGCTCGCCGTGGAATCGCCAGGTGCCGGGTCCTGAGGGGCTGTCATCAGACGTGCCATCGTCGTACTCGACGGTAAGCCCTACGCCCTCCACCACGATCGTGACATAGTCCCGCTCGTGCATGTGCCAGTCGCTCGACTCGCCCGGATTGACGACCAGGTTCCAGATCTTCACTTTGTCGTTTTCGAACAGGACATCGGTTGCGATGTCGCCGAGTGGTGCATCCCCTCTAGGCATAGCAGGCTCCTCCCATATCTTCCACTAACGGTACTACTTTATCTCAATGATCGAATTGCTGTAGAGAGCATCGCCCACGTTGGTGACACGGTGGATGGAACCGCACTGTCCCTGAACGATTTCGCCAAGGGTGTAGTCACGCTCCGCTGATGTTCCGTCGTCGTAGTCAGCCTTCAGTCTGCCGGGGCGTGTAACGATGAACACATATGGACTGGTGTGCTGGTGCCAATCGCTGGACTGTCCGGGTTCGAGGACGAGCTCCCATGTCCTTACGTGGTCGTCTTCCCACTTCATCTCTGTGCCTACGTCGCCAAGTTGCCGGTCGCTCATGTTCACCTCCTGTATTGCTCAGAATCCCAGGTGCCTGGACTTCATGCTTACAACGTCCGGATGACCTACCACAATGTGATCGAGCAGGTCGATATCCATGATCTCGGCGCTCTGGTTCAGACGCCGCGTTACCAGTATATCTTCTGGGCTTGGTGTCGGGTCGCCAGAAGGGTGATTGTGCACAACGAGTATGGCCGGACAGTTCCGCCGGATGGCTGGCCTGAGAATCTCTGAAACCCTTATCGAAGCTGAGTTGACCGTGCCCTGGTAGACGGTGTCCACACCGACAACCTGGTGCTTGTTGTTCAGCAGGAAGACTCTGAGCTGCTCCTGGTCCAGGGCAGCCATCTCAGCGCCGACCAGGTTCTTGACGTCGTCGGCACACGTGATGACCGGTCTGGCGTCAGGGACCATACTAGCGGTACGGCGGCCCAGCTCAATCGCAGCTATGACCTGGCTGGCCTTTGCAGGGCCGATACCGTGGAACTGGCAGATTTCTTCGATGTTGGTCCTCGAGAGCCCCTGAAGTCCGTCCAATTCGGATAGTATGCGACTGGATAGCGCGAGTACGTTTTCGCCTCTTGTGCCATCCCGGAGTAGAATCGCGATGAGCTCGCCGTTGGAGAGGCTTCCGGGGCCGTTGTCCCGAAGTCGTTCACGGGGCTTCTCTCCGGCAGGCATGTCATGGATAGTCGGCGTGTAGCTTGGCTTACTCTGCTCGCTCATACTTCTCTTCAGGTCTAGTTAAGGCCAGACTGTACAACGTAATTCGTAGCGCCCAGGTCCGATCAGGCCCAGCGGGCTGAACTTAGCACACGTGTTCCAAACACGTCAAGCTTCAGAAGGGACGAAATCTTTCATCATTCAGGGGGCGGGTTGACAGGGGAAAGCGGCACAATACAATTGACGCGGTACATTCGCTTTCAATCAAGTGTAAGGACACGCAATGATCAGACGTGACAGGTTAGTGGAGACTTTCTGCGAAATCGCCAGCATAGACAGTCCATCAGGCGAGGAAGAGGCTATGGCCCAGCATCTCATCGCCAGGCTCGAAGGATTTGGATTCAATGTCGTGCGGGACGACTACGGAAACGTCGTAGCAAGCGATGGCCGCGAAGACCCCATAATTCTTTCCGCCCACATGGACACGGTAGAGCCCGGACGTGGCATTCAGCCCCTGGTAGATGGTGATCGCATCCACACGGATGGGACGACCATCCTGGGAGGCGACTGCAAGGCGGGAGTTGCCGCGATAATCGAAGCGCTGGAGTCGATACTGGAAGACAACGTCGAATACAACGCCGTCGAGGTTGCGTTTACGCGTGAAGAGGAGATAGGCCTGGTCGGGGCCCGCAATCTGGACTTCTCCCTACTAAGCGGCAAAGAGGCGATTGTCTTCGACGGCGAGGGACCTCCCAGCCAGATCACGTCGTCCAGTCCCGAGTACATCGGACTCGATATCGAGATCACGGGACGAGCCGCCCATGCCGGCGTGGAACCGGAGAAGGGTTTGTCTGCCATTCGAATCGCCGCTGAACTCATCACGAGGCTTCCGCAGGGACGAATCGATGATGAGACAACGTTCAACGTCGGGACCATCGAGGGTGGGACCGTGCGAAATGCGGTACCGGAGTCGACTACCGTTCACGGGGAGTTCCGGAGCCGGAACATAGAATCGCTGGACAGCATACGCATCCAGGTCGATGAGGCAGTCAACGAGGTAAGGGCAAAGTTCCCCGAGGCCGAGATCGACTGTCATCTGCACACAGAGTTCGTGGCCTACAATCTTGAGGAGGACGACCCGGCACTTGAACGGGTGAAAGGCGCCCTCACGTCCCTTGGTCTTACTCCTACGCTGCAGCCTTCAGGCGGGGGCACTGACGGGAACGTGTTCAGGCTGAATGAGATTAGCGCGGTGGTGGTAGGCATGGCCGATCACGGGATGCACACCGTCCGCGAGTACGTCACGATTCCGGACCTCGTCGATGCGGCCCACCTCTGTGAGACCCTGCTCAGAAAGGACAGGTAGCGGATGTCGGTGACGTACCTGGGACACTCCGCATTTCTCTTCGAAGACCTGGCTGGAGAGAAGGTGCTGATCGACCCGTTCGGAAACGACGAAGAGAACTACTGGTTCCTGAAGTCGTTCCCTTCTCTTGAAGTCGACCTGGTCGCTGTAACCCATGACCACTTCGATCACAACGCGGTTGAAGCGCTGCCCAGCCATACGCCGGTGATGTCGGATGCAGGCGCGCGCCAGGTGGGCAATACGACTATTTCGGGCGTTCGCGATCTGCACTCAGGATCGTCGGGGCGGGCTGGAATGGCCAATGTGATCTTTCTCGTCGAGCATGAGGGTGTCAGGTACTGCCATGTTGGAGACAACAGGCACGAACTTCCAGACGATGTTGTCCAGCAACTGGGCAAGGTGGACGTGCTGATGACGCCTGCCGATGATTCGTGTCACCTTCTTACGTTCGATGAGGTGGACACGCTTGTCGACGTGCTCGACCCCAAGATCGTCATACCGATGCACTACTACATCGATGGGCTGACCACCCGAGAATCCACCCTGGAAGGACCCGACGGCTGGGTACGGAAACAGTCGCCCCGACGCACGGTGAGACAGTCCCAAGTGAGGATCGATCGCAGGGGGCTGCCATACGAGCGCGAGACCTGGACGGTCTGGGCTGAGCTGGCACGTTGAGGGTAAGGCTGGCTTACGGCAAGAGCGGCCTGGACATCGACGTCCCCGATCATCGCACGACAGTTGTGCAGCCTCAGTACCTCCCGGGTCTGCCTGACCAGTACGGCGCGATCAGGACGGCATTGAGGGACCCGGTAGGAGGCGTGTCGCCGCTCCGCAGGTTGGCTGGTCCCTCCGATATTGTCGCCATATCGGTATGCGACATCACACGTCCCATGCCTACCAGCACTGTGCTGCCCGTGGTCCTGGAAGAGCTGAGACAGGTACCTGACGAGAACATCGTCATCCTGATCGCAACGGGGACTCACAGGCCGAACTCCACCGACGAGCTGCGTGACATGCTTGGGTCCCAGATCCTGGATCGATATGCGGTCGTGAACCATGACGCGTTTGACCCGACAGCCGTTGTGCATCTGGGAGACACCGAAGGGGGGATACCCATCCTGCTCAACCGGCTGTGGGCAGAGGCCGACGTCAGGATAACGCTGGGGTTTGTGGAGCCGCATTTCTTTGCGGGATTCTCTGGCGGCCCCAAGATGGTAGCGCCGGGGCTTGCAGCGTTCGACACGACGATGATGCTGCACAATGCCGAGATGATCGGGCATCCGAAGGCGACCTGGGGCGTGACGGTCGGCAACCCCATTCATGATGCAATAAGAGAGATCGCTGAAAGCACTGGGGTGGACTTCTCAGTAGAGGTTACGCTGAACCGGGACCACCAGATAACCAGCGTGTATGCAGGCGATCCTCCGACGGCGCATCGCGCGGCGAGCAGGTTTGGGAAGTCAGTGGCCATGCAGAGGGTTGACGAGCCATTCGACGTAGTCGTTACGACCAACAGCGGCTACCCACTCGACATGAACCTGTACCAATCTGTTAAGGGCATGTCGGCAGCGGCCCAGGTCGTGAAGCCAGGTGGGACTATCATCTGTGCTGCCGAGTGCTCGGACGGTGTTCCTGAACACGGTGCGTACAACAGGTTGCTGAGATCAAGGAACACTCCTGAGGAGCTTCTGGAGATGATCTGCGGAGAAGGCCACAACATTCACGACCAGTGGCAGGTGCAGATACAGGCCCAGATTCAGATGAAGGCGAATGTGTTGATCAAGACCGGCTACCTGGGTGACGATGAGTTACGTCAGGCACACCTGGAGCCGGTGGATGACGTTGAGAGGGCCATGTACGACAAACTGGAGGCGGCAGGGCCTGACTCGCGACTATGTGTGATCCCGGAGGGGCCGCAGACGATTCCGTACCTAGGGTAGTTGTGGCTAGCCCCAAGAGGCTGGACTTAACAGAAGAGGCCCGCACCATGCTGTCGCGGGCCTCTCGTTATCTACCTTGATAGATCGGGCTCAGGCTAGGCGACCTCGACGACCGCTCCTGCCTCTTCGAGCTTGTCCTTCAGGGAGTCGGCTTCATCCTTTGGAATGGCTTCCTTGACCGCGGCGGGCGCGCTCTCGACCAGGTCCTTGGCTTCCTTGAGTCCCAGAGTGGTGACCTCACGGACGGCCTTGATGACCTGGATCTTGTTGGGGCCAATCTCCTGGAGAGTTACGTTGAACTCGGTCTGCTCCTCTGCCTCGGCAGCGGCCTCTGCGGTACCGGCAACGCCGGCGACCGTAGCCATCTGGACCGGTGCGGCGGCGCTGACGCCGAATTCCTCTTCGAGCGCCTTGACCAGGTCGGCGAGTTCCAATACCGACAGTCCCTTAATTTCGTCTATCAGTTCATCTTTCGTAAGTGCCATTGCGTTTCACCTCCGTGTGTGCTGCCGTTCCTCGTATGATTAGCCGGTGGAATCTATGCCGGTTGCTCTTCCATGTTGTCGATGCGTCCCTGCAGGACTCTTGCGAGCCCCGCCAGTGGGCCGTTCAGTACATTAACAAGACCGCTGATGGGGGCGTTCATCCTCATCAGCATTGTAGCGACAAGCTCATCTCGTGAGGGCATGTCGGCAAGTCTCTGGACATCCTCGCCGGAAAGTGCCCGCCCGTCAAGTTCGCCTCCCTGAATCGTGAGTGCAGACCTGTTGGTACGGATGAAGGTGCTCAGGGCCTTAGCAGGCCCGGTCGCCTCACCGTACCCGAAAGCGATTCCGGTCGGGCCGTTGATGACATCCTTCACCGCAGGCCTGCCTGCCTGGTCGGCCGCGAGGAATGCGAGGGTGTTCTTGATGATGCGGTACTCGACGCCAGCCTCACGGAGTGCGCGTCTCAACTCAGTCATCTGGTCTACGGGGAGGCCGGCATAGTTGGTCGTAACTACGACCGTACTCTTTTCAAACTTCTCAGCTAGAGTGTTTACCGCATCGACTTTGGCTTGTGTCGGCACTTCAGATATCGCTCCCTACCTAAATGTAAATGCCCTGAGCCAGAGGCACAGGGCACGTCAATCGTTCTCTTGATTGCTGTTTCGTGCGGCCTCGGCGGGCTGGTGTCTTAGTCCCCTTCGGGAGCCCACTGTCTCTGGCGATTTTCTTATTCTGTTTGAGGTCTAGCAGTCGGTACACGTAAAGACCTGAGTCTCGTACCCAACCATCAGACAGTGAAACTATTCTATACGAAGGTCGGAAAGTCGATCAACGTCTACCGGCACGCTTGGCCCCATAGTGGCAGTCAGGAACGCGGCCCGCAGGAACTGTCCCTTGACACCGCTCGGACGGGACCGCATGACATTGTCAACCAGCGTGACGAGGTTGTCCATTAGTCTGTCGTCGTCGAAGCTTGCCTTTCCGATCGGCACATGGATAAGGCCGGTCCTGTCGAGACGGAACTCCACCCTGCCCTTCTTTGCGTCCGAGATCGCCTGAGGAATGCCATCCTGCTGAACGACGGTCCCCGTTCTGGGGTTGGGCATCAGGCCCCGGCGTCCAAGGATTCGGCCGAGTCGACCAACGCGACCCATCATGTCCGGAGTGGCGATGGAGACATCGAAGTCAAGGAATCCGTTCTCGATTTCGCGGATCAGCTCATCGCTTCCCACGTGGTCAGCGCCCGCTTCACGAGCGATGGTCTCGGCCTCGCCCTGGCAGAATACGAGCACTCGGACAGGCTTGCCCACGCCATGGGGAAGCACTGCGACGCCACGCACCATCTGATCGGCGTAACGAGGATCAGCCCCTGTTCGAATGTGAAGCTCTATGGTCTCGTCAAACTTGGCCTTGGCCGTCTTCTTGGTCAGCTCAACAGCTTCCTGCGGCGTGTACCTTGCATCGCGGTCCAACAGACCGACAGCGTCGTTGTATCGCTTTCCTCTAGTGGCCATGTGCTGTAAGTCCTCTCAGTTTGTCAGATGTGTTGCTGAGCGAGCCGTTAGCTAACTCTGAGCCCCATACTCCGGGCGGTGCCTTCGATAATGCGCATTGCGCCCTCGATATCGGCAGCGTTGAGGTCGCTTGCCTTGACCTCGGCAATCTCCCTGATCTGGTCACGCGTTACAGTGACAGACAGAGGCTCGGCCTTCGGGTTGCCGCTACCCTTATCGACCCCCGCGGCCTTGCGAAGCAGCTCCGCGGCCGGTGGGCTCTTGGTTATAAAGGTAAACGAACGGTCTTCGAATACCGTCAGTTCAACGGGAACTATTGTCCCCGCGTTCTGAGACGTTCGCTCGTTGTACTCCTTGACGAACGCCATGATGTTGACGCCGTGCTGTCCGAGCGCGGGACCTACAGGAGGGGCGGGACTGGCCCTGCCGCCTTCGATCTGGAGCTTTATGAGTGCGCGTACTTTCTTGGCCAAAAGTCTTATCCTAAGGAGTGTATTGCTAGTATGACGTGACTGCTGGGCTAGGCGCGTTCAACCTGGAGGAAGTCGAGCTCGACAGGTGTCTCTCTTCCGAAGAACGAAACGAGTACCTTGACCTTCGCCCGCTCCTGGGACACCTCGTCGACTGTGCCCATGAAGTCGACAAAGGGGCCGTCCGTAATTCGGACGCTCTGCCCTTTCTCCAAACCGATTCTTGGTCGTGGAGTGTCGGTCTCGATCTGCCTGAGAATGGTCTCGACCTCTCGCTCCTCTAACGGGACAGGCTTGGGCCGATTTTCACTTTCGTCCTCTGCAGAAACGAATCCGGTGACTCCCGGGGTGTTGCGAACTACGAACCAGCTCTGGTCGTCCATTCTCATCTGGACGAGGATATATCCTGGGAAGATTGTGCGAGGGACAGCCTTGCGCTGGCCGCCCTTGATCTCCATCTCATCTTCAGTTGGCACCACGACCTGCAGGATCTTGTCCTGCATATCCATGGTCTTGATGCGCTGCTCGAGGTTATCCTTGACCCGCTTTTCCTGGCCTGAGTAGGCGTGGATTATGTACCAGCGGACTTCGGGATCGGAGTGTGTAATCTGAGTCGTCGTCGTCGTCATTGGCTCAATTCCCCAGCAGTATCCCCATTATTCGAGCAAAACCCAGATCCACCAACCCGAGGAATGCACCAACGGCAGCAGCAACCGCGATGACCATTATGCTGAGCCGGAGCGTCTCTTCTTTCGTAGGCCATGTGACCCGGCGGAGTTCGCCTACGACTTCGCCAATCATTCGAACGCTGAAGGCGCGGCGGGCTACCTCGCCTCCGACTCTGCGCGTTACACCCGGGTCTCGAGCCACGACTACCTCACCTCTCGGTGCAGTACATGCTCCCGGCACCGCGGGCAGAACTTCATTAGCTCCAGGCGCTGCGGATCGTTCCGACGGTTCTTGCTGGAGTTGTATGTCCGCTCTCTACAGGTCGTGCAGCCGAGCGTTACGAGAATTCTGGCTTCTCCCCGACGGGCCATCTTCTATCTGCTCCTGCTCCCGCCAGCTAAAGAGAACGACCGATGCCCAATCTGTGGCCATCGGTTCCTGAATGTTCTTTCGGCTGGTGGGGCTTATTACCCCGTCGCCCTCCCCCGACCGGCATGATCAGGGAGAGGGCGCGGATTGAATCGATGTGACTTACTGGACTAGTCGAGAATCTTCGTGATGACGCCGGACCCGACTGTCCTGCCACCCTCACGTACAGCGAACCTGAGCTGCTCCTCAAGCGCCACTGGCGTGATCAGCTTGATGTTCATCTCGATGTTGTCGCCGGGCATGACCATCTCAACGCCATCCGGCAGTTGAATCTCGCCGGTCACGTCGGTGGTCCTGATGTAGAACTGGGGCTTGTATCCGTTGAAGAACGGGGTGTGCCTGCCGCCCTCGTCCTTGCTGAGCACGTACACCTGGGCCTCGTACTCACGATGGGGTGTCATGCTTCCGGGCGCAACCAGCACCTGGCCGCGCTCGATGGCGTCGCGGTCCACACCTCTTAGGAGGACACCAACGGCGTCTCCCGGCTCACCCTCGTCGAGAATCTTGTGGAACATCTCCACACCGGTGACCACGGTGTTTGTGGTCTCCTTGATCCCAACGATCTCAATGGTGTCACCCATCCTGACAATGCCCCGCTCGACACGTCCGGTGACGACGGTGCCGCGGCCCTTGATGCCGAACACGTCCTCAATGGGCATGAGGAAGTCGAGATCGCGCGGGCGTTCCGGGACGGGAATGTAGTCGTCGACTGCTTCCATCAACTCCCAGATTCCGCTGGCCCACTCGCCTTCGCGAGAGTTGTCCTCAGCCTCAAGAGCATTCAGCGCACTGACCCTGACGATCGGAATGTCGTCGCCCGGGAAGCCGTACTCGGAGAGCAGTTCTCGCATCTCCAGCTCTACGAGCTCGAGGAGCTCTTCGTCTTCCATGGCATCAACCTTGTTGAGTGCGACGACAACTGCCGGCACCTCAACCTGGCGGGCGAGCAGGATGTGCTCGCGAGTCTGCGGCATTGGTCCGTCGGGTGCGCTGACGACCAAGATAGCGCCGTCCATCTGGGCTGCGCCGGTAATCATGTTCTTGATGTAGTCGGCGTGGCCCGGGCAGTCGACGTGGGCGTAGTGTCGAGTGTCGGTCTCGTATTCCACGTGCTGAATAGCAATTGTGACTCCACGTTCGCGCTCTTCGGGAGCGTTGTCGATAGAGTCAAAAGGACGGAAGTCTGCCATGCCGGCTGACGCCAATACCTTGGTTATTGCAGCCGTCAGGGTCGTTTTGCCGTGGTCAACGTGACCAATGGTACCGACGTTAACGTGGGGCTTCGTCCGCTCAAACCTCTGCTTAGCCATTAATCCTCTTTCCTCCGTTATCTGGAGCCCACAAGCAGACTCGAACTGCTGACCTCGTTCTTACCAAGAACGCGCTCTACCTCCTGAGCTATGTGGGCCCGATCCTTATTTGGCAATCAGAAACCTGTTTTTATGGTGGACGGGGAGGGATTCGAACCCCCGTAGCCCTTCCGAGCGCCAGATTTACAGTCTGGTGGTATTAACCACTCACCCACCCGTCCACGGCTAATCCAAAGTAGTTTAGCATAGCGAACTTTTCCAATCCAAGAAAAGCCGAGGAGGCGCAGAATTGCGACGGGAGAGCCCCAGGGGGGATTCGAACCCACCAACCTCCCGATTACAAGTCGGGTGCGCTGCCGATTGCGCCACTGGGGCTCGCTATCTGCGTCGTATGACTTTAGGGCAGCGTCGGTTAGGGGGTCAATAGCAGGTCTTCCGCGGTGCGCTGGACGGTGCGGAAGACTTCACTTAGGGGTAGACCGGTCTCGGTTGCAATACTTCGGCAGTCCTCGTACTCAGGGCTGACTGCCACTGCATTGCCGTCGATGATCTTCAGCTTGACGGCCGCTGTTCCGAGCTGAGTTTCGATTGTACGAATCTCGCGCTCAGCCTCGTATCGTTCAACAGGCCGCACCCTCACTCCAAGTGTGGAGGTTTCGCGCATGATGAGGGTGGCGACCTCTCTCTCGGTGCGATCGTCCACGATCGCGCACAACATGGTTGCGGGCCTGTTCTTCTTCATCTGGATGGGAGTGAACCATACGTCCCTCGCACCCAGCTCAAACAGGCGCTCCTGGACGTAACCGAGTATCTCTCCGGTGGAGTCGTCCAGATTGGTCTCCAGTAGTGAGAGGCCGCCTTTCTTTTCGCTACCTTCGACTTCTCCTACCCAGAGGCCCAGGACATTCGGGTATTCATCGGGATCCCTGGTGCCGAGGCCGTAGCCCTGCGCCTGCATGGACATGCGAGGCTGGCGAAACTCTGCAAGGGTGGTGATGATACCGGCACCGGTGGGCGTCACCATCTCGCCGGTCCTGACAGGGTTGTTCGGGGCCGGTACGAGGGGAGCGTCTGCCATGGTGAAGAGCGCCGACGTCGCTGGGGACGGTACGGGTAGAATTCCGTGGGCGCTCCTGAACACGCCTGTCCCCATGGGGAACGGCGACGAGTAGACACGCTCCACTCCGAGGTGTTCGAGTCCGACCATGCCGCCTACGACATCTACCAGGGTGTCGAGTGTTCCAAGCTCGTGCAGGTGAAGGTGCTCCGTGGACGTCCGATGCACTCTGGCCTCGGCGTCGGCCATTCGGTTGAATATGGCGGTGGACTGCTCTTTGACACGGTCAGAGAGCCTAGAGGACTGGACAGAGGCAATGAAATCGTCAAAGCGGTGGGAGCTACGGGCCTGGTCGTCAAGCTCGACGCTCACGTGCGTGCCTACTACTCCACCGCGCTGCGATTGCTCAACGCCGAGATCGACGCCACTAACCTTCATCGCATCCAAAGCACCGGTGATGACTGCCAGGGGAACACCGGCATCGACGACTGCGCCGAGAACCATATCTCCGCTGGCCCCGCCAATGCACTGGAAGTATGCTGCTCTCAGCTTATCGACCTCCCGGACACTCAGGCCACGCTCACAGGAGACTTCGACCGCGACGCGGACATCGAACCAGTAATGGCCTGCCTGAGAGTCGCCGCACGAACCAGTTCGAGCGAACCCTCCGGATTGTCAAGAGCAGCCCCCCCAGGCACGATGCAACTGGACAGGCCGAGTCGTCCAACTTCCTGGACTCTCCTCGCGGGCTGGGCTATAGATCGAATCTCTCCACCCAGTCCCAGTTCGCCAAAGGCTGCTGTTCCTGCGTTTACGGGCACGTCACGAACTGAGGAGACGATCGCGAGCGCAATTGCCAAGTCAGCTGCCGTCTCAACGACCCGGACTCCTCCGGTGACATTCACAATAACGTCCTGACTGGATAGCGAGATCCCGGCTCTCCGGGTTAGCACGGCACAGACCAGCAGCAGCCTATTGTAGTCCACGCCTGATGCTACTCGCCTGGGCGTCGGCAGCAGCGAAGGGTTAGTCAGAGCCTGGAGTTCCACGAGAATCGGACGCGTACCCTCAATCGCCGGAACAATTACCGAGCCTACGGAACCCGAGGAGTGCTGCGAAAGCAGCTGGGCCGATGGGTCCTTCACGTCTTGCATGCCCATCTCGGTCATTTCAAAGACTCCCACCTCGTTCGTGGAGCCGAAACGGTTCTTGACCGACCTGAGCAGCCTGAATGAGCTTACCGGGTCCCCCTCCAGGTAGAGGACGACGTCGACGACGTGTTCGAGAACTCTCGGACCGGCTATCTCGCCTCCCTTGGTCACATGTCCGGTCATAATTACCGAAGTTGCAGTGGACTTGGCCCACTGGGTGAGGTGGCGGGCACATTCCCTGATCTGCGCCATGCTTCCCGCCTCGGAGGGCAGGTCTTCATCGAATACGGTCTGAATCGAATCTATGACGACAAGAGCGGGTTTCAGGCCGTCCATTTGCGTCATGATCTCCGCCAGCCCGGTCGCCGGCAGAAGGTAGAGTCCCGGCACATCGATATTGAGTCGGTCTGCTCTCAGCTTGACCTGATGGGCGGACTCTTCACCCGTGACATAGAGGACTGGTGCCTCCCGGGATGCGTCCGCAGCGGCGGCCAGGAGCAGAGTGGACTTGCCGATTCCCGGGTCGCCAGCGACGAGAGTCACTGATCCTGGAACCAGGCCTCCGCCGAGAACCCGGTTTATTTCTGCTGACTTGAACGTCGTTCTCGGGTGCTCCTGGAGCGTCACGTCTCGGAGCTGCACCGGTTCGCTTCCAGTGGAGCCGGCCCATGTTCCGCGCTTGGGCGATGCCGACTGCGCGACCTCGTTCAGAGTGTTCCAATCGCCACAGACAGAGCAGCGTCCTTCCCACCGGGAAGACTCGCTTCCGCAGGCAGAACACACGAAAACTGATCTGGCTTTCCTTGCCATTGTCCCCTGAATACAGTGAAGGTCTGGGAGGAGATTCGTCCCAGACCTTCAGCAGATTGCGGTTGTAGTCGGATTTAGGTCGAAGACGCCACAGAGAACGGCGATTCGGCCCTGATGACGATCTCTCCCTCGTCACCGATATCAATGATCGCGGTGTCGGCAGGACCCAACTCTCCGCCCAGAATCGCGTCGGAGAGCTTGTCCTCAACGTGGTCCTGTATGACGCGGCGGAGCGGACGGGCACCGAAGACGGGATCGTAGCCCTTCTCGACCAGCCAGTTCTTGGCGGCGTCGGTCACGACCATGTCAATGCCCTTCTCGATGAGGTTGGACGTAACGTCCTTCAACTCGATCGGGATGATCTGGTGCATGTGCTCCTGGTTAAGGGAGTGGAAAACGACGCTCCCGTCGATCCTGTTGAGGAACTCAGGGCGGAAGAACCGCTTTACCTCGTCGAGCACGTTGTCCTTCATGCGATTGTAGGCTTCGTCCTCGGACTGACCCTGACCTGACCTGGCGGCGAAGCCGATGGACCTGTCCTGCCGAATCAGGTCGGAGCCGATGTTGGAAGTCATGGCAACGATGGTGTTGCGGAAGTCCACCTTGCGACCCTTGGAATCGGTGAGGTGTCCGTCATCGAATATCTGTAGCAGGATGTTGAAGACCTCTGGATGGGCCTTCTCTATCTCGTCGAGCAATATGACGCAGTACGACTTGCGCCTGACTGCCTCGGTGAGCTGACCGCCGTCGTCATAGCCGATGTAGCCCGGAGGTGCACCGACCAGGCGAGCAACAGAGTGGCGCTCCATGAACTCCGACATGTCGATTCGAATAAGGGAGTCCTCTGAGCCGAACAGGAACTCGGCAAGCTTGCGTACGAGAAGGGTCTTGCCCACACCAGTCGGCCCCAGGAACATGAAGATGCCTGTGGGGCGTCTCGGATTCTTGAGACCAGCACGTCCTCGACGGACGGCCTTGGAGATCATGGTGATGGGCTCTTCTTGACCAATGACCTTCTCGTGGAGGACTTCCTCCATGTTGATGAGTCTTTCGGTCTCGGTAGCAGCGAGTCTGGTCACCGGGATCGATGTCCACATGCTAACTACTTCGGCGATATCCTCTTCAGTGACGGTCGGGCTCTCGTCAGACTGCTCGTCTTTCCATGACTGCTCGAGCTCATCGAGCTTGTCGGCGATGCTCGCCTCCCTGTCGCGGAGCTCTGCAGCGTACTCGTACTGCCTGCTGGCGATAGCCTCGTCCTTCTCCTTGCGAACGCTCTCCAACATCCTGGTCACTTCCTGTACGGACAGTGGCGCGGTGCTGAAGTTAATGCGAACGCGCGAGGACGCTTCGTCGATCAGGTCGATGGCCTTGTCGGGCAGGAAGCGGTCTGAAATGTATCTCGATGCCAGGACTGCCGCCTGCTGTAGAGCCTCATCTGTAATCGAAAGCTGGTGGTGCTCTTCGTAGTGCTTCTTGACTCCACGCAGGATGTCGACTGTCTCTTCGGTGGTTGGCTCTTCGACCCTGACAGGCTGGAAGCGCCTCTCGAGTGCGGGGTCGCGTTCGACGTACTTGCGATAGTCGTCGAGTGTCGTCGCGCCGATGGTCTGAAGTTCGCCGCGTGCGAGTGACGGCTTCAGGATGTTGGCAGCATCAACGGCGCCCTCTGCGGCTCCCGCGCCCACCATGGTGTGGACTTCGTCTATGAAGAGGACACAGTTACCGGCGCTGCGGATTTCCTCAACGACCTTCTTGAGGCGTTCTTCGAATTCGCCCCTGTACTTGGTACCTGCAACCAGCGCGCCCATGTCTAGGGTCACTAGCCGCCTGCCCTGGAGAGTGCTGGGGACGTCGTTGTTCGCAATTCGTTGCGCGAGCGCTTCGACGATTGCGGTCTTCCCAACACCAGGTTCGCCAACGAGGACCGGGTTATTCTTCGTCCTGCGGCTGAGAATCTGTGTTACGCGCTGAATCTCCCGCTCGCGTCCAACGGTCTCATCGAGCTTGCCTGAGCGGGCAGCCTGGGTGAGGTCAATGCCGAGCTGGTCGAGCGTAGGCGTACGGGAAGTAGTTCTTCCGCTACCGCTGCTCTGTGACTGCTGGACGTTCTGGCTAAGTATCCGGCTCGTCTCAGCGCGAATCTTGTCCAGAGTGACACCGAGACTCTCGAGGACTCCCGCCGGAACGCCCTCGCCTTCACGCATCAGGCCGATCAGCAGGTGCTCTGTGCCGATGTAGTTGTGATTGAGCCTTCTGGCCTCATCGACAGCCAGTTCTATTACTTTCTTGGCCCTGGGTGTGAGTCCAATCTCGCCGGAGGGAGTTCGCTCTCCCCTGCCGATGATGAACTCGACTGCGGAGCGCACCTTACTGAGCTCCACGCCAAGGTTGTTGAGCACCTTGGCGGCAACTCCATCTGTCTCGCGGACAAGGCCAAGAAGGATATGCTCGGTACCAATGTAAGTATGGTTGAACCGTTGTGCCTCTTCTTGTGCCAGGGAAAGGACTCTACGTGCCTTTTCCGAGAATTTCTCAAACCTGCTGGCCATGGAAGCGTCTCCTCGTTGGGAAAGTCAGTTCGACAGAAAGGTTATTGAGCTAGAAGAAGCGCTCTTCGCTCGCCTGCTTAAGGCTGAGTCCGAGCCTTCTGCGCTCCGGCTCGATCCGTAGAATCTTGACTTCTACCTGCTCGCCTTCCCTCACCACTTCCCGAGGGTGATTAATCATCCTTGCTGAGAGTTCCGAAATGTGAATCAGACCTTCTATGGAGTCCTCCACTCGCGCGAAGGCGCCAAAGTTGGTCAGCTTGGTTACGGTTGCATTTACGACGTCGCCGATGTTATGACGCTCGTGGATGGTCTCCCACGGCTCGGGCTGGAGCCGCCTGAGGCTGAGAGCGATCTTCATGTTTTCGGCGTCGACTCGCAGCACGAAAACGTCGACCTTCTGGCCGACGCTCACCACTTCTTCAGGCGAATTGACCATGCTCCACGAGAGTTCGGAGATGTGAATTAGCCCATCCGCGCCGCCAATATCGACAAAAGCGCCGAAGCTGCTGATGCCGGTTACGGTCCCGTTTCTGGTCTGACCCTCTTCGAGCTCTTCGATCAGCTTGGCCTTGCGGGCGTCGCGCGACTCCTGGACTGCCTGTCGCTCAGAGAAGATGGCGCGGTTCCGGCTGCGGTTCACTTCGAGAACCTTCATCTGGATCTCTCGCCCGATCTCGGCGTTCTGGGCCTCCTGGATGCCCTCCGTCTCTTCCTCGGCCAGGCCATCACCGCCATCCTGATAGATGCGGAAGCGCTCGCGGGGCACAGAGACCAGCTGAGACATAGGGACGAAGCCCTGGACACCTTCGACCTCGACGATCGAGCCGCCCCTGTTGAATCCGGCGATCTTGCCTTCGATAACCTCTCCGGCTTCCATCGCCTTCTCCAGGTAGCGCCAGCCCTGTTCGCCTATGGCCCTATCCACGGAAAGAATCGCTGGATTATCGCCCGACTCAGGGCGAACCACCATTGCGATAATGGAGCCGCCCACCAGCCCTTCGATGTCCGTGGTGTCCACGGTGCGCATCTCATTTACGGGAACGTGGGCTTCAGCTTTTTGCCCAATGTTGACGAACAGGCCGTCGGAGTTGTCTGCCCGCATCACGACGCCTTCTACGACATCGCCCCGGCGGACATTCTTGATCTCCCCCATCATCTGATCGAGCAACTGCCCCATATCTTCTTCTTCAGGGGCCACTTGCTCTCGCTCTTGTTCAGTAGTCATTCGTTCAACTTTCCGGTAAAAGAGTCAGGTAGGTTCATTATATGTAATGATTTTCGACTGGTAAAGCCGCGCCCATCGCACAAAACACCCTAAGCCGGGCCCTTTGGACAGTGAGTACTTGGTGAAGTCGCCGCCCCGACTATCCCCCTGTTAGTAGTAGAGTCACGTGATTGTACCATGGCGGGAATGGGCTGGAAACCCATATTTGGAGGGCAACAGGCATCGCAATACGACGCCTGAAGTGACAATTCGGCAAGGTCTTCAGTGAATTCAGACCTTTTTGAAGAGGACACCCTGGCAGTGGCCTATTTTCCCACACCCTTGCGAGTGCAGTATCGTCGGCGCTGAAGCGTTTCACTTCCGTGTTCGGGATGGGAACGGGTGGGTCCGCCTCGCTCAAACCACCAAGGATACTTGCAAAAAGTATAGCGGAGGCGAAATTCCGGAGTCAACGATTTCCTTGACTGGTATGTGGGCCCATGCTAGCATTGCGGCCAATTGAGACTCCCCGTAAGAGCCAGATGCGGAGGTAATGCACGTGGCGACAACCCAGCTACTAGAGGTCAGTGAACTGGCCGCCCAGAAGTTCCAGGACATCCTCACTGAAGAGGGTGAAGGCGATGGACTACTCCGCGTGATGGTGATGCCCGGAGCTCAAGGGGGCGTGCAATACATGCTCAGCGTCGAGGCCGAAGCCGCAGAAAATGACTTCGTCATCGACACTCATGAGATCCAGGTGCTGGTGGATGCGGACAGCGCTCCCCTGCTCGACGGCTCGACCATCGACTACATGGAAGGGCTGATGAGGAGCGGGTTCGTTATCAGCAACCCGAACTTCCAGTCCGGATGCGGATGCGGCGGTGATGGCGGTGGATGCGCTTGCGGCGGCGGCGGTGGTGGCGGATGCGGCGGTGGTGGCGGTGGATGCGGATGCGGCGGTCACTAAGCCCCAATACCAGTAAGACCAAGTAAAGAAAACGGAGCGGTCTAATCGCTCCGTTTTTTTGATTTCGACAAACATTGCTAATCTCGTCGATCGACCTGTTCGAGAGGGACCCGCTCCTGGGTCTGATTACGGTCATCACGCTGTGCGCCTCGCTCGTCATTGGAATTACGGTTCACGAGTTCAGCCATGCGTACGTGGCTACGTCACTCGGCGACCGCACGGCCGTCAACCTCGGGCGACTCTCGCTGAACCCCATACGGCACCTTGACCCATTAGGCAGCGTGCTAATCCTCCTAGCCGGTTTCGGCTGGGGCAAGCCAGTGCCTGTCAGTCCGGCCTACCTGCGAATCGGACAGCGCATTGGGATGGCGATGGTGTCGCTGGCCGGTCCGCTGTCGAATGTGATCGCGGCCACGGTGTTCGGAATCGCGCTGAGGGCTGACGTCGCAGGGCTGACAGGTCCGGAATTTACGGTCGGCAGGTTCGAAGGCAGAGCCCTAATCGAATTCGCGCTCGTATCTCTAGTGAGATGGAACCTGGTGCTCGCCGTGTTCAACCTGCTGCCCATCGCTCCGCTCGATGGGTTCAAGGTCGCGCTGGGTGTGCTCCCACGGGAAGCTTCGAACGCCTACGCAAAGACGGAGAGGTACGGCCCGGGCATCCTGCTGATCCTGATTCTGGCCGGTATCGTTTTCGGCATTCCTGTCTTCTCGACCGTGATATGGCCGGTAGTCAACCTGTTCGGAGAAATAATTCTTGGTTCGAGCCTTCTGTGATAGTCTGTTGGCGACGATGGACGCTAACATCGGAACGTTGAGGTGTCATCTTGGAACGAATAACAATTGTGGGAGTCGGCCCGATAGGCGTTTCTATCGGGCAGTCCCTGATGAAGCGCAATCTCAGCAACACTGAGGTAGTGATCACGTCGGGCGACCGCGCGGTAATGTCTACGGTCTCTAAAATGGAGGCGGCCCACAGAACGATCGGTGGACTGCGACAGGCTGTTGAAACCGCCCAGCTCGTGATCCTGGACGCGCCTCTTGGCGAACTCCATGAACTCATGGAGGCCGTCGGGCCATCTATCGAGCCGGGGGCTGTCGTGACCGACACGGTTAGCGTCAAGGGCCCGGTCATAAAGTGGGCCAGCGAGTACCTGCCGTCGGACGCGAGCTTCGTCGGAGGACACCCTCTACTAAAGGAGACTCCATACTCTCTCGATGACGCCGACCCGGGGATCTTCACGGGCGCAAAGTACACCGTAACTCCGTCTGAATCATCGGACGAGCAGTCGATCAGGACGGTTGTCGGACTGATAGAGGCCCTGGGAGCGAAACCGGTGTTCCTCGACCCTTCGGAGCACGATTCGTACGCCGCGGCCATGCATTACCTGCCAGTTGTAATTTCTTCGGCCTTCGTCAACTCGACCGCCGGCAGCGACGGGTGGCGAGAGATGCACATGCTCGCAGAATCGCAGTTTGAGACCTTTGGAAGGCACGCCGCCAACGACCCGCTGGACAACGAGGCAATGTGCCTGGCCGACCCGAAGGCGCTCACTCACTGGATAGACGAGCTAATACTCGAGCTCTACGCGTTCAGAAACGAGATCAAGGACAGCAACGAAGACCTCATCGAGAGGTTCGTGAGCGCATGGGAGCACAGGGCGAAGTGGGAGGCTGACGCTGTCATCCCACAGGATGGCGTAAGGATACCCAGCGCGGGAGAGTCCATAGCCAGCGCGATGCTTGGTGAGAAACTCGCCCAGAGGCTTGGCGCGCTCCGACAGAAGGAAGAAGAGCAAGAAACCAGGTACAGGTCCAGGAGATAAGGTCAGTGAACCGAACAGTCCAGCACAGCTCGCGCCTGGAGGGGACTGTAGTCCCGCCGGGCGATAAGTCCATCTCGCACCGGGCGGCGCTGTTGAACGCTATATCTGACGGCAACGCCGTGGTCTCCAATTTCTGCGTCGGCGACGACCGGACCTCGATGCTGGGTTGCCTGAGAGGGCTGGGGGTGGAGATCGAGCGCGACGCCGAAGATGGAGCTTCTGCCGACAAGGAGTACTTCAACATCTCGGGCCGGGGCAAGTTCGGGCTCAACGAGCCGACCGATGTACTCTTCTCCGGAAACAGCGGCACAACTATGAGGCTGGTCTCTGGGCTGCTCGCGGCACAGTCGTTCTTCAGCGTAATCACCGGGGACTCTTCTCTGAGACGCCGGCCGATGAAGCGAATCTTGACTCCGCTCTCCTTGATGGGAGCCGGGGTGTTGGGTAGAGACGGGGGCTCTCTGGCTCCACTTGCGTTCAGCGGAGGCAAACTTCAGGGCATCGAGTACGAAATGCCTGTGGCGAGCGCCCAGCTCAAGTCTTGCATATTGATAGCAGGGCTGTACGCTGAGGGCGAGACCACCGTTATACAGCCCGCCGAATCCCGTGACCACACCGAGAGGATGATGGCTGCCATGGGCGCCGACGTCGAAAAGGACGGGCTGAGGGTTACGGTGCGGCCTTCTGAGTTGAAATCGATCAACATCCAGGTACCCTCGGACATCAGCGGGGCTGCCTTCTGGCTTGTTGCCGGAGCGGCCCATCCGAACGCGCGCATCACCGTCAAGGGTGTTGGGATCAACCCGTCCCGGACCGGCGTGCTCGATGTTCTCGCCGAGATGGGAGCAAACATTCGAATGGAGAATGTCCGCGAGGACGGCAACGAGCCAGCCGCGGACCTTGTGGTCGAGTCGAGCGACCTGAAGGGCATCGAGATCGGTGGCGACATCATCCCGAGGGTGATCGACGAGCTTCCAGTACTGGCAATGGCTGCCTCGCAGGCATCGGGGCGAACGGTCATCAGGGACGCCGGGGAACTGAGGGTCAAGGAGTCGGACAGGATATCGGCGACTGCCGAGGGCCTGTACGCGCTGGGCGCCAAGATCCGTGAGACCGACGACGGAATGATCGTCGAGGGCGGCTCGAAGCTCACGGGGTCGGAAGTCGTCAGCCACGGAGACCATCGAATAGCGATGTCCATGGCGGTAGCAGGACTCGTTGCTGGTGGTGAGACTCACATTGGCGACTCGGAGGCCGCTGATGTCTCCTACCCGTCTTTCTGGGAAACGCTGGAAGGACTGAGGTCCTGACCTACGGGTGAACCGTCAGTCAGTGGACAGCACATCGAATGGCCGCCTGTTTGTCCTGTCTGGCCCGTCCGGGGTCGGGAAGGACGCCCTGCTCTCGCTGATGAAGCAGCGACGGAGCGACCTCCACTTCACGGTTACGGCGACCACGCGTCCCATCAGGCCAGGCGAGCGGGACGGTATCGACTACATCTTTGTGGCCCACGATGACTTTCAGCGCATGATTGATGAGGACGGCTTGCTGGAGTGGGCTGAAGTGTATGGGAACCTGTACGGCGTTCCCCGGTCTCAGGTTATGGAGGCGCTGGAGAGCGGTCTTAGTGTTCTCGTGAAAGTGGACGTACAGGGAGCCGCCACGGTCAGAAGTCTCTATCCTGATTCGGTGCTGATATTTCTCGAACCGCCAAGTATGGACTCACTCGACAGGCGACTCGTGGAGCGCGGCACGGAGCAGGGTGAGGCGTTGAGGATCAAGCTGGAGACTGCGCGTGAGGAGATGAAGGCATCCAAGTGGTTTGACTATAAGGTCGTAAACCATGATGGCAGGCTCGAGGATGCCGTCTCTGAAATTGATCTGATAGTGAGTCGAGAGACTATGCCTGAGAGCGGGTGCTAGAGGGCACACTTTTCAACTACAAGGGGGAATTCGGATGGACCAGGCGCTATCCAATGTCAAAGTTCTGGACCTCACTCACGTTCAGGCCGGTCCTTCCTGTGCCCAGATGCTGGGATTTCTCGGCGCGGACGTCATCAAGGTCGAAGACACGCGGGGCGGCGACAGCACACGCACGGACCTGGCGCACCGTGAGGACTCGGACAGCGTCTACTTCCTGATATTCAACAACAACAAGAGGGCGGTCACCCTGGACCTCAAGACGGACAGGGGCAAGGAGCTGTTCGTCCGTCTGGCACAGTGGGCCGACGTGCTGGTCGAGAACTTCTCTCCGGGAATGCTGGATAGGCTGGGACTGGGATGGGACGTGCTGCACCGGCTGAACCCCAGACTGGTGTACGCGACCATCAAGGGCTTTGGCACCTACGGTCCGTACGCGGACTACAAGGGTTTTGAATTCGTCGCACAGGCGGTTGGCGGAGCGATGGCGACAACAGGCTTTGAAGACAGACCGCCGGTGATGGTCACTCCTGGAGTCGGCGACTCCGGGAGCGGGCTGCACGCCGCCATCGGGATACTAGCCGCTCTCCACAAACGGGAGCGCACTGGAATCGGCCAGATGGTCGAGGTCTCGATGCAGGACTCGGTAGTGAACCTGATGCGGATGTTCCTCACCAGGACGCTTGGGCACGGCATCGACCACAAGCGCCAGGGCCACCAGGGGACACGGGGCCTTCCGCTGGTCTTCCCCTGCGCACCCGCCGGACCTAATGACTACGTGATGATCCACCCACGCGGTGACGGCTGGGACCTGATGCTGGCGGCGATGGACAGGTCTGATCTCATCGGCGACCCCCGGTTTGACGATGAAGATACGCGTGTGGAAAACAGTGATGAAGCCGAGCGCGTGATTACCGAGTGGACGTCGAAGCGCACCAAGTGGGAGGCCATGAAGACACTGGCCGAATCGGGCGTGCTCGCGGGGGCGACGATTGGGGCGGCAGAGGTGCTGGAGAACGAGCACCTTATCGCCAGGGAGATGATCGTCAACGTCGACGATCCAGTCCGAGGCGACTACAAGATGGTCGGCATACCTATCAAGCTCTCGGACGAAGCCAACGAGGTAACGAAGGCTCCGAGGTACTCAGAGCACACTGACGACGTGTTGATGACGTTACTTGAATGCTCGTCCGAAGACATAGACGATCTGCGAAAGCACGGTGTCATCGTCTGACCAGACTGTCAGGCAGTCCGCTCCTCAAGCCAGTCCAGGTCGAACTCAAATCCGAAACCGGGAGCATCGCTGGGCTTTACGTAGCCGTCTTTGATGGCAGGTGTGCCTGGCAGCAGGACCATCTCCTCCAGGGGAACACCAGGCGGAGCTACGCCCTCTGATCTCTCTCCCCACGGGATCACCGGCATCGCGTATGCAAGGTGCTGCCCGTACGGGTAGTTCATCCCGCCATGCCCAATGACTGTGACGCCATGGGCCTCGGCGATGTGGCAGATCCGAACACTGGCTGTCATTCCGCCAACCCAGGCGATGTCGGGCTGGAGAATGTCCACGAGTCCCTGACCGGCCGCCAATGCGAACGGGTGGATTGTGTACCAGTGCTCACCAGTGGCGAGGGTCTGTCCCGGGACCCGGTTACGGACTTTCATGTAGCTGTCGAGGTCTTCCGGCAAGAGATAGTCTTCGAGCCACTTAATCCTGTACGGCTTGAGCGCTTCGACCAGCCGGACTATGTACTCTGTGTTCAGGGACATCCATGAGTCGACGGCGATCTCTACGTCAGGGCCGACCTGCTCGCGGGTGCGTGCAACCAGTTCTTCGTTCTTCCGCAGGCCCTCCAGGTCATGCTCAGGACCGTGGCGAACAAACAGCTTAACGGCCTTGAAGCCCAGCTCCAGGAACCAGTCGATGTAGTTCTCTGTGCCGTAGGTGAGCATAGTGTTCGAGGCATAGCAGAAGATTCGGTCCTTGACGGGGCCGCCGAGCAGTTCATACACGGGCAATCCAAGCAGCTTGCCTTTGAGGTCCCATAGGGCATTGTCGACCGCGCTGATCGCATAGCTAGTCAGACCGTGCGTGCCGTAAGGAGACGACGCTCGCCGCATCAGGTCCCAGTGCTTTTCTACGGACATCGCGTTCTGGCCCTCGAGCAGTGGCGCGAAGTGGTCGTTGATGATGGAGAGGACAGGTCCGCTATTCGTGGTTATGCCGATACCCCACGTGCCATCGTCTGCGGTCACTACACATGCGGCGCGGCCCCAATCCGAGCTCCAGCCTCGACCCGAGAACTCGCCCTCGTAGCGAGCCATGGGGCTGGTGAAGTGTCCCGCGCCGGGTATGGCTGGTACGCGCGGCTCGGTCACCATCGGCGGCCTCAGGTTCACGGACACTGCGCGGATGCTCTTGATGTTCAAGTCGTCCTCCGAATGAATCAGGGGGGTCTGTCGAACACAGACCCCTAATACCTGTGTGCTTTATCCCGACTGCAACTCGGAGACCATACCGGCCAGCATCTCTTCGTCTTCGCCCGTGGCAGTCGGGATGTCGAAGCTGATAGACGTGGCGTAGTCTCCGTGGGCCTCCTTGAGCCTGTCCACGATCTCTTCATGGGTGCCGATCACGGCGAAGGTCTCGAGCATGTCGTCGGTTATCTGGCCCGGCATCTCTCCCCACCGGTTGTCCACGGACATCCGATAGAGTCTCGCGGCGGTGTCCTCCCAGCCGTGAGTGCTCATGACCGACTCGTAGCTCCTGGTCGAGGCGTAGAACGATATCTGACCCTTCACACCGGCCTTCTTGGACTCAACCTCTTCCTCTGTGGCCCCGGTTATGATGAATCCACCGGCGTTGATCTCGAAGTCGTCCAGGGACCTGCCCGAGCGCTGGGCGCCGATCTCGAGGTTTGGAATGATGACTTCCCTGGTGTACTTCGGGGTGCAGAAGCCGTGGAGTAGCACGCCATCGCAGACCTCTCCCGCCACGCGGAGCATGTACGGATTGACGGCAGAGACGAATACCTTGACGTCCGGCTTCTCAATCGGACCGGGATTGAAGAACGGGGGCATGAGGTTGAAGTCGAAGTGGTCGCCGTGGAACTTTACTGGCTCCTGCGTCTGCCACGCATTCCAGATGTGCCTCAGCGCCTGGATGTATTCCCTCATCCTGGGAGCGGGTGCAGACCAGTTCATGCCGAAGCGACGGACGATGTGTCCTCGGACCTGGCTGCCGAGTCCGAGAGTGAACCTGCCGTTGGACAGTGCCTGGAGGTCCCAGCCGATGTAGGCAACGTCCATCGGACTTCTCGCAAAGGCCAGGGCAATCGAAGTCCTCAGGTCGATGCGCTCAGTGTGTTCGGCAGCTATAGTCAGCGGGAGAAACGGGTTGTGATTCGTCTCCGACGAGGAGTAGGTGTCGAATCCCAGGCGCTCCGCGCGACGCGCCGACGCCGCGATCTGCTGAGGGGTCCTTCCGTCCAATCTTGATCCGACTTTCAATTCAAGCCCTCCGGGTTCAGGTGGTGTCGATTGACGGGCACATGGTAGCAGACGGCTAAATCAGTCGCACGGAAAGTCTCCAGCACCGTCGCAGCGGGTTGGCAAGTCTGCTACATGTTCGATACAACTAGGGGCACAGAACGGCTAACTTGAGATCTCTCAGACAACAGAAGGAGCTACAAATGGCAGACGACATCGGCCTGTTCGAGGCCATCTACTCACAGCGCGCGATACGTTATTTCAAGTCTGACCCGGTTCCGGACGAGCTTATTCACAAGCTAATCGAGGCCGGGACTAAGGCGCCGAGCGGCGGAAACAGGCAGGGTTGGAAGTTCCTGGTCATCACCGACACGGAGACCAAGAAGAAGATCGGCGAGTATTACGAGCAGGGATGGGAGCACGCGTACGGCTCCGCCAACCCGAATCCGCCGGACATCCAGTCCCATGTACGAAGGTCGGCAGACCATCTCGCCAGAACGATGGGGGAAGCGCCAGTACTCCTGATGGCGTGCATCGAGCACGACGGTGGACCGTCGACAATGGGTCGTGGTGGTTCGATCTTCCCGTCTGTGCAGAACATTCTGCTGACAGCCCGTGGTCTTGGCCTGGGAAGCTGCCTGACCAGCCTCCACAAGAGGTACGAAGACGAGATAAAGGAGTTACTTGGAATACCGGAGAACGTTGAGACGGCTGCCTTGCTGCCAGTCGGGTTCCCCGCGGACAACAACCGCTACGGTCCGACCCGTCGCCAGCCTGTCGAAGAGGTCTCTTACAGGGAGAAATGGGGCGAGGGATGGTAGCTTGGGCCTCTGCTATACTCTGCACGGTCTGAAGCAACCACTTCTAGGAGTTACCTATGTCATACGAGTTCATCACCTACGAACAGAAGGGCCAGATCACATACGTGACCATCAACCGACCCGAACGACTCAACGCGCTTCACCCCCCTGCGAACGCTGAGCTGCATGACGCGTTCACCAGGTTTAACGATGACCCCGACGCGTGGGTCGCCATTCTCACCGGAGCCGGGGAGCGGGCGTTCAGCGCGGGCAACGACCTGCGCTACACGGCAGAGCGTGACCAGGGTCAGCACGGCGACCAGGACCCTAACGTCCGTTATGCTAGCGCGCCTTTCGGTGGCATCACCTCGAACTTCGAGTGCTGGAAGCCCATGATTGCGGCGGTAAACGGGTACGCGCTTGGCGGGGGCCTTGAGACCGCGATGGCCTGCGACATCATCATCGCAGCCGATCATGCTGAGGTCGGACTGCCTGAGCCTCGTGTCGGCCTGTACGCGGGCGCCGGAGGAGTGTTCAGGCTCCCTCGTCACCTTCCTACGAAGATCGCGATGGGGATGATGCTCACCGCACGGCGCATCAGTGCGCAGGAAGCACATCGGATCGGCCTTGTGAACGAGGTCGTGCCCCTGGCAGAGCTCATGCCAACGGCGGAGAGATGGGCCAACCAGATACTGGAGTGCGCTCCCCTGTCGATACGCGCCAGCAAGCAGATGGGGTACATGGGTCTGGACTGGCCTCTCGATGTCGCCATGTCCCGTAACTACAGCGAGGCCCAGAAGCACAACTCATCGGCGGACAGGATCGAAGGACCCCGGGCGTTTTCTGAGAAGCGAACTCCCAACTGGACCGCATCCTAGTCTGGCGTCATAGATCAGGTTACAAGTAAGCAAAGGACACCGAATGGCATCATCAAACGAGTGGCAGCTACCGACCGGTGTGCGGCCGACGCGATACGTCCTAAACCTTGAGCCCAATCTCGACACGTTCAAGTTCGACGGCTACGTGTCTATTGACGTCGAAGTAGAGGAAGCTACGACCGAAATCGTGCTCAACAGCGCAGAACTCGACATCCACTACGCTCGAATCACTCTCGACAGCGGATCGTCCTTCAGGGCGACAGGGATAGATCTGGACGAAGAGCGTGAGACGCTTACTGTCTCGTTCGGCAGTCCCATTCCGGCCGGTAAGTCACAGCTCGGCCTCGACTTCACGGGGGAGCTCAACGACAAGCTGCGCGGGTTCTACCGATCTTCCTATCCCGACATCGATGGGAACCAGCGATGGATGGCCACAACGCAGTTCGAGTCCACGGACGCGCGCAGGGCGTTCCCGTGCTGGGACGAGCCGGCGGTCAAGGCCACGTTTGACGTCACGCTCATCGTTCCTGAGGAGCTTGAGGTCATTTCGAACACCGAGCCTGTGACCATCACTGTTGGCGCGAGCGGCAAGAAATCCGTCCACTTCGCAGAGACGCCGATAATGTCCACTTACCTGCTCGCGTTCATCGTGGGTGATCTGGCCTGCGTCGAGGACCGGACCGAGGACGGCGTCCTGATGCGCGTATGGGCGACACGGGGCAACGAGGACAAAGGCCAGTTCGCGCTCGAAACTTCGATGGACCTGCTGGACTACTTCCACCAGTACTTCGGTGTCCCCTACCCGCTGTCTAAGCTTGACCACATAGCAATCCCTGACTTCGCCGCTGGTGCAATGGAAAACTGGGGCGCGATTACCTACAGAGAAGTTGCGCTACTCGTCGACCCGGAGAACAGCTCTGCGGGAACGCGCGAGATAGTCGCAGCTATTGTCTCGCACGAGATGGCGCACCAGTGGTTCGGAAACCTCGTGACAATGGAGTGGTGGGATGACCTGTGGCTCAACGAGAGCTTCGCCTCGTGGATGGGAGACAAGGCCGTCGACTACCTGCATCCTGAGTGGGAGATGTGGACGCAGTTCCTGACCCACGACACCGGTTCAGCTCTCAACCTCGATGGTCTGCGGAACTCGCACCCGATCGAACAGGAAGTCGGCAACCCGGCAGAGATCGGCCAGCTGTTCGACGCGATCAGCTATTCCAAGGGCGGATCCATCCTGAGGATGTTGGAGCACTACCTAGGAGAGGACGACTTCCAGAAGGGTCTCCAGATCTACATCAAGCGTCACGAGTACGCTAACGCCCGGACTCGCGATCTGTGGAACGCGCTGGGCGAGGCATCAGGACAGCCTGTGGCTGAGATCATGGACACCTGGACGTCGCAGACTGGGTACCCGGTACTCGACACCACTGTCTCCAGATCCGACGATACTATCGACGTCGGCCTTTCGCAGTCGAGGTTCCTGTACGACGACGTACTGGGAGACAGCGACGGAGACGATACGATCTGGAAGGTGCCCATCACGGCACGAACAGCTTCAAACGCTGACCCAGTGCGCGAGCTCATGGACGCTCCGGACGCGAATCTCAGCCTGAAGCCCGCATCATTTGGCCAGGGCGACGAGTGGATCAAGGTCAACCCCGGGCAGTCGGGATTCTACCGGGTCAGGTACTCGGACGATGAAATCGAGAGGCTAAAGGCTCCGATCAGGAGCCTCTCACTTCCAGCGCAGGACAGGCTCGGACTGAATTCCGACGCCTACGCGCTTGCCAAGGCCGGGCACATACCGGCGTCGGCCTACCTTAACCTCGCCGAGGCCTACTCCAATGAGACTGACCCGTCCGTTGCCAGCGACCTTTCGGCGTCTCTGAATGCGCTCGATAACCTGCTGGCAGACGAGGACTTCTACACCGCCTACCAGGCTTTTGGTCGGAGCATATACAAGCCCATCGGCGAACGAGCAGGCTGGGATGCGAAGGCCGGGGAGGGGCACAGGGACGTGTTGCTCAGGTCCACGGCGCTCGGGCAGCTCGGCCGGTTCGATGATGCTGAGACCCTAGACGAAGCAGGAAGGCGATTCGAGAGTTACCGAGGAGATCCGTCATCACTCCCTGCCGACCTCAGGTCGGTGACTTTCTCAATGGCTGCCAAACAGGGCAATCGCGACCTGTACGACACGATGTGGGAGCTGGAGCAAGAGGCAACACTTCAGGAAGAGAAGATGCGCCTGCTCGGCGCACTGTGCAACTTCAACGATCAGACGCTCCTCCAGCAGACGCTGGACAGGTCGCTCGACGACGACTACGTCCGCAGCCAGGACACCATCCGGGTGATGGTCGCGGTGGCGTCCAACCGGCGAGGTCGCGAACTAGCGTGGCAGTTCCTGAAGGACAACTGGGACGAGTTCGACCGTCGCTACGGCGAGGGCGGATTCGCCATCATGAGGCTCGTCAGCATCTCCTCTCTGTTTACGACCGAGGAAAAGCGGCAGGAGGTCGAGGAGTTCTTCGCTGCCAATCCTGTACCTTCGGCGGAGAGGACGATTCGCCAGGGACTGGAGCGCATGGCGATCAACATCGCGTGGATGGACAAGAACCGAGAAGACCTGGCCCGTTGGCTGGTGGCCTAGAAGAGCACCGTGTAACCGGCTCCGAGACGTCGCCGTCCCGGCAATCATCTGTGGAAACACGTCCAGACGATGTCGTGCGGCGGCTGTGGAAGGCAACGCTGGATGTCGTGTTTCCAATCGACTGTCTCGGATGCGGTAGGCGAGGTCGGTTCGTGTGTCCCACCTGTGCGGACGCAATGCCGAAGCTTGAACGGCCATTCTGCACTGTTTGCGCCAACCCTGGTGTGGCCGGCATATGCTCCTGGTGCCACGCTCATTCGCCATCGGTGGACGCGATTCGGTCGCCGTATCTGTACGTGCCGAGCAGCCCGATCTACAGGGCGATAACGTCGCTCAAATACGGTGGGATGCGAAGCGTTGCGCCCGAGATAGCCGAGCTTCTGCACTCATACTGGAGCGGCCGACGGACGGCAGACCCCGACATCGTCGTGCCAGTCCCCAGCCATCCTTCGCGAGTCAGGCAACGAGGATACTCTCAGGCGTCTCTGATTGCCATCGAACTCGGCCGCAGGATGAATGTTGCAGTGAGCACAGACGCGCTGGTGAGAGTCAGGAACGTCCCGTCCCAATTGGAGACCGAATCGCGCGAGGATAGATGGACCAACGTGCAGGGCGGCTTCAAGTCAGAGTCTCGGGTAGAAGGCTCGAACGTGCTTCTGGTTGACGACCTGGTCACCACTGGCTCGACAGCCTCTGCGTGCGCCGCCGCACTGAAGATGGCAGGCGCACGCAGAGTTATAGGCCTATCTGTGGCACGGGCGCCTTAGGTTACACCCGGACGAACTTCGAGACTCGCTCGCCCTGTCCGATCTCGGTGACGTAGATGCTGCCCTTGGAGTCGACGCAGATACCGTGACCGCCAATTAGCGTTCCCATCCCGGCGCCTTCGTTGCCCCGCCAGCGGGTGATCAGCTCACCGTCCATGGTCCAGATGCTGACGCCGTTTCCACCGCCCTGTTCGATGACGTAGATGATGTCATCGTGGATCCAGAGGTCTCCGGGAGCGACCATATCGGTCCACTCTTCGAGGAAGTTACCCTCGTCATCGAAAGTCTGGATGCGGTTGTTCTCGCGGTCGGCGATGAAGACCCTGCTGTTCTTGTCCACCCAGACGTTATGGAGAAGCGCGAACTCACCCGGGCCGGTGCCCTGCTTGCCCCACGACTTGACGAGTTCACCATCAGCGGTGAATTTGTGGACGCGATGCCCACCGTAGCCATCGGAGACAAACATGTGGCCGTCCGGCGCGATGGCCAGTCCTGACGGCATATTGAACGGCATCCCCTGGAATGACGGAGACGGGGCCAGCTTCTCACCAAGGGTCCTGAGTGCCTCGCCTCCAGGCGTGTACTCGGTGGCGATATGGTAGTCGCGGTCGACCAGCCAGACGTTGTCGTTAGGGGCGATGTAGATGCCGTGCGGGTTGGCGGAGAAAGTCCCCTCACCCCACGAGCTGATGAAGTTTCCGTCCGTGTCCCAGATGGTCAGCGGATGGAGTCCCCGGCTGAAGATGTAGACCTCGTCCTTCGAGTTTACCGCGCCGTCTGACGCTGCCCCGAACTCCCAGTACTTGGGCATATTCGGCCATTCGGGCACGCGTTCGTATTGAAAGTCTCCCGATCCTACGACTGCCATCTCAGTTCACCTCTCTCTTTGAATAGCTTAGGAAGCAGGGCGATTGTATTTTGCACCGGGTGCATGGTCAACCTGACTTGCAGGCATGGGACCTGAACTGAAGTTGCCGAGGTACGTGCAAAGTGAAGCAATTTCGGATATTTCTCAAATAAGGTATTGACAAGTGGCCAATTCAGGTATATTGTTAATTATGCCCCAAGTGGTTGAGGCTTACGACTCAGCAAAGCGGTTACAGCAGGCGGGACGCCGCAGGTTGCGCTGGCAGGGTCGAAAGGTCCGGATCCCGGACGAACAGGCGGTGCGCCGCAGGTTCACGGGAGTTGGATCCAAGAGGCTGGTAGTGTCGGTGGCGCATCACAGGCGCGGACGCCGGTTTCGAGGACAAGGTCACTTGGGGCGTTTGCATTTCCCCTCACTCCCCTTCCCGCGCTGATTGCGCGCCCTTACGTCAAAAGCCCTTTGGCCTAGCCGATATCCAGTGCGCGCACGTCCCTCAGGTTCCTGTAGGCTCCGTTGTAGTCCAGTCCGCAGCCGACTACGAAGACGTCAGGGATCTCGAATCCTGCATAGGCGACTTCCATGACGTGGGTCCTCTTGGATGGTTTGTCCAGCAGTGAGCACACCCTGACCGACTCTGCTCCGAGGTCGATCACGTGCTGCGAAAGAGCAGTCAGGGTTGCACCAGTGTCCACTATGTCTTCCACGAGCAGGACATGCCGGCCCTCAAGGGACTGCTGAGAGGGCAGCCATTCGACCGTGATCTTGCCCGGCTCCGTTCCGCTGTAGCTCTGGACACGGGCTGTGGCAACGTCAACAGAGTGCGGGAACGCCCGGATCAGGTCCACAAGAAAGCACATGGCGCCGTCCATCACGCCTACGAACAGAGGATCAGTGTCGCGGTAGTCCTTGGAAATCCTGTCCGCGAGCTGTGGAATTGCGTTGGCAATCTCCTCTTCGGAAATCAGGACGTCTCCCAGCGGCATGATCGACTCCTTGGGGGGTTGCGGTGTGTCTTCACAGGTACAGGCCTGTCTCGAAGTCTATGGGATCATGATACTGTGTTTAGTCTGTTCCAATCATCTGAATTTGGGACGGATGCCGGAGGTCAGATCGCGCCAAAAGGCCTGAGACTCTGTTGCAGATGACACTGATGTGATAATCTCGGACGGGCATTTCCGGCCCCGAATCCCCTGACTGGACTTACTCCTCGGTGCGTAAAGGCGTATTCAGACCCACGTCGGCCAGAGAGGCCGTTGCAGGCGTGCGTGGTGTCTTCTACGGCTGGTGGCTGGTCGGCATCTCCTCCATCATGCTGACGCTGATGTCTCTTACAGTCTTTCAGGGACTCGGCACGATGCTGGTAGCACTGGAGCGCCAGTTCCAATGGAGCCGCACGGCACTCTCCGGTGCATTCTCACTGGCGCGAGTTGAAGGGGCGGTACTGGGGCCGTTAGAGGGCGTGCTGATCGACCGCATTGGCACCAGGCGCATGGTAATGATCGGTTACACGATCATGGGGGTGGGATTCATATGGCTGTCCCAGATTGAGACACTGGGGAACCTTCGGCTAATAGCTAAATTCACGCCATTCGACTCGCTCGACGAGAGTCTCATCCAGTTTTACATGGCGTATATCTTCATCACGCTCGGGTCGGGACTGGGGGGCTGGCTGGCGCTCATCGCACTTGTGAACAACTGGTTCAGCAGGCGCCGCTCGTTCGCAATGGCGACCGCGATGTCTGGTATACACCTCGGCGGGTTGCTAGTTACACCGTTCGCGCTGGCAATAGACTCATACGGATTCGAAAGCACCGCGCTTGGAATAGGCATCGTCCTGCTGGCCATAGTGGGGCCGGCAACGAAGGCCATTCGGAACCACCCCGAGGATATGGGGCTCCATCCAGACGGGGACACTCAGCATGCTCAGGTAGCAAGCACAGAGAGCGTCACGCCAGAACCAATAGTGGACGTTGAACCCGAATTCACCGTCAAACAGGCGCTGAAGACGCCAGCTTTCTGGATGCTGACAATCGCCCAGGTCGCGTCCAGCGTGGCTATCGTTTCATTAGCGCTGCATCTCGTGCCAAAGCTGACGGACACGGGGATGTCCCTCACCGCGGCAGCCTCAGTCCACACGACCTACACCATCATCGCTCTGCCGGCGCAGTTCATATCCGGATACTACGCCGACAGACTTCCTAAGACCCTGATGATTGCCTTCTTCATGTTCGTGCAGGGAGCGGGCATTTTGATCATCGCCCTGTTCGATGGCGCAATGATGGCGTTCGTGTTCGCAGTGCTATATGGCATTGGCTTCGGTGGCAGGAGCCCGCTAACCACAGCTATTCGAGGCGAATACTTTGGGCGAAAGGCATTCGCCACGATAATGGGGATCTCGCAGTTCCCAATGAACATCGCGATGATCTTCGCACCTCTGTTTGCAGGCTACATGTTCGACACTACCGGTACGTACATCGTGCCTTTCACAATATTTGCCGGGCTAACGTTCGCGGGCGGCGTGTTGATGATTTTCGTAAGAAGACCGCAAGCCCCCCTGGGTACAGTGCCAACCGAGCCTGCGACGACTCGAACGTCAACTTAGCACCCCTCGAAGTACCTTCGACCGGATATGCTGGGGGATAGCCCCGCGAGGCTCGAATCCGCCTAGCGGTCCGTCGGCACTGGGATGCCTGGAATGTTCACACGGACACTTCCGACCATGTTCCAGGTTGTGAAGTAGAGCGTCTTCCAGTCATCGCCGCCGAAGGCGACGTTGGTAGTGGCGCCCTCGCCGTGAGCGACCGTGCCAAGATGGTTGCCCTCGGCATCGATCACCCAGACACCGCCTGAGCCGCCACAGTAGATGTTGCCCTCGACGTCGACCTTCATGCCGTCGGGCACGCCGGGGCGATCGCCGCTGAGGTCGCACAGGACCCGGTCTGACGCAAGGGCGATTGTGCCGTTAGGTTGAACGTCGAACGCGCGGATGTGCTGCCTGCGCGTGTCGTTGATGTACAGGATGCTCTCGTCCGGGGAGAATGCGAGCCCGTTGGGGGTCAGGAAGTCGCCGACAATCATGGTGATGTCGCCGAGGTCAGGCGGAACCATGTACACCCCAGCATGGTCGAGGTCGAGGCCGGGACCGGGCGCACCGGGGTCTGTGAAGTAGATGCTGCCGTCGGACTTCACTACCGCGTCGTTTGGACGGTTCAGCCGTCGGCCCCTGTAGCTCCAGGCTATCACGGTGACTTCGCCGTCGGAGTCCTGGCGCGTCACGCGACGGGCGCTGTGCTCACAGGCGACGAGCCTGCCCTTGAGGTCGCGTGTCAGGCCGTTGGCGTGGTTGGTGGGCTGCTGGTAGACAGAGACCCCGCCTCCAGGAGTCAGCTTCATCCTGCGGTTGTTGTGAATGTCACTGAAGAGCAGGTAGCCGCCCTCGTGCCACCAGAGGGGCCCCTCGGCGGGGCCGCCGTCGCCTCCGTAGCCGCTTCCGTGCCACTCTATCTGCTGGTCGGTGTCGAGAACCTGAGGGAGGTTGGATGAGTGCTGTTCGATAGACATGGGTAAGTCCTTTCTGTGAGTGATCGGCCCCAGCTTATTTGGGAGGCGGGACCTCGTCAACGTCAGCTTGACCCTTGACCGACGTGCGAATAGTATCAGCCGGACACAGGGAGGAGTGCCGATCATGTTTCTGATGCGCTTCACAGAGCGAGCCTACTTCCACTACACGGAGGAGGACGTGAGGAACAGCTACCGCAGCGCGGTAAGGCTGACTTTTCCGAACTCCCACTTCGATCCCGAGGCCGCGGCGGACATGTACAACTACTACCTCGACGAGTACGAGTACTGCGAGGAGATGGGGTTCGACGGCCTGATGCTCAACGAGCATCACAACACGCCGACGTGCATGGGCGCGGCGATGAACCTGAAGGCGGCGATACTGGCGCGTGCGACCAAGAATGCGAAGATCGTGCTGCTCGGGAACCCGCGGCCCATCTCGGACAATCCGGTCAGGATGGCCGAGGAGCTTGCTGAGATAGACCTGATCTCTCGAGGCAGGCTGGTATCAGGCTTCGTACGCGGCACAGGTGTCGAGTCGTGGGCAACGAACACGAACCCTGTCCACAACCGGGAGCGCTTCCAGGAGGCGCACGACCTGATAATCAAGACGTGGACGACTCCCGGCCCGTTCAGGTGGGAGGGACGTCACTACGAGTACAGGGTGGTCAACCCGTTCGTTCGGCCTCTTCAGGACCCACACCCGCCGGTGTGGGTGCCTGGCAGCGCGAGTCCTGAGACGATGATCTGGGCTGCTCAGCACCACTACCCATACGTGTTCCTGGAGGCCGATCCTGAAGTCGTCGGTGACGCGAAGGCGATCTACGCGGAGGCGGCCAACGAGGTCGGGTACGAACCCGGTCCTCAGAACTTCGGGTACCTGTTCCGAGTCCATGTGCAGGACACGGACGAGAAGGCGTATGAGGCTGGCAAAGGGTTCCTATCGGGCAATGCGGGTGTTGGACGAGTGCCGATGCCTCCCGAGTACATGAACCCGCCGGGCTACACGTCCATCGAGGGCAGACGGCGCGGCTCACAGATCAACCTCCGTCCCGACCGGCTGGTGGGAGGTGTGGACGCCGCGGGGTACGACAGGGTCGTCGGAATGAACCGGATAGTAGTAGGCAACCCAGACACAGTCATCAGGAAGCTGCGAGAGGTGCTGTCGGTCATCCGGCCGGGAATCCTCGCGGTCTGGACCAACGACGGCTCCATCAGTCACGAGGACACGATGAGGTGTCTGGAACTGATGGACTCGGACGTGCTGCCAGCGCTGAGAGAGATCGGCGAAGAGCTGGAGCTTCCGGGGCCGTTCGAGGTGGCGCCATGACCACTACATCCGTTGTCGAAGAGTTCGTTGAAGTCGGCGGATCCAAGTTACATCTCCTAAAGGGAGGCGACGGTCCTCCCCTGCTCTTTTTGCACAGCATCGAGGGCAACCTGGGCTGGCTTCCGTGGATTGAAGAGGTTTCGAAGTCCGCGACGGTGTACGCGCCGACGCATCCGGGCTATGGACGCTCGGAGCGACCCGAATTCCTCGAATCAGTAACTGATATGGCGCGGTTCTACCTTTGGATGATCCAGGAGATGGGCCTCAAGGGCGTGACAATCGCTGGGCACTTCCTCGGCGGATGGATTGCCGCAGAGATGGCGACCATGAGTCCGGGCAGCCTGAACGGCCTGGTCCTGGTGGACGCTGCGGGAGTCAGGCCACGCGAAGGTGAGATCGCCGACATCTTCCTGCTTGGTGAGGAAGAGACGACAAGGCTCTCATTTCATGATGCCGCCAATGTTCCTGGGTATGCAGACCTGTTTGAACGTGAGTTGAGCACTGAAGAGCGCGAACTGCAGATACGCGGCAGGAAGATGACGACGCGGCTCTGCTGGAAGCCCTACATGTACGACCGGAGCCTCGAATGGCTCCTGCAAAGGGTCGACGTGCCGACTCTGGTCGTGTGGGGAGCCGAGGACAGAATCATTCCACCGGATGCGGGTCGCCGAATACACGAGGCGATTCCGGGGTCGCGGCTCGAAATCCTCCCAGAGTGTGGTCATCTGCCACACGTGGAAAAGGCGGATGAACTCTCTGACATGGTGCTAGAGTACGTGTCGAGGGACTGAATTCTAACGGCAAAGTGGGCGTGTGCCTGAATCTTCAGGCCAGGTGAGCTTGAGCTGCTGCAACTGATGCGGCCTTTTCGGCCTCGCGAGCTGCGCATCGTTCCCATAGCTCCAGGTTGACCCGGGCGTTCTCGTCCACGGGGACGTCGATCATCATCGTGGTGCCCGGATATGGAATCGCCGCGGTGCCTCGCGCTACACCCTCGGCGAAGAGTCGCCGGGTCTCACGATAGAACTCCAGCCTGTCTTCAGGCGGAGCAAAGGCGCTGTTGCAATGCGCGACCCAGGACGGGTCAGGGCAGATGGCGCCCGCGAAGCCGAGGTTCTTGGACCTGAGGGCCAGGCGAGCTATCTCGCCGTCGTCGTCGAACTCCGGCAGCACGCCGTACGGGTGACTCATGCCGATGGGCTGTACCCTCGAGGCGCGTGCCTCGATTACCACCCTGCCCTTTGCGTACTCAAACGGATCAAACTCGGCTGTTGGTACGATTCCGAGGTTGCGACATAGAGCGAGCTCATCTATGCCGACCGAGCTTACGCGTTCGGACGCGCGAACAATCTCCTGAATGTTCCATACCCATGCGCCCGACGTGAGCATAACGATTATGTGGAGCGTGTTCTCAGGTGTACCGCTCTTCTTCTCGAACTCGGCAAGCCACTCATCAACCTGTTCAAGCTCGGTTTCTGACTCGGCGGCTGCGTACACGATTCCCTTCAGACCGGGGCCGGCTGCTGCCTCCAGGTCCGAATAAGCTGCATTTCTATCTGTCAGGACAAACACCTCAGCGCCGCCCAGGGCCGCTGTGTTGACCGCCTGTCGCAAGTCTGCACGAGCTGAAGACCGCTCCAGCGCCCCCGTCGGCAATTCCAGAATGATCGCATCTGCGTTGTGAGTCCAGGAGGAGTTAACGGCCTCGGGGTCGAGGATGTCGACCAGCAGGTGAGACCTTCTAACGAACGGCTTCATGCTGAGGACTCCTCGGCAGCCTCGGTCCGCGCACGGGCGGCAGCCTTCTCAGCGTCTCGCTGCGTGCAGAGATCGGCCCACTCGATCAGCTCAAGCGCTCGGTCGGCCTCATAGGTGTCCACAATCTGTCCGTTGAAATCTCCCTCGGACTCGCCTGCTTCATCAAGCTCGGCAAAGAAGTCGAGTACCCTGTGGGCGTGCTCGACCTCTTCAGCAGTGGGAGTGAGACCTTCGTTCTGCGGGGCAACGACATTTGGATGCAGCCCGCCGCCGGAGCGTAGGCCTGCCTTCCTGTTCGCCCGCGCACGATTGAGCGCGAGGTCGGCATTGCCAACGTTTCCGGTGGTGTCCGGCATGTATACGCTACCGTCACGCTCCAGTCCAAGGACGAGAGCGACAAGCTCGCCCTCACCACGGTTATAGAAGAACTGGTCGAACCCCACGAACATCTCTATGCCCATGTCCATCGACATGTCATAACCCGTGCCTGGGCCGAACGAATCTAGACGAGGGCTGGCGGATGCTATCTCGTACGAGTTCGCCACGCCGAGCGTGGTCTCCACTGTCGCGCCAATGCGGACCGTACCGGGTCGGATTCCCCGGACTCTCTCCATCCTGGTGATGAGCTCATCTAGATGCTTGATCTGCTCGGCGGTCTCGGCCTTTGGGAAGTTGACCTGCGTGACACCGGGCAACACCGCGGCAGGTACGTCGACCTCGGGATAGGCGCAGTTGATCCTGATATTGACCTCTGCTGCACCCTTTTGAGCCTGTTCAATGGCGTACTTGACCTGCGTCCGAGCGTGCTCCTTTTGAGACTGCGGGACGGAGTCTTCGAAGTCGAAATTCAGGTAGTCACAGTCGCGCGTCCAGGACCGCCCTACAAAGCGAGGGTTGTTGATAGGCATTGTCAGCCCGGACCGTCTCACTCTTCTGGTCATGGGGTGTTCCCTCTATTCAGTGGCGGACTGGGACTGGGTGCGTACGAGTTCTGTCGCCTGATCGCGCGCGGCGCAGGCGTCTGCCCAGGCGATCACGCTGGTAGAGATCTCAGACGTAGATGACAAGGCCGTGTGGCTTTCCAGCTCTGATTCGGAGGGAGTAAAGCCCCTGTTGAGCGCCTCGACCTGGTTCGGCCTCATACACAGAGCCCCTCTGAATCCGGCCTGTCGCCCCGTTACCGCGGCCTGGAGCGTGTCATCATAGCTCGCTACCAACCCGCGCGACGTCGCACGCCACCATGCTCCGACAGGCTCAACGCCGGTTGCGCTAGCAATGATGATGAGTCGCTGCATGAGGTACGGGAGCAAGTGGAGGTCGCCGGCAGGGTCCTCGCGGAGGTCCATGACGAGGTCGGCGCGTCCTAAGCTGATGGACTTGACGCGGTCGCTGGCTCGAATCAACTCTTCGGCGTGCCAGTTACCTGGACCTGTGTCGAGAGACAGGTGAATCTCTAGCGCCTGCTCGGGGCCACGGGGATCGTCGGCCTCTCTAACCTGCCCGACCGGTGGAGGTTTTACCACGCCGCGCTCGGACTCGAGCTGCGAAAGGATTTCGTCGGCCTGTAGGACCTGATTGGCGTTCGTTACGCCGGGGAGCACCACGCCTGACAGTCCGCGCCAGACCGATGCGTCGAGGTCGGCGTACATCAGCTCGACGTCGGAGCGTACGAATACCTCGGCGCCGGCGTCCCTAATCGTTTCGATCGCGTCCCGCACATTCTCGCGCGCGTCGTGCTTGCGGCTCTCGTGTACGGTGTCCTGAAGGTCGAGCACGACAACGTCCGCGCCGGACTCCGCAGCCTCGGATACGGCCTTGTCGGAATGAGCAGGTACTATCAGCCAGGAACGCCGGACGGTGTACGTCATGAGTCGTCTTGTTTCAGCGTTACGAGCGCGTCCAGCGCCTTCACACCGCTGCCTTCGGGAAGTACCGCTAGGGGGTTGATGTCCAGTTCCTCGATAACGCCCTCAAGGTGGACCGCAAGGTCTGAGACCCTTACGAGCGTATCGACCAGTGCATCGACATCGCCCTTTGGTTGGCCTCGGAATCCATGCAGCAGCCTACTGCCACGCACCTGGGCGATCATCTCTTCGGCATCCAGGCGAGAGATGGGACACACCCTGAGGGCGACATCGCGCATCACTTCTACGAGTATGCCGCCCATGCCAAAGAGCAGGACCGGGCCAAGTTGGGAGTCATAGGTCACACCGACTATGACCTCGGTAGCATCGCGGACCATCTCTCCCACGAGCACGCCTTCGATGCGGGCTCCGGTTGAGTACGACTCAGCGTTAGCCACTACCTCCTGGTAAGCCACTCGTACGGCATCGTCGGAGGTCAGGCCTATTCGCAACGCGTCTGCCTCGGTCTTGTGAAGGATATCCGGGGAGTTGACCTTGATCACGACCGGATAGCCTATCTGCCCCGCGGCTTCGACTGCTTCGTCCTCTGATGCCGCCAATCGCTCGGTTACGATCGGGACGCCCCATTGCGCTATGAGTTGCTTGGCCTCGTGTTCGGAAATAGCGTTACCGCCACCGACTTTGAGAGCGTTAGCAGAAGCAGTCTGACCATCGCTCATGGCCTTCGCATTTCCGAAGTCAAAGCCCTGACGTGACTGCCGCCACGAATGGTAGCCGTGGAACTGCCTGAGCGCAGATGCAAGGTTCTCGGGACTGTGGAACACAGGAACGCCTGCGTCCTTCAGGCGATCGAGTCCCGTAGAAGCCCCCAACTCGTTGCCGGTGTACAGGAACGTCACTAGCTTGTCGTGCCTGTCTCGAACGTCGATTACATGCTTTGCCTGATCATCCGATGCGGAGCTAGCGACGACCAGCGTTCCAACATCCGGTTCGCTGATCATGTTCTCCATGATGGGCAGCACCGTGTCACGGCTGGCGTGTCCGGTAATGTCCGCCGGATTTGCAGCCCATCCGAAGCCCTCGAGTATGTCGTTGATGGCGTCCCTGGCTGGGTCGGTAAGCTCGGGGAGTTCGAGACCAGCATCGCCAAGGTTGTCTGCAGTGAGGGAGCAGACGCCTCCAGAGTGAGAGACCAGCGAGATTCCGCCCCTGTCAGGCGATTTGCCTACTGACAGGAGCTGGGCAACCTCAAGCAGCTTGTCCCAGTCGTGGACACGGATGACTCCATACTGCTCGAAGGCCGCATCGTACACCTCGTCCACGCCAGTCAGCGCGGCGGTGTGTGAACGCGCAGCCCTCATGCCGAGGTCGGAGCGGCCAATCTTGATGGCGACAATCGGTTTGCCTCGCTCCGCAGCGAGCCTGGCGACTTCGAGGAACTTTCGAGCATCCTTGAAGCCCTCGATGAACATGGCGATGACGCTGGTGTCGTCGTCATCGAGCAGGTACCTGGCGAAATCGGGGGCTTCGAGATCTGCTTCGTTCCCCGTCGAGACGATGTAGGAGTAGCCGACGCCGCGTCCGATGGCCCTGGACAGGAACGGGCCGAATGCAGATGCGCCACTCTGGCACACGAGGCCGACGTTTCCGCTCTTTAGCTCTACGCCCTCCAGTCGCGACGAGGAGCATGCCCAGATATCGTCCTTGATGTTGGCGAGTCCGAGGCAGTTCGGACCGGAGATGCGGACTCCCGTCTCCTGCGCAACCTGCCCAAGCTCGGATTGGAGATCGCGTCGCTCGTCCACTCCACGCTCCGAGAAGCCGGCTGAAATGACAATTGCGGAGCCTGCTCCTCGTTCGGCGCTCTCCCGCAGGACCGGAATCACCCTGTGGTACGGGACTATGATGCCAACAGCGTCTGGGGCTTCCGGTAAGTCCAGCACGCTTGAGTAGCACTTCTGACCAAGCAGTTCGTCGTAGCGGGGGTTGACCGGATATACTCTCACGCGGTCACCGGCCTGGAGCGCCGCTCGCAGGAACCTGCCGCCGTACTGTGGCCGCTCGGTCGCGCCAACGACGGCGATCGAGCGGGGATTTAGCATCTTGTGAATGGAGGCGAGCTGCGCCTCCGACCAGTATTCCATATTCAGTTAGTTGGGCTCTTTTGAATCAGGCCTGGCATGGGTCTTGTGAACTTGCCATATGCCAGCCTAGTGAATGGTCCAATGGTTGCAGTACGTCTGGCCGTGCAAATCTATCTGCCGTTCAGCTTTATGACGTGCTTCTTTCGTCAGCCCACGTTGAGACGGCTTCAGTAGGAAGTGTCGATATGCGGCACTGCATACCACGATGAGTACCAGGACGGCGACCAGAACGATTATCGTGCTCACTGAATGCTAGTCCGCGGTTGCTACGGCTTTGGACTTCTCCATCTCTCGGATGACGGGGAAGACCTCTTTGCCGAACAGTTCTATAGAACTCATTACCTTCTCGTGCGGAATGGTCTCGGTCTGGATGATCATCATGACTTCGTCGACGCCAATCTCCTGGTATTGCTGGATGGCTCGGATGCAGCTATCGGGATCGCCGGCGATGGTGACGGCACGGTCGGCAAGCGTGTTCGGATCAAGCTCGGCGATGGCTGCACGTGCAGCACCGGGACCTGAGTCCAGCGAGATGCCCACCTCTTCGGCCTGCTGCTTGTGAGCCTCATCAGACTGACGTAGCCAGCGTCCGAAGTCGGCTTCAAGGTGCTCAGGAACGCCGCCCCATGCCTCCAGCAGCTCTTCGTAGGCGCCGACCCGACCGGCGATGTACGGCTTGTCAGGCCCGAAGAAAGCCTTCATAGAATCCGCGGCGAGCTCACGAGCCGCCTGGTTGTCAGGACCGCAGAAGGCGTGGACGTTGTTAGCCCAGTAGTTGGTCGTGAACGCGCCAACGGGATTGGCATTCTTGATCTTCTCTTTGTATGTCTTGACGTGCGACTCCAGGACAGACGTCGCGTACGAGGCGGATGAAAGGACGCCTATGCCCTTTTCTGCCGCCAGGTCGAAGCTGGATGACTGCGTGCAGGCCAGGTACATGTTCGGATGAGGTTTCTGTACCAGCTTGGGCAGCACGCGGCGAGATGGCACGTTCCAGAACTTACCGTCCCACTCAAACTCGTCGGACTGCCATATCTGCGGGAGCATGGCAATCGACTCGTTCCACATTTCGCGGGTGTCCCGAGGGTCCACGCCGAGGCCCATCTGCTCATAGGCGTTGGAGCGGCCGGTGCCGAACTCGACTCGTCCGTCGGTGAGCTGGTCTACCATCGCCACACGCTCAGCTATCCGCACTGGATGCGCGTGAGGCAGTATCGACACTCCGAACCCAATCCTGATGTTCTTGGTGCGCTGGCTGAGAGCGCCGAAGATCACCTCCGGGCACGGGGAGCCTGAGAACCCAAGCAGGAAGTGGTGCTCCACGAACCAGACCCTGTCAAAGCCGACGTTGTCGGCAAGCTCACACTGGTCGAGGGTCTCCTTGTACAGGGTGTTCCAGTCGATCTCGGTGCCCTCGTACGGGCGCTGCATCTCAAATAGCAGACCGAAGTTCATAGTGTCTCTCCTGAGGGATGCACTTCATCTGGTGTACACAACCCTCGACTGGGCAATCCTACTAGTGCATAGGACAGCGTGCAATGGGTCAGGTTGACAGGACTACGTCTGCCTGAGACGGGGGTCCATCCTGTCGCGAACCCAGTCGCCGAGCAGAGTGAAGGCGATGACGACCAGAGCGATGACCATGCCGGGCGCGAGGCTGTCCCACCATGCATCGACGACGTACAGCCGGCCAAGAGCGACCATAGAGCCCCACGCTGGTGTCGGCGGAGGGACTCCGGCGCCGAGGAAACTGAGTGACGCTTCGGCGAGGATGATGTTGCCTACCTGGATGGTCGCCACAACGACGATCGTGTTAAGCACGCCGGGGAGTATGTGCTTGTAGAGTATGCGAGGGGTAGATGCGCCGGTGACTTTGGCCAAGGCAACATAGTCCATCTCTTTCAGCACAAGCACCTCGCCGCGAACCTGACGGGCGAATCCTCCCCATATCAGGAAGGCCAGAAGTCCGAGAAGTAGAGGCAGGCTCGGGCCGAGGATGAGCGCAAGGGCCAGCGCAATGAGAATGAACGGCAGTGAGAACTTGATGTCCACGACGCGCATGATGATCTCGTCCACCCAGCCTCCGAAGTAGCCGGAGATCATTCCTACCACGGTTCCGAATAGCCCCCCGACTCCTAATACCACGGCAGCCACCATCAGCGATATTCGTGCGCCGTAAATCGTGCGGGTCAGAATGTCCCGACCCAGATAGTCCGTGCCCAAGACATGCTCGACGGAGCCGCCGAAGAACATTGGGGGAATGTGCCGGTCTCCCAGTTCCCCTTCATTGAGTTCGTATGGAGATATCCAGTCTGCGCCACCCGCGGCGATCACGAATAGTCCGAGGATGATGATCGAGGACACCGGCCACCTACGCAGTTCAGGCATCGGTAATCCAAACAGACGCGGACCAGAACGCCTGGTGAGCGCCTGTTCCGGAGTGAGTGTCTGTGCGTTTCTGCTAAACATATCGGCCTAGTTGTACTTGATTCTCGGGTCTATGTAGGCGTACAGGAGGTCGACAGCGAGCGCAGTGAGCACATAGATGAACGTCACCAGCAGGATCACGCCCTGCAGCACTGGATAGTCGGACTTGTTTACAGCCTGTATGGCGAGCAGGCCAAGTCCCGGCCATGCGAACACAGATTCAGTCACTACTGTACCCGTTATCAGACCCGCAAAGAGGAGCCCGGCTGCAGTGATAGGGGCGATCAGTGCATTGCGGAAGGCATGCTTCCAGACTACCTGTAGCGATGACATTCCCTTTGCTTTGGCCAGCTTCACGTACTCTGAGTCGAGAACTTCCAACATGGAAGAGCGCATCAAGCGCAGAATGCCTCCGGCCGCACCCCATCCGAGTGCCATGGCCGGGAGCACAATGCTGTCCCAGTCGACCTTGCGAGACGTCGGAAACCAGCCTAACTCGACGGCGAATACAACAATGAAAATAAGTCCTACCCAGAACGATGGTGCGGAGTGTCCGAATATCGCGAAGCTGCGGGCTCCGTAGTCCCACACGCTACCCCTCGTGACCGCCGCGAGCACACCCAAGGGGATGCCCAGGATGAGGGCGACTGCAAAGGCGGCCATTGCAAGTTGAACGGTGTTGGGAATCCTGCGCCAGAGAAGAGTGGCCACGGAGGTACCGTCCTGTAGCAGTGAATCCCCAAGGTCACCCTTCATTACCTTGCCGATATAGACCACATACTGGACCGCAATAGGCTTATCGAGGCCCATCTCACGACCCCAAGCCTCGTACTGCTCGTTAGTCGTGTAGTCGGAGAGCATCACGGCCCGTGGGTCACCCTGCAGGCGCGCCAGCATGAATACCAACATGCTGACCGCCAGCAGGGTGACCAGGGACATCCCTGCCCTTCTAACCAGGAAGGCTTTCATTGAGGGGTCCTAGGGCTTCTGGATCCTGTCAAAGGCGGCAAGCCCACCCATACCGAACGGGATCTCCCACTCTCCGATCTTCTCAGAGTTGACACCGATTAGTCCGAATGTCTCGACAACTCCGATAATCTGCTGGTTGTGGTGCCACCAGTCCCAGTGGACGTCTCGGAACTCGTCCAGGCACTCGGTGTTCTTGCAAGCGTCGATCTTGGCCAGAATCTCAAGCTGCTCGCGGATTTCGAAACCGGGGTTGAACGTGCGAACAGAGTTGCGGCGCAGCAACGCGATCTCGGGGTTCAGACCCAGACCCTCGCCCCCGGTGCGGAACCACCAGTTGCCGCACTCACGAGCGACAACACACGGCCGGTTCGCCGAGTAGGCCATCGTCACGACGTTGACATCGATCCCGACTTCGGTCATCCCCTTCGCGATCGCCTCGCACATCTCAACCATGAGCGGGTGACCGGTCGTGCAGCGCATCTCCATTTCGAACCCGTCGGGGTAACCCGCTTCAACCAGATACTGCCTGGCCATGTCGGGGTCGTATGGGACGGCCCACTTGTCCAGGTAGTACTTGTCATAGGTCACACCTACCATTTCGGCAGGTCCAGGCTGCCGTCCGAAGCCGCCCAGGATGTTGTCAACGATTCCCTGCCGGTCGATTGACATCGAAACGGCCCAGCGTACCTTCCTGGCGTTCTCCTGCTCCTCGGGGCTCTCGCAATCACCGACCCAGGGTTTGGTGGGATCATAGCCGGGCCTCGGATACGGGTCGACCGGCACAGTACCGTCGAGAGACACTTTCATGCAGAAGCGGCCCTGTGCATAGAGGCGCTGGTAGCCGCCACCTCGCTGCCGCCGTAGTTCCACTTTCGAGCCTTCGAAGCGCTCCGCCTGCGTTACTGGAACAATGGCCGCATCGATCTCTCCAACAATCAGCGCGGCTACCTGTGTAGCTGGCTCCTGAATCTCCACCATCGTCACATTCGCGTAGTTGGAGTCGTTCCTCCAGTGACCAGGCACAGCCTCAAGCTCCGCGCGGTCGCCCGAATCGAATCTCGTGAACTTGAAGGGTCCGGTCCCTCCGGTGAGGTTGGTGTGGGCTTCCTCCTCACCCAGTTCGTCAACACGCTTCTTGCTAGCGAATGGGACGCTTCCACAACCAGCGCTGGGTATGTTGGTGTCCAGGAAGAAGATGTTGGGCTTCGTCAAGTACATGGAAACGGTGTAGTCATCAGGGACTTCAATCCGGTCTATGTGGTCTCGACCCAGGAATATGGGGAAGACGGAGTCCTCCTCCATCGTGGTCTCCCAGGCCCACTTCCAGTCGTGGCCTGTCACTTCTCCCCAGCCGTCGTGGTACTGGACACCTCTTCTGATGTCGAAGGTCAACTGGAGGAGGTCGTCGCTGAACTCCCAACCAGTCGCGAGGCCAGGCTCGTAAGCGACCTCTTCAGCGCTCCAGAATATGGCGCCTTCGTCTACGCCCCAACGGATGTTATTGTCGTGGTCCGTGCAGCCGGTCTTCTTGGGGACTCTCGCTGGGAAGTCGATATCCTCGTCCGCGAAGACGAGGGAGCCCTCGGGTCCCATGGTTGCCATGGCAGCCGCAGGGGTGGGGACGGCTCTCTTTGGGATCGCACCGGGTTGGATAAATGCCGGAGTCGCTGCGGGGGCAGCTGTCGCGGCAGGCATGGCAGCGGCGGGCTGCGCGGGCTGCATCGGGGAGGCAGGTGAAGTCTGAGCACCTGCGGCTGCAGGCTGTGCTGGTGCTGCGGCCGCGGGCTGCGCTGGCTGCTGAGGAGCCGAAGGTGATTCCGCTGCTCCACAGGCGGCGACCGACAGCGTTATCGCGGCTGTCACTCCCAAAAGTGCCAAAGTCTTCAGGAACAGTCGTGCTGACTGCATCGGCCACCTCCCTGCTGGAGATCTCAATGAGTTTCGGCTTACGTTACTTCTTGGAGTTGCGAAATCCTCCGGGGTTTGTCTTATGATGCCGAACTATATGAACAATCCTCGGGTCTGTCAAATGTTTCATGAAACATAATGCCGAGGCATAAAGAGAGCCGAGACCTGAACCCTACTAGAATACGATCTTGAGCTTTACACAGGTGCGGCGTGGCCGTCGGTTCTTGGGTCGGAGCCTGCGGTCCGGATGCCGGTGGCAGGATCTATGACGATCAGCTTCGCGGAGCCGCCGAAGGCGCGGCCCTCATTGACCTCAACGGTGTGGCCCCTGGCCTCCAACTCGTCGATCTCGGCCTGTTCCATTCCGCCTTCCAGCTCGACGACGAACGGCTTATCTACGTCATGGGGATCAGTGCTGGGGAATGAGTTCCACCTAGGGGCCTCCACAGCCTCTTGGGCCGACATGCCGTAATCAAGGACGTTGGTGATGACCTGCGCGTTCCAAGCGATCTGCCTGTCGCCGCCGGGAGTGCCACCCACGAGGTAGGGCTTGTCGTCGCGCATGACCATGTACGCGTTTAGCGTGTGCATGGTGCGCTTGCCGCCCTCTATGACGTTGGGGTGACCGTCAACGAGGCTGAAGCCGCGACCAATGCGGTTGTTCAACAGGACGCCCGTGTTGCCGGCAACGAATCCGCTACCGAATCCCATGGACAGGCTGTGTATGAATGACAGCGCGTTGCCCTCGGCATCGACGACGCAGAAGTAGCTTGTGTTGCCATCGCCCGGTATCGGGGCAGCGACGGGACCAGCTTCGTATGAGCCTGACCTTGAGGTGATCAGTTGACGGCGCTGGGTCGCGAACCTCTTCGAGATGAGCTCGTCCACTGGCGTCGAAATGAACTCGGGGTCGCCCGCGTAGCGGTTGCGGTCGGCGAATGCGAGCTTCTTAGCCTCCACCATGGTATGAACAGCCTCGGCGTCGTAGAAACCGAGGCTTGCGATGTCGTAGCCCTCAAGGATATTGAGCATCTCCAGCAACACGAGACCCTGAGATGGAGGAGCAGTCTCATAGACGGTGTTGCCTCGATAGGTGGTGGAGATAGGAGGCTCGTACCAGATGTTCTGGTGATCGGCTATCTCCTCGGCGGTGTACAGTCCTCCGGCAGCCTGGATAGCACGCGCCATTTCCTTGCCGATGTCTCCCTTGTAGAAAGCTTCAGCTCCACCAGAGGCGACAGTCTTCAGGGTCTTGGCCAGGTTCTTCTGCACGAGGAGTTGACCCGTCAGCAGGGGGCTGCCGTCGTTCGTGAAGATGTCCCTGGAGTCGGGGAACTGGGCAAGCTTTGCGTTCAGAACGTTGAAGCCACCACCAAGCTGGTCGCTGATGGGGAAGCCGTTCTCGGCATAGCCAATGGCCGGATCAAGAAGCTTTGCAAGCGGTCGTGAGCCGTGTCGCTCGACGATCTGCTCCCAGGCGAGAACTTCGCCGGGAATCGCGGCTGCGAGGGGGCCCTGGAGAGGCATGAAGTTGTGCCCGCGCTCGATGAAGAAGTCGCGGTTGGCCGCAAGTGGGGCGCGCCCACTACCAGTCAAACCCTGTACATCGCCGGTCTTGGCATCGTACATGATGACGAACGGCTCACCGCCGACCCCACACGCTGGCGGTACGGTAACAGCTTCGACGGCCGCAACGGCAACAGCGGCGTCGAAAGCGTTGCCGCCATCTGCCAGGACCCTTGCTCCGGCTGAGGCTGCGAAGGGAGAAATCGAAACGACTACACCGCCACTTGAATACACTGTGCTTCTACCAGTTTCGATCTGTGGTCTCGTTGGTGCTGCGGTAGCCACGGTCGCCTCCTCTAAGCTGGGTCCAAGTCTGGGCCAATCCTATCACAGCGACCTACGCTCAACATTCGGCGAAACTTCCATTGAGCAACGGCAAACCCTTATCCTAAATTCCAACCAGTTCAAAGCTGGACTATAGCTGTCGAGGTAACAATTGCAGGCACCAACACTCCACGACGTAATCCAGGCCAAAGGCCGCATTGAAGGCTACGTGACCAGGACGCCTCTTCACCGCTACATCGGGCTGGAGAAGCTGATCGGCGCCGCGGAGGTCCATGTCAAACATGAGAACCACCAGCGTCTGGGAGCTTTCAAGATGCGCGGTGGGATAAACTTTCTGTCGCAGCTCTCGAGGGACGAACTCGATCGCGGAGTCGCGACGGCATCCAGCGGCAACCACGGCCAGTCGATCGCGTACGCCGCAACAGTGTTCGGCTCGAAGGCGTACGTTGCTGTCCCCATGAACGCCAACCCCGGGAAGGTCGCTTCGATGCGCAACCTGGGGGCCAAGGTGATCCATCACGGCGAATACTTCGACGAGTCTCGCGAGTACATCGAGCGGCTGTCGAAAGAGGAAGGGTATCGCTACGTCCACGCCGTCAATGAGCCCAACCTTATAGCTGGTGTTGGCACGTACAGCCTGGAGATTCTTGAAGACCTGCCAGACGTCGATGTGATCGTGGTCCCGGTTGGCGGCGGCAGTGGAGCCAGCGGCACGTGCATCGTCGCGAAGTCGATCAACCCTGATATCGAAGTTATCGGTGTTCAGGCGGAACAGGCGCCCGCTGTGTACCTGTCGTGGAGAGAGGGGCACATCGTCGAGGCTCCGATGAAGTCAGCGGCTGAGGGACTGGCCACAGGGACGGGATACGAACTGCCCCTTAGCATCCTGCTTGAACACTTGGACGACTTCATCCTGGTGACAGAAGACGAGATGAACCACGCAATCGTCACGCACCTCGAGCAGACTCACAACCTTGTTGAACACGCAGGCGCGGCGTCGCTCGCCGGCGCGATCAAGATAAAGGACAGGCTGGAAGGTAAGAAGGTCGCGATTGTCCTGAGCGGAGGCAACCTTTCAATGGAGCACCTGAAGATTGCGCTAAAGGGAATCGAGTAATGACCAATCAGCCCATCACAGACGAGTCACCCGGGGCTGCGCTTTTTCCAGAGTTCGACTCGCTCTACGAGTTGATCGCAAACGAGGTCGAGGGCCTGACGGACGAGCTGCTCGACTGGACGTCTGAGGAGTACGGCTGGGCAGAGTGGAGCATTCGTGTCCAGCTCAGCCACATGGCGTCCCTGATCTACCGGTGGATGATACTGCGTTGGGGAGATGTAGCATTCCCGGACGGCGAGCACGGAATCGAGGACGTTGAAGGACTGGCGGCCTCGCCCTTCGACCGTCGGATGGACGAAACGAAGTACTACGAGCTACCCGTCATCCTGGCCAAGCTACGTGAGGGCGTGGACCTGACTCGCCGGGTGCTGTCCGAACGCAGCGTCGGCTTCCTCAGGGCACACTCCGTTACAGTGACGCTCAACGAAAGCTGGGGGCTGATGATCAAGGCCCACCCCACCGCTGTCATTCCCACGGAAGACCCCGTCACGGTGACCATGCTGATGGAGGGATCGATTCGACACGTCTACTTCGAAGAGATCACTCACCTGTTCAACATCCAGCGGCTCAAGAGAGCACAGAGACTGTCCACGGTTTCAGACCTCCCCAAGGTGGGTTATTGGGCACTCGACGGCTGGGACGTCAGCGAGGCGGATTAGCTCGCCTCGGCTCTTACGAGGCCTGACGGGTCATTCTGGCCCTGATGTCTGCGGGGACCTCTCGCACTCTTTCCCTTGCCGGCGAGTCATGACGTTTCGAGACGCTGATCGCGGCTTCGGAAAGCAGCTCAACTCCACCCAGGAAGTCCTCGACACGGATGTACTCCGCGCCTATGCCTGAGTTGGGATCACGAATTCCCGTCGTGGCGTTGTGATAGTTGCCGAGAGGGAACGCCATCCCAGTAGCCCGATAGCCCCAGACCGCGAAGGCCGTCCCCTCACACACGCCACCACTCATTAGCTGGCGCTGGCACTTGAAGTCGGAGTTCCTGCTGCGAATCGACTCCCTTGCGACTGTCATAACCTGCTCAGCGTCGGCATCGAAGGTGTAGAGTGCATCCCCTGTGCGTATGACGGGACCTCCGCCCTGCTCTACGCCGGGAATCAGTGGGCTGGACTCTATGGATACGACCAGCGTTTCGATTGGGAGGGTACGCGCCTCTGCCATCAGGCGCGCGCCGAAGAGCCCGCCCTCCTCGGCTCGGGTGAATACGCCATACACGTTCGCCTCTGCACCGTCCGAGACGAGCCGTTCGATCGCGGAGAGTGCCGCAGCGCATCCGGCGAGGTCGTCTGCGGCTCGCATCCTGATGAGGTTGCCGTCCAGTTCGAAGTCGGGCAGGTCGAAGACCACAGGGACCGGCGGAACGATCTCAATGGCCTCGTCGAAGTCGAAACGGACCCTTCTGGAATCCACGTCGAGTTCAGCAGTTCTACCCCTTACCCTGCGACCATCCGGCATCAGCGCAAGAACGTCAGCGGACTTAGTCAATGAGACCTCAGGTACACCCCCGAGGGCGACACCTACAGGGCCGTCGTCGTCGACCTCATCGATCTCAAAGCCTGGATGGTCCATGTGCGCAACAAAGGCAATCGGTGGGTCGTCGGCCTGTGAGTTGGAGTAGTGCACAATGACGTTGCCAAACTCGTCCCTGAACGGCGACAGACCAAGGTCGGTGAGGCGCTCCAGGATGTACGTCGCGCCAGGCTCTTCGTGAAAGGGAGCGGCGGGACGCTCTCCGAGGTCTTTAAGAATGTCAAGGGCACTCTGTTCGTTGCTGTTCATTGATTTCTCCACTGCGATTCTCGACTCGCTAGAGTTTACACTGGATCGTTTCGGCACAAAGCATCTGCTAACATTCAGTCAGTAATCCAAGAGAGCCGATCGGCGGTGGTTGACTCTCACGGAGAAGCCTCAGATACGAGATGGAGATGCCAGATGCAGGTCGGATTCTTCACTATGCCGCTGCACCCCCCGGGGTCGGACATCACGCAGACCCTGGAGGACGACCTCCACCAGATCGAGGTGCTTGACGACCTGGGCTACGCAGAGGCGTGGATTGGCGAGCACTTTACAACCGTGTGGGAGAATATCCCGGCGCCTGACATGTTCATCGCGAATGCGCTGGCGCGCACCAAGGACATCAAACTGGGCACTGGCGTCACATGCATGCCAAACCATAACCCGTTCATGATTGCGCACCGTATCGCCCAACTAGACCACATGGCCAAGGGTCGGTTCCAGTGGGGCGTCGGGTCCGGTGGGTTTCCCGGTGATTTCGAGGTGTTCGGGTTTGATCCTCGCGGCGACTCACACAGGAGGATGACCCGCGATGCCATCGATACAATCCTGGGAATCTGGAGTGACCCCAAGCCCGGCGTCTATGAGAGCGAGTTCTGGAACTTCACGATCCCTGAGCCTGTGGAAGAGTTCGGCCTGCGATTTCACATGACTCCCTACCAGAAGCCGCACCCGCCAATCGGAGTGGCCGGTGTGTCAGCTAACTCGGACACGCTGATACTGGCTGGAGAGCGTGGCTGGATTCCAATGAGCATCAACCTCGTTCCGTCGCGAATTCTCAGTACCCACTGGGACGCGGTCGAGAAGGGAGCTGAGGCAACAGGGCTTACTCCCAGTCGTGCCGAATGGCGAATCGCGAGAGAAGTCTACGTGGCCGAAACCTCGGAACAGGCTCGCGAGGAGGCACTGAACGGCGTTCTCAGGCGCGACTTCGAGCAGTACTTCCTGCGACTCTTGCCCAAGCTGGGGATGATCGACCTATTCAAGGTCGACCCTGACATGCCGGATTCTGACGTCAACGCCGAGTACCTCGTCGACAATGTCTTCGTGGTGGGAAGCCCCGATGAAGTGACTGAGAAGCTGGGGACGCTCTACGACGACGTGGGAGGATTCGGCATGCTGCTTGCGATGGGCCACGAGTGGCAACCTTACAATAGCTGGGTCCGCTCGATGGAGCTTCTGGTCAAGGAGGTAGTTCCCAGGCTGCCGACCCCGGCATAACGCCGTGCCAAGTTCCGTACCGCTGCCCTCCTACCCGGTGGGCGTGACGGGACCGGTCTGCCACCCAGGGAATAGCTCCGATGCAACCAGGGGAAATCATCCTAATCCAGCTAGACGCCGGCCCGCGCTTCGCTCGCGTCATCGACCCGGGTGGAAATCGCATTCGTCTGGCCATTGGCCGCAACCGCGAAGCCAGATTGCCACTGTCGCGAGTAGTCCATGAGACAGGAATCACGGTACCTGGGTTCGAGGCAGTCGAGGAGTTCAGGCAGCAGGCGGAGTCGGCGCTCGACGATCTTGACCTCGAAGAAGTCTGGGACGTTGTCTGCGACGACGGCGACCCCCTGACTATCGCCGACATAGGCGAGCTGTACCTTGGGGCCGAGCCGTCAGATCAGGAGACGGTCGCGATTCTTCTCCACGTACTGGACGACGACCTGCTGTTCGTACGTGACGGCTCTCACTTCATACCACGAGACCGCGACGCAGTGGCAGACCTGGTCGCGCGAAGACAGCGGCAGCAACAGCGCGCGACAGACGCAGAGGAACTGACAGCAGCGTTCCGGGACGGGACCTTACCCGGATCGCCGACCGAGTATCAGGCCGAGGTCCTGGCGCAGGTCAGGGGCTTTGTGCTGCACGGGGACGACTATGCGCGGGCCAGTTTCGTTAAGCGATTCCTTGAGAACGCAGGTGTGCGCGGCAGAGACCTTCAGCGCGCGGCATTCGAAAAGCTGGTTGCGCTAGAGGTCATGGATGTCGACGAGAACCTGGACCTTGATCGGAATGACATCCTAATCGAGTTTCCTGAGCAGGTGCTCACGGAATCAGACAGCACCGACCAACCCCAACTACTGGCGGATGATGATCGGACCGACCTGACAGGTCTGCTGACTGTCACGATTGATGACGCAGAAACGCGAGACCGGGACGACGCGCTTTCTTTCGAGACACTTGAACCAGGTCGGTACCGCGTCGGCATTCACATCACTGACGCGGGTGCGCTCATCAGCGCAGGCTCCGCACTAGATGTCGAGGCCGATCGCAGGATGTCGTCACTCTACCTGCCGGAGCAGACCATCAGCATGCTGCCCCCTGCCGTTTCCGCAGGCTCGGGAAGCTTAAACCCCGGAGAGTTGCGAGCGACAGTCAGCGTAGTTGTCGAGATGACTGAAGAGGGCAAGGTCAGCGATTGGAAGGTGGTGAAATCCACCATACGCAGCGATCGTGCGCTGTCGTACGAAGAGGCCGACTCCGCCATACAGGATTCCTCCCACCAACTTCACGATGAACTGCACGCGCTGCACCAACTGGCGAGATCGCTCAGGGCTGCACGAGACGCAGGCGGTGCGCTGAGCCTGGACAGGGACGAACTATCGGTGAAGGTGGATGCCAGCGGCGGGGTCAGTGTCAAGGTGGTCCCAAGGGTGGCGCCTGCTCGCAGCCTCGTGGAAGAGTTCATGATCTTGTGCAACTCGCTGCTCGCGCAGTACTGCGTGAAGAACGAGCTGCCGGCTCCGTTCAGGTCACAGGCGCTGCCAGACATGTCCGACATCGTGTCTCAGGTGCCGGATGGGCCGCTCCGGACATTTCTGATGACCCGGCGGCTGACGGCAGCCACAGTCAGCGTGAGGCCCGGTCGGCACGGAGGACTGGGAATTGACGCCTACACTCAGGCGACGTCGCCGTTGCGACGCTACCCCGACCTACTGGTCCAGCGGCAGATTTCTCATCACTTGCGCGAATTCGGAACGCTCTACGATGAGGAGGCGGTAACCTCCGTGGCACACCGCGCCGATGTGCAGATCAGGCAGATCTCCAGGATGGAGAACAGTCGACGGACATACTTCTTCCTGAAGTGGCTGGAAAATCGCAGAATAGACGCGGAAGCCGAGGGTGTAGACTCCGTCCACCGAGCTGTCGTCCTGGAGAACCCTGGTCGCCGCGTCGCTACTCTGGAACTATCGGAGTGGCCTTTCAGGGCGAGAGCGGCGCTTCCGGCGGATGTACAGGCCGGCACTGGAGTCACACTTCGTCTTCACGGTGTGGACCTCTGGCGTCGAACGGCCCAGTTCACCTTTGAAGGGGTGAGCGAGTAAGGTCTCGGTGGCCTCGCCCCCCCAGGTGCATGAACCTACGAGGGATTCCAGCGGGGTGTACAGTTGGCATCTTGGCCTCTCTGCATTATTATCTGTCAGGATCGCATGACCAACTTTCGATCTACCTCACATTGAGACCGAAAGTCATATATGTAGACAGGGAGACGACCATGGTGAAGCAAGGTGTGATTCCAGATGAACTGACGGGGCCCTTCTGGGAGGCCGCTAACGAAGGACGACTGGTTATTCAGAACTGCACCGTCTGTGACCGGCTCCAGAACCCTCCTCTGCCGACGTGCGGTGGTTGCGGCTCAGGTGACAGTCTTGAGTGGAAGGAGATGAGCGGACGGGGCACCATATACAACTACTGCGTTGTGTATGACTGTCCGATCAGACTCCTCCAGGAGGACCAGCCGTACAACCTGGCTGTCGTCACGCTGGAGGAGGATCCGGGCGTCCAGATGTATTCCACTCTACCCGGCACTCCGATTGACGACGTACCCGTTGGAGGAGCAGTGCAAGTCATCTTCGAAGCAACTGCCAACGGCCAGAAGGTGCCGGAGTGGCAGGTTGTAGGCTGAACGAGATCAGCTTAGCGTCACTGAAGCAACCCGCCGGACAACACGATCAAGCTAACACGCCAAACCGCAAGGGAGTAATGAAATGACCACGATAGATGCCCCTGAGTCTATGTACAGATCAGTCGAGGGACTCGGCGTGTGGGAACACCGCGGAAAGGTTGCAGCCGTCGGGGTAGGCCACTCTCCAACCGCCCGAAGATGGGACGGCAGACCAGAAACCACCGTTGGCGCGGGTAGTATTCAGTCGATGCGCCAGGCCATTGAGGACGCAGGTGTCAGCCCGGACCAGGTAGACGGACTAGTCATAGTCCCGGTAACTACTACCGGAGCGCCCTGGCCAGAAGGCACGCCATTGCCCATGGATGTGGTCAATGCCTTTAACCAGACAGACAACCCTCTGGACGGTATCGGACAGCTCAGCGCCGACTGGCTTGAGAAGAACATGCCCGAACTGACTAACGTAAAGTTCAAGATGCACGCGCCCGGCTGCATGTCTGCTGCCATCACTGTAGCCGCTCAGGCAATCGGCGACGGGCTCGCCAATACGTGCCTGGTAGTCAAGGGCTGGCACAACTACGAGGGACGATACAATCACGGCGGCATCAGCGCGGCCGACGAAGTACCCGGCAACTATGCTCTTGGCGTAGGTCGGTCCCTGTGGGGGCCTCCTGGGTGCTACGGCACTGCCCTGCAGTTCGCCCAATACTGCACCAAGTACGGCAAGCACCACGACATGATGGCGCCGTTTATGGAGAACTCCAGGCGCAACGGGCTGATGTTCCCCGAGGGATACTGGGCCCAGCACAGGCCTGAGGAGCTACCGGCGGAGGACTACCTGACATCGCGTTGGATTGCGAAGCCCGCGAACCTGTTCGACAACGACATCCCAATCATGTGCACGGCGGCCTACCTGTTCACAACAGCCGAGAGGGCGCAGGACATGAAGCAAAAGCCCGTGTACATCCTGGGCCACGCCTCAAGCCGGGGCAGGCCCAGGAGCCTCACGCCGACCTTGGAAGAGGTTGAGGCAGAGACCGCCAGCACAGGCCGGAAGATCTACGAGAGCGCGGGAATTACAGCCGACGATCTCTCCTTTGAGAACATGTATGACGGCTTTGCCCAGTTCCACCAGTTCCACGTCGAGGGTCTCGGTTACCGCGGAATGGGGTTCGGGGACGCCCTGGACTTCTACCAGACTGACATATCGATCGAGGGACCAAATCCGATTCTGCCCAGCGGTGGCAACATTGGAAGCGGCCGGAGCCGGTTCTGGATGCACACAGACTCAATCCAGCAGCTGCAGGGGCGCGCAGGGGCACGGCAGGTCACGGGTGTGAAGCCCGAGGTGACCGTATCCGGCGGACCCATGCCGCTGGGAGGCAACTTCACGGTCTGGAGCACAACTCCGGACTAGAGAAGGTTCATCGTTCAGTGGACTTTAAGCAGGCGCCGAGCACTGACCGGGCGGGAGTTCTCTCCCGCCCACGAACCTGAAGGTTCTCAGAGTCGGCTCGCGCTGTGACTGAGAAGAGGAACGCATTTGGCGATACTGATCAGCTTTGACATCGATGGCACCATGGAAGTAGGCGACCCTCCCGGTCCGTTGACCATGGAAATGGCACGAATAGCCCAGAATAAGGGATTCCTCATAGGGAGCTGTTCTGATCGGCCACCCAGTGCCCAAAGGGCAATCTGGGAGCAAGCCAACATCGTTGCCGACTTTGTCACCCCCAAGCACATGCTTGCAGATGTCAAAGCAAAATTCGAAGCGGAGAGGTACTTCCACATTGGTGATCGGGAAGACCTCGACAGGCAGAACGCTCTACGGGCAGGATTCGAGTTTTTGTGGCCGGATGAAGCTGCAGAAAAGCATTGGTTCTCCCTAGACGAGGAGGCCACAGGCTAGGATAATTGCAAGTAATACTCGTATAAAGCGAGCGTCTCACCCAAAATCGCTTCGAGTAATGGGTGCCGGAGTCTCTTTGGGGGTCAATAGAGACCGACTCGGCAGAAACCGCCATTTCAGGAGTAGGAACCGTGGCTGAACCGCACCGAGTTCAGGACGATGATACCCAGGATCAGGGGCCAAACCTGTTTCAGCGGACTGGCGGTCACTTTCAGGGCAAGACAGTGTCCGGGCTGCTGGAGCTTCTGCCTATCCTTGTCCCAATCGTAGTCATCGTGTATGTCGTGAATCTGGCTGACTCCGCGATTATTCCGATCCTGAACACGATAACTCAGGAGATCTCGGGCGGGACTAGAGACTTTCCCACCTTTTGGGGTACAGGGCTCATCATCGCGATCGTACTCTTCTACCTTATAGGTCTCATGACATCCACGAGGGTCGGTAAGGCAGTCATGGGGTTTGTGACGGACGTGATGGGCAGCATCCCGGTTGTAAAAGGGATACTCGGTGTAACGCGCCAGGCGACGACGGTAATGACCTCCCAGTTCAACTTCAGCCGCGTCGTCTTCCTCGAGTGGCCCAGGGAGGGAATGATTGCCCTGGGGTTCGTAACCGCCCGAGTCCATAAGCCCGACTCAAATTTATCCCTTGCGATCGTCTACATACCAACCGTCCCTAACCCAACGTCCGGCAATATGGCGTTGGTCTCTGAGGACGAGTTGTTTGAGACTGACATCACCGTGGAGGACGCAATGAAGCTCGTGTTCTCCGGCGGCATCGTACCCCCGGACTCGATCTCGCTCGGGCGATTTCCCCTGGAGTACCGAGTCGACTCCGAACTTATCGGACGGTTTGATACTGATCGCTAGGTACTACTAGACTCCGACCAGGTCTGACTCAGCCTCCTCGATCACCGGTTGCGTGAGCGGGAGCAGTATGGTCATCTCAGTGAATTCACCGGGCTCCGTTTCTACACTGATCGACCCGCCGTGCTGTCGAATTATGTCAGCGCAGAGCGCGAGGCCAAGTCCCGTACCCTGATTGGGATCTTTCGTGGTGAAGAATGGATTGAAGATGCTGTCAATCACCTCGGGGGGAATGCCGGTCCCATTGTCCTTGACGCGAATTTCGATCTCTTCGTCGAGCCTCTTTGTCGCAAGATAAACGGTAGGCATGTAGGACCCTTCGTCGAACGACTCGTCCCCAATCTCCATTCTCTTTTCGTTTGTCGCAAAGCCGGCGTTTGTAACCATATTGATGATGACCCGGCCCATGTCCTGTGGAATGACTTCTGCCTGTCCAGTGTCAGGGTCGAAGTCCGTGACCAGGTCAAGCTGGAAATCGGAATTGACGGCCCTTGCGCTGTGGAACGAAAGCCGTGCGTTCTCTTCAACCATGCTGTTGATGTCAGTCATCTGAGGTTCGGAGGCGCCCCGGCTCATCAGGAGCATGTCCCGGACTATTCGCTCCGCGCGATTAGTGTTGCTCTGAATTCGGTTAAGGCTGTCTTTGAGCTCCCCTGAAATCTCATTTACCAGGTCCCGTTGACTCTCCTCCAGGTCCTCCGCAGCCTCATCGATGACTTCAGTCAACTCCTCCAGTATCTCTTCCGACCCCTCAGCGAAGTTCTTGATGAAGTTCAACGGATTCCTAATCTCGTGGGCCACACCAGCAGTCAACTCACCAATTGCCGCGAGTTTATCGCGTTCTACTATCTGGTTCTGAGCTCTCTGAAGGTCGTCCAACGCGCTGTCGCGCTGATCGACGGTTTCGGTCAGCTCTTCGTTAGTCTGCTCCAGCTGGTCATTGAGTCTTCTGACCTCGTCGAGCTCGAGGGCGTCAAGGGAGGCCTTACGGAACACTTCGAGAGCGTTCGCCATCTCCGACACCTCGTCACGTCCGCTGGTGTCCACCGTGACATCAAGGTCTCCGTCAGCCATCTGCCGCATTGAGCCGAGCAGTATCTGAAGCCGGCTCAACAGGATTCTCCCAATGAACAGCCAGGCAATGAGAGCAGCGCCACCCACGCTTACGACGCTGAGTGCGGCTAGGACTATCTTGCCGGCGAAGACTGCCTGATCGGATGCGACGGCAGCGTCTTCAACACTTGCGTTGGCAAGTCCAACGAAGCCGTCGACTTCATTGAGGAGCTCGATCGCAATACTGCGATTTAGGGCCAGCAGCTCACCGCGGCGCTCAAGCACTCTAAAGTGGCGCTCAAGCAGATCGAGGGAGCCCTGCTCTCCCAAGCCGAGTTCTGACAGCCTGGCAATAAGAGGTTCAATATCCTCTCCCAGGTCCAGACCTTCGATGGCGTCGAGGTTATGATTCATGCGGTTTATGGCTGATTCAAAGCTCTCCCGGAGTGGCTCAAGCGTTGACGGATCCGTCACGCCGAATCCGCTTTCCAGGGTTTGGCGGGCATAGTCCGTGTCGGAAACCAGGGCAGCCAAGTGCCGGTACTGGGACAACTCGCTCTCATTGAGACGACCCACGGTAGCAACTGGAGGTTCATCCGGGTCGCGATACCCTGTCATCATGTAGAACCACTGATCGTCCGCTGCCGGAGCCAGAATTGACCTGAGTTGCCGGTCCACTTCAGCAATGTCGGCCCTTAGCTGCTCCAACAGAATCTCTCTCAAGAAAGACTCGACCATGCCCGTCTGGATTTCGTAGTTATTGGACGTCAGTTCATCCAGGTACGTCCTCATGCGGTTGAAGCGTGCGTCACTGGTGTGCTGCCCCTGCAGCAGGGCAAGCTGTCCTACAAGCGCAACGTTTGCAGAAGAGATATCGGCTGCAACGGTCTGGAAGTCTATTGTGTTGGTGGTAGCTGCGAGACGTGGGCCGGCGTCCACGAGTATATTGGCCAACTGGGCGATTCCAAATGCGGCAGTCATCTCAGGAACGCTGCCCTCGTTGACTCGTGCCTGCTGAACGCCCACTCTGTCAAAGGAAAACCAGCCGACGAGGCTGGCTGCGACTGTAAGGAGTACTGCGCCGCCAAATGCCACGTAGATCTGCGTGGAGATACGATGGCGACTCTCCAGAACAAGCCTGAACAGCGCTTGAATACCGCCCAAACCAGGCCGACTGCTGCCAGCTACAGATGTGCTCTCGGGCACCCCGGAGCCGCCAGTACCGACTTCGGAGGCTGTCCCACCACCTTCGGGGGCATCTGTACGAGTTTCGTCTTCTTCGTTGCGAAGTGGATTGTCAGATCGTTCACTCAAGGCACTTCGTCCTCTAGAGAATTAACGGAGTGGAACTGGCCGTCACTTCCGATAACGCTCAGAAAGACGGCATCGGAACCCTGATTATCATAGGGACCGAAGCTGAGCCTGAAACCATCGATGTCAATTTCATCAGACTCTTGAATGCCTGTAAAGAAGCAGTCATGATCCACCTGCTCACCACAATTGCGTACGGCCTCTATGGCCAAACGCCCGGCGAGGTATCCTTCGAGAGACACGAAGTCAGCCGGCGCGCTGGGATCGTAAATGGACAGGGCATCCAGGTATGCCGACACCGCGGGGTGTGACTTGTCACCAGGGAAGGGAACGACCTGTGTAACGTACACGCCTTTCCCAAATTCGCCCAGTTCCTCGGCGAGTGCGCGTCCGCCAGAGAAGGACAGAGTCATATAGATACTGTCCATTCCTGTTCTCTTGGCCCACGAAATCATGGTAGCGATCGGCTCATAGGCGCCGATGATAATTACGGCCTCAGGTCTACCTTCCCAGATATCCAGGATGGCCATCTTGACAGCCGTTGTGTTTCGCGGATAGACACCGCTCGAAACCAGACTCATTTCTCTGCGGTCCAGTGCAGCAGTAACTCCTCTGAACCCTGCCCGCCCAAATGAGTCATCCTGGTACATAATGGCGATACGTCGAACGCCAAGGTCCGTAGTGAGGCGCTCAACCATCTCTTCGGTTTCCTGGTTGTAACTGGCCCGCAAATTCACAACGGTGCCGAGTCTCGAGACATCGCGGAGGAAGTCAGCGCCAGTGAACGGTGTCAAGTATGGAATGCCGGCTTCGTCGGCAATCGGAGCGGCGGAGCGCGAAGTCGGAGTCCCAACAGCGCCGATAAGAGCGAAGACTTCCTGCTCCTCGATCAGCGCGGTGGTGTTTGTGATGGCTATGCCGGGTTCGTATGCGTCGTCCATCGAGATTAGCGCAAGTTGCCGACCGAAGACGCCGCCGTCCTGGTTCGCTTCGTAGAACGCAGCCTCAATCCCGCGCCGCATATTCACACCAAGGCCGCGTGCGGGACCGCTCAGCGCCGCAGACTGTCCAAACACAATCTGCGTTGGGAAGACCCCGGGAGTTCCTTCCTTGACTTCATCGTCAGGGACTTCGAGATCGTCTACGGGTAGAGTCGGCTCGCTAAATTCATCGTCCCAGGGGGCGCTGATGAAGAGAATTACACCCCCGATGACCGCACCTAGCAGGATGAACAGTCCCCCCAAACCGATCAGCAGGATACGGGATGTGCGCTGGGGGATAGTCGAGGTCATTCAGGGCAAGTCGGGGTCTCGGTTCTATACTTGACCACAGTAAGGCAGTTCCTGCCGTCGATTCTCTGATAGTCAGATCGATCCATGAGGGTGCGTACCAGGTAGACGCCCAAGCCGCCTACAGGGCGGCAGTCCAGCGGCGCGTCAAGGTCCGGTTCGGGGGTCTCGCGGAGCGGATCAAAAGGTCGGCCATCATCGATAGCTTCGATGGTAACCGCCTCCGCATCTGACGTCACGTTGATTTCGAACTCGTGACTGCCATTCTCGAAAGCATAGTCAATGATGTTCAGGCCAATCTCTTCCAGAACCAGGTTGATTTTGAAGAGCAGGTCTTCCGGCCAGGCATCCTGCGCAGCGATTTCCTCAACAGCATCGACGATGCGTTCGAGCTCTTCTCGGTCGTTCTTGAGCTTGAGAGATAGTTTAGCGACCACCGGTTAGCCTCTACATAGAGTCAGGCAGGTGACATCGTCCGATTGAGGTGTATCACCTGCAAATTCGTCGACTGCGTCGAAGATCAATTGCGTGATGGCATGTGCCTCGTGAGGATATGGTTCCGCAAAGATCTGCTGCAGCCGTTCCACTCCGAACTCTTCCTCATTGGCATTCATTGCCTCAGTCACTCCGTCGGTATAAAGCACGAGCGTCTCGCCCGGCCCGACGGTCACCGTTTTCTGCTGGTACTCATAGTCTGGCAGCAACCCGAGCGCCAGGCCCTCGGTTGGCGGCAGGAATGAGGAGCTGCTGTCTTCGTGCACAATTAGAGGCGGGTTATGTCCGCCGTTGGCATAGGTGAGTCGCCCGGTCTCAGGATCGTAGACAGCATAGAGGAGCGTTACGAACATGGCCGCTTCGTTATCCTCACAGAGAAGCTGGTTCACAGTCTCCATGACGTCACCGGGGTTGATTGCCCCAATTGCAGCGCCCTTCAGGAGGGTGCGAGTGGACATCATGAACAGTGCTGCCGGCACGCCCTTGTCTGAAACGTCGGCTATGGCAAGACCCACACGTCTGTCCGGAAGACGAACTACATCGAAGAAATCACCGCCAACGTTTCTCGCGCTCTTCATGCTGCCGAACAGCTGATAGTCGCGCTCCCTGGGGAGTTCAGTAGGCAGAATTGACTGCTGTATGTTGCTGGCGACGTCCAACTCATTCTGAAGCGTGACCAACTTGTCACGCGCCATCAGAGCTTCTCTCAACTCTTCGACGTGAATCAGCGTGCGATCGATCGTGACCTGAAGGTCCTTGAAGTCAATCGGTTTAGTGACGAAGTCGAACGCGCCCCTGTTCATCGCGGTCCGGATGTTCTTCATGTCCCCGTAGGCGGAGATAATCACGGAGCGAATGTTAGGGTTGACGTCCGGTATCTGCTCGAGGAGCGTCAGTCCGTCCATCTGAGGCATGTTAATGTCGGACAGGACCATGTCGATCTCTTCGTCCTGGTCCAACCTTTGAAGGGCTTCCAGTCCGTTACCAGCGAAGACAAACTCATAGCGGCCCGCCCTGATAGCTCGTCGCATACGCTGAAGGAGAAGTGGTTCCAGATCCGGTTCGTCGTCTACTACCAGAATCTTGTATTTTTTCTGCAATGTCATCGTCATCTCACGATAGGGCGCCTGCAACCACGCCGGACTAGCCTATTGAGTGGCCGTTAGGCTTGGAAACTAGCGATTGCGTCCGGGCGTGACTCCCGTACGGGTATGATTTTGTCGAATCCGCTGATTTCAAACACCTCGCGAATTGACTCTGAGAGAGAGCACACAGCCATTTCCGCATTCTGTCTTTTGAGGGCTCTGGCGGTCAGCAAAATTACGCGCAGACCGGCACTGGAGATGTATGTGATTTCTTCGAGGTCCAGGATGACCGCACGGTCTGAGGGGTCGATCGCGTCGGTGAGTTCTCCCTGAAACTCCTGGGCATTTGCGCCGTCCACACGGCCTTCTGCCACGGCGACCATTATTCCATTATTGCGTTCAACACTGAGCGCCATTTGTTGTCTCTCCCCAGGTCATCTATATTGCGCAAGGCTGGCTGCCCACAAGCGAGTTGCTCAAGGACAACGCACAGAGAAAGCTAGGATGATGCTACACTCGACACTTTTGTAAGTCAACGGTATTTGTACTAGTCTGAGTGGGGAACCCCAGAGGTAGTTGCGGGGCGTTTTGTGAAGTGTTCTTGTATAATCGGATCATGCGCGGCTTTAGCACATCGGGCAGGAGAATCACTTGCAGGAATTCGATAGAGAGCGGGACATAGCGCAACGGATCATTGATAACGTTGAACGAGTGATTGTCGGCAAGAGCGAGGCAGTCGAACTCGGTGTCGTCGCGCTAATGTGCCAGGGACACGCACTTATTGAAGACGTTCCAGGGGTTGGCAAGACGATGCTGGCTCGCAGCATCGCTCGATCTGTTGGATGCACGTTCAAGCGAATCCAGTTCACGCCCGACCTGCTGCCGACAGACGTTACCGGAGTGTCCATATACAATCAGCAGAGCGGCGAGTTCCAGTTCCGCGCGGGCCCGATCATCTCTCAACTCGTACTCGCCGACGAGGTCAATAGGGCAACACCCAAGACGCAGTCTGCGATGCTAGAGGCGATGGATGAAAGACAGGTCACCGTCGAGGGGATCACGCACAGGCTGCCCAGTCCATTCATGGTCATGGCGACTCAGAATCCAGTCGAATACGAGGGCACATTCCCACTTCCCGAGGCTCAGCTGGACCGCTTCCTGCTGATAATCCGGCTTGGCTATCCGACGGTTGAGGAAGAGTTGGAAATCGTCGAGAGGCAGCAGTCTGCACACCCGATCGATACGCTGCGGTCGGTTGCAGATGCTGACGAGATCACAAATCTTCAGACAAAGATTCGAGAGATCTACGTTGACGATCTCGTTAAGCAGTACATAGTCAACCTCGTAGATGCGACCAGGACTCACCCTGACATCGCGCTGGGAGCATCGCCCAGGGCGTCCCTGGCGCTGTTCCGAGGCGGCCAGGCAGTCTCACTCATACGCGGCAGAGACTACGTCCTTCCCGATGACGTGAAGGAGCTGGCATCGCCAATGCTCAGCCATCGCATGATAGTTTCAGCAGGAGCCCGGATGAGGGGCGTCGGCAGCGAGGAGATCGTCGAGCAGATTCTCGAGGAGACGTCTGTTCCTGGCGGCGGGGCCCGCGCCGGCGCGGCAGGATAGTTGATTCACTGGTGAAATTCTCTGCTCAGACGCGACTGTTCCTTGTTCTCGGGCTGATCGTAATCACCCTGTTTACCGGTCTGGCAACCGGCTTCGGACTCTTCTATAGGCTGATATACATTCTTGGCCTTACCGCTGTTCTTGCATTCATATGGAACTGGCTAAGCGTGGTCGGGCTCGAGGTAAGTGTCGACAGGAGAACAAGACGCGCCAGGGTTGGCGACGACATAGAAGAGCGAATCACCGTACGAAACAGAAGCTCGTGGCCGAAGTCGACTCTTGAAGTCGAAGACGTTACCGACATGCCTGGCTATTCGAACGGACGCGTGCTAACCCTTCCCACGAAGGGATTCAGGTCCTGGCGAACGCTGGCACCTGCCCGCAAGCGTGGGGTATACAAGCTGGGGCCGGTCCGGGTCACAAACAGCGATCCGTTCGGGCTATTCAAGCGTGACAGGGACTTCGGCGGGCAGGACGAACTGGTTGTCTATCCCAGAGTCTACGATCTCGCCGACTTCGAAATGCCTCCAGGCTATCTGACAGGCGAGAGTTCGGCGCGTCGCAGGTCACACGATCTCACCCCCCATGCCGCCACCGTCAGGGAGTACTCCTTCGGTGACAGCCTAAGCAGAATCCACTGGCAGAGCACCGCGCGGACCGGACGGCTCATGTCCAAGGAGTTCGAACTCGGAATGGCCAGCGACGTGTGGATACTCGTGGACCTCCATCGCGACGTGCAGGCCGGTGACCTCGATGAGAGCACTGACGAATATGCAGTCTCGATCGCGGCCTCGATGGCGCAAAAGTACATACGGGCGCAGCTTCCGGTGGGCCTGCTCGCATACGGTGACGAGCGCTACTTCATCCCGGCGGACACGGGTGGAGCGCAGTTCGAGCGGATCCTGGAACACCTCGCCATGACCAAGGCGGAAGGCAATGTTTCTCTTGCGGAAGTACTGTCCATAGAGGAACAGCTATGGGGGACACACAGTCAGGTCATCATCCTGACGTCATCCCATCGCGAAGACTGGACGATTGCCTTGAGGGAACTGGTCCGGCGGCGTCTGAGGATAGCGGTCATACTGATCGACGGGCAGTCATTTGGCGGGCTGTTTGAGACCAATTCGGCAATCCCGGCGCTATACGATTCAGGGATTGCACCGTTCCTCGTCAGGATGGGCGACAACATCCCGGTTGCTCTATCACGTCCATACACTGCTGACCGGATTGAAGAGCTGACAGAGGCGGCGGATTGAGCACTCCGGATATAGGCGTCCTGCTTGGCAGGACAGGGCCGCCAGCTGAACAGCGAGGCCACCCTGCGCTGGTCTGGCTGTCCCGATACTCGCCCAGCCAAGGATGGGCAACGATGGCCATCCTTGTTCTCGCGCTCCTGATTGTTGCTGATTCAATCAACTCGGCAGGATGGGTCGAATCAGCGGGACTTACCGCGGTGCTGCTGTGGTCCGCCATTGTCGGACTGGCACTGTCCAAGGTCAGACTCCCCTGGTTCATCCTCATACCCGTGGGGCTGCTAATCGGCGTACTGGTAATCTTGTGGCAAGCCTCCGGCACTGTTGAAGGCGATTCCGTCGTCGACCGCTTCGCAGAGACCTTCCAGCGCCTGGACGTCTGGTGGGAAGCTGCGACGAGCGGCGGGATCAGTACCGACCTCCTCCCGTTCCTGTTAATGCTCCTGGCCCTCGCCTGGATTGCAGGGTTCTTTAGCTCCTGGTTCATATTCAGATGGAGCAACGTGTGGATTGCTGTTGTCCTCCTCGGGATGGCAATTCTCACCAACCTGAGCTTCCTCCCGGACACCTTCGCATCCCGTTTCTTCATATTTGCGTTTATCGCCATGCTGCTGGTCGTCAGGATGAGCATCATCCAGCGTCATGAGAAGTGGCGTAGCCTGAACGTGCAGTTCACTGCAGGCGCCGGATGGCTGACACTTCACGCTGCGGTATGGTTCAGCATCGCTGTCCTGATCCTGGCTGTCATCCTCCCGATGAACGCGTACACAAACAGCAGGGCTGCTGAGGTCTGGAACATCGGACGAACTCCCATCGCGACCGCCGAGGACTTCTTCGCCAGACTGTTCGCGGCGCTTCCCTCCAAGAAAGACCAGCCCGGCCGTCTGTTTGGCAGATGGCTTCCATTCATTGGGAAGATCTCATTCGGTGGTGAAGCGGTCGGATGGGCGACGACGGACTACCCCTCGTACTGGCTCTCACAGACATACAGCCAGTACACGCCGAAGGGATGGGTGGCGTCTGCCTCGGAACCGCTGGAGATTGGGCCCGACACGCTTCCCCCGCCACAGAGCGATACGCTAAAGCGCGTTCCGAGGTCGCAGATTATCCAACTCGGATTCTCGACTGACAGGTTCCTCACCGGTGGGTCATACGACTGGGTTAGCCGGGAAGGAACAGCCGATTCACTTGAGCCGATGAAGTTCTACATTCACCTCGAGGACACCTCGCTGGACGAGGCGCTGCCCCCGGACATACAGGTACTGGCGGAGGAGCTGAGATCCGAATCGACCGGCATGACACCCGGTGGGGTCCAGTCCCTCACCACTCGACTAGTTCCAGAAGATGTTGTATTCGTAGAAGTACTCAGAGACACACCTGGCGATGCGGAATGGGTGGTCGTCCAGCGGAAGGCGCCTACGACCCCAGAGTTGGTTGCATGGCACTTCAAGGAAAGTACCGAGGAGCACGATGCGTACCGCATGACGTCGTTGGTGTCGATCGCCACTGACGACGATCTTCGAGGTGCGAGCACCGAGTACGGCAACTTCCTAACCGACCACTACCTGCAGCTGCCGCCATCGCTGCCAGATAGAGTGAGTGAGCTGGCCGAGCGGCTGACCACCCCATTCGACAATCCACTGGACAAGGCACTGGCCGTTCAGGAGTACCTGCGTGGGCCTGAGTTCACCTACTCCCTGGACATCGAAGCGCCGCCCGCTGACTCCGATGGCGTTGACTGGTTCCTGTTCGATTCGAAGGTCGGCTACTCAGACTACTTCAGCTCTTCAATGGCTGTGATGCTCCGGTCTGTTGGTGTTCCAGCAAGAATAGCCGCAGGGTACGCCCCTGGCGAGCTGAACGAAGACGGTCAGCGTGTGGTCAGGGACTCTGACAGCCACGGGTGGGTGCAGGTGTACTTCCCGGGATACGGCTGGATTGACTTTGAGCCGACGCCGAACTGGCCAACTCCCTCCAGAACTCTCCGGTCTCCACGATTCGCAACAGGGTCGTCAGACCCACTTGAGGATGATCCTGAGTCCATGTTCGGCGACCTCGAATCGGACCCGTTCGTTGAAGGGATATTTGACGACACCGACGTTGCCGTGAACCCTGGTGCCCAGTTGCTGCAGAATTACGGCGAGTATGGCATGTGGGCGTTGATCGCGATCGCGTCTGCGGTCGGCGGGTGGCTCCTGGGTCACTTCGTATGGAACTACGGGCTGGGGTCGCTTGGACCCGAGGCCAGGCTGTACGGCAAGATGACCAGGCTGGGATGGCTCGGCGGGATTGGCAGGAAGTCTGACCAGACGCCGATGGAGTACGCCGGCCGAATCGGCGGGCTCGTCCCCGGTGTGAGCGACGGCGCGTACCTAATCGCATGGGCATACGCGGCTGTTCGATACGGCACGGTAGAAGAAGACGAGGAGAGGCAGGCTGCCGTCGAAGAGGCGTGGAAGTCGATCAGGTTCGGTCTGTTCCGCCGGATATTTGGACAGTTCGGAAGCAGTGCGCGGGCGCAGCCTGAGACTGAATGAGCAGCATGTTCTACGACGTGTTCCAGACCGAACAGGGATGGGTAGGCCTGCTGGCATCGCAGTCAGGCATTCGACGCAGCACCCTGCCCTGCGAAACTCCGGATTTGAGCATTCTCTCCCTGGGTCCTGAGATCAGCGGTTCGACTCAAGACGCGACAAAACTGGGTGATGTTCCGGACCTGTTGATGGCGTATCTATCAGGGGAAGAAGTCGATCTCTCGAATATCGGCCTCGACCTTGGCGATGCGACAGAGTTCTATATCAGGGCGTGGAACGCCTGCCGGTCTATCCCAAGGGGGGAAACTCGCACCTATGGCTGGCTCGCAAGGCAGGCCGGCAATCCGAACGCTTCTCGCGCAGCGGGTCAGACCATGGCGAGAAACCGAGTCCCTCTGATCGTACCCTGCCACAGGGTGGTTGGAAGCGATGGGAGCCTGCGGGGTTTCGGTAGCGGCAGCGAGAGGCTTGACCTCAAGCGGTGGCTGCTGGACATGGAGAGCGGGACGCGTCGACTTCTGTAAGTCGAGCTGTTTCAGGCAAGAGCGGGTTGAACGCTCACCGTTCCTGATTCAGCCAACACTTCCTCAAGGCGGTCACGCAGTTCGTCGCATGCGTTCACCTGGATTGAAGTCCACTCCAGCCTGAAGATCTGGCCCTGCGCGGCGATATCGAGCATCACCTGGTCTGATCCCGAGTACTCCAGGAGGAGTCGCTTCACATCGTCCAACATCATCTGGTCATCGACCGGATTGTCGGTTTCCCTGATCATCAGACTGAGCTGGTTGGACACGACAGGTTTCGAGTGGGCGAGGCTCGGTGCCCCCCCGTTGAGGTCGGCAGTCTTCTCAGACGTGCCATTGACCGTGCCGTTAGTAGTAGGTTCGCTATGGTCTCGTTGTTGGTCCAAGTTTTCGTCGTACCTCGCCGCGGAATCGCGCGCATCTGAGACCACCGCAGCCGGCGGGCTGGTCTCAGATGTCACTTCCGAGTGATTTTCGGACTCTTCAGGGCTGAAGAGTCCGGCGTTAGTGCAACTGATGCTTATCTGGTCTTCCCTCACCCGCACCGTTCCGGCAACGGCCACGGTCTGACCTACTTCCCAGAGGCCTTCGGACTGCTGCATCTGCTCTTCCCAGACGAAGATTTCAATCTGCCCGTCCATCAGTGCAAGTCCGGCGATGATGAAAGGCTTGTTGTTCTTGGTGTACCTCTGAGTCACCGTGGCGACCTGCCCGACGACCGACACCTTCTGTCCTGCCAGGTTGGGGTCTATGTCGCTCCTGAACACGATATGCTCTGAGTCAGCCATTCTGAGAATCGAAGAGAGCACGCTCATGCTCGACAGCGACACCCCGAGCAGCTCTCTCTCCCACTCTTCCCTCTCGCGATCCGAAGATCGAACGTCAGGGAGTGAGATCGTCGTAAGCGGCGCGGAGACTGACTCGCCGAACAGATCGAACATCGTAGACTGGTTGGAATCGCGCAGTCTTGCCTCGCTCTGAGCCAGTGAGATTACCCTGTCCATGGACTCGAGAATGGCGCCGCGGTCACCGAAGTCGTCGAATGCTCCAACTCTGATGAGACACTCGAGCGTCTTGCGGTTGACGCCGGCCATTTCCTCGGACTCACGGCACATTGACTCGATTGACTCGAATCCACCGAGCCGTTCTCTTGACTCTACGACCGCGTCAACTGATGCGGTCCCGACGTTCTTTACGGCACCCATTCCGTACCGGATGCCGATACTCCCATCCTGCTGGTTCTCCAGAGTGAAGTCCGTGTAGCCCTTAGTGATGCTGGGGGGCAGTACCGGTATCTTCAGCCGCTGGCATTCGGCAATGGCGGACGTGATCCTGTCAGTGTGCCCGATGTACGAGTTGAGGAGGGCAACCATGTACTCCTCTGTGTAGTTGGCCTTGAGGTACGCGGTCCAGTAGGAGATCAGACCGTAGCTGACAGAGTGGGCCTTGTTGAAGGCGTACCCCGCGAACGGCTCGACGAGGGAGAAGACCTGCTCAGAGAGTTCCGGCGTGAAGCCCTGCCCTGTTGCACCATTGAGGAACTTGTCCTTCTCCTCGGCCATTATCTCGGGGATCTTCTTACCCATCGCCTTGCGGACGATATCCGCTTCGCCGAGCGTGTAGCCCGCGAACGTCTGCGCGATGTGAAGCACCTGGTCCTGATATACGATCACGCCGTACGTCTCTTCGAGAATATCCTCGAGATCCGGATGCAGGTACGACACCGGCACCCGGCCGTGCTTGGCATCGATGAATGTCGAGATGTGCTCCATTGGCCCGGGACGGTAGAGCGCTATCATCGCTGCAACGTCGCTCAGCGTGTTGGGCTTCAGATCCTTGATGTAGCGGGTCATACCGCTGCCCTCAAGCTGGAACACACCAACTGTCTCGCCCCGAGAGAGCAGTTCGAAAGCCCTGGTGTCGTCGAGCGGGATCTCGGTCAGATCGAAGTGGATGCCCCTGTGCTCGGCGATGAGGTCTCGTGCCTTGGCAAGTACCGTCAGGTTGACGAGCCCCAGGAAGTCCATCTTCAGCAGGCCAAGCGCGGCAACCGGGTCCATGGCGTACTGGGTCGTGGTCGCGACAGAGCCGCTGCCGTCGGACTTCTGAGGGCGCTGTAGCGGAACGACTTCGTCGAGCGGCTGCTGAGATATGACTACCCCGGCCGCGTGTGTGCTCGAATGTCGAGTGACGCCTTCGAGACCCTCGGCTGTCTCTACCAGTTCACGAATGGCGTCATCGGAGCCGATAGCCTCGCTGAGCTCCGAACCCTCTTCCGACTTCGCATCGTCAAGAGTGATTCCAAGGCGCGTCGGGATCATGCGGGCCACGCGGTCGACGTCGGCGTACGGCATGGCGAGGGCTCGCCCGACATCGCGGATGGCCGCACGGGCTCCAAGGGTGCCGAAAGTGATGATGTGGGCGACGTGCTCGCGTCCGTACTTGTCAACGACGTAGTTGATTACCTCCTCGCGACGGTCGTCCTGGAAGTCCATGTCGATGTCAGGCATCTCCTTGCGTTCCAAGTTCAGGAAACGCTCGAAGACAAGCCTGTACGGCATCGGGTTAACGTTAGTTACGCCGAGGCAGTAGAGGACAAGGCTTGCTGCTGCGCTTCCCCTGACAGCGAAGAAGATGTCTTGCTCGCGTACGAAGCGGGCAATGTCCCAGACGACAAGGAAGTAGTTGTCGAAGTTGGTCTGCCGGATTACCTCGAGTTCATAGTTCAGGCGGTCCTTGTCGGCCTCACCAGCCTCGGGCATTCGCTCATTCAGACCTTCCCAACAGACTTTGGACAGGTATTCAAAAGGAGTTGTTCCCTCAGGCACCTGGTACTGGGGCAGCCTGAGCTGACTGAAGTCGATATTGAGGTCGCACCTGTCGGCGATGAGCTGGGTGTTGGTTATTGCTTCAGGAAGATCGTGGAAGAGTTCTTCCATCTCCTGAGGGCTCTTGAGGTAGTAGGATGCCTCGTCCATGCGAAGCCGTTTGCCGTCTTCGACGTTAGTGTTGGTGTGAATGCAGATCAGGATGTCCTGAAGCCGTGCATGCTCCTCGAGAATGTAGTGTGAATCATTCGTGGCTACGATAGGGATGCCAAGGTCGCGGTGAATGTCCAGCAGACCGCTGTTGATCGCCGGGAGCTCCGGCACGCCGCCGTGGCGCATGACTTCCAGGTAGTAGTCTCCGAAAATCTCGCGGTACCAGGAGGCAGTTGCGCGTGCCTCGTCGAGTCGCCCCTGGGATATCAGAAGGGGCACCTCGCCGCTTGCGCAGCCAGACATCACTATCAGCCCTTCGTGGTAGCGCTCCAGAATCTCGCGGTCCACACGAGGTCTGTAGTAGAAGCCCTCGAGGTGAGAGATCGTGACGAGCTTTACGAGATTCTGGTATCCCTTGTAGTCACGAGCCAGTACGGTCATGTGGTACGGGCTGCGTTCGTCTGGGTTGCGCTCGTGACGGCTGCCGGGGGCCACGTACATTTCACAGCCAATGATCGGGCGAACGCCTTCAGACTTGGCGATCTGGTAGAAGTTGATCGCCCCATACATGCCGCCATGGTCAGTAATGGCGAGGCTCTCCATGCCCAGCTCTCGCGTACGCTGGACCAGCGGTTCCAGGCGGCTGAGGCCGTCGAGCATTGAGTATTCGGTGTGCGTGTGGAGGTGGGTGAACATACGGGCGGACTCTCAGTGGGTCAGCTTACCTACCAGCCTAGACGGTGCCCAAAGTGGCGGTCCGTCGAGCGGCATTGTAGCACCGGAGAGTCGCGTATTTCGCCAGCATCCGGGGCAAAATTCGACTGATAAGAGACGTGTCAGTCGAAAGTGAACAGCGGGACTCCTAGCCCTGGTCGGAGAGGGGCGCGACGCTGAAAATCACGTGGAATGGCATGCAGTAGATGATCACCGAACTGATGGTGTCGGGGTCGACACTGGACGGGACCTCGTAGTTCTGGTCGCCTCGGTTGCCCTTCAGCTGTCCCAGAGTGGAGTATCCTGCATCTCGCAGCTCGTTCTTAGTCATGGGGTCGGGATGTGTAGAAACGAGTACGTGAAGATCGGGGCCATTTGTGACGGACAAGTCCTCGAACCTAAGTACTGCGTCTCCATTTGGGAGCCGGTACAGATTCACGTCGCCGCTGCCTTTGTGGAAGCTATCCGCGTCCCTGAACTTGCCCGATGCCAGGACCGTGGCCTCATTCATCGGTTCCGGCATAGGTTCGACGGCTTCCATGCTGATCTTGGCCATACCCTCCATGATCTCCTCAGCCTCTTCCTGAGTGACACCCTCGGGCATGTCCGCAGTGGCGGAGAGAGGGAACTCCTCGTTGACCGTGGTGTTCAGGAGCAGTGGAGACAGGAGCCACCACGCAAAAGCAAGTACGGGAATGGCCACAATCACCAATATGATGAGAACCGGTTTCCTGGTAAGCAGGCTCATGAAATACCTCCGATTCCCTATGGGTGACTCACATTAGACGGCCAATGGTGGGCAGAGACCCCACGAGGGGCTTCAGGTAGTCGATAAAGTCCTGGGTTACGAACGCTTCATCCCTCGAAAGGAATGATTCCGACATAAGCCTGACTCGGCCTCCAATTTCTTCGAGGGGCGCGGTACCTGTATGACAATTGTAACCGTGAGCAACGTCACGTTCCAGAGTGATCATGACTCCGCGGATGCCATTGAGAGCCGCAGTAACGGCAGCCCTGCCCGCCATCTCGGCCTCCCGCAGGTCGGGCTCCGATGCCGCCTCGATGAATGAACGCTGTATGGTGCCTGGCTTCTCGTATCGCGCTCTAACGCCAAGGGTGCGGCTGACGATTCCGGCCAGATACCTGGCGGGGCTGTCATAGTACGGGTGCCCAAAGTCATCGACGAACCAGGGCTCATCCTGATTCCCAAGGGGGCTGCCATCAGAGTCTCTCACGTTCTCCGAGATTACCGCCACGCAGAAGCCATACCTAGCGTAAGCATCCTGTACGCGAGAGAGAAAGTCATCCTCGGTTACCGGGACCTCAGGAACACAGATGATGTGGGGCGCGTCCCGCTCATCGCACTTCGCGAGAGCAGACGCAGCAGCAAGCCAGCCGGCGTCGCGGCCCATGACCTCCATGATCGTGATGGGGGATGCTCCCTGCATCGCTTCGGCGTCGCGACCTGAACCCATTACGGCAATTGAGATGAACCTGGCGGCGCTGCCATAGCCGGGACAGTGATCGGTGAGGACGAGGTCGTTGTCGATGGTCTTTGGGACGTTCACCACGCTGAGGTCGTAGCCTCGATCATCCGCCAGGGTCTGAAGAGTGTGTCCCGTCTCAGCAGAGTCGTTGCCGCCGATTATGAACCAATAACCGATGTCGAATCGGTCCATGTACTCGAACACGGGGTCTACGTCTTCGTCACGCAGCTTGCGGCGAGTCGAGCCGATGGCCGCACCTGGAGAATCGGCAACAGTCGCCCAGTGAGACTCGGACACTCCCGACAGGTTTACGCTCTTGCCTTCCAGCAAGCCCTCGAATCCGTGAGGGAGACCGAAGAGAGTACCAGCCCCTGTCTGGGCGAATTCAGACGCCAGTCCGTAAAGGCTTCTGTTCAGGACATTGGTGCAGCCGCCGGACTGCATGACGAGCGCGTTCCGACGACGGGATACCATGTGTCTTCAGCTTAGTGAGCTGGGCGCGCTGCTACGTGCCCATCTTGGCGGCGAGGTCGTTGAAGTCGGTAGCAACGACGTCGATCCAGTCTTCTGGGGACGTGTCGATCTCGCGACGTGGGCCGTGCTCTCCGGGGCGTGGTATGAACGCCGTCTTGAGTCCCTGTGCCCTCGCGGCCTTGAGGTCCCCCTTGTGTGCAGCGGACATCATGACTTGGGGCGGCTCAAGACCGAGTATGTCGGCTGCCATCAGGTAGGTCTCGGGGTCGGGCTTGTAGTGCTTGGCCAATTCGGCGGAGAGGATGCAGTCCCACGGCAGTCCGGCGTGCTTGGCCATGTTGGTCAGCAGAGCGACGTTCCCGTTGGAGAGCGTGCCGATGACGTACTTCGTCTTCAGCCTCGTAAGGCCGGCCGGGGAGTCGGGCCAGCCATCGAGACGGTGCCATGCCTTATTGAAGTCGACCTTCTCGTCCTCGGTCAGGCCTTCGATGCCGTACTTCTCCAGAAGCTCATCGAGCACCATACGGTGAAGGTCATCGATCCTGGTCCAGGGCAGCTTGCCGGTGCGCACGAGGTTCATCGAAGGGCCGTACCCACCGCGCCAGGCATCCGCGAACTCTTCCCAGTCCACGTTAGTGATCCCCTTGCGCTTGGCTAGTTTCTCGCCCTCGCGGGTGATGCTGGAGCGCCAGTCGACAACGGTTCCAAAGACATCGAAAACCAGGGCTTTGACTTCATCTTGGAGCATGTTTGGGCCTCGTGTGAGTTTCTGAGCGAATCGTGCGTGAATCTTACGTTTGGCCCTATGGGGTGTCAATGTCTCGCTCCGTTAGGCCATACGGCTCTACAGTTGACACAGGCGATGCAGGGTGCGAGATTATCCGAACAGTCAGAAACCACAACAAAGGGGGCAAACGTGTCCACACTCGCCGAGATCCTGAACGGCCATTCCTCGGACAGCAATGCAGTAGTAGTGCCGGACGGGCCGACTGCAAGCTACGCAGATTTCATTGACGAGATCGAACGCACCGCCGAGACGCTCGCGGCAGCCGGGGTGGAGAAAGGGAGAGCGGTCTCGATCGTTCTTCCGAATAGCCTGGACTTCCTCGTCACCTTCATGGCAGTTGCCCGTGCAGGGGCGATCGCGGCCCCGCTCAACTCCGCATACACCGTGGACGAGTTCAGGTTCTTCATGGAAGACGCCGAGGCGCAGCTTGCGATTCTACCCCCCGGTGACCACGCTGGACGGGAAGCGGCGGTGGGCCTTGGAATCCCAACCATGGATGCCTCCCTCGACGCCAGTGGCAGGACTGTTCTGGAGCGCGAGGGACGTGCGTTGACAGGTCGTGTTGACGTGGCAGGTCCATCCCCAGAAGACGTCGCGCTCTTTCTCCACACGTCCGGGACGACTAGCAGGCCCAAGGGTGTGCCACTCACCCACGGCAACCTTGTCGCATCGCTGAAGAACATCGGGGACACCTACGAACTCACGCCTGAAGACATATCCCTGATAGTCATGCCGCTGTTCCACGTGCATGGGCTGATTGGGGCTGCACTCTCGACGCTGAGTACGGGGGGCAGCATCGTGGTGCCGGACCGGTTCAGCGCGAGCAGGTTCTGGGACCAGCAGCGGTCGACAGGCGCGACGTGGTACTCGGCCGTGCCGACGATCCACCAGATACTGCTGATGCGTGCTGACGACGACGAGGCTCCGCAGGAGAGCTTCAGGTTCATCCGGTCCTGCTCGGCGGCATTGGCGCCGTCGGTGTTCCACGACCTGGAGCAGCGATTCGGAGCGCCGGTGCTGGAAGCCTATGGCATGACCGAGGCGTCTCACCAGATGGCGTCGAACCCGCTTCCTCCGGGAGACAGGGCGCCCGGAACCGTTGGCAGGGGAACCGGTGTGGATATCGGAATCATGGACGACGACGGGGGACTGGTGGCTACCGGCAGCACCGGCGAGGTCGTGATCCGGGGCCTGAACGTGACTCACGGGTACCACAACAACCCGACCGCAAACGCCGAGTCGTTCACCAACGGATGGTTCAGGACCGGCGATCAGGGGATTCTGGATGGCAGCGGGGTTTTGACCCTAACGGGAAGGCTCAAGGAGCTTATCAACCGTGGGGGCGAGAAGATCTCTCCTCTGGAGGTGGACGCGATACTGTTGCAGCATCCGACAGTAGCCGAAGCTGTGTGCTTCGGGGTGCCTGACGTGAAGTACGGGGAGGCTGTCCAGGCCGCAGTCGTGCTTACCGAATCGGCGTCGGAGGACGACATTCTCAGGTTCTGCGGCGACCATCTCGCGGACTTCAAGGTGCCAGACAAGGTGTACCTGGTCGAGTCCCTGCCCCGGACCGCTACAGGTAAGATCCAGAGGCGCAACGTGGCGGCGCAGTTCGCGGGTACAGAGTAAGCGATAACCAAGTGCCCTGCTTGGCGAAGCCTGCGAATCGCGTGGTATAATCGCAGCGTCTGGCAAGCGTGGGGATATAGCTCAATTGGGAGAGCGCGGCGTTCGCAATGCCGAGGTTGGGGGTTCGAGCCCCCCTATCTCCACCACCCTCCCCCTTCATGACGGACGAAGTCCCCAACGGCTCAAAGTCGTCATGTGACGCGTCACTGCATCCACTGATTGGTTCACCACGTCAGCAGAGATCGTGGACGACGAAGAGAACTCCCTGCCCCTCTATCTGTCCCTGACGGCCGCTGTTATAATCGCGCTCACCGTCTGGAATTCTTGATGACCCCAAACAAGCTGCGATTCGTCCGACGGGCTGTCGACCTTCCCCACCTGGCAGCATTCAGGTATCGGGACTACCGGTACACGTGGCTGGCCAACATGTGCTCGGGCGCGGCCATGTGGACCTTCATCGTCGCAATCACCTGGCTCATTCTCGAAAAGTCGGGGAAGTCAGGCGACGTGGGAATTCTGACTTTCGCGTCCATGCTGCCTTTCCTGGTAGTTTCGCCCATTGCGGGTCTCATAGCCGATCGCCTCGACCGGCGCTCCATAGTGAGGTTCACGTTCCTCGCAAGCGCCGTTGTGACGGCTCTGGTCGCTGCCCTCGCCTACACTGATGCGTTTGAATCGATGGTGCATGGACTGATATCGCCGGTGATGTCACTCGATGCGGTCGAGTTGTTGCTGCTGGGCATCCTGACATTCGCATCGGGCACGATGAGGTCCACCCAGGAACCGGCGATAGCGTCGCTGATTCCGAACCAGGTGCCGCAGAGGGACCTGCTGAACGCGATTACGCTCAATGCGGCTACACGGCATGGAGCGCGATTCTTTGGTCTGCTTGTCGCGTCCCCGCTGCTGGCGATAGATGTCATAGGGGCCCCGGGGGTGCTCGTATTAAGTACGATATTCCAACTTGCCGGAACTGTGCTGATTTCAATGGCAAGGACGCGCTCTACCGGTGAGTCCACCCCGCAGCATGGGATGGCCCGAAGCATGATCGATGGGCTTGTTTACATCTACACGGACCGGATGATTTCGATATTCATCCTGCTCGTTGCGTTCCACTGCGCGCTGGTGATGTCCTACGACTCGGTGCTGCCCGTATTTACCAGGAACGAGTTAGGGGCCGTTGATGGCTCGATACTCGGGTACATGGTGATGGGATTCGGCATCGGATCGCTGATCGTTACAGTGTTTATGGCAGGCGTGAGGACTGAACGAAACAAGGGCCGGTGGCTGTTATGGACCGGAATCATCAGCGGGATAATTCCGATCCTGCTGGCGTTCAGTCCCAGTATCATTCCTGCAATAGTCGTTGCGACCGTTATGGGCGGAGCCCAGTCTGCATTCATGGCGTTGACGACTACCTACGTGCAGACACTTGCGCCAGACCGGCTTAGAGGTCGTATATCGAGCCTGTACATCCTGCACGCGGGGGGGATCATGGCGTTCGCCAATCTGGGGTACGGTTTCATCGCGGACCTGTTCTCGTCGCCCCCCATACTCTACGCGACCGGGGCGATATTCCTGGTGTTTATCTTCGGAGCCAACGCGAGCCTGCCAGACCTGAGGCGGGTATACAGAACGGGGCAGGCGGTCACGGCTTAACAGTAAGCAAGCAAAGAGGAGTGGCATGTCGATCCGCAAGGCAGTAATACCGGTCGCCGGATTCGGAACGAGGTTTCTTCCCGCAACCAAGGCGGTCCCAAAGAACGTCCTTCCGGTGTTCGACAAGCCCTCCATACACTTCTGCGTAGAGGAGGCCGCAGAGGCCGGCATCGAGGAGATCATCCTCGTTGTTTCCCGCAACCAGGAGGCGATTCCCAGGTACTTCGAGGAGTGGCCTGAGCTTGAGGCCGCGCTGTCCGGACGGGGCAACATGAAGGTGCTGGATGACATAAGGCACATCTCGTCGCTCGCGAAGATCACCTGCGTAACACAGACCGAGCAGAAGGGGCTGGGTCACGCAGTGCTGATGACCCGTGAGGCCGTTGGTGACGAGCCGTTCGCAGTGTTTCTGCCGGACGACATCATCTGGGCTGAACGTCCGACAATAGGTGAGATGATCGGCCTCCGGGAGTCAACCGGCTCGTTCGTGATCGCAGTCAAGCGTGTGCCGGACGAAGCGATTCCGAACCTGGGCATCGTATCGCCCGAGGGAGAATCGGAGACCAATCACAAGCTGGTCGGGATGGTGGAGAAGCCTACGCTGGAGGAAGCTCCGTCGAACCTCGCTATCATTGGCCGCTACGTGCTGGGGCCTGAGATATTCGAGACGCTCGAGAACGTCAGGCCGGGCGCTCTCAACGAGATCCAGTTGACGGACGCGATCGCGGCGCACATGGACACCCCTGGAGTGTACGGGCACGAGTTCAGCGGGGAGCACTTCGACGTCGGCACTCCGCTCGGCATGCTGAAGGCGTCGGTTGCCGCCGGACTTCGACGGGACGATGTAGCAGGGGAGCTGCGCGACTGGCTCGCAGACGCGCTCGAACCGGGAAAGTAGGGAGGCTGCCGGATGGACAAGGCGCTAAACGGAGTTCGCGTAATCGACCTGACACAGTTCGAGGCTGGCACGTCGTGCACTCAGATGCTGGCCTGGCTTGGGGCCGACGTCATCAAGGTGGAGGAGCCCACGAGGGGCGATCCGGGCAGGAACGTCATGGGATCGAACGGAGCATCGCACGACTCCTCGTACTTCATGAACCTGAACTCGAACAAGAAGAGCGTGACGTTGAACCTGAAGACCGAAGAGGGACGCAACATCTTCTTCGATCTGGTCAAACACGGCGACATAGTGGCCGAAAACATGGCTCCCGGCGCGATTGAGCGACTAGGCATCGGATGGGACAGGCTCAGAGAGGTCAACCCTCGCATCATACTGGCGCGCATCAAGGGGTTCGGCACATACGGCCCCTACAGTGAGTACAAGAGCTTCGACCCCGTCGCGCAGGCTGCCGGCGGGGCGGTTGCCGCCACAGGATCGCCGGACACTCCGCCTGTCAGGCCCGGAATTACCATTGGCGACACCGGAACGGGCATGCACGCCGTGATCGGCATTCTCGCCGCGCTGTGGCAGCGACAGGCGACTGGCAAGGGCCAGCAGGTCGAGGTGTCGATGCAGGACGCCGTGGTGAACATCGCCCGTATCTGGATGAACTCGTACGCGGATACCGGAGAGTCGCCCCCGAGACGCGGTGGTTCGCGATGGGTCGGCAGGCCGGGATCAGGACTGTTCCAGTGCGCTCCAGGAGGTCCTGACGACTATGTCTTCATGACCGCCAACGTACGTCGCCTGAGGATGTGGCACGCGCTCCTGAATACAATCGGCAGGGACGACCTGATCGAAGACCCGATCTACTCGGACCCGACCAACCATCCCGAGGCGGCCGAGGAGATCAACGACATCATCGAGACCTGGACAATGCAGCACACCAAGCAGGAGGCTATGCGCATCCTGGGCGAGGCCGGGGTGCCCTGCAGCGCGTGCTTCAATGCCGACGACATCTACAACGACCCGCATCTGAAGGAGCGAGGGATGATCGTCAGCTACGACCACCCTGAACGTGGACAGTTCACGATGCCCGGCTGTCCGGTGCAGCTCGAAGACTCGCCGGTAGAGGTCACTGCACCACCGCTGCTGGGTCAGCACACAGATGACGTGCTGGGCGATCTGCTCGGCTACTCGGAGGAGGAGACCGCACGCCTGCGCGATGCCAGCGTCCTGTAGGCCCCTTGATTCGCTCTATCTAGTCCGCCGCTGAGATGCTCTCGTCCAGGACCTCGAGCAGGTCCTTGGCCTTCTTGGTGTTGTCGTGGTTGAGAGAGCCAATTCCCTCCTCGAACATCTGGAGGCAGAACGGGCAGGACACGCCGACGGTTTCCGCGTCGGTCTCGAAGAACTGCTCCGTTCGGGCGTGGTTGACTCGCTGTCCTCTCGACTCCTCGATCCACATGTGCCCTCCACCGGCGCCGCAGCAGAAGCCCTTTTCGCGGCAACGGGTCATCTCCACGAGCTCCAGGCCAGGGATGGCCGAGGCTATTTCCCGTGGAGCGTCGTAGATACCGTTGTGACGGCCGAGGTAGCAGGAGTCGTGGTACGCAATCGTTGCGTTGATCTCTGCAACAGGCCTGATGCGTCCGTCCTGGATCAGACCGTTCACGAATTCCGTGTAGTGTATGACTTCAAAGTTCCCACCAAGATGTGGGTACTCGTTCTTGATGGTGTTGAAGCAGTGCGGGCAGATCGACACCACCTTCTTGACGTCGTATGATTTCATCGTCTCGATGTTCTGCTGTGCCAGCACCTGGTATAGGTACTCATTGCCCATGCGCCGCGCCGGGTCTCCGGTGCAGGTCTCCTCGTCTCCAAGGATCGCGAAATCCACTCCGGCACGCTTGAGTATCGACGCCATTGATCTGGCGATGCTCTGGCTGCGCTGCTCCAGCGCGGCGGTGCATCCCACCCAGAACAGGATTTCGGCGTCCGGGTGGTCGGCCAGCGTCGGGACATCCAGGCCCTCAGCCCAGTCGGTGCGGGCGTAGGTCGTGCCCCGCCACGGGTGTCCGCGCTGTTCCATGCTCAGGAGCGCGCCCATCGCGGTCTCCGGCATGGAGGCCTGCTCCTGGACGAGGAACCGGCGCATATCGACGATTGAATCTACATGCTCGACGCCGACCGGGCACTCCTGGATGCACGCACCACAGGTGAGGCAGTCCCAGAGCGCCTCCTCTTCGATCCAGTTGCCGATCAACGGCTTGGAGTCCTGCTCATCTTCTCCAGCCACGACCCCGGCGCCGAACTCGATGACGTGCTCCTTCATGTTCTCGACAATGTGCATGGGAGACAGGATCTTGCCCGTCAGGTTCGCAGGGCAGCTATCGGTGCATCGTCCGCATACGGCGCAGGCGTAGCCGTCCAGAATCTCCTTCCACGTGAAGTCCTGGATGCGGCTGGCACCGAGCGCCTCCTCGTTGTCGAGTGCGGCCTCCAGGTCGGGTGTCGGTAGGGTGCCGCGCTCTTCCAGCTTTCGCGAAAAGAAACTGATCGGGGCCGCGACAAGGTGCATGTGCTTCGAAAGGGGGATGTACAGGGAGAATCCAAGGATGATTCCGAGATGGAGCCACCAGAAGACGCCGTGCAGGCCGTTGGCGAGATCTCCATCAATTCCGGCGTTGGCAAAGGCCTCCCCGATGGGACGCCCGATCAGAGCGTCGGCGTGAGGGCCGGTGCCGCCCGCGGCTACGAAGAATGCCTCGGTGAGAAGGGTGAAAAGCATGAGTGACGCGATCAGAAGCAGGATGATCGCCGATTCGAGCTTCTGCGTAAGGTCGAAGCTGAGCCTGTTGGGTTTGACGGCCCACCTGCGGACGGCGGCCCAGATCAGGACCACAAAGAACACGAGCGCAAGGATGTCCAGGTACGCGGTGAAGATTCGTACGCCAGTGTCCGTCAATATCGTGGCGGAGAAGTCGTGCCAGATCACGTCGCCGAATATGTAGAGGATGTAGCTGGCCGTGAACGACAGGAATCCCCAGAAGATGAAGAAGTGCGCCAGGCCCGCGCGGTCTCGGAGAGAGACGCTTTGCAGCACCTTGCGCTGTCCAAAGATGTACGGGAGCGCGCCGACAAGTCGTCGGACTGGCTGGTCGAATCTGCCGGGGTCCTTACCCAGGAGGATTAATCGGAAGACGCGCTGGTAGAGAACAAAACCGGCGGCCGCGAATATGCCGATGGCAAGGACGTAGACGGCGATCCACGTTGGTACGACACCGAAGACACTGTCGGGGGGGACCATTCATTCACTCCTGTACTTCCGAGTGCTCAGGGAGCGGCCAAAGCTGGGCGGAGTTTAGCATATCGTGTCGTGGATCGCGCCTTGAGTCTCCGAACCGCTACCCGACCACAAACAGAATCGCAGCAGAGACGCCAATCCACAGGATGACAGCCGCCGCCAGGGGAGCGTCTCTAACAAGCATCTCCTCCGGGTTCTCACCAGAGTCGCGCGCGTGCACAAGATACATGTACCTGAGAAGCCCAAATGCCACGAAGGGCAGCGTCAGGAGCATCGCACGATTGTCGGGCAGGCTATCTGCAATGAACGTATAGAGGGCATAGGTCACGAGCGCTGAGGCAGCTACCACGGCGATCATCTGGTCGAGCATCGGCAGACTGTACCCGTCAAGGGCTTCACGCTGACGTTGGGCCGACTCCCCTGCCGCTGAGAGTTCGCTCCTTCGCTTGGATAGCGCGATGAACAGCGCTCCCAGTCCGGAGCAGATATACAGCCACTCGGACATCGGCACCTCTATAACAGCCGCACCAGCCACGACTCGAAGCACAAAGCCGGATGCCACGCAAAACACGTCGACCAGCACAATTCTCTTCAGGCGGACTGTGTAGGCGTTCTGAATCACGACATAGGCCAGACATGTCACGCCAAACAGCGGGTGCATTAGGAAGGACGCCACCAGCCCAAGAGCAGTTAGAGCAGCCGCAGACACCAGCGCCACTCCAACGGGGAGACGTCCAGACGCCACGGGCCTGTTCCGCTTTCTCGGATGCGCGCGGTCGCGTTCCGCGTCCAGGCAGTCGTTCAGCATGTACACGGACGCGCTCAGGCCGATGAAGATAACGAACGCTGCTCCGGCTCGTAACCCCAGCGAGACTGCGCCAGCGAAATCATCCAGACTCCACGCTTGGTTGACCGAGAAGAACAGCGGCAGGAAGACCAGCAGGTTCTTGCTCCACTGGAGGGGTCGAGCCGCTGAAATCAGGGCCAGTAAGACGCCAAAAGATCCAGCCTTCTGACTGCTGTCCTTCAGTCCATTCACGGCTCGATGATAGGGTCGACCACGAGGGGGCGTCAACGATGAATCGCAGGGAAGAACGAAGGCGCCGCTTCTCAGTTCTCTACCGTTGACACTCTCAGAATTCGTTCGCTATCATTCGAGTTAGCAGTCTCTCAGTAAGACTGCTAAGAATGAAAACGGCAAACGAGACAGGTTAAGCAAATCAGGAGGTCGAAACAAGAATGGCGACTGAAACACAGGTTACCTTCAAGCCCCTGGGCAACCGCGTAGTCGTGGAGCCCCTGGAGGGTGAGGAGCAGATGACCGCCGGCGGCATCTACATCCCCGACACTGCCAAGGAAAAGCCCCAGGAGGGCGTCGTCGTGGCAATCGGACCCGGTCGGCTGTCTGACGACGGCTCCCGCGTCCCCATGGAAGTAGAAGTCGGCGACACCGTCATCTATTCGAAGTATGCGGGAACCGAGTACAAGGAAGGCGAGGTCGAGTACCTGGTCCTTCGTGAGGACGACATTCTCTTCAAGAAGTAACCCCACCCTTTTGGGCATTTAAGGAGGCCTGAACCAGTATGGCGAAACAGCTTCAGTTCAGCGAAGAAGCAAGATCCGCGATGAAGCGCGGCATTGACATCATGGCCGACACTGTCGGCGTAACCCTGGGCCCACGCGGACGAAACGTGGTCCTGGACAAGAAATTCGGCCCACCCCAGGTCTGCTCCGACGGCGTCACGATCGCCAAGGAGATCGAGCTCGAGGACCCATTTGAGAACATGGGCGCCCAGCTCCTGAAGGAGGCCGCGAGCAAGACCAACGACGTGGCGGGCGACGGCACGACCACGGCCACGGTTCTCGCGCAGGCGATCATCCACGAGGGATTCAAGAACATTGCCGCCGGAGCCAACCCCATGGCCCTCAAGCGCGGCATCGAGCGTGGCGTCGTAGCAATGCGAGACGCCATCGAAGACATGTCCACCCCTGTCGAGGGACGCACGCAGATCGCGCAGGTCGCGTCGCTCTCCGCTCATGACGACGAGATGGGCGAGCTCATCGCCGACGTCATGGAGAAGGTCGGCAAGGACGGAGTCATCACGGTCGAAGAGTCGAAGGGCCTCTCCTACGAGCAGGAGTTCGTAGAGGGAATGCAGATCGACCGCGGCTACATCTCCCCTTACTTCATCACCGACCAGGACAGGATGGAAGCGTCCATCGACGATCCCTACATCCTGATTACCGACAAGAAGATCTCCGCGGTTGCCGATGTGCTCCCCGCCCTTGAGAAGATTCTCCAGGTCGGCAAGAACGTCGTAGTCGTAGCCGAGGACATCGAGGGCGAGGCTCTGGCCACGCTCGTAGTGAACAAGCTGCGCGGCACGCTCAACTGCGTCGCCGTCAAGGCACCCGGCTTCGGCGACCGCCGCAAGGCCATGCTCGAAGATATGGCCATCCTGACCGGCGGCCAGGTCATCAGCGAGGAAGTGGGACGCAAGCTGGACTCGGTCACGGTGGAGGACCTGGGCCGCGCCCGCCGAATCGTCGCTTCCAAGGAAGAGACCACCTTCGTAGACGGCTCCGGCTCTGAGGACGACATCGCTGGCCGGATCAACCAGATCAAGGCTCAGGTGGACGAGACCACGTCCGACTTCGACCGCGAGAAGCTCCAGGAGCGCCTGGCCAAGCTCTCCGGCGGCGTCGCCATCATCAAGGTTGGCGCGGCCACAGAGGTCGAGCTCAAGGAGAAGAAGAACCGCGTCGAGGACGCACTGTCCGCGACCCGTGCAGCCGTCGAAGAGGGAATCGTTCCTGGTGGCGGACTTGCAGTCCTGCGTGCCAGCACAGCCCTAGAGGGCCTGTCCCTCGCCGGCGACGAGGACACCGGAGCTTCGATCCTGAAGACCGCCCTCCAGCGGCCGATCAAGCTTATCTCCGAGAACACCGGCGTATCCGGCGAGGTCATCCTGGCCGACAGCCTCCAGAGCGAAGGCGACTGGGGCTACGACGCCGAGGTCGGCGAGTTCTGCCACCTTCTCGAGAAGGGCATCATGGACCCGGCCAAGGTCACCCGTGCGGCCATCGAGAACGCTGCTTCTGTGGCGGCGATGGTTCTCACGACCGAGTCGCTCATCACCGACGTTCCGGACCTGACGCCCGCTGGCGCCCCGGCAATGCCGCCGATGGACTACTAGGTCGACCGAACGGTCGAATAGGTAGCTAGTACGAGAGGGCAGGTCAATGACCTGCCCTCTTCTTGTTTCCGTGGATCGCCCGGAATTTGACAGTGCTGAGGACCTCGTTATACGATTCTGTACGTAGACAACTGAATATCGTGGCTCTTATCCAGAGTGGCGGAGGGACCGGCCCCTTGATGCCCGGCAACCGGTCTGAGCGCTTCGGCGCTAGACAAAGGTGCCAATTCCGGCGAGCGCATAGACGTTCGAGAGATGAGAGTGGTAGACCACCTACCCTGCAGGCTTCTCTCGTTCGAGAAGCCTTTTTTTGTTTACGGAACTACAGGAGTGAAATGGTGGTGGCGAATTGACAGAGACATTGTCTGAATTCACACCGGTGGAGTGGCGGGGAGACTCGCTCAGCATTCTCGACCAGCGACAGCTGCCGGCTGACGAAACATGGATAGAGACGTCCAACTACAGAGACGTCGTCTTTGCCATATCCAACATGTCGGTGCGGGGCGCACCCGCCATCGGGATTGCCGGGGCCTATGCGCTGGCGCTGGCTGCCATGGAGCTTTCCCAGACTGCAAACGGAGGCTTCACAGACAGGCTGCTGGACGCGGCTCGTGAAATCAGGCTGGCCCGCCCCACCGGCGCCAATCTGGGATGGGCTGTCGACAGGCTCTTGTTGGCATCGGCGTCCGCGCAGACGACGGAAGAGGTCGTGTCCGATCTCGTTGAAGAGGCCACACGGATTCACCGCGAGGACCTGGAGAGCAACCTGGCTATCGGTCGAATCGGAGCAAAGCTCGTGCCGTGGGGCAGCAACGTGCTTACCCACTGCAACACTGGCGCGCTGGCTACCGGAGGCTACGGGACAGCACTTGGGGTCATCCGAAGCGCGTGGTCTGACGGTAGGCTCGACCACGTGTACGCCAGTGAAACGAGGCCGCTGCTCCAGGGAGCGCGACTGACGGCCTGGGAGCTCCGTCGCGAGGGGATCGACGCAAGCCTGGTGGCCGACTCGGCTACCGGACTCCTGATGCGGCGCGGCATGGTGCAGAGCGTCTTGGTCGGGGCAGATCGGATAGCCCTCAACGGCGATGTTGCCAACAAGATCGGAACTTACAACCTCGCGGTTCTCGCCAAGGAGAACGGAATCCCATTTTACGTCGCAGCGCCGACCTCTACGTTCGACCCCGGAACTTCGACCGGCGAGGAGATCGTCATCGAGGAGAGGGACGAAGAGGAGGTGCTGGGTTACGCGGGTTCGAAGGTCGCCCCTGAAGGAATCTCGGGATTCAATCCCGCGTTCGACGTGACCCCAAACAGGTACATCACCGGAATTGTGAGTGAGGTAGGTGTCGGCCGTCCACCGTACAGGCGAAGCATTCCGGCGCTTCTGGAGGGGTCCAATGCCTGAACCGACACTCGGCTTCATGGGCGGCTCCGGTCTCTACGACATGGAGGGGCTCGCCAACAGGCGTGAGGTCGAAGTCGAGACCCCATTCGGCGATCCAAGCGACCTGATAGTTACGGGTGACCTCGACGGTGTCGCCGTAGCGTTCCTGCCCCGCCATGGACGCGGACACCGAATCTCGCCCAGTGAGCTGCCGGTGAGAGCGAACATCTACGCCATGAAACAGATTGGCGTACGAAGACTCGTCTCCATAAGCGCGGTGGGGAGCCTGAGGGAGGAGTTGAAGCCGCTCGACCTTGTTGTGCCTGACCAGATCATCGACCGGACCCGCGAGCGTCTGTCAACGTTCTTTGGGGATGGACTGGTGGCGCACGTAGGGTTCGCAGACCCGTTCTGCCCTGCCCTGCGTCAGCAGGCGATCAATGCTGCATCGGACGAGACGGATGTACATGACGGTGGGATATACGTCGTTATGGAGGGTCCTCAGTTTTCGACAAGGGCAGAGTCTGAGATGCATCGGTCATGGGGAGCAAGCGTCATAGGAATGACGGCGCTACCGGAGGCCAAGCTGGCCCGTGAAGCTGAGCTGTGCTACGCCACGCTCGCGTTTGTCACCGACTACGACGTGTGGCATGAGGCGGAGGAGGACGTGTCGGTCGAACTCGTCGTCCAGAACCTCATGCAAAACGTGCAGACCGCCCAGACCATCGTCAGGCGCATGGCGTCGGCGGCAGCCGGACCTGCGGGGTGCGGTTGCGACAGGGCTCTTGAAAACGCAATAATCACAAGTCGAGAATTGATACCACCAGCGACTAGGAAGAGACTCGGTCTGCTGGTGGATAAGTACCTGGACTAACAGGTGTTGAATCACTACCCAACGGTCATTCCGGCCAAAGTCGGAATCCAGGAGAGGGGAAAGGGAAGGTGGGCATATGCCCAAGCAGATACCGGGAGAGCCATACACCAGGATAACGACCGATGAGGCCGCTGAGCTTCACGGTACCGAGGACAACGTGTTCGTAGATGTCCGCCGGATGGACGAGTACGTCGACGGCCACGTAACGGACGCTATTTTCATTACAGTGGACGATCTTCTTGGTCGAATCGACGAGCTGCCGCAGGACAAGAACCTGCTGTTCATCTGCGCGGCAGGCGTGAGAAGCGGCCTTGCCTGCGAGATGGCAGCAGCGATGGGGTACGACACTGACAAGCTGTTCAACATCGAGGACGGGACGCCCCCCTGGATCGAGAAGAACTATCCCACCAGCTACGGGATGGACAGCTAAGTTGTCCCTCCTGGTAGTGGGATCGGTCGCGTACGACTCGGTCCAGACTCCCACCGGCCGCCGCGACAGAGCACTGGGCGGCTCAGCAGTGTATTTCTCGTTAGCAGCCAGCTATCTGACTGAAGTTAGCCTCGTTGGCGTCGTCGGCGAGGACTTCGAAGACAGTGACGTCGACCTACTGAGGTCGCATGACGTGGACGTGTCCGGTCTTGAAAGAGTCAAGGGCCGGACGTTCCACTGGTCAGGCGTCTACTCAACCGAGGACGTCAACCAGAGGGAGACACTCGATACCCAGCTAAACGTGTTCGCAGAATTCAAGCCTGTGCTCAGTGCGAGTCAGCGCTCAACCGACATCGTCTTCCTGGCTAACATCGACCCCACTCTTCAGTTGGACGTGCTGGAACAACTGGACGCCAGTCCCACGTTTGCAGCCCTCGACTCGATGGACTTCTGGATCGACGGGAGTCGTGGAGATCTGGAGAGAGTAGTATCCAGGGTCGATCTGCTGTTTTTGGACGAGGGCGAGGCGAGAGCACTCTCAGGTGAATTCAATCTCATAAGGGCGGCGAAGAAGATCCAGAAGTCAGGGCCTCGCATCGTCGTAATCAAGCGGGGCGAGCACGGCGTCATGATGGTGGACGGTGAAGACGTTTTCACCGCACCTGCGTACCCTCTTGAGAGCGTCGTAGATCCCACAGGTGCGGGAGACTCGTTCGCGGGCGGTTTCATGGGAACTATCGCCGCCACCGGCGACACTTCCAACGAAGGCCTGCGGCGAGCGGCAGTTGTCGGTTCGGTGATGGGCTCCTTCACAGTTCAGGACTTCAGCACGGAGAGGCTGGAGTCGCTCACGCCATCTGACATCCAACTCAGATTCAAGCAATTCCAAGACCTTACTGCGTTCAGCGGATTCAAGGACTGATCCGACTTGGCGCGACTCGGAAAGCTGGATGCCCCCATTGGAAGTGCGGGCTGATCCAGTCTAAGACAGGAGGATGATTTGACCGCATCTAGTACACAACAGGGCCACATTCTGGACAGTTCGCTTGCCTCCGCAGGTGTTCGGAGGATCCAGTGGGCCGAGAGAGAGATGCCGGTCCTCCGGCAGATCAGGCAACGCTTCGGAGAAGAAAAGCCACTGAGTGGGCTGCGGGTGTCTGCCTGCCTCCATGTAACTACCGAGACTGCCAACCTGATGCTGACACTTAAGGACGGCGGGGCAGATGTAGTGATCTGCGCCAGCAATCCCCTGAGTACACAGGACGACGTCGCCGCCGCGCTCGTCTCCGAGTACGGCATCCCAACTTTTGCCATCAAGGGTGAGGACAGAGACACATACTATGGCCACATCCAGTCTGCTCTGGACCACGGCCCAAACATCACGATGGACGATGGTGCCGATCTCGTTGCCCTGCTGCACTCTTCCAGGAAGGATATGCTTGGCAATGTTGTAGGCGGCACTGAGGAGACGACCACCGGAGTGATCCGTCTAAACAGCCTTGCGGCGGCTGGTGATCTCAAGTACCCGATAATTGCGGTTAACGACGCCGACACCAAGCACTTCTTCGACAACAGGTACGGTACCGGTCAGAGCACACTGGACGGGATCACACGCGCCACGAACGTGCTCTGGGCAGGTAAGAACGTCGTCATCTGCGGCTATGGCTGGTGCGGTCGTGGTGTGGCGCTTCGTGCGCGCGGCATGGGCGCTCACACGATCGTGACCGAGGTCAACCCGATTCGCGCACTGGAAGCGGCAATGGACGGGCACCAGGTTATGCCGATGGCCAAGGCCGCCGAAGTTGGCGACATATTCATCACGCTAACCGGCGGAATGAGCGCAATCGGAGGTTCACACCTCGCAGTCATGAAGGACGGCGCGATGTTCGCGAACAGCGGGCACTTCGACGTCGAGATCGACATACCGGCGCTGGAGGAGATGTCCGACGGGAAGCAGACGATACGACCCTTCGTGGACGAATACCTGATGGGTGATGGGCGGAGACTCTACCTGCTCGGAGAAGGCAGGCTAATAAACCTCGCCGCGGCCGAGGGACACCCGTCGGCAGTGATGGACATGAGCTTCGCAGACCAGGCGCTGTCAGCCGAATACCTCGCGCAGACGGCACATACGCTTGCCCCACAGGTGCACGACGTACCCAGGGACATCGACGAAGAGGTCGGCAAGCTCAAACTGCAGTCCATGGGCATAGAGATCGACACGCTTACAGCGGAGCAGGAGCACTACCTGTCGAGCTGGGACATTGGGACGTAGCGGCACTACCCCGTGACTCTTCCCGATGCTCTCACCACCAGGCCGACCCGGCTTCAGGAACGGGACCTGCATGTGGCTCACACGAGTCCCGAATCACGAGCCGGCAACTACCCGGACTGCTTCGGCTGCGGCGCAGATAACCCATCAGGGCTGCGGCTCGATCTGAAGCTCGAACGAGACCAACTGACCACCGAGTTCATACCAGAGCAGCGACACGAGGGCTGGCCGGGTATAGTCCACGGCGGTGTGATCGCTGCGGTGCTCTACGAAGTCATGGAGAACTGGGCTTACCTTAATGGCATGACGTGCATGATGCGAGGTATGGAAACCAGGCTGATAGCCCCCGCCAGGACCGGCGAGGCAATCCGAGCGGTGTCCTGGCTCGATGATCGGGACGGACGCGAGCTCTCGGTGGCAGGGCGTCTGTCAGCACTTGATAGAACAGTTGCGGAGGGAACTGCATCGCTTGTTGAGCTCTCCCCTCGGCAGCAACGAAAACTTGGGATTCAGTCCGAACCCCGAGATGAGATAGCAGGAGGCATTTGATGGCCAACAGCTTCATGGAAAGTCCCTCATACCTGTTTACTTCGGAGTCGGTCACCGGAGGTCATCCGGACAAGCTATGCGACCAGATTTCCGATGCAGTCCTGGATGCCATCCTCGCCAACGATCCCCAGGGACGTGTGGCGTGCGAGACATGTACCACGACTGGACTTGTACTCGTGATGGGTGAGATTTCGACCTCGACCTATGTGGACATCCCGACCATAGTCAGGCACACGATCCGTGACGCCGGATACCAGGATTCCTCGTTTGGGTTCGACTACCAGTCGTGCGGAATCGCGGTCTCGGTACACGAGCAGTCAGCCGATATTTCCCAAGGGGTATCACACTCGCTCGAGACACGCCATGAACTTCCTGACAGCTACCAAGACGTCGAGACTCTCGGAGCAGGCGATCAGGGAATGATGGTCGGCTACGCGTGCAACGATACGCCTGAGCTCATGCCAATGCCGATAGCCCTGTCCCACCGTCTTTGCCAGCGAATGGCGGAAGTACGCAGGGAGCGCGAGCTGCCCTATCTCAGGCCGGACGGGAAGTCGCAGGTGACCGTCGAGTACGAATATGGCGTGCCAAAGCGCATTCACACGGTCGTGCTAAGCGCCCAGCACAACCCTGAAGTCAGCCAGTCGGTAATCGAGCGGGACCTCATCGAAACAGTGGGAAAGAGCGTGATCTCCAGCGACCTGCTGGACCGCGACACGCGGTGGGTCGTGAATCCATCTGGGCGGTTTGTAACCGGGGGTCCGGTTGGAGACTCGGGGCTGACGGGCAGGAAGATTCTCGTCGACACGTACGGCGGCATGGCCCGCCACGGAGGCGGGGCGTTCTCGGGCAAGGACCCGACCAAGGTCGACCGATCTGCGGCATACGCGGCTCGCTACGTGGCGAAGAACGTGGTCGCCGCCGGCCTGGCCGACCGTGCCGAGATCCAGGTCTCCTATGCAATCGGTGTTTCGCATCCGATCTCGGTTTCCGCCGAGACTTTCGGCACGAACAAGGTGGCGGACAGCAAGATCAACGAGCTAATCGACAAGCACTTCGACCTGCGCCCCGGCGCGATCATTCGCGACCTCGACCTGCGCAGGCCGATCTACACCAAGACTGCCGCGTACGGACACTTCGGAAGGCCGGAAGAGGACTTCCCCTGGGAGCGAACGGACAGGGCCGCTGCGCTGAGGCGAGAGGCTTTCATGAAGAACGCGGGAGACGCCGCGTCCTAAGCAGCATCGGCGGCGGAGGTCTGGATGGCAAGCATACGGTTCGGCACGGACGGCTGGCGGGCGGTCATCGCCGAGGACTTTACGTTCGAAAACGTCCGCATCTGCGCACAGGGAACTGCTGACTACGTCAACGCAGCAGGCGTAGCGCCGAGGGGGTTCGTGATCGGGTACGACACCCGTTTCGGCTCCCGGCAGTTCGCCGAGGCCGTCGCCGAGGTCATGACGGCCAACGGCGTACCGACGTACCTGTGCGACCGCGCCGCTCCAACGCCCGTCGTCAGCCACTCCCTGGTATCGCTGACTGCGGGAGCCGGTGCGGTTATCACGGCAAGTCACAATCCGGGAGAGTGGAACGGCTTCAAGTTCAAGCCCGACTACGGTGGCAGCGCGTCCAATGAGATAGTGGCCGAACTCGAACGCTACATCGGGAACGCAGAACGCACCGGCAACGTTCGCAGGATGGATATTCGAGAGGCTGAAATGCGCGGGCTGCTCGAGCGTTTCGACCCCAGGCCTGACTACCTGAACCACGTGGCGCAGTTCGTCGACGTCGAGGGGATTCGGAACGCCGGGCTGAACGTGGCAGTCGACTCGATGCACGGCGCAGGCGCGGGCTACTTCAGCGACCTGATCTCGGGGGGGAGCACTCGCGTCGTCGAGGTACGTTCAGAGGTCAACCCCTCTTTCCCCGGTATGGCCCAGCCCGAGCCAATCGCACCCAACCTGGGACCGCTGGTGGATGCCGTCGAAGACACCACCGCCGACATTGGGCTGGCCACAGACGGCGACGCGGACAGGCTTGGCGTAATCGACGATGACGGCCAGTTCATGACCACGACCGAGACGTTCAGTCTGCTATGCATGCACCTGCTTGAGGTGCTGCAGCAGTCGGGGCCGCTCGTGAAGTCGATCACCATGAGCAGCATGATCGACAAGCTGGCTGAATCTCACGATGTCGAAGTTGTCGAGACGCCGGTCGGCTTCAAGTATCTCGGACCCCAGATGATGGCAGTGAATGCGCTTGCTGCCGGCGAAGAGAGCGGCGGTTACGCATTCAGGGGCAACATACCGGAGCGAGACGGCATACTAAGTGGCCTGCTGATGCTCGACATGGTGGTCAAGACTGGGGAGAACCCTGCCGACCTGCGGGGCCAGCTATTCGAGCGGGTGGGCACCCACGTCTACGAGCGCTGGGACGTCGAGTTCGATCCACGCCTGCGGGAGGGCATCATGCAGAGGGTCACCACCTCGCGCCCGTTCCAGCTGGGAGGTATGTCCGTCGTGGGGATCGACAACCGTGACGGCATAAAGATACTCCTCGAGGACGGCTACTGGGCGCTGATAAGGTTCTCAGGCACTGAGCCTCTGCTGCGGATTTACGCGGAGGGACCGTCTACTGGTGAAGTAGCTGCAATGCTTGGCGAGGCGAGGGCGCTGACAGGAATCTAGCCTCCCCGGCAGGCAGAGCAAATCCTACGGCATTCGACTCGGCTTCTAGCTGGAACGTACGGGCCGTTACGGCTGTATAATCGGGCTATGTCCCCGGAGGCCAGCCCGATGTCAACTGCCGAACTTTCGAATCTGCCAGACCGTAAGCCACTGCTGCTGCTGATGGACGGCCATGCGCTCGTTCACAGAGCATGGCACGCCATCCGTGAACCCCTCAACGTTCGGGCCACCGGGGAGGACGTGCGCGCCATCTACGGGTTCCTCAACATCTTCCTGAAGACACTGAACGACCGGAGCCCCACGCACATCGCAATTGCGTTCGACGTGTCCGCCCCGACATTCAGGCACGAGCAGTACGAAGAGTACAAGGCGCACCGCCCCCCCACTCCACCAGAGCTCAGGCCGCAGTTCGACCGCGTACGAGAACTTATGCGTGCTTTTAGCGTGCCAGTCTTCGAGGTGGCCGGCTATGAGGCTGACGACGTACTGGGCACGCTTTGCAGGCAGGCCGATGAGCAGGAAATCGAGACGATTGTCCTGACCGGTGACACCGACACGTTCCAGCTAGTCTCTTCTCACGTAAGCATTCTGCTCAGTCATGCAGTCGGACAGAGGACGCTTTACGACATCGCCGCAGTGGAGGATAGATACGATGGCCTGGGCCCTGAATCGGTGGCCGAGATCAAGGCGCTGGAGGGGGACTCGTCGGACAACATTCCCGGAGTGCCGCGAGTCGGGCGCAAGAGGGCAATCTCCCTGCTGCAGGACTACGGCAGCATCGACGGCATCTACGAACACCTCGACGAGGTCAAGCCTCCCAGTGTGAAGAAGAGTCTCACAGAAAACCGCGATGTTGCGGACAGGGCAAAGTTCCTGACCACAATCAAACGTGACGTAGAAGTTGACCTAAACCTGGATCTTGCCCAGTTCGGCGACTTCGAGCGAAAAGACGTAGTGGACCTGCTGACCTCGCTGGAGTTCTTCAGCATGATCTCAAGGATTCCCGCGTCCGATAACGACGCGGGTGGCGGGCAGAGTTCATTCGATTTCGAGCCGGATGCGCCGCCTGTGGACTACACGATTGTGGACACACCGGAGAAGCTGGCCGATCTCCTGAAAGAGATCAATACACCCGAGGGCTTCTCGTTCGACACGGAAACGACCTCTCAGGACCCCATGGTCGCCAGGCTGGTCGGACTCTCATTCTCCACAGAGCCAAGAACGGGCTGGTACATTCCGGTTGGGCACCAGGAAGGTACCCAGTTGCCCATGAACGACGTCCTGGGCAAGATGAAGCCTATCTTCACCAACCCGAATATCCCAAAGACGGCCCACAACGCCAACTACGACATGATGGTGCTGGAGAACCACGGCATAAAGGTCGAGGGACTCGCATTCGACACCATGCTCGCCGCTCATGCGGCAGGGCGCTCGTCGGTCGGGCTGAAGAACCTCGCGCTGGACATGCTGGGCGAGGAGATGACTCCGATCACTGACCTGATCGGACGTGGACGCAACCAGAAGACGATGGACCAGGTCGATATCGCAAGCTCGGCAGACTACGCCGCCGCTGATGCCGACTTCACGGAGCGTCTCAGACGGCTGCTTGAGAAGGAAGTCGAAGGTACGGAAATCGGGGACCTTCTCCAGCGGTACGAGTTGCCGCTGACACCGGTGCTTGTCAGGATGCAGCGCGAAGGCGTGGCCGTGGATGTTGACCTGCTGAATGAGATGTCAGTAGAGCTCGCGTCTGATCTCGACGACATCCGCCAGACGATGTACGAGACTGTCGGTCACGAGTTCAATCTAAACTCGTCCCAGCAGCTAGGTGGAGTCCTGTTCGATGAGTTGAGGCTGCCTCCGACTCGTAAGACCAAGACCGGATTCTCGACGGATGCGTCGTCCCTGGAGGGACTCAAGGCGCAGCTTGATACTGGCACACTGGACAGTGTCGATCCGAGCGCGTACGCGGTACTGGACGACATACTGCAGTTCAGGCAGCTATCGAAGATCAAGTCCACCTATGTCGATGCGCTGCCCAGCCTGGTCAATCCCGAAACAGGCAGAATCCACACCAAGTACAACCAGACAGGTTCGGCCACCGGTCGTGTCTCCTCCAACGACCCGAACGTGCAGAACATCCCTGTGAGGACTGAACTGGGGCGCCGCGTGAGAAGGGCCTTCGTCGCCCAGGATGCACCAGAGTGGACGCTTCTCGCTGCCGACTACTCACAGATAGAGCTCCGTGTGCTGGCACATTTCTCAAAAGACCCTTCCCTGCTGGAGGCGTTCCACCGGGGAGAGGACATTCACAGCGCGACGTCTTCCCTGGTCTACGACGTTTCGATTGAAGACGTGACTGACGAGATGCGGCGCGTCGCCAAGATTCTCAACTTCGGCGTTCTGTACGGACTTACTGCATTCGGTATATCCCGTCAGACCGACTTGAATCCGCACCAGGGCCAGGAATTCATCGACGTGTACTTCGAACGCTACCCCGGAATCCAGGGGTACGTGGATGAGACGGTTGAGAAGTGCAAGGCACTCGGATACGTGGAGACGGCCCTTGGACGACGGCGATACCTGCCCAACATAAACGCCCGGAACTTCCCGGTGCGGCAGGCCGCCCAGCGTGCGGCCATCAACATGCCTATCCAGGGCACGGCTGCCGACATCATCAAGATCGCCATGATCGAGATTATGGACAGGATGGATGACCTCAATATGAGGTCCAAGATGATCCTCCAGGTGCACGACGAGTTGATCTTCGAGGTGCCTCGGGATGAGCTGGACCAGATGTCTGAGATCGTCATGGAACTGATGCCCTCTTCCATGACGCTGGAAGTCCCATTGGCTGTCGAGCTGAAGGCCGGAGACAACTGGGGAGACCTCGAATAAGCCTTGCATCTGTAATTTATGTGAGTAACACTAATATATAAATCTGTCTATAACTAGCCAGAGAACTATTAGAACTCACATAGATTACGGAGGACAGCAATGTTTCCGAGACTGTTATTCCCAGCCGCCTTAGTTCTCGTTCTGGCGATTGCATTCCAATTGCCCTCGGGGTCGTCGGAGGTCTACGCCGAGTCCGCGCTGAACCTGACGGTGCGAAATGTGACTGGTGGGCAGCCCCTCACTCCACCTATAGCGGTCGTGCTCGAGCCCGGCACGTCGATACTTCCAGCTAGTTCAGAGGATTTGGACGGTCTTGAAGAACTTGCCGAAGCCGGCGAGCAGGAGGCGTTAGTAGCGTCCCTGGAGGCAATGGCTGGGGTGAAGGAAGTTGTCGCTTTCGAAGTTCCTCCCATACTGCCGAGTGAGGAACGCGCCGTATCCCTCACAACCGCAGAGCCGGGAGACCGTGTAAGCGTGATCACCATGCTCGCCTGCACCAACGACGCGATTGCGTATGGCAACGTAGTCGTTCCCGAAGACGGTAATCTGCCGGCCATGTCGTCCGGACGCGTTCTGGACGCCGGAACCGAAGTGAACGACGAGACGGAAGCGACGGTCGCGTGCTTCGGCCTGGAAGGCGGAGGCATATCCGACCTGGATGAGGCTGATGGCGAGGGCGCAATCTCCGACCACCCAGGCATCTCCGGTGACGCAGACCTGACAGGTCTGCATGCGTGGCAGGGCCCGGCCATGGAGCTTCTGCTGACGCAAGGCGAAGCCGACGTACCCGGATCTGGGGAGTTCGGAATCACGCTTGAGAACCTGACGGTGGGCCAGCCGATCACGCCGCCGGTTGTCGTGGTCCACGACCCGAATGTGGCCGTCTTCGATTACGTCAGCCCAACAGAGCTCGATGGCATCGACGACCTTTCTGAAGCGGGTGTACAGGCCGATCTGCTGGCGACACTTCGGGCTACCCCCGGTGTGGTGCGCGCGTACGGCCTGGACAGCGGCGGCCCGATTGGCCCTGGAGGGTCCCATGTTGAACCAGCGCTCAGTGGCATCGAAGGCGCGGACGTAACCGTCGTCGGAATGCTCGCATGCACGAACGACGCCTACATCCGGGTGTCGGAGTCGCTGAACGTCGTCAGAGGCAGCCTGGTAGCTACAGGGCCGACAGCCGCGCTGGTGTTCGACTCCGGCTCGGAGGCCAACGACGAGACTGCTGCCACTGTACCGTGCCTGGGCGGCGAGGCGGCTGCCCTGTCCGACGGGCTCGGTGAAGGCATGAGGGCGGCTCACGAAGGCATCGCCGGCGGAGCCGATCTGAGCGTTGAGACCCACGGATGGACTGAAGGCGAAGTCGCATCCCTATGGGTCCACGGCCCTGTCAATGAAGACACCCTCGATCTGGATGTCACCGTGCGTAACGTCACGTCGGGTCAGCCGATCACACCTCCGGTCGTCATCGTGCATACCGGAACGCTGGCGACTCTGCCTGCTGACGCAGCGTCAATAGCCGGGCTGGAGACTCTTGCAGAGTCCGGAGACCCATCCGGCCTGGCAACCGGCATCGCCCAGTACCCAGGTGTGAAATCAGCCACCATCATGGACGTTTCCGGGCCGATTCCGGGCGGAGAAGAGGCAGTCGCCGGGGGTATTGAAGCCGCGCCGGGCGACTTCATCAGTGTCATGAGTATGCTGGCGTGCACCAACGACGCAGTGGCGTTTGGAACTGCGATCATCCCACCACATGGTGGGACTCCGCTCATGTCTTCCGGCGCTGTCTATGACGCCGGTACCGAGCTCAACGACGAGACCGCCGCAACCGTGCCCTGTCTCGGAGGCGAGGGAGTATCGGCTGCCGGTGGTGAGGGCGTAACTGCGCTCCACCAAGGCATAGTTGGAGGCGCCGACCTCAGCAGTGACGATCACGGCTGGTACGGGCCTGCCTTCGAACTCTTCGTCACCTCAGCGGGAGCCGACGCGCCTGAGGCGGTCGACTTCGGGCTCACTCTCGAGAACCTGACGGTTGGTCAGCCTATAACGCCGCCTGTAGTTGTGGTGCATGACCCAAACGTGGGCGTGTTCGAATACACAAGCCCCACGGAACTCGACGGAATTGACGACCTGTCTGAGAGCGGGGCGCAGACTGACCTGCTGGCAACACTCAGCGTGGTGCCTGGTGTGGTACGCGCGTACGGACTGGACAGCGGCGGACCGATCCTGCCAGGTACGTCCTACACCGAGCCGTCTCTGCACGGCATCGAGGGCGCGAACGTAACCGTGATCGGCATGTTCGCATGCACCAACGATGCCTACGTCCGAGCCTCCCAGACTCTGGCTGTCATCGGCGGGGAGCTGTTCCCGGCCCTTCCGGACACGGCACTCGTGTTCGATTCCGGCGCTGAATTCAACGAAGAACTGGCTGCGACGGTGCCCTGTCTCGGCGGAGGCCCTGCTGCGATATCCGAGGGGCTGAGTGAAGGCACCCGGTCTGTCCATCCCGGCATTTCGGGTGTGGCTGATCTGAGCCAGGAGGCCCACGGATGGACCAGCGAAACGACCGCACTGCTATTCATTCACGGCCCGGTTCTGGAAGAGGAGGAGCCTGCACCGGCTCCAGCACCCGAACCTGAGCCGGTAGAACCGCCTGCTACGGGAGACTTCGCAGCGTCCGGCACGCCGCTCCTGATAGTCGGTCTGATTGGCATGCTGATGGCCGTCGCGGGATTCGCCACTATCTTTGGCGATCGTCGCAGAGTGAAGTCTGAGGCACGCATCAAGTAGACCTAACATCTGCGGCACCACCTCCCAGGGCCGCCCAACTCCTCTTACCTCAGTCCGTGAGGACTGCCGATAAGATGGGGTTGGGCGGTCTTCATCTGACACAACGCAAGTGAGATGTGTGTCACTGTCGCATTGTGAGATTGACCCAGCGTGTCCGCGGACGTATCCTAATATGCAGTGAGCGGGAGTAGCTCAGCGGTAGAGTTCCTGCCTTCCAAGCAGGCTGTCGCCGGTTCGAATCCGGTCTCCCGCTCCACCCCAGCTTGAAGCTGGACACTTAATGGGTGGACTCGCCGAAGCTGCCACATTCCATGCCATTCCCCAAGTGACACTGGCGCAATCGCACTGTCGAATCTGACGGGAGAGAGCCATCAAACGCGTCGGATTCCTGCTGAAGGTCAAAGAAGAGTTGCTGCCTGAGTACACGGAGCACCACCAGGCGGTGTGGCCGGAGATGCTTGACGCGCTGCGCAGGAACGGCTGGCGGAACTACTCGCTCTTCGCACGTCCTGATGGCCTGCTGTTCGGGTACTTCGAGGCAGACGAGGACTTCCAGGCCTCGCTCGATGGCATGTCCACCGAAGAAGCAAATGCGCGCTGGCAGGAGTTCATGGCGCCGTACTTCGAGATCCCTGAGGGCGCCCTGCCCGACCAGATGATGGTCGAGCTCGAAGAGGTCTTCCACACCGACTGAGATGAGGCCGCAGCGAAGGAGTACGACATGAGACTCGAAGGCAAGGCTGCCATTGTAACCGGCGGTGCGGCGGGCATAGGCAGGGCCATCTGCGAGCTGTTCGCATCCGAAGGCGCAAGGGTTGTCGTTGCAGACATCGATACCGACGGCGGGAAGAAGACCGTTGACCTCATCACCGACGCAGGGGGCACGGCGACGTTCGTGGCCACAGACGTGTCCAACGAGTCCGAGGTCGAGAAGCTAGCCGAAGCCGCCGTGGACGCTTACGGCGAAGTGAACGTCCTGGTAAACGACGCCGCTGCGTTCGTGTTCGGCACCGTCGAACAGGCGTCGGATGCCGACTGGCAGCGGGTGCTGGGCGTAAACGTGCTGGGGCCCACGTACACGGTCAAGCACGTGCTGCCCCACATGCGTAATGTCGGAGGCGGCTCTATCGTGAACGTAGCGTCAGTGTCGAGCTTCATCGCTCAGCCCGCGTTCGTCCCCTACAACACGTCGAAGGGGGCGCTGCTTCAGCTCACTCGCTGCCTCGCATTGGACCTTGCGCCGGACAACATCCGCGTCAACTGCGTCTGCCCAGGCGCGATTCTGACCCAGGCTACCGAACAGCACCGCCGGTTCACGGGGGAGGATCGCGAGCAGTTCCTCGCGGACGCGGCAAACTCCAACTTCATGAAGCGATTCGGAGAGCCGATGGAGATCGCCTACGGCGCGCTGTTCCTGGCGTCAGACGAGTCGTCATTCATGACGGGTCAGCCCCTGGTGATAGACGGGGGGGCGACCGCCCAGTAATACGAAGGCGGAAGCGGCCCCGGTGGGAGCGGTCACCTACCTCAGAGCTAACTGGTCCTGTGACCGCCGTTGGTCCCGTAGTCTGAGTTCGGCAACTCCGTTGAGAATGCTGAGTAGTACGCCGGTCTGCTGCGCCTGACACTATCTGCGGGCTCGGGCATATCGTCGAACTGGGGGGCAGGACCTGGACGAGACCGCTCAAAGTCCGGGCCGAACCGCTCGTCATTCCGTGCCTGAATGAAGGCCGGTCTGGCGCCCATCGCCGGGGCCCCGTTGGGCCTCATGGGAGGAGCCGAACCCCGTCCCGCAGCTCTTGGCTCAAACACCGTTCCTGTACCGGCGGCACCGAACTGGGGCCCGGTGGTCGGCCTTGCTGCCTCAGATTTCGGCTGCGACTTCTGCTCCCTTCTGGACCTTCGCCTGTTCTTGAAGTACACGAAGGCGCCAGATGTCATCCTGAGCAGGAGTTCCAATGAGACTACGAATCCGAGGTAGTAGGTCAGGGAGATCAAGGTCTCCCACTGAAGGGCAACCTCTCTCACGCTCTCGGTCGATTCCACGAGTCGAATCACCGAGTTGTCGATGAGCATGATACCAAGCAGGGCGAACGGGAGAATCTTGGAGATATCCGTCGACAGCGCTTCCTTGTAGTACGAACATATGCGGATGGCGCCCACCACTCCCATAGCGACAAGCATCACGACATCAATTGTCTGATTCCTGCTCAGGAAGTAGAGCAGCACTGCCATAACAAGGAACCAGAAGAACACGAACACTGGATAGAGCACCAGGCACTTGACCGTGTAGAAGATTACACTGATGGTCTTTCTCAGTGCCGGTCGTTTGGCCTGATTGTGCTTCTGTAGGTCCAGCGTGAAGATGTCCTTTCGCGCCAGGAACCTGTAGAAGTTAAACACGAACACACCGTAAACGGTGATGCCCCCAATGATCAGCGCCAGTGGGCCCAGGATAGCCAGCGCTTCGGCTAGGTCGATCGTAATCTGTGGAAATACCATGGCAAGCCCCGCGCGTAGAATGGGTGTGTCTGAGGCAATGTTAGAAACACCCTAAGTGGCGCGGCTAGCGGTATTTGGTGAAGGGGATGACCAAATAAGGACTCGTCACGACTGACGGAGTGACACACCCCTTACCTGCAGTGAATTCAGGAGAGTCCTCGATGCGGCGGCGACGTCATCCACCGCTTGATCGAACACTTCAGCATTGGCCCTGGACGGCTTGCGATAGCCGCTGATCTTGCGGACGAATTGGAGGGCGGCCTCCCTTACCTCGTCATCCGTGGCCGGACGCTCCGAACTCCTGAGCTGCTTTATGCTCCTGCACATGGTCTTCTTCCTCCTGCCTCAGCCGTTGAACTCATAGATGGTCACGTCGTCGGTGTGAAACACTGGGGTCAGGTGCGGCCTCAGGTCATCCTCGAACTTGGCGATGCCGTGCTCTGGATAGTACAGCCGCTCGACCTGGCCCACGTAGACGTACTTCACTCCGTACTGGGTAAGCAGGTCAACCGCTTCCAATACGTTGACGGTCGAGTACATCCGGTCCACGTCGCGTATTCGTCTGTCGACTTGGTCGCGATAGCCCCACCGCTGCTGCTGCTGATGCCAGCGCCATCCGACGACGCTGGGAAGTCCGGTATGAATCGAGACTCTGCCACCCCAGCGATAGAGGGGTGTGTTCGCTTCGAGGATTACAGGCGAGCCCTGAACGTTCTCTCTGAGCCAGTGCACGCCATCCAGGTCGGCCTCGAGGTCTATTGGCCCTTCCCGGTCCAGGTAGGTTGTGCCCGGGACGTAGGCCAGCCCATCGAGAGTCAGTGGGACACGGTCCGAGTCGAATCTATCGCGGAGCCTGTCCTGTGTTCCCAGAACCGTAAACACCGCGGCACAGACCACCAGCCCTACCAGACCGCCCAACCATGCACGACGGAGTTTCCGGGTCTGAGGCGACACGCCGAATAGAGAGCCGGTCATGCGCCATACGAGAAACGCAGATCCCAGGGCGAGGAGCACCCACACCTGCATGTAGAACTTGAACACGCTGTTCATCCTCTCGATGTCGCCTTCTACCCTGACGAAGTCGAGCCCGATGACGATAGAGAGAGCGGTACCTACCGAGAGCGCCACGAAGGCAACTGCCGGCGTTTCCTGATTCCGGTTGATGAGAGCCCTGAGGCCTACGATTGCGATCATAGCTAACAGCACACTAACGATGACCACAGTTCCCCATCCTGAGCCGGAAAGAAGCGCTGTCAGCAGGAACCCCAGCAGCAGGGCTCCGGAAACGAAAGTGAGAACCAGGGCAGGGCCGATGTGCAAACTCAGTCCTGACACTGATGCCGAGTCCGGCACCGCATCTCCGGACAGCGCACGCGAGAGTGATCCTGAACCGCGCAGTACTCCGTTCCATGCAGACGACAGTGCGCTGCGGAGTTCCCAAATCACATACGACCCGATCACGTAGGTAAACAGTCCGAAGATCGCCAGGAACTGCCACAGCGTCGTCTGGTTGGTCGTTGGTTCGATACCAAGGAAGAACGTCTCGTTGGTCACGTGGAACGGCAGGAAGACCACAATGCCAACTACCAGTACGAAAGCCGACTTCAACCCGGTCCTGAAGACTACGCCTCCGGATATGCCTCCCTGTGCCAGGAATTCGGCAATTCCAATTGCCGCGAATGAGAACAGGAGATACGTCGGGTAGTCCCAGGTGTTCAGGAGCCTGAGGGCACCGACTGATACCCCCAGGATCGCCAGCGTGAGCAGGTGTCCGGGTCTCCACACCTCGCGCAGCGAACCACTGCGTGCCAGTCCGAGCACAACTGACGCGGACAGGCCTATGCACAGCAGCGTAAAAGGCAGCGCCCACAGGTGGGCGTGCGGGTCGGCAAAGAGGAAAGTGAAGAACGGGAATTCGGTGATCTCGTGGCCGGGAGGATCTGGAGGCATCATACGGCTGGAGCGCCAGAAGTCGAACTCGCCTACGGGGATCCCCTGCGCCAGTGTATTCCATGCGGACTGGGCGACCTGAATTGCACCGTCCAAGTTGCCAACTACTGTGACGAACACAAGCCCGACGAGTCCGGCGATCACAGGGGACGCTCCGGCAGGCTCACCCCTGGAGTTTCTGACCCACGATACAAGGGCATGGACGACCGAGTACGACAGGGCGGCAGTCATCGCAAAGAACGTCGGGACCGCGAGATTCACAGCGATCTCGGGAACGATGCCGGTCAGGTGAATCAGGGTGGAGACCAGGAACTGTCCCCAGTAGTAGTAGTTGAGGTATCCACCTGAGAACCACGGGTCGTAGGGCGGCATGTGGACCGACTTCATCACGGCGTTCAGATAGGCCATGTCCATCGGCTTTTCGCCGCCGCGATATGGGTGCCACAGGTCCGGGTTCGCCAATCTGATGAATAGGAAAGCGAGGAAGGCCGCAAGGAATATCAGCTCGGCGACCGCAACCGTTTTCCAGCGTCTCTTAAGGAAGTCGACGATCGCAGAACGATTGGCGATGAGCAGCACGGCGTTGATTGCGCCAAAGACAAACAGGACCAAGAAGGCTGTCGTCCTGTTGAAGGCCATTAGCTCCAGGCTCGCGAGCATCCATGTCCCAAGACCGACGATCAGCAGGCCCAGGGCCTTGGACATCAGCCAGCCCCGGTCTGAGAATGGCCTGAACACGATGAATGCGAGAGGCACCGACGACAGCGCAATCAGCTCGGCTATGGCAAGCCAGAGTATCGCAGGGGCTTGAACTGCAAGCCCTCCTGTGTCGACGATCTCACTCCACGTACCGCCTGACTGACGGTCGGCAGATTCGTCAGGGGTCAGCATTAGCTGCCGGCCGGAGCGAGGTGGGTCTGGTAACGCGAGGGGATCGACCACCGGGTATCCGCCAGAGCCCTCCTCGATCCGACGCATGATCTCGTCAGCGTCGAGTCGCTCAGCATTGCGGAAGACCAACACCTTGGGGTGGTCATACACCGAGAAGCTCTCGTCGGCATAGCCGAGGTTAAAGGAGGCAGGATATGGCCTCGCTTCAGACAGGTCTCCGGGAGGCGGCAAATCGGGTCGCTCAAAGGTCTCATCCACGAAACCAATGCCGAGCAGGTTCGGATACGAGGTGAAGTGAGCGTCCAGCGTGTAGCCGAGTTCGCCGCTGAAGAGGAGCCAATAGAATTCCCTGCTGGCCGGGTACCGGTCTGGCAACCTGGAGACCGTGCCGTACAGCCGATTGCTGTACTGAGTAATATAGTCGGCCTCGGACAGCAGATCGCTCATGCGGCGGAACTTGGAGGGGCGGTCGTGCTCGTAGATCGGCAGCTCTTCGATTTCGTACTCGTAGAGGCCGGGCAGGCCCTCCTCCCAGTGCTCCTTCAGGATTGTCGAACCCCGGGGAACATTCGACTGGATCCACTCGGATGCCCGAACCGCAGGGTGTACTTCTGAGTAGATGCCGGTGTACGAGACTCCATAGAACGCGGTGAAGATCGCTGCCAGGGCGGCAGAGGCTCCGAGCGCCACCTTCACAACCGTCTGTCCGTTTCTCGCCCATGACCAGAGGTCCACCATCATGCTCGATCCGAACAGGACGAGCACAGGCGTGATCGGAAGCATGTAGCGCATAAACTTCACGTCAAATGCGCCGACAATAAGGACGTACGGTATCGCCCCCGACAGAAGGACGGCGTTCAGCCTGGTATCCAAGGACCGAACCGGGATCGTGGCAACGATTGCGCCGACCGCTATGGCCGAAGCCAACATGGTCGCTACCATGCTGCTCGACAGAATGAGGATCCCAGCAGGCAAGACGAGTCCAGCCACGAGGTATGGGGCCGCATACCAGACCCTGAGACCCTTCAGCGCCGCGTAGAGAGTCCCCGCGAAAGCAACCACTCCAAGGGGAAGACCCAGACCCCAGACCGCAAGCTGTTGAACGTGGTAGAGGTAGGGCGTGGTGTCGATGTACTGGCGTGTGTACGGGTAGTCCCGAATCCGGCGGACCATCTCGGACTGTTCGGCAAAGTCAGCGTAGAACTGCCTCCAGTCCAGGAGGGCGTAGGGCTGCGCCAGCAGGAGTGCGCCACCCATCACGCCCATGCCGATTAAGCCAGCTTTAGCGCCGGACGATAATCTGTCAAAGAAATCTATATTTCGACCTACGCCACCCGGCACGAGTCCAGTCACAAAGATGAAGTGGGCAACGACGTAGGCGGCCAGAATCGGAGCCACACTGATCTTTGTCGCCAGGGCAAGGCCGATACACAGTCCGGCAAACACGGAGTCTGAGTACCGACCCCATCGCGCGACTCTCAGCAGGAAGTAGAGGGTCGCCGTTGCGAACAGCGCCATGAGCGTGTCGACGGCGAAGAAGTGGCTTAGCTGGATGTGAATGACTGCGAACGCGACGAGCCCGGCCGCCAGCAGGCCCGTCATGCGCGACCAGATTGCCCTTCCGATCAGGTAGGTAAACAGGATCGTCACGACGTCCGCCAGGGCTGAGACTGCGCGCGCGGGCACCCGGAGGTCTTCAAACCCGATTACGGGCAGATCGCTAAAGAGAGTCTCAACGAACTTGATGAGATAGAGGGGGAAGCTGCCGTATGGGAACCAGCCGGGGTTCCACGGACTCTGTTCCGCGTCCAGGAGAATCGAGAGGTCACTCAGGGGAGGCAGTTCGAGCTCGATGACCTTGAAGAGTATCGCACGCTCATCGGGATGAGGCGTCCAGCCGAACCCCTCGTCCCAGTTCAGGCCATACAGTCGAAGTGCGAGAGCGATGACGAGTATTACGGCCAGAACAATCGTCGAGGTTCGACGGCTTACATCAGTGCCCCCTGACGGACCCTCTTGCCTGGCGGCAAAGAACGAGCCAAGTCGGCCCATCACGCCTCTCCGGCGCACCGTGCCCGATGTTGGATCATCAACCATCAGCCAGCGGAAGGATCAAGAGACATGCAAGGAATTCAGGAATTTGCCAGCAGAGCATCTACCTCTGCCCTGTACGGCATCGCCTCCTGTGCGCCGCTCTTGGTGACAGCCAGTGCCCCGGCGGCTGAGCCGAATCTCACCGCGTCTGAAATTGACTGTCCTTCGGCGAGAGCAATGCCCAGTCCGGCTGCAAAGGCGTCGCCAGCAGCGACTGAGTCGATGGCGTCGACGCTGAACGGAGGGACGAGTCCGCCCTCGTCATGGGTCAGGTAGAAAGCGCCGCCTGAGCCAAGTGTTGAGACTGCCGCGGGCACCCCGTGCTTGACAAGGACCCTGGCAGCAGCCTCTGCCGAAGACTGATCCCTGACAGCTATGCCAGTCAGGAACTCCGCCTCGGCCTGGTTTGGAGTCAGCACGTCACAGAGGCGATAGGCTTCATGTCCCATTTCGAGCGCGGGAGCCGGGTCCCAGACGACAGTCACTCCCCACTCTTTCGCGAGTGCGGCCGCACTCAACGCAACGTCAAGCGGCGTCTCAAGCTGCAGCAGGAGGACATCGGCGCCGTCGAGCGCGTCATCGACCGCTGTTACCTGCGCCTCATCGCAGGCCATGTTGGCACCATAGACGGCCACGATCATGTTCTCAGCCTGGTCGTCCAGCAGGATCAGTGCGACACCGGAAGGATTGCCAGGATCAACCGCGACGCCGGAGACGTCAATGCCTTCGGATCGCATCCCGGCGATCAATGCGGGCCCGAACTGGTCGTCGCCGACTCGGCCCACCATGCGCACCTCTGCGCCGAGCCGAGCTGCCGCGACAGCCTGGTTGGCCCCTTTCCCGCCTGGCGCGGTGTGAAAGGACGTTCCAAAGACAGTTTCACCAAGGCTGGGCATACGCTCGGACGTGGCAACGAGGTCCATATTGATGCCGCCCAGCACCACCACGACCGGAGAGCGTGAGGCGTTCATCCGACGTAACCTCCATCCAGCAGGTATTCGAGCACCCTGGCGACCCCGTCATCTTCCATGGAAGGGGCGACCAGGTCGGCAGCGGCTATTGCCTGCGGCACGCCGCCATCGACGGCCACGCCAAGTCCGGCCGTGCTCAGCATCTGTATGTCGTTGTATCCGTTTCCGAAGGCGAGCGTGTCGCCGGGGTTGATGTCCAGGTGTTCGCACAGCCATCCGATCGCCTTGTCCTTTCCGGCGTCGGGATGCAGTATCTCGCAGAAGTACGAGAGCGACCTCGTGACGTAGAGATCGCCGTCGAATCTGTCGTTCAGCTCGACCTCCAGGGACTCTATCGCGTCGTCGTCACCTCTCACGACGAGCCTCGTCATTGGCCCGGAGGTGATCTTATCCTGGTCTACGACGTGTATCGGGATGGAGTTTCGCTCGCCGTAGTCCAGCGCCCACTCGGACATCTCGACGACGAATATGTCGTTGCCGTAGTAGGCCATGACCTCGAATTCGTCCCTGCCATGCAGAGCATCGAGCGCGAGCGCGGTCATCTGCGGAGTCAGGGGAGTATGCCAGAGGAGGTCGCCGTTAGGCATAGCGACGTGAGCTCCCTGGAATGTAATGATGGGACACGTCAGGCCGAGGTCAGTGGAGGCGTTCAGCGCGCTGAGGAAAGTTCTTCCGGTCGCCAGTGTCACATAGGCACCGTTTTCTCGGACGCGCTCGATGGCGTCGCGCGTACGCGAGGATATCTGCCGTTCCCGGTCGCGAATTGTGCCGTCGACGTCGAGCGCGATCAGTCGGAAGCGCCTGTTCATCCGCACACCGCGCCATTTGGGTCTGTGATACCATTCCGTCGGCGTTGCAAGACACCAACAGCGGGGTTCGGCATGTTTCGATTCACTCCACGCAGGGCACTTTGGACAATAGTGGTGCCGATAGTAATCACTCTCTTGATCCTGGCGCTCAGGGACGGTGCCTGATAGCGCGCCGCTGACATTCTAGCCTAGCGCTCCCCCAGCTTAAAGCTGGACACATAAGACAGTTGATGGGAAGGTCTTCCAGTGATTGTCATTTCAAGTGCCAGAAGTGGGCCTGCTTCGCTGGAAAGTGTGTACGGAGGATAGTATGACGGACAGGGCGCGAGTTCTGGTGACTGGGGCCGCCGGACAGATTGGCGGCATCATCCGCAGTAAGCTGGGGTTCAGATACGACCTCGTCGGCCTTGATATCGTCGACTGCGGATGGCCCGAGTCGCACGTCGCCGACCTGGGCGACATCGACTCGATCAGTCCAGCGTTCGAAGGCGTGGACGTCGTCGTACACATGGGCGCGGACCCAAGCCCGCAGGCTACGTGGGAGTCGACCCTCAATAACAACATAATCGGCACTCGCAACGTGTACGAGGCCGCCAGACTGGCGGGTGCAAGAAGGGTGATTCTCGCCAGCACCAACCACGCCGTGGGATTCCACCCGCTCAAGGACGACCCGTACAAGGCGATCTACGACGGACGGCTGGGTGAGGTCAGACGCCCGTTCAGAATGCTGGACGACAGGGATATGCGTCCCGACAGCCTGTACGGAGTGAGCAAGGCGTTCGGTGAGGTACTGGGCAGCTACTATCACGACGAGTATGAGCTGTCAGTTATCTGCCTTCGAATAGGCTGGGTAATGACACCGGACGATCCGACGTTCCATCCAGCCGCGCTCTCACTGTGGCTCAGCCACCGCGACGCGGCACAGCTTATCCAGAAAGCAGTCGACGCCCCACCTTCGGTCGGATTCGCGATCGTATATGGAATGTCCAGGAACGACCTGCGTATCTGGGACATCGAGGCCGGCGAGAGGATCATCGGATTCTCCCCAATGGACGGATCGGGCGAGGACTGGACTCCGGTCGAAGGCGCCCGGGGCTTCATGGGGTAGCAGTCCTATGACGTGGGAGATTCGAGCCGGGTCTTCATGGCGGGCAGACAGCCTGACCGAACTGCTCGCGAGTGGCGAGACGATTCCAGTCGCAGGCGTCTTCAACCCGCTGTCGGCGCTCATCGCCGAGGATGTCGGATTCAAGGCGCTGTACTTCTCAGGTGCGGCGTTCTCTGCCAGCATTGGAATCCCGGACATCGGTCTTTTCACGCTGGACGAACTCACCCAGGCTGTAAGATGGGTTACGAGGGCTACAAGCCTGCCTCTAATCGTAGATGCGGACACCGGATTCGGGGAGGCGATCAACACCTACCGGACGGTCAAGGAGCTTGAGGCTGCTGGGGCGGCGGCGATCCAGATCGAAGACCAGGTTATGCCCAAACGGTGCGGGCACCTCGACGGCAAGCAGGTCGTCAGTCCCGACGAGTTCTGCGCCAAGATCAGGGCGGCCGTTCAGGCCCGCAGCTCTGTGCTGATTGTGGCCAGAACAGACTCCAAGGCAATCAACGGAATGGACGACTCAATCGAGCGGGGACGAATGTACCGGGCGTCGGGCGCGGATGTCATATTCCCTGAGGCCCTGGAGACCGCAGGCGAGTTCAGACACTACTCTGAGTCAGTCAACGGCCCTTTCGTTGCGAACATGACTGAATTTGGTAAGACTCCCTACCTGAGCGTTTCCGAGTTCGGGGCACTGGGTTACCAGCTGGTGATATTCCCGGTGACGTCGCTCAGGATCGCGGCCAAGTCAATACGGGACGCGATGAGCGCCGTCCTGGAAAGTGGCACCCAGGCCGGGCTGCTCAACAACATGCAGACGCGATCCGAACTATATAAGCTGATCGGCTACCAGGACTACGAGGGGCTGGACGCAAGCCTGTCCGCTTCCCCTGCTGAGAGCCAACTGTAGGCGGGCAAGGTGCGATGACCGAAAGCGAAACGAATCAGACCGCAAAAATCGGAGACGAGGTACGAGTCCACTACGTCGGCACGACCGAAGGTCAGCAGTTCGACTCGTCGCACGAACGCGGCGAGCCGCTGGAGTTCGTGCTCGGAGCCAGACAGGTGGTGGCGGGATTCGAGAGCGCCGTGCTGGGTATGACTCCCGGCGAAGAGAAGACAGTCACGATTCCCGCAAGCCAGGCGTACGGCCCCCACAACCAGGACATGATGCTGGAAGAGGACATTTCGGAACTGCCTCCGGGCGTCGAGCTGGGCGTCACCCTCGTGGGTCAGGACGCTGAAGGCCAGCAACTCCGGTTCGTGGTCGTCGACATAGTCGATGGAAGGGCGATACTGGACGCCAATCATCCTCTGGCTGGGCGGGACCTCACTTTCGATCTGGAGCTCGTCGAGATCGTCGAGGACGGGGGCGCAGACGAGGTCGAGCTGCCCTGGAGCACCGGCGGAACCTAGTCCACCGCGTACATCGCCAGCTTCTCTTCGTCGAACTCTACGCCGAGGCCCGGCCCCTGTGGCAGCACTATCTGGCCGTCCTCGACCACCGGCTCCTCGGTGAACATGTCGAATGTCCAGGGCATGTGCTCGACGGTGAGGCCGTTTGGCGCTGCCGCTACCGCGTGGACGAGCACCTCGGTGGCGAGGTGGCTGACAACCGGCAGGTTGAAGATCTCAGCCATGTGCGCGACCTTCATGAATCCGGTGAGTCCCCCTACCCTGAGCAGGTCAACCATCACGATGTCCAGCGACCTGTGCTCGAGCATGTGCCTGAACGGGATCGTGCCGTAGTGGTACTCTCCAGTCGCGATGGGCGTATCCAGCGCATCGGCGATACGAGCGTAGCCTTTGTAGTCCTGGTGTTGTATCGGGTCTTCGAGCCAGAAGAGGCCGAAGTCCGCCATGAGGCGGCCGATTCTCATGGTCGTGTTGATGTCCCAACCCTGGTTGATGTCCACCATGAGGTCTATCTCGTCGCCAATGGCAGAGCGCATGACCCTCATGCGCTCGATCTCTTTGGCGTCGGTATCCTCGCCGCCCATCCTGAACTTCATCGCCTTGAAGCCCTGTTCCACCAGCTCGGGGCCTGTCCTGGCGAGCATGTCTAGGTCGTAGGTCCGCCAGAGATGGCCGCTGGCATAGGTGGGGACGCGGTCGGCGAATCCGCCCAGAAGCCGGTAAATCGGCTGTCCGAGGGCCTTGCCGCGGATGTCCCAAAGGGCGACGTCGATTGCCGAGACCGATCTGGTCACCAGTCCCGCCGGGGAGCCGCTGCCTCCGAGGGCCATGAGTCGGGCATTGATCTCCTCTACCATCATCGGGTCCGAGCCGATCGTCTGCTCAGCCAGGCTGTCCATGGACTGCTTCAGGGCCTTGAGCATTACGTCAGAGGCGAATCCGGAGTAGCCAATGCCCTCGACCCCATCGTCCGTTCGGAGCTTGAGCGTTACGAAGCTGGCTGCGACACTCTCCGGCCCTGACGATAGAGGGCCAACCGCTCTCGGAAGGGCGACTACACCTGTCTCAAATCCTGTTACCTTCATGATTGCTCCTTGGGAATTAGACCCAGTGGTTCTGCTGTCTTGATGGGATGGTGAACCTGCTTCGGTATCCGCCCCGGTTCTCAGGTTCGCCCTGAGGATACTTGCGCAGCGCCGCTTCGTCCAGTTCCACTCCGATCCCGACACCAGTCGGGAGATCGAAGTAGCCGTCCGTCTGGCGAGGGAACGGTCCTGTCAGTATTGCCTCGTACCACTCGGCGTGGCCTCCCTCCTGGATCAGGAAGTTCGGAGTGCCCGCATCGACATGCAGCGCGGCAAGCGTGTTTATCGGGCCGTATGGGTTATGGGGGGCGAAGCCGACGTAGTATGTCTCCGCCATGGCGGCAATCTTCTTAAGCTCGCTGATACCGCCCGCATGACACACGTCAGGCTGCACGACAGAGACGGCCTGCTTTTCGAGCAGGTCCTTGAATCCCCACTTGGTGTAGATTCGCTCGCCCGTGGCGAGCGGTATGTTGATGGCCTGAGCCACACGGACCATCGCGTCGACGTTCTGAGGAGGTACCGCCTCCTCGTAGAAGAAGGGCCGGTACTGCTCGAGTTCCTGACCGATGCGAATAGCCTCTGCCGGCGTCAGGCGACCATGGACTTCTATCAACAGCTCGACGTCGTCACCAACAGCCTCGCGCACCGCCGCCACTTTGGCGAGCGCGTCACGCTCGGACTCGGGTGAGGTAAAGATGCCCTGGTGTCCGAATGGGTCGCCCTTCAGTGCGGTGTACCCCTGCTCGACAAATGACATCGCAGTCTCGACCGCGGCGGCAGGGTCCACGCCGTCGAAGCGACCGTAGGACCAGAGCCTGTCGCGCATTGCGCCTCCGATTAGCTCGTACACCGGAACGTTCAGCGCCTTGCCCTTGATGTCCCACAGCGCGATCTCTATGCCGGAGATCGCCGCCATCTGGAGGGCACCGCCTCTGACGTTGTGGAAGAGGTGGTACATATCCTGCCAGTGCTCTTCGATTCGGAACGGGTCCTTGCCGACGATGGCGGAGCCGAACTCCTCGATGACGGCCGCGACGGAATTCGCGCCGATGCTGGACTCGCCCCAACCGACGATGCCCTCGTCCGTGCTGACCTTGACGAACACGTAGTTGGAGAATGCTCCAGGTGGCTTGGTCACGAACGCGGTAATGTCAGTAATCTTCATGGGATGCTCCATTCAGGCTGGCCGAGCGAAAGTCGCGGCCAATTCTATTGGCGGGCCTGATGTCGGTCAACCAAGGCGAGCCGACGCCCGACTAGGGGCGACCCACCTCGTAGCGGACACGTCGCGTCAGGCGCCGAATCCATGCGGAGACCAGGCTGTTTGAGCGCACTACGAAGAGCGATGTGACCATCATTCGGAAGACCCAGAACCTGGACACCTTGAGGCGGACGCGCGGATTCAGCCAGTACTGACTTCGGACGATCCGTTCGAGTGTGGCCAGTCCCATCAGCAACGGCCACATCGCAGCGAGGCGAAGTCGGACGCATGACTGAGGAATGGCTACCAGATATCGTTCCGCTTCCGAGAAGTGGTCGAGCGCCACCTCAACAGCTCGCACGAGTACAGGTCTGGCAGCCAGACCAACCCGCGGATCGGTCAAGTCCTGGGGAGTGAGCCCGATCTCGCTCAGCCATTCGCCCGGCAGGTAGCATCGACCCGATTGCAGGTCCGCCGGCAGGTCCCGGAGAACGTTCGTCATCTGCAAAGCCTGGCCGAATCTGACACCTATCGCTGACATTTCGTCCAGGTCCCAGTTCCGAAGAGCCTCCGTGTGTGCCACCGTGATTCGGGTCCAGAACTCGCCTACACATCCAGCGACGAGGTATGTGTACCTGTCTAGCTCGTCGCGACTGTCCAGCGAAGCGATCTGTTCCGTTTGTCCGGGTGGAAACCGGGTCAGGTCGAACTCCATTCCGTTGGTAAGTCTGACAACGATGTCGGTTACAAGGTGACTGTCACCTGCGTTTAGCCGGGAGAGAGCATCGAGCGTGTCTGGGATCGATTCCAGCAGATGGTATTCCGACGCGTCTATCTGATGCTCCGAAAGTGTCAGCAGTCGATCTATCTGTTCATTATCTGCGCGACCGGACTCAACGACTTCCCGAAACGTGAGCAGACCACTGAGACGCTCTTCTGGAGACAATGCCTCTGTGTCCGTGATGGTGTCAGCCGCCCTGGCCAGCAGATAGGCCAACCCCACCGGTTCCCTGAGCGTACCCGGGAGTACCCGGATGGACAGGTAGAAGGCCCTGGAGACGCGTTTGAGCAGCGGCAGAAGCTCCAGGGGTTCGGAAGCGGTTCTGTAGTCGCTCTCAGAGAGCGATTCCCGGTCCCCGTCGGACGACATCAGACCGCCGGAGCCACCCTCGTGGCGAAGTGTTCCATCGTGCGTATGCAGTCGTCGATGTTGGAAGTACGGAAGTCGAACGTCAACTGGTCTATACCGATCTCCCCGCAGACACCAACGTCCTCGATGACCTCGCCGGTGGAGGCTATGAGCGCCCCATTGGAGCGGTTGGCAGGTCCCTCGTCCATACCCACGTCGGTAAAGTGCAGCGTGCGCTTGAGGGACATGGTTATCTCCGCCGGGTCACGTCCAACTGACTCAGAGTACTCGCGCATGTAGGGAAGGTGGCGGGTGACAAACTCCGGGGTCTGCCGGGTTGGGTGCCACGCATCGCCATACTTGACGGTCCGCCTGACGGCTCTGCGAGTGTGCCCGCCGACCCAGATCGGAATGTGGCCGTCACGCACGGGTCTGGGGGCGAAGTAGATGCCATCGAAGTCGTAGTGTTCACCGTGGAACTCAGGCTCCTGCTCTGTCCAGAGGGTTCTGAAGATCTCGAGGTACTCGTCCGTCACGGGTCCGCGGTCCGGATATGAGGCGCCTAGGACGTCGAACTCCTTCTCCAGCCACCCGACCCCGACCCCGCACACTGCGCGGCCGCCAGTTAGCACGTCGAGAGTGGCGAACATCTTGGCCTGCAGGATGGGGTTGCGGTATGGGACAATCGCCACCGTAGTCCCGATGTCGATTGTCGACGTGGATGAGGCGATGTAACTCAGCACTATGAACGCGTCGAGCTGCGGGTCGTTGGGTCGGGTTACGAATCGACCGTCTGGCGTGTAGGGGTACTGGTCGGTCTCTTCCTTAGGCAGGACGATGTGGTCGCCAACCCAGACCGACTCGAACCCGAGATCTTCAACGGCCTTTGCGAACTTGACCAGTTCGTTACCGTCGGTGCTCTTGGGGAGTGAAAATCCGTACTGCATATGTAGCCTTCCTGATTCGGGCGCTTAGTTAGCTTTCAACTCGACATGGCCGCAGCCGCGTTGCCGGTAACTTCTGGGACCCGATTCCACCCCGGAGACGCCACTGACGCGTACGGCCTTTCGCCAGATCGCCGGCGCCACACTTTCAGAATGTCATCCAGCCTCAAGCAGTGCCCCGAAGTTGGACAGCAGATCGGCTCCATGAGTCAGTACCGCAAGGTCATGCTGCGGCACCTGGCTGACCCTCGTCCTGTAGTCGTAGCAGTTCGTCATGAACACCGCGATGTCCCCGGGAGGCATCTTCTCCACCAGTGACTTCAGGAAGTGCGGGCTGTGAGTCGAGACGAAGTACTGATTGCCGCGGTCGTCGAGAGCAATGCTCTCTGCCAGATCCTCCGCATGGCTGAAATACGGGTAACTCTCGGGGTCCTCAAGAACGACAAGCGAGTCCGAGTTCGTCCTTAGCGCGGCGATGTGGAATACAAGCCGCTGCAGTTGGGTCGAAGTCAGATTGTAGGGATGTGAGAAGCTGGAGTTTGTATACTCCGTCAGGATCTCGATTGTGTTGTCCTCTGCCCTCAGGCCGAGCTTCAAGCCATTCGCTGAAAACAGGGCGTTTACTTTACTTGCCAGTTCAAGGTCCCTGAGCAGCAGCGACAATAGATTGCCGCCGGAAGGAGGCGACAGGTATCCGCCAGCCTTCAGCGGAAAAGTGGCCAGAGGCGCAAACCTGTAGAACTTGCAGGTGGGGACAATCCCCAAAGCGCCTGCACCCTCGCTGACGGTGAGTGTAGAGCCGCTGCCTACGATGGTGTACGCATTGGGGTCAATTGGAGTGCGGATCGGCTCAGTGCCGCGCTCTCTGATAAGCCCTTCCTCGCCAACACCGCCTTTGAGTCTTCCGCCCTCATATCCCAGAATCAGGCCGACTCGCTCCTGTACTCGAAGCTCTCCTCCGATGGAACGCGACCTGTTGAGAGTTATCTCGATGGGCCGGCTGAGAATGCCGCCGTAGCAAAGATTGGTGACGTCTTCACACCTGACAAAGGAATCAAGACTGACTCCCCGGCTGGAGTGGCCCACGTAGGAGATCAGCCCGAGAGACTCCAGGATGTTGGACTTGCCCGTGTTCGGCTTCCCAATGAGTACGTTGACTCTCCGACAGCTTAGCTCGACGTGCTCCACGGACTTGAAGTTCCTGATTTCCAGGTTGTCGAACATGCTTTCCCCCGCATGTCAGGAGCCCTGAGGTGGCCCGAAGATTGAGCTCCCTGTAGGGGGAGCTAGAGGTTTGAGAGAGTCCGGTGGAGTGTACCAGAATCGAGCAAAATGCTCCTGCAAATTCAGTGAAGAGCGCTCGACGTTCTGATTGGTGGAGTGACCCGCCTCGGACTCGAACCGAGAACCTACTGATTAAGAGTCAGTTGCTCTGCCAATTGAGCTAGCGGGCCAGTGTCTCTCGAAAGCCAAAACCGATCACCGGTCAGGCTGGCTAATTCTAGATACGGGCGCCGACATCAGTCAAGAATCGCCCTTTCCGGCACTCACGCTCGACGAAGGCTGTTGGATTGACGCTAGTTAGAGCCTGTGCTACCATTTCGTTCGTGAAATATTGCACATTCGGCATCTTTTGCCGCCGCCCCCAGTAGCCCGTTCGCAAGCCATAAGAGACGATGTCTAGCGACAGGGCACAGACGATCTTCCGCATAGTGGCAGTGGCCGCGGTGATAGCGGCGTTTGGACAGGTAACCCTTGGGGGCGTCGTGAGGGTCACTGACTCCGGACTGGGCTGCCCTGATTGGCCCTTATGCTACGGTCAGATTATTCCTCCATTCAGCGTACCGACCATGATCGAATACAGCCATCGCCTGTCTGCATCCGTTCTCAGCCTGTTTGTGGCGGGAACTGCGGCTCTCGCGTGGCTGCAACTGCGTGAAAACCGAGTCGCGCTTGTAAGCGCAACCGCAGCCCTGGTGCTGGTGGTAGTCGCTGCCATCCTGGGTGGAGTCACAGTGCTCACTGAACTAGAGTGGTGGGTTGTGCTGTTTCACCTTGGGATAGCCGAGCTGCTCCTGGCCTGCCTGATCGTCTCCGCGATAGCGGGGTGGAATGGTAATCGCGAGGGCGTGTCGCCCGGTGTTTCCAGGCCGAGTCCTACAACTCAGCGATGGGCGATCGCGGCAATTGCTGGTGCTTTCGTGCTGATCCTCTCAGGGTCATACATGGTCGGTTACGGAGCCGGCACTTCATGCGCCACATGGCCTCTGTGCCGGGGAAGCTTCTGGCCGTCAGATGCGGCTGCGTATCTGATCCACATGGGTCACCGCTATATCGCAGCCTTAGTCGGGCTGGTGGTACTGGCAGCGGCGTGGCACGTATTTCGCACCTTCAGGGACAATCCTCCCGCACGGCTGGCGGCAGTGGCGCTCGTGCTGGCTTTTTCGATACAGATAGTGGTCGGCGCGGCGGTAATCTGGACCAGGTTTGGCGCCGACTTCAAGGCAATTCACCTGAGCGCAGCGACGCTTGTCTGGGCAGCGCTGGTGACCATGGTCGGGTTGACGTACCTGCCACAGCAGAAGACGGCAACCGCGACCTCGGCGCTGCGATTCCGGCAAGCCTAGTCGAGAGTTCTCAATGGCAACCACGGCAGTAACAGTCAGGCGATCGCAGTCAATACTGCGGGGCTACGTCACGCTCACGAAGCCCAGGATCATTTCACTCCTGGTTTTCACGGCGCTGGGCGGGATGTTCGTCGCCTCGAGGGGCGCTCCCGATCCCCTGCTGACCGTTGTCGTCCTGGCAGGCGGCGCTCTGGCTGCCGGCGGGGCAAACGCGCTCAATCACTTCCTTGACCGCGACATAGACCAGCTGATGACCCGGACCGCGACCCGCCCTGTCGCCAGCGGGAACATCCCACCGGTCAACGCGATGTGGTTCGGCATTGGGCTAAACGTCGTGGCATTCGCGATCCTGGCATGGCTCGCAAATCCACTCAGTGCGGTACTTACGCTCTCAGCAACTCTCTTCTACGTGTTTATCTACACCATGACCCTGAAGCGGAGCACTCCGCAGAACATCGTCATCGGGGGCGCAGCCGGCGCCATTCCACCGATGGTCGGATGGGTCGCGGTCACAGGCAGCCTGGACCTGCCTGCGCTGTACATGTTCGCAATAGTATTCTTCTGGACTCCGCCACACTTCTGGGCACTTTCGCTGATCATTAAGGACGACTACTCGCAGGCGGGCGTTCCCATGCTGCCTGTGGTCGCTGGAGTCAGTGAGACCAAGAAGTCGATCCTGCTCTATACCGTCCTGCTGGTAGCCCTCACGGCGATGTTCTTCACGACCCAGGCAGTTGGCTGGGTGTACTTCGTGGGCTCGATGGTCCTGGGAGCAGGTTTCATCTACTCGGCCTACAGGCTGATGAGGAGGCCCGAGATAGAGGGCGCCAAGTCCACCTATCTCTACTCGCTTGCCTACCTCGCTCTGCTGTTCGTGATCATGATGATCGACAGCGTGGTGGGCGTGTGATGGAGAGTTCGAGTGATATGTACAAGCACCTGTTATGGGCGTTGGAAACGAGTACGGACCCGGTCCGGTGGATGGAGTCAGAAGGTCGTTCAACTCCTTCGTGAAATCCTTGACTGCCATAGGGTGCTTTGATAGATTTTACAACCGGTGTCACAAGCCATTTCTGAGAAAATAGACACTAGACAGAGGGATTCCCGAAATATGTCCAGAGTGTTAAAGCGCGGTAGGATTCTGGTCGGCATTGCTGTGCTCGGCGCCCTGCTGACGCTCGTGCTTGGTTGCACCCCCAACAATCCGCAGTCTACGTTCGATGCCCTGGGACCTGTTGCACAATCGCAGCTGAACCTGTTCTGGATCATCCTTGGCGCGGGCACGATCGTCTTCATTTTGGTCGAAGGCGCCCTTATCTACTCGGTGATCAAGTTCCGCAGGCGAAGTGCGGACGAAATGCCGCCGCAGATCGAAGGCAACCATACGATGGAGTTTGCCTGGACGGCCGCACCAACCGCTCTACTCATCGTCGTTGCCATCCCGACTGTTTTCACGATCTTTGATAACCAGGTATCTCCTGAGCCGCACGCTCTGACGGTAGAGGCCATCGGCCACCAGTGGTGGTTCGAGTTCAGATATCCTCACCCCGATGACCCAACGAAGGAGATCGTGTTTGCCAACGATCTCTACCTTCCCGTCGACGAGGTCGTTAACGTAAACCTCGATTCAATCGACGTGATTCACAGCTTCTGGATTCCCAAAATAGCAGGCAAAGTCGATATGGTGCCCGGCAACGACAACACCATGTGGATCAAGGCCGACCGTACGGGAGAATACTACGCCCAGTGCGCTGAATTCTGTGGCGTGCAGCACGCCAACATGCGCTTCAAGGTGTTCGTAGTAACCGGCGAGGAATTCGACGAGTGGCTCAGATTCCAGGCATCGCCGGCGGTTGAATCGCAAGACCCGCTGATAGCGGAGGGCAAGAGGCTGTTCGCGAGTGCGAGCGCCGGGTGCAGCGGCTGCCACGCGACTGATTCGGTGGTAAACGTGGGCACGCCCGGGCGTGACGGGCCAAACCTGACACACGTCGCCACCCGGTCGCAACTCGCGGCGGGTGTGTTCGACAACCTTGGCGAAGACGGCAATGTGAACGATTCCATTCTGCAGCGCAACCTCAGGACCTGGATAGAAGACCCCGAGGCGGCCAAGACGGGCAACATAATGGCCCGGCGAGGCGCGCCTTATATCGACCCGGCTAACACTTTGACGGAAGCTGAACTGTCCGCCCTGGTTGCCTACGTCTCCAGCCTGAAGTAGGGGCAGCACCTGTGACGCAAATGTTCGGAGGAACTGGATGACGACCATTCCCCTAGCGATTCCAAGACCGGTCCACCCCTCGGGGATATGGAACTGGTTGACGACAATTGATCACAAGAAGATTGGCGTTCTGTATGGCGTCACTGCCTTCCTGATGTTCTTCTCAGGCGGCATCGAAGCGATGATCATTCGCGTCCAGTTGATGAGGCCTGAGCAGAACCTCGTCACGCCTGAGATATTCAACCAGCTGTTCACAATGCACGCCACGACTATGATCTTCCTTGGCGTGATGCCGCTGTCAGCGGCCTTCTTCAACTTCGTAATCCCACTTCAGATTGGCGCACGAGACGTTGCGTTCCCACGCCTGAACGCCTTCAGCTATTGGACGTTCCTTGCAGGGGCCCTGATTCTCAAGCTGAGCTGGTTCACTCACTCAGCGCCCAATGGAGGCTGGTTCGGATACTCCCCGCTCACCGGGATCACCTATAACGCCGGACACGGCATAGACGTCTGGATCGTTTCCCTACAGGTGCTGGGCATTGCCTCACTGGCGGCCTCGTTCAACTTTATCGTGACGATAGTGAACATGCGGGCTCCGGGCATGAGCCTCATGCGAATGCCCCTGTTTACGTGGATGACCCTGGTGACGGCCATACTACTAGTGTTGGCCTTCCCGGTCATCACTGTCGCGCTGATTGAACTGCTGTTCGACCGCGCCTTCGGGATGAACTTCTTCAATGTCGTCGCGGGGGCTAACCCGGTGTTGTGGCAGCACCTCTTCTGGGTCTTTGGACATCCCGAGGTGTACATACTGATTTTACCGGCAATGGGTATCGTCTCAGAGGTCTTACCCGTTTTCTCGAAGAAGCCACTGTTCGGGTACGCGACCGTCGTCCTGGCAGGTGTGGTGATCGCATTCATGGGCTGGATGGTCTGGAGCCACCACATGTTCACAGTGGGACTCGGCCCAGTCGCCAATTCGGTCTTCGCGGTAACGACTATGATGATCGCGGTGCCGACGGGCATCAAAGTGTTCAACTGGATGGGGACGATGTGGAGCGGGTCGTTGAACCTAAAGACTCCAATGTTGTTCTCTATTGCTTTTGTCTCCATGTTTGTTATCGGAGGCATCAGCGGCGTCATGCACGCTGTAGCTGCGTCCGACGCCCAGCAGCAGGACACCTATTTCATAGTCGCCCATATTCACTATGTCCTCTTTGGAGGGGCTATCTTCGCCATCCTGTCGGGCGTCTACTATTGGTTCCCCAAGTTGACCGGGCGCATGTACGACGAGAAGTTGGGACAGATCCACTTCTGGCTGATGTTCATTGGGCAAAACGTCACGTTCTTCCCGATGCACTTCACCGGTCTCGATGGAATGCCCCGCCGTATCTACACGTACTACGGAGGAATGGGTTGGGACTTCTGGAACCTGATCTCTACTCTGGGCGCGTTCATGCTGGCAATCGGGTTCCTATTCTTCATCTATAACATGTGGAAGAGCTGGAACAAGGGCGAACTCGCAGGAGCAGACCCCTGGGACGGGCGCACCCTCGAGTGGTCGATTCCGTCGCCTCCGCCTGAATACAACTTCGTAGAGATCCCCAACGTGCAGGACCGCGACGACTGGTGGGAAGAGAAGCAGCGTCGCCAGCGGGAGGCCACTGAAGTGCCCGTGGTAGCGGGAGCTTCCGACGAGGAAGACGAGCACCACGACATACACCTGCCACAGCCGTCTTACTGGCCGTTCTTCGTATCGCTCGGTCTGTTCATTGCAGGGTTCAGCCTTGTGTATCTCATGAACGTGGACGCTGCAGGCATTCGGACGCTGAACTGGACCGCTCTTACCCTGACAGTAATAGGTGTCATCATTGGAATGGTGTCTGTATATCGCTGGTCGTTCGAGCCGGTTAATGATCCTGAGCCGGACGTTGAGCACGCCGCGGCCCACTAACAGCACGGAGGCTACTTAAGTGGCACAAGCTACCGCCGTTCACGGCGAGCATGAACCAACGACAACCGGTCTGAACCACAGGAAGCTCCTGATGTGGGCGTTCCTGGGGTCGGACTGCATGTTCTTCGGTACCCTGATTGCCACATACCTGGTGTACAAGGGCAAGAGCCTGGTCGGCCCCTACCCTATCGATGTCTTCGACATCCCTGTCACCTCGGTAAGCACCTTCGTCCTGCTGATGAGCTCGATGAGCATGGTGATCGCCTATGCCTGGCTGACTCGGGGCAACCTCAAGGCGTTTCGTATCTGGCTGGCCGCAACGGCCATCATGGGCACGACCTTCCTGGCCTTCCAGGTGTTCGAGTTCCGGGACTTCGCGGTCCACGGCCTCACACCGAGGACGAACCTGTTCGGTACCACGTTCTTCACGCTGACCGGTTTCCACGGGGCGCACGTAACGCTCGGAGTGATCTGGCTTCTCTCGATTCTCTTCCACTCATTCAGGAAGGGTGGGGTAACGGCGGAGAAGGAACTAGACGTGGACCTGGCAGCGCTGTACTGGCACTTCGTTGACATCGTATGGATCGTGATTTTCACCGTCGTCTACCTGTTCGGCGTGTTCGAGGGCTTCCCAGGAGTAGTGCCCACCGACGCGGCGCATTGACGCAGGGGACTTCTAAGGTCAAGCACATTTGAAGGCTGCAGACAACTCGGGAGTAGGAATGACTCAGGAGAACATTCAGGTCGAAGAGCACGGGGCAGACGCCGCACATAGCGGCCACCCCACGCCTGCAACGTACTTCAAAGTTGCGATGATACTGTCGGTCCTGACAGCGATCGAGGTCGGGATCTTCTACATCACCCAGTTGAGTTACGGGATCATTCCAATCCTGGCGGTCCTGTCAATCGGCAAGTTTGCCCTCGTCGTCATGTACTACATGCACCTGAAGTTCGAGTCGAAGATCTTCACTGTAATGTTCTTCTCCGGGATGATGGTAGCCACCGGCGTCGTCCTTGCGCTGATGGCGCTCTTCGGTTGGTTCCTACTCTGAGATAGAGGTCACGCCAAGAGTGTTCAGGCAGCGTAGTTCGCGATGGCGGCAGTGGAAGGAGATTAGGGATGGGACCCGGCACCGGGTCGCTGTGGACTACATGGCAGGCCGAACCCGAGTCGATAGTCCTGCTGGTAGCCATAGAGGGCCTGTATCTCCTCGGTGTTGGTCCGCTCAGGGAGCGCAACAACTGGGCAGACTATGTGGACCCGCGCCAGGTCGCGACATTTACGTTTGGCGTCCTGGTGCTCTTCGTTGCACTCGTCTCGCCGATCAACGTGATCAGCGACACCTACCTGTTCAGCGTCCACATGCTCCAGCACGTGCTTCTGACGCTCGTTGCACCGCCCCTGCTCATCCGTGGACTTCCCCACTGGTTGATCCGACCCTTACTTCGGCCCAACTGGGCATTCCGGACGGCGCGAACCATCACGCACCCGATCGGGGCGTTTCTCGTGTTCAACATCGTGTTCTCGCTGTGGCACATACCAGCGCTGTACAACGCGTCCCTGTCGAGCAATGTCGTTCACGTTGTCGAGCACATGATGATGATCTCTACGGCGATGGTCATGTGGTGGCCTCTCACGAGCACCATGGCGGAGCTGCCGCGGGTGTCGTACCCGATGCAGATGATGTACCTGTTCGGGCTGTCCGTGGCGCAGATTATAGTGTTCGGCTCGCTGACCTTCGCAGGCCAGCCGTTGTACCAGCACTACGTGGACGCGCCTCGGATCACAATGTTCTCCGCCCTGACCGATCAGCAGATCGGCGCAATCATAATGAAAGTCGGAGGCGGGCTGCTCTTCCTCGGGCTGCTGGTGGTGACGTTCTACCGCTGGTACGGCGAAGAGGAGAAGATGCGCCAGGCCAATCGCAGACAACGCTTAGACTATCTTGAAAACGGCGCTCCCGGACTGGAGGAGACCCCTACATGAGCAAAGAGTTTAGATTCTCCGTACTATTCCCGTTCCTCGCGATCTTTATGATCGCTCTCTATGGCGGGGGACTAGGCGTTCTATTCATTGTGCTCGACGAGACAATTGGCGTAGAAGCGGTGATAGTTCTCGGGTCCGCCCTGGTGTTCGGTGTGCCGATAGCCGCCTATCTGCTCACTCGTAACGAGCCGGCGGGGTAGCTCGTACCGCAGCACCCAACATGCGACCCGAACGATTGTCAGGTCGCGGAGCTATCCTAGGGCGCGGATTGGCATGCAAGCTTGCTCTGGCGATTCTAGTCGCCACCGGGAGCTTAGGTCTGCTGGGAGGGTGTGGCAGTAATGAGCCCGAGCCTGAATTCAATGGGACTGTCCTGAAGGGTGCCGAACCCTCTCCATCGTTCAACCTGACCAACCAGGTCGGCCAGCCTATCTCCTTGGAGAGCTTTCAAGGCCGCGTCATCGCCCTTTCGTTCCTGTACACATACTGCCCCGACGTGTGCCCGATCATCACCACGCAACTCAGGGACGTGCAGGAGCAACTGTCGGAGGACAATGGAGACGTCGAGTTTGTGGTCATTAGCGTCGATCCAGAGCGTGACACAGTTGAGGCCGCGCGAGAGTACCTGGAGCGATGGAAGCTGGAGGACCGGTGGCAGTACCTGGTCGGCGACCGTGCGACGCTTGAGCCCATCTGGGAGAGCTACTTCGTAGACCCCTACGCCGACGATGATGGAGTGCAGGTTGCAACTCCTGAACCGAGAGGGGCAGTGGATGCGCTGAGTGCGGCGATCACAGAGCGGTACCTGGTAATCCACTCAGCTCCGGTATTCCTGATCGACAAAGAGGGGCGAAGGCGCGTGGTGTTTACGTCTCCGCTGAATCCGGAGGAGATTGCTCAGGACGTTAGAACGCTTCTCAGGTAAGAAGAGTGAGGCGAGCGACGCCTGCCGTCAGGCGGCAGCCTCGACGTGCTGCCTCGCGGTCTCGACGATCTGTGTGAAACCGTCCGGGTCTCGCATGGCGACATCGGCAAGCATCTTGCGGTTGACTTCGACGCCGGCCTGTCTGAGGCCGTGGATGAGAGTGCTGTAGGTCATGCCATTGGCGCGGGCGGCGGCGTTGATCTTGATGTTCCAGAGCTTGCGCATGTCGCCCTTGCGCTCGCGGCGGTGAGCGAATGCGTATGAGTAGGCATGGAGCATGGACTCATTGGCTTGCCTGAACAGCGTGTGTCGTCCACCCTGATGACCCTTGGTCATCTTGAGTATTTTCTTGTGACGCTTTCGCTTTGTTACGCCGCGCTTGATCCGCGTCAATGTGGTTCCCTCTCTGCTCAGAAATGCCACCGCCCCTGCGTAGAGAGGGGCGGTGTAGAATTCAGTCCCGATTAAGAATCTTAGCAGTTAGCGAAGGCCGTAGGGAAGCGCGCGCTTCAGCATCTTAACGTCTGACGGGCTCGCCTCGATCTTCTTGGCGAAGAGACGCTTTGCCCTGGCGTTCTTCTTGCGGCGAAGGTGACTTCTGTGTCCCTTCATTCTAACCAGCTTACCAGTGCCGGTGATTCTGAACCGACGCTTGGCGCCTTTGTGAGTCTTTAGTTTAGGCACTTACCTTCTCCGGTTGACGTTCAGACCGCTGCTCTCCCTGAGCAGGCGGTGTTATGGGTGTCACGACCATCGAGAGCATTCTCCTGCTCTCGAATCTGGGAGTACTCTCCAGAGCTGCGTCGTCGACAAGAGCTTCGGCGACCTTTCGCAGCAACGCCATCCCGATCTCAGGGTGATCGTTTTCGCGACCTCGGAACATCACTGAGACCTTTACCTTCGATCCCTGTCCGAGCAGCCGCTTCACAAGACGAGTCTTTGCGAGACGATCATGCTCGCCGATTCGCGTCTTCATGCGCACCTCACGCAGCTCGTTGGTCGGTCTGGACCTGCGAGCCTTGCGGGCTTCTCGCTCCTTGCGCGTCGCCTCATACTTGAACTTACCGAAGTCCATGAGGCGACAGACTGGCGGCTGAGCCGCCGGAGCAACCTCAACGAGGTCGTACCCTCTTTCGTCTGCAATCGCGAGCGCTTCGCGAGTAGCCATGACACCCAACTGGGTGCCCTCCTCGTCGATGACTCGAACCTGCGGAATTCTTATCTGCTCGTTGGCCCTGTAATCCCTTGGCGGTATCCTGACACCTCTCTAATACACTTTTTCCAAAATGGCATTGGCTCAGGCCTGCACCTGAGTTTCACAAAATATAGCACACAAGCTAAAGCCCGGCAACAAGGTACAGGGCTGAAAACCTCCACATTCCTTCGTATTTCCGGCGAAGGCCGGAATCAGGAGGGCGCCGTTTCACCCTCACCCCAACCCTCTCACATCAAGGGAGAGGGGGCCGTCGTCTGGAGTTCGGGCATGTTTGCACACCCTTTACTAACTCTGTCGGGCCGTTAGGGAGAGGGCGCAGTGCTCAGCTAGAGCGCGATTTCGTCTCCTCGACAATCCTGTCGACCACCTCGGAGACCGGAGTTGCACCGAGGTCCTCCCCTGAGCGGAGCCGTACACCGACAGCATCAGCGGCGATTTCGCGATCTCCTACGATCAGCATGTAGGGAACTTTCTGCACCTGGGCTTCGCGAATCTTGAAACCCATCCGCTCGTTGCGCAGATCAGTCTCTGCCCGCACACCGGCGTCGGCAAGCGTGCTCCGGACAGACTCGGCATACTCGTGGTGCCTGTCAGCGATCGGAATGATCGACGCCTGCACCGGCGCCAGCCAAGTTGGGAATGCACCTCCGAAGTGCTCAATCAGGACGCCCATGAACCGTTCCATCGAGCCGAACAGGGCGCGATGCACCATGTAAGGCTGATGTTCAGCGCCGTCGGCGCCGATGTAGGTCAGTCCGAACCTGCGAGGCAGGTTGAAGTCGAACTGGACTGTGGTGCACTGCCAGAGGCGTCCAATGGCGTCCCTGATGTGTATGTCGATCTTGGGGCCGTAGAACGCGCCTCCGCCCTCCTCTACCTCGTAGGACAAGCCACGGTCTTCTAACGTGGACCTCAGCGAGCTGGTGGCGACGTCCCACTCCTCCTCGGATCCGACCGCCTTGTCGGGACGGGTGGAGAGCATAACCGAGTAGTCGGTGAAGTCGAACATATCCAACAGGTGGAACGTGAGATCGAGGACTCCGTTCACCTCGTCCACGATCTGGTCGGGACGGCAGAATATGTGGGCGTCGTCCTGGGTCATTCCCCTGACTCGCAGCATACCGTGAAGAGTGCCTCCGCGCTCGAACCTGTATACAGACCCCAGCTCGCCAATCCGCATCGGAAGGTCCCTGTAACTTCGGAGACCGCTGCGGTAGTACATGATGTGGAACGGGCAGTTCATCGGCTTCAGGTAGTAGTCCTGCCCTTCCATGTCCATGGCGGCGAACATGTTTTCCTTGAAGTTCTCGAGGTGGCCGCTGGTCTCCCAAAGCGTGGAGCGCCCAATGTGGGGCGTATAGACGAGGTCGTACCCCCAGCGGTAGTGCTCCTGCTTCCAGAGATCTTCTACGAGTCCGCGAACCCGGGCCCCCTTCGGATGCCAGATGATGAGACCGGGGCCGGTCTCCTCGTGGACCGAGAAGAGGTCCAGATCACGGCCGACTGTCCTGTGGTCTCGGAGCCTTGCCTGCTCGAGTCGTTCCAGGTGCTCGTCGAGAGCTTCCTGCGACTCGAATGCCGTGCCGTAGATGCGCTGGAGCATGGTCCGGTTCTCGTCACCGCGCCAGTAGGCTCCGGCCACGTTCAGCAGCTTGAAGGCGGGGATCCGGCCTGTGGACTCGACGTGTGGACCTGCGCAGAGGTCTTCGAAGTCCCGGTGAGTGTAGGTCGATATCGGTTCGTCTTCGGGTATCTCGGCGATGACCTCCAGCTTGAGAGGCTCATCCGAGTTCATCTCATTCATCTGCTCGCGCGAGTACTCGGCGTACTCGAAGGCGTGGTCCTCGGAGATTACGACGTGCATCCGCCGCTCGATCTCCTCCAGGTCCTCGGGCGTGAACGGGCTGTCGATCATGAAGTCGTAGTAGAAGCCGTCTTCAGTCGGCGGGCCGATGGCCAGCTTGGCGTCAGGGAACATGGTTGTGACCACGTCGGCCATAACGTGGGCGGTGGAGTGCCTGATCCTCTCGCGAAGGTAAGCGAGGTCCTGATCGGATTGAAGTGCCATGTGTCGTCTCCTAATCTGCCCACTCTGATGCCGACTGGCAAAGGCGAGTTAGGCGATGGTTCGAAGTTAAGAAAGGGTGGAACACCGGCCCGGAACACACAACAGCCTCTCGCTGCGCCCCGGACCGGGCACGCGAGAGGCTAGGTTGTTGTCGTGGTAATGAATCTGTAGGAAGCTACGCGGTTCCCAATGTAGAAGGGCCATCCATGTACTGGTGTGCTGCCTAATTCTAAGTAGATAGCAATGACGGTAGCAAGTGGCCTCCCCTATCACCTCTCATCCGGCAACATCACAAGCGGTTTGACAAGCACCAGTTGCCGGGTTAGACTTGCGCCCAGCACAAAATACAGCCCCGGGGGAGCTTGGAAACGCCAGGCTGAGAGGGCAGCCGAAACGCTGTCGACCCCTTCGAACCTGATCTGGATAATGCCAGCGTAGGGATCGTGGCAAAGCCCGTCGACCATATGCACCGCCCACCCAGACAGAGTGGGCGGTGTTTTCATTTAGGCCGATGGTGACTTTCGGAAAAATTGACAGTGGCACTTCTGCAGAGGAGTCTGGAACTCAGGCCCTTCAGTCAGGGGGCTATGCCATCGAGGTCCAGCGTCTCTCCAAGGAGATGGAACGGGACTCTCAGCCTCTCCAGGTCCTGAGCGACGTGAACATCCACGTCGAGGACGGTGAGTTCGTTTCCGTCATCGGCCCGTCGGGATGCGGCAAGAGCACTCTCCTGAACATCATCGCCGGTCTCGACACACCAACTTCGGGAAGTCTGTCACTCCACGGCAGCCATGACAGGCAGCGCCTGGGCTCTGTCGGCTATATGCAGCAGAAGGACCTGCTGATGCCATGGCGAAGCGTCATGGGCAACGCAACTCTGGGGCTGGAACTACAGGGAGTCTCCAGGAGAGAGGCCAGCGATCGTGCGAGGCAGCACCTCGGACGGTTTGGACTGGATGGGTTCGAGAACGCCTACCCTCACGAACTGTCGGGGGGAATGCGCCAGCGTGCGGCTTTCCTGCGCACTGTGTTGGCCGACCAGGAGGTGTTCCTGCTTGACGAGCCGTTCGGCGCGCTCGACGCTCTCAACAGGACGCAGATCCATCAGTGGCTCACCGGACTGTGGGAGTCGATGCAGAAGACCATAATCCTGGTAACCCACGACGTGGATGAAGCCATCCTGCTCTCCGACCGCGTCTATGTGATGACCGCACGTCCCGGCACTATGAAGCTCGTCCAGCGGGTCGACCTGCCGAGGCCGCGAAGTATTGATGTGTTTTCGACCCCGGAGTTCATGGCCATCAAGGCAACGCTACTAACCTCCATCCGGGAAGAGGGTGAAGATCATTGAGAAGTGAGTGGAGAGGAGTGAGTAAAGAGAGCTGCCCTGTCCCCCACTCTGGGCTCCGGCCTTCGCCGGAACGACGAACAGGCTTTGAGAGGATCACTGAGGAGTGAGTAAAGAGAGCCGCCCAGTCCGCCCCATTCTGAGTTCCGGCCTCCGTCGGAACGACGAACAGGCTTTGAAGAGTGAGGGTCTGCCCCGAAACCTGCCGCTGACGGCGCCCCAGGAGATTGGCGGTCTAGTCAGGCAGTGGCTGCCCTCTTTTCTCATCGTGGTGGCAATACTTGCCGCGTGGGAAGCGTATGTTTGGGTCTTCGACGTGCAGACCTGGCTGTTGCCCGCACCATCTGAAATCGGGGCGGCCCTGTACAGCGACGCGGGCCTGCTGTGGAAGCACACCCGCGTAACCCTGTTCGAGATAATCGTGGGGTTCGGTCTTGCGCTTGCGAGCGGAGTACTCCTGGCGACGGCAATTGGACTATCCCGGACCCTCGAGCGCGCAATTTACCCATTCGTGATCGCATCCCAGACCATCCCGATAATCGTGATCGCGCCGATGCTGCTGATCTGGGTTGGGTATGGGCTCGCGCCAAAGGTGATAGTAGTCGCGCTCATCAGCTTCTTTCCGATCGTTGTCAACATGGTGGACGGCCTGAAGTCGGTGGACCGCGACATGGTGAACCTCATGCGAACGCTCGGGGCAAACAGGCTGCAGGTGTTCTTCAAGGTACAGGTGCCCACGTCCCTGCCCTACCTGTTCAGCGGGATGCGTGTCGCGATTGCGGTCAGCGTCATAGGAGCAGTGATCGGCGAGTGGGTGGGCTCGAGCGAGGGCCTGGGCTACCTGATGATCCGATCAAAGCCACAGTTCCTGACCGAGCGGGTGTTCGCCGCGATCGCGATCCTGTCGGTGATGGGAGTGGGCCTGTTCGCCTCAATAGGAGTCGTCGAGCGATTTGCCATCCCCTGGTGGCGAGCAGCGAAGAAATCGGAATTGTGAATAAGGAGTTTGTGAAGATGAAGCATACGATCACTCTGTCCATTGTGCTGGCAGCAATAGCGCTGATGTCGATGGCCTGCAGCAGCGAGGAAGAGGCGGTGCCCGTCAAGCTGGCGCTGGACTGGTATCCCAACGCAAACCACACTGGACTCTTCATCGCTCAGCAGAAGGGGTACTTCGCGGACGAGGGTCTGGAAGTCACGATGTACACGCCGTCGGACCCTTCGACCGTGCTGCAGACCGTCGCGTCGGGCTCGGACAACTTTGGGATGAACTACCAGCCCGACGTCATACTGGCGCGCAATGAGGACGTGCCGGTCGTGTCGATCGCGGCTGTCGTCCAGCACCCGCTGAACTCGGTAATGGCGCTGAAGTCGTCTGGCATCACGCGACCGTCCCAACTCGCGGGCAAGAAGGTCGGGTACCCGGGCATCCCCACGAACGAGCCGCTGCTCGACACGATGCTCAAGGCAGACGGTGTCGCAGGCGGCCTGGCCGAGGTCGAACTCGTAAACATCGGATTCAATATCGGCGAATCTCTGATCACGGAGAAGGTGGACGCCGCAGTTGGCGCCTACTGGACGCACGAGTCGATCCTGCTGGAGAACCAGGGTCATCCGGTCAACGTGATGAAGATGCAGGACTGGGGTGTGCCCGACTACTACGAGCTTGTCCTGGTGACGAGTGAGGACTACCTGGAGGAAAACAGGGACGTCGCCGAGCGGTTCGTAAGAGCCGTCAAGAAAGGGTTCGAGGAAGCGATAAGCGACCCACAGGCTGGGGTCGACATACTCGTAGAAGAGAACCCGGACGAGATCGACGAGGGGATCGACAGGCCCGGAGCGGACCTGCTGGTACCACAGTGGCAACTGCCGGGCGGCGGTGGATTTGGGACGCAGGAGTCCGGGCGCTGGCAGAGCTTCGTCGACTGGATGAAGCAGCAGGAAATGATAGACGACAGCTTCGTGGCTAACGACGCGTTCGACGCGGGCCTGGTTGGAGAATAGGCCCTTCGACACGCTCAGGGCGAACGACTTGAAGAGAGCAATCGGATGAAGACGAAACATCGAAAGGCGCTGAAATGTCGCTGATCCAAGAGCTAAGGGAACGCCATAGCGACCTGTGGCATAAGATGACCCATCACCCGTTCGTGGTCGAGATGGGAGACGACACTCTGTCGCTAGAGCGGGGCAGGCGCTATTTTCTCCAGGACTACGTGTTCGTAAACGACCTTGTCGCCATGATGAGTATGGGGGTGGCCAAGGCGCCCGACCTTGTGGCTGCCAGCCACATTCACTCTTTCCTGGCCGGGATTCTGGACCCACAGGCGGCAGCCGAGAACGAGTTCTTCCTTCGGGCGTTCGACGTGCTCCAGGCGACGGAAGCGGAGTACTCGGCGGTCAGCGCGTCGCCCGTCACGCAGGGCTTCGGCGACTTCCTGGTGAGGACCGGAATGGAAGGCAGTTTCGAAGAGGTTGTCACCGTCTGCTATGTCACCGAGGGGACCTACCTCGACTGGGGTACACGGCTCATCGAGCAGGGAAAGCAGCCGTCGAATCCGATCTACCGGCAGTGGATTGACCTCCACGGACCTGCGGTTTTGGGCCACTTCGTCGGCTGGTGCAAGGAGTACCTGGACGCTGCGGATCTTGGCAGCCAGCGTCCCAGGATAGAGCACGCCTTTCACACTGCGCTGCGGTACGAATACCTCTTCTGGGAAGCGGCCTACAGCGGGGATTCATGGCCTGACGACTAGGACTCACCGTGGGGCGGTCTTGTACACAGGCGGTGTCAGCAAATCGAATCCGTGTAGAAGCTGCCCTAGGTTACTTGGCAGTTCTATAGGCGAGCCCCCTTCGACAAGCTCAGGGCGAACGAATGCGGGCATGATGCCCGCGCTCCAAATGAGGGTGCAAACTGAACTGGGAGAGGCTCATCCACGTATGGGTTGTTGACACTTTCAATTTTGGCTCCTAACATACGCTCCACTAGTTATCGGCATTGGATTTCACGATAGAGAGTTCTTTGTTGGCATCGCCAGCGGTGGCTCGAACGCGGGAATGCAAGACCGAACAGGACAAAAACGGAGGAGAAATAACATGCGTCTGAAGAGGATTTTCCTAGTCCTCCCGATTATGTTGCTAATTGCCGCACTTGCTCTGGCGGCGTGCAGCACTTCTGAGGAAGAGCCAGCTGCACCATCGCAGCCGGCTCCCGCACCGGCGGCCACGGCCGCTCCGGCGGCTCCGGCTCCCGCACCAGCGGCTACTGCCGCTCCCGCAGCGCCGTCGCAGCCCGCACCGGCAGCAACAGCCGCTCCCGCAGCACCGGCCCCATCGGCGCCAGCTACGGAGACCGGACTCGTTGGAAAGCTGGAAGGGCCATCGGTCGTAACTGACGACAGCCAGTTCCCGACATCGTTCGGTGAGGCACCGCAGCTTGCGGCACTGGTCTCTGCGGGCGAGCTTCCTCCAGTTGAGGAGAGACTGCCTAACCAGTCGGACCTGATGGTAATCGAGCCTCTCCACGGTACCGGCCAGTACGGCGGCATCCTGCGGCGTGGTTTCACAGGCCCTGCCGACAAGTGGAATGGCTATCGCTGCTGCACCGGCCCGGACCACATGCTGTTCTGGGACTACACCGGCAACAACCCCGGCCCGAACGTAATAAAGAGCTGGGAAGTCGCCAACGACGGTCGCGAGTACACGCTGAACCTCCGCGAGGGCATGAAGTGGTCGGACGGCGCACCATTCACCGCTGACGACTTCGAGTTCTGGTACGATCAGCTGTACCTGAATGACGAGTTGGTACCCACCAAGTCTTCCTGGTTCGCCATCAACGGCAAGCAGGGCACGCTTGAGAAGGTCGACTCGACAACCATCAAGATCACGTTCGAGGACCCCTACTACTTCTTCCTCGACGTCCTGGCAGGCTCGACGCACCTTGGTGGACACGCCTACCAGGGCCCGGCCCTGCTCGGCATGGTGGCACCCAAGCACTACCTTGAGCAGTTCTTGCCTTCTATTGCAGGTGAGGATGCCGTGCAGCAGATCGTCGACGACGAGGGGTACGACAACTGGGTGAACCTCATCAAGTTCAAGAATGACTGGGCACTCAATACTGAGCTTCCAGCGATCACGCCCTGGGTGACGGTCACACCGATCAACTCTGACACATGGAAACTGGAGCGCAACCCGTACTACTGGATGGTGGATACGGACGGCAATCAGCTCCCGTATATCGACGTAGTTATCCTGACGCTGGCTGAAGACCTCGAGGTCATCAACCTGCGCGCCATCGCCGGTGAGTACGACTGGCAGGGCAGGCACCTGAACATGGCGAAGGTGCCGCTGTACCTGGAGAACCAGGAGAAGGGCGGCTACAAGCTGCACTTCGACACCCAGGAAGCAGGAGCAGACGCCACCGTCAAGTTCAACATGTCGTACCAGGTCGATCCGTACATCGGCGATCTGTACCGCAATGTAGACTTCAGGCGCGCGCTCGCAGTCGGTATCGACCGCGAACAGATGAACGAGGTGTTCTTCCTCGGCTTCGGAGTTCCCGGCTCGTTCGCGCCGGCGCCAACCAACCCGTTCTCACCTGGTCCAGAGTCCGAGTATCGCGGCGTGTGGGGGACCTTTGACCCCGATACGGCCAACGCAATGTTGGACGAGATCCTCCCGGACAAGGACTCAGACGGATTCAGGCTTCGCACGGACAACGGCGAGCGGCTCGTGATCGAGATCAGCGCCCGCACCGCGCAGTTCATCGAGTTCGTACAGATGGCCGAGATGGTCGCAGAGCACTGGGAGAGGTTCCTGGGCGTCAAGACCAACGTCCTGGCGATGGAGCGGAGCCTTGCCGGAACAGTCCAGGCATCAGACGAGAACCAGATTCGCGTCTCCTGGGGTGACGGCAGCGAGCACCTGTTCACCTTCCCAGGCCACGTATTCCCGGCCTTCACCAGCAATGAGATGGGATCGGCCCTTGGCCTGTGGTTCCAGTCAAACGGCGAAAGGGGCCAGGAGCCTCACGCTGAGCTGAAGGAAGTGATGACGCTCTACAAGAAGGCCTTTGGAGTTCCTGAAGCAGAGCGCATCGAGATCGGCAAGCAGATCTGGCGCATCGTGCTCGATCAGGCATGGTCCGTTGGACTAGTCGGTCAGTCGCCCGCTTCGCTGGGCGTAAGGGTCTCGAACGTCGATCTCGGCAACGTGCCCGAGCGGCAGTTCAACAGCCCGGACACCAAGACTCCCGGTATCTCTCGACTCCAGACCCTCTGGTGGATGAGCGAAGAGAATCGCGAGCAGCAGGCTCTGTCTTACGAGTAGAGCCTACCTACCAAACGGCTAAAGCGGTGCCGCCGTCTCCCTCTGGCTACAAGGTCAGAGCGGGGATGGTGGCACCAACCCCAAATGAATGACTGAAAGGTCCTACACTTGATTGCATTCGCCGTCAGGCGACTCTTTTTAGCCTTACTGACGATCTGGGCGATTTCGATCATTTCGTTCGGCATCATCCAGTTGCCTCCCGGAGACTACGTAACGGCTTACGTTGCTCAGCTCCTGTCCACCGGGACGCAGGTCACCGATGAAGAGGCTGCCAACCTGCGCGAGCAGTACGGACTGGGCAGTCCGTTCATCGTGCAGTACTTCAAGTGGATGAACCAGGTCGTCCAGGGCAACTTCGGTCTGTCCATGGGCTACCAGCGCCCCGTGGGGGACGTCATTGGAGACCGGTTGTGGCTGACCGCTGCTCTCGCCTTTGCGTCTGTCGTATTCACGTGGATCTTAGCTATACCAATCGGGATATATTCGGCTGTAAAACAGTACTCGGTTGGTGACTACGCATTTACATTTGTGGGGTTCCTTGGGCTAGCTGTGCCCAATTTCTTATTAGCCCTCGTCTTAATGTACCTGGGGTTCGTGTTCCTGGGCGCTAACATCGGGGGACTGTTTTCGCCAGAGTATGCAGATTCGCCATATAACCTAGCCAAGATTATTGATTTGTTGAATCATCTATGGCTGCCGGCCATCGTACTGGCAGTTGCTGGAACAGCGCAGCTGATTCGTGTGCTGCGGGCCAATCTGCTGGACGAGTTACGCAAGCCGTACGTGGTGACAGCGCGCGCCAAGGGACTCTCCGAGTGGCGAGTGGTGTTGAAGTACCCGGTCAGGGTCGCGCTCAATCCGCTAATCAGCACCATCGGATACCTGCTGCCGCTGCTGGTCTCAGGGAGCATCATCATTTCAGTAGTGATGAGCCTTCCCACGGTGGGGCCCATGCTGCTGGTGGCGTTACTGGCCCAGGACATGTTCCTGGCCGGCACGATAATCATGTTGATCGGTGTCATGACAGTGATCGGTACATTCATCTCTGACCTGCTTCTGGCCTGGATCGATCCCCGTATCAGACTGGAGGTCACCTGATGGCTCAGGAAGCCGTCGCAGGCGTCCGGCAGGAGGTCGCAGACGACCAGGTATACGTAGCCTCTCAATGGCAGCTCATGTGGTGGCGGCTGCGAAGGCACCGCCTCGCAATGGGGGCTGGCATCGTCCTGATCATCATGTACCTGATGGTAATCGGGGCTGACTTCCTTGCGACTTCCGACCCGTTCCTGAGTGAGGCGCGCCGCGGAGAGATGCCGCCTCAGCGGGTGCATTTCTTCGACGGTTGGACACCCGACCTGCACGTCAACGCCGTCTCGGGTTCACGAGACCCGAGAACTTTCAAGCGGGTCTATGTATCTGATCCTGATGTGAAGTTACCGATAAGATTCTTCGCCAGGGGCTTCGAGTACAAGTTCCTCGGACTGATTACGACCGACAGGCACCTGCTTGGCGTCAATGCCCCCGCGAAGGCCGAAGAGGTCATATACATTCTCGGGACCGACGTGCAGGGACGTGATGTCTGGTCCCGGCTGATGTTCTCGACACGTATCTCCATGACCATCGGCCTGGTCAGCGTTGCGATCAGCCTGTTCCTGGGAGTGCTGCTGGGCGGACTGTCAGGCTTCTACGGAGGCTGGATCGATACCATAATCCAGCGCGTGATCGAGATTCTCAGGTCAATTCCGACGATTCCCCTTTGGATGGGAATAGCAGCGGCTGTCCCGAGGGACTGGTCGATACTCAAAGTCTATTTTGCGATTACGATAATCATCTCGCTGATCGGGTGGACGACACTGGCCCGCGAGGTCAGAGGGCGATTCCTGTCGCTGCGGGAGGAAGACTTCGTTACGGCGGCGGAGCTTGCGGGCGCCAGCCAGTTGCGCATCATATTCAGGCACATGGTGCCATCCTTCCTCAGCCATATAATTGCGGCCACGACCCTTGCTTTCCCGGCGATCATCATTGCCGAGACTTCATTGAGCTTCCTGGGGCTTGGCTTGCGCCCTCCAGCAATTAGCTGGGGCGTTATGCTGCAACAGGCCCAGAACGTTCAGGCAGTGGCCCTGACACCTTGGCTGTTAGTCCCGGCGATACCGGTGATTGCAGCGGTACTGGCATTCAACTTCCTTGGAGACGGTCTCAGAGATGCAGCAGACCCATACGGCTAATCCGGCAGCCCGGACTGAACGGACTGGAGAGCCACTGCTCTCCGTTAGAGATCTTGTCACCCACTTTCCGCTGGATGAGGGCACGGTCGTCGCCGTAGACGGGGCCTCGTTCGACCTGCATCCGGGGCAGACATTGGGAATCGTTGGGGAGAGCGGGTGCGGAAAGAGCGTAACTGCGAGGTCCATACTCGGTATCCTGGATAAACCCGGCATTGTCGTCGATGGAGAGATCCTGTTCAGGCGCCAAGGGCGCAACGGCACGGAAGAGGTGCTGGACCTCACGTCATACGATCCTGACAGCACGGAGATGCGAGCGATCCGAGGAGGAGAGATCTCGTACGTCTTCCAGGAGCCGATGACCTCGTTCAGCCCTGTGCACACAGTGGGCAACCAGCTAATAGAGGCGATCAGGTTGCACCAGGACGTCTCCAAGTCTGAAGCGCGCGAAATGGCTGTCGAGCTGCTTCGCCACGTTGGCATCCCACTTCCCGAGCAGAGAGTTGACGAATACTCTTTCCAGCTCAGCGGCGGACTGAGGCAGCGGGCGATGATAGCCATGGCGCTCTCCTGCAATCCGACAATACTCATCGCGGACGAGCCGACTACCGCTCTCGACGTAACCACTCAGTCGCAGATCCTCGACCTTATGAGCACTCTGCAAGATCAGTACGGCATGGCGATCATCCTGATAACGCATGACCTCGGGGTTATCGCTGAGATGGCTGATTACGTGGTGGTAATGTATCTCGGTCGGGTGGTAGAGAGTGCACCCGTGGACGACATATTCCACAATCCACAGCACCCGTACACGCGGGCATTGCTGGAGTCCATCCCCCGCATCCAGTCAGACGACTCACAGGACAGGCTGGCGTCCATTACAGGCTCAGTACCGCACCCCTATGCCAGGCCAAGCGGTTGTCCCTTCAATCCCAGGTGCCCATCGTTCATGGGCGATGTCTGTGACACACAATTCCCCACACTGCTCCCATTCGCCAAGAACCATGAAGTCAGCTGCTTCCTGCACCATCCGCCGACAGGAAATGGACATGGAGGAGGTTAGGCCTTGACTGAAGCGGTCGATAAGAACGGTTCGCCGAACACGCTGCTCGAGATAAGCAATCTCCGCAAGTATTTCCCGATCAAGAAAGGCTTGCTGCGGCGCGAGGTCGGCGCCATACGAGCTGTTGACGACGTCAGCTTTAACATCAACGAGGGTGAGACACTCGGACTCGTAGGCGAAAGCGGCTGCGGGAAGACGACGACTTCACGTTGCATCCTTCGCGCCGTGGAGCCGACGAGCGGCGAGGTGTTGTACAGGTCGGAAGACGGGTCGGTCATAGACGTAGCCGGCGTACCTCGGGCGCAACTTCGAAGCCTGCGTCGCGAGATGCAGATGATCTTCCAGGACCCGTTCTCTTCGCTCAACCCGCGCATGACGCTAATGGACATCGTCGGCGAGCCCCTTGTAATCGATGGGTTTCCACGAGGCGAGCGGGAGGACCGCGTGGCCGAGCTGCTCGGTCTGGTCGGACTCAGGCCTGAGTTCATGCGACGCTTTCCCCATGCGTTCAGCGGGGGTCAGAGGCAGCGTATCGGCATTGCACGAGCGCTGGCGCTCAACCCGCGCCTGATCGTCGCGGACGAACCCGTGTCCGCGCTTGATGTGTCGGTCCAGGCGCAGGTGCTCAACCTGATGATGGACCTGCAGCGCGACCTGGGGCTCACGTACCTATTCGTGGCGCACGACCTAAGCGTCGTCAAGCACATCAGCGACCGCGTCGCCGTAATGTACGTTGGCAAACTGGTTGAGACTGCGCCGACCGAGCAACTGTTTGCGTCGCCGAAGCATCCCTACACCGCCGCGCTGCTGTCGTCGGTCCCTGAACCGGACCCAAGAGTGGAGAGGGAGCGTGTAATCCTGCAGGGCGAGGTTGCGAACCCCGCCAATCCTCCATCCGGCTGCTACTTCAACCCGCGATGCCAGTTCGCGACTGACCTCTGCCGTACGGAGACTCCCGAGCTACGAGAGCTCGCTCCCGGACACTTCGCGAGCTGCCATCGGGCCGAGGAGTTAGAGCTGGCCGGCGTAATTCCTCCGCAGGTGCAACAGGCTGACGGGTGACACAAGCTCGACAGTATCCAATCAGAATTGAAGGGATCACTCCGAGGCGACTGCGGCTCCTAATTTCTGTTGGACTCTACGGAGGGGCTCTGGGTGGAGCGGCGCTGCTGGTTAACTTTCTGGCACGAACCGACCCTCCCCATGTTCCTCAGCACATGCCTGCCGACGCTACGGTCCTCCTTTCAGGCGCAGCCATTTCTGCGTCTGCCATCCTCGCGGTGCTTATGACGCTGTGGATGTCCAATCCTAGTGAGCGAGAGCGGGCACGGGGTTTGCTCACATGGCTGCTCGCCGGGTTTGGTTTCGGAGTCATCTCACCAGTTGCTACAGGAGCAGCTCTGCCGCTGGCCATGGTTTTCCTGGCAACCTACAACGGAGACCTTCAGGCATCGGACTTTCTGGTTCACGGGACCTCCGCCCTTCTGCAGGGGCCTACGTCCGCATTCACACACGGAGTGTTCGGCCTGTTTACAGGTTTTATAGCCGGGGCGCTGTTCGGCATTGGCGCTTGGGTGCTGGATTGGGCCACTTTCTCTCCTACGCCCAGGATTCCCACCTGGGCCCCGTACGTCCTTGCCGTGATTCTGAGCGTCCTCTTCTACGGCGTCGCGGCTTTTGGTCCGGCTGAGACACTGGCCCGGTTCGGATAGCTCGCTGGGACATTACGCCGCAAATTCGGCGTGACCCGGGTGTCCGGGCATTCCGAACATCGGACATCCGGTACATGATCTCGGCTCTCCACATGGGGCCGTCTGCCCTGCTGCCTCATTGGAGATAGCGGTTGGCTCTTCTTTTGACCCTGCACCGAACAGGTCCATTCGCAGTTGCTTTGCCGTGGGTGGCCGGTAGCCTGAGAAGAAGATGAACGGCCACGCTCTCTTTCGCACGACGCCCATAGCCTGAAGGTCTCTCCATGTATCGATGGTGTGCAGCCGCCTGGCGTCGAGTATGCGGTCCGTGGACTTTGGTCCGACGCCCGGGGTGCGCAGCAACTGTTCTCGGGACGCCCGGTTGATGTCCACGGGGAAGGCATCGAGGTTTTCCACTGCAATCGACGTCTTGGGGTCCTGGTCGAGAGGCAGGTACCCGTCCTCTGAAAAGGCCAGATCGAGCTCGTCGTTCGCGAACCTGTAGACCCGCTTGAGCCAGTCGAACTGGTAGAGGCGATGGCTTCTAGACATCGGAGTCGGCGGGTGCTCCTCCAACGGCGTATGACGCACAGGTCGGAACGGTGCGTAGTAGATGCGCTTTAGGTCCCACTCAGTGTAGAGCTGGTCCATCCGGGAGAAGACGTCGCGGTCCGTTTCGTCTGCTGCGCCGACCACCAGCTGCGTCGCCTGCCCGACTGCACGGCCTGTGCTGGACTCGTTGAGCTCGTCAATCCAGCGCATGGGAGCCAGGATTTCGTTCTCAAAGTCCTTCATGTTACTGAGCTTAGTCATGTGCTCGGCAGTTGGAGTCTCCATGTTGACCGACAGTCGCGTGCCAAGATTGTGAGCGGCTTCGACCTGGTCGAAGTCCGCGCCTGGCATCACCTTGAGGTGGATGTATCCCTTGAATCCGTAACGATTGCGGATCGCGTCGACGACCTTAACCAACCTCTCGGTCGTCTTTGAGCCGTCTCCGGCAATTCCGGAACTGAGAAACAGGCCGCTGACCATGCCCCGCTGCTGGGCCTCCATGAAGACTTGTGCGAGTTCATCGACCTTGAAGGCGTACCTCTTCCTTGGTACCCAGTGGCTGTTGGGACAATAGGCGCAGTCCATCTTGCAGAAGTCTGTGAACATGACCCGCATGAGGTTGATGAACTTGCCGTTGGGCAGTGACGCGCGATAGACGCCGAACGAGGGGTTCTTCTTGGGCTGAGGATATGGACCTCTGCGTCCGCCTCTCTGCTCGGGCGGATACAGGATGTCGTCGGTGGCCATACCACCGAGTATGGCGAGTTTTTCGTATCGATCGGGTGTACGCTTGACCAGCATGGGTTAATGCACTCTCAGTTGAGATAGTACATATGTTCTCATAGGAAGACATACATGTCAAGGGAGAGTGCCAGTGAGTGCCTTCGCCTGAACTTCTAGCCCCCACAGATAGAGATAGGGTGAAGAGGGGTGCGTGAATCGACAGTGCAATACTCCCCGGACTTTGGGTGCCGGCCTTCGCCGGAACGACGGGGTGAGCCTGTTGGCTCTATACTTCGATGATGCCTCTAGGGAGCGTCAACCGGACGAGGGCGTGCGGTTGTATATCTGGATCCTGTGGCGGTTGGCCTCGGTGACATAGACCCGTCCGGCGTCGTCCAGCTTTATGGATACCGGTGCCCAGAACAGGCTCTCCACATGGGCTGACTCTGTGTGGGGATCGCCGCCGTACACGTCGGGCAGCTTTGGCTTCAGGTTGGCTGTGGCACGCGCTGCGGCCTCCTCACGGTTGGTTGCCATGAAGTCGCTGGCCCACCTGGACAGGGTGGCCTCACCTCTCAGCACCTGGACGGGGGTGCCATCGGCGTCCAGCACCTGTACTCTCTCGTTCCCCCAGTCGGACACGTACATATAGTCGCTCTCGTCGACGGCAACTCCGGACGGCCGTCGGAACTGGCCCTCAGCGGTTCCAGTCGTGCCGTAGGCCGCGAGGAAATCGCCCTGGGGAGAAAATCGCTGAATGCGGTCGTTGCCCCAGTCCGCCACGTAGATGTCTCCGTTTGGCGCGACGGTCAGTCCCCAGGGCAGCCTGAGTCGTCCCTCTGAAGTGCCCAGAGAACCGAAGGTGAATTGGAACTCCCCGGAGGAGCTGAACTTCTGGATCCGGCTGTTGTGCGTGTCTGCAACGAAGAGATCGTCGTCCTCATCGAAAGCCAGACCTGAAGGCCCGTTCAGTTCGCCATCACCAGGTCCCTTAGCGCCCCACCTAAGGACGAAGCTGCCGTCGTAATCAAAGGCGGAGATGCGGTGGGTGTAGTCGTCGGCGACGTAGATCAGTCCCTCGCCGCTTTCTGCCGCGCATGTGGGAGAGACGAGCTGTCCTTCTCCGTCGCCCAGATGTCCGAAGGTGCCGTAGTACTCGCTGTCCAGGTCCAGGACCGTGACCCTCACACCCCGTTCACCGAAGTCCCTTGACCTGTTCGGCACGTACATCCGGCCGTTTCTCGCAGGAACGGTGTCTGTGGGGTACTCGAAGCCGCGCCCCTCCATGGCGACTATTCCTATGGTGTGACTGTACTTGAGCATGAGACTAGGCCAGCTGGAACTCTCTGGTAGAGGCGGACAGCCTCAGCAGGTTCTCTACGTTTTCGCGACTGCGATCGGACTCGATGAACCGGATGAGGACATCCCTGGTCTCATCGTCCACTGCAAATGCGCCCAATTCATCCAGGCAGCGGGCCACGAGCTGTTCGGAGGACAGCCCGGTAACGTCGTCCCGGAAGATCCTGTCGATGATTGCCTTGACGCCCGGCTTGCTGGGGTCGCCGAACTGCTCAGATGCGAAGTTGATTCGTTCGATGAACGTGCCCGTGTCTATCCACTCGACCCCTTCGTGCCAGCCCTCAACGCTCGGAGGGTTGCTCAGCTCCTGTCCCATCCACACGGTCTGCCGATACCTCGGAATCATGTCCCGGCGAGGCATGTCGAATTCGCCGGTCATCCTGAGGACGCTCACCAGGAATTCAGCGGGGCCTTTGACCTTCCTGTACATCACGTCCCGCGACTTGAAGAAGTCGGAGTTGAACAGGGCGCGCAGGACCGACCTGATCTCGTAACCGCTCTCGAAGTAGGCGTTAACGAGAGCGTCGATAGCATCAGGGTCTCGCGGAGGAGTGTATGGCCAGGCCGGTACGGGAGGCTCATCCGCGACAAAGTAGTGGTACAGGTGCCTGGAGATGAATCGCGCGGTGGACTCCTGCTGGCAGATGATATCTATGATGTCTTCGCCGTTGAAGTTGCCCCGGTGACCGAGGAAGGTCTTTTCGCCATCGTCATGGTCTTCAGGACGATAGTCGAAGTGATAGGCGATTCGACCGTACGGCCAGTCCGAGTCCCTCTGTGAGCGGACCATCATGTACTCGGTGTTGCCGATGGTCCAGCCGGTAAAGGCGCGGGCGCACTCCTTGATGTCGTCTTCCGTATAGTTGCCGACGCCCATAGAGAACAGCTCCAGAAGCTCACGGGCCCAGTTCTCGTTAATAGCGTGGCCGTGGTTCTCCTGGTTGTCCAGCCAGACTATCATCGCCGGGTCCCTCGCAAGCCTGACGAGTATGGAGTCGAAGCTGTCCATGCCGTGCCTGCGAAAGGTGTTGATCTGGTCGTAAAGCACCCTGCCGTTGATGACCTTCGGGACTCCGGTGGCGAATATGCCGTGCCAGAAGAGGGCCATCTTATCAAGCAGCGGCGCGTTGGTTGTAATCATGCGGTAAACCCAGTTCCGGGAGGAGCCAGGCGCGTTGATCATGCCGGACGCCTCAAGATCGAAGCGCCTGACCATATCGTCACCAAGCCACTCAGTGTCGGGCGGGTCCAGCAGGTCCTCTACGGCTGCTTCGTATCCCTTCTCCGCGAGGGCGTCGAGCTCTTCTCGGGTAGCGCCGAAACCGGCCCTGCGCATGAGATGGGCGATAAGCTTGATATCTGACTGGGACATGGTCTTTCCCGTGCAAGTTTTTCCTACACTACCACAAAGCGAGAGCCGATTTCTTAAGGCCATCCGCCTAGCGACGCACGCTGCCTCGTTCCTACAATTGCATCTGACATAACTCCAAGCACCAGCTCTGAAATCAGAATTCTTATCGAGGAGAGACGATGAGTTCATCACCCCACTTCACGCCGGCCCTGTTCGAATTCCTGTCGGACCTCGCCGACAATAACAACCGGGAGTGGTTCCAGGAAAATAGGGAGCGCTACGAGCGAGACGTAAGGGACGCCCTGGTGCAGTTTGTGTCGGACTTTGGGGACAGACTCCGGGATATAAGCCCACACATGGTCGCTGATCCGAGACTGTCGGGCGGTTCGATTTTCCGCATCTACAGGGACGTGCGTTTCTCCAAGGACAAGAGTCCATACAAGACCAACGCGGGCATGCACTTCCGCCATGAGGTCGGACGCGAGGTCCACGGTCCCGGAATCTACCTGAACCTGCAGCCCGGCCAGGTCTTTGGGTCCTCCGGAATCTGGCGTCCCAACTCTGCGACTGTGGGGAAGATCAGAGGAGCAATTGTCGCGAACCCTGAGAGGTGGACGAATATAGTCACCGAAGACAGGTTCACCTCGATGTACAAACTCGAGGGTGAGTCGCTGAAGCGAGCTCCGAGAGGGATAGACCCTGACCACCCCCTGATCGAGCAACTCAAGCTCAAATCGTTCGCCGCCATGACGAGGTTCACTGAAGAAGAGGCATGTTCTGCCGACTTCATCGACACCTTCACGGACGCCTGCAAGATCGCCTCACCGTTCTCAGAGTTCCTGACCACGTCGGTTGGGCTGGACTGGTGACGACTACGTCAGACGGACATAGCTGCCAGCACTGCAGCTCCAAGACCTGAGCCTTCGCGGACGTAAGCCACCTGTACGCGGTCGTCCCGATCTCCGAGCAACTCGGAGATTCCATGCTCGACCTCGACCTCGTATCCCGGGTATCCCCTGAACAGGCTGCCGTCGGCGGCTACGAGGTGTTCCCGGTCCAGGTCCGGGTCGATATAGGTTGCAGTGGCCACAATTGACATCGCCACGAGCCGCGCGGACCTTCTGCCAACGCTGAGACAGATTCTCCTGAGGCTCCTGCGGTCATCCTCGCTCGCGTCGGTCACACCTAGGCCGTGAAGAAGAATTCCGGTGGCAGTAAGCTCCGGCGAGGTGTCGTAGGCGATGTCTGAGAGATGCTCGGTCGCGAATCCATACGGATCCCTGAAGATGCTGCCCTCTCTCGCCCAGTTCCGGAATTTCTGACCGGCCGACGCCTGATGAGCGACCGCGAGACGTACTATTTCACCCAGATAGCGGCCTGAGATCATCTTCTCAAGAAGCTGACCGTCCGTATCGGAGTCAGCGTCCAACAGTCGGTCGAACTGCGTCTGTACTGATGTCACTCCGGAGAAGTTGCCGCACTCCATGTTGAAGATCATCTCGCTGCCGCTGTCCGCAGGAATGTCCTTATGGATCAGGGCGCGCGGCACAGTGACCGCCAGGTTCATACCAGTTGCTACTATAAGACCCAAGTCGCAGCGGGAATCGTGAAGCGCCCCGGCGGCGAGCACGCTGACCGTGTCATTGGCAAGCGCACCTATCGTCAGCTGCCTGAGTGCGGGTGTGGAGTCTGACTCGCGCCTGATTGCGTCTTCAAGCAGTTCGACTACGTCCATACCCTCCACGCCTGAAAAAGCGAACTCCTTCGTCCACTTGGTGAGGCGCCCACTGCGAGCCCCGGTCTGCTCCATCGGAAACGCGAAGATGAATCCGAGAGTGTAGTCTGACCCATCTTCCAGCATGTCCCCAACGAAACGTGCCATTGGACGGAACAGGTCATCAACAGAACCGCTGGTGGATGGAAGGCGGAAGCCATCGCTCTTCAATATCCTGATCGAGCCGTCAGGGCCCATGTTCAGAACGATGGCGCGCACGTTGGTGCCGCCAAGATCCAGGACTACGAACCTGCCCTGCTCCCTGCCAGACGGCATCCCAACGAATGACGGGTGCATGGCGATCGAACCGTGTAGCCCAGACAGGCCGCGCCCGATCTCGTCCTGAAACGGAGCTATCAGCCCTGCCAGGTCTGCCGCTGGGACTGCAAAGTCAGAGTTCACGCCGTTAATCGGCCTCAGGCAACCAGGCCCAGATCGTGACTACAGCACAGCCTCGGCCATGCGCTCAAGCTGGTCTGACATCTCCTGCTCGGTCTCGCAGAACTCGGGGCGAACTATAACGCGGTTTGCGCCAGCGTTCAGGTAGTCCTCGGCGTTCTGCCGTTCGGCAGGCTGACCATAGACTGAGATGGTGATCGAGCTTGGGTCGCGACCACGCTCCTCGGCGAGCGCGTCGAGCTGTCGCCGGCTGTCCTCGATGATCCCTGGCGTGACGCGATTGGGCAGCCAGCCGTCCCCGACCTCTACGATGCGCTGCAACACCCTTCGCGCCATACCGCCTATCAGAATCGGCGGGTGCGGCTTCTGCGCGGGCTTGGGGTACATCTGGACCGGTGGGAAGTCGTAGTATTTGCCGTGGAACTCGGCCTCGTCCTTAGTCCATAGCTCCTTCAGCGCCAGCAACGACTCTCTAGTCTGTGTCCAGCGGTGATCGAAGTCGCCGCCCATGATCGTCGTCTCTTCCCGGTGCCAGCCTGTGCCGATTCCAAGAATGAAGCGGCCTCCGCTGAACAGGTCGAGAGTCGACACTGTCTTTGCGAGCACCAGCGGATTACGCTCGGGAATGAGCGTAATTCCGGTGCCGAGCTTGATCTTGCTCGTCGCGCCGGATGCCTGCGCGAGGGCGATGTACGGGTCGGCGAAGTGGGCGTACGTCCAGGGAATCACGCCGTCTTCGGAACCCGGGAATGGGCTGTCCGAGTCGACCGGCAACACCGGATGCTCGGCGTACCAGATGGACTCGAAACCGAGCTCTTCAGCCTTCGACGCCATGAACGCGGCGCTGACCCGGTATGCGGGCAGTGGGGTAGATACTCCTATGGTCATGTCGGGACCTCCTTGCTGAGGCTCTATTTCAATTGGGTTAAGACTGTCTCATGCGAGCGCACCCATCGGGTCCCATGGCGGAAGCACAATGGGCTCGGTGTCGAGGGCCGCCAAAACATCGTCGGACAGGTAGCTGCGCGGGGCGGCTATCTCGAACATGTACTCCTCGAACCAGGAGTCGTTCATCAGGAAGAACCCCTTGTCGCCGACCTTGTCGCCGTAGCTGTTCTCGACGCGCCAGCGCCTTGGGACGTCGTCAACCACGTCCACGCCGGTAAAGAGCATGGCGTGAGTCATCTGCGTCTGCCCGTACTGGAGCCGGGTTGCCTTGTCCATCCCGAACTCGGAGCCGTACACGCTCGGGTAGTCGAAGAGCTCTGCGTCCCAGAGGCCAAGGGTGCGGTGGTTCTGCTTGCCCGTATCGCAGCCCATCCAGACTGGACGCCCGTCCTCGATCTGCTTCTGCGTAATGTCCTTCAGGACCTCTATGGGTACGTTGATGTAGCGGACCGACCGCGCACCAACGACGTTGCCCAGGTATCCGATGGTGTAGGACTGGAAGTACGGGTGGTCTGGGCGCGGGTCGTTCACCAGGCAGACCATGTCCCGGAACCCTGGCTTGACGTATCGGTCAGCGAACTCGAGCGGGGTCAACTCACCGTCGCGGTGGAACTCCCCTTCCCTGTCCCTCCACTGCCAGTCCACCGAATCGGGAGGGTCGCCGAGGTGTATGGACAGGATGCGATAGACCGACTTGAGCGCATCGAGCTTCGCCTGGCGCATCGCGTCCAGCCCCGCTTCTTCCTGGTAAAGGCCCCGGATGGTCGCAGCACCCTGCCTAACCTGGTAGTAGAGCATGCTGTTCATCTGGCGAGTGTTGCCTGAACTCTCTGTCTCGGGCATCGACTCCTTGGGTACGACTCCGTACTTGTCCACGATGTTGATGAACATGTCCCACTGGCCGGCGTCCTCGACAGGGGCAACCATCAGGTGTTGGACTATACGGTCGTCAATTGGCCGGTCCGCAGTCTCGATCACCGACTCGAGAATGAAGTTCGCGCGCTCGACTTTGTCCCAGAACATCATGTAGTTCTGGCTGTACTCGAACTGCCTTACGTTCAGCGAATCCATGGTATCGACGCGGAACAGGTTCAGGCCGCTGAACAGCCAGCACCTGCCGGATGCTCCCTGGTGAGTCGGAGACCAGTCGTCCAGTACGGTTGAGAAAGTGTGTGTCGCATTCGTGACGATGCGACGGTCCAGCGCGACTTCGTTGACGTCGCGCTGCGTGACCGTGTTCTGCATCAGCCGGTTACGCGGGTCGGACGCGAAGTCGCCGGCCAGACCGGCGAGGTCATCCTGTGTGAGCGTCTGCTCAGTGTCGTGTACGGCGGTCAATGCCATGCCTCCCCTTAGAGTTCCCTTAGCTCACCTTCACGAGCTTCTGCATCGAGCGCAGCTCGCGAGGTGGGTCCATCTTGCTGCCGTAGTCGCTCCACGAGACCTCAGCCACGTATATGTCGCCCTTTGAGTCCACCGCTATTCCGTGCGGCGAGTAGAAACGGCCGCTCTGTGCACCGTAGCTCGCGCGGCCCACATGTGCCAGCACGTTGCCCTTGGTGTCCATGATGGTGACACGCGGACCCAGGTCGGTGCCGATGTCGTTGGTCCCAATTCCGGCGAAGTACTCGCCTATGTAAACCAACTCCTGTCCACTTCGGTCGTCAATGCAGATCGCAGCAGCCCTCGACAGGTTCACCCACTGCGTCTCGAACTTGCCCTCTGAGTTGAAAATCTGGATGCGGTGGTTTTCGCGGTCCGCGACGTAAACCCAGCCTTCGCTGTCGGTGGTGATGTTGTGAACGATGTTGAACTGGCCCTCGCCGGTCCCGGACTCGCCCCACGAGAACTGGTAGGCGCCGTCCGGGGTGTACTTGTGCACCCTGGCGTTGGAGTAGCCGTCGGCCACGTAGAACTCGCCGGTTCGGTGGTCGATGGCGACGTGAGCCGGGACACTGAACGGCTTGCCGCTCATCTTTGGAGCGGGCTCATGTGCAGTCCCAAGCGTCATCAGCAGCTTGCCGTCGGCGGTGAACTTGCGGACAGTGCTGTCGCCGTTGTCGACGCAGAAGACCGTGTCGTCAGGCGCGATCGTGACACCATGAGGATTGGCGAAAACGCCCTCGCCCCAAGTGTCGATGATATTGCCCTCTGTGTCGAAGATAATCATCGGGCAGGTGCCGCGGTTGAACACGTACACATGGTCCTTGGAGTTGACGTCCACAGCCGTGCCCTCTTTGTACACCCATCCCTCGGGCAGAGTGCCCCAGTTGGTGCCGGAGACCTCGTACCTGAAGTCGCCTTCTCCCAGAACGACCGGCCCTTCACCTCCGCCCTCATGTCCCTCGTCTCGTATGCCAAATTCCCAATCTTGGTCGTGTGTGGTTGTCATGTCTTCTCTCCTCAGCACTCTTTCAAAGCTATCTGTACACTTCTCGCCTATGTCCTACATGGAGTATCAGGATCGCGTGCTCTTGCCGGTCGAACTCGAAGATGGCTCTCCAATCCCCGACCCTCAGCCTCCACTCAGTCGGCGATCCGCGCAGACGCCGAATACTCGACGATGTGGGATCAGATGCAAGGCGATCAATCGCAAGTACCACCCTGCGTCTAACGGATGGTTCGAGTCGGCGAATGTCTCTCACCGCTCTCTGTGTGTAGACAACTTCCCAATTCAAATACCCAGCTCTTTCCTTAGGTCCTCAGCCGAGATGGTTCTCCCAGCAGCGATGTCTTCGCGGGCCTCAGCAACTGCTGCCCGGTCCTCATCCGTTAAGGGTTCATCGTCCCATGGTGCATCCGCCAGCGCGTTCAGGAAGGGGTCCTGCAGGTCCCTGACATATTGGACGTAGCGCTTCACAGCATGAAGTTCACTTTCCGGGAGGTTATCAATGAGAGATATGATCTCTCGTTTCGTATCTTCGTACTCCAGGGTAGCCATCGCAGGCCTCCTAAGCTGAGGGCTCGACGAACGTTAGGATCGATGCAGGGTTGTTGACGAGTATGTTCTGGATTGACTCCTCGGTGAATCCTCTTCTGCGCATCATGGGGACGATCTGCGCCAGGATGTAGAAGTAGCCGTGGCCGCCGTACTTGAGCAGCCTGTGCCTGGAGCAGATGTCGTGAGCTATGACGATCTTCTCGCCGTACCCCTCTGAGATTACCCAGGCGATGTCATTGAGCTTGGTGCCGTCGTTGGGATGTTGTATGTCGAGGTTCATTCGGTAGTGCGCGCCCTCACTTCCGAACAGGTCCCATTCGAAGTAGCATCCTGCTTCACCGATGGCGGTGAGAGTGGAGTGCTCGAACACTGTCCGATCGAGGTGGCCGATTATCGTGCGACTCAGGTCGGCCCCTGCTTCGTCCAGCACGTCGATTATCCGCAGAGGTGACGTCTCGTCACGACCGGGATGAATGAGGATCGGCGCGCCGGTCGCCCTCTGAGCCTTCGCCGCAGCCCGCACGACCTTACGCTCATTGTCGGTCAGTGGCCACGAGCAGCCTACCTCTCCGATGATGCCTGACCGGATGCCGGTGCCGTCAACGCCTTCAGTGACGTCGCGGACAATCTGCTCGGCCAGCTCTTCTTCGCTGCGCTCGCTGACATACGGGGGATGGGCGACGTCCACGTAGAACGCCGCGCCCATGATGATGTTGACTCCGGTCGCGCGCGCTATGCGTGCAAGACCCACCGGGTCGCGGGCGATGCCGATGCTGGTGGCGTCGACGAGCGACACGCCTCCGAACTGCTTGTACAGCGCGGCCTCGTCGATGGCAGTGTCGACGTCGAGCAGGCGAGAGTTGTCGTAGTTGGCCGCGTGGTGGTAACGAATGTACCCCAGCGTCTCCTGGTTCAGCGGCGAATAGAACAGATCCCGTGCGCTGGCCTCTACCGGAGGGGAGTCGTAAAGCACCGATAGGTCAATTAGCAGGTGCTCATGAGTGAGCGTGGTTCCCAGATCGCCCGGATCCATGGGCCCGAGTACCGTCTGCACCTTTCCAACAACGTCTGAAGATGGCATCTGTGGTGAGTCCTGAAAGTGAGTCTGAGACGTATCTGTACGCATCGTGGTTGTACACCATTGCCAACGGCAGGTCAAACAGAAAGCAGCCGAGAGTCCAGCAGTTATGCGCTGTGTTATGCTCAGGCTAGGGCATGAGTCACAGGAGCAATTGTCATGAAGATCCTGCTCGTAGCGACCAATCAGACTGACCGATTCATGGACCGCATGGTCGTTCGACCTGTGCCCATCGGGCTCGCGTACATTGCCGCTGCCGTGGACGAAGACCGCCATCAGATGCGTGTGGTCGACCTCATGTTCTCGGACGACGCACCGGCGGACGTCGAGGAGGCGGTAAGGGAGTTCCAGCCCGACCTCGTTGGGCTCTCCATTAGGAACCTCGATAATCAGAGCTACTTCAACCCTGTCTGGAACCTTCCCGGCGTCAGGGACATCGTTGACCGGGTCAGAGCGTCCAGCGACGCCACTATCCTCTGCGGCGGTCCAGCGTTCAGCATTCTTCCCGCCGAGTGCCTTGAGTACGTAGGCGCAGACGTGGGAATAGCTGGAGATGCGGCCGAAGCATTTTCTACTCTCGTGGACAGGCTGGAGTCGGGTGACGACTATACCGACATCCCCGGAGTGGTATACCGGCAGAATGAGCGGATCGTCGTCAGTGAAGGCAGTTTCACGTCCGACTTCCATCGAGCGCCAAGGCTCGATCTTCTCGACATGCGGAAGTACAACGGCTCCGGATTCGGGATTGGCGTGGTAACGAAGCTGGCGCAGGCCTATTACGCCACATCTGCTGGAGGCTTCGACGGAACAGACTGGCGGATACGCGACCCGGGCGAAGTCGTCGATGAGATAAGGAACCTGAACACTGACTACAGGATCAACAAGGTGTTCTTCATAGACTCGGGATTTAATATTCCTGTCGAAAGTGCGAAGACCCTGTGTCGCGCCATAATCGACTCCGGCATTAAGATCAGGTGGAACAGCTACGTCCGTCCGGGCCACGGTGATGAGGAACTGGTGCATCTGATGAAGGAGTCGGGATGCTCCCTTGCGCTTCTGGCCGAGTCCGGAGGGGGTGGAGGAGACCTTGCCGACAGGCTCGACCGGCTCGGGGTCATGGGGCACCTCTTCCAGGAGGCAGGCCTGCCGTTCTCTCTCAATGTCGGCTTTGGCGAGCCCGGTGAGAATAGAGAAACCGTCGACCAGAAGCTCAGCCTGCTCAGGCAGGTCGAGCCATCGTTCGCGGTGCTGAGGCTTGGCTCCAGAGTCCTGCCCAACACGGCTGTTGCCAAGAAAGCCGTCGAAGAGGGGATTGTTGAGTCCGAGTCCGACCTGATGCGGCCGGTCTTCTACATCTCCGAGGAAGTGCGGGACTGGCTACCCGACAGGCTCAAAGAGGAAGCAGCCAGCCGTCCCCGGTGGAACCTGACGTAGCCGGACAGCTACAGCCGGAAGTCGCCGAGGTCAGGCGATACGTTAAGGTGCGCCCCCGTGATCTCCTGAACGTCGTCCGCTGTCCAGCCGGGCGCGACCTCTGCGAGAAGCAGACCGTCCGGCTCGACGCTGATGACTGCTACGTCAGTCACGATCAGGCTCACACACTCCTGGGCCGTTAGTGGGAAATCGCACTCGCCAACAATCTTTGAATTGCCGTTGCGGTCCGTGTGCTCCATCGCCACGATGACTCGCTTGGCGCCCGCGGCCAGGTCCATCGCTCCGCCTACGTTTCCAATGCCGCGTTCGGGCAGCATCCAGTTGGCGAGATCGCCGCGTTCGGAGACCTGCAGCGCCCCGAGCACCGTGACGTCGATGTGACCGCCCCGGATCATCGCGAAGCCCTCAACGGAGTTGAAGAATGCCATACCGGGATTCGGCGCGAGGAACTGGCCTCCGGCATTGATGAGGTCTATGTCCTCTTCACCGGGTTCAGCCATCGGGCCGTAGCCGACGACGCCGCTCTCACTGTGGTACACCACGCTGCGACCCTCCGGGATGAACTGCGAACACAGCGTAGGTATCCCGATTCCGAGGTTCACTACATCGCCGTCCTGAAGCTCGCGCGCGACGCGCATGGCAATGATCTCCCGAGGGAATCTTTCTTTTTCCATTGCAGTGTTCCTCAATAGCCCTGTGGAGTACCTACTACCCGATCTTCACGATTCGGTCGACGTAGAGTCCCGGCGTGTGGACAGCGCCGGCATCGATCTCACCCGGCTCCAAGATCTCATCGACTTCCATGACCACCACGTCGGCGGAGGTCGCCATGACGCCGTTGAAGTTCCTCGACGTTCCCTTGTACTGAATGTTTCCTAGTGAATCAGCCCTGTCCGCCCGCAGAAGGGCGAAGTCCGCCTTTAGAGCGGTCTCAAGCAGGTACTCCCGGCCGTCGAACTCGCGTACTTCCCTGCCCTCCGCCATGAGCGTGCCAACACCCGTAGGCGTGTAGAACGCAGGAATTCCGGCTCCACCTGCCCTGATGCGTTCGGCCAGCGTACCTTGAGGTACGACTTCGAGGTCCACTTTGCCTTCGAGGTAGGCCCTCTCGAATGCCGTTGGCCGGGAGGGTGAGGGCGACACCGGGAACGAAGCTATCACCTTCCTGATCTGCTCGTTCTCCACCAGGACGCCGATGTCTGTGGGCGTGTCTCCCGGAATCGTTCCGAATCCGATCACGGAAGCAAGACCAGCCGTGTTGGAGATGATTGTCAGCTCACGTGCCCCATGATCTCGGAGCGCGCGAATCAGGTTCTGAGGTGTCCCGCCGGGTCCGGCAAAGCCATCGATCATGAGCGTCGCGCCGTCGGGAATGTCCGCGACGGCCTCAGCAAAGGTCGGAACGATCTTATTCACGGGTCGGAGGCTCCTTCAGTCGGTGAGATTCAGTGACAGAGTATATTGCCCGAACCCGTGCCCGAATTCAATGCGCCTGAGACCCTCGCGGCGGGGCGAACACAACCAGCAGCTTGAGGTCCTCGGTGATCGAGTGGAATCGGTGTTCGACCCCGGCGGCCACGAAGATTACACTGCCGGGGCTGATCTCGCTGTCATCGCCGTCGATGTGGACCTGTCCCCTACCCCCGACAACGTAGTACACCTCGTCCTCGGTGTGCGGCTGCTGGGGATCGATCGTTCCGGCGGCGAGCTCGTACACGCCAATGCTCATCGTTGGGACCTCGAAGAACTCGAGATACAGTTGACCTGATTCCGCGCGTCGGGACAGCAGATCAGAGATTTCAAACACGTCCATGCGAATTCCTCACGTATGGGGGATCCCGGGCGGCAGTAGCGAGCTAGTGGGACTACCCACCCTCAGGGTGGGCGACCTTAACGGTGATGATGTCGGTGTCCTGGTATTGGTGGTGCTCTACAGACAGTGCGTAGCTTCGCAGCAACCTCAGCGACAGTTCATGCTCGACCGGAGTCTCCTCATCGAGCTGCTGGAGCTGTCGGACCTGGTCCTCGATGTTCTCCTCGCCACCTCCGCCGATGAACTCCAGGTCAGCGATGCCTCCCTCGCTGGAGGCCAGAACCACCAGTTGACGATCTTCAGTCGTCTCTTCAGCCCCGTTCTCATCGAGGTCGAAGGAGGTCAGGTCAAGCGGCGCTAATGTAAGCAGTGTCTCTTCCGCCACAGCGCTCAGGCGGGTCTTCATTGCCTCGTCCCATCCCCTGGTATCGGCGAAACGGGTGACAAACTCGTTCAACTCAGGGAGTACTTCGATGTCCAGCCTCGACTTGAACCGCATGTGTCTCGGATTGGTGAACTCCAGGTAAAGGATCATGACCACCACCGCGAGACCTCCGGTGGTTATGCCACTTCCGAGCAGGGCGCCCCACACAGGGCCAACGTCGGGTATCGTGAACAGCCCGAATTGGAAGGAGGCGCCGATCCAGAAGCAGACCCCCGCCACAAGGACTCTCTGGCGGTTGTTCTCCGACTGGATAACCAATCGCGCCCCATCAACGAACAGCGTCCCTGACATCACGATGAGGTATCCGGCCATTACGGGCCCCGGAATGGTGCTCAGCAGACCGGACAACTTAGGCAGAAAGGCTATTGCAATGAAGATGAATCCGATGCAGTAGCCGACTCTCTTTGAAGCAACACCGGTTGTCTGAGCAAACGATGACGAGCCGGAATTGATGATGTTTGGCACCGTACCAGCAAGTCCAGCCAGTAGGTTGGTCACACCGGCGCCTGCCATTGCCCTCTGCACCTGCCTGAAGTCAACCGCCCGCTCCTCGCGCCAGGCGACCCTCTGCTGCGTGATGGCTTCACCATTGGCCTGAATGGATATGATGATCCCGAGGAACAGGAATGCCGGAAGGAGCGTCCAGAAAGCGAAGCCGAAGTCCAGTCCCAAACCCGGCCACTGGCTGGGCAGTCCTACCCAGGGAGCCTCGATCACCATATCTGCATTGTAGAAGCCGAATATCGCGGCAACCACACAGCCAGCGACAATGCCGACTACAGGTCCCCAGAGACGCAGCACCGCCGATCCGCGCAGTACGAAGATGGCGACTACGGCTATGGTGGCCAGGGCGGTCAGATGCGCCCCTACAGGCTCGACCAAGGCAACCTCGTCCAGAAGACGAGGCACTACCGAGGCCAGCGTGATCGAAAGTATCATCATCACGGTGCCGCCCAGGACCGGCGTCACAAATCGCCTCAGGAGAAACAGCCACCTCGAAATAATCAGTTGAACGACTGCAGTGACGAGCACCAGCGTAATCAGGGTTGCAGGCCCTCCATCCACCACTGCTGAGATGCAGAACGGTATGGCGAAGGCCGCCGTGAACATGGGCAGCAGCGCCCCTGCCCCGACCGGGCCGATCCGTCGCACCTGGATCAGAGTGGACACGCCAACCACCAGGAGCGAGGCGAAGACCATCCACACGAGGTAGGAGTTGCCCTGACCGGACGCCTTGGCTACCACGACCGGAGTCACCAGCAGTGTGGCCGAAGCGATCAGGCTGAACTGAAAGCCATATCCGATAGAAGCAAGTAACGGCGGATTTTCGTCCGCCTCATAACGAGGGTTTTGAGAAGCCTGTGTCGTCATCTGGGCTGCCTTCCAGATCCGAAACCGTGTGGCGGTTACTATACAACGAGCTAAATATCAGGCGGTTTTCATTATAGTCTCCACGGGGAAAATCTCAACCATCCCTCTTTTGGGGAAACCTGACACCAGTAAGCCCTCGTGTTAACCTATGCGGCAGCAACTTCAGGAGGCATCCGTCATGCGCGCCGCTGTTTACAAGGGTGGTCAACAGTTCGCAATCGAAAACATGCCAGACCCCACGCCGGGGCCGGGCCAGGTGGTAATCGACGTCAACTACTGCGCCATCTGTGGTACCGATGTACACCACTTTCTGTACGACATCGCTCCACCCGGCACCGTGATGGGTCACGAGTACTCAGGTGTCGTTAGCAGCGTTGGAGACGAGGTCACCCGATGGAGCGTGGGCGATCGAGTCGTTGGCGGCGGCGGTGAGCCTATGCCGGCGGTACGTGCCGCAAGTCCCAACCGAGGCGAACGGTTCAACTACCGGCTGGAAGGATTCTCCGGCGGATCGTCCCGGGTAAGGGCGTACGCAGAGAAGGTCGTACTGGAAGAGTGGGAGCCTGTGCCCATACCCGAAGGAGTGAGCGACGATGAGGCCGCGATGTGCGAGCCGTGCGCCGTGACCGTCCATGCTGTCCGACTGTCACAGCTCAAGCTGGGAGACACAGTTGTGGTGCTGGGGGCTGGACCAATTGGTCTGCTGTGCATGCAGGTCGCCAGGGCTGCAGGCGCGAGCAAGGTGATCGTGTCTGAACCTGCCCCTGCAAGAGCGGAGGCCGCCCGGCGGCTTGGCGCCGACGCCGTCATCAATCCGATTGAGGAAGATGCTATCGAGCGCGTCGTAGAACTTACGGACGGCACCGGCCCCGACCTAGTCTTCGAGTGCGCGGCCGCACCGGGGACCCTCGACCAAGCCATGAACATGGTCAGGCGGAACGGGCAGGTCGTTCTGGTCGCGATCGTATGGAATGAGACGCCTGTGCTGCCTCCCGACTGGATGGCACGCGAGATCAGTCTCAAGACATCGTTCGGAACCCAGCCTGAGGACTGGCGAATCGCGCTCGACCTGATCCGCGCAGGTAAAGTCACGATGGAGCCGCTGGTCTCAGAGGCGAGTTTCCTCCCGTTGGACGAGATACAGGGCGCATTCGAGGCCCTCTGCAATCCGTCCAACGAGGTACAGATGGTGGTGAGGCACGGCTGACAATGGAGACTCTGAAATTCTCACCGAACCAGTTTGGCGGCGTGGTCACCGACGTCGAGACCCTTCCTGACGACCCCGGCGAATTCGAGAGCCTGCTGGGGCACTCGCTATCAACATGGAACGACGAAGGCTACAAGGTCGTCTGGCTGGAGTTGCCGATCAGCCGAGCGGCGTTGGTGCCGGCAGCGGCGAAAGCCGGATTCGAATATCATCACGCCGAAGCCGAGTACGTTCTCATGACCCTGCAGCTCGTTCCGGGGTCATTCATACCGCCTTATGCCACACACTACATAGGCGCGGGAGCTGTCGTTCTGAACGAGCGGGACGAGATCCTCGTGGTCGTGGAACGATACCGTATGGGTCCGAGTCGAGGTCCAGGATACAAGCTGCCGGGAGGCGCATTGCATCCAGGGGAGCACCTTGCCGACGGCGCCGTACGTGAGGTGCTTGAGGAAACCGGGGTTCATGCCAAATTCGAATCGCTGGCGTGCTTCCGACACTGGCACGGCTACAGGTACGACAAGTCGGACATTTACTTTGTCTGTCGACTTTCGGCGCTCTCCACCGAGATCACCATGCAGGAGGAAGAGATCGCCGAGTGCCGCTGGATGTCCGTCGACTACTTCCTGTCTGAAGAGTCAGGCATCCACCAGTTCAACAAGAGCATCGTACGTGCCGCCCTGGAGAACCCGGGCATTGTTCCAGCAACCATAGATGGATACGAAGACCGAAACCGATTCGAATTCTTCATGCCGCAGAGTATCGGCCTGACACAGGATGACACATTCGGAGTAAGGAGCACCCCATGACATCGCTGAAAGAAAAGATCGTGCGAGGCGACATCGTCCTTGGTGTCTCTGTCCCCATCGATGCCACCAAGAGCCAGATGGAGGACATCCTCAGCAAGGATGACTACGACTTCATCAATGCCGACGCCCAGCACTCTCCATACAACGAGGACAAGCTGGTCCAGTACTGCGAGACTGCCAAGGAGGTCGGGATACCCGTCCAGTTCCGCATCAAGCACCCCCGGCACGCCTACCTGGTAGGCAACATTCTCGACCTCGGCCCCCTGGGGATAGAAGTGCCCCTGGTCGAGGACGAAGCGGTGGTCGACGAGGCCATCAACTGGTTCTACTACCCACAGATGGCCATGCGTAGCTGGGGCGGAGCCGCCCGTTACGGCATCGAGGGTCGTGAGGACCGCCTCGAGTATGCCGAGTGGTGGAACGACAACGGCATCCTGTGCATTCAGATGGAGACTCTACGAGCGGTCACCAACGTGCGTCAACTCGCCAAGCCCGGGATTACGTGCCTGACCTGGGGACCCGCCGACCTGACCTACGACATCGAGGCGCACCCACACCACCCGCTGCAGACCGTAGATGACTGCGTACGGCACGCTCTCAAGCAGCTCGAGGGCACCAATGTCCGCATCAGCTTCCGCAACTATGACTACAAGACGCGCGACCACTATATCGAGATGGGCGTGACCGTCTTTATGGAGAGCCCTAAGCCCTGAAGCACTGGCAGGCCGGCAAAACCGCCATTGCTTGGAGGGTGCACCCCGCATTGCGCAGGGGTTCACATAGAGGCATACTAATTATTACATATTCCAATCGCTTGTTAATCTCATGTTAATTATTTGTTAACACATCCTTAACCATCCTGCGATACTGTAAGCAGGATTCGCAAAAGGAGTACGTGTCGAAATGAGAGAGATAGTTACAGCGCAGAGCGCTCTTAGGGAACACTCTGTGCTTTTCAAGTCCTGCATCCGCTGCAGCGGGGATCGCCAGATCCGTCGCGACTATGAGGGCTTCTACATCGCCTGCCTGGCCTGCGGGCACGTTACCTACCCCGAGGTCCACACTGACGAGGTCGCCAGACTGCTGGAGTGGAAGACCGCTTCCTAACCCGTCCTCGATAGCCCCCGGCCCAGTTGCTCCATATACCATGAGCCGGCGCGCACGCTAGCTGCGCGTCGCTCAACAGGCCCAACTGGAAATTACACCGCTCCGACCTGTGACGACAGGCGGACGCCGTGTGTCGTCTTACCCCATATCCTGGTCTCCTGCACGACGACCCCGTGCCTCCCACGAGCAGACTCGGGCGCCGATTCAGCACGTCTCAATTCCTACGCCCAGACAGCGGATTTTGAGACCTTTTGGGAGATAAAGACTCATCCCTGAGACGACCCTGAACTGTAATTTCAATGTCGACACACCGGAAACAGCGTGTTGACAGGGCAGTATTGTTAGGGTAGCCTAATTCTAACAGTAAGGTACTGAACATCTTCTGCTTTAGCCTGTTCTGACTGAGTGGATGATTGAGGCCTAATCGGGCCGATTACGGCGACCTAACCTGCTGGCAAGGGGCATTGGGATGCAGATCACCGCACCAAGTCATCCTGTAGCGGAATCCACACGTCAGATCGGCAGGCGTACATCCGTCCGGCTGTGGGGCCACAAGCAGCGTGGGTCATTCCGCCTGCCGTGGCGGCTCAATGCTGCGATAACTGCCGTCATCGGGCTCGGGGCTGCTATCTGCGTACTGATGCAGCTATAGCCGACCCCCTGGCTGAGTGTAGACGCTAACCTACCATCAGCCTCATTCGGACTCGAGCGCCCGCCTCCCCGCCTCAAGCGTCTCTACGATCGCGTCCACGTCGAACACGCAGCCTCCCCACGTGCCGCCCGACGCGTGCTGGAGCGCGGCCCATAGCCTCGAGTCATCCGGTAGGCTTGGGTGCGGCTCAAGGTCATCAGGGTCTGGACGTTGAGCCAGCTCTGCGACACCCCATTCGGCGCCATGGTTCTCACCGTTCTCGCCCACGAGGTTGATGCTGCCCTCGAGGTCGTTTCGGTCGACAGCTATCTCGACGAGATCGCCCTCGCGCACCTTGCCCAACGGGCCACCCGCCAATGCCTCCGGCCCGACGTGGCCGATGCATGCGCCTGTAGAGACGCCGGAGAAACGCGCGTCTGTGATTAAGGCGACGTGCTTGCCGTATGACAGATGCTTCAGCGCGGCGGTGATCTGGTAGACCTCCTCCATACCGGTGCCCAGCGGCCCGCCGCAGGTCAGCACCATGATGTCGCCGGCCTTTATCATCTCGTCCTCGTCACGGCTTTTGATCGCGGCGATCGCGGCGCGCTCAGACCTGAATACTCTTGCGGGTCCGGTGTTGCGGTACACACCGTCGTCGTCAACGACTGTTGGATCAATCGCCGTGCTCTTGATGACCGAACCCTCGGGGGCAAGGTTGCCTGCCGGGAAGCATACTGTGCTCGTGAGGCCGCGCGACCTGGCCCGATCAGGCTCAAGAATCACGTTGTCCGGATCGACACCCGTGACTTCTCTCACGTAGCTCCGCACCTGCTGACGGCGTTCGGACTCCTCCCACCAGTCAAGATTTGCGTCCAGGGTCTGGCCGGTCACGGTGAGCACCGAGGTGTCCAGCAGGCCCATGCGACGCAGGTGGAGCATGACCTCGGGGACACCGCCCGATGCGTACAGGACCGACGTTGGATGGCCCACCGGTCCATTCGGCAGCACATCGACGATTCTAGGAGTCTCCTTGTTGACCCGGTTCCAGTCGGCGACGCCCATGCGCTTCCGCCCTGCCGCGTGAGCGATCGCGGGAGTGTGCAGTAGAAGGTTCGTGGAGCCTCCGCACGCCGCGTGCACGACCATCGCGTTCTCGAACGCCGCATCTGTCAGGATGTCCTGGGACGTGACACCCCGCTTCTCGGACATAACCAGCGCCTTTGCTGACCGGCGGGCTATGTCCAGCCACGCGCCGGTCCCAGAGGGTGACAGCGCGCCGTGAGTTATTGCCAACCCGAGCGACTCCGCCACAACCTGGGAGGTACCGGCGGTACCCAGGAACTGGCATCCGCCTCCAGGCGACGCGCACGCCCGGCAGCCCATGTCCTGAGCGTACTCCAGCGTGACCTCGCCCTGGGCGAACCTCGCGCCAATCGACTGGATCATGCCGGTGTCTTCGCCGTGCTCGGGAGCGAGAGTGACTCCGCCCGGCACGACCACCACGGGCTTGTCGTGTAGTCCTGCGAGGGCCATCATCATGGCGGGCAGCCCCTTGTCGCACGACGCGACGCCCAGTACCCCGCGTGACGTCGGAAGCGACCTCGCCTGTCGCCTGAACACCTGAGCCGCGTCGTTCCTGTACGGCAGGGAGTCCAGCATCCCGGTCGTGCCCTGAGTGCGACCGTCACAGGGGTCGGAGCAGAAGAGCGCGAACGGTATGGCCTTCTGCTCCCGGAGTTCCAGCGCGGCTTCGCGCACCATCGTAGCGAGCTCGAAGTGTCCGGTGTGAAGTCCGAGCGCGACCGTCGCGCCGTCGGGTTCTCTGAGTCCTCCCGCCGTGGAGAGAATCACGAACTGCTTGCGAAGCAGCTCAACGGGATTCCATCCCATCCCTGCGTTCTGCGTCATCCCAAAGTGGTCACCGGATGCGCCGTTGATCAGAAAGTCCTCGGTGAACGGCACCGAGCCAGTGGGACCGGGCGCATGGGTGAGAATCTGAGGCGAGCCTCCGCCCAGAACATCGTCGGTGGTTAGTTCGCGCGTGTCGTGCTCAGGACTAATGCGTGTGGTCATACTTCTCTCCATCCAGCGAATGTGGCGCAAGTATAACTCAAGCTAGTGAGTCTGCACCCCGATTCACTCGTATTTCACGGACTGGCAACTGTATTTGCCACTACTCCAGCATCCGTCGTATTCTGTCGCCATGAATGGCTCTGACGATTTCCTGACAGCCCAGCATCTGCGTAAGCAATTCGACGGGATTACCGCTGTCGACGATGTGTCTTTCACCATCCGACGGCAGGAAATCTTCGGGCTGCTTGGCCCGAATGGCGCGGGGAAGACGACGACCATCAGGATGCTTTCCACCGTATTGAGCCCTGACGATGGCGAGGTCACAATTGGGGGCAGCTCGGTCACTAGCGAAGGCGACAAGGTCCGACACATCATCGGCGTCTGCCCTCAGGAGCTTGCTCTGTACCCTGAACTCTCGGCGACTGACAACCTGGTCTTCTTCGGCAGGATGGCAGGTCTTTCGGGACGGGATGCCAAAGAGGCCGCAAACGAAAACCTTGAGCGCGTGGGTCTGCTCGACCGCGCGCGAGATAAGGTCGACAACTTCTCAGGTGGGATGAAGCGGCGGGTCAATCTCGCCATCGCGCTGATGAGCAGACCGCAGCTCCTGTTCCTGGATGAGCCGACAGTCGGCATAGACCCGCAGTCCCGCAACCACATCTTCGAGACCGTGGAGGCACTGCGCGACGGCGGAATGACCGTCCTGTACACGACGCACTACATGGAGGAGGCTGACCGGCTGTGCGACCGGCTGGCGATCATGGACCACGGTGAGATCGTCGTGATGGGGACTCCCCACGATCTCAAGTCGGGGATTGGCGACCCTGCCGACGTCACCCTTGAGACTGTCTTCCTGGAGATGACGGGCCGCAGTCTCAGAGACTGAACCCCGGCACACGCCATGCTGCGGCCGTTCCACATTGCCCTCCTCGAGGTGAAACGCTACGTCGTTAGCATTCAGGAGCTTGCATTCAGCGTAGCCTTGCCGATCATTCTGTTCGCTCTGATGTACGGGGCATTCAGTGGAGAGGAGTCGTTTCACGCAACCGCACATGTCGTCGATCTTGATCAGGGTATCCACTCTCGCACACTGGTAGACCTCCTGCAGGCGATGGAAGAGATCACCGTCAGGGAACGGACTCTCGACGATGCGAACCAGGCCATGGACCGATCCGCGATCTTGACCGCCGTTGTGATACCCGCCGGCTTCTCGGACGGTCTTGATGCTGGCGAAGCCGTCGCCATCACGTTCAGGAAGCGCGGCAACGGCGGCAACACCGGACAGATTGTCGAAGCTATCGTCAGATCGGTCGCTCAGCAGATGGCAGGCGAGGCGCAGGCGCGCGCAACGGTTGGCAACGTCCTCAGCGGCACTGACATCCCGCGGGACAGGATAGACTCGGTGATCAGCCGGAGATTGTCCGAGTCGCGCCAAAGTCCCTTAGTTGGTGTGCAGACGCGGTGGCTTGGCGGCGATGAGTCGGACCCTACTGACCGGCTCGTCCCAGGCCTGTTGGTAATGTTCCTGATGTTCGCAGTCACGATGAACGCCCAGACACTGGTCGAAGAGCGACAGAACGGCACCCTGGAGCGCCTGATGACCACCCGGCTGGGTGTAAACCAGCTGTTCGTCGGCAAGTTCATGGCAGGTGTGCTCAGGGCCGTCGTACAGGCACTGGTGCTGCTGGCGCTGGCATTCGCAGTGCTAAGAATCGGGGACGTTTCTGACTTCATGGAACTCACGGTGTTCTCGGCGCTGGTCGCAATGGCAGTAAGCGCGATTGGACTGGTAATCGGGTCGATTGCGAGAACCCGAGACCAGGCAATATGGGCGGCTGTCTTTATCACCATGTTCATGACGGTCTTCGGCGGAACGTTCTTCGACCTGACCGGCGCCGGACCGCTGGACCTGCTCTCCCGATTCACTCTGACGCGCCATGCGATCGACTCCATGTTCGGGATGCTGGCAAGTGGTCAGACGCTTGCCGGTCAAGGCCTTGGCATCGCCGTGCATGTTGGAGTCGCCGTTGTCGGCCTCCTGATCGCGCGGACGATGTTCAAGGTAGCCGGAGGTGGCCGGTAACATGGGAGTGATCGTCCGCCAGTCGCTGCTCATGGCAGCGAAAGACACTAAGGTCTTCTTCAAGGACAAGTTCGCCCTCGGGTTCTCGTTCCTGTTTCCATTCCTGTTCGTCATAGGGTTTAGCCTCGCCCTCGGAGACCTCGGCACCGGTGACGACCCCCTGGAGTTGGCAGTCACCACACAGGAAACCGACGGCTTGAGTCTGGCGATCATTGGAGACCTGACTGGAGGAACTGGCAGGATCGTTGCAGTCGACTACCAGGGCGCACTGACGGACGTCGAGGAAGGGACGCTGGACGGCTTTGTGGCGTTTCCCGCAGACTTCACCCAAAGCGTGACAGAGGGCACGCCGACAACGCTCGAAGTAGTGGTAGGCAGTGGCAGTCCTCCTGAAGTCCAGGCAGCCCTGAGCGCTCTGGCATCATCCATCGCGGGCCAGGTGAACCGGGCCAACGTCTCGCTGTCCGCGTTGTTAGAGCTTTCGCCGCCCGCAATAGACGGCACGCTATCGTTTAATCCGGAGCCGATAATAAGCCGACGTGCTCCAGCGGTCGCTTTCGAGGTCGAGCAGGTAGGTGAAGTTGAATCCAAGGGCGCGTCGAACTTCACGTTGCCAGCCTACCTGACTATGTTCGTGTTCTTTGCGGCTGCCCTTAGCGCCGAGGCGATAGCCCGAGAACGTCAGGGGCAGACACTGGAGCGCCTGCTGTCCAACGGCGTGCGGCGGGAGTCCATCATTGTTGGTAAGTTCGCCGGTGTGGCTTTCAGAGGCCTGCTTCAACTCGCGGTTCTATGGACGGTCGGAATCCTGGCCTTCGGGATAGACCTGGGAGTTTCACCCATTGCGGTGATCCTCATATCCATTTTGATGGCCGTGACGTCGGCAGCGTTCGGGGTCATGCTTGCGAGTTTCGTGACAGACATCAAGGCGGCCTCTACCGCCGGAGTTCTGGTGTCTCTGACACTCGCACCCATTGGGGGATGCTGGTGGCCGCTGTTCATCACGCCGGAATGGATGCAGTCGCTCGCGAAGCTCACGCCGCACGGTTGGGCCAACGGCGCGTTCAACAAGCTGATGCTGTTCGGGGCGGAGTTCGGGGATGTCTCCCAGGAGATGATCGCACTTCCAGCGTTCGGAGTCGTGTTCCTGGTCATCGCGCTGTGGAGATTCCGGCTGTCGTCTTCCTAGCCAGTTCTACTCCACCGCTGCCTGTGACGACCTGCCAGGCACTCTCTCCAGGACTCGCCGGGCGATTGACTTCACGAGCATGACGTACTCGCCTCGAGGCTCGAAGCCAAACCCTTCCAGGGCAGTTGAAAGGCGCGGTGCGTACTCCTCCGCAATGGCACAGACCGTTCGCGCGTTCTTCAACCTCTTCAGTCCGGCCTCGACTACTTCGGGAGTGAGAGCGTCGTAGTTGGGGTGAAGCGTGACGGAGAGACTGGCCCTGCCGAACCTGGTGGAGGTGCGGAGCGATCCCTGCACTTCCCCATCCACCGTGAGTACATCCTCTCGGAATCCCCCTGGACCGCGCTCACGTGATGACGACCACTGGTCGAAGGTCATACCGACTAGCTGACGCACTTTCACGGGTGTCGCCGCGTTGTACAACCTGAAGAGAGCATGATCGTCTTCAGGTCTTCGCGGCCTGAGATGGGAGTCGGCGTCGAACAGGCTGTGACTCGGCTCAGACCGCTCGGGCATACCCTGGTAGACGACCTCGAAGTGGCTGGGAAAGTATCCGGCCAGTCGAGCCGCTGAGAGAATGCGGCTGCCTGCATCGACTCTCAGGAAGACTCTCTCGGCACCGCGAAGTCCGGCTCCGACGGCAGCTCTTTCGAGGAGTCGGACAACTGCCTGATCGGAGGACGAGTCGGCGTAGAGGTGGGAAAGCTCCCAGCTCTTGGGTCCGGACCGCTGCCGGACTGAGGCTAGTCCACGAATGTTCCCGTCTGACAGGCACACCCAGGCAGCGGGGGTCCGGGCCAATGCACCGCGACGGGACAGACCAATGACGGACGTTCGGAAGGAGCCTGAATGGAAGAGACTGGAAATCGTGACCGCGTGGTCGGTCATCCCTCTTGGACCAGCCAGTGAACAGCGCACCAGATCCAGAGCCCCAAGGGGCCGAACTACAGTTGTGCTGTCTGGCTGTGAAGTCGTTTCAGACTCTCTGGGGCGTGAACGTCGTGGGGAAATCTCTCAACCCAGTATAACAGGGAGATTGGAAGCTCCAGACAGAGGGAAGGGGGTTGCCCATAGGGCAGTTGAGGGGAGGCTAGCTGTCCTGTTCCACCATGTTGACGAACAGCTTGTGCATTCGCGCGTCGTTGGTCAGTTCCGGGTGAAACGCCGTGGCAAGCATGTGGCCCTGGCGGACGGCCACGGGTCGTCCGTCTTCCAGGCTTGCAAGCACTTCGACGCTGTCGCCGACTGAGACGAACACAGGCGCTCGAATGAACACGGCCCTGTATGGCGGACCGTCCATACCGTCCACTTCGAGGTCGGACTCGAAGCTGTCGACCTGGCGTCCGAATGCGTTGCGGCTGACGACCGTGTCCATCAGGCTGAGAGGAGTTGGCCGGTGATCGGTTAGCTCGCCGGCCATGACGATCATTCCAGCACACGTGCCCCACGTGGGCATGCGGTCGTCCAGGATGCGTTGCCGCAGCTTCTCGCGCATCTCATAGATGTCTATGAGCTGGACGATGGTAGTGCTTTCACCGCCCGGCACAATCAGGGCGTCGACTTCGTCAAGCTGGTCCGGGAGCCGAATCTCTTTGACCTCGACTCCCAGACTCTCCAGCGCTATACGATGTTCGGCGAAATCACCCTGAATGGCGAGCACACCAACCGTGGTCAAGTGCTACCACCCCCTGGTGGCGAGTCTCTCGGACTCGGGGATGTCGGTCAGGTTGAGGCCCGGCATTGCGTCGCCAAGGCCCTTGGAAACGTCGGCAATCATCACCGGGTCCTGGTAGTGCGTCGTCGCCTTGACGATGGCATCGGCCATGAGGTCGGGGCGCTCGGACTTGAAGATGCCCGATCCGACGAATATGCCGTCGACGCCAAGCTGCATCATCAGCCCCGCGTCGGCGGGAGTGGATACGCCGCCGGCGGCAAAGTTTACGACGGGCAGAACGCCGCGCTCCTGCACTTCCTTGACAAGCTCGTAAGGGGCCCTCAGGTCGCGCGCGGTAGCCATGAGCTCGTCGTCGCCCATGTTCTGGATGCGGCGGATCTCGCCCAGCACCCTGCGAGCGTGCCGTACTGCCTCGACGATGTTGCCGGAGCCGGCCTCGCCCTTGGTGCGGATCATGGCTGCGCCCTCGCCGATGCGGCGGAGCGCCTCACCGAGGTCACGCGCGCCGCACACGAACGGAACGGTGAAGTCGTGCTTGTTGATGTGGTTGTTTTCATCAGCAGGGGTCAGCACCTCGGACTCGTCAACATAGTCGACACCAAGAGCTTCGAGTACCTGGGCCTCCACGAAGTGGCCGATACGGGCTTTGGCCATGACCGGGATCGTCACTGCGTCCACGATTTCAGCCACCTTTGTAGGATCTGACATTCGGGCAACACCGCCGGCTGCGCGGATGTCTGATGGAACGCGCTCCAGCGCCATTACCGCAACGGCACCAGCGTCCTCTGCGATCTTTGCCTGCTCGGCAGTGACAACGTCCATGATGACGCCGCCCTTGAGCATTTGAGCCAGCCCTGCCTTGACCCTCCAGGTTCCAGTTTCCGTTCGAGTATCGACTGCCATTCGGCCCCTCCGTTGCGGTCGCGGTCGCGACCAAATCTGTGCGTTGCATTATACCGCAAACGGCGAACTATCTGCCCATTGCCTCCAGGCATCTGGGCAGACTACGGAAATATCAGACCTTCGACTGTGATACGGCGTCGAATTGGCCGCGTACACACGATTGGGTTACACTTGCACCCGCATGGAGGCGGCGTTCCTCCACAGTATCAAACTCTCCAGGAGGCACAGGCTAAAGAAATGACAACGTATGCCAGATATCTAGCGCACGGCGACGTGGCCTATGGCGTCGTCGAAAACGGCTCCGTCCACGAGATGACTGCGGCACCTTACGAGGACCATGAGGTCACCGATCACACGCACAGCCTTGATGACGTCAAGCTGCTCGCCCCCGTTGTACCGGGCAAGGTGGTAGCAATCGGTCTGAACTATCGCAGTCACCTCGGCGACCGCACACCTCCCAGCGTTCCGGAGCCGTTCTTCAAGACCACTTCATCGGTGATCGGGCCGGACGATGACATCATCATCCCCAGGGAGGCGATCGAAGAGAACGTCACCATACAGCCCGAGGCCGAGCTAGCCCTTGTAGTTGGCAAGACGTCGAGGCGTGTAAGCGCCGCCGACGCGCTCGACCACATCCTCGGGTTCACCTGCGGCAACGATGTGAGCGCCCGCAACTGGCAGGCAGGCGACCTGTCGTGGTGGAGGGCAAAGTCGTCCGACACGTTCACGCCTCTGGGCCCAGTCATCGTGACGGGACTCGACCCGTCATCGCTGCACCTAGTCGGGCGCATCAACGGCGCCGTCGACCAGGAACAGCTGACGAGCGATCTCCTATACGGCGTACCCGAGATATTCGAGTTCGTGACACGCGTGCTCACGCTCAACCCTGGCGATGTAATAATGACCGGCACTCCCGGCACTCCCGGGGACATTCATGACGGCGACGTCGTGGAGGTCGAAATAGACGGCATCGGCAAGCTGACGAACTCTGTCAGAAACGAAGCCTAGCCTTTCTCGAAAAGCAGCCGTCGCGGGTTTGCGAGCAGGCACCCCGCGACGGCCTGTGGAGAGGCTGGCTGACGGTTATCGGAGGATCTCTCCGAGGGTCAGCCAGTAGAACACGATGTAGGTGCCGGCGGCTATCATCAGCCATGTGCCAACCGGCTGCACGTAGGGCATGACCCTTCGCATCCCTGTCACCATCGCTCCCCTGAACACTGCCATGCTAACCGTCAGGGCGAGAATCACTGTCCCCATGCCAAGCGCGTACAGGACAAACTGCGCAAACTTGTGGACCAGTTCCTCCGCCGCAAACGACACGCCAATGACTGACAGGAATATTGGCAGCGTGCAACTGAGAGACGCCATCCCGTAGCTCAGGCCAAACAGGAAGTAACCCTTCACGTTGGCGCTTGCCGGATTTCCGAACCTGTCGGCGGCCTGCTGCGCAAGCGCCGTGTACAGCTTCCCTCCGCTGAGCAGCCACGCCCCGGCCAGCACGAGCACAACACCGATCCCCAGGCCGAGCCATGGAAGTATGCTCCGTACTACAGAGCGCGCGCCCAAGCCAATCACCGCACCGGCTAGTGCGAAGAGCAGGATGAACCCGGCTGTTACGGAGACCCCGACCAGCACCGCTTTTCCGAGCTGACGAACAACCGAGACTCGTTCCTGCTCATCTCCAGTACCCAGGTAAAGGCCCATGTAGGCAGGCAGCATCGCGAATCCACATGGATTGAATGCCGCGGCTACGCCCGCTCCGAAGGCGAATCCCAGTGGGGCGATGACTCCCAGACCGCCGAAGAATGACCCGGAGTTGCCTGAAAGGGTCTCAACGAAGAGGTTGATCCCGTCGATGCTGTCGCCACCGCCGACGGCGAGCGCGCCTAGCAGGGCGACCGCCAGGGCTCCAATTACCACGAGAACCGGGATCAGAATACTCCTGACCACCGTCCTGCTGTCGGAGAAAACAGTCATCTCATTCATTGCCCAGGTCGCTCCAGATGTTGTTACTTGCTCATTACGTCTATTGTACCCAGTAAGATGCACCCGGGACGGTCTCCGATTCGGGGATCTCCACGCAATCCAGTTGACACCCCAATGGCGTGTTGATAGATTGTTCTAGCTATGGCTAGTTTTCGCAGCCTCGATTTCACTTGCACATGTATCTGCCCCCGATAGGGGCAGCCTCGGAGCTACCGCAACCGTTGACCGTCCCGCTTCACGCCTGTGAACGGGACGTTTTGTTTTCCGGCCGAAGCCAACCAACCCAGCAAGGACCTCACATCAATGACACAGACTAACCCGATTATCGATTACTACCCCTCCGAAATCGAGGAGTTCGAGGCCGGAGTCAACAGGTTCCAGGCAGGCGACTGGGACCCCACCGACTTCATGGCGTTCAGGCTCCGACAGGGCGTGTACGGCCAGCGTCAGCCCGATGTCCACATGTTCCGCATCAAGATCCCATTTGGGGGAATGACGGCTGACATGCTCGACATGATGGGCGACATCGTGGAGCGCTTCGCTCCGCTGAACAAGGGCCACGTCACGACTCGCGAGAACATCCAGCTACATCACATTCCCCTCGAACACACCGGTGAGATGATGCGTATGCTGGCTTCGGTCGGGCTTACCACACGAGAGGCGTGCGGAAACACCGTGAGGAACGTGACCGGCTGCGAGATAGCCGGTGTGTGTGCCGAAGAGCCGTTCGACGTAACACCATACGCTGCGGCGTACTCCAGGTACTTCGTGAGGCACCCGTTCACCCAGTCAATGCCCCGCAAGATCAAGACTGCTTTCTCAGGGTGCTCGCGAGACTGCGCGATCACCGGCATCCATGACGTAGGATTCCTTCCCGCAGTCAAGGACGGACAGCAGGGTTTCAAGATGGTGATGGGCGGCGGAACGTCGATCATGCCCCGAATCGCTCCCACGCTGTACGAATTCGTCAGCACGGACGAGTACCTCAAGAAGACTGAGGCGGCGCTGAGGGTGTTCCACAACTCGGACGAGCTAAGGCGCAACCGGATGAAGGCGCGCGTGAAGTTCCTGATCGATAGGATCGGCATCGACGAGTACCGCGACCTGGTCGAAGAGCAGCTACAGGAAGACTGGGCGCAGAGGTCGTTCGATCCGACCGGACTGCTGTACATCGACGACGAAGAGGCGGATGCGCCATCGCTACAGGGCGACTTCGCGACTGGGTCCGACCCCGAGTTCGACCGCTGGCTATCGACCAACGTAAAGGCGCAGAAGCAGGGCGGATACCACGCGGTGACTGCGAAGCTGCCGCTTGGCGACATCGACCCCGACCAGTTCCGCCAACTCGCAGACATCAGCCGCACTTATGGCGCGGGACGGGTACGGCTAACACACCAGCAGAACCTTGCCGTCAGGTGGGTGCCGGAGGGTGCGCTCTTCGAGGTGTGGTCGAAGCTGAAGGAGATGGGCTTCGGCGACGCCGGCGCGCTGGAGATCACAGACGTAGTCTCCTGCCCCGGCACCGATAGCTGCAAGCTCGGTATTACTTCTTCCATGGGACTGGGCAGAGCGGTCTCAGAGGCCGTGGCGGTCATCGACAAAGAAGCCGACCCGCTGGTCCGCAAGATGCACATCAAGATGAGCGGCTGTCCGAACGGGTGCGGTCAGCACCACGTGGCAGACATTGGCTTCCACGGCGCGGCTGCCAAGGGTCCGAGCGGGCAGGTTCCTGCGTACGAGATGTTCCTCGGCGGCGGATTCGAGGACGGCGACACGCGGATCGGTCTGCGAGTAAAGACCAAGGTGCCCGCAAAGCGAATGCCTGACGCTCTGAAGAAAGTGCTCGACTTCTACAAGGCTGAGCGCCAGGACGAGGAGATCTTCCGGGACTTCGCGGCACGAGTGGGCCCAGAGTCGTTCGAGCCTGTTCTGGAGGAGTTCAAAGACATTCCCGAACTCAACCGCGAGTCGCTCGATACGTACATAGACTGGAGCAAGACCGTCAAGTACGTGTTGGAGCGCGGCGAGGGCGAGTGCGCAGTCTAGGTCAACAAGTAGGCTAAAGTGAGAAGGGCGGGATTCGATCCCGCCCTTTTTCGTTTTGGCCGCCTGAGACTTCAGGGTTGGCTCACCGCCTTGTGAACCTGCGCCGAATTCGGTCCAGCCAGGAATCTCCTGAAGGCTCCAACTCCACCGACTGGCCGCGCCAGCGTTTCTCTATCTTTGGCGGGCGAACAAGCACCATTCCATAGCCAATTATGAAGATGATGAGCCCGGCCCACGCGAGTATACCTGCAGTCCCGGTGCTGAACGGCCTGACCAGAAGGAACGAGAGGAGGAGCACAAATCCGAGCAGCATAATCCGGCCCGGAGATATGGAGAAAAGGTTGCCGCTGAGGGACTGCCTGACGTAGAGCCAGATCAGTTGGCGAAAGCTGCGTCGGTTTTTAGCGCGTCTAGGAGGACGCTTTGGGCTAACCTCGCCAGCTTTCTCGAGGATGTCTTCTATTTCTCGCTGGTACCTGCTTGGCATCCTCAGCTCCCGTTAGAATACCCTCAGCAGAATCGTAAAGAACAACATTTAGGGTGTCAAGGCAGTCGTGTCGAGCAGTTCACCTTATATTCGCAGGAGCGGCCTGACTACGTCTTTGCAAAAGGGAATTAAGCTCCTCTATGCTATAATCATCTAATACGATTCACGTTGTCAGGAGCCCCAATTGAAGATCACTCAAGATGAAGTTGTGGACAATCAGACGACTCTCCACATCGAGCTTGAGGATGAGGACTTAGATCCATATCTCGACCGGGGATACCAGCGCGTCGCTAACCAGATCGTCATCCCAGGCTTTCGTAAGGGCAAGGCTCCCCGCCGTGTCGTTGAGAGCATGGTGGGCAGGGAGAGCCTGCTAAACGAAGTGCTCGACAGCATGGTCTTCGAGTCCGTCGGAAAGGCGATCGAGGAGCAGGAGCTGGACTCCGTCGGAGTCCCCAAGATTGACGACCTCGATCTCGACCCTGTTCAGTTCACCGCCGTCGTACCCCTCAGACCTGAGATCGACCTCGGCGCTTATGAGGACATACGCGTGGAGTTCGAAGAGTCTGACGTCACCGACGAGCAGGTGGATGAACGGCTCCTGGCCATCCGTGAGAGCCTCGGAACCTGGGAGACCGTCGAGAGATCCCCTCAGTTTGGTGACATGGCTGTCATAAACATGACCAGCGAGGTGGACGGAGAGAGCCGCTGGCAGGGTGAGGAGTCATCCTTCTACATGGCTGAGGACGGCTTATATCCTGTACCAGGATTTGCCGCTGAACTCGTAGACCTCGAAGTCGACCAGCCAACTGAGTTTACTCTCGAGATCCCCGAAGATTTCACAGACGCCTCTCTTGCTGGCAAGGAGGCGTCATTTACTGTCACCGTAACTGAGGTGCGGGAGCGAGTCCTGCCTGAGTTGACCGACGAGTTCGCGCAGGGTCTCCCGGACGGCTATGCCGACCTTGAAGCGCTTACGACCGCCGTGAGGGAGGGAATGGCTTCCGAGGCGGAGATGCAGACCCAGATGGAATACCGCGACAGCGTGATCGAATCGCTGCTGGAAAGTGCCTCGTTCACGATTCCTCCTGTGGTGATAGAGACCGAAATCGAGCGCATCCAGGACAGCCAGCGCCGCTCCCTGGAGAATGCCAACATACAGGTGTCCGACTACCTCGCCGCCATAGGCATGACTGAAGAGCAGGCCGAGCAGGAGGCGGAGGAGCAGGCTGAACAGCGCGTCAGGCGCACTCTCATAATAAACAAGCTCGCCGACCTCGAAGAGGTAGAAGTAACGGACCCAGAGATCGACGAGCAGTTCAACCAGCTATACGCCGGTCAGCGAATGCGCAGGCAGGAACGCAGGGACCTGAGAAACTCGCTGTCCGACAGGATTAGATACGATAAGGCTATCGACGCCATGGTTGCCATTGCCAAGGGCGAGCGCGACGACGGCGTCACACCGGAAGAATCGCAAACCGAGGAATCCGAAGTCCCCGACTCGGAAGGAGACCAGCAAGAAGATGATTCATAGGCCAGAAAATGTAATCCCCATGGTGGTGGAGTCAGGCGCGCGGGGTGAGCGGGCTTACGACATATACTCGCTGCTTCTAAAGGAGCGCATCGTCTTCCTCAACTCGGCCATCTACGATCAGGTTGCCAACAACATCATCGCACAGCTGCTCTACCTGGACAGGGAGGACCCCGACAGGGACATCAGCCTCTACATCACCTCTCCAGGGGGTGTGATTCCCTCCGGACTGGCGATCTACGACACCATGCAGCTCATCCGGCCGGACGTTTCGACCATCTGCGTCGGAATGGCAGCCAGCATGGCCACCGTTCTGCTTTGCGCAGGCGCACCTGGCAAGCGCTTTGCCCTGCCCAACTCCACGGTCCACATGCATCAGGCACTTGGCGGAGCGCAGGGACAGGCGTCCGACATCGAGATTGCCGCCCGCGAGGTTCTGCGACAGCAGGACATAATCCGCAAGATCATTGCGGACAGGACAGGACAAACCTACGACAAGATCGCGACCGATTCAGACCGTGACTTCTACCTGAGCGCCGAAGCCGCGAAGGAGTACGGACTCGTCGACGACGTGCTGGATACGGCGGCAGCTCCTGCCGCCGCTGACTAATTCCAGGTAACACTGAACAGCCCTCCTGACTACCAGGAGACCCAGGTGTGGGACTAGCGACTTGACGACTGACCGAGGCGGATCTAACACAAGAACCGGGCGGAGCGACTACCAGTGTTCGTTCTGCGGTAAATGGCAGCGACAGGTCAAGCGACTCATTGCCGGTCCAGACCACGTGTTCATTTGCGATGAGTGCGTCAACCTGTGCGACCAGATAATCGCTGAAGAGAACAAGGACAGGCAGTCCAAGACCACCCAGACCAACCTCGCCGCGAAGGATCTCAACCCCAAGACCATCTACAAGCGGCTCGAAGACTACGTCGTCGGACAGGAGCAGGCCAAGAAGGTCCTCAGCGTAGCGGTCTATAACCATTACAAGAGGATCTGGTCGAACAACAAGCAGGAAGACGACGTTGAGCTCCAGAAGGCCAACATCCTGATGCTGGGGCCGTCCGGCTCCGGGAAGACCCACCTGGCACAGAACCTGGCGCACATCCTGGAAGTGCCGTTCGCGATTGCGGACGCGACCACTCTGACAGAGGCCGGGTACGTCGGCGAGGACGTCGAGAACATACTTCTCGGACTCATACAGTCGGCAGACTTCGACATAGCCCGCGCCGAGCACGGCATCATCTACATCGACGAGATCGACAAGATAGCTCGAAAGAGCGCGAACCCGTCGATCACTCGTGATGTATCCGGTGAGGGCGTCCAGCAGGCGCTTCTCAAGATCATCGAGGGCTGCGTCGCAAACGTCCCGCCCCAGGGTGGGCGGAAGCACCCTCACCAGGACTTCCTCCAGATTCGCACGGACAACATACTGTTCATGTGCGGCGGAGCGTTCGAGGGCATCAACGAGATTATCGAGAAGCGTGCCTTCAAAGACCGCAAGCGAATTGGGTTCAAGCCCAATGTCGTGACCGCTGACTGGGGTGAGCGCACTGCCGACGAGGTGAGGAGCCATGTCAACGCCGATGACCTGATGGACTATGGATTCATACCGGAGTTCGTCGGCCGGCTGCCTGTGGTCGTCGGCCTGAACGCGCTCCACAAAGACGACCTGGTCAGGGTCCTCACCGAACCCAAGAACGCAATTGTGAAGCAGTACCAGACACTGTTCAAAATGGATGGCGTGGAACTGGTCTTCACCGCCGACGCACTGGACGCCGCCGCTGAGAAGGCGGTCAACCAGAAGACCGGCGCTCGCGGCCTCCGTACGATCCTGGAACAAACACTCCTGGACGTGATGTACGAGTTACCCGGCACTGAGGGCGTCGAAAAGTGCGTCGTGGACTCGGGCGTAATCCTCGGCACCTCTCCGGTGATGCTGGTTACCGGGGACGACAGGCAGTTCCCTCTCAAGCTGGAGAGCTCCGAACCGGAGCAGAAGTCGGCGTAGCCGCGACCTTCACCGCCAAGGCCCGCCCTACACTGCCAACTCAGGTTGAGACGCCGTCCGATCTGAGCTAGCTTCTGCCAAAATCGGTCCCACGCGCGCGCAGGCCAGTCTTTCAGCGCCGGTTCTGGAGCTGGACCATCAGCCTGATTGCCTGCTGCTGTTGCTCGGACTGGGGCCTGCTGTACCTGGCTGCCAGTGCAGCGTCCCTGATCGCCCTGTCGACATTGCCGAGCTCGGCCATCACCTCGGCACGTTCAAGGTAGCTCGGACCGTGCGCAGGGTCGATCTCTATCGCCCTGTCGAGTTCGTCAATAGCTGATGACAGGTTGGACTCGACGCGATATTCCCTTGCCTGCCTGAGGTGCGTTACAGGTGTGTCTCCGACATTGGTGTCCCCAATGATGACCCCAATGATGAGAACCACGCCGACTGCGGGCAGCGCCCACCATCGCTTTAGGAGCGAGTTGACGTCCACGACGTTCGAAACAGATCCAAACGGGTCCAACACCGGAGCGTAGCTAGGACTGAACGCAATCCCAAGAACGAAGCCGCAAACGAATCCGCCTATGTGGGCGTAGTTGTCCACGCCGGCCGTCACGAGTCCGAAAACCAGATTGACTCCAGCGAGCAGCAGCAGTCCTACGAGGCTGCGTCGCCCCATGTCGCCCAACTGGTTGCGGTGTGACAGGAAGAAGGCGACCAGTCCACCGAGAACGCCGAATAGGGCACCGCTGGCGCCCATGCCGATCGCGTTGGGCATCATGCTCAAGTTGAATGCATAACTCGCTACGCTCCCCGCTAGTCCGGCCAGTAGGAAGATCGCAGTGAAGCGGCCGTGTCCGTAGAGCGGTTCGAGCAACTGGCCAACGACGAACAGACCAAAAGCGTTCAGACCGAAGTGCATCCATCCTGAGTGGAGGAACATAGCGGCGAGCAGGCGCCAGTACTCGCCAGCGGCGATCTGCTGTCCGTTCATTGCGCCTAGTCGCCAGAGGACATCGGGGTCGTTGGATCCGCCTGACAGCTCGGCGACCAGGTGCATGGTCGCGATGAGCGCGAGAATGGCCCAGGTGGCGTACGGCTTGCGCCGCAGTCCCGGCAGGGGCAAGCCGGGTCCGGGCTGGGCTTCGCTACTCTCGTCTGACCTGGGGAACAATGCAAACACACCCCTGCTGATTACATTCTAGGATAGCAGGGGTTGGTCAGACGCGCGGGCTACAAGGCCCCGGCTCTTCTCTTCGCACTCGAAGAACTGCGCTCTGAAAGCAGAGACGGCGTTAGAGCCTGATGATGCCCTTCTGGAGGCCCTGTGTAACCGCCTGGGTGCGGTGGCGGACGTTCATCTTGCTGAAGATGTTGGCGACGTGGGTCTTTACCGTGCTCTCACTGATCAGGAGCTCTTCTGCAATCTGCTTGTTGGCTGAGCCGCGGGCAATGAGCTGCAGCACTTCGATCTCGCGGTCGGATAGGGTATCCGGGTCTGGGCGAGAGAGCTCCTGGAAGCGGGTGATGAGCCTTGCGGCTACTCCGGGCTCAATCTGTGACTCACCCCGGCAGACTGCACGAACTGCGCTAAACAGCTCATCTCGGGACGTATCCTTCAACAGGTAGCCTTTGGCGCCGGCCTGAACGGCGTCGAAGATGTACTCGTCAGTATCAAACGTGGTCAGCACGATGATCTTGATGTCCGGATCTTCGGCGCCGATTACTTTCATCGCCTCCACTCCGGACATTTTGGGCATTCTCAGGTCCATGAGTATCACATCAGGGTCGAGCAGTCGCGACTTTTCTATGGCACCAAGGCCGTCGCTCGCCTCCCCTACGACCTCGAAGTCAGGTTGCCTGCTCAATATGGTTGTGAGGCCATCCCTTACAAGGGTGTGGTCATCAACTATTAGAATCCTGATAGAAGACATCTGATTCGACCCCGGAACAGCAACCATATTAGGCAAAGCTCACTTGCTCAGCCCCTGTATGTTATATGAGACAGTTGTGAAAATCCTAGCCCATCTCGCCAAAAGGCCATGAAGTTATGGATGATTCTCACCTATTTGAGCGAATCGCACCCCTGCTGAGCAAGAACTTCCGCCCTAGCGCTCGGTCCACATCCACAGATTCTCGCCATCTGTCTCGAACCTGATCGAACCACTTTCGGCAGTCGAAAAGACCTGCGAATCGTGAGCGATCGACTTCAGTCTTTCGACCACTACAGGGTCAGGGTGGCCAAACCGGTTATCCAGTCCCGCCGAAATAACGGCCACGCCAGGATTCACAGCATCCAGAAAGGCCTGCGATGACGAGGTCCTGCTTCCGTGGTGAGCTACCCGCAGAACGTCGGTAGAGAGTCTCTGGTCAGAGTCGACCAGCCATGACTCCCCTTCGCTAAATAGATCGCCGGTGATGATGAAGCTCCTGTCGCCATAGGCGATCCTCACGATGACCGAGCCGTTGTCCACATCCGATTCAGTTCCCGTAAGCAGCTCAGAGGGAGGTCCGAGCACTTCCACCGTAACGCCGTCAGGGAAGGACAGATTCAAGCCCGGGACTGCATCGATAGTGGAGGCACCTTCAGTCTCGACAAGATCGTTCCAGGCTGAGTACTCGGCGCCCTCGAATTCCTGTCGACGCTGCAGGACACTGTTGACGTTGTACCGCCTGAGAGTCTCATTGAGTCCGCTGATGTGGTCACTGTGAGGGTGTGTCAGGACGATCAAGTCAACGTCCCGATCCCAGAAGGTAAGCTGCTCGCCAAGCACCTCCGCGGCACGCTGTGGGTCGGGTCCGCCATCCACGACGATTCTGTGCCCTGCAGGAGTGGTAATGGCCGTCATATCGCCCTGTCCTACGTCGGCGAACACGACCTTGAGATTTCCACTCGTCTGGCTCAGAGCCGCGATCCATACTAGACATGCAGCTCCGACCACAATGGTCGTGACCTGCCAGGGCGGAGAGTTATGCCGGACCAGGTCAGAAGACAACCTGGAGATGGACAAGTGTCTCCGCCACGGCAAGTACCCGGTGAGGCCAAGGGCGACCGCGACGAGAATGACGTAGTACGTCCACACTAGCACCGACCCCGATTCGCTGATACTGAGCGTCGCAGCGGGAACCCTCGCGAATGCGGTCACCACACCGATCACATACGAAGAGAACAGCCAGGCAAGCCAGGCGAACGGCAGTGCCGCAATGTCTGACACCAGGCCGACGGCAGCGGCGCTGGCATGAAAGGCCAGTGCGAACGGAACGGCTGGAAGTGCCAGGAGCGTCGTAGGCAGACCAACCAGAGGCAGGTGTCCGAAGTGAAGTGCAACCAGCGGCGCCGTTGCCAGCGTGGCCGCAACCGAGACGCCGACCGTGCCGATGATCGCGCTCCGCAGTCCACCCGACGCAGGCTGAGGAGCCAGTCGCTCATGGACTCTCTCGACGTACACACTGATCCCCAGCATCGCGGCAAAGCTGAGTTGGAAAGAAACGCTGAGCAGTATACGTGGATCGGTCGCCGTCATGACGATGGCGGCGAGAGCAAGAGCAGGGATCAGCGAACGGGGTCTCCCTACAGCCAGGGCTGCCAGGTACACCGTGCCCATGACAGTCGCGCGGACCGCGGATGGAGATGCGCCTGAGAGCATCGCATAAGTCCAGATCAGACCCAGAGGCAACAGCAGGTACAGCCCACGCCGTCTTCCGAACGCAACCGCGCCGAGTGAGACCGCCATCACGAGCGCCATGCCGACGTGCAGGCCGGAAATCGCAAGCAGATGTGAAGCGCCTGTGCTGCGAAAGTCGTTGACCACCGAGTCAGGGAGCCCGTCCCTTATTCCCAGCAGGATTGCATTGCCAAAGGCGCCCGCCGGTTCAGCTACTGCACTCTCTGCAGAGTCGAACAACGCCAGTCGCGCTGTCGAGAGCCACCGGATGAACCGGCTGCCGTTACCTTCGGAGATCAGAACAACAGCCGGAAAAGATGCCACAGTCCTGATTCCCTGCAGCTCCAGATAGGCGGGATAGTCGAAGTCCTCAAAGGGCTCCGGGGGCTTCAGCCGCCCCTTGATCTCAAGTCGATCTCCGTATCGAAATGGGTTGGAACTCCTTGCCTCTGCAACTGACACGGTGGGGTTCGCGGTTACTCGGATGTCGCCAGATACATCTAGCCACACATCAACGCCATCTTCCGAGATACGGTCCGCCGACAGCCGGAAGCTGTGAGCACCGCCGTGGTCTGCGGGCTGGTCAATCACGAGGCCCTGTACGGTCGTTGCGGTCCCACCGTGGTATGGGACCAGATCTTGGCCTACGGGCTCGACGAGTCCGACCCTCAAGATTCCAATCAGCGCCGCGGCAAGAGCCAGCGCGAGCAACAGGGACAGTCGAGATAGAGCCGAGAGCGCGACGAGTAGGACGGCTGCGAGTGTCAGCAGCGCTACTACGGCAAGGGGAAGTTGAAGAAACTCCGCAACCAGCAGTCCGGCGATAAACGCCACTGCCAAGATCGGCAGCAACGCCGCTCGTTCATTGGGACTCAACGATTATAGGTCAGGGCGAGACGGAAGCGGCAGCCTGTTCGATCTGTCCCGACTCTGAGTGCGGTGAGCGTTCGACTTCGATCCACAGCTCTTTTACTCCGCGTAGTACGATCTGTTCCCGGTACTCTGGCTCAGCGAGAAGCCTTATAGAGGAGAACCTCTCCAGGAGGCTTGTGAAGGCGATTCTTCCCTCGAGCATGGCGAGCGGCGCACCGAGACAGTAGTGTATGCCTCGTCCAAAGGCGATGTGGCTGGCCTCCTTGCGGCCGATGTCGAACACATCAGGGTTGGTGAACACGGACGGGTCACGATTCGCAGCACCGAGAATGCAGATGGCTCGCTGACCCGGCTTGATGATCTTCCCGCCGATCTCGACTTCTTCCGTTGCCATGCGGCCATCGAGCTGCACCGGGCTATCGTAGCGAAGTATCTCGTTGATCGCAGAGTCGATCAGCGCGGGTTCGTTTCTGAGCCGCTCCATCTGGTCCGGGTTTCTAAGCAGGGCGAGAGTGCCGTTGCCGATCAGATTCCGAGTTGTCTCGTTTCCTGCCACAAGCAGGAGCAGCAGCGTTGCCAGCAGCTCCTCGTGGGTGAGGCGGTCGCCCTCGTCCTCAGCGGCGATAAGAGCAGTGATCATGTCGTCCTGCGGGACCCGGCGACGCTGCTCGATTATCTCCTCGAAGTACTCGTGGAGATTCGCGCCTGCCTCGTCGATTCGACGCTGCTGCTCGTCGCTGACAGTCGGCTCAACGCTGAGTGCCATGTCGTTCGACCACTCCTTGAACACCTCGATGTCTTCAGAGGGAACACCAAGCATCTCCGCAATGACTATAACGGGCAGCGGGTACGCGAAGGTGTCGATTAGGTCGAACCTGTCCTGACCCTCAGTTGCCTCGAAAAGGCCGTCTACCAGTTGCTGAATACGGGGCTTGAGGTCGGCCACAGAGCGGGGTGTGAACGCCTTGGACACGAGAGTCCTCAGCCGAGTGTGATCGGGAGGGTCGGTGTCGAGCATCGACCTGTATGCACTCTTTCCCCCGTAGTTGCGAGAGAAGCGCTCGTTGTCCCTGAGCACGGCGTTGGCGTGTTCGTACTCCGTCAGCACCCAGGCATTGATCGTTCGCAGCCGATGGACGGGGTCCTTCTGTCGCAACTCTTCGTACTTGTCGAACGGATACGCCCTAGTCTTGGCCGACATCGGGTTGTAGCTGACACCTGACTCGGCGCGCTCCCAAGCCATGAAGGCCGGCATGAGCGCAGACCTCAGAACGCCACGAACCACCTGTGGAACTGGAGCCATCGAACTTCCTCCGGGGGAGTGTGCTTGTATGAAGTATATCGTGTCTCGCACGATTAAGGATGTGCTGGGGAGCGCCGCTGCTACTGTCAAACCATGTCTAGCTTTCGTCACTTGTCCGTCTTCTCGCCCTTCTGAATAACTGACAGGAGGTTCCGATACCAGGTAACAGTCGATCTACCAGACGGGACCAGAATTGAAATCTGACATGAAGTACAGCCAGTAGGGTCATGAGTCACCTGCTCAAGTCGCCCACTCGAACACCTCTGAGCGAGGGGTGCCGAGTCTCCGCTTTTGAAGAAGGGCGATTATAGGATAGTCTCGCTACAGAACTCACGAAACACCCGACTTTGGAGGAAGGCGATGAGCAGCAGAAAGACGGGCGGTGGAGTTGAGAATGTCTATAAAGCGGCGGATAGGTGGGTAGATTGCGCGCTACGTAAGGACGGCTCGCTCTTCACGCCGGATGAGCCGATCTGGACGAGTCAGTGGCTTGGTGAATTGCGGGAGCGTTTTCTGGATAGGCCGGACGCGGGATCGGGCGGCTTCTATCAGAAGTTGGAGCAGCAACTGGCGGGAAGCCCGCCTGAAGTGTATCAACTAATGGGAGAGGTACTTTACGCACAGTTCCTCATTATCTGGAAAGAAGGAATGAAAGGGGAAACTAAGAAGAGCCAAGTTGAACAAGTACTTGGCTGGGGTGCGCCTGTCGCAACCATTCCTGTCAAACCTATCAATCTCACTGAAAGCCTAACTCCTGGCATCGCCCGAAGTCAGGCCCTCACGCAACAGCGCACATTTCAGGTCGCATTCATCATCGAATTGGTTGAACAGTGGAAAGAGCAAGAGCTGAGTGAACGGGATCGACTGCTCACTGACCCGTGGGCGTTCAAGGACTTCTTAAGGAGGTTAAACTTCCGCAGCAAGTTACTGCGAACCTACCCCAACAGATTGGGCGCACAGCGGGAGGCCCTACTCCACATCGTCCACACCGATACATTCGAGGGAATAGTCAACACCGAATACAAGCACAGCATTGCCAATTCAAGCTGGTTCGCCAAGTACATCACAGAATCGGACGATGACGTTGACCGCAATATACTGCAGATTCGCAGTGGGTTGGAGTCCTGCCTCCGCAGAGATTTCGATTTTTATGAAGGCGATGTCTACAGCTTATGGAATCCTGATTCCAACCCTTGGGACGAGTTCGTCAGGCGTGCAAAGGGGTGCGTGCACGCCGGACAACTTGAAAGTGAAGAGATCCAATACAAGCGCAAACTCAGTGAAGACCTCGCGAATGTACGTGAGGCTGTTCTGGCTGGAGCAGCCAATTGGAACAACCTGTTTGAGGATGCTCTCACACCTAGCGACACTTGGAGGCAACTCGGACTATCACGAACTAAAATGCAAGCCTTCAAAAAGTGGTGCGGCGATCATCCAGAGGATTCTTTAGAAGCATTGCAGGCACTCTGGGTTGAAAGTGCTCTACCGGTCGTCGAGCGAATTAACGCTCTTTCAGGCATGTTGCCTAGTTCAGCCCTAGACGGCGCGCGTGCGCGTGCTAGAACCAATGTCATTTCTGTATTGCTCATGGGACTCGACATGGGGCATTACCCACCATTCCGAGACAAACTCTTCAAAGGCGCATACAACCATACCTCGTATGATCAACCAGAACGGGACGCTGACGAGGCGGGATACTATGAGCATGCCCTAGGCTTCCTAGACCGTTTCATCCAAGAAGCTCGTCAGAGAGAGTTGGAGATTCACAATCGCCTCGATGCGCAGACGCTAGTTTATGCAGTGGTCCAGGAGCGCGACTGCACGGATAACCGGAAAGAAACGTCAAATGAAGAAACATCGCAGAGCGAACCCGACATCAATTCACTCGCTGATGAGTTGACGCTCCCCGTAAAGTTCCTCGAAGAGATTGAGATGCTTCTCGACGACAAGAAGCAGGTCATCTTTCAGGGGCCGCCCGGGACCGGTAAGACCTTCGTTGCTCAGAAACTCGCCAATCACCTTGCCGGATCGGAAGACCGGGTTACTCTCGTGCAGTTCCATCCGCCTTACTCCTACGAGGATTTCGTACAGGGCTTCCGCCCCACGATCCTGAACAGCGGACAACCCGGATTCAAATTGATGGATGGGCCGCTGTTACGCGCTGCAAAGAGCGCGGAGGAGACAGACGCCAAGCACTTCCTGATAATAGACGAGATCAACCGGGGCAGCCTCGCCAGAATCCTCGGGGAGTTGTACTTTCTGCTGGAGTACCGCGATGAGAAGATCAGTTTGCAATATCAAAGTGACACGGACGAAAAATTCTCGCTGCCGGACAACCTGTACATCATCGGCACGATGAACACGGCTGACCGCTCCATTGCGCTGGTGGACCTCGCTCTGCGCCGACGGTTCTATTTCGTCGACTTCCACCCGGACGATTATCCGGTCAAGGACGTGCTCCGTAACTGGTTGAATGACAATGCACCAGGTATGGAGTGGGTAGCGAAAGTCGTCGACGCGGCGAATGAAGAGCTGCGCGACGACCGTCACGCCGCCATCGGTCCGAGCTACTTCATGAAGTCGGGTCTAAGCGAAGTCATGGTAGAACGCATCTGGAAGCACAGCGTCTTGCCGTACATCGAGGAACGACTGTTCGGTGAAGGCGAGGAGCGTATAAGGGAGTTCGAACTGGATAAGTTGCGCCCATTGGTCACGTCCGGTTCTCAACCAGGCAGTGGAAGCCAAGGTGAGGATAGCGCCCAAGACGACGGCAACACAGCGTAATGCGCCCGATCAACCTTCAGGAATACGAGAGCAGCGGCCCGTACGCTCTCTCTATTGAGGAGCGCGACGTTCTACAGGCGCGGGAGTTTGCGATTGCGGTCCAACCTGCTGAGGGTCTTGAAGGAGAGTACAGTCTGAGGCCGAGTTCCATCGTTGGCGCACTCGAGATCGGCGACCTATCGGTGCTCATCCAGCCCAAGATCGGCATCCGGCAGATCCTCTCGATGGCGTGCTATGCGATGGGAGCTTACAAGTCTCAAGATCAGCGGCTATTCGATTTCGAGGATGATGAGACCCTGCCGGATACGCTCGCACTTGCCCTCTCGGCAGCGGCGCGACGGGCGTTCTCGCGTGGACTGCTTCATGACTACCTGGCCAGAGAGGAAGCGCTGTACACCGTTCGAGGACGCATCCGGTTCGACGAGCAGATAAGGCGACGGTTCGGCATCCCCATGCCTGTAGAGGTACGCTACGAGGAGTTCACGGACGACATCCTGGTGAACCGGCTGGTGAAGGCGGCTGCCACGCGGCTCGGCGGGATGCGCCTGCGCTCGCAATCTGCACGCAAGGGTCTGGGATGGATCGCAGGTACGCTGGACAATATCTCTCAGGTGGAGTTCCCGCGTGGGGACGTGCCGGAGGTCCGCTTCGACCGCCTCAACGAGCATTATCGTGGCGTGGTGGAGCTGTCGCGGCTCATCCTGCGACATAGTGCGTTCGAGTCTGGTCGCGGAGAGGTACGTGCCTCCGGGTTCCTGATGGACATGAACGTCGTGTTCCAGGAGTTCGTGACGGTCGCGCTTAGGGAGGCTCTGGGAGTCTCCGCCAACACGTTCGGGGAGCGCAGCATCGGCTCGCTGGACGTAGGAAACCGAGTAAGTCTCAGGCCGGATCTTGTGTGGCGCGAGGGTTCGTCATACGTATTCGTTGGCGACGCCAAGTACAAGCGCATAGTGAACGACCAAGTTCCCAACGCCGACCTCTACCAACTGCTCGCCTACATCACCGCGCTCGACCTGCAGGGCGGGATGCTCATCTACGCGGAAGGCGAGACTGATCCGATAACACACCACATCCGAAACTCCGGCAAGCGCCTTATGGTCACTTCGCTTGACCTTTCAGGTTCACTTGACGACATACTGGGCCGCGTCGACCGCCTAGCGGCTAGGATCAGGAGACTGCGCAGGTCGTCCAAACGTGCTTCAATGTTACGTGACGATGAAGTACCCGTCTTTCGGGTTTCAGCAAACGCCAGCGTCATCTCCAACGAGGATGTTTACCGTTCGCTTGACGAGTGGCCTTAATGGACTTCGCCTAATCCCTACCCCGCCAGGCGTCTGACGGCGTCTTCGTCTATCTCTACTCCGAGGCCGGGGCCGTTGGGCACTGCTAGGTAGCCGTCTAGCTGGTCGAACGGGGTCTCCATCAGGCCTTCGCGGATCACTGATGGAGTGCGGTCGAACTCCATCACGGGCTCTTGTTCGAAGGGTTCAGGCGTTCCTGACGGCGGACATGGTGGGATGGTAGCAGCGACATGCAGACTGGCAGCAATCATGACCGGCGATCCCCAGACATGCGGGTTGACCTGGATGCCGTGTGCATTTGCCGTCATCGCGACGTTGCGCATCTCGGTGATACCGCCGACGTTAACCACGTCAGGCTGGGCGATGTCGTAGGCACGCCGCGCGAGAAACTGGGAGAACTCGTAGCGGGTGCGCAGGTTCTCGCCGCCGGCAATTGCCATCGGCAGCGCGGACTTGACTTGCAGGTATCCTTCGATGTCCTGGGCGTTCACAGGTTCCTCGAACCAGACGAGGTCGTACTCTTCAAGACGGCGACCTATTCGGATCGCGCTGGTGGCGTTGTATGCCTGGTTGGCGTCTACCATTAGTTTCACATTGGGGCCAACGGCTTCTCTGAGAGCGGCAACGCGTTTGACGTCCTCGTCCATGGGAAGTCCGCCGACCTTGGTCTTCATTCCCATGAATCCCATTTCGACGTACCCGCGCGCCTCGTCCAGCAGGCGTGTCGGGAACTCACCTTCCGTGTAGTAGAGACCGGTTGCGTACACCGCGACACGATCTCGGACCCTGCCGCCGAGCAAGTTGTAGATCGGCTGGCCGAACGCCTTGCCTGTGATGTCCCACAGCGCCGTGTCGACGGCACTAATGGCAGACCCGCCGAGCCCGACCGCGTTGTTGCCGTTGTAGAGAGCATGGAACATGCGCTGCCACAGACCGATGCGATTGGTCGGGTCCTGCCCGATCAGCACTGGAGCCAGAAGACCCTCGACAATCTCCCCGCCGACGCCCTCTCCCCATCCGTCGATGCACTCGTCCGTGCTGACCTTCACAAGGTTCACGCTGCGGTGACTTATCCAGTTCTGGGACCACCCGAACGGCCTCTCCAGCGGAGAGGAGAGCTGAAACGTCTCGATGTCGGTTATCTTCATGGACTAGTCTCCCGCAGCAGCCGCGACCTCGGACTTCTTGAACTCGGGGATGACGTACTTGCCGAACAGCTCGATCGACCGCATCACCTTCTCGTGCGGGATGGTCTCGGTCTGCATCATGATCATCATCTGGTCGATGCCGGTGGCCTCGTGCTTCTTGAGGGCCTCGATACAGCTGTCAGGGTCTCCGGCAATTACGACGCCTCGGTCGGCCAGAGTGTCGGCGTCGAGGTCTTCCCAGACCTTGTGAGCTATCGCCTGGCCGCCAGAGAAGTCGAGTACGTCGGTAACCTCTTCTTCGTCCCCCTCGGACGCGACGTAGCGCGAGAAGTTTTGCTGGAGGTGATCGGGCACTCCGCCCCACTGTTCGAGCAGCCGAGCGTACACGTCCTTCTGTCCCTGCACATACGGCCTGTCTGGGCCGAAGAAATTCTTCAGAGACGCGGCTCCTAGCTCGCGCGCCTCCGTGTTGTCATCCAGGCAGATTCCGAGGGTCGAGTTGCACCACTGGTCGTTCACGAACGCGCCGACGGGATTCGCCTTCTTGACGTTCTCCCTGTATGCCTTGATATGTGGCTCCAGAGACGAAGGCGCGCTAGAACCGAACGCCAGGACACCAATGCCCTTGGACGCGGCGATCTCGTATGTAGCCGGCTGAAGCGCGGCCACCCATATCGGCGGATGCGGGTCCTGGTAAGGCTTGGGGAGTATCTGGCGGGACGGTACCTGCCAGTACTTGCCCTCGTACTCGAACCAGTCCGATTCCCAGATCTTGGGGACCATGGCGAGAGATTCTTCCCACATCTCCCTGCTGTCCCTGGGGTCGATGCCCATGCCGGTTAGCTCGTATGGCGCTGAGCGGCCGGTTCCGAAGTCTACGCGCCCCTCAGACAGATGATCGAGCATGGCCACGCGCTCGGCAACGCGGTTCGGGTGATGGTACGGCAGGATAACCACTCCGAGTCCGAGTCTGATCTGCTTGGTGCGCTGGCTGAGAGCGGCGTAAACCAGGTCTGGACACGGAGACGCCGAGAACCCGGTCAGGAAGTGGTGCTCGACGAACCAGAGGTAGTCGAACCCGACTTCGTCGGCCAGTATGCACTGCTCCATCGTCTCTGTGAGTACCTTGTGGTCGTCAAGCGACGGCCTCTGCATCTCGAACTGTAGTGCTAGCTTCATTTGACAGACCTCAGGAGTGGGGATGGCGCCATTCTACTCGGTGTGTGTGAGGTTGTCAGTTGTGGCTCGACAGCTTAGCTCGTGTATTGAGTCCACAGACCGTTGCATCCTAGTATGGCTCAGCACATCTTGTTAGCATCACGACGCGGAAATCACACCTGCACATCGTTGTTGGAGAAATGGTGGACTTTTGGCCGGTCTGAATATTGGCTCGCCCTCATGGCGTGTTCGCTCCCTGAGTCTACCCAGCAGACTGTTTCTACTGTCCACTCTGGTCATCCTGTGCCTGGTCCTCAACACGGTCGGCGCAGGTGCGCAGACGACCGATGACCACGGGAACACGTTCGGTACTGCTACGACTCTGACTCTGGGCTCCTCCATTACCGGGCGTATTGATCCGGGCAGCGACGTGGATGTCTTTAAGTTGGATCTGACCGGCAGATCAGGAAGCACAGATGTCTGGATTTACTCCACCGGAGAGCTGGACACAGTTGGCGGCCTCTATGATGTTGACCCCAGAAGGCCGTTCTTGGTGAACGACAACAGTTCAATTGTCGGGAGGCCGTTCAACTTTCACCTGCGAGCGACTCTCGCCCCAGCCGTGTACTACGTCGGAGTCTTCAGCTTCGACAGATTCACAATCGGCGACTACGTCCTGCACTCAGAGGCCGTCATCGATCCAGGCAACACGATCAGCACAGCGAAGATTCTGGATCTCGGCACTCCCGCTGCTGGATCAATTGGTTTTGTAGGCGATGCAGACTACTTCCGACTGGACCTGTCCGCGACGACGAATGTCTATCTCTACGGGTTGAGCGTACAGAGCGAACCGCTTTGGGGATTCCCCGTCGATAGCGGAAACTCGTTCCTGAACGCGAACATTCACCTATTCAGACTCGGGTTCCGTATACGAGACACCTTCGGTCCGGGTACTCACTTCATCAGGGTGATCACATACTCCGACGTCACTTCCCATCCTATCCCTTACACCATCCATGCCCTTGAGGACGTTGCGTACACAAACTTCTTCGAGCAATGCCGAACTGCGACAAACTCCTTAAGCAATTTTCAGACTGAAGACCCTCTGTACGGATGCCAGTGGCACCTACACAATACGACCGGTGAGGATGTCAGAGTCGAGTCGGTTTGGGCCGAGGGCATAAGGGGAGATGGCATCAACATTGCCATCGTTGACGATGGATTGGACTTCAACCACGTAGATTTGAGGGAAAACGTCAATTCATCCCTCAATCACAACTACACTGACATAGGCAGTGTCTACAGGTTCAATGAACACCACGGCACTCAGGTAGCAGGCCTGATTGCGGCGCGGGATAACGCGATCGGAGTCCGAGGTGTGGCCCCGCGAGCTACCATTTATGGATACAACCATCTGGTGGACCCGTCGATCTTTAGTGAATCAGACGCCATGACCCGCAATGCGGCCGTGACAGCAGTTTCAAACAATAGTTGGGGGCACGTTGAGGGACCTGGGTTGAGTCTCGCCAGTGCATTCTGGGAGCGGGCTGTCGAGTCTGGAGCAAACAGCGGATACGGAGGCAAAGGCGTCTTCTACTCATGGGCTACGGGCAACGGACATCCAGAAGACAACTCCAACCTTGACGAGTTGACAAATCACTACGCCGTGACTGCAGTTTGCGCTGTGAATGATGGCGACCTAAGAGCTTCATACTCGGAAATGGGAGCCAATCTGTGGGTCTGTGCTCCCTCCGGCGAGAGGACCCTCCTGGAGCATCGGGAGATTGTGACTACTGAGAACTCCGACCGCTACGTCTACGACTTCAGTGGTACATCAGCATCCACACCTATTGTTTCCGGAGTTGCCGCGCTGATGCGTCAGGCGAACCCGGATCTGACCTGGCGTGACCTTAAGCTGATCCTGGCTGCCTCAGCGCGCAAGAACGACCCGACGAACGCTGGTTGGATGGACGGTGCGCCCATGTATGGTTCCACTTCCACCTCCGACCGTTACAGCTTCAACCACGAGTATGGTTTCGGAGTCGTCGACGCTAAGGCAGCGGTCGATCTGGCCAGAGGATGGACAAACGCGCCGCCCCAAAAGAACGTGAGCGCATCGTCCGGCAATCTGAACGTGGTGGTGCCAGATGCAACGACCGAAGGGCCGCTCACTTCGGTCACACATAGTCTGTCGCTGAACTCGGACATCAATTTCACCGAGTTCGTTGAGGTCAACGTCACGTTCGATCATCCGTCATTCCGCGATCTGGACATAAGGCTAGTCTCTCCATCCGGTGCTGAGTCGATCTTGACTGTCCCGTTCGACACCTTTACCCCGGATGATCCAACTGACGATGATTTCATCGCGCTGAGAGGCTCGTTCCGACTCGGTTCAGCCCGGCACTTGGGAGAGGATCCCAACGGTGTCTGGCAACTCAGAGTTACTGATCGGGTAACAGAAGTGTCTGGCGTATTCCAGTCGTGGAGCATCCAGGTTTACGGACACAGTGGGACACCGGTTAGCACGAGCACCTGTGTTACGGGAGGCGCGGTAGCAAATGCATCCTCGAACCCTGGGCTGGTTTCCGACTGCGAGACCCTTTTGGAGGCGCGAGACACGCTTGTCGGAACCGGCACCTCGCTAAACTGGTCGGCAAACACGCCCATGTCAGATTGGGACGGTGTAACGGTTGAGGGGACACCTCTCCGCGTCACGGGAGTGTCTCTAAGGAACAAGGGACTGAGGGGAACACTGCCTGAAGGGCTGAGCAACCTGACTTCGTTGACGGTGCTCGATCTCATGACCCCGACCTGTGATGGCGGACCCTGTCCCGATGTTCAGGATCATGAGCGCAACCTGTTGACTGGACCGATACCTGCGTCACTGGGCAACATCGGAGGTCTACAGCAACTGCTTCTCCATAACAACGATCTGACTGGAGAGATACCTCCCGCACTTGGGCGTCTCAGCAACTTGCAGGAATTGGCGCTTGGTCTGAATCAGTTACATGGCACGATTCCCTCACAGTTGGGGTACCTCAGCAGCCTAACTGAACTGCACCTCTGGAGTAATCAGCTAACAGGATCAGTTCCAGAGTCGCTTGGCAATCTGACCAGCCTCAAGTGGTTGTCACTCTCGCAGAATCAGTTGACGGGAACAGTCCCTATGCAACTGGGTAACCTCTCCGTACTGGAGCATCTGTGGCTTTCTCAAAACCAGTTGTCAGGACCAATTCCAGGGGAGCTGAACAGGCTTACTGAGCTCAGAACTCTGTTCGTTTTCAGCAACCAACTGGATGGGCAGATCCCAAGTTGGCTCGGCAGCCTGTCCAACATGGAGGAACTTTGGCTGTCACAGAACCAACTGACTGGGCAAATTCCGGAGTCGCTGGGCAACCTGACCAACCTAAAAGAGCTATCACTCTGGTCCAATCGACTTTCTGGAGCAGTCCCTCACTCGCTTACGAGGCTCGTAAGCCTGGAAACGTTGTACCTCTCTCTGAACCAGTTTGACGGATGCATTCCGGCTGTGCTGCAAGGAGTCTCGACTAACGACCTGGCTGACCTGGCTCTGCCGTTCTGTGTCCAGCCATCGGTGACACTAAGTAAGACTTCACCCGACGCCCCTATCAGGCTTAACTCCCTCATTCAGGTCACAGCTACGTTCAGCGAACCTGTCTCGGGCTTCGAGGTCGGTGATGTCAGCGTGGCACATGGCATTACGAGCAATTTCGTCGGCAGCGACGGCGACTCCGTTTACACCTTCGACGTCACACCAAACGCCATCGGGGTAGTGACGGTGGACGTCTCCCAGGACGCGGCGGTGGACTCGGAAGGCAATGGCAACACTGCTGCCGTGCAGTTACGTCTTGGCATGCCCTACGACGATGACAATGATGGAAACATCAGCAGCACCGAGGTTCTCAGAGGTGTCAGCGACTACTTCCGCGGCATTCTCAATGCCCAGCAGGTACTCCAACTCGTCGCGCTCTATTTCTCCTCGCCAGGTTGAGCGTGATCGATATATTGTCATTGACCTCTGCGCGTTGACACCCGGCACTGCCGACAATACACTCTGGAAATCCTCGACAGGCACGATTTCCAGATACGGACAGGAGTACGACATTGGGCAAGCTAAATGGCAGAGTCGCGGTGATTACGGGAGCTAGCAGGGGCATCGGCAGGGACATGGCTGTCGTGTTTGCGCGTGAGGGCGCGAAGGTGGTCGTGTCGGCCCGTACCGAGAACGAAGGCGACTTCCGAATCCCTGGAAGCATCCAGACTGCGGTCAACCGTATTCGCGACGAGGGCGGCGAGGCCATCGGCTTCAGGTGCGACGTCACGCAGGAAGACGACTTCACCGCCATGTTCGAGAAGACTGTCGAGGAGTACGGACGCATCGACATCCTGGTAAACAACGCCGCCATCCTCGTACCCGGCACCATCGAAGAGATGCAGGTACGGCACTGGGACCTGCTCTATCGCGTCAACATCAAGGGGCCGTTCCTCGGGTGCAAGTTCGTGATCCCCTACATGAAGGAACAGAACTACGGCCACATCATCAACATCAGCTCAGTCGGCGCCGTAGGACCGGGAGAGGGACCGTACGAATCGGCGCGTCCAGACGGTACTTCATACGGCTCAGGCAAGGCCCACCTGGAGCGGTTCACGCAGGGTCTGGCAAGCGAACTGTACAAGTACAACATCGCGGTCAACTCGCTCTCGCCCATAGGGGGAATTGCGACCGAGGGTCAGCGCTGGTTCAGGGGCGAGAGACCCTACACCGGTGCGCGTGAGGACGGCATCATCATGGGCGACGCCGGGGTCATCATCTGTGAGAAGGACCCACAGTCGTACACGGGGAAGATCAAGTATGACGAAGACGTTCTCGCAGAGGCTGGCATTACGGATCTCTCGCCGTACCCGATCATCGGAGAGTAGAAGCAGTCACCGCCGGTACTAATGTAGGGGCGGTTCGCGAATCGCCCCTACGAATATCAAAGGCGACATCAGATGCTCGCAGACTTTGTAGAAGTAACTACCTCTGACGGGGTGCTCCTGGGCGGGGCGTACTTCGCTCCAACCGTTCAGGAACGATCGTCTTCCGTCGAGGCCATTTGCTTCTTTCACGGTGACGGTGGTCACTTCTACCGCACGCTCTACCTGGAGCTTGGCGCGCGTCTTGCCGCTGAGGGGATCGCCTTCCTTGCCGCCAATCGACGGGGACACGACATCGTCTCCAACGGTGCCCCTGGAGGCCCGCTTGCCGGCTACGCTCACGAGTCGGTCGATGAGTCCCGGTTGGACTACGCCGCATGGCTCGGACTGCTACGTGAGCGAGGGCACTCGTCACTGGTCATCGGCGGGCACAGCGGCGGAGCCGTGAGGGCTACATACGCGCAATCGAAGGAGCACTTCGACGGAGTGGTCGGCATCATCCCTGTGTCGCCAGGCGAGTACAACCACGAAGGGATAGTCGACCTCCACGTTGACGAGTTCACCAGCGCCTACTCATGGTGTGTAGAGCAGGTGGAGGCAGGCAACCCAGACGCCTACATCCGACCCGGCATACCGTGGGGGTCGTCGTGGACGGCTAGAGCATTCATCGACTGCTTCAACCCAGACAACCGCTACAGCGTCACAGAGAGAGCAGCAGAGTTGGACTGCCCTGCCCTCTTCATCTTCGGGTCAGAGGAGTGCGGCGACGGGCCCAATCGTCTTCCGGTCTGCGGAGCCGCGATGCGAAGCCTGAGGCGGGCCGAGTACCCACAAGTAACGGTCGAGGTTATCGACGGGGCCACACACGGCTACGTGGACCGGGAGCTACAGCTGTTCCTTACGATGCGTGACTGGCTGGCTTCACTGTAGTCCTTGAGTTGACCGGGCGGGGTCTCTGTCCCTCATCTGACTTCGATGAGGTGCCTTATCGAGCCAAGAATCCCGTCGCCGATGCCGCTGACTTCCACGAGGTCATCGATGCGCTCGAAGGGGCCGTGACTGTTGCGGTGCTCGACAATGGCCTCCGCTCTCACGTTCCCGATGCCTGGGAGGGTTTCCAGTTCGTTGACGGTAGCCGTGTTCAGATTCAACTTTCCCGAAGCTGTCGAGTTCGGCGCCCCCGTCTCTGGAGCCTGACCCATGAGGGTCGAACCGACCGCCGGAACGTGGACCTGCTGCTCGTCGTTCAGTCGCAAGGCGAGGTTGATACTGTCCAGGTCGGCGTCTGAGGTCGGGCCACCGGCTGCATTTAGCGCGTCTGCCACGCGGTGTTCGGAGTCCAGCCTGTACACGCCGGGGCGTACCACCTCACCGGACACGTACACCTGGATCCTGGCTACTGGTTGAGACTCGACCGGCACGGGAGTCGGCGGCGGCAGGATGATCTCCATGCCATCCGGCGACCTGGAGTCACGCAGCACCAGCACGCCTGCGCCGACGACGCACGCCACAATCGCGGCGCCGAGCACCACGTTCAGGACGAGCTTCAGGTTCATGTCACGTCGCCCAGACTATGGTTGTCAGTCCACTAGAACCTGTACAGCGCGTCACCGGATGCTGGCTTGGCGGGGCCACCGCTGAATCCAGCGGGAGTGCCGTCGGCGCGCCAGCAGGCCGCTCCGTGGATGACTCCGCGCCCGTGGTCGAACATGACGCCGTTCATACCTCCGGCGACCTTCGCGACCTCCTGGACGTCGTGTCCGAGCGCTGCGAGTCTCGCGCGGACGCCGTGATCGATGCCGCCCTCTACTTCGAGCGACTGCCCCTGCGTCCAGATGCGCGGGGCCTCGACAGCCTCCTGCAGCGTCATGCCGTGGTCGATCACGTTGACGATCGCTTGGAGCACTGACGGGAAGATCCGAGTCGCCCCCGGAGTTCCGAGCGCCATGAACGGCTTGCCGTCCTTCATTACTATAGTGGGCGCCATGCTGCTGACCATCCGCTTGCCGGGCGCGATAGAGTTTGCGGTGCCCGGGTGCGGGTCGAATATATTCATGGTGTTGTTGAGCAGCATACCGGTGCCCGGAGTGGTGACCTTGGAGCCGAACGCCGCGTGGATGGTCTGGGTAGTCGATACGACGTTGCCATCGCCATCGGCAACCGTCAGGTGCGTCGTGTCCGCTCCCTCTCCCACGTACGCAGAAGGATTGCCGTATGTGTAGGAACGTGCCGTGGCGGTATCTATCTCGCCACGTCGTGAAGCCGCATACTCCTTGGCCGTCAGTGCGGCGACAGGCACCTCGACGAATCCGGGGTCTCCCAGGTACTCGAACCGGTCCGCGAAGGCGATCTTCATCGACTCTGCCAGCAGGTGGACGCCCTCAGAGGTGCCGAAACCGGCTCCCTCAACGTCGAAGCCTTCGAGAATGTTAAGCATCTCGACGATTGCCGTACCGCCCGAGCTGGTCGGGGCCATTGCGACGACCTCATACCCACGGTATGTGCCCCTCACAGGTTCGCGCAGGTGGATTTGGTAGTCGCGCAGGTCGTCCGTGGTGACGATCCCGCCATTGGCGGCCATGTCGTCGGCGACCATCTGGCCTACGCTGCCCGTGTACAGCACGTCCGGGCCGAGCCGGGCCACCTCCTCCAGGGTTCCGGCGTAGTCTGCCCTGACGATCAGTTCGCCCACAGACGGGGGCGACCCGCCGGGCAAGAACACCTCCGCGCTCGCGGGGAACTTGGCGAGGTCGTCGTGACTCTGGTGGATGATGTCGACGAGGTACTGGCTGGCCGGGAAGCCACGTCTGGCGTACCGGATTGCAGGCTGTATGACCGTGTCCAGGCCGAGCCTGCCGTACCGCTCCTCAGCGTAGCACCAGCCCTTCAGCGCACCGGGCACGCCGACTGCCCTGTAGCCGACCAGGTTTTCGCGATCGGCAGTCTCCATGTAGTCGGGCCAGGTGTCGGAGACCGTCTCGTACATGTCAGCCGCCGCTCCCCGGGGCGCGACCGAGTAGTTGTCGATATTGACGAACTCGTCATCTGAGGCGTTGTAGAAGTTGATGAACCCGGCACCGAATATGCCGATCATCATCGGCTCGACGACGCTCAGAGCGAACGCCGACGCCACCGCCGCGTCCATAGCGTTCCCGCCCATCGCGAGCATCTCCAGGCCAGCCGCCGATCCGAGCGGATGATTCGTTGATACCATGCCGTTGGTAGCCACAGCGTCGTGCTTGTAGGTCTCAAACGGGCTTCCGGCGTTCTTCTTCCAGGACATTTTTTCTTCCCTTTTTATCTGTATAGTCTGTGCTGACTACTGTTCTGTCGCAGCAGCTACGATGGTACTACTGCCATCGTAGTCGGGCAACGCGGACACGACTGCGGCACATGGAGTGGTGGACACGCGGCCATCGGGGGCGGTTCACGAACCGCCCCTACGTGAGCTACGAACGTCATGGCATTTCCGCAGAGGCTGCTTGACCACAATTTCTCAGCGTTCCTATAATCTCCGAATGGACACAATAGAGGACGTAATGTCCGGCACATGTCCATAATGGAGTCAACATGACCAGTTCCGGGATCGCCAGCCAGATAGAGACGTTGAAGTCCAAAGCGCTTGCAGAGTTGGAGTCGGCCTCCAGCCTCGACACTCTCGACGAGTGGCGCGTCTCGTTTCTGGGCCGACGCGGCGAACTGACCCAACTTCTCCGTGGAATCGGGTCTCTTCCTGCTGAGGAGCGTCCGACCGCCGGAGCCGCAGCTAACCAGCTTCGCCAGGCACTCCAGGACGCCATGGCCTCTGCCGAGGATGCGCTGAAGCGCAGCGGATCAGAGCAGGAAGAAGAGCCGATCGACGTCACCCTGCCCGGCTGGCCTGTGCCGCGCGGCGGCATCCATCCCACCACCCGGATCGTGCGTGAGATCTGCGCGGCTTTCGCATCGATGGGATTCAGTGTCGTCGAGGGCCCGGAGATCGAGTGGGACCACTACAACTTCGAGATGCTCAACATCCCAAAGGACCATCCTGCCCGCGACATGTGGGACACGCTCTGGATCGACTACGAAGACGACGAGGGCGAGCGTCCGATGCTCCTCCGCACCCACACGTCGCCGATGCAGGCGCGGATCATGGAGAACAAACGGCCACCAGTGCGCGTCGTCGTTCCGGGCAAATGCTACAGGTACGAGGCGACTGACCCGCGACACGAGTGGCACTTCTACCAGATCGAGGGTCTGGCGGTCGACCGGGGCATCACCATGACCGACCTAAAGGGCACGCTGTTCGAGTTCGCGCGCCGCATCTTCGGCGTCGACCGCAAGGTGCGCTTCCGCTGCGACTACTTCCCGTTCGTCGAGCCGGGCGTGGACATGTCCATCGACTGCTTCCTGTGCGACGGCGGAGGCTGCCGCGTGTGCAGTCACACCGGCTGGATCGAGATCATGGGTGCCGGCATGGTGCATCCCAAGGTGCTTGAGGGCGTCGGCTACGACCCGCACATCTACACCGGGTTCGCTTTCGGCATGGGCCCGGAGCGCATCTCGATGCTCAAGCACGGCATAGACGACATCCGGCTCTTCTACTCCAACGACCTCCGCTTCCTGCGGCAGTTTAGCTAGTTCAAGGCGGATCCGGACGCTCGCGGCAACTACGGGGCGACCGGATGGTCGCCCAAGTCTTCTTCTGTGAGTACAATTCAAACCGCCTGAGGAACCAGATCAGATGCTAGTACCTATCTCCTGGCTTAAGAATTATGTCCCGATCAACGATTCGCCGGAGGAGCTTGCACACAAGCTCACGATGGCCGGTATTGAGATCGGCGACGTCGATGTCATCGGCGCGGACTGGGAGCCGGAATCGCTCATCGTTGGGCACGTCCTGAAGGTCGATCCGCATCCCAACGCCGACAGGCTCAGGCTGCCAACTGTGGATCTGGGCAACGGCGAGACTGCCACTGTAGTCTGCGGCGCACCGAACGTTGCCGCCGGGCAGAAGATCGCATTCGCCAGGGAGGGCGCGATGCTGTACAGCCCGCGCTCTGAAAAGATGGAGACACTCAAGCGCGCGCGCATCAGGGGCGTGGAGTCGGCAGGAATGGTCTGCTCGGTACTTGAGCTTGGACTCGGCGAGGACCACGAGGGCATCCTGGTGCTGGACGACAACGCTCCAGTCGGCACTCCACTCGGGCAGTACCTCGGCGACGCCATACTGGACGCCGAGGTGACGTCCAACCGGCCAGACTGCCTATCGATTCTTGGAGTCGCCCACGAGGTCGCGGCCATCACCGGCGAGAGCATGACCGAGCCCGACTACTCGTACCCTGAGGATGGGCCTGACATCGACAGCAAGGTCACGATTGAGATCGCTGACTCCGACCTGTGCTACCGCTACACCGCCAGCCTGATCGAGGACGTGAAGATCGGCCCGTCGCCGCGCTGGCTGCAAGACACGCTGATCAAGGCCGGCCAGCGGCCCATCAACAACGTAGTAGACATCACCAACTACGTGATGCTCGAGTACGGCCAGCCGCTGCACGCGTTCGACTTCGAAAAGTGCAGAGACGCGACGATCATCGTCCGCGCTGCACGCGAGGGCGAGAAACTGACGACGCTGGACGGGCAGGAGCGCAAGCTCGATCCTCCTATGCTGACGATCTCTGACTCCCACGACGCCGTCGGACTCGCTGGCGTAATGGGCGGAGCCAACTCGGAGATGACCGAGGAGACGACATCGGTGCTGCTGGAGTCTGCGAGCTTCAACGCGGTCAACACACGGCTGACACGGACGGCGCTCGACATTCGTACTGACGCTTCGGACAGGTTCGAGCGTGGAATCAGGTCGGCACTCGCTCCACATGGCCTCAGGCGTGCCACACAGCTTATCGTCGAGCTGTGCGGAGGCACGGCTGCTAGAGGCATCATCGATCTCTACCCCACCAGACGCGAGCCTCCGACTGTGAGCATAAGCCGCTCACGAATCCAGCAGGTGCTTGGAGTCAACTATCCAATGTCGCAGGTCAAGCGGGTGCTGGAGTCGCTCGGATTCGAGGAGACCGAAGCTCCGGGCGGGCTGATAGACCTCATCGAGGCCGTAGAGGCCGCACCGTCCGCTGAGCGCTCGGACACGCTCTGGCTCAAGGTGCCGTACTGGCGCTCGGACATATCTATAGAAGACGACCTGGTGGAAGAGGTGGCGCGTATCATCGGGTACGACTCGCTGCCGACCACGATGCTGTCGAGCGCGATCCCGCACTGGGAGCCGCAGCCGATGACGCAGCTCAAGGACGTGGTGCGAGACCTGATGGCCGCTGCAGGCATGCAGGAAACGATCTCATACTCGCCCACGACCCTCGAGAACCTGTCGCGCGTGGACGCGCTGGATGAAGACAGTCCGCCTCTAAGAATCTCGAACCCGCTCAGCCGCGAGTGGGAGTACATGCGCACGACGCTGAGGGCCAACGTGCTGAACACGCTGGCGTACAACCGCAGGATCGCCCAGGGCGATGCGGTGCGGATCTTCGAGGTCGGCCGCGTGTACATCCCCAAGCCTGAGGCAAAGGAGCGCGATCTCCCGGACGAGCTTGAGATGCTGGTCGGCGTGGTCTCAGGTCCACGGTTCTCTGAGTCGTGGGTTACCGAGTCGGACGTAATGGGCTTCTTCGACGCCAAGGGAGCGTTGGAGTACGCCTTCAACAGGCTCGGCATTGAGGTCGAGTACGAGCCCTCTGCGGACTCCACCATGCAGACAGGCCGCACTGCCCGGATCACTTCGGGCGGAGTAGAGCTGGGCGTGGTGGGCGAGCTGCGAACTCCGCTGCTGGAGAGCTACGACCTGGACGGATACCCGGCGGCGATGTTCGAGATCAGCCTCGATGCGCTACTGTCCGTTGTGGGCGAACTGCGACAGACTCACGTAGGCGCGAGCAGGTATCCCGAATCTTACAGAGACCTTGCTGTCGTTGTTGACGACGACGTGCCGGCCGCAAACATCCAGCGCATCATTGACCGCCATGCGCTGGTGGTCCGCAGCGCACCGTTCGACATCTACTCCGGGGAGGGCGTGACGAACGGACGCAAGTCGGTTGCGTTCAAAGTCGTCTTCCAGTCCGACCGTGGAACGCTAACTTCGGAGCAGATCGACCACTTCCAGCGCGACATCGTGCGCCAACTCGAGCGAGAGTTGAACGCCGAGCTCAGGACCTAAGCCAACACCATCCATGGACTTCTCTTACGAGTACACAGAGGTGCAGCAGCGTCTCCGGGAGCGGGTGTCCGCGTGGCTGGATGCCAGCATTCCCGGCGATGTAGATGTGCTGATGGACTCCGTCGACGGCGAGTCGGTGCTCAGCGACATTTCGACCGAACTTGGACGCAGGGGATGGTTGGCTCCTTCCGAGCCTAAGTCCACCGGCGGAGCAGGACTGTCTCCAGATGAGACAGTCGTCGTTCTTGAAGAGTTGAACCGGCGCAGCCTACTGTGGCTGGTTGATGGTGAGGCTCAGTCGCTCAGGCAGGCCGTAGTAGCCTGGGGTTCCGGCGGTGTCGGTACCGACCTGGTCCGAGCCCTCTCAGCGGGCGAGAGTTCTGTCTGGAGACACCGGATTGCCCTATCTCCGCAGTCCGACGGAGAGGTGGGCCCGGACCCTGATTCTGTTGGGATCGCCGCGGCACCGGACGCTGACGGCTATCTTCTCAACGGCACGGGCATGTACACCGGAGTCGGGAGTAGACCTGACATCCTCTGGACGGTGGCCCTCGTCCAACCTGAGTCCGAGTCAGACAGTGACCCTCCAGAACCTGTCTGCCTGTTCGTCGACTCGGCCACGGACGGCATAACCTTCCCATCAACCCGGACCCTCACAGCAGCTACGCCAAGGCTGGTCAGTTTCGACGACGTATGGGTGCTTCGCTCGGACGCGCTTGGTCCTGAGGGCGAAGGCCACCGGGTGCTCAGCACGAGAGAGACTCTCGACCCGCGGGCCGACCTGCCATCCTGGGTGGAGGCCGAGACCGATGCGCTCATTACATACGCTCGGGCGAACGGACTCGGCGAAGACCCGATACGTGCCCTGGTACTGGTCGAGGCATACATCGCCAGCCGCGTCTCACGCCTCCTGAGGATGAGCGCTGCTTGGCATGGGCAGACCGGACCAGAGAAAGGCACGGCCGAGTCTCTATCGTCGCTGTACCGAAGGGCCGCGGCATCGGAGCTGTCGGATGCCGCAAGGCAGGTTGTCGGACCGACAGCCCTGCTCTCAGCATCCGACCCCAGGGCTGCGGACGGGGGCAGATTCGACCGCGTATCGCGACGTGAGCTGTCCGAGCGCGAAGACGGTTCCACCGGCGATCCCGACCGCGAGGCGATAGCATCTGAACTGGAGTTGGACAGGCAACCCGACTAATCCCACTTCTTCTTCTCTCTCTGTTGATGTACTGTTGCATTGCATGACGGTCGTTTATAATCGTTCAGAGGCGCCCAACACACGAAGTCCCTGTGCTCTGATATGGCAGCCGCTCTCCAAAGAGCATCTTGGTAAGGAAAGGACAAGCCCAATGCTGACACTCGTAGAGGAAATCATCCTGCTCATGCTCAACGACGAGGACGGCAGGTTCGTGCGCGTCCCTAGCTGGTCGACTGAGTATGCCATCGCCGGCGGCGTCCTGATGGACTTGGCAATGGAGAACAAGATCGACACGGACCTTGAACATCTTATGCTTCTCGACTCCGACCCCGTGGGCGACAGCCTGCTTGATTCGACACTTGCAGACATCGCCAAGGGAGAGCAGCAGGATGTCCGCTTCTGGGTGGAGCATGTGGCACAGTCCGCGTATGACCTCCGCGAGGAGGCGCTATCCCGGCTGGTCAACCACGGCATCCTGGAGCGCGAGGACGAAAAGTTCATGTGGGTGTTCAAGTCCAGGCGCTATCCCACAATCGACGGCACAATCGAGCGCGAGGTGAAGCTGCGCATCATGGCCGTGCTGTTCAGCGACGAGATCCCTGACCCCAGGGACGTAATGCTGATCTGCCTTGCGGACGCATGCGGAATCTTCAGAGAGTTGTTGTCCTCGCGCGAGTCTCGCCAGGCGTCAGATCGCATCGAGCAGGTGCGCAGGCTGGACCTAATTGGCCAGTCCATGACCCAGGCGATCCACGACATCGAACTGTCGATCGCCGCATCTGTGCAGGGGCACGTGTACTAGGCGCAATCAGCGTTCCGACCGAAACCGGACACTCAATAGTAAGGAGACCAACATGGGCGCGATTCTGGGCGAAGGCGACTTCAGGTATGAGCATGTCCTCGACTGGCATAAGCTGCCGGAGGGGGCAAGGCTGATCGAAACGCCGGGCGTCGCCGTCGACTCCCAGGACGACGTGTACGCGTTCAGCAGGAACCCCGACTTCCCGGTCATGGTGTTCAACCAGGCAGGCGAGTTCGTTAGAGGCTTTGGCAAGGGAATCTTCGGAGACCGCACCCACGGCATCTACGTTGGGCCGGAAGACACCATCTACTGCGTCGATGACGGCATCCACACCATCACCAAGTTCACCCGCGAGGGTGAGCTTCTCATGACCATCGGCACGACCGGCCAGTCCTCAGAGATATGGAAAGGCAAGCCGTTCAACCGCCCTACCCACGCGGCGGTGTCCAGGAAGACGGGACACATCTACATCTCCGACGGCTACGGCAACTTCAACGTGCACAAGTACACCGGCGACGGTGAGTACGTTAAGAGCTGGGGCGGACCGGGCATCGACCCGGGCGAGTTCCTCAGGCCACACAACATCGCCGTGGACGACGGCGACCGCGTCATAGTCGCCGACCGCGAGGCGCATCGCATCCAGGTGTTCGATACCGACGGCAATGTGCTCGACGTGTGGAACAACATCCACATGCCGAACGGCATGACCATCGGGCCGGACGGTAACATCTACGTCGGCGAACTGCCGGGCGCAACCCAGGCAGAGCCGACTCCGCCTAGGCACGGACACCGAGTCAGCATCTACGACTCCAGCGGCAACCGTCTCGCGCTGTTAGGCGCCGACGACGAGGGCACCGGCCCGGGCGAGTTCATCGCACCACACGGAATGGGCGTGGACAGCCACGGCAACATCTATGTTGGCGAGGTGTCCTTCACCATCCGTGGCGGTCGCATGGACCCACCAACGGAGCTCCGCAGCTTCTCCAAGCTGGCGAAGATCTAGTCTACTGTCCACATAGTCAGCACGGTCGGTGAACCGCCCTTCGACAGGCTCAGGGCGAACGATTTCGATTGTGAACGCTGGCTGGGTTGCCGGAAGTCTAGTCGACGAACCTGAACCGCCCTTCGACAGGCTTAGGACGAACGATTTGATTGTCAGCGCTGAGTTGCCGGTGCACTATTCGACGAACCTGTACTGCTGAGCCGGCTTGCCGCCTTCTGGCAGGCCCATCGGCAGATGCGCATTGATCAGGTACGGGCGCTTCTCGTCTTCGACGATGCGCAGGCCTTCTGCGATGGTGTCCGAAATCTTAGACTCGTCCGTCAGGTCGGTGGCTTCCATGCCGAAACCCTCGGCGATCTTTGTCGGATCCATGCCGGTCAGCGCTACTCCACCGTAGTCGCCTGACTCGCGCATGTGCCCACCGGCCTGCCCGAACGCGCCAGCGACGATTCCGTATGCCTGGTTGTTGGTGATGAGATACAGCACGGGAATCCCGTGGTGTACAGCCGTCCAGAGGCCGCTGTCAGCGTAATAGAGCGAGCCGTCACCGACTAGTCCAACAACCGGCGTCTCCGGCGCGGCGAGCTTCGCGCCGATCGGGGCGCCAACGCCGTAGCCTTCAGATCCACCGGCAGGCCGGATGTACATGTTGTTGCCCGGGCCGTTGTCTCCTCCGACCACGTCCTGCGGCACCGCGAACTGCTCGGTGGTCACGATTCCCCCACCGATGCGTTCGAGTTCGGAGTCGAGCGACTCGATCAGCGGCAGGGGCCGTACACGGCCATTCTGAGCACCGACTCTCCCAAGCGCCGTGCGCCGCTCGTTACGCAGTGCAGACGCGGCCTGACGAGCCCACTGCCGGCGGTCGTCGTAGCGCCCTGGCTCAGTCTCGCTCATCACGAGCGACTCCAGACGCTCCATTGCCCTACCCTCGTCCGCGAGGACTGCGAGGTCGAGTCCGGGCATGTTCTTCAAATTCTCAACGTCCGAGCCTATGGCAATCAGGGTTGCGTTGCCCGCGAAACCAACGTAGTCGGATGCAGTCCCGCTACCACCATGACGGGAGCCTATGGACAGGATAAGGTCGGGGTTGAGCGCCTCGACTGCGCGCTCGAAGTAACCCGTGTGCTGTGGATGCTTGATCGGGACACCTCGCAGGTCGTTCCGACCTGTTGCCACAGCGGCGCCGAATCGCTCAGCTATTGCCGTGACCGCGGCCTCTGCTCCGTTCTTCCAGATGCCATCGCCGGCGTAGATGAGAGGACGCTCGGCCTCGTGCAGTGCAACGGCGATCCGCTCCATGTCGTCGTCGGACGGGTAGCCAGCCCGGACCTCGGGGGTGCCGCCCTCGATGATCTCAGTGCTAACCGGAGCGGAACCAAGCATGCTGTCGTAGACGGCCAGGTGAACCGGACCCACCGGTGGCGTGGTCGCGACGCGGACGGCGCGCTCCAATGCCGCAGGAAGACCCTCAGGCTCCACGACCGTCCAGTTCTCCTTCGTCATCGGAGCTGCTATGGACGTGGGCCCGAAGCTGTGGTTCAGGTCGAGGCTGATCCGGTCGGCGAAGCTGCCTGTATCTCCGGCGAATGTAATGACGACCACCGGCAGGCTCCCCCACCATACGTTGATGAGCTGACCCATGCTCTGGGCAAGACCTGCTCCGAGGTGGACGACCATGACGCCGGGATCGGCGGCGACCTGCGTGTACCCGCCGGCCATTGCAGTGACTGTGCCCTCATGAAGTCCCAGTATGCCGTGTATGCCGGGATGCGAGTGCAGCGTATCGAAGAACAGCGCCTCTCTCGAACCCGAGTTGTTGAAGACGTACTTCACACCGGAGGCAGCAAGCTGCTCCACCATAACCTGCGACGCATGTGCCTTTATCGCTCGCTTCTGCAACTTAATTCTCCCGTTTGTTAGGTTGCGCCCAATTGTACCAGCGCAGGGGAGTACTCGATACTGACCAGCGGATGCCGACCTGATACACTCCGCCTACTGCGGTCACACTCAGCAGACGGGAGCAGTTGATGGCTCTTTCCACGAACACCGTCCTGTACGAAACGCGCAACCAGATCGCCTACATCACGCTCAACCGACCCGAATCGCTGAACGCACTCAGCCGCGAGCTCGGCGTCGGACTGCGAGAGGCAATAGACGAGTTTCGGGATGACCCGGAGCTGTACGTGGCAATCCTGATCGGAAGCGGTGGCCGCGCATTCTCCGCAGGCATGGACCTGAAGGAGCGCGCGTCGCTCGATGCCGCTGGTGATTTTGTCGAAAGCCCAATCCGAGGCAGGCACGAGGCTTCGTTCGCAGACAGGGGTGTGTTCAAGCCGATCATCGCGGCAATCGACGGCTTCTGCGTTGCCGGAGGACTGGAACTATCACTGAAGTGCGACATCAGGGTGGCGACACGCCAGTCCCAGTTCGGCCTTCCCGAACCGCGCTGGAGCATCTTTCCAGGTCACGCTGTTCACAACCTTTCCAGGATGATTCCCCTGGGAGAAGCGCTCAACATGATGCTCACCGGAACGAGAATCGATTCGGAGCGTGCACATCAGATTGGGCTAATACAGCATCTCGTGGAGGACCGGGCTGAGCTACTCGCCAGGTGTGACGAGATAGCCGAGGAAATCAAACTCTGCGGACCGCTTGCAATCCAGGGAATAAAACGCATCGTGTACGGAGCGAAGGACCAACCTGTCGAGTTCTCAGTCCGTCTTGGTGCACCTATCATGGAAGACGTGCAAGCGTCAGAGGATGCCATCGAAGGGCCGCGCGCCTTCTCGGAGAAACGCCGACCGGTCTGGAAGTCCAGGTAGAACTGTCAACCGCCTCTCACCACCAAGTACTCAGTACCCGCTGGAGGTATCCAAATGGCCCAGGTAGAAGGAAGCGCTCTCGTAACCAAGTCGATCGCCAACGAGGGCATTACGACTCTGTTCGGACTCGCAGGCGGCCCCATTGTCGAGGTGATGGGCTATGGCCCCAGCTTCGGCGTCCGCCCCATAGGCGTGCGTCACGAGCAGGCGGCGACATTCGCAGCGACCGCGTATGGCTACGTCAGGAACGAGGTCGGTGTCGCCGTGCTGGCGGCGGGACCGGGTGTTACCAACGGAGTAACCGGCGCGCACGTCGCATTCGACAACTGCATGCCGCTGCTGATCATCGGCGGGTCGGGCCCTCAGCACGGTCGCTACTCCGGTACATTCCAGGAGACCGACAACGTGCCCATGTTCACGTCTATAACGAAGATGGCTGTACAGGTGGACAGCGCGGCGCGCATCCCGGAGTACATGTCGATGGCTTTCCGAAAGGCCAAGACTGGAAGGCCAGGCCCCGTGTACCTCGACCTCCCATCCGACGTTCTCCAGGAGATGGTGGATGAGGACTCGGTGAAGTGGCCCACAGGCTACTATGCGAGCTCTCCTCCCCAGGGACACCCAGACGAGATCGCCCGCGCCGCCGAGCTTCTGCTCAACGCGGAGCGGCCGGCAATGATTGTCGGCAAGGGAGTGCGCTGGTCTGAGCCTGTCGAGCAGCTCACACAGCTCGTGGATGACCTCGGGATGCCTTTCCTGCCATCACCCATGGGGCGCGGGTTCATTCCTGACGACCACCCCATGAACTTCAACGCCGCCCGCAGCACTATTATGCAGGGAGCCGACGTAGTCCTCGTCGTGGGTGCTCGGCTCAACTGGATGTTCGACTTCGGTCGGAGGTTTGCCCCGGACGCGAAGATCATACATATAGATATAGAGCCGGAGGAGATCGGGCTCAACAGGGCCGTAGACGTCGGTATAATCGGCGACGCAGGTCAGTCCCTCAGCCAGATATTGACAGAGCTCGATGGCCGAACGGAAGGCATGAGGGACAGGGCCGAGGAGGGTCCGTGGCTCACCGAGCTCCGGCAGAAGGCCGAGTCTAACGCGGAGTCCATTCAGCCCTTCCTTGAGGCTCCTACAACCCCGATACGCACCTACCGTCTGCTCAATGAGGTCCGCGAGGTGTTCCCAAGGGACACGATATACAGTGTGGACGGTCAGATCACACTCGCGACCGGCAGGCAGGTGCTTCCCTCCAACACGCCGGCAAGTCGTCTGAACTCGGGCACGAACGGCTGCATGGGTGTCGGAGTGCCGTTCGCCGTAGGGGCGAAACTTGCCCGGCCCGATGTCCCGGTCGTCAGCGTGAACGGTGACTGCGCCTTCGGGTTCAATTCGATGGAGATGGAGACCGCAGTGCGTCACAGCCTGCCCATCGTGTTCATCGTAAACAACAACTCCGGCATAGTCGGAGGCAACCTGGAGTCGCGCATGGGCCTGCCAGACGACTACAGCGAGCGCGTTGCGCGTTACGTGCAGGACGTGCGGTACGACAAGATGATGGAGGCGTTCGGTGGTCACACCGAGTATGTGACCGATCCGGACGACATCCGGCCTGCCCTTGAGAGGGCCTACGCAGCCAGCATGGAAGGCGCTCCCTCGTGCGTGAACGTGATTACAGACCCAATGGAGCAGATGATAACGCGCTCGAACCGGGCCAGCGCTCTAATGGGTTACTAATGCGTTCTGACCTTTGTCTAAAAAACAATTGACTTGCCGTGCAGACTGCCTTACCTTTATACGGCCACCGTACGCAGTACATCTAACAGGAGGCCAATGCAACGTCAGCAGGCCGTGTTTTCAGTCCTGATTCGCTCAGAAAGAGGCTTGGGGATACGCCTGTCGAGACCTTGACAACGACTCTTTGCAAGGTGTACAAATCTTAGCGGTTTGATAATCTAAGTGAGGCGCAGATGCAGGCAACCGCCGCATCCTGTCAAAAATCGGAACGGTACTCCTCGGGAGGGGCACGTCCCCTTTCGAGTATTAGTGTGTTTACCAGCCAAATGGTCATCATCCATCTTTAGTCACGGAGACCTAAGGGGGTAGTTAAGTGAACAGTAAAACGCGGTTTATACCACTAGTGATAATCGGGGCTATCCTCTTGTCCCTGCTCGCCATCGTTCCCGCCTTTGGCGCGGACGAGGTGGGGTTCATAGACCCCGGCGACATTAACGCCGACGGGACGCTCTCGGACTCCACACCGGACGACCAGGAGTGGGCCCGCCAGGGCGGCAACATTGGGTTGATGCTCTCCGATGATGGGTTGGATACGCCGGTAAGGCGCGTACTGATTCCCAGCATCGACGCCCGTATGGTCGGCCGCGGCGATGTAAGCGCTCACTCAGACACGATCACCAATGCGAGTGTGTCCGGCCTGAGCGGAGATGACTACATCCTGATCGGCGGGAACACCGTCCGGCAGGTCGACTCGGTTACCACAACCGACGGAGACACGACGATAAGCGTTGACAAGGCGTTCGGCTATGGAATGTCAAGTGCGTCGATTTATCGCATCAACGACTCCGTAACCAACCTGAGTCCCTGGGACGACAACTACTCCTCCTACGGTATGGCGGAAGTAATCGGCAGTGGCCAGGCAAGCTTCAGAGCATCCAGCAATGCTTCTCGCTACAACTCCCTGCACGCCATAGTTGACAGCGATGTGGGCAAGGGCGGGAGCACTCCCCTTGATCGCATTTCTGGCACCCCGACTGGCACCGTGAACACCACTGACGTGATGGTTCTTAAGGTGGCAGGTTCCCGCGTGACAGCCATTGACGTTGATGACGTTTCCGGCGACAGGCTGGAGATGGAAGACGTACCGGGCGCAACAGCAGCCAATCCTCTGGGACTGGCAGGCAACGAAACAGCCTACCTGGTGTACTGGGCAGAAGAGCGCAACATGACGGGTTCCATAGTAACCGTCCGCTCGCAGGCCCACCAGGATCCTGTAACTGCAGTCCTGACCGAGACAACTCCCACCTCTGGTGAGTTCGTCCTTGAGATCATGACCGTAATGCCGCAGGATGCTGACGGCAACGACGTGATGCCTGACTTCAGCGCCTCCGTGCCCACGCTACCGGTCAACCCGCGTGACGTGGTCACCCTGGATGGGGACGACTCTACCGGTACACTGACCGTCGAGACGACATCCCCGGTCTTCTCAGGCTTCACACCCGCACACAACACCTCAGGCCGCGACGACAGGCCTCAGGTCAGCGCACAGGTCACCGATGGTGACTCGGGTCTGGACGAAGACGGAGAGAACATCTACGTCATCTTCCGCATTACCGAAGGCGCTTCAACCAGGACCGTCACCAAGAGCCCTGTTTCTGACGGCGAAGTTGATGACGTCGCAGGTGGCTTTGAAATCAAGCAGCGCATCACCGGCAGCGACGCCCCCGACGGCGACGCGACCATTGAGTGGTGGGTGAAGGCCATGGACGAAGCCGGCAACGTCGGATACTCCGACCGCCAGGTTTCCATAGATGGCGAAGAGAACCCCTGCACCGCCGATGGCGACACCGCGCTAACCGGACTTGAAGGCGCAGGCTGCCAGCCGTTCAAGATCGTCGTAGACGGCACCGATCCCTCGCTACTCAGGGCTGAGACCGGTCGCCACTGGGACAACAGCCTTGACACTGGCGACTCGGACGATAAGACCGAGTACCGCGTATCCAAGGCTGACAGCACAAGCGTCCTCGTAGTGTTCGACGAAGCTCTCGACGACACGACAGTGACAGCTGCTGACTTCGAGGTCGACGGCGAAAACCCCGCCGACGCCGAGGTCCATAACGTAACTGTCCGCGACGACGGCGCCGATGGCGACGGCAACAGCGACATCGCAGGCATTGAAGTACAAGACGTCGGCGAAGGCCGAGGCTATGTTTTCCTGACGGTCGATGCGATGGATCCCGATGCTCAGCCCAAGGTTGAGTTGGTCGGAGAAGTCACCGACGTGGCCGGCAACAGGAAGGGCACGGGCTCGGACAACGAAGCCGTTGACCGCGTTGCCCCGTCCCTGACCGTATCCGTCATGGAAGGCGACCGCGCGGTAACGAAGGACAAGGTCACACTTTCGATCACGTCCGACGAGAACATCAGCGCACCGTCCGTCACCTACTTCATGGTTAACTCCGTGGACGACTCACAGACGCTCGGCGCCGAAAAGAGGGCCACGCCGGTCTTCAAGTCAGCCACCGAGTACGAGGTCACGATTGACGCGGCCGAGGACGGACTATACACCGTTCACGTAGCCGCACACGACAATGCTGGCGGCAACATGGGTTCGAAGGGTGACAATAGCGCCCCGGTGGACGTGGATAGCGACACCAGTGCAGTCCTCTTCGAGCGTGACACCAACATCTCCGCTCCGGACGTAGATCCCGATGCTGACGGCGTACAGGACGAATTCAGCATCGACGACCCGAACGCGTTCATCAGGATCGACTTCTCCGGTGAGGGCTCCGAGTACGACGCCAGCACAGACGGCGACGACCTGGATACCCACGGCATGGTGACAATAGTGTCTGCGTCGCTCGGCGACGAGGACATCACCGACAGCCTGCAGGCCAACGACGCCGGCAACGTCTTCCTGTTCCGCGCCACTGGCCTGGATCTTGGCGACCACGACCTTGCGGTCGTCGCCATGGACGAGGCGGGCAACAAGAATTCGTCGGCCTTCGAGGCTACGATTACCATCACAGAGCGCGATCCTTACACACTGAAGCTCAACCCGGGTTGGAACCTCATATCCATCCCTGGCGAGCCGATGGACTCCGACATCAACACGGTGTTCTCGGCTGACCACCCGGCAACGACGGTTCTCACATACGATCCGTCCGTCCCAGGCGGCTGGCTGACTGCACTGCGTGGTGCCGACGGCAGCTTCACCGGAACGCTGAGCAACATCACTGCGGGCCGCGCCTACTGGGTACAGACACCTTCCTTCGAAGGAGTGAAGGTTGACATTCCTAAGCAGGCGGTTGGCGCACAGATACTGCCGACCATCGCTATCGCACAGGGCTGGAACCTGATTCCGATCCTCGACGTGGACGGCGACTTCGAGCTAAGCGATGCTGAAGGCTACAACTACTTCAGCGGCCTGTCCGAAGGCTCAGTGACTGGTATCTACACCTTCAACACGATCACTAACTCCTGGTTGAGCGTTGCTGAAGCAGACGTAGAGATCGGCAAGGGCTACTGGATCTATGCAACTGATGCTGGAGTCATAGTCCCATAGCGGATCCCTCGTAAGTCGGAACTACAGGACTAAGCAGGCCTCCCTCCTCGATTCGGGGAGGGAGGCCTTTTCGATTAAGAATGGAAGTTGGCATCATGAGAAAACTTGTCGCGGCGGTTACGGTCATAGCGTTGGCCATCGTCGCAGGGGTAATTTCGACCGGTAGCCTCAGTGCCCAGGGTCTTCCTTCCGGGCCATACATCTACTATGGAACCGCAACCGTGAACAGTCTTCCGGTACCGGACGGCTTCTCTATATATGCAGAAGTAGGTACATATCGGAGTGAGCCTGTTGAAGTTTCAGACGGCAGCTACGCCAGCCTTTCTGTCAATCCTCTGGACGGCGTATTCAACAACGAGACAGTTAGGTTCTTCCTCGATGGAGTTCCGTCCATTGAGACTGACACGTATCGGCCCAGTGGTATTCCGGTAATCAAGCCTGACTTCCATCTTAACTTTGCCAAGCTCCCCGAGCCCACGCCGACGCCGTCGCCTGTTCCTACAGATACGCCGACGCCGGCACCCATTCCTCCCACTCCTGTTTCCACACCGACCCCCACCGTGGCTGAGCCAATGACCTTTGCCGCAGGGCTGGTGATCGTGACAGGTGGAGTTCTTCCGCCAGAGGCGGTCCTCACCGCCCGCATTGGCGACTCCTACGAGTCTGCTCCGTCGGCAATCCTGACTACGGACGGGCAGTACGGCGGCCTGGTGGTCGATCCCATAGACAACAGCTTCATTGGTCAGGATGTAGGGTTCTACATAAACGGCCAGCCTGCACGTACCACCATTCCGTTTGAGAGCGGTGGGCTGCGCAGGCAGTTCGACATCATCTTCACGGCCGATCTGTCCACACCTACACCGTTGCCGACTGTGCGTCCTGAACCCACTCCTACAGCGACGCCAGCGTCAGTGATGACCGTTGAAGGCAGAACTACCACCATCAAGGGAACGGCAGATGTGCCGACCGATACGTTCGACCTCTCGGAGGGAATAGCGGTCTTCGACATTAGACACGACGGCACCGGTGAGTTCTCAGTTGACCTGCTGAATTCACGAGGACGGTCCGAGCAACTGCTCGTAGATACGTCCGGACGATACTCCGGCGTAGTTGGAGCCGGCGTCAACGAGGACTCTGTGAGCGGACCTGCTCCCGGGCCTCACACTCTTAGCGTCGAGGCTTCTGGTGCGTGGGAGATTGAGATAAGCCAGCCAGACTGGACTTCCGGTGACCGTGCGCCGATCTCTCTGCGAGGTTCGGGCGATGATGTCGCTGGACCAATCGAGCTCCAGGCAGGTCGAGTTGACTTCACCCTGGTACACGACGGCACGAGCAACTTCATAATCGACCTCGTGAAGCCAGACGGCACCCTGGTAGATACTCTGGCCAACGAGAGTGGTTCATTCAGGGGGACCAAGCGACTGGGTGTCAGGGCAGGCGCAGCGCAGGGGGCCGAGCCTGGAATACACGGCCTGTTCGTCACAGCGGACGGTAGATGGTCGATCTCCATTCAGGCTGAGGCCGTTGCGACGCCAACTCCGCAGCCGACGGCAACGGCGACACCTGTTCCACCGACGCCGGTGCCAACTGTGGCCCCTCCGACTGCTACCGTCGCACCGCAGGCGCCCACACCACCGGCGCCACCGCCTCCGAGTCAGCAGGAGCCGACGGACGAAGAAGAGTCCGCCGGAGGCTGCGGATCGGTCGGACCGGTTTCGCTCTCAACTGCGGCTGCTAACATGCTTCTGCTGTTTGCACCGCTCGGTCTCATCGCCGGAATACGCACAGTTAGAAAAAGGCGTTAGACCCAGAGTTTAGTGGCTGAATAGTAAGAGCCCGCTCCTTCTGGAGCGGGCTCTTTTGCTTCTCCGTAATCTGGGCGACGACATGTCGCCCAATGACGCTGCTATCTCCGACGCCGTGATGCCGGCAACTGTAGAAGCACGACCCTGGTCTCCCTGGGAAGATTGCTCTGGGTCACGTTCAGGCGGAGCTGCGGGTCCGGACGCTCGACGTTCATACGTCGAAGCAGCGCATCCAGGGGTGGCTCGTCGTCTTCGCCACTCCCCTGCCCTGCTAAGTCTTCGCCGACCGGTATCACAATCCTGGGCCCCAGCACGTTGACCAGCCTGGAAATCTCGGTGGGGTCAACATCTCCTCGCTTCTCAACGGACGCGATTAGCACGTCTACGGCACCCAGTGAATCGAGCTGTCTCGCCCCCAACTTGACGGCCAGCGAGCCAAGGTAGCAGACGGAAACTCCGTCCGACCTGATCACGTAAACAGTGTTGATCCTTCGACCGTCCTCGCCTTCGCTGAGCGCGGTGCCCAGTCCGGTGATGTTGTAGCCCAGCACCTCGTACATACCCGGACCGTCTATCAGGTTAGGCCGACCGCTGACAGCCTCGTAGGCTGAATGCTGCGGGTCGTCGTTTGTGACCACAACTATCTGTGTATCCGAAGGGACTACGATCTCGGGGAACGGATCGGTGAGCAAGACTACGTCGCTGCTCACTAGTCTCGTCGACGAGCATCCAAGCCAGGTTATCTCCATACAGTCATTCTCCGTCGCCCACTGGTGTCGGCAGTTACTCCCTGTAGTATACTGGTAGAACAGCGTCGGCTTACAGGAGAAGCTGATCGGCTTAGTTTTTCGGGAAAGCACTCCCAACCGCAGCATATATGGTTACCGAACGTCAAAAGCACATTCTGAGATATATCGTGAGCGACTACGTTCACGACGCGGTGCCGATCTCCTCGGAGAGCCTGGCTCGGAATCATCACCTCGGGGTGAGTTCGGCAACTGTGCGCAACGAGGTGGCCGCACTCGAGGAACAGGGCTTCATTTCACGCCCGCACGCGTCCGCTGGAAGTGTCCCACAGGACAAGGCCTATCGCCTGTACGTGGAGTCGTTTGTTTCCAACAGGGCGGACCGTATGCCGACACAGGCACGAGAGACTATAAGCACCACGTTCGCTGACGTCCGTGATGATGTGGATCGCTGGGGCAACGCAGCCGCGACTCTAATCTCACAACTACTCGGCAACCTGGGCATCGCTACTTTCCCCAAGACTTCTGAGTCCCGGGTTATGCACCTTGAGCTGGTCCCTATCCAGGATGTGCTGGCGATGCTGATCGTGGTCCTGGAGCAGGCGAAGCTCAGGAAGCAGATCCTGCGTTTCGACTCGCCCGTGGACAGGTCGTATCTCGAATCTATGTCGACGCGTCTTCGCGGCCAAATGATTGGCCTGAATCACGCAGAGATCGCCGAGCAGGCGATGTCTCTGACGACGCCTGAACGCCTGGCTGTGGATGCGACAATCGACATGCTCCAGGAGGAAGACTCCTCAGGTCACGACGACCACTATGTAAGTGGATTGCGCAACCTGTTGGACCAGCCTGAGTTCGTAGACTACGCAAAGGTGCGTCCAATCGTACACGGCATCGAAGACGGCTCGCTCGTTGAAGCCGCTCTGGAAGAAGCCCCCGTGGGGCAGGTGGTCAGAGTCGTAATTGGCAGGGAGCACGAGGGCGATGTCCTCCGGCCGTTCAGCGTCGTGATCTGCCGCTATGGTGTGCCCGGACGCGCGCTTGGGACCCTGGGCCTGATGGGACCGACCCGCATGGAATATGACCGCGCCATCTCAGGGATCCAGTTCATTTCGACGATAATGGACAGCATGGCGGAGTCCGTGTACGGAACGGGACAGAACGCGTGAAGCTGCCAGCCCCCAAATAGCGAGCGTGACTAACAATGTTTGAAGCTCTCACTGGAAAGCTGAACGACGTATTCGGCCGCCTCGGATCGAAGGGCCGTCTCACCGAGAGAGATATCGACTCCGCTCTACGAGAGGTCCGTATGGCCCTTCTCGAGGCTGACGTCAACTTCAGGGTCGCGCGACAGCTTGTGTCGAAGATCAAGGAGCGTGTTTCCCAGGAGGACCTGCTGACCAGCCTGACGCCCGGGCAGCAGGTGGTCAAGATCACCAATGATGAGCTAACGGCCATACTCACCGGCGGAAGCCACCGGCTCGAAGCAGGTTCGTCCCAGCCCAGTGTCATCCTGATGGCTGGACTCAACGGAGCTGGCAAGACGACGCTGTCCGCCAAGCTCGCCCTTCACCTGAAGCAGAGCGGCCAGTCGTCTGTCCTGGTTGCGGCCGACCTTCGCAGGCCCGCCGCCATAGACCAGCTCGAGACGCTGGGTCGCCAGACCGAGGTGGAAGTCTACTCGGAGCGAGGCTCATCTGACACCGTTGCCGTCGCTCAGGCGGGTATTCGGCGCGCCAGGGAAGTCGGCGCCGCGTGGGCCATCATAGACACGTCAGGGCGTTTCCAGGTGGATGACGATCTGATGGACGAGATCGAGTCCCTTCACAAGGCTATCAAGCCGGCGGAGACACTGCTCACTCTTGACGCCATGACCGGACAGGAGGCCGTCGACGTCGCAGAGAGGTTCCACGAGCGAATCAGCCTGACCGGTCTTGTGCTAACCAAGATGGACGGCGACGCGCGAGGTGGCGGCGCACTCTCAATCACGACTATGACGGGAGTCCCAATCAAGTTCATGGGCACCGGGGAGCGCATGGAGGCGCTCGAGCAGTTCCACCCCGACAGGCTTGCATCGAGAATTCTCGGGATGGGCGACATGCTCACTCTCATCGAGAAGGCTGAGCAGGGCATCGACGAGCAGCAGGCCCTCGAACTGGACCGCAAGCTGAGACAGGCCCGTTTCGATCTGGATGACTTCCTAGAGCAGCTACAGCAGCTCAAGAGAATGGGACCACTGAGCCAGGTCCTCGATATGATCCCGGGTTTTTCATCCATGAAGGGCAAGTTGCCCGACGATCAGTTGGACAACGACGGTCTAAAGAAAGTAGAAGCCATCATCTACTCCATGACAGCTGAGGAGCGTCGCAGACCTGACATAATCGGTGGCAGCAGGCGCAGGCGCATAGCCAGAGGCAGTGGAACAACGCCGCGGGACGTCAATCAGCTCCTGAACCAATTCAAGCAGATGCAGCGCATGATGAGGCAGATGTCCTCCGGCAGAGGCCGGCGGGATATGATGCGCATGTTCGGTGGCTAGTCAGGGCGACGTAGTGGTTGCGGTCGTAGAAGTCGCCGCTTCATCCTGAGCTGCGTCGAGGTCATCCTCGACCATCGCCTCAAGGGTTGCAGCAACTACCGCATCGACCGAGTCAGGGTCCGCTCCCACCGCCAGCCACACCGTATCCCCATTGGACCTGACGTCCACCGTGGCGACACCTTCAGTGGCGATACGATGGGCGACCTCTCCGTGTATGGACTCCTGTTCCATCCACTCTTCGGCGCCGGTTATCCCCTGAAAGTACTCCATCAGGGCCGACGAGAACTCGGCTGCGTCTTCCTCAGAGTCCCAGACACTTACCGAAGCAAGCGCCTCATCTCCAGACGGGCTTTCCAGCAGCAGGAAGGCATCGCCCCCCCATCCCGCGGCGGCAAGTGCGGCCACATCTGGGGCCAGCGCCCCCTCAAGGAGTGCCGCAATGAACAGCTCGCCCATCACGTCGCGGTCCACCTCTGACCAACCATCGCCAAGAGAATCAGCAAGGTCGGGCATCGCTATCTCTCGCGGCGAGTCCAGTCCAAGAAGCTCCGGATGAAGTATCTGTTCGGTCGATTCAGGCAGCGCCTCGTAGGCTGCGTCTATGGCAGTAAAGTCGCCATATTGCTGGAACAGGTAGATGGCGAAGTTAGCCCCTTCAAAGTATGGGAAGGCAACTGTGCGCTGGATGAATGCCGGAGCCGCCCTGTAGGCAGAGATGTCAGCCGATTGCGATTCCTCCAAGTGCTGCTCACGCTGAGCGTCATTGAACACGCGGAGCCTGTAGATAAGCTCGACGAGTGAAGCGTCTCCTTCGATGAGGGCTGTGATCGCTCGCACCCTGTCGGAGTTGTCCTCGTACGGATCCCTGATGTCCCTGATGTTGAAGTGCTGCTGCTGAAGTGCGTGCGTGACTTCATGAGCGACCGTAAGCTCATTCGACAGTGTGAACTCGTCAGCGTCGGCGACCACAAACAGCACGTTCTCATCGGTGTCGAACAGACCGACAACTATGTTGGTATACACGTCCAGCAGCAGGTCTTCGAGAGATGAGCCGGGTTCGGTAATGCCAAGCAACGAGTAGAGGCGGTCGGCGATCTCGATGTCGTCTGCGTTCTCGGCCAGGTTGTCCTCCAGCATCTGCCTCAGGTCGTCTGAAGACACCAGACGCCTCTCAAACGAGTCCCGGTTTGTGAGGCCCCGAATCGCCGCAGCCTGCAGACCGATCGCGTTCAGCTTCCGGTCCAGGTCGAGTGTGAGCGCCGCGGTGGGAGTGGGGGTCTCGACCACAACTTCCACCGTAGGCAGTATCACGGGCGCCGGGGCGAACGTGGGAGTCGGATCTGGTGTGCTTGTTGGGCTTGGAGTTGGAGTGGGCGCGGGAGTCGAAGTTGGAGCAGGAGTGGGAGTAGCCTGCGGAGTGGGAGACGGTTGCGGAGTGGCAGTAGGTAGCGGTATCGCGGTGGGTACGGGGGCCGCCGGTTCATCGCCGCACGCAGAAGCCAGGATAACCAGCGCAACAATAGCGACTACTACTCTCAAGGAGGCCTCCATGCGTGGTGATTCCACGACAATTTATCAGTTCGTAACCCGCCAGAGAGTATCATAGCGAAGGAATCATGGTGTCAAGATACGAGGCCCAATGTCACTGACGAGATACGCCACGCAGAGGCTGCAGCCAAGGTACACCCTGCCGGTTTCAGAGCTGTCATGGCGGATCTGCTGGGCACTCGTGTTCATGCAGGTTTGAGTTTCCGACAGACGACCCCGGGAGCGCGACAGGTGCCCGATTTTTCGTGAATTATGACATCGTTTCTCCTTGACATATCACCTAGCCCTGCCTAACATGAGACCATTCCCATACCGTCTAAAGGAGTGGGAAAAACAGAGGAAGGTGAGTCGCATGGAAAGCATTATTGCACTGCTCGCCGTCCTGATAGGCCTATCGGTAGGGACTGGAGCTGGCTTCTATGGCCGTCGGCTGGTTTCAGCGAGACGAATCAACAGCGTTCAAGTTGAGGCTGCCCAGATAGTAGAATCGGCGCGGAGCGAGGCTCATACCCTGGTGTTAGAAGCCAAGGAAGAAGCCATCGAGCTGCGCGCTGAATGGGAGTCAGAACAGCGAGAAAGCAGGTCTGAGCTCAAACGGTCTGAGCGTAGACTGAGAAAGCGAGACGAAAACCTCGACAAGCGGGCCAAGAACCTCGAACGGCGCGAGCGGAAGATCGCGCAGCAGGAAAGTCACACTCAGACGATAATAGACGAGGTCGAAGAGAGCAAACAGCAGGCGCTCGCTAAACTTGAGGAGATCTCCGAACTTAGCCTCCCGCAGGCAAAGGACCTGCTGATGCATGAGGCTGAGGAAGAGATACAGCACGAGATAGCCCGGCGTTACAGAGACATCGAGGTGCAGGCCCAGGAGGATGCACGCGAGGTCTCATCCAGAATACTCGCCACGAGCATACAGCGAATGGCCGCCGATGTTGTCTCCGAGATGACAGTAACATCAGTTCCCCTTCCGAATGACGACATGAAAGGTCGTCTGATAGGCCGTGAAGGACGGAATATTAGAGCAATCGAAAAGAATACAGGCGTTGACCTGATTATCGATGACACGCCAGAGGCAGTGACCCTGTCGTGCTTCGATCCCGTCAGGCGAGAGGTCGCCAGGATCGCCGTGACCAAGCTCATTCAGGACGGCAGGATTCACCCTGCCCGCATTGAGGAGATGGTCAACCGCTCTGAGAAAGAGGTCGAAAAGTCGATCTGGTCGGCCGGAGAAGAAGCGATATTCGACGCCGGGGTCCGTGGAATGAACCCCGAGATCATCAAGCTGTTGGGACGGTTGAAGTTCCGCTACAGCTACGGTGAGAACGTGCTCCAGCACTCGTTGGAGGTCTGCCATATTGCGGGAATGATCGCCTCTGAAGTCGGCGCAAACATCAAGGTTGCCAAGGCCGGTGGTCTTCTTCATGACCTCGGTAAGGCGCTTACGCATGAGGTCGAAGGGCCGCACGCTGAGATAGGCGCTGAAATCGCCAACAAGTACAACGTCGCCGCAAGGGTCTGCGCATGCATCGCCGAACACCATGACGATGTTATGAGTTCCCCTGAGGCGTTCATCGTTGCCGCAGCAGATGCCATAAGCGCTGCTCGGCCCGGTGCACGCAAGGACACCGTCGAAAACTACATCAAGCGTCTACAGGCCCTGGAGGAAGTGGCAAGCGACTTCGAAGGGGTCGAGCGCTGCTTCGCCATACAGGCAGGACGCGAGGTTCGTGTGATGGTAAGGCCGGACTCAATTGACGACATCAAGGCCTCAAAACTGGCCAGGGACATCGTCAAGAAGGTTGAAGACAACCTCGTCTATCCCGGACAGATCAAGGTGACAGTAATCCGGGAAAGCAGAAGCGTCGAGTACGCTAGGTAGCGGCAGAACGAGGGAAGCACCCACATCACCTATAAACGTATTGGAACGCAGCGGTCGGGTATTCCGGCCGCTGCGTATGTTTGACAGGTTCGCCTGAATGGCTTCCAGTCACCCTCAGGACGAAACATGACGATTGAAGTCGACCTTCACCTGCATACTCGTGCGTCGGACGGCACGCTCACACCGACAGAGATAGTCGAGCTATGCGCCAGCCGGGGCCTGCGGACCATTGCCATCAGCGATCACGACTCCACTGAAGGGCTATCTGAGGCATTCGCCACCGCCGAGGCGATTCCCGACCTTCGCGTCATCCCGGCAATCGAGCTGAGCACCGACGTGCCCGGTTCGGAAGTACATGTTCTGGGATATTTCATCGACACATCCGACAGGGACTTCCAGGAGACACTCACCCGATTCAGGGAGGGACGCTTCGACCGGGGCAGCGCAATGGTGGAGCGGCTAATTTCGATGGGCTACGCGATTGAGTGGAGTCGAGTTCAGCAGATCGCCGGCGATGCCTCCATAGGGAGGCCCCACATCGCGAGCGCAATGGTCGAGGCCGGGTACTTCAAGTATCCAAACCAGGTGTTCGACGAGCTCATAGGAAGGGATGGACCGGCATACGTGGAGAGGATGAAACTGACTCCAGAGGATGCCATCCTCATGCTTCGCCAGAATGGAGCGGTGCCCGTGATGGCCCACCCCACCTACTCACAGATCAAGTCCAGCAGAGGTGAGGTGCAGCAGCTCGACGACACTGTCAGACAGCTTAAGGAGCACGGACTCGTCGGGGTTGAGGTGTTCTACGGGGACTATACTCCCGACCAGGTAGCGAACCTGGAGCGCATCGCAGACGAACTCGACCTGATTCCCTGCGGCGGAAGCGACTACCATTGCTCCGGGAATCCGGGTGAACCCGAGCCCGGGACCGTAGGACCACCAATGGACACGGTCGAGAAGCTCGAGGCCGCACACAGGGACATCGTGCGGTCGATCCACGCAGCTTGACGAATCGAAAATGATCGAGGCCGCAATCCTCATAGCTGGAGCGTATCTATTCGGCTCAATACCGACCGGATATCTGGTTTCCAGGTACGCGGCGGGCATCGATATCAGAGATTACGGTTCCGGCAACGTCGGGGCCTCAAACGTTATAGAGCACGTTGGCAAGTGGCAGGGCATCCTCCAGGGAGCGTTCGACTGTTTAGCCAAGGGCCTGCTTCCGGTAGTCATTGGGAGACTGGTCGGAGTCGACCTGTGGGTGCAGGGAGCTGCCGGCCTTGCCGCCGTCGTCGGACACAACTGGTCAGCGTACCTCAGGCTGACCGGCGGCAGAGGAGTATCTGTCGCCGTCGGCGCCGCGCTCGGACTTGGTATGTTCTGGGAAATCCTCATCCTGGGAATGGCCGTATTCACTGTAGGCAGGCTGCTGACCCACGACACCGGATTCTGGACGTTCGTCGCTCTCCTCGTACTCCCCTTCGCCGGACTCGCATTCAGGAGAGAGCCGGAGGTCATTCTGACTATCGTCCTCATCTGCCTTATGATGTTCTTGAAGAGACTGACTGCAAATTGGGAGCGTCCTCCATCCGAATACCCTCTGCGAGAGGTCATCTTGTACCGACTTGTATGGGACCGTGACGTGCCAAAGAGGGTTGAATGGACGGAACGCCGCCCGGACTGAGGTCGTTGAGTATGTCACAGACGACATTCTGCAAGCGTCACTCCAGCGTCGAGACGAGCATAGCCTGTGGTCGATGCGGGGACGCGATCTGTCCACGGTGCATTGTCCACGCGCCTGTCGGCGTCCGCTGCCCCGACTGTGGTCGCTCCAGACCTGCGCCGACATTCGACGTGTCGCCCATGATCCTGGCGAGAGGAGTCGGGGCCGGACTGGTGGTGGGAATAGTCGGAGGGGTTCTCGCCTCTGTTGTCGTGCTGTTCGTCTCTTTTCCGTACCTGTTGGCAATCCTCATAGTAGGACTTGGGTACCTGGTTGGGGAGACTATAAGCCTGTCGACGAATAGAAAGCGGGGAGTGCGGCTGAAGCTCGCAGCCGGGCTGTGCATGTTTATCGGATACTCATTGATCACATTCCTGACAGATGGAATGACGTTCAATCTGACCAACCTGCTAGCGGGTGGAATAGGTTTCTATTTATCAATAAATAAGTTTTAGCCATATGTGTTAACTTTGCCACGAGCATAACGCCACGCACAACCAAAAATGCAGAAAGCGAACCTCGTCCACACATTGGGCCTGCGTTTCGTGGAAAATATGAGTATCATGGCTCAAATGTAGGCTTGAGACACTTTTCACAAAAGCCTAGAATGGCTATATTGGAATTAGACAGTCACTATAACCGAGGCGAAGGCAATGGACAGAATCGACGTGGCGATAGTTGAGATACTGAGCACCGACGGACGAGCGTCGAACGCTCAGATCGCTCGTCACGTTGGCGTCAGTGAAGGCACCGTGAGACGTCGTCTCAAGAGGATGGTGGACGAGGAAGTAGTACAGATCAAGGTCATCTCGGATCCCAAGGGACTGGGACGGCTCTCTCAGTGCATGGTTGGCGTGACAGTCGAACCCTCCCAGGTGGACACCGTGCTCGAGGAGATCTGTAGCAGGGAGGAGGTAACATTCGCCGCTTGTACAACGGGCAGTTATGACCTGATGTTGTGTATAAGCGTCGATAGCCCAGACAAGCTGGGCGAGTTCCTCCTCACCGATCTCGGATCGATCCCCGGCATACACCGGATCGAGAGCTACATGCTGCTGTCAGTAGGCAAAGATAGCCTCGGTCAGTTCACCAGCTAACCCCCCTTCACCAGCCAAGTTACAGCATACTGACCCGGGGAGACTGGCCCGTCCCGGGGCGCCGAACTTCAACCGGTGCCGTCCACACTGCGGGTTTCGCTCACCTCAGGTTTACACGTTGCACTTAACCCGGCTATCATCATTTCCGTTCGCGGACACTGCGTCTGCAACCTGTCCCACACTCACCCCTCCGAGGTGTCGCCTTGCTCAAGTCGATAAGTTGCGGAAGTTTAAGGGCCGAGCACGCCGGCCAGTCGGCTACCCTGGCTGGATGGGTACATCGCCGCCGGGATCACGGCTCGCTGATCTTCATTGACGTCAGGGACCGCGACGGTCTGACCCAGGTCGTATTCAATCCTGAGATAGCTCCAGAGGCGCACCGGACCGCAGAGAGCTTCCGCAATGAGTGGGTGATACAGGTAACTGGCGAGGTCGCGCTTCGACCGGAAGACACCGAAAACCCCGGCATAGCCACTGGAGCAATTGAACTCGTCGCCTCGGATGCGTCCGTTCTCAACGAGTCCCTTACACCACCCTTCTACATCAACGAAGAGTCCGAGGTCGAAGAGCTGCTGCGCATGCAGTACAGGTACCTCGACCTCAGACGCCCGGGCATGAGGGATATGCTGATCCTCCGGCACAAGGTGGTGAAGTTCATTCGCGACTTCCTGGACGCGCGGGACTTCCTCGAAGTCGAAACGCCCATACTCATCAAGAGCACACCGGAAGGCGCACGCGACTACCTGGTGCCGAGCCGGCTGTATCCGGGCAGCTTCTACGCGCTTCCACAGTCTCCACAGCAGCTCAAGCAGCTGCTGATGGCCGCTGGGGTCGAAAAGTACTTCCAGATCGCCAGATGCTTCAGGGACGAAGATCCGCGCGCCGATCGCCAGCCTGAGCACACGCAGCTCGACCTCGAGATGAGCTTCGTAGAAGAAGATGACGTCCTCGGATTGATAGAAGAACTCTACACCGAGCTTATCGACACGGTTATGCCTGAAAAGCGTGTGCTGAGGCCGTTTCCGAGGCTGACATACGCTGAGTCCATGGCTTCTTACGGCACAGACAAGCCGGACCTGCGCTTCGAACTGAAGATGGCTGATCTCTCAGACATCGCGGCATCCACGGACTTCCGCGTGTTCACCTCAGCGGTGGAGAGCGGTGGCATAGTCAAAGGGTTTAGCGCTCCGGGCTGCGCGTCCTACTCACGACGCCAGACGGACGAGCTGATCGACTTCGTCAAGGCATGGGGCGCGAGAGGCCTTGTCACGATTGCACTTAACGGTGAGGGTTCTGTCGACGATCTGACCGAAGACCAGGTGAGGTCTGCTGCCGCCCGGTTCCTGTCGCTTGACCAGATCAGGGAGATTGCCAGGAAGACCGGCGCGGACGTTGGAGACATGGTGCTGATAGTCGCGGGACCCGAGAAGACCACCAACCAGGCGCTGAGCAGCCTGCGGCACGAGATGGGTCGCCGACTGGAACTGACCGACCCCGACCTGGTTGCATTTGCATTCGTCACAGATTTCCCGCTGTTCGAGTGGAACGAGAACGAAGAGAGATGGGACGCAATGCACCACGCGTTCTCCATGCCTAAGTACGGTACCGAGAAGTTCATCGAGTCAGACCCGGGCAAGGTGATCGGCCGATTGTACGATCTCGTCGCTAACGGACACGAGCTAGCCAGCGGCAGCATCAGGATTCACACCCGTGAACTCCAGGAGAAGGTGTTCGCGGTGCTTGGCTACACGGCTGACGATGTCGCAGAGCGTTTCGGCCAGCTTCTCACTGCCTTCGAGTACGGCGCCCCCCCACACGGAGGCATAGCGCCCGGGATAGACAGACTTCTCATGGTGCTCCTGCAGACGGACAACATCAGGGACGTGATAGCCTTCCCGAAGACCCAGAATGGGATAGATCCACTCTTCGGCGCACCTGGCGAAGTTGACCTGGGCCAGCTCGATGAGCTCAGGTTGAAGGTGGTGGTCGAGTAGCCACACAGCGCGGTCCTGTGGCCACTGGGCAAGCTTGATGTATGTTATTATTGTGATAGATTTCGCTAACCTACGAGGGAACGGATTTGCCTCCACTTAGCGCAGAGGACAGCACCCGGCTTCGACACGCGATCAATAATCAGCGTCGGCCCACGGTAACCGTTCTTTCATCGCTACTCGCTGTCCAGGACGAACTGGGGTACATCCCCGATGAGGCCATCGAAGAGGTGGCCGTTCTGATCGAGACGACCATCAACGAAGTCTGGGGAGTCGCCTCCTTCTACACAAACTTCAGGTTCACACCTCCCGGTGCGCACAATGTCGAGATCTGCTGGGGCCCCACCTGCCACCTCAAGGGTGCATCCCACATTCTCAAGCGTGTTATGGACGATCTGGGCCTCGATGACGAGGGAGAGACTGAAGACGGCAACATCTCATTCAAGTTCAACACGTGCCTGGGGGCCTGCTCAGTAGCTCCAGTCATGAGTGTGGACCACCACCTGATCGGACGGGTAACTGCCGATTCAGCATCCAACCGAGTGCAGGAACTGCAAAACACCTAGCAAATCGCACCCGGCGCGAGAAGCGTTCCATAATGACCACTTACGAAGAGATCAAAGAGACCGCCGCCGAACGTTGGCAGAACCTGACCAACGGGCCAGACGCCTGGATCAGGGTTGGCACTGCCATGTGCGGCCACTCGGCCGGTGCGTACGACGTCATTGACGCGCTGAAGGTCGAACTGGAGCGTCGCGAGATCACGGCGAACATAGACGAGGTCGGCTGCCTCGGTCTGTGCTACGCGGAACCTCTGGTCGACATATTGCGACCCGGCTCAGATACTCGACTATTCTTCGGCAACGTCGCGCCTGACGACGTCGGCGCCATCCTGGACGCTTACCTGGTCCAGGGAACGGTGCCGGCTGATAAGGCGCTAGGCTATCTGGGCGAGGAGCCTATTCAGGGAGTGCCGGACCTCCAGGAAATCCCAGGAATAGGCCGCCAGCAGCGAATAGCACTGCGAAACGCCGGTCACATCGCACCCGGCGACATTTACCAGTACATCGCCAATGGGGGCTACGCCGGCATCCAGAAGGCGATCACCCAGATGGAAGCCGACGACGTCATCAAGGAGATGACAGACTCCGGACTGAGAGGTCGCGGAGGGGCTGCGTTCCCAACGGGTATCAAGTGGAGCTTCATGGTGAGGTCGCCCGGACCTCCCAAGTACATGCTCTGCAACTGCGAAGAGGGCGACCCCGGCGCGTACAACGACAAGGGCATTCTCGAGAGCGACCCTCACACGCTGCTGGAAGGCCTGATGATCGGCGGCTACGCCACGCGTGCCACCAACGGGATCGTGTTCATTCGGCACGGGCACGACGGCCCGATTGATCGCACTGAAGAGGCCATCAGGCAGGCATACGAAGCCGGAATCTTGGGCAAGAACATCTTCGGTACCGACTTCAGCTTCGACATCGAGGTGGCGCTGACGGGCGAATCCTACGTCGCCGGTGAAGAGACGGCACTCATGGAGGCCATCGAGGGCAAACGCGCCCAGCCGCGCTTCCGTCCGCCCTTCCCTGCCGCGTTCGGTGTCTGGGGACACCCATCGACCATCAACAACGTAAAGACCTACTCCTACGCACCTGAGATTATCTCGCGGGGCGCCGAGTGGTTCAGCTCAATAGGGGTCAACCGAAGCACTGGCACGGCAATTATCTGCCTGACCGGAAACGTCGAGTACCCGGGCCTGTACGAGGTGCCGATGGGCCTGACGCTCGGCGAGGTCGTTGAAGAGATCGGAGGGGGCGTGCCGGACGGCAAGCAGCTCAAGCTGCTCCAGACCGGTGGGCCGCTTGGCGGTGTGCTCAGCTCCGAAAGCATGTCGGTACACCTCGACTTCGACGAGATGCGAGACGCGGGCGCTATTCTTGGCTCCGGCGGCATCATCGTTGGAGACGAAAACGTGTGCGCCGTAGATCTCACGCGCATACTTGTGGCCTTCTGCCAGTTCGAGTCGTGCGGCAAGTGCTTCCCATGCCGGCTGGGTATGGAGCACCTCCTTGAGATCACTGAACGAATTGCACGCTGCGAGAGCCGTCCCGGAGACCTCGAGCTAATGCGGTCGGTTGGCACTACAATGGAAGCAAGCTCCCTGTGTGGACACGGCCAGCTCGGTTTCGGTCCCATCAGGTCGGCGCTGACGCACTTCGAGTCTGACTTCATCGCGCACATCGAAGAGCGCAGGTGTCCGACCGGAAGCTGCCTCGGACCTCACATAGCCCCGAAAAACACCAGACCATACGCCCTCGACTTCGTACCCGGAGCGCAGAATGGCTGACGACATAACGATCAATATCGACGGTGAAGAGGTTCCCGCAAAGCCTGGTCAGATGATCATCCAGGCAGCAATGGACGCGGGGATGTACATACCGTATCTGTGCTACTACCCGGGAATGAAGCCGTTCGGTGCGTGCCGCATGTGTGTGGTGACAGCCGAGGCTCCAGGTCCGGACGGCGAGTATCGCTCGCTGCCCGGCTCTCCGGCGTCCTGCACAACGCCTATATCTCCCGGAATGAGAGTTACAACGAACAGCGGCGAGCTTCAGGGCCTCAGAAGGGGCATCATGGAGCTTCTGCTGTCTGAACACCCCCATGGGTGTCTGACCTGTCACAGGATCGAGCTGTGCGGACCGGCGGACATCTGCCTCCGCCACGTCACCGTCAACGACCGGTGCGTTACCTGTCCCAAGAACGAGCGCTGCGAGCTCAAGGACACGGTGCGATACCTCGAAATGGAGATGGATACCCCGCTCACCTACAACAACCGCCATCTGCCCCTTGAAACGAAGGACCCGTACTGGGACATGGACATGAACCTGTGCATCGTCTGCGCGCGCTGTGTGCGCGTCTGCGACGAGGTACGGGGAGATTCCGCGCTGACGCTCCAGATGCGCTCTGGAAGGAGCCTCATCGGAACGTCACAGGGAACGAGCCTGCTGGAATCGGGCTGCGAGTTCTGCGGGGCGTGCATCGACGTCTGCCCCACCGGAGCGCTCGTGGAGCGCGACTACAAGTGGGACAAGGCTGTCGAGACTGTGAACACCATCTGCCCACACTGTCCCGTGGGCTGCGAAATGACCCTCGAGATCAACAAGCGCGACAGAATGATCCGCGCCATACCCGACCGCCACGCAGCGGCCAACCATGGACAGGGCTGCTTCAAGGGCAAGTTCGGACTCGAGTTCGTGAATCGGAGAGACCGGATCCGGACTCCGCTCATCCGCAGGGACGGAGAGCTACAGGAGGCCACATGGCCCGAAGCCCTCGATCTTGTCGCAGAGAAGCTCGCGGAGTACAGAGACGGTCAGTACGCACTCGTGGTCTCACCGCGTGCGACCAACGAGGACGCCTACATCGCCCAGAAGTTTGCGCGGTCGGTCATGGGCACAAACAACGTCGACATGGCCTCCAACACCCGCCCCGGGATGCTTAAGCCTCTCGTCGATCAGCTTGGATACGGCGCGGCAACGAACTCGATTTGGGAATTGGAGTCCTCCAAGCGCTTCATGGTCGTATCATCTAATATGACGGAAGAGCAGAACGTGCTGGCGATTCCCATCAAGAAGGCCGTTGTCCACGGGGACGCGACGCTTGTTGTGATAGACCAGCGCGAGACCGAGTTGGCACGTCATGCCAAGGTCTGGCTGCGACCCAAGCCCGGCAGCGAAGCGGCGTTGATCGGCGGAATCATCAGGGCCATCTGGGACCAATCGCTAGACGACCATGAGTTCCTGTCCGAATACGTGGACAATGTTCAGTCGTTCAGAAACTCGGTCATCCAGGAGTTCGACCTCACGCGCGTCGAGCGTCTGACTGGCGTACCGCAGGACGATATCAGGGCGGCGGCGACTGAGTTCGCCGGGGAGAAGCCCGGTGCAGTCCTCTACGGTCTGGAGACACTTCCCAAGGGCATGAGAGAAGCGTGCTCGAGGGCATTGATCAACCTCGCGCTCGTGACAGGCAACATAGGAAGAGAATCCACAGGGATATATCCCCTGCGGACCGGCGCGAACGACCAGGGAGCCCAGGATGTGGGCTGCGCCCCGAACCTCCTTCCCGGACAGCGGTCAATCGAGGACGAGCGGCAGCGACAGAGGTTTGGCCGAGCATGGTCTTCCAGTGTCCCCGAGACTCCTGGAGTCGGGGTGCGTGAAGTCCCGCAGGCAGTGGAAACAGGGCTGGTCAAGGCTGTCCACCTGGTTGGCGACAGTCCAACGTACTTCAATGGTGATCTCTCTGATTTCGCCAGGGCCCTGGACCAGGCCGAGTTCGTGGTTGCCCATGCCACATTCAACACGCACATTACAGAGCACGCCGACGTCGTGCTCCCATCCCTCACTTTCGCCGAGCGTTTGGGCACGTACACCAACCTTGAACGCAGGGTGCAGCTGCTCAGGCCCGCACTCGGAGCCAAAGGAGACGGAGATGCGGACTGGCGCATCCTTGCGCAGATCGCGAGGCGTATGGACGGCGCCGGTTTCGACTACACCCAGGAAGAGCAGATCTTCGACGAACTGAACAATCTGGTCAGCATCTATGGTGGCATCACCTACGGCAGGCTCGAAAGCGGAGGCCTCCAGTGGCCCTGCCTGGCAGCCGATATGGCTGACACGCCTATCCTTTATGAAGACACACTCGAGTCAAACAAGCCGAAGCTGGTGGCCATGTCCCTGGACGTGGCCGAGGAGCACGACGACGAAGAGTACCCGCTTCTGCTGGCGCATGGGCGCGTACTGCACCAGCCGGAGGAGGATCTGGAGATCGTCCAGATCAACGGCATGAATGCGATTCGCCGTGATGAGACTGTTCAGATCCATCCCGAAGATGCGGCGGAGCTCAGCATCAGTGCCGGCGAGTGGGTCGAGGCCGTATCGGCTCGTGGACGGGCAGCGGGGATCGCGGACCTCACCGGTCCTCAGCGTGGCCTCGTTTCGATCACCACCCTGTTCGGCGACCTTGCTACCGACCTCGCAGCAAGCGAGGAACCAGACCCCATGCTAACCGCGCCAACACTACCACTGATTCCGGTCCGGGTGGCCCATCTGGCCGTCCAGGCCGCAGCAGCAGACTAATCACCCAGGGAGTAAACACACTTTGACGACCACCCGCAGGAGACCTCAGCGGCCCAAGCTAGCTACTTCGACGATCACCTCCCGCGAAGACATCACACACGACCTCTGGAAAGTGTGGATCGAGAAGCCGGAGGGTTTCCAGTTCAAGCCCGGCCAGTATTGCACCATTGGCGCTGACGGAATCGAACGAGCCTACTCGATCGTGTCCGCACCCTATGAAGACGAGCTGGAACTTTTCGTAGAGCTCGTCCCTCCTCCGGACGGAAACCTGACACCAGTACTGCACGAAATGGGAGTGGGAAAGAGGGTTACCATTCGTCCCCGCGCCAAGGGCATATTCGTCCTGGACCCCAGCCTTCCGAATCAGCTATTCGTGGCCACAGTGACCGGTGTAGTCCCCTACGTAAGCATCATCCGACAGTACCTCCACGACGGCATGTCGGGCCACCACTTCCACGTGCTGATGGGAGCGAGCTACGCGAACGAGTTTGCCTACGACGAGGAGCTTCAGCGACTCTCGGAGGAGCACCCGGACCTCATCACCTTCGTGCCGACGGTCAGCCGTCCCGACGAAGAGCCGAACGCCAACTGGAAGGGTGAGACCGGCAGGGTCAACAACATCGTAGAAGCCTACGCCGAACGCGCCGGGCTGGCCCCCAAAGACACCATCGTGTACGCCTGCGGACACCCCGGCATGATCGAGGACGTCAAGGACCGTATGATCCCCAAGGGCTACCAGGTCGAAGAAGAGCGCTTCTGGAAGGACGACTAGGTCCCTGTCGCTAAACTTATGTCTGACGCCGGGCAGTAGCTCTCGACGGTTCTTGTAACGTATTCCGCTTTCAGCCCCGCGACTGCGGGGCGTAAAATGGAGCCGGGATACGCATATCATGACAACTCCGGCACGCAGGCAGTACCTGGGCATAAAGAGCGAGCATCAGGACGCCATTCTGCTCTTCAGGATGGGCGACTTCTATGAGACGTTCGATGACGACGCCCGCGTAATTTCTCGCGAGCTTGAGATCGCGCTTACCTCCCGCGAGTTTGGCGCCGGCACGAAGGTGCCGCTGGCAGGCATCCCGTATCACGCGCTGGAGCCGTACCTGGCCAGGCTCATCAGGCAGGGCTACAAGGTCGCCATCTGTGAACAGACTTCAGACCCCGCCAAGTCGCGGGGCCTGGTCGACCGGGCGGTCGTGCGCGTTGTAACGCCAGGTACGATCGTCGAAGAAGCTCTGCTGGACGGCAAGTCGAACAACTACCTGGCCGCAGCGATCCTGGACGGCGACCTCGCCGGCATAGCATACGCAGACATCACGACAGGCGAGTTCGCTACCACCCAGACGTCGGCCGCAGAGCTCGATGTGGAGCTTGTCAGACTCGAACCGGCGGAGCTCCTGGTAATGGACGAGTCCATTTCAGTTGATGTCGGAGGGGACACCACCGTGGCCCCAATCGGGCCGGAGCCGTTCGACCTCGATTGGGCAACTGAGTCGCTGCAGCGACACTTCAAGGTCAGCAGCCTGGAGGCGTTCGGCTGCGACAGGCTGCCCCTGGCAGTCAGGGCCGCCGGCGCGATAATCGACTATCTGACCACTACCCAGGGACCAACAGCGGCGCAGTTGACCACCCTGCGCACCTACTCCACCGAACGCCACATGGTGCTCGACCCTCAGACGCGACGCAACCTGGAGCTGTTCGAAGGCGGGCGATGGGGCGATACTTCAGCCTCCCTCCTGGCGGTGCTCGACCGCACCAGGACCTCCATGGGCGGACGTACCCTGCGGTCGTGGGTGGGTCACCCTCTTCTCGACCTCGAGGAGCTCGAGCGACGACAGGGAGCGGTCACCTGGTTCCACAGGAGCGGCCTGCGCCGGGAGCGGATCATCGCTCTGCTCGATACAGTATCGGACATACAGCGCCTCCTGAACCGGGTACGTGCGTTCGGCGCCACACCAAGGGACCTGGTCTCTCTCGCTGAGAGCCTCGAGGCCGCTCCTCACATGAAGGGAATTCTGACCGGGGACGACGACGCAGAGGCCGTCAAGTTCGTCTCAGATGGCATCAGGGACACCTCCGAGGCAGTGACGCTGATCCGCTCGGCGATTGCCGACGACCCTCCGGTGTCGCCCGGAGACGGCAGGGTGATCCGTCCTGGATTCTCGTCCGACATGGACACCACCCGCGAAACGGCGCTCAACGCCCAGCAGTACATCGCGAACCTGGAGTCGCGGGAGCGCGAGCGCACGGGCGTGAAGTCCCTCAAGGTCGGCTACAACAAGGTCTTCGGGTACTACATAGAGGTCACCAACGCCAATCTCAGCGCCGTGCCCGACGACTACGTGCGACGCCAGACGCTCGTGGGTGGTGAGCGGTTCATCACCCCCGAGATGAAGGAGTACGAATCGCGAGTCCTCAACGCTCAGGACCGTCTGGCCGAACTGGAGACCGAACTATTCCGCAGCGTGTGCGCGCAGGTCGCGGAGCACACTGGCGCGATAGCCGAGACTGCAGTGGCGATTGCGCTGATCGACGTGTTCTGCTCCCTCGCCGACGTCGCCTCGAGACACGACTACGTCAGGCCGGAACTTAGCGAGTCGGACGCCATCGCCATCCGGCAGGGCCGACACCCGGTGGTCGAGAGGGTGCTCGACACCGGGGACTTCGTGCCTAATGACACCGAATTGAACTGCACTGAGAGCCAGCTTGCCATAATCACGGGGCCGAACATGGCGGGTAAGTCGACGTACATCCGGCAGGTGGCGATACTAGTGCTGATGGCCCAGATCGGCAGCTTCGTGCCCGCGGAGTCCGCGTCGATAGGACTCGTGGACCGGATCTTCAGCCGTGTCGGCTTACAGGACGACCTGGCGCTGGGGCAGTCGACGTTCATGGTCGAGATGGTGGAGACGGCGTCTATCCTGAACCACGCCACCCAGAGATCGCTGATAATCCTGGACGAGATCGGACGCGGCACCAGCACGTTCGATGGGCTTGCCATAGCCCGCGCGGTCGCCGAATACATACACAGCCACCCGCAACTGGGATGCAAGACACTCTTCGCGACCCACTACCACGAGCTCACCCAGTTGGCCGACAATCTGCCGAGAGCGCGTAACTTCAACGTGGCCGTATCTGAGGAGCAGGGACGGATAGTCTTCCTCAGGAGAATCGTGCCAGGTGGGGCCGATCGCAGCTACGGCATACACGTGGCACAGCTCGCGGGGATGCCCAACGCCGTGGTCAACCGAGCGTGGACCGTGCTGAGTGACCTCGAGTCGCAGGACACCGACGGGGCGCGCCATGCCCGCAGAAACGCGGGCGGCTCACATCCCGCCCAACTGGCTCTCATACCGATGTCGTCCCCTGCACTGGACGCGCTGCGTGAGATCGACGTGTCGTCCATGACACCTATCGAGGCGATCAACAAGCTCTACGAGCTCCAGGAGCGCGACAGAGACGCCGACCCTAGCTGACGCCATCACCGTTAGGAATCATCGCAATCTCGTAGGGGCGGTTCGCGAACCGCCCCTACCTGCGTGAATCTGCCAATCCTTGACGTTCGTGAGGGGGCGTACTAATCTAGCGGTGCCGGACGGCCTCCGAGCATCGCGAAGCAACACAACCAGCCAGGAGCGAGCCCAATGACGCTGACAGCACTACCCACCAATCCGGTCGAAGTCCGAAACCTGATCAGGGAAGGCAGGCTTGTGCAGCCCACCGGCGGCTTCGCCCCCGGACACGTGCAGGCGAACCTTGCGATCCTACCCAGGGATCTCGCTTTCGACTTCCTGCTGTTCTGCCAGCGCAACCCGAAGCCGTGTCCGCTGCTGGAGGTGATCGAGCCAGGGGAGGTCGAGCCATCCGAGTTCGCCCCCGGCGCCGACATTCGCTCCGACATCGCACTCTACCGCGTCTATGAGCACGGTGAGATGACCGCTGAGGTCGAGGACATATCAGAGTACTGGCGCGACGACCTCGTGTCGTTCCTGCTGGGCTGCAGCTTCTCGTTCGAGACGGCGATGGTCAGGGCAGGTATCCCTCTCCAGCACATCGACCAGGAGAAGAACGTGTCGATGTTCATCACGAACATCCCAACGACTCCGGCTGGGGCGTTCTCAGGCCCCATGGTAGTCTCGATGCGAGCTATCAACCGCGAGCAGATCGTCAAGGCGGTACAGGTTACGTCGCGATTCCCGGCCACACACGGCGCTCCGATCCACATTGGCGATCCTGAGGCCATCGGCATCAATGACATCTACAAGCCTGACTTCGGCGATCCGACAGACTTCGAGGAAGGACAGGTGCCCGTCTTCTGGGCGTGCGGTGTGACTCCTCAGGCCGCCGCCATGCAGTCGCGCCCACCGCTCATGATTACCCACGCACCGGGGCACATGTTCGTCACTGACAAGAGCGACGAGGACATGTCTGCGCTTTAGACACTTGCTTACGCTCAGGACTCGTTAGAACGAAAGAAAGAGGTCCCGCGAGACCGCCCAAAGGGAGCATTCAGTGACCATAGAAGACATCATTCTTGACCGGGACCGGCGCGGGATCTCGAAACTCAGGCCACACCTTCCCTCGAACTTTGCCACCGAGGCCGGGCAACTGATACTGGACAACCCCGGTACGGCCATAATCGTGACCGGCTTCTACATCCTGGACGCGGGCTACGCCGAGACAGACGGACCTCCCGGAGCCGTGGTCATTGGCAGCGCCCTCAACCAGCTTGGGTACGAGGTCGTCCACGTCACGGACCAGTACTGCTCAGACATCATGGACAAGACCGGCGGCGACTACTCCAGGGTCGTCGAGTTCCCCATCGTAGATGACGATGCAAGCATCGAGTTCGCGAGGGGCGTGATCGACGACGTGAAGCCGTCGGTCGTGATCGCCATCGAGCGCTGCGGGTTCACCGACGAGGGCAAGTACCGCAACATGCGTGGAAGGGACATCTCCGACTACAACGCTCGAATCGACCACATATTCCACGCGGACGTCCCTTCGGTGGGAATAGGCGACGGCGGAAACGAGATCGGCATGGGGAACCTTGCCGAGGAGGTCACGCAGGTCGAGTCGCTAGTCAAGATACCGTGCGTCACACAGACGTCGAAGCTGATCCTGGCCAGCGTCTCCAACTGGGGCGGCTACGGACTCGCGGCTGTGCTGTCCGAGCTCTCGGGCAAGAACCTGCTCCCGTCCATCGAGGAGGAGCAGGCGCTCCTGAAGCAGACCGTGGACCTCGGCGCAGTGGACGGCATGAGCGCGCAGCAGGAGTACAAGGTCGACGGCTTTACTCTGGAAGAGAACAGCGAGACTGTCCAGGCCCTGCACGACTACCTGGCCTCCAAGGGGATCTCCTAGAAGAAGAGGCCCTACATCGGGGTGACCGCAGTTTGCTAGAATTCCTCGCGTGAAGAGCGCGGGGCACTACTCCCTACCCAACCTGATATCCAAGGCCACAGGGGCCTTCTACGGCTGGAAACTGGTCGGCATATCCGTCTTCATGCTGGCCCTGATGTCCCTCACAGTGTTCCAGGGACTCGGCACCTACCTTGTTGCGCTGGAGCGCGGCTTCGGATGGAGCCGGACACAGCTCTCGCTCGCGTTCTCGCTGGCCCGAGGGGAAAGCGCGGTGCTGGGCCCGTTCGAGGGCTGGCTGATAGACAAGCTCGGCAACAGAACGATGATCCTCATCGGCTACGTTGTCATGGGCATAGGGTTCGTCTGGTTCTCGCAGATCGAGCTCCTTGCGAGTCTTGGCCTTTTGGGCTGGATCGACTTCCTGGACGAGAGGCTCGTCCACTTCTACATAGCTTTCATGATCATCACGCTCGGCTCCGGTCTCGGCGGCTGGCTGGCGATGATCAGCATGGTCAACAACTGGTTCGTCCGGAAACGGTCTCTGGCCATCGCGACGGCGATGTCCGGCGTACACATCGGAGCGTATCTGGTCCCTCTTTTGGCGTGGGGAGTGGACAACCACGGCTTCCAGATTACGACGCTGATTATCGGAATTGTGCTCCTGGTGTCGGTTGGACCAGTGGCGAAGGCAGTGCGAAATCGCCCGGAGGACATGGGGTTGTCTCCGGACGGCGATCGTGCTCGAAGGGGCAGCACCGCGTCCCAGGCGAGCGTCGGTCCGCAAGACGACGAGCCTGAGTTCACTGTCGGCCAGGCCCTCAGGACCAGCGCGTTCTGGACCCTCACAATAGTCCACCTGTCCTCAACAATTTCAATCGTCACGCTCTCGATTCACCTGGCTCCCAAGTTGACCGACATGGGCTTCTCGCTTACGGAAGCAGGGTTGGTGCCGGTTGTATACACCTCGGTCGCCCTCCCGGCGCAGTTCATAGCCGGCTTCGTCGCAGACAAGTTCCCCAAGCCGCTGGTGACATTTGTATTCCTGTTGTTCCAGGCAGCGGGTATTCTGGTGATTGCTTACGCAGAGTCAGCGCCTATGGCGTACCTGTTCGCGATACTCTACGGGATCGGCTTCGGAGGCCGCATTCCCCTGCTCACTGCTATCAGAGGCGACTACTTCGGGCGCAAGGCGTTCGCCACCATCATGGGGCTGTCCCAGTTCCCGAACAACATCGCCATGATCTTCGCGCCGCTGTTCGCCGGCTTCATGTACGACCGCTATGACTCCTACTTCATCCCGTTCCTCGCCTTCTCGGTGCTCGCCTTCCTTGGCGCGCTGCTGATGCTGACTGTAAGGAGGCCGAGGCTGGAACAGAGCCCAACCGCCGCTCAACAGCAGGAAGCTACAGCAGACTGATCATGCAGGTCCTGGGTCGGGAACTGGTCCATCCCTTCAGCGAGTTCTGGGCAGCAGTCTCCTATGAGCTTCCAGTGGACTCGGATGCCATCGAACGAGGTCTGGGTACAGTCTTCGGCGACCAGGGAGTGGAGTTCTCAGGCTCTGCACCGCGCTGGATGTCTCTGCCCGATGACGATCTCGCCTACCACGTCGCGCACGAGCTGACGCACACGCTGATGCGAGAGCGCTGCTACCCCAAGACCGTGAGAGGCATCGGCTACCCTTCCGACTCCGCGGAAGCCAGGATCGGAGAGGACCTTGAGGAGATGGTGCTGCACCCGTCACTGGAATCGATACTGGAGCCATACCGGTTCAGACACGACTTCATCGTCCGTAACATGGCTTCAGGGGCGTTACAGGGGCTGCAATCTGCTCCCGTTCCAGAGTACGGGACTCCGTGGCACTTCACGTGGGCTATCCGTTTCTGCATGTTGCAGATGGAGCTTCCCCTGGAGCTGTGGACCCCTCTGGAAACGGTGTACGTCGAACGGGCTCCAGCAGTCGCAGCCCTGGGACGAGAGCTCTTGTACATAGTGGTCGATGTGGGCTGGGGCACCCCTGAGAAGGCACTGGATGCGATGGTGCGTACGAGGGACGCGCTGGGCCTGGACGTTCAGGACAAAGTTCTCGTGTTGGATTCCTCTACCGGGCACATCGTGTAACGGCGAAGAGTGCCTGCCTTTATGCGTGAAATACTATACTTTTCTCAAAAACAGGGCAGTCAATAGCCTTTCTCATACGCAGAACCCATGCTAGCATCGGACTCGATGCAAGATGTAAATCCTGAGCCATGGACACTGGTGCAACGTAGTTGCGATCCCATCCGTGGCTGAGGTCCAGGCGACCCTGCCAGGGTTACATTTCGGGAAACGAGCGTGACGACGCGTATAACAGGAGGTTCGCACAGGGGACGCCGGCTAAGGACTCCTCCCGGGCCGGGCCTGAGGCCCACGTCCGAGCGTGTGAGAGCGGCCCTGTTTTCGATCATTGGCAGCGATGCCATAGATGGGAAGAGAGTGGCTGACCTGTACGCCGGAACCGGTGCCATCGGACTCGATGCACTGAGCCGGGGGGCCGCATGGGCCGACTTCGTAGAGTCCAACAACAGGCTATGCCGGGAACTGACGGAGAGGCTTCGGTCGTGGTCCCTGGATGGCAAAGCCAGGGTGTACAGGGGAAGAGTCCTGAACATGCTGGGAAACCTGCCAGGTGGATACGATCTTGTAGTGGCGGATCCTCCGTACAGCTCAGGAGAGCTTGGGCGCGTCGTTGACGGATTGCAGTCGGAGCGGCTGGTTAATCCCGGAGGGCTGGTGGTACTGGAACACAGGGCAGGACCTGGCGAAGACTTCGCGATTGGAAGGTTTGAGTTGGAGACTATCAAGACATACGGAGACACGGCGCTGACCGTGCTTTCAGCCGGAGTTGCAGATGGCTAAAGCGATCTACCCGGGCAGCTTCGATCCCGCACACCATGGACACATCGACATTGCCAAGCGCGCTGCAGGTGTGTTCGACGAGCTGGTCATCGCGGTGTACAAGTCGCCCCCGACGAAGCGGCTCATGTTCTCAACCGAAGAGCGAGTTGACATGTTCGCGGAAGCCGTCAAGGACACTCCGAACATCAGCGTCGTTCCATTCACGGGTCTGGCGCCGACCGTCGCGCGCGACAACGGCGCCGAGTTCATCGTTCGCGGCCTAAGGGCCGGGTTCGATTTCGAGCTCGAATTCGAGATGGCGCTCATGTGGCGTCACGTCGCACCGGACATCGACGTGGTCTGCATCATGAGTTCTCTTGAGTACCAGTTCATGTACTCCAGCCGAATAAAGGAAGTGGCCCAACTGGGTGCCAACGTTTCTGAACTGGTCCCACCACACATAGAAAAAGCACTACTCCAGAAGCTGGAATAAGTTACCAGCCAGCAAAACGATTGACGACGACCGCAAGTCCAGATATTACCAAGGAGGGAACAGGTGGACTTTGAACAGGCATACGGCGAACTGCAGAGACTATACTCCAGCGCCAATCGCGTACCGGGCCTCCGCCGCAAGGTAATGGTGGACGCCGACCACTTCGCGACGGTAGTCAATGAGTTGCGAACGGCGATGCCGGCTGATATCCAGGAAGCCCAGGAGATCATCCGTCAGAAAGACAGCATCCTGAACCAGGCGTACCTCGAATCGCAGCGTCTGAAGACACAGATCGAGGAAGAGGTCTCCGCCCAGAAGCAGGCGTCCATGCGCGAGCACGAGACATTGGTGGACGAGTCCGCCATACTCAAGGAAGCCGAGAATCGAGGCGAAGAGATCAGGGAAGAGGCGCAGGGCGAGGCCGAGGAGATAATCCAGGACGCCCAGCGGCGCGCGTACAGGATAGTCACTGAGGCCGAGGACATCGCTTCGTCCCGCCGCGAGGGTGCGAACCAGTACGCGAGTGAGGTGCTGTTCAGCCTCGAAGAGCAGCTCTCCGAGATCCTCGGACAGATCCGAAGGGGCATCGATACCCTTCGACCGGAATCTGACATGCGGCGACCCGCAAACTCCGACAACATGCACATAGGCGTGTAGTCGAGTCGGTCAGGACTTTCCAGTAAATTAATCGGGGTCGGATTCTCATCCGACCCCTTTCGTTTCAGTCAGCTATTGCCAGAAGTGTGGCTGGAGCTTAGGCAGGCTTTACCGCGCTGATGCCCATGCTGTGAATGCTTGACTGCCATCCCTCTTCTCGCCACGGTGCAGACGAGGTGACCTGCACGTCGGTGAACCCGGCGCTGTGCATTCTCCCCAGGTACACGTCCTTCATCTCTGTTCCGGCAAGGCAAGTCACCCAGTTCGCCGTGTCTTCAGCCTCTTCCTGGGGTATCTCGCCGATCTTCACCAGGTCGGACACCATCAGGCGACCTCCGGGCTTGAGAATTCGGAAGGCTTCCTGGAAGACCAGGTTCTTGTCCGGCGCCAGGTTTATCACGCAGTTGGATATGATCGCGTCGACGCTATCTGCTTCCAGCGGAGTGTTCTCCATCTCTGACAGGTGGAACTCCACGTTGCTGAGCCCGAGCTGCCGGGCGTTGCTCCTAGCGAGACTTATCATGTCCTCGGTCATGTCGATGCCGACGACTCTTCCCTGCTCTCCCACGGCCCTGGCGGCGATAAAGCAGTCGATACCGCCACCGCTGCCGAAGTCGACGACCGTCTCACCGGCCTGAAGGGTACCAATGGCGTGCGGGTTGCCACAGCCCGCGGACGCAGCAAGAGCCTCGGCAGGCAAGCCCTCTGTCTGGTCCGACGCGTAGAGCGTGATTATGGAGTCCATATCAGCTTCGTTGTCGGAACAGCAGTCGGTTGAGCAGCAGGAGTCGGTTGAGGTCCTGGCAAGTTCACCGTACCTCTCGCGCACGACTTCCTTGATCTGAAGATCATCAAGTTGTGTCATTACATTCGCTCCTATAGCTGGTTGTATGTCTTCCATGAGAGTAACACAGATTGGCAGGCGGTCAAATCTGGGGGTGGTTCGCGAACCGCCCCTACCCTGTCCTCTAGTCCACCGATTCTTGACCGTCCGAAATTGAGCGTGTACTGTCAGCGCAGATTCTGGTCCGGCAGGAGGGACAGCCAATGAAGATCACGGATATGAAAGTCTGGGTGACCAGACCAGAGCCACAGGGCAGGTCGTTCGTGTTTTTCAGGATAGACACGGATGAGGGCGTGTCAGGAGTGGGTGAAGCGACAAGCTCAGGGGGCGGCGGAAGTATCGTCGTCGCGAACATGGCGCGGTTCATCAGGGACTCGACCGTCACCGCCGACTTTCGTGAGTCTATCGTTGGCCAGGACCCGCTGTACATCGACCGCATCTGGCACAGGCTTTATCGCCGGTTCACCGGCGGAGGCGGCTTTGGCGGCTTCGTGACGACACTTCTGAGCGGCATAGACATCGCTCTGTGGGACATCAAGGGCAAGGTTGAGAACAGACCCATCTACCAGATGTTCGGAGGCCCGATCTGGGACGACGTGCCGATGTACACCCACGTTGCTCCAGGTGATCCTGAGGCTGCCGCACGCCAGGCTAAGGAGCTAGCCGATGAGGGATTCACCGCGCTGAAAACAGACCCATTCATGCCGGAGATGCGGCAGCACCACCGTCGGTACCTGAAGGGTGAGATCTCGGCTGCCGGGGCAGCGCTGGGCGTTGAGACTATCGCGGCAATGCGGGAGGCGGTTGGGCCGGAGGTCGAGATTCTCATCGACGCTCACGGCAACTTCAACGTGCCGACAGCCATCAGGCTCGCCCGCGCCCTTGAGCCGTACGACATAGGCTGGTTCGAGGAACCCGTCCAGCCGAACAGCAACGAGGCGCTAAAGGCCGTGAGGGACGCAGTGGACGTTCCGCTGTGCGTTGGCGAGAGGCTCTACAGCCGATGGGACTTCGTACCCATACTCAGGGATCGACTTGCCGAATACCTGATGCCGGACATTCTGTGGTGCGGCGGCATAACGGAGATGCGCAAGATAGCGAACCTGGCCGAGTCTTTCTACATACCGGTCAGTCCGCACGACGCAAGCGGCCCGATCAACATCCTGGCCGGCGCGCACACGATGATGACCGTCCCGAACTTCTACAAGCTGGAGTTCAACCATGCCGCACTGGACGTCCACAACAGGCTGATCGACCACCCTCTGGACATTCGCGACGGTGTGCTCCACCTGTCGGAGAGGCCGGGACTTGGCGTCGAGCTTGACGAGGAGTTCCTGGACACGCACTCGGACCCGGATTGGAGCGGCAGCTAGGCGCAGGCGCGCTTATCGCTCTCGCTGAGTACTCTCGGCAGTAGACGGAAGGCTCTCAGCATCGGCCATGCCGTTGTCTGACCGATGGCGCGCGGCCATTTCCGCGTCCCGCCTCTGTTGCCGCAGCACTCCGCGGTCAATGTTGTTCTTCATCCGCTCATACTCAGAGCATATCTCTGCACCAAGCAGCACGTTCAGGCTTCCCAGGTACGTCCAGAACAGTAACACGATCACCGGCGCTATCGACCCGTACACGTTTTGATATGAAGCGAATTGATCAAGGTAGAGGATGAAGAAGTTCTTGGAAATCTCGAAGAGTATGGCGGAAGTGATCGCCCCCGGCCAGATGTAGCGCCAGTAGGTCTTCGTGTTGGGGAGCAGCTTGTACATCAGCAGGAATATGACGATCATCAGGGTGAGAGAGACGATCTGCAGGATGATCTCGCCAATGGTGTGGACCAGGAAGGCCGGAATTGGAAGCTCCGCCTCCAGGATGTAATCGGACGTTCTCGCGATGGTCGCGCTGGCAACCGATATGCTGAAGAGCATACCGGCGCTCAGCGCCATGAGTAGCTGCCTGGGCTTGTCGATGTATATCGGACGGTCATTTGGGATATCCCAGGCGCGGTTTATCGCCCGGTTCAATGCCCCGAACATCGCACTGGCCGACCACAGCATCCCCAGGAACGATATCAGTCCCAGCGCGCCCCGTAGCCGGATCACAGCATCGACGTTGTCCCTGACGAACTGCTCAGAGCCGGGCAGGAAGTTGGATATCACGTCGCCCATGAGCGTCTGTATCTGCTCAGGCTCGAGTAGAAAGCTCAGGATCGAAATCAGCCCGAGAATCAGCGGAAAGATCGAAAACAGGACGTAGTAGGCCACCCCGGCAGCCATGTGCGGAATGTCGTCCTCCGCCATCTCGCGGATAGTCCTGATTGAGAGCTCGACGACAAAGTTCCGACGGATGCGGTCGATTATGCCGCCATAGCGTCTGTTGATCCGGTCCGAGGTGCGCTCAACGAAGCGCCTGATAGCTCGGACAGAGTCCTGGTCAACCATTGTCGACAGCAGCCCTGAACGCGTTCACGATTTCGTCGTTTGTCTGCCTAAGTATCGTCGTATTTACGGTAAGATGCGGCGATTTTCGGTCCTCTTCACCTGCATTTACGAATACGCGAGACTCGGACAGGCGGTTTGCGAATGTTTCGAGTTCCACGCCGGATGGCAAGGTCAGCGGGTAGATGTTCGACCCATGATCATATGCTCCGATGGTCAAGCCCGGAATCGCATTCAGCTCGTCGAACAGACTGCTGGCCTTCGACATCGCCTTCGCGAACCTGTCCTCGAATCCTTCGACTCCCTCCAACGCCAGCGCAGCGGCCAGGGCTGCGCTCGACAGACCCCCTCCAAACATCCTGCGATGGTGGTACAGGTCGCGGCAGAAGTCGGCCGTCCCGGCAAGCATCGCACCATAGGGCGAACCGAAGTATTTGTACAGGGACACGTAAACCGTGTCGAACATCGCGGAGTACTCCGCGGGTGACACGCCTGTTGCAGCGCTCATCATGAACAGACGGGCGCCGTCCAGGTGCGTGGGAATGCCCTGCTCTGAGCAGAAGGCCGTGACCCGGCGCATCTCGTCGAGAGGCATGATCTGGCCGTGCTGTCTGCGGACGGGACTCTCGATCATCAGCGCCCCAACGGGAGTTACAACTCTCCCGCCAACGGACTCTTCGACGGAGTCTCGGACCTCGTCGAGAGTGAAATACGGCCGGTTGGCCGCCAGCGGCACCATGTTGATACCGCTGAGCTGCTGAACGCAGTCGCCTGTGTCGTGGTAGAGGTGACTCTGCTCCTGGACGATGGCGCGGGGCTTGTTGGCGCACAGCATCCTCAGGGCAAGGTGATTGGCGAGCGTCCCACTAGGCATGAAGACGGCGTCTTCCTTGCCCAGCATACCGGCGAACCGCTCTTCCAGCTCCCGCACGACGCCGCCGTTCGAGTAGTTGTCAGCCTCGATGCCGCGGCTGCTGACAATGTCGGAGAGCCGCGCCACAAGACCCTCGGGGGTTTTGGGTTCGCCGTCGCCCCGGAAGACAACAGCATCAGGGGAGTTTACTCCATCCTCGACAGCCGTACGTGTACCTACGCTTTGCGCCTGAACTACCATATCCACCTCCATCGTGAATTATTCTACATGGGAAGGGCAGTCTTGCTCACCTTTCGGAGGAATCGGTTGACTGTGCCGGGCGCAGTATGTAGCATCCCGCATCGTAGTTAGGAAGGCGAATATGTCTCACATCGAACTGGTCTGCGTCGAGTGCGGAGCGTCGTACGAGGCTGATATGCACGCGCTGGGCTGCGAGTCCTGTGGCTCGCCGCTGGATGTCGCCTACGTCGACCCCGACGCTCACACTACAGACTTCGGTGGACTCAGAATGCCGGTGCCGTTTCACTCGCACGCTCCGACGGTAACAATGGGAGAGGGCCAGACGCCCATTGTTGAGTTACCGAGCATAGGGCGGGAGATAGGCGGTGTGAGCGTAGTCGCCAAGCTCGAGTTCATGAACCCTACCGGCTCGTTCAAGGACCGGGGAACCGCCACGATGCTGTCTGTCGCCATGGAACACGGAGTTGAATCCGTGGTCGAGGACTCATCCGGCAACGCAGGGGCGTCTGTCTCGGCGTACGCAGCGCGGGCGGGAATTGACGCACACGTCTTTGCGCCCGCCACGGCACCGGAAGCAAAGATGGGCCAGATTCGCGTGTACGAAGCCAGCACGCACCCTACGCCCGGCCCTCGCGAGGCCAGCACGGAAGCGGCGGTCGACTTCCAGCAAAGCCACGGCATGGTGTACGCCTCGCACAACCTCAGCCCGTACTTTGTTGAGGGCACAAAGACGTTCGCATACGAGGTTGCGACCCAGATGTCACCCGGTCCGGACCACATCGTGATTCCGGTCGGCAACGGGAGCCTGCTTCTGGGAGCTTGGACGGCGTACCAGGAGCTCTTTTCGCAGGGCGCAGTCTCACGGATGCCCAAGCTGCACGCGATACAGGCGGAAGCTGTGATGCCTCTCGCGGCCGCGTTCATGGGCACGGACTGGAAGCCCGGCGCAGCGACCATCGCCGGAGGGATTGCCGTCGGCAGTCCGCCTCGACTACAGCAGTCGCTCAGAGCTATCAGAGAATCAGGCGGATCGTCACTCGCCGTCACGGATTCCAGCATTATCGAGTGGCAGAAGAGGCTGGCTTCCCAGGAAGGCATCTTCGCCGAGCCGACGTCTGCCGCGGCCTTCGCCGGACTTGAGCTACTGGTTGAGCGAGGCGTTGTGAGCACCGACGAGGTAGCACTCGTTCCAGTGACTGGCTTCGGGTTGAAGGACGCGCTCCCTTTGTAGGTGGCGCTAGGAGCCGCCCATCGCCTCCATGGCCTTCCTGAATCCTGGAATCGAGCCCTCCAGCGTTCTGTCGGTCACGCAGAACGATATCCTGAAGTAGCCGGGCATCCCGAATCCCATCCCGGGCACCGTGAGCACGTTGTGCTTCTGTAGCTCCGCGACGAACTCAACGTCGTCTTCGATCGGGGCCTTCGGGAACATGTAGAACGCCCCCTGCGGCTTGACGAGATCGTATCCCAGGCCCGTTAGCGATTCATACATGAAGTCACGCTTGGCCTGGTACTGCGCGATGTCCACCGTGACCGACTGCAGCTTGGCCACGATGTGCTGCATCAGCGCGGGAGCGTTGACGAAGCCCAGTGTCCTGTTGCAGAAGATCAGCCCGTCCATGACCTCGGAGGCGTCCTCGTAATCGGGGTGTACGGCTACATAGCCGATTCGCTCGCCCGGCAACGCCAGGTCCTTGGAGTGTGACGTTGCAACTATCGAGCGCACATGGTTGTGGAAGATGTGCGGGTACTCAAGACCGTCGAACAGCAGCCTGCGGTAAGGCTCATCGCTGACCAGGAAGATCTCGCGGTCGAACTCCTCCTCCTTGCGCCGGATCACCTCGCTGATGCTGGCCAGTACCTCATCCGAGTACAGCACGCCCGAAGGGTTGTTGGGCGAGTTCACGAGCACGATCTTCGTCTTCGGCCCGATTGTAGCCTCCAGCGCGTCCATGTCAGGCAGGAAGCCTTCTACCGGCTGGACTACCTTGCAGCCGCCGCCGTGATTGTCTGCGTAGAAGAAGTACTCCACGAAGTACGGAGCGAATATAACCACCTCGTCGCCAGGGTCGAGCAGCGTCTTGAACACCACGTTGAGCGCCCCACCCGCTCCGCATGCCATCATCACGTTGTCCGCGCCGAAGGACAGACCCGTCTCCTCGGCAAGCTGCGCGGCAACCGCACCACGAGTCTCAGGGTAGCCGGAGTTAGGCATGTACCTGTGCATTCCGGGCGCCGGATCGTCGGCGATGCACCTGAGCTCGTCGAAGAACTCCTCAGGCGGCTCGATCACAGGGTTCCCCAGAGACAGGTCGAACACGTTGTCCGCGCCATACTTCTGGCTGAGGATTATCCCCTCTTCGAATATCTTGCGGATCCACGATCCCTGCTCCATGAAGTCATGGATCTTCTTGGCAACTGCCATTGGCTATCCCCCGATGAGTGTTACCTTGGGGACTCTACCGACGCGCCTGATGGCTGTCAAACGCACCTGCGAGACTCAAGACCTCCCAGCCCCACCCGTCATTCCCGCGAAAGCGGGAATCCATAGGCCAACAACTTCATTCATCCACTTCTTGACACCTTCTCAAAACGTTGGTTAGTCTAGGATTCACCCTCGCAGTCGCGACTATTCGCGACTCTCCCCACTCGTGGGCCTGTAGCTCAGTGGTAGAGCGGTCGGCTCATAACCGATTGGTCGCAGGTTCGATCCCTGCCGGGCCCACTCATTCCCCACTGTCCTGTGGCCGCTCGTTACCGGCCTTCAAGTTCCTCCCGCATGTGCTCTTCATGGGCAATCTGCTCCGGGGTCATCACTTCGGCGAGGTCTTCGATCTCGTAGAACGGGCGGATCTCGATTTCGCTGGGGCCAGGCATTGGATTGGGACATCGCTTCACCCACTCCAGGGCCTCGTCCATGTCCTTAACTTCCCACAGCCAGAATCCCGCCACCAGTTCACCGACGGCCGGGAAGGGACCATCGATGACAGTACGGCCGTCACCGTCGAAGGCTACTCTCTTCCCCTCAGATGATGGCTTGAGTCCGTCGCCGTCCTTCAGGATGCCAGCCTCGACCAACTGCTGGCAAAAGTCTCCCATCGCCTCGATGAGTTCTGGGGAAGGCAGGATGCCGGCCTCACTGTCGGAGGTAGCTTTGACTAAGACCATTACTCTCAATGTTGAACTCCCTGTATGTGTTCGTTATCGCGTGGAGAGGCACATTCTTCAAGACAACTGTAGGATAAAGTGTCGCTTCATTCCTTGCGCCCATGTGTCCATTTATCCAGAATAGTTGGGACGAAGGCTTCGGCAGTCTCACCGGCTGTCTGGAATTGACCTTCGGATCTTCCCGACTCATGCAGCCGTGCGAACATCGAACAGGATCTTGTGCAAATGCCCAGCAAGACATCCGGGAGATCAAAGAAAGCAGCCCCCAAGAACACTACCGGAGAGGTAAGACTGCTCTCTGGAGGCAACCCCCAGATCGCGAAGGCGGACGGCGACGCGCCTGTGCAGGCTTATATCGCGGCCATGCCGGAGTGGAAGAGTGATCTCGGACGCCACCTCGACGACCTCATCGTGCGAACAGTGCCCAACGTGCGCAAAGCCGTGAGGTGGAACTCGCCCTGGTACGGCGTTGAGGGCATGGGGTGGTTTGCGAGCTACCATGTCTTCACCCGTTACGTGAAGGTGACCTTCCTGAATGGCGCATCACTGAGTCCTGAGCCACCCGGCTCTGGAAAGGACCCAGACGCCCGCTGGGTCGATATCTACGAGGGTGAGTTCGACGAAGAGCAGATGGAAGAGTGGGTCAGGCAATCGGCCGCCATTCCCGGCTGGGACGGTTTCGACACACTGTAAAGCTCGACCAGTCGCTGTCAGCTAGGTTCTCAGGTAGCGGTCGAAGAAGTCGGCGGAGTCCATGAGCATCTGCTGGACGTTGGGCAGGGTACTCACGTAGAAGCCGTCGTTGGGATACACCTTGTACTCAGCCGTCTTGTACTGCCGCCTCATCTCGACCGCGAAGTCCTCTGACGTCTCGGGCCAGTCCTCCCTACCCTCCCCTTGGAGGATGAAGGTCGGTGTGGTCGCGTCCTTGACCCTGTAGAACGGGGAACTGCGATACCAGACCTCTTCGTTTTCCTCGAAGGCGCCGAACTCGTGCTCCAGGAGCTTCATGTGACGAAGCTCCAGCACGTGCCGTAGTCTGGGCCAGTCGCTGTAGCCGGACATTGGCACCGCCGCCTGGAACACGCCCGGCGCGAAGGTGACAGCACACATGGAGAGGATGGCGCCGTAGCTTGTTCCGGTGATGCCTATGGCATCAGCGTTCACGTAGCCAAGCCCCTTCAGGAACTCGGCCCCGGCAATGGCGTCCTTCAGGTCACCTCCACCCCAGTCCCTGTCGTTCAGCTCCTCGAAAGCCTTGCCGTAGCCTGAGCTGCCCCTGATATTGGGCAACAGCACCATGTAGCCACGTTGGACGAAGTACTGTACATAGGGCTGGAAGTCGTCGCTGAACTGGTTGGTGGGTCCACCGTGGATGAAGAGCAGTCCCGGGTGTTTCTTACCTCCGTTTCGGCTCTCGGGGCTGTATAGATACGCGTGTATTGTGAGACCGTCGAAGCTCTCGTATGTGATCTTCTCGGGGACGGCCAAGCGTTCAGTTATGCTGCCGGAGACCCCGGAGTCTGTGAGTTTCCTGATCTGGCCGTCATCTACAGATATGCTCCAGAGTTCGGATGGTGACGTTGGCGTGCCGTATCGGAAGACCACCTCCGAACCGTCAGGCGACCACTGCGGCGTGGAGCATACTCCCATCTCAGGTGAGAACAGCGCCCTCGACTCCCCGCCTGAAGCGTCCGCCACACGTAGTTCCAGTGTGCCGTTGTGGTTGGAGGTATAGACGACCTGCTGACCCTCGGGAGACCAGGCAGCGTCGCCCTGCTCCGCCTCCTCGGGGGCGATGGGCTCAGGCTCGCTGCCGCCAACAGGGGCAGTCCAGATGTTTGTGTGACCGCTGCGCTGGCTGCGGAATAGGACACGCTCCCCGTCAGACGAGACTCGTGGATAGCCGAAAGTCGCCCCGTAGCTGTAGTCGAAGAAGTCGGTATCCTGGAGCACGATTTGCTGGTCTGTACCGTCCAGCGTAGTCTTTACGACGTCGTGGTCCTCCCATTTGTCATCCAGTTGGACGTACAGGATGTGCTGGCTGTCGGGAGTAATCACCGGATTCACGGCGTAGAGTGGCCCGTCGGTTAGCCGGGTAGCTCTTCCTGATGGGACCTCCACGAGGTAGACGTCGTACGAGCCGTAGCGATTGCATGAGACCGCGACGCTGCTACCGTCCGGAGCCCAGCTCATCGAGTGGAAACGCCCACCCAGAGAAGTGAGTTGGAATTCCCCATCTCCGCTGATAGGCCACAGCCACACCTCATCGTTGCCGCTCTTCCTGGAGACGCAGGAGACGTGGGCGCCGTCAGGAGACCAGAGTGGAATACGTGGTGCGACGCCCCCATCCCCTGCCCCAACTGTCAGGCGGGATGGGAATCCTCCATCGGCTGGAACGCTCCACAGTTCCGCCGTGTCCCTCTGGGACGATACATAGAGGATTCTTGTGCCATCCGGCGACCACTGGGGCGGCTCCGCGGCTACGACGGGACGGATGGACAGGATCTGGCCCAGACTCAGCTTCGATTCAGTCGTCCTAGTCAACCGGGTCACCTCAGCAGTCTCTTTTGGGAGCGAACCCGATTGTGGGCTCATGGTCCGCTCCCACCCTTTATATCACTGAGCAGGTGAGTCGGAAAGTTCGGAGGGCAGTTAGGCGGCCGTCCCGGCATTTCCCAATCTGTGGTAGTTTTAGCGTACCGCCAGCTAGATGAAAGGAACTGAGTATGAGTTCAAATCGGAAACCCGTCGCCGTTGTAATTGGAGCTACTTCCAAGTGGCAGTCGGACGGCCGCAACACGCGGATGATCCACGGTGGTGAGATCGACGACAGTGATCTGCCCATTGGCGTGCGCTGGGGTGTCGGCGGAGCCATCGCCCAGAAGTTTGCCAGCGAGGGCTTCCTTACCGTGCTGACGACTCGCACAGCGTCCAACGCCGCGTCGCTGCAGGCTGCCATCGGCGAACAGGGTGGAGAGAGCATCATCGTCGAGCTGGACCTGTCGTCACGCGAATCGATCTCTAACGCGTTTGCCGAGATCCGTGAGCAGGCGGGCGACCCGGATGTCCTGGTCTATAACGCTGGGTACCTGGAGGGACGCGACCTTCCGCCGGAACAGGAACTGCTGGAACACATCCCGTTCGAGCTGTTTGAGACGGCGCAGCACATCTCCAGCAGCGGGCCATTTCTCGTAGCCAAAGAGATCCTACCCGCCATGAGGGAGCGCGGCGAAGGCTCGATTCTGTTCTCCAACAACGCGTCGTCGCTGAGGGGGAAAAAGCGGTACACCGGACAGTCGCTCTACTATCCGCGCGTGCTGATGCGGACCCTGTCGCAGGCGTTGACCGAGGAGTATTCGGAATACGGTGTACACGTCGCCAACGTCGTGATAGACGGCACCATCGACTCACCGGGAACGCGAGCGATGCCCCGAGGCCAACAGCACCCTGAACTGCTGATAAACCCGGTCGCGATCGCTGACGCCTTCTACTACCTGCACACCCAGGACAAGTCCTGCTGGACTCACGAGCTACAGCTCACTCCTCACGCCAGCAAACCAAGCTTCTAGGGAAGATGGGACGAGGCCGCAGAGTACCCGAGCCGCGCTAGCTGCTTCGTTCGGCGTACTCGGCCTTTGCGGCCTCCAGCAGGGCAGCGTCCAGCAAGAGATCGCTGGCTGTCAGGCTCAGCGTCTTGGCAACAGAGAGCGCGTTGGAGAGTGCGAAGTCGGTAACGGCCGTCTCGGTCATATCTCTCGTGTGAGAGGCCACAGGCTCCTCACTGACCGCATACCTGAGCTCGAATGCGGGCATGACGTGGCTGACGTTCCCGAAGTCGGTGGACGCCCCGCTTCCGGGACGGCCGGGGGTCGGTTCGTCCAGCTTGATGCCCTGGGCCTGGACATTCGCTCCGACCGCCTTTGCCAGCGCCACGTTGGGCAGAACGTTTTCGTAGAAGGGGTAGAACTCCTCGATCTCGAGACGTGCGCCTGTCATCGACGCGGCTCCCTCCGCCACCTGTCGCACTTTGCCCACCACCACGTCGCTCAGGTAGTCCCGGTCGCGGCATCGCAGCATGAAGTTGGCAGCGGCGAACTCCGGGACCACGTTGGGCGCCATCCCACCATCGGTGATTACCCCGTGGATGCGGACATCGTCCCTCAGGTGCTGTCGCAGCGCGTCAATTCCGGTGAATAGGTGAATGACCGCGTTCAACGCATTAATGCCAGCCTCAGGGGCCGCAGCGGCGTGAGCGGCACGCCCAAGGTACATGTACCGGTATCCGACCATAGCCAGGCTCCAGCTCTCGCCGATCGGCGCGGCGGCGGGCACGAGGGTGCGATTCGAGAAGGGATGGGATGAGAGCGTCGCATCGACGCCGTCAAATGCGCCGGCCTCCAGAAGACGAATCTTGCCGCCCCCGCCCTCTTCCGCAGGAGTCCCGATTATCATGGCCCGGCCAGGCAGGTCCTGAGCGTTCGCCTGCAGTCCCAGCGCGGCTCCCATCGCGGCCATCGCGATTAGATTGTGACCGCAGCCGTGGCCGATCTCCGGCAGCGCGTCGTACTCAGCGAGAACAGCGATCGTCGGTCCTTCGCCTGCCCCACCGGGGATGGTGGCCAGGAACGCCGTTTCCAGGCCGCCGACACCCCGCTCCACGTTCAGTCCGCACTCCTCCAGGAACGCAGCCAGAGCGTTCGAGGAGTAGTGCTCCTGGTAGTTCAACTCGGGATGTGCGTGAACATCCCTGGAGAGGTCGATCAGGGCCTGTTTCGAGCCCTCAATCGCCGAGTTCGACCTGGCTGCGATCCGTTCTCGTGTTTCGGAAGTGCTGTTAGCCATAGTGTGCATTCTCCTGTGCTCGAGGCGACAGGCCGATTCAAACGGCATCCGCAGAGTCTGACCAGGTCGTGCCTTCGTGTGGTATCGGCCCCATTGTATAAGAGATGCCCCATGACTCGACGTTGACGCGCCACTCGCTCGGTAGCGACAATTGAGGGTATGACCAGCCAACCTCAGGAGTCCCTGCACTATGTCCGTAAGGCCCACGATGCTGATTCGACCAGCCTGCATAGCTGTCGCTCTGGCATTGCTCATCGTCTCAATTGCCATGACCCTGCCTCAGGAGGCCAAGGCGCAGTCGGATGAGACCTTCCAGCCGCTGTTTAACCGCGAGGTGGGCCCCTTCGACGTCGCAGTGTCCTGGGTGCCACCTTCGCCGCAGGTGGGGATAATCAACATCGGCGTGAAGCCTGCGCTTCTCTCCGACGGCTCCCCGGTCACAGACGCCCGGATTACGCTGGTGGCTGAGAGCGAACCCGAACACCCGGAGTTCGAGGTCGTGGCCGTCAACACCCCGATCGACCCTGAGGTCTACCGCGCCAACCTCAAGTTCGAGGAAGCAGGGAACTGGGTCGTATACATAAAGATCGACAGCCCGACCGTAGGTCAGGCCGACTTCAGGGCTCCGCTGGTAATCCTTCCGGCCCCAATTCAGCCTGGAGTGGGAGGCGCGTGGGTTTTCCTGGGAATATTCCTGGTCTTGACAGCCGGCAGCGTGTATATCGTCATGGCGATCCGGAAGTCGCAGGCGTCTCGACGAATGCGTCTTGAAGGGAGACCATGAGCAGCCTACCTCCTGACTCAAGGTAGGTCACCTCGACCAGATCGCCGAGCACCATGTGCTCCCTGACATGAGCGGGCGTAAACTCCTCAAATCGCCTGCCGTCCGCGAAAAACTCGAACTGTTCTCCCGACTCGTTGGCGACCGTAATTGACTCAAGCTCCAGCAGGGACTTTGCCTCGAAGCTCGTCACCGTTCCCGTGAAGCTGGAGTAGTCTTCTGCGGTGCCCTGAGCGGCCCTTTCACAGCCGCCCAGCGCCACCACGACAACCGCCAGCGGCCATATTCCGAACGAGACCAATACTTTGTTTAGTACAAAACATGTACCACTTTCTCGTTGACTGCGCATGAGGTCTCTCATAATGTTTAATTCGGGGCAAGAATAACATGCGCTTTCTTTCGATACTTATCCTTGTAATCGCGCTTGCGCTTACGGTCACATTGTCCGGCCCGTCCGGTCATGTTGAAGCCCAGGGCCAGGCCGACAAACTGACATTCTTCGTGATTGACCGGCACGAGATTTCCTCCGATCAGTCCAAGGTCGACCTGGTCAACTCGCTTCTTGGACTGATGTTCAGACTGAAGGAGGGGCAGCCGTTCGCGTTTGTGTTCGGGGATGACTTCTCCAACGTCTACGGACCGACGGACACCAACGCTGAGGGATTCGTCCAGCTGAGAAGGGCCGTCGAGCAGAAACTGGCGTCTTCGCCGCCACCCGAGCCGCTCGACCTGGAATCAGCCCTGGCTGAGACCTACAACTACCTCAACGGCCTGGTGGTAAGCTCCGAGTCTTCGATCATTCTCGTAACTGGCGACACTTCCACAACCGACCCGTCAGCCACCGTCGACGAACTTGATCCCATTCTCGACCTGATCGAAGAAGTGGGCTGGCCGGTATTCAACGTCACAACCCCGGAGGCTGACTCCGGGCTCAAGAACGTGCTTGCGGAGATCGCGCGAAGAACGAGTGGGGAGTCTTTCGAGCTCTCAATCCCTCACGGCCTAGAGTCGTTGACCAACCGGACACTCATCAGAGAGGGCAAGGGCGCTCTTCAGGCCTTGGGCAGCACGACGTTCTCTCCTGACTCGATATTCGAGACCGACCTCGACATCGTGCCTGGGACCGGCGAGCTAAGCATCGTCTTCTTCCGCGAGGACGACTCAACGTCGTTCAGGCTCAAGAACCCATCTGGGGTTGAGGCGTCATCCAGCGACCGCGAGTCGTCAGAGACGATCGAGCTGCCAAACATCGCAATCGTCCGACTGATGGAGCCGATACCCGGACGCTGGTCGCTCGAAGTGCGTGGAGACAGTGGCCTGCTGACGGCCCACCGCTACTCGATCAACCGTTATCGCATCGAGCTCCAGATGCAGGGTGCGGTCCCGGTTGGCATACCCGTCAACATCATTGCGTCGGTGACTGACGACGGCAGCCTCGTCTCAGTAGACGCGGGCCTTCTGGCACGCATCACCAACCCCGACGGCACGTCCGTCCTATACGACCTGAACGACGAGGGTACTGGCGGGGACGGTGTCGCCGGAGATGGTTACTACTCGGCCACCCTGCCTTCACTAACGACAGACGGCACCTACGACGTCGAGATGCAGCTGCAGTGGCCTGAAATAGCTCACACGATCACGACGCTGTCATCGTTCGACGCTCGGCTGTTCCCCGACTTCACGCTCGTACAGGAGGCTGCCGAGACGCTGGAGCCTGAGGTACGCACAAAGATTGCTGAGATCACAGTAGCCATCGGTAGCCAGCCGTACTCGGTCGCGCCTGAGGACATCATTACTTCCGTCGCCACCAACCAGGGCGACACCGGGGCGCTGGAACTGGTCCCACGACGGATTATCTCAGAGGGCAAGGCCTTCGAGTACGACGTCTACTACACGGCCCCGACCGAGGCTCTTGCCACGGTCGGAGTATCGCTGGACGTCGAATACGCCGGTCAGCAGTTCATGCGTAGCGTGGACCCACTGGTAATCTCGTCGATCCCGCCCGCGCAGCCGCTGCCGACACCTGCTCCTGCTCCAACGCCGGCGCCGGCGCCAACCACGGCACCACCGCCGCCAGTCGAGAGGGTCGAGCAGACCGCGCCGACCACCACCATCTTGATAGTGGTAGGAGCCATAATCGTGGCGGCAGTAGCAGTGCTGCTGATCAACTACCTGGCCAGGGTTGCGCCTTTCGGGGCAATACTCACGGAGGATGGTCGCCTTGTCGTCAGGCTGCGCGATGTGCAGCGTCCGCCGCTGCAAAACCTCCTGACCAGGAACCGGCTGTCCGGTGAAGAGTTGGGGATTAATGGATTCGACTCAGTCTCCTTCAGGTTCTACCGTGATGAGGTCCTGATCGAGCCCCTCGAGATCTCAACCAACACAGTGCGGCTCAACAACCAGCCGGTAACCGACCTGACAGTCGTACACGACGGAAGCTGGCTGGGAGCGATGGGACGCCTGTACACCTACAGCTACAGTGATGTGCAAGCTGAGGTACAACAGTCACCCGCGTCCGGGTCACAGTCACAGAGCGGCCAGGGCGAGTCGGATGTCGCCGAAGGCGACGATGTCGAGAGAACTGACGAAAGAGCGTAGGGGCCTGGACGCCTGAGCTGAAAGCGCCCCTACTCCTCGACAATCCTGATGGTCGTCACGGCGTCACCGGGGGAAGTCGCAGCGGATGGGTCTCGAACGGTGATGTTGTTGACAGCTTCCATGCCCGACGAGACTTTGCCGAACACAGTGTGACAAGACACACCGCGCTGGGCGCACGGTTTCTCCGAACCGCTCGGGTTCAGCCCGTCCAGCGCGGGAGTCGGCACGAACGTTATAAAGAACTGGCTCCCGTTCGTGGCAAGGCCGCCGGCATTGGCCATCGAAAGGATTCCAGCGCTGTCGTGTCGCAGGTCGGGGTGGAACTCGCTCTCGAAGCGATATCCGGGCCCACCGGTGCCCTTACCTGTCGGGTCTCCGCCCTGCGCCATGAATCCTGGAATCACGCGGTGGAAGGTCACTCCGTCGTAGAAACCCTGACGGGCTAGGAAGACGAAGTTGTTGACCGTCTTCGGAGCCTTGTCAGCGAACAGTTCGATCTCGAACTCCTCGCCCTTGGCCAACTCGAAGACCGCAGTGTACTTCTTGCTGGTGTCGATCTCCATGGCAGGAGGCGAGTCCCACTGCATTGGCCCACTTGGGGCAGGGGCCGGTTGCGACGGCGCTGCGGGGGCGGCCGTTGGCTGAGCCGGGGCTGGAGCAGGCTCCTCGGACTCGGAGCTACAGGCCACCAGGGCAACCGTAAGAATAGCCACTGCTATCAGAGACAGTTTCGAGATCATTATTGCCAGTGCCTCCGGCGAGATTCTGCGCGACGAATTAGGGCCGCGGATTTAGGGCCACATTCTACAGGTGTCGCTGCCGGATGTCAGCGGTCGCCCTGTAGGGAACTCACTCCATGGACAGGAAGCGTCGCCAGCTACGTTCCCTCACGGCATCTGTGACCTCATCCGACTGCCGCCACAGGTGCGTCCCAGCCACGAGGAATGACAGCACGAGACACAGCACTATTTGACCCGTGGCCTGCCCCGTGGCAATCGTGAGCGCGTTCAGGACGATGAACACGCAGGCGACGGCCAGGACGCCCCGACGTGTCAGCAGCAGGACCAACAGCCCGGCCGCGCCCGAAATCGCCGTAATCTGCCAGAGCATAAAGGCCGATATACCCAAAACCGTCGCCGCGCCCTTACCACCCTTGAACTTGAGAACTGGGGTGAAGTTGTGTCCCAGGGTCACAAGCAGCGCCGTCAAATACACCCAGGGGTCTGTGACCGACATCGCCTGGGCAACGGTAACTGCCAGGATACCCTTGCCGGCATCGACGAGCAGCACCACCAGCCCAACCAGCTTGCCGTACTGTCGCACAGCGTTCAGTGTGCCTGGATTACCGCTTCCCGCCTCTCGGATGTCGCCACGCGACAGCAGCTTCCCGGCCACGAAGGCCGTTGGGAATGACCCTAGCGCGAACGCGATCAGCAGAGCGAGTATGCCCTGGGTCACTGCGAGAGGTCCCGACCTAGTCCGAACTCAGCGTATTCAGGACTCCACGCATACCGAGGTAGTAGCCGAAGAGGCCAAAACCGGTTATGACGCCCCTGCATACGCCGGCCACCTGGGACTGTCCGCCACGTGCGGCCGGGTTGGAGATGTGGATCTCGTACACCGGGAAGTCGACCTGCGCGATCGCGGCGAGGACTCCGGGATGTCCCGAAGAGTATGCCGCAGGGTTGAACAGAGCCCCATCGAAGTCGCCGGAGTCGTGCGCTTCATACAGCCTGTTGACGACCTCACCCTCGATGTTCGAGTGGAATATCTCGATGTCCACGCCAAGCTCTGAGGCGCACTGCTGAATGTACTCATCGTACTCGTCCAGGGTCTGAGTGCCGAAAGTCCCCGTTTGGACCTTACCCCGCATGTTCATGCCGAGGCCGTGCAGGACTAGAATCTTCGCCAATGTGGTCTCCTTATGGGTTGTCTCAGAGTTCAAGAGCGGCATAGGCGGCCGCCATGATGTTCTCAGAATCTATGCGGTACTCCTTGTACAGCTCCTTCATGGAGCCGGACTGGCCGAACTCGGTCACCCCAACTGGAATCAGCGGCGTCTTGAGCGCGCTGCCCACCCATGAGAGTGTGTGGGGGTGTCCATCCTGAACGGTCACGACGGGAGCATCCCGAGTACTGGGGTCGATGGAATCGGCCATGAACATGTTGAGGTCGCCCTTACCGTCCATCGCGTCGTACACCGACTGCTGGAACGCTCGGTAAAGAGGCCCCGGGCCTGTCACGTTGACGACGTTGGCAAACACGCCCTCTTCGAGCAGTGCGTTGCTTGCAGCCACGGCCTCCGGGATCATCGCACCGCTGGACAGAATGTGCACCACGTTCGTTCCCGGCTTGAACCCCCTGTTTCGGCTCCTGTCGATGAGTCTGTACGCGCCGTTGAGTACCTGCTGGCGCATTCTCTCGCGCGCTGCCGGGTCTTCAGGCACCCTGAGGAGTCCCTGGTCGACCCGCTTGCTTGTGAGCCTCAGATAGAAGGACCGGGTGCGGTTCCTGATCTGCTCCAGGGCGGCCAGCATAATCCACTCCAGCTCCTGGCCGAAGCAGGGCTCGTAGAAGTCGAGGTCTGGGATCTCAGTGCCGATCGACGGAGTAATCATGGACTGGTGCGCGCCGCCCTCGGGGGCCAGCGACAGGCCGGAAGGCGTGCCCACCACGATGAACCTGGACCCCGAATAGACGCTGTACACGAACGCATCCAGGCCACGCCTTACGAACGGGTCATAGAGTGTTCCTATCGGGAACAGCATCTCCCCGTTGGCCTCGAACGAGAGTCCAAGCTGCCCGAGCATCATGAACAGGTTGTTCTCTGAGATGCCGAGCTCTATGTGCTGACCTCGGGGATGCTCCTCCCACCTGAGGGCGCGAACGATCGATTCCTCGGGCAGGGGTTCTTTCTCATCCTCGTGCCAAACGCCGACCTTGTTGATCCAGCCGCCGAGGTTGGTCGAGCTGGCGACATCGGGACTGACGGTAACGACACGCTCGGTGACATCGGGAAGGTTGCGCGAGATGGCGGTCAGGATCAGGCCGAACGTCTGCTGCGTCGCCATGTTGCCCGTGTACCGCTGTCCAAAGTCGGCCGGGATGTTCATCTCCGGTATGTCGAACCTGGGCTTGCGTCCGACACCGAGCCGACGCCCGGTGTCTATGCACACCCGCCCTGCCGGCGATTCCGGCGGCAGCCTGTCCCACTCGCCGTCCTGAACGACGTCAAGCTCGCCCCTGAGCTGCGCCATCTGGTGATTCGACAACACAACCGAGTGGTTCTGGGGATCACCGATCGAGGGGAGTCTCCATCCCTTAAGGGTGTACGCGAATATGATATTCGGCCCAGAATCGAATTCCGTCTGCGAAAACGCCTCTCGGAGCATCGCGAAGTCGTGTCCACCGAGGTTCCTGAACGAGGCCTGCAGCTCTTCGTCAGGCCAGCGCGATATAAGCCGCGACATGTCCCTGGGATAGCGACTCGTCTTCGGGAGCCACTCGCGCAGCTGGCCGGGCGGAACGCGCAGAAGCCGCTGGTAGACCTCGTTGGACATCTCATCGATCGCTAGCCGGAGCAACTCACCGTTGGGTTCAGAGAACTTGGCCTGTAGTCGCTTGCCGTACTTGGCATCTATGACCTTCCAGCCGTTGGCGTCAAACATCTCGCGCCAGGCCCGAACGCGGATGCCGGGGATTACGCGGTCGAGGCTCTGCCTGTTGAGGTCGACAACCCACAGGATGTTGGGCTGGCCGTGCATGGCAGGTTCAGCTATGGCCTCCCATACTGAGCCCTCGTCGAGTTCGGCATCGCCTACTATGGAAATGTACCGGCGTTCTCTATCGGACCCGGAGAACAGGTGCGACCTGTTGTACTTGCTCACCAGCGCGGCGAAGTTGGGCGCTACCGGGCCAAGTCCGACAGACCCGGTTGAAAAGTCCACGTCGTCGGGGTCCTTGGTGCGGCTTGGGTAAGCCTGCAGGCCGTGGAACTGCCTCATCATGGTGAGGTACGACGGGTCCAGGTTGCCGAGGAGGTACTGGATCGCGTGATAGACAGGCGCCGCATGCGGCTTGACCGATATGCGATCGCCGGCCCGCATGAAGTCGAAGTAGAGCGACGTCATCAACGTGACGACCGACGCGCTCGACGCCTGGTGGCCGCCCACCTTCAACCCGTCGGGGTTGGTACGGACGTTGTTGGCGTGATGGACGAGATTCATCGCCAGCCAAAGCACCCTGTCCTGGATCTGCTCCAGCACCTGGTCGCGGTCCACAAAGCTTCCGGGGTCGATAGCAGGTGTCGAGGTTGTCACTCTCCTACCCTTTCGTCGCCCTCATGGCCTCACGCGAACGCCTGGCCGGTGGAGGCACCTATACGTAATTGCTAATCCAGCCAAGCCCACCAAGTGTTGTTGATGCCGGTCGGTACTCGCATCCGATCCACCCGTCGTACTCTGAGTTGTCTATCAAACTGAACAGGAACGGATAGTTTATCTCGCCTGTGCCGGGTTCGTTCCGTCCCGGGTTGTCTGCGAGTTGCAAGTGCCCGATCACGTCGAGGTTCTGCTCGATTGTCCGGGCGAGGTCTCCCTCCATTATCTGCATGTGATAGATGTCGTGCTGCAGAAGAAGATTCGGAGACGCGACTTCGGAGATGATCGATCTCCCCTGGTGTGTCCTGGTCAGGAAAAATCCTGGGATGTCTATTGTGTTGATCGGCTCTATCAGCAAGCGAATACCAGCCGACTCCAGCTCGCCTGCCGCAAACTTAAGGTTCTCCACGAAAGTGTCGTGCGCCACCTGATGAGCGACGCTCCGTGGGACTATTCCGGCGAGGCAGTTTACCTGTGGACAGCCGAGCGCCTTCGCGTACTCGATCGCGGTCCCCACTCCGTCCTGGAACTCCCCTACCCTGTCGGGATCACAGGCGACGCCCCGGTCTCCACCGTCCCAGTCTCCGGCTGGAAGATTGTGAAGTACCTGAGTGAGACCATGCTTCGATAGCAGCTCTGCAAGCTGATCGGGTTCGTAGTCATACGGGAAAAGGTACTCCACCCCCTTGAATCCGGCGGCTGCGGCTGCCACGAAGCGTTCGAGAAAGTCCACTTCGTTGAAGAGCATTGTCAGGTTGGCGGCAAATCGAGGCATGGGTATCCTTTCAAGTCAAATCATCAATAGTGTCATCGAATTATATGACCGCAACCCTCAAGCCTCAAGCAGACGATGTGACGGACCGGTCAACCAACCTCTGAAGGCGCCACCCATGATCGAGCGTCCGACGCCTGGTACATCGCGAGGATTATTCGGAGTACGTCCTCAGTGAATTCGATGTCCATCATCGGCTGTCTGTCTGTGAGAATGCCGTCCACGAAGTCCATGGCCGCTCCGTTGAAGCTCTCGATCCAGTCCATCGGCAACTGGTACGAGACCGACTCGCTGCCTGTGTGAAGAACGAGAGGCGGCATGTCGAGCATCTCGCCAGTGCAGCGTGTTACCCACAGGATGCCCCTGGAGCCCACAACCTCCATGAACTCGTCTGCGGGATAGTATCGCGTCCGCAGTGGCATTTCGGCAGCCTTGGCGTACTCGATGCTGGCCAGACGCTCTGGAGCGGCATACTGCCAGGTAGCAACGGTGGGCGTCTCGTCGATGAAGTTGTCGGTCCTGTTCACGATGGCGGAGACACTATCGACTTCGCCTCCCCACCAGACCGCGGTCGCGACCTTGTGCCAGCCGTCATCGAAGAGCAGGCCTCCGATGTTGCGTTCCTGGTCCTGCCTCCAGACGTACGCGCCTTCCGTGACAGGAATCGCGCTCTCCGAACCGCCTCCGCGAACGGTGCGAATTCGCACCAGCGAGACGTCCCCAAGCGTGCCGTCCTCGATCAGTTCTCGCGCCTTCATGATCGGAGGATAGTACAGAAAGTTCTCGGTGGTCCTGTAGAAAGTGCTGGCACGCGAGACCGCGGCGGCGATTTCGCGTATCTCCTCGATGGAGTTCGCGGCCGGCTTCTGACACGAGACATGCTTACCAGCGGCGAGCCCGTCGATTATCTGCTGTGGATGAATTGGAGTGGGAGTCAGAAGTTCCACGGCGTCGACGCCAGCGTCGTTGAGCAAGTCTTCATAACTCGTGTGGATTCGGGGGTCGATTCCCCACTCCGCTGCCCGTTGGGCGGCCCTCTCTTCTACCGGGTCGCACAGCGCGACCACGTCGCAGCGCTCGTCAGCCAGATAACCCGGCGCATTTAGCTGTGAGATCGTGCCACATCCGACGATTCCCAACCGGACCTTGTCCATGTCAAAACCCCTGCTCGAAGAAGTAGCACTAGGGTATCAGGATTGGTGGCTAGCGGGCAGTCCTGGCGCCAGTCGTACAGGCCAGTTCCAGCCCTCAGGAAACAGGAATCGAACTGCGGTAGACGGAGGCGAAAACCTCGCTTAGTCTTTATGTAACCACCCTAACAAATAACTCTACCTTAATTTCACGAGAGTCACGAAGGGAGGCATCATGACAAAGATAACCACCGGAATCCGTGTGTTGAAGCCTCATCTGGTCGGCGCGAGAGTCGCATTGGGTTTGATGGCAACTCTGACGGTCCCACTCATACCCTCACTGATCGTACTGGCCAATGCCTAGCAAGAAGCTGTCTATGCCGCGACTCGACAGTCAGGCGGGCCAGCCGCCCTGTCTGCCACTACACAGGGGACGTGAGTGTCGTGCAGCAGGGATATCAACAAAGCTCAAACGATTTTGTTCCCAGCCGGTAAGGGACGCTTACTCCCATTAACTGCCGGCCTCACGCCCTCCCGGGACCATCCCCCGGCAATGTGTTCCGGGAGGGCAATTTCAGCGATTCACTTCACCCAGGAACGCCTCTGATGCCGTCGAAAGCAGCGTGGTCAGGTGGGTGTACAAGTATTTCACATTCTGGTCCAGGTATCTCCTCGTCGCGCCCGCATTACCGGCCGAACCCGACACTTTTCCAGCCGCCGCTACCGTAGCGAACACGCTGTCCATCGCATCTCTAACCACGGGCGTGTCAGGTCTGCCAGGGTACCCGAGGGACTGGGATAGGTCTGACGGCCCAACGAAGAACACGTCCACGTCGTCCACCTGTACGATCTCGTCCACGTTCCTGACTGCCTCCCCTTCCTCGATCTGCACGCACACCAGCGTCTCCCTGTTGGACAGTTCGGCATACTCGGACATCGACATTCCGTAGCCGTAGGATGCCGCTCTGACCCCCGCGGCCAGTCCACGCTCTCCCAGAGGATGGTACTTGACCGATTCGACCGCTCTCCTGGCGTCCTCCGCGGTGTTCACGTGGGGCACCTGTACACCCATCACTCCCCGGTCCATGAGCTGACCTATCGCCTCGAATGAGTTCACGGGCGGCCTCGCGATGGGCGTGACGCCCGCGCTCTCGGCAGCCATGACCATCAGCTCAACGCTCTCGAGCGAGATCGAACCGTGTTCACAGTCGATGAGCACCCAGTCGAATCCAAGCCTTCCAACGATGTCCACGACATGCGGGGACGGGAACATAACCGATACCCCGAACGCCGGCTGACCGGACAGTAGTTTTCTCTTCATTTGATTTGGCGTCATCAGGTCCCTTCCTGCAGTTCATCGGCAACGTGTTCCATTACCCTACATTCCCACTAGCTGCGCAGTTGAGCCGCTCGCGCAACCGAAATCCAAGTTGGTGATAGAATGTACACCATTCAGAGACCGCCCTCCCGTAATTCCGGGAGGCAGTTGAGCAGTCTCACCCCTCAAATGTAACTACTTGCTCGCTTCAAGCATATTCCAGAGACCCGTCTACAAGTGGTGGGTGTTCGCCGCGGTGGCGCTCGGCACTCTGACGTCAGTCGTCAATCACGGCAGTATGTCGGTCGCCCTGCCGACTATCGCCCAGCACTTCGGGGCAGACCTCGCCACAGCGCAGTGGGTGGTTATAGCCGAAGGGCTTGCCATCAGCGCGCTCATCCTGCCGATGGGCCGACTCTCAGACATACTGGGCCGGAAGCAGGTCTACTTCGCTGGCCTTGTCATCTTCGCCGTGGCTGCCTTCATGGCAGCAAGTTCCCAGAGCATAACGATACTGATCGCTTGGAAGGTCCTGCAGGGGCTGGGCGCAGCAATGACACAGGGCACCGGAATGGCGATGGTGACCTCAGTCTTTCCCGCCGAAGAGCGCGGCAAGGGCATCGGGTCTCACGCCAGCGTGGTGGGCTCCGGAGGCGTTATCGGCCCGGTAATGGGCGGGTTCATCGTCACCGCACTCGACTGGCGCTGGGTCTTCTACGTCAACGTCCTCATGGGAATGTGCGCCATGCTGGCCGTGATACTGCTCATCAAGAGCGAGGCGTTCCGGCAGGACAACCGCAGCCGGCGGTACGACTTCGGCGGAGCTGCCCTCTCTTCGTCAGTGCTGCTTGCCTTCCTGCTGACCGTCTCGAACGGATCGCGCATGGGGTGGACATCGCCTCCGATCATAGTCGGGGCTCTCGGATTCGTCGGATTCCTCATCGCCTTCATCTGGTGGGAGCGACGAGCGTCCTCGCCCATGCTGGACCTGGGACTGTTCAGAAACAGAGTCTTCACCATCGGTATCACCACCAACTTCATGTCCTTCCTGGCAATAACGTCCGCACGCTTCCTGATACCGTTCTACCTCCAGGCTGCGCTCAGGTATACACCCGCGCTTGTCGGCTTCGTACTGCTTCCGAACGCAGCGAGCAGAATAGTCATGGGCCCCCTGAGTGGGTGGCTCTCTGACAAGTATGGCTGGAGGATGTTTAACGTCATCGGCCTTCTCTTCTCCGCGGCGGGACTGTTAGTACTGGCATCTCTCACGGCAACGTCGTCCATCCTGGTTGTACTTGCAGGCATCCTTCTGCAGAGCGCCGGGTCCGGCCTGTTTCAGTCACCGAATTCGGCCTCGATTTTCAGCGCCGCCGACTCCGGCAGGCACGGCGTTGTGGCGGGGTTCGTAAACCTGTCGAGAAACTCCGGCAATGTCACCGGAATAGCGATCGCGACTTCAATTGTGACCGCGGTTATGGCCTCCGGAGGCTACGAGCCGAAGATAGACGCCGTTCTGGAGGCGAGTCAGGGTTCAGGACTGCTGGCTTCGTTCATTACGGGTCTCAAGGTGGTCTTCCTGTCCATGGCCGTGCTGCAGGTCATAGGAGCCATTGCCTCGATATTCAAGACCGCGCCTCGGCCTGAGCCGTCTCCGCGCCCGGACAGCATCGAGACTCCCTCCCGCGTCTAGTCCAAAGTCCGACTCATGACATATTACGTTGACTCCCCACACAGCATGGGTTGAATTCGTGATAGAGTCCGACAGATGGCTGAATCCGACAGAGATGACAGCGCCGCCATACTGGTAGGAAGGCTGATCAGGTCCTACCGAGACGACACCCGGCGCAATGGCAGACGTCTGACTCAAGAAGGCCTTCTTGCCCTGATGGTCAAGAAAGGCGAGGATCCGGCCGCCTACTGGGACCGCTCAATGATCAGCAACTGGGAGAGGGGCGTAAGACACCCTCCGAGGGAGTTCCTGGTAGCGTTCGGGCGCGCACTCAATCTGCCGCAGTCCGAGATGGACCACATCATGGTCCTGGCAGGTTACGAGAACCTGAGCGACGAGGAAGGTCACGACGCGATACTGGCTGCTGCGCAAGCCATCGAGTCCCAGATGGAGAGTCTCCAGCATGAGGTTCGCAGCCTTGTGGATTCCACGTCTGCACCCGAAGTCGCTGTGGACGCCTCCGCTGTAGCCAAGAACGCCCTGATGAGGCTTGCCCCGCCAGGCATCTACGCACTGGTAGTTGGGTTCATTCTCAATGCTTTGGGGCAGAACGGAACGGTGGCGCTACTCGCATTTGTACTGGTGGGGTTCGCAATTGTAGTAGGCCAGTGGGCTTCAAGATGGCTGAAACCAGGCGCAGATCGGTCCGAGCGCGACCATATCGTTGACCTCTTCTTTCTGTCGGTGCTCTTCACCTTGAACGCGTCTCTGCTGATTGGAGCTATCGCCAAGACGGACCACTTCGGGTTCTACACGATCGAACCCTTCACGAACACGCCTCTAGCGCTCCTGGCCACGTTTCTCACCCACCTCGCACTGTCGCTGGTTGCATCAGTGATGTTCAGCGTGCTGTGGAGTCGACAGTATAGTTCGCAGGGCAGGACCAACGCCTATTCAAGGGCAGTCTGGGCAACACTTCCACCGATACTGTTCACCTACGTCAGCGTCGCCGTCTTCGCCAATCTGGGGTCGTGGATATCGCTCATGGTTATCCATGGAATACTGTTCGGCGCCTTCACTGTAATTGTGGCTCTCAATGACCCGGAGACCTCGGTGAAAGATGTCGACTTTGTCCTCAAAATAGCAATTCTGGCCATTGTGCTGTTGAGTGCGTTCGGCGTTGCCGGGACACTCATTGCTTACATGGAGCCCGATATACTGGTCACGTCCGAGAACTTCCGATTCATTACATTGCCAGTAGTAAGCGCGGAGAATCTTGGCTACACGCCAGAAGAAGGACTGAAGCTAATGCGGCTGGGCAACCTGTGGATGTCCCTCGCCAACATTCTCTACCTGGCCACCGTGCTCGGGGGATATCTACTTGTGACGATCCGTCGTGCCGCTGAATGACAGCCCTGCCGCGTCCTTAACCCAATGCCTCCATTCAGATTGAAGCCCTGTTGAGACGTATTACCAGCACAACCCGACTCTGCGCGCTGAGGGCAGCGTTACGCTCTGGCGATACCGACTATGTTTGGAATCGTAACCGGCAGCCTGACGGAGAGGTCGAACGCTTCAACTTCGATGTCTGAAAAGCCCGCTCCTTCAATCGACGCGGTGAGATCGCGATTGAGGTTGCATCCGGTCGTGGCGAACTTCCACAGCGGATTGAGCCTGTCCTGCCACCAGCGTCCGCGACTTCTCGGCGACACCACATGCTCGTAGAATAGGAAAGCGCCTCCCGGCCTCAGGACGCGCCGTACCTCGCGTACCACCTCGTCAGGATCGCGGACCATGCACAGCACGAGGGTCGTAACCACGGAGTCGAAGCTCGCATCCGCGAACGGCAGACTTTCGCCGATCTGTTGCACAATGGCGGCATCCCTATCCTGGCTCCGGACGTGTCGGCTCAGGCGCCTGATCATGTGGGCATCGGGCTCGATAAAGGTCAGCTTCGCATCGTCCGGGTAGTACCGTAGGTTAGCGCCAGTACCGCCACCGATCTCCAGAACATCCCCCCAGGCGTAGCCTGCTGTGCGCTTCCTGTAGGGGACGACCCGCCCCTCAACACCGGAGTTGAGAAGGTCGTACCATGCGGCGAATAGTCGCTTGCTGAGGGACATTTCAGTGCTCTCTGTGTGCAGAAGTCTTGCAGGAGCTCCCGCAAGGACTGTCCTGTTTCACGAGCCTTAATGCTACAGTCCTGGTCCGCCACCTGCTACCTTGGACTCCTGACGCTCAACTCGTTTCTGCCAAGTCCCACACTTACGACCCAGGACGTCCAGCGCAGCCTCCGCCTGATGACCTGGGAGCACGCCGCCTCCAGCGCGATGTTCAGCCCGGGAGGCGGAGGCTTCATGGCATTGGGACGCTTGACGCAGTCAGATACTGTCGGAAGGCGCAACAAGCTAGGGGGGCATGTGGTAGGCGTAGATTATTTCGCCAGGCCCGTTACCAACCCACATGGTTGTGCCATCCGACCAGATTCCCCTTGGAAATCTCTGCCCAGCGGCTGCTAGGGTATCAAAGTCTCTGGTCACTTCCCGCTGCTTCGTCGCCATGCTATATGCGTAGATCTTCTGATCATCCTCATCCAAGACCCACATGGTTGTCCCATCCGACCAGATTCCGAATTGAGCTGCGTTGCCTGCGGTCTCAAGCGTTGTTGTAGCGAAATCCTTGGACTCATCTCTTGTCTTGGTTGCCAAGTTATAAGCAAAGATCCTGTTGGTGCTGTCACCGACCCACATGGTTGTACCGTCCGACCACAGACCCCGCGGGTAGTCGTGGCCCGCCTCTTCCAGCGTGGTTTCTCCGAAGTCCTTCTCTGTGTCCCTGGCCAATGTGGCTAGACTGTAGGCGTCAATCTCGCGAAAACCAGTGTCCAAGAGCCACATAGTCGCGCCATCTGACCAGATACCCGTAGTGGGCAACACTCCTGTAATGTCCCTTTCCTCATTCCTGTGTCTAGTACTCAGGTCATGGGCCCAGATATCCGCATACCCAAGGGCATTTCCATCATAGTAGGCAGCCCACATCGTCGTCCCGTCTGACCAGAGATCGAGCACCCCTAAACGACCATCTTCTTCGGGTCTGAAGAGATCGATGTCCTTTGTCGGATCCGGCTCCGTGGTCTCCAGTTCGAAGGCCCGCAGCTTCGAACTGGAGAGTCCAGCAACCCACATAGTCACGCCGTCCGACCAGATACTGATGGGGTCTGTAATACCCGCAGCATCCAGTGTAGCTGTTGCGAAGTCCTTATCCGCATCCCGTCCCATAGTTGACATGTCGTACGCGAAGATCTTGCCAACAAAGCGATCAGCAACCCACATGGTCCTGCCGTTTGACCAGATACCCGTTGGAGAGTAGTTGCCTGAAGCCTCCACGGTCGACGTAGCAAAGTCTTTTGCTGTATCCCATTCCCTAGTTGACATGTCATAGGCAAAGATCTTGCGGACTCTGAAGTCTGCCACCCACATTGTAGTACCATCCGACCAGATGCCACTTGGCGAATCGTGGCCCGCATTTCTTAGAGTAGAAGTTTCGAAGTCCTTCTCTGCGTCCCGCGCCATAGTTGACATGTCGTACGCGTAGATCCTGTCGTCGCCGCCGTCTAACACCCACATAGTTGTGCCGTCCGACCAGAGCCCAAATGGATGTTCGTTTCCACTTTCGATAAGTGCGCTAAAATCTCTTCCAAGATGTGGTACTCCATCTGGCAGTTCGTAAGGATAAATCCCCCCTGTCTCTTCTGCTACCCACATGGTGCTGCCATCTGACCAGATAGCACTTGGCTGGATCTCGCGAGTAATCACATATATGTCCTTTGCCGGGTCCCTGGCGAATGGAACAGATGCCTCAATGCCACACGTCACCAGGCCAAGTTGGTTAACATCGTTCTTCGTTACGTCACCCAGCCCTGCGGGTAGACACCCGGTGAATGAGTTGCCATCGAGATACAGGTATTCAAGCCCTGCGAGGCCGGCTAGAGCACTAGGTACCGTCCCGGCGAGATCATTGTCATTGAGGAGCAGCCGCTGCAACTTGGTTAGCTCGCTCAACCAGGCCGGAATCGCTCCGGTCAGATCGTTGCCTCCGAGGTGAAGGACCGTGAGCTCAGTGAGATTACGCAGTTCAGCCGGTATCGTCCCGGTGAGGCGGTTGTGACCCAGCCCCAGCTGGCTGAGTTTGGCCAGATCTCCAAGCCACGATGGGACCGAACCGGTGTGGTCGTTTTCTCCGACATACAACACCTCCAACTCGGTAAGCTGAGCCATCTCCGCTGGCAACTCTCCCGTCAGGGCCGAGTTCCGAGCGAGATTGAGCCATCGCACCTTGGTCAGGTCTCCGATCTCGGCCGGAATCTCCCCGTCAAGTCCCAGCCCAGCCAAGTTCAGTTCGGTGACTCGGCCCCTGTCGTCGGCCCTCACTCCCGACCAGGTGTAGATCGGCTCTTCGCTGAGCCAGTTGGTGTTGACAGTCCAGTTCTGACCGTCGGTTGCGTTGTACAGCGCAACGAGGGCATTTCTGTCGGAGGCGGTTCGGGCGGCTGTCGTTGTGGCGTTGTTTCCGGGGGTGAGCTCCTCTTTGGGAAGCGGCGCACCTCTGACCACTTCGGATGTCCCTACGAACGCAGCCGTGATGAGTGTGCCCGTCGGGAAGTCAGGCTTCAGCCTGAACTTCAGGGTTGCCGTTGCGGTCTCTCCAGCGTCAAGGTCACCTAGGTTACAAACCAAGTTACCCAGCAAGGCGATGTCATCTTCGCATCTCAGACTCGAGTCTGTTAGAGACGCCTCCTCCAATGTCAAACCCAGGTTACTTGCCGCGTACATCTGAAGTTTCACGTCGTCCGCAGTCTCGGGACCGACGTTATCAAGGTTAACGGTGTAGGTCACCGGCTCATCCGTGCGGACAGGGTCCGGACTGACATGGGCCCGGACCGACAGGTCGCTGAACTGCTTGTCCTTCCAGAGCGTGTAAACCTTCTCGTCCAGCAGTTGATCTGTCCCGAGGGGAACATTGTGCTTGAGCCTGAAAGTAATGGCGCCAGGGTTGGAAGCCGCAGTGGTGGCTGTCACAAGCCAGTGCGTTGTATTCAGAGACAGCGCCGGGGCATCGAAGTCGACCCGCAACAGCGCGTCGTCAGACGGAACTTCATCGGTGCTGGCGTTCAGTTCAGAGGGCGTACCGGTGGCATTGAACTCGATGCTCCACCCATCTGTGATACTTACTACCTCAAGAAAGTGACGTTGATTCTCCGTTCCATCCCCGGTTGTCCACACCTGCAGTGGCGTTCCCTCAGAACTGTCCGACGGGAACACCATGTCCCCTCTACCGTCACCGTTAACGTCCTGACCGCCTGTAACGTCCTTTATCTGGTTGACATATCCCCAGCCAAGGCCAGCCACAACCTCAGGATTTAGGTTTTCGAAGGCGGTGTATTCATAAATCAGGCCAACCTTCTCACCCAATGAGTAAACGACTCCCAGAAAATCCCGCCTAAATGTCTTAATGGCAAGGTCTATGAAATCGGACCACGTAATCTTGCATCTAGACTGGCCACACTGTCCCTGCATTAGGTTCTGCAACACGTTCTCGAAGTTGGTGTTGAACTCGCCCCTCGCGACATTCAATGAGGTGGAGAGAACTTCGACATCCACACCATAGGTCTCAGCGCCCATTCCAGAGTTGAAACCAAGCGAGGCGACACAGTCCGCACACTGGCCCAACTGCGCATCGACCGGACTGAAGTTCCCGTTCGAATTCAACGTCAGCAGGTCGATGCCACCCAGGGCTGTACTGACCGAAACGAGAGAGAACGAGGACTCGAAACTGAGATCGTTGTTATAACCACTAGGGCCGAACTGCCCCATGTACTTGCCCGTATAGGGCATGGTAACTGTCACGCCGAGGGAGAGCTCTTCCGCGCGCGGCTCCAGGGCGAAGTGCCTGTATTCACCGAAGGTGAAGTAGCCATTTCGGCCCTCCACAGTGTAGCCTTCACCTTCCTCCTTGCCCAGCGAGAGAATGTCGTCCGCGTCCAGGACCAGAGAGGCACCGACCTCCACGCCGACGAATTTAAAAGGTACCGTCACATCTCCATGGAGCGTAATGGCGTGCTTGTATCCCTTCTCGTAGTTGACCCCAATATTGTCGGCCCCAGCAATCGACTCCTGGACCAGCGCCAGCAAACGGACTGGGTCCACAAAGAGAGAAACGCCAACGCCGGTGAGGTGGTCCATATCTACCGTTATCGTCTGGCTGGTCTCGTCAACGATGCCTCCCTCAACCGACTCCCAGCGTTCCAAGGGCTCGTTCCAGTACACCACCTCCAGGTCCTCGGTGGTCTTGTCATCTGGTAGTGTGTAGGGGAGCGTGATGGTGACGGGCTCCCTGAGCACGATGTCCTCGCCGTTCTCGTCCACGACTGAAATGTCATACGCGGACTGCACCTCTACGACACTGGGAGAGGGAGTCTCAAAGTCGGTGATGGAGACAGTCACCATCTCGTCCGAGGTAGCTGGAGTGCTTGTGCCCAATTCAGGGCCGGCAGTCCAGTCTTGAGGGACCAGTTCGGTCGCACCGGCAGGGATCTCGATCATCACCCCACTTCCGTGCTCAACGATGGCCTCTTCACCGGAAGTCGCACTCATTGCCACGTCAGCATGCATTTCAATCGGCGGCGGCATCGGGTCCAGAGGCGTCATAGGATCCGGTGTTGGAACGGGCACCGGTACTGGCGTGGGACTGGGCGTCGGCATGGAGGCATAGCTGCCACTGTCTGACACTGACGTGATCTCTATCCTGGCGCTCTTTTCTGAGCTCGCGCCATCGCTGTCCACCGCGATCCCATAGTATGTGAATGCCCGGTCGTACTCGGCGGGTGATGGGACCGTCACCTCCAGAGTGCACTCGTTGCGCATCGTGGCATCGCAGTCGGACTGGCCCCGGATCTCATCGTCTTCGTCGACAATCGCCAGGTAGGCCAGGTTGCCGTCGTCGTCCTGCCCCCTGAGCTTTATAGACACCCTGGAGCCCGAGATGTTGACCTTGTAGACCTCGTCGTCGGGAAAGGGTCTCGCCTGTCCGAATCCGCCGAATGTCATCACCTGGACCGTGGGCGGGGAGTTGACGGCTGGCGTGGTCGTAGCTGTCGGTGGGGTTGTCGTCGCAGATGTCTGTATAGACATTGCAGTCGGAGTAGGCGACACAGTAGCTGTTGCCATTGTCTCCGTGTCGCGCGACGGGTCGGACAGGACCGGATCGCTGAAGTAGGCCACCACGACTGCCAGCAGCAGTGCAATAAGTAGCAGCGTGTTCCTGCCCGGTCTGTTCACGCGATCCTCAACTGCTACAGGGCGCGGAAGTTCGCGACGAGATCGGGTTGTGCTGGCTTATGACATTCCCAGCGCTCAGTCCTCAGGTGGTTGTGCAATGTTGAACCCCCTGACCGCCGTGCCCCAGCCCTTCAGCTCACGCCTATCCCGGAACCCCAGCTTGTGACATCCTGTTCTGAGCTGGTTGCTGATAGTTCTCTCAGACAGCCCTCTCTCTTCGGCGATCGATTCAGGCGACTGTCCGCCGATGAACCCGATCATGACCTCGAGTTCGGTGTCGGTGAGCCTGTTTCCCAGCGCCTCTGCTCTGCTGTGGATGAGCGCCGTAATTGTTTCGTCACTTGTTGTTCCAAGCCCGGCGAGTATCTCCTGCGCCACACGGATCTTTGCTAAAGCACGACGTATCTCTCGTCGGAAATCCACGCCGCTGGCTTCGTCTGATGATTCAAAGGGCTGGTCAGGCTTCATAATGTCTGTTATCCACCATCCATGGGTCTGTGTCATCTGACATAGCCCTACAGATCCTTGTGCCTATGTCCCAATGACCTATTGATAACTATCAGACCGGTATTGCAAAGTCTGTGACACGTATGTCACAGTTTGACTTGAATCCGTGACTATAGCTTGGAAAATGGCTGAATCAGACAGAGATGACAGCGAGGCCGTACTGGTGGGGAGGCTGATCAGGTCGTACCGGGACGAGATCAGACGCAATGGCAGGCGGCTGTCTCAGGAGGGCCTTCTCGACCTGATGGTCGAGCGAGGCGAGGAGTCAGCGACCTACTGGGACCGCTCCATGATCAGCGCGGCAGTCAATCGAATAGCGGTGGCCGCTAGAAAGTGCGTGACAAGGTTCAATGCGAGTCACGACGGGAGGTGGGAAGAAGAGATGGTGGAGACGGGGGAGGGTCGAACTCCCCGTCCAGAAGACTCTTCGACTAGAACGTCTACAAGCTTAGCCGGTACTTAAGGTCACTCCGGCGCGTCCGTACCGGCGGAGCTCGCGCTCGGAGCTAGCCGATGGTCTTGAGTCCCGGGCATCGGCGTCACCGGAACAGCACCCTGATTTGCGTCGCCCCTTCGGCCCCCTCAGGGGAAGAGACCGAGGAACGTAGCCGCCCTTAGGCGGCTAGAGCGAACTGTTTGTCGTCAGTTACTTTGTTTGCCACCTGATTAACGAGGTTGATGGCGCCTCGGCTTGCAGTCCCGCGAAGGCATCCCCTGTCGAACCCACGCGTCCCCACATGTTTCAATTATAGCATGGGGCAACACATGGGATAGAATCTAGGGCAGGCCATTTTTCATCCAGGAGAACAGATGTCGAAATCCAACCTGATCACACCGTTCGGAGGCGAGCTTGTCGATCTCGTCGCCTCCGCAGAGGCGGCAGAGGAGCTTCGAGCCGAGGCTGGACGCCTGCCGTCTATCCAGATCTCGGAGCGAGCCGTTTGCGACCTTGAGCTGCTGGCGACCGGAGGCTTCTCTCCGCTCAACCGGTTCATGTCCCGTGACGACTTCAGCGCGGTTGTCGAAGATATGCGGACCACTGACGGCACTCTCTTCCCTATTCCGATTACGCTCCCCGTCAACAAGGACGAGGGCATCTCGCTGGACAGCCGCATCGCGCTGAGGGACTCGAACAACGACCTTCTGGCCGTCATGGACGTCGAAGAGGCGTACGAGTGGGACAGGGATGAGACCGCCAGGCGTGTGTACGGCACGCTGGACCTCCGGCATCCAATAGTTGCCGAGATGCAGCAGTGGGGACGCTACAACCTCTCAGGCCGGCTGCAGGTGATCCAGCTTCCCCAGCGTCACGACTTCAGCGAGTTGCGACTTACCCCTGCTGAGACGAGGAGAGCGCTGGAGAAGACTGGCCACGAGAACGTAGTGGCCTTCCAGACCCGAAATCCGCTGCACCGGGTTCACGAGGAACTGACGAAGAGGGCAGCGGCATCGGTGGACGGTGTGCTGCTGCTTCATCCCGTCGTGGGGCTGACGCGCCTGGGTGACGTAGATCACTACACTCGTGTGCGGACTTACAAGGCGCTGACGGAGCAGTACTACGCGCAGGACAGGGTGCTGCTTGCGCTGCTGCCTCTGGCAATGCGCATGGGCGGACCACGTGAGGCCGTGTGGCACGCGATCATCAGGCGCAACTTCGGCGCGAACCACCTGATCGTAGGACGCGACCACGCGGGTCCGGGCGTAGACTCGCGAGGCGAGCCGTTCTATGGGCCGTACGATGCACAGGAGCTTGTCGAGGAACACGCCGAAGAGTTGGGCGTCAAGCCTGTGACATTCACTGAGCTAGTCTATCTTCCCTCAGAGGGCAAGTACGAAGAGGTGTCCAATCTGCCGCCTGGAGCCGAGACCGCCTCAATCTCCGGGACACAGGTGCGCGACGACTACCTCAACGCCGGCAGGGCGCTACCGGAGTGGTTCACTAGATCCGAGGTCGCTGAGATTCTCGCAGACACCTACCCGCCGAGACACAGGCAGGGGGTGTGCATCTGGTTCACCGGGCTCAGCGGCTCAGGCAAGTCGACCACGGCCGACGTGCTCACATCGCTGCTGATGGAGCATGGCCGTCAGGTCTCGGTGCTGGACGGAGACGTGGTCCGTACCAACCTTTCTAAGGGACTGGGCTTCAGCAAGGAGGACCGGGACACGAACATCCTGCGCATTGGGTATGTCGCTTCGGAGATCGTCAGGCACGGCGGTATCGCCATCTGCGCCGCTATCAGTCCATACATAGCCACCCGAGACGCCGTGAGGAGCATGATGGGCGAGGGCCAGTTCATGGAGGTGTTCGTGGACACTCCCCTGGACGTGTGCGAGTCGAGGGACGCCAAGGGCATGTATGCCAAGGCACGAGCCGGAGAGATTACGGGGTTCACAGGGATAGATGACCCCTACGAGGCGCCTCCTGACCCTGAGCTAACCCTGGACACTGTCGCCAACACCCCGGCTGAGAATGCTGTGAAGATCATTGAGCTAATGACCGAGGCTGGGTTCCTCAGGTAGCGAGGAGCTGCCTACTGGTCGGCGGAGTCGAAGGGGATGGCATTCTTGATGAAGCGCTGCGGGTCTGAGGTTGCCGTGCTGTTGGCAGCGGCATCGGCCATCCGGTCGTATCTGGGGTCAAGCTCGTTAAGCTGTGTGCTGAGCGACTTGTGGAACGCCACGCTTGAGATGATGCGGTGGGTGTTCTCACCCCGGCAGCCTCGGCAAGCGATGCTCTCAGGCGCGTCGAAGCCCCTGACAAGCTTGGCTGTCTTCTCCTGGCAGTCTTCGCACCTATATTCGTAGATAGGCATTGGGCTACTCGAATGTCGTCTCGACCTGGCTTGATACGTCGAAGAAGCGCTGGACTGTCAGGTGATACCTGGGGAAGTTGTTCATCCCGTATGGGTTGGATGACTCGACTATCCCGTTCTCGACGTCCAGCGTGTTGAAGGTGTGCTCGGAGTCGGCTCCGCCGTTCTCCCTGACGTTGGTCAGCAGCATTTGCCAGTCTTCCGGAGACATGTCGAGGTAGAAGTCGACATCACGAAGGTTGTGCTCCTCGACCTGCGACACTCCCGCGCACTCGAACGCATCGAAGTCCAGCACGTACACATCGCCTCCGACCTTGACGCCCACCTGTGCTTCGGCGGTGCCGAGACCTCGGAAGGCGGGATCTGCGTTGGCGGCATTTCTCACCGCCTCAAACCACTCTGCTGAAGGAAAGATAGGCATTGGGTCAGGCTCCGTCACTGAACTCTGTCGGTACCCTGGACGACAGGTCGAAGAAGTACTGGAACGTCTGGTTGTACCTGAAGAAGAGGTCCTGGCGGTACTGGTCTCCCGTGACGGACAGCGCCAGCCCGTTCTCGCTGTCGAGGTCGATGGTATTGAGCGTGTAGTCGGACGTGGCCTCGCCGTTCTCCTGGATGTTCGTGAGCATGTCTTCCCAGTCTTCGGGGGCCATGTCGAGGTAGAAGTCCGTGGACTCCAGGTCCGCCTCTTCGATCTCGGTCGCGGACTGGCACTCGAAGCCTTCGAAGACCAGCAAGAAGAGTGACTCACCGACTCGCACCCCGACCCTGGCATCGCAGGTGCCGCCGCCCGCTCCCCGGACGGACTCATCAGTGTTGAACTCCTGGCGAACGGCGTCGAACCACTCGACTGAAGGGAATTGGGGCAAGCTAGTACCTCTTAGCAACTGATCTGTACATGGACATCATCGCCCATGGACTCCCGCTTTCGCGGGAATAACGAAATGTTGAGGGCGTCATTACACACTTGGGTTCGCTGCTAGTCCTCCAGGTACTGGGCCAGCTCTTTGGGGAAGGCGGGGCCGCGCTGGACGCCGATCCAGTCGGCCATTGCGAGATACCCTCGAACCCATTCGGCCATCATGCTTCTCACGCGCTCCATACCTACCTTCGCGCCCTCGATTCCGCCGCCGAAGACTATGGCCATCGGTTCGAGAAGCGCGGGCTCCTGGAGCTCTCGCACGAAGATGCGCTCGCCGATGTTGAGCAGTCGCTCGAACACCAGCGCCTTATCGTCCTTGTGGGTCACGGCGTAGCGGAGATGCTGAATCCCGTAGGCAATGTGACGGGCCTTATCCTGCATCGCGAGTGCAAACAGCACCTTCTCTGCGGGGTTGTTGGCGTAGCGCTCGCCGTAGCGGTACACGCTCAGGATGAAAGTGCCGCGGAGCAGGTGGAGGAGCAGGCTCGTCTCAGACCAGCCGCCCTTGCTCTCCAGGATCATCCGGTTGACCTCGCCCCGACTTTCGAGACCGAGTCCGCCGCCGTTGGAAAGCGCGCGCTTTCTGAACGCCTCGTGGTGCCGGCCTGCGTCGAACATGTTGGACGCCAGGAAGAGCTTGACCTCGTGGTAGCCGAATGACATGTGCTGAAGCCAAGAACCGATGGTCTCGAACTCGACGTTCGCGCACTGGCTGAGCTCCGTGCAGAGCTGGCACATCGCCGCCTCGACATCGTCTGGCAGAGGCTCAATGGTGTCCCATGGGATGTCGGTGGCGGGCACCCAGCGTCGCTGGATTGCTTCCTCGTAGAGGTCGGCGGCGTTGTCTGCCCAGAGGTCTCGCTTGCTTCTGAGGGCGATGCCTATAGGCGGCACACCCGGCATGGGGTATGCGCCTCTCGGCATCCTGGTCTGTTCCTCCCAGTGGTCTGGAATCTCGCCGTAGATGCCGACGTTGAGATCGCCTATCTTCAGTCCGCCCTTGCCGGGTTTGGCCCGGGTGCCCCACTCCAGGGTGCGAGCCTTCCACTCAAGGGACGGCTCGGGGACCTCGACACTCTCATCCAGAACAAGTCGTCGTCGGCCCCGTACGGGTCTCTCGTTGCTCACGTCGGCCACCTAGTTCTTTACGTATTCCATGAGCTCGGGCAGAGCGCGACCGTTATCGAATCGCTCGCCGAAGCCCGCGGAGCGAATGCGCTGGACGTACTCCTTGGCCTGCCGCTTGCGAATCGCCAGCAGCTTCCGGTAGCCCTCGTCGTAGTTCTTCTCGCCACCGCCAAGCAGGACTGCGAGAGCCTCGCTCTGCGCGGTGTCGCGTGCCGCCGGGTTCTGGTTGCCAGCGACCAGGGCACGTTCACCCTCGTCGAGATACTCGTGGACCTCTTCCTTGCGTTCGGGCTCGGTCTCGGCGAGGTAGCGCATGTGCATGACGCCGAATGCGACGTGTCTCGACTCGTCCTGGGCAGCGAGGCGGTAGATGCGCTTCTCGGCCTCGTTGTACGCCATAAGCTCGCCCATCCGGAAGATGGTCAGAACCGCGCCCTCACCTGATATGTGGAGCCGGGAGGACATCTCAGTGAAGTCCCGGGAGAGGTCAATGCTGCCAACCGTTCCACTGGTGGTGACGTTTGGACGCTGCATCAGGCCTCCGCCGTTTGCAAGCGCTCTCTTGCGGAAGACGTCGAGGTGCCGGGACTCGTCCATGATCTGGGTGATCAGGAACATGCGCGGCTCGAAGTAGTCGGGGGATGTGCCTGCCACCCAGCGTCCGGGAACGTCGGCTGCGACGAACTCGACCTCGGTCAGGAACGTGGCGAGCTGGCACTGAGCGCGTTCAACATCGTCTGGGAGCGGACGGACGGTGTCCCAGGGGACATCGGTGGCCGAGCTCCACTGTCGCTGCAGCGCCTCTTCGTACAACATGGCGGCGTTGACCAGCCATATATCGGACTTGGTGCGGACCTGGTAGCCACCGATGCGGTAGGCGTTGGGCCTGGAGGCGGCGCCGCGCGGCTTGCCCGTCATGTTGTCGGAGGTGGGCGCGGGATCGCCGTAGCTGCCGATCTGGGTGTCGGAAAGAGTCAGGCCCTTCTGGCCGTCTGCAGAGGCCTTGACGCCCCACTCGCCCTGCTGGTCGATCCAGTCGAGCTTCAGCCCCTGGTCGCTGGCGTACTCCTGAATGCCGTTGAAGTTATCGTTGGTCGTGGTCATCTCGACCTCCCCGCACTTTGTAGCCGTGTCTACGTACTATAACGCGTCAGGTCAAAGTTGGGAATGGTGAACGTGGGTTCAGTTGTACATGGCTGGGCTGGGCATTGTACAATTGAGGGTGTGTGGAGTTGGGTCGGGGCGTTACCAGCGGTGAGTGTCTCCTATCTGGTGGGGACCTCCAAGCCACCGGCCATCTGTTGACTCCACAGCGCTTCGCAGGAGCGTAGCTCAGTTGGTAGAGCATCGGTCTCCAAAACCGAGGGTCGCGGGTTCGAATCCTGCCGCTCCTGCCATTTTTCTTCTTTGCTCCTCTTGTGTGGACTCCGGTCCAATAGCGTGTTCCAGCAAGCTCGCAATCAGAAGTGAGATTTGAACCCTCCGTCCGTTCTGGAGACAATGTGTGCATGGAAGAGAATCCTGCGTTTCCAGACAGGCTATTTCGGCGGGTGGACGAGTCCGATGATGGGCTGTTCTACACTCAGCCGAGGCTTGTGGTACACATCGACGAGTATGCCATCGAGGCTATCAGGACCTACTTCTCCCAGGAGTTGCCTGAGAACGGGTTGATCCTCGATCTGATGAGCTCGTGGCGGTCGCACATGCCGCATGAACCACGCGGTCGCAGGATAGTCGGGCTTGGGATGAACGAGGTCGAGATGAGGGAGAACCCGCAGCTTGACGAGTACGTGATCCACGACCTCAACCGGGAGCCCGATCTACCCTTCGACGACCAGGTGTTCGATGCCGTGGTGGTTACGGTGTCGGTGCAGTACATGACTCGCCCGGTCGAGGTGTTCTCCGAAGTGCGCCGCCTGTTGAAGGACGGCGGCAGATTTCACGTTATCTACTCGAATCGCATGTTCCCAACAAAGGCGGTCGCGGTCTGGCAGTCGCTGGACGACTACCGGCGCGGGCAGCTCGTTGGAGCGTACTACGTCGGCAGCGGCGGTTGGGACGACGTGACGATCAGGGACATCAGCCCGGAAGTCGGTCACTATGCGGACCCTGCGTATGTGGTGTCGGCCCGGAGGGCTGCTGAAGCATGACGAAGTTGACTCTAGCTATGTGGGGGGTCAATCGTCGGTGGCCCTTCGACAGGCTCCCCTCGACAGGCTCCCTTCGACAGGCTCCCTTCGACAGGCTCCCTTCGACAGGCTCCCTTCGACAGGCTCCCTTCGACAGGCTCCCTTCGACAGGCTCCCTTCGACAGGCTCAGGGTGAGCGAAGGCGGGCGGGACGCCCACGCTCCAGAGTAGTACTTCGACAGGCTCAGGGCGAGCGTACCTGGAAGATTGTTGCGGGCTCAGACATGACTGTTACACTGGACAATCTGGCAAAGTGGACTAGAATCGTTTGAGACCCTTGTGAGGGACATGCAGCCAACCCCTGCCGTGAGACGATAAGAATGTTGGAACGAAACGAGCTTCTGGAACAGTTCTCTGAAGTGACGGACAGGCCGGACTACGAGATTGACGTGGCCCGGGCTGCGCTGCTGCTGTCGGCTTCGGAGTACCCCGACATCAGCATCGACAAGGAGCTGTTCACGTTCCAGCGCATTGCGGGGTCGATCTCCAGCAAGCTGCTCGACGACGATGACCCCCTGTACTGCATGAACACCATAAGCGAGGCGCTGTTCGACGAAGGTGGGTTCAAGGGCAATGAAGATGAATACTACGACCCACGCAACAGCTACCTGAGCCAGGTGCTGGAGAGGCGGGTGGGAATCCCGATCACTCTCGCGGTCGTTTACATGGAGGTCGGGCGGCGGCTGAAGGTGCCGCTGGTGGGCGTAGGCATGCCGGGCCACTTCCTGGTGCGTCACCAGGAGATCGACAACCTGTTCGTTGATCCTTTCAACGGCGGCTATCTGCTGTCCAAGGAGGAGTGCCAGAAGCTGCTCGAGGAGCGAATGCAGGGCCCGGTCGACTGGGATGAGAGCCTGCTCAGTCCTGTATCCAACCGGGAGATCGTGGCACGCATCATTCGCAACCTCAAGGCGATCTACATGCACGAAGAGGACTACGTGCGCGCGCTCGACGTAGCTGATTTTGCCCTGGCGCTCGAACCTCACTCAGCAGGGAATCACCGGGACCGCGGGGTGGTGCACTACCAGCTTGGTCATAGTGCCGAGGCGCTGGACGACCTCGTCCACTACCTTGACCTTGTCCCCAACAGCGCGGATGCGGAGGGTGTGCACGCGATCGTTGCGGAGCTTCGGAGCTTTCTGGAGGACTAGGGGCTGCTTAAGTGGCTTGCTGTCGGGGTTTTTCACCCTCACCCCAGCCCTCTCCCATCAAGGGAGATGGGGCCTGTCGGCTGTCATCTGCGGTTGTCTGAACACCCTTGCCTATCACTTACTGATCCGGACGAAGGTGGTTCCATTGCCGTGAAGTGCCTGCCTGGTTGTCGCGCAGCTCGTTGGATGCCAGGGTCACGTCTGGTGTGTCGGTGATGTTGATCGCGTGGTCTCTTGACTCTGAGATCCGGTTGTCACAGATGGTGTAGCGAGCTGAGGGGTCGTCGCCGAGGTCGGAGGGCGACCACCATAGTCTGAGTCCGTTTCGGTTGGCAGAGATGAGGTTGCGCTCGATGAGATTGTCGCTGCCGTGCTCTATGGCGATGCCGTCGAGCCTGTTGGAGCGAATGCGGTTGCCTCGTACGATGGTCTGTTTAGAGTAGCCGAGCCAGAAGCCGTAGTTGGAGCCGTCGGCGGTATTGTCCTCGAACACGTTGCCGGAAGAGAAGACCGCCTCGAATGCGTTGTTTGGGGAGTGGCTGCCATCGTTGCGGGCGATGTAGTTGTGATCGGAGGAGTGGCGGTTGTTGGCCCGAATGAACAGGCCGTCGCCTGAGTAGCGCAGACTGTTGTCGATAATCCGGTTGCGGTGAGAGAACTCTTCGATAAGGATTCCGGCTGAGTCGGCGGTGTCGTTCCAGAAGCGATCGGTGAACCGGATGCAGTGCTCCGCCCTGCACTTCTCGATCGTGCAGTGGGTGGAACTCAGCAGGTGTATGCCGACGTTGGAGCAGTACGAGGCGTCGGTCTCGCTTACAGACATGCGGCTGCACTTCACCAGGTCGATTCCGTTGAAGTTGCCGGTGGCCAGACAGCGGCTGATCGCAGAATCCGAAGCCTTCAGCAGGTAGATGCCGCCCCCGTAGCCCTCCTCGTTGGGGTCGTGCGTGTCGGGAAGCCAGCCGGTGTCCAGTGGGTTGTGGTTGTCTGATACCACGCAGTCTTCGATGCGGAGATTGCGCACGTTCTCAGCGCGAACCCCCTGGTAGAAGCCAGTGACCACTCCCCCTCGGACCGTCACGTCGGCGCAGTCGTGAACGTGAATGCCGACTCCGGTGAAGTCAACTCCGTCGACAAAACAGCCTGTAAGATCGAGCGTAACGCCATCGGTGGCAACCTCAAACACGGGCTCGGAACCGGTGGCGACGTAGCGGTCGGGGACCAGTTTTGTAGAGGAGGAAATTAGCACTGTTTCACGTTTGCCAAGTATGTTTCTCCCAAGTATAATCCGGTCATTCGGTGGCTGCGCCCACTACGAGCGAAAGGAGGTTGGCGATGTCGAGAATCGTACCGACGTGTCCAGCGCCATCGCGCCCGAATGCCAGCCCGCTCTCCGTGGAGCGAAGCCTATGACCCGCGTACTTTCCAAGGGTCCTTAACTCACTCCAACCGGCTTCCCCGCAATTAACGAGCCATGAGCGGCATCAGGCGCTGTTCATGGCTCTTTTGTTTTCGAGGGAAATCGTAGGAGAAGCACACATTTGACAGACGAGAACCTCACTCCCAGGCAGGGCAGGACAATTAAGAATCGCAAAGGGTCAGTGAGTAAAACCAGAAAGAAAAGAGACCTCAGCAGAACGAAGAAGACACTTCGTCGAAGTGGAAACGTGAAGCGGAGCCGCGCACGCCAGAATGACTGGACCGCGCGCGTTGAGCAGGACTGGGACGAGGTCGACTACGATCCAATTGAGCGGGTTATGCCCCGTGACGAGCGCGACCGCCGCAAGCAGATCGAGCAGGCGGTCGTCGCGCCTCCACTCGTATCGGAGCAGACCGCCGATAGCACGCGCACTGTTGCGGCGGTCGATGTCCAGACCGCCCTTGTGACGGAAGTGGCTGGGTTGTCGGCACAGGTCGAGATAGACGGTGTGGAACAGGCAGCTACGGTCAGGGGGCTTCTGACAGAGATCGACACCGGCTACATCAATCCCATTGCCGTTGGGGACCAGGCCATCATCACGGAGGGCGGATCGGGATCATGGGCGATTGAAGACATTCAGCCAAGGGCGACAGTTCTGGCACGACCGGACCCGTTCCTCGCACCACGCCAGCAGGTAATAGCCGCAAATGTCGATCAGCTACTGATCGTGTCCTCGTGGCGAAGTCCTGACCTGTGGCTCGAGCTGATAGACCGCTACCTCATAGCCGCCGGACTCTCAGAGATTGAGCCTGTCGTGTGCATCAACAAGGCAGACCTGATCGATGACCGTGCTGACCTGGAGGCGGCGATGTCCATCTATCGCGAGATGGGTCACACGGTACTGGTCACATCCGCAACGACAGGGCTTGGCATAGACGACCTCAGGAACAAACTGACTGGAAAACTGACAGTCGTCGTCGGACTCTCAGGTACCGGAAAGAGTTCGCTGATGACGGCTGTGCAACCCGGATTGGACATCAGGGTGGGCAGGGTCAGCGAGGCACACCGTCAGGGAACGCATACGACCACCAGGTCGAAGCTGTACAGGTTGGACGTGGGCGGATACGTCGCAGACACCCCGGGCATCAGGGAGTTCGGTATCGCGGGGCTAACCCTGGGCGAGTTGCCTTTGTACTTCCCGGAAGTTGACGAACTGGCGGCCGAATGCAAGTTCAGCAACTGCTCCCACCTTGAGGAGCCGGATTGCGCCGTGCGTGAAGCCGAAGACGAGGGGAGAGTTTCGGCATCCCGCGTGGCGTCGTACCGGGCTATTTTCGACGAGCTTGAGGTGTAGTCCGAATTGACTTCATGGCCGATATCGGCCATGATAGGTTACAATTGTGTCCATGGACATCGTTCCCACTGACCACGCCGTTAACCAGATGAGGCGGCGAGGCATTACCTTGAGCGACATAGTGCTTGTGCTGGAGTTCGGGGTCCACATGGAAGGTCTTGAATACGGCACGCTGGAAGCGTGTGCAGATGTTGATGGACGTCCAGTTACGGTTGTTTATGACGAAGTGGAGCATCGATTCCGAGACGTGTTCGTAATCGTGACAGTCATAAGGAGAAAGTGCCGAGAGTGAGAGCGACCTACGACCAACTTTCGGATGCGCTTACTATCGTCCTGGCGGATTCGGAAGTCGAGGAGACAAAGAATATCGCGCCGGGAGTGGAAGTGGACTACGATTCAACCGGTCGTGTCATCGCCATTGAATTGCTCCACGCGAGCAACAAATACGACGTTGGACACATTGTTCTGGAAGCACCCGATCCTTACCTGTCACTTGTAGAAGCTGGGGAGTTGGTCGGAATCAGTCCAACGACATTACGGCATCAGATAGTGCGCGGAGTACTTCCCGGCACCAAGATTGGGCGAAACTGGGCAGTCCACCATCGCGATCTGTTCAAGTACGCGACGGAGAGAAGCACAAAGGCGACGACGGCACGGCTTCGCCAAGACGTGAAGCACTAAAGAGGCGTGCTCGATACCCCACCGACTCATTTGACCACCTGCTAGATGCCCGGAAGCCTCGGTTGAATCGTGGGATTGTTCCCATCGCGGGCGTCCTCGAAGCCGGCTACGCCGACTCCGACGAGTCTGAATGTCCTGCCAGGGCCGGTCTCGTTACGGACCAGGACGCCGGCGGCTTCGGCTATCTCGTCCGAGGCCTGAACGACCTCTGGGAGCGTCACCTGGCGGGTGAATGTCGTGAAGTCCGACAGCCTGAGTTTTACCCTGACGGTGCGGCCCCACAGGTCTCGTCTCTCGAGCGAGCGGGAGACGTCCTGGCTCAACCTGTTCACCAGCTCCTGGAGCGCGTCCGGGTCGCCAGTGTCGGTGACGAGCGTGGTCTCCGAACTGACTGACTTCGTGTCCCGGCTGGTCTCGACCGGGCGGTCGTCCTGACCGGTGGCCAGGCGTTTCATGTACTCACCGTTGCGTCCGAACCTGGCAGTCAGCCAGTCGCTGGTGCAATTGGCAAGGTCGCCGATTGTATCCACACCCTCCCCTGCAAGGCGCTCCTGAGTTTTGGGGCCGACGCCGGGCAGCTTGCCAACGGGCAGCGGCGAGAGGAATGACCTCTCAGTGCCGCGAGGAACAACCGTCAGGCCGTCCGGCTTGTCGAGGTCGGAAGCTATCTTGGCGACAGACTTGCTGGTCCCGACTCCTACAGAGATCGTCAGGCCAAGCTCTCGTCTGACACGCTGCTTGAGTCTCCGCGCAAGAGCCTCTGGAGTAAGCTCAGGAGCAACCTGGTCAGTTACGTCAAGATACGCCTCGTCGAGCGAGAGTGGCTCAACAAGGGGCGTGACATCGTTGAAGATGTCCATGACTCTCCGGGAGACCTCTCGGTAGCGGCCAAAGCGTGCGCTGACCCGAATCAGGTTCGGGCAGGTGTTGAAGGCGGTGCGCATTGGCATGGCGGAGCGGACACCGTACTCACGGGCCTCATACGATGCCGCGGCCACGACTCCCCTCGACTCAGGGCTGCCTCCCACCGCGAGCGGCTTGCCTCTGAGCTCGGGGTTGTCGAGCTGTTCGACCGATGCGTAGAACGCGTCGAAGTCTGCGTGGAGGATGTAGCGCATCTGTCTAGTCCGGATTTCGCTGCAAGATGGCCTGGATTGCTCTTGAACAATTGTTCTAAGAGCACTTACCATTATATGAGAGTTGTGGCGAAGTTCAAGCTACAGCGGCCACATACAGACACCGGTTTAGCGCCGGACATTCATATCAACACCCAGGAGGTGTACGTATGCCCAATCCTGTAGTCCACTTTGAAGTCCAGTCCAATGACGCAGAGAAGAGCAAGGCGTTCTTCAGAGAAGTCTTCGACTGGAACATCAGCGATGCCCCCATGCCCGGTGGCATGACCTATGGAGTCGTCGACACGCAGACAGAGTCCGGCATCAATGGGGGAGTTGGTCCCTCATTCACGGACGAGACTTGCGTCGCCTTCTACATCGAAGTGGACGATCTTCAAGCATACCTCGACAAGGCAGTAGCGGCCGGTGGGAAGGTCCTCATGCCTGTGACGGTTATCCCCGGCGCAGTGACCATGGCCTTCTTCTCTGATCCGGCTGGCGCGGCCGTGGGACTTGTCGCCAGCGAGACGCCTCCGGCGGAGTAGGTCCCCGAGGCTCGATAAGAACCAAAGAGGCCCCGGATGCTGTTGGCGTCCGGGGCCTTGATCTTTGTGAGACCTGTCCTGAGCGCCTTCAAGTGTCCATACAGCTTAGAATACGTTAAGCTGTGCAGCCAGAATACTGGAGAGATCAGGGCGTGAACATACTCATAACGGGAGCATCGACGCGGATTGCCAGGCTGCTGACAGACGCATTGGGTGAGTCGCACAGCGTGACAGTCTCCGATCGGGTCGCCGCATCATATTCAGATAACGTCGTCCTTTGCGACCTCGACCACGACGAGGCGACCAACGATCTCGTTAGGGGGATGGACATCGTCATCCACCCGGGACAGGTCGATGCGGGACTACCCGTTTCCGAGCAGTTGGACGGCGGGATGAGGTGTGTTTACAACCTCGTGCGAGCAGCTGCCGAAGAGGGTGTGCCGAGGTTTATCTTTCTAAGCTCGCTCTCAGTCATGGGGCGTTATGACGAGGACTATGCCGTCACTGAACGATGGCTGCCCGCCCCGACCACAGAGACGGACGTGCTCTGCTTCCACCTTGGAGAGTTCATCTGCCGAGAGTTTGCGAGAGAGCACAGGATTGAGGTCGTGTGCCTGCGTCTTGGGGACCTTGCAGAAGCAGATGAGTCTCCCGTGTCCACATCTGCGCTTTATGCGGAGGATGCGGTGCAGTCAGTGGAGAAGGCGCTGACCGCAGACATATCCGCTGGGTATGCGGACTCGCGCAGCTACTGGGCGGTGTTCCACATCCAGTCAGACGTGCCCAACCGCCGGTTTCTGACCGCCACTGCTGAGACTCGCCTCAGGTTCAGGCCTTCCCGTTAGCGCCAGTCGTGAAAGCGATACTGGTCAACACTACGCATTTGGGATATTCTCAACCCAGCGTGGCCGCGGAGTTTCTCGCCAATGATTAGACATCTTCATTCGTGTCAGACAAGGGCGTCTCGATGAACGTACTGATACTGGGAGCCAACGGCATGCTCGGCCCCCACGTCGTAAGGGCGCTTGAGGGAGAGCACACTCTACGGCTCACTGACGTAAACGACCCACCGGATACTCCTCACGAGTACTTCAACCTGGACGTCTCTGACCTGGACGGGGTAATCGAGGCCGCTGATGGCATGGACGCGATCGTCAATCTGTCCGTGCTTAGACCACACCGCCGGATTGCGTTCGACGTCAATGCCCGGGGCACCTACAACGCCTGCGCGGCGGCAGTGCATCACGGCATTCGCAGGGTAATCAACACTGGCCCTCACTTTACCATCACGGGGCCGACGTACGAGAACTCCGACCATCTCATTGGGCCGGACGTGCCCTCGCAGTCGGGGACTCTCCTGTATGCGATCACGAAGTCGCTTGGGCAGGAGATCTGTCGTGTCTTCACAGAGAACCACGACCTGTATGTGCTGACGCTGCTGTTCTACAACTTCCACTACGGTGACGAGGTTGAGGGCTACGGTAAGGACTTCACGCCTTTCAACGTCACCTGGCAGGATGCCGGTGAGGCGTTTGCGCCCGCGCTCAGCATTCCGCTCGAGTCGCTGCCCTCGAAGTGCGAGCCGTTCTTCATATTCGCGGACCTGCCGCACGGGAAGTTCACCAACGAAAAGGCGAAACGCATTCTTGGATGGCGACCGACCGACAACCTCGACAACTTCTGGAAGAAGAGAACCGCCAATGGCTGAAATCGCATTCTCAACAAGCTGTTGAACTGCGACTTAACTCAAGCTAGATACATGCCGATGCAGAAAGAGAGAAGAGGATGACAACGTCAATCAGCGCTTCCGCAATGGAACAGGGAAATATCAGTCAGCAGGCGACCGGCCGACCGGTGGTCTATGGCACGCAGGGCGTGATCTCGAGCGGGCACTACCTGACTTCCATGGCTGGAATGCGGATGCTGCTGTCTGGCGGTAACGCCTTCGACGCGGTCGTGGCTGCGGGATTCGCTGCGGCGGTCACCGAGCCGATAGCTTCATACTCCCTGGCTGCCGAGGGCGTATTCATGCTCTACCACGCTGAGAGCGGTGAACTGCTCTCGCTGAGCGGACAGGGTACGGCTCCGGACCGCGCGACGGTTGACTGGTATCGGAGCCTTGGGCAGAGCGAGATTCCAACCGGACCAGGGCCGCTGGCTCACCTCAGCTTCACGCTTCCCGGAGTGGTGGCTGCGTACCTGTCACTGTTGGAGAAATATGGCAGGAAGACTGTTGGTGAAGTCCTAGAGCCCTCCATCCACTACGCAGAGCGCGGCATACCCAACTACGAGTACATGCTTGAACGCATCGACAGCCCGACCACCGTGAGCCAGTTCGAGCAGTACCCGCCTGGTGGGCTGAATGTCTTCTATGACAACGGCAAGACGCCAGAGGCGGGGTCGCTACTGGTCCAGAAGGGACTCGCAGACGTCTTCCGCAAGATGGTAGAGGCCGAGGGCGCCGGAAGCGGACACAGGGTGGACGGCGTCCGCGCGGCGCGTGATTCCTTCTATACGGGCGAGATCGCGGAGATCATCGCCGAGTGCAGTGAGAGGGTCGGCGGCATCCTGGACATGCAATCTCTCGCGGCATACGAGCCAAAGTACGAGACCCCGGTCAAGACCAGCTACATGGGTCACGAGGTCCACGGGCAGAGCACCTGGACCCAGGGCGCTGTCCTGATGCAGTCGCTGAACATACTCGAGAACTTCGACCTCCGGGGTATGGGACACAATTCGACGGCGTACATCCACACTGTCAGCCAGGCCGTTAACCTGGCCTTCGCTGACCGCGAGGCCTACTACGGCGACCCTGACTTCGCTACAGTTCCGATCGACGGGCTGCTCTCGAAGGAATACGCACGCGAGAGGGCGGCGCTCGTAGACTCGAACAGGGCCATGCCGGAGCTGCCGGCACCAGGTGATCCCTGGAAGTACTCGGCCATGTCGGGCTCGGCTGCCGTGGCCAGAGAGCCCGTTGCGGCGGCTGGTGATGGCGACGGTGGAGCCGACAGTGGTACGACTCACATCTCTTCCATCGACCGTGATGGCAACCTGGTGTGCGCGACGCCGTCAGGTGGATCATTTGCCAAGTCGGTCTTCTTCCCCGAACTGGGCTGTGCGCTCAGCACCCGCATCGAAATGTTCAACTTCGAGGACGGGCACCCGAACAGGCTGGAGCCACGCAAGCGTCCGAGGACGACACTCGTCAACTACATGGTGTCGAAGGACAGCGTGCCTGTGATGACGGTCGGCTGCCCTGGCGGCGACCACCAGGCGCAGGCCAACATGCAACTGGTGCTGAACTCGGTGCTGTGGGGCATGAACCCACAGGAGGCGGTTGAAGCGCCCAGATTCGCCAGCCAGGGAGTGAAGAACAGCTTCTACCCGCACACATACTATCCGGCGCAGCTCGGAGTCGAGCCGGGCATCCCGCAGAGCACCCGGGACGAGTTGAGCGCCATGGGCCACGACATCGTCTCAGTGGCCAGCGCCGGCATGGGTGCGACCGTGTCCACGCGCGACCCGCAGACGGGCGTCCTCGCCTCATCGGGCGACCCACGCCGAGCCTGCTACGCCCTCTCGTGGTAAGGAGTTGAACATGGCAACCAAGGAATCGGACATCAGCACCGTGCCGGTGCACATCAAGATCGCTGACGTAGTCGCGCGTCACGGCGAGCCGCCGTGGGCTGAGAAGCTGCTTTCTGACGGACGAAATAACGCGGTGCTGATATGCAACGCGCCGGGGCAGGAGAACGACCCGCACATTCACCCTGACTTCGTGGAGTGGTGGGTCGTGCTGGCTGGAGAGATGATCTGGGAGATAGGAGACTACCCGCCGGTGCGGGCCACGAAGGGCGACGTGGTCATGGCTCCCAAACGCCAGCGCCATGCCATCCGGACAGTCGGCACCGAGAACTCGCTACGCCTGGGAATTACGAGCCCGACGTCGAACCACGACGCGACTGGGCCGCGGTCCAATATCATCAAGCCGTTCCCGGAGCAGGACGGACCGCCCAACATGATTCACACGACGCTCGAGTTCATGCTGGAGAAGTTCGGAGAGCCGCCCTGGGCGACATCGATTCTGCTGGACGACCGCAACAGCGCCAACCTGATCTGTCACGGTCCCGGCATGACGAACAACGCCCACTGGCACCCTGACTTCAATGAGTGGTGGACGATTCTAGGCGGCGAGTTGACGTGGAACGTCGGAGAGGGCCGACCCCTGATTCACGCCTCCGATGGGGACATTGTGTTCGTACCTGAGGGGATGCGGCACCACATCAGTTCAGTAGGCGACAGTATCTCGTTCCGGCTGGCAGTGACCACACCAGACCAGCCTCACATCTACACCGACGACGATGACGCTGCACCTCCGCCCGTGTCGTAGCGACTGAATCGCGGGGCTAAGAGTCTGAGGAAGACAGGCCGCGTTCCCGGGCGCGGCGGACTCCGCCCATGTCGGCGCCGTCCAGTGGGACTGTGCCGGTGACTCTAGTGGCCTCGAGCTCGGCCAGCCTGCTGTGGCTCAGGCCCATGAGGTCTCCCAGCACATCCTGGTTGTGCTGACCCAGACCTGGGGCCGGATCGTGTCTCACCTCAGACCGATTGTGCATGCGCCATATCGGTCCGCTCAACAGGTGGACGCCGGCGTCGGGATGGTCCACAGCCTGGAAGTATCCACGGTCCTGAAGGTGCGGATCGTCATAGGTGTCTCCGCCACAGTCCAGTACGGGACCGGCGGCGATGCCGTGCTCCTGTAGAAGGTTGGCAACCTGGTATTTGCCCATATCCCTGGTCCATCGGCTGATGATCAGGTCAAGCTCATCCTGGTTTCGCAGGCGTGAGGGAAGCGTTTCAAAATCCGGGTGGTGCGCGAACTGGGGCATCTGCATCGCCTGGCACATCTCGCGCCACTCCTCGTCTGACCCAACCGATATGGCGACCCACTGGTCGTCCCCTACGCACGGATATGTGCCATGAGGGGCCATGGCGGGATGGCGGTTCCCCCGGCGACTCCGGGGCGTCCCCACCAGGGAGTGCTCAAGGTAGACCTCACCCAGGTGAGGCATGAACGCCTCCGCCTGGGACAGGTCGATGAACTGCCCTTTCCCGGTGCGTGCGCGATTTTGGATGGCGAGACAGATTGAGAACACGGCGGTCGCGCCGGCGACAGCGTCGGGGTGATGGACGAGCGAGTTGCGCGACAGCTCCATGTCGGGATAGCCCCGGAGAGCAGTGTGGCCCGTAATAGCGTCTATCACCATGCCCATGCTGCGGAAAGTCCTGTACGGACCCGTGTTGCCGTAGCCGGGCGTGAACAGAGCGATGATGTCGGGCTTGACCTTGCGAAGCTCCTCGTAGCCCAGTCCGAACTTGTCCATCACGCCGAATGCGTAGTTGGTGAAGACCACGTCGCTGACGTTGACCAGATCCTTGAAGGTCTCCGCCCCGTCTGACGTTGTCAGGTCTAGTGTGATGCCCAACTTGCTGCGGCTCAGCACGTTGAAGTTAGCGTGCCTGTTCCAAGGCTTCTCACCTGGCTCGCCGTCGGGGTAGCCCGATGTCCCCGGAGTGGGCCTGATCGGGCCTCTGGCAATTCGCTGGATCGCCTCTACCTTGATTACCTCGGCGCCCATATCGGCGAGGAGGGAGCCGCAGAACGGGCCTGCCCAGATCTCGGCAAGCTCCAGGGCGCGAATTCCCGATAGAGGTCCGGGTTTGATGTCTGACGAGTTAGCCACAGCTGGTGACTCCGCTTTCGATAAGCGATTCAAGCTCGTCATCGGAAATGTCGAGCAGGCCGGTCAGCACTTCCCTGCTGTGCTGACCGGGACGTGGGGCTGGCGACGGCGGTGAAATATCAGCATCTGAAAGGCGGAACGGCAGTCCGGTGTAACTGTGTGTTCCGTAGTCCGGGTGCTCGATTCTCTGGAAGTAGTCGCGCTCCCTGAAGTGTTCGTTGTCGGCTGCTTCGAGGGCCTCCAGCACCGGACCTCCGGGTATTCCCGCCTTCTGAGCAGCGTCGAAGACCTCCATCCTGGTGTGCTGGTCGAGCCATTCCTGGAATATCATCTCCAACTCCAGGCGGTTTTCACTCCGGTCCTGGGTTGTGATGAAATGGGGGTCTTCCCTGAGTTCTGGCTGCCCGATCATCTGGGCGATGTTCGGCCACATCCTCGGGCCGAGGGGCAGGAAGCTGACGTAGCCGTCCTTGCACCTGAATGTCCCGACCGCGTAAGGCTCGCGTCCTCCGGCAGCCGACGCGCGCGGCTCGATGCGGAGGTCATTTTCGCCTGAGTACGCGAACGGGGCGCGACGTCCGATCTGGTGAGGGTGACCTGCCATGGCCTCCAGGATAGATATGTCTATCCAGTCACCGATACCGGTCAGCGCGACTCCGGCCAGCGCCCCCATCGTGGCCGCAGCGGCAGTAGTACCGGCGAAGTACTGGGCGATCTCGCCGCCGTACTTGAGCGGGTACCTGTTCGGCAGGCCCTCACGGTGCATCGCGCCGGTCATGGCGAACAGCGTGAGTTCCGTGTAGTTATACTGATTGTAAGGGCCGTCCTGTCCGAACGGCGTGACAGAGGTCATTACGACGTCGGGCCTGGACTTCGACAGCGTCTCGTAGCCGATGCCAAGCCCCTCGACCATCCCCGGCCTCATGCTCTCTACGATGACGTCGCAGTGGAGTGCGAGGGCTAACAGCACCTCCCGGCCGCGTTCAAACTCGAGGTCGAGAGTCACACTCCTGCGGTTCGTGTTGAGGTGGAGCCGGCGCGCCTTTCTCTCAGCTTCGTTAATCTCAGGGTACGGCTGAGCGACGGGACCGGGGGGATCGATCGTGATGACGTCGGCGCCGAAGTCGGCCAGCATTTTGGCACAGTACGGGCCGGCGATCCCGTTGGTCAGTTCAAGGACGCGTACGTTATCTAGGGCCACTTGTGGCAAGTTTGGACTCCGCTGCCGCAGAGGCGGCTTCGACATTCTCTAACCGATCACGCAGGGTGTCAATCTCCGCATGGGTGCAAACAACTGGGTCACGATGGCAGGCCTGGACTTCACACTCACACCCCGGATCGGGTACAGGGCAGGGTCTCAGGGAGAGGGGACACCTTGCCGTCTCTCAGGGCAGGGACGAGCCTTCAGCGATGCCTGCGTTGATCGACAGCGGCCTTCTGCAACTCCGAGGGCGATGGGATTCCCGTGTAGTGGGACTCGTCTCCGTCCGTCTTACCCTCGTCAGAGTCGCGTCTCCACCCCCACAGGACGCCGCGCATTCGTTCCCTTGGGTCTGGAGGGGAAGGGATCATTACAGTCGCCACGGAGAGGGACATGAGGAAGGAGATCGAGAATACAACAAGCACAAGTCGCGAGAACAGAGTTGCCTGTGGGCCAGGCGTGTACATGCCCGCGCTGAACGTGGTGGCGATGCAGGCCAGAAGCAACAGGACTCGGGCGCGCTTCTGATTCCTCCTCCTGCGTTGAACTGCCTCAGACTGATTCAATGTACTGTCCCTTCCCAGCCGGTGTGGCAGGATCAGGTATTCACTCTCACCCCCGCATCGATTTCGGAGCAGGCTCTGGGGGAGAGGGAGCCTGTTGGTGGTATTCACGGTAGGGGCAGGTTTGAAACCTGCCCCTACCGGAAGCCCCTACATGAAGTCGCTCATCAGGTTGATGTTGTCGGATTCGGACTCGAGCGCGCCCGCCTCAACCTGCTTGATGAGCGAGGTAATCCGGTCGCAGGCCGGGGTCGACACTCCAACCTGGCGTCCACGATCAGCGACGTAGCCGTCGAGGTACTCGATCTCCGTCCTGCGTCCCTTCATTACATCCTGGAGCATGGACGGTCGGCCCGCGCCAAGCTGCCGAGCGGTCTCTGCAAGCTCCGACTTGAGGTCCTCCAAAACGGTCGCATCCTCCGCCGCTTCGACGTACTGCTGAGCCGGGACGTTGTTGATCGGATCGACGTCGACGCCTAGCGCCGTGCCAACCCGGACAACCTCTGCGCCGATCTTGACGGTCACGTCCACGACGCCTGGTGTCTCGCGGGATGCGCCTGAGCTGAGGCCGGTCAGGGCGCAGATCGGGTTGGCCATGGAGTTGACTGCCAGCTTCGACCAACGCTGACCCCACAGGTTGGAGGTCACCTTCGTGGGGCCGACGACACCAAGCATGTCGGCGATCGCCTGTGCCCTGGTGGACTCGATGCCGCTGGGCTCGCCGATTGTAAAAGCCAGCCTGTCTGCGACGCTCGTCCTGATGGGATTGGCGGGCTCGTACATGCCTGCGCCCAGGGTGATCACACAGCCAAGCACCCTGCTCCAGCCGGCGATCGGGCCGATGCGTTCGTCGTTGATGCCATTCTGCGCGGAAACGATCACGCCGTTTCCGGTCATGTACTGGAGGATGAAGTGGGTCGCCCACGTGGTGTCGTATGACTTCATCGCGAGGAACACGAGGTCGAACGGCTCGACGATGTTGCAAACTTCCCCGAGATGCGCAGCGTTGGCCTCGACGGTGAAGTCGCCCTCCTGGGTGGAGACTGTGAGTCCCTTGTCCCGGATCGCGTCGACGTTCGCGGCCCACTGGTCTATCAGCGTGACGTCGTGGCCCGCCCTGGTCAGGTAGCCGCCGATGATCCCGCCGATGGCACCGACTCCGAGGACTGCAACTCTCTCAAACATGGACGTTTGCCTCCGAAGATATGATTAGGCACGGGAGCGATTGTATCAGGTTGGAGAGCGCATTTGAGCAGTGCGCGGATTCACCCTCACCCCGCTGACAGGGGTAGGTACTCGCAAACCGCCATTCTGGCGAAGGCCGGAATCCAGAGATGTGTGGGTGGTGTCCAGTAGGTTGGAGTCAGACCTTTCGCCCTCACCCCAGCCCTCTCCCCCAGGAGAGGGGGTTAGTTGAGTGAGTTTCGAGCCTGTCTGCACACCCTTACCAACCCCTGTCAGCCCATCAAGGGAGAGGGAGCTCTTGCTTTGAATTCGAAGGCTCGATGCCGAATTGGTTACTCCTGATATAGAATGTACCCGGCCAGACGAGGCTGTCCGACGCTAGCTGCAGACAGGAGCCCATCATGAGATTCGGTATGTTCGACGTTATCAGGTGGCATGAGACGATGTCCGACCGCGACACGCTCGAGAATGCGCTGGAGCAGGCGGAGTTCGCGGACAAGCTGGGCATACAGGACATCTGGCTCGGTGAGCACCACTTCTCGCGGCACGGGATACTCTCGGGAGTATTCTCGTTCATGGGCGCGGTAGCTGCGAGGACGACACAGGCGAGGATCGGCACGTCGATTGTCATACTGCCCTTCCACAATCCGGTGCAGGTCGCTGAAGAGGCGGCCATTATCGACATAGTCTCAGGCGGCAGATTCAACCTGGGTGTCGGGGCCGGATACCAGGCACAGGAGTTCCACGGCATGGGCGTGGACATCACCAAGTCGAGAGAGATGTTCAAGGAGTACCTGGACGTCGTCCAGAAGTGCTGGGAGGACGGCAAGCTCACCTACAAAGGCGAGTTCATCGACATCGAAGATATCTGGGTGATTCCCAAGCCGGTGCAGAAGCCCGGCCCGCCGGTCTACATCGCGGTCAGCACCAGCCCGGAGAGCGTCGACTACGCGGCGCAGATAGGGGTGCCGATCCTGGTTGGAGGTCCGACAACGACCCTCGGACAGACGCCGCGCATCGTCGAGATGTGGCACGAGCGCATGGAGCACCACGGCAACCCGCACGAGCACATCGACCTGCCGGTCAGCGCGAACGTGTACGTCGCCCCCACCATGGAAGAGGCGGAGAGCGAGACGGCCGGACTCGAAGCGTCGATCAACGAGGAGTTCTACCGGATCGGCAATCCTGCCGACAAGGACGGCAACATCCCCGACAACTACAAGCACTGGGTACACCGTGACCGCGACCGTGAGTTGGCTGCCCAGCGCGCCCGGGAAGAGGGCATCCGCCCGCTGGTCGGCACGCCTGAGGTGGTGTGCGAGAGGCTCGAGGTGCTGAGGTCGAAGGGGATCAACCGCATCTTCGGCAAGTTCGGAGCGGCTGGACTGGAGCAGGGCAAGTGGCTCCGCTCGATCCAGATGTTCGCTGAAGAGGTGATGCCGGAGTTCGCCGAGGAGGCGATTGCGGCGGACTAGTCCCTTTCCAGGAGCTCGATCCTCACGTTCTCAGGAGCCAGCACGTAGGCTATCTTGAGGCCGGGTCGCAACTGGAACGGCTCGGTGGTGAATTCAGCGCCCTTCGCCTTCAGGTCGGCGGCAGCAGCTTCTATGTCGTCCACCAGCAGGCCAAAGTGGTCCAGGCCGAGGAATGACTCCATGGGAGTCGCCGTGGCGCTCTCGTCCGCTTTGGCGATGAAGATCGTGAGCCCACTGATATCCAGGTCGATTCGGGGCTGGCCGTCTGTCTGGATCGACTCGATGATCTCGGCCCCAAACATCTCGTTGTACCACCGAGCGGTGGCCATCGGGTCCTGGGTGCGAAGGTGTATGTGATCGTACGAGTAGGTCGGCATGTATCTCCTCCAAAATGTTGACTCGAACTCGTTGGCTTTTGACTGCAACTCTATCCGTCAGACGTACCCGTTGGCGTTCGTCTTAGGGGCGGTCCGCGAACCACCCCTACCTGGTGTGACGGTATGGCAATTCCCCTGTAGTTGCGTTGACAAGGTACATACCCAATGTTACGCTCACCGAGACTGTCATATCTACAATTGCGCGTAAGCATATGAAGCTGGGTTACAGGAGCCCGACAGGGAGGGAAACCATGGGCAAGTCCAAAGTTTATTGGATGGACGCTCATTCGACGTCCACCGAGACCAGCCTGGTAGCGAAGATGACCACGGTCTTCGATGCGGCAGGGCTCGACAAGATGATCAAGCCCAATGACGTGGTAGCAATCAAGATTCACTGTGGCGAGTGGAACAACTCTGCCTATCTGCGACCGGTCTATCCGCGAGCGCTTGCGGACAGGATCAAGGAGCTTGGCGGCAGGCCGTTCGTCTGCGACACCACGACCTCGACGTACGCGCCATACGGCTCGCGCTCCAGCCAGCTCGACATCCTGTTGACCGCTGAGCGAAACGGCTTCAACTCGGCCACGCTCGGCTGCCCGTTCGTATGCGCGGACGGCTGGCTCGGCACCGCCGACTTCAGGGTCGATATACCCGAGGGGTACCTGCTGAAAGAGGCCTATGTTGCTGAGGCAATCGCAGCGGCCGACGTACTCATCGCTCTGACCCACTTCAAGGGCCACGGCATGGGCGTCATCGGCGGCGCGCTCAAGAACCTGGGCATCGGCGCACAGTCCAAGCGCGGCAAGCTCAACGTCCACATGGGCGGCCACCCGAAGTACGGACTCGGCGCAGCCGCGGTCTTCCACCCTGAGGCATTCAAGGGCAAGGCCAACACGCCAGACTGGGAGCTTCTTGAAGACTGCTGCCCATACGATCTCTGGCACATCAACGAGAACGACGAGATCGAGTGGGAGCGCGAGAAGTGCGCGACCTGCCTGGGCTGCTTCGGCGTCATGGGCAGCCGGGGAATCCTCGAGATCCCACCGGTCAACTTCGACGCTGTAGACATCGCCATCGCGGACGCCTGCCTGGGTGTCGAGAAGGTGCTGAACGGCAAGGTCGGATACATCAACATGGCTATCGACGTATCGCCTCGCTGCGACTGCGCGAACCATGCGGACATCCCGATCGTGCCTCACCTGGGCGTATTCGCATCCACCGACGCCGTCGCGATCGACATGGCCTGTGTCGACGCAGCCAAGCGCTCGGCCGGCATGCCTGGCTCGGCCGCTGAGCTGATGGAAGCGCATCACCCTGGCGACCGCAAATTCGAGGCCGCTGCCGCGACGTTCCACTCGCAGAGCGAGGTCGCGAGCATCAACACCGGTCACGCCATCGGACTCGGCAGCCGCGACTACGATCTCGTGGACGTGGAGCCGCAGCCGGAAGAGATGCACAGGTTCCCATACGACCGAAGGGCCAGCCGCCCGCGTTACATGGAGAAGTTCCAGCGCTTCATGCCGTTCCCGTACGACCGGCACGACGGCAGGGGCTTCGACCGCAACGAAGAGGTCGACATCGACGCCATCAAGCACCATTACGAGGAAGCCACCAACGGTCACCACGTTGGGGCCGAGCTCGAGGAGCTAGTGCCAGCGGACGACGATGACGATTAGGCGCTCCGGCTAGCTCAGCACAGGCGCTATCGCCTAAGTTGGGTGTGCCCCGCCAGTCGTAACATAGTCTGAAACCATAGGGGCGGGTCCTGTACCCGCCTCTTTTGCAATAAATACGGAGGAGAACGCGAAAATGCCACCCTCTGGACAGGAGATGCTGGAACAGAGCATCTCGACATGCCAGCAGATAGCCGACGGGCTAGGAAGCCAGGACTCGGACTGGGAGACCTCAGTCGTAGAGATAGTGGACAAGTTCGACGAGGTCAGCGGGACATTCTTCTTCCAGACGATGCCCTCGATTCCGCCGACACGCACCGCCATGCGCGCTGCCGACGCTGCGCTCAACCATAAGAACAGCGGCGACTGGGACGCGTTCGGGCCCGCGCTTACGGACCTGATTGCGAGCGCCCAGGACGTAATCGAGGCGGCAGGAATGAAGGGGACGACCCTCACGTGACCAACCCGGCTTCGTCAAGCTCAGCACAGGCGGTACTCATCACCGGCGGCGCGGGCAGTGTCGGGCGGCAGCTTGTCGAGATGTTTGTCGAGGCAGGACGCGCGGTCCGAGTGTTCGATCTGCCGATGATGGACTTCACAGGACTTGAAGGGCAGGAAGGCATCGAGATCGTCAAGGGCGACATCACTGATGCCGACGGAGTACGAGCAGCCGTCGAAGGCGTGGACGCAGTCCTTCACCTGGCGGCGATACTTCCGCCCAACAGCGAGCGAGACCGCGGCCTCACATTCAGGGTAAACGTCAATGGTACGAAGAACATCATCAATGCCCTGGAGCAGAGCGCTCCGGACACCCGTATGGTGTTCACGTCGTCGATCAGCACATACGGAGATACCAGTGGCGAAGAGCCGCCGGTGCGGGTGGGCCACTCGCAGAGCGCCATAGACATCTACGCGGACAGCAAGATCGAAGGTGAAAAGCTGATCTTCGAGTCGTCGCTTACCAACACGGTCTCCCTGAGAATCGCGGGCATACTTGTCCCGGCGTTTCTCGAGCCTCCAACGCCCTGGCCGTTCATGGAAGGCCAGCGCGTCGAGATGGTCCATCGTGACGATGTCGCGGACGCGCTGTTCGCTTCGGCGTCGGCCCCTGAGGCTGGGGACAAAGTGTTCAACGTCGCCGGCGGACCGACCTGGCAGCTGCACGGTAGGGACTACGTCAAGGACTTCTTCGAAGTCATGGGCGCGCCTGTCGAGATGGCTGTTTACCGCGACACCCCAGGGTGGATGGACTGGTACGATACAGAGGAATCTCAGCGAATCCTCGGGTACCAGAATCGGAGCTACCAGCACTACATCGGAGAGATGCAGGCGATCATCCAGGAGATGATGGAGGGGTAGACCTCTCTAGTCCCTTGGGGACATCCCGGCTTAGCCGTGTCACCAATCGGAGAAATGCCGATGGCAACCCAGACGGAAATCCAGATAGTGGACAGGCAGACCGCCGAGACGAAGATGGAGTCCCTGCGCGGAATACTGCGCGAGATGGGGACCGTCATCGTGGCATACTCCGGCGGCGTGGACAGCGCGTTCCTTGCTGCCGCTGCGAACGACGTACTCGGGCACAAGGCACTGGCCGTGACGGCCAAGTCTCCGAGCCTGGCGCCGTCGGAACTCCGGGAGGCTGTGGAGCTTGCCGAGCGGCTCGGTCTCAACCATCGCGTGATCGAGACTCACGAGGTGGAACGGGAAGACTACGCCGAGAACAACCCGAACCGCTGCTTCTTCTGCAAGGATGAGCTCTACACGTACCTTGCCTCGTACGCCAGTGAAGAGGGCTACGAGCACATCACCAACGGAACGAACACCGACGACCTCGGCGACTTCAGACCGGGGCTCAACGCGGCCAAGCAGTACGGCGTCCGAAGTCCGATGGTGGAGGCTGAGCTGTCGAAGGCAGAGATCCGGACGCTGTCGCGCGGAATGGAACTGCCGACGTGGGACAAGCCTGCACAGGCCTGCCTGTCATCGCGGATACCCTACGGTACGCCAGTGACAGTGGAGGCGCTGACACGAATCGCGCAGGCTGAAGAGTTCCTGCACGACGAGATCGGCATCCGTCAGCTACGTGTGCGTCACCACGATACGGTAGCGAGGATAGAGGTCGAGACCGCAGACTTCCTGACGCTGACCGAGGACTCGACGCGGGCCAAGGTGACGGAATTCTTCCGATCGATCGGGTATTCGTACGTTACGCTGGACCTTGAGGGATTCAGGTCCGGCAGTCTGAACGAAGTGCTCGCGGGGCTGCGGAAAAAGGCCCAAGCAGGGAATTAGTCCCTGCACCACTCTGGATAGCTTACGCTCACTTTCGTTGGGCAACGCCAGCTAGTATCCTAGCCGTAGTCTCGTCGGCATCCGACAGCCCGCCCTATTAGTCTGGGAGATCCACCATGCAGACTCTTGACGCCATCGCTCATATTCTGAAGAAGGAGGGCATTGAGTACCTCAGCTCCTTCCCCACTACGCATGTGATCGAGTCCGCCGCAGACGTCGGCATTCGGCCAATCATCTGCAGGCAGGAGCGTGTCGGCGTCGGGATCGCGGATGGCTACACCCGAGTCACCAATGGCAGACCTCCGGGCGTCTTCGCGATGCAGTATGGGCCGGGCGCGGAGAACGCTTACGCGGGCGTCGCAACGGCTTTCTCGGACGCCGTTCCGATGCTGCTGCTCCCGCTTGGATATCCGGGCGACCGGGACGGCGTGTACCCAAACTTCAGCTCTGTCAGGAGCTACGAGTCGATCACCAAGAACGTCGAGCGACTGAAGGGATCGAACCTGGTAGTCGAAACTATGCGCAGGGCATTCGCGCGTCTCAAGATGGGCCGGCCAGGGCCTGTGATGGTGGAGATCCCGTCAGACATCGGTGCTGAGGAAGTGCCGGACGAACTGGTAAACAGCTACCGCCCAGTCAAGGTCGCGACCGCAGGGGCGAACGTGGCCGCGGTGGACGAAGCAGCCGCGGCGCTGCTATCGGCGTCCAACCCCATCATCTACGCTGGACAGGGCGTTCTCTACGCCGATGCGACAGACGACCTTGTGGAGCTGGCAGAGCTGCTGCAAATCCCAGTGACAACCAGCATGGCAGGCAAGAGCGGCTTTCCCGAGAAGCACCCGCTGTCGCTGGGGTCGAGCTCAGGGGTCATGAACGGAGCGGCGTACCGGTTCATGGGACGTGCGGACGTGGTGTTCGCGGTCGGTTCCAGCCTGACCAGGCACGGCATGACGACGAACATTCCAAGTGACAAGACATTCATTCAGGCCACAAACGACCCGATCGACATCAGCAAGAACTACGACGTCGAGTACCCCCTGCTGGGGGACGCAAAGCTCATCATCCGGCAGATGATCGAGGCGTGCAGAGACCGACTTGGGGGCGAGTCCAGGGACGGCGAGACCGCCGAAGAGATCGCCACTGTTCGCCAGGCGTGGCTGGAGCAGTGGGCACATAAGCTGAACTCGAACGAGGTCCCGATGACCCCGTACCGGGTCATATCTGAGTTCATGAAGAACATCGATCCAAACCACGCGATCGTCACCCACGATTCCGGCAGTCCCAGGGACCAGCTCATGCCGTTCTACCAGGCAGGCGGGCCGCACACGTATCTCGGCTGGGGCAAGTCCCATGGACTGGGGACAGGGCTTGGCCTGAACATGGGTGCGAAGCTCGCAGACCCGGACAAGTTCGTTGTGAACTTCATGGGCGACGCGGCGTTCGGCATGACCGGTCTCGACTTCGAGACGGCTGCGCGTTCGAGCATACCGGTGCTGACCATCGTGCTGAACAACTCGTCCATGGCAATCGAGACCTCAGCGATGGCTCGATCTCACGAGCTGTACAACACCCGCGACCTTGGCGGCAGCTACGCCGACCTCGGCACCGCAATGGGAGGCTGGGCGGAGCGCATTGAAGACCCGTCTGACGTAGGCCCCGCAATCCTGCGGGCCAAGGCCGCCACTGAGAACGGTCAAGCCGCCCTGCTCGAGTTCATCACCAGCGAAGAGGGCGAGTTCAGCCACAGGCGACCATTCGGATAGCTCGCTCTTTGGACTCTTGTGATACAGGTCGGGGTGTAGTTGCGTTCCGGCTGCCGATGTTCGCCGCTGCAATCCTGGTGCTGTTGATGAGCGTCGGTGCGTGCAGTACGGAATCGGACGCCGTGCCTGCACAAGATGCAACCGCCGTGCCACCGTCGCTTCCTGATCCGATAACGGTCGCTGTAGCGTCGACTGACCTTGCCGTGGGAGAAAACCGGGTAGTCTTCGGCCTCATCCGGCAGGGCAAGGGGCCGATCAAGGACGCTCAGGTGAACGTCGAGACATTTTTGCTTACCGCATCCGGCCAGGATGGGCCCAGGCAGACGGTCCCCGCAGCGTTCCAAGTCTGGCCGGGAGGCTCGGGCGGAGTCTATATCGCTACCCTGATGTTTGATGAGACCGGAGAGTGGGGACTGGGGCTCAAGCTGAATAACCCGGACGGCTCTGAAACCCTGGCAGGAACGCGTGTGCAGGTGAAGTCCGAGAGCGCCACTCCGGCACTGGGAATGGCGGCTCCTCGCAGTCAGAACAGAACGGCGCGCGACGTGAGCGACCTCGTAGAGCTTACTACGGACTCAGACCCCGATCCTGAACTGTACGCCAAGACGATAGCGGAGGCTCTGGACGAGGACATCCCTCTTGTTGTCAGCTTCGCTACGCCCGCCTATTGCAAGACGGCCACCTGCGGGCCACAGCTTGACGCGATCAAGCAGTTGAAGACGTCACACTCAGATCGCGTCAACTTCCTGCACGTCGAGGTGTACGACAACCCGCCTGAGATCCGCGAGAGTGGAATCGCGGCGGCGAAACTTTCCCCCACGCTCGCCGAGTGGGGTCTGCCGACCGAGCCCTGGACGTTCGTCATCGACGCTGATGGCAACGTCAGCGCCAAGTACGAGGGCTACGTCGGTTCAGATGAGTTGGAGGAGGCTATATCCTCGACTCTCAGTGGCTCCTGACAGCCATGAGACAGACTCTGACGAGATCCCTGCACTTGGAGTCGAATGCAGAGACCGTGTCAGTTTGGCAAGCAGTGTTTTCGCCCTCACCCCCGGATCAAGTCCGGGGCAGGCTCTAACCCTTTCCCTGAGGGAGAAGGGACTTTAATTCCACGGTGACGCACTCACTAACTGGAATAAAAGGACGGCCCGCTGCGGTGGCTATGCAGCGGGCCGTCAGCTAATGGGGGAAGGACTAAGATCAGGCGATGGCGTAAGCCATTTCGCTGTCGATTGCCCCGAAGATGCTCTCCGAGACTAGGATGCCTGCCAGCTTGCCGTCGTCGACTACTGGAAGGTACTCGAACTCGCCGTCGATGATGATGAGAGAAGCGTCACCGATGTGAGTGTCGGACGGGATGGCCTGCACCTGAGCCGCCATGTGACGCTCGACAGTACACTGCCATGGGATGTGGCCGTCAGCCATGCAGCCGACCACCATGTCGCTCTCGCTGATTACGCCCTCGATGTTTCCATCGTTGGTTACGACGAGGCACGATACGCTGGTGTCGCGCATTAACTTTGCCGCTTCAGTAACTGAGGTGGTCAGCTCCACTGAGACGGAAGTGGGGGCCATGAGATCACTTACGTTCATGCTCTGTCTCCCTATTCCAATTCCCGGCTCAGTGAAGATCCCTGCTGTAACCGTGGAACTCGCTTTGATGTTTGGTCGTTGGTCGCTACACCTACTACTCTACATGGCGGGTGTTAAGTACATGTTAAGTAGGTGTTACAGGTGTGTGACATCTGGGGGCATCTGAGTCGCCTACTACGTGCAGTCGCATTTGTGATATATTGCACACACGATGGCACAGTCAGCCACAGCCCCGATTTCAGCTCCGGGCCCCGTTCGCCGAATAGCCGGAGACACCCTGCTGGTTGGCAGTGCGCTGCTGATGGCGCTCACCCTGTACCTGGTGTATATGTGGGTGCCCACCGAGCAGAACCTCGGAGTATCCCAGCGAATCTTCTACTTCCACGTCCCGCTCGGATGGATCGGCATGATCTCGATCATGGTCGTGGCGGCGGCGAGCATCCTGCACCTGGTTACCGGAAAGCAGAAGTGGGACGATCTCGCCTATTCCACTGCTGAGATCGGAATCATATTCGCCAGCCTGATCCTGATCACAGGCGCCATATGGGGCAAACCGGTCTGGGGGGTCTGGTGGACGTGGGATGCCAAGTTGACGACGACACTGGTGCTCTGGTTCATCTACGTTGGGTACCTGATGGTGCGGTCATACGGTCCCGCCGGTACACAGGGCAAGCGGTTCGCGTCGGTTATAGCCCTGATCGGAGCGATCGACGCCCCGATCATCTACAAGGCCACCGACTGGTGGAGGTCGGCGCACCCCGATAGAAACGTCCCATCTGACCTGAACGAGCAGATGCTGCTGACCCTCATGGTTTCGGTGCTGGCATTTACGGTTTTGTACGTGTACCTGCTCATGGAGAGGTACTCGCTAAGACGATCGGAATCGGACCTGGATGAGCTTCACCAGAGATTTGCATAGCCTCGCCCGGACGCGACTCACAACACTCGGCGCGATAGTCGTCGCGGGCATCCTCGCGCTGTCGATAGTAGGTGTCGTCGGAGCGTACGACGGCCCGTTGCAGTCGGCAGCACAGGGCGCAACGCCCGCTCAGGAAGGCAGTGGCCCCGAGGCAAACCTACCCTTCCTGTTCGCCGTGTATATAATAACGTGGGCGGCGTTCTTCGCGTATGTCTTTTACGTATCGCGTCGCCAACGGGAGCTTCAGAATGAGATCAGAGACCTCAGGCGAGCGCTGCAAGAGCGCGACAGGCGAGACTCAGACCAATAGCGCGGATCGATAGACTCATGGCAGAAGGTCAACTTACCCAAACCCTACCTGAGGACGACGGCCCGGTATCGTCGCACCGCATCAAGCTGCTCATCGCGTTCGTCGTCCTTGTCGCAGCGCTGGGCTACTTCGCCTTTCAGTCCTTCCAGGGCGCGACGGTGTACTACTACACCGTTGGCGAGATGCGGGACGTCGGCTACACGCCCGAGGACCGCATGGTCCGGGTGAGCGGTAAGCTGGTGCCGGACTCGTTCCAACGAGCGGATGGTTCCATCCTGGCCGAGTTCAACCTGACGGACGGCGCAGAGAACCTGGCCGCCGCTCACAATGGGGTCCTGCCCGACCTGTTCTTCAACGAGCACTCGGAGATCATCCTCGAGGGCCGGTATCACCCGGACGGAGTCTTCGTGAGCGAGAACGTCATCGTGAAGTGCCCGTCCAAGTACGTAGCGATGGAGGAAGAGACGGGCTGAGCGCGGCCCGAAATCTCTCACCTTTGACTCGCCTTTTCACCTCCAGTTGACCTGCAAGACTCGCGGGTCGCTCTGAAAGCCGTCCTGCCGATGACCGCAGTCGCCGCAGTTGAATTCATCTCAAGGCTGGCCCCGTCATTCGCATTTCGCGACTTCCGGCTGCTGTGGGTGTCCACGCTGCTCCAGTCGGCGTCGATGGGGATGATCTGGGTCGTCACCGGATGGCTCGTATTCGAGATCACTGACTCGGCGTTCATGGTCGGGGTGTCTTCGGCTCTGACGATGATACCGTTCTTCGTTCTTGGGCTGGTCTCCGGCGCGGTCGCGGACCGGGTGGAGCGGCGCACGCTACTCATTACCGTCACCCTGGGCGGCGCGGTCGTGTCTTTCGTCATCGGGGCTGTACTGATTGCCGATGTCGCGAGCCTGTGGCATATCCTGGTCCTGGTCACAGTCGGCGGCTGCGTGACGGCCTTCCAGATGACCACACGGCAGTCTCTCACCTACGACATCGTAGGCCCCAGACTAGCGCTCAATGGACTGTCGCTGAACTCGGTCAGTATGCAGGTGGGCAGCATATTCGGCTCGCTGCTGTCGGGCGTGATTATTTCGGCGTACGGGGCCGGTGGGCAGTATGTTCTCATCGGGGCGATGTACCTTGCCTCCGTGCTGTTCCTGCTGCCGGTCGGTGCGCGGCGGGAGGCGCCGATAGGTCAGCGGCCCTCTGTCACTCGCAATCTCGCCGACTACGTTGGCATCATGCGTACCAACCGTATACTCGTTACGCTGATGGCGCTGGCCGCGCTGACCGAGATATTCGGATTCACCCACATGAGCCTGCTGCCGGTGATCGCCAAGGACGTGCTCGGGCTGGGTCCGATCGGGCTGGGAGTGATGACGGCCACCAGGCAGATCGGCGGCATCGCGGGACTGCTCACGCTGTCTTCGATGGGTAACTTCCGTCATAAGGGTCTCCTGATGTTCGCGATTATGGCTGCATTTGGCGCCAGCCTGATGGCTCTAATGATCTCGACCAATCTCATACACTACGTGGCGATGCTGACACTGGCCACCGGCTGCGCGATGGCCGTAGACACGCTGTACATGACCCTGATGCAGGAGAACGTGCCGGACGAGCAGAGAGGCCGGGCGATGGGAGCGTGGACGCTCAGCATCGGTGTTGCGCCCGCAGGTCACCTGGGTCTGGGTGGGCTCGCTGGGGCGGTCGGGGCTCCACTCGCACTGTTTGCAAGCGGGTCCGTGCTGGTGGTGGGCAGCCTGATCACGGCGGTAACGCTGCCGAGTATCAGGCGGCTGGAGTGAGACATTCCGAAAGCAGTTCGGGTGGCCTATTGACCACCCGAAGCTTAGAACCTTGTTCGCTAAAGAGTCGGAGTGAACTCCCCTACCCCAGACCGGCGAGGGCCTCTCGCTGGCGGCTCATGCGGCTGTCGCGTTCGTTGGCGAAGCGCTTGATGCCGGCGTAAATGGAGTCGGCGTCGAGGTGGGCCTCGGCGATCACGTCGGACTCGGTGCCGCCTGTCAGCCACTGGTTGTCCCAGTCTGACGTCAGCGAGTACTCGTCAGTGAGCGGGCCTACGTTCTGTACGGGCCACATGCGACGGGTGCCGGTGGTGACCACCATCATGTCGTACTTGTCGCCTGCGGACAGGACCGAGTCCTGGTACTCCTGCGACTGTCGCGTGAACAGCTCCTCGCTGATCGCTGCAACAACGCGAATGTTTACGCCCTCTTCTTCCAGTCTCGGCAGTACCGAGACGAGGTTGACGGTCGATGACGAGCCCTGCACCAGCACAGTGCCGTGCCTGGGCTTGTCGGGATCGAAGTCGCGGATGAGGTAGAGACCCTTGGCCGCGGCCCTGAGGTCCGTGTCGGCAAAGGTGCTGCGGTCGGCGACCGGGAAGTCCGGCCTCGCGACCTCGAGCACGATCACGCCGACCTCCTTTTCGCGCGCTGCGATCTCGGCAGCGGCGAAGTAGCCGGGTGCGACGTCGTTGTAGTCCCAGAAGCTGAGGGTGATCGCCTGTCCGCGCGGGAAGAGCTTCCACACCTGCGGGGAGAAGATGCCGAAGTGGGTACGAGCGTCCGCTGCAGTCTCGGGGCCTGAGTGACCCGCAAGGATGTGCAGCACGCCGGTCCCAAATGGGCTGTCCTGGTTCTGCTGGCTCCACACGCGGGCTGGGAGGTACATGAGCGGGGTGAACGCGCCGTATGTGCCGCTGAGCGCCCAGACTCCGACATGCTCGTCAGGGTCTAGCGAGGCCGACTGTCCGACCAGTCCGATAGCAGTTGAGGCGTTTCCCGCCTCCTGGATGGCGGCCTTGAGCCTGCTTCCACTCGGGTTGGCGACCGGGTCGAAAGTGTCCCAGATCGCGCCATGCTCGACGTTGATCGACTCAGCGAGGTCTGCAGCGACCACTATGAAGCGGTTGTTGGTGACGTAGTTGGCCCACTTGATGATCTCGGAGATCGCCCTGCGGGTGCCGCGTACGTTGCCAGGCTCCTCGAAGAGCTTGATCGAGAGGTCTTTCTCGTCGCCGCTGCTGGGGTTGGTGACGGTGAGGTTCTGAGGCTCGACCGGCAGATTGTTGACGGCGAGTCGCGAGTCCTTGAACGGGTTCGCAACACGGTCGATGCGCAGCGGCAGGTTATCGTCAACGCTTTCGCCTAGTTCGACAAGGCGGTTTGCGAGCCAGTCGCCCAGGCCGTTCTCCTCGAGGACCGACATGGCGATGTCTATGTTCCTCTTGAACTGGATGAGCCGTTCGCGGTTGTCTGAGACTGCGCCGTCCCGGATGCCCTCGAACTCGACTCCGAAGCGACGCTCGAAGGTCTCAGCGAGGCCGACGAAGTAGTCGCCGTTCATGGCAAGGTTGTAGGGGTGGCTGTGGTAGCTGACTACCTGCTCGCCGTAGCCGGGTATCTGGCCGTCGACCGCAGCGGGCCACCAGCCCTTGACGGTCTTGCCAACGACGATCATCGGGCGGTCGTCCTCGTGGTCCCACTCCTCCATCGTCTTGAAGGCGGCGACCACCTGGTCGTAGTCGTTGCCGTTGTCGAGGGTCATGACGTTCCAGCCGTAGGCGGCCCACTGGTCCTCGATGCGGTAGGCGTCGTATACGGGACGGATGACGCTGCCGACGAGCTCGTCGTCGATGCCCGCGTTGTTGTACGAGAGCAGGACTCTCAGACGCTTGCCGACCTGCTGCGCAACGGCGGCAGTCTTCATCTCCTGGGAGTGACCGGAGGTCATAGCGAACTCGCCCTCGATGGCCATGATCTTCAGGCTGTCGGGCGCACCGACGATGTCCCAGAACGCTGCCTTGCCGGCTGAGGTCGCGATGCCGATGCCGGAAGGGCCGCCGTTGACGTCGTTGGTGAGGTCGGTAGTCTCAGAGTGGCCGGCGAGTGACCTGATCCCTCGAATCTTGGCCTGCTCCATCAGCGGATGATCGGCCAGGTTGTTCTCCTGCAACAGCGTGTCGAGCGCTTCCCTGCCCCGGCGGAACCCGAGGGCATCGATGGAGAGCATCGAGGTGTTGGGGTCGGCTGCGTACCTGTCGTCACCAGTGAGAGCGTGCTTGCGAGCCAGCGCCTCACCCATAATCATCCAGAGAGCGTAGGTGACCGGGGCGTTGTGGCCGCCGGCAAGCATGAAGCGGTCTGAGTAGGGGTGCTTGGGTCTGCGGTAGTCATACCTGAGTCCGCCAAGGTCAGGGCCGACCAGGTGGGAGGTGACGGTGTACGGCGTGTAGGCCAGCGGTCCGCCGAAGTGCCCGGTCTGCGCATAGTTGCCGAGCAGCACCAGGGTCATGGCGGTCAGGAAACCGACGTCTTCGAGTCGCTCCTTGTCGTAGTCCGGCAGCTCGACTTCTCGCGCTGTTATGCCGTGTGACAGGGAGAGGGTGTTGACTATAGCCGTAGAGCCGCTTGTTGCCACCATGAAAAGTCTCCGTCCGCAGGTCTTGTTTCAGTGGAAATCGATAGTTTCGCGCGTAGTCTAACTGTGTCATATTTGCGTACGACACCAAACTGAATGATAAGCGTTCACGCTACGTGGTTGCAAGAATGACAACCTAGTGGAAGGCCTGCCATGACCTCGGGTTGAATGGCGCTCATAACGCACAATTGCGGCCGCGGGAAGGCGGCGATTCTCGACGGCGCCAGAGGGCGACTTATGAGACCCGAGTACAGGCTAGCATTGATTAGCAGAAGAACACGGGGACAGGATTACGAGGTCGCCAACGACGTACGGTTCCTAGCTTCTGGCGAGTCGTCTCAGTTGACTGGCAGCAAGCTCATGATCGGCGGGGGAATTACGGTGCAGTAGGTCCGGCGCGTCACTGGTCGGCGCAGAATGGTACATCGCCCAGAAGGCCGTCAACGCCCCTCAGCCTGTCCGGTAAACACCCGGTCAAGCCCGTTTCGTAGATGCTCAGGTACTCCAGCTTGATCAGGTCGTCCAGCTTGCCCGTTATTGGCCCCGTTAGTTCGTTTCCCGCAATTACCAGCCACTCCAGGCGATCGAGATTGGAGAGCTCATCGGGGATGGGGCCGGACAGATCATTGAAGCTCACGTCCATCCACGTAAGGGTGACCATGTCTCCCAGCTGTGGCGGGATTTCACCAGTAAGCAGATTGCCGCCAAGGTCTAGTATCGCGAGGTTGCCAAGACGAGATAACTCCTCCGGAATCAGCCCCGTAAGTTCGTTGCCGTAGAGATGGAGGGACTGTAGCGCCGATAGCTGCCCTAACTCCGGAGCTATCTGACCGGATAGACCGCTGGTGGTGAGATCCAATGCCACTACTCGTGACTGGTCTCCTGCAACGATCACACCCTGCCATTGAGTGATGGGCTCGTCAACATTCCAGTCGAGTTCGCCATCGCCGACGAGGGTGGGCAGCGCCGACAGCAGCGCGGCGCAGTCCGCCGCCAGCCCGACTCCAGCCGTCGGGTGCTCACTCGGAGCTCCCCCCGGGCACACGATGGGTGGAGCCGACCCCTGCTGAACGATGGAGAATCCACCTGAAGGTGCTGACGGCCTCTCAGTCTGCACTGACAGGCTGGCCAGTCCGCGGTCCTGTGAGACGACCACGGCGACAACGGCAGCAATGATGCTGAGCACGACCACGACCTGAGCGATCAGTAACTCACGCGACCAGGAGCCGTCTCGTTCTTCACCACTTACGCCTTTGGAGGGTGTCGAGCCCGTCTGGCGATCATCGTTCAAGGTAAATCACCATACGGGCCAGGACTGGAAGGCAGGTACAGAAGACAATCAGTGAGCCAGGGTACTTGGTACCCATCCGCCATACAGAGGGTACTGCGAGCAGATGAACTCGATGTATGCGGGCTGCCCGGACTCATTGGCTGCAAGCGCGCGCTCCAGCGCCGGTATCACCTCAGACGGCTCAGACACTCGCTCTGTGTGAAGCCCCAACTGTCCGATGACCTTGGACATATCGACATCGTCAGGACCCAGCACGACGTGGGTGTATGGGTCGTGTCCGGCTCCCCAGAAGCCGGGGCCGTAGCCAGCGAAACCGCCGTTGCTGATGTGTGCGACGGTGATGCCAATTCGCTCGCGCAGCGTGACCTCCAGGTTGCCGAGCATGTATCCGACTCCGGCGTCACCGGTGACCGCGACGCACTGGCGATCGGGGTAGGCCAGCTTCGCTCCAATTGTGGACGCAAGGCTGAAGCCGAGCGTGGACACGTTGCCCCATCCCAGGAAACCCCGTGGGATGAGTGTGTCATACACAGTGCTGAGCTGATCGCGCGTGTTGCCGGAGTCGTGAGTCACGAAGGAGTTGTACGGATCGAGTACCTTCATCATGTCACCATAGACACGATATGGGTTGATCGGCGTATCGTCGGAGGCCATGGCTTCGCGATAGCCTGCAAGGGCGGTGTTTCGTGACGCTGCGACCTCGGACTCGACATCAGGAGCGGTGCGGCCATCGCCGCCAGTCCTGTCTGAGACCTCGGCTGCAAGCGCATCGAGTGTGAACCTGGCATCGCCGATTACGGCCTGGGCGGTTGGGTAGATACGGTTGACGTGCAGCTCGTCGAGGTTGCACTGGATGATCTTCTTGCTTGCGGGGTCGGGTATGGCGTGACTGAATCGCCCGGGAGACAGGCTGGTCCCAACTGCGAGGATCACGTCGCTCTTGGCAAGAAACTCAGCGGGAGCGTCTCCACGCACACCAACGAAGAGCGGGTGGTCTTCGGGGAATGCGCCCTTTGCCTTGAGCGTGGTGATCACAGGAGCGTTAAGGAGCTCGGCGAGAGCCTTAAGCTCAGCCGATGCGCCAGCGTAGATTACGCCTTCACCGGCGTAGATCAGCGGGTTCTCGGCGTCGAGAACTATGTCGGCGGCCGTAGCGACGTCGGCGGGGTCCGGGGCCGTCTTCCAGCCCTTGACCGGCGTGTAGGGGTCGGCGGTCTCGTCGTACTCCCCTGCCGCTTCGGGCACTGACAGGACCACCGGTCCGGGTCGGCCGCTTCTGAGCATGGTGAACGCGCGTCGCATGAACTCAGGAACCCTGGATGGCCTGTCGATGTAGCCGTACCACTTGGATACCGACTTCAGGCTCGTGGTCACGTCGAACTGAGTGTTCTCTGAGCTGCCGGCAGGGACGCCGTCGGTGATGCACAGGATGGGCGACCCATCCTCGTATGCCTGCGCAAGTCCGGCATAAGCGACCTGGATGCCGGCGGCGTTAACTCCGCCCTGCACAGTGCAGACGCCAATGCGCTGGCCGCCGGTCACGCGGGAGAATCCGTCAGCGAGCGCGATAGCGTAGCGGTCGTCACGCATCATGACCATGGGGACGCCCTCGCGCCCGAGTGCGTTGTTTACCCTGCACACGGGGAAGGTCGAGACCCACTCGACTCCCTCCTGCTTCAGGATTCTGGCTATGGCGGTAGCGACATCGATAGTCATTTATTGCTCCTCTTTTCGAACGTGTCTGAGATGTTCCTTCTCCCCTGGTGGCAGAAGGTTAGAGCCTGCCCAGGGATCGATCCAAGATGAGGGGGATTGCACTCATCACCCTCACCTCAATCCTCTCCCATCAAGGGAGAGGAAGCTTTGTTTAACACATCCTCTTAGTCGGGTGAGAGATCCGACAGTCTCGGCATGACCTCCTGGGAGAGCAGGCGGACAGACTTTTCGTATGAGTCTCTGTCTTCCGAGTGGTCGAACGTCAGCCAGAGCAGTGTACCGAATCCGCCGACCGTGTCATACAGGGCGCGGAGCTTCTCTTCTACGGTGTCGGGAGAGCCCACTATCCAGAGGTTATCGAGCATGTACTCGAGTGTCACGTCGTCGTCGGGTATCGACTCGTCGTGCTTCATGAAGCTGACGAATGGGTAGGCTCCTTTAGAGAATAGCGGACGCAGGTACTCGCGCCAGCAGCGTCCGAGCATCCCGTTCATCGCTCCCTCGCGGGCCTCTTCGTCAGTGTCGGCGACCCATACGTCTCGGACGATACGCCACTCGCTGCGAGAAGGAGGCTGCCTGCCTGCCGACTCCGCACCCTCAACCACTGCATCCCAGTGACTGGCGACGTACACGGCGTTGAGTCCGAGGCTCATCGGGATGTAACCCCGCTCCCCGACTATCTTGAGGGTGTTGGAACCTGGGCTGGCGCCGGCGACTCCTATGGGCGGGTGCGGCTTCTGGTATGGAGTAAGGAACGTCTTAAGCATCGCGTACTCGTACTCGGCCGGGTCGGGAATGTTCACGTTCCAGAACTGACCCTTGTACTTGAACGGACCTTCGATGTGCTCCCACAGGTTGAGGATGATGTCGAGGGACTCGCGCGTCCGCGCGTGGTGCTCGCCCTCATCGAAGTCAACGTCGAACAGCTCGTGGTCTGATAGCAGACCGCCCGAACCGATGCCGAACATGTAGCGCCCCTGAGCGAGATGGTCGAGGTATGCGACCCTGTGAGCAAGCTCCACAGGGTGATGGAACGGGAGCAGGTGTGCGCCGGTGCCGAGCATGATGTTCTCGGTACGCATCAGCGCCTGTGCGATCAGCAGATCGGGGGTTGGCACGGGCTCCCAAGGGGCGGTGAAGTGCTCGCCGATCCAGGCCTCGCTCAGGCCGAATTGGTCGGCCATCTCGAGACAGTCCAGGTCCCACTGGTGGGCGTCCCATGTCGAACGCTCCGGGGGATGTGAGGGCATGAGGAACAGTCCGAGCTTCATCTGGGACCTCCGTGGCTGTCATCAGGCGACGACTGCGATGAATCTTGGCGCACAGTATATCCTGTGGGCCGTGCGGTGTGGGTTGCCAGATGAAGTGCTGTTCTCGCCGAACAGCTTTTGTGCCTGGGTGTGGAACCTTTCCCCTCATCCCCGGATCAAGTCCGGGGCAGGCTCTAACCTTCTCCCCAGGGAGAAGGGACTTTGGCGAGGAACCAATCCACTGGGCCGGAACTACCGCGCCGGGAACGTCAGTCCCGGCTGAAGGCCGCAAGCCCGCTGGTCACGGCGGCGGTTATCAGACCGTAGTCTGGTCCGTACTGGATGAACGTGAACCCCTGTTCCTGGCGCTCGCGGAGGCCGTCTGGAGTGTTCGCGGACACGCCGATCTCGACGCCATGCCTGCGACCCACTTCCAGCGCCCTCATTGAGATCTCCTCGATCTCTGTGAGCGGAAGCTGCCGTGGATCGAGTCCGAGTTCAAGCGAGAGGTCCCAAGGGCCGATGGTCAGAACGTCGATGCCGGGAACGGCGCATATCTCGTCGAGGTTCTCAACGGCGTCCTTCGTCTCCAGTATGAGGGAGACAAGGATGTTGTCGTTGGCGCGTTCGAGGTAGTCGTCGTTGTCCAGCGTGTAGGCTGACGCTCTCAGCGGCCCCCAGCTTCTTACACCTACGGGTGGAAACCGGGTGTAGGACACGATCGCGCGAGCTTCTCCAGCAGTCCTGACTCCGGGGACGAGAATGCCCATCGCGCCCATGTCGAGAGCACGCTGGATGTAGACCTGGTCGCGGTTGGGGACGCGCACGATCGGCACGGCGTCCGTGTTGCCTATGGCCATCAGCATCTGCTGGACTTCGGCAGAGTCGAGCGCGTTGTGCTCGGTCTCGATGACCAGCCAGTCCATGCCGGCCAGTCCCATCATCTCCGCCACAGCCGGGCTTCCCAGTCCAAGGAAACAGCCTATGGCAGGCTTACGGTCCTTTACGAGTTGACGTACACGGTTATCCTTCATGAGTGAGTCACCGCCCGGTTGTAGTTCTCCGAAGTCTATGTGGGACGTCTGCTAGCGTCAACGGCCAATTGACCGTCAAAATGCGAGGTGCTAGGATTATGTGAGACCATTCACAATCAGGCCCGATCTGTGGCTATGTTTGCCCCAGAGACAGGGCCTATCTAACTGTTTTGGGGCTATGAAATCAGCCTGACAACCAGGGGGAATTCGGTGACGAAACTTGCAGTAGCGGCGATCCTGGTAGCAACCGTCGCCATTGCGGCTTTGGCATGTGGCCAGCCTGCACCAACCGGGCCGTCAGTGACCATTATCCAGCGAGCGTCACCCCCGATTCCGGCCCCCGCCCCCACGAAGGTACCTGGCGACGACAAGGATGCCATTGAGGCAATCGTCGGCACGCCAGTTACCGTGAACATGATCGACAATGGCGGCGCCGGGCCGATGGAGTACGATCCCACTGACTTCACTTTCTCAGTCGGTGAGGGCGTGAACTTCACGTTTATAGCTGAAGCGGCGTTCCACACATTCACCGTCAGCGACCTGGATATCAACATCGAGGTTAACGCTGCCGAGACCGTAGGCTTCGACTACATATTCGAGGAGCCGGGAACCTACGACCTGATATGCGTGCCTCACGAGGCCCTTGGGATGGTCGGCACAATCACGGTGCAGTGAGGGATTTCCTTCCCGAACGGTTTCCAGTGACTATCCGAGTGCATGTTTGGCTACTGCTCTCCCTGACAGCTATTGCGCTCTTCGTAGCCTGTGCGGAAGAGGGTGAGCAGCCTTTTTCGGGAATTATCCCGACAGCGGCACCCATTCCTACCGCAGTGTCCATACCGACGGCAGCGGTTTCCATTCCCACTGCAGTTTCCATTCCAACGTCAGTATCAATCCCTACTGCGGTTTCCATTCCCACCACGGTTTCCATTCCGACGGCAGTGTCGGTCCCGACCGCCCCGGCAATTCCAACAGCGCCGTCAGAGTCGATCGGAGTCACTGTAGCTGTTGAAGAGGCTTCGACGGCTCGCTACATCGTGGGCGAGGAGCTAAGGGGAGTCGACCTGCCGATCCAGGCCATCGGAGAGACTTCAGAGGTCTCAGGATCGATCGAATTTTATGAGGACGGTGAGGTTGATTCAGAATCGTCCCTCCTGCAGGTTGGGCTGTCGGGATTCAGGAGCGACGAGGACCGGCGGGACCGGTGGGTCAGGACGAGCCTCTTCAACACGGGGCAGTTCCCGAATGCCGAGCTGGCTGTCAGGGGCTTCGACTATCTCCCATGGCCGTTGCCTGAGTCGGGCGAGGCGGACTTTGAACTGTATGGCGACCTGACGATTCAGGACGTGACCAGGACTGTCACTTGGGACGTGACGGCGCAGTTTGATGGCGGCTCCATCACAGGTCAGGCAAAGACCATGATCACGTTCGACCAGTTCGATCTACCCAAGCCCACGTTTGCGTTCATCCTTAGCGTGGAGGATGAGATCTTCCTGGAGATCGACATCGTCGCGTCGGTCGAGTAGTCCCGCCCCATCCCAGGCCGCTCACCTGCGTCCCCGTTTATGGGCTTTACTTGAACCCAGTTTACGTTGACGCTCGAAAATTCCGACAACTATACTACTCGTCAACTCAACTGGCAGCGGTCGCCGGGACGATGCGCCGTGGCGTGAGTTGCTCAATGACCCTGCCATACAAATCAGAACGACGAGGATGTAACCGATGCAGCTCTCATGCCTGCAAGAGAACCTCAGCCGCGGACTGTCGATAGTACAGCGGGCTGTTGCCACCAGGACGACGCTCCCGATCACGCAGAACGTGATGATGTCGACGGATAACTCCCGGCTCAAGCTGTCGGCTACCAATCTCGAAATCGCCATCAGCACCTGGGTAGGCGCACAGGTCGAGGAAGAGGGAGCGCTGACGGTGCCAGCAAGGCTGCTGACGGAGTTCGTGAACTCGCTACCAGCGGCGCGTATCGACGTCACCTCGTCGGCTCAGCCGCTCAACCTGGGTCTTAGCTGTGCGCGATTCGAGGCGAACATCAACGGACAGGACGCCGAGGACTTCCCGCCCATACCGACAGTTGACGAAGGATCGGTGGGCCGAATAGATGCCTCGGTCATGCGCGATGCCATCAACAGGGTGGCATTCGCGGCGGCCACCGATGACTCGCGTCCGGTGCTGACAGGTATCAAGGTGGAGATGTCGGGAGACAGCTTCACGTTCGCGGCCGCGGACGGCTTCAGGCTTGCGGTGTACGATGGGAAGCTCTCAGCGCCAATCACTGAGGACATCAGCTTCACGGTCCCGGCCCGAGCGCTGCAGGAAGTCGGCCGGCTGATCAGCGCGCAGTCGGACCCCGTGGAATTCACCGTCACGCCGCAGAAGAGCCAGGCGCTGTTCAGGCTCGACAACGTCGAGCTGGTGTCGCAACTCGTGCAGGGCACGTTCCCCAATTATCGGCAGCTCATACCCGAAGAGTGCACCACACGCGCTGTGGTTGCCCACGAGTCGTTTACCCAGGCGACCAGGGCCGCGTCGACGTTTGCACGCGACGGCTCGGGCATCGTCCGGCTGAACATGACAGTGGGCGAGAACGGGTCCGATGGCAAGTTGGCCGTGTCTTCGAGGGCCGAAGAGCTTGGAGAGAACGTGGGCGAGATCGATGCCACGATAGAAGGCGACGACTCCAAGATCGCCTTCAACAGCAGGTTCCTGGGCGACGTGCTCGACGTGCTGGGCGACGACGAGGTCGCGCTGGAGACCACGACTCCGTCAAGTCCGGGCGTCATCAAGCCGGCATCAGAGTCTGAGGGCTACACCTACACGCACGTCGTAATGCCGATGTTCGTTCAGTGGTAGTAAATTTCTGATCAAGTACTGAGGGATCAACCGCGGCCGTTATGGCCAAGTCATCTCGGGTCGCGGTCACCCTAACGTCGAAAGCGGACAGAGTCTTTATCTTGCCTTCGAAGTCCAGATTGTCCAGACCTTCGCACACAATTCGGCAGTACTTCTTGATGAGTTGTTCAGTCTCTTTCGCACCGTCGTAGAGCGCTTGCTGCTGTTCAAACTGTCTCAGGGTCTCTTCATGCTGCTTGCGCAATGTACTGTGTGGTGCAATCTTGGCCTTTATGATGTCTAGGTTAGGGTCGTCCTCCTCCACCATCGAGAGGTATCTTGACACTGTCCGCTTGCACTTCTGAATTTCACGACGCAGGCGTTCGATCTCCTCAGCCAAATCCCCTTCACCGGTCTCCATGAACTCCTGCAATTCGGCAATGGCTATTTCTGGAGACTTGAGAGTGTCCGACAAATGACTCCAAACGGTCATTTCGAAGTCATCAGCTGGTATGTACCTGGCCTTACAGGTGGCAGGAGAGACTGAGGTGGGTCCCGTTGCCCTGCACCTGTAGTACCTGTACCTTCCACGGCTCATACTATGTCCAGTTACGGGGGTCCCACAAAGCCCACATCTGACGAATCCTGTCAACAAGTATCGCCGTTTGCCGTCCCGTGTGGATGGGCGGGGCATGTCCATGCGCTGTTTCGCCAATTTGAACAATCCCTTTGAAATAATCGGCGGCGAGAATCCCGTCAACTTGATCCACTCGTCACGAGGACGCTCGACCACACGCTTACTCCGTCCTTTGAGCATCGTGGTCTGCGTCCTGTTGTAGTAGTCGACCCCGATGTAGCTCTCGTTCATGACTATGCGTCTGACAGTCAGAGGATGCCACTTAAATCCGTTCTTGCTGGGAATTCGTTCACGATTAAGTTCCCTGGCGATGTAATAGAAAGATCTGCCATTGGTGAACCAGATAAATATCCTCTCAACAGTGTTGGCTTCGAGTCTGTTTATGTGCCTCGTCTTGGTCGCCGGGTCGTAGTCATATCCGTAGATGCCGCGACCACATCCATTTGGCAGTCTTTGCTCCGTTCGTGCCCTTTCCAACTTGCCACGAACGGTACGTTCAGTAATCTCATCCCTTTCCCTTTTCCCAAAGAAGCCAAGAATGAATTGAATCAACTCGTCCACGTCTGTCTGAGTTCCAGAGGGTCCATGTACAAAGATCAGCTGGACCTCATGTTCAGCGCACATCCTGGCGAAGGTCAACAGGTCCAGTGGATCTCGAGCAAGTCTGTCATGTGAGTAGACGATTACGGCATTTACGAGGTGTGTCTCAACCGCGTGTTGCAGCTTCAGAAATCCTGGCCTCAAGGGGTCTGCTCCCGAACCTTGCTCGAATATTGCATGCTCAGAAACCACGGTGAAACCGTGTTGAGCCGCGAGAGCCCGACATGAGTCTTCCTGTGTAGTCAGTGACGTTCCCTCCTCACCTTGTCTAACAGTGCTGACTCTGCCATACAAAAAGGCTTTTCGACTTTCGTTCACCATTGAGTCTCTCCTCTAGGTTCTTACGACTGATTAAGCGACTTCGGGCCAATGAAGTTTGGTGGAGCCCATCACCATACCGGCCACGTCGGGGAGAACCTCGTCCGAAGATTCCCCCTGATGTGGAGCCAATCAACATTTGGCTATTCTGATCCTTGTCTCCTCCCCCTCTTCCCGAAGCACAGCTGCGAAATCCAGTTTCGTCGCAGTCCTCCGGGCTCACCGGCAACCAGAGCGATTCGCACCCTGAACCGTCCGCACTTATACCAGCCTAGGTCGCCAGTCGTTGGCGTGAACCGCCCTTGAATGACCTCTTCGGTGCGACTAGACTCTTTCTTATCCCTACTGTGCCTGGCGCAGGCCTTTGGGGTACCCGAGGGATCGTCGGAATGCACTCCGGCGGTCCCTCTCTGATTTCGAGGCACTGGCTCCTGTTCAATGACTGGTCTCGTCTCACGCGATGGACGATTTGGTTGTGGTCGGCATGTGGTCAAGTCTATTCTCCCTATTGTGTATTAACTTGCTCGGTAACATCGGTCCCAAGACCAATACTCCACCCTACCGGGACGACACGGGCCTTCTGTTCTGACGCGCTCGTAGATCCCTCGCCCTATCCCATAGGCACTGATCCACCAATACTGGAACCTGGATTCGTATGAATAGTGGTTCAGGGTGACCTGCTTTCGACACCCCAGCCCAGCCGACACTGTAAGTCAGTGTTCCCGTATAAACGCACCGCCTGAGGATGCGAAGCACGGTAGACCGAGTCCATCCTGACCTAGACCTACCAGGACTCACAATGCCATCCTCGTTAAGTAGCGCAGCTATGAACTTTGCGCCAACTGCTTGGTTCGCGTAGAGGTCAAAAATCCGTCTGACGACTCTACTTGCGTCCTCATCGGCTCGGATGCGGCCATCGCTGTCCCGCACGTAACCGTAGGGAGTCTTGCCACTGGGAACCCGTCCTTTCTCAGCGCTTTCCCTCCGCCCCATCGTCGCTCTCCGCGCTAGCGCTCTCCTGTCTACGTAGCCCACAAACATGCTCGTAAGTGTCTGCAACGGGCTAGTATCTGGAGTACATATCGGCACAATCTTTACTCCATTGGCTTCCGACACCTGGATCAGCGTTCCGAGCCCGACCGCAGACCGACTCAGCCTATCCACGGAGCAACAAAGCAGAGTCTTGAATCTGCTGTTAGCGGCATCACTTAGCAGTTGTTCAAAGACGGGTCGCTCACCATCCAGTGCAGGTCCCACTTCCCGGTAGGTTCGAACCACCCTGAATCCGTGCTCGTCGCAAAATGCACTCAGGCATTGAATCTGCCGTTCCATCGACGCGCCGGGCACGGTTTCAGTAGCAGACTCCCTAGCGAAAAGCGCCACGCAATTCTCAGTAAATTCTATCGATTCCATTTCAAGTCCTCCTATGGAGATGAATTTCATGTGAGGCACTCGAGCGCGCGGGGGACCTCGACAATGGGGAAGATGCAGGGCGAACTGAGGGCTCCGTAACAGGGACTCGTGATGAGAGCAGTCAGTGCCCAGCACCGTAACCGGCCCTGAGACAGAGGAGAAACGTGGCCAGACGGCATTCATGACTGTTGGAGATTTCGACCGTCAACGCTGACGGCGACGGTCATCTCTGCTATAATCCCCAAAGAGACAATGCTCCTTTGCACGGGAGGGTCTTTCAGAGGCCGACGGACTACCATCCGTCGGCTTTCTTCGTTTCAGGGCCATAGCCCATCGATCCGTAGTTTCTGACCTCAGGGAACCTGTCCCATGTCGGGAGCACTACCCTGTGAGTCAACAGTTACTATGGTTTTATCTTGGCTTATGTGTGGGTGTCAACTACAAGACACCTCGTTTCTCCGGTGTCCAACTTGACTGACTCAACTTAGCCCACGAATTTAGAACAAATGTACGTTACCCTATCAGGAAAGTCAAGGAGGCCACATATATAAAATTAGAGTCACTGCGGCTGTAATGAAATAGCTATGTAGAGGTTGGGGGAATCCAGTAGGTCTCGCGTCTGCGGTTCTCAAGCTCCAGGTGCTCCAGCGATCCTGACATGCGGATCGTGCGACACCGGTGACACACCAAGACGAGGTTGTCGAGGCTGTCCTCCTGGCCTCTCTTCGGGGACTCCAGGCGATCCACAAGCAACGCATGTTCGGGCATCGCATGATTGCACCCTTGACATCTGCCGCCCTGGCGGTTGTAGATGTCCGGCCTGACCGTAGGATATTCGAGCTCGCCCGGTATGACCCGATACGGGATCTCCTCACTGGAAATGTCTGCGGGGACCTCTTCCAGGTCTGTACGCCCCGGCACAGCTTCAAAAACCAGCGGGCCCGGCAGGTCCTGGACATCCAACCGATGCCTCAACACCGCCGCGGACTGGGGCGCCCGTTCGATTCCGATCCATCTTCGCCTTGCCAACTCGGCCGCAACACACGCAGTTCCCGACCCGCAGAACGGATCCAGCACGATGTCGGCCTTTGCCGACTCGCTGTTGGAAATCTCCGGGTTCTCAGGATCGGTGGAGAGACCTATGAGTAGGTCGAGCAGGGCCTGAGGCTTCTGGCCAGGCCAGCCGCGGTACTCTCTGTCCTGTCTCCTGACTGGCGGAATCGTGGTGACGACATCCTGCATTAACGTGCCGACAGAATATTGCTCATATCTCTTGAATCTAGGAAGTCCCATCCAGGACTGCACCACAAATCCCTTCGCAGCCAGAATTTCCAACTTTTCCTGAGTGCTATAACTGCCCAGATCCTCCTCTGGAAAGAGTGTCTGTAGCAGATCCATGGGAACCGACCAGCGTCTGCCCATGGGGCCCGGATGCCAATGCTGCCAAGGTTCACCGGCATCATCAGTGCTTGCGCGTCCCCTGATAATAAGCGGCGACGTGTAGTACCTGCCTCTATCGTCCTCGTAGACGAAGTTCGACCAGTATTCCGGTGGAGGCTCCTGGTTGGTTCTGTTCCAACGATGAGCGCGAGGACCCGCATAGAACAGAATCGTGTCATGGTGCCACCCCCATCTCCTAGTTCCACCCACCAGCCGGTCCCTGCGCCAGGAGATTTCGTTCTTAAAATTCTCCCGTCCGAAGGCCGCGTCCATAACCATTCGCAGGTAGTGGACGGTGTGTGGGTCACACTGAAGGTAGATGCTGCCTGAGGGCTTGAGGACCCTATGGATCTCCAGTAGCCTGATACCCATGAAGGTCAGGTAGCCGGCCATCTCGGGCCCATGCAGAACCTTTGCAGCATCTATGGCCATGAGCACGTCGGGACGGCGGACTCCTATCTCCTCGATCCACTCGGGCCGCATGTCGTCTTCAGACCATGCTTCCCCGTACGACACTCCTTCTGACATGGTCTTCGACGCGCCCGGCTGTCTTCGACCCGAGTTGCGCGGCGGGTCCAGATAGACGAAGTCGACTGCATCGGAGTTGATGCCGCGAAGGACCTCGAGGTTATCGCCGATGAACAGCGAGCGGTCCGGGACGTTGAGATACTCAGGCATGGCGACTCTCCATACATGGGTCTGACAGCCGTGAAGTTTGCGCGCCACTCTATCACAGGTCCGCCAGAACGTCGGTGCGTCACTTGTGGTAGGTTCTCATAGACCGCCTGAAACACCGACTTCATAGTGGTCGCGCCGAAGACGAGGCAAGGGCTGGAATCAACGGCTTGATCTCGCTCTTCGCATCTGTGTCCAGGACGCGACCGATTCTGAGGACAGGGTCCACGAGCTACTGGCCGTATAGAGAGGGAGGAGGGCCAGCATCAGATTTGACTCCCCTATCGGCCTACTGATTGACGCTCTGCCTGCCGCTCCCGTGATCACCATATCCAAGGCAGCGGAGCTTGTCGGCCATTCATTCCAGGCCACTAGAACGCCAGGTACAGGCCGGGGCTTGCTAAAGTTCAGCATCGGGTGACGCAACCGGACCTTCAAGGCAAATTATCTTGTCGACACCATCCCCGCCCTGGCGCTGATGGAGGATGACGGACTGGTGCTGGTTGTTGAGGACCACACCATCCTGGACACTCTCAGAAACCTGGCGGATGACACCGGGTCCGGGGATGACGACACGGGTGATGTCCTGCGTGCCGTGAGGAGGGCCGGAGAGGGATTGGTTGTGTTCGGCGGGAGTCCGTGCGCACAGCAGCTGAGGGGCTGTGAGGCCTTCGCGGGCTCCTTTACAACGGGCGACCGGTACGAGGTCCGCTTCACCGGCTTGCTACTGTTCCGCAACGACGAGAGAGCGGAGGCCGAAAGCGAAGATGTCGAAAAGCTGTTCGAGCGCTCAAGATACATGGAAACGAGAAGCGTCACCACCGACGACGAGTTCATGATTCTCGAAGGCATCCTCGACGTGGACTACCTTGACGGCGCCCTGACCTGGATTCCCAATACACTGAGCGAGTAGTTGGCGCTTCCGGTCTGCCGGCAGTTGACGTGCGTGAATGGTAATCGTCATCTAGTCTGCGCATTGTAGATCGGATGTGCTAGACTGAGTTATGCCATTTCTTCAGCAGATAGTCCGCAAAACCACTCCTCTCAGCGCAGCCTGGATGCTATTCATCCCAACTGTGATGGTGGCAGACATTCCGACCGCAGCCCTCTGCCCACTGAATCTACTCATTCCTGGCAAGGTGAGGAGCTATTCGGTATATGGTCGCATTGCGAGGCCACTCCACTCCTGTCATCAGGGTCTGCTGGTGCCCTCCAACTGCGAACTGGCGTGCCTCATGTGGATTGCATCTAGACTGCGCCGAGAGTTACTTTCCCTAAGTGAATCGGCATGCGACCCGGAGATGGTGGAGTGTCAGGATGCATCTGAAGTTTGAGTGATTCCGATGGTCCACGTCATGTGTTCTACGTGCCTAGTATCGCCCGCTGGATGCCAAGGGAAGAGGACTGCATGGTAGAGACTTGGCTGCAGAGACTTCGCTCATCACCCAGTCAGTGTAGATACGAAATCTGGTGCTGGACCCTACTGGATATTCAGACGCAATGCTTGTATAACCTTACTACTCGTACCGGAGCTGAAAGAGACGAGAAAAGAAATGCTGGGTTACCAGTTGAAGCTCTGGTCCGTATTTGCGAAGTGAAAGAGCCCTGCCAAGAAGATTATGGCACGCTGTGGAGACCTCGCCAATGGCGCAGGATCCAAGTTCGGACACGGAATGAACTGCGATCGCAGGCTGATTGCCGTGGCGAACCTAACGAAACCACTTGGCCATCCCCTGATGCGTGGAGGCCGGAGCAAACCAAGGGGCACCTATGAGAGACTCATGGTTCGATAGGCTGATCTTGGATACCAACGGGACCCCGAACGAACCTGAGAGTATCCTGCGACCACTGCCATCGCCTTCAACCAACGCCGAAGAACGACCTTACCTTAGGAGAACATTCATCGACTTGTTCGCGGGAGCAGGTGGCCTGTCGCTCGGCCTCATGTCTGGTGGATGGCAGGGAATCCTGGCAGTGGAAAGAAATACTACGGCCTTCGAAACCTTAAGTCACAACCTGGTTAATGGAGCAGAAGGCTTCTCTTACCAGTGGCCTGAGTGGTTTCCAAGGGAACCCTGCTCTGTCCAAAAGGTTGCTGGTACCTACCGGCAGCATCTGATGGAGTTGCGCGGGAAGGTTACTTTAATTGTTGGAGGTCCTCCTTGCCAAGGTTTCTCACTGGCTGGCAAGAGGGAAAAGGAAGATGCCAGGAATTCACTATTCAGAGCCTACATGCGCGTAGTCGACGCGGTTCAGCCGCTCTTCATCCTGCTCGAGAATGTGAACGGGATAACTATGAAATTCGATAAGAAAGCGAGCAAGAAGAAGAAGGTAGGCAGGCCCCCTGAACCTTACTCTCGGCGTATTGCACGAGCTCTTGAAAAATCCGGCTACGAGTGTCGGGCTGGTATGCTAAAGGCTGCGGACTATGGAGTACCGCAACTCCGTCCAAGATACTTCCTCGTAGCTGCAAGGAGGGACGTGTCGCCATCCCTCAATGGATTTGATCCCTTCAAGGATCTCGCCAAACTGCGAGAGGACTTCCTGCGTTCAAAGGGACTTCCCGTGAAGCGGCCTGTATCCGTGAAGGAAGCTATTTCAGATCTAGAAACTGTCAACAGGACTCAAACATGCGTGGACTCTCCCCGATTCAATCAGGGCATCTATAATCCGCCAACTACTGAATATCAACAACTCATGCGGGGCAATATTGATGAAAACCTGCCCGACAGCCACCGGTTAGCGAATCATCGACCACAGACGGTGGCACGCTTCAGAGAAATCCTGGCCACATGTCGTCGAGGAGTTCAACTGAGTCAGGCCGACCGGGAGCGATTCGGCCTAAAGAAACACTGCACAGTTCCCATTGATCCTGATCGGCCTTCCAATACACTGACAACATTACCCGACGACATGATCCACTACTCGGAACCTCGAATACTGACGGTAAGGGAATACGCTCGTTTGCAGTCCATTCCCGATTGGTTCCAGTTCCAGGGCGCCTACACGACTGGTGGTAATCGCAGGATTCGTGAATGTCCTCGTTACACGCAGGCAGGCAACGCCGTACCACCATTAGTAGGCGAGGTTATTGGGAAATACTTCACCGATTTGCACGATGAATTTCTCCATTCATTGCCAATCGAACAGCCACTTCCATCCGCAGCCGGCGAGGTGGAAGCTGTCCCTATGAGAGCGATGTAGCCGATGCCACGCAATTTCAACCCCTGGGTGAATGAACTGCTCTCTTGGCATGGCCATGATCGTGGTGGGGTGCGAGTTCCTTTCCACGAGACTATGGGTAATCCCCTTGGGGAAGTTGTCGAAACATCCCTGATCACAAAGATCAAGAGGCTCGCCGTAGACTTAGTTGAAGGAAATCCTGAGTCCCCTCGGTGGATTTTTCTGATCGGTGGTCCAGGCAACGGGAAATCAGAGGCGGTAGAAGCCTTTGTGCATGAACTTGACAGCCAGGGTAACTGCCAGGGCGCGTTAGCAGACCTTGTGGCGCGAAAATTTGCGCCTACCCCGGTAGCGCCTAGACGTGTCGATGTCGCCCGCGACGAACTCCCAGGTTCAGTTCTTCAAGAGAAACTTCAGGGTCTGATTGTGGTGCAAGACGCGTCCGCTGTTGATGGGCCCGGCCAGGCGGCGGAGGGTCCTTTTGTCAACGATCTCGCTGATTTGGTGACTTTGGGGACTGGACAAGAGCCGGTGTACATTTGCTGTGCTAACCGAGGGCTTGTCGCCCGCGCCCTCTCAGCGATCCAGGAGAAAGAGTCATTCACTTGGCTCAATGACCCGTTGGTCACCGAATTACTGACTCAGCTACTGACCGCAACAGGACTGGGACCCGATGCGCTCGCAGAAGACAGGCCGCAATGTTGGCCTCTAGAACATGACAGCAGATTTGCTGCTTGGCCTCTCGACCTAGATTCCATCATCACGGCGAATTCAGGTACATCCCCGTTTGAACAGTTGGTTGCCACGGCAACCGACGAATGCAGGTGGGAAGGAGCCAACAGTTGCGGTGATTGCGCATCAAGAGCCTTGTGCCCGTTCTACGCAAACGCTGAAATGCTAAGAGACGACAGTAACCGTGAACAACTGCTAGTGTTGTTGCGCCATGGAGAGATGGCGACTGGCCAACGTTGGAATTTCCGCGATTCATTTTCTCTGTGTGCCGAACTCATCGTGGGGCAACACGACGATTTCGGCTCTAGAGGCGTCGCAGTTTCCCCTTGCTTGTGGGTTCATGAACGTGCGGACGAAATCTCCTTCGGCTCACAGCCTACGCAGAAACTCGTGGCCGCACGGGAACTGGCTCTCCACCTGTATTCTCAGTCCATGTTCCCTGTATGGCTGGATCCAGCCGAAGAATTACACTCCCGCACACTTGGACGATCTGAGCTGACGCAAGTAGCCATCCATGCATTTGACCAACGACAATTGGCTCCGAGAGCACAAATACGACACCTGCTAGCTGGTGCTTTTTCGGAGAGGCTAGACCCCGCACTTGCCACTCCCTCTGGCACCGATAGCGTCCTTCGAGCTGTTGAAGATGAGTTTGGCCAGTCCATTATGCAGGGTACTGAGACCTTCAGGCACAGACTCATTCCATTAGTCGAGCAATTACTGGATCTCATGGCATTGGCAGAGGCTGAATGGAGTGAGACCGTAAGAGAATCAAGTAGAGTCAGGCAGATCCGGGAGTCCTTGCGAATCGCGTGCTCGAGACTGGTCAAGCGCTTCTTAGGTGTACAAGAAGGAGAGTACCTAAACGCAGACTACTTGGCTGAGTATGAAACCATCTTCGATGACCCTCAGAAATTGAGGGAAGTCATTCAGCCCCTAAGGGCAATTCTGGCACCGGGAGATATCTTCGCTGGCTCGCTCATTCGGGTGTTCGGGCAGCCGTCGCCCGATACATCAAGAGATATACTTGTCACAAATCCACTAGGCAACATAGTTCCACGGGTTGCGTCGGAGTCAACTGACAAGCGCCCAGGCCACGATATACCATGGGTGGAGATTGAAAGTCGTTATCGTATTCCCCTCACTTTTGAACTATTTGCGGCTCTCCAAGCGTATTCATCTGGGGCACAGTTCGCTAGCTTTGCTCCCCATACTAGGGCCGCAATTGATAGGGTCAAGAGTGCAATAGCCGGAGACTTGGCACGGGACAGAAGGGGCATATTGGGTGGAGGAGTTTCGATAAAGGTAGGGAGTTTTGGCTACCTTGTTCCTGGAGCAAATGACTCCCTCGAGTTCAGCGAGAGCGAATAGAAGCCGTGACGTTAGATCAATTCCGTCAAAGTCCCTTCGAACGAAACCATCTGGGGTACGATGAATCATGCTTGTCCCTTGGCGTACAGCCTGAATATGCTACGAGTGATGTGCTCCTGGGTTCATGCTACCGAGCGCTTCAACTGGTGGCAGTTCAAGAGAGGGAAGTCAACCTAGAAGACGTAAATCAACTGCCGGAACGACTTGGGGGACACTCAGGCCCGGTTGAAATGTGGCAGTTTGTGTTTGAGAATGCCCTCCGCAGCCCAGTACGTCCTAGAGAACGCAGGCCATTGCCTCAACTTGTCCCCGTGGTTCCTTCTCTTGGAAAGTTCTCCGGGGTGCTAGGTGGAACCAATCGATCTAGATGGAATGCTGGACGGTTGGCTATCTATACACTTGCTTGCGGAGTCGGACCACGTGATTTCCTTACAGTTTCACAGGATTTTGCGAAGGCACTAGACGTTGACGAAGAAGAGGATGACCAGTTTGCAGTCTTCCTCGAACAAGCAATCTCTCCGTTGCTCGGTGTTCAGAGGAAACACGTTGACGAGGAGTGGAGGATACGCGGCCTCGATTGGTCTAATATTCCGTATAGAGAGGAGCCAGTTAAGCCGCTGTCTCCGGCCGAGGTTTTTGCCCAGGATCTCTTGGAGTTGCTGAGGCTGAAGCCCTCCCTAACCCGGAGACAATGGTGCGCGTTAGTCGAGAGCCTTCTCAGGCTTGGCCTCGCAGCTCACGTACTCTGGGTTTGTAGACTCAATTCAGTGGTGTGGCGATTTGTCCTGGAAGTCTTGGATGGAAGCGACCCCCCAAGCGAATGCGACGTGAGGCGCGAGCTGTGGTCAGCACATCTCGGGTACGGAGCCTTTCTAGATGGTGGACAAAGTTCTGACTCGTACTTCAGGAGACAAGTAGAAAACTACGCGACCGCACGTCTGGGTCTAAACCTTCTGCTCCATGCGTTGGAAGACGCCGATGCTGGCTGGGCCATGTCTGTCCCCGGTAGCCAGGAGATTTCCGCAACAGAGCAGATCAGTCAATTGCTATGTCACATTTCTACCATGCGGTTTCGCCTCTCGTCGAAACCAAGAGTCTGGGTCATGACCCAGCTCGGAGAAGTTCTTGACAATCAGTCCTCCAAGGTGTCAGGTCGTTCAGGTTCACCTAAGAACCTCTACGAGTTCCTAGCTCACACGCTTCGTAGACGACCCTCCAAGGATCCTTCGTTAAACGAGCATGACCAAGGATATCTACTAGCTAAACTGCCTGGACCTCGCAACGCTCCCTGGGTGGTTCGACCTGGGCCGGTCCTATTATTAGCGTTGTGTTACTCCACTTGTAGATCAATGGGCGGTGCGCCGGTGACCTTGCAGCATTTGGCTACAAGGTTCTCTTACTATGGCGTTCGACTATCTACTGGTGACCTACAGGATGGCGCCGTAGCCAATGATCTTGGTGCCCTAGGAGTCCTCGTGGATAGTCCTGATGCCGGCGGAGGGAGACAAGTGCTGAATCCATTTGAAGTAGGTCAATAGGCTTAATGAGCGCCCTTGCTGAACTGCTGACAGACTACCTACAGCAGTTGACACTTCGTTCTGCTAGCTACTCGGAATATGCTCGCCTGGTACTGGGCGGACTCCCAACTAAAGAGCTAGAGGACCTTTTCGGTGTACTGACCGGGGGGGATGGATCTCCGTGGCAGCCAGCAGAAGATGTTCATATTCCCGTATTCCTGGTCACTCGTGCCCCCCGAGCGACCGGGGAAGGTCCAAGCCGAGAGTGCAACTGGGACTATGCACTTGCAATTCGCAACTCCTACCCAAGCTTCCTACTACTGGTGGACCCATTTGTCTGGGACGAACGGACTTATTCAATTGTCAACGCGACTGACACCATTGGTTCGCCACTCCCTCCAATCAGGGGCAGGCGTAACATGCCAGCCTTGCGAAACTGGAGTGTGTTCTACGCCAACCTAGTGGAAATTGCGGCAGAAAGAATTGGCATTGAGTTTACGGTAGTTGAATCGGCGATCAGGGAAGCTCTTGGGGACCTACCTCATTTGGATCCAACACAACAATACCAGCTACCTTGGACAATATTAGAAAGGATAGCCAGCCTTTCAGATTTAGGCTCTGCTGCGACGAACAACGATCTTGCCAGGGCTTGCGGGCTTCTGCTCTTCGAAGCCGACAACGGTACCTTCCGCGATAGCAGGAACACCCTGGAACTGCTAGCACGTTTTCTCAGAGACGAAGGAATCGAAGACGGGATTCAAGAACTAAGGGGGACGTCAAGCGGAAGCGGGATACGTCCAGAACTGGAATCCCTAGGCACCCAGCTACGTGCAGCAGCCGGGTCTGCCTCCGCATTTTTCCGAGCTCCTTCACATTTCCTTAGAGAGGGCACCGGGCCCAGTTCATGGGAAATCCTTACTGTCGAACTCTCTAAGGAGATGCTTGCAGAGCTGGGTCAGACTGAGATTGCTGAGCGGATTTCAATCTCATGCACCAATCCGTTGAACTCCTCGCCACTACAGGGAGAACCATTCCTAGTTCAAGATAAAGTCGTCATTGAATCAAGACATCCCGGTGGAACCTTCGAATCGCTGCAATTGCTGCGCAGGCATGGAAGTCAGAACACAACAGTGTTTGCAACTGAAACCGCCTGCCCAAGCCCAGTAGAGTACGAAGACTCCCAGGTCCCAGCCCATAACGCGCCCATAACTTATCGCGCAGAAGCCCTCGGCGCGACACCGGCATCAGTACAGGTCATAAGCTTGGCCAGCTACGGCCCAGGGGGATTTGTAACTTGCCCCGGAGCGTCCACCAGGAAGATCTCTAGGCCAAAGAGATCCCGCGTGACAGCGCCATGGCAGCAGGAGATCTTCCTTCGAAGTGGTGGTCTCAAGGTGCTTAATGTCTTCTGCGGACCACGAGTTAGCACGGCGAAGATCACTGAACCTTCGGAGTTCCAGCTGGAGCGTTCGGCAAATGGGAGCGTTGCGGAGCTGGATGTTGAACTCGATGATGACGTAGATATCACACTAGGACTCTTTGACTCCAATGATCAGTTGATCTCTACATTCGTTCTTTCGATCGCTATTGACCAGGACCACGATGAAACCTCACCTTCCCAGTTTCATTCCCTCGTACAAGCCCACCAGGAAGTCAAGAGCACGCCATCATCGGCTCGGTCTGTGGATTCGTGGTTGCGAGGAGCAGAAAGTGAGCTCCTCCGTCGAGACTCATCATGGCGTCCTATTTTGGCGACTCCCAGGTGGTCAGACTCCAAGCCTGATCTTACGGAAGAACGCCTACTGGGAAATCTACAACCACAGGTTGACCCGCGCCCAGTGGTGAATCCGCCAGCAGATTTCATCGCGGCAAGAGGTAGAATTGTAGACTGGTTAAGCTCGTCGTCGGTGCCCATACCAGAAGCCATACTATTTAGCGACGAGGTGGTTCAACTAGCCACAGACTATCTTGGTACTTACCGGGAGTGGACAGAGCATTCTCCTTCCGAAGCATGCTGGGTAGACACCATCTCTATATTGGAATCCGAGCCTGAGCAGTACGGTAATCAAATGGCTGCTGCTCACGTACCCGTTGCCGTTCTGGTTTCTCCCCTGCACCCGGTACGTTTTGGTTGGCACGTGGCGGCTCAGCGAGTGCTAAGTTCAGGACTTGGCGCGCCGTGTCCACTTGCCGGCCTGCTTGATCCCCACAGGTGTCCCGAAGTCATGCCCCTTGCTCTCGCCCGAAGTGGAGGTCAACCAAGATGGGAGTCCTTTATTTCGATCGCATGTAGTGATGCCATGTGGGGACTCTTCTGGAACTCAGGACGACTCAGAGATTTGCAACAGCACGAAGCGATTAGAGAGCTAATTCACGCCGGAGTTGTCCCAAGGGGAATTCAATCAGGTTTCACCGCATCGCAGTCCTCTAAGACCCTGGATGAGATAAGTCATGTCTTGCCTACCCGGGCCGTTCTCCGCATCGGGATCGTGGGTTCTGGCCAGGGGAGCACGTCCTGCACAGATGGGCTTATGACTTGGGCACGTCAGCCTTACAGCAGAGAGAACGAGCGATTCGCTGGGCCACGATCAATTGAAGTGTACGACTCAAGGATGGACTACTTGCAGCCCTCCAGCGAACAGATTTCGAGTCTGGCGGATGACACCGATCATCATGTTGGTTGGTTTTCATCTTCCCCGGTGACTGTAGGTAAGGATCTAGTAATTGTCGACCATCTTGGATTGGCTAGCCCGGTTGGCGAGGTCCATGAATGGAAGTCACCATCCTCGGAAGGAAGCCTAGTACGTTCTCGCATTCGACTCGATAGAAACGACGCTGAGCTTGTCATCGAATCCCGAGCCGGCGACGTGGTCCGAAGCGAAGATAGCCTTCTAGATGAGCTCAGCCTGAATATTGGGCAACTGGAGAGCATCGCTGAGGAAATGGGAGCGTGTAGCCACATTGCATTCATGCCAAACAGGCAGGTCCTGAGTGGAGAACTGCAAAACACACGTTTCTTAGCCATTTCTTCAACGGAAATTGACCCAGCCTGTTTCGCACGAAGTACACCGCATGCAGGCGGGTTCTTATGGGACTACAACTTACCCGAAGCTGTCGGGCCGGGCGAGCAGCGCGATGGATTCTACTTGCTGGCCCAGCCTTTCGAGGCAATTGAGCGCGCTGTCTCACGAGCTACAAGGATCGTGACAAGGTCCAGCATTGATATTTACGCCCTGCTTACTGAAACTTCCAGGCGTGGTATACCAATTCTAAAGCGTCTCGCAGCGGGGGGAAGCCAAGCTCGCGGCGAACTAGGCATGCTATTGGCCGTTAGACTTCTGCAAGATTCATTCCGTGGACCAGGACGCGAAGTTCGTCTGCCGGTGTGCCAGAACAACACCGTTCGAATGCTTTTGCCCGTGGATCCATACGCCTCTCCACTGGCGAGACTCCGGCAAGGTCTCGGCCGACCGAACCCTGAATTGAGAGAAGCCAGAAGGCCAGATCTGCTTATTGCGTGTATACAGTTCGGCAGTGAAGAAGATACACAGGTTCGCCTGGTGCCACTGGAGGTCAAATTCAGAGAGGGCACAATGTCTGCACAGGACAAGGCGGACTCTCTTGCTCAAGCAAAAAGCCTTGGCGAGGTGCTACACCATCTGCTTCGGGCTACTCCTTTGAATGATCTCTGGAAATTGTGTGGGCTCGGATTTCTGTCAGAGATACTTGACCGCGGATTCCGTGTGTACGGTGATCAGTCTGTCAATGGCAAGTCCGCCGAGGAGTGGGTGGACATCCACCAGGAATGTCTCACCGACGTCGCTAGTGGCAGGGTGACGGTTTCAATAGCAGAAGAGGGTCGCCTGATCGTCTTCGACGAGTCACCAAGCTCGTACCTGGATGACGTAGACGGAGATGGCTTTGCCGAGACCCTTATAGTTTCTCGCGAGGATAGCCGGGCCCTCCTCGAAGATGGCCTCCAGCTATCCTGCCAAGTCGAAGGGGTTGCCAAGCTCTTGGACATATGTGGTGCGGACCTAGGGATCACCGGCACTACTGGATCAGAACTGGCCGCTAGTCAACAGGTGGAGGCACAGACTCAGTCTGTCCCTCAAGGTTCACAGCAAGCAGCCGAAACCGCCGCTGGTGGAGCGTCGACGCCAGATTCCGATGTTGTACCGCCAAGTGCAAGAGAGCGAGTAGAAAACGCGTTTTCTGGCTTTATTGGGAACAGGGCAGCAATAGACACATTAAAGCGCGGAATCTTAAGGGCCCTTCTTAGCGATCCCCCGCAACTCCCGGCGAGCTACCTTCTCACAGGTAACCCCAGTACTGGTAAGACCGAGTTGGCGCGGCGAGTAGCTCGATCCTTGGATCTGCCTTTCGTGTCTCTCGACGGGCGAGGTCTCGTCAACAGAGAACGACTATTCCAACTAATTGACGGAAGACTGCGTGACCACGGTCAACAGGCGATTCGCATTGGCACCCAGTATCAGCTCCCCGAGTTTGAGTATCCTCCCTTGGTAGTTTTCGTCGACGAGGTCCATCTTGTTCCAAGACTTGTGCAAGAGAGCCTACTCACGGCTCTTGAGCCGAGTGATAGATCGGTACTCTTGTCCGATAGGGTGGCTAGACTACCGCAGGTGACTTTTCTGTTTGCGACCACTCGCCCATCCGACGTTGACATGGCATTCAGGACCCGTTGTACTGAAATCCCTTTGCAAGACTACACAGAGGAAGAAGTAGCTACCATAGTGGGACTGGATCACCCATATTGGCCTGAACCGCTGAGACGTAGAATTGCCCGGTACGGTCGACTTGTACCACGTATCGCTCAGGAGTTCGCTAGAGAACTAGCCGACGAGGCATTGGTGAGTGAACAACAGGATCGCGACCTAGCCAGTCACCTAGATGAAGTGCGCCGCACACGCCTTGTTGACGAGAACGGACTTGGCCGCATCGATATCGATTACTTGGAACTCCTCGAGCGTGAAGGCAGGCCACTTGGTGAGCGGAACATTCTGACAACGCTGGGCAACATTGATAAAGACAGGTTCTTGGAAGAAGTGGAACCTCTGCTAGTGGCACGTATGCGGCTTGTGCGCAGGACAGGGCGAGGACGAGAGATAACCCCGGAAGGTCGACGGTACCTCATTGAAATGAGGAGAACAAGCTCTGACTCGACTTAGTGGCGACCCTGTTGACTCCGGTGCACTGAGGGCGAAAGTAACGGGGTCTAAGCGAGAGAATGCCTGACTACCGTGTCTGCGTGAAGGGGCTCAGCATTGGCAAAAGTAATCAAGGTGCGAAGACGAGCACGCACAGAGCCGCTCCCATCAGTAGAAATTAGCAGCAAACTTACAGCGTGGTATGAAAGTCACGGTAGGGACTTCCCATGGCGGCATGCTTTGTCGTGCTACGAGAGGACAATAGCCGAACTCTTGCTACAAAGGACCCAGGCCAATACTGTAGCAGGATTCTTCCCCACCTTCCTTGGAGCGTATCCATCCTGGGAGCGCCTCTCTTCGGCCAAGGAGAGTGACCTGCAGCGCCTACTGAAACCTATTGGTCTTTGGCGTCAACGAGCCCGAATGTTTATCCAGTTGTCACGTGCACTAGCTGAAGCCGATTTTGAGGTCCCATGTACCAGGGAAGAGCTGGAGCAACTACCTGGCATTAGCCAGTACATGGCTAGTGCGATCCTACTACTGTGCTATGGCCGCAGAGAGCCTCTCTTGGATGTAAACATGGCTCGCGTCCTAGAAAGGGTCTACGGGCCACGCAAGTTAGCAGATATTCGGTACGATCCGTTTCTACATGACGTTGCCCGTTCCACCGTAGATGTTGAGGATCCCATCACGGTCAATTGGGCCATTCTGGACTTGGCAGCAACTACGTGTCTCAAAAACGTCCCAATGTGCTTCAAATGCCCGGTCGCTGATATATGCCGCTACTCCAATGAACTGAAGATCAGTTGGGTGGAGGACAAGCCTGTAAACGGCGAGTGAGGTATCCTGGGTAGGCAGCTCGATCGCGGTGTGAACCTGTAGAAGCTAAGTGAATATGTCCTCCTTCAGGAACTCTCGTTTGAGTTTAGAACCTAAAGAGCGTGCTAGAATAACTGTTGGTGGGCTGGAGGTACTGAGTGCCATATCGCACAGAACAAATCCTCAAGTTGTTGGCCCTCGCTGGCATGCTCACCCTTGCCATAAGCAACGTAAGCGGCTGGGCTTGGGGCATGGTACTGGGCGTCATGGTGTGGGTGATCCTGCTACCTTTCACTGTCAGTCCATTCGTGGCTCGACTCTTGCCAACTGATCTGAGCAGGCTTTGGAAAGCCACCTCAATGCGCGAGAAACGGGTACCCCGCTTGGCCGTGTCTCTTGCGCATAAGCTCAATATGTCTCCTCCTAAAGTTACGAAAGTCTTACCAGGGCCCCAAATCAATGCGGCAGTGAACGGCAAAACCCTGTTTATGACTGAGGGATTGAGGGCGTGCCTTTGGACCCGCGCGGGGGAAGGCATCATGGCTCACGAAATGGGGCATTTAGCCGGTAAGCACCACCTCAGGAAGAATATAGCGCTGTGTTTGACGATCCTTTCCATAGTGGTCACGGTAGCTATGATCGATAACTATTCGTGGTCGGTTCTGGTGGCGGTGACGTTGACGATTCTTGCTGTCTCCTTCCCGATTCTATCGCGCCATTTGGAGTACGATGCCGACAGGCGCGCAGCATCGATAGTTGGTTCAGATACAATGTCCCATGCTCTACGTACTGTGGCTGATAGGACCTTCTGGAGCGTGGAGAGTGATACTCACCCCAGCATCGAGAGACGACTAGCTCGACTCCAAGAAAGAGCCGCCAAGAACCGCGGGTAGCGAGGAAGAGACATGCTGACCAAGCCCTCACAGACAACTGAAGATATCCCCCAAGTCCGTATCCTCAACGAGCAGGAATTCCTGGCGATGAAGGAACGACTCGCCCAAACGAGATTCGGCATGAGCCTAGAGGAGTTTACGAAGGCGTGGAAGGCCGGGGAGTTTGACAACGACACAGAGAGGCACGGTGATGTCGTCAGTCTTGCAATGATGCTGCCTGAGTACTGGACAGATTGACACTTGGCAGAAGCGCGGCAGAGGCAGTCAACAACTATCTGAGCGGCATCCAGAGGCTTGTATCGTGCGTGACGGACTCTGTGATCGACGTCGGCGGCGGTTATCATATCGCCGCAGTTCCGCACACACTAGCTGTTAACGGAGGAGACCCTATCGCTCTTCGCGGGTCGTCACGACTCATGTTCAGTTTGCAGCAGGACTACCGGATAGCCGAAACTGGTACGCAAAGGCAGCCATATCGAGTTGAGATAGCGGCCTACAATTACGCTATCTACGACTCAGATATCAGAGAGATCCTAATCTACCACTGGCATCCACACGGCAACAGTCCCGTCGTAATGCCCCATCTACACTTGAATCAGGGGGCTCAGGTCGGTCGTCCCGAAATTCGGGGAGCGCATCTTCCGACGGGGCAAGTCTCTCTTGTTGCCTTCCTTCGACTACTCGTCATGGATCTCAGGGTACAGCCTCGGCGGCAAGACTGGGACACAATTCTGACCGATGTGAGTTAGCGGCGACATTCGCACTTGCACGAGATTTAAGGCCACTTATCTGGCGGGGACTAGCAGTCACTACAATCGTTCACCCTTGCGTGGCTTGATGATCAGCGTGTATGCCTGATTTGACAGTGATGCCGATGTTCGTTCAGTGGTAGATTTGTACGGGAATCGCGGGGTTTGTCTACGAGTTCAGGCTCTCGATAGCCTCTTGCTGTATGTCGATCAGTTGGCGTATGCCTGACTCTGCGAGGGTCATCATTTCGTTAAGCTGAGTCCTGGTGAACGCCGACCCCTCGGCGGTGCCCTGGACTTCCACGAACTCCGACCGGTCGGTCATTACGACGTTGAAGTCGACAGCGGCGCTGCTGTCTTCTTCGTAGCAAAGGTCGAGCAGCGGCTCTCCACCTACGATGCCGACGCTGACTGCAGCCACCGCCGATTTGATGGGGAGGACATCGAGTTTGCCGCTCTCTCGAACGGTTTTCAGCGCATGACAGAGGGCGACGTATGCGCCCGTGATGGACGCGGTGCGGGTCCCTCCATCGGCCTGGATGACATCGCAGTCGACGGTCAAGGTGATCTCGCCCAGCCTGTCCATATCCACTGCAGCGCGGAGCGACCGTCCGATGAGGCGCTGAATCTCCTGAGTGCGCCCCCTGGGAGTGGTCTCTCGTCTGGTGCGAGTGTGTGTGGACCTTGGAAGCATCGAGTACTCGGCGGTCACCCAGCCCTGGCCTGATCCTCGCAGGAACCGAGGGACCTCGTTCAAGGCGCTCACGGCGCATAGCACGCGGGTATCCCCTGCGGAAATCAGCGCAGAGCCCTCAGCGTACTTCTGTGCGCCGATTTCGATGGTCACCGGCCTGAGCTGGTCGTTGGCGCGACCGTCCATTCGAGCCACTACAGAGTCACCTCCCGAAAAGTCCGACGGAGTATAGCATAGGGGGTAGCGAAGTTCGGGGCGACACTTTGAAGTCCTCGGACATCAGTCGGAGGAAGAGAAGTAGAACCTGACGACATCCAGCGCATGTTCGGCAGCGAGGTCGCCATTGAAGTAGTCATTAACTGCTGTAAGGACCTCACTACGGCCGATGGTGCCGTCCCGATCATCGTCGTAGGGAATGCCCAGGAACACATTGACGGGCTCGTTCCCGTAACCGACTGAATCTCCTGCGACGCCGGAGAGGATGTCCACAGTAACATTGCCAATGGACTCGGGGGTCACGTCAAAGGTGTACACGATGCCTCCGTCGGCACCGGAGAAGTTATCTGCCGTGCCGTTGACTACTATAAGGTCATCAATGGTGAATCCACTAACCGGTTCGTTGAAGGTGGCTGTCAGACTAATCGGAGCACCTATCCGCAGAGGAAGCTCTCCACTCCCAGCGGTGTAGGAGATTTCAACAGTGGGCGCGCTCTGAACGATTATAACTGACGCTCCTCCAATCTCATGTACGCTTCTATGCTGGTCCATGATGCCCCCGGAAAAGGTATACGAACCATCACCTGAAGGGGTGGTCACCGTATATGTGAAGCTGGGGGGAACGTTGAACAAAATGAACCTGAGTTCTTCCGCCATGACATGTACTGCATGCTCAGACAGGCTGCTAGACACAAAGTTGAATCCAGCGGGTAGTGTTTCAAGTACTGCTCCAAACAGCCCGTATCCTCTGGCTGTGATCGTCACCACTAGTTCTCCTCCCCCCTCCACAAGAGTCTGAGAAAAAGATCGCTGAGCCAACGATACTCCTGGTCTGAAGAGTCGTCTATTGGACCACTGGCCATCACCTACGTCGTTTTCACCCCGAACCTGTAAATCATATGTGATGCCGTCTGTGAGGCCAGTAAGTTCGTAACTCAGAGAGCCGGAATCGGCAGTCCATACGTCCTCCAGCAGCGTCCAGTTGGACGCCACTGTTTCATCAAGCGCGGTGTCAATGTAACGCAGGTCGTATGCGAAGATCGGCGAGCTGCCGATCCTTATCGGCGCTGACCAAGTCACGATGAGGGAGTCAGCCGTGAATACTGCGCGTCTTATGAACGGAGGCTCAGGGGGGGTGTCTTCGCATGCGAACAGACCCTGCACATACAGGTAATCGGTCGTCTCATCCGGCAGGCCAGAAGGAATGCAGCCAGTTAACTGGTTTCCAGTTAGGTCCAGTATTTCCAGGTCTGCGAGATCGCCAAGTTCAGGCGGTACCTGCCCACTTAACCGGTTTTCGCTCAGGTCCATCTCTATCAAATACGTGAGCATTCCGAGATCTGAAGGTATCGACCCGGTAAGGCGGTTATGAGCGAGGTGGAGATGCAGAAGGTTGGTGAGGTCTCCTAGTTCCTGTGGTATGGGCCCAGTTAGCTCGTTGTGTGACAGGTACAAGTGAGTCAGATCGGACAGGTTTGACAGCTCCCCTGGAATTTCGCCTGTCAGTTGGTTGTCACGGAGATACAGCAACTGCAATTTGGACAGGTCTCCCAGCTCTGACGGAATCTTCCCTGTCAGCTCGTTTCCTTCGAGGTACAGCTCTTCCAACTCTGAGAGACCGCCAAGTTCAGGGGGAACTGAGCCAGTCAATCCATTATGCGCAAGGCTCAGCCACTTCAGGCCAGAAAGATTACCCAGTTCTGGTGGTATCGGTCCGGTCAATCCAGACCGCACCAGGCCAAGATGTTCAAGCTTAGTCAGGCTGCCCAGTTCAGAGGGAATCGGCCCCTCTAACTGATTCCCGGCGAGACTCAGCAATTTCAGCTCTCTAAGGTTGCTCAGCCCATTTGGTATCGCTCCCGTGAACTGGTTGTGGCTGAGATTCAACGACTCCAGCCCGGAGAGTTGCAGCAGGTCCGTCGGTATTGTCCCACTCAGCTGATTCTCGCTGAGGTACAGATTTCTCAAGTTCGTAAGCTCGAAAAGCTCAGCGGGTATCGGTCCGTCCAGACCATTCACTTGCAGGTACAGATCCTCCAAATTGGAAAGGCTGCCTAGCTCTGACGGTAGAGGGCCGGTCAACTGGTTGTGACCGAGATTCAAGGCCGTCAGGCCGGATAGCTGCCCTAGTTCTGGCGGTATTGGACCGGCCAACTGATTCCCTTCCAAGAAGAGCCACTCCAAGCTCACGAGATTACCCAACTCCAAGGGAACTGGGCCAGTCAACTGGTTATCGTTTAGGCTCAGCACTTTCAAACTGGATAGTTGTCCCAGTTCGGGAGGAATAGGTCCACTCAACTGGTTACCGCTAAGGTTCAACTGTTCCACCACCAAAAGACTGCCGAGAGACGAAGGTAGCTTCCCGTTCAAACCTAACTCATCCAAAATGATTCCGAAGACTCGTGCCTCGTGAGTACTGACAAGGTAGCCGATAGTAACTCCGTCCCAGTTACGGATGCTGGTGTCGGCTGACCAGTTCAAACGAGAGGATCCCGCGAGGATGTCCCGTGCCGCTAACAACACCTCACAGTCGGACACCAAACCGGAGTTGTTTGACGGATCACGCACTGCAATGCCTGTAGAACAGTCCCAATCCGCGGGCAAGGTGCAGAATGGCAGTCCGAGTTCAGCAAGGTCGTTATTGGGAACGGTGCTGAGCAGATTGGGAATACATCCTGTCAGGGTGTTTCCAGCGACATACAGTTCCTGTAGGTACATGAGCTCGCCAAGTGAGGAGGGAAATTGACCGCTAAACCGGTTGTTGGAGATATACAACGATACTAGGTTGGAGAGGTTGCCCAACTCGGGTGGCAAGTACCCTGACAACTCATTCTCGTTCAGGTGCAGCACCTCCAGATTTGAGAGGTTGCCCAACTCGGGTGGCAAGTACCCTGACAACTCATTCTCGTTCAGGTGCAGCACCTCCAGATTTGAGAGGTTGCCCAGGGAGACAGGTACCTGGCCGGTCAACTGGTTCGCGTCCAGACTCATGAATGTCAGATTCGAGAGACTTCCGAATTCGTCGGGAATCTCACCCGTCAACTCATTTCCGCTCAGGTGCAGTACTTCCAAGTCAGAGAGGTTGCCCAGTTCAGACGGGATGGAGCCTGAAAGAGCGTTTTCGCCCAAGCTCATCCAGTAGAGTTTCGACAGATTGCCTAGTTCAGGCGGAATAGGGCCAGACAGTCCCGTCTGCCAGAGATTAAGCTCCTCCAAGTTTCCAAGACTTCCCAGTTCGGCGGGAATGGGACCTTCCAGTTGGTTATGCGCGAGATTCAGCCGCCTCAGTTCCGTCAGATTCCCAAGTTCGAACGGTATTTCACCGGTCAATTGGTTTTGACTGAGGTGAAGTATTTCCAACCTGGCTAGCTGACCCAGTTCCGCAGGTATCGCACCAGTCAGTTGATTGCTGTCCAAGTGTAGGATTTCAAGATAGGACAGGTTGCCAAGCGTCGAAGGTATCTCACCATTCGGGCCCCTGTAATTTAAGGAGAGCCGAGTGACTCGCGGACCCACTCCACGAACTCTAACTCCCTCCCATTCCTCGATGGAGTTGCTCACAGACCAATCGAGGGTCGCAGTACCTGCGAGAGTGTCCCGCGCCGACAGCAGCACCTCGCAGTCGGATACCAGTCCAGGGTTATTCACGGGATCGGGCACGACGATGCCATTTGTGCAGGCACTTGCCTGCGTCGCCTCTGCGACAGTGGGGGCTTGGAACCCATCGCGAACTGTCACCGCCACGATCAACAGGAGCACCGCCATCGTCGCGGGTACCGAAAGAGGATGCACTCCTCTCATCACGTTGGTCCACCTGACGAGCATAACGCTCAGACTCCCTAGTTCGCCCGAGTGTATCACGGTAGATAGAAACAGCCAGTCCAATGCTATGATCTGTCAGCAGATCAACTACCCTCAGACCAGTGCGAGCGCCAGACTCGCGCCTCTCAGAGAATCACATGCCCTACGTAAAAAGTTCAGGCGCGCGAATCCACTACCGGGTGGAAGGCGCCGGACCGCCCATCGTGATGGTCCACGGGTTCAGCGACAGCCTTGTCGACTGGTATGAGGCCGGCTACATCGATGCGCTCAAGGACGACTACAGGCTGGTCATGGTCGACTGTCGGGGGCACGGCCTGAGCGACAGGCCCCACGCTCAGGAGGCGTACACGATGGAGATGCGCGTTGCCGACGTCCACGCCGTCATGGACGAGTTGGAGATCGACGCCGCTTACTTGTGGGGCTACTCGATGGGTGGCCGAATCGGGTTCGGCGTTGTGGAGAGCGCCCCTGAGCGCATACTGGGCATGATCATGGCCGGCATCGATCAGCACGGCACCAGGCCTCGCCAGTTCGAGAATCGCATCAGGTTCCTCAGCAAGGGAAACGAACGCTACCTGGAGGGCTTTGAGAGCAGGTTCGGGAGGATGGAGCCGGAGTCGAAGCGGGAACGCTTTATTGAAAACGACTGCCTTGCAATGATCGCGAGCTCATTCGGAATCCGCGATCACGTCAGGGACTACAGCGATATTGCAGAGCAGATGAACATGCCATGCCTGTTCTATGACGGGGAGGAAGACGCCTTCCATGACAGTGCCCGGGACTTCGTCGAAACACTACCAGACGCCAGGTTTGTCTCTCTACCCGACCAGGACCACGGAGGCACTTTCACTCGGAGCGACCTTGTAGTGCCTTACGTTCGGGATTTTCTCTTACAGACCTCTGCTTGAGCTGCCGACTTGACGGCCTGAAGCCGTGGGTGGTTAAGATAGCTTCAGCATCTTTCTTATAAGGGGACCTACTGCCATGCCTTCCTCCATCGCTCCCGATCTCGTGTACAAGCTGGTAAGCGTCGCCTCTCCATCCCTGTCCCCGGACGGCTCCAGGCTTGCCTTCGTGCGCTCCCAGATCGACCAGGAGAGCATGGAGAGCCGGTCGCAAGTCATGCTCATGGACGTGGCATCGGGCGAGGCTGCGGCGTTCACAAGTGGCAAGAGCGACTCCAGTCCGAGGTTTTCTCCCGACGGTCAGCACCTCGCATTCGTCCGCCCCGACGACAAAGGCAAGGCCCAGATCTGGACCATGCTTACAAGCGGCGGTGAAGCAAGAAAGCTGACCGACGTTGCAGGCGGGATCACGGACGTCGCGTGGTCGCCGGACTCGAGCGCTCTCGCATTCGTGTCGGACGTGGACCCGGACCGCGCACCGGACGATCACGATCCGAAGAAGGACCCGCGAGTCAGCGTGGTCAAGCGGATCAGGTACCGGGCGGACGGCCTCGGCTGGCGTGGCGAGGCGTTCAGGCACGTATTCGTGGTTGATCGGGAGACGGGAGAGACGCGGCAGCTCACAGATGGGGAGGGAGACGACAGCGCGCCCTCATGGTCGCCGGATAGTGCTTCGATTGCATTAGTGGCAGACCGTAGAGACGACCGCGAGATCGCTACCCATACCGATGTCTACGTGGTCCCCGCTTCTGGAGGAGACCTCAAACTCAGGTCGGAAGGCCTGTCCAGCGTTGCAGCCCTGTGCTGGTCCCCAACGGGCGATGCGCTCGCGGTGGTTGGATCCGACGACGATGTCGCCGGCGCCGGCTGGCAGTCCTGGTTATTCATGATCAAGCCCGGCAGCGCTCCACGCAAGCTCACCGATGACTCGATCAGTCCAGCCGGAGGATACGCGCCACTGGTGCCCGCGCCGGAGATGCGCTGGACCGACGATGGACGCATTTCGTTCATCGCGGACGCCCGGGGAGAGTCAGGGATCTACCAGGCCGATGTCGACTCGGGCGATCTGCGCAAAGTAACCGGTGGCGGTCTGATGTCGCTTGTCTCGTTCGATGCCGGTGTGAGCAAGGCTGTCGTGCTGACGACCGCTCCAGACTCGGCCGGTGACCTTTGCAGTGTGGATATGGAGTCGGGGGAAACTTCCCAGTTGACCGACTTCAATCGTGCCTACTTTGCGGAGCATCCGCCTGCGCAATTGGAGAAGTTCAGCCACAACAGAGGCGGATTCGAAATTGAATCCCGCGTGCTCTGCCCACCTGAGTTCAACCCCGATTCCCGCTATCCACTAGTGCTGGACATTCACGGAGGCCCCCACGGGGTCTTTTCGGACAGCTTCAGCCCTCAGCAGCAGGTGCTGGCGACCGCAGGGTACATCGTGCTTGCGGTCAACCCCCGCGGCTCGTCGACGTATGGGACCGACTTCATGACGGCCGTTCTCAACGACTGGGGCGGCGAGGACTACCTGGACATCATATCGGCGGTAGACCTGCTCTGCGAGAGAGACTACGTCGACGAATCCAGGCTCGGCATCACCGGCTACAGCTACGGCGGGTTCATGAGCTCGTGGATCATCGGTCAGGATACCCGGTTCAATGCGGCCGTTGTCGGCGCTCCCTGCATAAACCTGTCGAGCATGTACGGTACGTCCGACATCGGTGTACGGTTCGGCGAGGTGCAGTGGGGCGGCAAGCGATGGGAGGCGCTGGATGCGTTCCTGGAGCACTCGCCATTGACGTACGCGCCGAACGTCGAGACGCCGGTGCTTCTCATGCACGGAGAGTCCGACCATCGCTGCCCAATAGAGCAGTCGGAGCAGTACTTCGTGACGCTGAAACGACTCGGCAAGGAGGTCGAGTTCGTCCGGTTCCCGGGCAGCTCCCATGGATTCGTCAGGACCGGTCATCCTAAGCTCAGGGAGGAGTACCTCTCCCGGCTGCTGGACTGGATGAACAAGCACGTCTCGGTAGCCCGATAACTTGCTCCTTTCAGCATCCCAGCTACGACTCTTCTACGGCGACATCGAGGTCTTCGCAGGCATCGACGCTGATGTGAACGAGCAGTCGCGCATCGGACTCGTGGGCTCCAACGGAAGCGGCAAGACATCGCTTCTGCGGGTCCTTGTCGGCGAACTGGAGCCAGATGCCGGCACGGTTTCAACCAACTCAGGGCTGCGACTGGCCTATGTCCCGCAGCTCGCTGAGCACGACGCTCCGGGGACGCTGCGCGACGGGGTGGAGTCGGCCTTCGCCCGCCTGTTCAAGCTGGAGGCCGAGCTTGCCGATACGGCACTGGACATCCAGCAGCGCCAGGGCAACGCTCGCACGGCTGCGGAAAACCGGTACAGCAAGCTGCTGGCGGAGTACGAGTCGCTCGGCGGCTACGACTACCAGAGCCAGGTGGAGCGGGTCGCACAGGGCGTCGGGCTGACCCTGGAGACGCTCGACACGCAGGCATCCGTAGCCAGCGGCGGCGAGCGGACGCGGGCCGCGCTTGCGCGCGCTCTGCTCACAGACCCTGACCTGCTGATCCTCGATGAGCCGACCAACTACCTGGACTTCGACGGGCTTAACTGGCTAGAAGGGTTCCTGTCCGAGTTCAGATACGCGGTACTTGCGGTGTCCCACGACCGGTACTTCCTCGACCGCATCTGCACTGAGATATGGGAGCTGGAGCACGGGCGGCTTCAAAGCTTCCCAGGCAACTACTCGGCATACCGCGAGTTGAAGCACGCCCAGGTCTTGCGCCAGCAACAGGAGTACGAGCGCCAGCAGGAGTACATCGCCAAGGAGGAGTTCTTCATCCAGCGATACAAGGCTGGGCAGCGCTCGCGAGAGGCCAGGGGCCGCGAGACGCGCCTGGGGCGCCTGGCACGAGTTGAAGCGCCTCAGTCAGAGAAGACAATCAGCATCGGCAATTCTTCAGCGTCGCGTACAGGTCACATAACGGTGAGCCTGAGGGGAGTGTCAGTCGGCTTCTCCAACAACGGTACCGAGACCAAGCTGCTGTCCGTGCCCAGCATCGACCTGCTGCGAGGCTCGAGGACCGCCGTAGTAGGGCCAAACGGCATCGGCAAGACCACCCTACTGCGAACGTTGCTCGGCGAACTCAAGCCGTTGTCAGGTACGGTGTCCCTTGGACACAACGTCCAGACCGGCCATCTCAACCAGGGCACATGGAACCTGCCGGATGACAAGAACGTGCTCGACGCGTTCCTGGAAGTGAAGAACATCCCGATAGGCGACGCGAGAGACTTTCTCGCGAGATTCCTGTTCCAGGGCGACGACGTGTTCAAGATGGTCGCATCGCTGTCAGGCGGAGAGCGCACACGGCTGTCGCTGGCCCGGCTGTTGATCACATACCCCAACGTGCTCGTGCTGGACGAGCCGACCACGCACCTGGACATAGCCAGCCGCGAGGCGCTGGAGTCCACGCTGGAGTCATACGACGGCACGCTGCTTTTCGTCTCTCACGACCGCCACTTCATCAGGCTGATGGCTGAGCGAATTCTGGTTATAGAAGACGGCGCGGCGCGGCTGTTCGATGGCGGCTTCGAAGAGTGGGTGCATATCAATCGGCCTCCTGAACCGGAGCCGGTATCCCGCCGGGCCCGTGCCCGGCATCGTCGACGGGAGCGTGAGACCAAGCGACAGGAGCGCAATTCTGAATCGACGAAACAGCCGCAGACCATCGACTACGAGGCGCTCATCCAACAGCTCGAGACTGACGTAGCAGAGATAGAGCGGCGTCTCGAAATCGCCTCTGCAAAGCAGAATCTCAAGCAGATCGAGCGCCTGGGCCGGAGGCACGCCAAGGCCCAAAAGGCTGTTGAAGAAGCCTGGGCAAAGTGGGAAGAGGCGTGAGCGGGCGATGACGGATAAACATCACCTGAGGCTACACAACACGTCGGTTAGACGCTAATGCTACGATGAGTCCATGACGAGTAACTCCAAAAGCGAACTGCATTTGGCCATGGCCTTCCTTCCGCCGGTCATGGACCCGGACTACGCGCTATCCGTGATAGACCGCGCTCTGGAGTATAGGGATGACGCATCTGACAGGGTTCGCAGCAGACTGAATTCGGCCATCGTGCAGAGCGTGAAAGTCCCCGGGTTCAGGGACTCAAGCATCGCACCACGTCCGCAACTCCGAGAGCCAATCCTCGTGGCAATCCTGAAGGGAGAGGCTGAAAAGCTTGCTGGAGAGATACTTCGGTGCTGGATGGAGTCGAATGACTCGCTTAGAGGCGTTGTATCCGAGCATCTGACTTCCAGTGGCGCCGCAATCGATGGCTCAGACTTCCAGAGGAGTGTGTTCAGCTCCGTTTGGCTGCGACACGAGTGGGCCGCTGAGGTCGAGCAGATCGCCAACGGAGCGTCCGATGCTCGTTTCGACGCCGAAGATGTAGGCCTGATGCTGTGCTATGTATCTGGCAGGGTACCGACCCTGGAGTCGACAGTCGAGATGGATTCTCCCCTGTTCCAGAAGTGGCTCGACGAGCTGCGCGAGCTTCCCCCGGATGCGACTGAGTGGGACCACATAGACGAGTTCGCCAGTTCGCTGACGGGCCTTGCGCTGGAGAAGATCGCGGAACGCGTGACAGTCCAGATCGAGGCAATCGCTGACTCCATCGATGTAGTGCGAAACGGGTTCGATGACGAGCTGCGGTACCTGGAGTTAGACCTCAGCTCGTGGTCTGCCGACGCCGCTGTGCGAGCAGGTCAGACAGAGGCCGCACTAGCGCACGCCATGGAATTGAAGTCCGCGCTGTCCGAGTATCAGCCGATTCGTCCCCAGGCACCATCGAGGACCGAGGAGTCGCTGCGTGCTCCCGAACGGGATCAGTACGAAACTTCCATCATCGACATTGTCGGGGCGTGGGACGAATTGATGAAAGTCCCAGAAATAACTGTCGACGATACGTCATCAGATGATTCGCCTAGGGAAGGTCAGCTTGACAGCAATCCAGCAGCGGTTGGTGTCGACCCGTCAGCAGCAGGGGCAGTCGAAGACCGTGACGGCCGCTCCATAAATGGCGAGCTGGTCCAGCTTCGACAGGACATCGAGGCGCTCAGGGCTGAGAAAGTTCGACTCGATCAGGAAGGGCAGGACCTGCGAGAGGACAAGAGCAACCTCGGCGAACAGGTCAGCCTGCTGAGGAGTGAGCTGTCCCAGAGCCGGGAGATGCAGGAGCACTGGCGGAGGGCATACGTTTACGGGAGCGCAGGGCGAGCGAGTCCTGAAGATGAGCAGCCTGCACAGCCCACGAACGTAAAGGATGCGCTTGAGCTTGCGGAAAAGAGCTTCCCTGGCCGAGTCAGGCTGGCCCTCAACTCGAAGTCGAACAGCAATACCCCGTTCCAGAAGCCGGACGAGGTGTTTGACGCGCTGGCGTGGCTGGCGACGGAGTACCACAGGCTTCGAACCAACCCCGGTGCCGCGCCGAACTTTGACAAGCTAATCAAGGAAGCGTGTCCAGGCTGGTCGTACAAGGCCAAGCAGACCGAGGTTACGAAGGACCAGTTCACGGAGTGGTACACGACTACGCTGGACGGAAGGTCCTACGAGCTGGACGCGCACATCGGTAAGGGCACCAGCTTCGACCCTCACCAGACGATTCGCATAGCCTTCGACTGGGACGACGAGCTGGAGCAGGTCATCGTCGGCTTTGTGGGCAGACACCAGAAGAACCGCAACTCATAGGGCCGCCCTGATCTTCTCCGCGTTCTTCAGAGCTTCACGCCGAGATAGCGGGTTCAGTCGGTCATGGTGTTCCCGAACGTAGGCTTCGACCGTATCCAGATCGACCCAGGCCAGGTCTCGCAGAGCCCACCCAATGGCCTTGCGGACGAAGAAGTCGCGGTGCGACAGGTTTGGCTCGATGCAGTCGAACAGCAGGTCCAGATTGGTCTCTGTCTTGCGATTTATCTGGCAGATGATCGATGAGCGACGCTTCCACATGTCCCGGTCACGACTCCAAGACCTCATCCTGCGGGACATTCCCTTGGGATACCGTTCGAGTAGTTCACGCAGACGATGGGTGGCTATCTCGTCGACGAAGTCCCACCACGCGCCGGTAACCACCATCTCCTCGAACATGGGCAGTGTGTCGAAGGTCCGGAACTCGGCGTACTGCTTTGCTCCGGCGAGCTCAAGGGCTGCGTAGCGCTCCTCTCGATACTTTGCCTCGCGCCACAGCTCCAACACGGCTTCACGCCAGTCAGACTGCTCGGTGATCGGGTAGCTCCTGAAGATGGCTCGGAACAGCTTTCGCCTGGCCGGAGTCTGAACGCCGCGGTAGGGCATCTCCGACTTCATGTAGGCGCGCATTCCCTCGGCTTTATCGGGGTTGGCGTTATCGGCCAGGGCACTTCGGATGTCCTGGATCAGGGCAGATGTCATTTGTCACGCTTGGCCGTAGGTCTGGTAGGCAGACTCGTAGGCCTCGGGAGTGTTGAGGTCGAGGCGCAACATGGGGTCGTCGAAGTGGACCTCTGTGATCTCGGCGCGGTGCCTCTCGAACACCTCTCGCAGTCCCTGGTTTTCCTCTGAGATCAGCTTGAGCTCAGGCAGGAGACGGGCCGAGAACATCAGCGGGTGGCCTCCCCTGCCCTCCAGCCTGGGAGAGGTCAGGAGAGCTGACGCGCCAGTGTGAACTTCGACGACGCGTTGGATGATCTGAACGGTGCGGGGCTGATCGACTCCCATGATGATGACGTCGTCTGCCTGCTCCGGGACAGCCTCAAGTCCAGCCTTGGTCGACGACGTTCGGCCCTCTCTGTATCGGTGGTTAACAACGTAGGAAGCGCCTGTGCCCTCAACGTAAGGCGCCACATCTTCCGACCTGTGGCCTAGGACGACTATAACCTCTGACGCGCCGCCTTCGAACAGGATGGAGATTTGGTGTTCTACGAGGGTCGTGCCCCGCCACTGGAGAAGCGGCTTGGGTTGGCCCATACGCGAACTGAGTCCCGCGGCTGTGAGTACGGCGGCGATCATTCAGCGCAAGCTACTGCGAGTCCCGAGACATGCCCTCTTGCCTGGCACGAATGAGTCCTCGGTCCGTCAAGACAAAGGGGAGAAATCAGTCGGCGACCGCGACTGCAGGCTGCTCGGCTTCGACCTTGGCGATGATGCGGTCGATGCGGTGCTGCTCCAGCTTCATCTCTCGGCCGGTGCCGCCAAGCCTGTACATCAGGATCTCGCCCATGATGCTGACAGCGATCTCCTCGGGAGTGCGCGCGTGGATGTCGAGGCCGATGGGCGACCTGATCTCGCGCAGACGCTCTTCGTCGAGGCCCATGCGCACGAGGTCCTCATAGATGAGGATCGTCTTGCGCTTGCTGCCCATGAGACCGACGTAGCGGGCAGGCGTATCGGCCGCAGCAGCGAGGGCGACGTTGTCGAACCTGTGTCCGCGAGTCGCCACCACGATGAACGTGTTGGCGTTGATCGGTAGCTCCTTGAGAGCCTCCTCAGGCTTCTTGGCGATGACAATGTCCGCCTCCGGGAAGCGCTGCGTGTTGGCGAATTCCTCGCGGTCGTCGGTGATGAACAGCCTGAAGCCAAGCGGCTTGGCATGGCTGGCAAGCGCCCTGGAGACGTGCCCTCCGCCGCAGATCACAAGCTGGGGCGGCGTGGTGTACGCCTCGATGAAGTATTCGACGCCCTCATCTGTGATGACGTACTCGTTACGGCCCATCGCCATCAGGTTACGTGCCCGATTGACGGCGTCGCGGTCAAGCCTCAGGTCGCCAAGCGACCCCTCGGTCGAGCCGTCCTCTCGAATAAATATCTTCGAGCCTATCGAACCGAGTCCATTGGATGACCTGATGAGGCTGGCCAGCGCAACCGACGGTCCACCTTCGTAGGCAGCGTCGATCTCTTTGGCGACGTCAATGTACTCCTCGGGACGATAGACAGGATCGATGAGGAAGAACATCGTGCCACCGCAGACCAGGCCGTCTTCAGCAGCGAGGTCTTCGTTGAGCTCGTACTCGCGGTACTGAGCGTCGCCGCCGCGCCTCATTAGCTGGCTGGCCGCGTACCAGATGTCGCCCTCGACGCATCCTCCGCCCAGGGTGCCGACACCCGTGCCGTCCTTCCGCACCAGCAGCTTCGCGCCAGGCTTCTGGGGCGTGGACCCCTTGGTGCGTATGACCGTGGCCATCACCAGCTGCTCGTCTTTTTCGAGCAGGTTCACAGCTTCGTGGAAAACGTCTTGCATCGTGGCTTCCCGCCTTAATTGGTCCTTGGACTCACTTCGTCAGACCCTGCTACTAGCTTATCAGCAAGGCATCAGCGGAGCAATGAAGAGACGAGTCCGCAGGCTGGGCGAACTCGCCTCTCTTGTGGTCTATCCAGTGAGAATCTCAGCCTGCTCTACCCCACGCGTTCGAAGATGGTGGCGACTCCCTGGCCTCCGCCTACGCACATTGTGACCAGGCCGATGTTCTGGTCTCGGAGCTCGATCTCTTCGAGGAGCTTGACAGTCATGACGGCGCCGGTGGCTCCGACCGGGTGGCCGAGGCTGATGCCGCTGCCGTTGACGTTGGTCTTTTCGAGGTCGAGGTCAAGCTCGCGGATGCAGTACAGCGCCTGCGCGGCGAACGCCTCGTTGAGCTCGATGAGGTCAATGTCGTCGACCTCCATACCGGCCTTGCCCAGCGCCTTCTGCACGGCGGGCACAGGGCCAATTCCCATAATCGCGGGGTCGACTCCGGCAACGCCCCTGGAGTGCCAGCGGAGCTTGGGGGTAATTCCCAGTTGCTTTGCCTTCTCCTCGGACATGAGGACGACTGCCGCCGCGCCGTCGTTGATGCTAGAGGCGTTTCCAGCGGTTACAGAGCCGTCGCGCTTGAACACCGGACGCAGGCCTGCGAGCCGCTCCAGGCTGGTGTCAGCCCTTGGGCCCTCGTCGGTGTCGACGATGATGGGGTCGCCACGACGCTGGGCAACGCTGACGGGCGTGATCTGGCCGTCGAACCGGCCGTTCTCTATAGCTGCAACCGCGCGCTGATGGCTGATTAGGGCCAACTCGTCCTGCGACTCGCGGCTCACCTCGAAACGCTCAGCCACGTTCTCTGCGGTCATGCCCATGTGGTAGCGGTTGACCGGGCAACCCAGGCCTTCGATAAGGCCGTCGCGGAGGGTGCTGTCGCCCATGCGCAGGCCGTCGAACCTGACGCTTGGGTCGAGCATGAACGGCGCCTGGGTCATGTTCTCGATACCACCTGCGACAGCTATGTCCACTTCTCCAGTGCGAATTAGCTGGGCGGCCATGTTAATCGCCTCGAGCCCCGACGAGCACTGCCGGTTGACGGCAATTGTGGGGGTCTCCTCAGGAATGCCAGCGTTGAGCGAGGACAGGCGGGCCGCGTAGCCGGCCTCCTGAGCCTGGAGCGCGTTTCCGAGCACGACCTCTTCGACCAGTTCGGGCGACACGCCTGCACGTTCCAGCGCTGCCTTTATCGCAGTCGCTCCGAGTTCGGGGGCCGCAACGTCCTTGAACGATCCGCCGAACCTTCCCATTGGTGTTCTCGCGCCGCTGACGATTACCGCGTTCTGCATGGCTTTTCTCCTTGTTGGGTTATCTGGTGGTTGGGGCGATTATACGACTTTTCCCGTAGGGGCGGCTTGCGAACCGCCCCTACGGCGTATGAATGGGCGAGTCATCTTGCAAAGTGGAACATCGTAGGTTATAAATGCGTCGGCCAAATTACGTCCCGCACTCTGAGCGGGTTCAATGTTTTTGTATGTCCAGCTATAGGCTGGCGGTTGGAGAGAGTTCGAATGAAAGCAGCCCGAATTAGCGCACCCAAGACGTGGGAAATCATGGATGTCGAAGAGCCGACGATCGACGATGGCCAGTGCCTCATTAAGTTGGAGCGGTGGTCGGTGTGCGGCAGTGACATCAGGCACGGGTACGGTCCTCTCTACCCTGAAGAGGACTACCCTATGAAAGTTGGCGGACCGTGCCACGAGTGCGCGGGCACAATCGTCGAGAGTCGCAGCGACCAATTCCACGAAGGCCAGCGCGTTATCGTGCTGCCCAGCATGGGTGGACCCGGCGGAATGGTCGAGTACATGGCGAGCACCCCGGACCGGATGGTGGCGCTGCCTGACGAGGGCGACCTTTCCGAGCTGGTCATGTGCCAGCCATCCGGCACCGTGCTCTACTCGTGCCAGCAGATGGATACGATCCTCGGCAAGCGCGTGCTCATCTTCGGCCAGGGCAGCATAGGGCTTTCGTTCACGGCAATTACGGCCCGCTCAGGCGCGAGGCAGGTGATCGCGGTCGACCTCGAGGACTACCGGCTGGAGTACTCGAAGAAATTCGGTGCTACCCACACGCTCAACCCGACGAGGGACAACCTGGACGAGGCGATTGCAGAAATCACCGGCGGACGCGGTGCGGAGATCTCCGTCGAGGCCGCCGGCTATCCTGACACGTTCAACAACACGTTCAAGTACGTCTCGCAGTTTGGACGGTGCATTATATTCGGACTCGTCGGTGGAACAGAGGACATGACGCCGCTCCACTACCGTCAGTTCATCATGAAACAGCCGACCATCGTCCCAACGCTTGGCGCAGCCAGCGGGGACGCAGTCGGTCACATCCAGAGAATGGTGGAGCTCAGAGAGCGCGGCTGGTGGGACCCGGGAGAGATGGTCACACACCAGATGTCGTTCGACGACGTCAAGAACGCCTACGACATGTATGAGAACCGTGAGGATGAGATCGTCAAGGCGGTGATGAGTCTGTAGGTTGGGTGGGGCAATTCCACGATACTTGGTATTGCGGTTTTCACCCTCACCCCAGCCCTCTCCCATCAAGGGAGAGGGAGCTAGTTTGACAAAGGAAAACAGGAGCAAGGGACGGAAATGAGAGCAGCTAGGATAAGCGCGCCGAAGACTTGGGAGATCATGGACATTGAGACGCCGACCATCGATGACGGCCAGTGTCTCATCAAGCTGGAGAAGTGGTCGGTGTGCGGAAGCGACATCCGACACGGGTACGGCCCGGTCCTGCCGGAAGAAGAGTACCCGATGCGAACGGGCGCGCCATGCCACGAGTGCGCCGGTACGATAGTCGAGAGCAGGACTGACGAGTTCCAGGTCGGCCAGCGCGTAATCGTGCTGCCAGGACGCGGAGGAACAGGCGGGCTGGTGGAATACCTGCCGGGTACTCCCGACAGGATGGCGCTGGTGCCTGACGATGGCGACCTCGCCGAGTGGGTCATGTGCCAGCCGTCAGGTACGGTGCTGTACTCCTGCCAGAAGATGGGTACGATCCTGGGCAAGAGCGTCGTGGTGTTCGGACAGGGCAGCATTGGCCTGTCGTTTACCGCCATCACGGCCCGCGCCGGGGCGCGAGAGGTGATCGCCGTAGATTACGAGGACAACCGCCTTGAGTTTGCCAAGCGCTTCGGGGCCACGCAGACGATCAATCCGGGGAAGGACGATCTCGACGAGGCGATGGCCGAGCTTACCGGCGGCGTTGGGGCAGACATCTCAGTTGAGGCCGCCGGCTACCCGGACGCGCTGAATAACAGCCTGAAGCACGTGAACCAGGACGGCGGCAAGGTCATCATCTTCGGCATCCAGGGCGGAGGCGGAGACGGCACAGTGCCGCTGGTCTTCAGGGGCCTGTTCAGAGAGGGCATCACGGTGATCCCCACACAGGGCGCCGCCAGCCCGGACGCCATAGTCCACATCCAGACGATGATCGAGCTGAAGCAGCGCGGATGGTGGGACCCCGGAGAGATGGTCACGCACCGGTTGAACTTCGACAACGTCAAGGAAGCGTACGACATGTATGAGAACATCGACGACAACGTGGTCAAGGTGGTGATGGGAGACTAGAGATGGGTGAGTTCGACGGCAAGGTGGTGATCGTGACAGGGGGTGTTCTCGGAATCGGGAGAGCCACCGCGATCGAGTTCGCGAAAGAGGGCGCAAGTGTCGTTATCGCGGACGTGAACGATGAGGCAGGGCGGGCCGTTGAGTCGGAGTTGAACCGCCTGGGACCGGGCGGACTTCTGGTCACCGCAGACGTCTCGCAACTGACCGAGTGCAGCCGGGTCGTCGCACAGGCAGTCGAGGCATTCGGCGCGGTGGACGTGCTGTTCAACAACGTCGGCATACAGTCTCCCGACTCGTACAAAAACGTCGAGGACACGCCCGAGGAGATGTGGGACCGCATCATCGGCGTGAACCTTAAGAGCTACTACATGATGGCCAAGTTCGCCATTCCCGAGATGCGTAAGCGCGGTGGCGGAGCGATCATCAACACGGCGAGCGTGCAGGGCCTCCAGTCGCAGAAGCTGGTGCCTGCGTACGCGGCGAGCAAGGGCGGAGTGCTGTCGCTTACTCGACAGATGGCGCTCGACTACGCCGAGGAGAACATCCGCGTGCTCGCCGTATGTCCGGGCACTATAGATACCGAGATGGTCAGAACGGTCGCGCGCATGGAAGAGGGCGACCCCGACGAGACCATCGCGGAGTGGGGCAAGGGCCACCCTATCGGCCGGGTCGGACAGGGCGTGGACATCGCCAACGTCGTGCTGTTCCTCGCGAGCGAGAAGGCCAGCTTCATGACGGGCGAGCACGTCAACGTGGACGGCGGGTTCATGGCGCTCGGCGCGTGGGCATCGGGAGCCGGAGCGGCGGAGGAGTAGTTTTCCTGCCAGTGCTATCCGATTGGACGGGGCCTGAAGCTGTCGTGAGGAGGTGGAGCTTGGAGGGCAAGGTAGCGATCGTCACCGGAGGGGCTGGAGGTCTCGGGTCTGAGATCTGCCGAAGATTCTCGATGCGTGGAGCGGCAGTTGCCGTGGCCGACATGAAAGGGGAAGCGGCGTCGGAAGTTGCCGGGACTATAGTGTCAGACGGCGGCAGCGCAGTCGGCGTGCAGGTCGAGGTGACCGACGAGGACTCGGTGGTCGCCGCAGTCAGGACTGTCATCAACGAACTCGGCCGCGTGGACTACCTCGTGCACTGTGCTGGCACGAATATCAAATCGCCCGTGCTCGACATGTCGCTCGATCAGTGGAACCTCTCGCTCGAAGCGCACCTGACCGGCGCGTTCCTGTTCTGCCGGGAAGCCGGACGGCAGATGGTGGAGCAGGGCGACGGCGGCAGCGTGGTGCTGATGTCCTCGGTAACAGCCATGTCGCCTGTACCCGAACGCGGCGCGTACGGGCCCGCGAAGGCTGCGCTGATCAACTTCGCCGGGCAGCTCGGCCTCGAGTGGGCGCAGTATGGGATCAACGTGAATGCTGTCTGTCCCGGCGTCGCAGAGACGGCCATGACCAAGATGGTATATGAGCGCGAGCCGGAACTGCGGGAGCAGAGGCTCAAGCGATTCCCGATCAAGCGCGAGGTGCTGCCAGAGGAGGTCGCTGAGCTCGTGTTGTTCCTGTGCAGTGACGAGGCACGCTACATCAACGGTGTGGGAATTCCAATTGATGGAGGGTTCGTGAACTCGGGGTTCTACCAGGACCCTGGCAGCTAAAGTGCCTGCCAATCCAGAGGGAGTGACGCGCATGGCAATTCTGAACAACGACACAGACGTATCCGTTCTCGTGGACGGACTCGATCACGTCGAGGGCATCGCCTGGGGTCTTGACGGGTACTGCTACGCCGGAGGTGAGGCAGGACAGATATACAGGATAGACGTCGAACGGAAAGAGGCGAACCAGATCGCTGACACCGGCGGGTTCATACTCGGCCTCGCCCTCGACGCAGACAACAACATCTACGCCTGCGACACCGACAACAGGGCCGTGATGAAGATTACTCCGGACGGAGAGGTGACGAAGTATTCCACCGGCGAGCCGGATGAGCCGTTTAGCACTCCGAACTACCCTGCTTTCGACGCGGCCGGGAATCTCTACGTCTGCGACTCTGGAGATTGGAGATCCGACAACGGCAAAATCTACCGGGTAAAGCCCGGCGGAGAGACCGCGGTCTGGAATCGCTCGCTATGCGAGTTCCCCAATGGTCTCTGTGCAGGGCCTGATGGAACGAGCCTCTTTGTCGCGATGAGCCTTAACCCGCCGAGAGTCTCTGAGATCCAGATTGCGCCGGACGGGTCGGCGGGTGACGTGCGGACAGTCGTGGAGGTGCCGGACTCGGTGCCGGACGGAGTGGCATTCGATACAGACGGCAACCTGTACATAGCCTGCTACCGTCCTGACCGCATCTACCTCTACAGTCCTGACGGCGATCTGGAGATACTTGCAGACGACTTCGAGGGCACGCTCATCGCAGCGCCAACCAACATCGCTTTCTGCGGAGCTGAGAGGGACGTCCTGCTTAGCGCGAACCTGGGGCGGTGGCACATCACTCGGTACGAGGCAGGTGCAAAGGGTATCTCACTGCACTACCCTAGTCTTGGGTAGCTCAAGGGGGCTCATAGTGAAGAGCCTGGGTCGGTTGTTGCCAGAGGTTTCACCCTCACCCTAGCCCTCTCCCTCAGGGAGAGGGGACCTAAAGTGCCTTGTAGTCTGTTACAGCTCAGTGGGGAGACGAACACATGACGCACTACCAACTCGAACGCAACTATGGGTGCCGTGTTTCGGACGCGTGGACCTTTCGTGGTCTCAAGACGGCGGTGATCGAGAACGAGCTGCTGAGGGTGGTGGTGCTGATCGACAAGGGCGCCGACATCTACCAGTTCGTACACAAGCCCACGGACACGGACTTCCTTTGGCGGTCTCCGTGGGGGGTGCGCGACCCGTCAGTGCGTATTCCTACTACGGGTTCGGGCGAGGGTAGCTGGATGGACGTCTATGAGGGCGGCTGGCAGACCGTGCTGCCGGGCGGCGGCTTCCCTACACAGTACGCGGGCGCGGACATGGGGCTCCACGCCGAGGTCAACATCGTGCCCTGGGACGCCATGATCGTTGAGGACACGCCCGAGATCGTCTCGATGCGCTTCTGGGTCCGGGCGGCGCGCACTCCGTTCTTCTTCGAGAAGACGCTCACGCTGCGTTCAGGCTCAGCAGTGCTGGAGATCGAAGCGCGTCTAACGAACGAGGGCGAGGAGCCGGTCCACTGCGTATGGGGAGAGCACATCGCTCTGGGTCCGCCGTTCCTGAGCGAGGACTGCGTAATCGATCTTCCCGGCGGAACGCTCATCAACGAAGAGGGCGAGGACTGGCACCCGAACGTCAAGCTCAAAGGTGGCTACCGAGGGCCGTGGCCGATGTCGCAGCTCAAGGACGGCACGCCGAGGGACCTGAGCAGGATTCCTCCCAAGAGCTTCAGGTCGTACGACATGTCGTACATAGAGGACATGCCCGACGGATGGTACGCCGTCACGAACCAGAGGACGGGTGTCGGATTCGGCTTCCGTTACCCGACCGAGGTGTTCAAGTTCCTGTGGTACTGGCACTCTTTCGGAGGCGGGTTCGGATACCCGTGGTGGGGGCGCACGTACAACGTGGGACTGGAGCCGTTCACGAGCTTCGGCAACGGCGGTCTGGCAGGGGCGGTCGAGAACGGAACTGCAATACTTGTGCAGCCCGGTGAGACCGTGGAGACGTCGCAACGCGCCGTGGCGTTCAGCGGCGCGAACCGTGTGGCGTCAATCTCCCCTGACGGCGAGGTGACGCTGGCCTAGAAGTCTACGCCTGCGACTCCCACGGTCGTTCGCGGGACAGACGCTCGAATGTGGCGGCGTTGTAGTATTTGCCGGGTGCGACGTCCTCGCTCTCGATGAGCGACTTGATGTGCTCCTCAGCCATCTCGTGCTCTTCGACCCACTCGATTACGTCTCCGACAATCTCCGCAGCGACAACCACGACGCCATCGTCGTCACCGACGATCAGGTCGCCTGGACGGACGGCAGCTCCTCCGCACTGGATTGTGACGTTGGCCTCGTAAGGCCAGACATCCGGGGCGCCGACTGCGCCTGTCCTGCCGCCTGAGAAGAGCTTGTATCCGTACTCTGCCACTGCGCCGAGATCTCGGATCGCGCCGTCGGTTACCAACCCTTCGGCCCCACGCATCTTGAGCTGTAGCAGTTTCACGTCGCCGCCTATGGACGCCCACGGCTTTCCCATGGCGTCGAAGACCATCACGTCACCCGGCTCACACGAGCCCATCGCTACGTACTCGGGGGAGTCGGCTCCAAGCTCGGTCTCCCGCATGATGTCAGGACGAGGAGGGACGAAGCGCAGGGTCTTGGCCCGTCCAACTAGGAGTGCCCCCGGCGTTCTCGCGTGGACGCCCTTCATGAAGCTGGGGTCATAGCCCCTTCTGCGCACGCCACTGTACACGGTGGCTGCACTTACTTTGCGGTATCGCTCGATCAGGGCGTCGGAGACCTGGTAGTCAGACATGGGATTCCTCCTGCGTCAAAGTGGCCGAGTGGCGACAGCGATTCTACCACGCGGGCCCGAGATCCGATGTTACGAACTTCGTGAATTCCTTGTCACTGCCGAGATAACGGTGTTAGACTCGTTTGACATTTCTCGATCTCCCCGCATGGCCGTTCAGCCTGAGTGCGCCGCGAGACGGAAGGACAGGCGACTTGGCACGAAGAGCAGCCGGCAACCCCATCTTCTACGGATGGTTTATAGTCGCTGCGGGGTTCTTCTCTCTGTTTGTATCGATGGGCGCGAGGAACGGCTTCGGAGTGTTCGTCGTCCCAATGACAGACGACCTGGTCTGGACTCGTACCGAGATCTCAGCCGCCATAGCCGTCGGCATCCTCGTCAACGGCCTGTCACAGCCGTTTCTCGGCAGACTCTACGACAAGTACGGTGGGCGCATTGTCATATCCCTGAGCCTGCTGGTCCTTGGTGTGATGACCATGCTGCTGGCATTCACCAGCAACTTCGGCACGAGTTTCGGGTTCCGACTCGACTTCGGCGTGGTGGACATCACCCTCTCGGCCAGTCTGCTCTTCCTGATTGCGATCTACGGCCTCGTGATGTCGACAGCGTCCAGCGGCGTATCGCTGGTGACCGTACACGCCATACTGGCGAAGTGGTTCTACAGGCGTCGCGGCATCGTGCTCAGCGTGTGTACGGCCGGAACGTCGGTGGGCGGACTGATTCTGACCCCGTTCGCTGCATCGCTGATCCTGTTTGCACACTGGCGAGTGGCCTGGGTCGTGCTCGGAGCCTTCGTGCTCGTGCTTGCGCTGCCACTGGCCGCCACGATACTGAGGGACAGTCCCGAAGAGATCGGCGAAGTTCCAGACGGCCGGGAAGGCACTTCCATGTCGCCGGGCATGGCGGCGTTTCTCAGGGGTCTCTGGATGGTGGCCTGGTTCGTTATCCAGCTGTTCGCACTACCACTTGTCTTATTCATAAGGCTGGTCGCTCTCATCACCAAGGACAAGAGTGACACTGACTCCCAGAGCACTTCCACAGGCTCACCCCCGCTGGAGTCGGATAGCTGGAGGGACTCGTTCAGGACTCCGCCGATATGGCAGCTTTCCGGCGCCTACTTCGTCTGCGGCGTTACCACGCTCATAATCTCGACCCACTACGTGCCATTCGCCATCGACCTCGGCATTAGCCCGGCGGTAGCCGCGCTCGCTTTCGGCATGATGCAGGGCCTCAACGCCGTCGGTGTGCTGGTGGTCGGCATCCACTCCGACAAGTTCAGTCGCAAGAACCTGCTCGGAACGATCTACTTCATGCGCTTCTTCGCGTATGTCATGCTCGTGGTCCCAAGCATCCTGAGCGACCTGGTCGGCCTGGGCATCCCGCCCTCTATCGGCATCTGGGGATTCGCGTACCTTGCTGGAATGTCCTGGATAGCCACGCCGCCACTGACGTCGTCGCTGACCGCCGACATCTACGGCACCAAGAACCTCGGCACGCTGGGCGGCTTCACGACGTTCGCCCACCAGATAGGCGGCTCGCTGAGCGTGGTGGTTGCTGGAGTGCTGTACGACGTGACAGGGACATACGTCGTTCCGTTCGGACTAGCGGGGCTCACCCTGCTAGGAGCGACAATTGCAAGCTACTCGATCAAGGAGCGCACCTACTCGGTGCGGTACCAGACTACGACTCCGACACCAGCAGTAGCGTCCGCCGCTAACGGCGACTGATGATCCTGCTGTCCGCGCTTACCCACCACGGGGAGCCGGGCGACCCCGTACTTCTTCAGTGGATCAACGACCAGATTAACGCGATCCTGGGACTGGGCGACCTCGCGATGGTCGCAATACTGGGCGCGGTCGTCGTAGCCATCCCGATCGGCATCTTCGGGTTCCTCGCGCTCCAGCGCCTAAGGGGCTGGAACTAGATCCCCAGGGTCTCCCCTATTCGCCGACGGTGGAAACGTGGGTCTCCGAGGTAGTGGTACAGGGTGCGCGACATCTTGGTGTGAAGTGTCAGGCCGTACTCCCGCACGACACCGATTCCCGCGTGGACCTCGTGGGAGTGGTTGCAGCCCTGGTAGTAGCCCTCCGACGACACGGCCTTGGCGAGGTGGACGCTGGTTGGATCGGGACGTCCCGCGTCGAGCTTCCAGAGCGCCTCATAGGTCGTCCAACGCGCTGAATCTAGGTGGTTGACCATCTCGACTATGTGGTCCTGCACACGCTGGAACCGGCCGATCGGCGTGCCGAACTGGATACGGCTGCGCGAGTACTCGAGAGTCATGTCGAACACCGACTGCGCGCCGCCGACCTTGTAGGCACAGAGTATGGGGATGGCTTTCTCGAAAGCTCGCTGCATTGGCTGCCATCCACCTCCGACCTCGCCGAGGACGGCGTCTGCCGGGACCTCGACGTCCTCGAAGGTGACCTCCCCTACCCAACCCATGAATCCAGAGAGCAGCCTTGTCGAGACTCCAGGAGAGCGGGCGTCCACCATCAGCAGGGTGACGCCCTCTTCGCCGCGTCCCCGGACTGCGCAGATGAGCGTGGTCGCGGCTGCGGCATCGTGGATGAACAGCTTGGTGCCGCTGAGCGCGTAACCTGAGTCGGTCGACTGCGCGCGCATCTGGATGCTGCTCGATTCCCAGCCATAGTCCGGTTCGGTCAGCGCGAGGGAGACGATCTCGCGTCCGCTAGCGATGTTCGGCAGCCACCGCTGTTTCTGGTCGTCGGTACCAGCCTCGGCCACGATGAGTGCTCCGAGTACTCCAGACGAGAAGAACGGACCTGTCAGAGGCCCGGATCCCAGCTGCTCGTACACCACGGCCGCGTCGGTCAGAGAGCTGCCCGAGCCTCCGTACTGCTCTGGAACGAGCATCCCGAGCCAGCCGATTTCGGACGCCTTCTGCCACGCGTCTTCAGAGCAGCCCATTTCCGACTCGTCAAACTCCAGCAACGCCTCTTTAGAGCACTCGCGCTGCATGAAGTCCCGCGCGGTGTTCCTGAGAAGTTCCTGCTCTTCAGTTAGGGATAGGTCCATTCAGTGTTCCTTAAGTCGGCTGTCTACGCCAGTCTTCCGGCCTGCTCCCGCACCTGTCGTCCAATGCCGAGGCGGCGCGCCATTATGACCTTCTGGATCTCAGCGGTGCCGCCGGGGTGCATGGCAACGATGCTGGAGCGCTGGAAGACCTCCATGTGGCCTTCGGACTGGTCCCACTTGGGATCGTCGGTCAGAGCGTACGGGCCGAGCACCTTGAGCATGGCCTCGGCGGACCGGAGGCCTGACTGTTTCCTGTACAGCGAGTGCTGAGGACCCTCGTGTGCCAGCTTCTGACCGGCGTGTCGCATCCAGTAGTTGCGCAGCCCGAACAGGCGCGAGATCTCGGCCTCCACGAACACGTCCACAAGAAGCTCACGGATCTCGGGATCCTCGGTCAACTGCCTGCCGTCCTGCTTGAGGTCCGCGGCGTACTCGAACAGCCTGTCGACGAGGCGGTTTCGGCGGATCGTGCCGCCAGAGCCGTGCTCGAGCTCCAGGTGAGTGGTCGCAACCTGCCAGCCGTTGTTCTCGCCCCCGATCAGGTTGAACGCGGGTACGCGAACGTCATCGAAGAAGATCGTGTTCTTCTCTCCGGTGCCGGCCCCACCCTCGCCGCTCGTGATGAGCAGGTCCATTGGCTGTATCGTGATGCCTTCGGTCTCGGTCGGGACCATGAACCAGCTCAGGTTCTGGTGTCGGTCGCCGTCAGGATCGCTGCGTGCGATCGTCCATAGCATCTCGGCGCCGTGCGAGCTGCCGACGTACACCTTCTGGCCGTTGAGAACGAAGTCGTCTCCGTCTCTCACAGCGCTCATCTGCACACCAGCCAGGTCCGAGCCCGCCCCAGGCTCGGTCAGGAGCTGCCAGGTGCGTACCTCGCCCTTGAAGATCGGCGGGAGGAAGTGCTCCTTCTGCTCCTCGGACCCCCACACGAGAACGCTGGCGCCGCCGAGCCGTCCTCCGCTGTCGTAGTAGGGAGGAAGCGAGAGGTCGTACTGGTCGAGCTCCTCCTCGATCACGATGGCGTGGTCTATGGAGAGTCCGCCTCCGCCGTACTCGGTTGGGGCGGTTGGCCACAGCCAGCCATGGGAACCCAGTCTTCTTCCGAGTTCGCGCAGCTTCAGGTAGCCTTCGTAGCTGAGGTCCATCGAGTCGGCGGGGTACTCGAGACCCTCAGGCACATTCTCTTCCAGCCAGTCCTTTACCTGCTGCCTAAACTCCTGCTGCTCGGGGGTATATCGAGGCTCGAAGTCCATAGTCCAGACGCTCCTGGGGATTACATGCCAATGGTGGGGCAGATTGTAGTACCGGAGGAAGGGAGGGTCAAACGCGGAAGGACCGAGATTCGGATGGAGAACCGGAATCTAGATCTTCAGGATCTCGCGTGCAAGCTCTCTCGCATCGTCCAGAGTTGCGACATCGTGGTTTTCGGGAAGACTGTGCAGCACGTTCAGGGCATGGATGGTCTCCGAGGGCTCTCCTGAGAGTCCCACCACTATGCACTCGGTATCCTGGGCTATTGCAGAGTCGATCATCTGCTCCACGACCAGGGCCGCGCTGTCGTCAACATAAACGGAGTCGGAGAAGTCGAGGATTACGAGCTCGTGTTCCCGAATGTCCTCGCTGATCGTGTTTATCAGCTTGTTCGAGGATGCGACAGTGAAGCTACCCCTGAGGGCAATCAGTCCGACCTGCGCCGAGAAGGGATCTAAGTCATCGGAGTCTTCAAGCCCGAAGAACATCTGGTCGAGAATAGGCACGGAGATCACGCTGTCCAACTCGAGACGCTCGAACTGACGCGCGTTCGCCAGGCCCGCGGCGATCAGACCGATCGCAACGGCCGTAATCAGGTCCAGGAACACGGTCAAGAACAGGGTGATGAACATCACCAGCAGGTGTTCCCTCTGAACATGACGAATCCGCGTTAGAAAACGCCAATCGATAATGTCCCAGCCGACCTTCATGAGAATGCCGGCAAGGGCCGCATGTGGAATCGACTCGACGTACCGCCCGAGCCCAAGTACGAGCGCCAGCAATATGGCGGCGCGTATGACTCCCGATATCTGCGTGCTCCCTCCGGCGCGAATATTGACGACCGTGCCCAGGGTCGCCCCCGCGCCCGGGAGGCCCCAGATGAATCCGGCAGCCACGTTGCCTATGCCCTGGCCCATGAGTTCCCTGTCCGGGTTGTGGCGGGTCCGGGTCATCGAGTCAGCTACCAGGGACGTCAGCAGACTGTCAATCGAGCCGAGCAAGGCTATCGTCAGCGCGGGCTGCACTGCACTCGCCAGCACACCAAGGGAGAGGTCCGGAAGCTGAAGTATCGGCAGGCCGGTCGGAACGTTGCCAATTACAGGGGTATCCTTCAGCCACAGGACTCCCAGAAGGGTTCCTGCGACCAGTGCGACCAGGGTCGGAGGCAGGAATTTCCGGAGCTTCTCAGGCCATATAATTCCCACCACGAGGGTCGCGACGGCGATTACGAGAGCGCCAAAGTTTATATCGCTTGCGGCATCCGGCAAGGCACGCAGGGTGCCTATCGGCCCACCGGTGGCGACGGACTCACCCAGGAACGGCAGTACCTGTATCAGGATGATGATTATCCCGATGCCGGACATGAATCCCGAAATGACTGAGTACGGGGTGTAGGACACGAAGCGCCCTATCCTCATGACGCCCAGCAGGATCTGGATCGTCCCCGCCATGATGACAATGGTGAACGCCTTGGCGAGGCTGTCCGAGTGGGCCGTGACGATTACGGCCATCGCAACGGACATCGGGCCTGTAGGGCCGGATATCTGGGACCGCGTTCCTCCGAACACTGCCGCGAGGAAGCCCACGGCAATTGCACCGTAGATGCCGGCAAGCGCCCCCAGTCCGGACGCCACGCCGAAGGCGAGCGCCACCGGGAGTCCGACAACCGCTGCTGTGATGCCTCCAAAGACGTCCCCACGGAACGTCTGGAGGTCGTATGTGAAGTTAAACTTTAGGAAATTCAACTATTGCGATACTCGCGACAACTGCCCATCGTCGCTCTCGAATCCGCCTCAGCCCGGTGCAGTCTTACCCCTGACCAGAGGTCCATCGTTTCGCAACAGGAGGACAAGTATCGGGCGAGGAGAGGCACTGACCATATAATTTATGATGCTCAAGGCATCAATGCTTATTTATCTTAAACGAGACCGTATGTCAACTGTTCTGAGCGCAGAAGTGAGCAGGTGATAAGATCGTCACATGGGCTACACGGCTGACCTCCACATCCACTCATCGTACGCGTACGCGACGAGTCGGGACCTGAATTTCGAGAACCTCGCGCACTGGGCGAAACTCAAGGGAATCGACCTTTTGGCGTCTGCGGATTTCACACAGCCGGAGTGGTTTGAGGAGTCACGAGCCAAGCTCACTGACACCGGCGACGGTCTCTACGAACACGATGGCGTGAAGTTCATTCTGGGGACAGAGCTGAGCTGTGTTGCACGTGTGAACGGTCGCAGCCGGCGGACCCACATGCTGGCCTTCGCGCCAAGTCTCGACACCGTGGCCAGGATCAATGCGGCCCTCGCCGAGACCGGTGCCAAGCTCGACGGCGATGGCAGACCCACGCTGACGATACCTCCCAGGGAGCTGCTGGAGATACTGCTCGGTATCGATTCCCGCTGCTTCGTCATACCGGCCCATATCTGGACTCCGTGGTTCGGGCTGTTCGGGTCCAAGTCCGGGTTCGACTCACTCGACGAGTGCTTTGGAGACCTAACAGAGCACATCATCGCAGTGGAGACAGGGTTGTCAGCAGATCCGACGATGTGCTGGCGTGTGCCGGACCTGGATGGCCTCTCCATCGTCTCGTTCTCTGATGCTCACTCACTGCCCAAGCTGGCACGAGAACTGACCATCTTCAACGGCGAGATGAGCTACGACGGGCTGGTCGAATCGCTGCGAACGCAGGACATCGCCTGCACGCTCGAGTTCTTTCCTGAAGAGGGTAAGTACCACCTTTCGGGACATCGCAAATGCGGCGTTCGTTACGAGCCGGAAGAGGTGGCGGCCATCGGGAGCGCCTGCCCGGTGTGCGGGCGGGCCATGACACTCGGAGTCATGCAGCGCGTCGAGGATCTTGCGCGGCGTGAGGCGACCGCTCCTGAGGTCGAGGACGGCCTTGTCATGTCGCCCGACGGCAGGCCGCCGTACAGGTCCATGGTATCGCTCCAGCAGGTGCTTTCAGAGACTCTTGGATTCGGTGTAAACACGAAGCGCGTCCGCACAGCGTACATGAGCCTCGTGGAGACGTTCGGGAGCGAGATGAAGGTGCTAATCGACACTCCGGCGTCTGACCTGGAAACCGCCCTTCCCTCTCAAGGAGAACGGCTCGCGGAGGGGATAGAAAGGGTGAGATCTGGCAACATCCACATCGAACCGGGATTTGACGGACAGTTCGGCGTTGTCAAAGTATGGCCGGATGAGACCGAATCCAACACCTCACGACAACCTCTGTTAATCTGACCATAAGCGCCACATATATGAGATGAAGATGGGGCAGGAGGATGACATGACTTTAGCTACTGAAAAGCTGCTGAGGGTCGGGACGGAGGAGGAAGTCCGGGGACTCGGGTGCAGGGTTGTCACCGGAGGCGGGCACACGATCGCCGTATTTCCCTGGGGTGACGACTTCGCCGCGGTGGACAACCGATGTCCGCACATGGGCTTCCCCCTGGACAGGGGCACAGTCAGCAACGGCATCCTCACCTGCCACTGGCACCACGCGAGATTCGATCTGTCCAGCGGAGGCACTTTCGACCCGTTTGCCGACGACGTCCGCTCGTTTCCGGTAACTGTCGCAGATGGTGAGGTATGGGTCGACCCGAGTCCGCCCGAGGCAGATCCGGTCCCAAGGTGGTCCCGTCGACTCGAGGACGGCATGGAGCACAACATCCGGCTGGTGATAGCCAAGTCGGTGCTCGGCCTCAATTCCGCGGACGCCGACTATCGAGTGCCGCTTACGATCGGCGCTGAGTTCGGAACAACGTACTCGGACGAGGGCTGGGGCCAGGCGATGAGCATGATGACCTGCTCGGCCAACATGCTCGACTATCTCTACCCGAACGACCGCTCACTCGCGCTCTACCAGGGGATCAGGCACGTCGCAGCGGAGTGCTCTGGAAGGCCTCCGAGGTTCCTGGTCGATCCGCTGCCGACAGGTGAGACTAGGCCGGAGGTGTTCAAGCAGTGGTTTCGCGACTTCATCGAGGTGCGGGACGACGAGGGCGCTGAACGGTGCGTGAGAACGGCGATTGACCTTGGTATCTCCCACCGAGATATAGCCGACATGATCTTCGCCGCCGCAACGGACAGGATCTACATCGACGCAGGACACGTCGTCGACTTCTGCAACAAGGCGTTCGAGCTTCTCGACCATATCGGATGGAAGCACGCCAGTCTGATTCTGACGAGCCTCGTCCACGGCATGGCGACCGCCAGGAGGAGCGAGGAACTCAACTCGTGGCGCAACCCTATCGACCTCATAACCCTGGTCCAGGAGGCGCGTGCGGGGCTGCCCGGCCTGTGGGCCGAAGGGAAGGCAAGCAGGGGCCAGCTTAAAGCTGGACATGTAAAGTGGCACGATGAGGAGTCACTCGTTGCAACCATTTTGGAAGATGATCCGGCTGCCACGCTCGATGCGCTCAAGGAGGCGGTGCGAGGCGGCGCGACCGCTGAGCAGATCGGCAGCGCGGTCGCGTATGCGGCGTTCCTCAGGATGGCGCGTTTCCATACGTCGAACGAGTTCGGCGACTGGGACACCGTTCACAACACGCTGACAGCGGCGAACGCGCTGCACCAGGCGCTGATCAGGGCGCCGTCGGTGGAGCTGCTCCGTGCGGCGTTCGACACGGCGATCAGCGTCTATCTAGATAGGTTCCTGAACATGCCGGCACAGCGGCTGCCGGAGCCCAACGGCGTGGGAGCCTCGGAAGAAATCGGGCAGGAAATCCTCAACACCATGAACTCGCAGCAGCAGGTCGAGCAGTCGGCCAGGCTGGTGACGGACTACGTGGCCGGCTCGGACGACCCGGACGGTGTGCTGGCCGTGCTTGCTCACGCAATGCTCCGAGAGGACTCGACCTTCCACCACTTCCAGATCGTCGATGCCGCAATCAAGCAGTATGAGCTTCGCAGGGGCACCGATTCAGCGCGGCACGTGCTGGTGGGTATGTCCAGGTTCCTCGCGGCCCACTACCCTACCCCGAGGTCGGTCAACCAGACTTTCAACATCGCCGTCCGACTGAACCGCGGCGACGAGATCTTCCGGGAGGACTAGCGGCAGGAGAAGTCGAGCCCATTTGGAAAACCAGGAGCACCTGATATGCCTAACCAACTTGCTGAAATCGTCGAATCGTCAGAGCCCGAGCAGCTAGCCACCGGATTCCAGTTCACGGAAGGGCCGCTCTGGCACCCGGACGGATACCTGCTGTTCGTGGACATCCGCACCAGCCGGATATTCAGGCTGGTGCCGGGCGGAGAGCCGGAACTGTTCCGCGAGGACAGCGGTGAGTCCAACGGCATGACGTTCGACTCGCAGGGCAGACTCGTGGTGTGCGAGATGATCAACCAGCGAGTGACCCGGCGCGAGGACGACGGCTCCTACACCGTCCTCGCAGACTCATGGAACGGCCAGAGGCTGAACCGCCCTAACGACGTCGTTGGCAGGTCGGACGGCAGCCTGTACTTCACCAACCCGGGAAGGGAGCGGCTCGACCCGTCCCAGGTCGACATGCAGTACAACAGCGTCCACAGGATCAGACCTGACGGCACGGTGGATATGATCGTCCCCGGCTTCGGATACCCCAACGGACTGGCCTTCTCACCCGACGAGAGCGTGCTATACGTCGCGAATACGCGTCCCGGCCAGTACATACTCGCGTTCGACATGGACGAAAACGGAGACGTGTGCGGCATTAGGCACTTCGCAGATATGCCTTCCGACACTGATACTAACGGCGTGCCTGACGGCATGAAGGTGGACGTGGAAGGCAAGGTGTACTGCACCGGACCGGACGGCTGCTGGGTATTCGACCCGAGCGGAGAGCTAGTGGGCATTATTCGGCTGCCAGAGTACCCCGCGAACTGCGGCTGGGGCGGCGAGGACAATCGGACAATGTTCTTCACGGCCAACACGTCCGTGTACAGCCTGCGAATGACCACGCCGGGCACGCGGATTCCCAGAAGCTGAACCCGGCGCCCCACAACCCGACCGTGCCCTGCGGCGTTGTATCCTCTACAAGGAGCAACGCCGCCATGACGAGACGAGTTCGACTTAGAAGTGTCATGCAGGCCGCCGCAGTAGCAGTCGCCACTGTCACAGCAGCCTGGATCATGACAGGCTGCGGCAATGCGGCCGCTCCCGAACCAGCGCTGCCTGAACCTACCGCAGTTTCGGCGGCGCAGATAGTCCAGGTGGAGGCGACGCGGGTGCCTCAGCCGCAAAGTCCGACGGCTGCAACGTCAGCCAAGGTCACGCCAAAGGCTGTTGAGCCTCCTGCTTCACAGAGTGCGGCAACCTCTCTGGCCACCGCAGTCCCCGAGCCGGCAACAGACGCGCTCCCTGACCGGGTCGTGTTGAACCAGGTCGAATCACCTGATCGAGATCTGGCGGAGCTCGCCATCCGGCTGCGTGGCGTTGAACTCGCGAACTCCGACACCGGGGCAGGTCCGCCCCTGTCTGAAGGAGACAGGCGAGACTTCACGATCACAAACCTCGAAGACGGCTCTCCCCGACCGATCACAGCGACGCTGCAGGCGGTCAGCGATAACGCCTACTGGTTCGTGGAAGATTCCGTCACACTAGCTCGGGACGATCTGGCCCATGCGGCCAGCATCTACGAGCAGCAGGTAAGGCCGGCAGTAGTAGGGACTCTTGGAGACATCGCCAACCCTGGCCTGGACGGCGACCCACGCCTGTTCATCATCCATGCTGTTCTGGACGGCGCCGCAGGTTACTTCGGTTCCAAGGACTCGTTCCCGTCCGAGGTACACCCTCACAGCAACGAGAGCGAGATCATCTACCTCGACACTCGCGCCGCCCAGCATGGAGTCGATACCCACCTGGCCATCATCGCGCACGAACTTCAACATGCCGCGCACTTCGACAAGGACGTCGGCGAGGAGTCCTGGGTCAACGAGGGGCTGTCAGAGGTCGCGACACAATTGGCCGGGTACAGTGTGCAGTCGCCGCGCGCGTTCATGCGCCGTCCGGACACCCAGCTCAACTACTGGCCCGACGCTCCGGGTTCAACTTATCCCCACTACGGCGCGGCCGCGCTCTTCTTTACCTATGTGGGCCAGAGGGTCGGAGGAGTCGACAAGCTCGTTGATCTCGTGAATGAACCTCTCGACGGAATTGCCGGAGTAGAGTCGTTCCTGAACGAACACGACCTCGGCTGGCACCAGGTCTTCGCCGACTGGGTCGTAGCAAACTACCTGGACGCAGACGACGAGAACTACGGCTACCTCGACCGGAACGTTGGCGTTGGCCCAGTCCGCCGACTGTCCTCTGGAGATGGAAGGCCCGACAGCCTGTCGCAGTACTCGGCGCGCTACTACCGGGTGGGTACTGATGCCGACTCCGGGACAATCACCTTCGAGGGCGACACCGAGGTCAGCCAGGTTGGCACCGAGTGCCCGCAGAGTCCCACCTGCTGGTGGAGCGGTCGCGGCGACGGCATCGATACCAAGCTGACGCGCGAGTTCGACCTCACCGGACTCGACAGCGCATCGCTCGAATATCAGGTCTGGCACGAGATAGAAGAGGGCTGGGACTACGGATACGTCCAGGTGTCGGACGACGACGGTGAGACCTGGCACATCCTGGAGGGGGCACACACGACCACGAACAACCCCAGCGGCAACGGCTACGGACCCGGGTACACCGGGGAGAGCCGCGTCTGGAAGCAGGAGTCCATAGACCTCACAGAGTTCACCGGCGGTCCGGTGCTGGTCAGGTTCGAGTACGTCACGGACGACGCGGTCTATCTCGACGGGATGCTGATAGACGGGGTGGCTGTCCCTGAACTCGGCTCAGCAGGCGACGATACAGACTGGCACGCTGAGGGCTTCAGCCTGGCCGGCCACAAGCTCGATCAAGACTTCATCGTCCAGGTGGTTACCTCCATGGCTGACGGCGAGTACACCGTTTCTCAGATGCCGCTGAACGACAGCAACTCCGGCTGGATGAGGCTGACGACACCAGGCGACGGCGGCGAGGTCGTGATAGTCGTATCGCCGGTAACGGCCGGGACGCGCCACGAGGCGGGCTACGTGCTGGAGTTCGAGGCGAACGAGGGCTGAAGTCGCCGCCAACATCATGTGTCGAGCCACTGTATGGTAGGATACCAGCGGTGCTAAAAACTCTCTAAAACAATTACCAAGAGGTACGACACATGACAACGGCAACGCGCGAGTACAAGGTAGTCGGCACAAGACCAATCAGGCATGACGGCGTGGACAAGGTAACCGGACGCGCTGTGTATGGCGCCGACATGAACCTGCCCGGAATGCTCTATGGCAAGGTGCTGCGCTCACCCCACGCCCACGCGAGAATCAAGAGCATCGACACCTCGAAGGCCGAGGCCCACCCGGAGGCGAGAGCGGTGGTGACGTCGACAGTCTTCCCGCCGTCGGACCCCGTGGGACCGGCTGCGGTCATGGGACAGATGCCCCAGGACAACATCCTGGCGAGGGACAAGGCGCTGTACAAGGGCCATGCGATCGCGGCCGTGGCGGCATCCAGCCCGCACGCCGCGGAGGAGATCCTGTCCCTGATAGAGGTCGAGTACGAGCCTCTGCCAGCGTACAGGGACGTGCAGGAGGCGATGGCGGAGGATGCCGTGTCGCTGCACGACACATGGTCGAACAACCCCGACCTTCCCGGAGGCGTCAACGTCGCCGCCCAGGAAGTGTACGACTTCGGCGACCTCGACGCAGGCTTCGAAGAAGCCGACCACGTCTTCGAGCGCGAGTACACCACCAAGACCGTCCACCAGGGATACATCGAGCCCCAGAACGCGACTGCGTGGTGGGCGCCGGATGGACGATTGACCGTGTGGTGCTCCAGCCAGGGCCACTTCGGTGTCAGAGACAACATTGCCCGCATACTCGACATGCCTGTGTCACAGGTTAAGGTGGTCCCGCTGGAGATCGGCGGCGGCTTCGGCGGAAAGATCCCGCCGTACCTGGAGCCGGTCGCAGCGATGCTGTCCAAGCTTAGCGGGCACCCGGTGAAGATGGTCATGGACCGCACTGAAGTCCTACTCGCGACCGGCCCGACTTCTGGCGCGCTGGTGCGAATGAAGATGGGTGTAACGAACGAGGGCAAGATCACCGCAGCGCACTGCTGGGTTGCTCTCGAGGCCGGGGCATTCCCGGGCTCGCCTATTTCGGGCGCTGCCTCAGCCGTCTTCTCCCCTTACGCGATCGGGAACGTGCGAATCGACGGCTTCGACGTCGTCTCCAACAAGCCGCGCACGCAAGCGTACCGTGCTCCGGGCGCTCCAATCGTGATGTACTGCACCGAGTCCCTGATGGACGAGATAGCGAACGCGCTCAACATAGACTCCGTGGAACTGCGAATGCTCAACGTCGCACGACAGGGCGACCGCCGCGCGGATGGCGTGATGAACGGGCGTATCGGCGCCGAAGAGGTCATGCAGGCCGTCAGGGATCATGATCACATGACTACGCCTGTGGAGCAGGTCGAGGGCAAACTGCGAGGCCGCGGCTGGAGCATGGGCTTCTGCCGCAACAACACCGGAATGGCGTGCGTGGTTGCGAACGTGCTGCAGGACGGCACGGTCAGCCTCGTCGAGGGGTCCGTCGACATCGGCGGCTCCCGCACGGCAATCGCGCAGCAGTTCGCCGAGGTGCTTGGCATCCCTGTCGAGGACGTCAACCCGTCTATCGGTGACACCGACACCATCGGCTACACGTCAGTCACCGGCGGCAGCGGAGTCGCGTTCAAGTCCGGCTGGGCCGCGCACGAAGCCGCAATGGACGTACGCCAGCAACTCATCGTCCGAGCTTCGCTGCTGTGGGACACCGATCCTGATAACGTCGAGTTCGTCGATGGAATGCTCCAGCACAAGTCGGACTCGGAGCTGCGAATGTCATTCAAGGACATAGCAGGCAGACTTCCCGAGACCGGCGGCCCTGTAGTGGGGCGTGCCAACATGAACCCCGGAGGCTCGGGCGGCTCCTACGCAGCGAACATCGTGGACGTGGAGGTCGACGCCGGCACCGGCAAGGTGGACATACTGCGTTACACCGCAATTCAGGACGCCGGATTCGCCATACACCCCTCGTACGTGGAAGGGCAGATCCAGGGCGGTGCCGTACAGGGCATCGGCTGGGCCCTCAACGAGGAGTACTACATGGGCGACGACGGCTCCATGATGAACACCAGCCTTCTCGACTACCGGATGCCAACGAGCCTCGATCTACCCATGATCGACACGGTCATCGTAGAGGTCGTCAATCCCGGCCACCCGTTCGGAGTCAGAGGCGTCGGCGAGGCGAACATCGCTCCGCCGCTGGCAGCCCTCGCGAACGCGATTCATGACGCAACCGGTGTCAGGCTGAACAGCCTGCCGATGAACCCACAGTCGGTGGTCGCCGCACTGGAAGAGTAAGCTAAAGTACGAGGCCGACGTCCTGAACGGGCGTCGGCCTCGTGATCTCTTTCTCCGGGACAGCTACGCGAGCGCGCGGCGCAGCGACTTCCCGAACTCCTTTCGCTGCCAGCGACGGACATCGGGGTCTTGCATCTCGGACTCCAGCTTGTCGGGCTCGCGTGCGATGCGCTGCAGGCTCCTCATCGGCCACAGCAGCGCAGGGTCGAGCGACAGGTCCTTGCCCAAAGCGATGCGCCACTGCTTGAGCCTGGCGAGACGCTTGCTGATGGCCTCCCGCTGACCTCTTGGAATCCGAGGCTGTCTCGGCTGAGCGGGACGTTTGGGCGGCTCTGCGGACTTGCCATCTGAGATCGCCTTCTGAATACCTCTTGCCATGCTCCCGCGAGAGAAGTTGCCGATCCCTCGCACACGTCGCAGATCGGAGTTGGGCTTATCTGCCAGGGTGATCAGCGCCATGTCCGGTATCACCCGGAAGTGCGGCCTACCCATCCTGACTGCATGGTCCTCGCGGTACTCCACGAGCGACTTTAGTATGGCCAGGCCCTGGTCGTCGAGACTGCGCCAGCCCTTGACGTTGAAGACCGCCATCTCAGGGTCCGACGGCTCATACCGCATCTCAGAAAGCCTCTGGCACTCCTCTTTCACCCAGTCCTCGCGGCCCAGCTTGCGCAGCCGGTTTCCGAGGGCGTCCCTGAGTTCATGCAGGTAGCGAACGTCGTTGGCGGCGTAATCGAGTGCCTTCTCACTGAGAGGGCGGTTGCTCCAGTCGGACCTCTGGATGCGCTTCTCCTTGGGAATGTCGACTCCAAGCTCCTCTTCGAGCACGTTGCCGAGTCCGAGTCGCGACATGCCGACGAAGGCCGCCGCGATGTTCGTATCGAAGAGATTCTCGATTCTCATGCCCCAGTCACGGTCCAGGCTGAGCACATCGTGGCTACCGGCGTGCAGCACCGTCTCGACCTTCTTTTTCGCCAGCACGTCGCCCAGCGGCTTCATGTCTTCGAGAGCAAGGGGATCGATTACGAACACATCGCGCGGTGTCGAGATCTGGACCAGGCAGACCTGCTCGGGGTATCTGAAGAAGCCATTGGACTCGAGGTCCAGGCCTATTCGTCGAGCCCGGGAAATCTCCGCCATTGCTCGGCGAAACCCGGCCTCATCGGCTACTAAGTCGTACTCGTCAGTCAAGTGGCCGCTGTCTCCGTGAATTTACTTTCAGGCGATTCGGTTCGTACATGATACTAGGATTTGTCGCGGATCGCTTTTCTTCCCAAACTAGGCCCTTGTCCAGCTTTGCCATTGCCGTGAACGTATGCTAACATTCAGACAAATGTTCTCATATTCAATTGAGACGACTCTGTGGCACAATAGTACAGTTGGCCATCCGGCTAAATCCCCGAATAGTTTACTGAGGTAACCTTGCCATGCGAGTCGTATTCTTGGAAGATGTGCCCGGCGTAGCCCAGGGCGGCGATGTCAAAGAGGTCAAAAATGGCTTTGCCCGCAACTACCTGATACCGAAGAGCCTGGCAACTCCGGCAACGCACAACGCGCTTCAACGCATCGCGAAGCTGCAGCGACAGGCTGATGTCACCAGGGTCAGGCGGCTCGAGGACATGAAGGAGTTGGCGGCAGAGCTGGACGGCACCCAGATCAGCGTAGAGATGCGCGCGGGGAGTACCGGTCGGCTGTACGGCTCGGTCACCACGGGAATCATCGCGGAGACGCTGGCCGAGATGACCGAGAAGGAGATCGACCGCCGCACGGTCACGCTTAGTGAGCCAATCAGGGACCTCGGCGAATTCAATCTCACCCTGGACCTCCACCCCGAGGTGCAGGCCGGCGTATCGGTACTGGTCTATCCGACCGGGACGACTCCGGAGGAATACGCGGAGTCGCTGAGGGCCGCCGAAGAGGCTGCCGCCGCTGCTGCCGCTGCTGCTGCGGAGGCAGAAGCCGAAGCATACGACGACGAAGACGAAGAAGAGGACCTGGACGAGGAAGTGGAAGAGGAGGGCTGACCAGCCTGAACCTCGCTAAGCGAGGCCCCCACCCCCGCCGGGAAGAGAAACGATCCACCGTGCGGAGGCTGCCGTGGTTAGCGACCGTCTTCAACCCCATGACATTGGCGCCGAGGAGTCGGTAATCGGCTCAATTCTGATCGACGGCGAGTCGATTACGCGCGTCACCAGCATCCTCAGACCCAACGACTTCTACAGCCAGCGTAACCGCAAGTGCTATGAGGCGTGTCTCGCGCTGTACGACAGAAACGGCGCGATCGACCAGATCTCCGTAGCGCACGAGATCTCCGCCACTGATGAGGGTGCGCTGGAGCAGATCGGCGGTGCGGAGTACCTGGCACAGCTCGTGTCGACTGTCCCCACGTCGTTTCACATCGAGCACTACGCGAACATCGTGCGGGGCACGTCCACGCTCAGGCGCGTCATCCGGGCCGGCGGAGAGATTGCCGCGCTTGGATATGACGGCGGACCGGAGATCGAACCTGTCCTCGATAAGGCCGAAGAGGTTGTCTTTGGCATCAGGGGCGGCCGAAGCGACAAGGGCTTCACGCACATCCGCCAGTACCTCGATAACTACATGGAGGAGACCGGCGCGCTGCACGACCCGTCCAGAGTCTCGCTCGCGCCCGTGGAGACCGGATTCCCAAGCCTGGACGAGCTTCTGGGAGGCGGCTTACAGAGATCGGACCTCGTCATCCTTGCGGCACGTCCGAGTTTGGGCAAGAGCGCGCTCGCCCTCAACGTAGCCAGAAACGCAGCGGAACGGGGATTCGCGACCGGCCTGTTCAGCCTGGAAATGAGCGGTGAACAGATCGCCTCCAGGCTCCTTGCGTCAGAGGCCGAGGTCGACAGTCACCGGCTGCGCATGAACCTCGTCAGTGACGTCGAGGAGGTCCGCGTCCTGGACGCGGTCGGACTGCTGTCCGATCTTCAGATCTTTGTGGATGAAACTCCGTTCCAGTCTGTTATGGAGCTACGCAGCAAGTCACGCAGGCTCCACCAGGAGAGCGGCCTCGACCTGCTGATCGTGGACTATCTGCAGCTCATCGACGTGGGCAGAAGCGAAAACCGGGCAGTTGCCCTGGGTGAAGTGTCGCGCTCGCTCAAGGCGCTCGCCAGGGACCTGGATATTCCCGTCCTGGCATGTTCGCAGCTCAGCCGCGCTGTTGAGCAGAGACCGAACCATCGTCCCCTGCTGTCAGACCTGCGTGAGTCTGGCTCAATTGAGCAGGATGCGGACGTGGTCGCCTTCATTCACCGCGAGGACCAGTACACTACCCGCGAGGACTGGGAGCGCAAGTTCCCAACCGACCAGTACCCCGAGAACATCGCGGAGATCATCGTCTCCAAGCACCGGAACGGGCCGGTCGGGACAGTGCCGCTGTACTTCCGCAATGACCGGGTAAGATTCGAGCCACTGTCAGAGACAAGCCCCGCACGCGCCATGGAGTACGTACCGACGTGAGGATTCTCCACTGACTCCCACACCGAAGCAGACGGAGACATACCCCGGCTTTCCTAGTGGGGTACACAGAGTGCCGGTTCCCGTGCCGCTGCTCGGCAACCTGCTTGCTGAGATTGATGACATCGCGGAGTTCAAGTGCACTCTACGAGCGGTCGCGCTGATTTACAGGAAGAGAGGATACCCGAGGTACGTCGAACTCAGAGAACTGCAGAACGATGAGCATCTCTTGCGGGCGATGCCATCCGATGGCGATGCACAGCCTGCGGAACTGATTGATGAAGCTCTCAGAAAGGCCGTGCGACGAGGTACCCTGAGTTTCGTAATTATCGGAACTGGCAAAGACCGCCAACCCGTGTTCGGCCTGAACTCGGACTACGACAGGAGAGCGCTCCAAAGAGTCGCGGAAGAGCCACCGCTATGGCCTGGAACGTTCCAGGAGCCGCCTGACCCGTCTGTCGAGCGTCCAAACGTGTTCGAGATGTACGAGCAGAACATCGGGATGATGAGTCCCATGATCGCGGACGCGCTGCTCGAGGCCGAGGAGATGTATCCCGAAGAGTGGATCGAGGACGCCATCGAAGAGGCTGTCGTACAGAATAAGCGTAGCTGGCGGTACATCTCTCGAATACTCGAACGCTGGGAGCTGGAGGGCCGAGGACCGCGTGATCCCGGCGGCACTCCACGAATGGCCGGAAGGTACTAGGCTGTCACGCGACGCCAGACGCGTCGGGGCACGAAGGTTGAGGCTATGGAGAACCTCGGGGACATCCTGAAAAAAATGCGGGAGAACCGTTCTGTCAACGGCGACAGCAGCGGAGGTCTCCCGCCAGATGAGCCTGCCGAAGACGTCTGCCCGATCTGCGACGGGAGGCTGTGGCTGGCAATCGACGCACCGGTCGGACACGCGGACTTCGGGAAGCTCGAGCCCTGCCAGTGCCAGACAGAGATCGATCTCAGCGAGCGGGCATCGAGGCTGCGGCGCTACTCTAACCTCGGTCCGCTATCCAGGTTGACTTTCGGCTCTGTGGAACCAGAGGGCATAGCCGGCGATCCGGAGAGCAGGCGCCTTTACAGAATTGCATACGAGGCCGCGCTGGCCTACGCCGAGCAACCGCTCGGCTGGCTGGTCCTGACCGGGCCACACGGCTCAGGCAAGACGCATCTCGCGGCCGCAATCTCCAACCACTGTATAGAGCAGGGGCGGCCTGTCTTCTTCGTCCACGTTCCCGACCTGCTGGACGACCTGCGCTCCACATATTCGCCCATTAGCGAACTCTCCTACTCGGAACTGTTCGAGCAGGTCAACGAGGCTCCGCTGCTGGTGCTGGACGGGCTGGGAACGCAGAGCCCAACGCCATGGGCGCAGGAGAAGCTGCAGCAGATATTCAACCGGCGGGCGAATTCGGAGCTTCCGACAATCGTGACCACAGCCGCCCAGATGAGCGACATCGACCCCTACATCGCCAGCCGAATGACCCGTCCGACGCTTAGCCGGGTGGTCGAGATTCGGGGTGACAGTCCTGCACCAACCCGAAGCCTGGGACGCGTTCCATCGGAGATGGTCGGGCGCATGACTTTCGATACGTTCGACACTCGAGGCAACTCGGCGTCGGCCGAGCAGCACCGGAGCCTCACGTATGCGTTCGACAGCGCGAAAGCATGGGCAGAGACGCCGGACGGCTGGCTCACACTATTCGGCGACACCGGTGCGGGTAAGACCCACCTGGCAGTAGCGATTGCCTCGAACCGCCTGTCTCAAGGGCTGCCAGTCTTCTTCGCATTCGTTCCTGAACTGATGGACTACCTCAGGTTTACTTTCGAGCCGAACAGCGGCGTCGCCTACGACCGCGTCTTCGACGAGGTCAGAAATGCTCCAATGCTGATTCTCGACGATCTCGGAATCGAATACCGAAGCGACTGGGCATACGAAAAGCTCTACCAGATCGTCGTCCACCGCCATAACCAGCGAATGCCAACCGTCATCACGACAAGTCTCAACGTGCTGGACACTACCGGACCAATCGTTTCCCGAATTCGCGATGAGATGAGCGGTATGCTCATCCGCGTGGACGCGCCGGACTACCGAGTTAAGAGACGCGGCGGGAACAGGCAGGGAACCCCCGAACACCGACCCCGTCGAAGCAGCCGCCGGTAGATGCCCGACTACTGCACCTTCTGCGAGATAGTCGCGGAGCGTCTGCCCTCAAGGGTAGTCCACGAAGAGGCTGACATACTGGTGTTCAAGAACCGCTTGAACTGGTTCGATGTTCAGCTACTCATCGTGCCCAAGGAGCACATGACCCAGGAGGATCTGTGGGCGAGCGGGGAGATGCTCGCACGCATGGGGGCGATTGCGGTCGAACTCGGGAGCGAGTCTTGCCCAAACGGCTACAGGATCGTGTCCAACTTCGGTGACGACGGCCTTCAGACTCAGGATCACGGCCATGTCCACGTGATCGGCGGCGAACCGCTCGGGCTTTACGTGAATGGGACGCTCCCCCCAAAGGCTCTCTACTACTTACGCCAGTCTGAAAACCCGAGCTAACCTGATCGCCAGCATCAGGACTGGCATCAGCAGATCGCGCAGCCTGAATACCAGGTACGTGACCGGAGCCGCGATGGCAGCCCCTGCCAGGATGTCCAGCGGGTAGTGGACACCCGCATAGACTCGTGCAAGCCCGTACAGGGTAGCCGCCCCGATGGCGAAGCAGCCCAGCCTGCGATTGACTCCCCATATCCCGAAGGCGAGTCCGAAGACTGCGGCGACGGCGTTCGACGGAAACGACGAGTCCGTTGGCTCGTAGAACAGCAGCGAGACGTCGTTGTCCACGAACGGCCTGGGTCTGAAGTAGTAGAAGTTGAGGATGAACACGACGGAGTTGGACAGCGCCATCGAGGCCAGCGCCACGAAGACGCCAAGTTGTCGCTGTACTCTGAGCTCGCGGTCCCTGTCGATGAACCACATGAAGATGAGCATAAGGGCGAGCGCGATTGGCATCAGGTAGTCGCTGACAACCCACTGGGCGACCCTGTCGACGAACGGCACTGTGCCGACGAAGCCGTTGATAAGCAGGAACAGCTCCGTGTCCGGGCCGTTCAGCGCCTCAGGCAAAGGTCCCACCAGTACCTGACGCTGCGAGCGAGCGAGAGCGCGTAGTTGGTGTCTCTCAGGCTGTCGACGCCGGCTTCGGGACCAGCTTCGGTGCCGCGCATCCGGTGGTTGACGATCGACGTTACCACGAGCGTGGCTACCACCGCCGCGGAGGCCCCGAAAAAGAAGAAGAGTGCCTGGGTGGGAGCGTCGAGGCCGCCCTCGTAGTCGTTGATGTTGCGTGAGCCGGTCGAGAAAAACAGCACGAACCCGGCGACTGTCAGCGCCAGCCCCAGAGTTCTCGCCGCAAACCTCGACTTGAAGAGCAGCAGTCCCCTGATGTCACCTGCTGAGAAGGCAAGCTGCAGGATGCCCATCGTCGAGACAAATACGCCAAGACAGTAGTCGGTCGCAAAGGTGAACATAGTCGTCGGTAGAGGTGGATGAGGCCGGCCGCTACACGTCGATGTCGCCGGAGGTTACTCCAGCGGGATCTCTGTGCACCAGTCCTGGTACTTGGGGTTGGCGCCCCTGATCAGGTCGACGTAGGTGTCGCTGATCTTCTGTGTGATCGGGCCGACTCCGCCGTCGCCGATAGGCCTCCTGTCCAGCGAGCCCACCGGCGTGACGTGGGCCGCCGTGCCGGTCAGGAACACCTCGTCAGCGAGGTACAGTTCGCTCCGGCGTATGTTGCGCTCGACGACCTCGATGCCCAACTCCTCGCGAGCGAGGGTCATCGCAGAGTCGCGGGTGATCCCGGTGAGGTTGTTGTCCGAGACGGGTGGCGTGAAGATCTGGCCGTTGCTGACCAGGAAGAGGTTCTCGCCCGAGCCCTCGGACACATCGCCTCCGGACGTCAGCATGATCGCCTCGTCGAAACCGGCCAGCGTGGCCTCGGTCTTGGCGAGGATGGAGTTGACGTAGTGGCCGCTGATCTTGACCCTGGGCGGGATGATCGTGTCGTCGATGCGCCTCCACGACGAGGTCGTGCAGTGGATCGCGCCCTCGGCCTCGATGTAGCTCCCGAACGGGACTGCGATCAGCGTGAAGTCGCTATCCAGCTCCTGGAGCTTGAGGTTGGCGACCAGCTCCTGGCTCTTGTACGCGAGCGGCCTGATGTAGAGGTCTTCCCTGTAGCCGCAACTCTGGAGCAACTCTATCGTTATGTTGCACAGGTCCTCTGTGGTGTAAGGGACATCCATGAGCATCATGCGGCAGCCCTGGAGGAGCCGGTCGTAGTGCTCCCGCATTCGGAAGACGTAGAGCTTGCCCTGTTCTTCGTTCCAGTTGCCGCGTATGCCCTCGAAAACGGCGGTGCCGTAGTGGAGAGCATGGGTCATAACGCTTACCCGAGCGTCTTCGATTGGGACTATCTGTCCTCGGAAGAAGGCAAGCGACTTAGGCATCTGGAAACACTCCCTGAGTAGTTGGATCGCCGCACATTATAGTCAATGGCTTTCTCTCGGACAATGAAGCTGCGTGCTACGTATCGGCGCGTTAGGCCTCGCCTTCGCCCTCGGGGACGGGGACCGCGCTGATGCAGTAGTAGGCGCTGTTGTCGAGGAGGCGCTGCATGACTTCCGGTGATGTGGTTCGCGTCATGGGCCACCGGCTGGAGAGTTCGGCGCTGATCTCCTCGGCGTTCATTGGTTCGTTCGAGTTGCCCAGAAGGATGCGGAACAGGGCCTCCTTCATGGGCGTGTCAGGCAGAAGGAAGTCCTGCTCATTCGAGCAGTGGCCGACGATGAGGTCGATGAAGTCCTGCGGGTCGGAAACGACGATCTGTTCGTCCTCGTAGCCCTGCCGGCACATGTAGCAGAGCCGGTTGGCTATGAGGACTGGCAGCGAGCGTCGAGTCGCCTCCGCGCCGTCGGGGTCAATGAAGTAAGGACGGTACTGGGGGGATTCGTCCTCGGTCCGCGTGGCATTAGTCATCTAAAAAACATCCTCGGGCCAGTCTAGCATCTGCACCTCGACGGTCTCGCCTGGCTCCTTGACCGGGAGGTCTTCAGGACACACGGCGAGCCCGTTGGCGCCTGCCATGGAGGTGAGCAGATTGGAGCTTTGATTGCCGGTCAACCGGGCGCGGTATGCGCCGTTCTCTTTAGTAATCATTGCGCGGGCGTAAACGCGGCGACCGTCTGTGTTGTAGATCGGTTCGTCGAGTACCGCCTCGACACGTGGCTTCCCGTAGCCGCTCTTGCCCATCATTTTGTGGATGGCAGCGCGACCGAACTGCTCGAAGGTCACCATCGCGCTGACGGGATTGCCCGGCAGTCCCAGGTGAGGGACCTTCCTGCCGTCTTCGGCATGCAGAAGCCCGAACGCGAGCGGCTTGCCCGGACGCATCCGCACAGACCAGAAGTCGATCTGGCCATGCTGTGCAAGCACGTCCTTGACCATGTCGTAGTCGCCCTTGGAAACTCCCGCCGAAGTGATGAGCAGGTCTGCCTTCAGGCTCTCGGCGAGTTTGGAGTTCATGGAGTCGAGATTGTCTCTCGCAATTCCAAGCTGTAGGGGCACACCGCCATATCGCCGAACGCTGGCGGCAACGGAGTAGCTGTTCGAGTCGTAGATCTTGCCCGGAGCGTACTCGTCACCGGGATTGAGAAGTTCGTTCCCCGTGGACAGTATCGCGACGACGGGGCGGCGCACGACGTTGACGGTGTCGTACCCCAGCGAAGCAAGCACACCGATCTCCGCGGGTCTCAGGGTGGTGCCCTTCGACAGCACCAACGTGCCGCTGCGCACGTCCTGGCCTGCTGGCCTTATGTCTGCGCCGAGCGATACTGGGAAACGGACGCCGATCTCGTCCAAAGATTGGCCGGCATTGCGCCGGTCGATCTCGTCAGTGTCTTCGAACGGGACGACGGTATCTGCGCCCTCGGGAATCGGAGCGCCAGTCATGATGCGCACGGCAGCCCCAGGAACGACGGTGTCGCTCGGAAGGTCGCCGGCAGTGACCAGGCCGACAACCCTGAGAGTGGCCGGGGAGTCCTCAGAGGCGTTGGTGACGTCTGCAGCCTGAATAGCGTAGCCGTCCATTGCTGAGTTATCGAGCGGCGGGATGTCGTGTTTAGCTCTGGCGTCCTCGGCAAGCACCTGTCCAAGCGCGTCGAGTAGAGGGACCTGCTCGGTCTCAAGGACGTTGAAGTTGCTCAGAATGCGTTCAAGTGCGTCTTCCACGCTAAGCATCGATTCGTGGTGGTGCCTGTGTCCGTGTTCGCGTGGGTGCATTCTTTCCTTTACGACCCTCGGGTAATCTAAAGAGCTAAAGAGTTGGATGTGAGTGCGACGAGTGTTTTATTTTATTCACCCTCACTCCAGCCCTCTTCCACAAGGAGAAGGGACTTGTCGGTATGGGCTACTGTTGTTCGTTTCGCTGGTCTCGGAGGTACTGGTAGATGCTCTCGATGGTGCCGTCTTCGCTGACCCTGAAGGCGACGCCGCCGCGCTCGGCCTCGATGACCGACATGGCGATCTCCCAGCCCTGGTAGGCCGGGCCGACCCGGCAGTCGTCAGGCACGAAGACGTTGTCGAATGTCACCCTGCGCTCGCTGCCCATGAGCAGCCGCATGGTCCGTATCTCCAGCCCCGGGCTGTTGGCATCGACCATGAATACCCCAAGGTTGGAGCGTCTCGGCCGGTCGGGGTCGGTGTTGGCGAGGGTGATCAGGTAGTCAGGGTCGAACCGGCCAGTGATGAACGCCTTCTCGCCGCTGATCCGCCATCCGTCCCCTTCAGGAACGGCGCGCGTGTTGACCGCCGCGAAGTCGGAGCCGGACTCGGGCTCGTTGAAGCACTGCCAGGTGATTGACTCACCCTTCAGGCACGCTGGAATGTAGCGCTCTTTCTGCTCGTCTGTTCCCCAAACCATCATCGCGGGCACCCAGCGATTGTTGTCGCCCATGCTCGGAAGCGGCAAGTTTCGCATCTCTTCCATGAGGACGACGTCGAAGCCTGCTGTCAGACCTCCGCCACCCAGATGCCTGGGCCACGAGGGCGCAAGCCATCCCTTTTCGCCGAGCTCTCGCCTGAAGGTCTTGACCTTGGCCTGGTTGTCCGCGTCGAGCGGACTGCCATCCGGCGGAACTTTCAGGTCGCGCGGAAAGTGTTCCATAAGCCAGGCGCGAGCCGCCAGGCGAAATGCCTGCTGCTCCTCAGTGTACGGAGATCGGAAGTCCACGTAGTCCCCCTGCGATGAGGTGCGACTTGCAGAGGCCGCACTATCGACACCCTATTCTATATACGCGGGATGGGGTTGTCGAATTGGCTTCGTCTGCTCGCCTAGAACCGGCCTCTGAGCCTGGGGTCCAGCACGTCCCTCAGGCCGTCGCCGACGAAGTTGAACGAGAGCACGAGCAGGAAGATCGCGATTCCGGGAGCAAACGAAAGCCACGGGGCGCTCCTGAGGTTCACGAATGCCAGGTTGAGCATACTGCCCCATGTGGCTATAGGTGGCTCCACGCCGACACCGATGAAGCTCAGACCGGCCTCCCCAAGGATCGCAAAGCCCATTCCGAGAGTCGCCTGCACGATAACCGGCTGAATCGAGTTCGGCACCATGTGGAATACCAGCATCCTCCAGGGGGCCGTCCCGATCATTCGGGCCGCCATGAAGTACTCGCGCTCTTTGACGGACAACGCCTGGCTGCGTACCAGCCGGGCCTGAGTTGTGAACAGGTTTACGCCCAGAGCGATGCTTACGGTCAGCACGCTTCCGCCCATGACCAGAAGCAGCAGCATGGCAAACAGCAGGCCGGGTATGGCAATCATGGAGTCGATCATCCGCATGATGGCGTGGTCGACCCATCCCCCCGCGTACGCCGCAATTATGCCAAGCGGAACGCCTATCACAATCGCCACACCAACGGACAGCAGGCCGACGATTAGCGACACTCTCGCTCCGTAGATCAGGCGCGACAACTGATCGCGTCCCACGTGGTCAAGACCGAGCGGATGCTCCAGTGACGGCGCCTTCAGTGAGTTGATCGGGTCGATTGCCAGCGGGTCGGCCGGCGCGATCCACGGTGCAAACACGCCAACAACCAGTATAAGTCCGATGTAAGACAGCCCTATGACGGACAACTTGTGCTGTAAAAGCTGCCTGACGTTGTCACTGGGAAGTGCCTCCAGCGCACGCCCGATTGCCCCAGGCCTCGCAGTGGTGGAGCCGCTGTCCCTCATTGCTCGTACCTGATCCTGGGATCGAGGTAGGCGTAGGCAATGTCGGTCAGAAGGTTGGCGACTAGAATGGCAACGGCGGACATCATGACGATTGCCTGGATCACAGGGAAGTCGGACCGCTGAAGTGCGAACACCGCGAGGCGTCCCACCCCAGGCCAGCTAAACATCGTCTCGATGATCACCGAGCCTCCCAGTATGTTGCCGAGCCTGAGGCCCAGGATCGTGACGACGGGGAGCATGGAGTTCCTGAGCGCGTGCGTCCAGATCACCCTGCGCTCGAACAGGCCCTTCGCCCTCGCCGTCCGGATGTAGTCCTCACCCATTACCTCAAGCAGAGACGAGCGCGTCTGGCGCATGATGGTCGCGGCACCATTTAGACCCAGGGCGAGAGCGGGCAGTGCCATGTGCCTCAACCCATCTATGGGGCTCTCCCAGACCAGTTCCGACCCGAACACCGGCAGGACGCCCAGGGTTACGCCAAACAACAGAATCAGCATGAGCGCGAACCAGAAGTCCGGCATGGCAATGCCGAACATCGCGCCGCTGGTGGCGACCATGTCGGTTATCGAGTTTCGTTTCAGTGCGGCAATCACCCCCGTGACGACCCCCAGCACGAGAGACACGATGAAGCTGGCTGCAGCAAGCTGAAGCGTGTGGGGAAGCCTGGCCGCGAGTTCAGTCGTCACCGGGCGCTTGTTCTGGAAAGACTTGCCCCAGTCACCAGTGACCATGCCGCCAAGCCAGCTCAGGTACTGGATGGGCAGTGGACGGTCGAGTCCGAGCTGGCGCATCATGGCCTCACGGATCTCCGGAGTCAGCGCCTCGCTGTCCTCGCCCGCCATCGAGTAGATGGGGTCGTTCGGAAGCACCCTCATCAGCAAGAAGATCATCACGCTGATGATGAACAGCACCGGGATCATATGTATCAGCCGGTTGGCTATGTACCTGCGCATGTGCCTGGTAAGTCGCGGTCAGACGGTCCCTGCCCCTGGATTCCCGCTTTCGCGGGAATGACGGTGGGAGACGGGCTGATCGGGTTTCATGGTAGGGGCGGTTCGCGAACCGCCCCTACGTGGATTCCAGCGGTAAGGGTGAGGCGTGGGGGCCAAGTCTGTGACCTGACCCTACATGACCTACTGCTCCAGCCAGACGTCGTGGATCTTGACGGACGCGTCGGATGGGTACTTGACCCACTTCGAGTCCGGGAACTCGGCCCACATTACGCTCGACTGTACGAAGTGGTACGAAGGGTTTGCCGCAGTGCGGACTCCACCGAGCACGTTCTCCATATAGAGCCGCTGAGCCTGCTGGTACAGGTAGTTCTGGTCTGCGGGATCGAATGTCTGGGCAGCCTTCTTCACGAGGCGGTCGATCTCGATCTGAGCCTCGCTGGTGCCGTAGCCGCCGTTATTCCAGTATCCTCCATATCCGAGGTAGGAGTTAAACGTTCCCGATGGGTGTGGCCTCAGACCGAACCCTCGGAGCGAGAAGCTGGCCTCCTTGGTAACGAAGGTACGCTTGGCCTCGTCACCGCCTCCGATGTCCATCTCCACCTTGAACCCAACGGCTTCATAGTACGCTTTGGAGATCTCTGCGCGACGTATGTTGTTGGCGCTGGACGACGTAGTAATGGTGATAGGTTGCTCGGGCAGATCGTGGCAGCCAAGAGCCTTCTGCTCTTCGGTACATGTGAACGCCGACATCATGCTGATTGGCAGGGAGATTCCCTTCTCGGCTGCGTACTCTTCGAGTAACTCTTTGGCCCTCTCCGGGTTGTACGCAAACGGGTACTCATCCTCAGGCACCTGGAAACTCGCTGCGTGAGCGGGCGGGACCAGCGAGCCGCGATAGGGGAATCCTTCACCACCATTCATCGCCTGGTTCCATGCATGGCGGTCCATCGCCATCTGTGCGGCCTGCCGCACCCTGATGTCGTTGAATGGTTCCCTGGCGGCATTGAAGTGGTCCATCCTGGGGCCGGCGAATCCCTTGAACTCCTGTATGCCGGGCACAGAGCGGGAAGCCGCTATTGCGTCCAGAGCCGATTGGGAAATGGCCGCGAGGTGAATGTTGTCGGACTGCAGCGCCGCCGCACGCACCTGATCGTCAGGGATCACAACCCACCGCCAGCCATCCAGATATGGCAGGCCATCACGATGGTAGTCCTCGAACTTCACATAGTCTATGTGGCTGCCGGAGACCCACTCATCAACCATGAACGGGCCGGTCGACACGGTGCCATTGGCCTCAAGGTCGTCCTTGCCACGCTCATTGAACGCCGTCGGAGAGACTGGCATTCCAGCGGTCATGCCGAGGTTGGTGATAATCGGTGCGAACACGTCGCTGGTGGTTATGGCAACCGTCAGGTTGTCGATGACTTCCACGCTCTCGATGGCCTGAATGGCAGGCCTTGTAACCGCGCCGTTGTTCTCATCAAGCACGAATTCGAGGCTGAACTTGACGGAGTCGGCGTTGACCTCGGTCCCATCGTGGAACAGGATGCCCGGCTTGAGGTTAAACGTGATGGTCTGCTTGTCCTCGCTCATCGAGAACGACTCAGCGATAGACTTCTCAGGCCTCCACTCGGAGTCCGGGCCGTATGCCGTAAGCGGATCGCCCACTGTCATGCACCACGCAGCGCACGCTCCACCGCTGTAGGTGAGGTGGAACAAGTGCTCGACGTTAGGGGCAAGACCGTACATCAGGATGCCGCCGTAGCGGTCCATGCCCATCATGTCGGAGTCGACCATCGCTGGCGTGGGTATGGCCATTGCGACAGCGGACTGCACTGCGGCCTCGATATCCGCCTGGGTAACGCCGGGCCTGTCGGCCAGCGCCCTGCCTATAGCTTCTGAGACCTCGGCCTCGGTCAGACCGGGGGTCTGCTGTGTGAGAGCTTCGGCAATTGCGTTCGCCATCTGGCCCTCAGTAACTCCTGGCCTCTCAGCCAGGGCACCGGCAATAGCATCTGCAACCTGGGCCTCGGTGACGCCCGGCTGTGCCTGTAGCGCCCTGGCAATAGTGTCGGCGACCTGAGCTTCGGTGACACCGGGCTGTGCAGCCAGGGCCGACTGTACCGCGGAAGCGACATCCTCAGGAGTCGCGCCGGTCGGCTGTGAGCTCATGGCGTTCTGTATCAGGGCCGCAAAGTCCGGAGTCGGCTCGGGAGCCACCGGTTCGCTACTCGAACAGGCTGCCGCCAATAGTGACAGCACCAACGCCGGCACCAAAATCATCATCAATCGTGCACTACTCATTCCGGCCTCCTGGTTGCGTTGCGAACCGAGATTCTTGCTTGTCTACTGCCTCCAGTTACTAGTTGGCGGCCATTATACGAGATATGAGAGAAGATGCAATTTTCGGGAAGATACGCGAACGGTGTAAGCTTCTGGTGCAATCAAACCGGCCCTGCATCGAAGAACAGGGCCGGCTCTGGGAGACCCTGGAATGAACAGATTCCTGATATTCAGAACAATGGACTTAAAGGCACGTGAGGCGATGCTTCAGCGTGTCGAGCGACTCACCGAGCTTCCATTACTGCTGTTATCCTTCGCGATGATTCCGCTGCTGCTCGGCCCCATTATGTGGGAGCTCTCGGACTACGACGAGTCTCTCTTCTTCACGCTTGACGTGTTCATCTGGGCGATATTCGCCGCAGACCTCATTGCGAGGCTGGCAATAGCCCCAGACAGGCTGGCATACGCAAGGCGTCACTGGCTTGAAGTGCTGATAGTAGTGATACCGTTCATCCGACCTCTGCGAATCCTGCGGCTGTTCGTGTTTGGCGCGCGGGCGTTTGGGGGCGCGAGACGGCTGGTCAACGTCGACTTCCTGCTCGTGTACGCCATTGGCATGGTGATTGTCGCGGCCACGTTTGTGACTTCGGTCGAGCGTGGCCACGATTCGATCACGTCGTTCCCCGACGCGCTGTGGTGGTCTTTCGTGACGGTAACGACTGTCGGCTACGGCGACCTGTCGCCAGTCACACCAATTGGACGCGCGATTGCAATTGTCCTCATGCTGGTCGGGATCGGACTGTTCGGCGGTCTGACGGCAAATCTGGCATCGGCGATCGTAAAGTCCGAAGACAATGTCGAAGACAAAGTCGATGCGCTACTGGATGAGGTACGCGAGCTGCGTACGCAGGTAGGAGAGTTGGGCACGACCCCCGAGGCCGCCACCCAGGGCACTGAGCAGGGAGGGACATCGATTCTTCAGGGCTTTTCATTGCCGGGAGCCGCTAATATAATTCGTGGGCGGCTGTCAGGCGCCTTTAGCAGAATAAGCCGCAGACGTGCCACAGGTGAAGTCGGCAGTCAGCAGCCCGCAGAAGCAATAGAACGACGAGGTGAAGACATGCCCGATGCACAGACGTTCCGACAGGCGTGGGGGAAGTTCGCCACTGGCGTCTCCATCGTCACCACCGCCGATTCGGACGGCAGTGTGCATGGAATGACCGCCAATGGTATCAACTCCGTATCGCTGGACCCGCTGCTGGTGCTGGTGTGCGCGGGTCACACCACGGCCTCGTATCCGCTAATCAGGGAATCCCGCCGATTCGCCATAAACATTCTCAGCGCCGAGCAGCAGGCAATAGCCGAGTACTATGCGCGGCCCACCGACCAGAAGACCGGTGACCTGGATATCCCCATCAGCCAAACCGAGCGCGGGGGGTACCTGGTGGACGGCAGCCTGGCACAGATGGACTGCCGTGTGGTCAGCGAGCACGTATCGGGAGACCACACGATCTTCATCGGCGAGGTCGAAGAGATCAACGTCGCCGACGGGAGTCCACTGCTCTTCTTCGAGGGCCGCTTCGGTCAGATAGCCGAGGGGTAGGAGCAGGTTTGAAACCTGCCTCTAGCGATTGCGCCAGCTCAGGGCCTGGTCCACGATGTCCAGGCCTGCCATCTCACTCCATGCGGCGAGCATCTGCCTGCTGATCGGGCCGGGTACCTCATCACCCACGGTGCGCTTGTCCACGGTGCTCACCGGCAGCAGCTGGTAGCTTGAGCTTGTCATGAACGCCTCGTCGGCCGTGTAGGCATCGTACGGCTGCAGGTCCTCTTCGACGACCTCTATCTCCAGTTGCTCCGCAAGCTCGAGCGCGACCACCCGTGAAATGCCCTGGAGAATGCTGTTGTCTTTTGAGGTCCTGATGACATTGTCTGTGACAATGAAGAAGTTGGACGCCACGCTTTCCGTAATGTTGCCACGCTGATCGAGCATGATGGGATATGCGTGAGGGTCGACGTCAGCGACCTGAAGCTGCGCCTGTACGAAGTTACCCCTGCTGTAGTGCTTGGCTTTCGGGTCCATGGAATCGCTGCTGTAGCTGCGCGCGCTGGGGATGACTGTCGCGGCTCCAGTCTCGTAGTAGTGCGCGTATGAAGCGAAGTCTACGGGCGTAACTATGTTTACGACGGTTGGAGTGAGGTCGTCGGTGACGTTGCCCTGCGAGCCGGTGCTGGTCGCTCCCCGCGTCACGACCTGCCTCACCATGAAGTCGCCGACGGATGCCCGCGCGCCCTCGTTGCGCTGAACGAGTTCAAGCGTCAGCTCCGTCATCTCGTCCTGGCTCATACCGGCGTCCATGCGAGAATACTGCAGTGACCGGTAGAGCCTGTCCATGTGGTCTTCGAGCCTGAACACCTTGCCATCGAAGGTGCGCTCGACGTCGAACACAGCATCGCCCATGGTAAAGCCGCGATCGAACAGGTCGATCACCACCTCGTTGTTCGGCACCCATTCGCCATTGAAATAAGCAGTGAACTCGGACATCCTGCACCTCCAATTGCCATATCCTGCGAAGCCTGATTGAGACTGATCGCGATTGTATCAGCCTCGAACGAATTCGGGGCGAGTGCCTACGTGCGTTCCAGGCTCACTGACGCTCGTATTTCGCACTACTGGCGATGACAGCCAGCCAGGGCGCAAAGCCTGCACTTTCAGCATCTCCGACTTCTATGGTACGCTTGTATTAGTGGTAGCACCCAGAGCTCCTTCGGTCGTCGCTTGGTACCCCAGTTCACCCTCCGGTTCCTCCCCTGCTTCCCTACGGATCTCCCGAGACGTATTGCGTCCCGTCAAATGCTGCCCCTGTTTAATGGATAAGTAGTAGTTTTGACAAATAGGAGGAGACAATCATGATGAACTACCAGGACAGGACCCTGAATTGCGTCGAATGTGGTAACGGGTTCACCTTTACCGCCGACGACCAGGCGTATCACGCCGAGAAGGGTTACACGAACGAGCCCCGACGCTGCCCGTCCTGCCGCCAGGCGAGGCGCGGTCAGCGCGACAGGGGTGGCTTCGGCGGCGGCGGATTCGGCCAGGACACTCGGGAAATGCATCCCGCGGTCTGCGCCGAGTGCGGCAAGGACACCACCGTGCCCTTCAGGCCCCGTGGCGACCGCCCGGTGTACTGCAACGACTGCTTCAGAAGCCGACGCGGACAGACTTCCTCGAGACGTTTCTAGATCTACACCGGCCCTTTGCACTAGGAGAATTATATGAGACTTTGGCCTTTCGCCAAGCGGGCACGCAAGCTTACAAACCAGTTACAGCACGCGTTGTTGATGAATTTTGGCGTTCAGGCTGGGGACTCCGATGATATGCGCTACGTGTCTAAGCGTGGCAGGCTTGGCTCTGGGCCAGTTACGCGGGTCTGCATTTTCAATCCGACCCTGCTTTCTGCCCCAGAGCTCGCGAAGTGCACTTATGAAAATCTTATGGATCTGGGCAAGGGCCTGCTCTTTACCGGCCACATTTTGGAGAGCATAGAGTTTTCGAGCGCCGACTCAATCATTCTCTATGATCGCCGTGCATAGGTTCAGAGCTTCCTAAAAGAGACTTCGAACCAGACTAAAACAGCTTCGGCAACGGGCCGATTTCTTGACAACGTAATTTGCCCGTTGCTACGATTTCGATTGCTCAAATCCCTTCCTGTAGTGAAACAGGCTGATGCCGGTTCCCCTCGGATTTCGATTCGTCGTCCCACTTTGTCTTAACGGGGATTTTGGCGTGGAGCGGAAACCTGCAGCCAATGGTGGAGGAGTGCGGAGTTGTCCCACGTAAAGTGTCTGCGTTGCCGTGGGTGTGACAGGGAGTACCCTGTAGAAGCCCTCAATGCGTGCGACTTCTGCTTTGGACCGCTGGAAGTAGAGTACGACTACGCCAGCATCTCCAGGGTGGTGAGCCGCGACAGCATCACAGCGGGCCCCAACACAATGTGGAGGTACCACGACTTCCTCCCGGTGGATGCGGACAGGGCACTCGACATGGGCACGGGCTTCACGCCCCTGATTCATGCCAAGAACCTCGGCCGTCGACTGGGACTCGAGAACCTCTACATCAAGAACGACAGCGTCAACCCGACCTTCTCCTTCAAGGACAGGGTCGTCTCGGTGGCAGCCGCCAAGGCGCTGGAGTTCGAGTTCGACACCCTGGCGTGCGCGTCGACCGGCAACCTGATGGGTTCGGTAGCCGCACACGGCGCCAAGGCCGGCGTTCCGACGATGGTCTTCTTCCCGGCCAACTTGGAAAAGGGCAAGGTCCTGGGCGCGGGCATCTACGGTGCGACGTTGATCGCGGTAGACGGCACCTACGACCAGGTCAACAGGCTGTGCAGCGAGCTCGCCGACAACCACCGGTGGGCGTTCGTCAACGTAAACATGCGACCGTACTACGCAGAGGGCAGCAAGACCCTCGGCTACGAGGTCGCCGAGCAGCTCGACTGGCAGGCGCCGGACCACTGCATAGTGCCGGGCGCGTCAGGTGAGCTATTCACAAAGATACACAAGGGCCTGACCGAGATGTCTGACGTCGGTCTTATCGGCGATGTCGACACCCACATGCACATTGCCCAGGCCGAGGGCTGCGCTCCAATTGTCCAAGCATACGACAGGGGCGACACCGATGTCCGACCCGTCCGCCCTGACACGATTGCGAAGTCTCTTGCCATTGGCAATCCCGCATCCGGGCCATTCGCGCTGAAGACGATCAAGGAGTCCAACGGCTCCGGTGTGGTCGCGCTGGAGAGCGAGGTCGCCGAGGGCATCAAGTTGCTCGCCGAGACCGAGGGGATATTCACCGAGACCGCCGGCGGCGTGGTGATATCAGGCCTCAAACGCCTCATCGAAAGGGGCCTCATAGGCTCCGAGGACGTCACCGTGGCCTACATCACGGGCAACGGCCTGAAGACGCTCGAAGTCATCGAGCCGGTGGTGGAGACGGTCCAGATTGCCCCTTCTTACGACTCTTTCGAACAGACGATGGCGGCGAGGGCCGGCTAGTTCGGCCGGGCTGAAGGAGGCGAGGAATGGCTAGAAGGCGCGTCAAGTTCACATTCCCTACCGACTTGATCACAGACCCGATCATCTATGAGCTTGGGCATCGATTCAAGGTGGTCACCAACATTCGACGCGCAGACGTTCGCGAGGACATGGGCTGGGTCGTCCTCGAGCTGGAAGGCTCGGAGGACGAGGTGGCTAACAGTCTCGAATGGGTCACGAGCACGGGAGTGCGCGTCGATCCTGTAAGCGGCGACGTGATCGAGGGCTGAAGGCCCCTAAAGAAGATTCTAAAAGAGGTTTTGGGAGGTCCCAACGGATATGGCTATTACGGTGAGGATACCGACTCCGCTTCGCAGAGTGACGGACGGTCAGGACAAGGTGAACACTGAGGGCGAGACCCTCAGGCAGCTTATCGACTCCATGGAGAGTCAGTACCCCGGCATCAAGGAGCGTCTCTGCGACGAGGACGGCAACCTGCGCAACTTCGTCAACGTGTTCGTGAACGGGGAGGACGTCCGCTTCATGGATGGGATCGACTCCGCGACCGGCGACGGCGACGAGGTCAGCATCGTTCCGGCCGTAGCCGGAGGCGCGTAGCCAGCCCCCTGCCCTCCTAGAACGAGGTGTATCCCCCGTCGACCGGGAGCGATACGCCCGTCACGTAGTCCGACGCGCTGCTCGCCAGGAAGACGGCAGCGCCGCCCATCTCGTCGGGCTCGCCCCAGCGTCCGTGCGGGATGCGCGACTGAATGTACTCGTAGCGCTCGGTATGCTGGGTGCGAATCGGGGCAGTAAGGTCCGTGTGAATCCACCCTGGCAGGATCGAGTTCACCTGGATGTTATCCTTGCCCCACGCGACTGCCAGGCTCTTGGTGAGCTGCACCACCCCGCCCTTGCTCGCCGAGTATGAAGCCACCCAGTCTGAGCCGAATACGGACGTCATCGAGCCGATGTTGATGATCTTCCCGCCACCTGCACTCTTCATGTGCGGATAAACTTCGCGAGAGCACAGGAACGTTCCATCGAGGTTGATCCCGACCACACGCTGCCACTCCTCGAGCGAGTAGTCCTGCGGGGGCTTGCGAATGCCTATGCCGGCGTTGTTCACGAGGATGTCGATGCCCCCGAACTCGTCGGCGGTCGCCTGCACGGCACCGACCACACTGGCCTCGTCGGCCACGTCTATGTCGAGCCCTATTGCCTTGACGCCGATGCCAGTGAGCTCTTCCACTGCTGCTGCGGTCTTGTCCCTGTTGCGGGCAGCAACGGATATATTAGCCCCAGCGCCTGCGAGCGACCTCGCGATGCCTAGTCCTATGCCGCCGTTGCCTCCGGTGACGAGCGCAGTCTTTCCGGTCAGATCGAACTGGTTAGCCATGTCGTGTCCTCATTCTCGATGAATTAGATGGGATACGGTACAGACTCCGGGGGGAAGAACTGCACCGTAAGCCAGCTTCGAGATTGTACACGTAATAACGCGCTGGTGGCGGATCGCTAGACTACCCTGCGGGTCGGGCCGTCGGGACGATGCTCGTCAAGGATGGCCGACGTGTCGCGGTGGTGCTCGACCCCGGACTGGCGCTGCTTGGCAAGCAGGTCCAGGGCGAATTCAGAGAGCTTCGGCTCGATGCGAAGCTCCTCTGGAATGTATCGCATACAGCGCCGCATCATGACCTGGGCCGGGCGGCGAGTCCGCTCGGTGCAGCCATAGGCATAGACGCACATATACGCGATGCACTTTGTCGTCTCTCGATATATGGGAGGCACGCGACTCGACGACGGAGGCACGTGCTCACTCAGGTACTGCTCCAGCGGGCTGTCCAACCGCTGGGGCAGTGGAGTTACGTGTCGCACTTGTTACCTCGCCTAGAACACAAATGCTAGACGCAAGTTAATCTCTTTCTTATACCAATGCAAGGCATTAACAGGCCAATTCTGCGCGACTTTTTCGCACTACCGATTCCGTTAGGAACCCCCTGTCGTGCTAAAGTATCTGCTGACAACAACGGGAACCAAAACCGCGAGGCCGGAATGCGGTCTCAACGGTCAGCAATATCTTCAGGAGTAGAAAATGCCCATTCTGGACAAGAACGGAGTTGAAACCACGGAGATGTACAAGGGCTTCAAGAGGACGTCGATGGTCGACGGCGACCGCGGCTCGACGCAGCTATCGGTCTCTGAGGTCCTGATGGAACCTGACTCCGCGCCCCCCCTGCACGCCCACCCGACCGAAGAGACGATCCTGATCGCCGACGGCGAGCTGGAGGCGTACGTCGGAGACGAGACCTATACTGTCACGAAGGGGCAGTTCGTGCTGGCGCCTCCGGGAGTCAAGCACGGCTTCTCGAACAAGTCAGGCAAGCCCGCGCTCATCTACGGTATCCACCCTACCCCTGCAGTCCAGACAGAGTGGGACCCGGAATAGGCAGAGAGAGCTAGTCCCTGTACCGCCTGCCGAGGTCGGTCGCGTCGGATAGCTGGCCGTCGCGGATCTCTTTCACCTCGTCGGCCATAGCGAGCAGCGTCGAGTCGTGCGTGGCTGAGACCACGCTGATTCCTCGCTGCTCGACCATCTCCTTGAACAGGCCAAAGATCGATCGAGCGTTGTTGGAGTCGAGCTCTCCGGTCGGCTCGTCAGCCAGAATCAGTGGCGGCTCGTTGACGATGGCGCGGGCGATTGCGACGCGCTGCTGCTCTCCACCGGACAGCTCGTAGGGCCGGTGATTGGCACGATTCCACAGGCCCACGATCTCCAGGGCCTCGCGAGTCCGCTCCTCTCTCTCGCGGGTACGGACTCCCGCAATGCGAAGCGGTAGCTCGACGTTCTCGAACGCTGACAGCAGCGGCAGCAGTCCAAACGACTGGAAGACGAAGCCTATCTTATGTCGGCGGAGCTCAGTGAGGTCGTGCTCCCCCATCTCGGCGATGTCCCTGTTCTCGATGAGCACCTGGCCAGACGTGGGCTTGTCGAGTCCCGCCAGAATGTTGAGCAGAGTAGTCTTGCCCGACCCGGAACGGCCCACCACAGCGATGAACTGTCCTGGCATGACGTTGAAATTGATGCCTCTCAGGGCATCGATCTGCTCGGAACCAAGGAAGTATGTCCTGCACAGGTCCACTGTAGTAATCAGCGGGAGGACTCTGCTCATTTGGCGTTATCTCCTAAGTAGGGGGATCAGGACGACCGTCTGAGGCTACTCCCCAGGTACTATCGTGACCCTGCCGTCTTCGACCTGGACACGCGCCTTCTCTCCGATGTTGAGCTCGTCGAGGAGGTCTCTCGGAATCTGGACACGCCCATTGCCGTCCACGAGGACGAATTCTTCGAGCGGCTGGTCCACCTCGGCCTCTCCGCGGATTCGCTGGTACGTGACCCTGCGTCGAATCTCGGTGGACATCTTGCCGTCTCGGATCATTACGACGCGGCCTACCTTGTAGGCTATGTCCGGGTCGTGGGTGACTATGAGGATGGTGGTGCCCATCTCCCGGTTCACTGTGCCGAACAGGTCGAGGATCTCGGCGGCGGTGGCGTCGTCGAGCTCGCCCGTAGGCTCGTCCGCCAGGAGCAACGGAGGGCGATTCGCGAGCGCCACGGCGATTGCCACGCGCTGCTGCTCTCCACCGGACAGCTTCTCGGGAGTATGGTCGAGCCGGTGGCTCAGTCCCACTAGTCCCAGCAACTCCTCCGCCCTCTCCCTGCGTTCTGTGCTTGGAGTGTTGGTGAGCATCATCGGCAGAGTCACGTTCTCAAGTGTCGAGAGATACGGGAAGAGGTTTCGGCTGGTCTGCTGCCAGATGAAACCGACGTCCACACGCCGGTACTCCTCGACCTCACGGGCGGACATGCGAAGCAGGTCCTTGCCTCCCACCATCACGCCTCCCGCCGATGGCGAATCGTACCCGGCCAGGATGTTCAGCAGCGTGCTCTTGCCGCTGCCGCTCGCCCCGACGATCGCGACCACCTCGCCAGCATCGACGGCAAGATCAAGCCCCCTTAGGGCGACAACCTCAAGGTCGGCGATCTTGTAGATCTTGAACACGTCCTGGCAGAAGACGTAGGAGGAGTTGTTCATACTGTGCAGAGTCCTTTGCGTTCTTTCCACTCGTTAGATTGTAGCGCACGCAGGCTGGACCGGTATTCTGGGCTGAAAGGCTCCATCGCACTCACACCTCTCCCAGTCTGAGGATACGCTGCAGCGAGATCCGCCGGACCAGGATGATGACGCCGGCGATGATGACCGCGAACAGCAGACCCATCGCGACGTACATGATTGCGAGCGTTCCCCAGTTGACGTCCACCACGAACGGCGGGAGCACGCGCGTGCCGCTGTCGTCGTGACCCAGGAACGGCATCATTGTCGCGCCGAGCCTGCCGCCCATCCAGGTGCCGAGAGCGAGGCCCGCGCCGATTACCAGCACCTGCTCGAGCAGTACGAGCGTGCTCAACTGTCTCATGGAGAAGCCGACAGTTCTCATCAGCGCAAACTGTATCTCCCGGCTCTTGAACGACACGTACGCGTGCACCAGGAATCCGAGTCCGCTCAGCACCAGCACCGCAGCGAAAGCCATGAACAGCAGCGCGCGCCATCCGGCCTCGACCAGCGGGTCGACAGTCGAATCGGCAAGCACCTGTACCCGGTCATGGACTTCGCGGCTCGGGAACGGCTGGCTGTCATCGAGCAGGGCCAGCAGCTCCTCCCTGTCTGACGACGACCCGTTGGTCGACATCCATACCTCGTTGGGACGAAGCTCGCCGCCGGTTGCCTCAAGATTCGTATACGCGCTGACCGAGTCCAGGTCCGCGATCAAGTAGGAGCGTCTAAAGATGTCGAGTGTGGGGAAGAAGTCGACCACGTCGGTCAATTCGACGTCGATGCGATGACCCTGCGCTGAGACTTCGATGACCTCACCCACTCTGTGTTCGTTGACCCGCAGGAACCTGCTGGTCGCGATAACGGGAATGGGTTCCAGCACCGGACCGTGGTATATCCCGCGGCTGACGAGTGGACGTCCCTCCACCCAGATGAACGAGGCATGACCGCTTGTACCGTTCAACCCGTCGTTGGTCGACTTGAGCACGTCGGACTGCGACTCAGGGACCGAATTTAGGGTAGTCCATTCCGAAACGGAGTCGAACGATTCCAGCACGAAGGTCCCGCCGTTGGGCCCGGTTGCGAATATCTCGTCCACTGCGACCGAGCCGGCCCTGAGGCGGTTGCGACCGTTGGTCTCGAATAGCGTCAGGGATACCAGGGTCAATGGCCGTGCCGGTTGAAGCGCGGCGAACTGGCGTACGCCGGTGCGCTCCACGGACTGCTCCAGGGTCGTCCACGACGAGCTGTCCAACTCGCCCATCAGGTACGTGAAGTACCGGCCATTCGTGTCGCGCATCCTCATGGCCAGCGCGACACTCGGATGGGGCCTATCGGGCTTGACCGTAACGCCGATCGATTCGGCATCAGTGGGGACCGCTATACCGACAGGGAGGGTCTTGGACTCAAGCGTGGACAGCAGGGAATCCATCGACGACTCTGAGAAGTCGTCCCTGAACCAGCCCATCTCGCTGATCTTCTCACCCTCGACGGCAAACATGGTGTACGAGTCGGCCAGAAGCTTCGACAGGTCGGAGCCGAACCCACGGAATGCAAGGCCCACGTCTTCAACCGCAGGCAGCTCCTCGTACGACTCCCTCATGGGAACGGACTGCCCCCTGGTGTTCAGCAGAGCGCCAACCAGCCGGACGTCGGTACCGGTCGAGTACAGCGCACGCTCTGAGAAGCTGCGCTGCAGCGTTCCGCCGAAGCTCGCCGCGAAGATGCCAAGTCCTGCCATCAGGATCAGCATCAGCGACAGCCGTGCGTAGTGCGTAGGGTTTCTGGCCATCTGCCAGATTCCTAGCACCAGTCCGGCGGACAGGAACGACGACAGCAGCGCACTCGAAATCCTCATGAACAGCGGGAACAGCCTGAGCAGCACGAGTGCAGAGGCGACCAGGACCACAGCCGGCACTGCCAGGAGCAACTGGTCAGTGGCCACTTCTCCAAACACCCCGACGGCAACGACAGATCCCTGTTCGGAGAGCTGCCTCAGAAGGAGCACACCGACGATCAGTAGCAGGACGTCCAGGAAGTAGCGCTGGTAGAAGGGCTGGGTGTATGGCCGGGCCGACTGGTGCCGGAAGGTGGTCACGCTCATGCGCGATGCCTGTACTGCCGGGATCATTAGCGCGGCGAAGCTGAGCAGCCCCCCCAGCGCGCTCATCAGGTAGGCGCCGGGTGAAAGGGACACGGACAGCAATTCGCCGCCGCTGAGATCCGAGAATGCGGGAGTAATGCCGAGCAGACTGATCACTCCGGCAGCCAGCAGAGGTGCGACCGCTATCGCCAGGACGGCAATCGTCACGCCTTCCAGGATGTACACCGAAAGCACCTGGGCCGCGCTCGAGCCCCTGCTCTTCAGGAGTACGATCTCGCCCCGCTGCTGTTCGACTACGAGCGAAGACAGCGTGATCACGTAGTACAGGATGACCACCGAGATCAGGATGAGTATCACGAACATCGGCAGCTTCGAGAAGAACAGCCTTACGTCGTACCGGAAGAGCGCATCTTCGAGTTCGGTAATCTGACGGTAGCTGAACAGGTTCGTGGACAGCCGGTCTTCCATTGAATTGATAGAGCGCCTCGCGAAAGTGGCGTTTCTGGCGTCCAACGCACTCGCATCCACCATCAGCAGCCAGCTAAATACGCTGTCCATCTGCCTGAAGGTATCTCCGAGGACCTCGTAGTACGCCCTCTCAGAGAGATAGAACGGCAACGTCTGAAAGCTTCTCGCAGTGGCTGCGTCGAATATCTTGTCGTTCAGGTACCAGAACTCGTCGTCCGGATTGTCGCGGGTGAATGTGCCAGTGATTACGACGTGGATGAACGGCGAGGAATCCGACCAGTACGGGACAGCGGCGACGCGGTCGCCTACCTCCACCCCGAGATCGTTGGCGGCCTCAAGCGGCACTACAGCCTCGATTGTCGGCTCACCGCCCGCAGCGTTGGCGTACCCATCGCCAGACGGCCGATCTCCGGGCTGCAGAGTGATGTGGTCGTAGAGTCTCGGGAGATGGCCGAAGAAGGTGCGCGGGTTATCGGTGTCAGCCGCTTCCTCCTGCCCGACCTCCGACAGGAAGAATGTGGCGGTCTTTACGCCGGTCGTCTTGTCACGGAGCATCCACGAGATGCGGTCGGCGATCTCACGCTCGGTCTCGGCAACGACCTTGTCCCGCTCTGCGTATCTAGTGGGGCCCCGGTCGGACTTGAGCACAATGTTGGTTTCATTGACGCTGAGTTTGTTGAGAGTGTTCTTGAGGGCGAGCTCTCGCAGCGCGTCGAAGTAGATGACAGTTCCGGCCATGATGGTAGAGGCCAGCAGAACGCCGACCACGACCGTGGACATGAGCTGCCAGTTGGCGAGCGACCTGCGGGCGACCTGCGGCCACGCCGTTAACAGCCTGGAGATGAGTCCCACAGCCCACCTTCTTCAGGAGACGAGAGATTGGAGATTGGATACCAGGTCATCTTCATTTCTGCATTATCGCTTACGTGTCCAGCCATAGGCCGGCTACTCACCCTCCAGGCGGGACATTTCGTGGATGTTCACCCTGGACACGGAGCGGGCAAGCCAGAGGAGAGCCCCGACGAATGTGAACACCAGCGCGACATAGATCGGCCCCATGAACTCCCAGTTCGTTGTCAGGATGAACGGAGGCACCACGGGATAGCCGTCTTCGGTAACCGCGAGAGCTGACACCATGATGTTGCTCATGGCGAACCCCGCGATGGTGCCCAGCACTAGTCCCATAGCGACAACCACCAGGTGCTCAGAGCCGAGAAGTCGAGTCATCTGGCTGCGCCGCAGCCCAAGCGCCTGAAGGAAACCGGTCTCGGCCCTGCTCTGCCCGGCAAACGAGATCAGGTAGGTGATGTACCCGAGCGCTGACACGAAGACGATGACGGCGAATGTGACAAGCACCATCGCGCGCCACCCCGCGGTGATCAGGGGATCGAGACGCACGGTCTCCAGCAGCCTCGAGCGATCGTGCACCAAGTGCGGCGACCGGGCAAGCGCCAGCCCGTACAGGTAGGCTTCATCGCCTGCTCCCGGCGCCTCCTTCAGGATCAACTCATTGGGCCTGATGCTTCCAATCGGCGTCAGGATGTTCAGGTGACGCAGGAAGCTGTCCAGGTCCGCAATCATAAAGCCGTTGCCGGCAGGATCCATGGTCGGGAAGTAGTCAACTGTGTCCATGATCCGCACCGGTATCAACCTGCCGAACACATTGACTATGAGGGCATTGCCCACGACGGTACCGGTCCGCCTCGTGAAGCCCGTGCTGACAACCACCGGAACCGGGCCACCGGTGGGGCTCCTGTAGAACCCTCGAATGCCCCTGTCCGTGTCCTTGCCGAACGCGAAGGCTCCCGATCGCGTCCCATTCTTGACGTCCTGGCGAGTGAACCCGATCGAGTCCCTGGAAATCATCGACGTCGAGAGCGGAGTCCACTTGTTCAACCCCTCGAAGTCATCAAGCATGACTCGCTCGTCGCTGCCTCTCACAGAGGCCTGGATATCATCAAGAAGCAGGGTGCCCGCCGTTCCGGCCGGTCCGAACGCCGGCTCATAGACCTGAACGCTAACAAGATTCAGGGGCGGCTGAAGGTGTGGTGGAATCTTCGCCCCTCTGAGAGTCCACTCAGTACCCGACACGGGGCCGAAGGTAACGGTGTCCGTTACACCGCGCTGGTCCTGGAGCACTAGCCACAGGAACATGTTGGGGTAGTCGTCCATCGTTCGGGTCCAGACGTAGATGTTCTCGGCCCCCTCAGGCAGATCTATGCTGGGCTGGTTGGCCCCCGACCTGAGCAGGCTCATCACCTGCGGCAGTGGACGCTCAGAGAAGTCGTCCCGGTACCAGGTGACGTATGGGAAGTCGTCCGACTCAACCGCCAGCACGCCGAAGCTGTTGCCTGAGTACGTGGCTCCGACCGACCCCTCTCCCCTCAGTGCAAGCGAGACAGAGGTGACGCCTGACATGGTCAGATATCTGCTCTTGATCTCCCCGGTTCCCTCCGCAAAGTGGGTGGGCATGCCGGTAACGCGGAGATCGGAAGCGACCTCATATAGAATTCGCTCCTCATAAGATCGGTCCAGCGTGCCGCCGACAGTGGTGGCGAGTACCCCAAGTCCCGTTACCATCACAATCAGCAGCACCAGCCAGCTGTACTGGAGCGGGTTGCGTCCCATCCGCCAGATAGCCATGGACAGCCAGACCGGATAGACCCTGGACAGTCTTCGGAGGGCGACGAATGCGACCTGCAAAGGCACCAACGCGCCGAGAATGACGGTGGGGATGTACGTGGAGGCGCCTGTGTCGGGGACATCAACGTAGATGAACAGAGCTATCAGGACAGCCTGCGCTATCAGACCCAGGACGAACAGAACCCGGCGCTGAGTCTTCCAGGTGCCGAAGTACGCCAGCCCAACGAGTGCAAGGTGGACCGCGCTGCTGATCCAACCGAGCTCGTCCCCTGCCCTCACGTGCTGCACTGCAATCACGAGAGCCAGGCCGGCCAGCGTCGCTGACGCAGCCAGATGCAGCAGGGAGGGAGAGTCACCGCTCAGATAGCGGACGATCAGCGGGAAGAACCTCATGAACAGCAGTGCAACTACCGTGAGCAGCAGCACCGGCGCGAACAGAAGCGCCTCGTTGATTCCTCGATCTCCAAAGAGTCCCCCCGATATGATCTGCCCGCGGGCGAACAGCTCCCAGAAGACCAGACCGCCAATCACCATGAGTCCGACGTCTATGTAGTAGCGTTGGAAGAATGGCGCTGCCGGCGGCCGCGAAGAGCGCAGCTTGTGTACGATCAGCCCAGTCCTGGCGCCGACGACTCCCGGAATTACGTAGATTACCAGGCACAGAAGGCCGACTCCGAAGGCCACCAGGAACGGCATCACCTCGAATGACACCGGCAGGTACTCTCCGAGGGTTATGTCCTTGAAGTAGCCCAGCTTGCCGGCGAGCATGATAGCCCCCATCGCCAGGAACGGCGCGATGACCGTCGCGACCACGGTGATTGCTATGCCCTCCAGGGCGTAGATGCGCGCAAGCTGCCAGGCGCTGACTCCCCGGCTCCTGAGCAGAGCGACGTCTGCCTCACGGCTGGACACCAGGTAGGAGACCATCATCAGGATGTAGTACAGGACCGTCATGGCCGTAACCACGAGCAGCAGCAGCAGCGGAACGCTCGTGAAGAAGCTGCGTTTGTCGAACGTGTCGAGCAGTCCCTTGATGCCCGTCAACACGACCGAGCCGGGCATGGCGTCGGTGACCTCGACCTCCATGTCGCGCAGCCGCGAACGGACCTCTCCCTTGTCCCAACCCTTCAGCGCCTCCCTGTCAACGGACACGAACCAGCTCGAGTTAACAAGCGTGCCTGGGTAGGCCCGCCCAAGACCATCGACCAGCACCGGCTGCGTGACGAACACCGGCAGTGGCGGCTCATCGGGGTCGACCTCCACCTCGGCGTCCGGAAGCTCCTCCAGCGGTGCGGGATCAAGGAAGATGTTGGGGTTCTGCTGCCAGTACTCCTCAGTGGGGTCAGTCGGCTCTACAACGCCCACGATCTCGACCCTGGCGCGCATGGGATGGTTGAGCGAAGGCGCAAAGACGACCACGTCGCCCATCGCGAGATCGAAGGCGTCCTTCGCAGGCTCCCCAATGATGGCTTCCATCCTGGGATTGCCGTCCTCCCAGACGACCTGGTCCGATGCCATTCGGCCCTGCAGAAAGGTAACGTGCTCGTCAATGCGCTCGATGTGCTGGAAGTATCCGCGTGAGACGCGTGTGCCATCCTGAGGCACCATGGCGAGGGGGACCAGCGGCGACTGCGGAGTCCCCACAAGGAAGGTCGGAGACTTCAGGTAGCGAACACGGCCCCCGTAGATCTCAGCGATGTTATCGTCTATCGCCTTGTCGAAAGCCTGGTCAGTAGTGTCCAGCGATACCCCATCCAGGGTTATGTAAGGCGCCGCCGCGTAGATGTTCAGGTAGGACTGGTTCGCGCGGTCGATCGCTGTATCTATTCCCTGGCGTTCAAGCGTGCTTATATAGACCGGAGCTCCTGCCAGGAGCGTAGCTGCAATGGTGATCCCCAGGAATATCGCCACGAGCAGCTTCCAGTCGTCGGACAGACGCTTGGAAATAAAGGATAAGATCGTCATCCCGACCACCACCAGCTCAAGGCTGGACATACAGGAAGACCGACGAGAGGCCTCCCGGTTACAGGGGCGTGCTGGGTTTTACTCAGCTTTCGGCTACTAACAGGACGAACCCGCTGCCAGACCGAGACACGACTGAAGAGAGCAGTCCGTCCGGGCAGTTTCGCAGCAGTTCATAGCCCAATCGCAGACGCCACCGATTCAAGGTGGATGTCCGCGTCTCCAAACATCAGCTCAGCTGCCTTTGCCCTGCGTGAGTATAGCTGCAAGTCGTACTCTTTGGTGAATCCCACGGCACCGTGACTCTGGTGTGCGAGGGCGCAAACGCGCTGATAAGCATCCGACACCCACGCTTTCGCCATCGAGACCTCGCGGTCGGCAGGCAGGCCCTGTGCCAGCGTCCACGCAGCCTGGTAGGTGATGTAACGGCATCCATCGACGTCGGCCGCCATGTCAGCAACGTGGTGCTGGACGGCCTGGAACGACCCGATGGCCCGACCGAACTGCATTCGCTCCTTCGCATACCGTACAGTCATGTCCAGAACACGCTGCGCTCCACCCAGCATCTCGGCGCACTTCCCGACCGCTCCCCACTTGAGCACGGTGGCGACTGTATCCCAGCCACCGTTGAATTCGCCCAGAAGAGAAGCCTCGTCAACCGTTACGTCATCGAACGTCAACTCGGATTGCCGGTCTGAGGCGATGGTGGTGAGCAGCGACTGCTTCAATCCATCTGCATTGGAGGGCACTATGAACAGGCTGACGTCTGTCTCGCCATCTCCTGTCCTGGCGACGACAATGACGTAGTCTGACACGTGCGCGTTCGGCACGTAGAGCTTGGTGCCGTTGATGACGTAGCCGCCATCAGTCCGGCGCGCATTCGCCTCGATACCGCGCGGCTCCCACAGCCCGCTGGGCTCGGTTATGGCCATCGTGGCGATTAGCTGGCCTCGGGTTATGCGTGCGAGATACTCGTTCTTCTGCTCTTCGGTACCTGCCTCAGCGAGCGCCACACCCGCCATTACGACCGTGGAGAAATACGGTCCCGGCAGTAGCGCGCCTCCCATCTCTTCCAGGAGGATCGAAAGCTCCACAAAGCCGAGACCCTCGCCCCCAAAGTCCGCCGGGAATGCGAGTCCGAGCCACCCCATTTCGGCCATGGAACTCCAGAATTCCGGCGAGTAGCCACGTTCGTCCTGCTCCATGTCTCGCACATACGAGACCGGGCACTCAGCTTCGAGGAACTCGCGCGCACTGTTTCTGAGCATCTGCTGGAACTCATTGAGTCCAAGGTCCAACGTGTAGCCTCCCATAAATGCGTAGGGGCGCACATTGGTGCGCCCCCGGCTTGATCGGGTCCCGTATCAACGTACGGAACGTGTCTTCAGTTGTTGCCGTCTGCACGGCATGCCGGGCCTACGAGCCGCCCACCACCATGCAGGTCACAGTCCGGACGATTCCGGTTACGGTGTGGACTTCCCGTGTCACGATCTGACCGACGGCGTTGAGGTCGTTCGCCGACACGACCGCGATGATGTCGTAGGGGCCAGTAACCATGTCAACGGCATCGACGCCTGGCAGCGCATCGAGAGCGCCCGCAACTTCCTCAGACTCCCCAACAGCGGTCTCTATCAGAACATAGGCCTTTGTGCTCATTGGCTTACTCTCCGTGCGCACTCTCGCGCAGTGTGAACTCTCAGCTTGAAAAGTGCCTGCATTCTAAAGTTGGGCATTTAATGGTGTCAATTAGATAGGTGCGTGGAGAGGGTTCCCGCATCAGGCGCGCTCCGGGAACTACTGCACGGCATCCCAGCCATACCGGGCCGGTTTCAGCGGGATCCGTCGCTGCCAAAAGCCCCCACTTAAGCACCTCAGAAATGCGTCCGGCATTTCATGTCTAAATTGACAAGCAATTTGCTTCGCTGTATCGTTCCGACGCATAGAGCAGTCCGCCAAGCTATGAGTTCAGCGTGGATTGCCCCTCTTGTGTGGTTGGCAGTTAAGGTGAGGAGGATGCCTTGCGTGTTTTGAGTCCCGTTCTTGCAGCGATTGCGATTCTTGCAACTATCCTGGTGATTGGTGCCTGTCAAGGCGACGCTGAGCCTGAGGTGGTAGAGGTAATCAAAGAGGTTGAGGTAATCAAAGAGGTCGAGGTCGAAAGGGTCGTCGAGAAAGAGGTCGAAGTCGAAAAGGAAGTCGTCAAAGAGGTTGAAGTCGAAAAGGTCGTAGAGAAAGAGGTAGTAAAAGAGGTTGAGGCCCAGCTCTCCCCGGCACTTGCTCTTGAAGCAGCCAGGTACGGGGGCGACCTAAGGGTAGTGGCCCAGGCCAGTATCAAGTCTCTAGACTGTGACTTCACCAGCGCGTACGTATGCGGCGCGGTCCACCTCCACTATCAGGAGGGGTTGCTCGCCTACGACGATGACTTCAATCCCAAGCCGCAGTTGCTTGAAGACTGGTCGGTTTCGGGCGATGGAACAACGTACACCTTCACCCTGAGAGAGGGGCCGACGTTCCACCAGAATGGTCGTCACATCGCCTCCTCAGACGTGCTCGCCTCGATGGAGCGGTGGATGAAGCGTCAGCCTGCAGGCAAGACGCTGAGCAAAGTCCTGGCCGAACCCGGAATGGCAGAGATAGACGACCGCACATTTGAGATCAACCTGACTCAGCCCTACGGTGCGCTGATATCGCACCTCGGCCAGCTCCGGTCCAGAGCGATTATGTGGCCGGCGGAGATCGCAGTACTGGAACCCACGGAAGATGTGGGTGTGGACAACTACATCGGCACGGGCCCCTACGAACTGGAGAACTGGGAAGTCGGCAACAGGGTCATCCTGCAGCGCTTCGAGGACTATGTTCCCCGGTCCGACCCGCACAGCAACTTTGCGGGAGCACAGATACCGTACATGGACAGGATCCTCTGGCTGGAAGTTCCAGCTGAGGAGACCAAGATCGCCGGCCTGAAGACGGGTGAGTGGGATATCGTTGATGGTGCCAGCCTCGACTTCTATGGTGAGATGGAGGCACACCCGGAAATCGATGTCGCGCTGGACAAGCCTGGCAAGAAGTCTGCGCTGGTCTTCAACGCCTCTAAGTGGCCAACCAGCGAAGTGAAGTTCCGCCAGGGAGTTCTGGCAGCAATCGACCCTGCAGCCTATATGGCGGCGCTGGGCCCTGAGGAACTCTGGACGCTTTGCGCAACCGTTTTCCACTGCGGCACGCCTCTGGAGTCCCACGAGGGTGACGATCGGTACAACCAGAAGAACATAGAGCATGCGAAGAGCCTCATCGCAGAGTCGGGCTACAACGGTGAACCGATTCTGCTGATGAACCCCAATGACTACGGCACAATCACTCCTCTGGGCCCTGTGTTCAAGCAGCAGATGGAGGACATAGGTGTCAACGTAGATATGCCGGGAATGGACTGGGCGACCCTGATATCCCACATAGGAGACCTGGACTTCTGGCACATGCACAGCACATGGCATGGCTTCTACGGGATCCACGACCCAATTACCGACGGCTGGGTTAACGGCTCCGCCCGCACGGGCTACGAGAGTGCAAGGATGGTGGAACTTTCAAACGAGTACGCCTCTGCCATGGACCCCAAGGATCGGGCCCGAATTGTCAGCGAGATCGAGGACCTGTTCTGGGATGACGTCCCCTTCCTCGGCCTGGGACAGTTCTTCCTGACGACCCCATACCGTAAGTGGGTCAAGAACTTCACCGTGATCAAGGGGATGCAGAACTACAACAATGTCTGGGTAGAGGGCCGCGAATAGGCGGAAAACCCGCCTGAGCACCCACTGCCATTAGGCCACTCCAACTAGAGGAAGAGGTCGGAGGCGTGCAGATGTCGCCCTTCCGACACCACGTTCTCCGACCCTTCCCAGGACTTTCTCTGCAAGGATCGGCATGACCGGATACGTAGTCAGACGGATATTGTCCACAATTCCGGTATTGCTGGTTGTGTCGCTCGTTGTGTTCGCCCTAATCCGCCTGTCGCCAGGGGACCCTGCTGCACTCATTGCCGGTCACGAGGCACTCGAGGGAGAGGTCGAAGCCATCCGCGAGCAGCTTGGACTGAACCGGCCGCTCCCAGTTCAGTTGGGAATCTGGTTTAGAGACATCCTCCAAGGAGACCTTGGCCGTTCCATAGTCTCGAAACACCCGGTGCTCGACCTGATCCGCCAGTGGGCTGTTCCAACGATCTCACTCGCGATCCTAACTGAGATAATTGCAGTCAGCCTGGCAATACCCCTCGGAGTCCTGGCCGCCTGGAAGGCGAATACCTGGATAGACAGATTCGTCATGGTATTTGCGACCCTGGGGTTTTCAATACCGGTCTTCTGGTTGGGCTTCCTGATGATCTACCTCTTCGCTGTCCAACTCGACCTCTTTCCGGCGGCGGGATACGTTGCCCCGACCGAAGGCTTCCTGCCATTTCTCCATCGAATGATCATGCCCGCCGTCGCGACCGGCGTGATCCTGATGGCCCTGATAGCCCGTATGACACGGGCAACCGTCCTGGAAATTCTCAGTGAGGACTACGTTCGGACCGCGCGAGCCAAGGGTCTGGCTGAAAGGTCGGTCCTGATCCGTCACGCTCTTAGAAACGCGGCACTCCCGATCATGACGGTAATAGGACTCGGGATCGCCGGTGTCCTGAGCGGTGTGGTAGTGACCGAAAGCGTCTTTGCCATACCGGGACTCGGCAGGCTCCTGATAAATTCGATCCTCGCCCGCGACTACCCGATAATCCAGGGCGTGATACTGGTCGTGTCCTGCGTCTACGTCTTCGTGAACCTGCTGGTAGACATCTCCTACGCCTACTTCGATCCGCGAGTTAGGTACTGATGGCGGAGGAACAACGGGCAGGCATCACCCTTAAGCCGGCAACCACTCGCGAAGTGGTTGGTGGGCTTCTGACGAGCCTCAGGAGAGTCTCTGCCAGAAATCCAACAATGGTCGCGGGGATAGCGGTCGTACTGGTAATGCTGCTGATCGCCATCTGCGCCCCGCTGATCGCGTCCAGTGACGCAGGCGACGTTGACCCGTTCAACAGGTTTGCCGAGCCACAGGCAGATTTCTGGTTCGGTACCGACAACCTGGGCAGGGACGTATTTTCCAGAACCATATTCGGCACAAGGATATCGCTCACCGTCGGGCTGTCTGTGGCATTGGTATCGCTCATCTGTGCAATCCTGATCGGGCTTCCTGCAGGATACTACCCGAAGCTGGACACAGTCATAATGCGCCTTATGGATGGGCTGATGTCCATCCCTTCCGTCCTCCTGGCGATGGCTATGATGGCGCTGCTGGGCGGTAGCATGCAGAACGTGATAATCGCATTGACAGTGGTTGAAACGCCGCGTGCCGTTCGTGTGGTGAGGTCTTCGGTACTGAGTCTGCGCGAGCAGATGTTTGTAGACGCCGCGCGCGCGGTGGGGGTACCACCGATCCGCATCCTGGCTCGATACATCCTGCCCAATACTATGGCGCCGTTGATTATTCAGGCGACGTTCATCTGCGCGGCCGCCATATTAACTGAGGCGTACCTCAGCTTCCTCGGCGCTGGCCCACCGCCGGAGATCCCGAGTTGGGGGAACGTCATGGCGGAGGGACGGAACTTCATCTCACGTGCCGTGTGGGTCATCTTCTTCCCCGGCCTCTTTCTGACCATAACCGTTCTGGGGGTCAACCTTGCGGGAGATGGCCTGCGAGACAGCCTCGATCCCAAACTGAGACGCCGGATGTAGTACCCTGCCCTAAAAGCTTGGTGAGATCATTCAAATGCGCTCTCTACTTCTGACGTTACTGATTCTCGGCACACTGGTCCTGTTGTCAGGAGCCTGTGGAGGCGGGTCCGGAGACCAGCAGGATGAGCAGGTCGTTCTGCCCACTCCTATGGTCGTGATAGATACGCCCACTCCTCTCCCGACCAACAGCATGTCTTTCGCCCGTGGTACCCACACGACTACCCTGCTTCAGGACGGACGCCTGCTGATCGCAGGCGGCGACGACGGCAGCGGACGGCTCGAAGCAATCACGGACACTTCTGAGCTCTACGACCCGTCTACCGGGCGCTGGGAGCCTGGAGAGGCCCTGGGCCGCCAGCGTACACAGCACGCCGCCGTGCTGCTCAATGACGGACGCGTGCTGTTGGTAGGAGGAGCGGGAGTTCTTCAGGCCGGGATCCAGGAACAGCAACTCGAACGGCCACTCATCGAGACCGACCTATTCGACCCCGCCAGCGCAACATGGTCATTCGCAGGAGACATCAGCATCCTGCGAGACTACGTCGCCGCAGCCCTGCTATCCGACGGGTCCGTCCTGGTCGCCGGCGGGAATGACGGCAAGGGTACCGACACATCCGTGCTCGATTCTGCCGAGGTTTTCGACCCCGCAACTGGCCAGTGGTCATCTGCGGGCACCATGTCCCAGACCCGTCAGGGACACTCCCTCGTGCCGCTCGACAACGGTATGGCGTTGGTTGCCGGTGGCGACGCTGGCGACGACCCTTTCCAGTCGGTCGAGATATACGACCCGTCTTCCGGTACCTGGACTGCCACTGCCGACATGGCCGATGCGAGGGAACGCTTCGCGGCGGTCGTTCTGGAGGATGGCAGAGTTCTGGTGATAGGCGGTGGCGGAACGGGCGGACATCTGGCATCCGCCGAGTTATATGATCCTGGCAGCGGTACCTGGTCGTTCGCCTCTGAGATGAGTACACCTCGCCTCAAGCCGGCGGCTGTCGTGCTGCAGGATGGCAGAGTTCTGATCGTCGGCGGCCTTGGAGCTGGACAGTTCCTGACAACCGCGGAGGTGTACGATCCAGCCACGGATAGCTGGTCGGATGCAGGATCCATGGAAACCGGTCGAGGGTTCCACACAGCCACGCTAATTGACGACGGAAGAGTAGTCGTAACCGGTGGATTTGGATTCAGTGGCCCTACCAACTCCACGGAAATCTACGATCCGGATTCAAACTCCTGGTCAGTTGCAGACCCCTCTTAACGTACCCTCTGACTACAACCTTTAGAGCTTTCATGTCTAACCCCGGCATAACCGCAGTGCCTGGAATCAGTGTCGGGCACTACACAGACCCCGAGAACGCGACCGGCTGTACGGTCGTGCTGTGCGAGGGCGGCGCCGTTGGCGGAGTGGACGTTCGAGGCTCGGCGCCTGGCACGCGCGAGACCGACCTGCTGTCGCCTACTGCGATGGTGGACCGGGTCCACGCGGTGCTTCTCAGCGGCGGCAGCGCATTCGGACTGGCCGCGGCGACAGGCGTCGTCGATTACCTTGAAGAGAAGGGCGTCGGGATCGAGTTCGGCAATGCGACTATCCCGATAGTCCCGGCTGCGATCCTGTTCGACCTCGGACTGGTCACTCACAAAGTACGACCTGACGCCAGGGCCGGCAGGCTCGCCTGCGAAGTGGCCCACGATGGCGAGGTCGCCGAGGGGAGCGTCGGTGCGGGCACCGGAGCCACTGTTGCCAAGCTAATGGGGCGCGATAGCTCCGTGAAAGGCGGCATCGGCACGGCAAGCGTTCATCTCGGCAACGGCGTGACAGTCGGGGCAATTGTCGCAGTCAACGCCGTTGGGGGCGTAGTCGATCCGGAGACATCACACATCGTGGCCGGGCCTCTCAGCGAGGATGGCGACACCATGCTGGACTCGATGGCATTGATCATCGATCCTGGTTACAAAGACTCACGAACACCTCCCGGCGAAAACACCACCATCGGCGTGGTAGCAACCAACGCGACTCTAACTAAGTCGCAGGCGAACAAGCTGGCGGCAGTCGCGCACGACGGTCTGGCGATGGCAGTCAGGCCCGCGCACCTGATGAGCGATGGTGATACCATGTTTGCCCTGTCGACGAGGCAGCACAGAGATCCGGCCGATATGAACCGACTCTGTGCAGCGTCGGCAGTGACTGTAAGCAGAGCGATTGTGCGAGCCATTCAGAATGCAACCGGACTCGGCGGCGTGAAAGCCGTCTCTGAATTGAACGAATGAGAGACATCGACAAGTCCACACCGATAGGCTTCATCGGGGCCGGTGCGGTCGGAGGCTCAATCGCAGTCGCGCTGCACAACGCTGGGTATCCAGTGGTCGCCTCGGCAAGCCGGACACACGCCTCTGCGCAGTCTCTCGCGGACCGCATACCGGGCTGTGTGCCTTACCGCAGCATTCAGAAGCTTGCCGACTCGGTGGGATTCGTCTTCATCACGACGCCGGACGACGCGATCAGCGCCGTATGCGAGTCGCTGAACATTCGCGATGGACAGGGCGTAGCCCACTGCTCCGGAGCTGCGAGCCTCGAGCTTCTTCAGTCGGCAGCGAACCAAGGTGCGATTGTTGGAGCCTTTCACCCACTCCAGGCGTTCTCCTCGGTTGACGAGGGCATACAGAACATCCCCGGAGTGACGTTCGGCATCGAGTCCGCTCCTGAGATACGGGACTACCTAGAGCAGATGGCACACGACATCGGAGGAAACCCGATCTTCCTGCGGCCCGAGGACAAGGTGCTGTACCACCTGTCGGGCGTGCTGATGGGCAACCTGCTCGCGGTGCTGGCGTCAGTCGCCGCGTCGGTGTGGCCGAAGTTCGACCACTCCCGCGAAGAGGGCATAAGGGCGCTCACGCCTATGATGGGCGCCGTCGCCCGGAACCTCGACGCCAACGGGGTGCCCCAGGGCGTCGCGGGCCCCTACCCTCGCGGCGACGTCGGCACGATCCGTAAACACCTCGAGGCGCTGAAGTCGAACGCCCCGGAGTTCCTCCCGCTGTACTGTGAGCTGGCACTGGCCGGTCTGCCGTTCGCGGTTGAGAAGGGATCGCTGAGCGAAGAGCTATCTGCCGAAATCGAACAGATAGTATTAGAATACAAGACAGGCACATAGTCAGGTCATAATCGACGGACTTCACTCGATTCGAGGAGGTACCAATGCGAGTTACGATCAGAGACCTCAGGCGGATGAAGCGGAACGGGGAGAAGATCCCCATGATCACCGCCTACGACTACACCTCAGCCCAGTTGGTAGAGCGGGCCGGCATCCCTCTTATTCTCGTAGGCGACAGCCTCGGTCAGGTAGTACTGGGTTACGATTCCACGGTGCCGGTGACCATGGACGAGATGGTCCACCACATCAAAACCGTCGTCCGTGGCACCCAGCGCGCTCATGTGGTCGGAGATCTGCCCTTCCTGAGCTACCACGCCGACGTCCCCGAGGCGATCCGCAATGCCGGGCGCCTGCTCAAGGAGGGCGGAGCGCAGTCGGTTAAGCTCGAGGGCGGACGCAGCCAGGCCGAGACGGTGAGCCGCATCGTAGAGAGCGGCATCCCGGTCATGGGACACATAGGGCTAACGCCGCAGGCGGTCAACCAGCTCGGCGGCTACAGGGTCCAGGGCAGGAGTCTCAAGGATGCCGTGCGTCTCATGGAGGACGCGAGGGCGCTGGAGGAGGCCGGAGCATACGCCATTGTGCTCGAGTGCGTACCCGCCCAGCTTGCGAGCATGATCTCCGAGCGTGTTGGCGTTCCGACCATCGGCATCGGCGCGGGCGTGGGCTGCGACGGACAGGTGCAGGTCTTCCACGACATGATGGGGCTGTACCAGGATTTCGTTCCCAAGCACGCACGCCAGTACGCGCAGTTGGGACAGACTATCGTCGAGGCGACTCAGGACTACGTCAGGGATGTCCAAAACGAACGGTTCCCTGACGACTCAGAGAGCTTCAAGCTGAGCGAGAGCGTGCTTGAAGAGCTATCCGAATACTCAGCCAAGCCTGTCTAGCCACGTGACGTCACCTGCAGACCTTGAGGCGATCATCGCGGAGACGACCGCGGCTATCGAGGTCGACCCCGACAACGCCGAAGCCCTGTTCAGACGCGGCAACGCTCACTCGAACAGGGGCGAGTACGTCCAGGCCAAGGCCGACATGCAGCGGGTGATCGAACTCGACCCATCGAACTCGATGGCCCACAACAACCTCGGGGTCGCCAACCTGTGCCTTGGGAGCTTTGAGGACGCCGTCGATAACACCTCGCAGGCCATCCAGCTGGATCCCGGCTACCGAGACGCCTACCACAACCGGGGGCTGGCACGCTCCGAGGTCGGGGACCTGGAGCAGGCGCTGTCAGACTTCAACCGAGCCATAGATCTCGACCCCGACTACTGGCCCGCCTACCGGCACCGCAGCGTCGTCAACCACCTGCTTGGCAACTCCGACGCCTCCTACCAGGATTTTCTGAAGGCGCGTGATCTGGAGGCTAGTTGATAAGCCTGGCGAACTCCTCCCTGGAGACATTCGCATCTCGCAGAAGGCGTCTGAGCAGACCCCTCCCCAACTCCCTATGTCTGGGTACTGACAACCTCGTACGTGTGGGGTGAACGAGGATCATGTGGCTTCCCCTGATGTGATCGAGAGAATAGCCCATACGGCGCATTGCTCTGACAAACTCATCGCCGGAGACAACCGGCAGGCGGGCCATGCTAAACGGCTACGTCGATCTCGTGCAAGTCAGACTCCGAGGGCAATGGCTCCCCATGCTTACGCATGCTTTCTATGACACCCTCGATGGCCTCTCTGATATTGGTCAGAGCTTCCTCTCTGTCGCGGCCCTGGGAGTGACACCCGGGTAGAGCCGGGCAACTTGCAACGATGAATCCGTCTTCATCCTCTTCAAGGGTGACTAGGAATTTCATGTGTCCTCCGAGTGGAGCCGAATCGTCAGCCGGAGGCCGGCGCGGTCTTCGGTCTGAATATGCCGAATGAGCTGGTGTAGCCATGCAGGTAGGTTGAGCCTGACACCTGGCCTATCTCGCCGTTGCAGAAAAAGCCGGCCAGCGGGATGTCTCCGACCTTGTCGCGGAACATGTCCGTATCGTGGTCGGGTCGGCCGTACAGGTACTCTCCGCGTCCCAGACACTGGAACAGCAGCGCGCCTGTGCCTGAAGACTGGACGCCGTCCGACGTGTACTGGTTCAGCATGTCGTTAAGGTCCTGCGACGACGTCTCGGCGTCTCGCAGGTGGAATTGGACGATCTGACCCTCTTTCAGGTACTCGCCCACGGCCAGAGCGCCGAGCTTTGCGTCCAGCCCGATTATGTTCCTGATCAGGAAGTCCCCCAGCTTGGGTTCGTCGTTGAACTCGTCCATGACCACGCCGAGGAACAGCGAGTGCTGGGCGAGCTGCTGGTCGCGCTCGGGCATGCCGGCGAACAGCTCCCTAAGGACGTCGAAGGTGCTCCGGCCGTCCAGCTCCATCAGCATGTTGCGATCGGACCCGGTTATCTGCATCCGCCCGCCGATGGGCCGGCAGCCCTGCGCGACGATCGTATCGACAGCCACGTTCCCGTGGAGCGCCACGCCGACCGCCCCTGTTCTATGCACCTCTTCGCCAAAATACAGCGCGTTGGAGCGGGGCTGCTGTCCCCCTGAGGCCAGACCGCCGATCTTCGCGCTGCGGGGAAAGGCGTAGTCGAGCCCCATCAGCAGGTGCTCGCCCTGGACGCTGAACGGATCGGACAGGATAAGGAACTGCGGGTCGTCCTGGACACCAACCCCGAGCATATCCTCCCACAGGTGAGGCGGAGCATCGCCATCGGGCAGGTCGGAATTCTCTATGTGGAACGCCGCCACAGTCGTCTCAGGAAGCACGGCTACCGCGATTGAGAAGCCGGGACGGTTCTCCACCTCTCTGCCGGCTCCGATGACTCCACCGCCTGAGCAGCCGATCAGCACACACTCTCCGATCAACTCTCTCACGAGCGCGGGAAGCTCCTCATACCTGGCGGCGTGGTGAGCGGAGACGAAAGCAACCGCAAGGTCGGGACTCTGGTCGCCGAGCGCTTCTTTGATCTCGATCGCGCACTCAGCCACCGCGTACTTGAGAAACCTGTGCTCCGATACGGCAGTTACCCACTTCATCGTCCGCCCTCCCGATGAATTCTGTTCCTGGACGTCCCTCTACGGTAGGCCATTGTATCAGGGCAACCCGCATGTGGCGGCAGCCGCTGTGATCGCATTGCTGCCCGTAGGTATAATCACCCGCGCTGTCAGGATGACACGTTTTCGTCTTCCTGATGTACAGGGCCCGCTTCATAGGCGGCAGAGGAGTTTAGCTTTTGACATCGATGGATTCGGCGGACTCGGCTGCAAGGCCACCGGAGTCAGCAGCCCGCACTGCCGGACTGCTTCTCATCGCGACTGCAATCATCACTGTCGTTGCGGTAGTCGGACGTGTGGCCGCTGACGCCGACCAGGACACTTTCGAGCACTCGATGACGTATATCGCCGTGAACAGCGGTCTCTACGGCCTGGGTGGGGCTGCCAGGGCGATCTCGGGGATCACACTTATCGCAGCGTCCTGGTTCCTCCTGAGGACCTGGATCATACGTGAGCGATTGGTCACACCTCTCGTGCCGGGGCTCTTCGTGTTGTCTGGCCTGCTCACCGTGGTGTCAGGGGCCTGCGCTGTCATACTCGCCCTCTTCGCCCCTGAGGTGAGTTCCTCCTCCATTCTTGCAGCGCCGGACGCGTGGCTGGAACCGGTGGCAAACGTCAGATGGCTGACCGGGGTGGTCGGGTTCGCGGTAGCGGGTCTGGCTCTGATCGTCGCGGCACGTTACCAGTGGACGGTCGGCGGCACACTCAGGAAGATGGCGCCGGTTTCTGCGATCATCGGGCTGGCCATGCAGTTCATCTGGATCGACTCTGCAACCATCGTGCACCCGATAATCGGCGTTGCATTCTTCCTGTGGCTCCTGGCAATTGGATATATGCTGGCGTCCGGGCGTGTCGAGCGTCACTTCGTCGCGATGACCTCTGAGGTTTCACCCTGATGACTGCTGGAGACGCGCACGGGCCAGGGTGAAACTTTAAGCTACAATTGTATTACCAGTAGGAATTCAACCTCAGCACTTCTCAGGGAAGGCCCATGCTATCTGACAGGCTTCAGGACGCCATCAACCGGCAGATCAACAACGAGCTCTACTCGGCACACCTCTACCTCTCCATGTCCGCGTACTTCGAGTCGCTCGACCTCAACGGATTCGCACACTGGATGAGGCTCCAGTTCGAGGAGGAGACGGCTCATGCGCTCAAACTGTTCGACTACGTCAACGACAGGGACGGACGCGTGGTGCTGAACGCCATCGAGCAGCCGCAGATCGAGTTCGAGTCTCCACACTCCGTGATGCGCAGTGCACTGGAACACGAGCGGCTGGTCACCTCGATGATCAACGACCTGTACTCACTCGCAATTGCGGAGAAAGACAACCCCACGCATGTGCTGCTGGAGTGGTTCGTCACCGAGCAGGTCGAGGAAGAGAAGACCCTCAACGAGATCAACTCACACATGGACCTGATCGGCAACGACGGCACCGGCCTGTTGATCATGGACCAGCGCCTCGCCTCTCGAACCGCCGAGGCAGGGGCTGATGGAGGAGAGGCGGCAGGCGCCGAAGCTCTATAGGTAGCCAGGTCGACTCGTACCCCCGACATCGCCGGATCCATCTCAGGCGTTCCTGATAGAGGTGCCAGCCTCCGCTCGCGCCTGATCTGAGGCGCGTCCACCCAAGGACCCCAAATCTTCTTCAGGCCGCCTGACTTTTCTGCTGACCTAAACTCCTCGGACTCTCACCCGCCGCACCTGTGGAGGAGTCCACTTCCACCCTGCCTCATAGCCGGAGACTTCCACCTGGCATTCACCGCCGGCCCAGACAGCGCTGCCAATCTGCACCCGCGCCACGAGGCCTCTCTGAAAGCTGCCGCTGACCGGCACGACTCAAGCATGGCTGCGCCTAATCCATTACGTCGGGTAAATTCTCTATCGCTTCGCTAATAATTATGTCTTATATTAAGAGTACGGAAGCATAAACAAAGGCAGGGTGAAGAGTGAGGCGAGATGAAAACGGCAAGACAACGCAGATCAGCGAGCTTCCCGACGATCGCCGGCCTGATAGCAGTGGCCTTGATCATGGCAATCGCAGTCGGTGGGGCCGGACAGGTATGGGCCGCCAGCTCCCGGGACGGCCCTCCGGCGACAAAAGAAGAACTCCTGCCAGCTCAGAATGACCCGCAGGAGTACAGCACTGGTATCCGTAATACTGCCGAAACTAGAACAGCCGACGCTTCGAGTGACGCGACTCTGAGGTCTCTGTCCATCGTCGCGGACGATAAGGCCGTCGAGCTGTATCCGGACTTCGACCCGGAAGTCTCACTCTACACGGCCACTATAGATGCAGAGCAGGTCACCGTCGAAGCTACGGCAACAAAGGACACTGCGTCGATCATATCGTTCACCGCAGGGGACAAGATAGAGGTGCCCGATTCGGACGACGACAAGCTGACCTCCCAGGCCCAGATACTGGCCGGCGCGATCACCGATATTTCGCTGACCGTAAAGGCCGGGGATGGCGCCACCACGAGGACATACTACGTCCTAGCGGCGAGATTCAGCCGGCAGGAGATGCCGGAGATTACCATCGAGGCCAACAGGAGCGAATACGTTGCTGGCGTTGGCTCACTGGCGTTCACGCTGAGCAGGACCGGCGACACGTCGTCTGCACTCGATGTGACGGTGGAACTCATCCAGGAACAGACGTGGCTCTCGTCCACATCTCACTCCGTGACTTTTGACGCCGGAGCTTCGACATCAACACTCACATTCCGGGGTAGAGACTTCTCTACAACCGTAACAGAGAGCGGCACACTGACCGCGACCGTGGACTCGGTCTCCGGCTACGACACCAGCAGCGCGACAGTAACAGTGAGTGTGATCTCACAGGAGGGCCCGGCAATAACTGTGTCGTTCAAAGAGACCGAGTACTCCGTCGCTGAGAATGCGGGTACGTTTGAAGCTCTCCTGGTAGCACGGGCGGCAGAGGGTGTTCTCTACGTCGAGGATTTCAGCGTGTCAGTCTCGGCCAAAACCAATACCGCATCCTCCACAGGGGACTACCTTCCATATGAGAAGACCCTCACTTTCGTCCCCACCGATTTTACCGATCAGGACGGCTCCCTGGTAGGAGAGGTGGCGGCTGTCCTGACAATAGTTAATGACGACATTCAGGAAGAGGATGAGCAATTTGGACTGGAGTTGGCGAGACCTCCAGGCTTGCCTTCGGAAGTCGGCGTTCTGGATCCTGCAGGCGATCTCTGCCCCACACAATGTGAGGACCATTACCCGGTAACCATACTTGACGATGACCCCAACGTAACTGTGTCCTACGAGCAGGATTCCTACGAGGTTGCCGAGGGCGCCAGCTCTACAATCAAGATCGTACTGAGCGGTGATCCCCTGCGTAACGTCACCATACCGATCACGGTGACCGAGCAGGGAGGCGCATCCTCCACGGACTACACAGTCATCAGCGCATCAGTGGAATTCCAGCCCGGAGCAACGTCAAGTACACTCACATTTGCGGCCGCACAGGACTCCGTCGATGACGACGATGAGAGTGTGCGACTCGGGTTCGGAGATCTACCACCCGGGGTAACGGCGGGTACATACGCCACGTCGACCGTCACCATCATCGATGACGATGACACCTTTGCGGAGATCACCATCGAGGCCAGCAGGAGCGAATATGTTGCTGGCCTTGGTCCACTGGTGTTCTGGCTAACAAGGACCGGCGACACGTCATCTGCACTTGATGTGACAGTGGACCTCATCCAGGACCAGACCTGGCTCTCGACTACCTCTCATACCGTGACAATTGCTGCCGGAGAGTCCGGAACCACGCTCATATTCGTGGGTCCGGAATTCTCAGAAGACGTTACCGAAAGCGGCACACTGACCGCGACCGTGAATCCTATATCCGGCTACGACACCAGTGACGCGACCGTGAGCTTGAGTGTGATCTCGCAGGAGGGCCCGGCCATCACGGTTTCATTTGAAGAGACCGAGTACTCGGTTGCGGAGGATGTGGGCGAATTTGCCCCTATCCTGGTAGCACGGGCGGCCCCGGGTGTCCCGTACGTCGTGGCGTTCAGAGTGACTGTCTCCGCCTCTGCCATCGATGCATCCTCCCCGGACGACTACTCCGCCTATTCAGAATTTCTAACTTTCCTCCCCACCGACTTTGCGGTAGTGGATGGTTCCCTCGTCGGAAAAATTGCGGCGGTCCTGACAATCGTCGATGACGAGACTTACGAGGAGGATGAGCAGTTCGGACTGGCCCTGGAGCCTGTGCCCGGCATGTCTTCCGTATTTGGCCTCCTCGAACCCAGCGGTGACGCCTGCAGTTTCTTCTGCCAGAACCATTACCTGGTAACCATAGTTGACGACGACGGCCCCGCCGTAACGGTGTCTTACGAGGAGCAATCCTATTCAGTCAACGAGGGCGGCAGTACGACGATCAAGGTTGTCTTGAGCGAGGACCCCGAGCGCACCGTGACGGTCCCGTTCGTGACGATGAACCAGGGGGGCGCATCTTCGACCGACTACCGCGGAGTGCCCAACGGCGTCGAGTTCAACTCAGGCGATACCGAGAAGATGTTCAGCATCACGGCCGTTCAGGATTTCGACAATGACGATGGCGAAAGCGTGCGGCTCGCGTTCGGAGATCTCCCAGCCGGGGTGACAGAAGGTACACATACCACAACGACCGTCACCATCATCGACGATGATGAAGGCGATCCGGCGTTGAACGTGGGCACCCCTGCAGGGTATTGGACGGTGAGCCCAGGTTCGGAGGTTCTTCACCCCGACGTCGTGGAGCTAAACGCCAACCTGTTCAAATTGGATACATGCACAGGCAGGAAGAGTTTCAAAGTCTTCTGGGCGGGACCCGGTGACGGCCGTCAGGCGGACCGGTGGGAGGCATATATCGCCAGGCACGGCGACGTTGGTGACGTGTCGCACGAATTCAGGACCGACCAGGGCAATACCAAGTACACATCACTGTACGGCACAGTATGGCTGGATGGTGAAGGAAGCATCAGCGTCCGCATTCGCGGCTGGTTCGGCAGCGACGGCCTGGGAGAGTGGTCGCCGGCCGTCAGCCTGATCTGCCATGAAACGCAGGATTAGCAATCAATACATCGTTCGTTCCCGGATCAAGTCCGGGACGGGCTCTGAGCCTGTCGAAGGATGCCCCCATCCGTGGAGGTAGTCAACCACCATCCGTAGGGGCAGGTTTGAAACCTGCCCCTACCCGAGCACTATGCAGACCAGGATGATTCAGCTTCCTGTTTGCATCCCCAGGGGACGGAGCCATGAAGGCGTGTGCTAGACTGGGCTGACCTCTAAGGGGTCAGCCCTTGCTCAGTCACAAAGTCTCTCGCAGCCCGCACTACAAGTGGTGGGTGTTCGCAGCGGTCGGTCTCGGCTCCTTCACCGGAGTGATGACCTTCGGCACCGTAAACGTCGCGCTGCCGACGATTGCGGGCCACTTCGAGACAGATCTGCCCACCGTACAGTGGGTGGTTATCGCCCAGACTCTGACGGTGAGCGCGCTGCTCCTGCCGATGGGCAGGCTGTCCGACATGGTCGGCCGCAAGCAGGTGTACATCGTCGGGCTGCTGCTCCTGATGGGAGCGTCGGTCTTCGCCGCGACGTCGTCCAGTGTCTTCATGCTGGTGCTGTCCCGAGTGGTCCAGGGAATGGGCGCCGCGATGACCCAGGGCACCGGCATGGCAATGATCACCTCGGTGTTCCCAGAGGAGGAGCGCGGAAAGGGCATCGGCACCCACATGAGCGTGATCGGCACCGGCGGGATGGTCGGGCCGGTGCTCGGAGGCTTCCTGGTAAGCACGCTCGGATGGCGATGGGTGTTCCTGGTCAACCTTCCGCTGGCGTCAATCGCGCTCATCGGCGCGCTGCTGCTGATGGACTCGAAGCTGTTCTCCCGAGAGGGACGGGGCGCACGATTCGACTGGCCTGGAGCGGCGATGTCGACAGCCGCGCTGGTGACCTTCCTGTTGCTCATGACGAATGGCTACCGGCTCGGATGGTTCTCACCCACGATTGTCAGCGCTGGAGCTCTCTTCGTCGCACTGCTGACAGGATTTATATGGTGGGAGCTTCGCGCCCCAGCCCCGATGCTCGACCTATCGCTGTTCAAGCACCGTATCTTCTCATTAGGAGTGCTGGCCAGCTTCATATAGTTCCTGAGCGTTGCCTCAGTGCGCTTCATCATGCCGTTCTACCTGCAGGGTGTGCTCGGCTACCAGCCAAGCCAGGTTGGACTCATCATGCTTCCCACGGCGATCACCATGACGATCATGGGGCCGGTCGCGGGTCGCCTGTCAGACCGGTTTGGATACCGCATCTTCAACGTGGCCGGGCTCATACTGGCGTCTGCTGGCATATTCACAATATCGCGCGTGTCGGAGGCTACTCCTCTCGCTGTCGTCATCGGCGGGATGGTGATGCAGAGCGCGGGGACAGGCCTGTTCGCGTCGCCCAACTCGGCGTCGATCTTCGGCGCGTCGCAGGGTAGCCGGCATGGCGTTGTCGCAGCGCTTCTCAGCCTCGTGCGCAACTCAGCTAACGTGACTTCGATTGCAGTGGCCACAGCGGTCGTGACGGCGACGATGGTGTCGATGGGATATGCGCCTGACCTCTCCAACGTGAGCGGGAGCGACGATCCCGGACTTGGACGCTCCTTCATATCCGGCATGAATACGCTCTATTTCGCAATGGGCTTCCTGCTCCTCGTCGGCGTAGCTGCATCTTTCCTCAAGGGTCCAGCGCCCGCCGGGACAGGCGGACGACGCAGGCGTGCAGTCGGAGTTCCGTCTGGAGACTGAGTCCCGCACACTACGACACCCAGACCTGGAGCCGTTGCCACGCTGCTCGGGGTGGTCGGTATCTGAGACCATCTGATATTCTGCATGGGTTTGGTTTGAGCCCTTGTGGGATTGGGATACTTGGTAGTCGCCGCAGCAATATTTGGTATTTCCTACCTGCTGATCGCCATTGGGCGTTTTCCCCATGTGATTGTCGCCCTTCTCGGCGCGATGGCTATGGTGTTCTTTGGGGCGATCACTGGGCACGAGGCGCTCTCCCACGTGAACCTGGAAGTCATCCTGCTGCTGGCTGGCATGATGTCCCTGGCGAACATGATCGCCAGGACCGGAGCGTTCGACTGGGCAGCCATCAGGGGCGCCCAGCTTGTCGGCGGAAACGGTTTCCTGACCCTCTGCCTGATGTGCCTGCTGACCGCCGTCTCCTCTGCGTTCCTCGACAACGTCACGGTGGTCGTACTCGCAGTACCGATAACACTTTCGATCTGTCGCACGCTCGGAGTTAACCCAATACCGTTCCTGCTGGCGCAGGTGTTCGCGTCGAACATTGGTGGGGTATCGACCATCGTCGCCGATCCTCCGAACATCATCATCGCCTCCGAGGCCGACATAGGCTTCCTGGACTTCATGCTGAACGCCGCCCCTGTGAGCATTGTCTCGATGGTGGCACTGTTCGCGATGCTATACCTCTGGTTCAGAAACAGCGTCACCACAACCGCCGAAAGCCGTGCCGCCGTCATGCTCCAGGACCCGAGCTCCGCGATCACGGACCGGAGTCTGCTGATCAAGTGCTCGATCGTGTTTGGATTCACAGTGCTGGGATTCCTGACACATGAACTGCTACACGTTGGGCCCGCTTTCGTCGCCCTGACGGCCGCCGCGGTGCTCGCGCTCGTCGCCCGGCTGGACCCGCACGAGGTACTCAAGCAGGTCGAGTGGACGACGCTAGCGTTCTTCATAGGTCTGTTCATGCTGGTGGGCGGACTCGAAGAGACGGGCTGGACGGTCGAGATACGGGAGTGGCTGGTCGACATGTCCGGGGGCAGCGAGAGGAACATGGCCTTCCTGCTGGTGTGGTTCGGGGGAGTGACGTCGGCGATAGTGGACAATATCCCCTTCACAGCTACGATGGTCGAGGTGGTCGGTGGATTCTCCAGCGACAGCTCAGAAGGCATCTCCCCGCTGTGGTGGGCACTGGCGATGGGCGCCGACCTTGGTGGCAACGCGACGATCGTCGGGGCGTCGGCCAACGTCATAGTCGTCAACCTCGCCCGCGCCGCCGGGTACCCAATCAGCTTCATGCAATTCTTCAGGTACGGCGCAGTCATCACAGTCCTGACCCTGATGGTGTCCACAGCGTACCTGTGGCTGCGCTACTACGCGTAGAAGCTGCGGTCGACTCCATCTCCGCGATTTCGATTGACCACAGAAAAGGCCTAACGCTAAACTGCCGTGGCCCTGACTTGGAGCCAATCGCCCCAGTGACCATCTGCATAACTCCGGAGTCCTGATACTGGAAGCACAGCCCAACACCGGCAGACTGTGGCTGACCATAGCGGTCTTTCTGGCTCTGGGCATTCCCGCGATCATCATCGGCGCTCCCGAGTTACTGGGGGCCGAACCCCTCATCTGCCACGCGCCGACGTCAGTGATCATTTTCGGCATAGGCATCGTCGCTGGCGCGTTCCTGCTGTCGTGGGCGGCCGAGGTTGCGCAGATAGACATATCCGCGTCGCTCGCTATCGCGGTCCTGGCGCTTATCGCCGTCCTGCCCGAGTACCTCATCGAGTTCGTGCTGGCGCGGGATGCCGGAGCCTCGTTCAACATGGCGACTCGTGAAGTCACTGACGAGATCTCCAGGGTCGCCGCAAACGTTACGGGCTCCAACCGCCTGCTGATCGGCCTCGGCTGGTCCGCAGTGATACTCATCTACTGGCTGAAGCGGCGGCGACCACTGGACATGCGCGGCGAGATGGGTCTCGAGATAACCATGCTCACAATCGCCACACTGGCGACGCTGGTCATCTTCTTCGTCCGGCAGGTCCCTTTCATCCTGGCGGTAGGACTGGTCGGACTGTACGTGGTCTACCTGTGGATCAGTTCAACAAAAGATGCTGAAGAGCCGGACCTGGTGGGCGCGTCAGCGATGTTGGGGGCACTGTCGGACGCCAAGCGCCGCGCGATTGTGGTGTTCATGTTTGTGTTCGCTGCCTTCGTAATCTTCACGGCGGCTGAGCCATTCGTTCACGGGCTGATCGAGACCGGTACCGAATTCGGAATAGACGAGTTCACGCTGATCCAGTGGGTCGCGCCGCTCGCATCGGAGTCGCCGGAGATTATCGTCGCAGTGCTGTTCAGCCTGAGAGCAAACCCGGTTGCAGGTTTGACCGCGCTGATCTCGTCCGGGGTCAATCAGCTCACGCTGCTCGTCGGCAGCATGGTGCTCGTGTTCAGCGCGACCGCCGGCGACTCGCTGTTCACCCCACTCAACTTCCCGTTGGACTGGCGACAGACCGTCGAGTTCCTCCTGATGACGTCGGTCTCGATGCTCGGACTGATGCTGATAGCCAAGCGAGTAATACACTGGTGGGCAGGCGCGATCCTGCTGACGCTGTTTGTCGCGCACCTACCGTTCCTAGATCCCGCGTTCAGGCTTGGCTTCGCGGCAGTCTACTTCGGCCTGTCCGCACTGCTCATCGTCGTGGACTGGCGACGTATCAAGATCCTCTTCAGGGAGGAGCCGCAGGAGCTGACAGCCTAGCCCCCCTCGGCGAGCCAGTCTGCGGCGCATTCGGCGATCATAATAGTCGTCGCGTTGGTGTTGGCCCGAACGACGTCCGGCATTACCGATGCATCAATCACTCGCAGTCCCTGTAGGCCGTGCACCCGCAGGTACTGGTCCACCACTGCCATCGCGTCCGACGCGGGCCCCATCTTGCAGGTGCCAGAAGAGTGATGCTGGGTACCTACGTTGGCGAGCAGCCACGCGTCCAACGCGTCGTCTGAGGCGAGGTCGTCGTCCGTCGGGCTGATGCGCTCCGCGATAACCTCGGACAGTGGAGGCTGCTGCGTCAGCTCCACACACGTCCTGATCGCACCGCGCAACCGCTCCCTGTCCCACGCGTCCACGAGGTAGCGATAGTCCAGGTGGGGTTGAGTGGCAGGGTCGGTGGATGTCAGCGTGATTCGTCCGGCTGAGGCAGCCTTCTGGAGCGCAACGCTGAAGCCCGTGTATGTCTCGCCCTCTGGGATCTCGACCGTCGTCGGGCGGTGCTCACTCGTGAGCAGGATGGGACTCATCTGCATGTCGTTGCGGTGCGGAGATCCGGGCGTCGTGTAGCGCATCCCAACTTGTATGGAGGGAGAATTCGGAGGTGGGTCTTCAGTGTTGGCCTTGTACAGCATGAAAGCTGCCGGGTGGTCTCTCAGGTTCTCTCCAACACCGGGAAGCTCGCGCACCACCGAGATGCCGAACGATTCGAGATGCTCGCGAGGCCCGACGCCGGACAGCATCAGCAGGTGAGGCGAGTTGATCGCGCCTCCGGACAGGATGATCTCGTCGCCGAACACCTGGAATACGTCCCCGCCGCTCTCTGCCTCGATGCCGATTGCGCGGTCGCCGTCGAACAGGATGCGGTGCGCCAGCACGTTGGCCCTGATCGTCAGGTTCAGCCGGTGCCTGGACATCGACAGGTATGTCAGGTTAGTGCTCATCCGAACGCCGTCCACGTTGTTCAGCGGACGCGGCCCGACGCCCTCGGCCTCGGGATGGTTCTGGTCCAGCGCCTCAGGGTAACCGGCGGCAAGGCACGTCTCCCAGAAGCGTTGAGGTATGGGCAGCGCCTCATCCTTCGTGTAGCGGCGCACCGGGATGGGCCCTTCGCCGCCATGGAAGTCGTCGGCGCCGAAGGTCAGGTCCGTCTCGGACTTTCGGAAGAACGGCAGCACGTTGGTGAACGCCCACTCCGGCGAGCCGAGCTCGGCCCACTCGTCGTAGTCCTCGGGAATGCCCCTGAAGAAGACCTGGCCGTTGACCGAGCTGGAGCCACCTGTCAGCTTGCCGCGCGGCAGCGGGAACGGCTCGCGGTCCGGAGTCGCGGTTGCCACATACCCCCAAGTCTCGGCCTCAGGCCCGTATGCGGCGGGCCACACGCTGTTGCCGAACTTGACGCTGTCCGGCATCGTGTCGAAGTCGCCGTAGTCCGGCCCCGCCTCGAGCAGAAGCACGGACTTGCCGGAGTCTTCAGTAATCCTCGAAGCCAGCACCGAGCCAGCAGACCCGGCCCCAACGATGATGTAGTCGTACTGCATGACAGATCCCCCCGCGAGCAATTTCGTCAGACGATATATCTACCGCAGGGGAGCGTCAACCGGCCCGGCTCCTGCTTCGCACCTAATCTGCGCCAGCACCGCCTCCACCTCCTCGTAGGGAGACTCCCCGTCTTGCAGACGAGGCAGAGTAGAGTACGAAGACAGCACCCCAATCTCCACCAACTCGTCCAGGGCATCGGCGCGGGCCTCCATGCACTCGGCACGCTCATCGGCATCTCTGAGTCCGAAAAGGACGTCTGAGAACTCATCAGACACATCGGTAAGCGTTTCCGTGACCCTCGCACGCGCTTCGGCAGCGTCATAACGCGCCGCCGAGAGATCATGCCGGGCGGTTCGAATGGCGATCTCGCTCTCGAGACGTTCGCTCGCACTCGCCAGGGCCTGGTCCTCCAGCATTACTCGTTCCAACTGTCCATCCAGGACCTGCACGCGCTCCAGAACGGCCTGCCTGCGATGAAGAACGACGCGAGCGGCATCGTCGTGTCCACCCTCCACAAGACGCCGGGCCTCGTCCAGGAGAGTCGCAGCTTCGCGCCGGCATGAGGCCACTCCGTGCTCCAGTTGATCCTGGACCGCCTGGACACGGCTCCGGGCAGCAGCGATGCGAGCGAGAAGCTCTTCGTGGCCGGCACGAGCGTTCTCGCTCTCGCGCGGGTCCGGCGCCGAGGCGAACAGCGACTTCACCATCTTCACGATCATGTCCCAGATTCTGCGAAGCATTATGAATTTCACGCAGCCTGCGACTGCTCGCCGAAGCGCCTGCGCCTCTGGACTCGCCAGAAGTAGGCTGCCAGGACTCCTACCGCAGCAAGCGTGATCAGCCTTGCGATCAACGTCTCAATCATGGCCATGCTGGACAGGATGAGCGGGTCGGACATAACCGCAACCAGCGCGTAGATTCCAAGCACGGCCACGGTGAACGCGATACTGATACGCGGACGCATGATGAACGCAAAGGCCACCAGCGCCGGGAAGTACAGCACGAACAACCCACCGCCAAGCGACGACGTCGATGTCCACAGCAGTATGAGTCCCGTAATCAGCGCAATGTCGATGGCTGACGCAATCGCGACCAGCGTGCCGTTCGCTGGTCGTCCTGCCAGGTAGCGTCCGTGCAGGTAGAAGTTCACCACCATCAGTCCGACAACCGGCAGCACGCCCAGCATCAGCCTGAAAGTGTCCGTCGATGTCCACAGCACTAGCATCAGAGCAGCGCCGATTATTGCCCAACGTGCCCAGTTGGCCACGACCTGTCCAAAGAAGATGTCCTCCGCCGATGCTTTTTCGTAAGTACGGTCCACTTTCATTTCTATCCTCCATGAGTAACTCTGAGTAACTGTCAATCAACAGCCACTTACAGCGACTCGCCAGCCTCGCGGCGACGCTCACGCTCGATATTCCTGTAGACGACCCCGCACGCCACGACAGCAACCATCATGACAAGCCTCACGACAAGCAGCGGATCGTCGCTGCCTCCCATACCTGTCGACAGCACCAGGCCATATAGCCCGATTGCACCCGCCGACAGCACCAGGCTTGCACCGACAGGGAACGCTACCGCGATTGCGATCAGCGCAGGGAAGTAGAACGTGTACAGCCCCGATTCCGCACCACCTGATACAAAGACGATTGCCGTAATCGCGACGATGTCGGCTCCACTGGCCAGGTACGCAACCCATTTCTGCGTAGGTTGCTCCCTGAGCATCTGCACATGAAGGAAGAAGTTCGCGACTGCCAGGATCAGTATCAGGCCGATCTCGACTTTCAGTTCACCCAGCGCCTCAGGATTCCACAGCGCGAGCAGCAGCCCAGCGCCAACCAATATCCACCTCGCGGCTACCAGGATGCCCTGTCCATCCATAAGGCCCTCGTCGTCTCTCGTCAGATAGGCGACAAGCCGCTCGAACCAGGACGGCTCAGCACGGTCCGGTGTTCTCTCATTCGGTTCGCAGTTCACACAGGCCTCGGACGGGGACGGCCTCCTGAGTCCGCACCGATCGCAATAGACGCGCGCCTCCGCAGGTTGGCCTCCTACTGCTTCAGACATACTCATCACAACCTCCTGATCGACTTCCGTTCGCTTATCCGCCCCAGGCGGAGGAGTCTCCCTGAGACAGTCCCAGAGAGTGGTTCCTGGTGCCTCCTCTCCCTTGATGGGAGAGGATTGAGGTGAGGGTGACAGGTACAATCACCCTCAGTCTCCCTTCCCTTGTGTGAACCACGAACCGACTATGTCACGCACCGAGAGTCACAATAAGGTCGCCCAGTACCGATTCTCCGGGGTACGGAAGAACCTCGTTACCGAAGCGACTGCTCAGAGATAGCCACTGCTGGCAACATCCGAGAGTGGTCAATGTCCATGTACATCATGAAATAGCTTGACATAGCTGGTCATCGCCAATAGGTTGAAGTAACTACAGAACGAGGAGCAGACATGGCTGCACAGCGAGAAAAATTTTCGAGCCAGGCCGCGCCGGAACTACTTTCGAAGATGCGCGAGATAGCCAGGAACGATGGTCGCCACTTCCAGGCTGTACTGGAAGACGCAATGAGCAGCTACATCGAGAGCAGGGAGAACCCTAGCGTTCGCCCAGAGGTGATGGCGCACTTCAGAGCCGGTGTCGAGAGAAATCGACGGCTGCTTGAACTGCTCGCCAAATGACTCACGACTTCCCTTCCTTGGATGAGGTCCTGGCTATGCACGAGGTCTTGATCCGTGAGTTCGGCGGCAGCATGGGCCTCCGCGACATAGCCGCCCTCGATTCGGCTCTCATGCGTCCTCAGCTCGGGTACTACGACAACCTCATCGAGGAAGCCTCGGCCCTCATGGAGAGCCTCGCCATGAACCATTCTTTCGTGGATGGTAACAAGCGCGTAGCCTTCGCCGTCACAGGGACCTTCCTGCGCATGAACGGCCATTTCATCGACTGCGACAGCGAAGAGGCCTACGATCACTTCATGCAGCTATTCGAGACCAACACATTCCGGTTCGCTGAGCTGCGTGAGTGGCTTGAGGAGCATGTCAAGCCACTACCGGGGTCTTGAAGGGGGAAGCTCAGGCCTCCTTAGCTACAGTTACAGAACCACGGTTCTCCCGTACCCAACCCACACGGTACTCCCGAACCTTGACGCCGTAGCCGCCTGTTATACACTTCGACCCAGTTACGCGGCATACTTATATGTCCAGCTCTAAGCTGGTGAGGTCGGTAGTCTGAGCACGGCAGTCAACACAACCGAAGCGTCCGGGTGGGCGCTCCACAGGATCGACTCGGACGACCTGCGGCACAGCCTGCGCATCGCGGTATGGGTGCGCTGGTTCGTGGGGATCGCATGGTTCGCGCAGCTTAACTACCGCGCCAACTTCTCCCACGAGGCCTATATACCGCACACTCTGCTGGCGGCATCCCTGATGGCGCTGAACGCCTATGTCCACTACCGCGTCCGGTCGAACCAGAGCGTGAGCTGGTACTGGGCATTCGCACTCAGCGCGTTGGATGTAGCAACGATCACGGCCGGGCTGGTCATCTCCGGCGGGTTCGCCAACGACTTCTACGTGCTCTACTATCCTGCGCTCGCGGCATTCGCCGTCGTGTTTGCGTCGTTCAGGCTCAGCTTCACCTGGGTCACCGCAACCGCCGTTCTGTACGCCGTCCTGAGCCTGACGATGTACGAGGGCGTGGACTTTGAGGACAGCAAGGAGAAGGTGCTGTTCATCAGGATTGTCACGATGTACGCGGTCGTCGCGGCGGTCAACCTGATATTCAGACTGGAGCGCACCAGGCGGAGAGAGGCCGTAGAGCGTGAGCGCGAGCTGCAACGCGAACGCATCGAACTCTCGCAGACCATCCATGACACCATCGCGCAGTCGGCGTATATGATCGGCATCGGAGTCGAGACGGCCATTGAACTTGCCGACTCGTCGAACGATGAGCTTGCTTCCAAGCTCCGGGCGACCCACGCGCTGTCGAAGTCGACTATGTGGGAGCTCAGGCATCCCATCGACGCTGGTCCAATCTTCGAGGGTCGGGAGCTCAGCCGCGTCCTGAGGTCGCACGCCTCCACGTTCACGACAATCACGTCGATACGCACGGACGTTGTACAGACGGGAAGTGAGCCGCCCCTCTCCACGGTAACGCGTGGACTGCTCTTCTCCATAGCTCACAACGCGATGACCAACGCCTTCCGGCACTCGCAGGCGAGCAGGGTCACGATCGCTCTGGACTTCGGTGATGACAGCCTCAGACTGTCCGTGTCGGACGACGGCGTCGGCCTTCCCGACGACTACGCCGAGCGCGGTCACGGCTTCAGGAACATGATGGCGGACGCCGAGCGCATGGGCGGGCGGATAGAGGTAGGGGCAGGTTTGAAACCTGCCCCTACGGGCCTCGGAAGCGGCACTACCGTGACCTGCACAGTTCCATACGACACATAGACCCCCTCTCCCTTAGGGAGAGGGTTGGGGTGAGGGTGAAAGGCATGTCCCGTACTACGATACGGGGTACGAATACATCCCCTCTCAGGTACAACACGCCGAGGAGGCTCTAACTTGACCACAACCAGGCAGACGAGGGTCCTACTCGTCGACGATCATGAGATAATGAGAGACGGCCTGCGGGAGGTCCTCCAGCGGGAGGGCGACTTCGACGTGGTCGGCCAGGCAGGCGACGGTGCGGCGGCCGTACGGATCGCGCAGCAGCTCAGGCCCGACGTGGTCATCATGGACGTCATGATGCCCCTGAAGAACGGCATCGACGCCTGCCGGGAGATCACCGAGATGCTGCCCGACACGCGGGTGCTGATACTCACGGCCTCGGCAGAAGACGACGCCGTGATGGAGGCAGTCGCTGCGGGCGCGACCGGATACCTTCAGAAGTACTCGGGCAAGGACAAGCTGCTCAACACGGTCAGGGACGTGGCAGAGGGGGAGTACCGGATCCCGGGCGCGGTGATCAGGAGCGTCTTTGCGGGCATCAGGGCAGCCGCCGAACAGAACAGGGCCAGGGAGATCGAAAGGCTCACAGAGCGCGAGCGCGAGATTCTGACGCTGTTCGCCCAGGGACTGTCCTACGCCGAAATCGCCGACATCAGGAGCAACCAGCCGTTGACTATCAGGAATGCCGTCTACGGTATACAGGACAAGCTCGGCATCGGGACCAAGCAGGAGCTGGTGATATGGGCGGTCCGCATGGGCCTCCTGGACGACTACCAGATCAGTGGTGCATGAACAGATGAAACTCGGCAATCCGATACGCGTCGTCAAAGGTGTCTTCCAGATCCGCGCCCTTGGGTCGAGGGTTACGGCCCTTATCGGAAAGGACAGGGCTCTGCTGATCGACGCCGGAATGAAGGGCAGCGCAGGCCTGATACACAGCGGTCTGGATGAGCTCGGTGTCTCTGCCGGCAGTCTGTCCGGTGTGATCATCACGCACTACCACCCTGACCACGCCGGCGGCGTACGCGACCTGGTGTACGAAAGAGACATTCCCGTGATGGCCCACCGCCTGGACTCGCGCTTCCTGAAAGGCGCCGAGGAGCAGCCTAACCCCTTCCAGCGCGGGCTGATGGCGAAGATCGCCGCGCCTCTGATAGAGAGGGTCAACACCCCTACGACTCCTATAGATACGGAGCTTGAAGACGGGGACACCATTCCCTTCGACTTTCCCGTGCAGATCGTCCACACGCCGGGACACACTCCGGGCAGCCTTGCCGTCTTTCTGCCCAAACAGAAGGTGGTGATTGTGGGCGACGCCCTCCAGTACAGACTGGGACGGAAGCTCACCCCTCCGGCAGCGGCAGTTACCCAGGACCCTGAACAGGCCATGGAGTCGCTCCGCAAGCTGGTGAGGCTGGACTTTCACACGATCTGCTTCAGCCACTTTCCGCCATTCCACGGGGCAGGCCGCGCCGCGTTGCGCCAGATGCTCGACACCTACACGCTCTGAAGACCGGGAGACTGCGATGAAACACACGAGTCAGAACGGTGCCTCTGCCGGCAGCACCATTGTCGACTTCCTGCGAAGGACCGTCGACAGACACGGCCCACGAGACGCCCTGCTGTTCAAGCCCGGCTTCAGATACCAGCGCTGGTCGTATGAACGACTCTGGCACGAGTCGGGGCAGGTTGCGACGCTCCTGCAGCGCCGGGGGCTGTCCAAGGGCGACCAGGTCATCGTCTGGGGCCCGAACTGCCCGCAGTGGGTGCTGGTCTTCTTCGGCTGCATGAGGGCGGGCGTGGTCGCGGTGCCTCTCGACCTCCGCAGCGCCCCGGACTACGTGGAGCGAGTGATTTCCAGGATTACTCCGAAGCTGGCGTTCACGTCACGCTTCACACCAAAGGGGGATGTGGACCTCGACCTGCCAGAACTCACATTCGAGGAACTGGAGGGCGAGATCCACGGCCTGCCGGACCCGCAGCATGTCGAGATCGAGCCGGACGACCTCGCTGAGATCATGTTCACGTCAGGCACGACCGGCGACCCCAAGGGCGTGATGCTCACACACCGCAACCTCACCGCCAACCTGGAGGGCATAACCCAGTACATCACCTGCGACACGTCCAGCAGGCTGCTATCCATCCTGCCACTGAGCCACATGTACGAGCAGATGGGCGGCCTGCTAACAGTGCTGAACTTCGGCGCGAGCGTCACGTATCCGACCAGCAGACAGCCTACTGTTCTCGCCCGAACCATGCGCGAGCGTAAGATCACGACGATGCTCCTCGTCCCACAGGGACTCGAGCTTCTGATGAACGGAATCGAACGAGAGGTCAGGAGGCAGGGCAAGGGCGCCCTGTGGGACAAGCTGCTGAAGGTCGCGGAGAGAACGCCCTACCCGCTCAGGCGCCGCCTGTTCGGTCGCGTCCACAAGCAGTTCGGCGGGAAGCTCGACTTCATAGTCTCGGGTGGCGCTGCGCTCGACCCCGAACTCGGCAGGAAGTGGGAGCTGATGGGCGTCAAGATCGTGCAGGGCTACGGCGCGACCGAGGCCTCTCCGGTAATCAGCAACCACTCGCTGGCCGAGCGGAGGCCCGACTCGGTCGGCAGACCGCTGCCCAACGTCGAGGTCAAGCTGAGCGACGATGGCGAGATCCTGGTACGAGGCGACAGCATCTCTCCCGGCTACTGGAACTCCCCCGAACAGACGGCCGCCGCATTCGACGGCGACTGGTACAGGACCGGAGACCTGGGCTACTTCGACGAGCACGGCTTCCTGTGCATCCGCGGCAGGATGAAGGACATGATCGTCCTTCCCAGCGGGCAGAACGTCTATCCCGACGACATCCAGGCGGTGCTGAACAGGCACCCGAACGTCACGGACTCAGCCGTCGTCGGACTCCAGCAGGGCTCATCGGTAGAAGTCCACGCCGCCCTGATCCTGGACGGCACCGACGATGCGGGGCCGGTAGTCGACTGGGCCAACGACCAGCTCGCGGAGCAGCAGCGGGTCAGGGGCTACACCGTCTGGCCCGAAGAGGACTTCCCTCGCACTCACACTCTCAAGATCAAGAAGCCACAGATGATCGAGATGCTGGAGAAGGGCGTCCAGGCAGAGGCGTCCGCCGGTCCATCGACGACATCCTCCCCGCGGGATGGCAGCCGGGAACTGGTGGACATCGTCGCCGAGGTGGCAGTACTCGACGCTGCGGCCATCACGCCCGACATGACGCTGGGTGACGACCTCAACCTCGACTCGCTCAGCAGGGTCGAGATGCTGTCGGCGATCGAAGCCGACCTCGGCGTGTATCTCGACGAGAGCCAGATCGGGCCGGAGACCACCATCCGGCAGCTACAGACGGTCCTCGAAGAGGGCGCGAGCAACCCGCCAGTCACACAGTTCCCGGAGTGGGGGATGAGATGGTGGTGCCGCATGGTACGCGGGTTCATCCAGCGGGGACTCATGTTCCCCATCCTGAAGCTACCCTATGGAATGAAGGTCACGGGACAGGAGCATCTGCGCGACCTCGACGGGCCTGTGCTGTTCGCGTCCAATCACAGCCTCGGCCTGGACAACCCGCTGATAATCGAGGCAATTCCCAGCAATTGGAGAAGAAGGCTGGCAATTGCGGGCGCGGCACGGCTATGGAAGAACCCGGTCCTCTGGGTAGTGAACCCTCTCCTGGGAAACGGATTCCCCCTCGCTCAGGAGGGGGCCATCAGGCCCAGCCTCGAAAACATGGGCAAGATCATCGACAAAGGCTGGTCTGTACTGATCTACCCGGAGGGTCAGCTGACCATCGGCGGGCCGATCAAGCCATTCATGGGTGGGACCGGCCTGGTCGCTGTGGAAGGGAGACTGCCGGTTGTGCCGCTGAGACTGCATATCAATCGCTTGGGCTCACCGACCAGGTTCCCCGTCTTCAAGCGCGGATCAGTCGAGATACGGTTCGGTAAGCCGCTCACGTTCTCGCCCGGTACCGACTACCAGCATGCGACCAGCACAATCGAGGCTGCTGTCAGGTCGCTATAGAAGTGTAGAGAGAAATAGAGACTGCCCGTCTGTCAGGCGGGCAGCTTCTGGGGTATTTGGGCCACTGGTGTGTAAGTAGCCCTGGACAGGCGCTCAGAGTGAGCTTGCGCCTACTGATACGCCTGCCCAAACTCGATGGTCTGTTTAGCTGGCCTTACCGATCTTGAACATCGTGGTCCCGCAAAGCCCGCACTTTCCGCGGGTGGCCGGGCGACCGTTCTTCATCGTGACCTGCTCAGCCTCTTCGATCTCACGAGACTCGCGGCACTTCATGCAGTATCCAGTCATTCAGCTACCTCCTGAAAAAACGAAAGATTTCGAGCAAACATATTATCGGAAAGCAGATAGCTATTCCACTTGCCCCGACAAGAGAAACTACATCATCCTGATGTGTATGTCTAGCCTCTCTTCCAAGGAGTTATGCTCCATTTCCCCTCAGCCTAATCACACTATCACAACAGTCAAGCATAAGCCATATAAATCCATAGCAATTGTGGGTGACACCCACATTAATGAATTGCTAGAGTTAAAGGGTGCAATAATTGTCCCAACACCGAGTCATAAACCCAATTGATGCAACCATAAATCAGGCCGGAATCGAGATTTCTGTCAGACAAAACGAGAAGAGTGAACTATCCCATGATTAATCGAACAGCCAATGCAGCGACAGTCGCAATCTTGATTGCGGCCCTCTCGCTTCTCATCATCGCATGTAGCGGCTCCGACGCCGGGATGTCCCGCGCAGACGTCGTGGACGTGGTCCGTTCCGAACTCGCCGCCATACCCGCGCCCCCTGAGCCCGGCGCGTCTGTCGCCGAAATAGAACGAATCGTGCAGGACTCCATGGCCGACATGCCCGAGCCTGGGCAGGGAATCACCGCCACCGAAGTCGAAGAGATCGTAAGGGACTTCATCGGTGACATTCCCGAGCCGGCTCCCGGAGTCACGACCGACGAAGTGGCGCGCATCGTACGTGACTCCATCGCTGACATACCTCAGCCCGATAAGGGATTGTCCAGCGACGACGTCGAACGCATCGTCCAGGCGGCAATTGCTGACATGCCAGCGCCCGCTGCCATGATGAAGCCGGATGAGCCTACTGAGACCAAGCTGACGGTCGCCCCTCCGAAGTCGACGCCCGACGACTACACCCAGTACCTGGTCAAGGACGCCATCGGCAGGTACAAGTCCGACGGACTTGTTGCGACCGTCGCCTACTACAATACCCCGGAGAGCATCGACGGGCAGTGGTACGTCTTCATCGGCGACGAGAACGACATGATGCTCGCCCACGCCGCCAATCCCGACCTCGTGGGACAGCCCTTCTCATACGCTACGGGCCCCAACGCATATCCTGCAGGCTCAGCCGTTGCGGCCTCCGCCGACGAGGACGGCGAGTGGTTCTCCTACACCTTCCCCAACCCGGCTACCGGAGGCGTCGAGACCAAGCACTCATGGATGGTCCGATACGATGGGCTGGTCTTTGGTACCGGCTGGTACGAGGCTGGCCCGGCCAAGTCCAATGCTCCAGCGTACACGCAGTCCTTCGTCCGGCAGGCGATCGCCCTCTACGATGCAGTCGGCCTAGACGACACAATTGCCTACTACAACAGCCCTGAGAGCATCGACGGCCAGTGGTACATTTTCATCGGTGACGAAGAAGATGCGCTGATCGCCCACGCCGCCAACCCCTCACTCGTAGGGGTGCCGGCCGTGGAAGTGAAGGGGCCGAACGCCTATCCATCAGGTGCAGCCGTTGCCGCAGTCGCGGACCAGGACGGTGAATGGTTCTCGTACACCTTCCCCAACCCTGCGACCGGAGGCGTCGAGACCAAGCACTCGTGGATGGTCCGATACGACGGGCTTACTTTCGGATCGGGTTGGTACGAGGACGGTCCTGCCAAGTCCGACTCCCCAGCCTACACACAGGCCTTCGTCCGGCAGGCCATCGCTCTCTACGACGCCGTCGGACTCGACGACACCGTCGCCTACTACAACATGCCCGAGAGCATCGACGGCCAGTGGTACGTCTTCATCGGCGACGAAGAAGACATGATGCTCGCCCACGCCGCCAATCCTGACCTCGTCGGAAAGCCGTTCTCATACGCTACGGGCCCCAACGCATATCCTGCAGGCTCCTCTGTCGCGGCAGTCGCTGACCAGGACGGCGAGTGGTTCTCCTACACCTTCCCCAATCCTTCTACGGGTGGCGTCGAGACCAAGCACTCGTGGATGGTCCGATACGACGGTCTCCTCTTCGGTTCAGGATGGTATGAGGACGGACCCTCCAAGTCTGATGCACCCGCCTACACGAAGGCGTTCGTGCAGCAGGCCATCAACCTGTACGGCGCAGTAGGGCTGGACGACACCATCGCCTACTACAACAATCCTGAGAGCGTTGACGGGCAGTGGTACGTCTTCATCATCGGCGAAGACGACTACACAATTTCCCATCACAACCCAATGTTCATTGGTCGCGACCCCGCTCTTCGTGTCGACTCAACAGGACACTTCTACGGCGACGAACTGACAGGCGCCACGGAAGCCGGTCGATGGGTGGACTACGTGCTCATCAACCCGGAAACGGGTGAGGAGCAACAGAAGCACACCTGGGTCGTCCGCCACGACGGGCTGATCTTCGGCTCCGGATGGTACGAACAATAGCCTAAAGGCTCCGCCTGTACGCACACACCCTATAGCCCTGTAAACTGAGTTTAGCGGACAGGGTAACGCAACACCTGTCCGCTACTCTTACGGGGGGATACACGCTCGACCGATGGATGAGGCTATTGTCTTCGGGGTCCTCATTCTCGCTCTCATCCTGTTCGTGACGGGCAGGTGGCGGTACGACGTCGTCGCCCTTCTGTCCCTGCTCATCCTCGCGATAGTGGGCATCGTGCCTCCCTCAGAGGCGTACCAGGGCTTCGGCCATCCGGCAGTCGTAACCGTGGCAGCCGTTCTCGTCCTGAGCCGCGCGCTGCAGAACTCCGGCGTCGTTGACTCGATAGCGGGATGGATCTCGCGGATACCCGAGTATGCGAGCCTTCGGATAGGCGCGCTGTCAGGACTGACCGCATTCCTCTCGGCGTTCATGAACAACATAGGTGCCGTCAGTCTGCTAATGCCCGTCGCGGTCAGGGTATCCAGCATGAGCAAGCATCCCGCATCGATCTACCTCATGCCCCTTGCGTTCGCATCCCTCCTGGGCGGCATGACCACACTCATCGGCACCCCTCCAAACGTCATCATCTCGAACTTTCGCTATGACGAAGTCGGTGTCCAGTTCAACATGTTCGACTTCGCCATAGTCGGCCTCGGCGTCACCGTGGTCGGAGTGATCTTCATCTCCCTGGTGGGCTGGCGTCTCATACCCTTCAGACGGCCCCCTGTTGCCCTGGGCGAGACACTCGACATCGAGGGCTACATGACCGAGGTGCGAGTACCCAGCGACTCCAGGTTTGTCGGAAAGCTGGTGGGCGACCTCGAAGAACTCGCCGAAGAGGACGTCGTAATCGCAGGACTGCTCCGTAGCAGGGTAGTCTATGGCGCGCCATCCAGCGATCAGATCATAGACCCCAACGACATCTTCATTATCGAGGCCGACCCCGGCCAGATCTGGACGTTCATCGACAGGACGGGTTTCGAGCTCGAGTGGTCCCCGGACATCGAGTCGGAGATCGATCAGACGCTCAGCTCGAATGATGTGTCCACCCTCGAGGCCATCGTCAGCCCCGACAGCATGGCCGCCGGCAAGACGGCCAGAGGCCTCCACCTGCACGCTGCATTCGGCGTTAACCTGCTCGGGCTGTCCAGGCGAGGAACCAGGCTCGTCAGACGACTCGGCCACATGACGTTCCGGGCGGGCGACGTCCTGCTTCTCCAGGGCAAGACCGAAGCTGTCCAGTCCGCGCTGCCCAGGCTCGGGCTGCTCCCTCTCGCCGAGCGTGAGCTCAGAATCGGTCAACCCCGCAGGCTCGTCTTCCCGGTCCTGGTTTTCGCGGTGGCAGTCCTGCTGACGTCTTTCGAGGTCCTGCCCGTCCAGATCTCGTTTACGGCCGCCGTGGCAGTCCTGCTGATGAGCCGCTTCCTATCACTGCAGGACGCCTACCAGGCCATAGACTGGCCGGTCATCATCCTGCTGGGCGCAATGATACCGGTGGGCGCGGCCCTGGAGACAACAGGAGGCGCGGCAAGGATAGCTGCCATCATCACTGACCTCGGAGGATTCCTCCCGCCGTGGGCCATGATCGGCGTCATTCTCGTCACCACGCTGCTGCTGTCCGCCGTGATCAACAACGCCGCCGCGGTGATCCTCATGGCGCCAATCGGGGTTAGCGTCGCAGACTCCCTCGGAGCCTCGTCCGACCCGTTCCTGATGGCAGCGGCCATCGGAGCGTCGTCCGCGTTCCTGTCCCCCATCGGCCACCAGTCCAACACAATCGTCATGGGGCCGGGCGGGTACCAGTTCGGAGACTACTGGAGAATGGGCCTCCCCCTCGTGGTCGTAATAGTCGCTGCAGCCATCCCCCTAATCATCTGGGCCTGGCCCCTGGGACCAGCTTAAAGCTGGACATGTAATGGGCAGACAGCGGCGAGCATTCGCAAACCGTGATTTCCTCGAAGGCCCCCTCTCCCTGAGGGAGAGGGTTGGGGTGAGGGTGTAATCCCCGCCTACCATACTGAAGCAGTTTGAACCGCTGATGCATCCGTGCAATCCCAAACGGCGATTGCTAGAATCACTCCCACTATCCGACCCGCGCAGTTCGCAACGCACTTCCAAATCTTGGAGAATCACCAAATGCCTACAGACCGACTCACCGACAAGATCTACGGCTGCCTCCTTGGAGGCCTCATCGGCGACGCGATGGGTGCGCCGACCGAGCGATTGCACTACAGGGAGATCATCGAGAAGTACGGCCCGGAGGGTGTGACCGACTTCGAGGGCGTCGGCACAGACGACACCGCCATCCGTGGCCAGCTAATCGACGCCATATACAAGAGCGACGGTCACCCCACGGTCGACCACTTCGCGCAGTCGTTCACAGACTTCAAGGAACAGAACATGCACCTCTGGTTCATCCCGGTGCGCAACGCGTTCCTCAAGTACGAGCAGGGGCTTGAGCTTCCCGCCTACGCTGGATGGGGCAACATGCAGAGCTCCTCAACAGCCATGGCCATCTCCCCGATGGGAATCATCAACGCCTGCAATCCCCGGCAGGCTGTGCTGGAGACGCTGGACGTGGCGTCGTTCATTCACAACGGCGGCAATGTGGGCTACTGTCGCGACGCCGCCTGCTCTATGGCGGCTGCGGTGGCAGAGGCCTTCAAAGCCAACGCGACAGTCGAGTCCGTTGTCGACGCCGCGACACGTTACCTGCTGCCAGTTAGCGCAGTCGCACTCAGAGAGGCAATCGCGGCCGCGCTCGACCTTGCCGCGGAGTCATCGTCATACGAAACATTCCGGGAGCAGTACTACGCCAGGTACCAGAGGACCGTGCTGGCGGACTCTATGGAGACCATCCCCGCCACGCTCGCGATCCTGACGCTGTCCGAGGCCGACCCAGTGCGCGCCATAACGTGGAGCGCCAACTTCGGGCGCGACGCCGACACCATCGCCACGATGGTCGGGAGCATAGTCGGCGCTATGCACGGGGCGTCCACCCTGCCGTCCGCATGGGTCGCCAAAGTCGAGTCAAACCCCGACGTCACCTACCAGGAAGACACCCAAAAGCTCGCCGAGGTCGTCCGCCAACGCATAGAGGAGTCAAGGCAGCAAGCCGCCGCGGTCGAATCACTGGGCTAGCTGCTTTACTCACCACATTCACACACTGAATGACCAACGAGGCGCTGAACTCGTGCCAGTGTTCGACGCTCGAAGACTCTCACTCGACCCGGGGGAACTGGTCATTTTCGACGCAGCAGCATGGTGTGTCTCATCACGTACCGCTGGAACGACGCTACCTAGTAGATGCTCAGCTCTCCAGTCCTGAGTTGGCGGTCTAATATCCGCCTGAACACCCAGATGCCTACGATTCCGATCAGTACGGTGGATACTAGAACGATGCCGCACTCCACTACGAGCGGCAGCAAAAGCGTTGAACTGGAAAGCGATCCGCGAAAGGCGTCTATCGCGTATGCGAGCGGGTTGACCATCGCCAGGAACCTGAACGGCTGCGGCAGCAGTTCGACCAGGAAGTACGCCCCGGTCAGAAGCAGGAACGGCCTGTGTATCACCAGCAGCGCCACGGAGCCGTCCCTCATCACCAGCGAAACGGCCGCCATGAGAAATCCAAGCAGTATCGACATCATCGACATCGCGATCAGCATCCCCCCGGCGACCGCTACCCCCCAAATCGTCAGTGCCAAATCCAGGTCAAGGAAGATAAGACTCGCTGCCAGCACATACGCCACGTGGAACAGGTACAGCACCGCGTAATACAACCCGGTACCGAGTATCAGCGCCTCTCGGGGCATTGGGGCAAGCAGATTGCGCTCCAGAACTCCCGTCTCCTGGAGCATCCGCATCGTCCACGCTGACCCGGTGTAGTGCATGATCGGATTGCCCACGCCCAGAGCTGCGAACGCCATGTATCCCAGCATGATGAATGTGAAGTGGTCCGGCAGTCCCACCGACTGCGCCAGGTTGCCCGACTCCCGTCCGGATGTCAGGAAGTAAGCAGTCAGTATGATCGGAGTCAGCGCAAGTACCGGGCTGAACAGGTCCAGCAGGAACTTCGTCCGGTATCGGGTCTGCAGCAGCAGTTCGTTCTTCGCAATCGTGTAGATCGCAGTCCAGTACTCGCGCGCTCGACTGTTTGACTGGCCTACCTCGCCGATCATTAGTAGATCCCCAGCCTTCCTTTTCGCTTCGAGTAGTTGAGCATGATCCTGAAGCAGCCGTACCCGACTATCCACCACACCAGCGTGAGTCCCAGTAGGACCGCGAGATCGGGAGCGATCGAGGACAGCGGCTCGGCCAACAGAAAGGCCCGCCGCTCCAGGTCGAATGCCCACGTAAACGGGATCAGCCGCGCCAGCCACTCCACCCAGTCGGGATAGATCGACAGCGGAAAGGTCGCGCCGGTGAACAGGCCGAACAACACTCTCGACAGCGCTGTCTGCACGATGAACGCGTCCTCGATCCACAGGAACATGCTGGCAAATGCGAACGCCATCCCGTACACGGCGAGCAGATGAGCAACTATGACCACGACTACCGATGCCGCGTCCACGTTGACCTCGAGGCCCAGAAACAGGAAAGACAGCCCGGCCAGCACCCCGACAAACCAGACCAGAAAAGTGCCGTGTGAAATGCAGCGACCGATCAGCAGCGATGCCGGGTACTGCACCGAGACCAGGATTCTCTCGAGAGTGCCCGCGGTCTTCTGATTATGCAAACTCTGGGAGACGTTCGAGAACACCGTGTTCATGGTGTTCAATGCGATCAGAGGGATGATCAGCCACCCGAGGTAGTTGGAGTAGCCGGTCGCCTCGAAGAACGGCTCATTGAACCGGCCGCCCGGACCGACAAGGCTCTCAGCCATCAGCACAAACGGGGCCATCAGGAAGAACGGACCTATTGTCGTCGTGAGTATCCAGCCGTAGGAGCGCCTGTCCGCGATCAGGCCGTACTTCGTGATCGCTACCACCTCCATCAACACGGCGAAATCACTCCACGTCACCGGCGTCGGATATGGACGAACCTGTCAGCGCGATGAATGCGTCTTCTAGTGTCGGCTGAACGAGGTTGACCGCCCGGACATCAACGTCGGACATTCGCTCCTCGAGCGACAGTTGCCCAACCGACCTCAGCGGCTCTTTCGTTCGCAGCCTCACGTGCGACGTGTTGGCATCCTCGCGCACCGACAGCACTCTCTCCACCATCGGGTGCTCGTTCAGCGCGACGACACCGCGCCCGCCGTCAGCGCCTACTTCCATTTCGACAACCCGGTTGTCACCCGCAGCAGCCCGCATCTCCGAGGGCGTCCCCTCGGCAACCTTTCTCCCATGGTGGATGATCGCGACCCGGTCTGACATATCATCCGCTTCCTGCATGTAGTGAGTCGTATACAGGACCGTGACACCTTCTTTCTCGCATAGCTCTTCCTTGATCAGCGATCTCAGCGCCCGAGCCCCGTGAGGGTCCAGTCCGATGGTAGGCTCATCCAGCATGAGAATCGTCGGCCTGTGTACGAGAGAGGCGCCTATGGCAAGTCGCTGCTTCATCCCCATCGAGTATCGCTCGACGTAGTCGTCGATTCGGTCTGCGAGCCCAACGATGCGCGCGACCTCTTCGACACGAGCCCGGGCAGCGCTCCCACGAATCCCATACAGGCTCGCGAAATATTCGAGGTTCTGGCGACCCGTCAGTCTCCAGTACACGCTGCGCTCGCCCCGGATCGACACTCCGATCAGCCTCCTGACCTCCCTGGCGTTCCGCACAACGTCCAGGCCCGCAACCTTGCAGGAGCCACCGTCGGGCAGCAGGAGTGTGCACAGGACTTTGACGGTGGACGTCTTCCCCGCGCCGTTCGGACCCAGCAGGCTGAAGAATTCGCCCTCGTCGATGTCCAGGCTCAGACCATCGATGGCCACGAGGTCAGTAGTCTCAGGACGCCCGACCAGCTTGCGCCAGATGCTGGTCTTGCCGACGTTCTGGGTGAAGACCTTTCTGAGGTCGCATATCTCTATCAATTCACCATGCTCACACGCCCTCGCTGCTCCATTGGAAGAGCGTACGAGAGTCCGACGATGCTACGTCTTCCAACCATGCAGGGGACAACCGACCAAAGGTTAAGCCTACCGAGTCGCGTCCTGGGCCCCGCCCTTCCACAGTCGCGCGCTCACCGTGCCCACCAGCACCACGAACGTGACATTGATCATCACCCAGTAGTAGCCACGAGTCACGCTCTGACCGTCTTCGCCTGCTGTCAGGTCATCGAACCAGTTCCAGAAGAACAGGATCGCCAGCACAACTGCCACGTAGAACGCCACGTTGACGCAGATGTGCGTCGTGGTTGCGCTGTCCGTGTCCAGTCTCCCACGGCGCACGAAAGTCAGCACAAGTGTGATTATGATGCCAACTGCCATAATCCAGTTGAGCACGTGCCAGACCGATATGGCGTCCACCGTGTCTTCATAGAACGGGTTGAGCACGAAGTGGAACAGCACTGCGACGACCATCAGGCCGAGGACTACAGATAGGGGCTTTCTGATCGTCTCCATGACGACGTCTCCTTGTGATTCGAACTACAGCGAGAACCGCAGACTCAGATTAGTATACGCTCCCGACGGCCCCCGGCTACGGGCGCTATGCTATCCTGTCTGCTATCCAAATCATTAACGGAACCAGCGCATCATGAGCAACATCGGACTCGCAGTCATCGGCTCGACCGGCGTCATCGGTCGTGTCCACATCGCAGCAATCAGCCAGCTAGACAACTGCCGACTCGTCGGCATCACAGCGCGGACCCAGGGGCCCCTCCTCCAGCAGGCTGAGGAGCTAGGCGTAGCGCACTTCCCCACCCTCGACGACACGCTCGCCCACCCCGACGTGGACGCCGTCGTCATCGCCACTCCGCACCCGTCGCACCGCGACATCACGCTGAAGTCGGCCGCCGCTGGCAAGCACGTCCTCGTCGAAAAGCCGATGAGCGTGACGCCGTCAGAAGCGGACGACATGGTCAACGCCTGCCGGGACGCCGGAGTCAAGCTAGGCGTCCTCTACAACAACCGCTTCCGTTCAGAGGCTCTCAAGATGCGCGAGCTTCTCGACCAGGGCGCGATAGGCGACATCTACCGGGTGGTCATGACCTCAGCGATGATCCGCAGCCAGGACTACTACGACCGCCTCTCGTGGCGCGGCACCTGGGCCGACGAGGGCGGAGGCGCGCTGCTCAACCAGGGCATCCACGCGATTGACATGATGCAGTGGCTCGGTGGGATGCCCAGCACCGTGTTCGGGATGCTCTCGACGCTTCGACACACCGCAGAGGTCGAGGACTTCGCCACGGCCATTCTATCCTTCGAGGGAGGAGGCCAGGGCAGCATGCACTGCAACACCTCACAGGCGCCGAACCACCAGCGGCTGGAGCTTTGGGGAGAGGCCGGCTCCATCGTAATGGACGACTGGAAGATCACGCTCCACCGTCTCGACACGGCCGTCCAGGACTTTATCGACAACGACAAGTCGCCGACCTACGACGCCCCCGGTCACAGGACCGAGACCTTCGAGCTAGCCTCCGTAGGTAGCACGCACGTTCCTGCCATCGAGGACTTCGCGTCTGCCATCCTCGAGGACCGCGAGCCGATGATAACTGGCGAAGACGGACGCAACTCGCAGGAGCTGGTGGCCGCCGTCACGCTCTCCGGATGCACCGGGGAGCCCGTGAGTATTCCCGTCGACCGCGAGCGTTACGACGCCCTTCAGAGGGAGCTATCCGACGCCAAAAGCCTGCCACCATTCTGATATACTCCAATCCGAACTCGAATACTCTCAGGAGAGGCAGAAAATGACCACAGTTCACGAGAAGCAGGACGTAGCCCTGATGGCACATCTGCTCAGGCGCGCGGGATTCGGCGCAACGCCGGATGAGCTGGACCACTACATGGGCATGAGCTACGAAGACGCCGTCGAGGAGCTTCTCGCCAAGAAGGCGTCAGTGGACATCCCCCACGATCTCATCCGCCGCTACCACGTCGAGCAATCCGACCTTCGCAACGGGCAGGCAGCCGGCGCCCACTGGGTGTTCAGGATGGTCAACACCGACGCCGTGCTGAACGAGAAGATGTGCCTGTTCTGGCACCGCATCTTCGCCACCGCGGCCACCAAGCTCATCCAGGCTCGGATGGTCACCAACCAGGTGGACATGTTCCGCGAGTACGGCATGGGCAGCTTCCGCGAGATTCTCGTCCAGCTATCGCGCGATCCTGCGATGCTCATGTGGCTGGACAACCAGGACAACCACATGGACTCGATCAACGAGAACTACGGTCGCGAGATCCTCGAGCTGTTCTCAATGGGCGTTGGAAACTACACCGAAGACGACATCAAGGAGTGCTCACGCGCATTCACCGGTTGGCGCGTGGTCAACCCCGACTACATGTCGATCAAGATGAGGAACAACACGGCGAGGCCTTACGGCTACATCGCCTGGCAGTTCGAGTACGACGACGAAGACCACGACCACGAGGACAAGACGTTCCTCGGCGAGACCGGCGACTTCAACGGCGAAGACGTCGTGGACATCATCTGCAAGCAGCCCGCGACGGCTCGGTTCATCGCCCGCCACCTGTACCACTTCTTCGTCGCCGACGAGCTTCCGGTACCGCAGTGGCCGCACTTCGACCCTATCGACCCCGAGGCCATCGAGATCATGTCCCAGGCGTACTTCGATTCCGGGTATGACATCTCAGCCATGCTGAGGGCCATGTTCAACGCCGACTTCTTCAAGTCCGAGGCCTCCAGGTTCGCAAGGATCAAGAGCCCCGCGGAGATGGTCGTGGGCACGCTGCGACTCGCAGGCCCCATCGACCTTCCTTCCACCGACACCTACGCCGCCGCCGGAGCCTGCGCGGCAATGGGCCAGGGCCTGCTCAATCCCCCCAGCGTGGAGGGATGGCAGGGCGGCAGCGAGTGGATAAACACCGGCGCGTACGTGCAGCGGGTCAACTTCGCCAGCCGGGTACTGAACGATCCCGACAAGCCCGGCATACGCGCCATGATCGACCGGATCGCAGAGCGCGCAGGCGGACAGCCGATGTCGCCCGAGCAGGTCGTAGACGCCTGCCTCGACATCCTCGGCCCGCTTCCTGTCGTCGAGACGACCAGGGCAGGATTGATCGACTACGCCTCCAAGTGGGGCGAAATGTCGTTCCCGGACGCGGACACCGACCGCCACATCGTCACCCTGACCCAGCTAATCGTAACGACCCAGGAATACCAGACGGCCTAGCCTACAAGACAGCAGGAAGCCCCCTCCCTCTTGAAGGGCTGACAGAAGAGGGTAAGGGTGCAAGGACAAATTCGAATGTCAGCCAACAGGCCCCCTCTCCCTTGATGGGAGAGGGCTGGGGTGAGGGTGAAAACCCCATGACAACTCAAACGAAATTCCACCTCAAGCCAGTCACCACAGTCGGCTTCGTCGCCGACCAGGGCGGACGCGGCTTCCACCTCCCGACCGACTTCGTCATCCGCTCCGACGGCCGCATTTTCGTCGCCAGCCGGAGCAACACGACCGCGCTCGATATTGTCGGCATCCAGATGGCGACGATCGACCACGAGTTCTTCGGACAGATCGGCGGCTACGGCAGCGCGCCGGGCCAGATGATCTGGCCGTCTGCGCTCGCTCTCGACAGCGACGACAACCTCTACCTCGGCGACGACTTCCTGCAGCGAATCACGGTCTACGATCGCGAGGGAAGCGTCCAGACCACCTGGGGCGCCAAGGGCACAGCCGACGGCGAGTTCGACGGCATCTCCGGCCTGCTGTTCGACCAGGACGACAACATGCTGCTGGTCGACCACCGCAACCACCGCATCCAGAAGTTCACGAAGGACGGCCAGTTCCTCGACAAGTGGGGCAGCCACGGCGACGGCGACGGCCAGTTCAACCTCCCATGGGGCATCACACAGGCCCCCGACGGCCACATCTACATCGCTGACTGGCGCAACGACCGCATCCAGAAGTTCACGCCGGACGGCGAGTTCGTCGCCAGGTTCGGCACCTCCGGCAACGGAGACGGCCAGCTCAAACGGCCCTCCGGCCTTGCGGTTGACTCCGAGGGCAACATGTACGTGGCCGACTGGATGAACCAGCGCGTGCAGGTGCTCGACCCCGAGGGCGGCTTCATTCAGAACCTCAGGGGCAACGCCATTCTAGGCGCGTGGGCTGTCGAGTACCTCGAAGCCAACGCCGACGAGTTGGAGGCAAGATCCAAGTTCGTCCCGGTCTTCGACGTCGATACCGAAGACCCAAGCGAGACGTCAGCGAGAATCGAGCCCTACTTCTGGGACCCCGTCAGGGTGGCCCTCGACGAACAGGAGCGCGTGTACATCCTCGAAACAGGCCGTCACCGCTTCCAGGTCTACGAAAAAGCTTAGTCCTCAGATCAGACAGAACGGGTACGCCCTAAGGTCGTACACACAAGACAGCGTGGGTAACACAAGGAGCAAAAGAATGGGTGCAGGTAAGAATCGCAAGCTCGTCGTAGTCCAGCTCTCGGGCGGCAACGACTATCTCAACTGCATTGTCCCGTACACCAACCCTGAGTACGTGGACAACCGGCCCAACGTCCGCATTCGGCAGGAAGACGTCATTCCTCTGAACGACCAGTATGGCTTCAACCCGTCAATGGGCCCGATCAAGGACCTGTACGACGACGGCAAGGTCGCCATCATCCACGGCGTCGGCTACCCCGTGCCCAACCGCTCCCACTTCCGCTCGATGGACATCTGGCACACCGCCGAGCCGACCAAGGTCGGCGACGAGGGCTGGCTCGGACAGGCAGTCCGAGACATGCACCCTGAAGGTGACAACGTCGTTGCCGCCGTCAACTTCGGCGCCGCCCTACCCAGGGCGCTCGTAGCCAAGAACGCGCCTGTTGCATCGGTATCAGACCTCTCCTCATACGGCTTGCTCAGCCACATGGACGCCAATGAGCAGCGCGAAGAGGCGCTAGACGCCTTCCGCCACATGTACACCCACGCCATCGGCAGCGGCCCGGTCATGGACTTCCTGAGCCAGACCGGACTCGACGCGCTGCGCGGCTCCGACATCCTCAGCTCTGTCCCCGACAGGTACGAGTCCAACGTCGAGTACGCGTCCAACGGGTTCGCCGCACGCGCCCGCGACGCCGCCCAGGTGCTGACCGCCGACATCGGCACGCGCATCTGCTACACCCAGCACGGCAGCTTCGACACGCACACCAACGAGGTCGCGCTGCTCAACATGCTCTGGGACCACGTCGCCGGCGGCATCTACGACCTCTACACCGACCTCAAGGCGCACGACGCCAGCGAGGACGTGCTGATCTTCGTCTTCTCCGAGTTCGGACGCCGCGTCAAGGACAACGGCAACGGCACCGACCACGGCTCAGGCGGCGTCGCCTTCATGATCGGCGACGGCGTCAACGGCGGTCACTACTCCGACTACCCGTCGCTCGCCCCCGAGACCCTCGTAGAGGGAGACCTGGCCTTCAACCTCGACTTCCGCAGCGTCTACACCGAGATCCTCGAAGACTGGCTCGAAGTCGAAGCCCGCCCCATAGTAAAAGGCGAGTACGAAAAGATCGGCGCCCTGAAGGTCTAATCGCACCCCCGGTTGATTGCGCAACGATCGCCGTTCACCCTGCATAACCCCCTCTCCCTCAGGGAGAGGGTTGGGGTGAGGGTGAAAAGTGCGAATACCTACCCCTGTGAGTTCCCTCGGGGCGAGGATCAGAAAGCCTTCATCCAGAGTTTCCGGTAAGCATGACCACCTCTATGTCCTCAACCCGACCGTAAGCGAGAGGGCTCACCATGCCTCAAGTCACTCCCCCAATCACCACCACCGACCCCGCCGAGGCCGTCAAACAGTGGTTCACCCTGCTGTCGGGGTACTGCGCTAGCATCGACTACGACTCCGCCGAAGCCATCGTAGCCGAAGACGTCGCGTCGTTCGGCACCGCAACGGACATTGTCAGCGGACGCACTCCATTGCGCCAGGGACAATGGGAGAGCATCTGGGGAAACATCTCCGACTTCAAGATGGACCTCGACAACGTGTACGCACGCGGAAGCGGCGATCAGGCCTGGGGCATGGTCACCTGGACGTCCACCGGCTACGACAGCGACCACAAGCCGTTCCACCGTCCAGGACGCGCGACCGTCACACTCGAACGCCGCAAGGGAGTCTGGCTAGCCGCCCACACCCACTTCTCCCTCTACCCCGGCACACCCCAGCGAACTTACGGCAAGGGAGAGTAGCTTCACGAGCACGGTAGCCCTCTAACCCACTTCCCATCCAGTGTTTTCAGAGCTGTCTGATGCTCGCTACGTCCGTCTCAATCGCTACTGACAACTGCATCCCATCGCATCATCATCCAGAAGCACTGAGCGAGTCGGAATAGTCGCCACCCAGAGAGGACACTACATTCTCTTTAGGCTTTTCGGCCGGCGATGTGATTACGAGCCGCCAAAAGCTGCCAAGCTACCAGGCATAGACAGCCATACAGAATCCCCTCGGCCATACGCTGCAACAGCCCTTTCCATGGCGCTAAATCGGGAGCCAGAGCAAGTGTGTAGAGTGTGATAAAGACCGCGGCTAAGGCTAACCAGCCCACCCTACCAATTTGGGTGATTCTCTTGTTGAAGGACAGGAGCACCAGTCCCAATGTGGTAATGAGGAGGGTGATTACGCTCAAGATGTTATGTATGTCTTGGGAAAGGCTGCCTGTGCTGGGACAGCCCAGATCGCAAGGGGCAAAGGCTGAGCCAGCGTAAGCGATAGGCTCACCGATGAGCAGCCAGCAGCCGATTAGACTGATCCCAGTCAGTCTTGAACTTCGCGCTACCACCAGTAGCAACGCGAAACCAAGCAGACCCAGAGGCAAGAACCCCAGATAGCCTATCTGCCAGTTCCAGGCTGAGCCCGCTGCATTGAGTTCGCTGATGTACTGACTGACATGACAATAGTCAGCTTTCAGCAAAGCGCCGCCGAACAACACTGCGGGATAGAACACCGCAAGTGCCACAACGAGCCAACGCCCATTAATCTCGACTCCCCTACATCGCAGACTGCCCAATGGAAATGCCCTCAACACTGGCAGAAGCCGTTCATTACACGAATCCGATTCCATGATCCTCGCTCAGAAGTCACAGTTGCGTCCAGATCGAGCTTTCAGATGAAGACAGTGTCGCGAGTCTAACCGTTAGCTATTTCGAGTCACACCCCACTGCCCCATTCCCAATTCCCGATTCATGAAAATACACCTTGCATTTCGTCCAAGAAAAGTTCACTATGCTGGAAGCCAATTGCAGGGAGGTTTAACGGGACATGAACGCGATATCACTTTTCGACCTTGAGGCAATAGCCAAGCAGGTGATGCCTTTCAACAAGTGGGAGTTTGTGGACGCGGGCGCCGCTGATGAGATCACCGTCCGAAGAAACCGGACGGCGTTCGAGGACATCACGGTCAACCCGAGATTTCTCGTCGACGTGGGCGACAGGGACCTCTCTACTGAGGTACTGGGCGAAAAGATCGACTTTCCTGTGATGATCGCTCCGGCTGGCAGCCAGCGCGACGTCCATCCCGATGGCGAGCGCGCCACCGCCGCGGGCGCGGGTGCAATGGGCACGCTATACACGCTCCCGACAGGGTCGGGCTACTCCATAGAAGAGGTTGCCGAGGTGGCCACCGGCCCGCTCTGGTTCCAGCTATACCACTTCGACGACGAGGTCACGGAGATCCTCGTAACGCGGGCCAAGGCGGCGGGGTACAAGGCCGTCGTCCTGACGATCGACACTCCCACCCCCAGTCCCAAGGAGCGCGACCTTCGCAACGCTCACGCCCGGACGCCCGGACTCTACTGGGGCAGCCTGCGTGACCAGATGGAGCTGGTAGAGCGACGCGAAGTCGGAATCCCAGACATGGCCGACTGGGCTCCCCCCGGCTACACCGGTCTCACCTGGGACCGCCTCGACTGGCTCAGGGACCTCACCGGCCTCCCGCTGGTCATCAAGGGAATCAGGACGATCGAGGACGCCGTTATGTGTGCCGAATACGGCGCCGACGGAATTGTGGTCTCCAACCACGGCGGACGTCAGCTCGACGGCACAAGGGCCAGCATCGAGACGCTGCCTGAGATCGCCGACGCCGTTGGCGACAACCTTGAAGTGTATCTCGACTCCGGCGTCCGGCGCGGGTTGGACGTGCTCAAAGCCATCGCTCTCGGAGCTAGGGGGGTCTTCGTCGGAAGGCCGCTGTTCTGGGGTCTGGCCAACGGAGGGCAGTCCGGAGTGGAGCAGATGCTCGAGATCATGCGAGCCGAGTTCGACAGGGCACTCGGCTACGCCGGCTGCCGCAACGTCAGCGAGATACACCGCGGCCTGGTCTCCCTGAACTCGGAGTTCAGGACCAGAGTATAGGGAAATTCAGAATGGTGAATTACGAATAGAGAATCGTCAAATCATTCAACTCGGCATTCACCATTCACTATTCACAATTCCACGGAGCCAGCCATGAAACTCGGTTACTTCACAATGCCGCTTCACCCTCCGGGGTCGAACGTCACGCAGACCCTGGCCGATGACCTCGACCAGATAGTCACGCTCGACCGGCTCGGCTATCACGAGGCATGGATTGGAGAGCACTTCACGTTCGAGTGGGAGAATATCCCCAGTCCTGACCTGCTGATCGCACAGGCTCTCGGCATGACCGAGAACATCATCCTCGGCACGGGCGTCAACTGTATGCCCAACCACAACCCGATGATGCTCGCCCACCGCGTGGCCCAGCTCGACCACATGGCGAAGGGCCGCTTCTACTGGGGTATCGGCTCCAGCTCAACGCCCGGCGACTACGAGATGTTCGGCTTCGACCCGGAGACCGACGACCGCCGCTCCTACACCAGGGAGGCGCTGGAGGTGATCCTGAAAGTCTGGGATGACCCTAAGCCAGGCACGTACGAGGGGGACGGCTGGTCGTTCAAGATTCCCGAGCGCGTTGACGAGATCGGCCTCGCCTTCCACATGACTCCCTACACGAAGCCGCATCCGAGGATCGCCGTGGCTGGCGTCTCTCCGAGGTCGGACACCCTCATCATGGCCGGTGAGCGCGGCTGGATCCCGATGAGCACGAATCTGGTCCCAACCTCAATCGTCGCTACACACTGGGACTCCGTCGAAGAGGGAGCTAGGAGGGCAGGACGAGATGCCGACCGGGGCGATTGGCGGATCACCAAGGAGATCTACGTCGCCGACGACACCGAGACAGCCCGGCAGCAGGCGCTTGATGGCGTGCTGGCCCGCGACTACAGGCACTACTGGCACCCGCTGATGTCCAGGTCGAACAACCTCGACCGCATGAAGATCGACCCCGACATGTCTGACAATGACGTGACGCCTGAGTACCTGATCGACGCGCTGTGGATCGTCGGCGGCCCTGAAGACGTCGCAGCCCAGATCGAGGAGATGTACAACGAGGTTGGAGGATTCGGCGTGCTGGTCGCGATGGGCCACGAATGGCGGCCCAGGGAGCAGTGGCTAAACTCCATGAGGCTCCTCGCCGACGAAGTCATGCCGATGCTCTCACACCTCAACTGAATTTAGAATAGCGAGTTACTAATGGTAAATGGGGAGTCGCGGACGGGGTTATTCCTAATTCTCTATTCGTAATTCGCCATTCTGAGTCGGGAGGAAACAGTGAAGTACGACGTGATCGTAGTAGGCGCAGGTTCAGCAGGGGCGGCGGCGGCTTCACGCCTTTCGGAAGACCCGGAACGCTCGGTACTACTTCTGGAAGCCGGCCCCGACTACCCCGACTTCGAGACCCTGCCCGAGGAGCTCAAGGTCGGCTACGCGACCGGCACTGACATAATGGTCAGCGACGAGCACAACTGGCAGTTCATGGGCAAGGGCAACGACGTCGCCGAGCCGATGCTGGTCCCCAGGGGCAAGGTCACCGGTGGCACCAGCGCGATCAACGGCCAGGTCTTCCTGAGAGGTCAGACCCATGACTTCGAAGACTGGGCCAAATACGGCAACGACGAGTGGAAGTTTGAGAACGTGCTGCCGTTCTTCAGAAACCTGGAAACCGACACCGACTTCCACGACGACTTCCACGGCACCGATGGCCCGATCATCTGCCACCGCTTCAAGCCCGACACGTGGCTGCCCGCCCAGACCGGCTTCTACAACGCCTGCATAGACGCCGGATTCCCCGACGTCGCCGACTTCAACCAGCCCGACGCGCACGGCGTTGGGCCGATCCCATGCAACAACCCGGACGGCATACGCTGGAGCACCAACCTCGGCTATCTCAGCCAGGCACGCCACCGGCTGAACCTCACGATCAGGGCCAACTGCATGGCGCACCGGCTCCTGTTCGACGGCAAGAGAGTCACCGGCGTCGAGGTCGAGAGCGGTGGCGAGAAGTTCGTCGTGGAGGCCGATGAGATCGTCCTCAGCAGCGGCACAATCGCCAACCCGCAGCTTCTCATGCTCTCCGGCGTCGGACCCGCTGAACACCTGAGAGAGTTCGATATCCCCGTAGTACACGACCTGCAGGGCGTCGGCAGGAACTTCAGCGATCACCCGCTGATCTTCATCACTGCCAGCGTCAAAGAGGGCGTCGAACTCGACGGCCTCGCGCCCCGAATTCAGGTCGGGCTACGCTACACCGCCTCAGGCTCGTCCCGGCCCAACGACATGATGATGTGGATGCAGTCGTTCGCCTCAGAACGAATAAACCGGGGCGGAGAACGGATGGAGCCTCTCGGAATCAGGATAACCGGCTCGATCTACCTGGCCGCGAGCAAGGGGCGAATCACACTCACATCAACGGACCCGAACGTACAGCCGTTCCTCGACTACCACCTGCTCGAGGACCCCGAAGACCGCAGACGTATGAGAGAGGTCGTAAGGCTGGCCGTCGACGTATTCAAGCATTCCGACCTTGCAGAGATGGTTGACGAACGCCTGGAGCCGCTGGACTCAGACTTGGAGTCCGATGACGCGCTCGATCAGTGGATGCTCAGGGAGGTCACCACCGGCCAGCACCTCACGAGCACCTGCAAGATGGGCCCTGCATCCGACCCGCTCGCGGTCGTCGATCAGGACCTGCGTGTACACGGCATTGAAGGCCTTCGAGTCGCCGACGCCTCGGTCATGCCAGACACCGTCCGCGCCAACACCAACGTCACCACAATGATGATCGGAGAGCGCCTCGCCGACTTCGTAAAGAACAGCTAGCCAGGAAGCTGGGCGCGTTCGACTGAGAGTCTGCGAAATCAGGCAGATATGGATATAATGGCTCCGTGCCTACTTGGGGACGACAGCAACGAACACTAATGACGGAGGAAGAAAAGTGGTTCAACAACAAGCGGCAATTCTCAGGCCGGAGACGATGGTCGAGGAGTTCAAGAAGAACGGCGTCACCCACGTCGTGACGATCCCCGACTCTGAGACCAACTACCTGTACGAGCTTATGGCTGAGCAGGACTGGCTGACAGTGGTCCCCGTCTCCCGAGAGGGCGAGGCATGGGGCACGGCCATGGGCCTGAACATCGCAGGCAAGGTGCCGGTGGTACTCGTGCAGAACACCGGAATGCTGGAGTCCGGCGACTCCATTCGAGGCATGGCTATCGACGCGGGCTTCCCGCTGGTAATGGTCATAGGCTATCGAGGCTGGAACCGGCGCGGCGTCATCACCGACTCGGTCGCCAAGTACACCGAGCCGTTCCTCACCGCATTCGGCATCAACTACTACCTGGTCGAGCAGAACGAAGACGGTGCTCGCATTTCCACCGCTTTCGAAGAGGCCAGGGCCACAAGCGGCCCGGTTGCCATCCTGATCGGCGACGAGTACCACGGCTTCAACAGGTAAGTCTCGGCAAGAGGCACTAAACCCAGAGTCCCTGCCGTCATTCCCGCGGAAGCGGGAATCCACAGGTCGGCAACTGTGACTCGCTACAGACCTCCCGCGCGCGGGGGTGACGAGACTACTGACAACCTAACTTAGGAGTCCTCAAATTGATTGACCCAAAAGATGTATTCAAAGCATTCCAGGAGCACAGGGGAGATGCGATAGTCTCCGCCACCGGCACCGCCGGACGCCACTGGATGGATTTCACCGAAAACGAGCGGCGTGACGTCGCGCTCGGCGGCGCGATGGGCCAGACCACGTCGGCAGCGCTCGGCCTCGCACTTGGCCTGCCCGATGAGAAAGTCGTGCTGTTCGACGCTGAAGGCTCGCTCCTGATGAACCTCGGCGCCATTGCCTCCATAGCCGGCATGAAGCCTGCGAACTTCTTCCACTTCCTGCTGGACAACGAGTGCTACGCTACCACAGGCGGTCAGCCCGTGCCGAACTCGCAGGACATCGACTACGCAGCAATGGCCGCGGGAGCTGGCTACGCCTCCACATACAACTTCGACGACCTCGAAGAGTTCAGCACGAGCGTAGGCGAGATCCTTCAGGAGACCGGCCCCGTGTTCGTCGCGATCAAGGTTACCCCCGAAGTCGAGAACGCACCAATCGGCCTGCGCGAGCGACGCCCCACCCGCGGTCGCCTGGAGACGATCAACACACTAAGAGAAGAGCTGGGCATAGCCTGATCTAGGTTCAGTTACTTATTGCGAAGGGGTCTCCCTGCATCTCGCAGGGGACCCTTTCCGTCAATCCCGCGAAAGTGGGAATCCAGGGGTAGTGGGGTATCTCTCGGAACGGCTGCCTTCGATTGGGCGACTCGCTCCTTGGCAGGGATGGTGGTGGTGACATGAGCAACGCTGACGTACATCTGATGGCTCATCTGATGCGGCGCGCCGGCTTCGGTGCGACACGCGACGAGCTGGAGTCCGCCATCGCTGACGGATATGAGAGTACCGTGGACGCCCTTCTGGACACGTCCACAGTGTCCTACATGCCCGACGACATCATCAGGCGGTACCACGTCGACCAGTCCGAGCTGCGTGTCGTTGAAGTCGCGGTGACCAACTGGCTGTACCGCATGATGACCACCAACTGTCCGCTACAGGAGAAGATCGCTCTCTTCTGGCACAGCCTGTTCGCTACCGGCGAGCGCAAGGTCAACAACGTCCAGACCATGGTTAACCAGATAGGGACGTTCCGCAAGCACGGCCTCGGCAGCTTCCGCACGCTCCTCGTGCAGGTCTCACGAGACCCTGCGATGCTGCACTGGCTCGACAATCACGACAACCACAGGGACGCCGTCAACGAGAACTACGGTCGCGAGCTGCTTGAGCTCTTCTCCATGGGCATCGGCAACTACACCGAGCAAGACGTGAAAGAGGCTGCACGCGCCTTCACGGGCTGGACATTCGAGAACAGCGAGTACATGGCACTGCGAGCGATGAAGGCATCGATATGGCCGTACAGTCGTGTCGCGTGCCAGTTCGAATTCAGGCCAGACGACCACGACTACTCCGACAAGACATTCCTCGGCGAGAGCGGCCCGTTCAACGGTGAGGACGTGATCGACGTGATCGTCCGGCAGCCCGCAACGGCCCGATTCGTGTGCACCCGCCTGTACCAGTTCTTCGTCGCCGACGAAGTCGCAGATGGCGGCGAGGCGCTGATCGAGCAGCTAATGCAGACCTACTTCGACTCAGGCTACGAGATCACAGCGGTCCTCAGGGATATGTTCAACTCCGACCACTTCAAGTCGGACGCTGTCCGGTTCCGCAGGGTGAAGAGCCCGGCGGAGCTTGTCGCCGGAACGCTGCGGACTGCACGCCCATTCCCGCGCCCGACCGTGGAGATGTTCCAGGTCGGCCTTGCCACCAACTACATGGGTCAGGAGCTCATGAACCCACCGAACGTCGAGGGATGGCACGAGGGAGCCGAGTGGATCGACAGCGGCTCGCTCGTCGAGAGGGTCAACTTCGCCTCCCAGTATCTCGGCAACCCGGCCTCGCCCGGAGTCCGGGAGATAGCAAACAGGCTCGGCTCCGAACAGACGGGGCAGATCGACTCGGAGACGCTTGTCGACTCCTGCCTTGACCTACTCGGTCCGATCACGGTCTCTGATGAGACACGCGCGACTCTCGTGGCGTCCTCAGGAGCGTACGACCAAGACGATCTGGCTACACGGGTCGCGGAGACGCTGAGGCTGATCGGTTCGACGCGGGAGTACCAGCTGGCCTGATATGCGGGCGCAGGCCCGAAAGTGTTCTAGAAGTCCCTTCTCCCCTGGCGGGAGAAGGCTAGGATGAGGGGGTTAAACCCTTCACCCTCACCTCAATCCTCTCCCATCAAGGGAGAGGAGGCACAGGGAATCACCTGCTTACACGAGTCGTAGCTGCACCCCCGACCTCTCCTCCTGGAGCCGGAGGAACGCTGAGCTGTCCAGGTCGGCCCAGCCTCGCAGCATGGCCTTCTCCATCTCCCCCTGGCAGACCTCGGTCAGGTTCATCGGGACGCCATAGTGATCGGCAAGCTCAGCGGCGAGCCACATGTCCTTCATCGCGGTCTTCAATGCAAAGCGAGGCTCGAAGTCGCCGCTGAACAGCGTATCGGGCAGCCGGGTGTGGATGTTGAAGTTCCGGCCGATAGCACACTTCTGGAACACTTCTAGCAGCACCGCCGGCTCCACCCCGGCGCGCACTCCCATCGTCAGGCACTCGATCGTCGCCATGTCGAGCGAGAAGCCGGCGCAGTTGTGGGCGATCTTGCAGACGCAGCCAGCGCCAATGTCGCCGACGTGCATGACGGTCTTCGCGATCGCGTCCAGCACCGGTCTGCAGCGTTCGAGGGTGTCGCTGTCGCCGCCGACCAGCATGGTGAGATCGCGTGTCCTCGCCCCTTCTGCACCGCCACTGACAGGCGCGTCGAGCATCGACACCCCTGCCCTCTCCAGTCTCCCGTGTGTCTCTCTCACGAGTTCAGGAGAGTTGGTCGTGTGGTCGACGAACACAGCGTCCGCGGCGATCCCTTCCAGGATGCCGCTGGCGCCGTAGACCACTTGCCGGAACTCCGGCGGTCCCGGCAGGCAGGTACACACGATCTCGCACTGCTCGGCGACGGCCTTTGGGGAGTCGGCCCACTCGGCCCCGGCTTCGAGCAGTGGTCCTACTGCGGCCCTGTCTATGTCGTGGACTACCAACGAGAAGCCGGCGGCGAGGACCTGGCTTGCCATGGGCTGCCCTATGCTTCCAGTCCCAATAAATCCAACGCGCATCGGCTCACACCTCGTTCGAGTCTAGGCTGCCAAGCTGAACACCTGGGCTGGTGGATGTCAACTTCGGAGCGTTGCGGAGTGGGGGGCTATTTCTATACCTTGAGGCTCAGGAGGTCGGCTGCGAGATGGTGGCTAGACAGGTGTTGAAGTACGATCGCACGATCGGGATCGTGGCGATGGAGGGACGCGGGTTCAGCAACCCGGTGGACATCGCATTCTCCAGCGACGACCGGATCTACGTCGTCAGCCGCACTAACTCGCTGCAGCCCTACGGCATCCGCATCGGCATCTGCGACTTCGAGAGCAACTACTACGGCCACTTCGGGACTTACGGCTCGGAACCAGGCCAGTTCGTATGGCCAGCGTCAGTGGCGTTCGACCCTGAGGACAACCTGTACCTTGTCGACGAGCACAACCACCGCATAACGGTGTTTGATGGTGACGGCGGGTACATCCGTCACTGGGGCGACCACGGCTCAGGAGACGGTCAGCTAGACGGACCTTCGGGAGTGGCGATTGAGTCCTCCGGGACCGTTCTTGTCAGCGACGCATACAACGGCCGGATCCATAGGTACACCAGGGAAGGTGAGTTCGTATCGAGCTTTGGTCGTCCTGGGGACAGCCCCGGTGCATTCAACATGCCGTGGGGCGTCACGCTCGACCCACACGGCAGCATCTACGTGGCCGACTGGCGTAACGACCGCATCCAGAAGTTCACGCCAGACGGCGAGTTCGTCGCGGCGTTCGGAGAGTCCGGCGACGGCGACGGACAGTTCCACAGGCCGTCCAGCGTGGCGGTCGACGACGAGGGGCTTATCTACGTTGCCGACTGGGGCAACGAGCGCGTACAGGTGTTGAATCCCGACGGCGAGTTCCTCGAGAAGCTCAGGGGGCAGGCAACGCTCTCCAAGTGGGCAGAGGAGTTCTACGCGGCCAACTCGGACGAGTGGCAGGCACGTCAGAGAGCCAACATCATGGTGACACCGGCTCCAGACGTGACGACGCCGCACGGGGAGTCCGCAAGGGTCGAGCCCTACTTCTGGGGCCCGATATCGGTTAAGCTCGACCGTCAGGGTCGGCTATACGTGACCGAGTCCAACAGACACCGCATTCAAGTTTACGAGAAGCTGTGAAACAGCAATGGGAGCACAATTATGACGACAGACGTACCGCAGTTCGGGGGCAGGCCATTCTATGGTTACGATTCGGCCACCATTCAGCGGAGCTACACTAACCGCGACGCGGTCCAGGTCGCCGACTTCCTGGTGCCGCGACTGTCAGAAGGAATGAGCGTACTGGACTGTGGCTGTGGGCCGGGTCCGCTCACACTCGGTTTCGCGGAGATCGTAGCTCCCGGGCGAGTCGTGGGTATCGACATCGAGCCAACCATGATCGACCAGGCCAACCAGCTCAAGGCTGACGGAGGACCGGACAACCTCGAGTTCCAGGTCGGGGACATCTACGACCTGTCTTTCGAGGACGGTGAGTTCGACGTCGTCTTCTCCAGCGCGGTGATCGAGCACCTGTCAGATCCCGTCCGCGCACTGAGGGAAGTACTCAGGGTCACGAAACCCGGCGGCATCGGAGCGGTCATCCGCACCGACTGGTCGTTCCCGTTCATCGTGCCGGAGTGTCCCGAGCTGAGCAGGTTCTTCGAGCTGTTCGAAGGCGGCTTCAACCGCATCGGCGGGTCGCTGAACCGGGGGCGCTTCCTTAGTGCCCACATGCGCGAGGCTGGATTCGACGTCGTCGAGTTCCAGACCAATATGTCCCAACTGCTGGGACAGAGTGCCGCAAGCGCGTCGGCTGAGACATACATTTCGTGGATAGAGAACATCCCTCTGTTCCAGGAGTCCATCGACCTGGGCATCACCACAGACGCTGAGTTGAAGTCGATGGTCACCGGCATCCGAGAGTGGGCAAAGCACCCCGACGCCTACCTGTCACTTGCAAGAGGGCACGCAATAGGGGTGAAGAGCGGCTAGTAGTGGTCTTCGTTAGAATCGAATTCGAGCTTATCGGCGTCGCTGTGGTGCGGGCAGCCGGGATCGTTCCAACCTTCATAAACACTGTCGGGCAGAATTAGACTTTGACGTCTGACGACCAGGTCAGTCGGGTTCGCCGCATCTCAACGACCCTCCTGAATTTGTCGCTCACACGGTTCATGTCCACGATGTCAACCGTGTACGGAAGGTCAGAGTCCTCAAAGGCGTCTTCCAAGGCTCCTCTGACCTTTCGGTCGATCTTATCCGCGCCTTCAAGGGCCAGATCGAGGTCAGAAGAACGTTTGGTAGCCCAACTGGCGCGACTGCCGAACACCCACACCTTCACATCTGGTGCCAGATTCTCGCGAAGAATGTCCAGGACTATCTCCAAATGATCAGGCCGAATGTCAATCGGAGGGGTCGTCAAGGGCCTCGCTCCTCTCTCGTAGTCGATTCAGCAAGTACCGCGCATCTTGAAGGAAGTCCGGCACACTTTCGAACACCTCCTGAGCCTTCTCCTCATTGTAGGTGTGGCTTGTCGTACCGCGGTTCCTACGGTACTCGCGCCACACAGGGAGCTCTGAGCGAACTAGAGCCTGACGATATGATTCCCTGATGATCTCGTTGAAGACCAATCCGTCTATCTCCGCCGGATTGGGAGATGCGAGTTCCAAGTAGCGCCTCAGCATCCTGAAGGATAGCTCGTAAGTAAACTCGAAAGCCTGGATTACCGCGGCTCTCAGATGCCTCTTGAGTCTCGGGTCGCTCAAAGCAAGCTCAGAGTCGTGTATCTCCAGCGCTTCTTCGAGCTGCATCACTGCGGCTTCCAGCGGCGAAAGGTCCAGAGCCATCGTCATGGGACTTGAAGGCCGAGTCCAAGACTCTTCAGATTGGCTGAGACTTCAACGTCCAGTTTCGAGGTTTCTCCTTCACAAGTGTGACTGGGTGACATGGGTCAGGCCCCAATGTGAGGGAGTCCTCTTTCATTCACATCACCTCACTCCCGAATGGTCAAAGGATATGAACCACTCTGCTGGCTGTCAACGACTTAAGATTCCACGGAGAGCACAACTTGGCGCTTCGGGAGAAGTTGAGAATGCGACAATCCAGTTGTAGGGGGCGCCCTGGGCTGCCTAGCTGTGAGCCCCACCATTGGTTTCCCGAATTCGTGGGAATGACAGAGTAACTGCTTCTACAGACCGGTGGCCAGCTTGTGGGCAGCAGGAAGACGCGTAATTCGGACGGCGAAGCTGCCTGGATCTGGCTCGATGGTGCGGGCTGCGTCTATGACGCTGGCGAGTACCCATCCGGCCGCGCTCGGCGTCCACTCCGGCATCGTGACGGGGACGCCCTGGTCTGATAGCGGCTTCACCGGGTGGAAGTGGTCTCCGGTCGACACCCTCACCATGTGCTGAGAAGGCACGTCCACTGCCGACCTGAATTCGAACGACCCGGTGTTCCGCCTCTGGAGCTTGCCGACTAACTCGGTAACTCTGCGACCTGCGAGCAAATGTCGTTCTAAGGACACAATCGCATCGGCTCTCTCCTTCAAGTTCGTGTTGAACCAGTTGAGCATGGACACGAGGCGGCCGAGTTGGTCCACTGGATCGACATTCAGGTGAGTTGCCGTCACCTGGAGACTGTGTAACTCAATGGCACCAAAGCGAGCGAGGGAGTCATTGAAGCATTGAGCCAACGGCGGTAACGCCAGAACAGGGTCGGTACTACTCGGGCGTATCGGCGACCCATACCAGCCTGCCCACGGTACCGACGTTCTCCTGCGCACCTCTTGCTTATGTTCCTTAAGGGGTCCAACCCCCAGTCCGACCTGCACGAATCCGATGCGGTCCGAGTCTGCATCGGCGGTTATCTCTGCCTCTTCCATCAGCCAAAGCAGCGGACGCCCATCGGTCGAGGGCGCGCCCCAGCCCATCAGTTCAGACCGCGTCAGGAAGACGCTGTAGAGGTCTTCTTCTTCAGCATCGATTGTCGGTAGGCCGGACATCTGCCCGAAAGCCTCGAGGAAGAGTGTCGACATTGGGATTCACCTCACCATCTCGTTTCTCAGGTCGACGGCCTTTTCGGCTATGGTGGCCAGCATTCTCCAGGCGGTCTCGTGGTGGGTTGTGGCCTCGACGTCTTCGTAGTAGGTGTCGAGGAGGACGTGGGTGCAGCCCAAGGACTGCAGGCCTTCTAGGTCGGACCTGATCTGGTCGAGGCTGCCCTCGCCGGCGAGGCGCTGGTCGTCAGCCAATGGCGAATCGGTGATGCGCAACCGTATCCTCGGGCAGAGCGCGGGCACCGGCATCTGCTCGCGGTCGGCCATCTGTTGTAGCCGGGGGATGTCCGTCTCTTCGAAGTCGGACACGCGTATCCTGATCGGGTGCCAGGCGTCACCGTAACGTACTGTCCGACGTAGCGCGCCGTCGCTTGCTCCTCCGACCCAGATTGGCGGATGAGGTTCCCGGACCGGGCGCGGGGCGGTATCTATGTCCGTGAACGAGACGTACCGGCCCTCGTACGAGGCGACGTCATTCGTCCATAGCTCCTTGATAGCTGCGAGGTAGTCGTCGGTAATGGCGCCGCGCTGACGGAACGGGACTCCGAGCACGTCGAACTCCTGCTCGGCCCAGCCGACTCCAACTCCGAGGATGAACCTGCCTCCGCTGAGCTGATCGACGTTGGCCCCTGCCCTCGCGATCTCCAGCGGACTCCGGTACGGCAGAATGGCAACGGTCGTGCCGATCTCCATAGACTGCGTGGTCGCGGCGAGCCAGCCGAGGGTTGTCAGCGGCTCGTAGAACGGGGCGGGATACCGGGAGCTGACGTCGGAGGTGATAGCGATGTGGTCGGAGCTCATGATGAGGTGGTAGCCCATCGTCTCGACGAGGTTGACCGTGCGGGTCAGGGAGTCGGGGTTGGCTCCGGGACCGAAGTTGATGAGGTTGACGCCTACTTTCATTTGGTTCTTCCTTTCTGGTGCTTTGGAGGCTGTGTGGGCTGGTGGGCTAGGATTTCACCCTCACCCAAACCCTCTCCCATCAAGGGAGAGGGGGCTATTCCCACTCCCCTGTGTTGCGGGCTTGGGCTGGATGGATGACAATCGGGGAAAGCTGCCAGGAGACGTACCTATGACTTACACCCTCGCTGATCTGGACGCCATGAGTATTGAAGACGCGCAGGCGCTTTCGTTTGAGGAGAGGGACGCGCTGCTTGACCTCATTATCGCAGACGGGCGGCACCAGACGACGGGCATGGACTCGTACCGCGTGGGGCTGTACGGCGACTACTTCGACGAAGACGTGACGCGAATGCTGAAGGTGAAGGCGATCAAGGTGCACGTCAGGGGAACGACGGCGTCCGGGTTCGACGGAGTGCTTGGGGGAGAGTCTGACGAAGACCAGTACCGCGCGGCCTTCCGGCATGTGCAGCAGTCGCTAGAGGCGGCGGGTACGAGCTACGACCGGGTGGTCACACTGGTCGTCTTCCTGACAGACATGGACAAGTGGCCGATGCTGAACGAGATCTACAGCGAGTTCATATCGAGTATGCCGTGCAGGGCTGTGATCGGGACGACGGGCCTGGCGCAGCCGCCGCTGACGATTGAGATCGTGAACTGTATCGGGTACCGGGTGGCGGCGTAGGGGCGGTTCGCGAACCGCCCACATTGGCCTTGATGACGGTTGGTGCTAGACCAGCCCCTCGTCCACTGCGGCGGCTTCGATGATGTCCCAGCCGTGTTGGATGCCGGGGACGAAACTGTCGCACGCCTCGCCTTTGAGAACGATCTGTTCCACCTCGTCGCTGCCGGTGATGGATAGGAACGCTGTCTCGATCTGGTCGAACAGCTTCGGGTCTATGTCGCCCTGGGCGGTGAAGCAGCAGTGGCTGTACGGAGGGCTGGACCAGAACGCGCGGACTTGCTGGACTGCCTCGCTGCCATCCTCGGCCATGGTCTCGAGGGTACGACGGCTGACGGCTCCGGCGTCGAACTCGCCTGAATGCACGCGTTCGACCACATCGCGCTCGTCTGAGGCGGTCTGCGAGTCACGGTCCTCATAGAAGCTAACTGCAGCGAGGTCTTTCTGGGGGTTGAGGCCCGCCTCCTTGATCATGTGATACGGCACCAGGCCTGCCTGCTCGGAGCCTCGACGTCCGAAGGCGAAGCGCTTGCCGATCAGGTCCTCGACGGTCACGATATCCGTTTCTGCTCCAGCTATCAGGTGGGTGACGAACCCAACGTCTACGTCGCGCATCGCGATCACCTTGCAGGGATCATCGAGGAGCCGCCTGATCTTCACGTAGCCCAGCGGGCCGTTCCAGGCGAGGTCGATGTCGCCGTTTACGAAGGCGTCGACCATCGCGTCGTAGTCGGAGTAGAGTACCCAGTCGAGCTCGATGCCGCGTCGGCGGAAGATGGTCTCGAGGCCCTGAAAGACGTCGAAATGGGATTGGGTTGCTGAGCCGCCGAGTCTGACCATGTCTGCCCTCCTGACTTTAGCCCGTCGTTCCGGCGAAGGCCGGAACCCAGTGGGGGGAGATCGTGCTTAGTAGATAGGAACCAGTCGGCTTTCACCCTCACCCCAACCCTCTCCCGTCAAGGGAGAGGGGGTAGGTTGATTGTGTTTCAGACTTTCCTGTTAGATCCCCAGCAGACCCTCGAGGTTGCGCCAGAGGATCATCTCTTTTTCGTTGTCGTTCAGGCTTTCGAGGCCCATGATCCAGGAGACAGGCCAGTCTATGCACATGTCGTACGGCCAGTCGGTGCCGAACAGAACGCGGTCGACGCCCACCCTGTCGATGATGTATCGCAGCGCTTCCTCGTTGTGGGTGATCGTGTCGTAGTAGAACCTGTTGAGGTACGCGCTCGGGGGCTGTGAGATGTGACCTCGGGCCTCGGGACGTACCTGCCAGCCGCGGTCCATCCTTCCGATTCCGAAGCAGGTGTATCCGCCGCCGTGGGACAGGCAGATCCTCAGGTCGGGGCAGGCGTCCATCACGCCTCCGTACACGAACGCAGCGTACGTCACAGCCCTGTCCGCGAGGTTGCCTATCGTGTTGGGCAGGTGGTACTTGCTGGACCTGGGACTGACGATGGTCGGGCCGCCCTGGTGGATGAGCAGCATCGCGCCAAGCTCCTCGCACGCCTTCCAGAGCGGCAGGAACTCCGGCTCGTCGAACGTGCGGCCGTTTACGTGGTCTCCGATCATCGCGCCCTTGAGTCCGAGCTGCGTGACGCTCCTCTCGATCTCGTCGATCGACGCTGGGATATCCTGCAGTGGCAGCGTGGCCAGTCCCGCGAAACGGTCGGGGTGATCGACGGTGAGCTGCGCGACGTAGTCGTTGCAGTCTCGGGCCATCGCCGCGGCAGCCCCGGGGTCCTTGTCATAGCTGTAGAGCACGGCGTTCGTCGACAACACCTGCACGTCTACTCCGAGCGAATCCATGTCCGCGAGGCGCTCCTCGGGCGTCCACGTCGTGCGCGGGTTGTGACGGTGTGCACCGACGGCCTCGGACGTGATCCCGTGCCAGTTCTCGCCGGCATTCATGGCGTCTATGAAGCCCTGAGGGGAGATGTGAGCGTGTATGTCAATCGTGCGCATGTAAGTCGTCCTCTGTTGGATTGCTTGTTGTTATCTGCTTGGACTCATCAGGGTGACTCCGCCGTCGACAGGCATGATCAGCCCTGTGACCCACTTCGCCTCATCGCTGGCGAGGTAGACGGCTGCCCAGCCTATGTCCCATGGGGTGCCCTCAGTGCCGAGCGGCGAAGAGTCGCGCCGCGTATCGCGGCGTTCGGCGGTCATGTTCGGGGCGGTCATCGACGAGTACACAGGACCGGGCAGGATGCAGTTTACGCGTATGCCATCTTTGGCGTGGTCGACGGCCATCGCCTGGGTCAGCGCCATCACGCCGCCCTTCGACACGGTGTAAGAGGTCAGCCCACGCGGTCTAATCGCCGAGATGGACGAGATGTTGACGATCGCTCCGCCGCCGCCCGATGCCATGACCGGCACGGCGTACTTGCTCATCAGCATCATGGACTTCACGTTGACCTCCATGACGCGGTCCCAGGCGTCGGGGTCGACCTCGACCACAGAGCCCGCGCCGCCGATGCCGACGTTGTTGTGGAGGATGTCGAGCCGGCCGTACCTCTGCACTGCTGCCTCTACCATCTCCTGGCAACTCTCAGCAGAGGTCACGTCGCCTATGAAGACCGACGCCGTCCCACCATGGGACTCGATGGCGTCGAGCGTTCTGCCAACATGCTCATCGTCAGTGTCGACGAGCAGCACGCTTGCGCCCTCGTACGCGAACAGGATGGCGGCGGCCTGACCGTTGCCAATGACGTCGCCGCGAGAGCCCGCGCCGGTGACAATGGCGACCTTGTCCCTGAGTCGGGGCTGCCTCTGAATCTGGGTGTCCGTGGTGTCTGCCAATACGCTCCTCCAAGCTCGGCTATCGCCACGATACTACACGACGATTCTCGGGTGCGCCATGAGGCCTGAATTGACCACTTATGAAAGTGACAATCTTGTGTTATATTGCAAACTAACGATCCCCTACGGGGATTACGTTTGGCTATTGCTTGGATTTGGACTCCTGCGAGGCAGGTATTCAGACCATACAGACCGGACTAATATGTCCAGCTTTATGCTGGTTGGGAGGCTCCTATGACCACCGCAACTGCTGACCTACAACTCCTGGCCCACCTGATGCGCCGCGCCGGGTTTGGTGCGAGTCGGAGCCAACTGGAGTCACTAGCGGAGAAGGGGTACGACGTAGTTGTCGCCGAGCTCCTGGACCCGTCCCACTCCAGCGAGATGACCGACGACCTCATTCGCCGGTACCACCACGAGCAGTCTGGCATGATGGGCCAGCTCAGCCCCGGTTCTTACTGGATCTACAAGATGGCGACATCTACCGACGCGCTGCGCGAGAAGATGTCACTCTTCTGGCACGGCATCTTCGCCACCGGCTACCCGAAGATCACGAACGGCAAGGTGCTGAGCGACCAGATCAGGATGTTCCGCCGGTACGGCATGGGGAACTTCAAGACACTGCTCACCGAGCTCGCCAGAGATCCCTCGATGATCGTGTGGCTGGACAACCAGGACAACCACAGGGGCGCCATCAACGAGAACTTCGGGCGTGAGTTGCTCGAGCTGTTCTCGATGGGCGTCGGCAACTACTCTGAAGACGACATCAAGGAGGCCTCCCGGGCATTCACTGGATGGACGATCGGGAACACCGAGTACATGGCGCTGCGCGCCGAGCGAGACTCGATCTGGCCGTACGGGCGCATCTCCTGGCACTTCCAGTTCAACGAAGAAGACCATGACGACGGCGAGAAGGAGTTCCTGGGTCGCACCGGAAACTTCAACGGCGAGGAGATCGTGGAGATCATCTGCGAGCAGCCCGCCACCGCCGCGTTCATCGCCAGGCACATGTACCACTTCTTCGTCGCCGACGAGCCTCCCGTACCACAGTGGCCGTACGTCGAGCCGCAGGACCCCGAGGCGATCGAGATTCTCTCCAAGGCGTACTTCGAGAGCGACTACGACATCGGCCACATGCTGAACGTGCTGTTCACATCCGACTTCTTCAAGTCGCAGGACTCCTGGTACTCACGGGTCAAGAGCCCGGCCGAGGTCGTCGCCGGCGTGCTCAGACTCACCAACGAGTTCCACAGGCCGAGGCGTCAGATCGTCGAGCGCCAACAGCAGATGACGTGGATGGGACAGACCCTGATGAATCCGCCGTCCGTTGAGGGCTGGCACGAGGGTCTTGAGTGGATTGACACCGGGACGTTCGTCGAGAGGCTGAATTTCGCGTCCAGCCAGCTAGGCAACACCGAGCATCCCGGAGTGAAGTCGATCATCGAGCGCGTCGCCACGAACGGCGGCTCTGCGATATCACCGTCCGAGCTTGTTGACCGGTGCCTCGACGAGATCGGGGTTATCACCGTGTCGGATGAGACCCGGTCGTCGCTGGTGGAATATGCGAAGGCTGAGGGTGACGTCGTCGCCGGACCAGAGGTGGACGAGGAAACCAGCGAGCGAGTAGCGCAGCTCCTACAGATGATCGCGGCCACCCACGAGTTCCAGAGGGCATAGCGTGAAGGGGCAGGTTCGAAACCTGCCCATACTAAAAGGTGAACGCCATGACCACACTAGAAACAACCCGACAAAGGATGGTCTACAGTCACACCATCGGGCTGTCCACGATGGAGGGACGGGGGTTCTATTACCCGGTGGATACCGTCTGCCACAGCGATGGCAAGCTGTACACCATAAGCCGCTCCCTGGAGGGTGACACCAGAGGCGTCCGCGTCACGATCTACGATATCGACAGCGAGTACTACGGCACCTTCTCCGGGTTTGGCGAGGATGCCGGCCAGTTCATCTGGCCCGTCGCGATCACGCAGAACTCCCAGGGGCACGTCTACATCAGCGACGAGGACAAGAACGTCGTCACCGGATTCGACACGTCCGGCACCATCATCAACCACTGGGGACAGACGGGCAGCGCGCCCGGTCAACTCGACGGACCAGCAGGCCTGGCCTTCGACGCAGACGACAGGCTGTACGTCGCCGACCAGCACAACAACCGCGTGCAGGTGTTCACACCTGAAGGCGAGTTCGTGGCGAGCTACGGCTCGCAGGGCTCCGGAGAGGGCCAGTTCGGACTTCCGTGGGGAATCACCGTCGGTCCCGACGGCTGCCTCTATGTCGCAGACTGGCAGAACGACCGGGTCCAGAAGCTCTCGCTGGATGGCGAATACATTCGCTCTTTCGGCAGATCGGGACGCGGCGATGGCGAGCTTCACAGGCCGTCAGGCGTCGCAGTAGACCCGGAGGGATACGTCTACGTTTCCGATTGGGGCAACGAGCGCGTGGTCATCTTCGACGCTGATGGCGGATTCGTTCAGAACATTCGCGGCGAGGCCACGGACTCGAAGTGGGCAGAGGCGTTCCTGTCGATCAACCTCGAAGAGGCCGCCGCCCGAGAGCGCGCCAACATGGAGCCCGAGATCGACTTCTTCGTCGACGATCCGCACGAGGTCTCATCCCATATAGAGAAGTACTTCTGGGCGCCAACGTCCATTAAACTGGACGGAGAGGGCCGGATGTACGTCACCGAGAGCAACCGGCACCGCGTTCAGATCTACAAGAGAAACGGGTAGGTAGGGGCAGGTTTGAAACCTGCCCAGGAAGTCCCTTCTCCCCTGGCGGGAGAAGGTTAGGATGAGGGGGAACTGACAGATTCATATACCCTCTAACCACAAGTGAGAAAAAAACAGCAGGGAGTGGTGATATGACAGCGAATGGTAACGGCAACAGCAAGTCGGTGGTGGTCCTGCAGTTGAGCGGTGGAAACGACGCGCTCAATACGCTGATCCCGTACAACGAGGGGCTATATTACGATCAGCGGCCCTACCTAGGCATTCCACAGGATGAGGTGCTGCACCTCGACAACAAGGTGGGACTGAACCCGGCCATGGGGCCGATCAAGTCGCTGTGGGACGAGGGCAAGGTCGCGGTCTTACAGGGAATCGGCTACCCGAACCCCAACAGGTCGCACTTCCGCTCGATGGACGTGTGGCACACCGCCCAGCCTGCCGACATCGCTCCTGAGGGCTGGCTTGGTCAGGCCATCAGGGACCTCGACCCCAAGGCCGAGAACGTCGTGACCGGCGTCAACTTCGGCCGCGGCCTGCCTCGCGCCATGTACGCCAAGGACGTCCCCGTCGCATCGGTCGGTAACCTCGAGACCTACGGCCTCATGCCGGACATCAAGGACGAGGCCGCGCGCAAGCTCGCGCTCGAAGCCTTCTCCCAGATCTACGGCGGCTCGGGCAAGGACACCATCTCGCAGTTCATAAGCCAGGTCGGAATGGACGCGCTCAAGGGCGCCGACATTCTCAAGACCGCGCCAAGCTCGTACTCGTCCAGCGTCGAGTACGCAGACAACCCCATCGCCGAGAACATGAAGAACATCGCTCAGGTGATGTTCGCAGACGTCGGCACGCGCATCTTCTACACGCAGCACGGCAGCTTCGATACTCATGCCAATGAGCTCGCGTCGCACGGCAAGCTCTGGAATGAAGTCTCGACGGCCGTCGCCGACTTCATGGACGACCTCAAGGAGCACGGCAAGGACAAGGACACTGTCATCCTGCTGTTCTCCGAGTTCGGACGCCGGATCAACGACAACGGCGCAGGCACCGACCACGGCTCCGGTGGAGTCGCGTTCGTCATCGGCGGCGATGTAAACGGCGGCCTCTACGCCGACTTCCCATCGCTGCGACCTGAGGACCAGCTCGAAGGCGACATGCACTTCAGCAATGACTTCAGGCTGACCTACTCGACGATCCTCGAGCGGCAGCTCGGAGTCGATCCTGAGCCGATCACAAACGGCAACTTCGAGCAGTTCGACTTCATCAGGAACTAGCCGAAAAAACTCAGGCGGTATATAACAGGGACGGTTTGCGGACCGTCCCTGTTTTGTTTCGGTCGACATGGTACATTGGAACAGGACTTCCCCAGAGGCGCTTGTCCACGACCAGGCTAGTGAGACCGGGCAGTCGCGACTCCGTAGTGATCCCGGATAAGGAGAAGTAGAGATGGAGAAGGCACTGGAAGGTGTGCGAGTAGTCGACCTGACACAGTTCGAGGCCGGGACGTCTTGCACGCAGATGCTCGCATGGCTGGGCGCGGACGTGATCAAGATAGAGCAGCCCAGGGTCGGAGACCCGGGCCGTGGCTCGGGACCCCCGTCAGAGGGCGACTCAAACTACTTCATCCACTACAACTCGAACAAGCGCAGCGTCACGCTCAACCTCAAAACTGAGAAGGGACGCGAGATGTTCTTCGACCTCGTCAGGGACGGCGACATAGTTGCCGAGAACCTCGCTCCCGGCACACTGGAACGCCTCAACCTTGGCTACGACGTGCTCGCTGAGATCAACCCGCGAATAATTCTTGCCCGCGTAAAGGGATTCGGCACCTACGGCCCGTACAGCACGTACAAGAGCTTCGACCCCGTCGCACAGGCTGCGGGCGGAGCCTTCTGCGCCACTGGAGAGCCGGACGGCCCCCCGATGCGTCCCGGCACCACGTCAGGCGACTCCGCCACGGGAATGCACGCCGCCATCGGCATACTTGCCGCGCTGTGGCAGCGACAGGCGACAGGCAGGGGTCAGGTCGTCGAGGTTTCGATGCAGGACGCCATCGTCAACCTGAGCCGGACGTGGATGGCCCGCGCCGAGCAGGGCAAGGTCTCGCCCGAGCGGACTGGAAACAGCCTGAGGTCGAGTCCCGGCATCGGGACTTTCAGATGCGCCCCCGGCGGCCCGGACGACTACGTCTATATGATCGCATCACCCGCCAGGAAACCGATGTGGAGCGCCCTCGCCACCTCCATCGGTCGTGAGGACCTGATCGACGATCCGCGTCTGAAGGACGCTGATGAGATGGCGAAGGCCACAGACGAGATCAACAGGGCGATCGACGCCTGGACTCAGCAGCACACCAAGTTCGAGGTCATGAAGATCCTCGGCGAGGCGGGTGTGCCAGCCAGCGCGTGCTTCAACGCCGTCGACCTGTACGAAGACGAGCATCTGCGTCAGCGCGAGATGATCGTGACCGTCGACCACCCCGAGTACGGCCCGTTCACCCTGCCCGGCTGCCCGGTCAAGATGTCTGACTCCCCGGTCGACTTTACCGCCGCACCGCTTCTCGGTCAGCACAACGAAGAGGTGTTTGCGGAAGCGTTCGGGCTTGGCTCAGACGACCTCGCGTCACTGGAATCCCAACGCGTGATATAGCGGAGTAGAGAACCATGGTCTCACGACTGACACCGCTCGAGATCGCAATAGGCTTCGAAGACCGGACCTACCAACTCGGCGAGTCGATTCGCATCGACGTGGAGTTGACACCCAGAATGGACGTCACGGTCCGGGAGGCGCGTGTTGAACTGGTATGCCTGGCCAGTTTTACCGAGGTTGGCAGCAGTCAGCAATACTTTGGAATTGTCCGAGGTGATACTGGCATCCCGATGTCGGAACCCTTCGGTTCCGATCTGACCGTCGGAAGTCGTGAGTCGGAACATACGGAAACGTACAGGGGACCAACGTTCCTTCATGGACATAGGCTCCGAGAAGGCACCCCGATCAGGGAAAGAGTCAGGTTCAGTGTCCCCGCCGAATTACCCGAGAACGTCTCCGGGTACGGCCCTCGCGCACGTGCGAATATGGACTGGAGCATCCAGGTGACCGTAGATGTAGCTGGCGCACGGGACGTGAGCGAATCGGTGCCGGTGCACGTCAGCCAGTTCGCACAGGACGACTCTCTGACGCCTGAGCAACAACGCGACCGGGCCCGAGAAGCAGCTCAGGAGAGGTGGGATAACGCACGTCGCGGCAAGCCAACTGACGACTGACATGCCATAACACATATATGAGAATACTTGCACTGACCCCAATTCGAGACGAGTTTAACGCCCTGACCACGACGCTCAACAGGTTCGGCTTCGTGAGTTATGGACGGTCCACCGGCAGGATGCCCTTCGTCAGCTATCTGGGCGGCACTCTTATCGTCGCACAGGGCGGACTCGGCAAAGCGCAGTTCGGTATTCAGGCCCAGCACGCAATCGACACGCTGCGCGATCGAGACATGGTCATCTGCGCGGGATCCGCTGGAGGCCTGAGTGACGACCTCAAGATCGGCGACGTGGTGGTCGCGACAGAAACGGTCGAGCATGACTTCAAGTGGGGCATACGGAGCGGCCAGCCGCTGCCCAGCTTTACCGGCGATCAGAAGTCAATTGCAGTGCTTCAGTCCGAACTGCCCATGATGGAAGAGTCGTTTGACGTGCACTTCGGAATCGTCGCCAGCGGCGATGAAGGCATCGTCGACCCCCAGCGGGCAGGCGAACTACGTAAGGCCACCGATGCGATTGCAGTAGCATGGGAGGGAGCAGGCGGCGCGCGGGCCGCAGAGTTCTCGGACCTGCCGTTCCTGGAAGTCAGAGGCATCTCAGACGGAGCAGGGAACGACGCAATTTCCGAGTTTGAGGAGAACCTCCCGCAGGCGGTTGAGAACGTCGCCACGATTGTCTTGACCCTGGCCCAGATATTGCCCTAGTTTGTTACACCCTTCCCCACTGCCTTCCGGCATTCGCCGGAACGACGGTTGGGTGAATGATCCATCTACAGGAGGCGACCCGTGAAATACGCCCTCTTCACCCATGTGCCCTGGCCCGAAGACACCGATCCCGCAAAGCTGCTCACGTACGCGGCCGACGAGGTGAAACTGGCAGAAGACCTCGGCTTCAGCAGCGCATGGATCGCCGAGCACCACTTCACACGTTACGGCATCGGATCGTCCGCGCTCGTCATCGCCAGCTACATGGCCGGCCAGACAGAGAAGATCAGGCTTGGCACTGGTGTACTCATCCCCACGCTCCACAACGCAATCAGGCTGGCCGAGGACGCTGCCACGATAGACGCCATGAGCGGGGGTCGCCTGGACGTCGGCTTCGGACGCGGCGTGTACGGGTACGAGTACAGTGGATTCGGCGTCTCTCCAGAGACCAGCCAGGAGCACTTCCAGGAGAGCATCAACGTAATCCAGGGCCTGTGGACCGAGAATGAGTTCTCACACGAAGGCGAGTTCTACAGCCTGGACAAGGTCAGCCTGGCCCCTCCAACGCTGCAGAAACCACATCCGCCTATCTACATCGCCGCGTCGCGAACGCCGGCGACGCTCGACTACTGCATATCCCAGGGTCACAACCTGTGCATCGCCGTGGTGATGGATACCGCACCGGCGCTTGAGCTGCTGCAGCGGTTCGTCGCCAAGGCGGAGGCAGCAGGCATCGACCGGCCCGCGTCCGAAGTACCGTTCTTCAGGTACATGTACGTCGCCGAAACGATGGAACAGGCCCGGCGCGATGTGGCTCCACACCTGGAGTGGGTGCTGGACATGCTGTTCTGGCGGAGCTACTTCAAGGACGGCGGGAGCGAGATCTACCACAGCATAGAAGAGTGGAGACGCACCCGGACTGAATTCCCCGCGACCGTCGATTACGTCTTCGAGAACCGCGCCATAGTCGGAGACCCTGACTACTGCATCGCCAAGATCGAGGAGCTGAAGAGCCACGGAGTCAGGTTCCTCGGCGCCAACTTCGCGATGGGCGGGCTGGACCACAACAAGGTTCTGAAGTCCATGGAGCTATTCGCGAAAGAGGTCATGCCCGCAGTCGGCGCCCCGGAGATGGCAACAGCCGCCTGCTGAGTCCAATGACAAAACACTGGCAGCCAGGAGATCACGTCGTGCTCCGCGAGATATGGCGCGGGCGGGTCTGGTCCGGTAGACCGTACACTGTCGTCGAAGACTCCTCCAGCCGGCTGCTGCTGTACGTGGGGGCGGGCGTCCGATGGGTCAAGCCTGTTCCCCCTGACAGGCTGCGTGAGCGGGCCTGGACTCTTCAGGAGGACACTTGGTACACCGAGGCCCTGCGGATTGTCACGCCCGGTTCCCGCCACAGTGTCCTGCTTCTCTGGACGGCAGGATTCCGGGACCTACTGCTGTGGTACGTGAATCTCGAGGACCAAATGACTCGTACCCACATCGGCTTCGACTACCTCGACCAACTCCTGGACATCGAGATAGCGCCTGACCTGTCTGAGTGGAGTTGGAAGGATGAGGACGAGTTCGAAGAGGCGGTCGTAGCGGGCCTACTGACCTCCGAGGAAGCACACCTCGTCAGGGCCGAGGGAGAAAAAGTCATCACCGCACTCGGCGCGAGACGCTCACCGTTCAGCGAACCCTGGCCCCAATGGCGTCCCAACCCCGACTGGACGTCCCCCGTCCTCCCCGAAGGCTGGGACGACCTCCACAAGTACCCGGCCTTTGACGGCGGTCGCTAGAACATAGAATAGATGGAACAGACGAGGCGGACTGTCCGTCGAAGGACGACCTCGACCGCAAATGGAACTGTTCTCCAGAGAGGTGATGCCTGCGGTGGGAGCGCCGGAGATGGCGACGGCTGCCTACTGAACCTTCGGTGACCTCTGAGTTCCGGCCTTCGCCGGAACGACGCTGGGTGTCTCCGAAGGTGTACCAATATCGCAACACCGTGTGAAGGCATTGCAGTATGACTCGATCGTCATTCCGGCGAAGGCCGGAATCCAGAGTTCTCGCCCTGTAGACCGTCGGCCATTCCGATGATCTCAGGAACGACGGTTGGGTGGTGAGGCCTACCGCGCCTCTCGTAGGCACTCTTCGAGGAGGGCTAGGGCTCGCTCGGCGAAGACCCACATGTTGCCCTCGCGGTTGGGGTCGGCTGTCTCGATGGTGATCGAGCGCTCGACCGGGCCGGCGACCGCGATGCAGGCGTGTCCGTAGTTGTCACCGTATCGGTTGCCCGTGGGTCCGCTCGCGCCGGTCTCGCCCAGTCCCCAGGTCGTGCTCAACCTCGTGCGGATCGTCTCCGCGTTCAGGGCAGCGTAGTACTCGGTGCTGGCACGATGTCCCTCCATCGCCTCGTCAGGGACACTCAGCAGGCCAAGCTGCGCCATGCGCGTGTAGATTATCGCGCCGCCGACATAGTACGCGGACGCGCCCGGGATGGCCACGAGCGTCGCGTTCAGCAGTCCGCCGCACGAGGACTCGGCAACGGCGAGCGATTCGCCTCGATCCTTAAGCAACTGACCAACCGTCTCGGCAAGCGTGCTCAGTTCCGACATTGGTTAGCTCTCACTTTCCGCCCTCCGTATCGCGTACGGGGCAGGCCTTCGCGCGTCATGCGAGCGCTGGCATGACCTCGTCTGCGAAGAGCTGCATGGACTCTTTGATCTCGTCGTTGGTCAGGCGACCCCTGCGGTTGAATTCGAGGATGCACTGCGCCATTCCGGGCATATCGTCTCGCAGCGCGCTGAGCTGCTCGACGCAACCGGCAGGATCGTCGTAGATCGAATATCGGAGGGCGTCCTCGAAGTTCCAGGTGGCCCAGCCCCCTACACCGCTGGTGAAGCTGTGACGGGACGTGCCTACGGACGACGCGGTGGCATCCGGCATCGTGGTGACTATGTCCTCGTCGAGCCAGTTCCGCGCCATCATGTCGTGTGCCTTCTTCCGGGTCTCGGCAACGAAGAACGAGATGTTAACGTGAAACTCCTGCGGATGGGTCGCACCGTTTGAGGGCTTGGCCGCTTCGAACTCGCGAATCCTGTCGATCATGCGAGGCATCGGCTGGCTCAGGGTAGTGCCGATCACGCCCAGGCCCATACTTGCGGCGTACGGGAACGTCTCGTCGCTGTTGGCTGCGAGTAGAAGCGGCGGGTAGGGTTCCTGCACGGGCTTCGGCTCGACGAGCAACTCGCTCATGCTCCAGTACTCGCCCTCGAAGTTGGCCTTCTCCTGCGTCCACGCGGCCCTCAGGAGGTCGATGCCCTCGGCCACACGGCCCCTGCTCTCCTCTGCGCTGATGTCCTTGGCCTGACCGAAAGCCTGCCCTGAAGGCGAGCCCCAGCGTCCACCCAGGCACAGGTCGAGCCTGCCGTTGGTGAGAATGTCGCAGGTGGCGGCCTGGGTCGCCATGTGGATGGGGTGATGCAGCGGGAACTGCGCGGCGAGCGTGCCAAACCTTATCTGGCTGGTGTGCTGACCCGCAGCCGACGCCACCATGAGCGGGTTGGACAGCGGCCGGCCGGGGAAGAACACCGACTCCGCTATCCACGCCGTCTCAAAACCCAGCTTGTCAGCCAGGGCTATCTGCTCGATCGTCTCCCAGTGCCGTCGCGGGATCGACGACCCCAAAAACCCAGGCACCTGCCAAAAAGCTCCAAATCGCAATTAAAAGACTCCTGTGGCGATACCCGTCCGTTCGCTGCCGGGACCTCAGACCTTCTAGCCGGTGGTGGCGGGACGCGCAGCGTTGTAGCTCGTCCCGTCGTCCCCGCTGCCGAAAACGCCGAACGGATTCAGCGACCTAGGGGCGTCGTAGATGTCCATCTGCTCATTCCGCTTGAGCCACCCCACGACCAAGTAGGTCAGAGGCGTGGCGAGTATCTCGTACGCGGTCTTGACCAACCAGGCGAACAGTATGCCGTTGAATACCGCTGTGGCGGGCCATATCCCAGAGAGGCCAAAGGCGATCCCGTAGAAGATCACCGAGTCCACGCCCTGTCCAACCACGGTGGACGATATAGTCCGCATCCAGAGGAAACGACCCTCTGTTTTGTTCTTCAGCACTACCATGACCGTCGCGTTGGCGAACTCACCCACTATGTAGGCCGAGAAACTGCCAAGCAGCACCCAGCCGGTCGTGCCGAGTATGGCCATGTACGCGTCCTGGTTGTCCCAGAAGACGGCGCCGGGGATGGCTCCGCCGATCCAGAGAAGTATGACCATAACGAGGTTGCAGGCAAAGCCCAGCCAGATAACTCCGCGGGCGACCCGGAAGCCGTAGACCTCGGTAAGAACGTCGCTGATGATATAGCTCAGCGGGAAGCAGATGACAGAAACAGAGACGATGACAGCGGTGTCGCCAAGTACCTCGAATGGGAGGTTGAACAGTGACAGCGGCTTTGTCGCGATGATGTTGCTCACCAGCAGCACGGTCACTGCCAGCGCGGTTATGACTACCAGCTTTCCGGAAAAGTTCATGTCCCCCTCTTTTCCTTTAAGGCTGTCTGATGCCCAGGCACTCGTCTACAAGGACGCCGGTCACGACCTCCATACGGTCGTCCCACTTGGACAATTCAAGTAGGCGTTCCAACGTGTAGTCGCCGAACCGTGCCTGCTCAGGCGATGGCCGTCCGCCCATCACCAGCATGGCGATGTTGGCGTTCATCAGCGCACCGCAGCACATGGGGCACGGCTCGAACGTAGTATATAGCGCAAAGCCGGTCATGTCGTCAGTGCCGAGCGCGGCTGCGGCCTCTCTGAGGGCGACGGTTTCAGCATGGGCCGAGGGGTCTTTGGTGACCGGCACCAAGTTTCGACCGCGCGCAATCAGCTCACCATCCCTCACGATGACCGACCCAACGCCGACATTACCCTCGTCGGCCGCCCTCTGCGCCTCTTCCAGCGCGAGTCTCATAAAGCTCTCGTGGTCTGTAGCGCCCACAGCAATCCTCCTGACTCCAGATTGTTCCGCAACGCTATCACAATTGCCAACCCGTGTGGAACTTGCAAAAGTGAGCGGAAGCTGTGCCAATTTGGTCGGTAATCCAGTGTCCCCTCTCCCTCAGGGCTGACAGGGGTAGGTATTCGCAAACCGTCATTCCCGCGAAAGCGGGAATCCAGGGGCTGGGGGTGTCCTTCGACAAGCTCAGAGCCTGCGCCGGACTTGATCCGATGACGAACGATTTGTCGGTTTACCTACCCCTGTCGGCTCCCTCAGGGTGAGGGTGAAAACACTGCCTACCAAACTGACACAGCCTCAATTGGGCGTGGGTCAGGCTGCATAACTGCTGGGGGCTTCACCCTGACGTTCTCCTTAGGGAGAGTTGGCAGGAGTAGGCAACTAGCCAGATCGTTCGCCCTGACCTTGTCGAAGGGAGCTTGTCGAAGGGCCGCCGGTCCATGGTTCGACAAGGCGCTCGTGAGCTGGACGAGCGGCTCACCACGAGCGGACTACTCAAGGGATACTCAAAAGCGAAAAGACCCCGGCCCTCACAGCCGCTCGTTCGACACCACAGGCTCCGACGCCAGTAGTCGGCGTAGGTTGCTCAGATCTGGCAGACCCAGAATCTCGGAGATCCCGTCGTCCAGGCGCTGTCGCGCTGGGCAGTCTGCCATATTCGGAAGTCGCTCGAACTCCTCGTCTGCCATCTCATCGAAGAGGTTAGATAACTGCTTACGCTGCGACGCCGACAGACTGCGCGTGTCGAGTACGGGAAGCTCCTCTAGGTCGGCCTTCTTCATGGCGACCCAGCCGCCCCTCGTAGTGGTTCTCTCAGCCATGATTGCAAGCAAGCCCAAGCTGGAATTCCGTTCCGTTGGGGGTGATGTAGAATCCTGGCCGCCCAAGCTCATACCAAAGAACATGAACTGTTGCAACTGCTTGGCTCTAGTCTTCTATGGACACCAGCCTGACATAGTCCTGAAACTTGTTGACCATACGACGAACTTCGCGCTCGTTCTTGTCGATTAGCTTTTTCAGTTGGGATTCACGTTCTGTGGCTTCTTTGCGGGTATCCACGATTTCGAACCAGACGAGTACCGGGTTCTTGTTAGCAGTACTCTTGGCCTTACCATCGCGGTGTTCGCCCATGCGCTCCCTGAGTTCACGAGTATGACCTGCGTAGAACTTTCCGTCGTCCAGCTTCAGGATGTAAGTGAAATACTCATTGTCTTCATGGCCTGAATCATCCCACGTATCTTCTGATTCGGGTACGTACTCGTTCTGCCGGTCAGCGTTACAATGGCGACACCGCGGGTATCGGGCTGGCTTGTATCGTTCGCAGTTGGAACACTGGCTGATCTCTCCCCTCTGCCTGTCCGAGTTGTGTTGAACGCAGAGATCGAATCGCGACGGGATGTCATTGGGGCAGTCTTGGTGTCTACAAATTTTGCTTGGTTGTCTGGTAGTCACGTTGGTTGCCTCTTCTAACAGTCAATATTTCCATAAGGCAGGCTATACAGACTGTAAACAGTTAGTCAATCGCGAAGAATGACAGACATGCAAAGCTGGCGTGCGATGGATACATGGCGAAATTCTCAACAGAAATAACGGTCAACTGTCCTTACTGCGGTTCTGAGCGTGTTGTGAAGAACGGCAAGGGCAGGACTGACAAGATACAGCGGTATCTGTACCGACTCTGTGAAAAGCGTTTTAGCAGTAGCGGTGTGATCGACAGTAATCGCTATCCCTCCAACCACATTGGCGCGGCCATTCGGATGTTCTATTCAGGCATGTCATAAAAGCAGATGGCTGAGAACACGGTCGAAATGTACGACATTCCTGAGTCATCGAAATCAACAATATATCGGTGGGTGGAGGAGTACACGAAAGACGCTTTGCTCGAGATGGAGAACCACAAGGCGGAGACTGGCGACAGGTGGGTTGCCGATGAGATGCAGGTCAGTGCCGGCGGTCAGAAGTATTGGAACTGGAACGTCATGGACGAAAAGACGCGGTACATACTCGCGTCTAACCTATCCAAGCGTAGAGACTCAAGCGCTGCGAATGCCGTAATGTGAAAGGCGCAGAAGGCGGCAGCGAACACTCCCAAGACGGTCAAGACAGACAAGCTAGGGTCTTACATTGGCGCGATTGAGAACGTGTGGAGCGGTGACGTGAAGCACGTTCAGTCAGAGGGACTTCACCCGGCGATCAACAACAACCTGTCTGAGCGGTTACAGGGTACATATAGGCAGCGGACCAAGACGCCCAGAGGACTGGATAACGCTGAGAGCGGACAGGTCGATCTCGACGGCTGGACGCTGACCTATAACCTGTTCCGCTTGCATGAGTCGTTGGACAATAAGACACCTGCAAGTGCGGCGAAAGTGTCCACTCCGTTCAAGTCATGGGAGGACGTGGTCGAGCATTCGTCGGCGCATAGGACCGTGGTTCCAAAGTTGGAATCTGAGCAGTCGTCTCGTGCGCCTGCACAGAAGGTTGAGGTCAAGCAAAATGACTGCCAAAAGCGATTGGGAGTAATCCAGATACGTCGGCGCTGAAGGGCAAATTGTAGCCCTTGCCATTGAGAGAGGAGACAAAGTTGGGACGGGAAGCGACAATCATCGACTCTGAAAGCGGTGAGATTTTGATTGAAGTTCATGCAAATAGCATGGACTCTCTATTCAGGAAGCTACAATGGGAGAGGAACGTCCTAGAAGTCAGCGACGACAAGTTTAGGGAGTACAACACCAATGATAGAGATTGTGACTGCCCTGACTTTAGATTTCGGACCTCTGGGCCTTGCAAGCACATAGAGGCATATAACCGGCGTACTGATAGATGACCTTGGCTTTCCCTCTCCGTTTTCAGACCCTAGAACGACCGTACTGCTGCGACGCTCCGCACGGGCGGAGGCCCCGTATCCCCCAAGCATCTGCGCCAAAGGCACATTGACTGCCTCTTCGCGTATGGTCTCGGCCTCGCTGTGTGTAGATGGCAAATTCAACATCCCTAGGAGGTGCGTCGGTCGCGCCTGGTCAGGCCATTATGGTCAACGTGATCCGACAAGACAAGATTTAGATCGAAATAAAACGACAGGCAGGCTGCAGAACCTGCGCCACCCCAGCCGGTATGCCGACTGTCGGCGCCACAACCGCATCGCCCACACAACAAAATCATGTAAATCCCATAATCACACAAATCCGAGTTCAGACTTTATGGCCCTTGACATATAAGTACATCCGTTCTATTATCATGCCAGAACTATAACCACCAATCCCAACAACCCAACCCATGACACTCTCAGAATACATCCTCGAAAACACAGACGACGGTATCGACATCGCCGCAGTCCTCATCGACGTGATGAACGGATTCATCCGAGGCGTCAGACCCAGCCACAGGCTCACCGCCGCCAGGCTGCTCACCATCTACGGCTTCCAGGACGCCCGAGACTTCATCGACGACAACGTCCCGCAGTCCTCTGGCGAGGGGCGGGAGTGGGTCATAAGCGACCCTGAACTCTCCAGGCTCATCAGGGCCAGGACCAACGACGGTCAGGAGATGTGCCTATTCCTCATAGACGTCATGTGGGGAAAAGTCGAAGGCCTCCGCATCGGACACCGCGTCACAGCGGCCAGGGAACTCCTGGACCGGGCGTTCGGCAGGAACCAGGGCATACCACTGCCCAACCCTCCACACGAGACCGCGCCCCGAGGAACGATCCCAAGGGCAGACCAGCAGACCGAGTCTGCCCCCGTTCAGCCCGAGCCTGTCGAAGGACAGCCTGCAACCAACCCCGTTTATCCTGTCGAAAATCCCCCGCGGCGGGAGCCTGTCGAAGCACAGCCCGAAACCAACCCCAACTTCGACCCCGACATCTACAGGGCAGCGAGCAGGTGCATCGACCCCAACTTCGATCCCATGCGCGCAGCCTCAGACGATGACTACTGGTCCAACTACGACGGCTGCGACAACATCAGTTGCCCATACCACGGCGATCCCGAAGACCCCGACTTCGACCCCAACGCCCACCACTATTGACCCCAATACACCTCTCTCCCTTGGCGGTCTGACGAACGTAGGTAAGCGCGTGCAGACCAACTCGAAACTCACTCAACTAGCCCCCTCTCCCTTGACGGGAGAGGGTTGGGGTGAGGGTGAAAACACTGCCTACCAAGCTGACACAGGCTCCCCTCGTCCCAAACCATGCAAAAGAACAGGCTAATCTGGTAGCATTCGTCCACACTCGCATGACTGCTGGATGATCCCTGACTTGGGGACATCGGCGCCCCTCTCACGGAAATTCTGGGGGACAACGTGGCCAAACCTGTCGTAGCTATCGTAGGAAGGCCGAACGTCGGCAAGTCCACCCTGTTCAACAGGCTGGTCGGCAGGACCGTTGCGATCGTCTCCAAGCAGTCCGGCACCACCCGCGACAGGGTGATGCTCGAGACGGACTGGGCCGAGCACAACTTCATTCTCGTCGATACCGGCGGACTTGAGGTCTTTCCTGACACCGACATGTGGCGGCAGGTGCGCGGACAGGTCGAGACCGCCATAGAAGACGCCGACATCATCATCATGGTCGTCGACGTGACCGAGGGCGTGACCGGATCGGACATCGACGTGGCCGACCTGTTGCGCATGGGCGGCAAACCCGTCGTGCTGGCAGTCAACAAGGTCGACACCGAACGGAAGGCCGAAGGCGCACACGAGTTCCATGAGCTTGGACTCGGCGACCCTCACCCCATCAGCGGCTACCACAACCTGGGACTCGACGACATGATGGCCGAGGTCGTGATCCACTTCCCGCCCGAGCCGGAGTTCCCGGAGCCTGAGGCTGACCTGCGCCTCGCCATCGTGGGCAGGCCCAACGTCGGCAAGTCGATGCTGCTGAACGCGCTGACCGGCGAGAACCGCTCCATAGTCAGCGACATTCCAGGCACCACCCGCGACACCATAGACACGCTCATCAAGTACAACGACCTGGACGTGCTCCTGATCGATACGGCAGGCATCCGCAGGCGCGGCAAGATCGGCACCGGCATAGAGAAGTACAGCGTGATCCGCTCGGTCAGAGCGATCGACAGGGCGGACGTGGTTGTGCTGCTCATGGACGCCATGGAACCGGCGACGATGCAGGACACACACATCGCTGGCTACATCCTCGACGCCTACAAGGGTGTCGTGCTCGTCGTCAACAAGTGGGACCTGCTGGAGGGCAAGGGAATCACCAAGGGCGAGATCGAAGCGCTGCTCAAGGACCGCTTCAGGTTCGCGACGTATGCGCCTATCTGCTTCACGTCGGCGCTCAACAGCACCGGCCTCGAAGAGCTTTTGGACACCTCGCTCGACGTCTACAACGAGTGGTCCAAGGGCATCCCGCGATCCGACCTGCGCCGCACGATGATGAGCGCAATCGCCGAGCACCCGCCCACCGGCATCAAGGGGCGCTCACTCAAGATCTACAGCGTCTCCCAGGAAGAGGTCGCGCCGCCGAGCTTCACGTTCTTCGTGAACCGCGCCGACAGCATTCACTTCTCCTACGAGAGGTTCCTGGAGAACAGGCTGCGTAGAGCGTACGAATTCAGGGGCAGCCCGCTCAGGATGCGCTTCAAGGGTAGGAGGGGCAGCCGGTGATCGAGTATCTCATCATGGTCCCGGTGGCCTACCTCGTGGGCTCGATTCCGTTCGGCCTGCTCGCGGGCAAGCTGGTCGCCAAGGTCGACATACGCGACTACGGCAGCGGCAAGATCGGCATGACCAACGTGCTCAGGACAGCCGGAGTCACCGCCGCGGGCGTGGTGCTTCTGCTGGACATGGGCAAGGCCGTCTCGGTCGTAGTGGCTGCCAGGCTGCTGTTCGACTCCTATGGAGTCGAGGCAGCCTCGGCCCTGGCCGTGATCTTCGGCCACAACTGGCCGGTATTCATCGGCTTCAGGGGAGGTCGTGGCACTGCCTCCGGCTGGGGCGGACTGATCATCCTGTCACCCATCGCGGGTGTCATAGCTACTGTCATCGGCCTCGGTCTTGTTGGCGTGACGCGGTACGTTTCGCTGGGGTCGATCATGGCCGCGTCCCTCGGCTCTGTCGCCCTCGTAGTCCTCGCATTTATGGGACAGGAGCCCCTTATCTATAGCTGGTACGGGATCATCGGCGGCACGCTGATCGTCGTGAGACACCGCGACAACATCCAGCGCCTGCTCAACGGGACCGAGCGAAAGATCGGTCAGAAAGCCGATCTCGCGGTCGGCTAGATGGCCATCGTCACGGCGGTCGGCGCCACCAGCTGGGGAACGACGCTCGGCATCATCCTGGCCAGAGAGGGTCACGAGGTGCGCCTGCTTGCCCGGACGGAAGCGGAGGCGTCCGGCCTCGAGTCCGCGAGGGAGAACGCGAGGTTCGTACCAGGAGTCCAGTTCCCCGAATCGATGCACGCGCTCGCCGATCCCGTGGAGGCCAACGACTCCGCTGACCTGACCATTTTCGCGGTGCCGTCCCAGACGCTGAGGGACAACGCCCACGCGGTCGCCCACGCGATTCCGAACGGTACTGTCGTCGTCAGCGCTGCCAAGGGGCTGGAGCTGTCCAGCGGCAAGCGCATGAGCGAGGTGCTAAAGGAGGAGATTCCGGCGCTCGACCGCGGCGTCTGCTCCCTATCTGGCCCCAATCTCGCGCGAGAGATCATCAGGTCCATGCCCGCCTCGACGGTGGTGGCGTCCAATGACCCCGCTGCCGCAACCGCAGCGCAAGCGATCATCAACTCCTCTACCTTTCGCGTCTACACCAACGGCGACCTCCTCGGCGTCGAGCTGGCGGGTGCGCTGAAGAACATCATCGCCCTGGGCGCGGGCATGTGCGATGGCATGGGATTCGGCGACAACTCGAAGGCCACGTTCATCACCCGAGGCCTGGCGGAGATTGGGCGGCTTGGCGAGGCCGCGGGAGCCAACCCGGCGACGTTCGCGGGACTCGCCGGCATGGGCGACCTCGTCGCCACGTGCATGAGCACGCTGAGTCGTAACCACTACTTCGGCACCCAGCTAGCGGCTGGAAAGTCGCTCGACCAGATACGCTTTGAGATGGACAGCGTGGCGGAAGGGGTGGACACGACCCGCGCCGCGCTCGGGCTGGCCGAGACCCTGGGAGTCGAGATGCCCATCGCCCAGGCGACGTACAGCGTCATGTTCGGCGGGGTATCAGTGTCGCAGGCGGTGCGCAACCTGATGGAACGCGAGCCCAGGGCCGAGTAGCTACCGCTCTGGAGTCCACAGCGCGGGGGCGTCCTCAGACTGCTCGGACGCTGGCTGCTCACCTGGCGTCCACAAGCCTGACCCGGTTTCCACGCTGCCCTGCACCTGCTGGCCCTCGGGCGTCCAGAGCGGCGCGCCGACCTCACCGTCCTCGCCCTGTTCGATCTGTAGCAGCTCGATCACGTCTTCCGGGATGTCGCCCTGCGGGATGTAGTAGAAGTTGCCCAGGCCCACGCTGTCTATGAGTCGGGTGAGGACAGCGGCCTGGTTGTCCTGCGGAGCCGGTATGTACGCCGGACGGCCCTGGTACCCGAACTGGACGACTCCTGATCTCGCAAACGAGTCCGGTGCGCTGAGAACGCGCTGCGACTCTCGGAAGCCACTCGTTGGCCTCAGTCCCAGCGCCTCTGCGTACTCGACAGCGCCCCACACGATCTCGTGGGCCAGGTCCGGGGCGATTGCGGTCGGCGGTACGCCTCCGTACAGACGCGGGATCACCTCGTTGTCGAACGCCTCGGGAGAGACGTTGGTCGCGAAGGCAGTGTCCTTTACCCCTGTGCACAGGTAGTCCACTATGTAGTTACCGAATACGACGTTCTCGTTGGAGTTGGTGCGGGCCAGCACCACAACCGCCGCGCCGCGCTCCTGCCAGCCCTCCTGGACCCAGGCGCCCTCTATCGGCATCTCCCGGGCGCGCCGCAGTATGCGCGCGGGCGTCTCCCTCACGGGCTCCTGTGACTGACGGCGAACCATCTTCTGCTTGCGCTGGGTGCGCTTCTTGAGCGCGCGTTGCTGCTTCTTGTGCTGATTGCGTTTGGTCTTCTGCGCCATTTCAGTGTCCCAGAGATACTCAGTCAGACTGCCGCGAGCAGGGCGACCCAGTCGGCGTCGATCTGCTGACGTTCGATCGTGGCCCCGTGAGCGGTGAGTGCTCCCGTCACGCCGTCGAGATGCTTCTCGATGACTCCGGACACGAGCATTCGTCCGCCCGGAGCAAGGCTCTCGACAAGCTGGCCCGCCATGTCTGTCACGACACGCGCTGAGATGTTGGCGAACACGAGGTCGAAGGACCTCGCCGGAGCTTTCGGGCTTGGCAGGGTGCCGTGCACCAGTTCGATTGCGCCATCGGCGCTATTCAGGGCGATGTTTGCCCGTCCTGCCTTGACCGCAACCGGATCGATCTCGAAGCCCACCGCGCTCTCTGCGCCCAGCTTCACTGCCGCGATGGACAGGATGCCTGAGCCGCAGCCCAGGTCGAGCACGCGGTCTCCCGGCGTCACGGTCTGCTCGATCATCTCCATGCACATGCGGGTCGTCGGGTGATGTCCCGTTCCGAACGCCATGCCGGGGTCGAGATGTACGATGACTTCGCCGGGCTTCGCATCGTACTCGCGCCACGTGGGGCAGACCACGATTCGCTCACCGACCCGAAGAACGTGGAAGAACTCCTTCCAGCTATTCTCCCACTCGTCCTGGCTGACCCGGCGCTCACGAAGCTCGGTCAGAGGCGCCAGGTGCGCGACGAGACGTACGCCGACATCAATCTGGGAGCGTCGATGGTCTGTAGTTGGATCGACCGGGAGATACGTCTTGACGACTACGCGATCGGGTACAGGTGGACTCTCGCCCTCGTCAGGGTTGTAGCCTCCGGGCTGCTCGACAGCGACGCCGCCCTCTCCGTAGCGATGAAAGATCTCGGTCAGAGGCTCGACGTACTCGGGCGGAGTCTCGATGCTCAGCTCCAGCCACACACCGGGGCGCGACTTCGGTTCGTCCGGCATCAATCGCCTGTCAGTGCGTCCTTGACCTTGTCGAACAGGCCCTTGCCGCCAACTCCCTCATCGCCCATCGACTCCGACAGCGCGCCGAACAGACGCCGCTGGTCCTCGGTAAGCGTCTTGGGAATCTCCACGCGGACGGTGACGACCTGGTCGCCCCGGCGATTGCTGCGCAGATGGGGAACTCCCCTGTTCTTGAGCGTGATCCGGTCGCCGGGCTGGGTGCCCGCAGGAATCGTGATCTTGTGCTCGCCTTCCAGGGTAGCAACATCCAGGGTGGCGCCGAGTGTCGCCTGGGCCACGCTGACCGGAATCGAAAGATGGATGTCGTTCCCAGCCCGCTGGAAGACGTCATGGCCCTGTATGTCGAGGACCACGTACAGGTCCCCTGGGCTTCCGCCGTTCAGTCCGGCCTCGCCCTCCCTGTTGAGCCTGATCTGTGTGCCGTCGTCTATCCCGGCCGGGACCGTGACCGCAAGCTTCCTTTTGCGTCGCTCCCGTCCGGCGCCTCTGCACTGCGTACACGGGTCGGAGATGGTGCTGCCCTCGCCGCTGCATACGCTGCACGTATTAACCTGAACGAACTGTCCGAAGATGCCCTGGTGGGAGCGTCTCACCTGTCCGGAGCCGTTGCAGTTGTTGCACATCGTCTTCTCAGAGCCGGGCTCGCTTCGTCCACCCTGGCAGCGTTCGCAGACGTCGATGCGCTGGATGTCGATTTCCCTCTCGACACCGAAGACAGCCTCTTCGAACGTGATGGCCAACCTCGTCTGGAGGTCGTTTCCACGCCGTGGGGCGTTGGCTGACGTTCGGGTCTGACTTCCGAACCCGCTTCCGAAGAACGCGTCGAAGATGTCTCCGAACCCACTGAAGTTATCGAAACCGTCGAATCCCCTGCCACCGTTCGCTCCGACTGCCGCGTGACCGAAACGGTCATAGTCCGCGCGCTTCTTCGCGTCCGACAGTACCTGGTACGCCTCATTGACCTCCTTGAAGCGCGCCTCCGCACCCTCGCTCCGGTTGCGGTCGGGGTGAAACTCGAGCGCCAGCTTTCTGAAAGCCTTCTTGACGTCCTCCTCTGAGGCGTCACGGGCAATGCCAAGTACGTCGTAATAGTCGCGCTTACTGGTGGTCATAGGCAGAACTCGACAGGATTAGTGCTGCGTGCACTCGAAACCGGGCCCGCCCCGAATTCGGGGCACATGTAACCGCCATTATATTATCCATAGTCACATTCGACAAGTAGCGAGCCTTTTCCTTGCGATACCCTCGAATTATGAGTTTACATCGCGCCTTAAGTCATAACTGTGCGATAACTGCCTTGGTGTGGTTATCGGACCCTGCACACCGGCTGCCCGGTTGGATCGCCAGCATCCCTTCGCCTCCCTTTCCCTTATAATGGGCGCTGTCATTTCGACCAGTTGAGCGCACACTTAAACATGCAAGTAATCGAGACCGTCGCCGACTTCAGAGCCATCGAGCGCACCTGCCCCCGCCCTCTTGGACTCGTGCCCACGATGGGCTTTCTGCACGAGGGACACCTGTCCCTCGTGAGACAGGCACGCGCGGACAACGCCACCGCCGCGGCCAGCATCTTCGTCAATCCGACCCAGTTTGCCGAGAACGAGGACATGTCGACCTACCCGCGCGACATGGAGGGCGACCTTGAAAAGCTCAGGAGCGAGGGGGTCGACCTTGTATTCGCTCCACCGGCGTCGGAGGTGTACCCGCCCGGTTTCGATACGAGCATCGACGTCGGCGCAATCGCCAGCAGGCTGGAGGGTGAGCATCGCCCCGGACACTTCACCGGCGTCGCGACCGTCGTGTGCAAGCTGCTGACGATCGTGAGGCCGGACAACGTCTACTTCGGACAGAAAGACGCCCAGCAGTGCCTGGTGGTCAGGCGGATGAACGCCGACCTGAACCTCGGAGCGAACGTCGTGGTCATGCCGACAGTACGAGACCCCGACGGTCTCGCACTCTCAAGTCGGAACGCGTACCTGACGGCTGAGGACCGGCAGTCTGCGCTGTCGCTCTCGAGGGCGCTCCGGTTCGCCGAGACCATGTGCGATGAGGGAGTCCGAGACACGGCTACGCTCCGCAGCCAGATGACGATGATCCTGAATACGGTGCCCGACGCCTCGATAGACTACGTGTCCATCGCCGACGCCGAGACACTGGAAGAGATGGTCATCATCGACCGCCCCGCGCTGGTCTCCATGGCGGTCAGAATCGGCAAGGTGAGACTGATCGACAACGTGGTGCTGCGAATAGGCGATCAATAAGGGCAAGCTCAAATTCCCCCAACTTCATGTAGAATGTCCAATGAGGAGGGCACGTATTGGTTGTAGAGGAACGCACGGACGACGTAGAGAGCAGGGTTAGCCGGTTGGAAGGGATCGTAGAACAGATCAACCTACGTCTGGAAGACATCAACACGCGCATGACTGGGCTCGAAACTCGGATGAATGTCCAGATCGCCCTTACTTTTGGCGTGTGGGCAACCGTCGTGGGAATTCTACTGGCAATGCTGATCCGAGGCTGAGCTCACACCGTCTCACTGAATGTCAGCATCGCATGATGGTGCTGCGCTCAGTTTGCAATCACTCAGGTACGCCGGGCAGGTCGAGCTCCTCTGACCGGTGGCAGCGGGTGAACTGGCCTGGAGACACCTCGCGGAACTCCGGCTCTGTAGTGCGGCATATCTCCTGCACGAATGGGCAGCGCGGATGGAAGTAGCATCCGCTCGGAGGATTTGCAGGGTCGGCGACCTCGCCCTCCAGCGACTGTCCCAACGAAGCCACTGCGGGATTCGGGACAGGCACCGACGACAGCAGCGCCTGGGTGTACGGGTGCCTGGGCTGGGTGAAGAGCTTTTCCGTCGGCGCCAGCTCGACTATCTTGCCCACGTACATAACCGCCACCCTGTGGCTGATGTACTGGACCACGCTCAGGTCATGACTAATGAAGAGATAGGTGAGACCCAGGGAGCTCTGGAGATCGAGCATGAGGTTCAGGATCTGTGCCTGGACGGACACGTCCAGAGCAGACACGGGCTCATCGGCGATGACCAGGCGTGGATTCATCACCAGCGCGCGTGCGATGCCTATTCGTTGACGCTGACCACCGCTGAATGCGTGGGGGTACCGTCGCATGAACGCGGGCGACATTCCCACGAGCCGCAGAATCTCTGCGACCCGGTCTTCCAGCTCCGATCCTGAAGCGAGACGATTCACCTTCAGTGGGTCTGCGACGATGTCGAAGATTGTCATCCTGGGATTCAGCGAGGCAAACGGGTCCTGGAAGATAATCTGGATGTCCTGCCGAAGTGTCTGGAACTGCTGCCGGTCCGCTTGCACCGCATCGATGACCGTGCCGTCTTCCATGCGGTAGAGCACTTCTCCCCCGGTGGGCTGAACGGCTCCGATAATCGCACGTCCGGTTGTCGTCTTACCGCACCCGCTTTCGCCGACGAGTCCGAGCGTTTCGCCCTGCTTCAACTCGAAGCTCACGCCATCCACGGCGCGCACGTGGCCGACCACGCGTCGCCAGAGGCCGGAGGTTATCGGGAAGTAGGCCTTCAGCCCCCTGACATCCAGCAGGTTTGCGGAGTCGCTGCCGTTGTTCATGCCCGTTCCGCCTTTGCGACATTTTCGGCCAGATCATCCTGGTAGAGTAGACAGCTGACCACGTGACGATCGCCGACCTGTACCAGTTCGGGCTCTATCGTGTCGCACGTCCCAAGGATCGCCTGCGGACACCGGGGATGGAACGGGCACCCCGACGGCCTCACGTAGGGCGAGGGAACATTGCCTGCGATTGGCGTGAGCCTATCTTCCTGCCTTACGCGCCGCAACCTTGGAATCGACTTGAGCAGTTCCATCGTGTACGGATGCTTGGGGTCCTCGAACAGGGTCTTTATGTCAGTCCACTCGACTATCTTGCCGAGGTACATGACGATGACCTCTTCGGCCATCTGCGCCACCACGCCCAGGTTGTGGGTGATGAGCATCATGGCCATCCCGAACTCCCGCTGGAGCTCTGCCATCAGCTCAAGAATCTGCGCCTGGGTCGTAACATCCAAAGCCGTAGTAGGCTCATCAGCGATCAGCAGGCTGGGGTCGCTTGCAAGCGCCATGGCAATCATGCACCTCTGGCGCATGCCTCCACTGAGGCTGAAGGTGTACTGGTCGATCCGCGAGTCCGGATTGGGTATCCCCACACGGCGGAGGATTTCAACCGCACGGCTGCGCGCCTCGTCCCGGGAGACACCGCTGTCGTGAAGCGTTATTCCCTCGATGATCTGCTGGCCGATGGTGTGCACGGGACTGAACGACACCATGGGCTCCTGGAAGATCATCGTTATGTCGCTGCCGCGTATGTCGCGCATGTCGGGGTCGTCTATTGGAATCTCGACGAGGTCGACGACGTCGCCTTCAGTTCCCTTGCGAAGGCCGCGATCGTAGTTGATGCTGCCCTCGATGGTCCTGCCCGGCGGCCTCACGATTCGCATTATCGACCGGGCCAGCACGCTCTTTCCGCAGCCGCTCTCGCCAACAACCCCCAGGACAACGCCTGGGCGTATGTCGAAGCTCACCCCGTCGACCGCGCGAACGGTCCCCTCGTCAAGAAAGAAGTGAGTCTTCAGGTCTTGGACTTCCAGCAGGGGCCTACTCTGCACTTCGCAGTCTCCTCATTGGGGATATAGGTAGGTATCAGTGCCTAGGAATGTCTTCTACATTACGCGGAACAGCAAAGAGATTCAGTAAATTGACACCTTAAAACACCTTGAGTAATATGCACCCACTCCATTTTCCTCGAATCTCCGACACAATACCACAACTGAAACCCCTTGCAACCTGTATGTACGCTTCGGAGTCAGAAGGCCTTCGGTCAAGCTAGGAGGAAGATAATGACGAAACTCTTGTGGTCAACGATGCTGTTGTTGGGCATGATCCTGGCGCTGGCGGCATGTTCCGCTGGCGACCCTGCAACACCTGAAACCATCATCCAAGAGGTTGAGGTTATCAAGGAAGTCCCTGTTGACAGGGAGGTCATCAAAGAGGTCGAGGTCGTAAAGGAAGTCGCCGTTGACAGAGAGGTCATCAAAGAGGTCGAGGTCGTAAAGGAAGTCCCGGTAGTCACGGAAGTTGAGGTCATCAAGGAGATCGAGGTCATCAAGGAGATTGAGGTGATCAAGGAGATCCCCGCTCCAAAGACCTTCAACGAAGCTCCTCTGATGGCCCAGCTTGTCCAGGCTGGAAACCTCCCTCCGATAGAGGAGCGGATTCCCGCCGAGCCAATGGTGATTCCTGCGGCATCGATTGGGACTTACGGCGGCACCATCCGAAGGGCGTACTTTGGCCCTGCAGACGTATGGAACTACGGTCGGATTTCGAGCGAGCGGCTGGTCAGGTGGTCGCAGGACGCGAGCGCGCTCGTGCCGGCTATCGCCAAGTCCTGGGAAGCCTCTGACGGCGGCAAGACCTGGACCTTCCATCTGCGTGAGGGTACTCGCTGGTCCAACGGCGACCCGTTCACTGCCGAGGACTTCGTCTTCCACTACGAGGACGTGATACTCGACGACGAGCTTGCCCCTGTCAAGCCAAACAGGCTCAAGACAGCCAGCGGTCTGGGCAGAGTCACGAAGATTGACGACTACACGGTCCAGTTCAGCTTCGATGACCCGTTCTGGGTGTTCCCCGAGACCATCGCGCAGATGGACCAGTTCAATGGGTGCTGCAACGTGCCCTACGCGCCATCGAACTACATGAAGCAGTTCCACCTGAAGTACAACCCCAACGTCGAGCAGGAAGCTTCCGACGCTGGGCACGAGTCCTGGCAGGCGTTCTACCTGGCGATGTTCGACCTCAGGGTCAACCCGGACAGGCCGCTGATGAAGCCCTGGATTCCGGCGCCCGGTAGCAAGTATGGCTCTGCCCAGGTCTTCACAGCCGTTCGCAACCCGTACTTCTACGCCGTCGACCAGGAGGGCAACCAGCTGCCGTACGTCGACAGACTGCAGTACACGCTCGTTCAGGACAACGACATTCTCCAGCTGAAGGCCATTGCGGGAGAGATCGACTTCCAAGGTCGTCACGTGAACCTGTCCATGTTCCCGCTTCTCAAGCAGAATGAGGAAACCGGCGGGTACCACATGTCCATCTGGCCTGCGAATACGGGCGCTGAAATAGGGATCCACTTTAACCAGCAGTGGGAGGGTCCTGAAGCCCAGTATTTCCAGAACAAGGACTTCAGAATCGCGCTTTCGCATGCGATCGACCGCAACGAGATAAACGAGATCAGCTATCTCGGTCAGGGCACTCCGCGGCAGCCGGCCCCGGCACCATCAGAGCTACACTATCCGGGCGACGAGTACGCCTTCAATTGGATCGAATTCGACCCAGCCAAGGCCAGCGAGCTACTGGACGCCATACTCCCCAACAAGGATGCGGACGGTTTCAGGCTGATGGACAACGGTGAGCGACTTCATATCATCATGGATACGACCCCTGGTGAGGGTCGCGACACCGATACGATGGAGCTAATCGCAGCCGGCTGGGAAGATATAGGCGTCAAGACAAAGGTCAACGAAATCACAAGGACGCTTCTTCAGGAGCGACGCGACGCCGGTGAGCACATGATCTTCATCTGGGGTTCTGGGATCGGCGACCCCGCGCTAGCTCCGCCGGCAGACTGGATGAATTCAATCTACCCGCAGACCATGCTCTGGTACAACACCGATGGCGCTCAGGGCGTCGAACCTACCGAGTTGGTGAAGAACCTGACGGACATGCGGGCCAGAACGGCGCAGCTGCCTCTCGCAGAACGCATAGAGTTGGGCAAGGAAATAGCCAAGCTGCAACTCGAACAGCTATGGATCATCGGGGTAACCGGTCTCAGCCCATCGAACCAGGGCGTGATCATCACGAGCGACAGGCTCCAGAACGTCCCGGAAATCGCGGCCAATGCCTGGATCTACCGCACGCCGTCTACGGGGTTCCCTGAGCAGTTCTACTTCACAAACTAAGCACATCTTCATGTGGGGGCGCTCTTCACGGAGCACCCCCACATGGTATGTAACCAACCTGCAAACGACTAACGAGGTGACTGGCGCTCTCCCGCCAGCAATTAGCCGACAACCCTTAGCTGGAACTCGGATATGCTCGCCTTCATAATTCGCCGACTCACCACCTTCATCCCGATGATGTTTCTCATGTCGGTGGTGGCGTTCGCACTTATCCAGGCGCCGCCTGGAGACTTTCTGTCCGACTACGTCATCCAGCTGCAGAACCAGGGTGAGTTTGCGGACCCCGGCGAACTGGAGAGCCTTCGCAAGCAGTACGGGCTGGGTGAGCCGCTATACGTCCAGTATGCCAAGTGGGTATGGGGAGTCATGCGCTGGGACTTCGGCAAGTCCCTGGAGATGCGTATCTCCGTGAACGAGCTAATCAACGAGAGGCTCACCCTAACGATAATACTCGGGCTGCTTACCGTGGTCTTCACGTGGACGCTCGCGATTCCCATAGGGATAATCTCCGCGGTCAAGCAGTACTCGTGGATCGACTACATATTCACGTTCTTTTCCTACCTGGGTGTAGGCACGCCCAACTTCCTGCTGGCGCTGGTCATCATGTGGATGGTGTTCGCCTACTTCGGGATGAGCATTACCGGCCTGTTCTCTCCAGACTACGTCGAGGCTCCGTGGAGCATGGGCAAGGTCATAGATATGCTGAAGCACATCTGGGTGCCAATGCTGATCCTCGGCACGGACGGGACGGCAAGGCTGACCAGGATCATGCGTGCCAACCTCCTGGACGAGCTGAACAAGCCCTACGTTGAGACGGCACGTGCGAAAGGCCTGCCGGAATGGCGGTTGATTATGCGATACCCCGTGAGGATCGCCGTCAACCCGATCGTCAGCACGATTGGCTGGACGCTGCCCCAGCTTTTCTCAGGCAGCCTGATTGTGGCCACGGTGATGAGCCTGCCCACTCTGGGGCCGCTGCTGCTGAGGGCGCTCTACACGCAGGACATGTTCCTTGCGGGTTCCATAATCCTGATTCTCACTGGGCTCACGCTTGTAGGCACGCTGATTTCGGACGTAGTCCTGGCCCTCATAGACCCGCGAATTCGGATCGGAGCTTAGGGAATGGCTCGCGCAGAATCCGTTAATCCCCAGGTAATCGACTCTCCTGAGGAGGCCGCATACCTGGCCTCGCAGTGGAAGCTGGTCTGGTGGCGATTCAGGCGTCACAGACTGGCCATGGTAAGCCTGATCCTAGTACTGGGATTCTACCTCGTTGCGGCGTTTCCGGGCTTTCTCTCGATACATGACCCGCACGACTCATCTTCTACCAGGGTGTTCATGCCTCCTCAGCGCATTCACCTGTTCGATGGTTGGGTACCTCGTCCCTTCGTGTACGGCATATCGGGCGAGAGAAATCCGGTCACCCTGGCGATGGAGCACGTCCAGGACAGGGAGACAAAGCACTACATCAGCTTCTTCGTGCGAGGACACGAGTACAAGCTGTTCGGCCTCTTCAGAACGGACAGGCACCTCATGGGCGCCGACACCGAGGAGGGGATGCACGCACTGCGTCCGCTGGGCACTGACAAGCTCGGCCGGGACGTCTTCTCCAGGCTGATGTACGGCACTCGCATATCGATGTCGATCGGCCTCGTGGGAGTGGCCATCAGCCTGTTCCTCGGCATACTGATGGGAGGGCTGTCGGGCTACAAAGGGGGCTGGACGGACTCGCTTATCCAGCGACTGATCGAGTTCCTGCGCGCAATGCCGACGATTCCTGTGTGGCTTGCATTGGGTGCCGCGGTGCCCCAGGACTGGTCCGTGGTGAGGGTATATTTCGCGATTTCGGTCATCATCTCTCTGATCGGGTGGACCACGCTGGCCCGTGAAGTGAGAGGCAGATTCCTCGCCATGCGGGAGGAGGACTTCGTGATGGCCGCGCAGCTCTACGGCTCCGGTCAGTTGCGAGTCATATTCCGCCACATGCTTCCGTCGTTCATGAGTCACATCATCGCCACGACGACACTTGCCATACCCGCCATCATCATCGCGGAGACCGCGCTCAGCTTCCTGGGACTCGGGCTGCGTCAGCCGGCAATCAGCTGGGGCGTGCTGCTCTTCGAGGCCCAGAACCTTCAGGCTGTTGCCAACGCGCCGTGGCTGCTGACCCCCGGCCTGTTCGTCATCTTCGCGGTGCTCACGCTCAACTTCATGGGCGACGGTCTCAGGGACGCCGCAGACCCCTACTCGGTACGCACGTAAGGGGACCCCATCCAGGCGCCCACCCTGGAGAGTGCTGTCCGAGAACATCCGGCTGCCCATCCAGTACACCACGCTGCTCAGCCACGATCGAGTACGTCGTGTGCCTGCGATTGCCGACCGCGTATACCAGAGCAATTGCATTTTCATATAATCATGGGTGTAAGTACCGGAGCCTCTGGTAGTCATAATGGTTTAGACTTAATTGCCGGAGCTTTCGGCAGCACAGGCGGTCGTATGGAATGCCCGTGATTCGGCATTAGATGGCCCAGGGGAGTAGAGAAGATAACGGTAGTTGAGCCTAGACCCGAACAGGGCGGAGACTGACGTGGAGCACGGGGACCACTCCGCAGGAGGTCACATACCTCCACGGAGCGTCGGCACTCTCAGAGCCCAGGCTGAGAGCTCTTACATTACCAGGGTCATCCGTCTGCCGGTCCAGAGGTACATCCACACAGAGTCGATAGGCGGTGTGGTACTTCTGGCGGCGACGCTTATCGCGCTCGTGTGGGCGAACTCGCCCTGGTACGAGTACTACAACACTTTCCTGAAGACCCACCTCATGATCGATATCGCGCTGTTCAGTATCGACATGTCGGTCCAACACTGGATTAACGACGGCCTGATGGCGATATTCTTCTTCGTCGTCGGCCTGGAGATTAAGAGAGAGGCGCTCTACGGTCACTTCTCAACATTGAGGGGCGCCGCGCTGCCTGCGGTGGCAGCCATTGGAGGGATGATCGTTCCCGCCACCCTCTTCCTCGCGTTCAATCTGGGGGGGGAAGGCGCGCGCGGCTGGGGAATACCGATGGCTACCGACATAGCCTTCGCTCTGGGCGTACTCGCGCTGCTCGGCAGGCGTGTCCCCATGGCGCTGAGGGTGTTCCTGCTCGGCCTCGCGGTAGCAGACGACCTCGGGGCGATCATCGTAATAGCAGTCGCCTACACTGAGTCCATTTCATTCACACATCTGGCCATGGTCGCCGGGCTGGTTGTACTCACGGTCATCGTGAATCGGGTCGGGTTCAGCCACGCGGCAATAACCGCGGCGATCGGGTTCCTGATCTGGGTGGCGATGCTCAAGTCGGGTGTGCATGCAACCATCGCCGGGGTGATCTTCGGTCTCCTCACGTCCGCACGTCCCCACCTTGGACGGGAAGAGTTCGCGGAAAAGTCGGTGTCGCTGATCAGCGACTACAGGGAGGCAATTGCCAGTAGGGCTTCCCAGCGCGCAGAGGTCATTCTCGGGGAACTGGAGGAGCTGTCTCAGGGCACTGAGTCATCCCTGGAGAGACTGCAGCGGCTGGCACACCCCTGGGCCAGCTACGTGATCCTTCCCATTTTCGCCTTCGCCAATGCGGGGCTGCACCTGTCCGGTGTGGACCTGGCCAGTCTATTCACCAGCGATGTCACCATTGGAGTAATGCTTGGACTCCTGGTCGGCAAGGTAGTGGGAGTTACCCTGTTCCCCTGGGTGGCGTCCTGGTTCGGAATCGTTGAGCTTCCGAGATACGTGACCTGGACTCATGTGATCGGTACGGGATTTCTGGCAGGAATCGGATTTACGATGTCCATATTCATCACAAATCTCGCCTTCTCAGATCCAACAATGACACTCAGCGCCACGGTAGGCATCATATGTGCCTCAGCGATCGCCGGACTGGTGGGCTTTACCCTGCTGAGATTGGCCAGCAATCGCTGGTAGTGGGGTAGCTGCTGCCATCGCCATCAGGCACTGTTCAGTCCGCGGCAGGTCTTTCCGGAAGCCTCTGACCATCACTCACTGCGTCCGGCTTTCCAGGTAGAGCGGGGCGAGCATTCCGTCGACCGGCACGAAGTCGTCGGTCAGGACGACCTTGCGTTCGTCGACGATCCATGATGCGAACATCTCCTCGGACATGAACTGCGTCACAGGCGTCCCCCTACCCTCAAACAGGCTGGCATCTGAAATATTATTTCTGAATTTATTGACTCTCATTTAAGGCGGTGATACGGTTTGGCCGATCCCAGCAGGCGAATTGCGCTTGAGTCGGAATGAATCAAGGAGGGCGTGCAAACAGACAGGGTCAACATAGACGGGACGACATAGTGAGGAGGAGGAAAATCCTATGGGAGCGAATAGTGTACGACGTGTGGTATGGATTGCGATGGCGCTGATTGTCGTTCTGGCTTTGGCCTGTACTTCCGACGAACCCGAAGAGGAGCCTGCGGCACCGGCTCCGGCCGCCGCACCAGCGCCCCAGGCGACTGCTGCCCCTGCGCCGGCGCCGACCACAGCTCCTGAGCCTACCATAATGGAAGGTCCGGAAGGCCACCTGCGTATAGCTCAGCAACGTATTGGACTTCCACAGTTCTACCCATCGCAGCTTACCTGGCCCAACGAGAGCAACCGCTGGGCATTTGGCGTCCACGAACCACCTGCGGTGATGACACCGGACGGAAACAACGAGCCCCGCCTATATAAGGGCTGGGAAGTTGGCGACGAGGGAATAACTGTTGAGCTGCGAGAGGGCCTGCAATTCCATAAGGGCTGGGGCGAACTCACCGCTGAAGACGTCGCATGGTCAGGTAATGAGACGATGCGCGAGGACAGTAAGTTCGTCAACATCGCCTTCACAAGGCTGCACTGGGACCAATGGGAGGTCAAGGACAACTATACAGTGTTCATCCCCTGGAAGGACCCGGCACCACTGTTCTACCTCTATTGGAGGAACTTCACAGCTGCGGCTCCGACCGTGTTCAACACGTTCTCCAAGGATTACCTCGAGCAAGAGGGCGAGACCCCGGAGTTAGATGTCGGAACCGGCCCATTTGAGATGATGGAGTTCGCCACTGAAGACAAGGTCGAACTGGAGGCCGTACGTGACCACTGGCGTTCGACGGCGCACTTCGACCAGTTGTCAATTTTCGAGGTCAGGGAGGCAGCGACCCGAATAGCCCAGGTACGAACAGGCGAAGTCGACATTACCGAGGTTCCCTTAGCGACCCTCGATGATCTGATCACTGGTTCAGACCTCAAGGGCCACTCCATGGGGTTCGCAGGAGCTTACTGCGGGCTATTCCCGACAGGTCAGTACTATGAGCCTGTTGACCGATACCGTGAAGACGCACCGATAGATAGCATCTACACACGCAAGAAGGCCGAGAGCCAAGCCGCGTTCCAGGAGTGGATCGACGATCACCCCTGGATCGGCGACATCGACGACCCGGCATCTATGGAGCGGTCCAGGAAGGTGCGAAGGGCGATGGCCCTCGCGATCGATAAAGACTCGATCGTGAGAAACGTACTCGCCGGCCATGGGAAGACCCTGTTCTCCCATCGCTTCCTTCGCGACAGTGACGGACTTTGGCTCGAGGAGGGCACTCATGAAAGGTGGGAACAGGAGTTGCCTCCGCAAGGGGACGTGGCACGCGCCAAGGAACTGCTCGCAGAAGCTGGGTTCCCTGACGGCTTCGACGCCGAGGTCATAGTGACCACCGGCGCCAGGCCCGAGGTCGTTGAGATCTCTGAGGCGGTTGCCCCGATGCTGGAAAACGTCGGCATCAGAACCACTGTTTCCAGGGTGGAGATTGCAGCCGCAATAGCGCGAAACCAGGAGAAGAACTGGCAGGAGCTCAACGTCGGCTGCGGCAGCAGAGAACCCTACCCCCTGCACATTCAGCTGACTGCCCTAGGCGGCGGAAACATCAACATCCCCGAATACAAGGAGTACGTTGACAAGACCGCAGAGATCGGCTTCAGCCTGGATGAGCTTCGCACCCTCACTACCGAGTACGCGGAGATTGGCTTCGAGAACCAATACGGAATCTCTGTGGCACAGGTCGATCGCTGGTTTGTCAGCGGTTCCAATGTGGGCGACTGGGCCGTAGTCGGAGGACCTGGCGGACACCCCAACAGCTGGGAGACCGTCACCCATGCGAAGTAGCCGGCAACAGAACTAAGGGGCAGATCGCCAATATGCGTCTCTGTTCTGGATAACAGTCAAACGGCTCCGTACCTAGTTCTGAGTTCGGAGCCGTTTGATGACTGCCTGTTCCATTGACTACGTCAGACCCAGCCGTGAGACTGACGACGACCGTCGGCTAGCTCATATCTGCCTAAGCCTGGGGTCGAGGCGATCACGTAACCAGTCGCCCAAGAAATTGGCTGCTACTACCACAAGTAGAATCGCCATTCCCGGCATAAATGAGATCCACCAGGCGTTTTCGATATACTGGCGGCCATCTGAGGTCATAGAGCCCCACGTAGGCGTGGAAACTGGCACGCCAGCTCCCAGGAAGCTCAACGATGCCTCGACCAATATGACAAATCCAACACGCAGACTGCCGATGACCAGCGTCGTGTTGAAAGTTCCCGGGAATATGTGCCTGAAGACTATTCGCCATGTCGTCGCGCCGGCAACTCGTGCCAGCTTGACATACTCCAGTTCCTTGATCTGAAGTGTTTCACCTCTGACCTGACGCGCAAAGCTTGTCCACACCCAGGACACCAGCAGGATCGTCACCAGGATAACGCTATCCCCAAAGACAGCCACGAGAGCCAGGGCAAGCAGGATCAGTGGAAACGCAAGGAAGATATCCACGACCCTCATTATTGCCTCGTCCACCCATCCCCCGTAGTAGCCAGAGAGCAGTCCAGTTACTACGCCGATCGCACCTCCGATAAACACTGACGCTGCCGTTATGGACAGCGAAATCCTTGCCCCGAACATCAGCCGGGAAAGAATGTCCCGCCCCAGGTGGTCCGTTCCAAAGACATACTCGCCGGATCCTTCCTCTGACCAGAACGGTGGCGTGAACTTTGCGTCCAGGTCGCCGACCCTGGGATTGTGAGGCGCCAGAGTAGTGGCAGTTATGGCCGCAAAGGCGGCGACTACCAGAATTACGACCGATATGACCGGCCACCTGCGCATAAAGTCAAGAACTTCAGCAAGCTTGCCGATTAGACCGTTTCTACCGGATGTCCCTACTACGACTGTCTCGTTCATTTTGAGGGCCTCTAGGACAGCCTAATTCGAGGATCGATGAATGCGTAGGCTAGGTCCACCCCAAAAGATGCCAGGACGTAGAACGCTGTGAATACCAGAACAACGCCCTGGGTCACGGGATAGTCGGAATTCTGGACTCCTCCGATTGCGAGAAGTCCAAGGCCCGGCCACGCGAACACCGTCTCGGTGATTATCGAGCCGGTGAGCAGCCCGGCAATCAGCAGCCCGCTGAACGTCAGCGGGGCGATTAGCGCGTTTCTAAAAGCATGTTTCCATACTATCCTTGCATTGGCCGCGCCTTTTGCCCTCGCCAACTTGATGAACTCGGAGTCCATCACATCCAGCATCGATGACCGCACCAAGCGCAGGATGCCCGACAATGGGAAGATGCCCAGAGTCACGACAGGCAACACGTAGTGGGTGATATCGCCGCGTCGGGAAGTCGGTAACCACTCCAGGTTCACCGCGAACACGAATATCAACATGATCCCGACCCAGAAGCCCGGCATGGACTGGCCTAGCACCGCGATCGTTCTGGCGAGGATGTCCCATACCGAACCACGCTTCACCGCTGAGACCACGCCCAGAGGGATCGCCAGCAGTGAGAACAGGAGCCCTCCCAATGCAAGCTGTGCCGTAGCCGGAATTCGCTCCCACAACACCTCAGTGACAGGCTTGTACCGCCAGATCGACTCACCGAGGTCGCCCCTCAGAAGATTGCCTATGAAGATCGCGTATTGGACGGCGAACGGCTTGTCCAGACCTAGCTGCCTGCCAAGCGCATCCCACTGCTTCTGGTCAAACTCAATTGCATCAGCGGCATACAGCAGATTACGAGGATCGCCATGCAGCCGAGAAATGGTGAACACCAGAAACGAGACGACCAACATCGTGAGCAGCGCAAGCATAATCCGGCGCGCTATGAATTGGTGCATCTCCTACCCCACTTCCCTTCCAGTCTCCAACACCTTCTGGGTCGCCATTATATATCATGGGCACACAAATCACTCGTGGATTACCATTCAAGGAACAAGGCCGGTGCTTGCTGCCACAATCAGTCCCCCAATAGGGACGTTCGTGCTACGGGTCGGCAGTCGGAATCGCGACATACAGGGACACTGTTATGTCCGATGGTGAATCGAGACTTAGTCCATCAGCGAGGTCTCTTGGTCCGGCCAAGCGGACCTATTCGCGCTGCGTTCGGCTCTCCAGGTAGAGCGGGGCGAGCATCCCGTCGACCGGCACGAAGTCGTCGGTCAGGACCACCTTGCGTTCGTCAACGATCCATGACGCGAACATCTCCTCGGGCATGAACTGCGTCACAGGCGTCCCCCTACCCTCGAACAGGTTGGCACTCGTTACCTGGACCGCGGAGATCGGCACATTCGAAGCCGCTACGATGAACGTGTAGCGGTCGTCGCTGTCCCACCGGGGGTCGTCACGCATGACGTACACGTGAGGAAACGCACGCTGGAGGGTGTGTACGACCGACCGCAGGAACCGGCCGGAGTACATCTTGTCCACCACGTTGATCGCGTACACGCCGTTGTCCGACAGCAGCCCGTGCACCATCTCGTTGAACTCAAGAGTGGTCAGGTGGTACGGCACCGACACGTCGTTGAAGGCGTCGCCGACCACGAACTCGTACTTGCCCTTCGGCAGCTCCTGCAGCTTGGTCCTGGCGTCCTCGGGGTAGGTGACGATGCTCGTGTTCAGCGGCAGTGCCAGGTACTCGTGCGCGACCTCCGTTACCTCCGGGTCTATCTCCACGACCTCCAGGTTCGTCTCGGGAAACAGCTCCTCCATGAACTTTGGCATCGTGTAGCCCCCGCCGCCTATGAACAGCGTGTCGGCGTCCGGGTCGTTATGAGCGACCATGGTGGCGAGGTCGCCGAAGACCTTCTCGTACGAGTAGTGGAGGAACAGAGGATCGTCGTTGTCGACGTAGCTGTGGACGAGTGCGTCGAGGTAGAGGATTCTCACCTCACGGTCCTCGATGTCCCGCGCCCTGACCTTAATGCAGTAGTAATTGCTCTCCCTCACGCACCCGCTGTCCAGCCCCGCTCCGACGATGATCACGGCGATTATCGCCACGAAGGCGACACAGAGAACTGCGCTGCCGATTCGAACTCGCCACAGGTTGCCGAACGCAATCGCCATCGCAATCAGCACCAGCGAAACGATCAGGATGACCAGTCTCGTGCCGAAGAGCTGAACCAGCACGAACCCTGTGAGAAACGTCCCCAGGATGCTGCCAGCAGTGGACACGGCGTACATCTTGCCCACCACGTTGCCGGTCTCGGCGAGATCGGCGAGGCGCAGCTTGATTACAACCGGAGTCACCATTCCCAGGATGATCGCTGGGACTATGAACAGCACGATGGTCAGCATCACGATGCGCGGTATGATTGGAAGGGTCAGGAAGCTGTCGGACACGTAGTGGTCCATAGGTATGATCCCGAGGCTCGTGACTCCTCCCGCGAACAGTATCAGGCCCACCGTGGATGGCGACGGGTACCTGTCGGCGACTCTGCCGCCGATGTAGTTACCGACGCTTATCCCGGCTAGCACAATGCCGATGATGCTCGTCCAGGTGTAGAGCGAGACTCCAATCGTCGGGGCCAGGATACGTCCGGCGACGATCTCGATGATGAGCGTGCACCCACTTGCGGTGAACACGATCACGTATGGCTTCAGGGACATTAGCAGGGCAATCAATCTGACTCTCTCCAGCGGGCATCGTATCCTGTGAGGGCGACAGCCTCAAGCTCACTCGGCTGAGACCTTTGCATAACTCCTGGATTCCCGCTTTCGCGGGAATGACGGTTTGCGAATACCTACCCCTGTCAGCCCATCGAGGGAGAGGGGGTTATGCAAAGGTCTCGGGGAAGAGATTCGCAACGATTAAGGATGGTCAGGTTAGAATAAGGACGCTCTCATTGAGCGAAACAACCAGAGGGCGCTGCTAACTTCCTGCAAGGACGGTCGGCAGGCCCAGGGAGAGGTGCATTATCGAAATCGAAAGCAGTGAGAACAGAGTCCAGTGGGCGTACGCCTCCGAGAACAACCAGCAACTCGAGGAGCGGTACGACCAGTGGGCAAAAGAGTACGACGAAGACCTGGAGTCGGACTTTGGTTACGTCATGCCCAGGCTTGCGGCGGAGACGTTCCAGCAGTTCGTTCCCACGGAGTCGAAAGTGCTGGACGCTGGTGCGGGTACCGGATTGGTCGGCGTCGAGCTCCACCGCCTGGGCTACACGAACATTGATGCGATGGATATGTCCCAGGGTATGCTGGACGAGGCAGGCCGCAAGGGAGTCTACAGCGATTTCTACCAGATGGTCATGGGTGAACCTCTCGACCTGGAGACCGGCAGCTACGACGCCGTCATCGGTGTCGGTGTTCTGACCCTGGGTCACGCGCCCGCGCATTCACTCGACGAGCTTGCACGTGTTGTCAGGCCGGGCGGCCTGGTGGTCTTCACCCTGCGCCCCGACGTCTACAGGCAGAACGGCTTCATGGAGAAGCAGCACCAGCTCGAGTCCGACGGCACGTGGGATATTGTAAACGTTACCCGGGAGTTCTTCGGTCTGCCGAAGGGCGAGCCTGACGTGCAGTTCCAGGTCTGGACGTACCGCATCAGGCCACGGTAAGCAGTTCGCCGTCGTTCAGTGCCAGTCGTGTGAGCGCGGCATGTGGACGCCTGACTGGACAGGACGCACATCAGATGCGATGACATTGGTGGTGTCGTCCCACTTCGACACGACGCCGATGACCTCTATCACCTGACTTCCGAGCTCCCTGCGGCACCGCTCGAACACGTGCTGCCACAGGATGACCTGAACGTCGCCGGTCTCGTCCTCGATCGTCACGAACACCGTGCCGTCCCACCCCTTCGGGTGCTGCCTCGCCACAGGCCATCCGGCGACCCGGACCTCGTCGCCGTCGCCGAACGCGTCGACTGCGTCCGCTGTAAGCACGGCCCCGCTGAGATACGGCCTCACGAACTCCATGAGATGGCCCCTGGGGTAGATGCCCATCACACGGTACTCGCCTGCCATCTTGTCGCGGTCTGTGAAGTCCTCAAGCTCCGGCACTCCGTCCTCCATGGACAGCGCCAGCGCCATCTGACCGTTGCGAGCAGGCCGGTTGTACAGGCCGGCCTCCCACAGCGCCTCCCTGCGGTTCGGCGTGACGCCGTCGAACGCCCCGGCCATCACCAGCGACAGCACCGCCTGCGGCTTCAGTCCTGTACGTCTCACCAAGTCTCCGGCGCTCGCGTACGGGCCGTGCCACTCCCTCTCCTCCAGGATGAGCGTAGCCGACCTCGAGCCAACGTCCTTGATGAACCTGAGGCCCAAGCGCACTGAGCCCCTCTCAGGAGCGCACGACAGCCCGCTCCTGTTCACGCACGGATTCAGGAACGGCACGCCGAAGCGTCGGGCGTCCTGCTTGAGGATCTCCAGCGGGTAGAACCCCATCGGCTGGTTGTTCATCAGCGCGACGAAGAACTCCAGAGGATGGTGGCACTTGAGCCACGCGGCCTGGTACGCGGTTATGGCGAACGCGTGCGAGTGCGACTCCGGGAACATGTAGTGCCCGTTGACCTTGCCGAATATCTTCAGCGCGGTCTCTTCAGGTACACCCCTATTCATCGCGCCCTCGAGGAACCTCTGCCGGTGCATCTCGATCAGGTGCTCGCTGTTCGGCCTCGCGAACGCGCGGCGCACCTCGTCGGCCTCTGCGGCAGTCATGCCGGAGACGTCCTTGATGAGCTGGACCACCTGCTCCTGCCACACGATGATCCCGTACCCTCGCGCCAGCGCACGCTCCTCCAGCGGGTGGTCGTACTCCCACTCGGCATCGTGCCTGTACCTGTCAACGAACTGCGACACCGCGCTGCCCTGCACTCCCACGCCCGGACGTATCAGCGCCACCTGGTAGGCGAGGTCGAGCAGGTTGCGCGACTTGAGTCGCTGCGCCATCTTGAGCTGCGCCGGCGACTGCAGCAGGAAGACGCCCTTGGATTTGCCCTCGTTTATCATGTCGTAAACGTCGTCCTCTTCAGGGTCTATCCTGCTGAGGTCGGGGCGCTTTCCCTCGCGCTCCTCGACGAGGTCCAGCGCCTCCTCGATCTGGTCGAGCACCGGCAGAGACAGGATGTCGATCTTGGCGAATCCCGCGTCGGCCACGCTGTCCTTGTTCCAGTCCATGATGTACCTGCCGTCAGTCGCCCCTGCCCTGATCGGGACCATCTTCGGTATCGGAGAGCTGCTGAGAATCATACCGCCGACGTGCTGGGCCAGCAGCTTCGGGGCTCCGGCCAACTGGGGAGCCAGCTCGAGCAGCTCTCGCCACCCCGAGGCGTCAACGCGCTCCCGGAAGGACGGAAGCTCCATCATCTCCTCCCTGAGGCTCACGGCATTGTGCGACTCGACCTGCCTGGAAAGCTGCCTGGTCTCCTCCTGCGGAATGCCCAGCGCCTTGCCCAGGTCCTGCACGATCCCCTTGAGCCTGTACGTGGATATCGCCCCGGTCAGCACCGCGTACTCCGGCCCGAAGTGCTGGTGGACGCGCTCGATCAGTTCGTCCCTGAGACCCCGTGGAAAGTCCAGGTCGATGTCCGGCAGCGTGGACATGTCCTCGGAGATGAACCGTTCGAGTGTGAGGTCCCACTTGATCGGGTCGATATGGCTGATGCCGATCAGGTATCCCACCACCAGCGCGACCGACGACCCCCGGCCTCTCCCCGGCGGTCTCTCCTCCACCGGCGTCTCCGGCCTTATCAACCCGCGCTCCTCCATGATCCGCTGCGCGATCAGCGCGATCTCCCGGTACAGCAGCAGGAAGCCCGCCAGCCCGTGGGTATCGATCAGCCTGAACTCGTCGTCCAGCCGCTTCTCGACCTCACCGGACATCGAGCCGTAACGTCGTACAGCAGCCTCATCGCATAGCCTTCTCAGGTAGGTCAGCGGCGTGTACCCGTCCGGCACATCCGGGTCGGGAAGCGTGTAGCCGAGGTCTGTGCCAAGGTCGAACTCGCACTGCTCCGCGATGCGCACCGTGTTGGAGACCGCGTCTGGAATCTCCTCGAACAGCGCCTGCATCTCGGCGTGCGACTTCAGGTACAGGTGATGGTTGGGCCGGAGATGCGGGAGGGCCTGGTCGATGGTCGTGTTGAGTCTCGCCGCGACCAGCGCGTCCTGCAGCCGCGAACGCTCCGGGCAGTGGTAGTGGACATCGTTGGTGGCAACGACCGGCGCTCCGGTCTCGCGCGCCAGCTTGACCAGCTCACGGTTGCGTTCAGTGTCTCCATACAGAAAATTGCGGTTTAGCTCGACGTACACCGAGTCCGCGCCGTACCACTCCATATAGCTGCTCAGGAGTGCGCGGGCCTCGCCGGTGCGACCGCTCACGACAAGGTTGGATAGCTGCCCATCGCGTCCGCCTGCCAGAGCGACCACACCCTCCGAGTGCTCTGGCAGACGTGAGGGATCGACCTTCGACTCCCGCCGGTCGACGGCGTTGGCGAGCGTGAAGAGCTGGGAGATGTTCGAGTATCCAGCCCGGCTCCTGGCCAGCAGCGTGAGACGCGAGCCGTCGATCAGCGTCAGCTCTCCGCCCGTGATCGGATGCACGCCGAGGCTGTTGGCGAGACGCGCGAACTCCAGCGCGCCGCACAGATTGGTGTCGGTCAGCGCCAGCGCGGGATAGCCGTACTCCTTCGCGCGAGCCAGCAGCTCGTGCGTGTGGGACGCTCCCAGTCCGAAGGAGTAGAAGCTCTTGGCGTGAAGCTCTACGTAGCCGGAGGCCATGGCCCTGTCAGGATCTCACGCGCTCTGCCGGTACCAGCGGCCTTCCATCCGATCTCTAAACAGCGTGACCTGCCTGCCGTCGCCGGGATCGACCCGGTAGTAGGAGCGCGCCACAGGCTCGGGGAGCCACCACAGGTCGAACGTCCACGCGTCGGATATCGTCGTCACCTGCTGCCATCTCCGCTCGAGGCACACAGACACCGGCTCGCGCTCAGTCCCCTCCTGCACCTCCACGGGTCTCGGCGAGTGGAGCGGCTTGATGGCGTCCGCGCCCGACGGGTCGATGGGCACCTGCAGCGCACGCATCTCGGGCGCAGGATGCCACGGAGCGACCTGAGCGACCCTGTACAGCGCGTGCTCGCCGTTCATCCGCGCCCGCAGCTGCCTCCCTATCTCTTCGAGACGCCGCCTGCCCTCGTGAACGTCCTTCAGCAGCCCCATCTGTGTCCCGGACTCACCGGTGAACTCCGACAGCGTGAGCGTCACGTCTTCCACGGTGATCTGCGGCGGGTCAAGCTCGACCTGGCTCCTGACCACCACCGATGCAGCCTCCCACGTGCTGGCCGGCTGCTTGAACCGGACGACCTTCTCCCATGGCTGCGACCGCGACGCAGTGCACTCGATGGACGCCGCGCCCACATACCGGCCCCTCACCTCCGGTCTTGCGTAGGCCCGTCTGAGAAGCGCGTCCACCGCGACGAACAGCACCTGCATCGACGACGAGTGGTACGGCAGCTGCGTGTGCTCGACTATTGACTCCTCGTACGCGATGGGCACGACAGGCCTGTCGTCGATCCCGTTGGACAGCGCCCAAACCCGTCTGCCGTCGGCGCCGAACTGGTCCGCAAGCACGCTCTCCCTCATGGACGCGGCGTTCCCCATCGTGTGCAGCCCGAACCGGCGCAGCCCGATCTTCACGTTGGCGGACACCGGAAGCAGCTCGATGGGATGCGGCGCGAGGAAGGCCCTCACGTCGTCCGGCACCCTGGACGCGCCGAACGCCCTGCTGGTGCGAGCCGCCACGAACGCCGGGAACTTCGCGTCTGCTATGCCAACACGAGGGTGCAGATACTCCGGGACGGCGTTCAGCAGCGTGGACACGACTCCCGCCTCGCCGCGGTACAACTCCTCGAGGCCGTCCACGCGCACGTACGCCGTGCCGGTCTCGGCACCCTCGACACGGTCGCTGATCCCCTGTAGCGAGGTGAGCACCTGCCCGAAGACCCGGCGGTAGTAGGGCTCGTCAGAATCCAGTACGATGGCGTTGGCGTGGCGAGACACCGCCTGCTCAGGGGTCATGCCGATCATCACCCCGGAGGCCTCGGGGAAGCGGTCGACCACAACGGGGACCAACGAAGTGGCTCGTCGCTCGGCAGTCCCGATGGACGGGTTGCGTTCGACGATCAGCGCCGGCTTCCCCTTCAGGTGGGGCCGGCGCCTCATCTCTGCCTTCGCCCTCAGGTGTGTAATGAGAACACAGGCTACTCTCATATCGACTCCTCGATTACCAGTCCCCCCGGTATCGTGGCAGTGGATATTACAGAACTTGTGTTCTATTTGTCAATATTCCCCGGAAACTCACGCGGTTCTATTGACACAAGTGCGTATAATAGGCGGCACAATTCACAGAATAAGGAAACACTCATGGCAGACGACTTCCTGTACATATCCCGCAATCGACTCGAGATGAACCGTGGGCTCAGGCACGCCTACACCGGCGACGTCCCTGCGCCCGTTGTCTACGGCGTCCAGGGCGCGCTCAAGAGCCACTACGGCGTGCCCGAAGACGCACCGCCCATCGCCTCTACGCTGGACCACATAGTCTCAGCCGTCGGCGGTTGAATGTACGGCACCCTGCGACGCGCCCTTGAGGCGCGTGGAATCGACATCGCCCCCGAGGACTACGTAGCCACAGTCGAGGGCAGAATAGAGGGCACCGAACACACCATCAGGATCTCCAGCATCAACGTCCACTACGAGTTCCCGGTGCCGGACGACAAGCGCGAGGCCGCAGATCGCGCCCTCCGCGTACATCCCCAGGGCTGTCCGGCCCACGAGAGCGTCAAGGACGCCATAGACATCACCTGGACTGCCGATATCAGCAGCTAAAATCGCAGCCAGAATTAAATAAACAGACTGCCGCTATAAGCGTAATACGCTCCAACTTTGTAAGCCCCCCGGTAACGTAACGACAAAGGAGGAAAGGCGAGGACAATGGCAGCAGACCATGCACAACAGGGAACATTCGGACGTTTCTTTCAGCCGTACACAGACGAGTTCTACCTGATATTCAGGGTCGCATTCGCAGCGCTGGTTGGCATGCACGGCGCGCAGAAGGCGTTCCTGCTGTGGGACTTTCCCGCAGGGGCGAACCCGAACGGGCTCGGCACGCTGGTGGACATCGCCGGCTGGGTGGAGCTCATCGCGGCGTTCCTCATCGGGCTCGGCGTTCTGACCCGGCTGGGAGCCGGCGCGCTGGTCGTAACGATGATCGTCGCGTACTTCGGAGTGCACGCGGCGCTCAGCCCGGTGTGGCCGTGGCCGCACCTGTACCCCAACCCTCCAGACGGAGGCAACGCGTTCGTGGCGCACGGCGGAGAGGTCACAATCCTGTGGTTCCTCTGCGCGGGGATCATCGGCATCCTCGGCAGCCGCAGATGGGGTATCGAGCGGTACTTCTTCGGCAAGGAGATCCTGTAAGGGTCCGCCTGCGGTCATCGTAGCGTGGTACGGTCGGAGTCCAACGCCCTGACCGGCAGCTATGACGCACTCGTAGTAGGCGCGGGCCCCAACGGCCTGTCTGCGGCGATAGCGATTGCCCAGACAGGACGCTCGGTGCTGGTCCTGGAGGGCCGGGACACGGTCGGTGGCGGCGCTCGGTCAGCTGAGTTGACGCTGCCCGGGTTCCTTCACGATGTGTGCTCCGCGATACACCCGCTGGCGGTGGGTTCGCCGTTCCTCTCAACGCTGCCGCTGTCCGAGCACGGGCTGGAGTGGGTCCATTCTCCCTCGCCGGTGGCACACCCGCTCGACGACGGCACGGCAGTGATGATGGAGCGCTCGGTCGACGAGACCGCCCACGGTCTGGGCTCCGACGCGGAGTCGTACCGCAAGCTGTTCAGCCCTCTCGTCAGGAACTGGGACAAGCTCAGCTCCGACGCCATCGGACCGCTGCGATTCCCGCGTCACCCGCTGTTGACGGCCCACTTCGGGCTGCTCGGCCTGCGGTCAGCGGTGTCGGTGGCACAGTCGCACTTCGAGGGTGAGCGAGCCAGGGCGCTGTTCGCCGGGATCGCTGCGCACTCGGTGCTGCCTCTCGAACGACCCGTCAGCGCAGCGGTCGGACTCGTCCTGGGAGCAAGCGGACACGCAGTCGGCTGGCCGATGCCGCGCGGCGGAGCGCAGCGAATTTCCGATGCGCTTGCCTCATACCTGACCTCGCTCGGCGGTCGGATCGAGACTGGCGTAACGGTGGAGAGCCTTGATGACGTACCAGACGCCTCTGTCACCCTCCTCGACGTCACGCCGAGGCAGGTCGTCAGCATCGCCGGAGACCGCCTGCCTGATAGCTTCCGGCGCAAGCTCGATGCGTACCGCTACGGACCAGCGGCGTTCAAGGTCGACTGGGCGCTGGACGGGCCCGTGCCCTGGACTGCCCCGGAATGCGCGCGGGCCGGCACGGTGCACCTGGGCGGCACGATGGCTGAGGTCGCCCACTCCGAGCGCGAGGTGTGGAACGGACGTCACCCGGAGCGGCCCTTCGTGCTGCTCGCTCAGCAAAGCCTGTTCGACCCATCCCGAGCACCGGAGGGCAAGCACACAGCGTGGGCCTACTGTCACGTCCCGAACGGCTCAGACTTCGACATGACCGCCAGGATCGAGGCGCAGGTGGAGCGCTTCGCCCCTGGCTTCCGCGAGCGTATCCTGGAGAGGAGCGTCCGGCCTCCGGCGGCACTGGAGGAGTACAATCCGAACCTGGTCGGGGGCGACATCGGCGGCGGAGTCCAGGACCTCCGCCAGCTATTCTCCCGTCCGGTCAGTATGCTCGATCCCTACTCCATACCTTCGACCGACATGTTCATCTGCTCATCGTCGACACCTCCCGGAGGAGGCGTGCACGGCATGTGCGGCTACTTCGCAGCCCAGTCCGCCCTGCGTCGTCTGAGGCCATAAATTCCACCCGAAATTGCTCTTGTGACCCCTTATAACACGGATTATAGTTATAAATAGAGGTTCATTAAATAAGCTAAACTTATTCAAGAGCAGCGGAAAGAGGGGATGAAATGGCCGGGCAGACAACAGACAGCGGACTCATAGCACAGGTAATCGGGCGGTATTTCTCTTACAGGCTCCTCGCAATCTCTGCAGTCGCGCTGCTCATGGTGACGGCAGCGTACGTCGCGCTCCGCAGCAACAGGCTATATGCGGGCACAGTTGGCGACAGCGAGGTCAACCTCGGCCAGCAGGGCGAGGACTTCGCTCTCAGCACGCGGGACGGCGGCACGCCCAGGGGTGGTGGGCAGCAGACAGGTTTCAGCGACGCCATCCAGGGTAATGACGAAGATACTGATGTCTCAGGTACACAGGGAGGCTACTCCAACGTCAGCGCGACGACCGGGTTCTACGTTGACTGGGGCGCAGAGGACAACGGAATCCTGTCCGCCTTCCTCGGCCATCTGAAGAAGTCCCTGCCCAAGGTCCGAGTCTACCACCCAGCAGACCAGGTGGCCGCAGGGGCCTCGGAGGCCTAAGCGACAGCGAGGTCAGGCACGTTCCTCAGAGTACGGGGAGCCGGGAGAAGTCCCGGCTCCTTTTGCTTTGCGAAGTTCACTGACCGAGGAAATCTCGCCTGTCTATCCCGAGATCTCGCAAGATGGCTGATACTGTGCCTGGCCTCAGATCGCGGCTTCCCCAGTTGGGTATTGTGGTCTTCCTAGAGGTATCGCTGGTGTTTACCCATATTTCGTGAGAGCCACGGGCTTGCCTTTCGAACCTACATCCAAACTCCCTGAGTCTCCTTGTGAGTTCCCTATGCGTCACACAGAAACCAGGAGTTCATCGGCGGTGTCTGTTGATGGCTCCGTCTGGGCTACTTCCGCAGCCAAAACGCCAGGAGGAAGGTCATCGCCGTTTTCCACATACGATTCAAGGAATGCGATCGCCACGCTCCGGACATAGTCTAGCGCCTCTGCCTTAGTATCGCCCCATGCTCGACAACCCGGCATCGCGGGTATCTCGGCAAGATACTTGTCCTCGGTCTCTTCCGAAGGGCCTAGGATCTTACACGCAAACCGGTAGTTTTTCATTGAAACGTCCTTGTGGCCAGTTGCAGACTGCCCCAGTACGGATGACAAGATAGTAGCACGGGTGACGCAGCAACTCATCCTTGAGTGATACTACAACCGGGCCGTCACAGTTATTCATCAGATCGCTGCCTCTTTGCCCCGGGCCGCAGCCAATATGCACTCCTGTCAGCTGCAATCACTCCGAAGTAGACACACGCAAACACCAACGTAAGCCCATACAAAGACATTAACACTCGGATAGGCATTTTCATGATCGGATCAGACCATATTCCACCAAGTGCATTCAGGTCACTCACAACTCCCACACCAAGAAGGAGTCCGATAACGGCGCTTAAGAACCCAACCAGTCCCACAGCTCTGGGAATACCACGCAGGCTAGCACCACTAATGATCAATGCATAGATGGCGAGAGAGGTGGCAAGGAACAAGAATGCAAATGCGAAGAATGGCAACAGAAGGAGCCTTGTGTTCACCGAGAGGTCAGATAGTTATCGAGAAGAGTGCAACGGTACCCAGATGAATCTGCCTACACTCGAGAAGTATCGCAAGAACATCAGTAGCACCAGATAATCAGGTCTTCCATACTGCAAAGTGGGGAGCCCGATTACGCGAAGGCTACCACGGCGATGCCGGTGTGGGAAACATCCCCTCCAATTGACACCCCCCGAAGCCCTCACATAAAATCCACGCGTACTGAACGCTGTCATGGGTGCTTGCGTTGATTCGGAGACATTCAAAGGGCATGCCCCGGTTCCGACCCGGGGTTGAGAGGTGTGTGCAGGCGGGTTCGCTTAGGGCGACTCCCCGCCTCGTGGCGGCGTGATCTCCGGGGATGCGAGCGCTATCAAGTGGCATCCCTTTCCCCTGTTTCAATTTCCCTCCATAGGCCGGTCTGTGTCACACGTGAGTCGCGCCCTTACGGAGGGATCCCTCGCAAAAGACCATCCTGGATGAGAAGAGAAAGACAATGACCACTGACGTTTGGACAAGCGAGAAGATACGAGAGACCTTCCTGGGCTACTTCGAGTCGAAGGGGCACAGCCGGATGGCAAGCTCATCCCTGATTCCCGTCGGCGACCCTACCCTGCTGTTCACCTCCGCAGGCATGGTGCAGTTCAAGTCGTACTTCACCGGCGAGGCTGAGCCGCCCAGCCACAGGGTCACAACGTCGCAGAAGTGCTTCCGCACTCCCGACATCGAAGAGGTCGGCGACGCCACGCACAACACGCTGTTCGAGATGCTGGGCAACTTCAGCTTCGGCGACTACTTCAAGAGGGAAGCAGTCGACTTCGCCATCGAGCTGACGACCGAGGGCTACGGCCTACCAATGGAGAAGTTCGCCGCCGCGATACACGACACCGATGACGAGACCCGCGAGCTGTGGGTCGCTAAGGGGATTCCGCGAGAGCGCGTGTACAGCTACGGCGACGACGAGAACTGGTGGGGACCCGCGGGCGACGAGGGGCCGTGTGGCCCCTGCTCGGAGCTCCACTACGACTACGGTGAGGGGCGTGGTTGCCTCAAGGACGACTGCATCCCCAACTGCAAGAACGTCATGGACAACGGCGACGTCTGCGATCGCTACGTCGAGCTGTGGAACTTGGTGTTCATGCAGTTCTACCACCATCTCGACGGCTCAAGGACGGACCTGCCCGCGCCGAGCGTGGACACCGGCATGGGCTTCGAGCGTCTCATCAGGATCCTACAGAACGTTGATACCTGCTACGAGACCGACCTGTTCACGCCCATCGTCGCCGACGTCGAGCGCATCAGCGGCAGGACCTACGGCGAGGACTCCGAGTCCACATACGGCATCAGGGTCGTCGCAGAGCACGGGCGAAGCGTGACCTTCCTGATCGCAGACGGAGTGGTGCCGGCCAATGAGGGCCGCGGCTACGTGCTGCGCCGCGTCATTCGCCGGGCGATCCGATATGCCCGACGCATCGGCATCGAGGGCAACTTCCTCGGTGAGATCGCCGATGTCACCATAGATAAGATGGGCGATATCTACCCCGAGCTTGTCAACAACCGCGACTTCATCCATACGGTGCTAAAGCTCGAAGAGGACCGCTTCCAACAGGCGTTCGAAAACGGCTACGCCATCCTCTCTGAGACTCTGGAAACCGTCCCTGACGTTCTGCCCGGTGACGTGATCTTCAGGCTGTGGGACACTCACGGCTTCCCGGTCGAGATGACCCAGGAGATCGCTGCCGAGAACGGTGTCGAGATCGACATGGAGGGCTTCGAGCGCGAGATGGCCGCACAGCGTGAGCAGTCGCGCGCCGGGGCACAGTTCGGCGAGGACAGGGCCAAGATCCGCGTCTACGAGAGCCTCGGAGTCGGCGGCACCGCGTTCCTGGGCTACGAGGAGCTAAGGACGTCCACGGTAGTCGTCGGACTGATCGCAGACGATGAGGTGGCGAACGAGGTGTCAGAGGGTCAGGACGTCGAGATAGTCCTGCTCCAGACCCCGTTCTACGCGGAGGGCGGCGGACAGATCGGCGACGCTGGAGACATTTCCGGCGACAACGGGCGCATAGCCGTCACCGACACGCAGGAGGTTATGCCAGGCCTGATCGTCCACTTCGGGAAGGTCGCTGCCGGCTCGGTCAGTCTCGGCGAGACCGTTGACGCCCACGTCGACCCGATCCGACGCGAGGACACCGCCCGAAATCACACCGCAACCCACCTACTGCACGCAGCTTTGAGACAGGTGCTCGGACTGCACGTTCGACAGGCGGGATCGCTGGTTGCGCCGGACCGGCTGCGTTTCGACTTCACCCACGTCCAGTCCGTCACAGACGATGAGATGTGGCAGGTCCAGCTGCTGGTCAACGAGAAGATCAGGCAGAACGCGCGCATCCTCAGGGACGAAGACACCTACCAGGAGGCGATCAGGCGCGGGGCGCTCGCCTTCTTCGGCGACCGCTACGACGAGCGCGTACGCCTCGTCGAGATCGCCAACGGCGACACGTTCAGCTTCGAGGTGTGCGGCGGCACGCACGTCGACCGCACAGGCGAGGTTGGCTCTGTGTACGTGCTCGGCGAGTCAAGCATCGGCGCCGGTATGAGGCGCATCGAGGCCATCAGTGGCCGCGCCGCCGAGCGCATGGTCTGGGACCGATTCAAACGCGAGGAACGTGTCGCGCAGACCCTCCAGGCGTCACCAGCCGAGGTCGAGGAGCGCGTGCAGTCGCTCATGGCCGAACTCGAAAGCCTCCAGCGCGAGCAGGAGGCGATGGAGCGACGCCTCTCCTTACAGGCAGCCGAAGGGCTGCTCACCCAGGCACAGGACGTCGACGGCGTCACCGTGCTGTCGGCACGCGCAGCCGCGGCCAGCGCAGACTCCCTGCGCGAGGTCGGCGACTACCTGCGCGACAAACTGGGCAGCGGTGTCGTGGTGCTCGGCGCGGTCGTCAACGACAGGCCGATGCTGGTGTCGATGGTTACCAGAGACCTCATCGAGAGTCGAAGCCTGAACGCTTCAGACATCGCCCGAGGCGCAGCCAGGGTCGTCGGCGGTGGCGGTGGCGGCAGACCCGACGTCGCCCAGGCCGGAGGCCGCGACGCCTCCAAGCTCGACGACGCGCTAGCGCAGGTCCCAGACCTCGTGCGCGAGGCAGCCGCGTCGTGAACAACAGGCCGCTAACAGGGATGGGTATTCGCAAAGCGTCATTCCCGCGAAAGCGGGAACCCAGGGGTGGAGCGTCCTTCGACAAGCTCAGGACGAACGATCTACTGGTTTACCGACCCCTGTCAGGCAACAACCTGTGAGAGTCTTAGCCCTGGACGTCGGCGATAGCAGAGTCGGCCTCGCAATCTCCGATCCGACCGGCCTCCTCGCGTCGCCACTCGGCCACGTCGACCGCGGCCCAACCGACGTCCAGGACATCATCCATACCGCGAATGAGAACGAGGCTATCGCAATCGTAGTTGGGATGCCGCTGACGCTCGCCGGCGAGAGCCGCGCTCAGGCGGGCAAGGTGCGCCAGTTCGTCAGGGAGCTACGGTCGACCACCGACATTCCCGTAGAGACGGTGGACGAGCGGCTGTCGACGGTACAGGCTCAGAGGATGCTGACCGACTCTGACAGGGGTCAGGGTCGTCGATCCAACCGTGACCGGGGCCGCGTCGACTCCTCAGCCGCAGCGGTTATCTTGCAGGCCTACTTGGACTCACGGCGGTAGGCAGCCCGGCGTCAGTCCTCGCTGCTCGAGTCGGTGGAATCTGAACCGGACGACTCGCGGTCACGGGGCCTGTTGCGTCGGGCCATCTCTCTAAGTCGCTGTTCGACCAGAGCGTGGACGGTGCCGTCCGGGTACTCGCCGCTGTCGTCAATCTCTCCGGCCTCGATGCCGGTCAAGACCTCGATGCCCTCGTCTATGGTAGAGGCGGCGTAGATGTGGAATTCTCCGGCCTCGACCGCTTCGACCACTTCTGCATTGAGGACCAGATTGTGGACGTTGTCCTTCGGGATCATCACTCCCTGGGTACCGGTCAGTCCCCTGGCCTTGCAGATCTTGAAGAAGCCCTCGATCTTGGGCGTTGCGCCACCAATCGCCTGCACCTCGCCAACCTGGTTGACCGAGCCTGTGACCGCTATCCCCTGCCTGATGGGCAGCCCGGAGAGCGCGGAGAGCAGCGCGTACAGCTCCGTTGACGACGCGCTGTCGCCCTCGATCTGCGAGTATGACTGCTCAAACGTGATCGATGCCGACATCGACAGCCGCCTGCTCCGGCCGTACTTGCCCTGGAGGTAGCCGTTCAGGATCAGGAAGCCCTTGTTGTGGATGCGCCCGCTCATGCGGGTCTCGCGATCTATGTTGATGACCCTGCCGTTGCCCACTGAGACCCGAGCGGAGACCCGGCTCGGCCTGCCGAAATTGTGCTCGCCCAGGTAGTACACGGCGAGGCCGTTTATCTGGCCCACGACCTTCCCCTGGGTATCGATGCGGATCGTGTCATTCTCGATCGACTCGCGAATTCTCTCGTCGGCAAGACTGGCGCGATACTCCCGCTGCTGCAGCGCCTCCTGGACGTGTCCCAGCTCAACAGTGTCACAGCCTGACTTGCCTGCCCAGTAGTCGGACTCTGTCAGAACGTCCGACACGCTCATGAACCGTGTCGTCAGCTTCGTCTGGTTGCCGACCAGCCGGCTGGAGTGGTCGAGCACAGCCGCGACTGCCGAGTTGTCGAACGGACGCAGTTCGTTCTGCGAGACCTCGGAGGCGACAAATGCCGCATAGCGTGACAGGTTCTCCGGCGTCCTCTCCATCGTTCTGTCGAACTCGGCGGTCACCTTGAAATAGCGTCTGAAGTCCTCGTCCGAACCGCGAAGGACGCTCAGGATGCCGGGCGTTCCGACAAGCACCACCTTCGCACTGACTGGGATCGGCTGCGGTCGCATCGAGGTGGTCGGAAGTGGCGTGTCCTGCTCGCCGATGTTCTCGACCCTGATCTCTTCGCTCCACAGCACCCGCTTGAGCGTGTCCCACGCGAGGCCGCTCTTGAGCAGGTCCTTGGCCTGGATGACAAGATAGCCGCCGTTGGCGCGATGTATCGCCCCGGGTCTGATCATTGTGTGATCGGTGGTCATCATTCCCGCAACAGCGCGATAGTCTATGCGCCCGAACAGGTTGTAGTAGCTCGGATTCTGCTCGAACTCCACGGGTGCGCCGTTACACAGAGTGTTGTCGATGAGGTCGTTCACCCTGTATCGGGCGAAGAACTCATCGCCCGGGAGACGTTGCGCCCCGTTCTGCCCGGAGTTTGGACTGGCCGCGACCGGCTTGAAAGCCTGAGTGTTATTGACCATGTCGTCTTCGACATCGTCAAGGTATTCGACTATATGAGCATGGTCCGCGTATTTCTCCTGCAACTCGTCGATGATCGGGGTGAGCGTGAACCGGACGAGGTCTGCGTCCACCTCGAGCCTGCGCTCATTGGCGTCCTTGTCGATTCGACGAAACTCGGACGTCGCCTGCGCGATGGCGCGCTGGACCTCGTCGGCGGCTGTGCGAAGCCGGTCTCGCTCGGCGTCAGAGAGCTGTCCGAACTCGTCCTGCGTCAGAGGCCGACCTTCAGGATGCAACGGCACGGGTGTAATCCCGACCTGAGTGGATGAGATGGCAAAGCCCCGAGCGCGAGCCTGAAGCTCCATGTCTTCGTTGATAGCCTGTCGCCTCTGCTGTATTTCGACCATCACCTCATCGACGCGACGAGTGTAGTCGTCGCTCTCGAAGGCGTTGGGGAGCCGGGCGCGACATGTGTCGATGAGTTGGTCCATGTCGTCGCGCAGCTCTCGCATCATGCCGCACGGAAGGCTTATCGGGACCGGCTGTGTCGGCTCCTGAAAGTTGTGAATGTATCCCCAGTCCGGCGGATTCGGTCTGCCGGGGGCTATTCTGTCCAGGTACGATCGGAGCGCCGAGCTACGGCCCGTTCCCAGTTGGCCGGACACGAACACGTTGAATCCGGGAGCCTCGATCTCAAGTCCCATCTCCAGAGCGCTTATTGCGCGCTCCTGCCCAATCGTACCCTCGAGGGGCTCGACCTCAGCGGTCGTCTTGAAGCCGAAGGTGCTCGGGTCGCAAAACGGCGCGAGGCGCTCAACAGGGACTTTCAGGTGGTCGATGGACACTTTGGCCGACTTCCGTTCACTCGCGCGTCGTCGAGGTAGTTGCTCACATAACGATTTGTCTAGGTTTCTACCGCTATAGATTAAATTGTATCAATATCTGTGACACACCGTGCGGGATCGGACTCGGTCAATACCTGGGGTCTGTGGCCAGTGTGGATGAACTCGGCTAGGAGCTTGCCGGCCATTGGGCCTCTGCCGAAGCCTGAGCTTGCGAGACCACTTGCGATGTACAGGTTGTCGCGCTGGGGGATACTGCCGATCAGCGGGTCGCCGTCGAGCGGGAACGGCATGAGTCCGGCCCACGTCCGAGCGACAGGCAGCGAGGTTAGCATCGGGAGCACCTCGGAGGCGTGGCCCTTGTTGACCTCGATGCCGGTGGGTTCGACAGTCTTGTCGTAGCCCACGAGCTGCCGGTCACCTCCGAAGATGATCTCCCCATTACGCCGCTGACGACCGTACAGGTGCCGTGTTACGCGGGTGCCGTGTGGGTGAGTCAGTTCAGGGGGTGTACTGTCGTCAGAGCCGTTGTCAACGCTCCACGCGTGAGCCGACTCAGCCGACGACATGGTCTGGAAGACGCTGGGCGGAAGGCTTTCGGTAGCCCACATCTGCCCTCGCACAGGGATTATGGGGATACGGAGGCCGAGCATCTCGCCCAGTGGCCCGCACCATGCGCCAGCGGCGATTACGAGCGACTGGCACCTGAATTCGCCGCGGTCAGTGGCGACCGCATACCCGCCGTCCGGCGTCGGCTCTATACCAGTGACGGCGTGATTCGTCAGGATACGCGCTCCGGCCGCAGCAGCAGCCTGGGCAAACGCGCGCGTAGCCTTGACCGGGTCGGCCTGTGCGCGGAGCGGGGTGTGCATGTACCCGAGCAGGTCGGGATTGATCTCGGGGTCGATCGAGCGGGCCTCGCGTGGGGTGATCAACTCGACCTGGTGCCCATGACTTCGCTGGGCGGCCACCCGCTCGCGCATATAGTCGTACTGCTCCGGCGTGTGGATGGCCGTCAGCGACCCGGACTGCCTGAACTCGATGTCGTATCCGAGATCGAGCTGTAGCTCCTTGAATAGCTGCAGGCTGCCCATCGTCAGATAGGCGCCGAGGTCAGGGACGTCGCCCCAACCGGTCGCACCGATCTGGCCGGCGTTGGCGCCGGACGCTTCTGAGGCGATCTCGCCACGTTCGAGGAGCGCAACGTCGTTGCCCAATCTTCCTAGATATAGGGCGGTGGACGCTCCCGCGATTCCACCGCCGACTACAATTATTTCCACGTCCGGCATGTCTGGCGTATCCTGGCGAATGGGCTCTGCGAGCGCGTGTGTCGCCGTCCGCACTGTCGAGGATGCGTCGCAGAGGGTACTGAGGCTAACGTTCGAGCGGGTCGCCCGCGCTCCGTTGAGTCCCTACGGGTAGTGCAGCCTGCCCTGCCTCTCGGTGAAGGCACGAAGCAGGTGCCCCTGGCCGGTCGTGACGTACAGCGTCGAGAGGTCCTCGCCACCGAAGGTGCAGTTCGTCGGCTGATCGACGTTGAGCGGGTGCGTCTCGATCACTTCACCGGATGGTGAGAAGACGTAGATCATCGGACCGGGCCCGCCTGCGCGGTTGCCAGCGGTGGCGATGATGTTGCCCTCGATGTCGAGGCACATGCCGTCGATGCCACGGTTCTCGCCGAAGTCGTGAATGACCTCGCCGTCACCAAGGCTTCCGTCGTCGTTGACCGGATAGGCGCGCAGCTCACGCTTCTCCTCCGGCAGACGCCCACTCTGGGCCACGTACAGCGTGTGGTATGCCAGCGAGAAGAGCAGACCGTTGGGGCGCGTCGTGTCGAAGGTCACGCGGCTGATGGAATACGAGCCGTCGTCCTGCGGGTCGAGTCTATAAACCGAGTCGTGGTCGAGCTCCTTGTTGGAGCGGTCGTTCGACCATTCTCCGCCCGCGCCTTCGTAGAACGGGTCGGTGAACCACACCCTGCCCTTGTGGTCTATGGCGAGATCGTTAGGGATATTGAGCTTCTGGCCTTCGAAGCCGTCAGCGAGCACGGTCGCGCTGCCATCGTCCTCGTAGCGCACAACACGGCGTCCTCCACCCTCACAGGCGAAGAGCGCGCCGCTGGTATCGAGCATCAGCCCGTTGGCATTGTTGGTGCCTTCCTTGTAGATGGTCGAAGCGCGCTCTTCGGGGTCATAGCGCATGATGTAGCTATACGGGATCAGGGTGAACAGCAGGCCGCTGCCGTCCCATGCAGGCCCTTCCGAAGTGCCGCCGTACGGTCCGTTTACATTTGTGAAATTCCAGGCCAATGTACTTCTTCCTCTCTTCTGACTGGCAGCGGTCAAGTTAAAGCTGCCTACCTATCTGTGCCGTCGGAAGACATTATGACAGGTTTGGGTGCTCTCAACGAGGGGCGGGGGCGGTAGTGACTTACGGACGGACTAACTGCCTGACTGCAATCGGCGGAGCTCGGACTCCAACTGCCTCACCCGCTCCTCGGCAGCATCACGCTGGGCAACTGCGCTTCGTCTGGCAGCAGCCTCAGCATCTCGCTGGGCAACTGCGCTTCGTCTGGCAGCAGCCTCAGCATCTCGTTGGGCTTTGGCTTCGGTTAGATCGGGCAGGTATTCTTCACTGGCAGGATCCCAAAACCTGAGCATGCCACGGTCCCAGTGCAGTTCGAGGCCCAAAACTTCACTGGTTCCCCGAAGCAGGCCGCCCGGCTCAGACACGATAGGGATTGGGACATACCGTCGCCCATCCGCTAACCGATCACCTGCGAGTGGGGCATCGTGGTACCGTCCACCGGTGTGATCGAACCGCCACTGTTCTCGTACTTGGTAGGAGGAGTAGATTTCCCGTTTCACCGTGTAGTCTCGCTGGCCCGTGCTCTCAGAGGCTACCTCCAGCACGAAATCGGGCGGCTTTCCCACCTCGCCTATCATGTAACCGTTTGCGTCGGTGATCATCGTTGGGGGGACGGCGACTCCTAACGCTACCAGACAGTCTGGCTTGGGTGCACGTCTGATGTCGTCGGCGTCATAGCAAAGATAGCCGTCACCGCCAACAAACACGTCGGCATGGCTACGAAAGTAGTCACTAAGTATCACGTAGGCGTTAGATACGTGGGGGAGTTGCTGCATGGCATCCGGCGGCTTGGGAGGGTCGGGCAATCGTGTGAGCGGCTCACTCCGACCCGTCTTGGGTACGTGTCGAGTAGTCATGTGATACCTCCAGTGGAGGGGTTCACGCAGTATCGATGTAGAAATGATAACACGGGCACTTCAGGCAGCCCGGGAGTAGGTATGCCCTCCGGATTAGTCGATCCATTGAGAGCCTCATCGTCCCTACCCCCAAATCGGACTCTGGAAGTCGCCCTAGATCACCTCTTTGGACTCGCCTACGTCTTCGGCGGCTACGCCTTCGATCTCTGAGCCTACGACCTTGATCTGGCCGAACTCCTCGCGGAAGCCGTTGTGCATGGTGCGGGCGTCGGAGCTGTAAAGCACGAAGCGCACGCCCTCCTTGAGCCACTTGGTGGTCAGCTCGACCGTCTGGTGGTGGAACAGGTTGGGCACGTTGTGCTTCTGGCAGATGCGAATGACCTCGCGCAGAGCGGCCTCGTAGTCGGGGTGGTCGTATTGGTCGGGAATGCCGAGCGTGATGCTCAGGTCGTTCGGGCCTACGAACACGGCGTCGATGCCGCCTACGTCCAGGATGTTGTCGAGGTTCTCGATGGCGGCAACACTCTCGATGCCGATGATGCAGACGCTGTTGCGGTTGCGCGCTTCGAGGTACTCTTTCGTGGCTTGCGACGGGAATTCGCCGGTGTCGATGACGTTGCGGACCATCGCGCCCTTGAGAGGCCGCCACTTGGCCGCCGCAACGACTTCCTTGACCTCGTCGACGGTCTCGCAGTAAGGGGCGAGTATGCCGTGCGCGCCGGCGTCGAGAGCCATGGTGACGTAGTGGGAGTCGGGTATCGGGATGCGCACTATCGGGGCCACTCCGCTGAACGAGAACGCGGCGATGAAGTCGGCCATCTCGGAGCGTCCACGCGGGGAGTGCTCGCTGTCTATGATCACGTAGTCCAGTCCGAACGAGGACATGGGTGTGGTCCAGCGCGGGTTGCGGCTCATGCTTAGCATCGTGCCGTACACGACGCCGCCTGACTGGACCTTCTGCTTGAGATCGTATCCGTTCATGGGGTTGGCCTCCTCAGTTTGGTGTTGAGACTAGAGACTGGGTCCGCGGGTGTCTGCGAACGCGGTCTGAGTTTATCAGCTTGCTGTTGAGTTGATAAGCTGTGGCTTGAGCCGGAGGCTGTGTTTAGTTAGTGGCGGATATTTCACCCTCACCCTAAGCGAGAGGGGAGGTTTCAGGTAATAAGTAGAGAGAGGCGACCTGTGACGAAGAGAGTAATCATAGATACAGACCCTGGGATCGACGACACGGCGGCTATTCTGTTTGCGCTGGGGAGCCCTGAGCTACAGGTGGAGGCGCTGACATCGGTGTTCGGAAACGTCTCAGTCGAGAAGTGCACGATCAACGCGCTGCGCATCCTTGAGGCTGCCGGACGTGAGGACATCCCGGTGTATCCGGGCTCGGGCATACCTTTCGGGATGTGGGAACCTGCATTTGCGCAGTACATCCACGGCAGCGACGGTCTGGGCGACTCGGACGCGCCTGATCCGACGACCTCGGTGCAGAGCCAGAACGCGGTGATCGAGATCATCGACCGGCTGCTGGCGTCACCGGGCGAGATCACTCTGATCGCGCTGGGAAGGCTGACCAACATCGCGCTGGCGATCAACGTCGAGCCGTCCATAGTCGACGCTATCGACGAGGTGATCGTGATGGGCGGCGCGGTCGCGGTGCCGGGCAACGTGACGCCGGTGGCGACCGCCAACATCTGGGGCGACCCCCAGGCGGCGAATGTCGTGTACAAGTCGGGGGCCAAGATAGTGCAGGTGGGCCTGGACGTGTGTCGCAAGGTCGAGTTCAGCCCTGAGCAGTTGGCCCGCACCTGGAGCGCGGATACGGGTGGAACACGGCTGCTCCAGGGAGCGGTCGCGTTCATTCAGCAGGCGTACAACCGGAGGGGCCGGCTCAGCAACCCTGAGGGCGCGCAGTTCAACGACGTCCCCGCGATGGGCTACGCCATCGCTCCGTCCCTGTACACGATGCGCGAAGGGTACGTCAGGGTGGAGTACCTTGGAGAGATGACCAAGGGTCAGACGGTCGCCGACTTCGAAGAGCAGACGGGCAACCCTGCGAACGCGAAGGTTGCCATGGACGTGGATGTGCCGGGACTGACCGAGTTGTGGGTGGAGAGGGTCAGCGGCCTGGGGAGCTGATGAGATTCCATCGTACTTTGGCATTGACTGAGCGGTGCACTAATGATACTGTAGTATCAATTGAATGCTTTGACTTACTACTCAGCGCCCTCGCTTCGCAGCTAAAGGCAGATAGGACCAGTCGCACTACATGACAACCTCAACTACCGAGCGTCCAATCGTACGACCGGACCTGCTTGCCGTTCTGGAGGATGGCGGATACAGAATCACGGAGCCTAGGCGCCACGTGATCGCCGCGCTCGACCAGAAGGACGAGGGCTTCACCGCCGAGGAGCTCTGCAATGAGCTGCCGTATGTAGGTAGGGCGACCGTCTATCGCACCATCAAGTTGCTCCAGAAAGCAGGAGTGATCTGCAAGCTGGCGATGCCGGACGGCGCGCCGAGGTACAGTCTTGCCCGCGTCGATCACCATCATCACACGGTTTGCGTGAGGTGCGGCACCATCGGCGAGTTCAAGCACGCGACAATCGAGCGGCTGCTCCGCGCCATCAGCCAGGAAGTGGCCGGGGAGATCGTCGGGCACCGGCTCGAAGTGTTCATCTCTTGCACGGATTGCAAGGACCCTGTCCGCTGGGAAGTGAATGCTGAATTCGGTCACCGACACTAAAGGGGCGGCCCCCTGAAGGACCACCCCTTTTTTATGTCCAGCCCCGTATCAGAGTACGGGACAGGCTTTAAGCTGGTGACTAGCGGCTGTAACCGCCAGGCTTGGTTGTGATGATCATCGTCTCCGGCAGAGAGTCGGTGATGTGCCCGAGCAGGAACTTGAAGTCCCTGTAAGACTCCAGGTTGCCGAGTTCGTACTCAAGCGGCCAGAGCTCTTCCATCAGCGTTGACAGCTCGTCCCTGACATACCCGGATTCCCTACCGTCGATGTAAGGAAGACTGCTGTAGCGGTCTGAGGCCAGCGCAACAACGGCGCCGAACTGCATCAGCGGGTCCGTACCAGACGAGAGATCGGCCAGGATCGCACCCTGCTGCCTGTTGGACAGGCCGTCGTCCGGCGTGACCCAGCGTAGCGCGACGTCGCCGACCTGAATCTGCTTCGATTCGGCGGCCCACTCTCCCTCGTGTGTCAGCTCGATCTCGTAGAAGACGGTCGTCGCGGCGCCTACGGGAATCTCGGCGAACTCCCTGCGGTTCTCGGTGAACGACTCGTCTGAGGTCACGCGGTTCTCGTATCCGATCATCCGCCAGGAGGCGACCATTGCGGGGTCCCATGTCACCTGTGCGCGAGTCTGGTCTGCGAACGGGACTGAGAGCGCGAGCCAGTTGTCGCGGCTGAAGGTCGCGCGGGCCTGGGCGGTCGTGCTCAGGTACCTGTACCAGCCGTTTCCGTACTGGGCAAGCTGTTCGAGCAGGTAGTCGTTGTAGTTGCTGATGCCGACTCCGATGGTGATGAGGCGAAGCGGGTTGCCGCTGTCGCGGTCGCTCGCCGACTCCAGGATGGCGAAGGGGTCGGTGGCGTCCACATTGGCGACGCCGTCTGACATCAGGATGATGTAGTTGTACGCGTCCGGGCGTTCGCGCCTAATGCGATGGGCCATCTTCACGCCAAGGTCGAGTCCGGCCTGCACGTTGGTGCTGCCATGCGGAGTGAGCCGGCTGATCGACCGGCGTACGTCCTTGTGGTCTGGGCGCTGGTGCTGCACGGTATAGTCGTGGATGACATCGGTCGTGAAGTGTACGACGGCGACACGATCGTCCCTGCCAAGGCTTCTGCGGATGGTCTCGGCGGCCTCGCGGGCAATGTCGACGCGGTTGCCGTCACCCATCGAACCGGATGCGTCCAGCACCAGTGTTACGTTGAGAGGCTTGTCGTCACGCAGCTCAGGGGCCTGGAATCCGAGCCTGACCAGGTATGTACGATCCTGGAGCGGGTGCTTCATAACATCTGTGGACATCGCGAAGCTATCCTGGTTGGATGGCATGTCGTAGCCGTAGTTGAAGGAGTTGATCCACTCCTCTGCCCTGACTGAATCGGGGTCGACCTCGTAGCCCGATCGTGCCCAGTTCAGCGCGAGGTGGTACGAGGTGCGGTCTGTGTCGAGGCTGAACGTGGACACTGCGTCGTCCTCGGTCCAGACGAACCTGGAACGCTGGTAGTTCTCGAACGTGGTCGCGCTCGGTGTCTGCTGACCGTAATGGCGACTCCACTTCCGGTCCTGGGGCGGCACGCCCGGATGCATGGGAGGCCGCCCTCCACCGGACTGAGGAGCTGCTGCTGGCGCGGCCTGGGCTGCTGCCGGAGCTGGGGCAGCCGGAGAGACCGTGGGGGCGGATGCTGGCATGGCTGCTTGAGCCTGTTCCGGAGCAGGGGCGGCCTGCTGCATCGCCGAGTCACTCATCATGGTGGCAGGTGCCGAGGTGGGTGCAGGCGCGGGAGCAGGCGCTGCCATCGGCGCCGATGGAGCTGACGCAGCGGACACCCCCGCGGGCCAGGGGGCAGCCGGCTGCGCCGGAGAATGCGGGGCGACCGACTGCGGGGCAAGCGCAGGTGCGGCAGGCGCAGCCGGTGCCGGTGCTGCCGGAGCTTGAGGGGCTTCAGGTTCGTCCTCGGACGTCGTGCCGCATCCGATCACGACTGCCATCAGCATGAGTCCGAGGAGCATTAGCAGGAGTTTCGGTATCGCGGCATCCCGCAGGGTTTTCGTAGTTCTGTTCATCTCGTTGTCCTCCTGTATCAGACTGCGGCCATCTGGTCGTTTCTGGCCGTCTCACATGTACAGACGAACGAGATGCAGAGTTTGTTCCCAGAATCAGAGATCCATGGAAATCTAGTCATTCCGGCGAAGGCCGGAATCCAAGGGGCGGGGGTGTCCTTCGACAAGCTCAGGACGAACGAATTGTCAGTTTACCTACCCCGGTAAGCCCTGAGGGAGAGGAGGTTATGCAGAGATCTGAAATGAAAGGGGCGGACTCTTTCGTCCGCCCCATTGTGGCTAGTTGAAAGCTATCTGCGCTGCTATCAGACGTCGGTGGCCGGCTTGAACTTCACCAGGGTGTACTCATCGGAGACGTCGTCGAAGACAGCCTCTACGGGCATGTCGATCTCGGCATCCTCGATCTCGCAGCCGATTAGGTTGGAGGGCAATCGAGGGCCCTCGTTGAGCTGGATGATCGCGTAGATGTGAGGCGTGTCCGGCTGGAACGCGGGATTCGCAGACTGGTGTACGACCGTGAACGAGTACAGTCGTCCCCTGCCGCTGACTTGCGTCCAGCCAAGGTCGTCCGACATGCAGACCGGACACTGCTCCCTCGGGTAGAAGAAGATGTTGGCGCACGTCCTGCACCGGGGCATGACGAGCTCGTGACGCTTGGTCGCCTCCCAGAACGGCTTGGAGAGCTCCGCATTCATGGGGACCGGCATGGGCTTGGTGTACTGTGTGGTCATTGTTCGACCTCTGATGGGGAATCTGGGCGGCCGCAAGGGCCGCCCCTACGGTGTTGCTGAGTCGCTTGACTTGGTTTCTAGAGAGTGTCCTCGGACCCGAGGACCAGCGAGCACATTTCGCTCGCCGTGCCCCCTCAACCGTTCACCATACATAAGTCGTTTCGGGGTACCTGCCTGACCCCGGCTTTGCCCATAACCTGGCGGGCGCCTTCAATGACGTGTCTGAAACCGCCGGCGAGTCCGGGCTGTCCGCCCGAGAGCTGTCCGCCGTCGGTGTTCACCGGGAACGTGCCCTTGTACGTCGTATCGGTGGACTCGTAGAACGGGCCAATTTCGCCCTTTGGAACGAATCCGGCATCTTCGAGGCTCACGGCCACGAGGATGGTGTATCAATCGTAGAACTCGGCGAACTGCATGTCCGCCGGAGCGTACCCCGCCATGTTGAAAGCCCGCTTTGCGCTGGTGGCGACGGGTGTAGTGGTGATCCTGTCGGTCTGCCAGATGTTGGCGTTGGACTGCTCCAGACCAGATCCGAGCAGGTAGGCGGGCCGGTTCGGAAGCGTCTTCGCCCGCTCTGGGGTCGTCATTATCAACGCGGCCGCACCATCGCACGGCATCACGCACTCGAGCAGCCGCAGTGGGTAGTTGACGTACCGGGAGTTCATGACGTCCTGAACGGTCGCTGTCTGTCCATTGAAGACAGCGTTGGGGTTCTCCACAGCGTTGAAGCGCTGGTCCGATGCGACCTTCGCCATCTGCTCCTGGGTGGTGCCGTACTCGTACATGTGGCGGTTGTAGATGAGCGCGTAGCCGGTGCCCGCGCCGGGAGCCATGCCGTACGGCTCCTCCCACTCGGACCTGACCGACGCGCCACCACCAGGGGGTCCTGATGACCTGGAGTTGCCCATCACGACCAGCACCGTCTCGCAGAGACCGGCGTTGATCGCGCTTGCGGCGACCGTGGTTGCGGTCGCGCCGCTGGCTCCCTGCATCGAGACTCCGGTGGCAAAGTTGGGCTTGATGTCGATGTACTCGGCCATCGTGGCGAGCGCAGCGCCGCCATCCGTCACGAGGCCGTCGATGTCCTGCTTTCGCAGTCCGGCGTCGTTGATAGCCATCTTGGCAGCTTCGGCGCACAGCCCATAGAGGGTGCGACCCTCCAGGAGCCTGCGCGTCGGGACCTCACCGATCCCAACAACAGCCGCCCTTCCTCGTAGAGTCATAGGCCCGACCTCCTCCGTAGAAGTTCTGGCATTGTACTATACGACTTTGGGTTGATGTGGAAGCAAGTGGGCGACTTCATTCCTGACCTACTCTGAGCAGGGCGACGAAGCCTGCCTGCTCAAAGTCTCGGTCGTAGGCCAGTGCCTCGGTAATGTTTCGCTCCTCCATGACAAGAAAGCTCGCACAATCAGTGAGGCTCCACCTCTGGTCGCTTCGAGCAGCGTAACGTACCACAGCAGCCCTGAATTGCCCGTCGGTCTGTGGGATGATTTCCACGATTGGACTGTCTTCCAAATTCTGGACCATCTGGGCGGCAAGACTCCGAAGGCTCTCACCCCCACGCGACACGTAGTTGAGCACTTCTGTCATAACCATCTGAGTTGTCACTACCATGAACGGTCCCAGGCCTGCAGCCACCGCCTTCGTCCGTTCGTGCATTTGGTCCCTAACGTCCAAGTTGGCTATGAAGTAGCCCGCGTCAGCGAAGACTACTTTCATTAGTCTTCAGCCTTCGGGTGACCGTATAGGTAGTGCTTGTAGTTCTTGGCCCCATCGGTTGGCATATTGTCCCACGCATCTGGGGGAACCGAGCTCCTAAGCCTTTCGAACATGTCCAAAATGGATTCCGACCCCTCTGCAGGCTCTGGCGCATCTTCGATCGACACCATTACCTCCTTGCCTTCTTCAAGGTCGAGGGGCTCAAGTGGAGTGAGAACGCCGTTCTCGTATCTTGCCTTGACGTTGGCAATCATGATCATCGTTCCTTTCAGACGAGCATCTGATCTGCGGTCAGAATCAGCATTCGAGCGCTATCGCACAGGAATATGTACTTGGATGATTTTAACACTTGCACGTCACCCGGCAGATTCCGACCGCGTGGAGTGTCAAGTACCACAGATTTGGAACATGTGAAAGCACGCCACAGTAGGGGCGGTTCTCGAACCGCCCCTACCATTTCATTGACCGAAGGGATAGCGCTCCAGTACCTAATCAACAGCCCTCCTCTCGTTGACATAGCTTCGGGCAGAAAATACACTCCGAGTTGTGCATTTTCTGGGCTGAAGGGGGAGAGATGGCAAGGAGAAGAGTCGGATTCACCGTGAATCGGCCGGGCAGGCGTGTCGAGGACCCGCCGGTGGAGATACCGGTTGCCAGGGACCTGGAGTCGGTGCCGGGTACGCCGATACGTGACAATGAGGTCACATACTACGCGCGTGAGTATCCGCTGGAGAGCGTTGCCGTCGAGCACAGCGCGTCGTCCCTGTGGGCGCTGGACGTCCGCGAGGATGCCGCACCCAAGACGGCCGACCTGTACCGTCAGCACCAGGAGGAGATCGGTCCTGTCGTAGAGTGGCTGAAGTCCACGGGCGACATGGAGCCCACAGGTGAGCCGACCGGCAAGGACGTGACCGAGGCCATACGAGCCAAGGCGCGGGAACTCGGTTACGGCGAGGTCGGGTTCACCAACTTCGACCGCAGGTTCGCCTACAAGAGCAAGCGCCCGTACATCAAGGGAGACCTGAGAAACGCCATCTGCCTCGCCGTCGAGCAGGACTACATCGCGACTCAGTCGCTGCCTAGCCTCGAGGCCGAGTCCGCACACGGCGACACGCACATGCGGCAGGCCGAGATGGCGAATGAGCTCGTCGACTACATCCACTCGCTCGGTTATCGCACGCAGGTGTGGGGCCCGACGTGGCACTTCGGCGCGATGATCCCGCTGTTCGTGAAGGCCGGACTGGGACAGCTCGGAATCAACGGCCAACTGCTGTCGCCGCACTTCGGGTCGCGGGCGAGGCTGCAGATCATCACCACCAACGCCCTCGTCACGCACGACAGGCCTGTCGACTACGGGGTCACCAAGTTCTGCGAGATCTGCCAGATCTGCTTCATGCGCTGTCCCGGACGCGCGATCAACCAGAACAAGATCTGGTACCGCGGCGTTGAGAAGAGCAAGCTCGACTTCCGTAGGTGCCGACCGGTGATGACAAGCTACTCCGGCTGCGGTGTGTGCATGAAGGTCTGCCCCATCCAGCGCTACGGGATGCCGGAGGTGATGTCCCACTACATCGAGACCGCAGAGGTCCTGGGCAAGGGGACGGAAAACCTGGAGGCCTATACCCTCGAGGACAAGGGCTACTTCAAGACGGGTCAGCTTCCCAAGTTCGAGCCGGGCTTCTTCGACATGCCGATGGGCAGGTCGGAAGACCTGGTGATGGACGAGTACCGCGAGCGCATCCAGGACGTCAATGGCGACACGGGCGCCAGAGAGGCGGTGTGGATGGAGTTCAGGGAGAAGCTGGACAAGGCCCTGGAGCGGCGCGACATCCCGGTGGACATGGGCATGGACCTGGGGGGCTAGGCTGGACTCCAGAAGCACGCAGACAGAAGACGCCGGAGACGACTCAGAGGACAGCGCCCCCTCATCCTCAAACGGTCCGCCGGAAAGACAGGACTTCGCCACACTTTACGGCTCGCCATCCGGCTGGCTCCGCGCCAAGGTTGGCGGCGTCTTCTACGGCTGGTGGCTCGTGCTCATCACGGGCTCTGTCATGGTCATCTCCACGACCCCGATGTTCCACGCAATGGGACTCTGGTTCGTCGCGCTGGAGCACTCCTTCGGCTGGACCCGCACGCAGCTATCGCTGGCTTTCGCATTCACACGCGTCGAGGGCGGAATCCTGGGCCCGATCGAGGGGTACCTGACTGACAGGCTGGGCACCAAGCGGCTCGTGATGATCGGCATGACCATCATGGGGTTCGGCTGGATTCTGTTCAGCCTGGTCCAGGACACGAAGGATGTACCCATCCTCCGGGATATGCCGTTCCACCTGCTGCCCGACTTCATGCAGGCGATAATCCCGCCGCTCACGTTCTACGTCGTTTACATGCTCATCGCGCTCGGCCAGGGACTCGGAAGCTGGCTGCCGCTCATGGCAATGCTGAACAACTGGTTCAGCCGCCGCAGGGCGATGGCAATGGGACTCTCGAACTCGACAAGCAGGGTCGGCACTCTGATCATGATCCCGGCCATCGCGTGGGCGATCGACCCGGAGTTCGAGAGACTTGGATGGCGGCTGACCGTCGTGATCATCGGCATCGCAATTCTCGTGGTCAACCTGCCGCTGTCGCTGCTCATTCGCAACAGGCCCGAGGACTACGGACTGCTGCCTGACGGCGACAAGCCGGACGAACCTGAAGCCGCCGAGTCCTCCGACGGAAAGTCACAGGAGGCGGTGTCGAGACGAGCGCCGGAGGAGACTGACTTCACCTGGCGGCAGGCGGTGAGAACACCGGCATTCTGGCTAATCAGCGTCGGTCACGGCTGCACGTCGATGGTGCTCATCGCGATGATGGCCCATCTCGCGCCGATGATGGTGGACCGGGGATACAGCCTGCAGACGGCGTCGTTCGTCATCACGGGGTACACGGTCGTGTCGATGGTCTTCCAGCTTATCGGCGGCTACATAGGCGACAGGGTCCCCAAGCGACTCGCGCTCTTTGTGTTCACATGGATACAGGCATCCGGTGTGTTCCTGCTGACACTTGGGCCCGCAACTCTGCCTGTGGCATACGGGTTCGCGCTGCTGTTCGGCGCCGGGTTCGGGGGACGCAACCCACTGACGGTATCCATCCGCGGTGAGTACTTCGGAAGAAAGTCATTCGGAATTATCATGGGCATATCCCAGGTGCCGATGAACGTGCTGCTGCTGGCTGCGCCGGTCTTCGCGGGAGTGGTGTACGACGTGACAGGCGAGTACACCTTTGCGTTCACGGTGCTCGCCAGTCTCAACATGGTCGGCGGAGTGCTGTTCCTGCTGGCAACGCGACCAAGACTAACTCAGCCTGCCAGGGTCGCCGCTCGGGCGTAGGAGGTATTTCAATGCCGATCATAGACCACAACAACGCTCCCGAGGTGCCCTGGAGGCCGAACTACCGCAAGTGGGCGATTACTCAGGAGGGCGACGGCACTACCTCGACGGACGCCTCTATCAGCGAGGTCGGAGTCGGCACCGGAGCTCCCCTGCACACCCACGAGGACGATGAGCTGATCGTAGTCCTGAGCGGCACGCTAAGCGTCCGCTACGGCGACGAGACTCACGAGGTCGGGGCAGACCATACAGTCGTCATACCCCCCAACGTCCCACACGGCTTCACCGCCATCGGCGACGGCCCAGCCACCATCATCGGCATGTTCCCCACCAAAGACCCGTTCCTGCGGACCAAGTTCCTGGAGGGCGGTCCGCCCGAGGTGCATAGTTAGGGAGAGACAGCTAGCGAAGTCGATCCCGTTTCTCTCTGCTTACCTAAGCAGTTTCGACACGCCAATTATCATGCCAACAATATTGTTGGCAACGGATTTGTTGGCATATTCGCGCCAAACTCAAAGTGCCTAAGGATGAGTCGCGACGTGGATTCCCGCTTTTGCGGGAGTGACGGGTGGGATTGTGACCTGGGGACTTCGACTCAGGCTGAGACTTTGACTACTCCGCCACCTGCATCATGTGTTCCGCCGCAGGGGCCAGCAGCTCGACTGGAATTGGCCTGAATGTGCCTGAGCCGAGGGCCCAGAGGACCTCGAACTGGGTTGGGCCGGATGGGGCTGTGTACTCGATGCGCAGGTTGTTCTGCCCCGGGGCGAGGTTGAGCTCGCCGGATGTGGCCGTGTTGTCGTCAGGGGGATCCTGGGCGATGAGTCGGTTGTTGACGTAGAGGGCGATCTCTCCACTGTGCGTGCGGCTGACCTTGAACCGGCGTGGGCCGGGCATGTCGGACTGGATCGTGCCCTCCCAGATCGCTGTGTATGGGTGTGGAATGACCGGGCTGTAGTGGAACAGGTCCATAGTAGGCGTGATCTGGATCGAATCCGGGACTCCTGCCGTGCGAGTACCCTCGAAGAAGCGTCCGGCGAGTCCCACTGGCCTCACGGTGCCGCGGTACAGCCTGCTGAACGGGATGGGTTCCGGGACGCCGTCCTCGTTCTGCCACAGCACACGAACCGAACGGTCGGGGCCTTCGATATCGGCGACTATGGACAACTCGTGCAGGCCGGAGGCAAGAACCACGCGTGAAGTCGTCCTGTTCGAGTCCAGGACCCGCTGGCCGTTCAGCTCGACGAAGGTGTCGGGACTGTCGAGCATGAACTCGTACTCGCCGTACACGGGCACGTGCAGCGAGCCGGTCAGCGTGACACGATATGGGTACTGCTCGGGCCCGGAGTCTGGGTGCCATGTGGAGTCAGTCACGCTGTCGCGGCGTCCGGAGACCTCGTTTCCGTCAACCGTGTACGTGGCATCGAGACCCTGGCGCTCGGCGAGCTGTTCCCTTCTGGCGAATCCGGTGTAGTACATCGGGTCTCCGCCTGTGGGGGCGGTCACAATGTTGAAACTGGCGTCGGGGTAGTAAGTCTTCATCACCTCCCAGAAGCCACGTTCGCGAGGCTCGAAGTATGCGGCTGCGCCCCTCCAGACGCGCGTCGAATCGAGCGGCAGCGTCTCCGGGGCTTTCAGCACCTCGACCCTCGGGTGGTTGGCCAGCAGCGTGCTGGTCAGTCCGAACAGGAACTGGCGCGATACCCACAGCGAGTACCCAAGCCGTTGCTGTTCGACCTGGCTGCGCGCCATCAGCGTCTCGTCGGTCGAGAACGCAGCGTACACCCTGGGGTCGTTCGCCTGGTCACCGAAATAGAAGTCGACGTTCAGGTACGCGACGATGCCCAGCAGCGCAAGTACGGCTGGCAGAGCCGTTCGTCGCACGAGATGCCACGGGACTTCTCTCCACGTTCGCCAGAGAAGGTCGATGACCAGTGCTGCCAGCGCGGCAACAGCCGGAATGACCAGAATCGATCGCAATGACTGGGGCGCCTCCCACGGCACGGTGAGGACGCCGGGCAGCACCATGAAGAACACCCAGAACGGCAGCGTGAACAGCGCGACAGAACGCCACCGGATCAATGCGAAGAAGAAGCCGAGTAGGAACAGTGCGCCGGTAATGCGGTCGAGCATCGGCGCGTTCGGCAGATTGTGACGCGGGTTGGGATCTCCCTCGACATTGAACATGAGCACATGCCTGTCAAGGCCGGAGAGCAGCCGGCTCGCCCAGTCCTCTCGTGGAGTCAGGTTGAATAGCGAGGTCGTATCGGTGCGCTCGAAGAACTGCTCGGAGTTCTCCGCCGCGTACTGCACAACGGGCGCAGCCACGAACAGGGCAAGGATCGCCATTATCGCCACGTTTACGGCATAGACGCGGATGTTGGGACGCGAGACCAGCAGGTGCAACAACAGGATGAACCCGACGACGAGCGGGAACATCCTGAATGGCGAGTAGAACCACATTCCCAGACCGAGTGACGCTCCGGCGAAGGCGTAGTCGGACGCACGTCCGGTTCGTGTCGCGCGGAGCAGGAGCCATCCGGTGAGAGCCGCGAAGAGGACTCCGGTGATTCCGTGCATCCCGATGCGGCTCCAGTTGAGGTCCCACCGCATGACCGCCACCAGGAACGCGGCAATCAGGGCAGCCGAGGTCCCAAGCGCATGTCGGACGAACAGGAACGTGACGACTATTCCAAGCAGTCCGAACGCGGCAGCCACGAGCCTCGGCGTGGTGATCGCTACTCCCGCAAGTTTCACGACAGCCGCGACCGGCATCAGGAACATCGTCGGGAGATTCGTTGAGGGCGCGTACACCGGAATCTGGCCGGGGTCGCGCGCGTACTCGCGGGCCTGGAACAGGTTGTCGGCCTCATCGAACCAGAGTCCTGCGGGCAGATCGTCGAGGTTGTAGAGTCGCAGCCCCGCCGCCAGCACGAGAATAGCCAGCAGCAGGAGCCAGGGAACTGTCGAGCGCAGCTTGATGTGCAACCCGCCTGTAGCCTTCAGCCTGAGTATCAGCGCAGTCCAGCGACTGTCGATGGCGGGGATTGCGACCAGCGCGAGAGCGACTGCAGCCCCGAAGGAGTACCACGCGAGGGTCAGGCTCTCGGGGTCATCGTGTCCGAAGTTTCGGAGCGACACGAACATCAGAACGACGGCGACTAGCGCCGCGACCAACCCGAGCGATCTCTCGTTCAGGTCGACGCTGAACCTCGCGTCAGGGTCGGAGGGGAACCTGCGGGAGTAAGAGCAGGTTTGAAACCTGCCCCTACCTGTAGAGGCGGCTCGTTCGTCCGTTGTCTGTTCTCGCCGTGAATCCGCAAATGCCAGGCACGCAACGGCGATGACGAGGGGCGCAATAGCCCACTTCATGTCGTCGGCGCGTATGAAGTGCTCTGCCAGGAGGGCAAGAACGACCGCCGACGCTACAAGCGTGAACCTGATTGCAGCCGCTCGACCGACCTGCTCGCGAATGAGGTTGGGGCCGGGACGGTCACGCTCCAGCCGTTCGTGGTTGTCCGGGGCGGTATCCGGTGAGCTCATGCCGGAGTTTCGGTCTTCACCACGCCGAGTTCGTATAGCTCGTCAATCTGGTCCCGCGTATATCCGAGCTCTGCGAGGACTTCGCTCGTGTGCTGGCCTAGAAGCGGCGTCGGACGAGTCGGCAGCGTTGTGGAACCGTCGAAAGACACCAGGTTGCCGCTCAGCTTCACCGGGCCAAGCAAGGGGTGGTCCAGCACGGTCGCCATGCGGTTCGACTCCGCCTGAGGGTCGTCAAAGAACCTGTTGACGTAGTTGTCGACTATTGGTGCGCACGGAACGTCGTTCCGTCGCAGCGTGTCCAGAGCTTCGCTGACCGTCATATCGGCGATGACGCGTTCGGCCTGCTCGGAGTCTGAAAGCCAGGGCAAGCCAGGCACAGGCGAGTCAGCGGCTACCGCAATCCAGCCGTCGGATGTTTCGTATACGCGCCGAAGCGGGCTGACGCCGTACTGGTCGCTGTCTGGCAGCGGTCTCGGGGACATATCCTCGTACCGCATGAAACCGTCCACGCACAAGAGAGCGCCGGCGGCCAGAAGGCTGGTGTTGACCCGCTGGGCTATCCCGAGTCGTTCCCGCGCCACCAGTCCAAGGACCGTGGCAAGTGCGCCAAGAGCGCCGCCTGTGTAGTCGCACGGCGCGAGCGCGCCGAGATAGACAGGTGGGCCCTCGTAGCCGCCCTGTGAGTGCTGGAGCCCGGTGATCGCCTGTGCGATCGGATCGACCCCGGGACGGTGCGAGTACGGGCCGTCCCAGCCGTAAGCGGTGACGTGCGACTGGACGAGTCCGGGGTTGAGTTCATTGAGAGTCTCGCCGTCGAGTCCCATGCGGTCGGTCGCGCCTGGCCTCATGTTGGCGAGAATTGCGTCAGCGGTGGCCGCGATGCGCCGCGCCACCTCCTTGCCCTCGTCGGTGCGCGTGTTGACCGAGACCGACAGCTTGTTCGTGTTGTACGAGATGAACCCCGCTCCTCCGGCGGGCCTTGAGATGTCGCCGTCGAGCGACTCGAACTTGACCATCTCGGCGCCGAGGTCTGCCAGGAGGCGCCCGGCGACTGGTCCGGCGATTACGTTGGTCATCTCCATGATGCGCACGTCGGAGAGGGGGAGTTGGGATGAGGAGTGAGTGGAGAGGAGTGAGGAGTGAGAGGCTCCCGCATTTGCATCTGGGCTCCGGCCCTCGTCGGAATGACGGGAATGGGGGCGGCCCACATGGTCCGCGTAGAGGCGGGATTGAGACCCGCCCGTACCAGCGCGCGGCCCCTGTATCTTTCCCGGCGTCTGCGTCAGCTTGATGGGAAGGCCCATCACCTCCGTATTACCTAGAACGGGGTCTTCTACCTGCTGGACGAGGCCGTCGTGAATGATCTGTTCGTCGGACATCGCTTCCTGAGCGCTTCTGACGAGGTCGCAGGGGACGTCGGCGGCCCACAGCTCTTCGATCCACTCGCCTGAGGGCCGGGTTCGAATCCTGTCTGCGACTATGTCGAACAGGCGCCTGCGGGCGTCCTCTGTTGCAGGCCAGCGGCCGTCCCCGAACTCAGGATTCGTCGCGATTACGTCGGCGACGCCGATCACGGCTGAGGCGAGGTCCACGAAGCCGGAGTGGATGCAGCCGATCTGGAGCCACTCCCCGTCAGCGCACTCGAACACGCTGTAGAAGGGTCCGCCGCCCTGGGGAGACGGGAGCGCGTTACGGGTTGGTATCGCGTCACTCACTGCCTTTGGGGTGTACAGCAGCGCGCCAGCCATCAGCGAGGTCTCCACCCGAGCGCCGATGCCCGTTTTCTCGCGGCGGTATAGCGCGGCGCTGACACCCAGGGCTGCGAGCAACCCCGCTCCGACGTAGGCGACGGGGTGGACCACGTGAATCGGCCCGCCCCTATAAGAGGGCTGGCTGGCAAGGATGCCTGTGCGCGCGGCGACCAGGTCGTGGTCGGCGGGCTCGTCCTTGAGCGGACCGTCCGAGCCGTAGGCGGTTATCGAGCAGTGTACGAGACGGTCGTTGTCGGCTCTGAGACCGTCGATTCCGAGCTGGGCCCGCAGCGTCGAGCCTGGAGCGAAGTCGTCGAGCACGATGTCCGCACCGGCACACAGTTCGCGCAATTCATCGGAATTCGCGCTCGGGTCGAGCCTGAGTGCCTCCTTGCCACGGTCGTACACCGCGAAGATGCCGGGGATCCGTACCACGTCCTCGTCGCGAAACGCGATTCGCACTACGCGGGCGCCGTTGTCAGCGAGGAACATCGAGGCGAGCGCACCGGCCAGTCCGGTCGACAGGTCTATTGCAGTAATGCCATCGAGGGCAGACGGAGCTTCAGGCATGGAGGAGAGTCCGATCTGAAAACACAGTGACCGCTATTGTGTTGAGGCGGCTGTAAGGTGTCAAGGATAAGAGGGATGTCACGCTCTCCGGAGACAGTGAATCGGAATCGGGCAGAAAGGCATCTGAATAGTTGTAAGTGTAGAAGCGGCCGCTTCCAACTGCACAGCACAGTTGATGTAGAATTACTCAGTCCTATACTGTTCCAACCTGGAGTTAGACATGCTCAACAAGCTCGGACGCATTACAAGACTCAGCCCGGACCGGGTGCAGCCGGACGCCCCTCCCGGACAGTTCGTCACCGACAGGTTCCCTGTGCTGACATTCGGCCCGACACCTCGAATCAATCTTGACGACTGGCAGTTCAAGATCTCCGGCCTGGTCGACGAGGAGATCACGCTCGACTGGAAGCAGTTCAACGATCTGCCACAGATCACGCTCGACGCCGAGTTCCACTGCGTCACCCAGTGGAGCAAGCTCCAGAACACCTGGCAGGGCATCCTGTTCACCGACGTCATGAAGCTCGTCACGCCCAAGCCGGAGGCGAAGTTCGTGATGGCTCACTGCTACGGCGGGTACACGACAAATGTCGCGCTCGACGTTCTCGTCGACGACGACGTGATGTTCGCCCACTCGCACGACGGCGCTCCGCTGACGCCAGAGCACGGTGGCCCCATGCGGCTGGTCGTGCCCAAGCGGTACGGCTGGAAGAGCGCGAAGTGGGTCAACGGCATCGAGTTCATGGCCGAAGACGAGCCCGGCTTCTGGGAGATGCGCGGCTACCACATGGAGGGCGACCCCTGGAAGGAAGAGCGCTTCTGGAGCAGCCTGACGTACTAGGATTGTGAATTGGCTTAGGGATTCACTAGTTCTCGCCACTCGCAATTCTCCATTCACAATTCCCTATTCACCATTTCCCCGAAGGGACCCGGATCGCTGTGTTCGATCACCAGGTCTGTAGCGTCATGGAAGCGCATGAAGTCTCGCATGGCGCGCGCCACAGATGATGCGAGCCTGTTACTGGGTCTGACCCCGGGCTCCAGGTAGAGCTTCTTGAGACGCAGGACTCCGGTGCTGCGTTCCAGCTTGGGATCGAAGCGGCCCACCAGCCTGTCACGATCAAGTATCGGCAGGCTGAAGTAGCCCCAGATGCGGTCAGGCTCGCGCTTGTAGCATTCAAGCACCTGCTCGAACTTCCAGAAGCTCACATCCCGGCCTTTCGCCCAGAAGAGACTGTCGAACGGGTTGAGGAACGTGGTGCGCCTCGGCTTCAGGTCGCCGTCCGCGGCTCGTTCCAGCAGTTGCAGGTTATCCCGATGGACGAGCAGGTCGTGCTCCTGTCGATCAGCCAGTTTTGCCCTGATTGGGACGAACACGCCATCTGCGATGAGTGACTCGACGATAGGCTTCGACACCGTCCGCTTCATGTGGAAGTAGTCACCGACCTGTACCGGGGCGCAGACGCCGTGTCCTCTCATGGAGGTCTCCAGAAGGTGGGACAGCGCTTCGGTCTCCGTCGGCTCGGTGCGGTCCACCCACTCCGGCAGCACACGGTCTCGGACATCGTAGATACGCTGGAAGTTGATGCGGTTGGAGATCGCGAGCTCGCCTGTGTCATACAGGTACTCCAGCGCGATCTTGGCGTAGTCCCAGTTCCACCATGAACCAGGAGCCTTCTTCTCGGTGCGGAAGTCGGCAGGTCGGGACGCGCCATCCGACTGCACTCGCTCCAGTATCGCCCTGACGAACTTCCGGTTCTCAGGTTCCGCCGCCCACTTCCTATGCCAGCCACCGCGTCCCACCGACCGCTGCCGCATAGTCGGCAGCATGTAGCGGTACTGAGTCAGCGGGATTATGCACGCGGCGTGAGTCCAGTACTCAAAGAGCCGACGCTTGTTGTCCGCCGACGTGTTGCCGTCGTCGAACAGCAGCCTGTCCAAGTGGTCCGGATCGTAGGTACCCAGCCTGCTCCACAGAGTCAGGTACTGAGCCCGTCTGACCACCTGCAGAGTATCGATTTGCACCCAGCCAAGACGCTCGACAGTTGAGTACACATCGCCAATGCCGGGTCGAGACCCCCGGCCCATAGGTTCATCAAGCCCCTGCGCGTGAAGGGCTAAAGCGCGAACAGCGTTTAATGAGTACGTTGGAGTCAAGGCGGTCTATTCCACATGGGTCTACTACGGAGCGAGTTCTACATTGGATACTACTATCATACGGCCTGCACCGATCTCCAGACTCTCACCGGTGTCTGATATACGTTATCATCTGGAGGCATTGTATCCCGTTCGTGATACAATGCCTGTGCATCTGTACATCCGTGGAGGTGTCAAATGGCTAAGACTGAAATGATACGTGCCCGTGTTGAGCCGGAGTTGAAGCGAGAAGCCGAAGACCTCTTCTCGGCTCTCGGGCTATCGACGACTGAGGCAATAACACTCTTCTACAGGCAGGTTACGCTGCACCAGGGCCTGCCATTTGCGGTCAGGATACCCAACAAAGAGACTGTCGAGGCGCTGGAGCAGGCTCGAAGCAGAGAGGACCTGACCGAGTACGGCAGTCTGGATGATCTCAGGGCCAGTATCGACTAACCCATGAGGCTATCCACAACTTCACGGTTTGAGAGGGATCTTCGACGCGCCAAAAGACGCGGTAAGGAGCTCGACAAACTTTGGTCCATCGTCGAGCAACTCTTAGCAGGACGGTCGCTCAGTACCCGGAACAGGCCGCACCGTCTATCAGGAGCATGGTCTCATAGCTGGGAGTGCCACATAGAGCCGGACTGGCTGTTGATCTGGGACTCAAGCGATGACGATGTGCTGATACTAGTGCGAACTGGAAGCCACTCCGACCTGTTTGGCTGATGGAGCCCTGTTGGGCTCCATCACAAGTTTCGTATTGGACTGTAAATTCACGTCTCTGACGTTGGGGCGATCAGGGGCACCTCCAGTTCGGCGAGGAGGTTCTGGAACTCGTCGAGGTCCTCGTCTAGGATGCGTTGGAGGGATGCGCCGTACTCGTCCAGCACCTCCGAGAACTCGGCGAAGACATCGTATGCCTGCCTCGGAGGGCGATAGTCGCCGGATGTGACGACCGGCATCAGCCCGGCGAGCTTGGCGTTCCAGCGGATCGGCATGTGGAGCCTGTCCCGCGCCCCCTTGTATCCGGTCTGGATCAGCGCGGTCTCTATCTCGTTCAGCTTGGACGTTACAGACTCCGCGCCATCCGACACGGCCTGCTCGGCAGCGGTGCCCTTGGCACGCTTGGACCACTCCTCGACCTGTGACCGAGCGCTGCGCAGACGGTTGATGTTGTCGTGCGTCTCGGTGATCTTGTCTCGTACCTGAATTGCCAGCTCGAACTGCGCGTCGAAGTCTTCTTGAGTCGCATCCACGCGTGGGTCCTTCACGAGGTCGAAGCTCACGGTCTGCGACTGTTCGCCGACGTTGAGTCGCACCTGGTAGGAACCGGGAGGGGCCATTGGGCCGCGACCCACGCCCTCGGTCGTCTTGTCTCCGGGCACCGTGCTTGCACCGGCGTAGCGCATTCCCCAATCGAAGCGGTTCATCCCGGCCTCGGCAGGCACGCGCGGCATGTCCGGGCCATCGTCGTCATCGCCGTCGGACTTCTTCTCTGCGCTCGTGTAGCTCCTGATCTCTTCGCCATTGGCATCGAGGAAGGTCAGCGTGACCTCGTCCTCAGGAGCCTCGGAGAGCCAGTACCAGACTCGCACGCCAGACGGCGGGTTGTTGCCAGCGTCCAGGAACTGACGGTCGATTCGACCCATCTCGTCCTTGTTGTCGATGAATGCTACCGCTGCGCCGAGCGCTAGCTGGTAGTTCTTCGCCCGACTTCCACCGCGACCCCGGAAGGGCGCGGCCATGCGTATCTTGGTCGGAGGCGCGAGCAGGTGGGCGTCCTCGCCTGCGAAGTCGCCTGACACCTGCCTGAGATGCTCCAGATCGTCGAGGATCCAGAAGCTGCGTCCGTGGGTGGCGGCCACGAGGTCGCCGTTCCTGACGTTGAGGTCGTACACAGGGACCACCGGCAGGTTACCGCGCATCGAGTTCCACGTACCACCGTCGTCGTAGGAGATATACGCGTTGGTCTCGGTGCCGACGTAAAGCAACCCATGGCGCTCGGTATCCTCGCGGATGCAGCGGGTGAAGTCGTTATCGGGCAGGTTGCTCGTGATGGACGACCACGTCTGGCCGTAGTCTGAGGTCTTGAACAGGAACGGGCGGTTGTCGTCGAACTTGTAGCGGGTGCCGGACATGTACGCGGTCGCAGGATCGTGGGGCGACACCTCGATCATGTCTATGCGCGTCCACTCCACGAGATCGGACGGAGTGACGTTGTCCCACGTCTGTCCGCCGTCCCTGGAGATGTGAACAAGCCCGTCGTCGGAGCCAGCCCAGAAGACGCCCTTCTCGTGGGGGGACTCGACGAACGAGAACACGGTGCAGTAGGTCTCGGCACCGGAGGCGTCGCCTGTTATGTCGCCTCCCGATGGCTGGAGCTTGTCGGGGTCGTTGCGCGTGAGGTCGGGGCTGATCGGCTCCCAACTGCTGCCCTGGTCGATGGACCTGAACACCACGTTGCCCGCAGCGTACAGCACGCCAGGGTCGTGAGGAGAGAACTGGATCGGGTACGTCCACTGGAATCGGTACTTGGCGTCGATGGGACCGAAACCCGTGTTCATCTCAGGCCAGACGGTGATGATGCGCACCTGCCCTGTCGAGTGGTCATAGCGCAGCATGTTGCCGCCGCCCCCGGGCGATGAGCCGATCGCGCCGGAGATGACGATGTTCGGGTCATTGGGATCGACCACGATGTGTCCGCTCTCGGAGCTGCCGACCGTGTAGCAGTCTCCCCACGGGATGCCGCCCTTGTGAGTGCGTGAAGGCACGCTGATCGCGCTGTTGTCCTGCTGAGTTCCGTACACGCGGTACGGGAACTGGGTGTCGGTGGTGACGTGGTAGAACTGCGCGGTTAGCTGGTTGTAGATGGTCGAGAACGTCTCGCCGCCGTTGTAGCTGACGCACGCTCCGCCGTCGTTGCCCTCGATCATTCGCTGTGGATTGCGGGGGTCTATCCAGAGGTCGTGGTTGTCTCCGTGCGGAGTGTTGACCTCCTCCCACGTCTTGCCCGCGTCTATTGACTTGTACACAGAGTAGTTGAGCACCCAGGCGGTGTCGGCGTCCTGCGGGTCGGCGAAGATGTGCTGGTAGTACCAGGGCCTTCCCTGGAGATCGCGGTTGTCTGAGGTCAATTCCCAGGTGTCGCCGTAGTCGTCGGACCTGAACACTCCCGGCTCACCGGCCTCTACGGTGGCGTACACGCGACCGGGCTTCGACGGGCTGATCGAGACGCCCATGCGTCCGAACGGGCCCTCGGGCAGACCCTTGTTGCCTGACACGTCCTCCCACGTCTCGCCGCCGTCCATGGAGCGCCACAGGCCGCTGTCCGGTCCGCCGCTGGTGAGGTTCCAGAAGTTCCGGCGCACCTGCCAGATGGAGGCGAACAGCACTCGTGGATTGTTCGGGTCGATCGTGAGGTCAGCCGCGCCCGCGTTCTCGCTCTTGAACAGCACGTGCTTCCAGTTCTTGCCCCCGTCGGTGGACTTGAACACGCCGCGCTGAAGGTTCGGGCCGAAGGCGTGGCCGAGCGCGCCGACGTAGACGATGTCCGGGTTCGTCGGGTGAATCCTGACCCGCGCGATGTGGCGGGTGTCTTCCAGTCCGAGATGCTCCCATGAGCGTCCGCCGTCGTTCGACCTGTACACGCCGTCGCCGTGGCAGACGTCGAGCCGGATGCACGCCTCGCCCATGCCGGCGTACACGACCGACGGGTCGGAGTCTGAAACGGCGATCGCGCCGACCGACGCCGTATTGAAGTAGCCGTCAGACACGTTCTCCCAGTAGGTGCCGCCATCGTAAGTCTTCCACACCCCACCCGCGCAGGCGCCGAAGTAGAACGTGCCCTGGTCAACGGGGTCGCCCGCAACTGCGACGACGCGTCCGCCGCGCGGCGGACCGATGCATCGCCACTCCAGAGCGTTGAGCATCTTGGGATCTATGGCGCTGCCGGCGGGTTGAGTAGTCATGGTGATACCTCTACGTAAGCGATGAGTTGGGCTGCATTATATCTGGACGGTGCTATGGCGTCATGCCGCGTCGACATGACTGGGCTGCTTCATCAGCAGTTGGGAGAGGACTTACGGGGATCTTCCAGAACATGATAGTATGCTAATTAACATAAATAAATAACAGTTGTAAGGAAAGACAGAGCCAAAGTGAACGAAGATCGGACTTTCTGGGAGTGCCTCTATGATGCACGGTCAGAGGGGCAGATATCCCGAGTCTGGAGGACAAGAGAGCTCATTGACGTGCTAACTCCACCAGCCGGACGATTCTCGCCCAATACCGTTAGCGTCCTTCCATACAATGGCAGCATTTCACGTGAAGGCGGTGGGATTGGAGACTTTATCAAGCGTGGAGTAGAGCCCAAGGCGTGGAGGGTGGGACGTGGTAAGTTCCAGCTGATTGTAGACCCTGACGATGACGCCGATAAGCAGAACACACAGAGAGAGCTGGCAAAGATGCGCGCCACGAAACTCAGAGCGCAACTTCGCCGCACGGCTGGGCAAATCAAACCAGCAAGGCCGGCTCGCCCGCAGATACTCACGAGGTCGGAAACACCCGGACGGAGTGGAAGGCAAGCATCAACAGATGGGCGGGATGACGCAGAAGTCATTTCGCTCGACGATCTGGATCTTCAGCAGATAGCGGAGTTCAGTACGGAACAGAAGGCGCTGTACATCGTCGAGAAGTACATCAGAGACAAGTACGGCAGTGGTGTCGAGATCAAAGAGGGCCAGGATGGCGTAGACCTGCGGTTCTCGCTAAATGGACAGGACGAGCAGCGAATCGAGGTACAAGGCACCGTTTCAAAGGACATTGCGTGGTCCCAGCTGAAAGTGTCCAGCCAGAAGTCGCACGACGCCTTGGAGAGCGGTGAGGCGACGATGTACCGGGTGGTGAATGTCGACGGCCTGCAACCGAGTATCTATGTGCTGAAGTACGATCAGGACTTCAGCCTGGAGCCGGAACCGAGGTGGGCCGTCAGACAGATCAAGCGTGAAGACGATCGCTACCCTCTGAGAGGAAGGCCCTACCGATTCAATCTGCCATTTGATCCGGTGGCCCAGGACGACTGGGAGACCCAGAAATGATCCTTCTGGACACTCATGCATGGGTGTGGTGGACAGTCGACCCCGGTCAGTTGAGTGCGACCCAGCGCCAGGAGATCACAGAAAGTGAAGAGGACCTGATAGGCGTAAGCGCAATATCCTGCTGGGAGGTCGCCAAGCTCTGCGAGTACGGGCGCCTGGACCTGCCTGTCGGACTGGCCGAGTGGTTCCGGTTGGCACTGGGATATCCTGGCGTGTCGCTACTGCCGCTAACACCTGAAGTCGCGATTGAGTCGACCAACTTGCCTGGCGACTTTCACCGCGACCCCTCAGACCAGATCATCGTCGCCACAGCAAGATTACATGAGTGTCCTCTGGTGACCTCAGACGACAAGATCACCTACTATCCTCACGTTCAGACGATATAGTGACCACACGGGAGACCTCTCACCGATGACACCACAGGAGCGCCTTGAGAAGATCGAGTCCTATGGGAACGCATACGAGCTCCTGGTGGAGTCGCTAAAGGAGTTTCCGAGGGAGATGTGGCAGCTCAGGGACGAGCACGGCTGCTGGAGCATCCACGAGCACGTCGTCCACATCACCGACTCCGAGGCCAACAGCTACATCCGGTGCCGCAGGCTCATCGCCGAGCAGGGGGAGTCGCTGATGGCATACGACGAGAACGTGTGGGCGACGGAGCTGGACTATCACGAGCAGAGCGTCGAGGACTCGCTCGCCCTCTTCAAGTGGCTCCGACAGAAGAGCTACACACTGATCAAGTCGCTCCCCGCGCCCGTGTGGGCGCACACGTCGTTCCATCCCGAGAACGGCGAGACGAGCCTCGACGACTGGCTCGACACCTACGAGAGGCACGTGCCCGAGCACCTCGAGTACATGCGCGACAACCTCAAAGCATGGAAGGTCGAGGCCCTCGACTAACCCTCTCTTTCTTTCCAAGAATCTCCCAATTGCGTGCCATTTTGTCGCTATAACAGCATCGGCTACTATGCCGTAACCTTGCATGGCTTTAGTGGAGATCCCGAAATTCCAGGAGAGGACTCGCGGCAGGAGAGACTGAACAGACCATAGCCTTGTGTCCGGTGTCGCCGGAACTTGAGGCATGGAGTCTGCCAGGTCTCTGGACGAGTCCAACCATTCCGGAACGGCGGGATACACGCGCTAACGTGCAGCGGAAAGGAACTGGGGCGAAAGGCTGCTACTGGCGCCTCCGGCGGAGTCAGGCAACTGACTGCCGCTAGAAACAGGGAGCGTATCAGGAGTAGACGATGAAAGTTATGCAGCTACGGATGGACGAAGCCACCTACCAAAAGGTAGAGCAGGAAGCCATCCACGAACGCAAGTCAATGACCGCCGTAGTTACAGAGGCGCTGTCCCAACATTTCGAGCCTCACGGCGATGTCGTCTTCCTCAATGGGAGAAACGAGACAACCACCGCAGCCCCGGCGAACAGGGCGGCAATGTAGTAGACGACTGCATGAAAGCCGATCGACTCGTACAGCCCCCCGGCAATTAGCGGGGAGAACATCGCCATCAGGAATGCGGCGAAGGTCACAATCCCCAAGCCGGTGGACGCCACTTCGTCACCGAGTTCGTCGAACACCGCTGCGGTCAGGATCGGCTGGTCCGGGTAGAGGAACAGCCCGAGCAGTGCGATCGTGACGGTGAGCAGGACTCCGGCGTCGAATACCAGCAGCGCGAGCGCGATTAGACACGACCACGCTAAGCCCGGCGCGAGCACCTGCTTGCGACCAAATCGGTCTGAAAGCATGCCCGCGACGGGCTTAGCTATCAGACCCACGGCGATGAGCAGCCCTATGTGAAAGCCCCTCAACGTCGTGCTCATCTGGAGCTCGTTGTCGAGGTACAGCGAGAGTATAGTTATCAGTGCGACCAGCGCCATCCCCCTGAAGCCTCGCACCAGGGTGAGTCCCCACAAAACGGGACTCCTGAGCAGCAGTCTCGTGGCCCTTACTCGCTGAAAGCTTCCAACATCTTTTCTCTCCTCCCTGTCGCCAATGTCGCGGAGCGCCCAGATGGCCGTCGCGCCAAGGAACAGGGGCACCACCGCGTACACGCTGAGAATCTCACGCCACGTGAGAAACGCCAGCAGCGCCCCGGTGACCAGTGGGCCTGCAACGTCACCCACACTGCCGCCTACTCCATGGAATGACAGAACCGTCCCGCGTCGCTGCGGGTAATGGTGCGACAGAGATGCCGCCGCGAGCAGGTGCGAAATCGAGTGCGAAATCGCGACGGCTGCCATTCCGATCAGCAGCAGCGGGTACACCGGGGAGACGCCTATTACGAAGCACCCAACTGAGCAGGTGACAAGGCAGAGCGCCAGCAGAGGACCCCAGTACCTGCGAAAGATGTCGACCAGCACGCCACCGGGCAGCGCAACCAGACCCGAGGCGAACTCCCGGGCGGATAGGATTCCACCCACACCCACGCTGCTGAGGCCAAACGCCTGCTGAATCTCCGGCAGCGCGACCACAAAGCTCTGCAGGATCCAGTGAAACATGGAGTGGCCCACAGCCACACCTGGAACTATGATCCGCCTACCAGACTCCGAAGCCTGGTCGTCGCGTGATTCTGTCATGTCATGGCCGTGCATGGTTCAGCCTGCGGACTCTAGGCGATAGTGAGTATCCTCGCAGGGTTGTCCACGGTAATCGCTCGAATTGTCTCTTCTGAGAAGCCCTTGCGCCTCATCTTGGGGACGATGTTCTCGAGAATATGCCCATAGCCGTGCCCGCCGTATCTCACGAGGCGGTGCTTGGTGGCAATGTCGTGTCCCATGACGATTCTGTCAGTGTAGCCGGCCTCAGCGATATACCGTACGAAATCCAGCCTCTGAGCGTCACTTGGCATGTCGATCTCGGCGAGCGGATAGTAAGACCCCTCATTGCCAAACAGGTCCCACTCGAGGTAGCAGCCCGACGCGGCAATGCCCAGAAGCGCATCGAACTCGAAGACGGTCCGGTCCAGGTGTCCCATAATCACCCGGGACACGTCCGCGCCGTCGTTTGCGAGCAGATCCAGGATCTCCAGCGGGGCGTCCGGATGCCGGCCGGGATGAATCAAAATCGCCGCGCCCGTCTCCTGCTGCGCGACTGCCGCCGCCGACAGGGACTTGCGCTCGTTTGGCGTCAGCGGCCACGTGCATCCCACCTCCCCTATCACGCCTGCTCTGACGCCGCTGTCGCCGACACCGTCAACGATGTCCCCGACAATCTCACGCGCCAGATCATCGACGCTGCGCTCATCCATGTCCTCAGGATGTGCAATGTCCAGGTAGTACCCGGAACCCATGATGATGTGAACGCCCGTCTCACGCGAGATCCTGGCCAGTGCATCCGGGTTGCGTCCGATCTGCGCCAGCGTCGCGTCGACAATTGCGCCGCCTCCGGCCTCACTGTATCTCCTGACCTCTTCTATCGTCGTATCCACGTCCATCAGCGTGAGATTGGAGCGGTTGCTGTAGTAGTTGCGCCGTATCCATCCGATATTCTCCAGGGTTATGGGGGCATCCGCCAGTTCCTGAGACGGCGTGTCCTGGGCCGGGCGATACATGAAGGAGAAGTCGAGGTAGATGTGCTCATGGGTCGTGGTGGGGCCAAGTTCCGATGGCTGCACAGGCCCCAGCACGGTCTGGACTAGACCTCGATTCCCGCCTGATCGCATGACGCGGCTCCCTGTAGTATGGTGGCGCGCAAGCGTAACACGACCAATTCGGAGTCGCAAAGAGGAGGTCGAGGCATGAGGTTCGCAGCCTTCACAACCGTAGCCGGATCTGCCGGAGAGGCCACTAGCGCCGAGGAGCACATCGACAACCTCAGGCAGCAGACCATCCTGGCCGAAGAGCTCGGCTTCGAGGCCATGTGGCTCGGGGAGCACCACTTCGGTCCGTACGGCGTCGGTGACATTCCCAATCCGGTTCTGCTCGGAGCCGACCTAGCGGCGCGAACGTCCACGATACGCATAGGTCAGATGGCCAACATCGCCCCTTGGTGGCACCCGATACGGCTTGCCGAGGACCTCGCGATCCTGGACAACATGACTGGGGGACGCGTCGAGGTCGGATTCGGACGGGGCATCTGGCCGTACGAGGGCCCGCAGTTCCATCCCAACGCCGACCCGCGCAAGGATGTCGAGAACAGGGAGCTGTTCCAGGAGATGATCGAGATCGTCCGCGAGATATGGGCCAGCGAGTACTTCTCGTACAGTGGAACAAACTACAGCTTCCCCGCCGAGGGTACCGTCTTTTCACATCCGAAGTATCCGCCGAACCCTGACTGGCAGGACGGCGACAGGGTGACGAAGCTGAGAGTGACCCCGAGGCCCTACCAGAAGCCGCATCCTCCGTTGTGGATGACCGTTTCCACCGACCGCTCCGTTTCAACCGCCGCCGAGATGGGTCTGAAGGCGTGCTACTGGCAGCCTCCCCCTCTCAGGATCAGGCAGCGAATGGAACTCTACGCTCAGATCAGTACAGAGCGTGAGGGTCGAGTGTTCGCCCTCGGCGAAGACCAGGCCGTCATGCGCTCCACGTATGTAGCCTCGTCGATGGAGGAGGCGCGGAGAGACGCAGAAGAAGGGATCATGTCCGCGTTCATCTTCAACGACCCGTTCAGGGGCAGGCAGGTGTTCACCAACCCGGACGAGGTCCTGGACGACGACGTGCAACTTGACTGGGACTTCCTGGAACCTCGTACCCTGCTTGTAGGCTCCCCTGAGAACGTGGTGGAGAGGATCCACGAGCTGCAGGAGGTGTGCAACCTCGACTACCTGCTGGTCGAGTTCACCCACATGGGAATGCCGCTGAGCAAAACACTAAAGAACCTCGAGACATTCGCCACGAAGGTGATGCCGCGCTTCACGGGCGAAGACTGAAGAACGGAGATGATCGAGTGAAGATAACCAGGAACAACCACGAGGACATCTACCCGGCAGGTCCGACCTACGTTCGCGCAGTTCGCGCGGGCGACATGCTGTACGTCTCCGGCTGCACGGCCAGGAACTCCGACGCACAGGGCGGCCCGATGGTGGAGCAGCTTCGCGTCACGCTCGACCGCATCGTGAGCATCGTCGAGGCTGAGGGGGGCACCGCCGCCAGCATCGTGTCCATGACTACCTACACGACCGACATGAGAGAGATGTGGCCCATCGAGGGCGTCCAGCAGGAGATCTGGGAGCACTACTTCAAGGGAGACTGGCCAACCAACGCCTACGTTGAGATCACTGCCCTTGCAGACCCCGGACTCGACGTTGAACTAACGGCCATTGCCGCTCTTGGCGATGACTAGCAGGGTCTTCGAGACAGGTTAGCCCTTCTTGGACTTCCGGCGGAAGGCAGACCAGGGTTTGACAGCGAGTTCTCTATCAAGCCCGCGCTCGATCTCGTCCCACTTCTTCTCCTCGTCGGCGGTGACAAACGTTATTGCCTCGCCAGTGCGCCCCATGCGGCCCGTACGGCCAATCCTGTGCGCGAAGAGGAGCTCCGAGTCGGGCAGGTCGTAGTTGATGACGCGACCGATGCCCTCGACGTCGAGGCCACGCGCTGCCACGTTCGTCGCAACCAGCACTGAGGTGTCACCTGATCGGAAGTCTTTCATCACCCGTTCACGCGCGTTCTGGCTCATGTTGCCCTGGAGGGCGCCCACGCTGTAGCCGGACGTTTCAAGCTGTCTCGCGAGCTTCTTGACGCCGCGCTTTGTACGACCAAACACGATAACCGGACCGTCGTCATGCTCGTCGAGCAGTGTTCTGAGCGCGTCCATCTTGTTCTCTCGCCGGATCCAGTAGACCAGGTGATTCACAGTGGGCGCCGCCCGGACATTTGCATCCACTTCCACAGTGACGGGCCTGCTAAGGTGCTTCTTGGCGGTCTTGGCAACCCAGTCAGGCATGGTTGCCGAGAAGAGCGCTGTCTGTCGTTCGGAGGGTGTGGCGCTCAGAATGGCCTCGACATCGTGTGCGAAGCCCCTGTCGAGCATCTCGTCTGCCTCGTCCAGGACGAGCATTCTCACAGATCTCAGGTCCAGTGTGCCCTGCTTCAAGTGGTCCAGCGTACGCCCAGGAGTGCCGACGACGATGTGCGCGCCTCTCTGCAGTGCTGAGTACTCCGGCTTCAACGATCGCCCGCCGTACAGCAACGTTACCCGCAGCCGGTGCGGTGAAGCCAGGGCTTCCATTACCCCGGCAACCTGGATGGCCAGCTCCCTGGTGGGCACGAGCACGAGGCCCTGGATCTTCCGAGAAGAACTGTCGCAACGCTCCACCATGGGTATGGTGAAGGCCAGCGTCTTACCTGAGCCGGTGCGAGCCTGACCAATCAGATCGCGTTGTTCGAGAAGGTGAGGTATGGAACCGGCCTGAATCGAGGTGGGCTCCGAAATGTCCATCCGGCCAATCGCCGCCCTTGTGGTATCACTCATCGAGATCTGGCGAAACACCTGGCTCTCGGAGTCCGACAGGGGCTTTTCTCTTCGTTCTGCTGTATCGTTGCCGTCCTGCCTGCCCTTGAAGCATGGGCGGCAGTAAACGGGCCGGTCTGGAGCGGGTCGGAACGGAACGGTTGTAGTCTTACGGCAGTCGGAGCATACGACTTCGTGGCGTCGACCGGAGCCGGAGCGCCGTCGTGTAGGTGAGGGTGCAGTGGTCATACGGGGGAATACTTCCTTGGTCTGATTGGAATGAAACATGAGCGTGGCAGGGGTCTGGGGAAGTGAGAAAGGGGAAATGTCGAGGGACAGATGCCGCTGGATCCCGGGAGACCCGGTCCACAATGCTCCCTCACTCTAGCAGACTGCGCCTGTAAGATTCCAGTTTACGATAGCACCTCTATCTGACGATTCTCTTCCGCAATAACTCTGTAAAGCCCTGGTCCCACCTTCAGAATCACGCCTTCAGAGGCCGCTGGACATTGCTGGTACAATGCGGCCACGAACGTAAACTTCCCAGGAGACTGACAGATGAGTGACCAGGGCTATGCCAGACCAGAGTTGCTGGCGACCACGGAGTGGCTCGCTGAGCACATAGACGATCCGAACGTCCGCGTGGTGGACTGTGATCCGTTCGACCCATACCTGCGGGCGCACATCAAGAACGCAGTCGGCATCCGCGTGCATCACTACATCAAGCACCCGGACTACCCCTCGTCGCCGAGAGAGTACCCGCTGGTCGCCGAGCCGGACGTGATGAAGGATCTGATGGAGAGCATGGGCATCGGCGACGACACTCTCGTCGTCGCGTACGACAACTCAGGCAGCCTGAACTCGGCGCGCTTCTGGTGGGTGCTCAACTACTATGGGCACACCAACGTAAAGGTGCTCAACGGCGGCTGGAAGAAGTGGTTCGACGAGGGTCACCCGACCTCGATAGACCGTCCTCCGGACGTCGGAGATGTCACGTTCACCCCGAAGACCGACGACTCGCTGGTCTGCACACTTGACTACGGCGTCGGGCAGGTCGGCAACGATGACACGGTGTTCTGGGACGTCCGCTCCGACGGAGAGTGGGACGGCTCAAACGACAGGGGCAACGCACGAGCAGGACGCGTGCCGGGCGCCGTTCACCTCGAGTGGCTGAACCTTCTCACCGACGACCGCCACCGCATGTTCAAGCCCGCATCCGAGCTGATGTCAATGCTCGATGCAATAGGGGTCACGCCCGACAAGAACGTCATCACCTATTGACAGGGTGGCATCCGTGCGGCGCACGGAGTGTTTACGCTAAGGCTCCTCGGCTTCGACAGGACGCGCAACTACGACGGCTCGATGGGCGAGTGGGCGAATCGCGAGGGCACGCCTCTGGAGAATTAGGAATTGAGAATAGGGAATGACGAATTGCGGACCATTCGAGGGTAGCTGAACTCACCTCGGACACTGTCGTGAGTTCGTTGAGAAAGATCATGATTCCTCCATGTTGCTAATTCACAATTCCACATTCACCATTCACAATTAAATGGGCTGGTCTATTCATCATCCGGTGGGCCTGATCCACCACTCGCCGATGTTCTCGTACAAGGGCTACACGCTCGTGTTCGCGAACGCGGGCAATTTCGCCGCGCTGCTCGACATGGAGGGCCGCGTGTGCCACAGGTGGGAGTACCACGAGGGCCTGACCTACGCGGTGCTGCTGCCTAACGGCAACCTGCTTGGGCGCACTCCCCTGCCCACGAACTTCGAGCCGACACGCGGGCTCGGCGGCTCAGGCGGCTCGATCGTCGAGCTCGACTGGGACGGCGTGAAGGTCTGGGAGCACCGCGACCCGTACATGCACCACGACTACGAGCGGTCGCTCACAGGCAGCACATACTACCTGCTCTGGGAGGAGATGCCCGCCGACCTGTCGGCCCGCGTCCGCGGCGGATACAGGACTCCTGAAGACCCGGTGTTTATGCTCGGCGACGCGATCCGCGAGATCGACATGGACGGAGAGACCGTCAACGAGTGGCGCGTGTGGGAGAACCTTTCCATCGAGAGCCAGGTGATCTGTCCCCTGGAAGGCAGGCGTGAGTGGACGCACGCCAACTCGATCCACGTGACCAGATCTGGCGACTTCCTGCTCAGCTTCAGAAGCACAAGCAGCGTCATTCTGGTGTCGAGGGAGACGGGCGAGATCACCTGGGAGTGGGGCGCGGGCGAGGTCAGCCACCAGCACCACGCTACCGAGCTGGAGTCGGGAAACTACATGATCTTCGACAACGGCTCGCACTCTCGGAACAGGGCTGCGTCGCGGGTCATCGAGGTCAACCCTGAAACGTACGAGATCGAGTGGACCTACGAGGGCAACCCCGCCGTATCGTTCTTCAGCTCGTACATCAGCGGCGCCGACAGACTCCCCAACGGCAACACGCTCATCTGCGAGGGCGCCCACGGCCGGCTGTTCGAGGTCACTCACCACGGCGAGATCGTGTGGGAGTTCATCAACCCGTTCTTCTCACCTGACAGTAGCGGTCGCAACCTGAGCAACTCGACCTTCAGGGCGCACCGCTACCCGCCGGAGTTCTCCGGCTTCACCGGCCGCGATCTCGACCCCGCCCGCTACGCCAACCTCAATCGGGTACTGGGTGTTAGATAGGGACGACTGGCCTCGCAGTTTCCTTCTAGGCTTCTAAAGGGTTCCTAATATCGCGGCCCTGAAACCGAGTTCTCCACGAAGCAGGGGACAATACCCTCTAAGGCGATCGTCCAAAGCTTCTATTGGACTCGCTATGTCCCGCTGCGAATTCTTCCATAGCAAAATAACAGTAGCAGCAAGGCTCGCAACCGCTGCCTACACCTAGAATGTGTAGAATGATTCTACCTCTAGGAATATTCTTAATATCTTCGGAAGCCCAGAATCAGAAGGAAGCAGTCCCACATGGCCGTAGACCTCACCTACGACAATCTTCAAAGACTCGTTAAGCCCTACCTTGGAGGTACCCGAACCGAGTCTCGGGCCTTCTTGGCATGGTTTCTCGAAAGTGTCTATCGACTTGAGCCGACAGAAGCTGAAGACTGTGTGTGCGACGGTCCTGACGATAAAGGTGTAGACGGGATTTACGTCGACGAAGACAACAGCCGCATTGACATTTTCCAATCCAAGATTTCTCAAGACTCTGGCAAAACCCTGGGAGACACGGTCCTGAAGAGTCTGGTAGGTACCTTACAACAATTCGAGACCCAAGACTCAACTGAGGCACTCCATGCCTCGACAGGGAACGTAGAACTGCAACATCGTCTCGAGGACGGAAAAGTAGCCGAACTAGTTGGTCAAGGTTGGCCCATCAGAGGTGTTCTTGTAACTAATGTCTGCCTAGACCAGAATGGGAAGAGCTATCTATCCATCGTTGATAGTCCCGAGATTACCGTTTACGACGACCCGGTAATTCAAGATGAATACATTTCTCCTGACCACGTCGACCCAATTGCAGGGCCAGCAACCTTCAACACGTTCGGGTACCCGGTTTCCGAGTTTAGAGTCATGGATGCTAAAGTCGTAATAGCACCACTTTCGGCTACAGAGCTAGTCAAGCTCGAGGGGATCCCAGCAGGCGAGCTCTTCGACTACAACGTGCGTCAAAGTCTGGGCAAGACGAAAGTTAATCGAGACATTGAGAAAAGTGTGCGGGATCCTTCCGAACATCGGCACTTCATGCTCTATCACAATGGCTTGACAGTAGTAGCCGACAATGTCGACACGTCAGTAAAAGACAAAATCACGATCAACAACTACTTTGTAGTGAACGGATGTCAGAGTTTAACCGTTCTTTGGAAGAATCGTGCACACGTAAGTGAAGATCTCAGAGTCCTAGGACGGCTTATCGAACTAAACGGCGACTCACCACTACTGGACAAAATCACTCACAATAGTAACAACCAGAATGGAATTAAGCCTCGTGACTTTCAGTCCAATAATCGTATTCAACTCAGATTGAGGACTGAGTTCCAAAAAAAGTACCAAAAAGAGATCGGTTACAGAATCAGCAGAGGAGAAGAACCTGAGACCGCTGAGGTTATAGACAACGAAAGCGCCGCGCGAGTCTTACTCGCATTCGATGTTCGTCAACCTTGGGCGTGTCACCAGACTTATCGACTATTCGATTCACTACACGGTGACATCTTCGCTCGACCGAATGTCAATGCCACTCACATCATCAGTAGGATGGATGCCTTTACCGCAGTTGGAGAAGTACTGCCGTTTGTGAAGCATGAATTGATTCGGAAGTACACGTTGACGAAGTACTTTCTATTGTATTTGCTCGCAGAGGCCTTGGAAACCGATGAGATAGGGAGAGAACTCGTTCGTGATCCGAGTACATTGCTGGGTGATCCAATCGAAGCTGGGGCACGTGACCATCTGGTTAAGGCTTACAAGGGTGTATTGCAAGATTTGGTACTGGGTCTGAACTACGTGATAGACAAACATGAAGAGAAGGACGACTATTTCGATTACAAGAGGGTCCTCAAGAGCCCTACAGAAATTCGTGAACTCAGAAGCGTAGCCTTGGCCGACTATGAAAGATTCATCGGGCGAGATGTGATAGAGTCTTTCGGTCAGATGTGGGGTAGTACCTCCAGCCAGTTAGAAGCCTAATTAGATCTTGAATACATGTCTACTTGTGCTGGCTTGGCAGGAATCAATTAGGTCAGTCTCACCACGGCGAGATCGTGTGGGAGTTCATCAACCCGTTCTTCTCACCCGACAGCAGTGGCCGCAACCTGAACAATTCGACCTTCAGGGCGCACCGCTACCCGCCGGAGTTCCCAGGCTTCACCGGCCGCGACCTAGACCCCGCCCGCTAGGCTAACCTCAATCGGGTATTGGGGGTGAGGTAGGAGTCCATGCACCCACACTGGCGCTGTTTGGGCGTATCAAGCCTGTCAGATAGCGATCTATGAGATCAGCAATCTGGCTCTTGGTGACGACACCGCCTCCAAGTAGGTAGTCTCTCAGCGCGTTGGCAATCTCAACCCTGCTGATTCTGCCGTCACGATCGTCATCGTAGGAAATACGCACTGACGGCTGCACGAGCGCAGGAGTGCCGGTGTCGCCTGCCGGAACATCGACGGTCACATCGACTGAATAGGCCCCATCGCCGATTGCCCCAACAACGTTGCCGGCCGCATCCATTGCGGTGATCGACAGCGCATGGTCACCAGGCGCCAGCCCTGAGGCCCTGTACAGGAAGACATTGCCAGCCCGGTTGGGCTGCAGGTCGTCCATGATATCCATGCCACCCAACGTGGCGGACAGAATAGTCACCGTACCGTGGGTGTCCTGATAGTACTCCGAGGCCTCAGCGGAGAAGTCGATACTGATGAACGGACTCGGATCGTCTGTGCTGAACTCGTCCTGTACACCGGCCATGTGTGGGTCGACGTCCGGGGCAGCCAGGTTGGTGTCCCGCTCGAACAGTATGGCGCTGGTCTCGCCGTCCACGTCCACCGGGGCGCTGTTGTCGCCCCTTGTGCCCACGTTGCCGCTGGAGCTGTCCCTCGTGGACACGTACACGGTGTACAGGCCATCTTCTGACGGGTCGATTGTCGCGGTGTACTCGGATGCCGACCTGTGCGCCACCGATGCGTCCTTCTTCTCTGCTCCGAGAGTCTGCCTGCTGTTGGACGACGTGACCCTGTGGTATGAGACCGAAGGCGAGAAGATGCTCTCGCTGGAGCTTATCGTCAGGTTGACCACGTCGCTGGTGACCGGACGATCCCCCTCCGCGACGGTCACGGTCAGCGTGGGAGCGGTTCGGTCGTCAGCCTCATTGGCCCTGCCGGCGCCCTCCCTGTTTCCAGCCATGTCGGAGACCCCTCCGACCAGCTCGACCCTTGGCCGGGCATCCGGCGTCATCGCTTCAACTGCCAGGAAGACATAGCCTCTGTCGAGTCCGACGTCCCTTACGCTGTCACCCGCGATGGCGCTGTTGCCGTCGCCGCCACTGCTATCGTCGCGCACCGTGACGTTGCGGACCTCGGCAGCGTTCGGCGCCTCACCGTCGACCTCGAAGTCGGCGGCGGTGACGGTCGCGGCATCAAGGTGCTCGTTGAACACCACCAGCACGCTCGTAGTGTCTGCCCTCGACGCGCGATACTCCGTCTTGTCTTCGGAGTCGCCCGTGTCGAGGCTGGCATCCCAGTGACGCCCTGTCTCGGCCCGCAGGAGTGATGGACTGGTGTCGTCGACGGTGACCCTGGTGGGCTGGTTGTCTGAACGCCCGACGTTTCCCGCGTTGTCTATCGCCTCGATCCACCATTCGATGACCGCGTCGCCATCTGGAGCATAGGCGCCGGGTAGGCGTTGACTGATCTCGAATCCGCCTGGGATCTCATCAACGTCGCCGTCTGAGGCGGGGACCAGCTCGACTGTCCGGCTGGTAGAGCCCTCGGTGACTCGGAACGTGACGTAGATGTTGTCTTCCATCAGCCCGGACTCGCTGTCGGTGACCCGCGCTGTCACCTCAGGCCTGTCATCGCGCACAGGGGTGTTGTGCGCAGGGCTGAGGTTTGAGAAGAGCGGTGGAGTTGACTCAATCTGGAGCGTTCCGCTCGCATCCCCCGCAGACAGCGTGATCGTGTCGCGAGGATTGACCGGCAGTGTCGGCGGCGATGCATCCGTATCGGCCACTGCCCGGTTGCCCCGCGAGTCCACCGGAGCGACGGTCGCGATCTCAAGAACGAACTGACCGGAGAGCGGCGTGGTCTCAGTCAGGACCACGGTCACGGGGCCCGGTCGGACCTGAGAGCGAACGGTCACCAGGGAGCCGGTCTCGTTCCTCTCCTCGGCCCAGTACACAAGGTAGGCGGTCTCGTTGGCCTCAAGCCCGAGCGGGTTGCTGGCTGATGCGCCGGGCACGTCCTCCAGTTCAATCCTTTCGCCGGAGACATTGGCCACCGGAATAGCCTCGGAGGTGCTGCCGGAAAGCTTCACGACCAGCACGTCTCCCGCGCCGATGGTGCCTGCTCCGGAACCGGTGAGCCGGTCCTGAGCAGTGACGCTGGAACCGAACACGCCATCTGCGACGTCGCTGTCGGCAATGGCGTGTTGAGACATGAACCTGGATACCCCGGTACTCTCCCTGTAAGTGGCCTGGCCCCCGTCTATCGCTTCCGCCATCGCGTACGTGGAATAGTTGTCATCCCAGACTGCCAGATCGGTGACTGAGTCGTCGACACGATATATCGTCGCATTGGACATGCCACTGGCGAACGGCTGGTCGAGCGTGACAGTGCTGCCGCTCACTGATTCGACCCTGCGAACGGTGTTCCGTCCGATCAGGACGTAGTCGCCCGCATCGAGGGAATTCGTGACACCGGAACTGGCGTTAGAGACCGTCGCTGTATGAGCACCGATGTCGCCCCTGCCGATCATCGTGGCGTCGATGCCGGGTATCAGCACCCTCTTAACCGGCACATCCAGGCTGTCACGGGAGAGCAGCAGGCCCACGAGGCCGCCCTGCCGTGCCCAATCCCTGTCTTCGGGAGTGCTGTCGGAGAGAGTCCCGTCTGGGTTGATGTCGTCCGGGTTTATGAATCGCACCCCGTCATCCGCGAACACAGGCACGATGCTCAGCAGGAACAGTAGTAGTGCCCCAATTATCGCTGGTGCGTACAACGCCTTGCGGTCCATTTAGCTACCCTTCACATCCCCTCCCCGCTCGGCGCGGATACGCTCAAGCAGGGCCTCGAATTCCGACGGGTTGGAGACCTTCGAGATGACCCGGATGAACTCGCCGATGTCGCCCATATATGAGCGCAGCTCGCGCATCTGCTCACCGACGGGGCTGATGGACGCGGGGCTGTCGGCGTACCGGCCCCTGAACGCGAAGTAGGCCTGGTTCAGCTTGCGGATGTAGTAGCCGCGCAGCCGAAGGTCCCACTGTCGCCTGCGCATGTACTCCTCGGCCTCGTCGATCTTGCCCTCGCCAAGCAGGCGCTCGGCCTCGATCCGGGTCTCGCGCATGAACTCGGTGAACCGAGGGTCGATCTGGCTCTCCGCCGCGTACCTGCGGGCGTTCTCTGAGAGGTCTCCGCCCATTCGCTCGAACACGATGTCCCCGATCTCGTTTCCGGCGAGAGTCGCGGCGGTCTCGTTTAGGGTCGTCATCTCGGTGGATGCGAAGTAGTTCCTGCCGAACGGGTGGAAGAACCAGAACGAGTGCAGCCACTCGTGCGCCGCGGTCCTGATTACGGTGCGGGTCGTGTGGGAGTCGGAGACCATGTTGGGGAACGTGGCCAGACCGGCGATGTCGTCGACGTATGCGGCGTAGTCGAGTTCGTTGACGACCCTGCGCTCAATCTCGTCGCGGTCGAACGGCTCGATCTCAGGGTCGAGGAACACGGCGCCGACCATATTGATCTCGTTCCTGGGAGAGATCACCAGGAGCGTGGGGAGGTCTCCGAACCTGATGTCTATCGGCGGCCACACGATCCCGAAGCGGGAGTCGACGTCCAGGTCAGCGACAACCGCGTGGATCTCGGCCTCGACCGCCTCCTCGACCTCGGGCCGCAGCTCGCGCTCGCGGGCGAGAAGCTCCTGGAAGAGCTCGTCCGACACCGGTCCGGCCTTCGCGCCCGAGCCACCTGCCCTGAAGCTGCGAAGCTGGTTCGCGCCCTCTATACGGCGCTCCTCCTTGTTGGCGGCCCTCACGGTCTGGAGGTACTCGTCGACCATCGCGAGCCGCTCCTCCCGAGTCGGCTTTGAGCCGGGTACCAGGTTCGTCAGTGAGTAGAGCCACTTCTGTGGGAAGTTGACTACCTCCCACTCAACGAGCGAGAAGACGTGCTCGAACGCGATCAGCTCCACGGGCGTTATGCGCAGCCCGCCCGTCCGGGGGATAAACAGCGTCAGCAGCAGCAGTGCCAGGATGATCCCCTGCCACCACCTGAACCGTCGTCTGGGTTGGATTTGCTGTGATTCCATGTCAGCCATATGACTTTATTTTGACACAATCAAGGTTCAGACATCAGAAGAGTATTCAATGTGGACTTCGTAGATTCGCCCTCCCCCACTGGATTCCCGCTTTCGCGGGAATGACGGTAGGGCAGCAGATACCTGGGTGATCAGAGCCGCGAGGCACCTCATGTTAAGATACGATCCGGCGACCCCTCGCGGTTGACACCCACTTCACTCTGGCGGTGACTCTCATGTCTCAGACAACCGTAATCATCACAGTCGACGGCTACGACCCCGAGTATATAGAGGCCTGCGACGCGCCCAATCTCATGGCCCTGGCGCGGCAGGGCTTCTACCGTGTCGGCAAGTCGATGATGCCATCGGTCACCAACGTCAATAACGTGTCCATAGTGACCGGCAAGTACCCGTCCGAGCACGGGATAAGCTCCAACTACAGGATGGTGCGAGAGACGGGCGACGACATTTACATGGAGTCCGGCGAGTACATCCTGTCAGAGACGTTCTTCCAGCGCGCGAAGAAGATGGGAGCGAGGACGATCCTCTCTACCTCGAAGGACAAGCTGCGGACACTGCTATCCGAAGGCGCGGACGTGGCGATCTCCTCTGAACAGGCTCCAGCATGGGCTGTCGAGGGCGTAGGCGAGCCGCCTCCGATCTACTCGCTGGACGTCAACGGCTGGACCATACGCGCAGCCAGCCACGCGATGAAGCTCGAACCGGCTGACATCGTGTACATCTCGACGACCGACTTCGCCATGCACACCTACGCGCCGGACGAGCCGGAGTCGCAGCAGCACATCAGCGTGCTGGACGATGCCATCGGCGAGCTTGTGAACTCGCATCCAGATGTCACGCTGCTCCTGACAGCGGACCACGGTATGAACCCGAAGCGGCGCATGGTGGACCTTGCAGACACGCTTGCCGCAAACGGAATTGGCGCCGAGGCGGTGCCCATCATCAAGGACCGCTACGTCGTCCACCACAACAACCTCGGCGGCTGCATGTTCATCTACCTCCACTCAGGGAGCGAGTCCCGGACTGATGAGGCGGCTCAGATACTCCGAGAGACCGCTGGCGTAGAGCACGTGTACAGTCGTCAGGAAGCCGCTGACGAGCTGAAACTCAACTACGACCGCATCGGAGACTTAGTGGTCACCGGCGACGTCGACACGGTCTTCGGACCGAAAGAGCTCGAAGACTCGTGGGACGACACAGGCGCGGGTCACAGCCTGCGCTCACACGCATCAGCACACGAGCAGGACGTCCCGATAATCGGCTACAACGGCGACTTCGACGGGTTCGAGTTCAACGAGAACCGCGACATCGGCCGGTACGTGTTCGACCGGGTGCTAAGATGATAGCCAAGTCTGAGGCGGGCTGCGTCTTGGCAACTGCAAGCATAGTCGGCCCCACAGCGGACAGAGAGTATGACTTCTTCGTCGATACCGGGCACGTCTTTATTGGACTGCCTGAAACTGAGATCCAAGAACTAGGCTTGGAAGCGATTCCAAAGGGAAAGGCAGAGGTACAAACCGCAACCGGGATAATTGAGAGGCAGACCTACTGGGCAATGGGCAGAATCGCCGGACAGGGATTCGCAGCAACGGTGATTCCGGCATCTATTCCCCTTATTGGACACCAGTTTCTGGAGAACCGTGGATTGAGGGTAAACTCTGCGACAGGGACTATTGAGAGAATCGCAGATGATGAACCCGGCCCACCATACATGATTTCGCAATGGTCTATCTGACCTTACATTCCATCTACATCAGGAGCTTCTTACAATGCGAAAAGTCCTGCTGACCGGCGCGGCCGGTCGCATCGCCACGTTTCTGCGGAACGGGCTTGGCGACAAGTATGATCTGTCCGGCACTGACCGGATTCCGGTCGAGGTAGACGGGTTCGAGTCGGTGACTGCCAACCTGACCGACTTCGACGGCATCCTGCCAGCATTCCAGGGCGTGGACACTGTCGTCCACCTCGCGGCCGAGCCGAGGCACACGCCGGACATCTGGTGGGACCTGCTGCTGCCGGACAATGTGACGGCGACGGCAAACGTGTTCGAGGCGGCGCGCCAGGGAGGCGTCTCCCGTGTGGTCTTCTTCAGCTCGATGCACGTCAACGGCTTCTACGAGCTGGACGATCCGTGGAAGTCGATCGCCGAGGGCAACTACGATGGGCTGAACCCCGACGATGTCCCGCTTGTGACCCACGAAATGCCCGTGCGGCCTGACGGGCCGTACGCCGCGAGCAAGATCTTCGGCGAGTCTCTCGGCAAGTACTACTCCGAAGAGTACGGCATGACCGTATTCTGCATCAGGCTTGGCACGATGAGCGTCGAGGACAAGCCGGGCGAAGACGCGCGTTCTTTCGTAAGCTGGCTGAGCAGTCGCGACCTCGTCACGATGGTCGACCGCTGCATCGAGGTCGAGGACGTCAACTACGACATCTACTTCGGCGCATCCGGCAACACCTGGAAGATCTACGACACCCCGCGAGCATGGGATGTCCTCGGATTCACCCCCCAGGACAACGCCGAAGAGTACCGTTAGGAGAACAGTGTCGCCGGACTAGGCTCCACGCTGCTGGCGCCTACGCCTACGGCGGGCCCACCAGAAGCGCAGACGTAACGCCGGGTCGCGACGCCAGGTCATGTTGCGGGATACGATGTCGGCTACCGGCGGTGCGCCGAGAACTAGCGGTCTTGCCCAGCGTCTGAGGTCTCTGAGCGTGGCCTTCCCCTGCCTCCACTCGTCAACCAGGGCGTTCGACTTTCGCCACGCGATCGACGGGAACAGTCCCATCGGACCTGAGTTGCGCTGGCCCACCATGAGCGCGGCGCCCGCCTCCATAGCGACGGCAACTCCACCCACGATGTCCCACAGGTGGGGGTTGGACGTGTACATGTACTGCGTGACCCCTCGTGACACCAGGATGAGCTCGAATGCGATGGAACCGGTCACTCTCGGGTCGCCCGAGCTGCCCCGCATCGGCTTTCCGAACTTGTACAAGCGGTCGAAGGCACCGGGGACAGTGATGAGTTGGTCCGCACCGGGCTTGTCGAGGGCGAGCACGTTGATCGGGTCGTCGTCCGTATAGGCCCCGCCGCCACGCCGGGCGTGGTGGACGACGCCATTTGCAGAATCGCTTCCCGGCCAGGGCGTGAATACCGCTCCCACCACCGGCTCTCCGCGATACATGACCCCCACAGACGATGCGAACACCGGAAGCCCGTGCAGGAAATTCTTGGTGCCGTCGAGCGGGTCCAGCACCCACATGAAGTCGGGCACAGCCTCGTCTTCGGCCGCCCTGCTCTCGTCGTCCTCCTCGCCGAGAATGCCGTGATCAGGGAAGCTCTCCCTTATGCCTTTCTCAAGGAACTCCTGGGCCTCGGTGTCGGCATTGGTGACAGGATCGCGTCCGCGGTCGTCCTTGAACTCCACGCTGAAGCTGCCGCCAAAGTAGCGCGACAGGATTTCGCCCGCGCCGCGCGCCAGCTCAACAGCGCGCAGCTCGATGCTCTCAAGAAGTTGGTCGTCTGGCATCTGCGTCATCTGATACACCACGCCTGGTAAGCCGATTCAAGTCTGCCGCAGAACGCCTCGAGGCCCGGACGATCAGGGTAAAGTTCGCGCGCCCTGCTGACAATCATCCAGTGGCAGCCTTCTCGCTCCTGCGGAACGGTCGCGAGGCTGCACATCTCGATGGCCTCGTCTGCGCGTTCGATCTCCCAGAAGCGTGCCTGGACAGAACCCTGGATGCACCACACGCGGTGCGTGGGGTCGTCCACGGTGTCGTGACACTGCTTGAGCGCCTTGGCAGGATCTCCCAGGGAGTACGGTGCGAGGTCGCGTCCGAAGCTCTCGAAGCAGTCGTACCTGCCGATTTCAGCCGCCTTGGCGCACTCCTCGGCGACTCGATCGTAGTCGTATTCGAACATCTCCAGCATTCGTGTCGAGTGGAAGAGATAGCACGGCGCGACGTACCGGTCGGTCAGTGCGTTGCATGGGTAGTGAGGGTCCTCGTCGGACAGGTAGTCGGTGAAGTGGCCCATCGTGCCGGAAAGGCCGCCGACCACGTTCTCCATGAACACTCCCGAGTAGCAGGCGCGCTCGTCGCGGTCTGTCTCCAGCCTGTCGCAAAGGTCGAGCGAGTCGTACAGCTCGTAGCTGGTCCACGCCATCAGACCGTGACCGACGCCGTGTATGCACTGCAACCTGAAGAAGAACACGTCGGAGGTCCCGCAGATCGTCTGCACGTCCGACTCCAGGTTGGCGGTGCCGCGCTCCTTGAACATGGCCTCCGTCGCGCCATGGAACGCTCCCGCCTCGCACTCGTGGCTGGAGAGCGCGAACGCCGCCGCGCCAAATATCTCGTACGCGGCTCGCCCGGTCTCGTGGGCGCGATCGTGGCAGATCTGGCCAAGCGCGTCGCCAGCCTCGGCGATCAGCTTGACCGTGTTGGATGGCCCGTATTCTTTGAGGTACTGACGCAGCAGAACGTCGTTGGTGAACAGGTCGGTAAGGGCCTTTGGATTCAGGTCGGGCCGTTCCTTGAAGTCCAGTGCACCGATGTCGATAGCGCGGAGGTCGACAGCCTCAACAGGTTCACCCCCTGTGGCGACGATCAGCCCGCTGTGCTCGGGGACCATGTGATTGTGGTAGCGCCAGAATCCAGGCTCGTCGAATGTGAACGCCCACACGCCCTCTTCCCCAATCGGGCTTCCAGCATCAAACTCTGGAAAGATCTGGTGTGTAGGGTGGATGTTTGACGCGGGCCACAGGCTGGACTCAGACGCGTTCACGAAGCGCACCTGCTGGCCGACCTCAATCTCCAGCCGATTGGGAACGAAGCCGTCTTCGGTGAACTCCACCACCCATGAATTGGGAAGCGGCGCTTCAGATGGAGTACCCGGATTCGGCTTAGCCGGAGTCGCAACAGCGACCGGGGCATCAGCCTCATCAGACGAGCAGGCCATGACCATCACAGACATGGCCAATACCGTGACGAGTAGAACGCGGGCGCCGACCATCTCGACAAACTACACCGTTCGCAGAGCCGGAAGCTGCAACTCAGCACAGATGTCGCTGAACCACTCGATGACCTCGTTGTGCAGCGGAATACCGTTCTCGCGGCGTTCCTGCTCCTCCTCGTGTTCGGACAACCCGGGGTACATCACGCGGTCATGCCCTGGAGCGGGCGGCGTCTCACGCAGTGTCCTGAGCATGTCGTCCATGTTGTTCTTGAACTCGTCAAGGTCGCAGAAGGACTCGATGTTGTACGCCGCGAAGTAGTGGTGGCTTCCACCGCCTTCCTGGTTGAGCATCGTCGGCTTGTCGCCGGACAGCAGCGACGTTAGCACCTCTGACATCAGGCTGAAGCCGTAGCCCTTGTGAGAACCCTGCTCGCGGGTGCCGCCGAGAGGCAGCTGATAGTACTGGCCCCGCTCGGGAAGCGGTACCTCGTCCAAGATCGGATCACCGTCGAGCCCTGAGATCCAGCCTCCCAGCATGTTCGCGCCAACTCTGTTGGCAAGCTGGAGCTTGTTGCCGGCGATGGCCGAGGTCGCTGCGTCGAACAGCAGGAACGGCTCCGACCTGGCAGGCGCGGCGATGGCGATCGGGTTGGTGCCCATCCGCGGCTCAGCCCCGAAAGTCGGGAGCACCAGCAGCCCTCCCGCAGTCGCGGTCATGCCGACCATGTCAGCCTGTGCCGCAAGCATCGCGTGGTGTCCAATGGCGCCCGAGTGACCGGCGTTGTACATGGTGACGACACCGACGCCCCCCTCACGCGCCTTTTCGATGGCGATGTTCATGGCCTTGGGGCCGAGGATTACAGCGAGTCCGCGATCGGCGTCCACGGTCGCGGACGACGGCGACTCTCGCACGACCCGCCAGTCGGGCCTGGGGTTGAGCGTGCCCTGTGAGTATCCCTGGACGTAAGAGCGCAGCATGTTCGACACGCCGTGCGTCTCGACGCCCCTGAGATCGGTTGCCACGAGGACGTCGGCTCCGATTTCCGCGTCGTCATGCGCCACGCCCATCTTCTCGAAGATCGAACTGACCGTCTCGTGCAGCGCATCGTGCGGGACGCGCGTCTCGTCCTCGTGCGGGACCTTGAATCGCTCTAGCATTGGGGTAACTCCTTGTCAGCGTGTTTAGGGCGAATTGGATTTTAGCACTAACTTCGGTCAAGAGGTCTGGCCTCCGTACTGCCAAGTTGCCGAACTGGTGACATGATGACGTTGGCGTGTGTATCCTCGCATGAGAGAGCAAGCTCGCTACGGAGGCAAACCGATGACTCTTTCTCAATTGCGGACAGGTCACCCGTACCACATGCACGACGCGATTATGCAGCAGCCGGAGTCGATCGCTCGCGTCATCGGAGAAGAGGGCGAAAACGTCAGCGCGGTGGCAGATCTGGTCCGCAGGTCTTCGAGGGTACACGTCGTCGGGATCGGCACCTCGTGGCACGCCGCCTTAATTGGGGAGTACCTCCTGGGAACAGTTGGGAACCGGGAGGACGCACGCGCATGGAACTCCTTCGAGTTCTATACCCGCCCGCCGTCTCTTGGCGACGAAGACGCGGTCATAGTCCTCAGCCACCGCGGCACGAAGACTTACTCCGCCCGTTCGCTGGAGCACGCTCACGAGGCCGGAGCGAAGACGGCGCTCCTGACAGGCATCGGCTCCGATGCCCGGCGCGAACTCGCAGGCGCGGTCGTGGAGACCTCCCTACCCGACCCGTCGTCGGCATTCACCGTCTCTCACACAGCAGCCATTACCGCGCTGACAATGCTCGCAGTCGAACTGTCCTCCCAGGACACGGCCGAAACGCTCGCAGGCCTGCCGGACCTTGTTCAGGGGGCACTTGCTTCGGAGAGCGCAGTCAGAGAGTGGGCCGCCAAATCCAAAGACGTGGAGCGGTTCTACTTCGTCGGAACCGGCGCGAACGCATCCACAGCCTACGAGGCGGCCCTGAAGATGAAGGAGGCCAACTACACGACTACAGAAGGGCTGCATCTCGAGCAGTACCTGCACGGTCCGTTCGTGTCCACCGACGATGGATGCCTCGTAACATTCATCGCCCCGCCCGCAGAGGGCCCTGAGGACAGGACGGTCGACATCATGGGAGCCGCCACCGAGGTAGGGGCTCGCACTGCAGGCATCCTTCAGACGGGAGACGGTGCGCGTGCCGAACTCGTCGACACGGTCATCATCGTGCCCGAGTGCGACGAGATGTTCTCTCCAATCGTGTACCTGGCCCCGCTTCAGCTTTTGACATATTGGCTCGCCCTGGAGCTAGGCCACAACCCCGACACGTTCAGGCTAGATGACCCCAGACACCTCGCCGCGCGCCAGCACTACACGCTCTGAGGTTAGTGCGAGCCCGACTGTCCGCAACGACCTGCCTTCACACGGGACCTATTTCGACGCCAACTCGTTAATCCCCACCTTGAAACTGTAGGAGGGGTCTGCTTAGAATTTCCCCGGTGGCCTCGATAGACGTGAGGTTGCCGGAGCCCTTTAAGTCGGTCCAGTGAGGCTGGTAAGGGAAATTGCGGAGCGATGGCCGCCACAGGGCGCGGCCTTATCCGACACAGCCGCGACCCTCTTGCCAGCAACGGCAAGAGGTTTTTTGTTTGATGCAGAGCGAAGCTCCTCCAATCGGGCGACGGATACTCACCTCGGACGAGATGCGCCGCGCGCTGGTCCGTATCTCCCACGAGATACTCGAGCGCAACGGCGGCGCAGATGACTTGGTGATCGTGGGCCTCCACAGCGGAGGAGTCCCGATTGCGCAACGCATCGCCGAGTTCGTCAAGAGCTTCGAGGGCAAAGACGTGCCGGTCGGATCGCTCGACATCGGCCTCTACCGCGACGACCTCGCTGGCGGCGCGAGACCGCTGATGCGCCCTACCAGCATTCCCGCCATACAGGGACTTAGTGTGGTGCTCGTCGATGACGTGCTATACACCGGGCGCAGCATCCGCGCCGCCATGGACGCGCTCACAGACTTCGGAAGACCCAGCCAGATCCAACTCGCCGTGCTCGTCGACCGAGGCCACCGCGAGCTGCCACTCAGGGCCGACTACGTGGGCAAGAACGTCCCGACCTCAAACGACGAAGAGGTAGACGTGAGACTGATAGAGATCGATGACGTGGACGAGGTGCTGCTGTCCAGAAAGGGGGTCGCATGACCCAGACGATTCAGGTAGAACGACCATATACCTCATCACCTGCCGTGCCTTTTGAGCGCCCCAGGCCGACATACGTCCCCGGACGCAGGCACGTGCTCGACATGGACGACTTCTCGCGTCAGGAGATCGAGGACACCTTCCAGAACGCAGACGCGATGCGAGAGGTGATGAATCGCGAGATCAAGAAGGTGCCCACGCTGAGGGGCAAGACGGTCATCACGCTGTTCACCGAGGCCAGCACGCGCACGCGCGTCTCGTTCGAACAGGCAGGCAAGATACTGAGCGCGGACGTCATCAACGTGTCCGGCTCCGGCAGCAGCGTCGAGAAGGGCGAGACGCTGTACAACACTGCGCTCACGCTGCAGGCGATGAACGCGGACATTATTGTCATCAGGCACGCCCACTCCGGCGCCCCGCACTTCCTGGCACGGCACCTCGACGCGTGCGTCATCAACGCCGGCGACGGGGCGCACGCGCATCCGACACAGGCCCTACTGGATATGTACACCATGCGCAACTACTTCGGCCGGGTCGAGGGACTCAAGGTAGCCATCATCGGCGACATCCTGTACAGCCGTGTCGCGCGATCCAACCTGTGGGGTCTGACAGCGATGGGCGCAGACGTAACCCTGTGCGCCCCGCCTACCCTGCTTCCACAGGACATGCTTAACGATAGAGGCAAGAGCGAGGGTCATCCGTTCTCCAACGTGCGGATCGTCACCGACATCGAAAGCGCCCTCGAGGGCGCCGACGTCGTGTACGCCCTGAGGCTCCAACTCGAACGTCAGCAGGCCGGACACCTGCCGTCGCTCAGGGAGTACTCGCGCGAGTACGGCATCAACGAGGAGCGCCTGAAGCTGGCAAGTCCTGGCGCGCTGGTAATGCACCCCGGCCCCATGAACGAAGGCGTGGAAATAGACCCCGCCGTCGCCCACGGCTCACGCTCCGTAATCGAAGAGCAGGTGACCAACGGCGTAGCAATCCGTATGGCGCTGCTGTACAGCGTCGCAACGCCAATCAGGGAAGGCTATTCAAGGCTGCCGTAGAGAGCATTTGCATGTTGAACGGAGACGCTTGTCGTTCGTCACCGGATCAAGTCCGGCGCAGGCTCTGAGCTTGTCGAAGGACAGTTCGTAGTTCTACAAGATCACCACGAACGATTCTTCCAGGCTTTGACAACACGCCCTTAAAGACTCAGAAAGTTGACCACATGCAAGAGCAGACCCCAGAACCACGTGCCGACAGGCCCACCTCCTACCCCGGCTGGGATGGAACGCTTCCTCGCCATCGCGCGACCCTGATTATGTGGCGCGACTGCAAACTGCTCCTGGTCAGGGATCGAGGGCGCGACGCCTATGTTCTCCCCGGCGGAGGCATCGAGGCTGGTGAGCTTCCGATCATAGCGGCCGCGAGAGAACTCCACGAGGAGACCAGCCTGGAGGCGACGTCAATCAGGTATCTGTTTACACACGAGGGCAAGTACAACGACCACCACCTGTTCGAAGTTGAAGCCGATGGCGAAGTCGTCGTGCGGGGCGATGTCGACGGCTTCACATGGTGGGATACTAGGGACGATACGCCTGTCTTCCCCCATGTCCGCGGAATCGTTGCACGGCTCTGAACCTCGATGGGAAACACACCCCAGAGGAAGATACGGCGCCGGGCAACTGCTCTGGTGATGCGTGACGGAAAGCTCCTTCTGCTGCGGGAGCCAGTGGATGTCGAGTTCAGTCTGCCCGGCGGAGGGATAGATGATGGTGAGCCGTCGCTAGTCGCATTGCACAGAGAGCTGCATGAGGAGACAGGACTCGTCGCTGCCAAGGTCGACCATCTCTTCGAGTACTGCGAATTCTTCGGTTGTCGAAGCTCTAATGAGTGGTGGGGTCAGACCCACGAGGTATTTCTCGTAGAAGCGAGCGGTGAAGTCTCACTCAGCTACGAGCACGTCGAGTTGGAGTGGTGGGACGGCAAATCAGATCTACCAATGTGGGACTACATACGGCCGATGCTGTCGATGTTAGCTAGGAGTGAATAAAGTGGCGCTAATGATCATAAAGGGCGGGCGAATAATCGACCCATCTGAGGGCGTGGACATGGTCGGAGATATTCTCATCGAGGAAGGCAGGGTCGTCCGTGTCGAAGCCGACATCGCCTCCCCCGAGGGCGCTCAGGTTATCGACGCGGAAGGCATGGTCGTCAGTCCCGGATTCATCGACCTCCACTGTCACCTGCGTGACCCCGGACTGGAGTACAAGGAGACCATCGCCACGGGCACTCGTGCCGCCGCAAAGGGCGGCTTCACGACGGTGTGCGCGATGCCGAACACCGAGCCGACCATGCACACTCGCGCCACGGTCGAGTACGTGATGGAGAAGGCGCGGACCGAGGGCGCGGTACGTGTCCTCCCCATCGGGTGCGTCACCAAGAGATCCGCCGGAGCCGAGCTCGCAGAGATGGCCGAACTCGGCGAAGCGGGCTGCATAGGATTCAGCGACGACGGCAATCCGGTCGCCGACTCCAACATCATGCGCCAGGCCCTGAGCTACGCCTCAGGACTCGGCCTCCCGATCATCAACCACTGCGAGACACCTGACCTGTTCAGGGGCGGCCACATGAACGAGGGTTGGATATCCAACCGGCTCGGCATACAGGGAGCGCCCAACTCGGCAGAGGAGACGATGGTCGCGCGCGACATCATGCTCGCCGAACTGACAGGTGGGCACATCCACCTAGCCCACATATCGACTGAGAGAACGCTGGATCTCGTCCGCAGCGCGAAGGAGCGAGGCGTCCGGGTGACCTGCGAGATCACGCCTCACCACCTCACGCTGACCGACGAGGCGGTGATGGGCAACGCCGGCGGGCGTCCATTCGACGCCCTCGAGACCGCCGCGTACGACACGTACGCCAAGGTGAACCCCCCGCTGCGCGCCCGCTCCGATATGGAGGTGATGGCCTCGGGTCTCTGCGACGGCACGATCGACGTGATCGCAACCGACCACGCTCCGCACAATCAGATCGAAAAGCTGTGCACGTTCGAAGACGCCGCGATGGGCATCAGCAACCTGGAGACTGCGCTGGGGTCGGTCATGTCGCTGGTGCACGTAGGCCATATCGGACTGCCGCTCATGGTCGAGAAGCTGACGTCGGCACCTGCGCAGTTCCTGGGCCGCAACGACATCGGCAGCCTCAAACCCGGCGCCAACGCCGACGTCACGATCTTCGACCCCGACTCCGAGTGGACAGTCGACACCGAGAAATTCGTGTCCAAGGGCAAGAACTCCCCCCTCCACGGCCAGACGCTCAAGGGCAAGGTTGTAATGACGCTGGTGGGCGGTGAGGTGGTGTACTCGAACGGACACGCCTCGGGATGATGACGTACAATCAGATCGTCTAAGGATGATCGGAGGTGCGTGAATGCCTGAGCTAGACCGGATAACTCATGATCCCCAGGTGATGGGGGGACGTGCATGTATTCGTGGTATGCGTGTCACAGTCTCTCTCGTGCTGAACCTGATAGCTAGTGGCATGTCCACGGATGAGATCATCGAAGCATATCCGTACCTCGAATCCGAAGATGTCCACCAATGCCTACGTTATGCAGCGTGGCTAGCGGAAGAGAGCATTCACCCGATGGAGCCTGTCTCAACGTGAGGTTCCTGGCAGACGTTGGGATTTCTCCACTAACAGTCGAGTTCCTAAATTGCCTCGGGCACGATGCTCTTCATCTCTATGAACAACGCCTCCACAGGATGAAGGACCCCGACATACTGCACAAGGCCCGCAGTGAAAGCCGTGTACTCCTTACTCATGACCTCGACTTCGGCGAGCTAATGGCTGCGAGTGGTGCCGAACTGCCAAGTGTGATCATCTTTCGCCTCAGAAGGATGCAACCTCAGATCCTCAATAATCACTTGACGTACCTCATCTCGGAGTTTGAATCAGACATTGATCTAGGAGCTATCTTAAGCGTGAGCGAGCGTCAGGTTCGCGTCCGGCATCTCCCAATAGAACGGCGTGTGCCATAGACGGTCTTGGAGACTTACTTTGGAAGACATCCAGATATGGGCCATTGACGGCACTCAGGTCGAGCAGTTGGAGCCCTCCGAACAGATGGAGTCCGAGCAGTTGCTCGAAGAAACCCTGGTCGATAAGCCAGGCCTGCTGATGGAAGAACTGATGCTGGTGGGGAGACAGACTCCTACGGAGGGCGGCCCGCTCGATCTTCTTGGTATTGATGGTGACGGCAGGCTGGTTGTGTTCGAGCTGAAGCGCGGCAGGCTATCAAGGGATGCTGTGGCGCAAATCATAGACTACGCCTCCTATCTCGATTCCATGGAGTTGGAAGATCTTGCCAATCACATTTCCTACAACTCAGGCTCGCACGGCATCGAAACGATCGATGACTTTGAGGATTGGTACAGCAACCAGGACTTTGTGGGTCTGGAGTCACTGAAACCCCTACGACTTTTGCTAGTTGGGTTGGGGACTGACGATAGGACAGAGCGAATGGTGAGATTTCTTGCTGAAAACAGCGAGATGGACATCTCACTTCTGACGTTTCACGGCTTCAAACATGACGGCACAACCATGCTGGCGAAGCAGGTTGAAGTTGATGGGAGTGATGACTCGGATTCTAGACCAACAAGACGCAGGCGCAGCGTAGACGAACTGCGGGAGTTGTTGAACAGTCGCATAGAGAGATTCGATAAACGTGAACTGTTTGATGCAGTGAGGGCAATGTTCGCTGAGAATTGGTCGGCTTCATATAGTGAACGTCCAGGAGTTCATGGACTCGGTATACGTATTAGAAACCGCACAGGATCGGGGCGCTTAAGATATGCACGCATTGATGCCCTTCGTGAGTCAGTGCGAATTGTTCTGTTTCGGCGTGCAATCGACCTATGCAGGGACGAGATCAGAGTACTGTTAGAGGAGATTCCACACCAGACTCATCCTCGAAATCGAGACCCAATGGGAGATGCTAAGGAACTTCACTTCCTATTAACTAAAGATGACTGGAACTGCCACGAAGGGAAGCTGACGGCACTCACACGCTCGATCTACGAGACTTGGGAGAGCAGCACTACGGGTGAGTAGAAGAAGATGGCAGACGACCCCAACTGGGGAACTTTCAAGCAATCTCCGATAGCAGCGCTCACCCAGACCCCAGCTTCGCCTCCGCGAGTCCCATCAGCCTGTTGTTTACCCCCGGCCGATCGTCAGGCTCCACGGGATCAGGCAGCGCTTTGAGTTCGGGGAGCAGGTCCTGTTTTAGCACCGACGCTTCCTCGTCGGTTAGCGACGACATTGCGATGACGTCGTCCGGGCCCCACATGACGGCAAGCCTGAACCCGTAGTCAGCGACGGCCGTCTCTATCAGTTCTCTCAATGTCTCCACGGTCTCTGGACCTCCTCAACATGGGATAACGCCGCAGCGCTTACTGACTGGAAAGATTCCCGCCACCGTCGATTATGTAGCTGGCTCCCGTGATGAATGACGACTGTTCCGACGCCAGGAAGAGAATGAGTTGAGCTATGTCTGTGGGCCTTCCCGGTCTCCCCAGGAGGATTTCGCCGGTCCTCTCTTCGAATCGCTCCGTGCTGCCCGTAGATCCTCTGGCCTGCGGGGTGTCGGTGAGTCCGGGAAGGATGACATTCGAGCGTATCCCGTACTCGGCGTATTCACTCGCGACAGCCCTGCCCAGGCTGATCAGACCGGCCTTGCTGATGCCGTACGGACTGGCCATGCCCCCTCCTCCGAGGGCTGAAACGGAGGATATCGACACGACCGCCCCACCCTTCTCCATCATGTGAGGCAGCACGTACTTGCAGCAGTAGAAGGCGCCCTTCAGATTCGTCTGCAGCGTCAGGTCCCATTCCATATCAGTAATCTCATGGACCCTGTGCACCATCCGTATGAAGATCCCGGCGTTGTTCACCAGGACATCCGGGGGACCAAATCGTTCTACGGCCCTCTCCACCATCCGCTGCACGTCGTCAGCCTTGGAAACGTCGCAGGCCACGAACTTGGCGTCACCGCCTCGTTCGTTGATGGCGGCAACCGTTCGCTCGCCCTCGACATCGTTACGATCGACCACGACCACGGAAGCGCCTTCACTGGAAAACAGCTCGGCCGTCGCCCTGCCAATACCCGTAGCAGCACCGGTGATGATCGATACTTTGCCCTCAATATTTCCTGCCATCATGTCCTCTCCGACCGCGTCCTAGCGTGTACGCTGGGCCGCGACTTACCTACCCACTTCGCTAATGGGATCGACGGAATGATCCGATAATCATCTTCCAATATTCCCACCACAGGCGGGCTGTCCAAAACTCCTGTTGAGTTTAGCACCAGAGGCCGGGGTAGGATATTCAGAGGCCATGCCACGCGCTCGCCGTGTGGTAACGTCTGCCCCAATATAGGAGAACACACCATGACGACTGACCACGACACCAGCACCTGGAAGAAGACGCCCGATGGCATCCCGATCCCACCGCCGTCGCCGGACGACGTGCTGTACGAGTCCAGCGACGGGGTCGGACGGATCACGCTAAATCGTCCCCTGGTGCTCAACGCCATCAACAAGAACGTGAACCGCCTCCTCGACCTCGCTCTCGACCGGGCCGAGGCTGACGAGGACGTACGCGCTGTGATCCTGACGGGTGCCGGACGCGCCTTCTCGGCTGGAGGCGACCTGTGGTCGTCACTCTACCCGGACGATGATCCCGCGCCGAACGCGATCGACCTGCAGTTGCGTATCTGGTCGTTCCCGAAACCCGTCATTGCAGCCGTGCGCGGCCACGCGGTGGGCCAGGGATGCGAGCTTGCAGGAGTGTGTGACCTGACCATCGCCGCCGAGAGTGCGCGTCTCGGCGAGATCCAGATACGCCACGGATTCGGTATTCCGATGCTCATCACGCCCTTTATCACCGGGCAGAAGCAGGCCAAAGAGGTGCTGCTCCTGGGGGAGATCGTCACGGCAGAGGACGCCCTGCGCATGGGCATGGTCAACCGTGTTGTGCCGGATGACGAGCTCGATGATGCCGCCAATGAGATGGCAAGCAAGCTGGCGGCTCTTCCGCCCACGGTGGTCCGGCTCAACAAGCGACTCGTCAACCTCGTGTACGAGCAGATGGGCCTGATCGACGCAATTCGTTACCGCGAAAACGACGCTCTTCAGGACATGCTGGAGGCGGAGGACACGGTCGGCGCCGGGCGTCACCGCATTCGCGAAGAGCAGGGATGGGCCGCGTTCAAACGCGAACGCGACGAAGGATACGAAGAGTCAACATAGAATTAACGTAAACTATGTGATGGTTCAGTCCTTGTATCTAGAGGAGCACTCCACATTCCGCTGTCCTCCACCTGGCCTATAACCCTCTCCATGATCGCTGTGGCGATCCTGTTTGCGATCGGCTGCTCATCGGGGCCGCCTCCGCCGTCATCCGCTTCCAAACTTGCACCGTCCCCAGAGGTGCCGCCGACCCAGACACCCGCCCCCACTCTCACATCCAATCCATCGCCTGTCGAGTCTCCATCACCGCCTTCTACAGCGGCAGTTGTCTTCCCAGATGACGAAGGGCCGCATGACTCGCCCGTCGAATGGTGGTACTTCAACGGGATGCTGCGGGACGAGGCCGGGGGCGAATACAGTTACCACTTCGTCACTTTTCAGTTGGAAGGGACTGGCGGCGGTACACCGCACCTGTTGCAGGCGACTTTGGGCGACCACAGGAGCGGCGCGCACTATGATGCGGAAACTCTGGCGCTGGCGCCGACACAGCCCGAAGCCGCAGGGGTGGACATCACAACCGGCGGTTGGATCATGCGCGGTGGTCCTGACGGCTACGATTTGCACTTCCCGTTCAGCGGAGCAGATGGCCCGGTTGTCCTGGAACTGAGCGCAGTGTCCCAACGAGCGCCAGTGTTGCACGGTGGTAGCGGCCTTGTGGACATGGGGCCGGAGGCAGGTTCAACGTACTACTACTCCCGTACTCGTCTCGCCGTATCCGGTTGGATAGAAGACACTGGAGGGCGCCGTGAGGTGAGCGGTCCAGGATGGATGGATCACCAATGGGGCGATATCACCCGAACTGACATCGGATGGGACTGGTCCAGCATTCAGCTGGACGACGGCTCGGACCTGATGGTTGCTGTTATATGGGACCCGGACGGGCGCCAACATCTGGCCGGGCACGGCACCTACCGGGAGCCCGACGGTGACGTGACCCACTACGACGAGGACAACATTTCGATTACCCCGCAGGGAGCCTGGATGAGCCCGGCAACTGGCGTCGAGTACCCATCGGGCTGGCGGGTGGAGGTCGCACCTCTGGGACTGGAGCTGGAGTTGACACCTTTTGTGGAACAGGCTGAGTTCACCAGCGAGTTCATAAAAGTGTCCTACTGGGAGGGGGCAGTCTCAGTGGCAGGGCAACGCGAAGGACAGCCTGTGACGGGCTGGGGGTTCGTGGAACTGGTGGGCTACGATCCGAAGCAACTGGAGTCCGGGCCCAGTCCGCAGCAACAGTAGCAGTCAAGTCCCACGCTGTCGTCGGAGTTCGGCAATTCCAGGTGCCATGACGGTGCAATCATGCACAGGTGGCTCTGATCTGCTTTGCACGCGAGGGCGAATCGCCTTTATCCTGTATGGGTGCCCAGCCTGCCCCGGAGGTTCGTCTGCGACCAATGACTCAATTCGCCCACCTGGTACTTGAAGACGGCTCATCCTATCGGGGTCTTGCGTTTGGCGACACCTCGCAGCGAACGCACGGCGAGGTTGTGTTCAACACGTCGATGACCGGCTACCAGGAGATCCTGACCGACCCGTCTTACGCTGGGCAGATCGTCGTGCCGACGTATCCGCTCATCGGCAACTATGGGATCAACCGGGACGACTACGAGTCGCGCAAGATCCAGGTGTCCGGCTTCGTGGTGCGCGACCACTGTGACGCCCCGAGCCACGCTGCCAGCGACATGACGCTCGACGACTTCCTGAAGTCGCAGGGCATCGCGGGACTCAGTGGAGTGGACACGCGGGCGATCACCCGTCGGCTCAGGACGAGCGGGGTGATGATGGGCGCCATAGCAATCGACGAGACGCCGGAGCAGGCGCTCGCCCGACTCAGAGAGATGCCGACCTACGAAGGCACAGACTTCGTGCGAGAGGTCACGACACCCGAGCCGTACGGCTGGGAGACGCCCCTGGCCGGCGTGGAGCCCCTTGAGAGAAAGTTCCGCGTGCTCGTCTCCGACTGTGGCCTGAAGTACAACATACTGCGCAACCTTCGGACGCGCGGATGCGAGGTCATGGCGTACCCGGCGACCGCGTCAGCTGAAGATCTGCTCGCAATGAAGCCGGACGGCGTGCTGATGTCCCCCGGTCCCGGCGACCCGGACCTGCTGGACTACGCCGTGGACACCGCCAAAGGGCTGGTCGGTCGCGTGCCGATGATGGGCATCTGCCTCGGCAACCAGATCATTGCCCGCGCATTCGGCGGGCGGAACTACAAGCTGAAGTTCGGCCACAGGGGCGGCAACCACCCGGTCAAGGAGATCGCGACGGGCCGCGTCCACATCACCGCACAGAACCACGGATACGCTGTCGATCCCGAGAGCCTGCCCTCTGAGATCGAGGTCAGTCACATCAACCTCAACGACGGGACGGTCGAGGGGCTGCGACACACCTCGCTCCCCATCATGAGTATCCAGTACCACTCCGAGGCATCCCCCGGCCCACGCGACAACGAGTACCTCTTCGACAGGTTCGTCGAAATGATAAGCAGTTAGGTTGACAATGACTCCATCGCCTGGCTTCCTCAACATCGCTCATCGGGGGGCTTCTGAGTATGCCCCTGAGAACACGTACGCGGCTTACGATAAGGCGCTCGACATGGGTATCAACCACGTCGAGCTTGACGTCCACTTCAGCCGCGACGGCCACATCGTCGTCATCCATGACGACACGCTGGACAGGACGACAGACGGCTCCGGCCCGGTCGCGGATCTGACTCTAGCCGAGCTCCGAGAACTCGACGCCGGATCGTGGTTCGGGCCCGAGTACGCTGGGGAGCGAATCCGCTCCCTCGCAGAACTCTTTGAGCACTACAAGGGGCGGCTGCACTTTCACATCGAGATCAAGGCCCGCGCCGAGGGTTTGGCGAGTCGCGTTGCAGACCTTGTAAGGGCATACGGTATGACCGATGACGTGACGATAACCTCGTTCTGGCGACCGTGGCTGGACGAAGTACGGGAGTACGCGCCGGAACTGACCACCGGCTGGCTGGTTCCGCTTGGGCCGGTGGAATGGGACGACTCGATCATCGAACAGGCTGTCGCGCTGGGGCTGGACCAGGTCTGCCCGAGGGCGAACATCACGACTCCTGAACTGGTTCACACTCTCCACGAGCGCGGCTTCGTAGTCAGATGTCAAGGCGTGTACAGCGAGGAACTTATGCGACACGTCGTCGAGTGCGGCGTGGACGGCATGACCATCAACTTCCCGGACAAACTCACAGAATACCTGGCTAAGAGGGGCGCGTGACCAGCAAACCATCAAAAGTACTCGTCATAGGATCTGGGCCGATCGTCATCGGCCAGGCGGCGGAATTCGACTACGCCGGAACACAGGCGTGCAAGGCGCTGCGAGAGGAGGGCGTCACCACCGTCCTCGTGAACTCGAACCCGGCAACGATCATGACCGACGAGGACATAGCGGACGTCGTCTACATCGAGCCGCTGACCATCGAGGTGCTGGAACGAATCATCGCCCAGGAAGGTCCCGACGGGCTCCTGCCAACACTCGGAGGTCAGACCGGACTCAACCTCGCGGTCGAGCTTGCCGACGCGGGCATCCTGGACAAGTACGACGTGAGACTGCTCGGCACTCCGCTGGAGACGATACGCAACGCCGAGGACCGTGAGCTATTCAGGGACCTGCTGGTCAGCATCGGAGAGCCTGTGCCGCCGTCCGAGGTAGCGGAGTCGCTCGAGGACGCTTATCGAATCATGGACGACATCGGTCTGCCCCTGGTGATCCGACCCGCGTACACGCTGGGCGGCACCGGAGGCGGCATCGCCGACACCGTTGAGGAGTTCGACCAGATCGTCAGAAGCGGACTCGCGGCCAGCCCGATCACCCAGATACTGGTAGAGAAGTCACTGGTCGGCTGGAAAGAGATCGAGTACGAGGTGATGCGTGATGGCGCGGACAACTGCATCACCATCTGCAACATGGAGAACATCGACCCGATGGGCGTCCACACCGGCGACAGCATCGTGGTCGCGCCCAGCCAGACGCTGACCGACAAGGAGTACCAGCTCCTGAGGTCGGCGAGCCTCAAGATCATCCGGGCACTTGGAATCGAGGGCGGCTGCAACATCCAGATGGCGCTAGAACCCGGTGACGTCGTAGCCGAGACCCTGCCGGGCGGCGGTCGCGCTGAAGACAGCTACTACATCATCGAGGTGAACCCGCGCGTCAGCCGCAGCTCTGCGCTCGCCTCGAAAGCGACCGGATACCCGATTGCCAGGGTCGCGGCGAAGATTGCCGTCGGCAAGCGCCTCGACGAAATCCCCAACGCCGTAACGCAGCAGACGCTCGCCGCGTTTGAGCCCGCGCTCGACTACTGTGTCGTGAAGATCCCCCGCTGGCCGTTCGACAAGTTCCCGCTCGGCGACCGTGTTATCGGCACCCAGATGAAGGCGACGGGCGAGGTCATGGCCATCGACCGCTCGTTCGAGGCTGCGTTCCAGAAGGCCGTCAGGTCGCTTGAGATCACCAACCGGTCGCTGCTCTGGGAGGACGCCGGATGGGACCGCGACGAAGACCCGCTCACTCACCTGCCAATCAACCCCAACGACGAGAGGCTGTGGGCGCTCATGGCCGCGCTCCGCAGGGAGAAGACGCCCGAGGAGGTATCCAGGGCGACGGGTATAGACCCATGGTTCACCAGGGCCTTCAACCGTATCGCCCTGATGGAGCTGAGACTGCTGGACGAGACACTGACGCCTGAGCTGCTGTGGATGGCCAAGCGGCTCGGCTTCGGCGATGAGAAGATTGCCGTACTCACCGACCGCTCCGCCGAGCAGGTACGCGCGCAGCGTCACGAGTGGGACCTTCGTCCGGTGTACAAGATGGTCGACACCTGTGCCGCCGAGTTCGAGGCCCGCACGCCGTACTTCTACAGCACCTACGAGCAGGAGAACGAGGCACTCCCGACGCCCGACTCCAAGGCGCTGGTGCTTGGCAGCGGCCCGATTCGGATCGGACAGGGCATCGAGTTCGACTACTGCTCAGTCCACGCTGCGTGGGCGCTCCAGGAGGAGGGCATCCAGAGCGTGATGGCCAACTCCAACCCCGAGACCGTCTCCACGGACTTCGACACCAGCGACAGGCTCTACTTTGAGCCGCTCGACGAGGAGGCCGTAAGGGACATACTGGAGAACGAGGCCATCGGATCTGAAAACGGAGACCCGATCATCCCGCCTTCGATGGTGCAGTTCGGCGGCCAGACCGCGATCAACCTGTCGCAGTCGCTCGACAAGGCACAACTGCCGATACTCGGCTCGTCAGCAGAGTCGATAGACACCGCATCCGACCGCCACCTGTTCGAGGAGTTCCTCGCAATGGTCGGTATTCCAAACCCGCCGGGCTCGGCGGTGATGGACATGGAGCAGGCTCTGAACGTCGCTCAGGAGATCGGCTACCCGGTGCTGGTGCGTCCGAGCTACGTGCTCGGCGGACGCGCGATGGAGATTGTACAGAACGCCTCCGAGCTCGTGCGCTACATGACGAGCGCGTTCGACGCCGGCTCGGGCAGGCGCGTGTTGATCGACAAGTACTTCGAGGGGCGCGAGGTTGAGGTAGACGCCGTCTGCGACGGCGAGACCGTGCTGATTCCGGGCATCATGGAGCACGTAGAACGCGCCGGAGTCCACAGTGGCGACTCGATGGCGATCTACCCCGGCGTCACGCTCACCGAGGACGAGGTCGACACGATCGTCGACTATACGACAAGAATCGGCCGCGCGCTCGAAGTGCGTGGACTGATGAACATCCAGTACGTCGTCGTTGGAGACGGCTCGCCGTACAGGAGTCCCAGATCTTCAACTCCCTCTCCCTCGACGGGAGAGGGTCGGGGTGAGGGTGAAGACCTGAGAGGCAATACCGAGATATACGTGATCGAGGTCAACCCGCGCTCCAGCCGCACCATCCCTTTCATATCGAAGGTCACCGGCGTCCCGATGGTCAGGCTGGCCGTCAAGGCCATGCTCGGCCGCACCCTCAAAGATGAAGGCTACGAGGGTGGCCTCTGGAAGCGCCAGAAGCTGGTCGCAGTGAAGGCGCCCGTGTTCTCGATGTCCAAGCTGACAGGCGTGGATACCTACCTTGGACCCGAGATGAAGTCCACCGGTGAGGTCATGGGGATCGACACCGAGTTCACGCCCGCCGTCGCCAAGGCGCTCATGGCAGCGGGAATGGCGGTCAAGCCCGGCGACTCTGTGCTACTGAGCATCGCCGACGGCGACAAGTCAGAGTCGGTCCAGATGATGCGCGACCTCAACGAGGCAGGCTGCACGATGTACGCCACAGAAGGCACCGCCGCGATGATCACCGGCCTCGGCCTGCCTGTGGTCCCGATACCGAAGCGACTCTCGGTCGGACACCCCAACGTCGTCGATGTCATCGAAGACGGAACAGTGCAGGCGGTGGTCAACACTGTCACCGGCGACCGAGTGGTGCTGCAAGACGGCTTCGCAATTCGCAGAGCCGCGACCGAGGCGCGAATACCCTGCTTCACGTCGCTCGACACCGCCCGAGCCGCCGTCGAAAGCATGGTCGGCTCAGGAGCCGACTACAGCGTCAAACCGCTCCCTGCGTACCGGACTGGCGAATAGTGATCCCCGAACGCGTCCGTTCGGTCTCGATGCCGCCGATCGATGCGCTCAACACGCGCATGGCGGAGCTCAACGCGGCAGGCGGCGACGTTATCAGCCTGGGTCAGAGCGTGCCGTTCTTCGGTCCGCCGCCGCAGATGGTCGACGCCGTAAGAGACGCCCTCGACAGCTTCGGCCCGAGACTCCACACCTACGGCCCCGACGCGGGCATCCCGGAGCTGCGACAGGCCCTGGCCAGGAAGCTGGCCCGCTTCAACGGCGTCGACGTCGACCCCGACAGGCAGATCCTCGTGACTCCAGGCTCCAACCAGGCGTTCATGGTCACGATGATGACCATCCTCGATCCCGGTGACGAGGTCGCCATCGCATCCCCGTACTACTTCAACCACCACATGGCCATCGAGCTGTGCCACGGTGTCGTCAAAGAGGTCCCTCTCAGCGAGGAGGACGGCTTCCAGATGAGGCTGGAGGACGTCGAGAGAGTCATCACGCCGCGCACCAAGGCGGTCGTGATCATCTCTCCGAACAACCCGACCGGCACGGTGTACGACCCCGACGAGGTCATCGCGATTGCCAGGAGCCTCACTGAGCGCGGCATCTACGTCATCACCGACGACGCCTACGAGGTGTTCTGCTACGACGGCTCACAGCACGCCGACCCGATGTCGGCAGTTGAGTCGTCGGAGTACCTGGTCACTCTCGGGAGCCTGTCCAAGACACTCGGCATGACGGGATGGCGAATCGGCTACATAGTGGCCGACCCCGGGCTCATAAGGCAGGCGCTGAAAGTGCAGGACGCAACAGCCATCTGCGCGCCCATCATCGCCCAGGTCGCCGCCACCGCCGCGCTGGAGCAGATGCCCGCATACCCGCTGGGCATGATCGAAGAGCTGGACGAACGCCGCGACATGCTTCAGAGCGTCGTCGACGAGTCCCCTGCACTGCACTGGCAAAGGACCAACGGCGCCCTGTTCGCCATGGTGCGAGCAGAGGCTCTCAGAGGCGACCGGCGGGAGCTTGAGTCGGAGCTGCTTGAGCAGGCCCACGTGCTGACCGTTCCCGGCAGAGCCTTCGGTACCCAGTGGAGCGACTTCATCCGTATCTCATACGGCTGCTCGCCGCGAGACCGCTACGAAGAGGCACTTGGGAGACTAGCTGACTTCTTCGGGGGTAGATGACGAAGGGGCGACCGTTGGCCGCCCCCTGTGGTTGGTGCCTATAGAGTTGTCTGCCGTCTAGCCGGAGGCTCGCTCCACGGCGGTGGTGATGGCTCGGAGGGCGTAAACCTTGGTCAGGTGCTCGCGGTACTCGGCGGAGGCGTGAATGTCCTCGTTGAGCTCGATGCCGTTGGCCGCCCTGCCGGCCGCGCTGCGAATCGCGTCGGCGTCGCCGGGACTTCCAATGAGACGGGCCTCGGAGTCTGAGGCGCGTGACGCGCTCGATCCAGAGCCAGTCACGCCAATACGAGCGGCCGTTACGCTGCCGCCGGATACGGTCACTGACGCTGCAACGCCCACTATCGCGAAGTGCGACGCCTTGTTGGCCATCTTGGCGTAGGCTGCTCCTGAGCCCGCGCCCTGTGCCGGAATCCTGACCTCGGTCAGGATCTCGTTGGGCTCGAGAGCCGTCGTGAACAGGTCCACGAAGAAGTCGTCGGCAGAGATCGTGCGGCTGCCGCCTGCAGATGTCGCGACCATCTCTGCGTTGAGCGCGAGCATGACCGCGGGGAGGTCCGCCGCCGGGTCGGAGTGGGCGAGGCTGCCGCCGATGGTGCCCATGTTGCGCACCTGCGGGTCGGCAACTATCGCAGCCGCCTCAGCAAGAACGGGAGCGTTCTGCTGCACGGCGTCGGAGTTGACGATATCGGAGTAGACGGTCGTCCCGCCAATGGCGAGTGCGCCGCCGGACTCGTTTATGTAGTTGAGTCCGCTGATCTTGCCGATGTAGACGAGAGCGCTCGGCTCGGACAGTCGCAGCTTCATCATCGGGATCAGGCTGTGTCCGCCGGCAAGCACCTTGGCGTCGGCGTTGTCGTTCAGAAGAGAAATCGCCTCTTCAACTGTCGAGGGTGCGTGATAATCGAATGCTGATGCTACCATCTCAGGCTCGGCCTCCTTGCAGGGCTGTGGCTGGGCAGGTTTCAAACCTGCCCCTACGCTATCGGAAGGTTATCGGAGCGCGGCTAGGACATCTTGTCGGCGGCGTACTGCACCGCCTTGACGATGTTGTGATAGCCGGTGCATCGGCAGAAGTTGCCGGACAGTCCGCTTCGAATCTCCTGCTCCGACGGGTTGGGGTTCTTAGCGAGCAGGTCCACCGAGGACATGATCATGCCTGGTGTGCAGAATCCGCACTGCAGGCCGTGCATCTCCCAGAAGCCCTCCTGCATGGGGTGCAGTTCGCCGTTGGAGGCGAGGCCCTCGATGGTGGTGACCTCTCCGCCGTCGGCCTGGACAGCGAAGATGGTGCAGGACTTGACCGCTGCGCCGTTGAAGATGACGGTACACGCGCCGCAGCCGGAGGTGTCGCAGCCGACGTGAGTGCCGGTCAGGTTCAGCGTGTCTCGAATGAACTCGACGAGCAACTGTCGAGGCTCGACGTCAGATGTGTGCTGGGTGCCGTTGACAGTTATGGAAATCTCGCGACCCATAGCAAAATCCTCCGTGTGTAAAGAGTGTCAGGAGTCGCCTCTAGCAAGGCAGGCCGATTATATCAGCAAAGAGGTGAAGGGGCTACCGGGGGGTGAGAACGTGAGGGAAGCTCAAAAACCTCGCGGCGGCAGTCCAAATAGGGAGAAGTGCTAGTTTCCTGCACAACAGATCTGTTGACCTTCGCACTTATCTTGTTTAAATTGATGGCATGAACGCAAGGGAGCTGCAACGATGGCTTAGAAGGCGAGGTTGCACTTTCCACACTCACAAGGGAGGTAGCGGTCATATCACCGTCAGGCTGGGAGACCGGACTTCTCAGTTGCCGATGCACGGAGGAAGCAAAGAACTGGGTCGTGGACTGGTGGCCAAGATCAAGAAAGACTTGGGGTTGCAGTGATGCTCGCATATCCGATTGTGCTTGATGACGATGATGGAAGTGTATTGGTGACCTCTCCCGACTTCCCGGAACTGACGACGTTTGGTGAAGACGAGGACGAGGCTGTCGCTCGTGCCGCCGACGCGCTCGAAGAAGCCATAGCCGCCCGCATTCACGACAGCAAGGACATTCCTCAACCTACCCCTGGAACGGTGCTTGCTGCACTGCCGACACTCACCGCCGTGAAGGTCATGCTGTACCAGGGAATGAGAGAACAGGGAGTGGGCAAGGCTGAACTCGCGCGACGACTCAGTTGGCATCTGCCTCAGGTGGACCGGGTGCTGGACATCCAGCACAATTCCCGGCTGGACCAGATGGACGCCGCACTGGCCGCGATTGGCCGCCAACTTCAGGTAACGGCGGCAGCACGGGACTAACCATTCAGCGGCAGGACTCGCAGGTGGGAGTGTCTGTCATCGTTGCCACGACCGGCTTGCTGCTGGTCTCCTTATCTATTCCACAGGCCGTAAATCTCCCGTCAGGGAAGCCCCTGTGAATTACCTCTATCTGCGTGGGGTCTGTAACAACGTCCTCCAGCGGCGGACGGGAACGAATGGCAGTCTGTATGGAAGATGGGAGACATCTTATTCGATACTCCCGCAAGCGACGCCAAGAGAGTGCTGTCCGCCCGCAATTGTCATGATTCCACGCGAATAGCGCGGGGCCGGGTGGTCTGTCCCAGGCGGGCGCGCCGATTGGTTGAAGCAGTCTCTCCCCGCCGTTCCAGTCTCCCCTTTCGATGGCAGCTTCAACTTGATCCAGTCGGGCCGCTGTCTCTGTCTCTGGGGACCGGGCCTCCTCCAGTTTTGCAGTCCGGCTCGTCCACACCATCGCCCAAAAGTCCGAGTCAGAAAATGAAAGAAACAGGTCAAGTACATCTGCGTCGGGGCCCGGGATCCTATCGCCGGGATCACCCATGGCGAGATCGCCGGGGGAACGCCACTGGCCTCCGGGATATTTAGCCGCGCACTCAAGGCACATTGGGTAGTATGGGTTCTCCCAATCTACGAGCTCGTATTGGAACTCTAAGGTGTAATATGGCCGTTCGCATTCGGAGCAGGCTGGTGCACTCCAAGGTTTGACGTTGTCTTCGTTCCGGTTCGTCCAGCAGAAAGACGAGCAGTACCCTTTGAAGCCTTTATCGAGTGCGTCCATTCCAACGTAGAACGCGCCGACCAACGTAGACTGTGATACTAGGACTTGCTCAGATGGTGGGTTCGTATTTACGACCTCAACAACCGCAACGATATCGCCTTGTTGATCCAGAGCTGCGACATCAGCCCTGAAATGCAGATCACGGCGTTCAATTACCACATTCGAGACGCCCTTCGTTGGAAGTGGCGTAGTGTATTTGCAGAAATGGCAGGTGAGTGGAGGGAGTTCAAAATACGTCCGTGCAATTCTGTCGCGAAGGTCATCATGTGAGATCTCAGCCACTCTAATGCCCCACTATCAAACTGAGCCCTTGCATCTGCTGGCCACTTGAATGGCGATCATGGTTGAGCGTCATTCAATCCTAAACCGGGGAGGTCTGGAGCTTACTCTGGAGAATGTAATCGGCGGCGAACTGTGTTGCCTCGCCTAGATGCACGAGGTCTTTTGGGTCTCCATAGATGCGTTGGTCATCAGAGTTTTGATTTCGCAGTTCCTCGAGAGTAAGACGATTGCCTTTTCGGCGGTTGCATGTGGCGTGCAGGAGCGCTAGGTTGTACAACTCGTCTGAACCACCGGAGACAGTAGCCTTATCGTTTCGCGCCCAAATGTGATCGATCTCCAAAAGGCCGAGGTCATACTCTCCATTGGGAAATCTGGGTGCTTCCCACCCGCAACCCCAGCAGTAAGGTCCGAATTTATCGACGAGCAACTGCTTCGCCTCATCTTTTGGAATCCAGCCAGACCAGGAGGCTGATCGCGCGGACTTCTTCTGTCCACCCTTCGTTGGGGTCAGCCGCTTAAGGTTGTGGAACGGTTCGGGATCTTCATCGTCGCGGGATGGCAGGTCGGTCGGCCCAATGGTGTTTGACTCGGCTGTAGATAGCTGGGGTTGAGTCCCAGCCAGTGCGTCCGTGGTTGCGGACGTCATATCGCTGAGAGCGAACCCGTTCAATGCGAAGCGGCGCTTGAGCATTGTCCAAGACCTGTATGCCATGTCGCAGGCTATCCACTGCCTACCGAGACGCTCGGCGGCAACAGCTGTTGTAGCGCAACCGGCAAAGATATCGAGGACGACGTCGCCGGGATTGCTGGACGCCTCAATGATTCGCTCATATAGCGCAAGCGGCTTCTGAGTCGCGTAGCCAGTGCGCTCCCGGGACTGAGATGCGAGGGGGCCTATGTCCGTCCACAGGTCTTGAAGAGGCACTCCTGGCATCTCGTCAAGATAGCGTTTGTAGGCTGGCACATTTCCAGGCTTTGTCTGGACTATCCTGCCAGCATCAATTAGCTCCTGCATCCGCTCTTTGCTGTAACGCCAGTAACGTGTAACACCCATCACTTCGTACTGAGGATTCCCCTTTGCTGCCCCTCCTGGACCGGTAAGGTTGTCTAGCCTGTACCGACGGTTTGTGGCCGGCTCTATGTGTCTATAGTTCCTATTAACGTACTCATGGTCGTAGTCCGTATAGATCGGATTCCAAGTCCACTGTTGTGACTTCGAATAGAACAGCAGAGTATCAAGGACTCTCCCATGCTGCCGTCGCCCCTGTCGTGTGTCGCTATGTGCACTCGTTCGTTTCCAACTAATCTCGCTCCTGAAATTGTCAGACCCAAACACAGCGTCCAATAGCATGCGAAGATAACTGCTGGCGTGGCTGTCGCAGTGAACGTAGATGCTGCCCGTGGGCTTAAGAACCCGTCGGCATTCGATCAGCCGCACGGCCATGAATGCAATGTAGGCTGCCTCGTTCTCAGAGGCGGATGACTCGACAGCCCTTATGACGGAGAACACCGGAGGGTAGTCGTCCTCAATCTGGTTCAGCCAGTCGGGGTGGACGTTGGCGTCCCAAGTCCAAATGTCCTGGACGGTGGTGTCCCTACCCTCGTCGTTGTTCGACGCCATGCTTTTCAGCCAGTGCCTTTTCTTCCGCGATTTCGGTATCTGTAATTGGTGGCTTGGGTCTACCAGTGAAGGTCTCATTAGCCGCAAAGGGCGGATCGATAGCAATCAGGTCGATGCACTCGTTGTTCAGCGAGCGCAAGAACGGCAGATTGTCCATGATGGCCAATGTGCGATTTTGCATGTTCAACTGGGTCATTAGTGGGCCTCTAGATCATGCCAGGAGAGGTGTAGTGTTTCTCTTAGAGATGGTAGATATTTGGAACACTTGTGTCAATGTGAATTGGGCACGTGTAAGGTAACGTGAATCACCCTCACACGCCACGGCGCACCTGCGACCCGTTAAGGTCTGACAGGGTAGGCATTTGCAAACCGTCATTCCCGCGAGAGGCGGCATTTGTATAACCCCCTCTCCCTGAGGGCTAACAGGGGTAGGTATTCGCAAACCGTCATTCCCGAGAAAGCGGGAATCCAGGGGCCGGGGGTGCCCTTCGACAAGCTCAGGACGAACGAACACGCCTCTAGGCCCGTCAAGGGAGAGGGCGTAATCGAACTGTGGTTGAGGTCATGGTTTTCACCCTCACCCCAGCCCTCTCCTATCAAGGGAGAGGGGGCATGTTGGCTGACTTTGGCGGCCCCGGTCAGGGGAAGTGGCCTGAGGTGGGGCCGGCGCCGTATTGGACGGAGCCCTGCCACCTGTTTCTGTCCTCGTCGTGTAGCTTGCAGTCGGGGTGTCCACACTCGATGTACATCGAGTTGCCAAGTGTGAACATCAGCTTGGGTTTGTGCTGTGAGCGGGTGGGCGGTCCGGGTTCGGACCCCTCGTCGGAGTCCTTTACAGCGGATTCAGCCTCAGCCTTTTCCGCCTCGGCAGACTGGCGCTCAGCTTCTTCTTTCTCCCTGCGTTCTCGTTCCTCGGCGATCTGCTCTCGGCGTTTGAGTCGCAACTCCAAGCTGGCGTCAAACTCAGCTGCCTCCTCGCTTATGATCGCCTCGTACTCCTCAGGGTCGAGGGAGTTCTTCCACTCCTCAAACCACTTCTGAGTGTTCTCCCATGCCTGGTCGTAGGATGAGAGGTCGCGCTTGTATGGCGGGTTGTCCGGGTCTATGCCCTGTTCTGCGAGGATGCGGTCGGACTCTTCTTTGGCGGCGTCGATTATGGCGTTGATTTGGTCCCAGGGGATTTCGTCTTCGTCTGGGGTGCTATTGTCTGAACTCTGATTTGTCGGATTAGGGGATTTCTCTGATTGTGTTGGTTGGGTGCTTGGAGTTGAGGGGTGAGTGCCACCTTCGCTTCCCTCATCTGGGTTCCGGCCCCGTATCGCGGTACGGGGTGACGTTCCTTCGCCGGAACGACGGGGAGAGGGCGGTTCACGAACCGCCCCTACAGTCGCGTCTCCTCGAGTGGGATCAGGCTCTTCGTTGGAACGACGAGGGGTGACCTGCCTGCCGAAGCCTCGGGTTAGGAGTTCTCTGGCCGCTGAGATGCGGTGGTGGGGGCCGAAGGGTTTGAGTTGGCCATCCATGACGTTGATTAGGAATCGGCAGACTGTGGCTCCGTCGTCGGTGGACTCTCGGATCTTCTTTGCGAGTGCCTCGTCGAATAGTGTGTCGGGTGAGGAATCGGAGTCGGTCCTTGATCGGGATGGCTCGCGTGGGTTGTCGAGGATGAAGTCGATGGCCTGGTTACGTTCCGACGTGGCGGGTCCGCGACAGTTGCAGCCGTACCTGGTGAGAAGCCGGGCAGCGTCGAGTCTGTGACAGAGCTTGAAGTCATCGCGGACGTCACCTGTCATGACTTCTACCAGGAAGTCGATGATGGTGTCGCCGTTGTCTGTTTTGGCCTGGATTCTTTGGGATAGATTCATGTTGAACTCGCCATAGAACGTATGTACTGTTTTTGATGGTAGCGAGTGGAAGAATGGGCGTCAAGGGGGAGGGCGGATATTCAGGGATATTCCTCCGAGGGAACAACTTGATCTCGCGCTTGCGTCGCGCTGCGTTGACAGTGATTGGGTGCTGGAATACACTCGCTCCAACCCCGTATCTGAGTGCGGGGTGACGCTTTTGTGGCCCGGCGGGACTTGCCCGCTGTGGTGGGCCGGGCGGCCCAGGAGGTGCGACAGGTGCAGCTCGATGACAAGGTCGCGGTGGTCACCGGTGCCGGCAGGGGTATGGGCCGCGCCATCTCGCTCGGACTCGCGGGCGAGGGAGCGAACATCGTCGCGGCGGACATTGATGTCGCCAGTGCCGAGGACACCAGCATTGAGGTCAGAAACCTCGGCCGCGACTGTCTCGCGGTACACACTGACGTCGGCGACACGGTACAGATCGACCGCATGATCTCCGACGCCAAAGACCGGTTCGGCAAGATCGACATCATCGTCAACAACGCCGGTGTCACCAGGTACCTGTACGTCATGGACATCGAGGAGTCCGACTGGGACCGCATCCACAGAGTGAACGCGAAGGGCGTGTTCTTCTGTATGCAGCGCGCCGCGCGGGAGATGATCGAACAGGGCGACGGCGGACGCATAATCAACATCGCCTCCATCGCCGGCAAGGGCTACTCCGGGACGTCCAATGCGGCCTACGCTGCCAGCAAGGGCGCGGTAATCTCGATGACGATGATCGCGGCCCACCAGCTCGGTCAGCACGACATCAACGTCAACGCGATATGCCCGGGGTCTACGATTACGGAGATGTCGAAGGCGACGATGGTCGGCAGGGCCGAGAGCGCGGGTGTCAGCATCGAAGAGCTCCAGCGGGCTCGCGACGAGATCATCCCCATCGGGCGGTCGAACGAGCCGGAGGACATCGCGGCGATGGCGGTGTTCCTGGCGAGTCCGGGCGCACGGAACATCACCGGGCAGGCGTTCAACGTGGACGGCGGGCTGGTGATGCACTGAGTGAATAGGAGTGAGTGGAGAGCAGTGAGGAGTGAGAGCCTCCCGACCTCTCCGCCCGTGGATTGCCGAGCGGCGAGCCACTTCGTGGGTTCCCGCTTTCGCGGGAATGACGAATTGGAACCTTGCGTTCTGCACTTCTCTCACAGAAGGAAAGAGACCAATTGAGAGTACAGGGTTCATTCACGTTTGACGCGGACATCGAGAAGGTGTGGACGTCGATGCTGTCCTCGGACGTGCTGGCGTCGTGCATACCTGGCTGCGACGAGATACGCTCCACCGGTGAGAACAGCTACGAGATAGACCTGACCGTCAGGGTCGCGTCGGTGCGTGGGGAGTACAAAGGCGAGGTGCGGCTGGAGGACATCGACGAGTTCAAGTCGTACCGCATGGTGGTTAACGGCAGCGGTCGGGGCGGATCGGTACAGGGAACGGGCGATCTCTCGTTCTCCGAGGCGGACGGCAAGACGGTTGTCGACGTCACAGGCGATACGCAGGTGACCGGTGTGGTCGCGCGTGTCGGGCAGAGGCTGCTCGGCGGAGCGTCGCGAATGATGATGAGACAGTTCTTCGACTGTCTGAAGTCGAAGATCGAGGAATAGTTGCCCTACCCTACCCCTGGATTCCCGCTTTCGCGGGAATGACGGTGGGTTCGCCTAACTTGGTTGTTTCCATAGAAGTGACGCAGGCCTAAAGAGGAAAGAAATATGTCATACGAATTCATTGATACGCAGGAGATCGACGGCGTCCTCGTGATCACGATGGACGATCCGCCTACGCGGAACGCCATCGGCGATGAGATGGCCGGGGAGATCAACCAGGAGCTGGACCGGCTGGAGGGATCGGACCACCTGAGGACCGTCGTGCTGACGGGTCGCGATCCGTCGTTCTGCTCGGGAGCGAACGTCAAGCGGATGGACGACGCCAACCGGGAGAGAAGTGCGGAGGAGCAGGCGCTGCCCGAAGAACGCAAGGCGTGGGACGTGCTCAATGACGCCTGGGATGACCTGGGCGAGCCTGACCCGGAGGAGGAGATCGACGGCGTGCGCTTCGTGCCGCTTCGTCTGCACGAGCTGCAGAAGCCGTCAATCGCTGCCGTGAACGGCTACGCGATGGGTCTCGGCATGGGGATCGCGCTGTCGTGCGACATTCGGATCGCGTCGGAGAACGCGCGGATGTCGGAGACGTTCATCAGGCGCGGGCTGATCCCGGCGGACGGCTCCTGCTGGCAGCTTCCGAGAATGATCGGGCTCGGCAACACGATGATGCTCCAGTACACCGGCGCGGTGCTTGAGTCCGACGAGTGCGAGCGGCTTGGCATCGTCAACAAGGTCGTCGAGCACGGCGAGCTGATGGAGCAGACGCTAGACCTCGCCCGACAGATCGCGAGCGGCCCGACCTACTCGATGGCGCTCATCAAGAAGCTGGTTCAGCGCTCCCTGCACGTCGACTTCGCCGAAAGCCTGCGCCTCGCCGGCCCAGCCCAGAGCCTCGCCCGCCGCACCCAGGACCACAAAGAAGGCGTCCGCGCCTTCGTAGAAAAGCGCCAGCCCAAGTACGTGGGCCGGTAGCCTCCCCTACTCTCTTGGTCTGGCGGAGTAGTCTTCGAAGGGGCCGTCGCGCCATTGGAGGGCGGCTCTGAGGCCTTCGGCCTGGGAGATGTCGCTGAAGACTCCGGCGGTGTGCCGGAAGGTGGACAGTCCCTGCCAGTCGACGCCGACCTCGAGGGCTGTCCTGATGCCCATGATCTCGTAGGCTCGGTTCACGGCCTTCTTGGAGGCGGCGAGCATGTCGGGGGCGATGGTAGCGATTGCCCTGGCTTCCCTGGCGGTCTCGGCGTCGAGATCGTCGGCGGGGAACGCCTTGGTGGCCCAGCCGATCTCGACGGCCTCACTGCCGGTCACTGCCTTGCCGGTGAACATCAAGTACTTGGCCTGGCTCATCGGCATCTTCCACGGGAAGAACATGGTGTCCGGGGTCGTCAGCGCCCTGACCGGCGGGTAGCCGAGCTGTGCGTCTTCGGCGACGAACATGATGTCGCACATCGAGGCCAGCTCGCTCGCTCCGGCGAGACACCAGCCGTGCACCTGCGCGATGACCGGCTTAGTCAGCTCCCAGATCAGCCACAGGCCGTTGACGAGGTCGCGGGCGTACTGCGCGGTCAACTGGTCGACGTCCTCGGAGACGTAGCCTTCCTCTGGGCGATTGGGCGACGGCTGAGTCGGGGTGAGGTCGTAGCCCGCGCTGAAGGCTCGTCCCTCGCCCTTGATGACGATGCAGCCGACGTCGGCGTCGCGCTCTGCTTGCTTCAGCGCGTCACGAAGCTCGAGTCGCAGCGCCCAGCTCAGGGCGTTCATCTTCTCGGGCCGGTTGAGCGAGATGGTGCAGACTCGCTCTTCCACGTTGTACAGGATGTTTTCGTAGGTCATGTCTAATTCCGTGTCCAGATGGTTTCATCATACGTAGATCTACAGAGAACTCTGGATACCGGCCTTCGCCGATATGACGATTGGGATGGATGGTATGTCATTTTCACCTGGACGTGGTACTAGGCCTCGTCAAGTGCCTGTTGGATTGCCTCTGTGGTGGTGTTGACCTGCACTCCGGCGCGCTCTTCCTGGAGGATCATGGCGACCCTGGAGTCGCGGTCGCCCCAGCCCCTGTTGAGAGCCTCGGTCATCTCGGCGAGGGCCAGATTGGCGAGCTTCATGGGCACGTCGTACTGTCTGCCGACCTGGCAGGCGAGGTCCATGTCCTTTCTCGCTAGTCTCAGAGCGAAGTCTGGCGGGTCGTAGCTGTCGATCAGGAAGTGGTCGGCGAGGCGGTCGAACGCACCGCGCCTGCCCTGTGCGCCCTGTCGAACGGCGAGCCAGAGTCCGAGCGGGTCCACTCCGGCCTTCACGCCCATGGTGAAGACCTCGGCAAGACCGGTCTGGATGATGTACCCGGCGCAGTTGTGCACCAGCTTCGCCACCGCGCCCGCACCGATGGGGCCAACGTAGTAGGGCTGGTCGCCCATTGAGTCAAGCGTGGGCTTGACGCGGTCGAAGACCTCTCGGTCGCCGCCGACCCAGATAGCGAGTTTGCCGGTACGCGCGCCCTCGGGGCCACCGCTGACCGGCGCGTCCAGGACGTGGATGCCGCGAGGGGCAAGTCGTTCGTGAATCTGCCGGATCATCTCAGGGGAGCTGGTGCTGAGGTCGAGGTACACCTTGCCTTCGGTGAGGCCCTCGTGGAGGCCGTCCTCGCCGAGCGCGACCGCCTCGACCTCGACCGGGCCGGGAAGCGACGTGAAGACGATATCGGACTGCTGGGCAACCTCGCGTGGGGTGTCAGCCCACTCGGCGCCCAACTCGAGGTGAGGCGTGGCAGACTCGCGTCGGATGTCGTGGACGACGAGTTCGTTGCCTCCGCGGATGGCGTTGAGGGCGATGGGGCCGCCCATGGTTCCGAGGCCTATGAATCCTACTTTCATTGGGTTACTCCTTTGAGTTTGGTACAGATTTGGGGGTTTGGTAGCCGAGGCTTTCACCCTCACCCCAACCCTCTCCCCCGGATCAAGTCCGGGGCAGGCTCTGAGGGAGAGGGGGTCAGTTTGCGTCAGTCCAGGAGGCGTGCAGTTCGGTGAGGGACTGGATGCGTTCGTTGGGGTGTCTGGCGCATGACCTGAGGATAACATCGTACTGGGCGTCAGTACCCTTGAAGTGCTCTCTGTCGAGGGAGGCGTCGGACATTAGGACGGCAGCGGTGCGGCCCATCGTGAAGACGGTGGTGCGTTCGTCGATTGTCGATCCTAGCTCGAACTCCTCGGGGGCCATGAAACGTGTCGAGCCGAACATCCTGCCCATGCGGTTGGTGAACGGGCCGGTGTGGTAGCTGTCGAGGTCGATGGCGTGGACGCGGTGGCGATCGAAGTCGTAGATCATCGCGCCGTCGTAGAAGTCGACGGCGATCCATCCGAGGGTGACGAGGTGGCGGTGGAGGTCGTAGATGTCGGTCAGTATCACGGCGATCTCGTCTGCCGGGAGGCTTCTGATCCTGTCGAGGCTGCTGCGGACGAGGTCGCCGTCGACCCAGTCGTAGATCAGCATAGGGCCGGTTGGCGACTCGATGACCTGGTGGAGCTTTGGCAGGGTGTGGTGGGAGGCGAACTGGGCGAGGTGGACGGCGTTTCTGAGGGAGGCGACGCGGTCGGTGTGGTTGAAATAGGGTTTGATGTCGTCGGGGTGGCCGGCGGTCTTGACGAAGTAGCGTTGGCTGTCGATCTCCACGCCGTAGGAGATGTTGCCGGAGTCCTGGGTGCGCTCGTCGAACGTGGCAAATACGTGGCCTGCGCTCTCAAGGAGCGTCAGGGGATCCGACTCGGTGGAGGCCGTGTCAGGGAGCGGTGTTCGCACAGGCTCAGCGCCCGAAGTGCGTTTAGTCGTCGGCGGTGGCTTCTACTGCCTCGGCGGGCTGGGCTGCGCCGTTGGTGTCCTCCATCGGCTGGTTGTCCCACGGACTGAGCTCGAACGGGCCCTTGAGCTCTAGCTCTTCGCCCATCTCTCGGACAGCAGGGATCACGTACTCGCCCATCAGGCGGAGGCTACGCATCTGGTCCTCGTGGGTCATCGCACCGTCGCCGTCCCAGAAGAAGACGCTGCCGGGCCGGAGGGTTTCGAGGACGTGCTTGATCTTCGGGATGACGGTGTCGGGAGTGCCGGTGACGATGGTGTAGTCGTTCGCCTGGTCCTCGTAGGTGCGGCGGTTGGTGCCGAAGCGGCCTGTCGGGCCGAACCTCGACGCCTCGAGCCTGCGCGACCTGCGAGAGGTGTGGCCGGGCAGCGACATGACGGCGGGGTTGACCATGCCCTCGTTGCCGCTAAGGAACGGGTTGGAGACGCCGGAGAGGTACTTGCGTCCGACCTCTTCTGCCTTCTCCTCGGTCTCGTCTACGTGGACTTTCCAGAGGTAGGAGACGTGCTGAGTACCGGACTCGTAGCCGAACTCGGCTGCCGCGTCATGGTACATGTCGAAGGCGTCCTTCGTCGGACCGAGCTTAGTAGCGAGCAACACCAGCGGGTAGCGGTGCTGTGCGGACCAGCGGACGGTCTCGACGCTGACCGTGGACGGGATCCAGACCTGCGGATGCGGCTTCTGGTAGGGCCTCATCCAGGGGTTCACGTAGCGGTAGTGGTAATGCTTGCCCTCCCAGCGGAACGGTCCCGGGTCGGTCCAAGCCTTGATGACGAAGTCGTGGGCCTCCTCGAAACGCTCACGGTTGAACACTGGTGGGGAGTTGTGTGAGACGCTCTCGCGTCCGCCGCCCCGGACGAAGCCGGAGACTAGCCTGCCGTGGCTGATCATGTCGATCATCGCGAGCTGTTCGGCGAGCCAGAGGGGATCGTCCCAGATCGGCAGGATGTTGCCGAGGATGACTATCTTGGCCTTGGTGGTCTGGCGGGCGAGGATCGACGCGCCGATGTTGGTCACGCCCTGCATACAGAACGGCGTGCTGTGGTGCTCGTTGAGCATGAGGCCGTCGAAGCCCATCTCCTCGGCGTAGAGCTTTTCGTCGAGGTACCTGTTGTATAGCTGGGCACCGACCTCTGGATCGTATACGTCGTTGCTGATGCTCAGGTCAGTAGTCTGCGTGCCCATAAGGCCGGTCTTGTCGTCCTGCCAGGGCTGCTCTGTGAAGTGACCTATGAACATGGATTCCCCCCTGCGTGCCAGATTGGGGCGAGTTTATCATATTAGTAATAGGAGTGAATGGAGGGGGATAAGGATAGGAGTGAGTGGAGAGGAGTGAGGAGTGAGAGCGGATGCGGGCAAGATGCCAGCGCTCCTGAGAGGCTAGGAGTGAGTGGAGAGGAGTGAGGAGTGAGGACGAATGCGGGCAGGATGCCCGCGCTCCAGTGGGGCTTAGGGGGCTAGTTCCTGGCAGGTCTGCTGGAAGGCTTCGAGGCGTGGGAGGAGAAGGGGGGTGTCGACGCCGGCGTCGATGTATTCCTGGATTCGGCGGCGGCACTCGGAGGCGTCGCCGAGCAGGTAGCCGGCCCTTGCGAGTTCTTCAGAGACGTACTTGGCGGCACCAGCCTCGTCGCCTGCTTCGATGTGCTGTCTTACGGGGCCGAGTATGGACGAATCAAAGCCGCCGTGCTCAAGGAGCGCCTCGCCGGTGAACGGCTCGGCGATGAGGCGTGCCACTCTCTCCTGGAGGCTTGGGACCATCGCGTCGGGGTCGTCGGTCAGCCGGACGATCAACATGCAGGTGATGTCTATGGAATCAGGATCACGACCTGCGACTTCGGCAGACTCTCGAACAACGCGGGCTGCCCAGCGGATGTACTCGACCGGGGCGTAGGCGTTCAGTAGCACACCGTCGGCGACCTCGCCCGCGAGTTGCAGCGCCCTGGGGCCGATGGCTGCGAGGTAGATTGGCAGTCGATCCTGCATCGGGCGTATCGCGAGGCCGACGTTGCTCAGGCGCACTCCTGCGTACTCGGTGCTGACGCGGTCTCCGTCCCACATCGATCTGAGCGCGCTAACCGTGCCTCCCAATCGTGCCAGCGGAGTGCGGTAGTCAATTCCCATGCGACCGTGGATGACGTCGACGTCGCTGCGTCCGAGTCCAAGCATCATACGTCCACCGCTCAGGCGGTCGAGGGTGGCTGAGCCCATTCCGAGGAGCGCAGGGCTCCGGGTGAACGGGTTGACCACGCCGACTCCGAGCCTAATGCGCTCGGTGGTGGCAGCGAGGTAGCCGAGCATCGAGGAGGTCTCCTCGTGGAAGTAGCGCTCGGTAACCCAGAGCGAGTCGAAGCCAGCGTCCTCGGCCATGCGGCCGTAGTCGGCAAGCTCGGGGCCGGAGTCGATGCCGTGGTAGAGGACGATGCCGGTGGGGGTCATTACGCGAATTCGTACAAGGGGACGGTGGACGCGGGTTGGAGATCCTGTGTGAGCAAGGCTTCAATCCTGCGCACAGTGTCAGCATCCAACAGCACGTCATCGCATTCTGTGCAGACTTCAGCCGGCACCTGATCAATGACGATTATGCGACCCTCGTGCTTCACGGCGTGAAAGATCTTCCGCGCCTCATACTCTCCCGAACATCCATTGATGCTACATTTCATTTTCGCTATTACCCCCTCTGTGTAGGGGTGACCCACTTGGGCCACGAAGGTTCATACACGGTTATGATAACAAGGACAGGATGATCGGTCGTGCAAACCACGTGAATTGCTCGCCCTTCTCTGGTCAACCCATATAGCAGACAACACGCCCCGCGTCTGTGATTTGGGTAGTCCTCCAAGACCTGCCCTCGTGAAATGGCTTCCAGTACATCATCTAGCGAGACTCTGTCCTCGACCATTTCCTGCTGTGCGTGCAGGGTAACCCGTATGTTTCCAGCCCTTGCCTGGTTCTGGATTGTATTTAGCAAACTGTGACGTCACCTAGTTATGTCAGGCACTTTAGTCTCCACCGGAAACGTGAATCCTCGATTGATTATGTTAACAGTAACCCCAAAACCCACACAGTGCGCACGACTGCTTCCGAGACACCCGTGTCCCAGCCCCTGCCATGTAAACTGCCATAGACTAGAGCCTACCCTCGCGGTGGTAGACGGGTTGGGGCGTGTGTACAATGCGTTTTTGTAGGTGTGTGCGGGGGTTGGACTGTGAGAATGACGGGGGCACGCTTGTGAGCGACGGATTGCTGGGCGGTATCAGGGTCCTTGATCTTGGGGAAGGTGTGTCTGCGCCGTATGCGGCTCGGACGCTGGCGGGGCTTGGGGCGGACGTGATCAAGGTGGAGTCGCCGTCCGGGGACTATGCTCGGCTGGCTGGGCCTTTTCCTGATGGGACTCCGCATCCTGAGAAGTCGGCGCTGTTCCTGGCTATGAATGCCGGGAAACGTGGCATGACATTGGACCTCGACTCTGATGGGGGCCGGAACCGACTGCTGGAGTTGGCTGCTGACTCACACTTCGTCTTCGACAATCATGAACTGGGATGGCTTGATGAGCGTGGCATAGGGTACGAGTCGCTTTCGCAAGTCAGGAACGACGTCATACTCACGCAGATTACGCCGTTCGGAGACTGGGGGCCGTACGCAGAGTACGATGCTGGCGACCTGTCGCTGTTTCACCTGAGCGCGAACGCTCATGGGATGCTCGGACCGGTTGCCGACCCGGACTCGGAGCCTCCAGTACGTGCGGGTGGGCACCAGGCAGACCAGGTGGCGGGCGTATCGGCTGTCACGGCTACCCTGGGGGCCCTGTTCAGGCTACGAACAAGCGGACAGGGGTGCCACATCGTGGTGTCGAGCTTCGAGGCGATGGCTACGCAGGCCATTGCGGGACTTTCCAACATCGCGTTTGGCGGCGAGTCGCCGACGAGACAGGCGGCGGAGATAAAGGAAGCGTCGATCGGAGGGCAGGTTGCTGCTATCGGCGGAGTGCTGCCCTGCAACGATGGTTACGTCGCAATCTCGCCGAGAGAAGACGCGCAGTGGGCGCGCTGGCTCGACCTGATGGGTAATCCGGAGTGGAGCGACGACCCGAAGTTCAACACCCGATCGGCACGGCAGCAGAACTCGCTCGAACTGTGGGAACTGCTGGCAGCGTGGACCAGCCAGAGGTCCAGATTCGACATTGCCAGAGATGGGCAGGAGCGGCGGATTCCGTGTTTCCCGGTGAACACGGTAAGCGACCTGCTCACGGACCCGCATCTTGAAGACAGGCGGTTCTTCGTGTCGATAGACCACCCGGTCGCGGGGACGTTCCAGTACCCGGGAGTGGCGTATCGGATGTCGAATACTCCATTGACGCTAGGAAGTCGTCCAGCGCCGACGCTGGGCCAGCACAACGATGAACTGTCCTTCGACAAGCTCAGGACGAACGAATGATGAATACATCGCCGCTGTCAGGTGTCAGAGTCGCTGACTTTTCGTGGATCATCGCGGGGCCTACGGCCACCCGCCACCTGGCGCTGATGGGCGCAGAGGTGATCAAGGTCGGCAGCGCGCGGCGTCCGGACCCGTCGACGCGAGGGTCGGCATTCCAGGTGTACAACCAGTCCAAGAAATACGCGGCGATGAACCTGTCACAGCTGCGCGGCAAGGAGCTGGCACTAGAGCTGGTTGGGCTGTGCGACGTTGTCGTCGAGAACTACGCGGCCGGAGTGTTCGAGAGGCTTGGACTCGGGTACGACACGCTTTCGCAAGTGAAGCCCGACGTGATTATGATCGCCTCCTCAGGCACCGGGCACAGCGGCCCGGACCGCGACTACGTGGCCTACGGTAGCCTGCTCCAGCACTACACGGGCTGGAACTCGATATCGGGCTACCCGGAGCAGGATCCCATCAAGGGCGGACTGTGGGCAGACCCGTGGGTAGGGATGGAGCTGGCGATGGTAACGCTGGCCGCGCTCAACCACCGTGCTGAGTCGGGGACCGGGCAGTACGTTGACTTCTCCATGGCTGAGGCGCTGTCTGCAAGTCTCCCTGAGGCGCTGCTGGAGCACCAGATGACAGGTGAAGAGCCAGAGCCGATTGGCAACCGTGACACGTTCGCGGCTCCGAGCGGCGTGTACAAGTGCCGTGGAGATGACCGGTGGATCGCAATCGAGGTGTTCCACGAGGGCGACTGGCAGGCGCTTTGCTCGGCGATCGAGCGTACTGATCTGCTGGAAGACCCGGAACTGTCGACAGCGGACGGGCGTCGAAGCCGAGAGCAGGAGCTTGATGCGGCGATCTCGGAGTGGACGTCGCAGATGGACGAGTGGGATGCGTTCGAGCGTCTCCAGAGGGCTGGTGTGCCGTGCGGGCCATCGCTGGACATGGGCAGGCTGCACTCGGAGCGGCAGTTGAACTCGGGCGGTTATCTAACTCCGGTGGAGTATCCGGATGGGTCCGAGCGGGTGCTGCCGACGCTGCCGTGGCGGTTGGACGGTCAGAGAACGCAGGACGTGAGGCCGGCGCCGGTGCTCGGGCAGGACTCGGACTATGTGTACCGGGAGCTTCTGGGGCTTGGGATGGATGAGATCGAGGAGCTTACTGAGGGGCAGGTGATTTACTAGGAGTGAGTGGAGAGGAGTGAGGAGTGAGAGTTGGATTCCAGGGAGGTGTGGGTGATGCTCAACTGGTTGGAATCAGGGTTTTCACCCTCACCCCAACCCTCTCCCGTCAAGGGAGAGGGGGTTTAGCATCTGAGGGAGTGGGACTGATTAGATGGACTATGGAATAGGGATACCGTCGTATATTGAGGCCTGGCGTGAGGTGAAGGCGGCTGAGGAGGCGGGATTTACTCACGCGTGGTTCTTCGATTCGCAACTCATATACTCGGATGTGTGGGCGACGATGGCGCTGGCGGCGCAGAATACGTCGACAATCAAGCTGGGTACGCTGGTGGCAATACCGACCAACAGGCTGGCGCCGGTCACGGCAGCGGCCGCGGCGTCGATCAACAGGATCGCGCCAGGGCGGGTCATCATCGGACTTGGAACCGGATACACGGGTCGCAACACGATGGGGCTTCCCGCGATGAGAATGGACGAGTTCGAGGAGTACGCGCTACAGGTCAAGGGCCTACTCGCTGGAGAGGACGTGTTGCTGCGCGAGGGAAGCCGGGAGCGGTGGATACGGCTAATCCACTCGAAGTCCAACTCTGGCCGGGACGAGTTCTTCAACCTTGAAGACCCTATTCCCGTGATGCTTGCTGCGAACGGCCCGAGAGGTCAGAAGATCACCGGAGAGATCTCGGATGGCTGGATAACGACGGCCAGAACCGCGACTGTTCCATCAGGACTGCCAAGGGTGATGGCGGCTGCAGAGGCGTCGGGGAACAATTTCGACGAATTCGGCGGACACGGGGCCAAGCCGTACGTGACCATGCTCTCAACGGCGTGCGTCCTCAGGGAGGGCGAGTCGCTGTCGAGCGAGCGGGTGGTCAGGAACGTGGGACCGACGCTCGTGCCCGGCATCCACGCGATGTGGGAGCTAGACTACGGGCCAGGCTCGAATCTAGGGATGAGCAATCCGGGTCTGGCGGAGGAGTACGATCGGTACATCCGCGAGTATGGTGGCGATCGTCCGAATCCCACACCGGACGACAGGCGATACCTCGACGTTCACGAGGGTCACTACGTGTACCTGAAGGACGGCGAGGAGCGATTTGTGTCGCCGGAGATGGTGGGGCGCACGCTGACTGGCACGGCTGATGAGATCGGTCAGAAGCTGGACGACCTCGAGAAGATGGGCGTGAACAACGTTGCGCTGGCAGCGGTGAACCGTGAGGCGGCGCGGGACCTGATTGCTGATTTTGGTGAGCAGGTTATTAGGCGCAGGAGTGAGTAAAGAGGAGTGAGGAGTGAGAGGTTTTCACCCCCGGATCAAGTCCGGGGGAGGCTCTCACCCCAGCCCTCTCCCATCAAAGGAGAGGGGGAAGAGTGAATCTCAACTAGACAGGAGAGCAGAATATGGCAGATAAGCAGCCGAACATAATTCTGATAATGTCCGATGACCTTGGGTATGAGGTAATTGGGGCGAACGGGGGTACTTCGTACGCGACTCCGCGTCTCGACAGGATGGCGGAGGAGGGAATGCGGTTTGATGAGGCGCACGTGATGCCGCTTTGCACTCCCACGCGACTGTCGCTGATGACGGGCAAGTACAACTTCCGCAACTACATCGGCTTCGGGCTGATCAAACCCGATGAGGTCACGTTCGGGCACCTGTTCTCGGACGCAGGCTACAACACGTGCATCTCCGGCAAGTGGCAGCTCTACTCGTATAACCCCCCTGACGAGGCGCCTGAGATGAGGTCCAAGGGTCAGCAGATCGAGGACGCGGGATTCGACGAGTTCTGCGTGTGGCACGCGCACCACACCGAGCACAAGGGGTCGCGCTACAAGAGCCCCGTTATCTATGAGAACGGCGAGTACAGGGACGATACAGAGGGCAAGTACGGCGAGGATGTCTTCTGCGACTACATAATCGACTACGTCGGGCGCAAGAAGGACGATGACAACCCGTTCTTCGTGTACTGGCCGATGGCTGCGACTCACAAGCCTCACGAACCCACACCGGACAGCCCCGAGTGGGAGTCGTTCGACCCTCCTTCGAACAGGACGCTCGGCGGGAGGACATGGGCGGAGATCGAGGACGCGTCCTGGGGCGACGACCCGCGCTTCTACAAGGACATGGTCGAGTACCACGACAAGGTCATCGGCAGGCTCCTCGACTACCTGGACGAGCAAGGTCTAGGTGAGGACACTCTGGTGCTCTATGTGGGCGACAACGGAAGTCCGCACGACGTCTGCTCGTTAGTGCACGAGCACAACGAGATATGCGGGGGCAAGGGCAAGACGAACGACCGTGGGACACACGTCCCGCTCATCTGCCGTATGCCCGGGACGATTCCAGCCGGGTCGGTGAACAAGGACCTGGTGGAGTCCACGGACTTCCTGGCGACCATCATGGAGGCGACCGGGCTGGAGTTCCCGGACGGGTTCGTGAACGATGGACAGTCTTTCTATCCGCAGCTCACTGGTGAAGCGGGCAACCCAAGAGAGTATGCCTTCTTCCACTTCGAGCCGATGAACGCGCGCGGCAGAAACCAGCGAATCCGCTTCGTTCGCGACTACGAGTGGAAGTTGTACGAGACCGGCGAGCTGTACGACATGAGATCGGACCTGGATGAGGAGCTGCCGATCTACGAGGCGCTGGAGACGGAGGAGCAGTCAGCGGCGAGGGCCAAGCTGCGGCCGATATTTGAGGAGCTGCAGTAAGGGTCGGTCGGCGGAGGACTGAAGAGAATCAAAACGGGGCCGACATTGCTACTGAGATTCAAGTCGGCCCCCGGCCAGGACAACCTACCCGCTGGGGGGTTGGCTGGGCGACGACCTCCCTGATGCGGACTCGAAACGTGTCCTCATCGGACCGAATCGTATAGCTTGCTAGTCCCGTCTCCTAATTGTGGCGTCTGCCCATTGGAATATTTCCTCAGCAAGTCTCAATGCGTCTCGATACTCCTCTGGAGTGACAGGATCGGCGAGGCCAGGTCGTCTCTCGCGAACCCGAGCCACCCCATAGGATGGTCAGGAGGGTATCGGCGCACGATTGTACACGTCCACTCCCTCATGAAGAGCAGGGTGGATTACCAGGAACTTGGCGTGCCTATATTGCTCAACTTGTTGTGGAGTGACGAGGATGAAGTCGGCGGCTAGGCCGACTCCGTACATGGCGACGTACAGTTCGCCTTCCAGTCGCGCACGGTCGTACCGACCAGACTTGATGACCAGAAAATCCAAGTCTGAATCCGGCCCCATTTCGCCGCGAACCGCTGAGCCAAATAGTATGACCCGATCCGGATCAGCAACTTCGACGACGCGCCTTACAATTTCGTCGATGACCTCGTCGTCAGGCTGGCCATGCCGCCTTATGTAATCTCTCGCAACAGTCACGAGCGTGATCCCTCATTACTTCACCATCATACCACCAACCCCGCCGCCCTCGGCCTCTTCTTGCCATCGTGGACTGAGGGCTCGGCGCACCACTTGGTGGAGAGTCTTCGGGCGGCCTCGTACACGGTCTCATTGAAGCCGAGGAGGTCGCAGATGACGCGGCAGTCTATGAGCGGGTGGCGCTCAGGCTCCGGACTCTTCCATGCCTCGGATGTCTTCTTCTACCTGGCCTAGCTGGACGTACTCTTCGGACATGAGGTGGAAGCAGCGCTGTAGGTAGAGGCTGGCGAGTTGGGAGGCGTTGTTGTCGACTGAGCTTGCGGCCTCTGCGAGTCTAGGCACCTGGTGGCTGTCCGGAAGGTGGCGTCCGAGCGCCATGATCTCTCCTCTCGTCTCTCCGGCGAGGGCGAGGTCGCCGGAGCCGACTGCGTCGCGCAGCCTGCCGACGAGACGGGTCAGCTCGCTGAGCTTGTCCTGGTCGCTCATCAGACCGTACAGGATGTCGTTCACGCTCAGGCCGTCGTCATCGATCTCGTCGACAAGCGCGCCGGGCTGCTCGGTCGGGTCTGAGCAGAGGTCGGCATACCAGCCCACCGCCTCGTTGACGGTGCCGAGCAGAGAGGTGACGTCCATCGTCGAGATCGTGCCGCCAAAGATGATGTCGTCTTCCCGGGCCTTCGCGAGGCTCTCGATGTAGTCCATGCCGCTGACCAGCTCTGGCGCGGGAGGAAAGGCGAAGGCCGACAGCTCTTTCGCGCCGACTTCACCGAGCTGGTTCATCAGGAACGGGGGAACGTACTTGGAGACGTCGACCTGGATGGGCAACACCACGAGGTAGGTCGCCAGAAGCTCGCCGGCGTCGTGCGAACTCTGGAAGTAGATGAGCGCGTGTCCCCTGGGATTGTCTTCTGAGCCTCGCTCGAAGGTGAAAGCCATGTTTCAGTTCACTCGATTCACTGTGAGTTCGGGTCGGCTCGTGTCAGGGAATTATACTTAACGGTGAGCGTGTGTACACCCTGGGGTGAGGCTTAATGGGGTATGTATTCGACCTTTTCACCCTCACCCCCAGGGAGAGGGGGTCTGTTGGTGGTACTCAGGCCTATCTGTGCACCTTTACATACCCCTATCAGTTGGGGTGAGGAGTTAGGAGTGAGAGCCTCCCATTCCACCCTACCACCGCTGGGTTCCGGCCTTCGCCGGAACGACGGGAGAGGGGATTCTTGTGGTGCGGGCGGGACGCCCGCGCTCCCATGTGGTTCACTCTTCGCCGAGGAGGGAAGCTAGGATGAGTCGGGCTATGTGCTTGTCGAGGGGCTGGTTGTTGCTGCCGCACTTGGGGGAGTGGATGCAGGACGGGCAGCCGGACTCGCAGGGGCACTGTGAGATGACCTCGAGGGTCGCGCGCCACAGGTCTTCGATCACCTCGTAGCCGTGTTCGGAGACTCCCACGCCTCCAGGGTGGCCGTCGTGAATGAACACCTGGGGCTGGCCGGTGTCCGGGTGAAGCGGCGTGGTGATCCCGCCTATGTCGTTGCGGTCGCACATGGCGAACAGCGGCAGGATGCCAATGGCGGCGTGCTCGACGGCGTGTAGTCCGCCGGAGAGGTCGAGCTTCTCCGTCCGGATGAAGTCCAGCGTGTCCTTGGGCGGGCCAAACCAGAGAGCGGTGGTCTCGAACTCCTGCTTGGGGAGCTCGACGTACTCGTCGCCGAGGACCTCGTCGGTGTGGTGCTTGATCCGCTTGAATCCGAGCACCTGGGTCGAGACTATGACCTCGCCGAAGAAGACCTCGACTCGGCCTGCCTCGCGTTGCGAGTAGGTGCTGAGTATGCGGGTCTCGGTGTGATCACGGGACTGCGTGTAGTAGGGAGCGTCGGTCCTGGAGGCGTAGGCGGTGTGGGACTCCATGTCGAGATCTGTCACTAGGTAGGACTCGCCCTGGTGGAGGTAGATCGCGCCGGGGTGAAGCTGCATGAACGCTGACGACTCGGAGACAGTTTCGAGGACCGCACCGGTGTCTGCATCGACCAGAGTGTAGAAGGCGCCAGAAGCGGTGCGCATGTTGACGCGCTCGGCTGGGTAGGTCATCTCGGGCACGAGATGCCAGCGGCCGTGCCGGACATGAACGTAGTCGTCCTCGATCAGCTCGTCGGCGTACCAGAGGAGCTCGGGGCCGAAGAACTCGGTGTCGTTCATCGTGAGCGGGGACTCGTACGCAGCGCAGAGCAGGTGGGGCTTCATGATGTAAGGGTTGGCGGGTGAGATCCTCGCGGTCTCGTGGTTCTTTCCGAAGAACGACTCAGGGTGGCGCATCAGGTACTGGTCGAGCGGGTTGTCCTGGGCGACGAGCACGCTGAGGGAGCGCTCGCCGCTGCGTCCGCTGCGTCCGGCCTGCTGCCACGCACTGGCTATGGAGCCGGGGTAGCCTGTCAGCACCGTGGCATCGAGGTTACCCACGTCTACGCCGAGCTCCATGGCGTTGGTCGTGGAGAGTCCAAGCAGCTTGCCCTCGTAGAGGTCGCGTTCGATGCGCCGGCGGTCTTCCGCAAGATAGCTCGCGCGGTATGGGGCGATCCGTCCGGCGATGACGGGGTGAGACTGCTTGAGCTGGTCGCGAGCGTACACATAGAGAAGCTCGGCCTGGCGGCGGCTGCGCACGAATGTCATGGTGCGCGTGTGTCGCTTGAGTAGCTCGACGTAGATCTGGGTGGCCTCGGAGTTGGTGGACCGACGGGTGCCCTTGGCGAGGTCGATCATTGGCGGGTTCCACAGGGCGAAGTCCTTGCCGCCGTAAGGGGAGCCGTCGTCGTCGATCACCTCGAACGGCAGGCCGACGAGTCGATCGGCATGCTCGCCCGGGTTGGCTATCGTAGCGGAGCACAGGATGAACTGGGGATCGCTGCCCAGCTTTCGGCAGATCCGTCTGAGACGCCTGAGGACATTGGCGACGTGGGTACCGAAGACGCCCTTGTACACGTGCGCCTCGTCCAGCACCACGTACTTGAGTCCCCTGATCGTCCTGTACCAGGCGTGGTGGTTGGGGAGTATGCCGAGGTGGAGCATGTCCGGGTTGGTCATCACGATGTGGGAGCCGCGCCGGATGGAAGCGCGGTCCTGGCGGGCGGTGTCGCCGTCGAAGATCGCGTGTCTGAGCCGGCTGCCCTCGGGCATCAGCTCGGCGAGCTTCTGCTCCTGGTCCTGGGAGAGGGCCTTGGCGGGATGGATGTAGAGCGCACGGGCCGACCTGTCGCTCAGGAGCGACTCGAGCACCGGCAGGTTGTAGCACATGCTCTTGCCGCTGGCGGCGGGGGTCGCGACGATGACGTTCTTGCCCTCGCGCATGGCACTGATGGCTTCCGCCTGGTGGGTGTAGAGTTCGTCTATACCGAGGGCTTCGAGTCGCTCGGTGATGCGGTCGTCCAGACGGGGGAAGAGGTCGGCTGTGCGAGCCTCGCGTGACGGCACCTGCTCCAGGTGCACGATCTGCTCGGTGTACCAGAGCAGGCTCTGGATGTGTCGTAGAAAGTCTGCGGTGTCCATGCGGGCAACACCTGTCCTTCGAGAAGTTCCCTTCGACAGGCTCAGGGCGAACGCAAAATCTGGCGATCTGGGACGCATCGGCCCGGCAACTCAGGGCAGGTCGCTCAGAAGCCGGTAAGTGTCTCCATTTCGCAGTCTACCACTTCGGCGTCGGGGCGGTCGGACTCGATGAACTCGAGGACGTTGTCCAGGGTCTGGTCAGCGTGACGGACGTTGTTGGAGACGCAGGTGATGCCGATGACGGCAGTCTGCCAGGCGTCGTTCTGGTCGACCTCGGCAACGGCGACGTTGAACTTGTTTCTCACTCGCTCTCGGATGGAGTTGATGACGCGTCGCTTGTCCTTGAGGCTGGAGGAGGCTTCGAGGCGGAGGGTTAGTTTGGCGATGCCGACGTTCATGATCATCATTCTATACGGTTGGTCGGAGTCGGGGTTTTCACCCCCACCCCAGCCCTCTCCCATAAAGGGCTGACAAGGGTAGGTATTCACCAACCGTCATTCCCGCGAAGGCGGGAACCCAGGGGGTGGGCGGGTGGTGTCCCGTAGGTTGGAGTCGGACCTTTCGCCCTCACCCCAGCCCTCTCCCCCAGGAGAGGGGGTCTGTCGGCAGGTACTTATGCTCGTCCGCGTACCTTTACCTCGCTTGTAAGCCCTGAGGGCGAGGGGCCTAGTTGCGGGCGGGACGCCTGCGCTCCCAGGAGTGGTGGTTGCCTTGTGGGGGTTTAGGAAATAAACTCGACGATGGTGTCTGCCGGGATGGGTCGGACGCCAGGAGGAGATCAGTGCAGAACAACCTGCGTGACAAGTATTGCATTGTTGGAGTCGGGGAGACTGACTATAGCCGTGGCTCGGGTCGGAGTACGAGGGCGCTGGCGGTGGAGGCCATTCGCAACGCGGTGGCGGACGCTGGTCTTACGACTAAGGACATCGACGGGATGCTGAGCTACCATGGCGGCGACTCGACATCGTCGAGCGTGCTGGCGTACGACCTCGGCAACCAGCTCAACTTCTACATGGACTGCTCGGGCGGCGGCTCCAGCACTGAGGCGCTGGTCGGGCTGGCGATCGGGGCGATCGAGGCGGGTATGTGCGAGACGGTCGCCATCTTCCGCGCCATGAACGGGTACTCGCAGGTACGCATCGGGGGCACCGGTCGGGGCGCGGCGCCTGTGACGTCGGCCGACCTGATGCGCAGACCGTATGGGCTGGCGAGTGCGGTGCAGACGTTCGCGTTCTCGTTCACCCGTCACATGATGGAGTACGGCGTAAAGAGCGAGGACATTGCCGCCATCAAGGTGACGCACAGCAATCACGCCAGCAACAACCCGAAGGCTCTGATGAAGCACCGGGTTACAGTGGACGACGTGATGAACTCGCGGTGGATCGTGAGGCCGTGCGCGCACCTGCTGGACTGCTGCCTTGAGACCGACAACGCGACGTGCATCATCATAACGTCGGCGGAGCGGGCGAAGGACATGAAGCAGACACCGGCATACATCAGGGCGGTCCAGGGTCGGGGCACGAAGCCCGGCGGAGACTTCCACTACCAGCACGCGCCGATAACGAGGGTCGCGGGGCACTACGTGGGGCCGAGGCTCTTCGAGCTTGCCGACCTGACGCATGACGACATCGACGTGACAGGCTGCTACGACGCGTTCACGTACACGACGCTGCTGCAGTTCGAGGACTACGGCTTCTGCAAGAAGGGCGAGGGCAAGGACTACGTGACTTCCGGGATCACCGGCCTCGGGGGACGGCGTCCAAACAACACCAGCGGCGGCCACCTGTGCGAGGGTTACACGCACGGCATGAACATGGTCATCGAGAACGTCCGGCAGCTCCGGGGGATGATCGACGACTACTGTCCGGACTGGCAGAACGGCAATCACTCCTACGACTACTCAGAGGGCGGATGCCGGCAGGTGCCCGACGTGAACATCACGATGAACATGGGATGGGCCAACCCGGCCACGGGCAGCGCTATGATTCTGAGGAAGTGAAGAAACTGCACGGGGCAGTTTCGAGGAGTGAGTGGTGAGGAGTGAGGAGTGAGAGACTCCTCGGCAGGGCAGATCGGGACTAACGTACTTTCATGAGAGGGATACAGTGGCTGTCTATAACTATCGCGAGTTGCCCTTAGTCATCCACGAGCAGGACTCGGAGTACTTCGGCTACTTCGAGGCGGCCCAGGAGCACCGGCTGGTCGTGAAGAAGTGCCTGGACTGCGACCTGCTGCGGGGCGAGCCGGGTGCGGCGTGCCCGTGGTGCTCCTCGATGAACTCGGAGTGGCACGAGGTCAGCGGCAGCGGGACGATCTACAGCTACCAGATCATCGCTCACAGCGTTCTGCCGGGCTTCAGGGACTGGGCGCCCTACCCTATCGTGCTTGTCGAACTGGACGAGCAGAGGGGACAGCCGGATCCGGGCGACGGTCTGAGGCTCACGGCTAATCTGGTCGATGGGAGCATGAATGCTGAGGCTGAGGAGAACGTGGCTATCGGGAAGCGTGTGAGAGTGGTGTTCATGGATATGAAGGATGGGCTCACGCTTCCGCAGTTCACGCTGACGGATGAGGCTCCTGAGGGGGAGGTGTGGAGGTATCCTGTGTGATCACCCTCACCCCAGCCCTCTCCCATCAAGGGAGAGGGGGTCGTTGAAGACATTGGTGGCGGCGCATACCAGGGTAGTAGAACTACAGAAAGACGGGACTTGGTTGACAGTGGGTTTGGGTATATCACAACATAACTAGACGTTATATAAGGAGATGACAGATGGAGCTACTCGTACTTTCTGGTGGAAGACATCCGTATGAAGAGTCGACGCCGGTGCTGACCGGGTTCCTGATCGAGGCGGGTCACACGATAACGGTGACGCAGGACGCGTCGGTGCTCAGCGACGCAGACCGCATGGGCGGCTACGACGCGCTGGTATTCAACACGCTGCGCGCGGGAGAGATGACGCTGTCAGACGAAGAACAGGCCGGGATGAAGAACTTCATCAGCTCCGGCAAGGGATTCGTCTGCATCCATATCTCGGGCTGCGTTCCTGAGACGTGGCAGGAGTACCAAGAGATCACAGGCGGCGGCTGGGTGATGGGCACAAGCTTCCACCCGCCATACGGCAAGTTCACCGTCAACGTGACCCAGCCAGAGCATCCCGGAGTCGCGGGAATAGCGGACTTCGAGACCAACGACGAACTGTACATGGGCATCGACTACCAGGAAGGCAACAACGTCTTCATGTCGGGCACGTCTGAGGAAGGCACGTACGCTTGGGGCGGACAGGACGCCGTCCACATGCCCTCCGGCACGTTCCCGCTCGGATGGACGCGGAAGTACGGCAGCGGCAAGGTGTTCGTCACGCTGCTCGGGCACAACGGGCTGAGCTTCGAGACCCCTGATTTCCAGAAGCTGGTGCTCAATGGGATCTCCTGGGCGACCAGCAACTAGGTCGGGAAGAGAGACAGCTTGAGCCTCAAGATATTCTTTGACGTCGACTACACGATCCTGGCCGTGGACGGCAGTCTGCGGCCAGGCACCAGGCAGACCTTCGAGCGTCTGATCGAAGATGGACACAAGGTGTTCATCTGGTCCGGAGTGGGACTGCGCAACTCGGACGTCGAGCGTCACGAGTTGCAAGACCTCGTTTCGGGCATCTACAAGAAGCCGATCTACGACTTCGTGAACGGTTTGAGGCTGCTCCAGGTGCCGCACTGGCCGGACTTCGTCATCGACGACTACCCGGAAATCGTGGACACGTTCGGCGGCGTACTCGCGAAGCCGTACTTCTTCAAGTCGGCCTCTGACGATGAGATGGAGCACATCTACACGATAATCAGCGACTTCGCGACCACCGGCGGGTCCGAGAGGGTGGGATACAGGGCCGCACGCAGCCAACGACCGGACTAGGCCCATGCCCATTCAGCTCCTCAGACCTGAAGTTTCGTCGAAGATCGCGGCTGGGGAGGTAATCGAGCGTCCGGCCTCGGCAGTGAAGGAGTTGGTCGAGAACGCGCTGGACGCGGGCGCGTCGAGGATACGGATAGAGATCCGCGGCGGCGGCATCGAGTACATTCGAATTACCGACGACGGCTCGGGCATTCCAGCCGACCAGGTTGAGCTGGCCTTCAAGCGGTTCGCGACGAGCAAGCTGGAGATAGCCGAAGACCTCGATGCAGTGTCCACGCTCGGCTTTCGCGGCGAGGCGCTGCCGAGCATCGCGTCCGTTGCACGTGTAGAGCTACGCACCCGGACGTCGGACTCTGACAGCGGCACCAGCATCGAGATCGACAACGGCGAGGTCGCGTCGGTCGGGCCGACAGGTGCGCCGCACGGCACGACGATCACCGTCAGGCAACTCTTCCGCAACCTACCCGCGCGTCGGAGGTTCCTTAGCTCGACCAACGCCGAGCAGACTCGAATTCACAGGGTCGTCGCCCACTATGCAATGGCGTACCCGGAGGTGGGATTCGAGCTGAGTCCGGACCGTGGCCGGTCATTCGCCAGTCCTGGTAGCGGCGAGCTTAGGGACGCGGTATCGGCGGTACATGGTCGTCAGGTCGCCGAGGCCATGCTGGAGTTTGCTCCCGAGGAGTCGGAAGAGGCGACCATCGAGGTCAGCGGGCTGATAGGACCGCCGTCGCTGGACCGGGCCAACCGCAACTACATCAGCCTGTTCGCGAACAGGCGGTGGGTGCGAAACCGGTCGCTCTCGTACGCTATCGAGCAGGCGTACCACGGGTTCATGGCCGAGCGCAGATATCCGGTTGCGGTTGTGAGCGTCAGCGTGCCGTTCCAGGAAGTGGACGTGAACGCGCATCCCGCAAAGGCCGAGATACGTTTCAGGCGTGAAAACAGCGTGTTCAGCGCGGTGCAGAGAGGCGTCCGCAGGACTCTCGGCGAGCACGCTCCAATACCCGAGGTGAGTCACAGAGCGATCAGCCAGCCGGGTCACAGCGGCGGTCAGAGGGCGCAGATGCCGAGTCCGTCGGCGTTCTGGCCGACGGCGCCGTTTTCATCGGCCGAGTCGCGGGGCGTTCCGCCCGCACAGCGCGGGGACGTAGTCGAGCAGTACCATGCCATCATAGACCCGCCAGATGTCGAGCAGGTCCCGCCTTCGCCCTCCACGCCAAGGGATGCGCTGCCTATCCTGCGAGTGCTTGGGCAGGTGCAGAACACATACGTGGTCGCCGAGGGGCCTGACGGCATGTACCTCATCGACCAGCACGCGGCGCACGAGCGAGTGATGTTCGAGCGAACAGTGGCGCGAGCCGCAGAGGGGTCCCCCGATGTCCAGAGCCTGCTTGAGCCGACGGTCATCGAGCTGGACGATGCGGCGTTCGAGCTGGTCACGTCGCAGTCCCAGGTTATCTCGGGAATGGGGTTCGTGCTAGAGCCGTTTGGGGGGACGTCGGTGGTCGTCAGGGCCGTTCCTGCGCTGCTTGTGGACATGGACCATCAGACTGCGCTGACAGACGTGCTCGACCTCATGGAAGATGGTGGCGGGTTCGAGACGTGGGAGGAGCGGGCCGCGTACTCGATCGCGTGTCACGGGGCGATACGCGCGGGCAAGGTGATGACGCACGAGGAGATGCAGGAGCTGGTACGCCAGCTCGAGGCGTGCGCTCAGCCGAATAGCTGCCCGCATGGTCGTCCGACGATGATTCACATGAGTTCGGGGCAACTGGAGCGGGAGTTCGGGAGGACGTAGGGGTCACCTGATTGCACCTGTGGATTCCCGCTTTCGCGGGAATGACGGGTGGTGGGTTGGGGTGGCGTTGTGGTCTGCTTGCGAGCTTTTCACCCTCACCCCAGCCCTCTCCCATCAAGGGAGAGGGGGCCGTCGGTTGCACCTTCACCTACCTCTGCCAGTCCTGAGGGGCTGGTCAGTGCTGATCTTACTTTGCCAGGGCTACCTCTATTGAGTTGATTGGGGGGAGGTAGTCGATCATTAGCTCCCAGGAGGGGTCCGAGCTAGAACCGAGCTCCCGGTCTGTCAACACCCTTTACTGGTTCGCTGTCGGCCTGTATTCTCTATGTAGGTGTTGCGTCCTGCCGCTTACGTTAACCAACACGTTTTCAGCAACCAAGCGATAGGTGAAGCCAGTCCGAAAGGGCTGGTGAGTGGGATAACTAACGGGGAGTCGTGCGGGAAATAGCACGGGGGCGCAACACCCCTTCCCCTACTCTCATCCTAACGAAAGTCTGCTAATGACCTTTACTGGTTCGCCGTCGGCCTGTACTCTCCATGTAGGTGTTGCGTCCTGCCGCTTCCGGTAAATACTCCGGTTTCAGCAACCAAGCGATAGACTGAAGCCAGTCCGAAAGGGCTGGTGAGTGGGATAAGTCAACGGGGAGTCGTGGGCATATAGCACGGGGACGCAACACCCCTTCCCCTACTTCCCTTTCTTCAGATACGGATGACGACGTGCTTCGCGTTGGCGCGGTCTGACAGGCAAGTCGCTTTGCCGAGTGTGTTGAGGAAATGTGTTCCCACTCGACCTCTGGACCACCGCCCTGACTGTCCTACACAAATCGTACTTTCGACCTTGCGTCGTCTGTCTACATACCCATGTCAGCACTGAGGGAGATGGGGCACGTTAGCTGGCGTTGTGGTTTGCAAGCGAGCTTTTCACCCTCACCCCAGCCCTCTCCCGTCAAGGGTGAGGGGGTTAGGTTGGATGAGGTCCGGGGCAGTTGTCCTGGCTGGTCTACCAGTTGAGGAGGTGGGGCTTTTGGGCGCGCCAGCCATCGTCGGAGGGGAAGATGGTGGTCATCGCGACGCGCTCGATGTCGCCGTCGAACATGTGCTCAACGGAGGAGCGCCACTTCTTGTAGTGGGGAGCCTCGCGGTGGGCGTCGAGTGCGGCTGAGTCGGCATAGACCTCGTAGAGATGGAAGAGGTTTGAGTCCTCGTCGTTCTGGAGGATGTCGAATCGGAAGCAGCCGGGTTCGTCGCGGACGGAGCCCTGGGCATCGCCGAAACTGGCCTCTCTGAACTCGTCGGCGTATCCGTCCTTGATGCGAATCGTTACGAAGATGGAGATCATTGCGTGTACCTCTTTGTTGAAAGTTGGGCGGATTATATCAATGGCGGAACGTACCTACCACCGCGCCGTAGGGTAAACTGGGGCCGGAAACTCAGGGGGTCTAGGTAGTATGCGTGTTGCCGTTATTGGAGCCGGAATCGTGGGAGGGGCAATTGCCTTCTATCTCGCTCGACGTGGCGTGGACGTGACGCTGATCGATGCGGGTGAGCCGGGCATGGGGGCAACAAGCCACTCGTTTGCGTGGATCAACGGCTTCGGAAAGGAGCCGAGGGGCTACGGCGGTCTGAATCGACGGTCGCTCGACACGTGGGACCGGTTCTCGCGTCTGCTCGATGCGGATATTGGTCTGCGCTGGGGCGGACAGCTCACGTGGACGGCTTCCGACGAGGATGCTGAAAGGTTGAGTCAGAACGTCGCAAGGCTGCAGTCGTGGGGCTACGTGGCGAGGATGATCGACGAGGCCGAGATGATGCGGCTGGAGCCAGGGCTCAATCCGGGGCCGGTGAAGGCTGCGGCGATCAGCGACAACGACGGCCACGTGCCGGGCACGCTCGCAGCGCAGGTCTGCGCTCGGCGTGTTAGCGAGATGGGTGGCAGGGTCGTGTCCAACAGCCCGGTGACCGGGTTGGACATGCAGGCCGGGCGAGTGGCATCAGTCCAGCTATCCGGCGATTCCGTGGAGTGCGACGCGGTCGTGCTTGCGGCTGGCGTCGGCACCACGGAGCTGGCAGAGATGGCTGGGGTCCACATCCCGCAGTCTGAGAGTCCCGGTGTGGTGGTCGGCACGAATCCGATGCCGCCGGTGCTCAGGAACGTCGCGGCGCTGTATGGCCCTCCGGTCGGAGACGAAGGGCTGGAAGTACACGTCCGGCAGGGTACTGACGGCGTCGTGCTGATGGGTGAGGGCACGCAGGAGAGTCTCGCGCGCGACGACTCGCCCGAGCACGCGGCGCGGATTCTGGCGCGGGCAACGACGTATCTGCCTGAACTGAAGTCGGCAACGCCGGTCCCGGTGCCTGTCGGGTACAGGCCGATGCCTATCGACGAGATGCCGGTGCTTGGGTACACGGAGGCCGTGTCCAACATGTACATCGCGCTGATGCATAGTGGGATTACGCTGGGGCCGCTGGTTGGGGAACTGGCGTCGATGGAGATTGTGGATGGGGCGCGGGTGGATATCCTGGAGCCGTATCGGCCGGAGCGGTTTGGGGGCGGGGGTTGTTCGTGAGGGGGCTCCGACTCCCTATCTGAAGCTATCTGAGATGTGTTGCTCGCGTACTTTTCACCCTCACCCCAGCCCTCTCCCGTCAAGGGAGAGGGGGTAGTTGGTTGAGATTCAGGCTTGGGGGAGAGGGGGACGTTGGTTGAGGTTCGAGTTAATTAGGAGAGGGATTTGACATCTTCATTTGCTGAACGGATCGAGGCGGTGGTGACTGGGTCGGGGGTGCCGTGGACTTGGGATGGGTGCGGTGTCACCCGGAGAGACACGCAGATTGTGTCGCTTGTACACCGGGACGCCTACCTGGACGACTCGGACCGTCATCGGGTGCTGCTGGTTGGGGGGCTGTCGGGGACGTCCGATGATGCGGACGCGGCAACCTCCGCGCTGCGTGCGTATGCTTCCAGCCGGGTGCTCAGGAACCGTGTGGCGCTGAGCGCGATACCGTGCGCGAATCCGGATGGTCTGGAGCTTGGGGTCGGTCCGGGGAACAGCTCGGGTGGCGATCCGACTGCGGGCTATCCTCCTGAGGGCGGTTTCTTCAACCATGAGACGGACCCTGAGGTGCGGTACCTGTGGAGGTACATCGGCTTCATGGCGCCGGACTATGTTATCGAAGTGCGGGCCGGAGACAGTGTTGCGTTGGAGTGCGCGGGTGTGTCGTCCGCAGTGGCGGAGGCGCTTGGCGCTCAGCCCATGGCTGAAGACACGAGCCTGCTGTCGGCTTTGTCTCAGGGCACGCCGAACGATCTGGGGCAGGTGCCGGGTGTCAGACTCACGGCTCCGATGGCTGGGATCTCATCTGAGTTGCTGAAGTTGTGCAGCGTATTGGACAGCCAGGGAAGTCCGATCGTATCTGAGGCGCGGGCGGAGCTTGCAAGTCGCAGGAACCGGTCGCCGCTGGACGTCGCAGCATCGCTGGTTGAGCGCTATGGTGACACTCTCGATCCGGTGATATACACGAAGGGAGTGTCGATCAGTGGGCGTCTCAGGTATGGAGGGCTGACGGGGGAAGCTGAGGAGTACGCTCAGGGAGTGGCAGCTCTGGTCGAGCCTTACACGTCCGGATCAAAGCCCTGGTTTGGCGATTCTGACGGCGGCGCGAATCATGCGGGGCTGGTGTGGTGCGAGGAGATGTTCGAAGTGACGGGCGACGCGCGATACCGCGACCTGCTCCTCGATATTGCGAACCAGTACCGAGGCAACGACCTCGGTGTGCCGCCTCCACCGTGCGACCCGGACTATCGCACAGAGGACTTCTTCTTCTCCGGGGCACTGCTGGGCAGGGCTTTCGGACTCACCGGCGACGCCAGCTACATGGACATCCAGGCCGAGTTCCTGCTGAACGCGAACATCCAGCAGGACGACGGGTTGTTCATGCACTGCCGGTCGGTGCCCTACTACTGGGGTCGTGGGAACGGGTTTGCCGCGCTTGGGTATGCCGAGACGCTGACCCGGCTGCCGGAGTCTCACTCTTCGCGCGACACGCTGATCGACATGCACACGCGTCACCTCGACGCGCTGCGCGGTCTGCAGCGGCCGTCGGGGATGCTTTCGCAGCTACTGGACTTTCCGGGGACCTACCAGGAGCTTACCGCGGTGTGCATGACGGGCTACGCGGTCGCGAGAGGGCTGCGATTGGGATGGCTGGGCGACTCTTATAGGGACTTCGTGGACAGCCTGTGGCGAGCGGCGTCGGAGCGTATAGGACTCGACGGGTCTGTCGTGGACGGGTGCACGGGGACTGGTGCGGTCAACGACCGGCGGTTCTACATAGATCGCGCGGCAGAGTACGATCAGGATGACCGGACTGGGAACCTCGCGCTGTGGTTCGCGGTGGAGATGGAGAGGTTGGGGAGGGCTGGCGGGTGACGTGCGGGGCTAGGGGTGGCGGCCTGGATCCGTCAGGCTGTGGTTTCACCCTCACCCCAGCCCTCTCCCATCAAGGGAGAGGGGGTCAGGTGATTGAGTTTCAGGGGTAAGGAAAGCCCTTAGGCTACTCCGTGGGCGGTCTCCCAGCCTTCTACCTGGATGCAGGCTACCCAGTGACCTGGGGACACCTCGCGGAGTTCGGGCATCTCAAGCTGGCAGTCTTCCACCATCACCGGGCAGCGCGTGTGGAACACGCAGCCTGCGGGCGGTGCGATCGGGCTTGGAACGTCGCCTGTCAGGATGATCCGCTCTCTCTGCGCCTCGATCATAGGGTCAGGAATCGGCACCGCTGATAGCAGCGCGCGGGTGTATGGGTGCAGCGGGTTCTCGTACAGCTCGTTGCGGTCGGCGATCTCGACGATGTGACCGAGGTACATGACGGCCACGCGGTCTGAGATGTGCCGGACGACCGAGAGGTCGTGTGCGATGAACAGGTAGGTGAGTCCGAACTGCTCCTGAAGGTCCTCGAGCAGGTTGATGACCTGGGCCTGAATCGACACGTCGAGCGCGGATACGGGCTCGTCGCATACGATGAAGCTCGGGTTGACCGCGAGGGCGCGAGCGATTCCGATGCGCTGGCGCTGTCCGCCGCTGAACTCGTGCGGGTACCTATCGGCCATGTATGGGTTGAGTCCAACCACCTGGAGGAGTTCGGCGACCCTGTCCCTGTACTCGCCCTTGCCGGACGTGAGCTTGTGGACGATAAGCGGCTCTCCGACAATGTCTCCGCAGGTCATGCGGGGGTTCAGGGAGCCGTATGGGTCCTGGAAGATGATCTGCATCTTCCTGCGCATGGCCCTCATGCTGCCGCCATCGAGGTCGTTGAGTCGGGTTCCCTCGAACATTACGTCGCCGTCGGTCGGCTTATAGAGCTGGAGGATGGCCCTCCCGGTGGTGGTCTTGCCGCAACCGCTCTCGCCGACAAGGCCGAGGGTCTCGCCCTCGTTGATGGTGAAGGAGACGTCGTCGACCGCCTTCACATCCGCAACCTTGCGCTGGAAGATGATCCCCGAGTTTACGGGGAAGTACATCTTCAGGTTTTTCACTTCCAGCAGAGGGCCATCGCCATTCGTGCTGGAGCCGTTGGTCGCCATCTCAGTCGTCATCGTCCTCTTCTACCTCGCCTATCAGGTCGCAAATCCAGCGAGCTGTTGCAATTCTTTGTGTCTCCAGCAGGCCGAATTATGGTCCTGCGCGGCCTCAGCTAAGTATGGAGTCTCGTCCATGCACTGTTCAAACACGTACTTACATCGAGGAGCGAACGAGCATCCCTCCGGCAGGTTGACCAGGTCGGGGGGCAGGCCCTCAATCGCGTCGAGCCTGATCCTCTCGTTCGCGTCGAGACGCGGCACCGAGTTCAGGAGCGCCAGTGTGTAAGGGTGCTTTGGATTGTGGTATATCTCCTGGGCGGAGCCTGTCTCAATAATCCTTCCCGCGTACATGACGTTTACGTTGTCCGCGTAGCGGGCCACCACGCCAAGGTTGTGGGTGATGATAATCATGGCTGTGCCGAAGTCGCGTGCAAGGTCCTGCATGAGCTCAAGGATCTGGGCCTGAATGGTCACGTCGAGAGCCGTCGTCGGCTCGTCGGCGATGATCAGTCTTGGGTTGCAGCTCAGTGCAATTGCTATCATGACGCGCTGTCTCATACCGCCGCTGAACTGGTGGGGATAGTCAACCAGCCTGCGCTCGGCATCGGGAATTCCGACCGTCTGGAGCAGCTCGGCGGCCCTGTTCCTGGCCTGCTGCCCGGACATGCCCTGGTGGAGTTCGAGAGTCTCGGTCAACTGGCGACCGATGGTGAGAACGGGGTTCAGGGATGTCATCGGCTCCTGGAAGACCATGGCGATGCGGTTGCCCCTGATGTTGCGCATCTCAGCGTCGTCCATTTCAAGGAGGTTTTCGCCCTCGAAGACCACCTCTCCGGCGACGGTGCGGCCTGGAGGCGTCGGCACCAGACGCATTATCGAAAGGGCGTGTACGCTCTTGCCGCAGCCGCTCTCGCCAACCACGCCGAGGACTTCACCCTCTTCGAGTTCGTAACTAATGTCGTCGACGGCCTTTACGATGCCGTCCTGAGTGAAGAAGTACGTGGAGAGATTGTTTACCTCCAGCAGCTTGGCCATGTGCCCCCCCTTCCGCCAGATCAGTAGCCAATTAACCTGGTGACAAAACACAAATCCCATCGGCTTTTTCAGCATTGCCGAGGGAGATCTGAGAAGCGTAAATACTGTTAGATTAGCCTAGTTCGGCTGGGCGTCAAGATATGGTATTGGTCAAATGTTGTCAAGCTTGGAGACAGCTTGAGCACAAGAGGCGAACCTAGACCTCTCCGCCGTCCCCTGAGGGGGAAATGTCGACGCCGGAGACGACGTCGGCGAGCCTATCCAGAGTGTACCGGTACCTGCTTGCGAGGATGCCGCAAGCGGCGCTGAAGACGTGGAGACCGATCCTGGGCTCGAGCTGGCACAACTCCATCAGCCTGACGCGCGGGATGACGAATGCTGAGCCGTCGGTAGCGGCGCGCGCAGTGGTGACCTGGACCGGGGGATTGAAGAAGATCGCCACCGGAAACGCCTCGTGGACGCGTACCGTCCTGACTGCCAGGGACTTCTCTCGCGCGCCGGTGGTCGCGGTCACCTCGCCGGTGCGGACCATGTAGAGCCTATCGCCAGGCTCGTCCTGGTGTCCGAGATAGTCGCCTTCCTTGAAGTCGAGGTCTTCACACAGTGCGGCGACGCGCTCCAGGTGCCGGATCGAGAGGCCCTGAAAGAGGTCCACTTCGGTCAGGAAGTGGGTAACGATGGCTGAGGGTGAACGGTAGAGCATGGTAGGTCAGGCGTGTCGGCTCTCTGCCCAAGGGGCGAACGGGATCCTGAGCGGGTGCTGTGATTTCATCGTCTCAGAGAAGGTGGGGCGTGTCAAATGGGATTGAGGGTGGAAAGTCTGAACTCGGATTTGTGTGATTTTGGGATTTACATGATTTCGTTGTGTGGGGGTGCGGTTGTGGCCTTGGCTCGAACCCTTCTTGGGGCGAGGTACTCGTTGTCCTTCGACGGGCTACCGCGTTCGGGTAGGGGCAGGTTTGAAACCTGCCCTGCTACGGGATATGCGGGCGAGACGCCCGCGCTCCGATTTTGGGGGATCAGTAGGTGAGCAGGGACTCGACGTTGTGGCCGTTGAGGAGGTCGCGGCCATTGAGGTCGGAGAGTTCCACGACGACGCCTACGCCCGCCACTATGCCGCCGGTGCGCTCGACGAGTTGTACGGTGGCGGCCAGCGTCCCGCCGGTCGCGATCAGGTCATCGACGACCAGGACCCGGTGTCCGGGCTGTATCGCGTCCACGTGGACTTCGATGGAGTCGGTCCCGTACTCGAGGTCGTAGCTGACCGACGTGGTCTCCCAGGGCAGCTTGCCCTGCTTGCGCGCGGGGACGAGAGGGATGCCCAGCTTGTAGGCCAGAGGTGAGGCGAACAGGAACCCTCTCGCCTCGATTCCGACGATGGAGTCGAGGTTGGCGTCCGCGAACCTCTCGGCCATCCGGTCGACGGCGTATTGGAATGCCGGTGGGTGGTGAAGGAGAGGGGTTATGTCGCGGAATAGTATGCCCGGAGTGGGGAAGTCCGGGATGTCCCTGATGTGCTGTTTGAGGTCCACGTGAGATACCGCCAGTGTGAGTTTCTCAACAAGAGTAGCAGACGTATGGGACTGCTGGGGGTGTCTGTTTGGTAGGCAGTGTTTTCGCCCTCACCCCAGCCCTCTCCCCCAGGAGAGGGGGCCGTTGGTTGGTATTCATGCCTGTTCGTGTTCCGCTACATACCCATCACAGGGAGAGGAGCTTATACTCCGGGGGGAGACACCCGCCAATTGGCGCAGCTACCATCGGGTACGAGGCAGGGACAGGAGGAGACCATGAGCGACAGGTTGATCGAGCAGGTGCAGATTCCCGCCATGACTGGGCGAGGGGTCCTTGTCCAGCGTGACCAGAGGCTGAAGGTCGTTGCACCGGAAGGAACGCAGGTCGGGGACCTGTTTGCCTTCGTCCAGAACGACCTCGCCGATACGCTGTCGCCGAGCCAGACGAGGAGCATCCTCGACAAGTTCAACCTGGTGGTCGGCAGGCCGCTCTACAGCGTCGCTCGCAGACCGCTCTTCATGCTGGAAGAGGACACTGTCGGCGTACACGACCTGCTGGCGCCAGCGTGTGACCGGCTGCGGTACCTCGAGGACTTTGGAATCGAGGGGCACCGCAACTGCAGGGACAACCTCAACGCCGCGCTGGAGGAGCTGGGCTGCTCTCCGCCGGGATATCCCGACCCCATCAACCTGTTTCAGAACACTCCCATTGCAGACCTGCAAGGAAGGCGCGAGACAGGGGAGTCGCTTGCGAAGCCCGGGGACTACGTTCTGCTCAGGGCGTTGGAGGATTTGGTGGTTGTGGTGGCGGCGTGTTCGCAGGACCAGACGGTGCTGAATGGGGGGCGGACGAAGGGGCTTGTGTTGGAGGTTTATGGGTGAGGGGGAACAGTGCTCCTATACCATATGGGGGGTAGGTATGCGTAACTTTCGCCCTCACCCCAACCCTCTCCCCCAGGGAGAGGGGGCCGTTGGCTGGTATTCGTGTCTGTCTGCTAACCCTAACCGCCAAGGCGCATCTGCGACCCGTGAAGGGAGGGGGTACGCTGGAGGCAGATTACTCGGTGCGGTTGGGCCAGGTGGGTGGGTGGTAGCCGAGGGGGACTGAGGGGCGGGCCCAGTATGGTTGGGTCTCGGAGAGCTGCACCACGGGGGCGAGGTGTCCGAGGCGGCCTCCGGGGACGTCGGTGTGTGTCGACCAGCGGGCTATCTCTTCGGGGGTGAAGTCGTCGGGTACATCGTGGAGTTCGGACTCGGGCACCTGTCCGCGATTGACAAGCCATCGTCCGGTCTGGGCGAGCGAGATCTGTACCTGCCAGCTACCGCCTTCTCGTACACGTTTGGCCAGCGCGACCATGGCTCCGAAGGCCATGAGGTAGCCGGTGATGTAGTCGATCGCGGATACGGGATAGAACTGCGGTCCGGGCTCGGCGCCGGGGAACAGCTCTCCCTGCCGGTGGGTTATGCCGCTTACGGTCTGAACAACTGTGTCGAATCCGCGACGCTGGGACCACGGCCCCACCCTTCCGAAGGCGGACAGGGTTATGTACACGATGCCGGGGCGGATTGCGGCGAGGTCTTTGGGCGAGAGTCCCCGATTGGCGAGAGTGCCGGGGCGGTATCCCTGGGAGAAGACGTCGGCCTGGCTCACGAGGTCGCGCATGGTCGCCATGTCGCGATCGCTGCGAAGGTCGAGGTGTGCGGAGAGCTTGCCGTGTCCGGTGTCGTACTCCTGGGCGCCTATGCTGGGTAGATGAGGCGCAGTGATCTTCATCACGTCCGCGCCGTGCTCGGCGAGAGTGCGGGCGCAGGTCGGGCCTGCGAGCACACGGGTGAGGTCTAGTACTCGTACTCCTGAGAGGGGCCTGGAGCCTTCGGGTAAGGCCTCCGGCGGACTGTCGGCGATCTTCGTGATCTCAAGAAGGGGTAGAGACGCGACAGCGGCGGCCTGTGGGTGATCGGCCCACTCGGCCATGGAGCGCACCATTCCTCCGGCGCCGTTGGCCGCGATGATCGCCTCCTCAAGTTCGAGGGCGTCCCAGTTGGATACGGCTCTTCGGACTGCGTCTCCGTCCTCTTCCTCTACTCCGAGCACTCGCAGAGCGGCGTCGCGGTGGTTAGGGAAGTTGCAGTGGAGGTAGCTCCAGCGTCCGTTCCTAGCTGGATAGACACCCATGATCGGGTGGCGCTCGGCGCCGGCGGGCTTGCCGTCCATCGTCATGTACTTGCTGCTGCGCAGCGAGGCGGTGGCGTGGCGGGAGTCCACGCTGACCTGCTGAGTGCGTCCGGTACGCAGCTTCCAGAGATCGGAGGCAGCGAGTCCAACGGCCGCTAGGCTCGCGGCGGCGGTCTCGGTGATTCTGAATGGCGTCGGGAGGAGGGGGTCAGTGCCGCCGTGTATCTCAGCTTCGGCGGCGAGCGCCGGGTCCCATCCTGCGATGGGGAGCAGCGTGGAGAGGGGGCTGTCAGTAACTGTGGTCATGGTTGGTTGCCTTTGTTGGGTTGGGGTGATCTGGTCGTGTACAGGTATAACACAGTCTGGTATTCTTCGCGCCATAATTTAGACATAGAGGTATGCGGTGACGAACCCTGAGCTTTCGTTTCAGCAGTTCGAGATGGACTATGAGAATGCGCTGGCCATGCTTGCGGAGAGGCATGGCGATGATGGTGCTATCGATGCGCTGATCTTTGCGGAGGAGTCGAGGCCGAACTCGGGGGCTGACCAGTACGCGCCTGACTGGATTCAGCCGTTTGTGGCGGTGGTCGCGAACCTGGCGGAGGAGAACTTTGTGCGGCAGGCAGCGAGCACGGGTGGGCTGGCGTCGGTGATCCCGCAGGCCATCGCCCCGGCGTTGGTGAGGGCGGTGCAACTGGGGTATGTCGAGGGGTACTTCGCGGCGAAGGACGACTAGGGCATTCAAGGAATGGGGATAGCGGACTTGTTCATTCCGGGGCAGAGGCGGCGGAAGCTGGGGCTGTCCATTGAGGGGGTAGTTGGTGTCGCCCGGTCGAGAGCTGAGGCGGAGGGCCTCGACGCGTCCAGGGTCAGGCTATGGAATATGCTCTGCGTTGCCTCGGGTCAGACGCTGCAGCAACTGCTGGTGAAGAACGACGACCGCAGGTTGGACTGGGGCCTCAAGAAGCATGCCAAGCGCGTGAGCGACCCGGTGCTCATCGTGCTGTTCTGGTGGATGATGATCTACCAGATAGTCCTCTTCAAGAACAGGGGACTCGAGGGGTACGATCCAGAGGAAGACGTCGAGCCGATGTACGAGTTCGCCAGGCAGTTCGTCGAGACTGAGTTCGCCAGGATGGAAGTGGAGGCCGATGCTCCGGGCCCGTGGTCTGAGAACTGGCGCAGGCAGTACCCGATTGAGTCGGCCATGGAGTTCTACAACTCGACATACTCGATGCTCAACCTCGCTAACAACCTGACACTGCGGATAGAGCACGTTTCACACTTCGCCACGCTTACTGAGCAGGCGTACGACAGGCTGGCGGCTGAGTCGGTTTTCGAGGAGTGAGTGGAGAGGAGTGAGTAGTGAGAGCCCCACTTCCGCGACGGGTGTGACCTGACAATACAACAGAGGCGTATCAGCATCTTAACTGGCAAGGTCTCGTCAAGGGTGCGTCATCTATAATGGCCTAGTGATAGATCTGCTCAAGAGATACTTCGGCTACGACGAGTTCCGCCCGCTCCAGGAAGATGTCATCGCCGCCGTAATGGACGGCCGAGACGCCGTCGTGCTGATGCCCACCGGCGGTGGCAAGTCGCTGTGTTACCAGCTTCCGGCGCTCGCGCTTCCGGGTGTGACGCTGGTGGTCTCTCCGCTGATCGCGCTGATGAAGGACCAGGTGGACGCGCTGAAGCGCAACGGGGTCCCGGCAGACTTCCTGAACAGCACTCAGCCACGGGAGGAGCAGGTCAGGGTCCAAAAGGCTGCGTTCCACGGTGAGACGAAGCTGCTGTACGTCGCGCCGGAGCGCATAGTGCAGCCGGGTTTCCAGCAGTTCCTGAATGCGATAGACATCAGCCTGATCGCCGTGGACGAGGCGCACTGCATATCGGAGTGGGGGCACGAGTTCAGGCCCGACTATCGCAATTTGCGCGTGCTCAGGAGTCTAAGTGAAGGTGCGTCCTTCATCGCACTGACCGCAACAGCCACGGAGCGGGTACGGGAGGACATCGAGGTCCAGCTTGAGCTGCGCGACCCGGCGAGGTTCGTGGCGAGCTTTGACCGGCCGAATCTACGGTACAGCGTGCTGCCGAACAGCGATCGGTATGACGTTCTGGTCGGCTGGCTCAGGGACAACCCGGACTCCAGCGCGATAGTGTATCGAAGCTCGCGCTCGGGCACGGAAAGCATGGCGGCTGACCTGACCGAGGACGGCGTCAGCGCACTGCCCTACCACGCGGGCCTTGAAGATGATGTCCGTGCGAGGAACCAGGAGCGATTCGTCAGGGACGAGGCGCGGGTGATCGTGGCGACGGTCGCATTCGGCATGGGCATAGACAAGCCGGATGTGCGGATGGTCATGCACTTCGAGACGCCTCGTTCGATCGAGAGATACTACCAGGAGTCCGGGCGCGCGGGGCGGGACGGGCTCGAAGCTGAATGTATCCTGTTCTACGGGCATCGCGAGCGAGAGCGGGAGAGGTACCTCATCGACCGGATCGCGGATGAGACTCAGCGCATGGTCGCCGAGCAGCAGCTGAACGCGGTCGTATCATACTGCCAGCAGCCATCCTGCAGGCGCGCCGTTCTACTGAGGCACTTCGGTGAGAGTCCAGAACAGGACAACTGCGCAAACTGCGACAACTGCCTGTCGGACACGTCAACCGACACCTTTGATGCCACCATAATCTCGCAGAAGATACTCTCCGCAGTGATCCGGACGGGGGAGCGGTTCGGGTCAACCTACGTAGCCCAGGTCCTCATGGGATCAAGCATCAAACGTGTCGAGGAGATGGGACATGACCGTCTGTCGGTGTTCGGAATCGTGGACGACTACTCAGTCCCCGCGCTCAGGGAGTTAATGACCCTGCTCGTAAACCGTGGTCTGCTCGATCAGGGAGGCGAGTACCCCACGCTGTCCGTAACCCCTCAGGGGCGTGAGTTTCTCAGGAGTCGTGAAGAGGTCCGTCTGCCGACGCTGAACAGCCACTCTGGCAGATCATCGCGCCAGGCCGTCGACCTGGAGTACGATCAGGTGCTCTTCGAGAAGCTGAGGAATATCAGGACCCGGCTGTCGGCAGAGCTGGGGGTGCCTCCATACGTTATATTCGGCGACGCGCCGTTGAGGGAGATGGCCCACTACTATCCGCACAGCGAGGACAGCTTCCTGAAGATCGGCGGAGTAGGACAGAAGAAGGTGCAGGACTTTGGTCCAGAGTTCCTGGAGGCGATACGCAGTCATGCGGAGGACAATGGGCTGAAGGAAGTCCCAATTGTCCGGGCCAGAACTACATCCAGCAGGCGCAAACGTGGTACAGGCAGCGACACCCTGTCACAGACAAGAGAGCTGGCAATGCAGGGACATTCGGCGGCATCGATTGCTGAGGTCAGGGGACTCTCCACCGTCACCATTGAAGGTCATATTGCGGAGCTCATCGAGAGCGGCGCAATTTCCGATCCGAGTCCATATCTGCCTGACGAGGACAGATTAGAAGAGATCAGGTCGGCTTTTGAAGCACTTGGAGACGCCACACTGAAGCCGGTCAAGGAACATCTTGGCGACGGCTTCGAGTATGGGGAACTGAGGCTGGCCAGGGCATTTCTCAACTACCAGCGGAATGTAAGTCATCCTGAAACGGAAAAGGTCACATGAAATTCAGTAACTTTCTATTTCCGCACTCACCTACTCCCGAAACGGACTACGATGCGGTAACTGATGCTCTGCGTGAGGCGGAGCTGACCGAGGAGCTTGGGTTCGACGCCGTCTGGCTGGGTGAACACCATATAGATGGCGCGTGCGCGTATGTCGATCCGGTGACTTTCGCGGCTGCGGTGGCCGCTCGCACCGAGCGGGTACAGATCGGCTTTGCTGCCGTGCAGATGGCGCTGCACCATCCGATCAGGCTGGCCGAGGAGGTCGCGCTGCTGGACAACATCAGCAACGGGCGGATCATCGTCGGGATTGGCAGAGGGACTGCCTACAACTTCTACGAGTACAGGAGCTACGGAATACCGTTCGCCGAAGCGCAGGGACGGCTTTTGGAGTCGGAGGAGATCCTGCCGAAGGCGTGGACGACGGAGAACTACCGTCACAAGGGCGAGTACTTCGACATCGAGTTGCCCGTGCTAAGGCCGAAGGTGTACCAGAGTCCGCACCCGCCGATGATCCGCGCGGTGGCGACCGAGGGTTCGATGGTCGAGATGGGCAAGCAGGGGCGTCCGCTGATGCTCGTGGTCCAGCCGGATGACGAGACCGAGCGGCGGTTCAACGTGTACCAGGACTCCATGCGCGACAGCGGGTACGACGAGGCGCACGTGAAGTGGGCCATGGAGAACTCCTGGATTTGGCGCAACATGTACGTCGCTGAAAACGATGCTGATGCCGAGCGGCTCGCAACGCAGGTACACGTGGCAGGCAGAACGCATATCAACGAGACCCGGCTCAAGCTCAACACGTCCGAGGAGATGTCGTCGGTCAGCACGGGTCTTGCAGACCCGAGGTTCAGGGTCGAAAACAGCATGATATTTGGCTCGCCGGACACGGTCGCGGCGCGCATCGAGCGGCTGCGGGGAATCGGGGTCGGAGGTCTGATCCTGCAGTTCAGGGTTGGGCCTATGTCGTGGGAGGACAACGAGACGAGTCTCAGGCTGTTCGCGAACGAGGTGATGCCAAGGTTCAGGGCAGCGACGTGAGAGGCAACCCTCGCGGCCAGACTACTCCCGGGGCAGGCGGCGCTGCCGATCAGTCGGTAGCGCAGGACTTCGTTCAGCTTCCCAGGCGTCAGATCGTGCTGACGATGATCGGTGTGCTGCTGGCACTGTTCCTGTCCTCCCTGGACCAGACGGTTGTAGCGACGGCCATGCCGCGGATAATCGCCGACCTCGGCGGGTTCGATCGGTTCACCTGGGTGACGACGGCGTACCTGGTGGCGTCCACGACAGCCGTGCCGATCGTCGGAAGGCTGACGGACATTCACGGTCGGAAGATCTTCTACGTGGCAGGGATCATCGTCTTCCTGATTGGATCGGTGCTTGCGGGCTTTAGCCAGACGATGAACCAGCTCATCGCGTTCCGCGCGGTCCAGGGACTGGGCGGCGGAATCATCATGGTGAACAGCTTCACCGCGATAGCAGACCTGTTCCCGCCGGAGACTCGTGGCAAGTACCAGGGATTCATCGGCGTAGTGTTCGGGATGTCGTCTGTCATAGGGCCGACTCTCGGCGGCTTCATCACCGACGCCATCTCATGGAACTGGGTGTTTTTCATAAACGTGCCGATTGGCGTCCCGGTACTGCTGCTGATCGCGTTCCTGTTCCCCGCTATCAAGCCGGAGGTCGAGAACCGCAGGCACGACTACGCGGGCATGGTCACGCTGGTGCTTGCCGTGGTGCCGATCCTGCTGGCGCTGTCGTGGGGTGGCGTGCAGTTCGGGTGGGCGTCACCTCAGGTCATCGGCCTGCTTGTGTTCGGAGTGGTCATGATCGCGGCGTTCGTCACGATAGAGTCCAGGAGCGACTCTCCGATCATGCCCCTGGAGATCTACCGAAACCGGATGGTGGCGGTGTCCCTGATCGTCACGTTCTTCACTGGATTCGGAATGTTCGGGGGGATCATCTTCATACCGCTGTTCTTCCAGGGCGTGCTGGGTGCGTCCGCGACCAGCAGTGGGAGCTTCCTCACGCCGATGATGCTGGGGATCGTGGTTGGCGCGACGCTGTCTGGACAACTGCTCGCGCGAACAGGACTGCGCTACCGGGCATTTGGTCTTGGGGGCGTAGCGTTCATGACCGTAGGCCTGTTCCTGGTGTCCACAATGGACGAGAACACTTCGTTTGCTCGCGCGGTGGTATATATAGTTATTATGGGAGCCGGACTGGGATCGACGTTCCCGACGTTCACACTGTCCGTGCAGAACTCCATACCATTCAGGCTCATGGGCACGGCGACCTCCGCGTTGCAGTTCTTCAGGTCGATCGGTGGTATGCTCGGGCTGGCGCTCCTGGGCGCGGTCATGGCCAACCGGTTCGCATCAAAGTTAGAACAATCGCTACCGGACTCCGTGAGCAACGTTCTGCCTCCAGAGCGAATCGAGGCCATGAAGGAGAACCCACAGGCGCTCGTCGACCCGGCTGCGCTGGCAGACCTGCAGTCGCGATTCGTGGGGCCGGAAGGTCAGCAGATGGCCGATCAGTTCCTAAACGCGCTGAAGGCCTCGCTTTCAGGGGCTATCAGCGACGTGTTCACGGTCAGCGTGGTGCTTGTCACAATCGCGCTGGTGGCGACTCTGTTCCTCAAGGTTCCTGAATCCGGCAGGGCACGCGACACGTGATGTTCCAATCGTAAGATGAGCACTCGCTGGAAGCTTTCTTCAATCGCGATCTTCAGTGTGCTGGTGCTCGCACTCTTTGCGACCCTGGCTTACGGGCTGTCGAACAGGTCGACTGCAACGGGTCGCAGTGGAGTGACGAGGGTCGGGAAGCCGGCTCCGGACTTTGCGATGCGGCTGTTGGACGTAGGGACGGCAAGCTCGCCAGAGAACGGCGAGTTCAGGCTGTCGGACCACGAAGGTGTGCCGGTGGTCATCAACTTCTGGGCCTCGTGGTGTCCACCGTGCAGGCAGGAGTCGCCATCGTTCGAGCGACTGTGGAGGCTGTACCAGGATACGGGCATCCAGTTCGTCGGCGTGGACATCCAGGATGAAGTATCGGACGCTGAGGAGTACGTGCGTGAATTCGGTCTCACATTCCCCAACGGGGTGGACCCTGACGGTGCGATTACCGTCGAGTACGGGGTGATTGGGCTGCCGGTGACGTTCTTCATTGGTTCGTCGGGCATTGTAGAGGGAAGGTGGGTTGGGGCGATTACTGAAGACAAGCTGGAGGAGTGGGTGAAGATGCTGCTCGCAGACTCGACGCAGGGCGAAGTTTTTCGTAAAGAGGGACGGGCTGAAGGTGCGTTCCAGCAGCTAAGATGATGTATAATGTGCGATACAGTACCTGTCATGAGAGTACGTGTGATGACGCAGAAGATCAAGAAAGAGGTCTACGTAGATCCCAAGCAGGATGAGGGTCTGAAAAAACTCGCCGAGGTGATGGGAGTCAGCGAGGATGAGTTGATTGAACGCGCGATTGGGTCTTACGTCAGCAGAGAGCGTTCGAAGAAGATAGGAAAAGTCGCAGCGAGCCCAGCCGTATTCGGGTGGCGAAACCGTGATGAGATGTACGAAGAGACTCTGGCAGAACGGGGCAAGCCCTTGCCCGGTCTACGTCACGATATAGATGAGTCAGAGATCGAGCGCAGATGGCAAAAAGAACTTAGAAAAATGCGAGACCGGCGCTTTGTGAGGCTACTCGGAGACACCGAATCAGATTGGGACCGGAACAGCATCTACGATGAACGAATCGACGACCTACCTGGTTGATACCAATGTCTTCATCTATGCGTACATGGGCGAAGATCTCGAGAAGCACGAACGCGCAAATCAGATACTCAATCAGATCGAGGCAGGACATGTAGGACATGTCAGCACACAGGTGCTGAACGAACTGTTTTCCCGACTCACTCGTGGTACCCAGCGGCCAGCGGTGCTTACTGAGGCAGAAGAGACAGTTACAACCCTAGCCCTGAGATGGACAGTTCTTGATACGACACGCGAGACTGTGATCGAAGCCATCCGCGGTGTGAGAAGATACCGGTTCTCCTACTGGGACAGCCTGATCTGGGCATCTGCAAACATGAGCGGAATCCCGTATTTGCTATCCGAGGACTTCTCACACCGTCAGCAGATTGAAGGTGTGACTTTCCTGAACCCGTTCGCGGGCGACTTCGTGTTGGAAGGCCAGCGAACGTAGTCCCATCATAGGAGCAAAAACAGGGGCGGCTCTGGGAGCCGCCCCTGTTTGTTTACAGGACCAGATTGTCAGCGACGATCTAGAACCTGGACTTCTTGGCCTCGAAGTTGGAGTGGACGTCGATGATGACCGTCTTGCCGTCGGCGTTGTGCTGCTGGGCGTCTATGAGCGCCTGCTTCATCTGGGCAGGGTCTGTGACGGTTATTCCCACTCCGCCGAAGGACTCGGCCACGTTGGCGTAATTGCCCGTCATCTCGGTGACGCCGAACTGGGTCCGCGCCGTCGGGTAGCCGCCTGGGTAGGTCGCCATACCGCCGTTGTTGAGCACGACCGTCGTGATCGGTGCGCCTGAGCGCTGCGCGGTCTCGGTGTCCAGGCCGGACATGCCGAACGCGCCGTCGCCCATGAGGTTCAGGCAGAACTTGTCGGGGCTGGCCAGCTTGGAGCCGATCATGAGCGGAATGCCGAAGCCGAGGTGGGTTGTCTTTCCCCAGCCGACGTAGCCGTGAGGCGTTGTGGCCTCGTAGAACGGGATGATCGAGTCGCGAGGAGCGCCAGCGTCGTGCGTGACCACTGACCTGGACTTGTCCAGGGTCGTGTTGATCTCGTGGATGACGCGGTAGGTGTTGATCGGGACCTCGTCCGACTGGAGCAGCGGAGTCCACTCCTCCATCCACTTCTCCCGCTCGGCGGCGATCCGGTCGCGAACACCGGTGTTCCTGGGAGTCTCGCCGATGGCGGCCTTGACCTCGTCGAGGACCATCGCGAGGGTCTCCCTGGAATCGCCGGGCAGACCGACGTCGATGCTCTCCTGCTTGTTTATGTCATCGACATTGTCTGTGTTCTGGATTAGCACTTTACCCGCCGGGATGGGCTGGCCGTAGCCAGTGTGGGTCAGGCTGGAGCCGATGGCGAACAGCACGTCGGATTCCAGCAGCCACTTGCGGGCGGGCCAGGTCGTCGCACCGGAGCCGGCTCCGAGAGACAGCGGGTGCGTCTCTGGGAATGCGCTCTTGCCCTGCATGGTGGTGTACACGGGCACGTCGAGCAATTCGGCGAGCTCCATGAGCTCATCAGTGGCGTCGCCGAATAGCACGCCTCCGCCAGCCCACAGCACGGGGTTGTTGGCCTCGAGGAGCAGCTTGACCGCGTCCTTGACGTCCGAGCGCGAAGGCGCCGTGACCGAGCGGCCTGGCGAGCGGTAGTTTTCAATCACCCCGTCCGGGATGTCGGCGCCCATCACGTCAGCGGGCGTCTCGACGGTGACAGGTCCACCGCGTCCGTTTCGGAGCGCGTGGAAGGCTCGACGCATGGCGTTGCCTATCTCGCTGGGCGTGAGGATGACCTCAGTCTGCTTGGAGATGGGTGCGTACGCACGCGCGGGCGAGAAGTTGGGCCTGATGTTCCAGGCGGCAAGTCCAGTGCCGCCGGGTATAAGCAGTACCGGCACGTTGTCGCCGAACGCCTGCGCGATGCCGCCCATCGCGTTCTCTGCGCCGGAAGCTCCCTGGGTGATTACCACACCGAACTTCTGCCGGTTGCTTGCCCGGCTGAAGCCGTCCGCGGCCATAACAGCACCGCGCTCATGTCTGAACATGATGGTGCGAATGCCCTCCTGGGCAACGGACTCGATCAGGTTATTCGATGGGTAGCAGGCCACCCACTCGACACCTTCGAGCTTGAGGATTCGCGCTATTGCTGAAAATCCGTCCACTTAATTCTCCTTTCGTTTCCGGGCAGGGCACGCCCTGCACCCGCAAATGGGCGGGTCAATCTCCGTTTGCTGAAATGCACGGGTAGGATACTTGAAACCCGTAGGAGCGGCAACCAAAACGCTAAGAGTGAGTTGAGAGGGGTTAGGAGTGAGAGTCTCGCGTGTCGCTCCTTCGTGCTAGTATCGCCGGACAGTAGAAGACGGGGATGTAAACCAATGAGTCGTTCGTACGCGGACTCTGGGTCCCGGCCTTCGCCGGAACGACGACTTGTGAAACATTTACCTCTGCCCATCGGATAGGAGGGAGTGCAGGCATGGCAACTATTATTACTGACACTACGATCGTGACTTGCGACCCGCAGCGGGCGATTCTCTATGGGGCGGGGATGGCTATCGAGGACGGGCGTATCTCGGCGATCGGGCCAAGTGAGGAGATAGAGGGGCGGTATCCTGACGCGGAGCGTGTCGACGGGCGCGGGCGGGCGGTGTTCCCGGGGTTCGTCAACTGTCACACGCACATGCTGGCCACGGCCGACCGGGGCATACTCGAGGACTTTGGGTTCCCGACGACGCTCAGGTTTCCGACCACGGGCAGGGGGATGCTGGACGTGGAGGAGCGCAACGTCTTCATTCAGCTTGCCGCCGCAGAAGCGATCAGGAGCGGCACTACTGCGCTTCTCGAAATCTCGGACAATATCCCACAGTACGCGGGCAGCCTGGCGGACACGGGTGTGCGCCTGTTCCTCTCCGAGAACTTCAACGACGTAGACGACGAGCAGTTCAGCGTCGGGCGGTACGAGTTTTCTGAGGCAAAGCTGGAGGCAGGCCTTCAGCGGAGCGTCGACCTCATATCGTCATGGCATGGACAGCGCGACGGCCGTGTGCAGTGCTTCGTGTCGCCGCACGCACCGGAGCTGTGCTCCCCTGCCCTGCTCCGGAGCGCGGCCGAGCTGGCGGACCAGCACGGTCTGAGGTACACCATTCACCTCTCCCAGAGCTCGTTGGAGGTTGAGGGCGTGATGAGGACGCGCGGCGTACGGCCGACGCAGTACCTGTTCGCCAACGACTTCCTTAGCGACAGGCTGGTGGTCGCACACTGTCGCTACGTGGACGACTCGGAGATTGCGCTGCTGGGCCAGCACAGCGTGGCGATCTCGAACAATCCCGCGATTGCCGCCCGGCGCGGCGCAGCGGCTCCGGCGTTCGAGCTGGGCGCCGCCGGGTGTCCGATCGGGATGGGGTCGGACAACATGGCAGAGGACATGGTCGAGGTGGTTCGCGCTGCGCTCTTCCATGAACGCGTCAGGCGGAACGACGAGATGTGGCCGCAGCCTGAAGACGTGCTCGACTGGGCGACCATCGGGGGCGCGAGGGCGCTGGGTGTGGCCGACGAGGTCGGCAGCCTGGAAGTGGGCAAGAAGGCCGACCTGTTCATGGTGGACCTAAGGCGGTCGCACCTTGTGCCGACGCTCAGGGTGGTGTCGGTGTTCGTACACCAGGCGCAGCCCCCGGATATAACCGACCTCATGGTCGACGGCGCATGGGTAATGCGGGACAGTCGAATCCTGACGTTCGACGAAGACGATGTGATAAGGCGTTCCGAGGAGATTGGTCACAGGGTATGGAACCGTATAGTGGACGAGAACCCGGATGTTCCTTTCCCGGTGCGGTTCCCGCCGGGGCCGTTGGTGTCCTAGGCCAACCCTGATGGAGTGGATGGAAACTGTCCCGTATTGGTAGCCAGTACAAGGGGCCCTTCGACAAGCTCAGGGTGAACGGGTGCGGGCGGGACGCCCGCGCTCCCAGGGGTGTCTGCTGATATATGGCTTTGGTGGGGCCGTTAGCTTGACACTACGAAGGATAGTGTGCTTGAATTCACAAATCTTCGGGGACTGCGAGATTTGCGGTCTTCGGTGGATTGTGATCAATTGGACCATCAGCCAGTCTGAAAGTATAGGAGGACAGATATGCCTGGTGCCCGTAAGCATGTATCAGTGCTGCTACTTCTTGGCGTGACCCTGGTAGCTGTATTGGCCATGGCCTGTGCAAGCGACCCGGAAGTCATTACAAAAGAGGTCGTCGTAGAGAAAGAGGTCATCAAAGAGGTCGAAGTACCTGGCGAGACCGTCATAGTTGAAACAGAGGTCGTCAAAGAGGTCCAAGTACCTGGTGAGACCGTCATAGTTGAAACAGAGGTCGTCAAAGAGGTCCAAGTACCTGGTGAGACGGTCGTAGTTGAAACAGAGGTCGTCAAAGAAGTCGAAGTCGAGGTCATCAAAGAGGTTGAGGTCGTCAGGACCGAGACCGTCGAGCTGGTCGTGACCCCGACCGCTGTCCCTGTAGCGATGCCTGGTGCGATCAACGCACCGCAGCCCAAGGGCGAAGCGGGCATCATCACAATTGCCATCGAAGACGTGGCCCCTGGCGTAGGGCTCGGCTCAACGCAGTTGACTGATGCCATGCACTACTGGGGCGTCGGTGAGGTCACGATGAAGTTCGTTGCCCCCGGCGTCGTTGCACCGATGCTCGCCTCTGCGTGGGAACTCAGAATCGACGATTCGGGCAGACCCTACGGAGCCACGCTCACAATCCGTGAGGACGTGATCTTCCACGGTGAAGGACTCGGCGACCGCAGCAACAACGGCGGCAGTTGGGGTCCCATGACCGCTGCAGATATCGCGTTCACCGTCAACGACGGCAACAACGCGGTCAACAACGCCAGCATCCACTGGCAGGCGGGTGACTTCGCCGCCATGTTCGGCCCCAACGAGGCCGTTGCGGTGGATGACACCACGGTCGAGTTGACGTTCAACGTCGACGCAAATGGCAACCCGCTTTACGACCCGCGCTGGAGCGCGAACCTGATGAACGACGCCGCGCAGGCGTTCAGCGTCCAGAGCATCAACAGGTTCAACACGGTCGGCAAGCAGGAGATGCAGGACACCAACTTCATCGGCACCGGCCCGCTCCAGATCCTGGAGTGGGTACAGGACGACACTGCCGTTCTCGAAGCCGTGCCGTATGATCACTGGAGCGCCAACGCCAAGGCTGACCAGATCATCTTCAAGGAAGTGGGCGAGCAGAACACGCAGATCGCCCTGTTGGAGACCGGCGAAGTTGACGCCGCGCCCATCCAGCTCAAGAACCTTCCACGATTGCTCGATGGCGGATTCAGGACTTCTGACACCGGCCTGGCCGGACTCGCATCGGTAACTTTCTCAGGTAACCTCTGGGAGACTCACCACGTCGTCACAGGTGAACCCCTCGACACCGCTGCGGTGTACATGAGGGACCTCCCCTGGATCGGCAACCCCGACCCAAGCGACTCCGGTAGAGCCCCTGGCATATCGGACTTCGAAGAGGGGACACTGGTACGCAACGGTCTGGCCAGAGCGATCGACAGGGAGCTCATTAACGAGGTCCTGCTGAACGATCTCGGCTTCCCGGCATACCTGAACCAGTTCAGCCCGACCAACCCGAACTGGCAGTCCAAGTGGGAGTACCCATACGATCCTGCAGAGGCAGGCAGGCTGCTGGACCAGGCTGGATACCCTCTGAACAACAACGGCACCCGTTTCGAGATGCCTCTGTACGCTCCTAACCCCGGCGGGTTCCAGGAGATCGCAGACGCTATAGCAGGCTTCTGGGAAGAGATAGGCGTTTCCACTGCGGTACAGAAGTACGCCTACTCAGTCTATCGCCCGACCATCGTAGCCCGCGCCACGACGCTTCCGTGGGTCACTGGCTGTGACGACGGCAAGAGCACCTGGCCCTGGGAGTGGCCAAAGTCCCAGGACCACACTTCTCTGACGCGAGGCGGCTTCGGCTGCGGTCTTGAGATCAAGAAGGCTGCCGACACCTGGGTAGCGGTCGCGTCCGAGCCAGATGTCGAGAAGCAGATCGAGATGAACAATGAGCTCGCTCAGTACCTGTTCGACCAGGCAGTAAGCTTCGGCGTCGTTGGCGTACCGGCCCCGATCACGTTCAACCCGAACAAGATCGCCGAGTGGCCGATGGACCCCAGCCTGTTCGCCACCTGGAACAACCCTGAGGACCTCGTTCCGGTAGGCCGCTAAGGGTCACCGGTCGTAGTAGACAAGCCAGTTGGCCGCCCACAATCGCAGCCTTTCGCAGCGATGTGGGACGGCCACCGGCATAGAGTCCAAGACAAGGCCCGGACCCACAAAGTCCGGGCCTGAGTCCCAACCCCAACAGCCAGGCCGCGCTCCGAGCGCATAGATTCAAGCGATAGGCCAGGCTATCTACCCAAATGGCAAACCTGCTGAATGGGCTATTACAGAGCCTCCCGTAAGCATCAGGCGGTAACGCAGGAGTAGATGCGGAGATAGATGGGCGCATTCCTGATACGCAGATCAGCTTTCGTACTTATCGCGCTTCTTGGCGCGACTGCGGTGGTGTTCGGCCTCTCAAGGATGGCTGGAGACCCGGTGCTGCTGTACGCGAAGCCAGCGGGGTACGGCTCGGAAGACTACCTCGATAACCTGCGGAAGAAGCTTGGCACCGACAGACCCCTGGTCGTCCAGTACCTGAGGTGGGTTTGGCAGTTGGCCCAGGGAGACCTTGGACGAACGCTGCTCGCCGAGCGTCCCGTAATCGATGTAATTCAAGAGAAGATCTGGAACACGTTCCAGCTTGCGTTCGCGGGCTGGGCGTTCGCCACGATCATTGGAGTCCCATTAGGGGTGTTGTCCGCGGTAAAACGCGGCACGTACTGGGACTACGTTGGCAGAAGCGTCGCTCTATTCGGGCAGGCATTACCGGCCTTCTGGGTCGGAGTCATGCTCGTGCTGGTGTTCGCGGTTTACTGGGAGATATTCCCAGCCGCATTCAAGGGTGAAGGCTTCAGCCCGAAGCACTTCGTCCTGCCCACAATCACCATCGGCTGGGGCGCGGCGGCCGGATACCTGCGTATCACGCGGTCGGCGATGCTCGAAGTGCTCGACTCCGAATTCGTCAAATTAGCCCGTGCCAAAGGCGCCGGATCACGGTCCGTCATCTGGAAGCATGCGTTCAAGAACGCGCTGATACCGCCGCTGACGCTGTCGGCGTTGCTGCTGGCCGGTCTGATGAACGGCGCGGTTGTCGCAGAAGTGGTGTTCGCGTGGCCAGGTCTTGGACGCGTAGCGCTGGTGGAGGCGGTCAACAACAACGACTTCCCGCTGCTCACCGGGGCCGTGTTCATCTTCACGATAATCTACCTGATCATGAACTTCGTGGCCGACGTGCTTTACGCATGGGCGGACCCTCGAATCCGTTTTTCATAGGAGTCTCAGAGGGCGATAATGAATGAGGGAGCGGCATTCGAGGCCCAGCTCGAAGGACATCGGCGCAGCCCGATTCGTCGCACATGGCGAATAATTCGAAACTGGCCGATTGTTCCAGTCACAATCCTCACGGTAATGGCCATATTTGCCATTTTCGCGCCTGTTATTGCTCCCAATGATCCCATCAGACAGAGCCTGAGACACCAGTACATCCCGCCCATCTGGGCCGGTGAAGAGAGGCTCGCCAAAGACATCGCTGCCACCGAGTACATTCTCGGCTCCGACAACCTCGGACGGGACATACTCAGCAGAATTATCTACGGCGCTCGTATCTCTCTCATGGTCGCGGCCGTCGCTCTCACGAGCGGAATTCTGATCGGCACCACCCTTGGGCTGATAGCGGGCTGGTACGGCGGGATCGCAGACGAGATCATAGCGCGCATCGTGGACATCTGGTACGCGCTGCCGTTCCTGCTCGTCGCGCTCGTTATCGTCATTGTGCTGGGGCAGTCGCTACAGGTAATGATGTTTATTCTCTTCCTGACGGCGTGGAGCCAGTTCGTCCGCAATGTTCGTGCTGAAGTGCTGTCTCTCAAAGAGAGGGACTACGTAAACCTCGCCAGAGTCGCGGGGGCTTCGCCGTTCTACATCATGTACAAGCACATCCTGCCGGGCGTGTTCAACACGATTGTCGTGATTGCGACGCTGAGCGTCGGTGGGCTCATACTCGCGGAGGCGACGCTAACGTTCCTTGGTGCGGGACTGCCCTCGAACATACCAGCGTGGGGTCTCATGGTCGGCGAGGGCCAGGGTGATCTTCGGATCGCCTGGTGGATCTCGTTCTGGCCTGGACTTGCGATTTTCCTGACGGTCATGTCTCTCAACTTCTTCGGCGACTGGCTGCGGGACAAGTGGGATCCGCGCCTGCGACAAGTCTAGAGATCGGCTTTGCCACCGGTAGGCATAGCGGCCTTCATCTTCCGCGTATGCGCGAATTTCTTCTTCTCCTCTATGCTCGGCCTTGTCTGCTGGATCGCCGCGCGCCTGATCCTGATATCGTTCTTCCACTTCAACGAGGATAACGATCGTCTGACGTCCATAATCGCAATTGGCATAGGCACGGGCATCGGCGGCTCGATTGGCGCGTTTACCCTCGGCATTTCTCGGACCATAGTCGCACTCAGGTCGTTGCTGGGAATCGGAGTGGGGCTGCTGGGAGCGTGGCTGGGGTACCTGATCGGCAAGGATTCGTACATCATGGTCGGGATGCCAGGCATTCCTGAGCTGGGAGGCATCGTCTGGGGTGCGCTGATCGGGGCCAACGCGGTACCGATCACGCTGGACCTGGGGTTGGCAGTGCGCAACCACATTGAGAGACGCGCACGACGACGCGAGGGGGTCGTGAACCTGTCCAGCTACCTGGGCAAGTCGTCCCAGAGCAGTCGCGACGACTCCATCTGACTGCGTATGAGGGCGCTGAGCGCCGACGTGTCTTCCATGCCAAGCCGGTGGGCGAGGTGGTGGAAGTCCCTGGTTTCAGGAGCGGGGACGTTCAGGTCCGAGGAGTTGCCCCTGACTACGCGAAGCGCGTCCACCAGTCCGAGGAAGAACCTGTAGGACTCCCCTATTCTTCCGGCGAGGTCGCCGTCTATGTGGCCGCCCGCCTGCAGCGACTCAACAGCGGCCAGCGTATTCGTCTGACGCACGCTCGGGTCTTCCACCCCGCGGGCGATCTGCCACGCCTGGATGTAGTACTCGATGTCGACCATTCCGCCGGAGCTGATCTTGGCGTTGACTGAGCCGCGCTCGACCAGCTCGGCGGCCTGACGGCGGCGCAGATGCCGGATGTTCTCGACGTCCAGCGGCTCGGAGGAGTACACAAACGTGTCCCTGATACGCATGACCCTTTCGGAGAGACCGGTCGCTCCGGCCACGGGGCGCATCCTGACGAGGGCGAGGCGTTCGAACTGGCGGGCGTCACCTCCGGTCGCATAGTAGTCCTCTACCGCTGCCAGGGATGAGGCGAGAGCGCCTTTCGAACCGTACGGACGGAGTCTCATATCGACCTCGAACACTCCGTGCTGCCGTGTTTCGAGCACCTGATGAAACTCGCGTACGACCTCGTTGAAGAGGGTCGAATTGCGCGTAGGCACGGGACCGTCTGTCGTTCCCTCAGCTTCGTACACGAAGATGAGCTCGAGGTCGGAGCCGAAGCCCATATCGGTGCCCCCAAACTTGCCGAGAGCAAGTACAGCCCACCCGCACTCGGAGCCGTCTTCGAGGCGCGGGGCGCCGAACTGGGAGCGTACCGAGTCGATGCTGATCTCGAAAGCCTTCTCGACAACCACCTCGGCGAGGGTCGACATCTCTTCCCCAAACTGCCTGCGGTCGATCCTGCCGGTTATGTATCGCAGGTCGATCCTGAACATCTGGCGATCTTTGAAGTCGTTCAAGGCCCTGGCGCGCTCGGAGTGATCGGAGCATTCGGCCAGCAGCGATTCGACTGAGTCAGAGAGTACGGTCCTAGAGCAGCTGGCGTGGAGACCGGGTCTGTCCAGCAGGACCGGGAAGAGGTTCTCGTGCTGCACTCGCAGGAACTGCTCCCAGAGGAACCGGCTCGTTCCCATCATCTCAACCAGAGTCTCAAGCACGCCGGGGGACTCGAGGTCTTCAAGTTCAGACGTCCAGTCGGAACGTGAAAGAAGCTGGGACGTCAGGAGGTTGAACTGGCGCAGCGCCTGACCGGGGTCGGGAGCGGTGGGAAGCAGGTGGGTGAACTGCTTAATTAGCGCGGCGGCGGCACTGATCTGTTCGAGGCGACGCTCAGACTCGATCTTCTGTCCTGAGGGCTCAGTGAGCCAGAAAGTATCGCGGACGGTGTCCCCGTCTGTTCGAATCCTGGCCCTGACGACGTTCACACGAACGCTCGACAGCGCGGTGCTGAATGCAAACAGGAAGCCCGGTGTATCACCAGACTTAATCTCCAGCAGGGATTGATCGTCTGAGGTCTCGTTGTCAGTGGTGATGTCAACCGGAAGTTTTCCAGTGGTCCAATTCTCAGACGCAGTCATCGTATGAGAGAAGCGTTCGACCACTTCCAAGCGAGCGGCGTCGAAGTTCCCCGATGCTGACTGCTGCCCAGTACGCTCGATGTCGCTCCTGAGCGCATCCCAGTTGGGCGCCAGGCCGGGCCGGGAACGCACATTGAACAGCATCACGGCCCAGGGCGTGGGGGCCTGTCTGTAGATAGTCTTCCTGGGTCGACGACGGGCCACCTGCCCACCGGCATGTCTCCTCGTTGGCCTCCGGGCGGCGCCGGCGAAGGTCGGCATTGAGACGGTGTGAACGACGGTGAAGGTGTCCGCCTGGATGATGTCGAGTCCGTGGGATGTCAGCAGGCCGCTCACCAGCGACAGAGTCCCTACCCTGTCGGCGAGGCACACGCCCACCTGCCATTCGTGGGATGCGGTCTCTCGCACCTGGATCTCTACGTCGGACACGGACTTAATTGCGTCGAGCAGATGCCAACCCAGATCCACGTCGTCAGGGTGCAGTTCGGCCATGGCTCCCGACCACTGTGCCAGGAGCGCGTCCAGGGTTTCAGGTGAGGTGGGTGTAGTCATGAGTCCGACGCCAGTTAGGTGCTGCCCGGTAAGTTCATGATAGCATGGGGCGTCTTATGTAACCCCGTTTAGGAGTGCGGGAAATGCCCGGAGTAGAAGCACTAGTAGAGGCGTTTGCGGACAGGGTGCTGCTGCGTCCTCGCCACGATCTTCCGAACCTGGTCGATCTCGCGGGAGCGGTCGCCAGGCTGTGCGGTGTCGACCTTGAGTTGACGGGCCACGCCGAGGACATGGTCGAGACCATCGGGACGTCGGACCACCTGGTGCTCACTCTTGCGGACGGCGTGGGGATGAACATGGTGGAGACGCTGCCGGAGGACTCGTTCCTGCGCAGCCATCTGCACAGCGACATCCTGACGGTATTTCCTTCCACGACATCGGTGGCTCTCACGTCGCTGACAACCGCGCAGTGGCCGGCAGAGCACGCCGTCATGGGGTGGTGGACGTACCTGCCCCAGCTTAACGGGGTCGCGACGATACTCCAGTACACTGACCGTGGCACCGGAGCGGACCTGGTGAAGCGCGGTATCGACCCGGAGCGGACGTTTCCGGTGAAGTCGGTCTGGCCGCAGATGAAGCGGGACGGACTGGTCGTCGTGCCCGAGCGAATCAAGGACTCGGTCTATTCGAACTACTTCAACGGCGGACTGGAGAGCTTCGGGTACAAGTCGCTCTCTGAGGCGGTCAGCGTAGTGACCGAGCGCGTGCTGAACGCGAGCGAGCCGACGTTCACGTACCTATACGTGCCTCGCGTGGACAGCCTCGCACACCTGCACGGGATGGCACGACCGGAGGTGCGGCACGCGCTGGTCGAGGTGGACAACGAGATGTCAAGGCTGCACTCGGCAATCGGCGACAGGGGGCGCATGGTGGTCACGGCGGACCACGGTCTGCTCGACGCGACCGCGGCGCAGCGCCACACGCTCCGCCCCAACCGCGAGATTCAGCCGCTGATGATCTCGCCTCCGTCGGGGGACGCACGGGTGATGTACCTGCCGACCTGGTCGTGGGCAGGAGACCGGATGCGGAGGTACTTCGATCGGCGGTTCGGGGAGCGATTCGCGGTGATCGACCTGGAGGAGGCGATCAAGCTGGAGATGCTGGGGCCTGAGCCGCCGTCGGATGTCGCCATGCAGCGGCTGGGGAACCAGATCGCGATCTCGACAGGGTCGGACATGATCGAGTACAACGCCGCTCGTGGGCCGGGTAGGATGGTGCAGCTGAACTGCCACCACTCGGGGCTCACGCCCGAGGAGATGCGGATTCCGTTTATCGTGGCTTAATGTGCTGGTAACATAGAGTTCACACGAAGATGGTATAAATGATAGATAACCGTGGAGTTTATATCAGGCTTGGTATTCGCTCACTGAGTACGGCACCACTCCACCCCTGGTTTGCCGAACGGCGAGCCACTCCGTGGGTTCCCGATTTTGCGAGAATGACGGGGATTGCGGTGCCTACTAACCTGGAAAAACATCTCCACCGTGTGAAGGAGGCAGCCCTTGTCACAAACTCTTAATCCAATTCAGCAGCTGGGCCGACTTGGTCAGTCGGTCTGGTATGACAATATGTACCGCGCGCTCATCGAGACTGGTGAGCTTCAGAGGCTAATAGACTCGGGGGTCACGGGTCTCACGTCTAACCCGACGATCTTCGAGAAGGCGATCTCGTCCAGCGACGACTACGACGAGTCGCTCGTCGCTCACGCCAGGCGCAGCAGCGATCCGCAGGACCTGTTCGAGGGACTTGCCGTCGAGGACATCCGGGCCGCGGCCGACCTGCTGCTGCCCATCTTTGAGAGAACAGAGGGCGCCGACGGCTTCGCCTCGCTGGAGGTGAACCCGCACCTCGCGCACGATACCAAGGGAACGATCAAGGCTGCGCGGCGGCTGTTCCTGGCGCTTGACCGTCCCAACGTGATGATCAAGGTGCCCGCCACGCCGGAGGGCATCCCCGCGATCCGCGACCTGATCGGCAGGGGGATAAACGTCAACGTGACGCTCATCTTCTCGCTGGAGATGTATTCGAGGGTGCGTGATGCGTACGTAGCAGGTCTTGAGGACCTGGTCGCTGCGGGTGGCGATCCGGCGCGAGTGTCGTCCGTGGCGTCGTTCTTCGTCAGCCGCGTCGACTCATCGGTGGACGGACTGATCGGCGACTCCGAAGGCGCGCTGGACGAGCACGCCGGCAAGGCGGCGGTCTCTAACGCGAAGATCGCCTACCAGGACTTCAAGTCCACGTTCAGCACCGACAGGTTCCGAGCGGTTGCCGAGCACGGCGCAAGGGTGCAGAGGCCGCTGTGGGCGTCCACCAGCACGAAGAACCCGGAGTACAGCGACGTGCTGTACGTGGAGACGCTCATCGGGATGCACACGGTCAACACCATGCCGGACGCGACGCTAGCAGCCTTCATGGAGCACGGGACGGCGCGGACGTCCATCGAGGACGGGGCCGACGAGGCGCGTGCCACGATCTCCGCGCTGGAGGCCGGAGGTGTCAGCATGGACGCTGTCACCACGCAGCTAATGCACGACGGGGTCAAGGCGTTCGCCGACTCGTTCGACGAACTGCTCGACAATATCGTTGTCAAACGAGACAAGTTACTTTCCGAGTTAGCAGCCCCGGCCGGAGCATCACTGGGAAAAGCACTAGCCACCGCTGACGAGGCGGTGGCTTCCCTACAAGATTCCGATGCGGTAGCCCGCATCTGGGCCGGCGACCACACGCTGTGGTCGTCCGACCCCACGGAGATTACAGATCGGCTGGGCTGGCTGGATACGCCTTCGTCGATGCTGGACTGTGTGAATGACCTCTTTCACTTTGCACAGGAAGTTCGAGATGAAGGGACGAGGCACATTGTCCTGCTCGGAATGGGTGGGAGCAGCCTGGGTGCGGAGGTGCTGGGTCAGTGCGCCAGAGCTCTTTCTCCCATGGCAGGAGAAGGCCAGGATGAAGGGGGGGTTGATTATCACCCTCACCTCAATCCTCTCCCATCAAGGGAGAGGAGGCTAGGAGAAGGCTGGCCGGAGCTGGTCGTGCTCGACTCCACTATTCCGGCGCGTATAGCGAGTGTCGTGGAGTCCATCGACCCGGCTCGGACGCTGTTCCTAGTCTCGTCAAAGTCCGGTACCACGATCGAGCCGAACATGCTCTACAAGTACTTCAGGAGCGTGGTAGAGGACTCGGTCGGCGCTGGGAACGCCGGGAGCAGGTTCGTGGCGATCACGGACGCGGGCTCGGCCCTGGACGAGCTTGGACAGCAGGCCGGGTTCAGGCGCGTGTTTCGCAACAGGTCGGACATCGGCGGACGGTACTCGGTGCTGAGCTACTTTGGGCTCGTGCCCGCTGCGTTAATTGGGCTCGACGTTCGCGGTCTGCTGAACAGCGCGGTGGCGATGCAGGGCGCCTGTGGGTCGGGTGTCCCCGTGCCCATGAACCCGGGAGCGTGGTTCGGGGCGGTGCTGGGGTCGCTTGCACTGGCCGGGCGTGACAAGCTGACTATCCTGACATCGCCCTCGCTCGCGTCGTTTGGGCTGTGGGCGGAGCAGCTCGTGGCTGAGAGTCTGGGCAAGAACGGTATAGGTATTGTTCCGATTGCGGGGGAGCCTGTGGAGGCGATTGGGCGAGTTGGCGACGACCGGCTGTTCGTTTCGCTTGAGATGGCTGGTGGGGACGGGTTTCAAACCCGCCCCTACACCGAGCGGCTGGCATCCGAGGGGCACCCGGTAATCAGGTACCGTATCACCGATGTCTGCGACATCGGCGGAGAGTTCTACCGCTGGCAATTCGCGATTGCGGTTGCTGGGGCTGTGATGGGAGTGCATCCCTTCGATCAGCCCGACGTGCAGAGGGCAAAGGACCTCACGAACGAGGCGCTGGCGAGGTTCGAGTCCGACGGAGAGGCTCCGACACTGGCCTCAATGGGGTCGGTCAACGCACTGGTCTCCGACATGGGCTCTGGCGACTATCTGGCCATCCTCGCGTATCTTGAGCAGACGCCGGAGCTGGACGCAGCGCTCGGGGGTCTGAGGTCGGCCATCGCATCGAAGTACTCTGTGCCGACGACGCTGGGGTATGGGCCGCGCTACCTGCACTCGACCGGGCAACTACACAAGGGTGGTGCGAACAACGTCTCCGCGCTGATGCTGACGGCTCCTCATACGCAGGACATCGACATACCGGGGGAGACCTTCAGCTTCGGTGTGCTGGCAGACGCGCAGGCGTCGAGCGACCTGGAGGCGCTGAGGTCGGCGGGGCGGTGTGTGGGATGCGTGGTCCTGGCAGGAGCGACTGACGTAGTAGAGGGAATCGAGGAGTTGTCTGAAAGACTATAGAGTGCCGTAGCCTACCTTCCGCACCGTGTGCAAGAATTGCAGTGCAGGTGCAGCGGTTAAGACAATCAGCTTAAGGGATTGGAAATGGCTCGAAGGAAAGTGAAGTCTCAGACTGCCGAGTCGCCTTCAGAGCAGTTTGACAGGGTGACGAAACGTGTTGCAGAGCGTGACCGCAAATCCAGTGTGAAGTCAAAGGGCCAGCCTAGATGGAGAGTAACTAAGACTCCTCAATGACCTGTGACACCATCTGCCGAAATTCGCCAATATCCATGAAGTAGTTAGGGTAGGCTCGTCTGAGTGAATTCAACGAGTCTGCATAAACCAGAACTACGTCAACTCTTGGATTACCTCTGCTCCTCTCTTCCATAGCCCTGTAATTCTCTGTCGCTTCTGCCAGCTCGCTAGTACGGTAGTCGACACCACGCACCGATCCGGTATCCAGATTCAGTTCGAGCACTGCTATGCGGTCTTTCCTGCCGCGTAGCTCTTCGATATTGGCGGTGACACGTTGGAAAGTCGCAAGGCGGTCCAATACATCCAATTCCTGACTACACATCCTGACTTCATGTACTAGGTCCTGCTCAGCGACTGGCGTGCTGGGGACGATTGGGTAGCCCTCACGGAGAGAGACCACGGAACTCATGAGGGCGAAGAATCTGAGCCATGTTGGATGTCCAAGGTTGGACTTGAGATTGTTCCCAACGAAAGCACCCACAGTCTCGACAGCCGTCGCCCACTGATGTTGAAACTGTGAACGAAGTTGAATCTCGATCTGCATGCCCTCCCAGCCCGTTGCGAGGTCGCTATCGTATTCATATATCAAGTGCAGACCGCGATATCCGGTACTTCTGGGCTCACTGATGTAATTGTGGTAGCGGACCAGATTGTGACGGATCCTGCTCGTCACGAACTCGACGGCGACGTCGAAGGCGTCGTCAGCGGTAGGCATTACCACCCGGCATCCGCCGATATCCTGCATCTCCGATAACCGTATTCTAGGCAGTCTTTCGAGTTTCGATACAATGGACGGGAGCCGCTTAAGCCGCTGGGCGACTATTCCCCTACCTCCAACTTTCCTACGTAGATTAGTTCGGAATGTGTCCAGGGGGCGAGCATGGGAGGCCCGCCACTGGCTGACTACGTCGACGGCGTGAAGACGCTCGGCCTCGGAGACTTCACTTGGCGCGTCCGGGTCGGCGTAGCCGGCGAGTACGAGAGTGCGACCGGCCTCGTCCACTTCCTCGGGGCTATACTGTGGTGCAATGGGTGCCATGCAACATCATTGTAGCCAGTCGCAATGTTCCAATATACTTTTGTGACTCTAGGAGACTGAGAAACCCCGGTGCTGGATTGCCGAGCGGCGAGCCCCTTCGTGGGTTCCCGCATTCTCGGGAATGACGGCTGGGCAGCGGTAGGCTTGATTTATGTCAGAAGAATCCACTCCGGCGGCGAGCGACTTCATACGTGCGAGGATCATCGAGGACAACGAGTCTGGGCGATTCGGGGGGCGGGTGCACACGCGATGGCCTCCTGAACCCAACGGTTACCTGCACCTCGGACACGCGACCGCCATCAACCTTAATTTCGGCATCGCGAGAGACTTCGAGGGTCTGTGCAACTTCCGGTTCGACGACACCAACCCGCTCGCGGAAGAGGAGGAGTTCGTCGAATCTCAGAAGGAAGACACGAGCTGGCTCGGGTTCGACTGGGGCGACCGTGAGTTGTACGCCTCCGACTACTTCGGGCAGCTTTACGATTTCGCCGAGCACCTCATCCTGGCGGGCAAGGCGTACGTCGACCACCTGACCGCGACAGAGATCAGTGAGTACCGTGGGACTCTGACCGAGCCGGGGCGCAACAGTCCGTACAGGGAGAGGTCAGCCGAGGAGAACCTGGAACTGTTCAGGCGAATGCGCGCGGGCGAGTTTGAGGACGGCACGTGCGTGCTGCGGGCGAAGATTGACATGGCGTCGCCCAACATGAATATGCGCGATCCGACGATCTACAGAATCCGCAGGGCGCACCACCATCAGACCGGTGACGAGTGGTGCATCTACCCGATGTACGACTACGCGCACCCGATCTCCGACTCTCTGGAGGGCATCACCCACTCGCTGTGCTCGATGGAGTACGAGGACCACAGGCCGCTGTACGACTGGTTCCTGGACGAGCTGGACATCTACCACCCGCAGCAGATCGAGTTTGCGCGGTTCAACATCACGCACACAGTGCTCAGCAAGCGCCGGCTGATTACGCTGGTCGAGGACAAGCACGTCAACGGCTGGGACGACCCTCGGATGCCCACCATCGCGGGCCTGCGCAGGCGCGGGTACACGCCACAGGCGATACGGTCGTTCTGCGACGAGGTGGGGATCAACAGGACTGTCGCGCTCACCGAGATGGGTCTGCTGGAGCATCACCTTCGCACCGACCTCAACCTGCGCGCTCAGCGTCGTATGGCTGTGCTGAATCCGCTGAAGGTCGTGATCGAGAATCTTCCTGATGGCGAAGTCGACTACCTGGAAGCTATAAACAATCCTGAGGACGAGTCTGCGGGAACGCGCAAGGTGCCGTTCTCGAGAGTGCTGTACATCGATCGAGACGACTTCATGGAAGACCCTCCGCGCCGGTTCTACCGGCTTGCTCCGGGTCGCGAGGTGCGGCTCAGGTACGGGTACTTCATCAAGTGCGAAGAGGCGATCAAGGACGACTCTGGTGAGGTCGTGGAGCTGCGCTGCACGTACGATCCGGAGACGCGGGGCGGCTCGGCGCCGGACGGACGCCGGGTGCGCGCGACACTACACTGGGTATCGGCCGCACATGCCATCGACGCCGAGGTGAGGCTGTACGACAGCCTGTTCACCGTGCCCAATCCGCAGGACGTCCCTGAGGACAAGACATGGACGGACTTCATCAATCCTGACTCGCTGTCCGTACTCACCGGCTGCAAGCTTGAGCCATCGATGGCAGACATCGAGGCCGGAGAGCCGCTGCAGTTCGAGCGGGTCGGCTACTTCGTGAAGGACCGGGAGTCTACGTCCGACATGCCTGTGTTCAACCGGTCGGTGCCTCTGCGAGATACGTGGGCGCGGATCCAGCAGCGGGGCGGGTGACTACGGCCTCCGATTCAGCTTGAAGCTATTGTGGTCTCCCAAGACACTTTGGAATTAGTATCTGGATATCTGAAGCCGCTGGACAGTGGACACAGGATTAGAGACGATAAACACAAATGACCACTGCTCCAAGCATCACAGCAGTAAACGTCAACCAGGGTCACGACCCCCGGGCAGTATCCGTTGCCCAAGCGGTGCATGATCTCATCGACGCGGAGTGTGTAATTCTGTTCGGCTCTCGATCCCGGGAGGGCTGGTCCGACCGTTCTGACATCGACATCATGGTGATCACTCAGGAGCCACCCACTCAGATCGACGAGAGCAGAATAACCGCAGCCGCAGAGAAGATTCTGGGTCGTACGTATGCGGAAAGTCCTGCAATCGATCTGGTGATGCTGTCCACCAAGCAGTACAGCAGGCGCTCCAAGAGCATCAACAACGTGGCAGCCATGGCTTCGCGGGAGGGGATAAAGTTGACTCAGAATCCCGAAGAATATATCGGGCATGAGTTTGACGACACGGCAGAGCGCGAAGAGCGCGTCCTGCGAATCGCCGACGCCAACATGCACTACCGGAATCTGCACCTAATGTTGGACGCTGGTGTGCAAGACAGAGGCGTTGTCTTCCAGGCGCACCAGGCGCTGGAAAACGGCATGAAGGCACTGATCTCTGCGCTGGGGAACCAGTATCCGCATCGACATGACCTGACAGAGCTAGCAGACGCCATCCTACAGAGTGATCGCGAACGGGAGTGGGACTTCCACAGCGACCTGCAGCAACTCAGTGGCTACGCCGGAGCCGCTCGATACGGACAGGTGCTGAACCCGGTCACCGATTTCATGCGGATGGCAAACGACGTTACGAGTGACCTGGAGCAGGTCCACCAGCGAATATTGGAGCTTACCGACGATGATCCCTGGGCAATCCCACCAGAGGCCGACTCCGACCCAATAGGACCGCGACACAGGTGCTAGAACATATCGTGTCGGCGGCTACGGTCACAAGTCGCTAGACGCTGGTGTTCAACAGATCAGTCGGCCTCAGGACATGTGAGTACGCATCCCGCAGCAGGGCGGGTGAGCTGGCGGATCATCGTTCCGAGTAAGAATTTCGTCAGTGGGCTACCGTATCGGCATCTCATAGCAGGTACAGCGCAATGGCGATCACGGCCACGACAACGGGTATGGCGACCACTCCGATCAGGATGGTGTCGCGGATCCCGCGGTCTTCCGGCTTGGAAGCACTCTGGGCGGATCTCTCCGGCATGACTATGGAGCCGCAGTAGACGCAGGCGAAGTGACCGAGATTGGGGTACACGCTATCTGGAACGAGTCTCGGCACCATTGTCTGGTGACATACGCTGCACGTTACCTGACTAGAGCCGGGGCCTTCGGCTTCTTCTCCGCGCATTTCAGGGCTGCCCTGAGAGGATGAAGTCGCGCACCTGGGGCATGTCGGGCATGGCTTCGGTATCGCCGTGGCGGGTGCAGACGAGGGCGCCGCAGGCGTTGCCTAGCTCCAGCGCGGCGTGAAGGACTTCGGCGCGTCTGGTGGCTGGCAGCGATAGGAAGTCGAGCATCGATCCTTGCTGGAAGATGCCGGCGAGAGTGCCGGCTACGAAGGCGTCGCCGGCTCCGACGGGGTCTATGACTTCGATAGTGAAGCCGTTGTGCTCGACGATCTGGTCGCCGTCGAAAGCTACTGCTCCGGAGTCGCCGGTGGTCACTATGGCGAGACGTGTGTTGCCTCCCACGAAGTGACGGGCATGCTCGGACGCGGTCATGTCGCCGCCCCAGATCGTTTCGGCCTCGTCGTGGCCGACCTTGAACAGGGTCGCGTACTCGCGCATCCGGTCGCAGACTGCGCGGGCCTCGTCGGGAGTCCATAGCGCGTCGCGGTAGTTTACGTCCATGCTGACGGGGATGCCCATCTGCTGGGCTGCGGCCATGACGGCGAGGGTAGTCTCGAGGCAGGTGTCACTCAGGGCAGGGGTAATGCCGGTGACGTGGAGCAGGTCGGCGCCATCGAAGTGGGGAGTTACCTCGTCGACGGTCAGGCGGCTGGCCGCGCTGCCTGCGCGTCTGTACCTGCGGATTACCTCGCCGCCGCCGAGGTGGTTGAGGAGCTGGATGCCCGTAAACTCTCCCGGCACCTGTGGGGCGTGGACTTCGATCTGGCCGACCAACTCTGCGGCAATGGTGTCGCCGTCTGGGTCGGTACCTAGTCTGCTGACCCAGACGGCTTGTACCTCGTCTGGCATCAGCTTGCGCAGGTCTATGGCGACGTTGGACTCGGCTCCTGCGACATGGCGGGTATAGCTGCCGTCAGGGTCGTAGGGGCCTAGGTAGTCGGCGTTGTGCTGGACGAGGGTCTCGCCAAAGGTTACGAATTTTGTTTGTTGTGTGGGCATGGGGCTGCTGCCAAACTGAAGGCTATTCATTGTGCCTCCTCTCCCTTGATGGGAGAGGATTGAGGTGAGGGTGACCGGCAGACGTAATACCCCCTCATCCTAACCTTCTCCCACCAGGGGAGAAGGGACTTCTTGAGCTTCCCCTTACACAGGGTCCTCGGCCATGTGGGGGAAGACGGTGCCGGTGTAGGGATGCTGAGCGGCTACTTCTTCGTCTAGCTCGATGCCGAGGCCGGGCTTGGTGGGTGGGATTATGTAGCCGTCCTCCCACTGGATGGGCTCTTTGAGTATCTCGGCGTAGAAGCCGTCGAAGCGCTCGATGCTCTCCTGGATCAGGAAGTTGGGGCTGCACGTCGAGATCTGGATGTTGGCCGCGGCTTCCAGCGGCCCGCAGTAGAGGTGCGGGGCCATCTGGACGTAGTGCGCCTCGGCCATGCCAGCGATCTTCTTGGCCTCGAGGATGCCGCCGACCCTGGCGAGCGCGGGCTGGAGGATCGCGGCTGCCTGCTGACCGAGCAGGTCGGCGAACTCGTACTTGGTCGACAGGCGCTCGCCCGTCGCAACCGGTATCGAGGTGTGATGCGCAACTCGGGACATCTCGCGGCGGTTCTCGGGCGGGACTGGCTCTTCGAGCCACAGCGGGTCGTAAGGCTCAAGGCGTTTGGCCAGCCGGATCGCGCTGGAGGTGGTCATCTGGCCGTGGGTGCCGATGAGCAGGTCGACGCTGTCGCCGACGGCCTCGCGGATGTTCTTCGTGACCTCAGCAGCGTTGCTCAGTGCTTCGAGCGAAAGCTGACGGGGGTCGAACGCGCCCATCGGCATCACCGGGTCGTACTTGACTCCGGTGAACCCCATCTCCATGTACTGCACGGCACGTTTGGGCGCGCGCATGGGGTCGCCGAAGATGTTGCCGACGGCCAGCGAGTCGTCGTCGCTCTCGTCAGGGGGCGCGGGATACAGGTAGGTGTACGACCGCAGTCGCTCGTTCACCTGTCCGCCGAGAAGGTTGTAGACCGGCTGGTCGAGAGCCTTGCCGATGATGTCCCAACACGCGATCTCAAGGCCGCTCAGGACGGCGACGAGGGTGAGGTCGGGGTGCTGCGAGTAGCCGCTGGAGTAGATCTGACGCCACATGGTCTCGATCTGGAACGGGTCTCGGTCCTCGACGTAGCTCTGGGCGACGTCCTCGATGAGCTGGGTGACGCGATGAGGGGCGAATGGCACGCCGTACACTTCACCGAAGCCCTCGATGCCGTTGTCGGTGGTCAGCTTGAGGAAGACCCAGTAGGGTCCTCCGTGGCTGGGCGGAGGGTTTTCTACTACGTAGGTCTTGAGGTCTGTGATCTTCATGGATTGGGTCTCCTGGGAGTTTGTTGGGGTACAGGGTAAAGGGTGAGGGTCTAGGGTGGAAGACTGAGCCGAATTCTGGTTGAAACATCACCTATGCGATAGTATAGTTGCGTGAACGTAAAATGATGAATCGGTTTGACACTATCGGCGTATAGGAGGGAGACATGGCTGCCGAAGACCTTGGTCTAATGGCCCACCTGTTCAGAAGGGCCGGATTCGGTGCTACGAGGGAAGAGCTTGAAGTGTATGCCGCCAGGGGATACGAAGAGACTGTCGAAGACCTCGTCAACCCGGAACGGTGCCCCGCACTGGACGAAGACATCATAATCAGGTACGTGGACGGTGAGAACCACGTCATCTGGACCGGCACGTGGATATACCGCATGGTGGTCACCAAGCGGCCTCTCGTGGAGAAGATGGCGCTGTTCTGGCACCACGTCTTCGCGACCGGCGTCAGCAAGGTCGAGCACCCGCCGTCCATGGTCAAGCACATCCAGATGTTCCGCGACAAGGGACTCGGCGATTTCCGCACCCTGCTGGTCGAGCTTTCGAGAGATCCGGCGATGATCTTCTGGCTCGACAACAACGAGAACAAGATGGGCGAGCCGAACGAGAACTACGGCCGCGAGCTTCTTGAGCTGTTCTCGATGGGTGTCGGCAACTACTCAGAAGACGACATCAAGAACGCATCGCGCGCGTTCACCGGCTGGACGTTTACGCAGCCCATCCCGATCTACCCTCAGGGGCACTACCCTTCGGAGTTCGAGTTCAGGCCGGAGCTGCACGACGACGGTCCGAAGACGTTCCTCGGCGAGACCGGGAATTTCGATGGCGAAGACATCATCGACATAATCGTCCGGCAGGAGGCGACCGCGCGGTTCATCGCGAGGCACATGTACAACTACTTCGTCGCCGACGAGCCGCAGGTGCCGGCGTGGTCGGTTGAGCCTCCACAGGACCAGGAGGCTATCGACACGCTGGTGAAGGCGTACTTCGACAGCGACGGCGATATGCGCGAAATCATGCGCACGCTGTTCCTGTCCGACTTCTTCAAGGAGGCCAGGTTCAAGAGGGTCAAGAGCCCGGCCGAGCTGGTGGCAGGTGTGCTCAAGCTCGGCGGGACGCTCGACTTCCCGAAGCCACAGATGACCCGCTTCCAGACAGCGTCCACGCTCATGGGTCAGCAGCTTCTCAACCCGCCGACGGTCGAGGGCTGGCACACGGGCAAGGAGTGGATAGACGGCGGCACGCTCAACGAACGAATCAACTTTGCGGTCGAGCACATCGGCGACGATGAGGTGCCTGGCGTGCAGGACATCGTGGACCGCCTGGGCAGTTCCGGCGGCACGCTGTCTGCGGAGGACTTCACGGACCAGTGCGTGGAGCTTGTCGGGCCGCTGGACGTCAGTGACCAGACCCGGGAGACGCTGCTCGAATACGCCGCCGAATCCGGAGGAACGCTGGACCTCAGCACTCCCGAGAAGCGCGAGGAGAGCGTACCCAGAATCATCCACATGCTGCAGATGATCGTTTCAAGCAAAGAGTTCCAGTTCGCTTAGCCAGCTTAAAGCTGGACATATGTGAGATAAGCTTGTCTCTAGAGTGATGGGTGACAAGGGAGAGATAAGAAGATGACGATTAACGGAAAGCCGCCAGTCCTGGTGGTCGTGCAGCTCACGGGCGGCAACGACTTTATGAACACGTTGGTCCCGTACAATAGCGGGGTCTACTACGATGCCCGGCCGACGGTGGTCATCCCGCAGGAAGAGGTGCTGCCGATCAACGACACGCTCGGCTTCAACCCCAACCTCGCTCCGCTCAAGGAGATGTTCGACGCGGGCAACGTGGCCATCGTACAGGGCATAGGTTACGAGAATTCAAGCAGGTCCCACTTCAGGGCCATGGACATCTGGCACACCTGCGAGCCCGTCAAGGTGGGCACCGAGGGATGGCTTGGCCGGACGATCAGTGAGATCGATCCTAACAAGGAGAACGTGTTGACGGCCGTCAACATCGGCAGGGGCCTCCCCCGCGCACTGGTGGCACCGGGCGTTCCAGTAACCTCGGTGGGCGACCTCGACAACGTCGGGCTGATGACCAGCATCGAGGAGCAGGAGCGGCGCACCAAGGCGCTGGACATGTTCAAGAAGATGTACGCTCCGGCCATCGGCACAGGCCCGGTCATGGAGTACCTGTCTCAGACCGGCTCAGACGTTTACACGGGCGCGGACATCCTGAAGCAGGCTCCCGCTTCCTACACGTCAGACGTCGAGTACGCAGACAACTCCATCGCCAAGAGTCTCAAGGACGTGGCGAGGACGCACATCGCCGGTCTCGGCACACGTATCTTCTACTCGAACCACGGCGGCTACGACCACCACGCGAACGAGCTCAAGTCGCATCCGACGCTCCTCACCGAGCTGGGCGGCGCGATCTCGGACTTCTTCCAGGACCTGCGCGACCATGAGGCCTCTGAAGAGGTCGTGATGCTCGTGTTCACCGAGTTCGGACGCCGGATGCGAGACAACGGCAGCGGCACGGACCACGGCTCAGGCGGCGGCGCGTTCATCATCGGCGACCGCGTCAACGGCGGGCTGTACTCAGAGTACCCTGCGCTCGACCCGTCGAAGTGGCTGCACGGTGAGGACCTCGACTGGACGATCGACTACCGCGGCATCTACTCGACGATCCTCGACCAGTGGCTCGGGCTCGACCCGGTCCCGATCGTGGATGGCCAGTTCGAGCAGATCAACCCGTTCAACTAGTAGAGCAGGTTTGAAATCAGAGTAGTGCCCAGGTCTGGGAACCAGACCAAGGTTCAGGGTTCACGTTGAAAACCAGGCTAGGGGCGGGTTTCGAAACCCGCCCCTACCGACTGTTAACCGGAGGTGTAATATGGGACGACCCTATGGACTTCTGAGAGCCGGCTACCCGTTTCTCAAGACGCTCGGCATGAGGAGGATCACGAATTTCCCGCTCGACGTCGCCGTCGGAGACGAGGGAAGGCTCTACATCCTCTGCCGGAACGACGGCGCGGCAGTGATCCGTGTCTGGTCGTTTGACGACGCGGAGCGGCTGACTGACGACCTGATCGGCATCGGCGGATACGGCAAGGACGAGGGCCAGTACACCTGGCCGGTCAACGTGATCTGCGACAGCGATGAGAACGTGTACGTGTCCGACGAGGCGCTGCATCGAATTTCCTCGTTCACCAAGGACGGCGAGTTCATCGGCTGCTGGGGCGAAGAGGGAGACGGCGAGGGCCAGATCAACGGCCCTGCCGGCATTGAGTTTGACGCCGACGAGAATGTGTACGTCGTCGATACGCTCAACCACCGCATCCAGAAGTTCACCAAGGACGGCGAGTACATCTCGGGCTGGGGCTCGCTGGGCGATGGTCCGGGCGAGTTCAACATGCCATACGGCGTGACAGTGGACGAAGTTGGCGACGTGTACATCGGCGACTGGCGCAACGACCGCGTGCAGAAGTTCAACGCAGACGGCGAGTTTATCTTCGAGATTGGCTCATCCGGGTCAGGTAAGGGCGAGTTCAACCGCCCAACCGGCGTTGCGGTGGACAAGTTCGGCGACATCTACGTCGCGGACACCGGCAACGACAGGATCCAGCTCTTCAACGAGAAGGGCGAGTACGTCCAGAGGTTCATCGGGGACGCGACTCTCTCACGGGTGGCCAGGGACTACATGCTGACCAACGCCTATCCAAACAGGCTGAGGGACATGGCCGACCTGGAAATCCAGAAGCGCCTCCGCGCTCCGAAGTCGGTGCGCGTGAGCGACGGGCTGATGTTCGTCGCCGACTACCGCTCGTACCGCGTGCAGGTGTACAAGAACGAGTCTATCCCTCTGACCGAATCGCAGATGTCCGCACCGATGAGGGCGCCGACGCTGGCCACGGTGTAGGCGGGGGCTTCGCCGAGTCCACTCTCTCAAAGAAATCAACGGTGTCCTAGAGGGTATCTGAGGTGTCCCTTCTCCCCTGGTGGGAGAAGGTTAGGATGAGAGGGATTACACATGTCACCCTCACCTCAATCCTCTCCCATCAAGGGAGAGGAAGCGTAGAGCTCCGCATTTTCGAGCACCCTCTTACCTTACGATAATAAACGCACGTCCGATAAGGAGAGTCCGTAATGCCGTCTTTTAGCTATGGCGATGTCCGCATCGAGTATGAAGAGGTTGGCTCGGGATTTCCGCTGCTGGTTACGCCGGGTGGAGGTCTTAACTCCGTGATCGGTGGGTGGCCCAACCAGGTGTTCAACGCGATGGAGGTCTTCAAGGACGACTTCCGGTGCATCACGATGGATCAGCGCAACGCCATCGGTGGCCAGTCGACCGGGCCCGTGCAGGTCGAAGATCCGTGGGGAGCGTTCGCTGACGACCAGCTTGCGCTGATGGACCACCTGGGCATCGACAAGTTCCTGTTCATGGGCTACTGCATAGGCGGGCCGTTCGCGTTCAAGCTCATCGAACAGGCTCCTGAGCGCGTGGCAGGGGCCGTGTTCTGCCAGCCGGTGGGGCACTCGAGCAAGACTCCTGATTCCATGTACGACTCAGGTATGGACTCCTGGGGGCCGCCTCTGTGCGAACAGCGGGATGACGTGACGATGGAGATCGTCGAGCAGTACCTGCATAACCTCTATCGCATCCAGCCGGATTTCATGTACAGCGTGTCTCGGGAGTTCGCGAGTGAGTGCCAGACGCCGGTCCTGGTAATGCCGGACGATACGCCTTCACACTCGCTGGAGGCTGCGATGGCTCTGGCAGACCTGGCTCCGAAGGCTGAGGTGACCGCGTATCCGTGGAAGGAAGACGAGGACGTCAAGGCCAGGACGATTGAGCAGGTGCGTGAGTTTCTGACTAGGCATGCGTCTGGGTGAGAATTTTACGAAGGGTATGAATTAACGCCCTTTACACTCTCACCTCAGTCCTCTACTCCGTGAGTGTCCTAGCTGACGACTCTAAACGCACGTCTCGCAAGGAGAGTCTATCATTTCGTCTTTTAGTTATGGCGATGTCAGAATTCAGTATGAGGAGGCTGGCTCGGGCTTTCCGCTGCTGGTGACGCCGGGTGGGGGCCTAAACTCGATTATCAGCGCCTGGCCGCACCAGGTGTTCAACGCGATGGAGGTGTTCAAGGACGACTTCCGGTGCATTACGATGGACCAGCGCAACGCCATCGGTGGCCAGTCGACCGGGCCCGTGCAGGTCGAAGACCCGTGGGGAGCGTTCGCTGACGACCAGCTTGCGCTGATGGACCATCTGGGCATCGACCAGTTTCTGTTCATGGGTTACTGCATTGGGGGAGCCTTCGCCTTTAAACTGATCGACCAGGCGCCTGAGCGGGTGGCTGCGGCGGTGTTCTGCCAGCCAGTCGGTCACTCCAGTAAGACTCCTGACGCCCCATACGACTCCAGTCTCGAGTCCTGGGCACTGCCGCTTTGCGATCAGCGGGACGACGTGACGATGGAGATCGTCGAGCAGTATCTGCACAACCTCTACCGCATCCAGCCGGACTTCATGTACAGCGTATCGAGGGAGTTCGCGAGCGAGTGCCAGACGCCGGTCCTGGTGATGCCGGACGACACGCCGTCGCACTCACTGGAGGCGGCGATGGCTCTGGCAGACCTGGCTCCGAAGGCTGAGGTGACCGCGTATCCGTGGAAGGAAGACGAGAACGTCAAGGCCAGGACGATTGAGCAGGTGCGTGAATTTCTGACGAGGCATGCGTCTGGGTAAGGTCCAAGTAGGTTGGGGGTGGAGATTTCACCCTCACCCCAACCCTCTCCCCCGGGAGAGGGGGTAGGCATTCTCAATTCGTCATTCAGGCGAAGGCGGGAATCCAGGAGCCGGGGTGTCCTTCGACAAGCTCAGGACGAACGAATTGTCAGTTTGCCTACCCCTGTCAGCCCATCAAGGGAGAGGGGACATTGCTTGGGCGAGAAGTCAGTCGGCGCTGGCTTGGGCGGGGGTGCGTTCGGGCTCTTCTTCTTCGGGGAGGTGGTCGGTCTCCCAGTTCGGGATGAGCAGGCGGTCGGTGCGCTCGAGGAGCACGATGCTCACGGCTCCAAGCAGGCTGGCGACGACGGATATGACAAGCGCGAGATCGTAGCTTCCCATGAAGTCGTACACGACCCCGCCGACCCAGCCGCCGACGGCCATGCCGAGTCCCGCTCCGAGCATCTGGAAGCCGTGGGCTGATCCGACGGGCGCCTGTCCGTAGTACCTGCGATTGAGAATCGGGAATCCGCCGGCCTCTCCGCCGTAGCCGATGCCGAAGACGGCAGCGAACACGTAGAAGAGCCACACGTCATGGGTCCAGAACAGCATCACGACCGGGATGCCCTGCAGGACGTAGGCGACTGTCATGACGGTCTTGGGGCCAACATAGTCTGATAGCACGGGTGTCGCCAGTCGCGTTCCGATGCTGACTCCTGACAGCACCGTCAGCAGACCGGCGGCGACAACGACGGAGATGCCCTCCTCGATCGCGATGGGCACGATGTACACGAGTATGACAGCGTGGCCGACGCATCCGAGGAAGTGGATCGAGCTCAGGTTCCAGTACGCCTTGGTGTGGCGCATGAACTTGGAAAACAGCTTGACGCGGTCGACCGACAGCGCGCGACGCGACGCCGGAGGGTCTCCGGGCAACGCCCCGTAGGGTTCTAGGCCGCGGTCTTCGGGCCGGTTGCTGTACTTGGCAATCAGCACAGCCATAATGACGGCAGACGCAGCAGCAGTAACCCAGAACGTGTCCCGCCAGCCTAGCTGCTGGATCATGAGTCCCATGAGCGGGGCAGTAAGCGCGGGACCGAGTCCCCACGCAGCCATCAGGAATCCCATTCCCACGCCGAGGTGACGACGGAACCAGGTCATCGCCGACGGGATCAGCGGTACCAGGAAGACCGCCTGGGCAACTCCGAGCAGCACGCCGAACGTCAGGTAGAACTGCCACACCTGGTTGACGATGCCGATCAGCAGCATCCCGGCGATGAACATCGCGCAGCCCAGCATCATCGACTTGCGGGCGCCGAAGCGGTCCCCGAGCGAGCCCGCCAGTGGAGACACCATCGCGGTCACGATGCTCGACAGCGCGTAGGCGAGGGTGATCGAGCCCTGGCTCCAGCCGAACTCTTCGCTCAGCGGATAGATGAACACGCCGAAGGCCATGCGGATTGACGAGCCGACCATCTGCATGACGGCGATGATCGTGACGATCACCCAGGCGTAGTGCAGGTAGAAGACGTCTCCGCTGTAGACGGGTCTTTGGGGGGCTGGGTTGGGCGTGTTTGACATGAGTGGGGGCGGACTACTCAGAACTCAAGGGCGGACAGAGAGTTTGTGTTCGTAGTTTTCACCCTCACCCCCGGATCAAGTCCGGGGCAAGCTCCAACCCTCTCCCGTCAAGGGAGAGGGGGTCTGTTGGCTGAGTTTCAGGCACGTAAGTTATATCTGCCTAGCGCTGTCTGGGCTCCTGGGAGAACTCTGAGGTTACCGATGTGCTTGGGGTCGCAACTGCGACCGAACCGTAGAGCGGTCAACGGCGTTTCCAGATATCCACCAGGTTGTCGCCGTCGTCGTCGGCAACTCCCCACATCTGGAGGTGGACCTTGATGTCCTCGTAGACGGTAATCTCACCCGGCACGGCGTCCGGGTCGCGGTATGCCTCGACGCTGACGTCCATCCAGTCCAGCGGGATCTCTTCCTCGTGGGCGATCCGCTCGATCATGTTGACCGCGCAGGCTGAGATGCCGGAGAGGAACAGCTCCCCTGCCCCGATCTCATCGCCTCCGGGGTCGTCCGCTATCCAATGGTGGTTGCGGGCGTTGTTGATCGCGCGACCGCGCGTGCCGCTGCTGTAGCTGCGTACGGCGTATGCTCGTTCCAGTTCTGCCACTTCTGCCTCCTGTATCACTACCCTGCCCAATTGATTCTGGCGTAGATAAGGCGTTCGTCACCGTATCAAGTCCGGCACAGGCACTGAGCTTGTCGAAGGACTCCCCACCCCTGGGTTCCCGCTTTCGCGGGAATGACGAAAGGGTGGTGCCCACTAATCAGGACAGGCTCAACCTTAGGCCAGCGCTTACAAAAAACTACTCGCCGGATATGGCTCTCCAGAGGTCCTCGCCGTTGGACTTCCACCATCCGTGCAGGATGGTGATGTCGGTGCCGATGGAGAAGTGCTTCACGCCCATGTCGAGGTACTTCTTGGCCTCGTCGGCGGACTGGATCTCGGCCCTGGCGGCGATGCCTGCATTGACGGCCGACTTGAAGACCTTGTCGTGCGCGGCGACCACTTCGGGGTCGTTGCGCTGGCCAGCCTTGCCGATGCTGACTGAGAAGTCGGAGCCGCCCCACTGGACCATGTCCAGGCCGGGGATCTCCAGTATCTCGTCGAGCTCGTCGACTGCGCCCTTCTTCTCGATCATGACCGCAACGACGGTGTCCCTGAGGGCGTCGACGTATGTCTGTGAGCCTCCGTAGCCCATGTAGGTGTGGCGACGGGTGGCGACTCCGTACCAGCCCTTGTCCTCGGGCGTGTCGGGCTTGATCGTGAGGATCTGCTCACGGACGTCGTCGGCAGACCTGGAGTCGGTGAACAGGACGCTGCCAAAGCCGGAGCCAACGGCTCGCTGGGCGAGATAGGCCTGGTGGCTCTGGTCGACCTTGATCATCATGCCCATGTCGTAGAGCTCAGCCGCGCGCGCCAGGTTATCGAGGTCGTGAAGGTCGGACGGGCCGTACTCAGCCACGAACTCCACGTAGTCGTAGATGCCCGTGTGCCCTACTGCCTCGACCACCGACGGCCACGTCGAGTGGATGTGGGTGCTGACGGTGGGCTGACCGGCCTCAAGCTTCTGTCGCAGTACATTTGGTTTCATGACCTATTCCTCCGTTCACGTTGGTTCTGAATTTTGCCTAGGATATACCATGAATAAGGAATGGTGACAGTAGGGGGCGGTTCGCGAACCGCTCCTGCGGGTGATGCGGGCGGGACGCCCGCGCTCCGAGACAGTGGGAGATTCATCTGATGGCTGAGAACAAGACTGTGAAGACCGGGGCGAGTGTGGATGAGTTCATGGCGGCGGTGGAGAACAAACGTCGGAAGGAAGATGGGCTCGTTCTGCTGGATATGATGAGGGACGTGACCGGGCTGGAGCCTGAGATGTGGGGGCCGAGCATCATCGGGTTCGGCAGCTACCACTACAGGTACGAGTCAGGCAGGGAGGGTGATATGCCCCTGACGGGCTTCTCGCCAAGGAAGAGCAGCCTGTCGCTGTACATCATGTCTGGGTTTGATGAGTATGATGACCTGCTCGGCAAGCTGGGGAAGCACCGGAAGGGGGCTTCCTGTCTGTACATCAACAAGCTGGCGGACGTGGATGTGGAGGTGCTGAGGGAGCTGGTGTCGCAGTCGGTGGAGCACATGAGGGTGGGGAGCGGGTAGGCCGAGGGGGCCGTTGGATGGAATTCAGGCTTGCCTGTGCGGAGTCTAGTGGCGGTCCTGCAAGTGGATTCCCGCTTTCGCGGGAATGACGGGGCTGCCCTGGGAATTACGGATGCCTTGGACTGGGTAGGACTGGGCTACAAGTACCTTAGGGCCTGGTGAGGCCGAGGTTGCCTCGGAGGGTGTCGGCGGTGTAGTCGTTGTGGAAGACTTCTCGGCGCTGGAGCTCGGGGACGACCATCCTGACGAAGTCCTGGTATGCGCCGGGCAGGTATGGGGCAGCGACCATGAAGCCGTCGCAGGCCTCCTGCCTGAACCACTCTTCCATCTCGTCGGCGATCTGGGTCGGGCTGCCGACGAAAACGGGGAGCTCCCAGATCGTGCCGCGCCTGCTCTGACTGAGAAAGTCTCCGAACGTGGGGTAGTCCTCCCCCGACGCGCGCATCCGCTCGGCCATGCCGCGTGAGCCTGATATGGCGTTGAGGTGCTTGTCGGCGAGTCGCTCGTCAGGCTCATGCTGACCGAAGTCGTAGTTGAGCAGCTCGGACAACAGCACCGGCGTGTCAGCCGGATGGGCGAGGCTCTCGATGTAGGACAGCTTCTCCCTCGCCAATGACTCGGTCTCTCCAACGATGGCGTATGCGGCTGTGACGACCTTGACGTCGTTCTCGTTGCGACCGTACTTGAGCGCGCGGCTCTTGATATCGGCGCATATCTGCTGGCCTGCGTCGATCTCCCTGAAGACTGCGAACACGGTCTCGGCCCAGCGGGCTGCGAACTCGCGTCCCCTGTCGCTCTGACCAGCCTGCATGATGACGGGGTAGCCCTGCGGCGCGCGCGGGACGGTCAGTGGGCCTCGGGACCTGAACCACTCGCCCTCGTAGTCGAGTCTGTGGACGCTGTCAGGGTCTGCGAACACGCCTTGTTGCTTGTCGAGCCTTATCGCGTCGTCGTCCCAGCTATCCCAGAGTCCGGTGATGATCTCCATGACTTCGTCGGCCTGGTCGTAGCGACTGTCGTGCTCGGCGTGGACGTCCACGCCAAAGTTCTGCGCCTCGGAGTCGTTGAGAGACGTAACGACGTTCCATGCAGCTCGTCCGTCGGAGAGGTGGTCGATTGTCGAGAACAGTCGCGCGATGTGGAACGGCGCGTGGTAGGTAGTCGAGTAGGTCGCGCTGACGCCGAGGTAGCGGGTCGCAAGAGTCATCGCCATGACCACGGGGACGAGGTCGAGCTTTACGGCGCGGATGCCGAGGCGGACGGTGTCGTCCACGGAGTCGTTGTAGCGGCTGGGCATGGCCAGCCTGTCGTCTATGAAGCCGAAGTGGAACTTACCAGCCTCGAGAGTGCGTGCGATCTCCTGGTAGAAGCGCGCGGAGAGGAATCCGGGGTCGGACGCTGGATGCCGCCACGAGGCGGCGTAGTTGGAGCAGTTGGCCGCCTGCAGGAAGGCGCCCATGATCATTTTGCTGTCGCGGTCTCCGGGCATTTTTCTTTCCAGTTGTGTTAGATCTGGGGCAGGTTTACTTCGTCAGCCGCTTCGCGGGTGCGAAACCTGTCCCTACGTGAAAACAACGTCAGAGTATAGCCCCTGCTTCCTGGAAAGTTCCAATGTCGGACCAGTCGTAGCCGAGTTCGTCGATGAGAATGGCCTCGGTGTGCTCTCCTAGTTCAGGGGCGCCGCTGCGGATCGTGGCCGGCGTCTCACTGTAGGCGACCGGGAAGTTGCATACCTGGATGGGTCCGATGGTGGGGTGGTCGAAGTCGGTTATGTAGCCGTTCGCCTTGACCTGCGGGTCCTCGGGAAGCTCTTCGATGGTCTGCACCTTGGCATAGATGAAGCCGTATGTGCGGAAGATCGCGTCCCACTCTTCATAAGTCTTGGAGGCGAAGGTGTTCTCAATGAGCTCCAGGAGTTCGGGAGATCCGGCGGTGCCGTCCTGGGCACCCTCGATCGTGGGGTCTTCGAGTATGTACTCGATTCCGAGCGCCTCGACGAACGGACCCCAGTAGCGTGCGGGCTGCGGGTTGGAGACCCTCAGCCAGCTTCCGCCCTTGCACTGGTAGATGTTGTACATGTAGTTGCGGACGTCCTCGCGGTTGAGGGTGGGCAGGTACTGACCGGACAGAAGGTTCATTCCTATCGCGAGGCCCTGGAGGAACATCGTGCTGCTCAGGTGGGAGACCTCGACCTTCTGACCGACACCCTGCGACTGCCTTGCAAGCAGCGCGGACAGTATCCCTACACACAGCGTGATGCCGCCGATCTGGTCGGAAGGCGCTCCCCGCACGGATACCGGGTGCTTCGCCCACGGCGGGGTCGCCGACATCATCAGACCTGCGCGGGCCTGTCCGCAGCCGTCGAGCGACGGCAGCTCGGCGTCAGGCCCCTCGGGTCCGAAGCCAGAGGCCGAGGCGTAGACCAGATTGGGGTTGATCTTCTTAAGGGTCTCGTAGTCCATCTCGAGCCGTTCGGCCACGCCTTTGCGGAAGTTCTGGATGATGACATCCGCGCCCTCGACGAGCTTGTGGGCGATCTCGCGGCCCTCGGCTGTCTTGAGGTTGATCGCGATGCCGCGCTTGCTGCGATTGCAGGTCTCGAAGTAGGCGTTCCTGCCGGCGGGCAGACCGGCGTCGGCGGACTCCATCCGGGCCACTGCCCTGCCGACGTCGCCGTCGAGCGCCTCGATCTTGATCACGTCCGCGCCCATGTCGCCCATCATCGAGGCCGCCACAGGGCCGAACTGCCACATCGTCCAATCCAAGACCCTGATTCCTGCCAGGGGGCCCGCCGCACCGTTATGTCCGTTAACCACCGTCTCACCTCGCGTCTGTTTTCATGCAGGGGCAGGTTTCGCACCCGCGAAGCGGCTGACGAAGTAAACCTGCCCCTGCCTCGCACCAGTCTATCACCGTAGGTAGTCTTACCAGTCTATAATGCGAAGGCATCATCGGAAGTATCGTCAAGAAAGACGTAGATGTTCCAGACTGGCGGGCGAGTACTGTGCGTGACACCCCACCCCTGGGTTCCCGCTTTCGCGGGAAGGACGGGATGGTAGCGCTTGCAGGTCGGGACAATTCCAAGGAGGACATCATGGGCAGGCTGGATGGCAAGGTAGCGATCATTACGGGCGGCGCTAAGGGACAGGGCGCGGCTGAAGTCGAGCTCTTCGCGTCTGAGGGAGCAGCGGTCGTCTTTGGCGACATCCTCGACGAGGAAGGCAAGCAGGTGGAGGCGAAGGTTGCCGAGCTGGGCGGTGTGACCGAGTACGTGCATCTCGACGTCACGAGCGACGACGACTGGCAGCAGACCATCGAGCTTGCCGAGAGCAAGTACGGCAAGGTGGACATACTGGTCAACAACGCCGGCATCTCCATGAGGCACGAGGACATGGATGTCTCGAACGAGGACTGGGACCTCATGATGGACGTCAACGCCAAGGGTGTGTTTCTCGGCACGCGGTACGTGATCCCGGCGATGCAGCGTGCCGGTGGCGGCTCGATCGTCAACATCTCGTCGATAGCGGGCATCCTGGGACGACCGCTGGCCTCGCCTGCCTACGCCGCTTCCAAGGGGGCCGTGCGAGTGTTCACGAAGAATACGGCTGGGCGATTTTCATCGGATGGAATCAGGGCCAACTCGATCCATCCCGGCCCCATCGATACGGACATGATCCGCGCGGCGACGAACACGGTCCGCCCGGAGACGCGCGTCGGAGAGATCCCTATGGGCAGGCTCGGAGAGGCGCAGGACATAGCCTTCGGTGCGCTGTACCTAGCGTCGGACGAGTCGTCGTTTGTTACGGCGACGGAATTGGTGATAGACGGAGGGGTGTCGGGGATCAGGCCGTAGCGGCCAACCCAGTAACGGCGGAGCTAGAAGACGTCGTCTACGAGGATGCTGAATCCGGGGAGTGTGGGCGAGACCAGCGTATCGCCGTCGCCATAGGTGGCGACGGGCTCGAAGCCCTGGTCGCCGAGAAGCATCACCTCTATCGTGCGTGCGTCGACGTCAATCAGCCAGTATTCGTTCACGCCGTTTCGCGCGTAGAGTACCTGCTTCACCGTCCTGTCCCGTGCGGCGGTGGATGGGGACAGTATTTCGACGATGAGGTCGGGGCCTCCCCAGACCTCCGCCTCAGTGTCGATGTGCATCCGCTCGTTGGAGATGAACATAAGGTCCGGCTGCACGATGTTCGTATCGGAGAAGACCACGTCGCGCGGGGCGGAGTAAACTACACCAAGACTACTTTCTTCAACAAATCGGGCGAGTCGCCATCCCAGTCTCGTGTCTACTCTCTGGTGGTCTCTTCGTGGCGCTGGCGCCAAGATCAGCTCTCCATCGATCAGTTCGTAGCGCTTGTCGTCGGGCGTGTTTATGTAGTCCTGGTAGGTGAACTTGATTGCAGGATTAGGGCTGGTCATGCTCGCGCTCCTATGGCGTCAGCATAACACACCGAACTTCGGCCTCAGATGCGGTAGAGGCGTTCGGTGTTGGCTGAGAAGAGGGCCCGGCGTTCGGCTTCGGTGAAGTCTGCGGTGATCTCGTCGTAGGCGCTGACGATTGTGTCGTAGTCGCTCCAGAGGCTGTCGACGGGCCAGTTGGTGGCGAACAGGCTGCGCTCGACTCCGAAGGTCTCGATGCAGTGCAGCACGTAGGGCCTGATGCTGTCGACAGTCCAGTTTTGGTCGCCCATGCCGAGACCGGAGATCTTGCAGATGACATTCTCGGCCTCAGCGGCGGTCTGCATCCCCTGTTTCCAGTTGCTGAAGTACTCCGGTGTGCGCTCCATGGGGCCACCGGCGTGGTCAATGACGATGACGGTGTTGGGGAAGCTACCAGCGAGGTCGCGCAGCTTCTCCATGTCCGGCCACTGCGCGGCGATGCTGGCGATCAGGCCGAACTTCTCCATCAGCGCATAGCCCCGGTGGAAGTCGGGCTCGACGAGGTAGTCGCCGTAGGAAAAGTCACGCACGCCCTTCATGTTCGGGGACTCGCAGTGGCGTTCGAGCACGGCCTCGACGTCCGGGGCGCGCAGGTCGGCGTAGGCGACGATGGCGTGGGGGAACCCTGTCCGGTCGGCGGCCTCCTGGAGCCACTCGGTCTCAGTGACCGGGTCGGGCGAGCCGATCGCGGCCTGGACGTGAACGGCCTTGGTCACATTCGAGTCGCGGGACACGGCGATGAAGTCCTCGGCGAGCCAGTTTCGAGCGGCCAGCTTCCTGGTCTGAGCGCCGAGGACGGGGTGGTCTTCGTCCGGTTGCCAGTGGGCGTAGAAGAGCTCCGGGTGGCCCATGTCGTAGAAGTGGACGTGCGCGTCGACGAATTCCGGCTTTGGCATGGGCAACTCCTCAGTCTGTGAGTGGTCAGAGTATAAATTCTACCTAATTGATCTTTCAAACAATTTTATGGATATTACAGACCAATTCACCGATATGTGACAAAATTCACGTATATGGGACCAGAATTTGCGGAGAATTCCAGTCAAAATAGGATAAAAGTATGAACCATTGACCAGGTTTTAGGAGTATACTCTGCGCGTGCCGAAACGGCCTTAACTGCTATCTGCAATTGCTGACGCTGACGAGCGCCTTGTGTTGACGTTTTATGTGATTGTTACCTGGAGGCCGAATGATGGCAAACGATCATCTGTCGTTAATGGCACACCTAATGCGCAGGGCCGGATTCGGGGCCACCCGGGACGAACTTGAACGTCGTCTCACTGCGGGCTACGAGGCTACGGTCGAGGACCTGCTCCACCCGGAAGCCTACGAACCGTTAGACTTCTACGACTTCCTTCGTTACCTGCCCATACAGTGGAAACCGGACACCCTGAATGGCATGGGACAGTCGGGCTGGGTGTGGCGCATGATCAACACGAAGGCGCCGCTCCAGGAGAAGATGCCCCTCTTCTGGCATCAGATCTTCGCAACTGGAGTCTCGAAGGTCGATCACTATGACGAGGTCATGGACATGATCGACGTCTTCAGGGAGAAGGGCCTCGGGAAGTATCGCGAGCTGCTGCTAGACATCGCTCGCACACCCGCCATGCTGTACTGGCTGGACAACCACGAGAACCACGCCACCGCGGTCAACGAGAACTGGGGTCGTGAGCTCCTCGAGCTGTTCACGATGGGAGTCGGCAACTACACCGAAGAGGACGTGTACGAATGCTCCCGCGCGTTCACCGGTTGGACGATCAGCCCGAAGCTCCCCAGATACCACATGGGACGCTGGGACTGGCACTTCGAGTACCGACCATACGACCACGACGAGGGCGAGAAGACGTTCCTGGGTCACACGGGAAACTTCAACGGCGAGGACATCATAGACATCGTGCTCGCCCAGCCCGCTACGGCGAGGTTCATCGCGCGGCACCTGTACGGATTCTTCGTTGCCGACGAGGTGCAGGTGCCCGCGTGGCAGGTGACGCCGCCGCGCGATCCCGAGGCCATCGAGGTCATCGCCAACGCGCTGTCGGAGTCGGACTTCGATATGCGCCACACGCTGCGCGTACTGTTCAACTCCGACTTCTTCAAGGGAGCTCGCTTCACAAAGGTGAAGAACCCGACCGAGGTCGTCGTCAGTGCGCTCAGGATGGTCGGCGGCGCGGAGCTTCCCAGCCTGGCCGTGTACGACTACTGCAATCAGATCACGTACATGGGGCAAGACCTGCTCAATCCTCCGAGCGTGGAGGGCTGGCACTACGGTGTGGAGTGGATCAACAGCAGTTCTCTGATGAAGCGGGCGAACTTCGTAGCCGACATAGTCGGCGAGATGGACAGACCCGGAGTCCGCGACATCATCGAGCGGGTCAGGGCCTACGGCGCGTCGCCGGAATCGGCTGTGGATGCCTGTATCGACCTGCTCGGGCCGGTCGCAATGAATGACGAGACGCGCGCGGAGTTGATCGAGCACGCCCGGATCCTCGGCGAGTTCGCGTGGGACGAGGAGAACGAAGCCAAGTCGGCCACGCGCGTTGCGGAGTTGCTCCAGCTAATAGTTGCCACGAGGGAGTACCAGTTTGCGTGAGTGACAGGGTTCACGGCCCAGCTGATCGATCTCTTCGGCCCCCTTGCAAGCCAGTGCTTCCAGAAGGAATCGACATCATGCTCACCAAGATTATTGGCAACCGCGTTTATGACTACAGCCATGTCATCGGGGACCCCAACGAGACGCTAGAGCCGATAGCCCTTGCCGTCGGCGACGAGAACGAGCTGTTCGCGATCATCAAGGGGATCCTCGAGCTCTCCCCGAACGTTTCCCGCATCTCGCTGGGCGACGAGCCGGGCGACGAGCGCATCGTCAACATGATAGGCGGCGGATACGGTGACGGTCCGGGTCAGTTCGTGTGGCCGACCGGCGTCGCGCTGGACTCGGAGCGAAACATCTACGTAACAGACGCGTGGACGGACCGTGTGTCCGTGTTCACAGTCGAGGGAGACTTCATCCGCTCGTTCGGCACGTCTGGAGACGGTGGCGGACAGTTCAGAAGGCCCTCGGGCATCGCCATCGACGCAAACGACGAGGTGTTGGTCGTGGACGCGCTCAACGACCGGGTACAGAAGCTGACGCGAGATGGCAGCCTCATCTCGCAGTGGGGCTCGACCGGTTCAGGTAACGGGGAGTTCCTGTCCCCGTGGGGCATCACGGCAGACGCCGACGGCTATGTGTACGTCGCCGACTACAAGAACCACCGGATCCAGAAGTTCGACGGCGACGGCGGGTTCATACTCGCGCTCGGGAGTCGCGGCAGCGGCGACTACGAGTTCGACCACCCGTCGGACGTTGCAGTGGACCCGGATGGCGACATCTACGTCTGCGACTGGGCGAACAGCAGGGTGCAGACGTACGACTCGGGCGGGATGTACATCACCACGTTCATCGGCGACGCATACGAGCTATCGAAGTGGCAGACGGAGTTCGTGCGGGCCAATCCAGACGTCCACAAGGCTCGGCGGCGGGTGTACTCGCTAGATCCGGAGAAGCACTTCGCGCTGCCGATGGGAGTCGCGTTCGACCCGCGCGGGTCGAGGCTCATGGTCGCCGACACCCAACGCTGGCGCATCCAGATCTACAACAAGGTACTGGACTACAGCGAGCCGCAGTTTAATATCTGAGGGGGAGCCTGACGCTTTCCTGACAGTTTCCTCAAGGGTTACCTTTCTCGTCCAAACGGGCGGAGGCCGGCGGCTGTGTGATCCCCTAGCCAGTACGCATAGAGACTCCGTTTGGCTACATCAAATTGACACGGAAGATACACAACGTTATTGTTGTGTTATGTTGCCTGAATTCAATCGAACAGGGCTCCTCCCTCCCGGAGTTCACTGGGCTACATGGGAGGAGCTGTTCCAAAGGTTCGGACATAATCCCTGGAGACTCCGGCTGCTATTGGGACTCAGAGCTGCTCTGGAGAATCTGAATTGATCAAGAACGAACGCCAGTACCGAAATACCAAGGCCCAGGTTGAGCGATTTGAGCGCACGCTCGCAGAACTAAGAAGTCGCGGTCGGGAGAATGCTGACGTTCATCCCCTCATCGCCAAAGCCCAGGAAGACGCGGTGAGTAGCCAGTTAGCGGACCTCAAAAGGGAACTGCGAGAATATGAGTCCCTAAAGGCAGGTGAGTTCCCAATTGGTGACCTCGAAGTAGTATCTGGGCTGTCTTCCATGCTCATCAAGGCGCGAATCGCCCAAGGGATGAGCCAAAAGGATCTGGCAGAGCGAATCGGCCTCAAGGAACAGCAGATACAGAGGTACGAGGCTACTGACTACTCATCTGCCAGCCTATCGCGGATCAGGGAGGTCGTGAGCGGGTTGAGCTCGGGGTCACGGTCGCAGGATTAGGGATGAATTTCGGTCATCGCGTTTGGCCACATTTGCGTGTTGGGAGACCTAAAGGCCGGTGTCTGTGCGGCGGGTATCCTCCAAGCCTTCGGGGGTGACTATTACTGAGCGGGCTTCTATTGTGCCGTTCTCGGTGGCGGGGCCGGCTACTCTGACCTGCATTCCGACTTGGAGGTCTGTGAAGGCTCCCTCTTGTGTCTCGAGGATGACTGAGTCCTCGTCGATGGCAATGGGGAGCGGACCCTGCTGGGTCTCGAGGGTGAATCCGATGTCGCTCACGCCTGTGACGGTGCCGAAGAGGCCTCCGCGTCCGAAGGGGGCTCCCTGGGTGCCGCCGGGGGCGGCCTGGTTGGTGCCGAGTCCGCCCTGCCCTCGGCCGGGGGCAGCCTCATTCGTGCCGGGGGCTCCCTGGCCTGCGCCAAACCTTCCTAGTCCGCCGCCTCGGAACCCTGTCTGGCCCTCGGGGATGATGGTGATGGTCCGGGCGAGTGTTTTGCCCTCCTGCCGTTCGCTGACGACCATGACCTGGGTGTCGTCGGTCAGTGCGGTCGGTTCGAGGACCGAGGTAATCATGATGATGGTGTCCGCTCCGACGTTTACGGAGACGGAGGCGAGATCTGTTGCTACTGTGAGAGAAGTCTCTTCGATGCTCTCGATGGAGCCCGCTACCTGGCTGCCACCGGGGCCGCCGGGGCCGTCGCCGAACTGTGATCGTAGCCTCTGGAACGCCTGCTGGGCCTCCTCTTCGCTCAGTTCGCCGCTCTGAAGTCGCTGCCTAAGCTCCTGGATCTCTTCCTGGGTCATTGGAGCTTCGTCGCCGTTGGTGGCGTTGGCGTTCTGAGTTGTCTGCACCTGTACGGCCACAGGTGGTGAGGTGGGCTGTGGCTCGGCCTGGGAGCGCGTGGGGGTTGGGAACTCAGATACGTCGGCGACCTGCGCGGTGGTGGGGCTGGCTTCCTGTTCAGAGGACCCACAGGCGAGGAGAAGTAGGAGAATAACCAACCCTGCGAAGATGCTCAGCTTTGACTTCAATTGGTTCTCGCTTTCTGTGGAAGGATGGTGTTGGGTGCATTGTCACCCTCACTCTGAGGGAGCCAAGAGAGGTTGGCAATCGAGGTTTTCACCCTCACCCCAGCCCTCTCCCTGAGGGAGAGGGGGTCAGTCGATTGAATTCCAAGACGGAACATTATGCCTACCTGTGAATTCGTGCTACTCGTACCTCAGGGCGTCTATTGGGTGGAGGCCGGATGCTCTGGCGGCTGGGTAGATGCCGAAGAACAGGCCGATTCCGGCGGAGACGGCCAGGGCGAGGATGGCGAACTCGAGGCTGAAGCTCGTCGAGAAGGTCTGGCCACCCAAGGAGCGTCCATCGACAAGGTTGGTCATCGCGAAGCCGAGCGCGGCTCCGAGGAGGCCGCCTCCGATGCTCAGTAGGGTCGCCTCGGCAACGAACTGGAAGAGGATGTCGCTCCGCTTTGCGCCCATCGCCTTGCGAATGCCGATCTCGCGGGTGCGCTCGGTCACCGACACGAGCATTATGTTCATGATGCCGATGCCGCCCACGAGCAGGGAGATGCCCGCGATCACTCCAAGGAAGACTACGAGGGTGTTCGTGGTCTCTTCCAGCGTCTCGATCGTGCTCTGCTGGCTGATGACGGTGAAGTCATCCTCACCGGTTATGCGGTGGCGCAGTCGAAGGACACCGCTGGCCTCCTCGATGCTGCGGTCGACCTCGTCGACGCTTCTGACCTGGACGTTGATGAGGCTCACCGAGACGTCCCCGGTAGAGGTTCGGTCTCCGCTGAGCCGGTAGTACGCAGTGGTTATGGGTATCAACACCTGGGTATCGAACGTGCCGAATCCGCTTCCGCCCTGGCTCTCAAGAACCCCTATCACACTGAACCGTCGAGCGTTTACGCGAACGTAGTCGCCGACGGGGTCGCGGTTCTGGAAGAGCTGCTCAGCCACGTTGGAACCGAGAACGATGACCTCGTCCCGGTTGTCGACGTGGGCAAACCCGATGAACATGCCGCTGGCGAGATCGAGGCCCCGGGCGCCGAGATACTCAGGGGTCACGCCGACCACCTGCGCCGAGGTGTTCTCCCGTCCGGCGGCGAGGGTCGCAAAGCTGCGTACTTCAGGCGCGGCGGCAACCACGGTCGGGGCGAACAGGGGGTCAACCAGCGCGTTGGCGTCGCCAAGAGTGAGCTGCGCGTCGTCTCCCTCAGGCTGCACGAACAGGAGGTTGGTGCCCAGGCCCTCGATAATCCCAGTGATCTGCTGGGTTGCTCCGCGTCCGATCGACATGAGCGTTATAACCGCGGTCACGCCGATGACGATGCCCAGCAGCGCGAGGCCGGCTCGGAGTTTGTTGGCCTCGAGTGAGGCGATGGCTGTTCTTATGGTCTGTAGTGGTGACATTGACGCCTAAAGGGAGTATTCAGGAGGATGGAGGCTCGATCAGCTTCATTTTGGAATGCTAGGGCCCTCACCTTGGCGGCCCGCCTCCTCTTCCTCCTGGACCGCCAAAGCCTCCGACGGCGCGGAACGTTGCTCCAATTCCTCCGAACTGGCTCGTGCTGCTGCCGACCACTTCCATGCTGATGAACTCACCCTCAGCGAGGCCGTCCTCGACAACTATCCAGAAGTCGTCGCTTATGCCGAGGGAGACCTGTCTCTCGACGGTGTTCTCGCCGTTTACGACTCTCACAATCGGAGACTGCACTGAGCCGTAGAGCGCCTGGAGTGGTATCAGTAGCGAGTCGGTCTGTTCGCGAATTACCACCTGGGCCGTGGCGCTCAGTCCCTCGGGAAGCTGGTTGCTCGCGGAGGACTCTACCCTAATGGTCACCGGGTAGGTCACGACGCCCTGCTGAGAGGTGCCGACAGTGGCAATGGAGGAGACGGTCCCGGGCAGTGTCTGCGTTCCCAGGGCCTCCAGGTTCACAGCGGCCCGCGCGCCCTCCTGCAGGAACAGGACATCGATCTCGTCGACCGACCCGCTGACTTCGACGACTGACGGATCAGCTATCTCAATGGCCTCCGTGTTGGCGTTGACCTGCTGACCGGACTCGATGTTCAGGGCGACAACGATGCCGTCGAACGGGGCGCGAAGCGTGGCGCTTTCGAGGTCGGCGGTGGCCGTCCCGAGGGTCGCCTGTGCCGCCACGACCTCGGCCTGTCTGAGCTCGATGTCCAACTGGTCGACGGCGTTGTACTCCTCAAGGGTCGCCTCGGCATCTGCCAGGGACTCAAGTGCGAGGTTCACCGCAGCCTGCTTCACGAGCAGGTCGACCGGGTCGGGGTCTTCCAGCAGGGATGCGAGGGCCTCCTCGGCATCTGCGAGCATGGCCTGGGCGAGCTCGATCTCACGGTCGGCAAGCCCAATGTCGAGTTCCGCAGGCTGCATCAGCTCCGCCAACGCAGTCTCAGCATCGAGCAGGTCAGCCTCGGCGGTCACAACCGCTGCCTGGGCGGACTCAATCTCCAGCGAGTCCAGCTCCTCGTCGATCTCGGCAAGGTAGTCTTCCAAGTCCTGCTGGCGAAGTTCGAGCGTGTCTTCGGCATTGCTGAGAGCGACTGTCGCATCCCAGATCTTCTCCGACTCCTCAGCCTCGACAGTCTGGAGGTTGTCAGTCAGTTCGACGATTGACTCGTAGGCATCGTCGAACTCCTCGGCTACACAGAAGCGATTGGGGCCGGCATCTTCGGACTCACAGTCCACAAGTATCTCACCCAGATACAGCACAACCCAGGACATCACGATAAATTCGTCCCAGGGAGTCTCCGGATCGTCACTCAGTTCGCCTCTGAAAAACTGCTGCTGCATCTCGGCGGTGCGAGGCCCCTCGAAGACGGCTCCCAAATCGATGTCATGTGCAGCGAAGATGGCCTCGGGCGACTCGCCCCAATTGGGAGCGGGACTCATACCGAGCCACTTCATAAAGAGGTCGTTGTAGTCGGCCTGGGCCGTGTCGAGATCGTCTGCGACCGGCTGAGTCCTGTCCTCTGCATTACGCTCCGCGGCTTCGAGGTCGAGCCTTTCGGTAACGACGGTCTCTTCGGCTGAGTCGATGTCGGCCTGGAGCTCGGCGATGCGGTCGTCGATCTCCTCGCTGTCCGGGTTGAGCAGCGTGTCGAGGGCGTCTGTAGCGTCCTTCAGGGCGACGCGGGCCGAGGTAACTTCTGCCTCGGCCCTCACGACATCCTCGTTCGTTGGAGTGGCCAGCGTGGCCTTGTTCTCTATGGCAGTCTCGAGATCGGCCTGGGCACTTAGTACGTCCAGCCTGGCCTGCGCCAACTGGTCGGCTGCGACGACTCCGAGATCACTCAGCTCCTCCTGGGCATCCTGGAGGGCCTGCCGGGCATCCGCCTCGTCAGACTTGGCCTGGGCGATCTGCACAGCCGTGTAAGGGTTCCTGGCGTCTTCGAGCGCGTCCTCGGCGGCGCGGACGTCGACCCGGGCCTGGGCGATGGTCTTCTCAAGGTTTGCAACGGTTTCAGCGTCCAGGACTGCAAGCGGATCGCCGGCGGATACGATGTCGCCTTCAGCGGCGACGACCTCCGCAACGGTCCCCTGCTGGCCGAATGTGAGCGTCTCGCGCGTTGTGTAAGTGAGGGTTCCGGTAACGCTGACGTCGTTGACGAGGTCGCCCCGCGTGACTGGGACGAGCTGTGTCTGTCCCTCTTCTTCCTCGGCACTCGAATCGGTCCAGACTCCGTAGCCGTAGTAGCCGCCTCCGGCTACCACGACCAGAACGACCACGCCGACCCACAACTTCCACGACCTGAGACTTTCCAGAATTTTCGACAGTGCGGTCATGCCTATTCCTTGCACGTAGTTGGCTGGTGATGCCCAACATAGGTAACGGTCTATCTATGGAAAAGTTAGGGGCTGTTTATGTTTGCAGGAAGCCGGTCAGCCTTTTCACCCTCACCCAGAGGGCGCTTACAGGGGTAGGTAATCACATACCGTCATTCCCGCGGAAGCGGGAACCCACGAAGTGGCTCGCCGCTCGGCAATCCATGGGACGGGGGTGTCCTTCGACAAGCTCAGGACGAACGATTTGTTGGTTTACCTACCTCTTTCGGCCCATCGAGGGAGAGGGTGTCATTTGAGCACTGCTAGGTCAGGAATACGGGCTGGGTCCAGGCTTGGTGGCCGTTGGAGGAGGTCACGTGGGCGCGGATGTAGCCCTCGTCGCCGGTGGGGCGGTAGGCGACTTCCGTGCCGACCTGCTCATCGTGGACGGTGCCGTCTCTGCCTATGAATCTCGTGAGGAAGAGTGAGTCCTTTCTCCGCCGTACCTTCAGGGAGATTTCGTCGGCTGACGACTTCAACTCACCCAGGAATACTCCGGTGGATGAGTAGAACCTGCCTGCTGCCATCCCCTCTACTAACGGGTCGGTCTCCAGCGCTTCGGACTCGACCATCACCCAGCCGCGTCCGGGATTGTCCTTGTCGGGAGAGAAGTCGTGGTAGTGGTGGGAGTCGTCGGACGCTACTCCGAAGAGCGGCACTCCGGCGCTCAGGACGTTGTCCCAGATCTCGGTGGGAGAGAAGAAGCCGGGCACGGGCATAGGGAAGTTGTTGCAGTCGTTGGCGGCGTTGAAGACCTCCATGAGGCTGGCGCCGCGTGTCTTCAGGATCGCCTCGTGGTCGAACGCCCACTTCCAGCTGGGGTGGTTGATGCAGGATATGCCGCCCGCATCGCGGATTGCGTCTATGTTCGCCTGGAGAGTGGCGGCCACGTCGTCCCCGTAGATCGGTTCGACGAAGCGGTCGATTCCGATGGCGCCCAGGTGAACTGGGATGACGTCGCTGCGGTCTGTCGGAATCGTGACCTCCTCCCCCGGGATCATCAGGGGACATGAGGAGGCGTCGCGTCCGTCGCCGTAGTCTAGGAGGAAGAGGTGGTTGTGTTCCGACAGCACGAGAAAGTCGTAGCCGTGGTCCTTGTACCACGCGGCCACGAACTCCGGCTCCGCGTCGCCGTCGGACTCGGTCGTGTGAGTGTGAAGGTTGCCCCTGAACCAGGTTTGTTCTGCCAATAGAAGCGCCCCCTTACTGGGTAATTGTTGTCCCAGCATGGTAGGGACGCCGGAGGGGGCGTGTCTATCGGCGCTTAAGCGCTCTCAAGGCTGGCTGCTGTTCAGGAATCCCCAGCAGCAGAGGCCTGTCGCTGTCTGCTTTCCCGGTGCTTGATGAATGCCATGGCCTGTCTGACGCCCATCCGGCCGATCGGGCCTGAGGCGTACATGGAGCCGAAGACGACTCCGCGCCCAACGAGGAACTCCATGGGCTGGAGGTAACGTCCGTGGGCCTTGTCCTCCGTCCACCACGGGGCGAGGGCTGCCACGCTCTCTTCGGTGACACCGTAGGCAATTGGGAAGGTGAGGCCTACTTCTTCGGCCATCTTCGCGGCGGTGTCGCGGTCCTCCACGGTCGCGCCGACTACGGTCAATCCCATCTCGTCAAGCTCTTCGAGGCTCTTCTGGTAGGTGGCCAACTGCCGCCTGCAGTACGGTCACCACTCGCCTCTATAGAACAGGAGCGCAAGGTAGCGTCCGGGGATATCGCCGGGCAGCGACATGGTCGAGCCGTCTATGAGGTCCAGTTCGATCTTGGGAAATCGGTCTCCCTGTACCAGCTTTTCGGTCATGGTCGTTCTCCTTTGTGGGTCTGTTGGCAAGTTTAACCTATCTTGGGCATTTGGGTGGTGTGCCCGTCGAGGTGTCTCGCGCAGGCGTAGGGGCGGTTCGCGAACCGCCCCTACAGATCACGGCAAACCGATATTTGTTGACTGCCGCTGTCGTTACCTCAGGGGTGGGGCGTAGATCTGGCCTCCTTTGGGGCAGTGGGTGCAGGGGGCTCCGGACCAGAGGGCGTTTCTGCCGCCCTCTCTTGGGAGGCCGATACCGTTGGATCCGAGATGACGTTCGTAGATCTCTCCGTAATTGCCGACCTGGGATATGACGGTCTGGGCTACAGTGGTCTCCAGGCCGAGGTCGGACTGTCCCCACGCTCCCTCGGTGCCGAGCAGACGCTTTGCCTTCACGTTGTTGCCGGCCGCAAGCTCGGCGACGTTGCCAGAGTTGACGCCAAGCGCCTCGCCCTGGATCAGGATGGCCATCACAGTTTTCACTACGTCGAACCACTGGCTGTCGCCGTGCGGGACGAGAGGAGTGAGGGGCTCTTCAGAGATTATCTCAGGCAGAATCACATGCTCCCCGGGATTGGGCAGACTGGTCCTGAGGGCCGCGAGCGTGGAGCGATCGGTCGTGAGGACGTCACAGGTCGCGTTGGTGTAGGCATTGAGACCGAGGTCAAAGTTCTCGAAGATGACGGGGGAGTACTCCATCTGGTTCTGGCGGAAGAAGTCCTCCATGTTCAACTCGCTGGTGGTACCTGATACCGTGCAGACCGAGGCTCCACCCAGTTCGCTTGCGCTCGACACCCCCAGACGGGTGGGCACCAGGAAGCCCTGGCCGTCGTAGAACATCGTCGGCACGAAGTCGCCCCAAGCGGCGTCGCGTGAGCTGGTCCACGTCGTTACGAACACGAGCAGGTCGACCTCGCCTGCCTGCATGATGGGGCCGCGCTCTGCGGCGTCGATGGTGCGGAGCTCGACGGCGTTGGCGTTGCCCAGGGTCGCGGCCGCGACGGCGCGGCAGAGGTCGATGTCGAAGCCAAGGTGGTTGCCGTTCTCATCGAGAAAGCCGAAGCCGGGAGTGTCGTCCAGGGTCGCGCAGACCACCTTGCCCCGGTCCTCTACCAGCGCCAACCTCGACTCTCCGGCATCATCGTCGGCTTGGGTACAGGCTACTGCTAAGATCGCCGTGAACAGTGCAACCGATATAATGGCCAAGTATGAACGCATAGTACTACCCCATCTGTTGGTTGATCGACTCATGCTAAATCCAAGTGTCTACTACCTGTTTGGCGTGCAATCCTCAGGTAGTGACACAGGTACCATTCCAATCCCTAGTTTAGTCGGTATTGTCCGTTAGTCGCACAACTCTTGCGATGCTACAAAAGAATCATGGAGAAGCTATGAATTTCGATTTCAAGAGTCACCTTGGTGCCGCTGGGCGTTCCGTATCGCTGCTTGAGCGTGACGGTCGTCCCGCCAGCGCCGTTACTATTTCTCGCAGCCTTACCACAACCGTCGAGAACGTCTGGGACGCCGTTACGAACGGCGAGCGTATCCCACGCTGGGCTATGCCGATCAGCGGCGAACTCGAACTCGGCGGTCGCTTCCAACTGGAGGGCAATGCGGGCGGCGTAATCACCGAGTGCGAGCTGCTGTCGCGCATTTCGGTAACGTGGGAGTTCGCCGGGGACTTAAGCTGGGTGGAATTGCGCATCTCAGACGGAGGAGCAGGGTCGCCTCAGCTTTCGGCGACGCACACCGCGCACCTGTCGCCGCACTGGGACGAGTACGGACCGGGAGCGGTCGGTGTCGGCTGGGAGCTGGCTCTAGCCGGACTGGCACTCCATCTTGAGAATCCGAACGAGCCAAAGCCTGACGAGATGGAGTTCGTCACCTCTCCTGATGGCAAGGCGTTCATCAAGGGCAGCAGCGAGGCGTGGGGCCAGGCGGCTATCTTGGCTGGAACGGACCCCGGTGCTGCGACCGCGGCGGTGAGAAGTACGACCGCGTTCTACACGGGTGAGCCGGTCTGATTCAGCGGCAGATTGAGGATACCAACTAGTCAGTCGCCCTCGTGCTCTGCCCACGGGTCGTAGGAGCCGACGTTCCAGAGCTGGCCCTCGGGGTCGCGGACCGCGAAGAGGCTGCCGCCGTACGACTGCTCCTCCAGATCCATGACTATGTTGGCACCAGCGTCCTTCACGCGTTCGTAGGAGCCTTCGATGCCTTCGACGACGATGTAGCCGCTCTGGGTGAGGTCTCCGGTCGGTGTGGGGGCGACGACCGAGCTGCCGTCGTTCTCCCGCTCGGAACCCAGCATGATCATGCCGCTGCCGAGCGTAAGCTGCGCGTGGGCGACTCCGCCTGTGCCATCAGGGACGACGAGGTGGCGCTCGAATCCCAGGACATCGCAGAGCCAGTCGATGGCGGCGTGGGCGTCACGGTAGCGCATTGTGGGAACGATGTTCGATTGGTTCAAGGTCTCCTCCCCGGAGGGTAATCTGTGCCTGTAAGCTGGGGTATCGTAGACACTCGGCGGGGATTCATATAGGTGAGTTGGGGCGCCAAACTCAACAACAGCGTGAGGAGACATGAATTTGAGCCAGGACATCTACCAGGTCGACGCCTTTACGGACACACCGTTCGCCGGCAACCCGGCCGCCGTTTGCGTGATGGCTGAGACGGCGTCCGAGCGCTGGATGCAGGACGTGGCACGCGAGATGAACCTGTCGGAGACAGCGTTCCTCGTTGGGAGAGATGACGGTTACTCGCTGCGCTGGTTCACCCCGGTGGTGGAAGTGGACCTGTGCGGCCATGCGACACTCGCCAGCGCGCACGTGCTATGGGAGACGGGCGAGGTGAACGTCGATGAGACCATCAGATTTCACACCAGGAGCGGCCTGCTATCGGCGACGCGAGACGGCGACTGGATCGAGTTGGACTTTCCAGCGACGCCGGTGAGTCCCTGTGACCCGCCGGCAGCACTTATCGATGCGCTGGGTGTGTCCCCTGCATACGTGGGCAAGAGCATATTCGACTACCTGGTGGAGGTGTCCTCTGAGGCAGAGGTGCGCGAGGTCGCCCCGGAATTCGGCGTGCTTGGTCGAGTGGAAACTCGGGGCGTAGTGGTAACCAGCCGCTCCGACAGCCCCGGGTGCGACTTCGTGTCGCGCTTCTTCGCGCCAGCAACGGCCGTCGACGAAGATCCGGTCACCGGCTCGGCACACTGTGCGCTCGGCCCGTACTGGCAGTCACGCCTCGGCAAGTCGGAGTTCGCCGCACGTCAGATATCGGAACGCGGCGGCGAGTTGCGTGTCCGCGTCGACGGCGACCGGGTCCGCATAGCAGGTCAGGCGGTGACGGTGATGCAGGCTACGCTGGTGTAAAGGTGTTCAAGCCGCCTACACCATTTCAAAGGCAGTCTAAGCAGGCGGTCCCACGTGCTGTCAGCAATGCACCCGAGTGTAGTTACTCTACAACATCAGCGGACTCAGCATCGATGACCTATGTTTGGCAAGGCAGCGGGGTACAACCGCTTACAAACTCTTTCTATGACCTGAATCCCTGGCAAATTGAAGGGCTATCACTAATCTTGCGCAGGTAGTCGTCCTGTGGGCCATCTGCCTTCAAATTGTTACAAGGGCCACACAAGATCTGTAGATTGTCCGGTTCGTCGCCGCCACCTGCGGATCTTGGCACAATATGGTCAACTGTTGACTGACTGTAATATATTTCTAAGTCGGTTCCTTTGCATCGACCTTCTTGGAGCCCAAACAGAATCGGCCTGAAAACGTCATACCGTGGATTTCTCTCGCGGCTGAACATTGCTGCACTAGAAACCGATAACTTGCCGGCGAAAACTTCCTCCGGCACTTCTACCCTCTCCATCTGTCCTTCAATACTGGCAACGGCCGCAATGCGCTGTTCTAACGCCTTGGCCATTACGCCCTTCAATCTTGTCTCATGCTCTCGAAAGTGACGGATGACATCGTCCAATGAATCAATAAGCCATGAGACATCATTCGCCAACAGCGATTGAAGTCGTTCTTCGAAGACGCGCCCGGACTCTCGGAGCGAAAGTTCGTAGTAGAAGGTGACTTCCCTATCCATTTCACCTAAGTGAATCGTCACCTCATCACTGGGAGGATTGTATTGTGCGGCTGGTTTGAATGTGAAATAGCCCTCGTAACCCGTCCACGGAATCTTGTAGAGAACCATGACTGATGTTGGTGTGCTTTCGCGCAGTATTTCCTTCTTGTCGATGTCCAGAACAGGATATGGGGGGCTTTCTTCCGGTAGGTAAAGATTCAAGAGTCTAGTGAACAAGGTTTCTCTGTCGGAAGAAAGAATCTCCCCGTGGGGCATGCTGAGGATCCCAAGCTCTATCTGTCGTTCACGTTCTTCGCAATGCGCCAAAACATCCCGAGACTGAAATAACTCTGTGGGTTGCATGTACCGGTAGGTTATCTTAGGTCCGCTGGTCCGGCTGCCCAAGTTCATTCCTTCTCCCTCATTTAGAACTGCTGACAGTTTCAGGCAAGGTGTATGCCCGATACGCCAGAAGGCTGCTAGGTCAATGTTACGGGCAGATCACGATTTTCTCCCGCTGAAAACCTGGCTGTACTCACGGCTAGAGAGTACATGCCTAGACTGGATACTCCCGGTGAAGTAGCAGCCTACGGGATTTCAATGAAACTCTAGGAGGTTACGTGTGACATTGCCCACCCGAAGCAGTGCAAAGTAAACGTAGGTTAGAGGTTGCTGAAACAATGACAGATGCGATAGATCTCGTATGAGGTCAGACGTTGAAGGACTCTTTCGATGTGCCAGAGACAGACAACGCAACTGCCTTTAGTGAGACTGGCCGAATCCAAGTACAAGTCCTCTGTGATATAGGATGTCCTTTTGACCTTTCAGCGATCGGCTCTCCGCTATTTGACATTGAGAACTACAATCTCAATCATTGACTCGATAGGAATTCTTCGGTCGGCCAGCGTGACTCAGGCTAGTGCCCACTCCCGAATTTTGTCGATGTAGTCGGGGAATAATGAAGAAACTGACTTTCACAATCGAACTGGTTGAGTTGGTCTTATGGTTGTCGTTCGGGTCTGGTGCAATCATAGGCATGCTGGCATTCGCTTACATGTATGGTTGGCTTCCCGGTGATGCAGGGGTGGCCCTAATCGAACAGGGCATTCCCTTGGGCAAGCCAGGAGAGGTGGTGAGTTCCACAGTCGCGTTTCTATTAGTTTTGCAGGTACTGATTGCCAGCTTGGCATACGGTCTCGGAAGATTGAGACGAAGCCTCGAAAGAAGACACCCCTAGTACGCTAGGCTACTGTCCGGGGTGCTCAGTTTGTTACTGCCTGGTGTGGGGGAAGAAAAAGGGTGTTGCCGCTCAATCAAGCAAACTGATGGAAGAAGGCACCAACATTCATCCCGAGGACTAGAGGCCTCCCCCACTTCGCTAGGGCGAAGACCCCTCCGCCTGCTCGGCGAAGTGGGGCTTGAGGTGCGGGTATAAGCTTCGGTAGCGGGCGTAGGCCTCGGTGTAGGCGGTTGTGATCTCGGGACTTGGCTCGATGCGGTCGAGCGGTCTGATCCATGCTTGGCAGGCATCTCTGACGGATAGGAACGCGCCGGAGCCTGCTGCGGCGAGGATGGCGGCTCCGTATGGGGCGCCGCCTGACGGGCCGACGGTGACGACGGGCACGCCGAGAACGTCGGCCTGCATCTGACGCCAGAACGAGCTGCGTGCGCCGCCGCCGACTGCCACGGCCTCTGTTGCGTCGACTCCGAGGTCCCTCATCAGTTCGAGCGAGTCTCTCAGGGCGAAGACCACTCCCTCCATGACAGCGCGCACGAGATGGCCTCGATGATGACCCGTGTGCATGCCGACAAAGGCTCCACGCGCATTCGAGTCGGCATGAGGCGTGCGCTCGCCGGTCAGGTACGGCAGGAACTTGAGGCCATCCGCGCCCGGTGGAACGCTGTTGGCCTCGGCAGTCAGTTCGTCGTATGTGGGCGGCGTTCCGTTGGGCCCCGCTAATGCACGTCTGAACCAGTCGAAGGCCGCGCCTGCGGACAGGACGACTCCCATCAGGTACCAGGTGTCGTCGATGGCGTGGTTGAACGAGTGTATGCGCATCTGAGGGTCGACACTGGGCTGCTCGATGGGCGCGACGACTGCGCCGGAGGTGCCGATAGAGGTCTGCAATGCGCGCTGCCCTACTACGCCCGAGCCGACTGCGGCGGCGGCGTTGTCCGCTCCTCCGCCGACCACGGGTGTGCCCTGTGCCAGGCCGAGCGCCTCCGCTGCGGACGCGGTGAGCTTGCCGGTAACACTGGCGGATCCTCGCACGGGCGGGAGTATAGAGGGATCGAGCTGCAGCGCGGCGGCCATCTCATCTGACCAGCGGCCCTGCTGTACGTCGAAGAGCAGAGTACCAGCGGCGTCTGAAGGATCGGTGGCCTTCTCTCCGGTGATGAGGAGTCGAACGTAGTCCTTGGGCAGCAGGACTGTCCGGGTCTGTTCAAATGTGTTGGGCTCCTCGTCGCGCACCCACAGCAGCTTAGGCGCAGTGAAGCCCTCCAGGGCGGGATTGCCAACAAGCCGGCGCAGGCCATCCGTGCCGATCGTGTCGGTAATGAAGCGGCACTGGGCGGTGGTGCGGACGTCGTTCCAGAGTATCGCGGGTCTCAGCACACGGTCTGACTCGTCGAGCAGGACAGAGCTGTGCATCTGGCCGGACAGTCCGATAGATCTGACTTCACGCACGCCAGCCTGATTGCAAGCAGCCCTGACCGCGCTGACAGTACCCTGCCACCAGTCGGCTGGATTCTGCTCAGCCCAGCCAGGCCTTGGCACAGACACTTCGAGAGGCGATTCGGCCTCTCCGACGACGGCCCCGTGTTCGTCCACGACGAGCGCCTTGACCGCAGTAGTGCCGACGTCTATTCCGAGGTAGTGCTGCGGCATGGTGGGCCTCCCCTGATAACGGCAGTTAACTCAGTAGAGTTAGACGGACAGAGTAGCTGCAATCCCGAAGTGGTCGGACAGTTTGCGCTCGCCGTGGACGTTGCTGATGATGGAGAGCGACTCCGCCGCCATGTCCTCGGTCAGTACCATGTGGTCGATGGTCCTGCGTCCCTGAAAGCCAATCGCAGCGGTGACGATCGGCATCCGAGGTGGAAATACGCTCTGGAGCGCCGACCTCAGCTTCAGGGGAGTTGTGCCATACTGGCCAATCCTCTGATCAAAGTCACCCATGATTATCAGTCGTTCCGAGGGGGCTTTCTGGAGGACCTCAGACAGGGCCGAGATATATGCTTCATGGTCTTCCCATCGTCTCTTTCTCTCATCCCCACGCCTGGCCTCGGTGCGACAGCCTGACCAGGGAATGCAGATGCCCATGACGGTCACCGGACCAAGTGAGGTCTGTGTCACCCCGCACACGAATCTGCCTGGAGGCATCATGCTGCTACCAACGTCATCGACCTGCTGCCACGGCTCTCTGGACCAGAGGAGTACCTTTCTCCTGTCCTCCCTGATCCTATAGCCTGCATCAGCGTCGGAGTAGATCGAGTAGCCGTCCTGAGTCAACAGCCCGGTGTGAGTCTCGGTGAGGCAGACGATCTCGGGGGAACGCAGGTCAATGCGTCTGCAAATCTCGGGAGTGCGTGCCGACCTGGGAGTCGCCCACTCGACGTTCCAGTTAATTATGCACAGCGACATGGTGCTACAAGGTTTTCAAGTTGCTGTATCCTTCTAGTGGGTCCCCTTGACAGTGGGAGGTGGCTTGGCTACTGTTCAAGGTAGGGTATCCACCTCAGGAGGATGGCATGAAGAGAGCATATGAGCTTCTGAAGAAGTTTTCGGCCAGCAAGTTTGCGGCTGGAATAGCTGTCTTCGCGTTCGTGTACATGATCCGGGGCACCGGCGCCGCTGGCGTCTGCCCGTTCTGCGGCGGCACCGGCTTCCATCCCTGGGAGTGGGGAGGCTTCGGCGGGATCTAGCCCGCGTCCCCACAGCTTCTATCTAGCTCCTTGCGGCCTTCACCTTTTCGAGCATCACAGGCGGCAAGGGAAATACCCAACCCCTGTTCGCGATGATCTCACGCGTCAGTGCGGCGGGGACCGCGACGATTATCTCCGGCTCGATGGAGAACCTGCCGTCGAACCCTCCTAACGCGCTCCTCGCGTGGATTCCGGCAAAACCGCCTGCGTCGACGCCGTTCTCAGCATAGCTACTTTGCGGTCCGCCAAAGACCGAGTGCCACCTGAATGAGAAGCCGTTCGTGACAGCAGGCGCAGCACTGCTTGCTCCGCCACCCGGCGAGACGACCATACCCAGCGCCTTCACGGTGTACAGGACGTCGTTCAGGTCGCCTTCACCGCCACAGCTCAGTGTCCAGTGAAGCCTGCGTATCAGCACGTCGGCCGCATCCTGCGCTCCCTGGATGCCGTGCTGGATGCGCTCTCCGTCGTCGTTCATCGGAAGGGATCCGCCGGTCGTGCCGGACAGGTACACGAGGCCGCTCTCGTGGACGACGGCACCCGCTATTCCCGCTCCCTGCAGTGACACGACATCGTCGTCGAAGCTGCCGAGCGGAATGCCGATCTCACGTATCCGATCGTAGACGTCGTGGCTGCGTCGGAGCTCGTCGGGCAGCAGTGCTTCATCGTAGAACTTGCTCATTTTCGATTCCTCCTGGAAGTAAGATCTGATAATCAGTTCGCGCGCACGTACTTGTCTACGCTGTGGCTTGTCGTCAGTCCGAGATAGATGTCGCCTCGCGAGTCGACCCATAGGCCGTGGGCGTGTCGGAGAAGGTCCCATCGTGCCAGCACCTCGCCGTTGCCGTCCCGGATACAGAGACGCGATGGATTTTCGTCGGCGGCCTGCTCGCAGATGTAGAAGAGACCGTCGGGGCCCTGCGATATGTCGTTCGGACCACCCATGCCGGTCCATGAGGTGATGAACTCGCCATCGCCGTCGAATATCTGGATGCGGCGATTGGCGCGGTCGCAGACGTAGACCTTCTCGTCTGCGTCCACCATCAGGCTGTGCGGCAGGTGGAACTCGCCCGGCGCTGAACTCCCCGGCGTCCCCCAGGACTTGATGAGCTCGCCATCTCCGGTGAACTTGTGAATCCTGCTGTTTCGGTAGCCGTCGGAGACGTAGATGCTGCCTGAGGGGCCTTTCACCATTTCGGTGGGGTAGTTGAACGGCCCGGCGGCGCGGGGAACCATGTCGCCGGGGCCCTCGCACCCCGTGTCGGAGTGGACGCCGCGTTCTCCGATCACCATGAGAGGCCTGCCCTCCAGGGTGTATGACACTGCGACGGAGTCGTCCCGGTCGGTCAAGTAGATCACATCGTCGCTGATGCTCATGCCGTGCGGCGAGTTGAAGGCGCCGTGTCCCCATGCGTTGAGATAGTTGCCTTCGCTGTCGAAGACGACCACGGGTGGATCGGTCCTTTGGAAGACGTAGAGCCTGTCCTGTGAGTCGGTCGCGACGGTGCTGACCACATCGAAAGCCTCACCGTCGGGAAGCTTGGGGAAGTCCTGGGCGAGTTCAAACGTGAGGTTATCTGTGCCAACGGAAGTCATGAGTCATCCCCCAGGGTCATGTGAATCGGGCGGAGAGCGTCGAACGCCGTAGAGTGTAGCACTGGATTGGGGACTAGGCTATTCGGCGGCAATGGCGACTGCTTGTCACTGAAATCCCCTTGACTCAACAGAATGAACATATATACTTATTATGATAACACTATTTATGATAAGTAATACTAAATTTAAATAGACCAGACAAGGATAGGTATATCGACACGAACATGGGTCAATTCCCCTGAGACAGGCTGTTTCCAAGATGTCACGCGAGATTAGCAACAAAGTACTGTACGAGCCGGATGAGCGTCCGCCCTTCCTGTTAGCGGCAGGACTCGGCTTTCAGGCGGTCCTGGGCATGCTGGTGGCGGTGGCTGCGTACGTTACGATCATCGTACATACGGGAGGACAGAACGACAGCTACCTGTCCTGGGCCGTGTTCACTGCGTTCGCTGTATCTGGAATAGTAATCGTTCTCAATTCTCTCCGGGTGTGGAGATTCGGAGCCTGCTACACACTCGTCACTGGCCCCTCGGCCGTATTCGTCGCGGTCTGCGCCATTGCCCTGCGGGAGGGTGGACCCGCGATGATGTCCACCTTAATCATCGTCTCTGCAGTATCCCAGTTGGCGCTCACCGCAAAGCTCTCTGTGCTGCGGCACATCATTACCCCGACCGTGTCCGGCACGGTCCTGATCCTACTTGCGGGTACAGCTATGTCAGTTGTGCTCGAATCAATGTCCGGCAGGGGATCCGCCGGACCGATTGCCGCCGGACCGATCACTGCGGCGGTGAGCCTTGGAGCAGTTCTCGCCCTGAGGCTGTTCGCAAAAGCCTCGTGGCAGCAGTGGACGCCCATCATTGGCATCGCGGTGGGCTGTACAGTAGCGGCGATGTTCGGGCTATTCGACTTCAGAGGCGTGACAGAGGCTCCCCTGTTCGGCGCCCCTGATCTCGCGTGGCCAGGGTTCCACCTCGACTTTGGAGTGGAGTTCTGGGCGCTGCTTCCCGGATTCATAATCGTCTTCCTGGCATCCACAATCAACTCTATCGGAGAGGGGATAGCCGTTCAGCGGGTCTCGTGGCGTCTGCCTCGCGCGACCGACTTCCGGACTATCCAGGGAGCTCTGAACAGTGTGAGCGTTGGGAATCTGCTGGCGGCAGGTCTGGGAACCGTGCCCATCGCCCTATACCCTACAAATGCCGCGAGAACCGCCCTGACCGGTGTGGCAGCCCGCCACGTCGGAATGTACGGCGGTATCATACTGATAGCAATTGCGCTGCTGCCCCCGATCCTCGCCTTCCTGGTCGCTATTCCCGGTACAGTCCTCACTGCCTATGTTGTGGTCATGCTAGGGCTGATGTTCGTCGAAGGTATGAAGATAATCCTTCAGGACAACATCGACGTGCGCAGGGCCACCGTGGTCGGCGTGTCGTTCTGGTTGGGGATGGGATTCCAACATGATCTGATCTTCCCGGAGCTGCTGACAGGTACGTGGGGAACGCTGCTCGGGAATGGCATGACGATTGGTTCCATCAGCGCGATATTCCTGACTATGGCGCTGGAGATACCCCACCTCCGTCGTCAGCGCCTGAACGTCTCACTCGGTTTCGAGTCGCTACCGGAGATTGATGGCTTTCTGCGCTCCTTCGCGACAAAAGCAGGCTGGAACGAGACATCCACCAATCGCCTCCGTTCAGCCGGCGAGGAGACGCTTTCGAGCCTGCTGCAGTTCGGCCACTATGAAGAAGCTAAGGACAGGCGTCTGGCGGTCACAGCGCACCTCACCGGTAGAACCGCGGAGCTGGAGTTCATGGCGACCCCCAACGAGGAAAACGTCGAAGACAGGATTTCGTATCTGAGTGAACTGACTCAGGTCCCGGATGAGGAAGAGGTCTCATTCCGGCTGCTGAGGCACTATGCGTCTTCAGTCCGGCACCAGAAGTACCACAACGTGGACATTGTCACTGTACGAGTGGAAGGGTCGGGACGCGTTCACTCGGAGAGCCTGAGTGAAGTAGGATAGGGTCATCCCCGCAGGCACATCAGTGCGCGGCCATGGAGACCCGACATGACAACCGACATTCCACACGAAGTACATGGTGACGAACTCCCGCAGCGGCTGACGCAACGCACGGTCGCCGTCGACTGTGAGCACGTAGAGAAGATGCTCCACAAGGGAACTCGCGAGCAGTTCGTGATCTACTGCGACGAGCCGGAGAGGATGGGAGGAGAGGACGCCTATCCCCCACCGCTGACCTACATAACATCCGGCATCGGGTTTTGACTGCTAACCCAGTTGAAGCGGTACGCTACAATGAGAAAACTCCCCATCACCAAGGCCCGCGTTCACGTCGAGATGGACTACTACCTGTCTGGCTCGGTGCTGGCGGGAACGGTCACCAGCGGTGTCACCGAGGTACGCTCCGAGTTCGAGGTCACCTCGGACGCGCCTGAGGAAGATATAGCCTACGTCATCCGTCTCGCGAAGCAGGGCTGCTTTGCCGAGAGGCTGGTTGAGACCGCCGTACCCATCAAGAGCACACTCAAGCTCAACGGCAAAGAGGCGACAAGCCACCTGGAGTGAGTGCGCTCGTGATGCGGGATGGCGTGGTCACGGGGTATAATCCCGTTGATGGCCGTTGTGACTGTGGGCAGCTACGAGTCGCGCGGGCATGACTGACTATTCCGCACCAGGAGACTTGCATATGTCCAGCAACGAATTGTCACAGATGGCGCACCTCATGCGGAGGGCCGGATTCGGGGCCACGAGGGATGAGCTCGAGCGTCGCGTCGCCGCGGGCTACGAGGCGACCGTCGAGGACCTGCTTCATCCGGAGAACCAGGAGCCGGTGGACATCTACCAGTTCCTGCGCTATTACCACTTCCAGTGGAAGCCCGGCACCCTCGGAGGCATCGGACAGTCCGGCTGGGTGTGGCGCATGATCAACACGAAGGCGCCGCTCCAGGAGAAGATGTGCCTGTTCTGGCACCAGATCTTCGCTACGGGGGTCTCCAAGGTCGATCACTACGACGAGATCACCGACATGATCGACATCTTCCGCGAGAAGGGCCTCGGCAAGTACAGGGACCTGCTTATGGAGGTGTCCAGAAATCCCGCGATGCTGTTCTGGCTGGACAACCACGAGAACCACGCCACAGCGATCAATGAGAACTGGGGCCGCGAGCTGCTCGAACTGTTCACCATGGGCGTCGGCAACTACACCGAAGACGACGTTTACGAGTGCTCGCGCGCGTTCACAGGCTGGACGATGACGCCCAAGCTGCCGAGGTTCCACATGGGACGCTGGGACTGGTACTTCGAGTACCGACCCGACGACCACGACGAGGGCGAGAAGAACTTCCTGGGGCACACCGGCAACTTCAACGGCGAGGACATCATAGACATTGTGCTGGCGCATCCCGCTACGGCGAGGTTCATCGCAAGGCACATGTACAGCTACTTCGTCGCTGACGAGGTGCAGGTCCCCGCGTGGGAGCATACGCCGCCGGGCGATCCCGCAGCAATAGAGATCATCGCAAACGCGCTGACCGAGTCGGAGTTCGACATCCGGCATACGCTGCGCGTGCTGTTCAACTCCGACTTCTTCAAGGAAGCCCAGTTCACCAAGGTCAAGAACCCGACCGAGGTGGTCATCGGCACGCTGAGAATGGTCGGCGGCGCAGAGCTGGCCGGCCCGGATATATTCGACTACTCCAACCACATCACCTACATGGGGCAGGAGCTTCTGAATCCCCCAAGCGTGGAGGGATGGCACTCGGGCGTCGAGTGGATCAACAGCGGCTCGCTCATGAAGCGCGCCAACTTCGTCGCCGACATGGTCAGGGAGCTAGACCGCCCTGGCGTCAGCGCGATCATCGAGCGTGTAAAGAACTCGGGCGCGTCGCCGGAGTCGGCTGTCGACACCTGCCTCGACCTGCTCGGGCCGGTCGTCGTCAAGGACGAGACCCGCGAGGAGTTGGTAGAGCACGCCTCGGCCCATGGTGAGTTCTCGTGGGACGAGGGCAACGAGGCGGACTCGGCGCGCCGCGTGGCGGAGCTGCTTCAGCTTATCGTGGCAACGAGGGAATACCAGTTCGCTTAGGAAATACGACTGTCGTTCCGGCGGAGGCCGGGACCCAGAGGGGTGAGTGGGTGGTGCCTGGTAACTCACAGGCAAGATTTTCGCCCTCACCCCAACCCTCTCCCCCATGGAGAGGGGGTCAGTTGAGTGAGTTTCAATTGCAATAGCTGTATCTGCACACCCCTTCCAGCCCTTAGGGAGAGGGGGTTATTCAGACCAGGGACCAGGAATCAGACCAATGATGCTAACGAAGATAGTTGGAGAACGAGTCTACGACTTCAGCCACGTGGTGGGCGGTCGCGACCAGGTTATGGGTCCGCTCGCGCTGGCGTTTGGGCGGGACAATGAGATGTACGCCGTCGTGTCCGCGCTTGGCGGCGGACGCGGGATAACGAAGTACACGGTTGGGCTCTACCCGGGCGAGGAAGAGATGGTCCAGCGCATCGGGGAGTCCGGCGAGGGCCCCGGACAGCTCATGTGGACGTCGGGCATTGCGCTCGACTCGGACCACAACATCTACGTCACTGACGCCATGACAGACCGGATATCGGTGTTCTCGGAGGGCGGGGACTTCCTCCGCTCGTTCGGCTCGTCCGGAGACGGCGAGGTCCAGTTCAGCAGGCCGTCGGGCATCACCATCGACCAGGACGACAACCTGCTGGTCGTGGACACCATGAACCACCGTGTCCAGAAGCTCAGACGCGATGGCCGCTACCTGTCCGAGTGGGGCAGCGAAGGGTCTGAACCGGGCCAGTTCTGGGCTCCCTGGGGCATCACGACTGACGCCGACGGCTGCATCTACGTCGCCGACCACCTGAACCATCGCATCCAGAAGTTCGACGCAGATGCCGGATTCATCTTCGAGCTGGGCAGTCATGGCTCAGGGGACTACGAGCTCGATCACCCGTCAGACGTCGCCATCGACCCGGACGGGGACATCTACGTGTGCGACTGGGCCAACAACAGGGTGCAGGCATACACCGCCGACCGCGAGTACATCACGACGTTTATCGGCGACGCTCAGGAGCTGTCGAAGTGGCAGCTCGAGTACGTCCGCTCCAACCCGGACGTGTACAAGGCTCGACGTCGCGTGTACACGCTGGAGCCTGAGTGGCGGTTCGCTCTGCCCTCAGCGGTCGAGTTCGACAGCCGCAACTCCAGGCTGATGGTGGCCGACACCCAACGCTGGCGCATCCAGATCTACAACAAGCCCCACGACTACGCCGACCCGCAGTTTAATATTTGAAGGCGGGGCTTTAACGGGACAGCTTCAAGACGAGGCGCGATGGCCCACCGAATCAGACAGGACTACTAGCGCCGAGAAATCCTGACCTCTGTGGCGTCACTGCTATATAGACCGTCCCGAGTCACTGTCAGTTCAAAATGTATTACATAGTGCGTCGCACCATGTACAAGTTCTGGTGCTGTGAACGTGAGAGTCTGGCTGGTGGGATCGGACAAAGTTAACTGGTTATGTACGTAGTCATTGCAGCCGGAGCCTCTGTCGAGCTGGCACCCGGTCACCCCTATAACGCTTACTGCCCAAAAGTGTGTTGCGTCAGGACTGCTTCCGCTGCCGTCTAGGACAACCAGATCGCCAGGTCGTACGCTCTGATCAGGACCAGCGTCCGCTCGCGGTGGAGACTGTGAACCTATCGTAGGCTCTACCGCTGTCACCGTCTGAGTGGACCATTCACCAAGCGTAGTGCACAGAACCTCGCCACCCTCTCCGTACCATGAACCCAAGGAGAGATGATAGCTGTCTATATTATCATGGACGAGGAAGTAAGACGGAGGTACGTGGTCGTGCCTAGACACGAAGTAGTGGCGCCTGCCACCGTTATACCTTTCGTTGCCATCTCTCGACACCCTAGGATGCCTGACACCAACATCGGATGTCTTTTCGTCCTTCCAGTCCAAGCCTGCAATGAGTGCTTCTATCGGGCCTCCAGAGGCGTGGTAGTACTTCAGGTCGTTCCAGTCAGCCAGCCTGTATTCGCTACCCAGTAAAGACTTGCACTCCAGATCATGGTCACCATATTCGTCCAGTTCCGTCGTAATGACGTAGAAGTCTTGGAAGGATGCCTTCATGCGCTCTACCAGTTCCATGAGACCTTCCAGTCCCTCCGATTGTGCGGTTTCGCAGAAGGGCAGTCCAAGAGTGTCCAGATCGACAAACTGGAGATTGATGTTCCGTAGCCCATCCGGAATGCAGCCTGTGAATAGGTTGTCTTCTAGGGAAAGGGCTACGAGTTTATCCATTTCGGCCAGATCGGGTGGAATCGAACCTGTCAACCGGTTGTCAAAAAGAGCTAGTACTATTAGCGTTGGAAGTTTGCCTAACTGGGATGGAATGGATCCGGTGAGACGATTCGAAGAGAGTTCCAAAACAGACAGTTCAGCCAGATCACCGAGGGAGGCAGGGATAGCACCTCTCAACCCGTTATCATGGAGATCCAGAACTATCACTCTACCATTGGAGTCGGTCTCGACCCCGTACCATTGGTCAATTGGTTTCTCGCCGAGCCAGTTCGTGTTATCTGTCCAGTTAGCACCACCCGTGGAATTGTAAAGCTCTACAAGGACAGCCCTGTCCAGTGAATCAAATTCTGGCACAGACGTAGAATCCGATCTGTCCATGGGGAGATCATCCAGCGATACCTGATAATGTGCGTCTCCAACTGAGAAGTCGACTATAGTGGCCTGAGAGTCCACCGTCGCGGGAAATACGAATGTCTCAGCGTCGCCCCGCTGTACGTCCGAAACATATCCGATCAACTCAGGCGCACCGCCGTCTACAGACATGTAAATCGGTATGGCACGGCTGGCCGAAGTGGCGGCGATATTCTCAACCGTCACCATCCAGTCAGCTGTGAAAGTCCCCTCTCCAGACTCCATCAGATTCACACTCACGCTGCGGATGTTGTATTCGTCTCGCGCTGGTAACGGCATCACAATTGGGAGAGGGGTGATCTGCGGAACGGGTGTCCACGTCGGAGTTGGCGGCGGTTCGACGGTTGGAACACTTGCGGGCTCGGGTTTTGAGGACAGGATCATGGCAACGACGGTAGCCATGCTGTCAGGTGTTGGACTGGGGTTGAGCGGCAGCTTCGCAGTTACCGGCGGTGGTAGCGTCCGAGTGCGGAAAGGGTACGGATCGGGTGTACTCGTGGGGAGTGGCGTCGGTAACAGGTCGTTGGGTCCATCAAAATCTGTCGATATGGTCCGCAGGTCTTGGTCCAGCGCAACGACTAAAAATACCGCAAATGTCGCACCCCCAACAAAGATGCCCGAAACTAGGACTGCGAACCGGGCAACTGCTCTTGCCCTACGTCGTCGGCCCTCCACGCGGAGTCCTTCGACTATCAGCCCGTAAGGAGAGACAGTCTGGTCCAAGACCTCTTGAAGTGCGTCGGCGATAGCACTCAGCAGCTTCCTATCCTTGGAGTTACTGAGCTGGTACATGCTCAGCCTGAACATTGTCTCAGGACGCAAGCCTGCTCTCAATACATCTGCGACATCCGGCCTTGTAACCGTAACTCTGGAAGCATTGGACTCAGTCAACAGACCGAGCAACTGATCCGCATATTCCGGTACCACAGACAGGGTGACGCGGACGCGGTAAGTAGTCAGATGGCCGCCGACGGTGAACGCCACGCCTGCGGCAGCACTATCCTGGGGCTGGGAGTTTTCAGTCGGCCCAGTCAGGCGAAAAGCGAACTCGAACGACGATGTGGACGCCAAGTAAGCACGCGACATGTTCCCTGAAATGCTGTGTCTGCCGGAGTGAAGTATCTCGGACTCGTCACCACGCCTGACGATGCCTACCTCGCCTCTCCCGACGTCAATATGCGTGCCAATAGCATCGACCGGACGCAATAGGGTGTGGCCGTCGGTCAACGACTCCTCCTAACTCGCTCACTTCCGCCGAGCCTGGTGGCCTCTTCTAAGGCCTCGGTAGCCAAGTTCGCATAAATCCTGTCAATCTCTTCTCTTCGGTCGTTGTAGCCGGCCGAAAGCCTCCTTAAAACTTGCGTCCTTATGTGCCCATAGGTCGCCATATCCGTCACATACATGAGGTCATCAAGCAGAGAAGAAGAATTCCGAGGTCCTCGCCTAGTGAACTCCTCAGCGATTTCTTTCATCCCCGCTTTTCTCTTTACACCAGGTTTGAATAGCCTACGGAGAGACCTATCGGTACTTTCCTGTTCTGTGAGCCACCGATCCACTCCACTCCCTAAAGCCTTCCAAAAGGCGACCACCATATCCGTGTACTCACCACCCTTTGGTACAGCGGTCCCTCCGGCTATGATCAACTGAGTGAACCTTCTTGCAGAGTCGAATACGTCCTGTATATTCACCTCTGCATCTGTCCTCCTGGCCAGTTCCCTGATAACGGTCTGAGGGTCCTCAATTTCCAGCCAGTCAGTGTGCTTCCGACCTGACGATTGCGGTGCTCTTCGTGAGGTCCCGCGGACTTTGGGGGAAGCGTCGGCTCTTTCCTTCTCAGGGCGCGAATCTATTTGACGATTGTGGGCCCCATGTGCCTCTCTACCTCGCGGGGGCGATCCTGACCGCCTCGTGAAACCTTGAGTAGGTGGCTTGGCGCCGAGTTCGATCGCCATTGTGGCCGCTTTGTCTCTCACGGCACTGGAAACTCTCCGATTGCGGGAAACGTCGTCTATTCTCCTGGAAATAGTCTCCCTGTCCTCACGTGGGAAGTTCGTGATTACAGACCGGTAGCTCTGACAGGCATCCAGAGTGCGTTCTCTAATCTGTGGATCTGCGATTGATTCAGCGAGGAAGCTTGCCGTGAGAGAGGTGCCGCTTCTCCCGACCCTTAGGCCGTCTCGGTACACTCTCAGAGCATCAAGCACATGACTCCCAGTGATCCTTTCCACCATTTCGTAGTGGGTCCTAAAGTTCTCCTCATCCGACTTCGAGAAGACTTCCTCTAATGTAATGCCTTCAATTGCAGCCCTGAAGTCTGCTTCGGACCTAAAGGATCTTGTGCCCATTGGTAGTGGCGGATGCACATTCCCTCGGTGAGCCGTTATGTTGAACCTTATGCTCGGTAAAAACTTCACAGCAAAACTGAGGTGGGCCGAGACCAGGGGGTGTATTTCTTCAAAGAAGGCTCTTACCGTCACTTCCGGCAAGAATTGATCTAGTGAGTCGGAAACATCGGTTCGAGGATTGTCGAGAAGCCAGTTGACCTCTCGCGTGTTCAGATCACCAGACTTCGCTGAGACAGGTAAATCAACTGTGGAGACGCACTCCTGTATTGCAGCTTCGATTTCTTCGATACGCCGCCCCTGGCCGTGCAAATCTGATGGGGTCCCCATCCTTCTATATGCCTCGATGTCGGTGGGAGGCTGGAGAACGAGGCCTTTGATGCTAAGTTCGTCCAGCGAAAAGACCATCGAGTGAGCCGCCAGGATGGGGCGAGCCTGCGCATCTTGAATTTTCTCAACGATCATCAAGTAGACTTCCCCTTGATTGATAACCTTGATGATGCCAGGGGAGTTATAAGGAGCCGAACGTACCTGGTCCTGGGGAATGTCATGAAAGATTCTGTTGTGTTCTCTCCTGTGGCGCTCAGCTAGATCCCTGGGTTCAGTGATGACTCGTTGGCCAGCGTCAATCGCAACATTGAAAATATGACCGATAGGTCGCATTCTTTAGTGCCCTCTAAATCAGACCCTTAATCCATTCAACAGCTTCCTCATATTCGGCCTTGTTGTAAGCAGGAACCGGTGATCCGTCCTTACTCACCTCCGAACGGAATCGACCCTCTCGGTACATGTTTTCCTCTCGAGGGCTCACCGCTCCAAGCTTCTCGGTTATCTCAGCCGGCGACATTGGCTCTATCTCCCACTCCGTGTCGGACAGAACGATCTTCACCGGATTGTCACCATCCGGGCCGTAAAGCTGGTTCACGAGATTGGGACAAAGGAAATTTCCGACTCTTTCCCTGGTCACGTTGTTTCCTTGGTTCATGAGAATGCGCTCGATATCATCCTTGATTGCATCGTATTTGGTTAGAACTAGCATTGAGTTCCGAATCGGCTCCAGATCCTCCTGTGACCTCCTGAAATCGGACAGGTTCTGCAGGAAAGCAGCATGCTTGTACTCCACGCTATTCTCGGGTTCTTCCCACTCGTGCTTAGCATCCACAACAAAGCAGAAGCCGTTTGCCCTGAACACGTTTGTGTACAGTTCCTGTATGAGGTTGGAGTCATATCCCCGCTTTTCGATCTCTTCCCTTAGTTGCCTTACGGAGAACCTGCCTCTATGACTCAGTATCTCGTCCATCGCCAATTGAAGTATCTCACCCGCCGAGTCAAGAACAGGAATAGTCAGCGACCTATGCGAGTCAGGAGTCTCTTTCCCGCCAAAAATCCCCCCTAACCAATTACGTTTTGGGGGCGGTACGTATGCCTCTTTGTAAGAAACGGTGAGGGTATTTGAGACCACAAGGTCCCGGGGGGTCGGCTCAAGTGGGATACCTCTTCCCAGTCGGCCCGCGGAGTTTATGATGTTCCAAGACGCATTGCCGAACTCCACCTGAACATTAACGTCCTCGTGTGTCCTCAAGTGAATGTAGAGCAGTGTTGCAAAGTGAGACTTCCCTGCACCAGGCTCTCCGATCACACTCAAAGTTGGCATCTTCATCTCCTTTAGCTCTTTCTCTAGGTTCTCCCACAGCGCCGCCTCCATTTCTGAGGCAGCAGGCTTAGCACCCACATCAAGTAGCACGGCCACCGACCTTGAGTGCCCCATGCTCACCGCGTAGTACAAGGCTGTTCGACCGTGCTGATCTCGCTTGTTCGGATCCGCACCGGCTGCAACGATCTCCCGCACTGTCTTCGTATCACCTGCCGCAGCTGCGTGGTGTAACAGGTATTCACTGCTCATGTCGGTCAAAGCTCTCAGTAGTGACTGGGGGGGCAGGCCAAATGAAGAAATCCGGTATTGACCTTTGGCGTTCCGGCATCCCCGAGTCCATTGTGCAGCATTCGGAGGTTCATGCCATGAGCCATAGACCTAAGAATTCTTAGGTCCAGATCCTTCTCTGCTGTCTGAAGCGTGGTTCCTGCACAGGGGCATGACCACCGAGACTGAAGCGCACAAGGAGACAAGCCAACCCATTGCCCTATTGTGCAATTCGGGCGACTTTGAGGAAGCCATCACCAGCAGCGGAGGGATTCCCTGCCGGTAAGGGCGAATTCTGTGTGAAGGGCTGGAACGTGGAACAGTAACTAGGGCATTAACAAGCTGCCGCTCCTGGCGAGGCGGAGCGCATTTACCAATCGGCGCACCCAGTTTTGGGCGGCCAGAATCAGCCCTTGGCTTTCATCAGCCAGCCCTGGTCTCGGGCTGGGCTTCCGAGCCAGATCTCTACATCCTGCTGGCGCTCGGTGGGGACCTCGACTCCGAGGCCGTCTGCGAGGCGGGTCATGAAGTTGAACGTGCAGGTGATTAGCACGACGGACAGAATCTGCTCGTCGGTCAGACCGTGATCCCTGAGTTCTATGACATCGGACTCTTCCATGGCAGCCGGCTCGCGGGTGAGCTTGGTGGCGAAGTCCAGCATGGCCCTGGTTACGGAGTCCAGGTCGGCGTTCCTGTAGTCGTGCATCACGTGGCTGGCCAGTTCGGGATCGTCCGAGACGTTACGGAGAAACTCCCCGTGGGCCATCGTTCAAAATCGGCACTCGTTCTGAACGGATACTGCGGTCGCTATCGCCTCTTCCTGCGTTCGAGTGAGCGCAGACGATCCGAACGTTATGGCGTTGTTCAGGTCGTTGACGGCCTTCATCGCACTGGGGTTGATGGACATGACGTTGATGACATTCGCCCAGTGCAGTCGTTCATCGGCTTCACGTATCCATGACATGGCGGGGTCCTCCCTGCTCTACTCTCTGGCCGATCAGTTCAGGTGATAAACGGTCCTTGGGAATACTATACACAAGCTGGCCAACGGCCTTGCTCGACGTGTGGATGACTCTGCGGGTGTTCGGCTTCAGCCACTCCTGGTGTTGGCAACCCAATTGCTTCTCGCATGACTTGAAGCAGTGAGCGCGCTCCGCGGTCTCGGTGCTGGCCCTGAACGGTCCGCGGAGCGACTCGGCAGCTTTGTGTAACACTTTGTTTACGGGTCGGAAATAGATTTTTTACCTCCGTGAAATAACTTTGTAAAACTTTTCACATACTCTGATACGTGAAGCATTATTCCTGCATCAGAGTATGACTATCGAGACCGAAGCACCTAAGAAGACCACGGCCACCCACTGCCCATACTGCGCTTTCCAGTGCGGGATGAACATCTCTGGCAGTCTTGAGCAGGCCGTCGTCACGGGCAACGCGGCCTTCTCTGTCAACAAGGGTGCTCTGTGTGTGAAGGGCTGGACAGCGGCGGAGACGCTCTCCCACCCCGAACGGCTGCGCACTCCCCTGATTCGCACTTCGGACGGCCAACTGAGGTCCGCGAGCTGGGAAGCCGCGATGGACTACATCGAGGCGGCCATCAGGGACTCGCAGTCGAAGTACGGCCCCGAGTCGGTCGGGATGTTCGGCGGCGGTTCTCTCACCAACGAGAAGGCATACCTGATGGGCAAGTTCGCACGTGTCGCCCTCAGGACACCCAACATCGACTACAACGGGCGGTTCTGCATGTCCTCGGCGGCCGCGGCTTCGATCAGGGCGTTCGGAGTGGACAGAGGACTTCCCTTCCCAGTGGAAGACATCGCTGGGGCGAAGACCGTTCTCCTCGTCGGCAGCAACGCAGCCGAAACGATGCCCCCCATAATGCAGTACTTCGAGAGGCAGCGAGCGGCAGGTGGCAGACTGATAGTCGCTGACCCTCGTCTGACTCCCACGGCGCAGAAGGCCGACCTTCGCCTTCAGCTCACTCCCGGCACCGACGCGGCGCTGGCCAACGGGCTGCTCCACGTCATGATCGTCGAGGGGCTGATCGACGAAGACTACATAAGAGAGCACACCACGGACTTCGAGCTTGCTAAGGCGAGTGCGGGATCGTACTGGCCGGACAGGGTCGAGCGCATCACTGGTGTACCTGAGAGGCAGATAGTCCGCGCAGCACGGATGCTCGGGGAGTCCCAATCCTCTGCGATGGTCCTCACCGCTCGGGGAGCCGAGCAGCAGGCGCAGGGAGTCAACAACACTCTTTCGTACATCAACATCGCCCTCGCCCTCGGTCTGGTCGGCAGGCCGAACAGCGGATACGGCTGTCTCACGGGACAGGGAAACGGCCAGGGCGGGCGGGAGCACGGACAGAAGTCCGACCAGCTGCCAGGCTACAGGCTCCTCGCCGATCCCGACGCTCGCCGTCACGTCTCCGACGTGTGGGGAGTGCCCGAGTCGGAACTGCCGATGCCAGGGCCGTCCGCATATGAACTGCTCGACTCGCTTGGCCATGAGGGGGCCGTTCGCTCGCTCATGGTATTCGGCTCCAACGTGGTCGTGTCCGCGCCGAACGTCCTGAACGTGGAGGCGAAACTTCGCTCCCTGGACTTTCTGGTAGTCGGAGACTTCTTCATGTCGGAGACAGCGGAACTCGCCGACGTAGTGCTTCCCACGGCGCAGTGGGCCGAGGAAGAGGGAACGATGACCAACCTGGAGGGGCGCGTCATCCTGCGCCGCCGGGCTTTCGATCCTATTCCCGGCGCGAGGGACGAGATCGAGATTCTATCCGACCTCGCGAATCGTCTCGGACGCGGCAGGTACTTCGATTTTGAGAGTCCCGAAGAGATATTCGACGAGCTGCGACGCGCCAGCGCCGGAGGTCCGGCGGACTACTCGGGAATCAGCTATGAGAAGATCGAGAAATCCGGAGGCGTGTTCTGGCCCTGTCCGGACGAGGAGCATCCCGGCACGCCGAGGATGTTCGTGGACGGCTTCCCTACCCCCGACGGTCGCGCACGGTTCCACTCCACCGGATACAGTCCATCGGCAGAGATGCCGGATGCCAAATACCCACTCTTCCTGACTACGGGACGGGTGATGGCACAGTACCAGTCGGGTACTCAGACACGCAGGATCGGAGAGCTGAGGCGCATCGCGCCCGGCCCTCTCGCGGAGATACATCCTTCAACGGCCCGGTCGTATGGCCTCGCAGAAGGCGCGAATGTAACTCTAACCACCCGGCGAGGGTCCGCCGACTTCAAGGTGCGGCTAAGTCCGGGCATCAGGCACGACACGGTGTTCGTGCCATTTCACTGGGGTGGTCGGAAGGCCGCCAACAGGCTCACCAATCACGCGCTCGACCCCATAAGCCGTATGCCGGAGTTCAAGGTATGCGCTGTGAGGGTCGATTCCTCTGAACATAGTCATGATCCAACCAACCAGGGTGGGTATTCGTGCTCTTCACCCTCACCCTAACCCTCTCCCTGAGGGAGAGGGGATCTTTTGCCACTCAACAGAACACTTAGGGACTTAACAGACATGGAAAAGCAGAAGCTGGTTGTAATAGGCAATGGAATGGCCGGTGCGAGGCTGGTCGAGGAGGTTTTGGCGCGAGGAGGAGGAGACCAGTTCGAGATATCCGTCTTTGGCGACGAGCCGCGCGGTAACTACAACCGCATTCTGCTCTCGGGCGTCCTGTCCGGGACACATGACCAGGACGATATCTACATCAACCCGATGGAGTGGTACGAGCGGAACGACGTAAAGCTGTACGCGGGCGTCCGCGCCATCGGCATTGACCGCAGGGCCAAGACGGTCTATGCGGCGGGCGGCCACCTGGTGCCTTTCGACAAGCTGGTCATCGCCACCGGAAGCGTGCCTTTCGTGCCGCCGATCGACGGGCTCTACGACGGCGACGGGTCGCTCAGAGACGGAGTGTACGCGTTCCGCACGCTCGACGACTGCGAGAACATGATCGAGCGCACCGAGAGTGTCAAGGACGCCGTCGTGATAGGCGGCGGCCTGCTTGGACTCGAAGCGGCGCGCGGGCTGCTGACACGCGGACTGAACGTTCACGTGGTGCACCTTGCGGCCTACCTGATGGAGACGCAGCTCGACTCGCAGTCCGGTGACCTGCTCAGAGATACCCTTGAGCAGATGGGAGTCACGTTCCATCTCGAGAAGCTGACCACTGACATACTTGGCGAAGACCGCGTTACCGGCGTCCGCTTCAGGGACGGCTCCGAGATCGACTGCGGCATGGTAGTCATATCGGCGGGCATCAGGCCCAACGTGGACGTGGCAAAGATATCCGGCCTGAACACGCGTCGCGGAATCCTGGTCAACGATGATCTGTCCTGCAGGAACGACCAGGACATCTACGCCATCGGCGAGTGCGCCGAGCACAGGGACGTCACCTACGGCCTCGTCGCCCCTCTATGGGAGCAGGCGAGCATCCTGGCAGACAGGCTGACGGGCCGCAATCCAAACGCGCGCTACTACGGTTCGAGGGTCTCGACCAAGCTCAAGGTCATGGGCGTCGAGCTCGCCGTAGCCGGGATCAAAGAGCCTCGGGACGAACAGGACGAGGTAGTCACCTACGTCGAGCCCGGGCAGGGCATCTACAAGAAGCTGATAGTAAGAGACGGTCACATAGCCGGCGCGATACTTCTCGGTGACGGCATGGCGGCCCCGCGCCTGCTGCAGGCGTTCGACAGGGACGAAGCCCTCCCCGAGATGCGTGCGGAGATGCTGTTCCCGCTCGCGCCCGACAGCGTCGGCACCGATATCGAGTCCCTACCCGACCAGACCCAGGTCTGCAACTGCAACGGCGTGACCAAGGGCCAGATAGTCGAGGCGGTCAACGGCGGGCACCGCAGTTTCAAGGCGGTGTGCGACGCGACGCGTGCCGGGACGGGATGCGGATCGTGCAAGCCGCAGATTCAGGCGATCCTGGAGTTCGCCGCCGACGGGCTGATCGCAGAAGACCCATCCGCTAACTACTACGTGCCGGGTGTGCCTATGAGCAAGCCTGAGCTCGTTGATGCGGTGAAGGCGCTCGAACTCAAGAGCGTGTCGTCGGTATTCGAGGAACTGGCTGAAGGTCGCGAGGACGCCGCCAGCAAGGTCGGACTCTCCTCTCTTCTCAGGACGATCTGGGGCAGTGAGTACGAGGACGAGCGGGACGCGCGATTCATCAACGACAGGGTGCACGCCAACATCCAGCGCGATGGCACGTTCAGCGTCGTCCCGAGGATGTACGGCGGCATAACCACTCCCGCCGAGCTGCGCCGCATCGCGGACGTGGCCGAGAAGTACGAGGCCGGAATGGTGAAGATAACCGGCGGCCAGCGCATAGACATACTGGGTATCCCCAAGGAGCACCTGCCGGACGTGTGGCGCGAACTCGATATGCCCTCAGGCCATGCCTACACGAAGGCTTTCAGGACGTGCAAGACGTGTGTCGGCACCGACTTCTGCCGCTTCGGACTTGGAGACAGCACGACTCTCGGCATCGACATCGAGAAGCGCTTCCAGGGCATGGAGATGCCGCACAAGGTGAAGATGGCCGTGTCGGGCTGTCCGCGCAACTGCGCAGAGGCGACCGTGAAGGACGTCGGCGTGGTGGCGGTCGAGGGCGGCAAGTGGGAGATATACGTCGGAGGCGCGGCCGGCGCGAATGTTCGCAAAGGCGACGTACTCTGCGTAGTCGACTCCCCCACGGACGTCATCAAGTACATGGGCAGGTTCATCCAGTACTACAGGGAGAACGCCAAGTACCTGGAGCGCACCTACGGATTCGTCGAGCGGATCGGCGTCGAGCGAATTCGCCAGGTCATCATGGACGACATAGACAGCTCGGCAGACAACCTCGACTCCGACATCCAGGCCTCGGTCGACGCCTACTTCGACCCATGGAAAGAGGGCGAGAAGCCGGTGCATGAGAACCAGTTTGTAAGCGCTCCCGTCGCGGTGTCCGGCTGAGGGTATGCAGATGATGAAGACGAAGCAGACCAGCGCTCAAACCTACGACCTGGGACCGGTGGACCAGATCCCTCCTGGAGAGGGACGCCGGATCAGCGTCGGGCACATTCCAGTGGCGGTGTTCAGGACCCGGTCCGGAGAGGTCTATGCAACACAGGCGCTGTGTCCTCACCGCGCCGGTCCGCTTGCCGACGGAATCATCGGCGGCGGAGAGCTTCACTGTCCCCTGCACTCATACAAGTTCGATCTCAAGACAGGCGAACCCCTTGGCAACGAGTGCAAGGCGCTGAAGACATACCCGCTGGAGATCGACGACAGCGGGAACATCAACATAACCATTGAGAGAAGAGTGAGATCAGGAGGTCACAAGTGACAGAGCACTCCCTTGAAGGCAAGCGCATAGGCCTACTGGAGTCTCGAATGGCCGGCCAGCTTGGCGACCTCATCCGCAAGCGCGGTGCTGAGGTCATGTCCGCGCCCGCGCTGCGGGAAGCCCCTGTCGACTGCGCTGACATGGTCGGCGAGCTGATCGACGGAATAAGGGACGGCGAGCTGCAGGTCGTTGTGGCCCAGACAGGCGTGGGAGTCTCCACGCTGTTCAGGGAAGCCGCCAAGCTGGACAGGGAGTCCGAGCTGCTCACAGGCCTGCGAAAGGTCGTGTGCGTCGCAAGGGGACCGAAGCCCGTGGCCGCGTTCAAGAAGGCTGGCATTCTCACTCCGGTAAAAGTCGACTCTCCGTACACGACCGATGAGTTGCTGGAGACGCTGGACGAGTTCGACCTGTCCGGCTGTGGCGTCGCGCTGATCAACTACGGAGAACGCAACGAGGCGCTGACAGAGACCCTGGCTGCCTCATGCTCCGAACTCTACGAGCTGTGCCTGTACGAGTGGATGCTGCCTGAAGATACCGAGCCTCTCGAATCCCTAATTTGCGCGGTGCTGAAGCGCGAACTGGACGCCGTGGCGTTCACCAGCCAAGCACAGGTGAAGCACATGTTCAAGATAGCGGAGCAGCGCGGATTCGACTCTGTGCTGGCTGCGACCATGAGATCGACCATCGTGGCGGCGGTCGGCCCGACATGCGCCAGGGCTCTTGCCTCCTACGGAGTGACCCCGGATGTGGTGCCCCAGCATCCGAAGATGGGCCACATGGTGGCCGACCTGGCCGAATACTTTTCACAGGCCCGAACCCCGCGTCCCTGAGACGCTTTTCTGCAAACGAATTCGCCCATCTCGTCACGTTTCCGTACTCGAACTTTGTCCATTTCCAACCGAAAGAAAAATCGCACAGGGGCGAAAATGACCACTTCATCGACGACAAACACCAAAGCGCCGGCCATCAAGTTATTCAGCTTCGCGGCTCCTCACATGCGGACGTTCCACCTGACGTGGTTCGCGTTCTTCCTCGCGTTCTTCGGATGGTTCGGAATCGCCCCGCTGATGGCGATAGTCCGCGACGACCTTGGGTTGACCAAGACCCAGATCGGCAACACGATCATCGCCTCGGTAGCAATCACCATCATCGCCCGGCTGCTGATCGGCTGGCTCTGCGACCGGATAGGTCCACGCCTGGCCTACAGCGGCCTGCTGGTGCTTGGATCGATTCCTGTAATGTCGATCGGGCTGGCTCAAAACTACGAGACTTTCCTGCTGTTCCGTCTCGCCATCGGCGTCATCGGAGCCTCGTTCGTAATCACCCAGTACCACACGTCCGTGATGTTCGCGCCAAACGTGGTCGGGACGGCAAACGCAACGACGGCTGGATGGGGCAACATGGGCGGCGGCGTGACACAGATGGCCATGCCCCTGGTGCTGGCGGCGGTGCTGATGTTCGGGGTTGGAGAAGTCGTGGGATGGCGCGTCGCGATGGTCGTGCCGGGAGTGGCGCTGCTCATCGTGGGCATCGCATACTTCCTGCTCACTCAGGACTCGCCCGGGGGCAACTACGCGAAGCTCAGGGCTGAGGGCAAGATGCCATCGGCGGCGGCCGTAAAGGGGACTTTCGTCGAAGCCGCAATGGACTACAGGGTCTGGGCGCTGTTCCTGATCTACGGCGCGTGCTTCGGTGTCGAGCTGACCATCAACAACATAGCCGCGCTCTACTACCATGACCAGTTCGATCTCAGTGTGGGAACGGCGGGCCTGATCGCGGGCATGTTCGGGCTGATGAACGTATTCGCCCGTACACTCGGCGGGATGTTCGGGGACAGGGCCGGCATCAAGTTCGGACTCAGGGGCAGGGTCATGTTCCTGGGAGTCGTGCTGCTGCTCGAGGGCATCGCGCTGATAGTGTTCTCACAGATGTCTGTGCTGTTCCTCGCGGTCGGCGCGATGATCGTCTTCAGCCTCTTCGTGCAGATGTCAGAGGGCGCGACGTTCTCGGTGGTGCCCTTCATCAACAGGCGCGCGCTGGGTTCGGTGGCCGGAATCGTGGGCGCGGGAGGCAATGCCGGAGCGGTCGCGTTCGGCTTCCTGTTCAGGATGGAGTCGCTCGCCACCAACCAGGCGCTGATGATTATCGGACTGGCGGTATTGGGAGCGTCCGCGCTGGTATTCCTCGTAAGGTTCTCAGCCACCCGCGAGATGGAGGAGAGGCAGGCCGTCGAGAGCGCAATCGCCTCCAGGCGGAGTCCTGCGATGGCGCTGGAGGGCGCGGCAGGGGACTAGGGTGGTACAGTGTCACTGCTGACTGATCCCCGCGAGCAAGGAGATGGACATGGCCGGCGCACAGAGCAACCGCGGCTTCTACCGCAACTACTTCCGCGAGATCGACGTCCTCCACGGCCTGCAGTCCACACCTGAAGATCGCGACTGGCTGCTGACCACTCCCAAGGGCGACGTCAAGCAGTCCGACATCGTGCTGTATCTCGGCTGCAACGTCATGCGCACCACCCATCTCGTGCGCACAGTCATGGATGTGTTCAGCCTGCTGGACGTGAATTTCGCCGCCGTCGGTGGCGCCGCCTACTGCTGCGGCATCCAGCACCACCAGCGCGGCGACGAAGCGTCGGCCAACTCTGTCGCCCAGACCACCGCCGCCAACTTCCGCAAGTTCCAGCCGGAGCAGGTGGTGATGTGGTGCCCGTCGTGCATCTTCTTCTACGACGACATAATGGACATGCGCGAGGACTTCCCCTTCCAGCACGTCACCGAGTATCTGGTCCAGAACCTCGACAAGCTGGACCTCCGGCCCCAGCCCGAGACCACCATCTCTCTTCACTATCACACCGGACGCGCACAGTCCGACGCCGAAGCCCGGAGCGCCCTGACCCTTCTCAGCGCCCTTCCAGGCGTGACCGTCGTCGACATCGGCGCCGACGAGCGCTTTGGTCGCCACTGCACCCCCGCCGTCCGCCAGCAGATGGGCCCCGAGGCGTGGGACGAGATGTCAGGCCAGTGGGTCCAGAAGGCGATGGACGCCGGAGCCGACACCTACGCCACCCTCTACCACGGCTGCCAGCGTCACATGTGCGGCCTCGAAGCCGACAACCCCGTCCGGGTCGAGCACTACCTCACCCTCGTGGGTCGCGCCCTCGGCATCGAGTACGAAGACCAGTACAAGAAGCACACCCTCCTCGGCAACACCGACGCCATCCTGGCCGAGACTGCCCCATGCGCCGTGGCCAATGGCATCCCCATGGAGGAGGCGAGGGAGGTCATCGGACGCGTGTTCCCGGCGCGCCAGGAGGCGTAGAGGCCACAGTCGATGCCCGTTCCAACAGTCGCGTCAGTGGCCGGGGTACAGAGTTAGGGGCTGGCCGTAGATGGTAGAGTTGTCGGCAACTTCCATCTTCTGAGGTGGCGCATGCGTGTTATGAGATCGACTGTCTGGGGACATCTCCGAAAAGTAATGGCTGAGGGGCTGATCATCGTCGTACCCCTGGCGATCACCTTCTGGGTGCTTCGCCTGGTATTCAACCTGATGGACGGGTTCCTGGGGCCCCTGATCGAAGACACGATCGGGCGCAACCTTCCCGGGATAGGCATCGTGGCGATGCTGCTGCTCGTCTACGTCGCCGGGCAGCTCTGGGAGCTGAGTCGCCTGAGCAGAAGGATGATCGAGGGCATTCAGAAGTGGGTGCTGTCGATCCCAATCGTGGGTGCTGTCTATAGTCCTGCCAGGCAGCTCATCGACTCCTTCTCCGGGACCTCCGATACCGGTTTCAAGCGCGTGGTGCTGATCGAATATCCGAAGGCCGGAACGTGGATGATAGGCTTCCTGACGGCAACCACCATGACCAAGGATGGAGAGATGGGTGTCATCTACGTGCCAACGGCACCGACGCCCAACTCCGGCTGGGTCGGCGTCGTGCCGATCGTCGAGGTGCACGACGTCGACATGAGCGTCCAGCAGGCCATGAGCATGGTGCTGTCGGGCGGCATAGTCACCCCCGATGAGATAACCATGACCGACCTGAGCTCCCGACCGTTGTCCGACGAACCCAGCTAGGTCCAGGCAGAGTACAGACCTGTATCCTCACGCCATAGCCAGATGATAACGTGGGCTTAAGAAGTGGGGGGATCGAAATGTGGCTCCGGACAAGTTGTGAAATCACCTTTGACGTGAGCGTCCCCATGCCCCTTATCCTGATGCTCCGCCCTCGAAGCGGGGCCCAACAGTGGGTGGCCAACGAAGTCTGCACGTCCACGCCAGGCGTACAGGTCACAGAGTTTACGGACAGCTTCGGCAACCTGTGCGAGCGACTGATAGCGCCCCCAGGTGAGTTCACTATCCACAGGTCCGCGCACGTTTCAACCGCAGACGGCATCGACGTGTCGCCTGGCGCGCCGTTCGACGAGGTGCACAATCTACCGCACGAGGTGCTGACCTATCTTCATCCCAGCCGCTACTGCGAGTCCGACCGGTTCATGGAGCTCGGTCAGGAACTCGTGGACGGCGTCGAGCCCGGCTACGATCAGGTGGCCAGAATTGTAGAGTGGATCCGCACCTCAGTCCGCTTCAACCCGGATTCCAGCAACTTCCAGATGTCGGCGGTCGAGGTCAACCAGCAGCGCGAGGGCGTATGCCGCGAGCTCACTCATCTGGGAATCGCGCTATCCCGCAGTCTCTCAATCCCAGCGCGCATCGTTGTGGGCTACCTGCACGAGCTCGAGCCGATGGACTTTCACGCCTGGTTCGAGGCGTACGTGGGTGGCCGTTGGTACACCTTCGACGCAACGCAGGCCGTTCCACGTGGAGGCCGAGTTGCCGTCGGCTACGGGCGCGATGCGGCCGACGTGGCGATGTTCAACCAGTTCGGCCCGGCGCTGTATCCCAGAGCAATAGAGGTGGCGGTCGGGATGCTGGGTGGTGGTTCGGGGGGCGGTTGAGGTGGCGGTGGGGACCGTCGACATCCTGGCCGAGACCGCCCCTGCGCCGTAGCCAACAACATCCCCATCGAGGTGTCATCGGACGCGTGCTCCCTGCGCGGCGGGGGGCGTAGGGTCCGCTGGAGACTCAGGGTATTAATACCAGGTGTAGAATCCGAGTCGCTGCGCGAGCTCAGGAGTGAATATCCTGAATCTCTCAATTAGCCCAAGGCAGTCCTCGGGAGAGTCCCCCAATATGCCGCTCCTTAAGAAATCCGAACTGTCGTCGTTGCGGATGGACTCTTCAATTTCGCCGAGTGCTCGGATCCAGTTTTCTCGGCGCGAAACAAACGACCCTATCGGAAACCAATCACCGAAGGTAGGTATTCTCGTTCTTCCATATGCAAGGGCAGCTATCGCCTCAAACTTATCGAAAGCGTATGAGTACTCATCATCTTCTGGAACCAGAGACCTCAGAGGCGGACGCAGGGCATTGTGAAGCCAGTCATTTATCGCGAAAGGCCTATTCCCCATTCCCTCCAGCAACCCCTTGAAGCCCCCACAATCCTCACGCCCTTTGAACAGTTTCTGCAATACGGAAACCTGTGACTTCCTTCCACTCACATCAAGATAAGTTGTTTCTGCTCCGAAAACACGGCTGATGAGGTTCAGGTTTCTAGACAAGAGGGCGCCAAGTCCAAATGCATAGACATACAAGGTTGCTGGATACATCGTCAAACCAGCCCACATCGAATAATAGGGTGTTCCTGTAGCGACTCTAGTTGCCGACAGTCGTTCAGCTACCCTCTCCCAAACCGCTACGTTCCCTTCATCAGCCCAGTATCCTCCAACAGCAGCCATGTGAACCAATGTTGCACAGGCCGACTCGTATCGCCTCAGTCGGGCGGTAATCGAAGTCAAATCTGGTTCGGGATCACCCAACTCAAAACCTTTGCCAGTAGTGCCCTGAATAGCTTGCTCTACAACTGCGGCAACGTGATCTGAAAGACGTATCCGATATTCTTCACTTGACAGGTAGCGTTTCAGAGTCACGATGGCTGATTCGGTTGAAAGTGGGTGAGGCTTCGAATACTCCTCGATCGACTCCACACCTTCCTGTAGAGACTGGAAGAAGCTGTCGGCGCCTTCGATCGGAATCACTTGGGCATCGCGCTGGCTGATAAGACGTTGAGCAGGATCGCTCAATTCTCCTCTGGCCGCCCAATATGTACTGAACCGTCGGGCCTTCGAACGAGAGAGGGCCTTCCGCAAGGCTGTATCCCATTCCGCCGACCATCCGCATACGATGAGCCCATATTCATCGAAAATGCGGTCGAGGAATTGATTGAACTCAGGTGGATAGTCTGCAAGCTCCGACTCTGTGTTGAGAATGCCAGGATCCCGATAGTCACCGTGTATCTTGAACACACAACAAGGGATGTGGACTAGTGGGCGGGCACCCTTCACGTCTTCCAATGTACTTAGCACGATTGGGGCGACTCCCTCATCATCCAGGGCAGTCTCTAACAGTCGGTCAAAGTTGGTTGTGATTATGACCTTTACAAATCCCTGAGCTACCAGTCGAGCAATTGTCCTGTGCGCTACGGTCGGTTGTTTCAATCCTTCTTCTCGTTCCTGCTCATCTGGTTCGAAGTAAGGACGCAGCAGCTGTTGACGCTCGCTAGGTGTCTTAGCGAGTGCATCCAGAAGCTGGGAGTAGTCAGGAGTCTCTTGATACCGCTCCAGATACCACCGTCCCGCATCTGAAACCGGCGTTGCCTCAGTAGTCGCGGCCAGCTTTCCTAATAGATCCAGGACAATCTCCCATCCAGTAGGAATTCCAGCCGCTCTAGACACACCAGACCCCAAAAGAAGCGCATAGACTCCTGGATTGGATTGAACCGAGAACTCTAGTGACTGAAGGGGATCTATCAAGCCGTCCTCCTCATGCTGTATCCATTGCCCGTTTAGTATTGACGATAGAGAACTCAGAACGGACCAGACTTACCTATGAGCGATATTTGAACTGACCATTGAACTCCAACGACTGGATGGCACTGTTGATCTCGGCGGATTCCATCCGAAACGTAATGTCACTCAAGTCACCTAGGTCTAAGCACAAAGGGTCGTCTCCCTCCGTCCCTGTTTTGAACACGAAACGATACTCCTGTTGGTAGCTATATTGATCCTTCTTGTAAAACAGCGCCCTCCAGCCGGGGATCCAAAGATTCCCCACGTTACTGTCGTAGTAGTTCACATGCCAGCGGAACAATCCATACGCCTTCCTCTTGACTGCTGACTGGACTCTTGTCATGAACTCCTGAGCGTTGGAGACGAAGACTGCATACTTCCCGAGTGATAGAGCGGCCGCGGGTATCATGAGCTGGCGCTTCAGGCCATCAATGTTGTCGTGAATGACGCCGAGGTCTAAGTCGCCTGAATGTCCTCGATATAGACAAAAGAGATGATAGTGATCTAGCGACTTATCTTGTAGCTGAACTGGCGCTGTTAGATCCTTTGACAAGTTCTGACCATCAATGATGACACTTGTGTCTTCAGGTGAGAACAATCCCACCACGCCTTCACTATTGTCAGCCCGACCCGAATTTTCCTCGACTTCAAGATTCTTGAACCAAGAGACCCGATTGCAGTAAAGCCTCCCACGCATGAAGTCAGTAGCGTACTGTTCGGTTTCAAAGAACTTGACTAGGAAGAAGTTCCATGCCATTGCATTCTCCCTGAGCGGACTTTGCAGACATCCTCATCTGTAGTGGTGTTAGCCAATATCCGAAATTCACTCTTCTGCCTTAGACATTTCCTCCGAGGGATTGTCCCAATTACAGGAAACGTTGTCATGCTTAAGGGATCTCGTTAGCTGTGGATTCGGTCGCTGAGTGGGACAAGTCACCAGTTTTACCTCAATTCAGTCGAGAACCTGCCCGACCCGACGTGTCGTGTACCGTACAAGCGCAATGTAGGGTGAATAACCACTCTGTTCGTTCTTAACGAACCCGACGACACGCGGTGCTATAACATCGTCTTGGGAACAGAATGCAGAGAGCTTTTCCTCGAATCTCTCTGCGCCGACATCCGTCACGATCTTGAACTTCTCCATTGAGTTGACTCCTTTCTGTCGAATGGGACACTTCCCTTACTCTTGTCTCACAAAACTCTAGCCGCGACAGCTTGAAACATGGGCTGGTCCGGACGTTACACAAGGGATCCCATCTCTGATATAAAGCAATGACTCAGTACGCCGACCTAGCTTGCGCCATTCCCATCTGGGTCGCGTTCGGCGATCAAGAAAACGGTGGTGCAAGGACTGCCCGAACGAGGGTCCTGAGCATCATGGAGAGCCACCGTAGCGGCAGTCTCAGCCGGCAACCTTCCCAAACGCCGTCGCCAGCCTGGGGCCGACTTCTTGGAGATGGTCGACGGTCGCACTGCTGAAGGCTAGCCTGAGGTACCTGTCGTGGGCCTTTTCGGGGGCGTGGAAGAACGAGGTGCCGGCCGCAAGCAGGAGTCTCTGTTCGACGGCTGCAGATCTGACCTCGGAGAAGGAATGTTCGTACGTTGCACCACCGTCAGCATTCCCGCTCCCGGCGCAGAACACGCTCACGCAGTAGAAGGAACAGTGGTAATCCGAGCGATACACCGACCACACACGTCCCGATGATCGGCGCCCACAACATCGAGATGGACACACGTCGACGCTCACTGCGCATGAAGGCGATAAGCACTACCGCCGACACCAGGACGTCGAGCCACGCAAGCGTAGACATCCGCGAATCTGCGATCTCGCCTACCATCAAACCGATGTCGAAGGCACCGTTCTCAATGACCCACGCGAAGAGCGCTGCGTACGGCAGAACCGTCCCGAGGACACACATTACTGCGTAGAATTTAACCATCACCGCTCCCTTCCGCTGCTGCTGATCGTCCTAGCATGTCAAGCCCATTCCTAAGATTTAGTCGTGCGTTGGACCAGGCCCTCGTTTACGAGCGTGGAACCCGGCGACGCATTAGCAGCCTCAGCCAGCAACCTTCCCAAACGCCGTCGCCAGCCTGGGCCCGACCTCTCGGAGCTGCTCGACCGTCGCGCTGCTGAAGGCGAGCCTGAGGAACCTGTCGCGGGCCTTTTGGGGGTCGTGGAAGAACGAGGTGCCGGACGCAAGCAGGAGTCCCTCTGCGGCAGCCGCAGCTCTGACCTCGGACGCGGGCGCGTCGAGGCACTCCAGCCACAGGAAGAACCCACCCTCGGGACGGGTGAACCTGACGTGTGAGGAGCAGTGCTCCTCGAGAGAGTCGCACAGCGTCCGGCACTTGAGCGCGTACAGCTCGCGCATCTCCTCCACATGGGGCTCGAGGTGGCCGGCGTCCACGTAGCGCGCCATCGCCCTGAGCAGTATCGGGCTGGCCCCCATGTCGTACCTGACCTTGGGCAGCGCCCTTATGAACTCGTGCCTCGCCTGTACCCAGCCGATTCGCAGGCCGGTGGCGGCCACCTTGCTGAAGGTGCCGATTCGCATGACTCCGTAGCCGTCTGACAGCGCGTACATCGATGGAGGAGGCGAGCCGTCGAAGTAGAGCTCGCTGTAGGTGCCGTCCTCGACGACCATGACCCGGTGACGGGCGCACAGCTCGAGCAGCGCCCTGCGGCGGGCTTCGGACATCGTGACGCCGGTCGGGTTGTGGTAGTCGGGGATCGTGTAGAGCATCTTTACGGTCTTGCCAGCAGCCTCGGCCTCCGCGATGGCAGACGCCACGGCCTCGAGCGAGATGCCGTCTTCGTCGACAGGGACCTCGACGATCTCTGCCTGGCAAGCCTGGATCGTGTCGACGAAACCACTGAAGCTCGGACCCTCGGATATCACCACGTCGCCCGCGCGGACGAACGTCCTGGCGATGTTGTCCATCGACGCGGAGCCGCCGTTGTGAATGATGAAGTTGCCGGCGTCGAGGTCGAGTCCGTCGATCCGGCTCTGCCGGTCGGCCAGCGCCTCCCTCAGGCCATCGAACCCCATCCAGCCGCCATAGACCATGGCGTCGTCCGCCTCTTCGTCCAGGACGGCGTTCAGCGCGGTCCTGAGCTGCTCGACAGGGATGGTGGGCGCGTCGGGAATACCGCCACCCAGCGGGATGAGGTCGGGGTGCTCAGACGGCAGCGTCCAGGCCCACTCTCCCTCTGCCGGGTCGCCGACACCGGCCAGGAGCGCAGCTTCTGAGGCAAGGTCGGCCAGGGGCACATCCTGCCAGGCTTCCCGCGATATTTCCCTTGGATCCATGTTCACCCCACTGAAGGCGGCCCAGAGACCGCAGTTAACTTGCCAGTCTGGAAATTGTAACCGAACCCGGCTAAGGGCCGATAACAGGACTTCTCTCCATCACTCAATCGTGAAGAAGGGGTTCCATGCCACCTCCCACAGGTGGCCGTCCGGGTCGGTGAAGTACCCGGAATACCCTCCCCAGAAGACGTCCTCTGCAGGCTTTACCAGGGTCGCGCCGGCATCGACCGCCGTACGCAGCAGCTCGTCCACCTCACTCCTGGAACGGACGTTGTGGGCCAGGGTGACACCGGAGAAGCCGGTCCCATCAGCGGGTATGCCGACATCCTCGGCGAGCGCGTCCCGCGGGTAGAGCGAGAGCCACGTGCCGCTGGTCTCGAAGAAGGCGATCGAATCGCTATCATCGTCGCGCAGGGGCAGCCCAAGTCCGTCGCGATAGAACCGGATTGAGCGGGGCAGGTCGGCTACTCCGAGGGTGACGATGCTGATGCGTGGTTCCATGGTGTTTCTCTCTCATTCATAAGTTGCCTACGGAACAGGATAGACGAGATCGCTCCGCCCCCTCTCCCTCAGGGCTGACAGCAGTATAGAATTCGGCTGTCACATTACTTCAGGGATATGAAGAGAGGTGGGCGCAATGGTTGGTGATTCACAGTGGACTCCTGAACTGAGCAGGCGGTGGGACGAGGGAATCGTCCGCTATCCCGACCCGGCGGTGGAGGTGCTGGACCCGCGCTTCGGCGCGTATCGAGTCGGGAATACCGCCGTGGAGCGACTGTTCACAGGAGCGCGCTGGGCCGAGGGGCCGGTGTGGTTCGGCGACTTCAGGTCGCTCGTCTTCAGCGACATTCCGAACAACCGGATGCTCCGGTACTGCGAGCTGACCAACGAGGTAACGCTGTTCCGTCAGCCCTCCAACTACGCCAACGGCAACACCCGCGACCATCAGGGACGGCTGGTTAGCTGTGAACACCTGACGCGCCGTGTTACCCGCACCGAGCATGACGGCAGCATCACCGTGCTGCTGGATAGCTTCGATGGCAAGCGGCTCAACGGCCCCAACGACGTGGTCGTTCACTCCGACGGCTCCGTCTGGTTCACCGACCCCGGCTATGGAATCCTCGTGTCGTACGAGGGGGAGAAGGCCGAGGCTGAGCTGCCCACGCGGGTGTACCGGCTAGATGCCGCGACCGGTGAGGCTACGGTGGTGGCCGACGACCTGGTGAAGCCCAACGGTCTGGCCTTCTCCCCGGACGAGTCGCGGCTGTACATTACGGACACCGGAAGGTCCCACGACCCCAACGGACCGGGGCACATCCGGGTGTTCGACGTGGTGGACGGACGGGAGCTTCGAGGCGGAGACGTCTTCGCCGACATGGCCCCCGGATTCGCCGACGGTATACGCACCGACCGCGACGGCAACGTGTGGTCCAGCGTAGGATGGGCCGGTCCGGGGACGGACGGCGTCCACTGCCTGACGCCTGACGGGGAGCTGATCGGCCGGATCATCCTTCCCGAACCCTGCGCGAACCTGTGCTTTGGCGGCGTAAAGAGGAACCGCCTGTTCATGACCTCCAGCCAGTCCCTCTATTCACTGTACGTGGAGGCCGTTGGCAACTGAGGCGCAGTAATTGTGCAGCCACCGTTCACGCCCCTATAGAGTTGCTTGCGTAGATGAATGGAGAGAGATTAGATGGATTGGAGTGTTCTGCCCTTCATCACGGCCTCGCAGGAACTGTTCGCGACCGTGACCCAGGGAGAGGAGATTCGAGAGTCGCTGCTGTCGCTGGGCCTGCTGATCATCGTCGCAAAGCTGGCCGAGGGCATCTTCCGACGGCTGCACCTGAGCTCCATCCTGGCGTACGCGCTGACAGGCGTCCTGCTGGGTCCAGTGCTGGAAGCAATGGGGCTGTGGTCGATCCATCCCACAGGGCACATCGATCTCCTCCTGACCCTGGGAGTCTTCGTCTTCTTCTTCCTGATTGGACTGGACGAGATCGACATTCCCAGCTTTGTGGACAGTCTCAGGGGCCACTACTTCCTTGCCGCAGTTGTGTCCGTCATCTTCTCGTTAGGCATTGCCATGCTGGTGACCACCGACTTCGTTCACGACTTCGGAATCGGCCTGAGCTTCAACAATGCGCTTGCCCTGGCTGGGATCCTGTCCATGAGCAGCCTGGGCATAGTCGCCAAGGTGCTGGCCGACGAGGGAAAGCTGCGGAACCCGATCGGGCTCCAGATCTTCACGGTGGTGGTGATCGCAGAGCTGATCACGCTGCTCGTCATCGGGTTCAGCATCGGCGATCACGTCTACGAAGTGTCGCCTACGGGAATTCTGGTAGTGGTCGTCAAGATCGTCGGCTTCGCCGCAGTCTGCTGGCTTCTGTCTTCCAAAGTACTCCCGCGGGTGGTCTCCCTGGTCCAGAGGGTGATCAGGGTGCCGCAGCTATCCCTGGGTCTGCTACTGGGATCTCTGTTCCTGATGGTGGACGCGGCAGAGCTCATGGGACTGCACGGCACGCTGGGGGCCCTTCTAATGGGCGCGGCGCTTTCCAGTCTGCCCTACCAGACACGCCAGGAGGTGACGCCGGGGCTGCGCGGCACCGCTGAGGGCCTGTTCGTGCCGCTCTTCTTTGCGTCGGCTGGGCTGCATTTCAGCTTCAACTTCGTGGAATTGCCCGTTTCGACCATGTTCGTCCTGGCGCTGATACCCCTGGCCGGCAACTTCGTTGGCGCGTTCGTGGGCGCCTACGTGTCGCGGCTCACGGTTCCCTACGCGGTCGCGTCCGGGCTGATGGGAAAGGGTGTGGCCGAGATAGCCCTCCTGCTGGTCCTCCGAGATACCGGGGCCGTCAGTGAGTCCCTGTTCTCATTCCTCGTGCTGGTGATGTTCGGCTACCTCGTGCTGATGCCCTCGCTGATCAGCTTCACGGTGAACCATGCCAGCAGACGTCTTACCCCGGACACCCGGATATACGATGTCCCGAGCGGCGTTATTCGATTCCCCCTACACGAAGTCACGGTGGATGACATCATGGACCGCGGCCACCCGCATCCCAGTTCATCCCTCTCGGTAACCGACTTCACCGATCAGTGGACCATCCCACGCCAGCACGACTACGTAGTTGTGGATGGCGACGAAGCAGTCGGAATCGTCTCCCTGGGAATGCTGCGGTACCTGCCCGAGGATGCCTGGACCACGACCAGACTGCGAGATGTCGTGCGAAGCAGCACGCCCGTCGCCCGACCCGATGAACACGTCGAAGACGTGCTGCAGCGAATGACCGAGAACCAGCTCTCCGCCATCCCGGTGGTCGACAGCGACTCCGGGAAGTTCCTGGGCTCTCTGACCAGCGACGACATCGTCGAAATGGTGGTCGACCGGGGACGGCGGTGATCGGGTAAGAGTCGCGCCCGACTGTCTCGCTGAGTGCTGTCGGCGCAGCGGACTGCGCCTCAAGACATCTCGACAGTCACGGAGGCGTTTAGGTCGTCTCCCAGGTAATCAACAGCTCCCGAAGTGACCGCTTCCATCTCGGACGGAATCCGTCCTGACCATTGATGAACAACCTGTCGAAGCTGTCCTCCAGAATGCCGGAGGCTCGTTCCCTGTCCTCGGGCCGGAACCACGAGCCCTCCACAGCCCATACCAGGGCATCTTCACGGCTGGCGTGGCTTGCATTCTCCCACCAGGGGGCATCCGGTAACATAAGCAGATTGGGCAGGATATCCATCTCCCACAGCACCGACATGAGCTGGCGATAGCCAGGCAGAGGCTCCTGCGGCTCACCGTACACCAGATCGAACAGTGGACCGGCGCTGCAGGCTGGTGGTTCGCTCCATAGGGTAACCATCACTCTTCGTCGAGCCGACGCCTGGAGTTTCTCCACGAACGGGACGATGTCCCGCACAAAGTAGGTGACACAGCCCGCAAACACCACGTCGCCCTCAATGCCGCCTGCGTCCATCCACTCGGCCTGCACACGACTGGCGTTGCCAATACCAGCGTCCCTGCGGCTGGCGTCAAACTCAGCGCCCATTCCAGGTGAGGGCTCCACAACGACGACCTCCCGGCAGCTCTGCGCAAGGGGTAGAGATACCCTGCCTGCGCCACCCCCCACGTCTATGAAGACGTCGTCAGGCCGCAGGTACGAGGCGATTACCTTCAGGTTGGCGTCCAGGTCACGACGAGGATCCAGCCGGAAACGCTGGGCAATCGCTCCCCAGGAATCGCTCGGCGGTTGAGGGCCAAAGAGACGGGAGTACTGAAATTCAACCGCGTCATGGTAGTCGGCAAACTCGCTGGCTGCCGGCATTGTGTTGGTTCCTCTATATGTTCCAAGTGGATATGGAAGTGAATTCATTTCGTCGATTCCCCCCAATTCATATCTCATTTAATACTTGCAGTACAACATATATAAGATAATATATTTACGGCAAGGATTGGAAAAGGGGTAACGTGGCTATCACCAGCGCGAATTACGCTGGTGAATCCTCTGATACGCAGCATAAGGGTCGCCCATGCCCCAGTGACAACTCCGAGCACACGGCCGATGACGATTAGCAGACTACCGACGACATACGGTTACAGGCACGGAGACGCCGAGCCTTGCGGGCGTGCCGGCAAACGTAAACGCTACACCCACTATCAGCATCGCCGCCATGAGCCAGTAGGCGTAGCGAAGGCCTGTGACGAACGCATCGAGGAGTCCGGCGGACCCTTCGGCTGAGACCGCGGCGAGGCTCGGCGGGTATCCCATCGACCCCATGGTCATCGTCACAATCGCCGTAGCGATTGCCACGCTGATAACGCTCGCGGAGTTCCGCACCAGGTTCAGGAACCCGGATATGACGGCGTGCTCTTCGTTCGCAACGGCGCTCAGAATGGCGCTGTTGTTTGGCGGGTTGAACGCCCCGATTCCAACGCTCTGCATAATCATTCCGGCTATCGCGATTGCCACGTGGGAGTCAGACTTCAGAGTGGACAGGGTCAGAATCCCCGCAGTCGTGAAGAGCAGGCCGCCTACTGTGAAGAGCCGCCGGCCAAGCCTGTCCGAGAGGCGTCCGGAGACCGGGCCCACTATCATCATGGCAATGTAGCTTAGCGCGGTCATGACTCCGACCTCGCCAGGGGTGTAGCGCAGCACAACCTGAAGGTAGAACGGCATCAGGAACCATGCGGAGGTGGTGCCGATGAAGTGGATGAACGACGATACCACGCCAACCCTGAAGATACGATTGCCGAACAGTCGCAGGTCCAGCAGTGGATGCGACGACCTGAGCTCCCAGGCCACAAACCCGGCGGCAAGCGCGGCGGCGGCAGCCAGTGCCAGGACGATGTAGGCGCTGCCGTAGCCGAGGTCGGGCGCCCACGTCATCGCCTGAAGGAACGCGAGCAGTGCGCCGGCCGCCAGCGCCGCGCCAGCCCAGTCGAACCTGAATGGACGTGCCCCCTCGCGCGAGGGTCTGCCGGATTCCACGAATGCGATCGTCAGGACCATCGAGATCAGACCCAGCACCGACATGCCGAAGAATGCCCACGGCCATCCCAGCGCACCGACCACCATCCCGCCGGCGGCGGGGCCAAAGACGCTTCCCGCTCCAACCACGCCCATGTAGATTCCCAGCACCTTGCCACGCTCCGCCTGCGGAAAGGCGGCGACCGCCATGGCCATCGCCGTGCCCTGAGTCATGCCCGCACCCAGGCCGTGAAGTGTGCTGACCGCTATGAGAGTGAGAATCGACGGTGCGAGTCCAGCCATGACCCCGGTGATCGCAAAGACGATGAATCCAGTGACATAAATAGGCTTACGACCCACGAGGTCCGCCAGTCTGCCCATTGGCAGAAGCGTGATGCTGATCGCCAGCACATATCCGATGGATACCCACTGAGTGGTTGGCAGGTCACTCTCGAAGTGGTTGGCGATGGACGGGAGCGCAATGATAATGCTCCCGTGGTCTGCGACAACCGTGAACAGCCCAAAGAGAATCGCGGAGAAGGCGAGATACCGGCTGCGTTGGGTGCGGACTTGGGTCATGGAGTCGGCACCATTGTACAGTCCGGGTGCTTCACGCATGTGTGGACGCTGCTTGATTGTAGCCAGACAGGTTGTGGAGTAGACTCGATTCTGATTCGACAAGAATCGCGTGTTGGATGGATGGACCTTGGCATCATCGCAAGTAAACGAGACCGTCCGTTATGAGCCTGAGGAGCGCCCTCCGGTCCTTGTGACCATTGGTGTAGGCTTCCAGTTCGTCCTCCTGACCATTACGACGATGGCGGTGGTGACCGTCGTAATCGTCCGGACCTCTGAGCAGCCCGATAGCTATCTCACCTGGAGTTTCTTCGCGGCCCTGGCAGTCGCCGGAGTGTGTACCGTCATACAGGCGGTACGGATCAGGAGGCTGGGCGCAGGTTACCTGCTCATCATGGGTCCCTCCCCGGTGTTCATTTCCGTCTGCATCACGGCTTTGGCAGAGGGTGGACCCGCGCTGATGGCGAGCCTGATTTTCGTCTCATCGCTGGTCCAGTTCGTAGTGGCATCACGTCTTTCAGCACTGCGAAAGGTCATCACGCCCGTCGTCTCAGGGTGTGTGTTCATGCTGATAGCGGCCATTGTGATGCCCTCTCTGTTTGAGTTGATGCAGGATGTCCCCGCAGGAACATCTCCTGTCGCAGCACCGGTCACAGCCGCCGTGACGATTGCAGTGGTAGTCGTGCTGGCGCTCCGGGCTCCACAGAGCTGGCAGCAGTGGTCCCCCCTGCTGGCGATACTTGCCGGCTGGGCAGTCGCCTCGTACTTCGGGCTGTCCACTTTTCAGACCGTGGCCGAAGCCGGCTGGGGAGGGATTCCGAGCGTCGGCTCCTGGCCGGGATTCGATTTCGGTTTCGGCGTCAGTTTCTGGACGCTTCTACCCAGTTTCATCGTAGTGACCCTCGTGTCTTCGATCATAGCCATTGGCAATGGCGTTGCCATACAACAGGTGTCCCGTCGCAGCCCACGGGCGACAGACTTTCGAGTTGTACAGGGAGCGCTCAATGGCGAAGGCATTGGGAATCTACTGTCCGGCCTGACTGGAACTGTCGGCAACACGGTCTATCCATCGAGCATCAGCGGAGTATCCCTCATGGGTGTCGCCGCCCGCAGTGTCGGAATATGTGCCGGACTCATCCTGCTGGTGACCGCGCTGCTGCCTAAGGCTCTGGCACTTCTGCTGGCGATTCCCAGTCCCGTGGCAGCCACATACATGGTGGCACTGTTCAGCCTGATTTTCATGCAGGGTGTCAGGACCGTTTCACAGGAAGGCCTGGATGCTCGGAAGGCCCTGGTCGTCGGGCTATCGCTGTGGATTGGCGCAGCATTTCACTTCGAATGGCTGTTTGCAGATCGATTGACCGGGGCATGGGGCGCCCTTCTCAGCAATGGGCTGACCTCAGGCGGTCTGTCTGTGATCCTGTTAAACGCGATCACGGAAATGGCGTTCTCAAGACGACGACGCCTGGACACGGAGCTGTCCATCTCCGCCCTGAGCCGGATTGACGTCTTTCTCAACGAACTTGCATCCAATGCAGGTTGGAACGAGACCTCAACGCAGCGTCTGAGTTCGGCGGGCGAAGAGACCCTGTCGAGCCTCCTGTCGAGAAGCAGTGATGAGTCCTCATCAGCAGATCAACGTTTGATAGTCAACGCGCGACTGAGCGACGGGGCAGTCGAAATGGAGTTCCTGACCGCGCCTGAGGGTACGGAGAACCTGGAAGACAGGCTGTCGTTCCTCGGTGAGCAGTCCGAAGTGCCGGATGAACGTGATGTCCCTCTCCGATTGCTGCGGCACTACGCCACATCAGTGCAGCACCGCGTGTATCACAACATAGAGGTCATCACGGTCCGCGTCGAAGGACATCCCTAGTCCTTCTCAGGGTCCAGTTCCTGGTCACGCGTCGGATGCTACCCAGCAGGGGTCCGTAGGATTTGCCAGCATTGATCTTTAAGCTGCAACATAAAGTACCTATCTGATAGGCGCAATGTGTTATTTACTGTAGTATTATGCGCTTATCATATGTACCGGTACAGGTAACAGCCTGATCGCGCTGATATGGCTTCTTTCTTTGGTGTGCGGTAATTGAACGAGCACATTCTCTACGAACCAGACGAACGGCCTCCCTTCTTATTCACTCTGGGCCTCAGCTTTCAGACGATCATGGGACTGTTGGCCGCTGTCGCCGCGTTCGTGGCCATCACCGTCCGTATGGGGGACCAGCCTGACAGCTACATGTCCTGGGCGGTATTTTCGGCGTTTGCGGTCTCAGGAGCCGTCATTGTTCTCCAGTCTTTTCGTGTCTGGAGACTCGGTGCCGGATATACGCTAACGTCGGGCCCGTCTTCCGCCTTCATCCTGATCTGCGCGACCGCGCTGCTGGAAGGTGGACCGGCGATGATGTCCGCTCTCATCATCGTTTCGACGGCGTTCCAGTTCATGTTCACGGCCCGTCTCTCGCTCCTGCGCCGTTTCATCACGCCGACTGTGGCGGGAACGACACTCGTGCTGGTTGCAGCTTCGGCGATGTCAGCCGTGTTCGGCACGCTGTCGGACACTGTTCCTGGCGCTTCCGCTGGTGCGGCCCCGATCGTGGCCGCTCTCACCCTGGCGGTCGTACTGGGGCTGAGGCTGTACGCCCCTCCATCCCTGCAGCAGTGGACGCCCTTAATCGGCCTGGGGATTGGCGGCCTGGCGGCGGCAGTCCTTGGCCTCTATGACCTGCAGGGAGTTATAGACGCGCCGCTGTTCGGAATACCGGAGTATGCATGGCCCGGCTTTGACTTCAGTCTGAGTTCGGCCTTCTGGGCGCTGCTTCCCGGATTCGTCGTGGTCAATCTCGTAGCGAGCATAAACGGCATAGGAGAGGGCATTGCCGTCCAGAGAGTGTCCTGGCGCCGCCCACGCGCAACGGACTTTCGAGTAGTCCAGGGTGCGCTCAATGCCGCAGGGGTAGGAAGCGCTCTTGCTGCGCTCCTGGGGACTGTTCCCGTCACGCTGTACCCAGCCAATGCAGCTCGCACCCTGCTGACAGGTGTTGCCGCACGTCGCGTTGGCCTCTTCGGCGGCATATTGCTCATCGCCATGTCCCTGCTGCCGAAGGCAATGGAGTTTCTGGCTGCGATTCCGAGCCCAGTCCTGGTTGGGTACCTGATCGTCGTGCTGGGACTGATGTTCGTGGAGGGTATGAGAACTGTCTTCCAGGACAGTCTGGACGCACGCAAGGCAGCGGTGGTTGGCGTGTCGTTCTGGATTGGAATGGGCTTCCAGTACAACCTGATCTTCCCCGATCTGCTCACGGGTACATGGGCAACGCTGCTCGGTAACGGCGTGACGACAGGCTCCATTGTGGTGATTCTGTTGACGCTCCTGATCGAGCTTCCCGCGTCTGGCCGGAAGCGTCTGCGGGTCTCCCTGGACAGCATGTCCCTGCCTGAAATCGATGGTTTTCTGCGTTCTTTCTCGGCCGGCCTGGGCTGGAGCGAGTCTTCGACCGACCGCCTGCGTTCGGCTGGAGAGGAGACGCTTGCGAGCCTGCTGCAGAGCGTTTCGGACGAGGACTCACAGGGGAGACGTCTCACCGTAACGGCCCACGTCTCGGATGGTGCAGCAGAGTTGGAATTCCTGGCAGCCTCGCATGGTGACAACCTCGAGGACCGGATGGCGTATCTAAGCGAACAGGCGGAGATACTGAACGAGCAGGACGTGTCGTTCCGCCTGCTGCGTTACTACGCATCCTCCGTGCAACACCGCAAGTACCACGACATCGACATCGTCACGATTCGTGTCGAGGAAACCGCTAAATGACCTTGTCGTCATGAGATTGTTATGCTACTATTGCTTATGGTAAGTTGCTCTCAATATAAAGTGGCATGCCTTAGTGGAAATGCCACTTTAGATTTGAACCCTAGAGGGGAACATGGCGAGGACAGGCGAATACTCCAACAATGGGGCCCCGACGCCCCGGAGTCGCAATGGTGCTTACGATGCGGAGCATATTGCCGTCGTAGGTATGGCCTGCCGATTCCCCGGGGCGGATGGACCTGAGGAATACTGGGACCTGCTGGAGTCGGGCAGGAGCGCCGTAACTGAAGGCGATCCCAGCTCCGGTTCAGGCAGGCTTGGGGAGATCTTCTCCAACGCCGATCCTCGAAACAGGGCAAGTCGCTTCGCTGCTTTCATTGAAGATATCGAACAGTTCGACCCTTCCTTTTTCCGAATCTCCCCGCTGGAGGCCCAATACCTGGACCCACAGCAGCGACTGATGCTGGAAATGAGCTGGAAGGCGCTCGAAGACGCGGGCATTGACCCCGATGGGCTGAGGGGCAGCCGGACCGGTGTCTACGGCGGAATCACGCACAGTGACTACCGGGAGGTAACGGGGGGCATAGGAAATGTGACCAGCCCCGCTTCCAGCCTGTATGCGGCGACGGGCACATCCAGCAGCACCGCGATCGGTCGCGTCTCCTATGTACTTGGCCTGCAGGGCCCCGCGATCTCCGTTGACACGGCCTGCTCATCATCTTTAGTGGCCGTGCACCAGGCAGTGTCCGGGCTTCGACAGGATGAGTCCGACCTGGCCCTTGCAGGGGGTGTAAGCCTGATTCTGTCCGCACACGTCACTGAGTCGCGGGCGAACTCCGGGATGCTCTCTCCTGACGGACGCTGCAAGACCTTCGACGCCTCGGCCAACGGATACGTTCGCGGCGAAGGCTGTGGAATGCTCGTCCTCAAGAGGCTAAGCGATGCTGAAGCCGATGGCGACCGGATCTGGGGCGTAATCCTCGGGTCTGCCGTAAACCAGGATGGCGCAAGCGCTGGACTGACGGTGCCGAATGGTGAAGCCCAGGAGCTGGTGATCAGGGACGCGCTGCGCAGGGCCGGCGTCCAGCCATCTCAGGTCGACTACGTGGAAGCTCACGGCACAGGTACATCAGTGGGGGACCCGCTTGAGCTGCAGGCCATCGCGTCGGTCTACGGCAGAGGTCGCGAGTCTGAGAGTCCTCTGTTCGTCGGCTCGGTAAAGACGAACTTCGGTCACCTGGAGTCGGCTTCGGGAATTGCCGCCCTGATCAAGGCCATTTCTTCGATGCATCATGGGCTGATCCCAGAGCATCTGAACTTCCGAGATCCGTCTCCGGCGATAGACTGGGAGAATCTCGCGATACGGGTACCGACTTCGGCTACCGCGTGGCCTGAAACAGAAAGACGCGCCCGGGTTGCGGGGGTGAGCGGATACGGCTGGTCCGGCACGAACGCGCACATTGTCCTGGAGGGTTACGGCCCACCTCGAAGCGTTTCCGCTCAACCCTACCGGCGCCGAATTCCCGCCGGGTCGCCACAGCACATATCCACCTCGTTGCCGGACACGACCGCGCAGTCGCCTGGTATCGAAGAGTCGTTGGGACGGCCCGCACGATTGCTGCCGCTGTCGGGGAAGAGCAACCAGGCGCTCAGAGACCTAGCTGGACGTTACCAGGCGTGGCTGGACGATAACACCACAGACCTCGATTATCCGGACTCCGCCGAGGACTCTCTGCTTTCAGACATGGCCTGGACAGCGAGTATTGGCCGGAGCCACTTCCCTCACAGGGCAGGTGTCGTTTTCAGAGATGCAGAATCTCTGCGTGAAGGCCTTTCGTCCGTTGCCGGCGGCGGCAAGGACGCGGACCCCAAAAGGCCGACCAGGATCGCTTTTGTCTATACGGGACAGGGCAGCCAGTGGGCCGGTATGGGACGAATACTGTATGAGACCGAGCCGGTTGTACGCGCGGTTCTGGACAGGTGCGAAAGGGTCATTTTGGAAGAGCGGGGGAAGTCTCTGCTGGACGTGATGTTCGGAAGAGAGGGCGCTGAAGGCGACCTGACTGACACCGCGTGGACACAGCCCGCGATCTTCGCACTGGAATGCGCTCTGACGGCGCTGTGGGAGAGTATCGGCGTCAGGCCGGACGCGGTGATTGGCCACAGCTTCGGGGAACTGGCGGCGGCGCAGACAGCAGGCGTGTTCGGACTGGAAGACGGGATGAAGTTCGTGCTGAAGCGCGGAGATGCTCTCGCGTCAGTCCCGGAACTTGGCTCCATGGCAGCCATCTTCGCTCCGCAGGAGAGGGTTGAGGAGTCGATTCAGGAGTTCAACGCAACATCGGATTGCGCAGACCTCAGCATCTCCGTGGACAACGGCTTTCACCAGGTGATAAGCGGCCCGACGGCGGCGGTTCAGGAAGTGGCCGAACGGTTCGAGTCCGAAGAGGTCCGGGTAAGAATCCTGAACACGGGCCAGGCGTTCCACTGCGTCCTGGTAGAGCCCGCGCTGGAGACACTGGAAGAGTCGTACGAAGGGGTGGCTGTCTCTCCTCCATCGGTGGCGCTGGTCAGCAATGTCACCGGCATGACTCTCGAAGAAGGCCAGATCCTGGACGCCGGGTACTGGCGTCGCCACGCGCGTCAGCCTGTTCAGTTCCGCCGGGGCATAGGTTCGTTGGCGGAACTGGGAGTGGATGTTGCCATAGAAGTGGGACCGAACGCGGTTCTAGGGCCGCTGGTACCTCTGATCTGGCCGGGCACGGCAGACGCATCGGAGGCAGGCGAAGAGCCGGTGGTCCTTCAGAGCATGATACGTCCATGGGACAACATTCCCACTCCGGAGTCTGAAGGCGCGTTCGTAAGCGCGGTTGCCGGAGCTTATGAGGCGGGCCTGCCGGTTTCATTTGCGGGTCTCTTCGCCAATGAAGAGCGGCGCAAGATCGAACTGCCGGGTTACCCGTTCCAGCGTGAACGGTACTGGGTGGATGGGGCGCGGCGCAGGAGCGTGTCCGACGGCCATCCTCTGCTGGGCACGAGACACGAATCGCCTCGCGGCGAGGTGATGTTCGAGACTGAGATGTTCACCTCGGACCCAGAGTGGCTGTCCGACCACCAGGTATTCGGTAGCGTCATCATGCCTGGCGCCATGTATGGCGCCATTGCGGCTGCGGTATCGCTGAGAGAGGGTGCCGCGCCGGTCGACATAGAAGAACTTCAGTTGCACAGTCCAATGGTCTTCGGACAGGAGGCTGACGAAAACAGCGGACCACGCGACGGACGACGCATTCAGGCGGTACTCGACAGCCCTGAATCCGGAAGGTCGCGTCAGCTCGAGATATACAGCAAGGGCGAGTCGGAGGACGGCTGGACGCTTCACGCGGAGGCCAGACTGGCACCTGAATCGGGAACACCCGCTCCTGTGAGTCGAACCGACCTGGACTCCATCAGGTCGAGCCTGCCGCCACAGGATGTGGCGGGATTCTACCGTGCGAGGGCGGTTGCCGACATCAACCTGGGACCGTCATTCAGAACGCTTCAGGCCCTCTGGTCCGGCTCGGGCGAGGCCGTCGGCGAGATAGCTCTGCCCGAAGTTGTCGATCAGGGCAACGGCGACCTGCATCCGACTCTGCTGGACGGGTGCTTCCAAGTCCTGTCGGCGGCACGCCATTCCGCCGATGTCGAGAGCGGAGAGACATACCTGCCGTTCGGATGGGAACGGATGTGGCTTGCGGATACCCTGCCGAAACGGCTGGTCTGCCACGCGCGCTTGAGGGATGTGACCCCAGATGCCAGTGACGGCGACGGCTCCCTCGATGCTAGGGAAGTACTCGTCGGAGACCTGACGCTGCACGCTCCCGACGGCACAGAGCTTGGCGGTCTGAGCGGGTACGCGGTCAAGCGCGCCACGAGGGCGGCGCTGCTGTCCGAGTCGGCAAGCGTGCAGGACCTCTTCTACGAAACTGTGTGGCGAGACGTTCCGCTTTCGCCAAGCATTGTGCCGGCAGACTTCCTTGCAGATCCAACCAGTATCGCCAAGCAGTCTGTGCCACTCACGTCGTACGTCTCTGACGAAGGTGTTGAGCCAGATGTCCGCTTGGGTCACCTGGACAGTATGGACCGATTGTCCTCGTCTCTAGCACTTCTTGCTCTCAATCGCCTGGGATGGCAGGCCAGATCGGGTGAAAAGATCGATCCGGAAGTACTCAGGAAACGTCTGAATGTCCTGGATGAGCACAGGTATCTGTTCCGCCGGATTCTGGAGATCCTGGGGCGAGCCGGAATACTAGAGGAGTCTGGGGACAAGTTCATAGTCAGGGTCGGTCATGGTGATCCACTACCTGAAGGTGTCCCGTCCGACCCGGACAAGTTTGCAGCCGAGACGATGGAACGGTTCCCGCATGGGTCGAGCGAAGTCGGACTGTTCATACGTTGCGCAGGAGCTCTCGCGGATACACTCACCGGTCAGGCAGACCCACTAACATTGCTCTTCAGCAGCGGTGAACCGACTGCCGCCAGTCTGTACCGGACCAACCCCGTGGCGCGCGCGGCAAATCTCATGCTGGCAGACGCGATTGCAGCCCTCATAGACGGCTTGCCTGAGGGTCGAAAGCTCCGAGTAGTTGAGATTGGAGCCGGTACAGGGGCGTCCACGGCGTTTGTACTGCCTGAACTCCCGGCAGGCAGATTCGAATACTACTACACGGATATATCGGCTGGCTTCTTTGCCGAGGCAGAGGACCGTTTCGGGGATGCTGACGGGGCAATTCAATACCGCCCCCTGGATGTCGAAAATGACCCGGAAGAGCAGGGTTATGAACCTCATGGTTACGACCTCCTGATCGCATCCAACGTCCTGCATGCAACCAGGTCACTGGACGAGACGCTTACGAACTGCCGGAAACTACTCAGACCGTCGGGAATGCTGGTGGCTCTTGAAAACCCGCAGGGTCTGGACTGGCTTGATCTCACATTCGGGCAGCTTGACGGCTGGTGGCGATTTGTAGATGACTACCGTCGACCCCAACACGCGCTTGTAAGTTCGTCTATCTGGAGAAGCGCACTCGAGGATTCGGGATTCCATGACATTGAATTCCTGGGACCTGAGCAGGACAGCCTGGACGATATGGCCGAACGGGTAGTGATAATGGCACTGGGCCCAACGGAAGTCTTGGAGCCGGCCGGTACTTGGGTCATTACTGAAGACCAAGGCGGAGTGGCTGAGGACGTGGCGGCAACGTTGGCTTCCCGCAATCAGACCGTGGTGCTCGCAGGACCTGCATTGGAGTCGTGCAGCCAATCGAACGACCTGGATTCCAAGGTTACGCGAGCAGTAGTAGAGGCAGATAGTCGCGAGTCGTGGAGTTCATTGCTCCAGTCTCTACCCGCCGACCCGCCCCTCAAGGGAGTGGTGCATCTCATTGGTCTGGAAGGTCACGGCATAGACGGCACGGCTGAAGAGCTTGGCCATGACACCAGAAGTGCTGCCGGGAGCGCCCTGGCGCTTGTACAGGGCATGTCAGATGCCGATGTCACACCGCAGAAGGGGACATGGCTAATCACGCGCGGAGGGCAGATCCTGGAGCGTGAGCGTTTCGGAGAGCCTGCCGGTGCGGTGCTGTGGGGATTCGGGAAGGTGATTTCGAGGGAGGCTTCCCACCTCAACCCCAGAATGATCGACCTGGACCCGTCTGAGGCTCCCCCGCTGTACGAAATCTCCAACGAGTTGATGTATCCCGACGATGAGACGCATATCGCTTATCGAATGGGAAGGCGTCAGTCTGCCCGCTTGGTTCGAGCATCGGAACTGGGGGATCGAACAACATTGCCTGAAGATTCACTCTGGTTCCTGGAGCCTGATTCAGACGGCGAAATGGGTCAGATGCAGGTGCTGGAACTTTCGCATGACCCTCTGGAACCCAGAGAGGTCCGCCTGTCCATTGAAGCTGCGGGGATAAACTTCTGGGATGTACTGCGCTCGATCGGGGCAATCGATGAAGGCCTGATGGGCGAAGAGGTGTGCGGGCGCGTCCTCGAAGTTGGGGCGGACGTGCACTCAGTCAAAGTCGGCGACCGGGTTGTTGCGCTCACTTTCGGTGCCTTTGGTTCCGAGACCGTTACGAAGGAGGAGCTGGTAGCAATTGCGCCGGAAGGAGTCCCAACAGCGGCGCTGGCAACGATGCCCACTGCGTTCGTAACCGCCGCCCTGTCGTTCGACCTCGTCGGGCTGAAGTCAGGCGACAGAGTCCTCATTCACTCAGGAGCCGGTGGTGTGGGACTGGCAGCCATACAGTTGGCCCGCGCTGCGGGCGCGGAGGTGTTCACCACTGCCAGCGCGCCCAAGCATGCATATCTGCGTTCGATTGGCGTGAGAAACGTCTTCGACAGTCGCCAGACGAAATTCGGCCAGGACGTTCTCGAATCAACTGCCGGTAAGGGTATAGATGTGGTGCTCAACAGCCTGACGGGTGAGGGCTTCATCGAAGCCAGTCTGTCTTGCCTGGCAAGTGGCGGGCGCTTTGTAGAGCTTTCCAGGAGGAACATCTACACCGAAGAAGAGATGGCAATCGCACGACCTGATGTGGACTACCACATCCTGGAGTTGGACGTCCTCAAGGAACAGCGACCTGAGGAGCCCGGTGCAGCACTCGTCGATGTCATAGGACGACTGGCGTCAGGAGAACTCGAGCCGATCGTCCACAACAGGTGGTCGATGAGTGAAGCAGTGCCTGCGATCAGGTTCATGCGCGACGCACGGCACACTGGAAAACTGGTCCTCACCAACTCTCCACTGGAGAGAGGTGTCCTTCGAAGGGACAGAAGCTACCTGATCACAGGCGGCCTCGGCGGCCTGGGGTGTGCCTTGGCCTTCCAACTCGCAGACTGGGGCGCGGGCGCAATCGTGCTAAACGGACGCAGGGACCCAGACCCAGAGGCCGAGCTGGCGATAGCAGAGCTGCGAAAACGCGGCGTGACGGTGAGCGTGGAAATTGCGGATGTCACAGACACCGACGCAGTGGACGCGATGCTGGCCCGCATCGACGAGAGCCTGCCGCCGCTCGCAGGAGTCATACACAGCGTGGGTGTGCTGTCGGACGCTGCCATTACAAATCAGAGCTGGGAGAGCTTTGAGCAGGTGATCTGGCCCAAGGTGATCGGCGCGTGGCATCTGCACCAGGCCACCATAAGCCGCGACCTGGATATGTTCGTCCTGTTCTCAAGCGCCGCTGGCACCATGGGCAATCCAGGACAGGCCAACCACGCAGCGGCCAACACTTTCCTCGACCAGCTCGCCACTCATCGCCGCTCGCTTGGGCTTCCCGGTCAGACGATAGCTTGGGGGGCATGGTCGGACATTGGCGAAGCGGCAGAGCAACGCGAGCGCATCAGGGAGCGGATAGAGGCGGCAGGAACGGGGTGGATTACGCCACAGCAAGGGCTGAGAGCGTTCGAGGTACTTCTGCGTCAGGATGTCGCGTCCTGCATGGTGACGTCCGTGGACTGGGAAACTTTCCTGGCTAACCAGACCAATGTTTCGCCCTTCCTGGATGAAATGTCCTCTTCATCTGAAGCAGAATCTGAGGAATCGTCAGAGGCTGCTGCCGATCTGCTGACGCAATTGAGATCAACTCCGCAGGATAGCTGGGAGAGTGTCTTAACCCCGGCCATTCAGAAGGAACTTCAGACGGTAATGAGGCTGGCCACGGAGCCATCTCCCTCCGTTGGGTTCTTCGATCTGGGAATGGACTCCCTGATGGCCGTAGAGTTCAGGAACCGGCTCAACCGGGCGTTCCTGGATGAGTTTACGGTCTCCAATACGGCCGTATTCGACTACCCTGACATCAGTTCGCTTTCCCGGCACATAGCGGAGGAGATCGGTAGGCTCGGGATCGGAGGCAAACCCTCGACGCCCGCAGAAACCGTCTCCCCCGAGTCTCGCCCCGCCGTGTCAGTTGATGACGACGGAATTGCGATAGTTGGAATGGCCTGTCGCTTCCCGAGTGCCAATAACCTATCCGAATACTGGGACCTGATGGTGTCGGGCGTCGATGCGGTCACTGACGGCCGCCCGGGTTTCGACACATCGGGTAACGGCGCCCCAGCGGAGAATGGTGAAGACTCCGCCTACCTGCACGGTGCATTCGTTGACGACATCGAGTGGTTCGACTCCCGGTTCTTCCGCATTTCGCCGATTGAAGCGAGGTCGATGGACCCGCAACAGCGAATGATCCTGGAGACGACCTGGGAGGCCCTGGAAGACGCCGGAGTAGACCCTGAAGCATTACGAGGCAGCAACACGGGGGTGTTCGCCGGAGTGGGCGGAAGTGAATACAGGGACCTGATGAAAGCCAATGGAGCGCTTGGCACCTACCTGGGAACGGCTCCAAGCGTGACCGTCGGTCGGGTCGCCTTTGCCCTGGGCCTGGAAGGACCCGCGATGCCTATCGATATGGCATGTGCGTCTTCTCTTGCGGCAATACACCAGGCGATCGGCAGCCTGAAGCAGGGGGAAGTGGACCTGGCCCTTGCAGGAGGTGTGCACGCGGCCCTGTCTCAAGACGTTGCACAGTTCATGGGGGAGCTTGGCCTGTTGTCCCAGTCCGGGCAGTGCAGCCCGTTCGACGAGTCTGCAGACGGTTTCGTCCGCGGCGAGGGATGCGGCATGGTCGTCCTGAAACGGTTGAAAGAGGCGGAGGCCGACGGCGACCGGATCTGGGGCGTGATCAGGGGCTCCGCCGTCAACCAGAACGGCGCAAGCGCGGGCCTGACTGTCCCGAATGGCTCCGCTGAGGAGCACGTGATGGAGACAGCGCTGGCGCAGGCTCCTTTCGGAGGGGCGGATATCGACTATCTCGAAGCACACGCCACCGGGTCTCAGCTTGGAGACGCAATCGAGATGCGTGCTGTCGGCGCCGTGTACGGCAGGGGCCGCGAGTCGGACAATCCGCTGCTGATAGGCACGGTCAAGTCCAACATCGGGCACCTTGAACCAGCGGCAGGGGTCGCCGGCGTACTGAAGACGATGCTGGCCATGAAACATGGAGTGATACCAAAGCACCTGCACTTCGATAACCCCAATCCTCAGATAGATTGGGACAGTTTCCCGGTACGGGTGACATCCACCCAGACCGATTGGCCACGTCATCCTGACAGACCGCCCCGTGCGGCGGTGAGCGCGTTCGGCATCTCAGGAGCCAACGCCCACGTCGTCCTGGAAGGATACGGAGACCTGCCAAGTGTTTCAGATACAGGCAATGGGACCCGGCTGTTTACCGGTCCGTCCGTGCCCATACCCGCTCCCGAATCAGTGGACAGCGCACTCACGTCAACTCGGCAACCAGTCGAGCGCGAAGTGCGGATCCTGCCCCTATCGGGTAAGTCGGAGGGCGCTGTGCGGGACCTGGCCGTACGCTATCTCTCATGGCTCGACGAACATGCGGACGAGCTATCTTCAGATGCTGCTGCGGCCCTCGCTGACATGGCATGGACAGCGAGCACCGGGCGTAGTCATTTCGCCCACCGTGCCGGTGTGCCATTCAGCGACGTTGCGTCTGTCAGGAACGCACTGAAGATACTTGCTGAAGCCGACGTCGATGCCGACTCTCCTCCGCCTCAGGCTGCGACCAGGGTCGCATTCCTCTATACCGGTGAGGGAGGCCAGTGGGCCAGCATGGGCCGGGAGCTGTACGAAGCTGAACCCGCTGCGCGTGCCGTGCTCGACTTCTGCGACTCCGTGGCACGTGAGGTGCGAGGGGCCTCACTTCTGGATGTGATATTTGCAGGCGGATTGGACGATGCAGCATGGACTCAGCCGGCTGTCTACGCGCTGGAATGCGCGCTGACCGCCCTATGGTCCGCTATTGGAGTGCGTCCGGCTGTAGTGATCGGAAACGGTCCGGGTGAACTCTCCGCAGCAAAGGCCGCGGGCGTGTTCAGCCTGGAAGATGGCATGCGCCTCGCTTTGGCAGGAGGCTCAGACCTCGACAGTCAGCAGTCAACTCTTGAAGGTATCAGTCTCTCACCGCCGTCCGTGGTCCTGATGAGCGGCAGCAGTGGTGAAGTAGCCGAAGTGACTGCGCCGGCAGATGTCTCTTACTGGACCAGTCAGGCCCAACGCGATACGCACTCAGGGCCGGGGACTTCGTCCCTGTCAGACCTGGAACTGGATGCGGATGTGCTCATCGACGTTAGTTCGGGCTCTGTACTGAGACCAGGGGCACATACCGAGAATTCAGACCAGTCCAGCGGCGCAGGACTCGCGTCGCTGACTGCCGCGCTCTCGGGCACAGAAGCACCGAACGTTAAGGGGCTTGAATGTGCCCTGGAGAGTCATATCGGAGCGGTTGCCAGAGCGTACGAGGCGGGCATTCCCATCTCCTTCGAAGGTATGTTCACTGGCGAGACCCGCCGCCGGATATCCCTGCCGAGCTATCCGTTCCAGCGTCGCCGGCACTGGATCTAATGCTAAATCCCATGAGGTGAGTGTATGACCTAGACTTCCCGCTACTGGTTTCTTCACTGTGTACATCGAACTCATGAAACGTTATATGGAGAATTGTGTCTAATGGCATCAATGGAAGATCGTGTCAGAAAGCTAATCAGCGAAAACCTGGAAGTGGATGGCCAGCCGCTCAGCGCGGACCTGGACTTGAACACCAACCTTACCGATCATGGGGTGTCCTCTATGGACCTCGTGGCGTTTGCGGGCGTCGTCCAGGACGAGTTCAGTGTGAAGTTTGCTCTTGAACAGTGCACCGAGATGCCGACCCTGATGGCATTGGTCGACTACCTCAACGCCAACGCCGCCTGATTGCAGGCTTGCCGCAGTTCGGGGCACCCGATGGTGCCTGCTTCCGACTCACAGCAGTGGTGGAGTCTCTTCCGCGAAGTCGGCGCCGTCACTGTTTTACACATTGATCTGACGCCTCACGCTGGTCGTGAGGCGTCAGCATTGTCCTGGCTCGACGACGACGAGCTGTCACGTAGTCGTCGATTTCTTTATCCTGGGCCACGCCGCCGGTATGTCCTGTGTCGCTCCGCACTCCGGGCCATCCTGTGTACCCAACTGGCGAGTGAGAACAGTCAGCTCGCTTTTGGAGAGTCTCGATATGGCAAGCCGTATGCGCTGCTGGACGATAGGCTTGCCCAAATCAGCTTCAACTTAAGTCACAGCGGAGAACATGGGCTGATTGCAGTTGCCCCTCAAGGTCAGCTTGGCGTGGATGTAGAGGAGATTGTCCCCCGCGAGGACATTGATGGCGTGAGCAGGATGGTCTATGGCCCAAACGAGCTTTCCGCCCTTGCGATGGCCGGTGAATGCGGAAAGGTAGACCTGTTCTACAAGTTCTGGACGATCAAGGAAGCGTTGATCAAGGCGGTGGGTATGGGGTTCTCTCTGGACCCGTTGAGCTTCGAGGTGCCATCCACATTGCATCACGGCACGACGAGTCGGTTTCGATTCTCCCAGTGGCCTGAAGTCAGGTGGCAAATAGAGTACATCGGCAACGAAGAGTTCGCCGCCGCCGTTGCCCATGAAGTACTCACACCGGCAGGTCTGGAACAGGCGCAGTCATCGTCTGGACCCTGCCTCGCCGGAAAGAGTGGTGATTGAGCATGACATCGGAAGTCGTATGGGAAGTACCCGAGCCACTGGCAACCCTTGATGTGGCGGTGGACGACGATACCACCATCACCCTGCGTCGTCATGGGAATCCGGAAGGTCCAAGGCTTGTCTTGAGCCACGGAAACGGGCTGGCGGTTGATCTGTACTACCCGTTCTGGTCGCTCCTGGCTGACGACTTCGACCTGATTGTGTATGACCTACGCAACCACGGTTGGAACTCGGTCAGCTCCCTGCAAAACCACACTCTTCCGACAATGATTCAGGACCACGACAGGATTATCGAAGCTATCGACCGACACTACGGCGATAAACCGAAAGTTGGTGTGTCTCACTCAGTTTCATCAATTGCCACTCTGTTGTCCAAACGCAGGGGCGGCGAATATGCAGCACGAGTGCTTTTTGATCCACCACTGTGCAAGCCTGGCCGCGGGCTGCAGGAGTTCGAGGATACTTTGTCCCGCCTTGCTAACAGCATTCGTCGCCGCACTAATCGTTTTTTCACCCCCGGAGATCTCGCGAGCATACTTACGTTTGCTCCTGGTTTTCAGAATGTCGCGCCAGGAGTCTTTGACCTCTTTGCCAGGACAACTCTAAGGGAAAGCCCTACTTATGAAGGCTATGAGCTGCGTTGTCCACCGGAGTACGAGGCTCAGATGGTAGAATATGCTGGCGCTTATGCGGCACTCGTGGACTTCGACCTGCTCCTCAGTCCGACAAAGGTCATCGGAGCGGACCCTACTCTACCTTTCTCGTACCTGCCTACACTGGATCCCAGGGACGTATACACGGTTGACTATGACTTTCTGCCCGATTCCTCACACTTTCTCCAGTTAGAACAGCCTGAGAACTGCGTCAAGGCGATGCTTGAGTTCCTTGAGACTATTGACTTCGGATGAGGTGTGCTCAGGCAGAGCTCCCATCCCTGGCTGGGCCAGTTTTCTGAGAGCGGTTCATCGCCTGTCGTTGTAACTTGAAGCGTGGAATAACTCCATGGCTGGATACCGCCAGAAACAGTCTTAGGTAGGTGTCAATTGGAAACGAAAGACCTGATTGTCGATGATAGCGAAAGGGGTGTCTTTCGTTATCACCGCTCTTCTCTGACCTCACCCGACATCCTGGAGTTGGAGAGCAAGCATATATTCGACCGGTGCTGGCTGTACCTGGGGCACGAGTCGGAAGTGGAGAAGCCGGGCGACTACCGTCGACGGACCGTGGCAGGACGCCCCCTGTTTTTCGTCAGGAGCAGGGACGGCCAGGTGAGGGTCTTCCTGAACACCTGCCCTCACCGAGGCGCCCTGATTTGCCGCCACGATGAGGGCAACGCGAGGGTGTTTCAGTGCTTCTACCACGCCTGGACCTTCAGCACAGGCGGGGAACTTGTGGGTAGACCTGACGAGGCGGGCTACAGCGAGGGGTATGAACAGGCTGAGATGGGGCTGCGATCGCCTCCCCGTGTGGACAGCTACCGAGGCTTCTACTTCGTTAGCTTCAACGAACACATCGAGGACCTGCGTAGCTATCTTGCCGGAGCCAGGGAATACATTGATCTCCTAGCCGACCAGTCCGAGGGGGGCATGAAGGTAAGCCGTGGTTCCAGTAGATTCTCGGTGCGGTCGAACTGGAAATTGCTGAGTGAAAACGGCATAGACGGCTACCACCTTCTTCCGGTGCACAAAACCTACTTCGAGTACATCGACAATCTGGTCAGAGATATACCGGGAGCGGACCTGCTGGAAGATTGGCAGCCCGGACCGGTTCGGGCCTTGGGCAACGGTCACGTGGTGGGAGTAAACCGTGGGTCGGCTGGCCGAACTGTCGCGCACTGGCACCCCCTCCTGGGTGAAGACACCAAAGAAGAGATCGCAGTAATCCGTGAGCGTCTGGTTGAGCGGTTTGGAGAAGAGCGGGCTTATCGAATAGCCGACAATGACCGCTTTCTGGTGATCTACCCCAACCTGTTTATCTACGACCTTGAGTACGCCGCCATTAGAGTTTTCTGGCCTACCGCGCCGGACAGGACGGAAGTAACTGCCTGGAACCTCGTCCCCAGCGAGCATAGCCCGGAATTGCTGGCTCGCCAGCTGGAGACCTCATTCTCTCTCATGGGTCCGGGAGGCTTCGTGATTCCGGATGACGTAGAAGCGATTGAATCATGCCAGGCCGGTCTTCAGGCCCGTGAAATGGAATGGAACGATGTCTCCCGAGGCATGCACCGCCAGGCCGTGACTTCCGATGAGTTGCAGATGCGGGTATTTTGGCGGCAATGGCACGGTCATCTGATGGGGCAGGATAAGGTAGAGACAGCAGATCGAGTCCCCTGAAAAGAAGGTGACTGAGACTTGAAGCGTGAAACAGCTTCATCGCAGGACACTGCCCGAAACAGCGAGTCAGGGCACTACAAGGTGGGCGTCACATGGAAACGAGAGACCTGATTGTCGATGATAGCGAAAGGGGTGTCTTTCGTTATCACCGCTCTGCTTTGACCTCACCCCGCATCCTGGAGTTGGAGAGCCAGCACATTTTCGACCGGTGCTGGCTGTACCTGGGGCACGAGTCGGAAGTGGAGGAGCCGGGCGACTACCGCCGAAGGACCGTGGCAGGACGTCCCCTGTTTTTTGTCAGGAGCAGGGACGGCCAGGTGAGGGTCTTCCTGAACACCTGCCCTCACCGAGGCGCCTTGATATGCCGCCACGATGAGGGCAACGCCAGGGTGTTTCAGTGCTTCTACCACGCCTGGACCTTCAGCACACGTGGGGAACTTGTGGGTAGACCTGACGAGGCAGGCTACAGCGAGGGGTCCGACCATGCTGAGATGGGGCTGAAATCGCCTCCCCGAGTGGACAGCTACCGCGGTTTCTACTTCGTAAGCTTCAACAAACACATCGAGAACCTGCGCAGCTATCTTGCCGGTGCCACAGAGTACATTGATCTCATAGCCGACCAGTCCGAGGTGGGCATGAAGGTAAGCCGTGGTTTCAATAGATTCTCGGTACGGTCGAATTGGAAGCTGATGGCTGAGAACACCGTAGACGGCTACCACCTTATGCCTGTGCATCAGACCTACTTCGAATACCTCTCCAACCTCGTCACAGACGTATCGGGAGACAGCCGGATGGGCTCACTGAAGAACTGGCATCCTGGAGTGGTGCGGGCCCTGGGCAACGGTCACTCAGTGGGAGTAGTCGGTGACCTGGCTGGCCGAACCGTCGCCCGCTGGCACCCCCTCCTGGGTGAAGACACCAAAGAAGAGATCGCAGGAATCCGTGAGCGTCTGGTTGAGAGGTTTGGAGAAGAGCGGGCCAGTCAAATAGCCGATATGAACCACTCCCTTCTCATTTTTCCCAACTTGAGCATCAACGACTTGTCATTCACCTTCATCAAGGTACTCGACCCCACTGCACCGGATAGTACAGATGCAACCAACTGGAACCTCGTCCCCGCGGAGCACAGTCCGAACCTGGCAGCTCACCGGCTAGAGAACTTCGTCACCTTCCAGGGTCCAGGGGGCTTTGCGACTCCAGATGACGTAGAAGCGCTTGAAACGTCCCAGGCCGGCTTTCAGGCCCGTGAAATGGAGTGGAACGATGTCTCCCGCGGCATGCACCGCCAGGCCTCTGGTATAGATGAGTTGCAGATGCGCGTATTCTGGCGGCAATGGCACGGTCATCTGATGGGCCTGGATAATGTCGAGACAGCAGATCGAGTCCCCCGAAATGAGGCGATTTAGAAATGCAGATGAGCCAGACCATCACCCTGAGAGCACAGGTGGAGGACTTCCTCTACGAAGAGGCGGCATTGCTGGACGAGTGGCGCCTCGACGAGTGGGCCAACCTCTTCACCGAGGATGCCAGATACGTGGTCCCCACTACCGATCTACCGGCAGGCGACCCCGCACAGGACCTGGTTTTCATAGACGATGATATTGTGCGCATTCGGGCCAGGGTGAAGCGGTTGAACAGCCGCCACGCCCATCGGGAGTACCCGACGTCCCGAACCCGGCGCTTCATCAGCAATGTTCGGGTCACGCAGACCGGCGACGGCGATCTTGCAGTGAGCGCCAACGCCCTGGTTTACCGGTTCCGCAGTGGTGAGGTCGCTCCCTATGTCGGTCGCTACGAATACACCCTGAAGCACGTTGACGGACGGTTCAAAATCAGACACCGGCGTGCGGTCCTGGACCATGAATCCCTGGCCGATCACGGAGCGGTGAGCATTATCTTCTAGGACTGACTAGAACCCTGTTCAGCGACCGCAAACGGCGGAGATGCTGGACGGACTTTAGAGTTCTACTGGGTGACCGCTGTCCATCCACTCTGCGTAGGAGCCGTCGTAGAGTCGGACATCGTACCCGGCCTGCTGCATGGATAGGTAGGCCAGTGAAGCCCGGACGCCGCTGCGGCAATACGCCACGACCTCATCGCCGGGCGTGACGCCGACTGACGCCAGCCGCTGATTCAGCAGGTCCGGCTCGATGAGCAGTCTTCCTCCGTCGCCGGCCATCTCTGAGTGAGGCAGGTTGACGGCGCCGGGAATGTGCCCGGGCCGATTGTCCAATTCCGCCTGTCCTCGATACTCCTCCGGTGTACGAGTATCGAGGAGCTTCGGTCCGCCGTGGGTGGCCAAATCGTCCATCGTAGTCCGCACCGACGCGTTGAGGCGGGGTGTAAAGGCCCTGGGCTCCGTTGGGACGGGGCGGTAGAGGACCTCCCTGCCCTCTTCCTTCCAGGTGTCGAACTGCAAGTCCATCACGTGAACGTCGTCGCGGCCCAGGTATTCCAGGACCCAGGCCGCCATGGCGGCGTTGCGGCCATCCTGGTGATCGTAGAGCACCGGGGTAACATCGTCGCCCAGCCCTGCTTCCCCGAAGGCAGCAGCAAGCTGCTCCGGCTGGCCGATACGCCCATCCGCTCCCTGAAGTTTCTTGAAAGGGACGCTCACCGCCCCTCTCAAATGGCCCATCAGGTAGCGCATAGCCGACCGGGGGTCGATTATCAGGTACCCCGGCCGGTCGATATGTTCAGAGACCCAATCGGCGGAAACGAACGTGACCATCAACCAACCATTTCAAATTCAGTCTCGACGGAGGTCTGGTTGGCCACAGACTGGGTGACGGGAGAGCCTGCGACTGCCAATCGCCAGATCTCCTGGAGGGTATCCTCGTCTGCGTCTGCGCGTACGAAGCACTTGGCCGAAACCTTGCCATAGCCGGGGTTGCCCTCGTCCTCCACACCGGCCCACTTGCGGATGTTGTCGAAGTACCCTTCCACGGCCACTTCCAGGTCATGGATGCGGACGCCCTGCTTGGTGGCGTTGACCACGAATCCGACGGTCATGCAACTGCCGATAGCCGACAGAAGCTGCTCGTGAGCGCTGGCGGCGACGTCGGTGGCGGTCAGGTCGCCAGGCTCGTCCATGTCAACCTGGTGATTGCGCATGTAGGCGCGCGCGCGCATCCCGTCCTGCCAGACCACCCGCGACTTCCATGGCCCGGTAACGGCATTGAATACTTCCGGGTCACGAAAAGAATCCAGAACTTCGGTCAGCTTCTCACGGGGCAGTCCGTTGAGGTCTCTCTCTTCCGCCATTTCCAACTCCTTTGTGAACGCCGACTTATCGTAATTCGGCGAGAACTATAAACCCTGGAATTACCGATACTCCGCCCGCACCTGTTCGGCGCCGGCGGCGATGACCTGCATCTTCTTGAAGGCCATCTCGCGGGTGTTGACGTTTCTTTCGGCGAAGGTGCCAAAGCCGCAGTCGGGGTTGAGGTAAATCTTTTCCGGATCGAAGTACTGAAGTAGCTCCTTGACCCTGGCGACAATCTGCTCCGGCGACTCGATGTCGTCCGACCGTGGGTTCACCACTCCAAGGCCGATCTCCTTCTCGTTCCTGTACTCCTTGAAGACCTCCATCTCACCGGCCCTGGGAGTAGCGCACTCCAGCACCAGCTGGTCGATGTTCATCTGGGAGAGGTAAGGAAGCATCGGACCATAGTTGCCCTCGAGCAGCACCTCTTCCCGCTTGCTCCAGTTGCCGCGGCAGACGTGCACCCCGGTCCTGATCCCGGTGATTCCCTCCAGGGTCTCGTTCATCAGCCGCACTGCAAATTCCAGCTCGTCTGTGGGGTCCCGGCGGTTGGGCAGCGCGGCGCACATGAAGGTCTCGGTGCTCTCCTCGCCGAACACCACCTGGCTGAGGATGGGCTCGTCCAACTGCACGAAGTCGCAGCCCAGGTCACGCAGGGCGACTATCTCTTCCCGGAGGATCTCCACCACGTCGGCGGCCAGGTCTTCTGGGGTTGGGTAAACCGAGTCGGAAATGCCCTCGAACCAACTCGACCGAGTCAGCATATAGGGGCCGGGTAGAGGAATCTTGATCTGCCGGTCTGTGTGTTCCCGCAGAAAGGCCAGCTCATCGAGAGCCAGGCCCTGTCGTCTCCCGAGGCGGTCAACCGCAATGGGGCTCTTGATGGCAAACGCCGGCACGTCGAGGGCCCGCAGCATCTCTTCCATTCGGGCACGGTCCCGGGAGTAGTCCATCACCTCCGACACCTTCATGAGCTGCATTCCGTTCAGCTTATCGGTGACGAAAGAGTAGAAGTTGTCCCGGCGCAGCTCTCCGTCGCTGATGATGTCCACACCAGCTTCTTCCTGAGCGCGGATGCAGGCCAGCACTTCGTCGTCGGCCACAGCGTTGAACTCGGCCAGGGTGATCTCGCCGGCTTCCTTGCGACGCAGGGCCCTGACCAGCTCAGTGGATCGGGGCCAACTCCCAACGACCGTTACGGGGAACAAGGGGGCATTTGCCATTTGGTCTCCTCCAAAATGTGGGTAGCTCGAGAATCTGCTGCCTACCCTCGCAGTCTGCACAAGTGTATCCCAAGGGGGAAGCGGGAACAAATTGGGGGTTGATCAAGTGGGTCTTCGTGCAATGGCCGGAGACCCACATTCCTGGATGCTCACGATACAAACTCGTACACCTGCATGGAGACTGATCTCGTTGGCTCCGCTTCTCCTCGAAGCATCAGCCTGACCCTTTCGGCGGTCTCCCGGCTGAATGATTGCTCTCCGCATCGTGAACAGACGGTGCATGGCACGCCCTCGATCAGGAAGTGACGGCCATCGACGTTGAATACCTCGTTAGCAAGCTCTTCACGGCTGTCGTCAGCGCCACAGACTACACAGACGAACATGTCTACCTCCTGACCGAATGGTCGGTCCATTCATCTGGATTAGGCTCGTATATCGTGATGATTCTCAACATTGGAGTATCCGCTAAGGAGACCTGTAAATGCAGGGGACGTGCAGACCTCGTAAAGCCGAGTAGCAGACAACTGGGCGCATACTTGTCGTCTGGATAGTCCTCGATCATCCTTGCGTCCGTACCAGCCTCCCTGATCTCAAGTCCGCTGATGTTCCTCTCACCGATGCGGATGAAGGCGTGGCGCGAGAGGTCATAGTTTCCCGAGCGCAGATCCAACCGAACCTGTTCTATCGTTCTCAAGACTCTCCCGGCAGATTACTGACGAAGGCTCCGACTTACAGCGATGTGTGACAGAGTGGGGTGCAGATCTCAGTTGATCTCTTCTCAATCAAGAGTATAGCCCAACTTCACCTGATGGCTGCCTTTATGTATGTTGCTCTGCGCGTGGTCGAGGGCGTAGACCGGCTTCTGCCTCAGGTCCCAGGAAGCTGGGCGGTGGTGAAGATGAAGGCGGCGCTGGTGTTGACCGGCCTGTCGCAGTCGTAGATCACTAGCGGCTCTTCGATCACGCGGCTGTTCAGGTAGTCCTATAGTGTGAGCTGGTAGGGCTCGTGCAGGGCGAACCCCAGGGAGTCTTCAGGCCGCAAGCTAGTAGCCGGTTCTCACCGTCTCCCGAACTAGACTCGCGGGCGATCCCTAGTGCTACAGTGGAAGAGATCGTGATGCGGTGAAGATCTCCTGCTAAGGGCGTGTTCAACCAACGAACTACACACCAGTCCATTGACCAGCACAAATGGGTGCCTTAGAACCTCCTGTCGATCGGGGAGTTTTCTGGTTGGCTTGCCAGAAGGTACCATTTCCATATGCAATTTCCTCCAAAGGGTTACATCGCCCTGTTTCTCGCGACATGCTGGATGATCGCTATATGCAACTGGCTGGGAATTGAGTCGTTTAGCTCTGATAAGTATGAACTGTGGAAGACTCCCGTTCTGCTATCACGGATCGTTGTGGTTGTCTCGGTGGCGGCAGGCATGGGATACGCCATCCTGTGGATTCGCAACCGATGAGGCATTGCTTGTAAGTATGAATCACATGAAACACATTGGGGATCACAGAGCATGCCCGATCGAGAAAGACTAGCTTGGAATACCGTCTCGACTTCCGGTTGCACTACTTACGATGCATTCTCCCTTCCCAAAGGTATGACAGTGGGTGACTTGCTGACTTACTCCAAACACCTGAGAGTCATCGAGGATAGTGACGGCATGCGAATTGAACACTTGTTATCAAATTGGGACGATGTCTTTGTTGCCCCTGCGGCAGCCCAGATGCTCGACATGGACGGTTATTATGTCAACATTCTCGTCTCGTCAATTGTGATTCATCATATCTACACGATAGTGCTTATGAGTGGGCGCTTTACCATCTCCGATCTCATTGACTTAGCATTAAGGGAGTTGGGGACGTTTGAATTCGGCTCTGCCAAAGCGGGTCGTTTCCTTGTAGCAGTGGGGCTGCTGTCGCGAACATCATCCCAAGGTGCAAGAATCGTGAAGCAGCTAGCGAATGAAAGTGTGACCGAGTCTTTCGAGAAGCTGCTGCCTCGAGAGACTTTTGAAGATGCCGATTACTTGGACTATCAGCCAGACCGTCCAGGATCCAAGGCGCAGAAGTTGATACTACCTAGCTGGGTCAGGAATCGAATAGCACACCCAGAGAACAGGCACGAGAGAAAGTTCCCGAGTGATGGGCAGATTAGGAGAGCTACAGGCATGATTTATGCTGCTTCGCTAGCTCTACGCTATCAGACAGACCCGACTTGAAGAGTGAACTGGTTCTGCCAGCAGAAGTGAATAAGAAGCCATACAAGGCGATACGATCCATTAAGCATACCCATCCATAGACACATTCATGAGCAACATCTCATGACCCACCCGTGGGCAACAAATTTCACCCTCCCCCACCAGCCCCGCCCCCTAGCTCGGGTGCTTACTGAACATGATGAAGCCGTTGCTGTCGGGGGTGTTGCAGCCGGCCAGGGCGGTGTCGGCACGCACGGTCACCTGGCGGGCGCCGGCTGTGCCTCTGAGCTGCTGGATGCTGTCGGCGTAGAGGACGGCGCGATTGCGTCCTGTGCCGTTGTTTCCGCCGCTGGAGAGGAACGGGTGCGGACCCTCGACCCTAATGTCCTCAGCGTAGAAGTCGTGGGCCTCGCCCCATCCGACGCCGTGCCACTGGAAGCCCTCCAGGAACTGCTGCGTGAACGTGAGGTAGCCGTCGTACGGGTTGAATATGTCGACGTCGCCAGGGCCCAGGCCTGAGCCCTCCCACATCTTGCGTGCCATGCTGGCGACCGCCTCCTGGTGCTCGTCCAGGGTCGCCATGGTGCTCCTGCCGCTACTGTTCTGCTGCGCGTGGTTGAGGACGTACACCGGCTTCTGCCTGAGATCTTTGGCGCGCTCGGCGGTCGTGAAGATGAAGGCGGCGCAGGTGTTGACCGGCCTGTCGCAGTCGTAGATCACCAACGGCTCCTCGATCACGCGACCGTTCAGGTAGTCGTCGCGCGTGAGCTGATAGGGCTCGTGCAGGGCGTAGAAGCCCCAGGGAGTCCTCAGGCCGTTCCTGCGCAGATTCAGGCAGAGAGGCGCCAGCCCGTCGTGGGTCTTGCCGTACTTCTGGCAGTACTGTAGGAAGACCACCAGGTTGTTGAACATCGCGCCGCTCTGGTATCCCCACGGAAGCGAGAAGGCGCTGTTTCCGTGGGCCTCCTCGCTGACGTTCTGAGGGTTGTTGTGCCCGTACCGCCCCGAGAGGTTGACCATCGGGTACCACACGAGGGCGGTCTCGCACAGACCGTCGCCGACCGCCTGGGCGGCCATGCCCATCATCGGGCCGATGTAGGGCGCGTCGGACTCGAGATGCTTAACGTTCTTGAGACCCAGTTCCCTCTGTATCCACTCCGCCGAGGTGTACGTCAGGCCGTCTTCGGTGTCGTAGGGAGGATCGAAGTATGGGCGAGGCGCCCAGGTCTGCTCGGCACGGGTCTCCCGGCTTGTGATGAGACCGTCGATGTCGTCCAGCGACAGGCCGGCGTCGGCAATTGCACTGAGGCACGCCTCCTTGGTCAGCCCGCCGCAGCTCCTGTCCATGGACACTCCATCCCAGCGGCGGTCCATGCGGGACTGGCCCCAGCCCACGACGGCGACCTTGCCCCGGTGCTCCCAGACTCCCATGCCTTCCTGGTCTCTCATCCAACCTGTGTTAGCAACCATATTGGCTCCCTTATACTCGGTGCCTGTTTCAGTCTTGAAGGTGGGCTAGGTGACCACCTGCCACTCGTGGACTAGCTGGCCGGTGCTCGTTTCTTCGAAGGTCAGTTCCACCTGCGCTCCGACTGGGACCTCACCCGGTGGTGTGCCTGGAAGGTTGGAGAGGAAGTTGATTCCCGGGTCCTCGTCGAGGGTTATCACGGCAAAGTTGACGGGCTGCGCAGACTGGAACCCCCTGATGCGGGAGTCTCGTAACACCATGTACACGTCGATGTGTCCCCTGCCCTCCACCTCTCGCCACTCGAAAGTGTCGGACGATCCGCAGTTGTCGCACTGCGGGGTGGGCGGGTACTGCAGTCTCTCGCACATGGTGCACATCTGCAGCACAAGCCGACGCTCGTTGCAGGCGTCCCAGAATGGCTTTGTGAGCTCATTGGCGACCGGCGCGGGTCTCTCCAGGCCTGGGATCATTGACATGGTTCTTCTCTCCTGTGGGTGTTGTGGTTAGAGTTCTCCGCCGACCGAGGGGTCTGCCCACTGGACGACTCCGCGGGCTCCAAGGTCTTCGATCTGCTGAGCGTCGTAGCCGACTTCGCGTAACAGGGGCCTGGTGTGCTGGCCGATCTGGGTGGACGTCCGGTAGATCCCCGGGGTCATGGACAGCTCGACTAGCCCGCCGTAGCGGCGGTACTTGCCGACGTAGGGGTGCTCCACCTCAATGCTCAGGTCGTTCGCCCTGGCGTGAGGGTGGTCTGCGTAGAAGTCTCCCTCGACTGCCTCGTCGGCGCGGACACAGCCGACGTCTGCCCCGGTCAGCAGATCTTCCCATTCGTCGGCGGTGCGCTCTGAGAGGATCTCCGAGAGCTCGGCGACCAGGTCATCGTCATTGTCCTGTCGCCCCTCTGGGGTGGCGAAGCGTTCGTCGGCCAGCAGGTCTTCCCGCTGCACGGTCTGGCAGAATGTCTCCCACTCGTCCTGGAACAGGCAGGCGAGGAACGCCCATCCTTCCCTGCAACGGTAGAGACGATACAGCGCATGGAGGCCGTGGACCTCTTCGTCAGGCATGACGATGGGAGGGCGGTCTGCGTAGTCGAAGTACTCGTCGGCGTTGGTCCAGGCGTTGGCGTTGAGCATGTTGAGCTGGATGGGCTGACCCTTGCCGGTGAGGTCGCGCGCCCGGAGGGCCAGGACGATACCAGTGGCGATGGCAGGAGAGGTGTTCTGGTCCGGTCCCCAATTGGCCTTCATGATCCAGCGCGTCGCCTCGACGGTCTCCTCCATGTCCATGACCTGTTCCGGGGGTGGAGGCATCCCCCTGCCCATCTGCCGCATGGCGCCGCCGATGATGGCGCCGGGAATGGGATGGGCGCCCGGCCTGCGCGAGTGTTCGCCGTTTTCGCCATAGGCCGCCATCCAGACGTGAATGATGCCGGGGTTGATCTTGCGGCATGTCTCCCAGTCGACCCCGAGACGCTCCGGAACGCCGAGTCTAAAGTTGTGCGAGAGGACGTCGGCCTTCGCGATGAGCTTCTGGATGATCTCCTTGCCTTCAGCGGTCTGAAGATCGATCTGGATGCACTCCTTGCCGGCGTAGGTGCGCGGGTCGGCCACGGTCTGTTCCGTGGAACGACGTCCCTTGTCCAGTCGCCTGTCGGTGGCGTCGACCTTGATGACCCGCGCCCCGAGGTCTGCAAGCAGGGATGCGCCGTACGGCCCTGCCTGTATTGTCGCCAGGTCCAGTACGGTCACGCCTGACAGCGGGTGGGCAGGCACACTGGCGCTTTGCGTAGGGGCAGGTTTGAAACCTGCCCCTACAGCCCCCGTCCCGATACGGGGCTGCCCCAGGCGGCCTAACACTTCGTCGGTGTGCTGTCCCACATCGGGGGCAGGTCCGCTTGGCTCTCCGGGGGTGTCGCTCAAGTCAGCAATGGGAGCAAGGGTGCGCAGAGGCCCCACCCTGGGATCATCGATCGTTACCACCAGAGAGTTGTCGACCACTGCGGGGTGGTCCATCGCTTCGACGCTGTCGAGGTAGGGTTCAGCGGCGATGTTGCCGTCTTGGATGTAGATGTCCATCCACTCGTCGGAGGTCTTCTCAGCCTGCTTCTTTAGTATCTCGCGGCGCAGGACCTCCCTGTTCTCAGGGCTGACAGCGGGAACTCTCTCGAACCGCTCGTCCTCGAGCAGGTGCTCAAGTCCGATGGCCTTGATGTGCCCCCGGATGTGCGGGACCCTCTGGTTGGCATGCTGGAGCCATGCGCCGTCCTTTGTGCGCACGGGAACGTAGCCTATGGAGGAGAGGCCGCGTCCGGGGGGCCTTCCGGGGAACCGCTCCGGGTCCCTGCGCCGGAGTTGCAGGTTCACCAAGCCGCCGTCGCCGACGTTGTTGTCGTGGGGAGAGGCCAGGTTTTGGACGATGCTCGTCTGGACCCACTGCCCACGTCCGCACTGGTCGCGCACGCGGAGGGCGCCGATGATGCCGCGCACCGCAGCCTGGCTGGCGTGCCAGCTTCCGGTGTACACCGCCGAATAGACCGGGCCATCCCGGTTCGGCTGCCCCTGGAGGTTGAGCATCCGGCCCGCCTTGGCCGCGACAACGCCCTCGTAGCCCTTCACGCGGCGAAGCGGACCCTTCTGGCCAAAGCCCGTGATGGAACAGTAGACCAGTCCCGGGTGGATCTTCGAAAGATCGTCATAGGCCAGTCCCCATTCTGCCATGTCTCCGGGTCGGAACGACTCGACCAGCACATCGGCCTCGCCTGCGAGCTGGATGGCCCGCTCACGGCCTTCGGCGGTACTGAGGTCGAGAACGATGCCTTTCTTCCCACGGTTCCACGAGATCCATGCGGGCTGAAAGCGGAATGGGTCTCCGCCGGGAGGTTCGACCTTGATCACCTCGGCGCCGTAGTCGGCCATCACCAAAGTGCAGAGGGCGCCCGGCATTCCCAACGAGAAGTCCAGGACGGTTAGGCCGGTACACGGTCCTGACACGGTTCACCTCCTTAGCCCAAACTGGCTTAGGAGTCCGAGTATGCAACCACCGAAGATGCGCGTCAACCTCTACGGAAGCCTGGTAGCGTACGAGGGCGAGAAGGCGGAGGCCGTGGGCAACCGAAGCCACAGAAGAGGCAGCTCAAGCTCGAGCAAGGATCCTGAGCAACTCACGTTGCAACTCTTCCGAAAGTTCACAGGCTCGTGAATTCCTGTCCCAGCACTACGATGCTGGACACGATGATGATGCCAATTACTATGTAATTGAACATGCGTTCATCAATCCGTCCCACGAGGCGTGCGCCGATTGCCAGGCCCACTACCGATGGGACTATCACAATTCCGATTAGCGTAATGCGCTCCGGCGTGTACAGTCCCGCAATAGCAAAGCCGATAACGGAAAACAGCATCAGAATCACCAGGAAGAACGCCATTGCCCCCCTGACGGTGTGGCGTTGCCAGTTCTTCGTCATCAGATACAGCATCACCAGCGACCCCGCGACGCCGGACGTGGGTAGCAGCACACCCACCACGAAGCCTGCAAGAATACCCACGGGTCTCGAATAGGGAATCTCTCCCTCGAACTTAATGAACGATCCGATGGCGAACAGTATGATCAGAACGGCGATTCCGATGCTGAGTACGCCTGAGTCCGCAGTTGTCAGAATGGTAACGGCGATAGGCACGCCACACACTGCAGCTATGGTTATCGGCACAATGTCCCTGAACGGAATATCGCGCCACGACTTCGAGATAATCCAGATGCCTATCCCAAGTCCCGCGGTGCCGGAAACTACTATGACAGTCTGCGGTTCGTGGGCGATCAGCATTATCGGGGTGGCGATCATGCCTATCCCGAAGCCGGTCGCACTGAACACCAGAGATCCGAACAGGAGTGCGATGACCGGCATCGCCATCTCGAGCCATCCGAAAGTGAGATCCATCAGAGCTGAGCGACCTTAAGCCCCAGCCTCAAGGTCTGCAGCTCTGATGGCGGATGCCTCGCGACACGTCCTTCAAACGCGATTCTGGAATGGCGAATCTCTACGCTGACTGCCCTTCGCACGCTATGTCGTGGGTAGAGCTACGGTGTCCCCGGTCTGGTGCTGCCATGTCCGGATTCTCGCTGCCATGTCCCGAATCCGGTCCTTCTGGGCAGGGTCGTTATACAGGTTGTTCAACTCGTGCGGATCGGAGTTCAGGTCGTACAGCTCGCACTGGTCGCCTGCACACAGGTTCAGCTTCCAGCGGTCCGGGGTCACGACCGACCGCCACGGCAGCGCGAGCATCCTGTTGATCTCCGGAGCGCCGAGGAAGCGGTCGGGGATCTCATTGCTTGTGCCGTTCCACTGGATGAAGACATCGTTGTTGCCGAGGTCGGACTCACCGGCCATCACCGGCTGAAGGCTCTTGCCCTGCAGGTTGCCTGGGACTTCGTGGCCTGACAGGTCCAGCAGAGTCGGGACGAGGTCGATGTGTCCCACGCTTCCGGGCAGCCTCGTGGACTCCTGGGACAGCCATGGGACGCGCATGAGCAGCGGCACCCTTGATGCCTCCTCGAAGAACGAGCGCTTCTCCAGCATCCCGTGATCGCCCATCATGTCACCGTGCTCGCTCGTGAACACGACGATGGTGTTGTCGGCGACACCGGCGCGCTCGAGCGCCGACGTGATCCTGCCGACCATGCGGTCCACCAGCGTGATGTTGGCCATGTAGTGTGCGCGAAGGGTGCGCCAGCCAAGCTCGGTGGAGACGTCCTCCCTCGAGGCCGCGTAGCGCATCATGTAGTCGTCAGCGGTCTGGTCGACGCCCTCAAGCATGAACTGCATAAAGTAGTTGGCCCTGACCCTGTTGACGAGGGACGCGGACTCCGGCTTCTCCAGGAACCCGGGGCCGACGGGCAGCGTGGCCGGGTCGTACATATCCATGAACGGCCCATGGTACGGCGAGTGGGGCTCGAACGTGCTTACGTACAGCGCGAACGGCCTGTCGCTGTTACGTTCGATGAACTCGGCGGCGCTGTCGCCGAGGAACGACGCCATCTGGTGTTCCTCGGGCAGGTCGTAGTGGGCGTCGGAGCTGAACACGCCAACGCCGTTGCGCTCCCTGTCCGGCTTGTAGCCCTGCTCCTGCAGGTACTTGTTGTAGCTGGAGACCAGGTAGCGCTGCTCGGGCTTGGCGAAGCGGTGGCTGTCCTCAGCGGACACCCATTCGTCGAACCCGTGCTGGGCTACGAGGTCGTTGCCCAGGTGCCACTTGCCCATGTAGCCCTTGTAGTAGTCGTCCGACAGCATCTCAGCGATCACCGGTACGCTCTCATCCAGGTGGATCTGGTTGACGATCGGGCCGGCTGTGTGCGGGTACAGCCCGGTCATGATCGTCGCTCGGGCCGGCGTGCATACGGCCTGTGCGACGTAGGCGTTCTCGAACACGAAGCTCTCGTCCGCCAGGGCGTTAATGTTGGGAACGTTCATCCAGTCGGCGCCGTAGCAGGCCAGCGTGTCCTGGCGCTGCTGGTCGCTGAAGATGAAGACGATGTTTGGGTTATCCGGCATTGATCAAGTCTCCTTGTGTGCAAACGGCAGCTTAAAGCTGCACATGTAAAGTGCGTAGCTCGCGCCGATTAGACAGTGGGTAGAGGTGCGTGGTCGAAGTTCTTGTGCTGCCAGAGCCGGATTCGGGCCCCGAGGTCCCTGACCCGGTGACGCTGGTCAGGATGATCGAACAGGTTCGTCTGCTCGTACGGATCGTTGACCATGTCGTACAGCTCACCCTGGTCGGTAGCGCACAGCGCCAGCTTCCAGCCGTCGCGCACGATGGTCCGCCAGGGCTGCGTGTTGCGGAGGTTGATCTCAGGACTGCCCAGATGGCGGTCGTCGATGTCGCTGACCCCGTTCCACTGGACGAAGACCTCGTTGCCGTCTAGCGTCTGCTCGCCACGCAGCACGGGGGCAAGGCTCTTGCCCTGGAGGTGGTCCGGCACTGACCCGCCCATCAGGTCGAGGATTGTGGGTACGAGATCAACGTGGCCCACCGCGCCTTCGAGCATCTGGTGACTGGTGGATATGCCAGGCACGTGCATGATGAGCGGCACGCGGGCCGACTCCTCGTACATTGAGCGCTTCTCAAGCATCCCGTGGTCTCCTGCCATCTCGCCGTGTTCGCTGGTGAAGACGACAACCGTGTTGTCGGCCACGCCGTTGCGTTCGAGCGCGTCGAGTATCGTTCCGACCATCTCGTCGACCAGCGTAATGTTGGCGAAGTACTGGGCTCTCAGCCTGCGCCAGCCTGCCTCTGAGGTCACGTCGTGACCGCGAGCGGCATTGGACTGCAGGTACGGGTCTGTCTCGGCGTCGGGCTGTCCGAGGTACTGCGTGCAGTACTCAGCCCGGACGGTGTTATGGCGAGACCCTCCCTCCGGCACCTTCAGGAACGTGGGCCCCACGGGCAGTTCTTCGGGGTCGTACATGTCGTCGTAGGGGCCGTGATACGGCGGGTGAGGCTCGAACGTGCTGACGTACAGCATGAACGGGCTGTCGCTGTTGCGATCGATGAAGTCCGCCGCCCTGCCTCCGAGGAAGGATGCCATCTGGTGCTCTGCTGGCACCCTGGCGCGTTGCATTGGCGAGAACATCATCGTGCCGTCTTCCCTGCGCAATTCCGGCTCGAATCCGCTGTCGACCAGGTGCTGATGGTAGTCGCTCATCTGGGTACGGTACTGGCGCTGCGTGTACTCGGGACGATGACCGTCCTCGGTGCTAATCCACTCGTCGAAACCGTGCTGTCGTATCACGTCGTCCCCGAGGTGCCACTTGCCGAACCAGCCGGTGTGGTAGTCCTCCGGGGCCATCTCGGCGACGCTCTGTCGGTCCGGCGGAAGCGACATCTTGTTGACGGTCGGCCCGGCGAAGTGAGGATAGAGTCCGGTGACGATCGTAGCCCGTGCGGGAGTGCATACAGGCTGAGCGACATAGGCCCGCTCGAAGACGAAGCTGCTGTCTGCCAGCGCGTTCAGGCGCGGCACATTGATCCAGTCGTTGCCGTAGCAGCTCAGGGTGTCGTACCGCTGCTGGTCGCTGAAAATGAACACTACGTTAGGACGGTCAGGCATGTGGGCTCTCCTCCATTGTCGTTGATGTGTATCAGGAAGCGGCGTAACCCGGCGCTCTGATGCAGCTCACCCAGTGTCCGGGCTTGACCTCCTGGAGTTCGGGCACTTCGCCCTCACACTCTTCGATGGCCAACAGGCACCTGGGGTGGAACGAGCAGCCGCTGGGCGGGTTGAGTGGGCTGGGGACCTCACCGGGTAGCGGAATCCGTTCCCTGCCCGCTTCGACGTCGGGGTCAGGGATCGGTATGGCCGACAGCAGTGCTCGCGTGTATGGGTGAAGTGGGTCTTCGTAAAGTTCGTCCTGGGTGGCGACCTCGACGATACGGCCGAGGTACATTACCGCAATCCTGTCGCTCACGTGCCGTACCACAGACAGGTCGTGCGACACGAACAGGTAGGTGAAGTTGAAAGTCTGCTGCAGCTCCTGCAGCAGGTTGATGATCTGGCCCTGGATCGATACGTCGAGCGCAGACACCGGCTCGTCACAGACTACGAACTCGGGGTTAACAGCCAGGGCGCGGGCGATTCCGATGCGCTGGCGCTGGCCGCCGCTGAACTCGTGTGGGAACCGGCTCGCCATGTTCGGATTCAGGCCGACGATCTCGAGGAGCCTCGCGACCTCGTCCCTGTACTCACCCCGGCCCTTGACCAGGTTGTGCACCCTGAGAGGCTCGCCAACGCAGTCACCGGCGGTCTGCCGTGGGTCGAGGGACGTATACGGGTCCTGGAAGATGATCTGTGCGCGGCGACGCATGCCGCGCAGCTCTTCCCTGTTCATCTCGTCCAGGCTGCGGCCGCCAAAGTAGACATCGCCGGATTCTGCCCTTTCGAGCCGTAGAATCGCACGGCCGAGAGTGGTCTTGCCGCATCCGCTCTCACCCACCAGACCGAGCGTCTCTCCACGCCGGATAGCCAGGCTGACGTCGTCAACGGCCTTGATCAGTCCGACAGTCCGGGGAATGATCCATCCCGCCTTTACAGGGAAGTTGACCTTGAGATTACGGACTTCAACCAGGTTATCGCCTTCAGGATGCTGGCGATTTGCAGGAGAGTGCTGCGTTGGAGCAGTGGTCATGACGCCGACACCTCTCCAAGCTCGGTGGCGACCCAGCAGGCTGCGCGATGACTATCGCTAATCGCTGTCTCATCCGGGAACTGGCCGGCGCAGACATCTATCGCGTAGTCGCACCTCGGCACAAACGGACAGCCGGGCGGCAGGTCTATAAGGTCAGGAGGGCGACCCTCGATGGTCTCCAGCAGTTCGCCTCGCACCTGGTCGACCCGTGGAATCGAGCGAAGCAGGCCTCGCGTGTAGGGGTGCCTCGGATTGCGGAATATATCCCTCGTGGTGCCCCGCTCGATGATGCGTCCCGCGTACATTATGTTGATCCGGTCGGCATACCTGGCGACAACACCAAGATTATGCGTGATCAAAATGAGCGTGACGCCGAACTCGCTGGCAAGGCCCTTCAGCAGGTCCAGTATCTGCGCCTGGATAGTAACGTCGAGCGCAGTGGTCGCCTCGTCGGCGATGATCAGCTTGGGGCCGCAGCTCATCGCAATTGCGATCATCACGCGCTGGCGCATCCCGCCACTGAACTCGTGGGGGTACTGGTTTAACCTGCGCTGGGGGTCGGAAATGCCGACCTGTTCGAGAAGCTCGATCGCTCTCATCCGGGCTTCGCCGCGATTCAGTCCCTGGTGCCACATTACAGACTCGGAGAGCTGCTCCTCGATGGTGAGCACCGGATTGAGCGACGACATCGGCTCCTGGAAGATCATCGCGATGTCTTTGCCCCGGGTGTTTCTCAGCTCGACGCCGTCCATCTTGAGCAGGTCCTCGCCCTGGAACATGACCTCGCCGGTTTCGATCTTACCGGGCGGTTCTGAGACCAGACGCATGATGGACAGCGAGGTGACGGACTTGCCACAGCCACTCTCGCCTACCAGAGCGATGGTCTCGCCTTCCATGGCGTCGAAGGAAATGCCGTTGACGGCCTTGACCACACCCTCACGGGTGTAGAAGAACGTGCGGAGGTCGCGTACCGAGATGAGCGGCTCCGGTTCACCGGGGCTAGTCAACTACTGTCTCCCTCGTAGACGCGGATCGATCATGTCCCTGATGGAGTCACCCAGCAGGTTCATGGCAAGAACGGTGATGGATATCATCACACCGGGAATCACCGCGAGATGCGGTCCGAGATCGAACCTGTTCTGTGCGCCGCTGAGCATGTTGCCCCAAGACGGAGTCGGGGGCTTGATGCCAATGCCAAGGAAGCTGAGCTGCGCCTCGGCAACGATCGCGCCCGCGATGCCCACGGCGACCAGGACCAGTGAGACCGGGAGCGTGTTGGGAACAAGGTGAAGTAAGACTATTCGCAGGGAAGACGACCCTATCGAGCGCTGAGCCTCGATGAACAGCGACTCCCTAAGCGATAACACATGCGACCGTATGACTCGTATTGACCCTATGGCACTGAACAGCGCCAGGGCGCAGATTACCACCGTCATCGTGAAGCCAAACGCCGTCGCTATCGTTATGACTATGACCAGCCCCGGCAGCACGAGCAGTGTGTCCACGAACCGCTGCAGGATCAGGTCAACCAGTCCGCCAAAGTATGCGCTCGTGATCCCTATCAGAGTTCCCACGGCCACACCCATGAGGGGGGACAGGAAGCCTACCAGAAGCGACACGCGTCCGCCGTAGAGTATCCGGCTGAACTCGTTGCGGCCCAGCTCATCCGACCCGAACAGCAGGGTGCTGCCGTCGCTGGCAGTCGCGAACAGACCCAGAAAGCGGGTCGCGACGAACTTCGCCGGATCGTGTGGAGTTACCAGGGGGGCGAATACGGCCAACACCACGAAGAGGAGCATTACCAGGCCGCCGATAGCCCCGGACGGATTCAGGCGAGCGAACTCCACCAGGCCACTGCCGGCCTTCGACGCAATGCTCTGGACTCGCTGTGCAGGCCCCGATGGGCCGGTGTCAATCACGGCGCCCATGCGTTAACTCCGGTCAGGCGCTTGAACGTGCTTGCCTTACTCATAGGTCACTCTGGGATCCAGTACCTTATAGGAGAGGTCGATCAGCAGAATCCATATCATCATGAACACGCCGATCATCAGGACCATGCCCAGCACCATCGACGCATCTCTGCCCCTGACGGACTCGATCAGGTGCAGTCCGATTCCGGGGAGGTTGAAGACGGTCTCGAGCACGACCGCGCCGTCTAGAAGCGATGCGAAGAGCATTCCGAGCATCGTCACAACCGGCAGCAGCGCGTTTCTCAGGGCGTGCTTCACGATGACCACCCTGGGCAGCAGCCCCTTGGACCACGCGGTCCTTACGTAGTCCTCGTTCAGCACCTCCAGCATCATGGAGCGGATCATCCTGCTGATGACGGCGGCAGAGCGGAAACCCAGGATGAGCGCGGGGAACATAAAGCGCTGGAGCGCCTTGATTGGGTCATCAAGTATGTCGGCGTGCTGGGCCGGCGGCGCCCATCCTACTCCTCTTGAGAGGACCAGCAGGATCATTATGCCCAGCCAAAACGCGGGTACCGCCATGCCGATTGCGCTGACGGCGCGCACGGCCTGATCGAACGCACTACCCCTGAACAGCGCTGATAAGACACCTACGGGAATGGATATGACGATGGCTACGAAAACGCCCAGCAGGGCGAGCGTCACCGTTACGTCGATCTTGGGTTTGATCGCATCCCAGACCGACTGGTTGAAGTAGGCTGAGTAGCCCAGGTCGCCGCGCACCATCTTCCCGAGCCACCTGAAGTACTGCTCGTGAAGTGGATCGGCGAGCCCAAGCTGCGAACGCAGCTTCTCAATGGCCTCCGGAGTCGCTGCATTCTCCTCGCTGGCGAGGAGCGTCGAAGCGACGTCTCCGGGAATGAACTGGAGCATGAAGAAGAGAAGCGTCCCGAGCAGCAAGAGCGTCGGTACGATCAGAAACATTCGGCGGACGATATATCCTGTCAAATCGCCTCCCCTGATCTCCCCTCATGCAGCGTGCAACAGCGGCCCCAATGGCCATCAGCGAGCCGCAAGATCCCAGACCTATCTCACCTCGCTGTATGTCGATGAAGTACGCGTCCGAGAGTTGTTTACTCTCGGACGCTACTCAGACTTCTATTTGCCGGGGGCGCCGTCATCCAACCAGGCGTCGACGAAGCGTGACTGGATGAACTTGCCGGTCGCGATGGGATCGACGTTCATGACGTAGTTCCACTTGATCTGGAACTCGTCAGGACGGCGGATTGGAACCTTGGGGTTCCAGCTCTCCCGCATGATCGTGTCCATCTTCTTGGTGATCTCTTTTTCTTCGACGGAGCCAAGCCCGACGCGGTCGAGTTCAGACAGCAGGTCTAGCCACTCCTGCGGCGGCTCAGCCTGGCACATTTCGAAGCCAGCGCCCGGCCTGAAGACCTGGTTGATTATCTCGACAGGGCTCTTGCTGGCGACCGCCTGACCGAACCAGAACAGCTGGTAGTCACAGGCGTATGCCTGCTCCCTGGCGGAGGTCAACTCTGACTGCACAATCTCGATCTTCACACCCAGCGGTTCCATCTGCTGCTGGACGATCAGCACGATCTGGGGCTCAGCCTCCTCGGTGAGGAACTCGATCGTGTCGACGCCCTTCTCGGCGAAGACCTGCTTGGCCATCTCCTGCTGGGCTTCCTTCTGGCCCCAGTCCAGGCATGGGTAGTCAAGGACGTCGTCGTAGTTGGGATCAGCCGTGCCGAAGAAGCTGATCTGGCGCATGTTGGGCGGATCGACGCCCGGGACGCTGGTCAACTCCACGATCTGCCTGGTGTCGACAGCGCAGCGGAACGCCTTTCTGATTTCAGGATCGTTAAACGGGAACTCGTCGCCGTTCAATGCAATGCCCTGGAATCCGGGACTGTCCCAGCGGGTGACGATGACCTCGCCGGGGAAGTCGGCCTCGATCGGGTATGCGCTGGCCGGCGTGAACGTGATGTAGTGGTCGATCTGTTTCGTGGTAAATGCCGCCGCCGCAAGCTCGTTGTTGGCGAAGGCGATACCCGTGATCTTGTCCAGAAGAGGGTACGGCTGTCCGTCCGGAGCATCCACGAAGTAGTCCGGGTAGGCGGTCGTAATAACGTTGTTGCCGACCTCGTAGCTGTCCATCATGAACGGGCCGGTGCCTATCACCTGCTCGGGAGCGGACAGGTTCCCGTCTGCCGGGGTGAGAACGTGCTCGGGCAGCATGATGTGCCAAGAGTCCGCCAGGGCCGCGAGAATGCGGCTTGTCGGATTGGTCATGGTGATTGTCATGGTCAGGTCGTCGACCTTCTCCATCTCATCGACGAGAAGCAGGCCGGCGACACGGGGCTGCGGAATTCCCTCAGGCGGGTCAATCCACCTGTTGATGGTGTAAACGACGTCGTCAACGGTGAACGGCTCGCCGTCGTGCCACGTGACGCCCTCGTTGAACTGGAGTGTCACGTTGCTGAAGTCGTCGTTGAACTCCCAGGAGTGTGCCAGGTCCGGAGTGACGGTCAGGCCGTCCCTCGGCGAGAACTGAAGCACGCCTGAGTACATGCGGTTGAGTCCCTGTGTCGAAGACCAGTGCGACCGGGTGGTCATATCCCACCTGTCGAACCAGACGCCGGTGGCGATGCGCATGTCGCCTCCGCGCTTGCCCTCAGTGAACGCGTGAGCGACCATTACCTCGGTTGCCTTGGGCTCAGCAGCCACAACGACGGTTGCGGCCGGAGCGGGCGCGGCGGGAGCAGCAGGTGCGGCAGCCGGAGCCGGGGCAGGTGCTGGAGCAGCCGCAGTAGCCGCGGGGGCAGCAGCGGCAGCCGGCTGAGGAGCGGCAGGTTCCTCTTCCTCAGCGGTGCTGCAAGCCAGGACTGCGATCATTGCCATCGCCAGGGCAGCTATTCCAAGCAACCTGGCAAAGCCGGACAGATGGGTCTTCATCACTACCTCGCCTTTCGATACTCAAGACGCCTGCAGGTGTTGAAACCTGTCACATAAGCCCCAAATATACGCTGATGGTCACAAAAGTCAAGCAGGTGAGTGCAATACACCGCACTAAAGTGTCCCGCAGCTTGCAATCAACCTATATGCAATCGCTGCGAGACTTAGTGGTATTGCAACTGAGCTACGTTGACGGCACTATAGTCCGTATTCAACTGGCGGTCTGTCGGAATGTCATCCAGCCCCACTTCAACCGAAACTGAGGCACGCAGCACGCAGCGGACGGTTTCGACCGCGCTCAAAGTGCTGGCTCCGGTCGCGGTCTTTGCTGTCTGCCTGCTGCTGCCCGCTCCTGACGGGCTGACGCCGGAGGGCCAGGCTGCGCTGGCAGTGATGTGCCTCGCCGTCATTCTGTGGGCCACTGAGACGCTTCACATCGCGGTCACTGGGATCGTCGGCATCGTGCTTCTGATACTGGTCGGCGGCGTGTCGGATGTCGGCGAGGCGCTTTACGGCTTCTCTCAGCCGGTGGCCTACTTTCTGATCGGGATCCTGACCCTGGGCATGGCTGTCCACAGGTCCGGGTTGGCAGAACGGGTCTCCACCCTGCTGATGCGCGGCACGGGGGGCAATCCGGTCCTCCTCTATATACAGATGCTCTTCTCGTTTGCCGCGCTGACGTTCGCCCTGCCCTCCGCCAGCACACGTGGGGCGATACTCGTACACATCTACGAGCAGGTGATGGAGAGCTGGAAAATCCCGAAGGACCACTCCTACCACAAGGAGGTGATGATGGCGCTGGGCTCGCTGAACCGCCTGGGTTCAACCGCCCTGCTGGCAGGTGGAGTCACCCCCGTGGTCGCTTCGGGACTACTTGGAGACTTCTCCTGGGGGCGATGGTTCATCCTGATGAGCGTCCCGTTCTACGTCAACCTGATCATCGGGGGGACGCTCCTGTTTCTGCTGTACCGCTCGGGGTTCAGGGTGGACGCAGATGCTGGTGCGCAGGACTTGCGGACAGGTCCGATCACCGCTGTGGAGGTACGCGCGGGAGCCATAGCGCTGTTCACCGCGCTCATGTGGTTCACCGACTTCGCCCACGGGCTGCACCCGGCGGTTCCGGCGCTGATAGCCTTCTGCCTGATACTCATGCCGCGCGTCGGGGTGCTGAACTGGAGGGACCTGGAGCAGAACCTGGGCTGGGGCAACTTCATCGTCATCGCGTCCACGCTGTCGCTGGCCCATGCGCTGGTCAGCAGCGGAGCCGCCGCATGGTTCTCCGAAAGCCTGGTCGGATGGATTGGTGGACTGAGCAGCAACCCGTGGATGTTTCTCCTCGCGCTCTGCGTCTGCGCCGCCGTCGTCCGCTCGCTGCTGCCCAACATCGCGGGCTACCTGGCGCTGGTGATTCCGGTGGCGATGGCGGCGGGCGAAGCGGTGGGACTGAACCCGCTGGTATGCGGCATGGCAATAGTCGTGATCGGGGACACGCCTGTGTACTATCCTGCCGGCTCAACCTCGGGAGTGTTCATATTCGAGCGCGCGGCAGTCAGGGCAGTCGAGGTCTTCCGGTTCGGCCTGATAATGACCGTCGTGGCCATCGGCACTCTCTTCCTGCTGGTCTTACCATTCTGGGACCTTGTGGGTGAGCCTCTGGTGAAATAGCTGTCTGCTGTTGAAGTTCCAGAGATGGGTCAGGTCCGCTCCAGATTAGACCTTTGCAGAACGTCGTCATTCCCGCGAAAGCGGGAACCCACGTTAGTGGCTCGCCGCTCGGCAATCCAGCAGCTGGGAGTGTCCTTCGACAAGCTCAGAGCCTGCGCCGGACTTGATCCGGTGACGAACGAACTGCCCGTTTACCTACCCCTCTCAGCCTGTCTGCCCTGAGGGAGAGGGGTTGTTGAATGATCTTTATGCCTTCATCGTCCGCCCTCGTTGCGGTAGAGTAGAGCCATGCCAGCGATGTTACATGACCAGATATCTACTCCTACAGTCCAGTGGTACGAATTCATCAATTTCTCTGGTGTGATAGGCTATATCTGCCATCAGGTGGAGGTTTCACGATGACCACACCCAGACTTAAGAAGGACGCGACTCACCTCGCCGAGGTCCACTACCCCATTGACGATGACGAACCATTGGCAGAGTCTGAGTACCAGCTCTTCCCACTGACCTACGCTCACGGGGCTCTGACCGGGTGGTACGAGAACGACCCCACTGTCTGGGTTGGCGCGGATATGTTCCTCTACTACGAGGAAGGTGTGCCCTCCAGCGTGGTTGCCCCCGATGTTTTCGTGGTCACCCAGACTCACAGGAGACACAGGCGCAACATCTTCCAGACCTGGGCTGAAGGACGAGTGCCTGATCTCGTTCTCGAGGTCATGTCGTCTACCTCGGTTCGTCGGGACACGGTTACAAAGTACGAGCTTTACCAGAACCTTGGAGTACGCGAGTACTGGATATACGACCCGACGGAAGAGGGCTTCATCGAGCCTCGTCTGCGTGGCTACATGCTGGTTGATGGTGGATACGAGGCCATCGAAGTGCTGGAGATGGAAGGAAGACTCGTCGGAGTGAGTGAGGTGCTGGGCCTGGAGCTTCACGCCGATGCCGAGTGGTTCCGATTCTTCGATCCTGAATCCGGTGAGTATCTGCCCGACACCTATGAGACTCGACATGCGCTTAAGGAGTCTGAGAGGGAACTGACGTCTGAGCGTCGTGCTCGTGAAGAAGCAGAGAGGGGCCAGGCGTCCGAGCGTCGTGCGCGCGAGGAGTTGGAGAATCTGCTTCGGGAACACGGGATAGAGCCGCCTCCCAGGACTGGTGGGAGCGGCTAGACTTCAAACTTACCCCGGATATAGTCCGAGGCAGGCTCCAACCCTCTCCTCTGCATCGACTACAGGGCTAGCTCTGAGGGAGCTAAGAGGGGTAGGCAAACCAATAGCTGTTCGTCCCCGGACTCTGGATTGCCGAGCGGCGAGCCACTCAAGTTGGTTCCGGCCTTCGCCGGAATGACGATTTCCGAATATCTACCCCTGTCTGCCCTGAGGGAGAGGGAGTTAATGCGGTGATCTCCAATCCCCTTACGCTCGTGATATTACAACGACCTGTCGGTCTCTTAGGCCAGATGTCTACTTCTTGCGTATTCAGTAGCGTGTCGTAATACTTGATGAACCTGAAGCGAAGGCCCGCAAACTCTACCTATGCCAATTCTCGACAGACTGTACGGCGGTCACGACCTGCGTCACTGGGTGATCGTCATGATCGTGTTCGGAATCACCGGATTCGGCGCGCTCGTCTTCAGCCGGCTGCTGTTCAATGTGATCCTCGGCATGGAAGGCAGCCTGTGGTCCGGGCCGTGGACATACCGGGTGCTGTACCTGTCGGTGATCCCGCCGTTCTACTCGGCGATGCTGGTTGTCGTGGGCACCATCTTCGGAAAGCGGGAGTACTTCACCTACCGGGTGGTCCGGATGTGGAGCCGGTTGGTACCCGGCAGGGCCCGCAGATGGTTCGTCTCGAACTGACGTCTGGCGGGGACTACTAGGGGGTTACTCCGGTCTCTCTGAGGAGCGCGTCGGTCCCGGCCAGGTTCGACAGCGTGCTCAGGTCTATGTCGGGGCCGTTGAGAGTATCGATCGGGGGCAGCAGACGATGCGTCTTCACGCCCTCCACCAGCGGGTACTCGAACGTCTGGCCGGCGAAGTACTGCTGCGCGACCGTTGACAGCAAAAAGCGCATGAACGACTCTGCGTTGTCGCGATTCTCGCCAGTTCCCAGTATGCCTGCGCCTGAGACCATGACGAGGCTGTCGGGGCCGCCGTTCTTCAGGAACAGGTTGCGTGCGGCGAAGTCGTCGCCCGACTCCTGGATGAACCTGTGGAGGTAGTAGTGGTTGACGAGGCCGATGGCGACTTCGCCCGCGCCTGCTGCTGCCACGATCGGAGTGTTCTTCGGGAACACACCCGGCTCGTTCTTCTGCATGTCGAGCAGCCACTGGCGAGTCTCGTCCTCGCCCCACATCATTCGCATGGCCGTCACCATCGTTCGGAACGAGGAGTTGCCTGGAGGCCAGCCCAGCTTGCCCTTCCATTTGGGGTCAGTCAGGTCCTTCACAGACGTCGGCAGTTCGTCTTCGCTGACGAGCTCAGTGCTGTACACCAGCACCCGCGCCCTGCCCGATATGCCCACCCAGGAGCCGTCTGAAGCCCTGGCCCACTCGGGCACCTTCAGGACTACGTCCGCCGGCAGAGCGGACAGCATCGATGAGACCGCTCCGAGACCACCCGGGTCCTGCGCGAAGAAGACGTCTGCCGGGGAGTTGGGACCTTCCTCCAGGAGCGTGGCAGCTATCGCAAAGGTGCTGCCGTATTTGACCTGGACGTCTATGCCCGTGGCCTCGCCGAACTGCTCGATGATGGGCGCTACGAGGGACTCGCTGCGCCCGGAGTAGACCACCAGCCTGCCGGGGTCTTCCGCATTGGTGGCCTGGGCAGCTATGGCGGCGTCGGCGGCCAACTTGGCGGCGCTGCTCGCCTCCTGTGCAGCCGATGCGGCAGCCATCGCCGCGGTCGACGCGTCGCTGGCCACCAGTTTGGCCTCCTCAGCAGCGGTGACCGCGGTGGTGTCCTGAGCCGCCAGGCTCGCCTTCTCAGCGGCGTCTGCGGCGGCCCTGGCAGCGACTGCAGCTTCCTGGGCTGACTGATTCGCCTGGTTGACTGCAGATGTGACGCTGCTGTCAGGCTCTGACGTCTGGCACGCCGCAATGCTCATTCCGACTATTGCCAGAACCAACAGGACAGCAACCGACCTGAGGGCGCGAAGACCACGCATTCGGTACCTGTAGGAAGTCATGAGTTCAGTGCCCCTGAAACTCTGATATATGCCTGCACACTCGCCTAACTTAGTGCAGACTTAGTAATAACATAGCGTCAGGCTAATTGACAAGTCCTACTCAGGCTAATGGAATGAGTAAGGTGATGCTACCAGATGCATGGGAGACATCCTGGGCGCAGATGCAGGGACGAACTCCCATACAGAGATCACGAAGACACAGGGAAGAGATGTCTACTAAGTAGCGCCTTGTTCGCCGGAGGCTTCCAGCGCGGTGCTGGCTGGAAGCAAGTTATGTAGAGAGGGCCGACAGACGGCTCACTCGAGCCAGGTGACCACCTCTGAGTGGGACGTTCGCTGTGTGCTTGGGACCGCCGTGGGCTTTCCCGCGAACACGACGCCGACCATCGTCCAGTCCTCGTCGGCGCCCAGGGTCTGGGCCAGCTTGGGGAGCCTGGTGAGGCCGCCCGTGCTCCAGTCGATCGACAGGCCCTCTGCAAATGCCGCCAGCGCCATGTTATGCACCGCGCAGCACGATGTGGCGTAGTTCTCCTGCGTGACCTCTTCGTTGTCCCCGGGGAGGCTGTACACGTACGTCATGGCCGGCGCGTTCAGCACGCGGTCCCTGCTGGCGTCCGCGGACCGCTTCTTCTGATCGGGATTGGGGTTGGCCACTCCGTCGTAGGCGGTCTGCCAGGCTGTCTCCGCTAACTTCTTACGAATGTCGCTGTCCTTTCGGACAGTGAAGAACCGCGTTGGGTTGGTCAGCCTGTGATTCGGAGCCCAGATCGCGGCCGAAAACATTCTCTCAAGAGTCTCATCGGAAACCGGCTCTCCGGTGAACTCCTTTACGTTGCGCCGACCGAAGATCGCCTCGTAAACACTAACCGGGCTGTCCGGCACTCCTACGTCGCTGCTGTCGATACGCACTTTCTGTCCCCCCGATACTGAATTCACGCTCTATAGTAATGTCCCACATTCAGATTAGGCCACTACCCTGTCATTCCGCACAGTCCATAGATTTAGACATCCTGAGTCGTCCAAATAGTTTATACATATATTTGAAATTAATACAGACATAACATCAAACCAAAGGCGAAGGTCGCCATCATACTGACCAACCGTACGTTGACGGAGTATAATCCGACCAAAGTTCAACATCTGACTGGGAACGCGCCATGAAGTACCTCAAGACCATCGGCTTCAACTCCAACCAGCCCATCGGGCGCGGTTTCAACTACCCGTACGATACCGCGTTCAGCGCGGACGGGCGCATCTTCGTTATGAACAGGATGGGCGGACTGAACCCGCGCGGCATCCGCATCCAGATATGCACGTTCAAAGAGGACTGGCTCGGCGAGTTCTCCACAGGCCCTGGCGACGGTGACGACCAGTTCCGCGTGCCGGTGTGCATGGCATTCGACGCACACGACAACCTGTTCGTCACCGACGAAGCGCTGAACGAGGTCAAGGTATTCGACAGCCGTGGCAGCTTCCTCAGGAAGTGGGGCACGGACATCGACGGCCACGGCTCCCTCGCCGGCCCTGCCGGAGTCGCGCACGGCGCCGACGGCAGCGTCTTCGTCGTCGAGCAGTACGCTAATCGCGTCCACAAGCTGACACCTGAAGGCGAGTCGATCACGACGTGGGGAGAGTCCGGCGACGGCCCCGGCCAGTTCAACCTGCCCTGGGGCGCGACCGTGGACACAGACGGCAACGTGTACATTGCCGACTGGCGCAACGACCGGATTCAGAAGTTCACGCCAGACGGCGAGTTCATCGCCGCTTACGGCGGTCCGGGCGATGGCAACGGCCAGTTCCACAGACCAAGCTCGGTCGCGGTCACCCGCGAGGGGCTGATCTGCGTCGCCGACTGGGGCAACGAGCGAGTGCAGATACTCGACGCCAACGGCGAGTTCCAGCAGATGCTCACCGGCGAGGCTACGCTGTCCAAGTGGGCAGTGGAGTGGCTGGAGGTCAACCAGGACGAGCTAGGAGCGCGCAACCGCTCCGACCTGGCCGTCAAGGACCTCCCCAAGCACCTGCAGACCCCGTTCCACACCGCATCGCAGACAGAGCCGATCTTCTGGGGACCAGTCTCCGTCACCCTCGACGCCGAAGACCGCCTCTACATCACCGAACACAGCCGCCACCGCATCCAGATATACGAAGGCTAACCACAGCCGATAGACAAGCTATCCAAATTCACTGCGACGCTTACCAAATTGAGGCCAGCCATGACCACAAGACCGGCCAGAGAACTAGACCAGCCCTACTCGACAGATGCGCTGCCCGACCCACCCAAAATATGTGACATGCAACAACGTGAGCAGCTGTACCTCATCGACAGCGCACTGAGGTCGCACTTTGCCGACCGTAACGACGTTCTGGTAAGCGGAGAAGGATACCTTCGCGATGATCCATACAATCCAGCGGAGCAGCTAGCCCCTGACTGCGTGGTCGCATTCGGGGTCGACCCTCAGGCCATCATTGGGCGCAACGGGTACGTCATAACCGAGGTAGGAAAACCGCCGGACCTTGTTCTTGAAGTAGCGTCAAGAAGCACGGGGCGGCAGGACTACACAGTCAAGCGTGACGGCTATGCACGATACGGGGTGAGGGAGTACTGGCGCTTCGATGAGACCGGAGGCCGTTTCCACGACACCGCATTGGCAGGTGACACACTGGTAGACGGGGAATACGTCCCTATCCTCATTGAACGCACACTTGATGGAGTGTTTTGGGGTCACAGCGCAGTCCTGGGTCTCGACGTATGCTGGGACAGTGGTCAGCTGCGGTTCTACGATCCAACTGTGGGCGCGTACCTGCCCAATGCAGAGGAGTTGAAGAGCGAACTTGACACTGAAAGAACCGGACGGCTGGAAGCCGAAGCCCGCGCTGCCGATGCGGAAGCCACGACAAGCCAACTCCGTGCGCAGCTTCACGATCGCCAATAATATTAGATGCAGGGGAGCACACACCCATGACCACTGAGACTAGAAACCAGATAGCCCACCTGGCTAGGCGCGCAGGCTTTGGGGCCACGCCGCAGGAGCTGGACGCCTACGAGGATGTCGGATACGAGGCGCTGGTGGAGCAGTTCCTCAACCTGACGTCTGCCGGCAACATTCCTGACGACCTGATCTTCCGCCGACACGTCGACCTGCACGCCATGCAGGGACACAACGCCGCCTACTGGGCGTACCGGCTCATCTCGACCGAGTGCCCGCTGGAGGAGAAGATCGCGCTGTTCTGGCACGGCGTGTTCGCCACCGGTGAGAACAAGCTGAACAACCTCGGCTCGCTCACCAACCAGGTCGACACGTTCCGCAGATGTGGCATGGGACGGTTCGACGACATCCTGGTCGAGCTCTCCAAGGACCCGGCCATGATCATCTGGCTGGACAACCACACCAACCACAAGGACTCCATCAACGAGAACTACGGCCGCGAGATCCTCGAGCTGTTCTCGATGGGTGTGGGCAACTACACCGAGGACGACATCAAGGAGTGTGCCCGCGCCTTCACCGGCTGGTCCGTCAAGAACGGCGAGTACATGGCCATGATGGCGATGAAGGACTCGATCTGGCCCTACGGTCGCATCTTCTGGCACCACGAGTACCGGGACGACGACCACGACACCGGCGAGAAGCAGTTCCTCGGACAGGCAGGCCCGTTCGGAGGGCGCGAGGTCATCGATATCATCTGCCGCCAGGAGGCCACTGCCCGCTTCGTCGCCAGGCACCTGTACAACTACTTCGTCGCAGACGAGGTGCCGGTGCCGCAGTGGTCGGACACTCCTCCGCGAGACCCTGACGCAATCGACCAGCTCGCAGCAGCCTACTTCGAGTCCGACCACGACATCCGCTCGGTGCTGCGCGTGCTGTTCAACTCCGACTTCTTCAAGCAGTCCCGATTCACCCGCGTCAAGAGCCCGACCGAGGTCGTCATTGGAACGCTCAGGCGCACCGGCGAGTTCCAGGTGCCGGACGCGGCGAACATCGGCATCTTCAACATCATGGAAGAGACCGGCTTCATGGGGCAGAAGCTGCTCGACCCGCCCTCGGTGGAGGGCTGGCATACTGGCGAGGAGTGGATCACGAGCGGATCGCTTGTCGACCGGGTCAACTTCGCCGCCCAGCGAATGAGCGACGCCTCCCATCCCGGCATCAGCAACATGGTCGAGCGCGTTGCGGACGCAGTGCAGACAGACGCAGATGCCGACGCGCTGGTCGACGCCTGCATAGACGTGATGGGCCCCATGGACGTCGATTCCAGCACGCGAGCCCTGCTAGTCGAGCTTGCAACAGTCGGCACACACGAGGGTGTCACGCAGGAACTCATTCTCGACCTGTTCAAACTGATCGCATCCAGCCGCGAGTACCAGCTCTGCTAGAGATTCTTCAGGGGCACCCTGGAGTGATTCCCGAGCTGCATCGACTTCACCCTCACCTCAATCCTCTCCCATCAAGGGAGAGGAGGCTTTTGAGGCTTCACCTAGCCAATAGGAGGACCCGGCTATGGCCACAATGACCGCGGTTGACATGGACCGAGTCCGCGCCACGGCTGCCAGTCTCATCGACCAGCACCATCTGCCCGGCATGTCGATCGGAGTGGTGTCGTCTGACGGCATCCTCTATGCAGAGGGGTTCGGCTACGCGGAGATCGAGACCAGGCGCCCGCAGGGTCCGCGTCTCAGGCAGCGAATCGGCTCGATCACCAAGACGATGGTCGGCCTCTGCGCGATGTCCCTGGTCGAACAGGGCAAGATACGCCTCAACGACCGCGTTGTGGACCTGCTGCCAGACATCAGCTTCAGCGGCCCTGTGGAGGGCTTGCACCTGCGGCACCTGATGACCCACACCAACGGCATAGGCGAGGCTCCCAGCATGGACGACTACCTCGATACGGGCGCGGCCCTGTGGTCGAACAGTGTGGCGCCAGTGCCGGTGACCGAGGCGTACGCCGATGGCATCAACATCGAGGTCCCTGCAGGCACGAAGTGGGCGTACGCAAACCACGCCTTCGCGCTGCTCGGGGAGATCATCGCCAGGATAGAGGGTCAGCGTATCGAGGAGGTCCTACGGGAGAAGATCTTCGACCCGCTGACCATGGCAAGCTCAGACTGCTACGACCTGATGCATCCCGACCTGACCGTCGGATACCATCACGCGCCGTCCCATGACGAGCTCGACGTGATGGCGCTGCTCGGGAAAGAGCCTCCCGACGAGCAGACCGTGGACGGCCACAACATACGGGGCGAGTACGTGTACGTCGGCCCCCGAGCCGCGGGCGCGGTGCAGTCCACCATCCACGACATGGCCAAGTACGCATCCGCGCTGCTTCAGAAGAGCGCGGGAATCGTTAGCCCCGAGACCTTTGACATGATGACGTCTCCACAGTGGTGCCCGGACGACCGTCTCATGAGCCTCGGGCTGACATTCATGCGGGACGAGCAGTTCGGACTGCGCAGCATCGGCCACGGAGGAGGAGTCTCAGGCGGCTGGAACACCCACATCGACGTGTTCCCGTCCGAAGATATCGCGGTGCTCGTACACATCAACATCTCTTCCGACAGCTCCAACGACGTCTTCTCCAGGATCATACAGGCTGTGCTGGACGCCCCGGCGGCGGACCTGTCCGAGTGCACGCCAAACCCGGCGGTGCTTGATGACGTCACAGGCGTTTACGAGCCTCCGGCCGGATTCCTGACCAGCTACCGCATAATCAGGGGCGCGGGAAGACTCCAGATCACTGCCAGCGACGGCGAGCTAGAGTTGCGCTCGCGGCGCGGGCCGTGGCGCGAGGGAGTACGGCTGGCGCAGCCCGATGCCGGGGATCCCAACTTCTTCATGCTGGACACAGGCGCGCCCGACCCGCCGGGACTCGTGATCGAACGCGACGAGAGAGGCGTGCCCGCCACCATCCACATGGACCGGATGAGCTTCGTAAGGAACGAGAGCCTCAGCCCCTGGGCCTGACGGTCTAGTCGCCGGGCGCCAGTGCCTCGACCACTCGGACGTAGGAGTCCATGTCGGGCTCGTTGAGTACCAGCCTGATCTCGTCCACGCCGGCGTCGAAGAACGTCTGCATCTGGTCGCGGCACTCTTCAGGGTTGCCGATGATGGTCATCGCGTCAACCATCTCGTCGGTAACCAGACTTGCCGCACGCTCCCTTTCACGAGACAGGAACGCCTCGCGGATCCTGTCGGACTCCTCGCCAAACCCGATCCGGTGCATGTACTGGTGATAGAACACGCCCATGCCACCTATGTAGAAGGCGATGTGAGGACGCTCGGTGTCGCGCGCCGCCGGAATGTCGTCCGTGACGTACACCGACACCTGCGGCGACATGGTGATGTCGTCGAGTGAGCGACCCGCCGACTCGGCCCCTGCCTTCAGTTCCGCGATCGCCGCGTCCATCCGGGACGGTGCGAGGAATATGGGCAGCCAGCCGTCGGCGATCTCGCCGGTCAGTCGCAGGCTCGGAGGACTGAGCGACGCGATGTAGATCGGGATGCGCTCGCGGTAAGTCCTGAACCGCAGCCTGAACCGCTGCGTCTTGAAGAACTCGCCTTCATGGTCGATCCGCTGTCCGGCGATCGCCTTGCGAATGATGTCTATGTACTCACGCATTCTTGTCAGGGGCTTGCTGAACGTCTCGCCATGAAAGTCCTCGATGACGAGCTGCCCGCTCGCGCCGAGTCCCAGGAAGAACCGGCCCTCGGACATCAGGTCCATGTTGCCCGCGGTCATCGCTATGTTCGAAGGCGAGCGCGCGAAGATCGGCACGATGCTTGTGCCTATCCTGATTCGAGACGTGACAGCCGCGATCTGAGCCAGCGACGTGAACGCGTCCTCGCCCCACGCCTCGCCTGTCGTGATGCAGCTATAGCCCATCCCATCGGCGCGCTCCGCCAGGTCCAGCGTATCCCGCCAGCTTCCGCCAGGCGGCCTCAGTCCCATAATTCCTATGTCGCCCATGGTGTGAATCTTCTCCCGGACCGTGCTTCTGAGTGATCGAATGTACGCTGTACTATAATGCGCCCCAGCCGCAGATTGCACGTGTCTCAGTTCAGCAGACCTACCGCCCCCTCTCCCTGAGGGCTGACAGGGGTAGGTATTCGCAAATCGTCATTCCGGCGGAGGCCGGAATCCAGGGGATAGGGGTGTCCTTCGACAAGCTCAGGACGAACGCATTGTCGGTTTACCTACCCCTGTAAGCTCCCTCAGAGAGAGGGTTGGGGACTGCCCCATACTCGATACTGAGGAGAGGGATAGGTAAACAGGTGAATCGTTCATCCTGAGCTTGTCGAAGGACGCCCACCCCCAAAGGGAGAAAAGGAAATTGTCCATACTCACAGGCACGATTACCGACGCCGACACCGGCGAACCGATCGCCGCACGGGTGCGAGTGGTCGCGTCCGGCGGCCAGTTCGTACATCCCAACGGCGCCATCCTGAAGGTCGGCACCGGCGACCCATTCTTCTACTCAGACGGCACTTTCGACGTCGACGTGCCCCGTGGCGCGTTACAGGTCGTCGTGGAGCGCGGCACCGAGTACGTCCCGGCGCAGCTCGACCTCGACGCCCCGTCGCGTGGCACGGTCGAAGCCAATGTAACGCTGAAGAGGTGGACCGACCTCGGAGACCGCGGCTGGCACCCCGGCAACACCCACATCCACTACGACGAGAAGGAGACGCGGCCGGACGAGCGGCTGATGCTCGACCCCCGCGTCGAAGACCTGCGCATGACCGCTGTCAGCATACTGAAGCGCTGGGACCTCGAGTACGCCACCAACAAGTACCCGACCGGTATGCTCACGGAGTTCTCGTCTGCCCACCACTACGTGGAGTGCGGCGAGGAGAACCGGCACAACTTCACGGCGTGGGGTCCGGGATACGGCCACATCATGCTGCTGAACATCCGCAACGTCGTCGACCCCGTCAGTCGCGGCCTGCTGGTCGACACGTTCGACCCCGACTACCCTCCCCTCAGCTACGCCTGCGACGACGCCCACCGGCAGGGCGGCATCGTAATCTGGTGTCACAACGGCCAGGGCATGGAGGCTCCGGTGGCCGCTGCGCTCGGCAAGCTCGACGCGTTCAACCTGTTCGATCCCCACTGGAACGACGTCGAGTACGACATCTACTACCGGATGCTGAACGCCGGCCTCCGGCTGCCTGCCTCAACCGGATCGGACTGGTTCATCTGCAGCGCGAACCGCGTGTACGCGTACACCGGCGCTGAGTTCGAGTACCCCGGTTGGCTGGACGCCCTGACGAGCGGGCGCACGTTCATCACCAATGGCCCTGCCCTATCGTTGGAGGTCGAGGGCCAGGGTCCCGGCGCAGAGGTCTCCGTCACACCCGGAGGTACGCTGCCTGTCACGGCGACCTGGCAGTCGCACCGTCCCATCGCACGGGCGGAGATCGTCTTCAACGGCAAAGTGGTCGCTGGGGAGGTCTTCCCTGACGGCTCCACGAACGGAAACCTCGAGATCGACCTGCCCGTCTCGACAGACGGCTGGATAGCGGCCCGGCTCGCTGGCGCGCACCGCGACAGCTTCCACCAGCCGGTGTTTGCCCACACAAGTCCGGTGTACGTGCAGGCCGGAGTCTCGAGTCCCGAACGCGCCGACGCAGCCCGCCAGTTCGCCAACGGCATCGACAGAGACCTGGACCGCATCCGAGTCAGGGGCAGGTTCTACAACGACAGCCAGCGCCGCGAGATCGAAGACCTCTACCGCCAGGGCCAGCAGGCGTACCTCGACATGCTCAGGTAGGCACATCAACACCCCCTCTCCCTCAGGGCGTACAGGGGTAGGTAAGGGTGTGCAGACAAGCTCGAAACTCACTCAACTAACCCCCTCTCCTGGGGGAGAGGGCTGGGGTGAGGGCGAAAACCTCGCCCTGCGCATCTCCGCATCATCCAGAACCAATGGCCCCCTCTCCTGGGGGAGAGGGCTGGGGTGAGGGCGAAAGGTCCGACTCCAACCGACTGGACACCACCCACACCCCTCTGGATTGCCGAGCGGCGAGCCACTTCGTGGGTTCCGGCTTCCGCCGGAATGACCAAGTTGCACAAAGGTCTCCGAAAGGCGGATTCCACTCCTTGCATCATGCACGATCCCTGACCAGATACACCCGTCAATGCAGCCGCTGAACACTGTGTTATACAATGCGCCGCGACCAAACAGCGAAAGAGAGACAAACAGTGACAACAGCCGCACAGACTTGGACTGAACAGATGGTTAAGGCCGCCGAATCCACCGTGCAGGTGGTCACAGGCGGGTCTGGCGATCCCCTGCTGATCCTCCACGAGGAGTTGGGACACCCCGGCTGGATGAACTTCCACGAGTCGCTGTCGCAGGACTTCGCTCTCACCATCCCGTCACACCCAGGATTTGGCGACTCCCCGCACATCGAGTGGATCATGAACATGCGCGACCTCGCGGGCTGGTACCTGACCGCGCTGGACGACATGGGCATCGAAAAGACCAACCTGCTGGGATTCGCGTTCGGAGGCTGGCTGGCCGCCGAGATGGCCACGATGGACCCGAGTCGTTTCAGCAAGCTCGTGCTGGTCAACCCCATGGGCATCAAGCCGCCTACCGGGGAGATCTTCGACATGTTCCTGGTGGTCGCCAAGGAGTACCTGGAGGAGAGCTTCCTCGACCCGGAGAACACGCCGGAGTTTCAGGCTGTCTGTCCCGATGAGCCGACACCCGAGCAGGCCGAGTACTGGGAGGTCGCCCGCGAGCAGGCGTGCCGCCTGACGTGGCGTCCCTACATGCACTATCGCGCGCTGCCGCACCTGTTGCGCCGCCTGAGGAACACGCCGACGCAGATCATCTGGGGACGGGAGAACCCGATCGTGCCTCTCAGCGCCTCACAGGTCTACCACGAGTCGATCCCCGGCTCCGAGCTGGCAATCATCGACAACACCGGCCACCGCCCAGAGATAGAGCGCCCCAACGAGTTCGTAGGACTGGTGTCAGGCTTCCTGAAGGGGTAATTCCCCACCGGTACGCACAGGCCCAACCGTTCGCCCTGAGCTTGTCGAATGGGAAGCTGTATCAGATTGTAGGCAACCTCATTCGGAGCGCGGGCATCTTGCCCGCATATCGTTCACCTTGAGCCTATCGAAGGGCCGGCTGCCGACCAAAGCGATAAGTCCCTGGGCCGGTTGGGTGCTTCTTTTTAGCCGAGTGTAAGTACCCGGGTCAATCGACCAAGGTCAGCACTTGATTGACGAAGTCCTGGACAACACCTCGGGCGCTATCGTAGTCGTAGTCTTCTATGAAGTCGTGATAGAAGTTGGCGTGAAACTGCTGGGCCGCAACGAATCCGGCAACAATGGACGGATTACTTGTCTCTTCAGAGAGCTTGCGAACTGCGACCGTAAGGTCTCGGTGCTTTGAGTATCGCCATCCCCGCTGCTGAGCGACCGCCATCACCGCATGAGACGCCGCACCCCACAGCTTCTCCGACGCCTGGAGGTTGTCCCCAGCCATGAACTCGTGGTCTGAAACCGCGAGAAATTCCTCAGCCGTCTGGGTATGTTCCTGTACTTGCATGACGCGATTGTCCTGTCACTGGAGTGTACGACGCATGATATCGTCAATACCGCATCCAAATCAAGCTGATTCGTCTTCATACATAGGAGCACGAACTCCTACATCCGAACCCAATGACACTCCCTCTCCTGTACCATCGCCGCCGAGACATAACACCCACGCCAACAGCCCAGGAAATCATGTAAATCCCATAATCACACAAATCCGAGTTCAGACAATCCCCTTGACCTTAGAAGAACGTATGTACTATCATGGCCACCAACCATGACCCTATCCCAATACATCAGAGAAAACACCAGCGACGGCCACATCATCGCCCGCGTACTCATCGACGTCATGGAAGGACGCCTCGACGGCACCAGGATCAGCCACAGGCTGACCGCCGCCAGGCTGCTCACCATCTACGGCCACGAGGGCGCCGACGACTTCATCACCGACAACACACCGGACGTCTCTGACGTCGAGTGGGGCCAGAGAATTCAGGTCGAGGTAGACCCCGCCATCTCCTCATACATCAAGCAGAGGTCCGATGGCGGACGCGAGATCTGCCAGTTCCTCATCGACGTGGTAAAGGGGGAGATCCAGGGCATCCACGTCGGACACCGCGTATGGGCAGCCAGGGAGCTCCTCAACCGCGCGTACGGAAAGAGTCCCGGCAGGCCCCTTCCCAAGCCCCCGGGATCGAACTCGACGAGGCGTCAGCCCCGCAAGACTCACCAGAGAGTCCCATCCGCTCCGACACAGGACGTCACACCTGCCCCCGCTGCGAGCACAGCAGTCCTGGACGGACGTGAGCAGCAGCCGGACCAGGAGATCGATCCTCGCATCGACATCGCAAGGGATGTCGACTACTGGCTGGCCATATACGACACTCCCCGCTACGAGTTCATGGAAGAGTGTCAACACCCAGACTTCGACGCATACACTGCCACCATAGACGAGGAGTACTTCAAGTCATTCACCGCCTGTAAGGACCCAGAGTGCGAGGTCCATGGCGATCCCCCCCAAATCAACTTCGACCCCAACGACTACCACTACTGACATAGCCGGCACACTCCGCCCGCCGAATCAAGGCAACCACAAAACCAGACGAATCACAGTTCAGACAGAGGCAGAATCCTCCGATTGCCCGCCCATCGGTTGCCTGATAGACTTGGCCGCATCCCAGCAGAATGCGATCGTGTCGAAGGAGGCGCCGCATGTTCATAGGCCATTTCACGGAGAGACCGTACCAGGACCCTGAGTCCGGGTACTTCGGCGCGACAGGGTTGCCGATCAAGGACCTCACCCTAAGCAACGAGATCTACGATCCTCAGGTGGGCTCCGATCTCTACAACCGCTACCTCGACGAGCGCGTCTATGCCGAGCAGATGGGCTTCGACGGCATCATGCTCAACGAGCATCACAGCACGCCCTTCTGCATGGGCGGCGCGATGAACGTCGAGGCGTCCATCCTTGCCAAGATCACCGAACGCGCCAAGATCGTGCTGCTCGGAAACATTCTGCCGATCTGGGACGACCCGCTGTGGCTGGTCGAGCAGCTTGCCATGATCGACATGATCTCGCGCGGCAGGCTCGTCTCCGGCTGGGTGCGCGGCACGGGGCGCGAGAGCGTCGCACACAACTCGCCGCCGCCGTACAACTGGGAGCGCTTCCAGGAGGCGCACGACTTCATCGTCAAGGCGTGGACGACGCCCGGCCCCTTCCGCTGGGAGGGCAAGCACTTCAACTACCGCTACGTCAACCCGTGGGTGCGGCCATACCAGGACCCGCACCCTCCGATCTGGCTTCCCGGCGTGGTCAGCCGCGACTCGCTCGTGTGGGCCGCGACGAACCGCATCCCATACATCATGCTCGCCACCAAGCTCGGACCGACGCAGGAGGCGTTCCAGATCTACCACGACACAGCCGCCGAACTCGGGTACGAGTCCGGGCCTCAGAACATCGGCTACCTGTGGAAGGTCCACGTCGACGAGACCGAGGAGCTTGCCGACGAGGTCGGCAGGAAGTTCGTGCAGGGGCCGAGCAACCCGTTCCTCGCCGGTAACGAGGGAACCGCGAACCCCGCGCTGCTCGGCCTGCCCGGTCTGACCTCCCGCAGGCGCGTGCTTCCGACACGCGACGCTGCAACCGCAAACCGCGGCGGCGTGCTCAGCACGTCCTACGAGGAGCAGGTCGAGAACTACACCGTCGTATCCGGCACGCCCGACACCGTCATCCCCAAGATCAAGCACGTTCTCGAGACGCTCAGGCCCGGCAGCGTGTTCTTCTGGGACGGCGACGGCGCGATGACCCACGAGGACCAGATGCGCAGCCTCAGGCTGATGGGCGAGTACGTACTGCCCGCCGTCCGCGAGATTGCCGACGATCTGGAGCTTACCAGCCCGTTCGAGGTCAACCCCGCAACAGGTAAGCCATTCGAGGATACGAAGACTCAGGCCGAGGCAGTCGCCGACTGACCGGATCAAAATAGATACTAGACCCAAGCACGGCCCAGCGAGTTAGCTCTTCGCTGGGCCGTTTACTTCACTCCAACCTTCCAAGCTTTCCAGACTTGCATCCGATTATATGATCGCCTAGAATGCCGATCATGAGGCGAACACATGTCCGATAAATCTACAATCGAGTGGACAGATGCGACGTGGAATCCTGTCACGGGCTGCACGAAGGTCAGCCCCGGGTGTGCTTACTGCTACGCAGAAGCAATCACTCTGAGATTTAAGCGAGGTGGACGCTATCTCCCAGGCGAAGCGACCATCAAAACGCACCCCGAACGATTGGAGATGCCACTCAAATGGAAGGCACCCCGAAGGATCTTTGTGAACAGCGTCAGTGACCTATTTCATGAGGAGGTTCCGCCTGAGTTCATACATGACGTCTTCGAAATTATGGGTCAGGCCAATCACCACATCTTCCAAGTGCTGACCAAGCGTCATGAAAGACTCGCTGAACTCTCCTCCACCTTGGAATGGCCCTTGAATGTATGGATGGGGGTTTCTGTCGAAAATCAATACTGGGCAGAGCAACGTATTCCCCACCTCAAGACTGTTCCAGCCAGTGTTCGGTTTCTCTCTGTCGAACCCTTGTTAAAAGAAGTAGATCTATCCGAACACCTTGACGGTATCGAATGGGTGATTGTTGGTGGTGAGAGCGGGCACAAAGCTAGGCCAATTGATCCAGATTGGGTTCGGCTCATACAAAGAGACTGCGAAGACGCTGGTGTGGCCTTCTTCTTCAAGCAATGGGGAGGCCGAACTAGCAAGGCAGGCGGGCGGGATCTCGACGGGCAAACCTGGAACCAAATGCCTGAGCCAACCGACAGGTGCAACACAGGAACTTGAAGTAACTAATTCCACTTAGAGGATTCCGATTGACGTCTGACTTCTTCAACGATCGTAAGGCCTGGTCAATTGACAAACACTCGATACTCAGTTCATACGCCGTCACTGCAGCCAGAATCCTTGGTCACCTAACTGTAGTTGACCTCATGGCTGGCGCTGGTCGGTACGATGACGGCGCCCCAGGTTCACCGCTGATAATCCTGCAGAGAGCCCTAGCGGCTCAGGTAAAGAATTACAAATACAGCATCAAGGGCGTATTCACTGAGTCGGACATGTATAGCGACTTGACGAGTACCCTGGAGCGGTTTCCATCGTCATTGTGGTCCGCCTTTGAGGGAGATTGGCAAAGTCTCATCCCCAACATTCTTAATGAGCTTGGCAATGACCGTGCTCTTATATTCGCAGACCCTTACGGAGCTAAGGGTATCGAATGGCAGGCTTTGTCCCAATTGGTCAATCGACCAAACTCCGTGACGGAACTCCTGATCAACTTCAACATCCGCCATTTCAGAAGACTCGCTGGCTTCCTAGAATCAGATGCCCGATATCGAGAGAGTTGGCTTGCCGTCATTGATCGCACAATGGGCGATGACCATTGGCAACAGCGTGTGGACATGAGGTTAGACGGTGACAAACGAGACGCACAGATCGTTGACGAGTATCTACGGCGACTTCGCAGACAAGGTGGGTTGAATTACACGGAGACTTACCCTGTAAATGACCCTGAGACCGGCAGATTGAAGTATTACCTGATCTACGGCACTCGTCATATAAGAGGACTGGAGGCGATGAATAATGTTGTTGTCAGGGTGTATGCCCAAGCATCGGATCGAAGGCGGTCCGCACAGGTAAGACAAGGACTGCAAACGACCTTCATATCCGAGATGTTTAACGAACCCCAAGTAGACTCCATCGAAGGACTCGCCGATGACATCCAGGCGCTTGGGGTGTCATCTATACAGTTCCAGCCGTTAGTCCATCAAATGAATCAGGAAGGCTGGTTTGGTAAGGCGTCGTCTGCACACTTTCGGGAGGCTATTCGACTGCTCATCAGCAGGAGGCAAGTCGAAGACATGAGACGTATTGGCGACAGCGATGTAATCAGATTCAAGGTCTGATTCCGAACTTGGTTTAAGGCCGCTAACTTCAATCACTCACCATGCCCGAACGCAAGAAGATCGCCGCAGTCGTCACGACATGGTTTCCGGGCTCTCATGCAGACCTGATCGCGGGCAAGTTCATGACCGGGTTTCCTACGGTGGACGGCTTCCAGGAGCCTCAGGTCGACCTGGTCTCGCTGTACATGGACCAGCTGCATCCGGACGACGTCGGACTCGATCTCGCGCGGCGACATGGGGTTGAGATCCATCCCAGCATTCGCTCCGCCCTGACGTTGACCCACCCGAGTGCCGGGCACTGGCCCACGGCTCCGGGCTGGCAGGATGGAGAGCTCGCCGTGGACGGTGTCCTGATCATCGCCGAGCACGGAGACTACCCAATCGACGGACTGGAGCGACGTCACTACCCGCGCCGACACTTCTTCGACCAGGTCTGCGCGGTATTCTCAGCCTCCAGCCCGCCGCGGCGGGTGCCCGTGTTCTCAGACAAGCACCTGTCGTACAACTGGGACGGCGCCCACTGGATGTACCGGCGTGCCCAGGAGTTGGGGGTGCCGATGATGGCTGGTTCCTCCCTGCCCGTCTCGGCACGCACCCCGATGCTGGAGCACGACCTCGGCACACACATCGAAGAGGCTTTGTCCATCGGATACCACCACTCCTACCCGGGCGGGCTCGAGTCATACGGCTTTCACACCCTGGAGCTTCTACAGTGCTTCGTCGAACGGCGAGCCGGTTTCGAGACCGGAGTGGCGTCAGTCCAGTGTCTAGAGGGAGACGCTGTCTGGCAGACCGCCGAGGACGGGCTGTGGTCGCGAGAACTGGCCGATGCTGCCGAGTCGTGCATCGACTCCAGGAGCGCCAACTCGATGGAAGCAGGCAGTCCGAACCCCAAGGTCTTTCTCATCGAGTACAACGACGGACTCCGGGCCGCGACGCTGATGCTGCCTGGGCACCTCGGTGGCTTCGGATACGCCGCCAGGGTTGACGGAGAGATCGAGGCCACCGGCCTGAACAGCGTCGCCGACAGCCAGCAGCCGTTCAGCTACCTCGCGCTGAACGTCCAGCAGATGTTCCTGACAGGCCAGCCCCAGTACCCGGTGGAGCGCACCCTGCTCGTGAGCGGTATGCTCGACTCGCTGATCGAGTCGCGCCATCGAGGCCACGTGCGAGTCGAGACTCCGCACCTCGCCGTGAAGTATGAACCGTCTCGGCACGCGCTCATCAGTCCGAATTCGCATTGACTCGGCCCTCTTACGCATCCAATTCCGTCATTCCCGCAAAAGCGGGAACCCACGAAGTGGCTCGCCGCTCGGCAATCCATGGATGGGGAGCAAGCCCCATCCGTGTTAACCTACGCTCCGTCTGAACACCAGTTGAAAAGGGAGCAATACCGTGAACCTTACTGGCCGAAGAGAAGCCTACCGGGCAATCCTGGAGGGCGATGCGTGTGTCCACCCAGCGTCGGTGTACGACCCTATTTCGGCGCGCATCGCAGAGGACCTCGGATTCGAGGTGATGATGTTTGCCGGCTCTATCGCGTCGGCGACTGTGCTGGGCGCGCCGGACTACATCGTGCTGACCCTGACCGAGTTCGCCCAGCAGATCCACCGAATCTGCCGCGCCGGGACGCTGCCGCTGATGGTCGACGCCGACCACGGCTACGGCAACGCGCTCAACGTGCGCCGCACCGTGGAGGAGCTGGAGACCGCCGGGGTCGCCGCGCTGACCATCGAGGACACGCTGCTTCCCAGGGCGTTTGGCCAGTCGGGTCAGAGCCTGATACCCATCGAAGAGGGCATCGGCAAGATGAAGGCCGCGCTTGCAGGCAGGCAGGACCCGTCGCTGGTCGTCGCCGGCAGGTCGAGCGCGATCGCCATCGAAGGACTCGACGAGGGCATACGGCGCGCCAAGGCGTACGAGGCAGTCGGCGTAGATGCGGTCTTCATGACCGGCATCAGCACTCCCGCGGAACTCGAAGCCCTGAACGCCGAGCTGAACATCCCGATCCTGCTCGGAGGCGTTGCAGGGGACCTGACAGACAAGGCGTACCTCGGCTCGCAGGGAGTCAGGGTCGCGCTGCAGGGTCACTGGCCGTTCATGGCGACGATCAAGGCCGCCTACGACACGCTCAAGGCGCTGCGTGACGGCGTGGCCCCATCCGACCTGGAGGGGATAGCGTCCTCAGACTTGGTGGCACAGGTGACACGACTCGCTGAGTACGACGAGTCGATACAGGACTTCCTGGAGTAAGCAGGCCAGATCCAATCCCTGCCCTTCTGGGTTCCGGCCTCCGCCGGAACGACGGGATTTTACCTGGCTGTTAGAACTTCAACTGCAACTGGAGAACGAAAATGCCGAAGCCGACGAAGATAGAGAAGGTCGAGACGTTCCTGTGGGACCGCTGGCTGCTGATCAAGATCCACTGCGAGGACGGCACGGTTGGGATCGGTGAGGGCGGCGTCCACGGCTGGCAGCGTCCGACAAAGACGATGGTCGAGACAATGGAGCCGTACCTGCTCGGCCAGGACCCGAACAAGATCGAGCACCACTACCAGTGGCTGTACCGCAGCTCCCACTTCATGGGCTCCGTGGTGCAGGGCGCGCTGTCTGCCATAGACATCGCGCTGTGGGACATCAAGGGCAAGCGGCTCGACGTGCCGATCTACGATCTCATGGGAGGCAAGACCCGCGACCGGGTACGCTGCTACATGCACGTCGGCGCGCCGTCGGACAACGACACCGCTGAGGGCCTTGCACAGGACGCGCGGAAGGTCGCCAACGAGGGATTCACAGCCGTCAGGTTCTCGCCTTTCCCCAGGAACTTCCACCTGCACAAGTCGTACAGCGGCTGGGCCGACGAGGCGGTCAATCGTGTAGGCGCGGTGCGCGAGGCAGTCGGGCCTGACGTGGACATCTGCGTCGAGATCCACCGCCAGATGAACCCGGCCGAGAGCATCTGGCTCGGACGTCGCCTCGAGCAGTTCAACCCGTTCTTCTACGAGGACCCGATGCTGCCGGACAGTCCGGCGATCATGGGCGACGTCGCCGCGAACTGCAACATCCCCATCGCGACCGGCGAGCGCTTCGCCACGATCTTCGAGTACCAGCAACTCCTCGAGGCCAAGGCTGCGTCGTACGTGCGCCCCGACCTGTGCGTTTGCGGCGGACTGTCGGGCTGCAAGAAGGTCGCGGCGATGGCGGAGTCGTACCACGTCAAGGTGATCCCGCATAACCCGCTGTCCCCGGTCAGCACGGCTGCGTGTGTCCAGCTCGACGCGTGCATTCCGAACTTCGCGCTGCAGGAGTACACCGGCGAGTCTGAGCCGCCAAAGAGCGACCTGCTGGTCGAACCGCTGGAGCTTATCGAAGGCTACCTGACGGTGCCGGACGGCCCCGGCCTCGGTATCGAGCTGAACGAAGAGGCGCTATCGCAGCCCGAGAACCCCAAGGTGCTCAACACCCCCATTGGCTTCGACGGCTCCGTCCAGGACCGGTAGGGGTAGTGACCGACAGGTTCCTCCCCGGAGTCCCGGCCACACAGATCGAGGCGATATTCAACGCGGCTCCGGGCACAAGGCGTGACTGTACGTGTCACTCAGAGCTGCTCTCATAGACCACCAACTGCCCTCCAAGTCGGATCGTGCTCCTGGTAGAGGCATCGGAGTCTAGACGGTCATCGCTATGCGTAACTACCATATTGTAGCTACAATACTTGGAGATGCTGGTGCATTGGACTTGGGATGAGGACAAGAGCCTAGCCAGTCGGCAGAAGCACGGAATCAGGTTTGAGAGTGCAGTACTCGTGTTCGACGACCCGCTCTCTGTAACGCGCGAGGATCCATATCCATATGAACGCCGGATGCAGACTATTGGACAGGTGCGGTCAGTCGTTATCGTAGTGATCCACACGTGGGCCGAACCAGACTATCTGAACAGCAGATCGATTGGACGCATCATTAGTGCCAGAAAGGCGACTCGACGCGAAAGGAATGCTTATGAAGAAGGCGCTTACTGACCTGTCCGATGAGCAGATAGCAGAGCTAGAAGCGCTTGCAGAGTTGCCAGACGACGAGATCGACACATCCGATATACCGGAGATTCTTGACTGGTCTGGTGGACGGCGGGGTGTGTTCTACCGCCCGGTCAAGCAGCAGATCACGTTGAGGCTGGACGCGGATGTCGTAGCGTGGTTCAAGTTCAAGGCCAAAGATGGGCGCGGCTACCAGACGGACATCAACCGCGCCCTCCGTGAGCATGTGCAGAGAGTCGAGAAAGATAAGTCTGAGATCAATTCTCAGGCATAGTTAGACTGCCGATCATCCCTGCCAGGCGTATTTGCGGGCGGCTTCTTCGTTTAGGTCGGTGCCCCAGCCGGGTTTGGTTGGGATGGTCATCCAGCCGTTTTCGATCTCGGGGAGCTCTGTGGTGAGCTCGTCGCGCCAGGCGGCGGAGTCGACGTCGCTCTCCATGATGCGGACGTTGGAGACGGCGGCGGTCAGGTTCAGGCTCTGGAAGCTGGACAGGTGCGAGTTGTAGTTGTGCGGGGCGATGTTCATCTCGTAGACCTCGGCGAGGTCTGCGACCTTCTTCGCCTGTGAGAAGCCCTGCCACTGGACGTCGACTTTCACTGTGTCCATCGCGTGCTTCCTGAAGTACGGCTGGTACTGGCGCAGTCCGAGAAGCTGTTCGCCTGTGCAGATCGGCGTTCGCTGAGCCATCTTGAGCTGCAGCAGCGCGTCGGGGTCCTGGTTGTCGATCTCCATCCAGAAGAGGTCGAACGGCTCAAGCGCCCTGCCGATGGCGATGGCGCCCTCAGTCTTGAAGTTGTAGTTGATGTCGAGGCAGATGTCGATGTCGGGGCCGACGGCATCGCGCATCGCGCCGATCTGCTCGACGGTGTGGCGGACGAGGTTGGTTGGAGCGTTCTGGTCGTTCGAGCCAGCGAACATGTTGCCGATGACCGACGCGTCATCGCCCGGGAAGACGATGTTGGTCTTGAACGCGGTGTAGCCGGCGTCGACGGCCTCGCGAGCGCAATCGGCGACGTCCTCCATGGTGTTCAGCTTGGGGACACCCCACTCCTCGGCCATCCTCGCCCTGTAGGTGGCGAGGTGCGACCAGTACACACGCTGCTTATCCCTCAACGGGCCGCCGACCAGCCGATGCACCGGCACGCCGTGGAACTTGCCCTTGATGTCCCACAGGGCAAGCTCGATACCGGCGATGGCCATGGCTGTCGCGCCGCCGGACGACGAGCGCGTGTTGCGGTACATGTCCATCCAGAGCTTGTCGACAGGGAGTGGGTCCTTGCCGATCAGCGTGTCGCCGATGTCCTCGACGAGCGCGGGCAGACCCTTGGCGAAGTTGCCCACACCGTACTCGGAGTAGCCTGTGATGCCCTCGTCGGTGCGGATGGCGCAGTAGAGCCAGGGGTTGGCGCCGAGGCCTTTGACTGCGAAGTTTTCGATTGCGGTGATTTTCATTGTGGTACCTGCCTTGTTTGGGGGTAGGTTGGCTTTTCACCCTCACCCCAGCCCTCTCCCGTCAAGGGAGAGGGGGTTTTTCTCTTCATTAGTGCGACTATCGTGGTCAACTTAGTAGCTAGTTGGCTGGCCCCCACCCCTGGGTTCCCGCTTGCGCGGGAATGACGGAGTTATACGAAGATCTCCCAGAGGGAGAGGGGAGTTACTTCATTTATTCCATGCGTACTTTCGGGCGGCGTCTTCTACGAGGTCGCAACCCCAGCCGGGTGTGGTGGGTACTGTCATGTAGCTGTTTATTACCTCGGGGCGCTCGGTGAACAGCTCGAAGCGCCATGGGACGCCCTCGGGGTCGCTCTCCATGATGCGGACGTTCGAGACGGAGGCGCAGAGGTGTACTGACTGGAAGCTGGCAAGCTCGGAGGCCGGGTTGTGCGGCGCGATGTTCAGCTCGTAGGTCTCGGCGACATCGGCGACCTTCTTGGAGACGCCGAAGCCTTGCCACTGGACGTCGACCTTCACGGTGTCCATCGCGCGTAGCTCGAAGTACGGCAGGTACTCCCTGACGCTGAAGTGCTGCTCACCGGAGCAGAGCAGCGTCGAGGTCGATGCCTTGAGCTGCGCCAGCGCCTCGGGATCTTCGTTGTCGTGCTCGATCCAGAAAAGGTTGTATGGCTCGAGCGCCTTGGCGATCCTGATGGCGCCCTCGGTCTTGAAGTTGTAGTTGATGTCGAGGAGGATATCGACCGACGGGCCGACGGCATCGCGCATCACAGAGATCTGCTTCTCGGCGTTGCGGACGATCTCGGTGTCGGCGCGCTGGTCGTGGCTCAGACCGTCGCGGCTCTGTGAGATCGCCCGCGGAGGGTCGCCGGGCCAGAGGATGTTGGTCTTGAAAGCGTCGTAGCCGTGCTCAGGTGCCTCGAGGGCAGCAGCAGCGACAGCGTTCCAGTCCTTCAGGGGCTTGTCGGGAGCCAGCGATGGATCGCCTGCCCTCGCGCTGGCGAGGTGGGACCAGTACACGCGCTGGCTGTCGCGGTAGGGTCCACCGACGAGGTTGTTGACCGGGACTCCGAGGGCCTTGCCCTTGATGTCCCAGCAGGCGAGCTCGATGGCGGCGATGCCCATCTGGGCGATGCCTCCGGGCATGGCGCGCAGGACGCGATAGAGGTCGAAGTAGATCTTCTCGACCGCCTCGGGGTCCTGGCCGATAATCATCGGCTTGAGGTCTTCGATCAGTCCGACCAGCGAGTGGGCGGCGACGCCTGAGCCGAACTCGCCGTATCCGGTGATTCCTTCGTCGGTGCGAATGGCGGAGAAGAGCCAGGGTCGGCGTCCGCCGTCGACGATGAAGATTTCTACATCAGTGATTTTCATTGGGTTTGCTCCGTGTTGTTGGTTGGGTGTGGCGGTTTGGGCCAAGCTCAGGGCTAGTATGTTCTGGGGGGGGGTGGTTATGCAAGCGGTGCTCACAGAGTGGAGAAAAACCAGTTGCAGAATTTGACAAACCAGCGCCAGCAAACGAACTATTCCTTCAGTACTCGGAATTATGGATGATCACGACAGTTCTTATGGCAGTTGAGCAATATCGGTAGATCACCCAGTGCCAGCCCAATGAATTAGATGCGCGTTTGCCCCAAATTGACGGGACTGTGGAACAGCGCCGACTTCGTACGCTTATGGGTAGGCGGGACAATGTCGCAGCTCGGCTCAGGGATCGGGGTGCTCCCTCTTGTGTCCGTACTAATGCTGGATGCGTCCCCACTGCAAATGGGCATCCTTGGCGCCTTGGGGGTGGCTCCCGGTGTGATGTTTGGGCTAGGTATCGGTGTATGGGCAGACCGCATTCGCCGTCGACCGATCCTGATCATAACGAGTATTGCGCGGGCAATCTCGTTCGCGTCGATCCCCATAGCATTTGCTCTAGACATGCTCATGATAGAGCAACTTTACGCAGTAGCTTTCTTCAACGGCGTGTGTCGTACCTTTTTCAATGTTTCCTTTGGAGCGTATCTTCCCGGAATTGCGGGTCGACAGAATCTCGCCGAAGCGAATAGCAAGCTTGCAGTCAGTGGAGCGGTGGTGGAGACGGGAGCATTCAGCGTTGGCGGCTGGATCGCCCAACTGGCAGGTGCACTGGTCACTGTAGTCGCCGGGACGTTTAGTTTTCTGCTCTCAGCTCTGTTCTTTTCAGCGATCCAACAGACCGAGTCTGCCGTTTCGCCAACGGACGATCAACGAAGCACTCTGCGGGAGATCTGGAAGGGTCTAACATTCGTGTTTGCCCACCCGATACTGCGCGCCTTAGCCGGGAGTGCCATGGCAGAGGGTCTGATACACGGGGCTGTCGGTGCAGTCATCCTCATCTACGGAATTCGGGAATTGGGTTTAGACACGGGTTTGCTAGCAACCATAATTGCCGTTGGGGGCATTGCCTCGTTCATAGGAGCAACGTTCTCTCCCAAGGTCACCAGGCTATTCGGAGTGGGGCCGGCGATTGCTGTCGGATTCTTGCTGTTCGGCATTGGGACTCTAATCCTCTCGCTGGCCCGAGGGCCATTGGTGATTGCGGGGGCGGTGCTCATCATTTGGAAGCTCTTCGAGGCGGCATACACCATCTACGAGATTAACGAAGTGAGCCTGCGACAGGCGTTGACTCCTGACGCAGTGTTGGGTCGGGTGACAGCCACCATCCAATTCGTGGGAATCGGAGTTTATCTGGTGGGATTGGTCTCGGGAGGGGCGCTGGCAGAGGTAGTGGGAGTAAGACCTACATTGATGGCCGCTGGCGCTTGTGGAGTCCTGGGTGCAGGCTGGCTGTTCCTCTCGCCGGTTTGGAAGATGAGGGAATTACCGCGCGCTATCTCCTCGACATAAGAGAAATGTCACACTAGACAAGACGCCTGAACTAAACGTCTCTAGTGGCAAGTGACAACGAGCGGACAGCTACAGATCGCGGTAAGGGTTGAAGTTGACCGCCCTTTCCTCGCCTTCCTCAATGGCCGCCAAGTACGGTCCCAGATCCACAGTTAGGAGTGGTGTGTCTGCCGTGACGGCTTCCAGCATGGAAGCATCGGTCAGCCCAAACCTTTCAAACGTGGATTTGGATGAGGATAGAGCACTGGCTACTATGGCCTTGGATCACTTAGCTTCCTGGAGGATGCGATCCCTGATCGAGGCTACGCTGCCGCTGGCATTGTCGATGCGAAGGACCTTGTAGGAACGCCTCAGACCTGTCTGTCCTACGATGGTGGTCGCCAGACCGCCGCGATCCCAAGGCCGGGAGAATCCGACCGTCACCTCCCAGAACTGACGGTCGTCACCAAGCTCTATCTCTTCCAGGCCGACGTTGTCGATTTCTTCGTCCGCAAAGAGATCGGCCACGTACTCCTTGGCCAACTTCGCCGCCTCTTTCACGTCCACGGCACGCTCTCCACATCTTCGTCTGTCGAGCGGCTCATCTTAGCACATGGGTACTGTCTGGGAGTGCGTCGAGAAACCCGAGAGAGTGGTGAAGAACCTACTCTCGAAGGGTATATCTCCTCCGACACCCAAGAGGGACGGGCTGGTGAGGTGTTCGGGGTCATCAGGAGAACTCCTTGTACAACCTCTCTAACTCGTCGCATACACTAATTCAACGCCTTATCCTGAAACCACCTGTTCGATCATGGAAGGATCGCACTATGCCACAGCACGAGTGTCAAAGCCACTCATCAGCGTCGACGGACGTGGAGTTCAGTATCACGATGAGTGTGCCAAACGGAACCGGAGGGCGGGTGCATGAACGCTTCTTAATGACATTCACGACAGAGTTTGACCTAGAGGTGGACTTCACACATCCGCTCATCAGTGACGAGATCAATCGAATCATCGGATCAGATGACCTGCAGTCGTCATTCGCGCGCCTCTTAGAACTGGGAGATTTGACATCGGATCCTGAGATCCTAGGTACGTCTGACAGCGAGTTCTCTACCCATAGATCCCCTGATCAGTCACGACTTACGACAGTGAACGACGCAAGTGGTCAACCTATCAGGCAGCTCAAGCGGCAAGAGTCAGTACAAACTTGGGAGCGAATGAAATATGCACGTCTCCGCTCGAGATTCCTCGCCATCCTCATAGCCGAATTACTCGATGGGATAGGCCAAAGATACCATGCCGATCCCGACACCTTGCCAGCTACCTTCCGCACTCAGTTCATCTCTGAACGAGAGTCCGCGACGTTTGCGAGAGCCCTTCAGTACTTCTGGCAAGGTCACTACGACGATGCTGTCCGTGTTACGCTTCCGAGCATTGAAGCAGTGACACGTTCAATTGCAGAAGCGACCCGCGGCAACTCATACGTAGAGCCGAAAAGAAATCGCGATGGGCACGAGTCTTCACTTGGACGACTTCTTGAGATGCTTAGTTCGAACCTGCCTGAGTCGTTTCAATGGGAGTTGAGAGCCATCTTGACTGATCCCTTGGGGCTGAATCTAAGGAACATTCACCTTCACGGACTCGCAAAGGCTGAGTCGAAGCACGATGCGGCTGTCATTCTCTACACCGCTGCAAGGTTGACCCTGATTCGCGCACAACACTAGATCGCCAATTGCCTATCTGATCGTTTCTATACAGTCACTGCCTGTGATTGGCACGAGATGGCAGAACAGGTACTTCTCTAATCGTCGTAATCACGTATGGAAAAGTAGATTGGTTCTGGTCAAACCGTAGATGAGAATCGCAACCTACAATCTCTGTAACTCCACTTGCAATTGGCATGAGCGACTATATGCAATCGTCGAAGAGATCGCGTCTCTTGAAGCGGATGTTGTGGCGATGCAGGAAGCCCCATCTCAAGTATTGGAGAGCAGTTCGTTTGTGCAGTTCTTCAAGGAGACTACGGACTACCTGGAAGTCTCGCACCTATCTTACCCAGAGGAGGAGAATGAAGGTCTCAGATCTGAGGGGCTGGCTATCCTTAGCAGGCTGCCAGTGAGGGACGTTCGAACTAACTGGGAGAACAATGCGCTAACTGAGAACAACTGGGCTGCCAGGGTTACTCTCGAATGGAGTGGCGTTTCCCTGAGCCTTACAAACGTCCACCTAGACTGGGAGAACGCTCGTAGTCGTCAACGGTACATTGCGCGCATCGTCAGCGAGTTGATAGACAGCTGCTCAACTGACTATGACATTCTTTGCGGTGACTTCAACGAAGGCAGCCAAGGCGCGATCTCTCAAATGCTCCAGCAGCAGACAACGAAGCAGGACTACAACACACAGTGGACTGATCTAGCTGTCCTAGCTTACTCAGCCCTAGGACAATCACCACCATCTACATTGATTTCGAACATCGATTCTAGTGAGGGCACACTGGACGGTGAGAGTTCAGACAGGCGTTTCGACAGGATCTATTTGCGAGCGAATGACAAGGCAGAACCGAGAGTTTCAGGATCCGGGCTGTTTGGCATGGGCAGTAATGGCCGTATGATCGTGCCTTCAGACCACTACGGTGTTTATGTCGACATCGATTGGAATGAGGAAGCGTAAGCTCCACCCTCAACGGGACATATGTCGGAGTCGGAAATCGGCTGCTAAGTTAACCAGCGAGAACGTTAGCAGGACTACGGCCAGCGGCGCGATTAGCATGCCGATGCTTAGGATGGTCAGCGCGCAGAATCCGGCCAGCAGGATGGACGCCAAGAGGCATGTGATCCATAGTGGGGTGGCGTTGGACGCTCCCGCAGCACGTCCGAGCAGCACGCAGATACCGACGGCTACGAGTGTCACAGGGGCCCAAATCGCGCCGCTTAGCAAAAGAGTCTGAACTTTGGCTCCACTGGTCAGGCTCAGCCATCCGGCAATCAAGACTACAGGCAGCACGCTCAGCGCGATTCTCAGCCACAAGGTACGGTGACCTCAGACCTTGTGCCAGTTTCGAGACCCATCGTACTGGGAAATCGACAGCTCATTCAGCTTACTCAGTTAGAAACGATGAAGTGCCCCCCGATGAGACGATGGTCGCCTTCATCGAAGGCGCACGACATTACCGGTGATGAGGTGGGCCTGGTCGGAGGCCAGGTAGGCGATTACGGGGGCGACTTCTTCGGGCTGGGCGACATTTATGAGGTCTGGACTATCCCGCACCATGCGTTTCACTTCTTCTGTCACCCAGCCTGTGTCGGTGACCGGTGGGTACACTATGTTGGCCGTGATTCCCAGGTGGGCCAGCTCGAAGGCTGCTGACATGGTGTAGTTTTCGAGTGCGGCCTTGGCGGCTCCGTAGGAGACTTCTCCCGGGAATCCGTTTGGACCGCCCGATGTCAGGCCGATGATGCGACCCCACGCTGCGCCGCGTTCTGTGTGACGCCTCGCGAACTCGGCGATCATCGTGGCCGTGCCGCGGGCATCCACCAAAAACTGCCGGTCAAAAGTCTCGACGGAGACCTGGCGAAGGAGCCGGCCGTAACCGTCCCGGCTATCACCGGAAAAGGTGTCCGCTCGCCATCCGGATGCGTTGTTGACAAGGATGTCCACCGGGCCGAGGTTGGCCTCAGCGATGTCGAACAGGTGTCGTGGAGTCTGCGTGTCGGCCAGGTCGGCTTCCACGGCAGTCGCCACCCCGCCATTCCCACGGATGTAAGCTATAACGTGCTCGGCGTCGGAGACGCGGGCCCGACGGTATTCGTCGGTCAGACCGGCATCCTTACCTTCGTCGACTCTGAGGTAGGAAACAAGCACTCGAGCGCCGCAATCGGCCAGGGCGCGGGCGGTGGCGGCGCCGATGCCGTGATTGCCTCCGGTAACAATCGCGACGTGGCCAGTCAGGTCGAAGTGTGACATTTCTGATGCTCCAAGGTGTAAGGATCTGTGTGCTGTTCTGGTCGTTTATGTCTTTGTGATGCCAGTCAGGCCGGGCCAGACTGTGTTGGTTAGGGCGTCGGACGTCGTGATGGGTGTTGGGGTATTGGTCCTGTCGAGCAGTTCGGCGATGGCGTCGGTGCCAAAGTCGTGGAGGAGTGTCCAGGTTATGACCCGGTGTGGGAGGGACGTGTCTGACAGGAGGGTTGGGTCGTACGACTTGAGGAAGGCGTGCATTTCGTCGATGTTCCTGTCGAAGAGGCCGAGCCAGAGTGGCATCCACTCGTAGTCTCTCACGCCGATTCTGGCGTCGCCGAAGTCGATGATGGCGCTGACTCTCCACTGCCCGTCCGTCCTGGAGAGCAGGACGTGGTCGGACTCGAGGTCGCCGTGGACGACTGCTCGCGGTTGAGGCCTCGATTCGGCGATGACTTCGTCAAGGATCTCGGCCAGTGTTTCGGTGACGTTGGACGTGGTCAGCCCGCGATCGACGAGTTCGGGCAAGACTTCTCGTCGTCTTCGGGCTACGAGGTCGTCCCAGGACTCGCCAGAGTCGGCGCCTTCGAGTTTTTCTACCTGGGTCTCGTGAAGTGACCTCGTTACGGCTCCGATCTGGGCGGCTATGGACATGAGCTCTTCGTGGCTGAGTTCGGGTCTTAGGGATTCGAGTGTCGCTCCGTGGCTGTGTTCCATTATGAGGTAGGTCCAGGTGGCTCTGTCCTGGTACTGGCCTGAGGCGATGATCTTCGGGACGGGAACGGCACCATCGGCGATCAGGACTTCGATCAGTTTCGGTTCTATGTCGTACTCGGACCAGAAGGGGCTGTAGATCTTGATAACAAGGCGACGGTCGAGGATGAACACGGCGTTGGTGTTCGAGCGGGGTCGCTCGATGTTCTGGTAGCGGATGCCTTCGGATGCGCAGATGGTGTCGACGACAGGTGTCCAGAGGGGGATGTCGTTGTAGGTGCGGGTCCAGTCGGACCATGACTCGATTGGGGGGAGATGGTGGGTCAAATCGTTGTCCTGTTCGGACTCTGGGTGAATACGACAGTCTTGCACAATAGGCTAGCTTCCTTCGACAGGCTTCCTTCGACAAGCTCCCTTCGACAAGCTCAGGGCGAACGAAGGCGGGCGGGACGCCCGCGCTCCAGATAAGGGTGCCTACTAGTGTGGGACAGGCTCCCTTCGACAGGCTCAGGAAGAACGTATGCGGGCAGGATGCCCGCGCTCCCAAAATTCGGAGTTGCTGGGTTACAGGGTATAATCCGGCTATTCTCAGCGGGAGGGGCTGATATGTGCGACGGACACAGGTCTGATGATTCTCATGGGCACGAACACAGCTCCGGGAATCTCTCGACGCTGAGGGGGACCGGCCTTCCGTGGTATCGCGTGCTGGCTGTCAGCACGAAGAACTACATGATCAAGGCTCGGCGGTTGAGCTGGTGCTGTGGGAATAATGGTGAGCCTGGGTGTTGACGGACGTGATCTGATCCCCGGCGTGGCCGGGGAATTGGTGGGGGTGGTTGTATTCGTGTTTTCACCCTCACCCCCGTCCCCTAGATTCCCGCTTCCGCGGGAATGACGGTTCGTGAGCCCTGAGGGAGAGGGGGGCCGTGGGTTGGTATTCACGGTCAACTGCGCTTGACGGGGGGTGTGTGGCTGTAAGATAGTTAGCTCTATACTAAGTATTAGGGCTATGCTATGCACTCTCGTGAGGAGCTGACGGAGAAGCTGGTGGAGCACATGTCGCATGTGCAGCGGCGTATGCGGGCCAGGCGCTCGTCGGCGTGGCTGGACCTGGACCTTACGAGACAGCAGGCCAAGACGCTCCACTTCCTGTCGCACGGACAGCGGCGTATGTCGGAGATCGCTGGACGGCTCGAAGTTGAGATGCCTTCTGCGACCACCATGATAGACCGGCTCGTAGCCAAGGGGCTGGTCGAACGCGGGCAGGACCCCGCGGACAGGCGCGCGGTGATCTGCTCGCTCACGCAGGAAGGTATCGAAACAGTCGAACGGTTCTCGGCCATCAGGGCGGCGAGGACCGAGTCGCTGGCCGCCGTGCTAAGCACCGAGGAGCTGGAGGCAGTGGTGCCCGCCCTGGAGATCCTGGCCGACGCGGTACGACGGCCGGGGTTCATGCCACCGGAGGGCGACCACGAATCGAGTGACAGGGAGGCCCAGACAGTCGAGGCCGACGCATGAGTGTGCTGTTCCGGCTGATGAAGTATGCGTTCAGGCACAAGTGGTACCTCGTCGGGGCGTACGCGGCGATGGTGGCGTCCAGCCTTTCGGCGCTTGTGGTGCCGAGGATGCTGGGAGAGGCCATCGACGAGGCGCTGGCTAGCGGTGTCCAGAGCAGGCTGCTGACGCTGGCGGCCGTGATAGTGCTGTTCAGCATCCTGAGGGGCTTGTTCTCCTACGGGCAGCGGTACCTCTCAGAGTCGCTCTCGCAGAGGAGCGCCTACGACCTGCGTGAAGACTTCTTCAAGAAGCTGCAGAGCATGAGCTTCGGCTTCTTCGACCGGGAGCAGACCGGAGACCTCATGTCCAGGGCCACCCAGGACGTTGAGGCGGTGCGGACGTTCGTCAGCATGGGGATGGTGCGCGGGCTGTCGATCTTCGTGACGATGGGCGCGGTGTCGACTCTCATGGCTGTGACGAACTGGCGGCTCGCACTGGTGTGCATGGCCTTCCTGCCGCTGATCCTGTGGAGGGCGCTGGCGCTGTCCAGGGCGCTGCGGCCGGTCTGGATGAGGGTGCAGCAGGAGACGGGCGCGATGACCACCGTGCTGCAGGAAAACCTGTCGGGAATGAAGGTGGTCAAGGCGTTCGGGGCCAGGGAGTTCGAGGAGTCCAAGTTCAACGCCAGGGCTGAGAACATCGCCGGGCTCACCTACTCGACGACCCGCCTTTTCGCATCACAGGGCTCACTGATGACGTTCATATTCACCGCTGCGACCGGAGCGATTCTCTGGTACGGCGGCAGGGAGGTCGCGGCCGACAGGCTCACCCCCGGCGGTCTCGCGTCGTTCATCTTCTACATGGGCCTGCTGGCGATGCCGATCAGGATGAGCGGTTGGCTGATGAACACACTGTCGCGCGCATCGTCGGCCGGTCAGCGGCTGTACGACATTCTCGACGCGGAGTCTCCGGTCGCGGAGAAGCCGGACGCCACTCCCCTGCCCCGGACCGATGGACACGTGGCGTTCGAGAACGTCGCGGTCAGCTACGACAGTGGTGGAAGCGCGGTGCGCGGGGTCGGCTTCGAGGCGCATCCCGGTCAGCTCATTGCCCTGCTCGGAGGACCGGGCTCAGGCAAGAGCACGATAGCGCACGTCCTGCCCAGGTTCTACGACGCCACCGAGGGGCGCATAACCATCGACGGGTACGACACCAGGGACGTGACGCTGAAGTCGCTGAGGGAGAACGTCGGCATCGTCATGCAGGACGTGTTCGTGTTCGCCGCGACCATCCGGGACAACATAGCGTACGGGCTCGACGACGTGGACATGGAGGACGTGGTAGAGGCGGCGAAGATCGCGCAGCTTCACGACTTCGTAGAGGGTCTGCCCGACGGGTACGACACGTGGGTCGGGGAACGCGGCGTTACGCTCTCCGGCGGTCAGCGTCAGCGCCTTGCTATCGCCAGGACGATCCTCCTGGACCCGCCGGTGATTATTCTGGACGACTCGACGTCGAGCGTGGACATGGAGACCGAGCACAGGCTGCAGCAGGCGCTGGACGAGGCGGTCAGGGGTCGGACGACCTTCGTGATCGCTCACAGGCTGTCGACCGTTCGCAGGGCCGATTTGATCCTCGTCCTGGAGGACGGCGAGATAGTAGAGCGTGGAACGCACGACGAGCTGGTGGAACAGGACGGCTTCTACCGGAGGATCTACGACATGCAGCTCCGTCCCCAAGACCACCCGCTTGAAGCGGGACATGAAAGGGCGTCGAGTCCAGCAGTGCGGGCTGGAGCCGAGGCCCTGGGGCGAGTTCCTGGAGGTGATGCCGGATGATGGGCGGAGGCTTCGGCGGCGGTGGCTGGATGCGCGGCGGCGGTCGGGGCGGGATGCGAGGACGTCTCGGTTCGGACCGGGAAGAGTATGAGGACGGGCGGGTGTATGACCACAAGGTGGTCAGCCAGCTCTTCTCGTATCTCCGTCCACACAGGCCGAGGTTCCTGATAATCCTCGCGGCCGTCATGGTTTACACCGGCACGGTGGTCGCGCTGCCGTGGATGATCGCCAAGATCATCGACGAGTACGTGCGAGAGGGCGACCTGTCCGGCCTGAACGTAGTGGTGCTGATCTTCGTGGGTGTGGCGCTGATCCAGTACGGAAGCCAGTACGTCCACCTGAGGACGATGTCATTCGTCGGGCAGCGGGTGCTGTTCGACCTGCGGGTGGGCCTCTTCAGCCACCTTCAGGGGCTGTCGATGAGGTTCTACAACAGGAACGAAGTCGGCCGGGTGATGTCGAGGGTGCAGAACGACGTCAGCCAGCTCCAGGAGTTCCTGTCGATCGTCATCATCACGATTGCGGACGTGCTCAGCCTGACGGGCATCATAACCGCGATGATGCTGATGAACGCACGGCTTGCCGTCGTGACGCTGTCGGTCATACCAGTTCTCGTCGTGATAATGGTGATCTGGCAGAAGTTTGCGCAGCGCGCGTTCATGAGGGCGCGACGGGCGATTTCGGTCGTCAACGGTAGCCTTCAGGAGAACATTTCCGGTGTGCGGGTGATCCAGAGCATGAACCGCGAGGACGCGAATATCAGGTCATTCGGCGATGCCAACTCGGAGAACCTCGGTGCGAATCTCGCGGCCGTCCGTATGCAGGCGATCCTGTTTCCGACGGTCGAGTTCCTTTCGGCGTTCGCCCTGGCGCTCGTCATAGTCTTCGGCGGCTCTCTCGTACTGGACGAAGCCATCGAAGTGGGTGTGCTGGTCGCGTTCGCACTCTACATACAGCGCTTCTTCGAGCCTGTGCTGAACCTCACGATGCAGTACGGGTCGCTTCAGCGCGCAATGGTCTCCGGAGCGCGGATCTTCGAGCTGATGGACGTGGAGGCGGACGTGGTCGACAGGCCGGACAGCAGGGACGTCGAGGCAGTTGACGGCGACGTGCAGTTCGAGGACGTCAGCTTCCACTACATAGAAGGTGAGCCGGTACTGGAGCACGTTGACCTGCACGTTCCGGCGGGTCATACGGTCGCGATGGTCGGGCCGACAGGCGCAGGCAAGACGACGGTCGTGTCCCTGCTGCTCCGACTCTATGACGTGACCGAAGGCCGCGTGCTGCTGGATGGAGTAGATGTTCGCGACATCACGCTCGACTCGCTCTCGAAGCACACGTCCATCGTTGCGCAGGAGCCGTTCCTGTTCTCCGGGAGCATCCGCGAGAACATCCGGTACAACAGCGTCGACGCCACCGAAGAGGACGTAGTCCGGGCGGCCACCGCGGTCGGCGCACACGACTTCATCACGAAGATGGCGCACGGATACGATACGCCGCTGCAGGAGAGGGGCGGGAACCTCAGCGTCGGTCAGCGTCAGCTCATCAGCTTTGCGCGGGCGCTCGTCGCCGACCCGGCGATACTGCTTCTCGACGAGGCCACAGCCAACATCGACACGCATACGGAGATGCTGATCCAGAGGGCGCTCGACGAACTGCTCAGGGGCCGGACTGCCATCGTCATAGCGCACCGTCTGTCCACTATCAGGAACGCTGACCGGATAGTCGTGCTGGACCAGGGCCGGATCGTGGAGGAGGGGAAGCACGACGAGCTGATCGCACTGGGTGGGCTGTATGCGAACCTGCACTCGTACTCTGCTGAGGGGGCTGATGCATTGGTGGAGGGCGCTTCGGGGCTGTCTGCGAATGGGGCGGCGCGGGGTGAGAGGGCGAGGAGCGGGCGGTAGGTTCGGGGATCCAGGAATGCCGGGTTTCACCCCCGTATCGAGTACGGGGCAGGCTCTCACCCCAGCCCTCTCCCGTCAAGGGCTTACAGGGGCAGGTATTCGCACATCGTCATTCCGGCGAAGGCCGGAATCCAGAGATGTGTGGGTGGTGTCCACTAGGTTGGAGTCGGACCTTTCGCCCTCACCCCAACCCTCTCCCCCGGGAGAGGGGGCTGTTGGTTCTGGATGATGCGGAGATGGGCAGGAAGTGTGATGCCTAGCCGGTGCGGTTTGTGCCGGAGAAGACGGGGGTGTCCCACTGACTCGTTTGCATGGTGGTGTGGAACCCTGCTTGCGTGAGGGCGTCTGTCCAGACTGACCTGGGGAAGATGCCCTGTTCGTGCCGGTCGTGTTCCACGCGGACGGTGCCGTCGGAGTCGCGGAGCAGGTAGGCGAAGTCGGAGATGAAGGTGGTATCGGCTGGGTCTGGGTCGGTGCACCACATGAGGTAGCGCATCCCGCGTCCGTCCGGGCCGTCGTGGCCTCCGTGCTCTGTGTATGGCGGATTGAAGGTCTCCCGTATGTGGTCCGGAGCTACAAGAACGGCTCCGTCTGGGCGGCAGTGGAATGCGGCTGTTTCGGCCATGGCGCGAACGTCGGCCTCCGTGGTCATGTAGGTTACCGCGTCGTGTACGAACACGGCGTCGAACTGTGCGCCCGGTATCCGCAGAGAGCGCATGTCGCCCTGGATGTGAGTGAGCTCCGGGTTGATGCTTCTGCTGACCTCGAGCATGTCATGGGATAGGTCTGACAGGGTCATGGTGAACTGCTGCTTCATGTGCGAGGCGTTGTTGCCGCCGCCGGAGCCGAGCTCGAGCACGGTGCGCACCGGGCCGTTTGCGGCCTTCTCGATGCGCGCTGAGTAGTAGTCCGCCTCTTCGCGGTAGTCGTGAGGGGCGGTGAGCAGGTGGAACCAGGGGGCGAGGTCGGAGTAGAGGCGTGGGCCGCTATTCATCGGCGCTTCCTTCTCGTTAGGGCAGCGCGGCTACTGCCTTGATCTCCAGCAGGAACTCGTCTCTGGCGAGGCCGTCGACCACCAGGAGGGTGTTGGGGGGATAGTCTTCGTTGGGGAATATCTCGGGGTACACGTCGGTGCGCCCGGCGATGTACGACTGCACGGAGTCGCGTCCCACGACGTAGGTGGTGAACTCGACGACGTTGCTGAAGGTCGCGTCGACGCTCTCCAGTATGCCTCCGAGGTTGGCGAACACCTGCCTGACCTGGGCGGCCATGTCGTCGACTCCGACCGGGTTGCCGTCGAGGTCCACTGACACCTGTCCGGCGATGAAGAGCAGCTCACCGGGGGCGGTCCTGATCGCCTGGGAGTAGGCTCCGATCGGCTGCGGGGCCTTGTCGGTGTTTACGATCGTTCGCTTGAGGTCGCTCACGTCAGTCCTCCTTGATAGTCGTGCATGTAGGTCATTGAGGTGGATTCTACATGACTCACAAGTGGACCAGATCGTCTGGGTGCGGGTGCCTTCAGGTTGAACTCAGGTCGAGGCGGAAGCGGACCTGGCGGCCGTTGTCTCGGGTGCCGCCATCGCGATCCCATCCCGTAGCCTCGTAGAATGCGATTCCACGCTCGTAGCCTTCGACCGTCCAGAGTATCGCCTCGCGGTAGCCGTCTGCAGCAAGGTGACGCAGAGCGATGGACATTAGCATCCTGCCGACTCCAGTCCGCCAGTGAGGAGTGTCAACCGCGATGGTGTCGACCTCGCCGAGCTGAGGGTCAACAGGATCCCGGCTGGGGCCAATACCTACGAAGCCAACTATACCTCCGGCACGTTCCGCGACCCACCAGCGGTGTGGCACACCCAGGGCAAGGTCGCGTCGCCAGCGTTCAGTGAACTCAGGAGTCACTGTCCTGTCAGCCTGCGACATGAGCGCGCCAAAGCTGGCATTCCATGACTCGATGTATATCCGCGTTATCGTTTCGGCGTCAACCGCTGTTGCCGGTCTGATTGTGGGAGGCGAGAATGCGATCATATCCTGTCGGTCCTGATTGTCCGTGAGAGATTCGATTTAGTGGGGTTTGGCACTATGTTCTGGGACGACTTTAGCGTGCTCGTCGTCTTCGCTCTGATACTGTCGCTGATCGGAGTGGCGCTGGCGAAGAAGCTCGGGAAGAGATACCCATTCGTCCGCTACCTGGCATACATCGTCATTGGCTACGTCGCCCTGCTGTTACTGGCTTCGCCATTCACCCTCGTCGCCGGATATGAATCGACGGAGACACTTACCAGCACTCAGCCAGGCTGTGGCTCGCACAGATTTGAGGTGATCGGAGAAAGCCTCGCCGGGAATGAAGTTTTCTCTCTGGATTCCATCACCGACTGGTGCTACGACGGCACCACTATAACCAGGTCGCCGTTCTTCAGGACCAACGTATCCACACCGACCATCTTCTGGAGCTTTGAGCACTATATCGCCAAGCATTCCAGTGGAGGCGAAGGAGAGTGGTCCCACAGTGATTTCGTATACCCGGACTTCAGGTACTGTCCGTCGATTGTATCGATTGTGAGGTGTGTGCAGCACGCCTATCCAGTAGTGGTGAAGCACCAGTACCGGGACGGGACTGCGACGGCTGAAGTGTATGAGTAGGTCGCCTGCTGCAAAAAGGGTGGGGGCGGCTCCAACGCCGTCACTCCCCCTTCGCTGCTCCAGTCACCTGTGTACGCCTGCGGATGAACAGCCAGACCAAGAAACCCACCGCGAGAGCCAGCATCCCAATCAGGGAGATACCGGCGGTAACGACTCCACCGAACAGGTCCTCGGTCATGCTGTCGACCCCGCCCAGCACCGGGAAGGGCGAGCGGGCCACCGATACCGTAATGCTGTCGGTAATGTCCGGCCTCGTCTCATCGATCAAGCTCTGTGTCGCAATTGCCCGGAGGTTCTTGAGAACGGAGGGGGAGGCTGTAAGTTCAAGTGCGACAACCGTCCTTATCTGAGCGGTTGAAGATTCGAACGAGGTGGTGGCGTCTCGAACTCCGGGCGACCTGAACACCGCGTAGTGTACTGCAGGGATCGCCTTCTGTAGTTCTGCCTCCGAGTAGCCCAGGCCAGTACGCACTTCGACAGTAACTCCACTGTGGCTGTCCCTGAAGATGTCAAGCATGTCGAGTGCTGCCTGCGGAGGCTGTTCCTTGAAAGCGATGCGCGCCTGACGGGGGCCTACGATCTCAGCGCTGGCAAAATCTTCGGGTGCTGCCTCTCGAATTCTCGAGGTCGCCAGTGAGAAGTTGTCGTGCCAGGCATACCGATCGATAGCCTCCTGAAGAGATATGCCATCCTGATCGGCGATGAACTGCAGATCCTGCAACTCCGCGTCACTGGGAGGGTCATCGATCTCCGGGAGCGCCGATTCCGGCACTGGTGTTCCATCGGCCCCTGCGTCCTGAGCGTGGACCACACCCACAGGCGCTGTGCCCAAGATGCCGAGCATGAACGCGGCCACGAGCAGCGCATTGAATCTGGAAATGAGCGAGTAAGTCTGGGAGATCAAATGAGGCAACCTACACGATCACAGTAACAGTATTCTATGGACACATTCTTGAGGATTTGCATCCAAATCCAGCCTCAGTCCATAGAATCGACGGCCTGTCTTCAGGTTCAGAGACCCGTCTGTGCTCTGGCGTACCTACCCCAAAGCACGCGGTACGTATCTCTCACAGCGCCACGCGTTCGTATCCACAATGAATTGATACACTGACGGCAGTACGGACAAAGGAGCACGGGCAACGTGACACCTCTACCTAGCCTCTCAAGTATAAGAAAGGTACACCCGCGAACTGTGTGGCCCAAAGAAGACAGAGAGTTCACACCCTGGCTGGCAGAAAACATCGACGAACTTAGCATTACGTTAGGGATACACCTGAAGGTGGAAGGCCGTGAAGTCCAGCTGGAAGACGGAAGTAGAATCGACATCTTAGCTACCGATACCGGTAGCGGTCACCCGGTGATCATCGAGAATCAATTGGAGAATAGTGACCACGATCATCTCAGCAGGATTCTGGTTTACGCTGCCAGCAGGAACGCCGACACGATCATCTGGATTGCTCGGGAATTTAAGGAGGAGCATTGGCGCACACTCAAGTGGCTAAATGATCGAACCGGAAGCCGAACGAGATTCTTTGGAATCGCCATCGAGGTCTGGAGAATCGAGAATTCACCGCCCGCTCCCCACTTCCGAGTGGTTGTCGCGCCAGATGACTGGCTGCGAGGAAGCCACCGCCGCGTGCCAAGGAATGAGTACAGCAAATTCTGGCAGGCTCTCGAATGCAAGCTGAAACAGGACAACCAAGATATTGAATCGGCCGAAGATCTTACCAACCCATGGTTAAGCGTTGACTATAGTGGGGGCGTTCGATATTCGTTTGACCACGACAACGGATTCTACCTAGCCTTGCAGCTGGATACATTGTTGCCCACCAAGCCCAGCCTAGAATGGTGTCATTCAGCTTTCGAGCATCTGAAAGAGGACAGAAAATGCATCGAAAAAGAGCTGGGGCACTTGGAGTGGGACCGAAGATGGCAAGGTGAGCGTGGAAGTCGGATCGTCAGCCACTATCCCTCGAACTTCTACGATCTGATCGAGTCAACCGATGACCTGCACGTTTGGGCGGTCGAAAAGTATCACCTATTCCGCAAGGTGTTTGACCCGAAGACTAAGGAGATCAGCCATGACTCTCCGGCTGATTAGAAAATGACCTCTCCTTGGCTGACCTAATAACAACAATGGTCCAGTTCGGCCAGCTCTGAGACAACACAGCATCCACTGTCGCCGTGATCGTTCGCACACTCCACCTCTTTCTCATGGTGGCAGCAACAAGGGCAATCATCCTCGTTGCCAAAGCTGTCCACTAGAGCCTTGAGTAGAGAGTCGTCCATTAAATGCGCAGGTTCACACGGGGTTTCAGGACTGTAGATGCAAACCCCCTTCCGGCAAGTCTCTACGACCTGCCGACATTAGGACAACTTGATCCGTCAGGCTTATAGTTCCCTAGTGAATTGTTCGCCTGCCGCCTGAGTGGTTGTGGCGGAGTCAGCCAAGACCGGGTCGAAGGTGCTGGCGCTCTAGGTGTGGAGCTCGATGATGTCGCGGTCGGTTAGCTCGTGGCTGCGGCCTACGTGCTGGCCGTCGAACTTGCCGGAGTCGCCCCAGAGGACGGCGTACCGAAGGCCCTGGGCGAGGTCCTTGTGGAGCTGGGTCGCGGCCTCGATGACTGTCGCGCCGATGGGCAGCACGAGCGGCTCGGTGGGGGCGTAGTCTTCGACTCTGACACGCGGGGACTTGGTGTAGACGCGGATCACCTTGAGGGCCTCGAAGATCTCCAGGGCGATCTCGTCGAAGCCGACCTCTTCCTCGGCGCTGGTCATTATCACCGGGTAGCGGTCTCCGAACGCGGCTTCGAGGTACTCGTACTGGTCTAGCGCGCCGGGGATGTCGGCCTTGTTGCCGACGATGATGGTGGGCTTGTCCAGCCACTCGTTGCGGTCGTTGGGCCAGTTGTCTTTGCCCAGCATGCTGAAGTTCCACTCGCCGAGCGAGGTGAATACGTCGTCGGCTTGTGATACAGCATCCATGGACAGGTCGACCACGACGACGAATACGTCGGTGTTCCTGAGCAGGCCGTACAGTCGGCCCTGTGTGGAGGGGTTTGAGATCGGGGGCGTGTCCACGAACTGGATGCGGACGTCCTCGTAGTTGAGCATCCCGGGAACCGGTTCCTGGGTGCTGAGCTCGTAGGCCCCTACCCTGCTTCTCGCGCCGGTCGACTGGTTCAGCAGGAGGGACTTGCCGGTGTTGGTGGGGCCGATCAGCGTGGCCCTGCCTCCGCCCTCCTTGGGCATGGAGAAGGGCTCGGTCCTGCCGCTGCTCGGGCCTTTGGACGATGCGCCCTCGAGCTCCGACATCAGCTTGGAAAGCCGCGAGCGGAGCTGTGCTTTCAGGTGATCGGTGCCCTTGTGCTTGGGCATGATCGCGAGCATCTCCTGGAGCGCGGCGACCTTTGCCTGCACCGTTCTGGCCTGTCTGAACCTGTCCTCGGCCTCTCTGTACTGAGGAGGTACGTTAGTGGGCATTGCTGCAACCTCCTTTTTTCTTCATATACTCCAATGGAGAGGGGATAAGTTGGCTGTCTTAGCTGCGGCCGAAGCCTCCTGAGGTTGTGCGGCCGGCGGCGAAGTCGGCGGTGGCCTGGTCTATGTCGCGAGACCACTCGCGCTTGAGGTCGTCGCGGACGTTGATCGTCAGCTTGTCGAGTCCGTCGATGTGCAGCTCGATGACGTCGCCATCCTGCATCGCGCCGAGGCCCTGGTGGTTGGTGCCTGTCGCGAGGATGTCGCCGGGTTCGAGCTTCGTGATGCCGCTCGCCCACTCGATGCAGCGGGCGATGTTGTAGGCCATGTCGCTGGTCGAGAAGTCCTGTCGCAGCTTGCCGTTCACCCAGAGGCGGATGTTGAGGTCCTGCGGGTCGTCGATCTCGTCGGCGGTCACAATGCACGGGCCGGTGGGGCCGAAGGTGTCCCAGGACTTGCCCTGGAAGAAGCTGTTTCCTCCCACACCTCGTGCGGAGCCGTCGATGAAGTTCACGTAGCCGAAGATATATTGATATGCGTCTGCGGCGTCGACGTTTGCGGCCTCGGTGCCGATCACGACGCCAAGCTCGGCCTCATGGTGGAAGATGGCCGCGGGTGCATCGGGCAGGACGAGGGTGTCGCCGTCGCCGATGATCGAGTTCGAGGACTTGAGGAATGCATTGATCAGCGCGGGCGCCTCTCGCGCTCCGTGCTCCATGTAGTTCGCAGCCATGGCGACGATCTGTGTGGGCTTGGGCAGCGGTGAGCGCAGGCGGACGTCTGCGCGATCGACGCCGTCGGACGAGGAGACGAGGCCTTCTATGTCGCCCTTCAGGGAATCGAAGTTGGCGATTATGCCGGACATAAGCTCCTGTGGCGACATGTGTGGGATGTCGCTCACGGCGGACGAGATGTCCACAACGCGGTTGCCGTCCAGTACGCCGGGGACGAAGTCGTTGAACATTACTAGTTTCATTGGGTTACCGTCCTGGTGTTTTTGTTCTCTTATTAAGTGGGTGAGGCGCCTTTGGCCTGGTAGGTTGGGATAGGAGCTTTTCACCCTCACCCCAGCCCTCTCCCTGAGGGAGAGGGGGCCTGTTGGTTGGCTGGGCTGTTGTTTTTTCACCCTCACCCCCGGATCAAGTCCGGGGCAGGCTCTAGCCCTCTCCCATCAAGGGAGAGGGGACGCCTGTACCAGCGCCAGTTGAGAGTTCCATATGTTAGTCGTTGGCGGCGGCTTCTCTTGTCTCTTTTTCGAGGCGGGTCTCTCGGGGCCACTCTCGGTGGAGGTCGTCCTGCACGTTGAGGTGGAGGACTCCCAGGCCCTCGACTTCCATCTCAATAGTGTCGCCGTCGTGCAGCGGGCCCAGGCCGCGGTGGTTGGTGCCGGTGGCGACGACGTCGCCGGGGTCGAGTGTCGTTACGTCTGACGCGAACTCGATCACTCTAGGGAGCTTGTGCGCCATGTCGTCGGTGTTGAAGTCCTGCCTCAGCACGCCGCTGACGGACAGCTTGATCGCGAGGTTCTGGGGATTTTCGATCTCGTCGGCGGTCACTAGGAACGGTCCAAGCGGTGCCGACGTGTGCGGCGACTTGGTGGGGAAGAAGCTGTCCATGGGAGGCGCGCCGAGACCCCTGGAGGAGACGTCTATGAAGTTCATGTAACCGAATACGTACTCTTCCCAGTCGGCGGCGCTGACCTTGGAGGCGCGCTTGCCGATGACGAGACCTAGCTCGGCCTCGTGCTCGAAGATTGTTGCCGGCTCCTTGTTGAGCACGACGGTGTCGCCGTCGCTGACAACGGCATTCGGGGATTTCAGAAAAGCGTTGATGGGCGCTGGCTCGTCGCGGGTGCCGTCCTCCATGTAGTTGACGGCCATGCACACGAGCTTGCCGGGCTTTGGAGTCGGCGGCCTGAGCCGGACGCTGTCCAGCGGTACGCCGTCTGCGGACGCGGCGGCCTCTTCTATCTTGGGCCTGTACTCGTCGAACCGCTCGATCAGTCCGTTGATCAGGTGATGAGGGCCGATATGCGGGATGTCGGCCACGGCGGCTGAAACGTCTTTGACGCGGTCGCCTTCTACTACGCCTAACTTGAAGTCGTCGAAGAACACTAGCTTCATTGGGGAGCCCCTCCTAAAGAACCCGAATGACAGCGTGGCCGTCTGTCGGGTCATGGTCTGCGCTGATTGTATCAGAGGGGCGAGGCGTTTGAGGGACGGCATTCTACAGCTGCCAGATGAGAGCTTCACACTCGCCCTTGTATCAAGTGTGGGGGTGGCCCTGAGGGAGCTAAGGAGGTGGGAATTCTCACTTTTCACCCTCACCCCAGCCCTCTCCCCCGGGAGAGGGGGTCCGTTGGCTGGTAACTAGGCCTGCCTGAACACCCTTACCTGCTCCTTGCAGTCCCGGTAGAGGGACTGTCGAAGTCTGAGAGTTGGGGTCGTACGTTTGACCTAAACGGTGGACTTTCTATATATTGGCTTGCGAGCGTTCACTTACAAACTAGGAATAGTGTGGAAATGGCAGGATGGTTATGCGCGTGCGGCGCCCCTCCTATGTTAGGAGGCGCGAGATCATTGAGGCTGCGCGAGTGGTCATTACCGACCACGGGATGCAGGCGCTTACCATCGGAAGCCTGGCCCGTGCCGTGGGGGTCAGCGAGGGTGCGATCTACCGCCACTTTCGCGGCAAGAAGCAGATTCTGGCAGGACTGATCGAAGACATAGACCTCAGGCTGAACCGCAGAATCGACCTTATCGACGGCGACCCGGACGCGGGCCTGAAGCGCCTGGAGGAGCTGCTGAAGGACAACGTAGCGCCGTCCACGGTGACCGGTGTCTCGTTCATGGTGATAGCCGAAGTGCTGATGAACGGTGACGACGAGCTGAGAAGGATGATGCAGACGGCCATCGACAGGCACCTTTCGATGATCGAGGGGCAGCTAAGCGTCGGCGTTCAGAAGGAAGAGGTCAGGAAGGACATCGATCTGAAGGCGGCATCGCTGCAGTTCTACGGGCTGATACAGGCGGTCAATACGCTCAACCACTTCGGAGACGTGGACTTTCCGGTCGGCGAAAGCGCCAGCCTGTGGAGCATATTCAGAAACGGGGTTTCGACAGACCGGGCATGAGGCGTGCCGTATGGAGCGTTCAGCCCGGCTCGGACAAACAGGAAGAAAATAGGGATTCGGACCGCAAGGTTCAGAGTAGGAGGATAACCATGATGAAGTTACCCAAAAGTACATTCAAACTGAAGTACCTGGCCATCTTCGGGGCGGCTGTTGCGCTGATCGTCGCGCTGGCGTGCGCGAGCGATCCGGAGATCGTCGAGGTAATCAAAGAGGTGGAAGTGATCAAGGAGGTAGAGGTAGAGAAGGAAGTGGAAGTGGTCAAGGAGGTGGAGGTAGAGGTAGAGAAGGAAGTAATCAAGGAAGTCGAAAAGGTCGTAGTCGCCACACCTGCGCCAATGATGGCCAGCACAGAGCCGGTTAAGGGTGGCACCATTAGGTTCGGGATGATCGCGTTCAACTCACTCGATCCGATGCTTGCCGGCCTTGCGCAGGCGGAAGCGCCATTCGGCGAGTTGACCCACGACAGCATTACCATGTACTGGTTCGACGGCGAGGTCACGCCATGGGCCATCGAGTCCTGGTCGTCCACGGATGACCTGTCCCAGTACACCTTCCAGGTACGCGAGGGGATCAAATTCCATGATGGAAAGCCTCTCACGTCTGCCGACATCAAGTACACGTTGGACCGCATTCGCCATCCGGACTCACCATCGCCGCATCGTGACAACATCAATTACATCGACACCATTACCACGCCAGACGACCTGACGGTTGTACTCGACCTCGGCGATCCAAACGCGTTCCTGATGGGCGATATGACTGACTACCACGGGAGAATCGTCCCCGATGGCAGGAGCAGTGAGGACATTGCGACCTCAGAGCTAGGTTCGGGACCGTACACTCTCGGTGAACACAACCCTACCGTTCGATCGGTCATGGACCGCTATCCTGACTACTGGCGCGACGACAGGCCCCACGCCGACCAGATGGTCTTCTTCTATATGCCCGAACAGGTCACCCGAATCGAGGCGCTGAAGACCGGTGCGATCGACGTAGTGATTAGTCCCGCATACGAGTCACTGGGCGCGCTGGCCGGAAACCCGGATATTCGCATCGCGGACGCGCCGTCCGCCGGCGTCACTGTGATCGACATGCACACCAGCTACGCACACGTCCAGGGCAACGACGACCACGCCGCAGTACAGGGAGCAGAGGACTCGATCTTCGCGAACAAGAACCTGCGCAAGGCGCTGCAGTACGCCGTGGACCGCGACTTCGTAGCCCAGGCCGCGCTTTTCGGACGCGGCTCACCGGCCAACGACCATCCCGTCGGCATCAACGACCAGTACTACTGGGACGAACAGCCGATCATCAAACAGGACATCGCCAAGGCCAGGGAGTATCTTGAAGCGGCTGGATACGGTGACGGAGTCGAGCTCAACCTGAATACCTCAGACTTCGGCCAGATGCTCGACGTGGCGGAGGCGTTCAAGGAGTCCGTAGAAGCAGCCGATATAGGTGTCAGCGTCGAAATCACCGCTCACGACTCGTCCGCTTACTGGACAGCGCAGTGGATGAACCCATGCTGCCCATTCGTGTCCAGCGGCTGGGGCGCTCGACCCGCGAACGCAGCCATAAGCGTACAGCTTAGGGGCAGCGGCGTCTGGAACGAGTCGTACTACAACAACCCACGACTGGACGAACTCCTGGACCTCGCTTCCAGCGAGGCTGACTTCCAGGTTCGCAAGGACTACTTCCAGGAGATGCAGGAGATCCTGATCGAGGACGTACCAGTGCTGTATCTCGCGTACACGCCGGTTATGTACGCGCACCGCGCGAACATCAAGGGGGTACAGGCGCATACCGCCCTGGCCCACTGGCTGTTCGAAGAGTGGTGGGTTGCTGATAACTAGGCCCGGTTGACCAACGTAGGGGCAGGTTTCAAACCTGCCCCTACCACAGCCTCAGGTATACACAGGACACCCATAAGGGACGCCCCTACGGATATATATGGCAAGATTTCTAATAGTAAGACTCTCTCTCATCGTGGTGACACTGCTCGCTGTGTCAGTGGCGATCTTCGCGCTGATCGAAGCGGTGCCGGGCGATGCCGCGTCGGTCATGCAGGGGCAGCAGGCGACACCTGACAGCCTCCGCAACCTGCGCGCGCAGATGGGCCTCGACCGTCCGCCACACATCAGGTACCTGGACTGGATCTGGGACGCGATGCGTGGCGACCTCGGTCAGTCGGCAAAGTCCAACGCCTCGATATCGGAGATCATGGGCGACCGACTGGGCCATTCCGCACTGCTCGCGGTGCTCGCTTTCGTAATCGCGGTGCCACTGGGCCTGGTTATGGGGGTGTGGGTAGGAACACGTGCCGACACCAAAATGGACAGGTTTCTCACTATGGGAGGACTCGTCACAATTTCTCTGCCGGAGTTCGTGACGGGGGTGGTGATGATACTGATACTGTCATCGACCCTTGGGTGGCTGCCGTCGTCCAGCATCATGATGCCCGGCGAGTCGGTCATCGGCAACCCAAAGGTGCTGGTAATGCCAGTGCTTACGGTCACCGGGGCGCTGTTCGCGTACATCATGAGAATGGCGCGCGCCAACGTGATCGAGGTGATGGAGAGCAACTACGTCCGCACCGCGATTCTCAAGGGACTGCCCATGAGGACCGTAGTAGTCAGGCACGTACTCCGCAATGCGCTGCTTCCTACGATAACCGTAATCGCCAATAACGTCGGCTGGATGTTCGGCGGTCTCATCATCATCGAGAACCTGTTCGCATATCCTGGAATGGGAAGCCTGCTGATCCAGGCCATCGATACGCGTGACATACGGATGCTCCAATCAACCGCGCTGGTAATTGCGTCAGTGTACGCATTCAGCAACCTGGCCGCCGACCTGGCATACGGCGCCCTCAATCCCAGGGTGAGGCTGTCCTAATGGCAACCGGTGACACCACGACTCGACCACAGGCGTCCACTGTTACTGGTGTGGCGAAGGTATGGCACGCAGTTATCGCCTTCTTCACGCTGGTCCTTCGCACCAACACGGGGCGGATCGGACTGGCGGTGGTTACCGTCCACGTCATACTGGCGCTTATCGGGCCGTGGATCACGCCCTACCCGCCGACCGAGTACCACATCCAGGACCAGTACAGCTCGCCCAACTCGACCTACTGGCTTGGTACTGACGAAAAGGGACGAGACATCTTCAGCAGGGTGCTGGCCGGAGCGCGCTCGATAATCTGGATAGCGACCGCGGGCACGATCCTGGGCGTGACGCTCGGTACCATCGTAGGCGTGAGCAGCGGCTATCTGGGAGGCCGGGTAGACCAGGTCATCATGCGAATCGTGGACTGGTTCCTCGCCGTCCCGTCGCTGCTGCTGGCGATACTGGTAATCAACATGGCTACCCAGCGGCTACCCAACGTCGATGAGTCCATAATCATCATTGGCATAATTGGCATATCGTTCATGCCCAACAACAGCCGCGTCATCAGGAGCGCGACCCTGGCGATCAAGCCGCTCGAGTTCGTTCAGAGCGCTCGCCTGAGAGGCGAGCCGACGCTGTACATCATGTTCCGCGAGGTGCTCCCGAACGTGCTGCCCGTGGTTGGCGTGGAGGCCACGATACGATTGAGCTTCGCGCTGCTGCTAACCGCGGGACTCGGATTCCTCGGATTGGGCGTGCAGCCGCCTGAGCCTGACTGGGGAAAGATGGTCAGCGAGAACGCCATTATTCTTGACGTTGCCCCCTGGGCATCGCTCGCGCCGGGTGTCGCCATGGCGTCTCTGGTAGTTGGCATCAACCTGCTTGCGGACGGCATACGCCAGGCGCAGAACCTGCCTGAGACCGGAGACAGATAGACCATGACCCAGGCTCTTCAGCAAGACGCTCCGCTCATGCAGGTCGAAGACCTGGCGGTGACCTTCTACAGTCCAAATGGCACGTTCCGCGCAGTCAGGGACGCGTCCCTGGAGATTGCGAGGGGCGAGGTGCTGGGGCTGGTCGGCGAGTCGGGATGCGGCAAGTCAACCGTGGCGTTCGCCATGATGGGCTACCTTCCAGGGACGGCAGAGGTCGAAGGGGAGGTGCGATTCGAGGGCGTGGACATTACAACGCTGTCGACGTCGGAGCTTATGGAGCTCCGGGGCAACCGCATCGCGATGGTGTACCAGGACCCTGTTACATCGCTCAACCCGTCGATGCGAGTCGGGCCGCAGGTCGAAGAGGTGCTGCTGCGGCACCTGGACATCGACTCAGACGCCGCCTACGCCAGAAGCGTGGAGCTGTTCGAGAGCGTCGGGCTTGCCGACCCGGACCGGATCGGCAGGCGATATCCTCACGAGCTCAGCGGCGGGCAGCAGCAGCGAGTTGTCATCGCAATGGCGCTGGCCTGTGACCCTCACCTGCTGATCATGGACGAGCCGACGACCGGGCTCGACGTGACCACCGAGGCCACGATCCTGGACCTGATCGTCGAACTGAAAGACCGCGTCAACGCGGGCATCCTGTTCGTCAGTCACAACCTGGGCGTGATCGCCCGTGTCGCTGACAGGGTCGCCGTCATGTATGCCGGCGAGATCGTTGAGCAGGCGACGGTGCGGGACCTGTTCAAGAACCCGAGTCATCCCTACACTGCCGGGCTTCTCTCGTGCGTACCGCAGCCTCCGGGTGACGACGGCGTCGAACGCCAGCTCAGCAGCATTCCAGGTACCGTGTTCGACGCGCAGGCTGAGCAAGCTGAGGAGTGCCTGTTCGCGCCGAGGTGTCCGCTGGCACAGGAGAGCTGCATGACGCAGTCGCCTCCACTGGTGGACACGGCAAACGGTCACCCTTCGACAGGCTCAGGAGACCACCTGTCCAGGTGTTTCTTCCACGGGGACGTTACATCGAATATCTGGGGAGAGGCGCTGGCGCGCGTTGAGAAGCCGCCAGAGCAGGAAGCCAAACCGGTGCTCAACATCGATGGGCTTCGCAAGTTCTACGGCGGCGGGCGCAAGAAGTACATCCTGTTCGGACCGCCGGTCGCCAGGCCAGTCCGCGCCCTGGTGGACGTGGACATGAAGGTGGGCAGCGGCAGGACAATAGGAATCGTTGGCGAAAGCGGCTCTGGAAAGAGCACGGCCGCCAGGGCCATAGTTGGGCTTGAGCCGAAGGACCGAGGGGCACTCAAACTGCACGGCGATGAGCTCGAAGGCGACGTCCATGACCGGACGGAAGACCAGAGGGCGGCGATGCGGATGGTGTTCCAGAACCCCACGGCGTCGCTGAATCCAAAGCTGCCTGTCGGCCACGCCATAGTCAGGGCGCTGCGCAAGTTTGCCGGACTGAACAACCAGGAGAGCAACGAGCGCGCTGAGGAGCTGATGGAGGCAGTCGGACTCGATCCGAGCTTCCTGGACCGTCAGCCCACCGAGCTGAGCGGCGGTCAGCAGCAGCGCGTCGCGCTGGCGAGCGCGTTTGCGGCGAACCCCGATCTGGTCGTCGCAGACGAAGCGGTGTCGGCGCTGGATGTATCGGTCCAGGCGCAGGTGCTCAACCTGCTGGAGGAACACCAGCGGGAGTCGGGCAACTCGTACGTATTCATCACCCACGATCTCGGGGTGGTGCGATACATCTCTGACGACATACTCGTACTGTATGCGGGACACGTTGCCGAGTACGGGCCGTCACAGGGCGTGCTGAACGTGCCGTCCCATCCCTACACCGAGGCGCTGCTATCGGCTGCGCCGGTGCCCGACCCTGACGCCGAGCCGACTCACATCAGGCTGGAAGGCTCAGTGCCCACACTGCGTGGGGCGTTCACAGGGTGTTTCTTCGCAGGAAGGTGCCCCAGAAAGATCGGGGATATCTGCGACACAACGCCGCCGCCAACGCAGAACGGGCCTGAGGGTGACAATCACTTTATCAATTGCCATATCCCCATATCGGAACTGGAATCCCTCCAGAGAGCGGATTCCGGGGCGCCGGCTATCGCAGGATAGAGCACTCTACGTCCGATAGATCCTTCGCGCGTGAACTAACAGCGCGTAGGTGATACGATTGTCTAACCTTGCCGATCGAGCAGTCTATGGGTTTTTGGCCACTGTTTTCACAGGAACTTTTCACGCAGCCTTTCCGCCTGCACAACGAGCAAAGATTGTAGAGATGCCAATCGCATGGGCGGTTCGCGAATCGTCCCTACCAGGAGCAGGCTGAACGAGCTATGAATTCACAAGAGCACCAGATCGAAGTCGACGGGCTATGGAAAGTGTTCGGCGACCAGCCGGACCGGGCCATGGAGCCTGAGTACGCTGACAAGAGCCGGGCCGAGATCCAGGATGAGATGGGCCTCGTGGTTGCGCTTAGGAACGTCAGCTTCAGTGTCCCCCCCGGCGAGGTGTTCGTGGTGATGGGACTCTCCGGCAGCGGGAAGTCGACACTGGTCCGCTGTCTTATCCGACTGATCGAGGCCACCCATGGGCGGGTGATGTTCGACGGCGATGACATCCTCGAGTTCACACCTGAGCAGATGATCGAGTTCAGGCGTCAGAAGGTTGCGATGGTGTTCCAGCACTACGGGCTGCTCCCCCACCGCCGCGTTCTGGACAACGTGGCCTTCGGTCTGGAAATCCAGGGAATGGAGAAAGAGGAGCGATACGCAGCCGCGACCACCGCGATCAAGACTGTAGGTCTCGACGGATGGGAGGGCTACTACCCCAGGGAGATGAGCGGAGGAATGCAGCAGCGTGTGGGTCTGGCGAGAGCGCTCGCGGTCGACCCCGATGTGCTTCTCATGGATGAGCCGTTCAGCGGCCTCGACCCGCTGATCAGGCGCGGGATGCAAGACGAGCTCGCCTCGCTCCAGACAGAGGTCCACAAGACCATTGTGTTCATCACCCACGACCTCAACGAGGCGCTGAAGATAGGCGACCGGATAGCCATCATGCGGGACGGAGAGATCGTCCAGCTCGGCTCGCCGGTCGAGATCATCAGCAATCCTGCAGACGACTATGTCGCCGAGTTCGTACGAGACGTCACGACGATCGGGGCCATTCGCTCCGATGGGACAGCCGAAAGCAACCGGGAGGACTGACATGGCACAGGTGGAAGAAACTCAGTCAGGTCTCGGCACGGCGTCCGAAGGCTTACCGTTTTCCGGGCTGCCGACGAGGACCACATGGCTGGCAGGGCTGGCAGCGATGCTTGTCGTGCTGGCTGTATGCCTGGTGTTCTGGGGACCCGGAATGGAGTTCCCCACGACGGTATCGACCTCGGAGGTGGCAACCAACGGCGGAGGCTCCGTGACGCTCACGAAGACTGTGAGACAGGTCACGGGCAATGCCATCGACGAGGCCGTTGACTGGCTCACGATTGAGGCAAGCTGGCTGTTCAGCACTCTAAGCGACTGGGTGTCGTATTCGCTGATCTTCATCGAAGACGTGCTGAAGTGGATACCGTGGCCTGTGATCGTGCTTGGGCTCGCGCTGCTGTCGTTCGCGGTCGGACGCTGGTCCCTGCTCGGGTTCACCACGGTCGCGCTGCTGTTCGTGGGATTCATGGGCCTTTGGGAGAACACACTCGATACGATTGCGCTGATGGTAGTCTCGGTTGTCGTGTCGGTGACAATCGGGCTTCCGCTGGGAGTGCTCGCGGCTCGCAACCAGCTGGCCGACAACATCATGCGTCCGATCCTGGACGCGATGCAGACGATGCCGAGCTTCGTGTACCTGCTTCCGGGTGTGCTGTTCTTCGGGCTAGGCGCTCCGGCGGGTGTATTTGCGACGATCATCTACGCTGTGCCGCCGGTGATCAGGCTCACCAACCTGGGCATCAGGCAGGTGTCGGCTGAGGCTGTCGAGGCGGCTCGCTCGTTCGGCACGACGCCGTTCCAGCTGCTCACCAAGGTGCAGATCCCGATGGCGCTGCCCACGATCATGGCGGGCATCAACCAGACGACGATGATGGCGCTTGCGATGGTGACCATTGCGAGCATGGTGGCTGCGGGCGGCCTGGGCGACAACGTGCTCAGGGCACTACAGAAGAACCAGCCTGGCAACGGCGCGATAGCAGGAATTGCGATAGTATTCCTTGCTATTATCATAGACAGGCTCACACAATCGGTGGCCCGGAAACGGCAGGACGCGCTCAGCGTCGGATAGGTAGTCCGGCCTGCAAATTCACATGAATGTGTAGTGGAAACCAATCCGATTGAAGGGCGTCAGAGTATAAGAAGATAGGGAACAACCCAAGGGGGAAGGAAAACAGGATGAGTATCAGAGCGGTAATGTTAATTGGAGCGCTGATAGCGGCAGTCGCTTTCGCATCAGTCGCATGTTCATCATCGGAGCCGGCAGAGCCCGCAATTTCCGAAGCGCAGATGCGCAGCATCGTGGCAGATGCAGTAGCGCAGTCGCAGCCCGCGCCGCAGCCGCAGGTGTCGGCGGACGAGATCATGGGAATGGTAAACGCCGCCATGTCCGCCATGCCCGCTCCACAGGAGCAGGTATCGGCGCAGGAGATCAGCACCATGGTGCAGAGCGCCGTGGAAGGCGCCGCTATGGAAGGCGCATCTGCTGAAGAGATCAGGGGAATGGTGGAGAGCGCCGTGATGGCCGCGACCGCCGACGCGGTAACGAGCGAGGACGTACAGTCCGCGATCTCGATGGCCGTCATGGAGTCCCAGGCCAACATGCTCACCAGCGAGGACGTAGACAAGGCAGTCTCGTCCGCGGTCATGATGGCCACTGAGGGTGCGCTCACTGCCGACGAGGTCAAGGCTGTCCTTTCAGAAGGCGCACAGGATGCGCTGACCGAAGAGCAGGTTGCTGCCATCGTCTCGAAGGCGCTTGAAGAGCGCGACATGATGATGGAGATGGAGGAGCGTGAGACCATCATCTTCTCCGACCTGAACTGGACCAGCGCGCAGGTGCAGAACCGCATCGCCCAGTACATCGTCGAGAAGGGCTACGGCTACCCGACGGACGTAGTGTTCGGCGCGACGCTGCCGCTGTTCAACGGCCTGCGAGCCGGTGACACTCACGTAACGATGGAGATCTGGCTGCCCAACCAGGACGAAGCATGGGCAGAGGCCCAGGCGGAGGGCCAGGTCGTATCCGTGGGCGAGAGCCTCGGCAAGGACTGGCAGTCCGCGTTCGTCATCCCCGCTTACCTGCAGGAGCAGTATCCTGAACTTGATAGCGTAGATGACCTCCAGGACGAGCAGTACAAGATGCTGTTCGCCACCGCCGAGACCGGAGGCAAGGCACGGCTGGTGTCCTGCGTGATCGGCTGGGCGTGCGAGACAGTAAACGCTGCCCAGATTGAAGGCTATGGTCTCGGCGACCACGTACACGTAATCAATCCCGGCGACGGAGCCGCGGCGAACGCCGACCTCTACGGCGCCTACGAGAAGGAAGAGCCCTGGCTCGGCTACCAGTGGGGCACGAATGACCCGCCGCTGCTGCTTGACCTCGTAAGGCTCGAAGAGCCTGCATACACCGACGAGTGCTGGTTCACCACGAAGGCGTGCGCCTACGAGGACGCAACCATCCTGATCGCGGTCCAGCCCGAGATTCTGACTCGCGCGCCGGACGTTGTCGGCATGCTGCGCAACTGGGGATTCAACATCGACCGCTACAAGGCCGTTGCGGCCTGGGCAAGCGAAAACATGGAAGCCACGGCCAATGACGCCGCTCTTTGGTGGCTGAACGGTAACGTCGATGTCTGGAGCGAGTGGGTAACTCCCGAAGCCGCTGCCGCAATCGACACCGCGCTGATGGCCAACGAGATCCCCGAAGGCTGGCCGACCGAGTAGGGACGCCGCCCAAAACCGAATAGCCTAGTCAAAGTAGACTGCCCCAGTTTAGTGGGAGGGCCTCCGGGTGAGGCCTGAGGTCGCCGAGAGGCGATGCCCACCAACTGGGGCAGTTTTTTGTTCGAGACCTTCCAGGTAGCTTCAGGCGGAATCCAGGGGCAGTGTGGGTAATGCACAGTGGGGCGTTGTCACAGGCCGTTTCGCCCTCGCTCCAGCCCTCTTCCTGAGGGAGAGGGGGACTTAGCTGCCGTCTGATTTTTGTATAAATGCTGGACTATTTCCAAAGTCTGTCGTAGATTAGGGCCGGACTTGCGGTGTGGTTGTGAGACCTGATTTCAGGTCCGGTAAGGGGAGTCACACGAAAGCGGCCGGTCTTCCATGGACTTTGACAACTACGATCTCGATGCGTCTACATACGACGAGATGTTCCTGCCCGATGGTACTCCCAGGGAGCACTGCAGGCAGCTATACGAGACCCTGACCGAGATCTCATCCGAGAATCTCGCCAGCATCCAGGAGAGAGTCACGCGCTCGTTTTCGAACGAGGGCATTACGTTCACGGTGTACGGGGACGACGAGGCGGACGAGCGGATCATCCCCATAGACTGCCTTCCGAGGGTGATGTCGGCGTCGGACTGGGATAGTCTCGAAAGAGGTCTGACCCAGCGCATAGCGGCCCTGAACCGCTTTCTGGACGACGTGTATGGCGAGGCTCGCATAATCTCCGACGGGGTCATTCCCGCGGACATGGTGTACGAGTGCCCGCAGTACCGCCTGGAGATGCGGGGCTTCTCCGCGCCGCACGGCACGTGGGTCGGCATCTGCGGCACCGACCTTGTGCGCACCAACGACGGCTTCAAGGTGCTCGAGGACAACCTGCGCGTGCCGTCGGGCGTCTCGTACATGCTCGCGAACCGGAACGCGACCAAGTCCACCCTGCGCCGGCTGTACCGCAGCTCGCGCGTGAAGGAGGTCGAGCACTACGGCCGGGCACTGCTGGAGACGCTGCGAGAGCTGGCGCCGGAGGGGCGACCTGAGCCTTCCATTGCGCTGCTCACGCCGGGGGTGTACAACTCCGCCTTCTACGAGCACATGTTCCTGGCGCACGAGCTCGGCGCCGAGCTGGTCGAGGGACAGGACCTGGTGGTGAACAATGGCTTCGTGTACATGCGCACCACCGCAGGTCTTCAGCGCGTGGACGTGATCTACAGGCGCGTGGACGACGACTTCATCGACCCGCTTGTGTTCCGAGCGGACTCCATGCTCGGCGTGGCAGGGCTGCTGGAGGCGTACAAGCTCGGGAACGTGTCCCTGGTCAACGCACCCGGGACGGGGGTGGCAGACGACAAGAGCGTCTACGCCTACGTGCCGAACATGATTAGGTACTACCTGGGCGAGGAGCCGCTGCTGGACAACGTGGAGACCCACCTGTGCCGCAGGCCTGAAGACCTCGAGTACACGCTGGACAACCTACAGGACCTTGTGGTGAAGCGCGTGGGCGAGTCCGGCGGATACGGGATGCTGATAGGTCCGCACTCGACCGCAGACGAGCGCAAAGAGTACGCCAGGCAGGTAGTAAACAATCCGGCAGACTACATATCGCAGCCGGTGCTTTCACTCTCACGCTCGCCCTGCCTTGTCGAAGGCGCTATTGAACCTCGCCACGTGGACCTGCGTCCATTCGTGCTCCACGGACGCGAGACCCGCATCGTGCCCGGCGCATTCTGTCGCGTCGCCCTGCGCCGGGGCAGCCTGGTGGTGAATTCGAGTCAGGGCGGCGGTGGTAAAGACTTCTGGGTACTGGAGGAATGAGGCCGTGAATTGACGAGCGGCCCGCAGCGGCGGGTGGATTACCGCTTTCGCGGGAATGACGACATAAGCGCGGGAATGACGACATAAGGCGGTGGTAAAGAACTTCTGGGTACTGGAGGAATGAGGCCCCTATGAACACTAACGCTCTGACAAGCACACTTCTGAAGGGTCGTCCGCCGATGATCCTGGCGGTTAGCGGGATAGTCGCGCTGATCGTGTTCCTGGCAAAACCGCACGTTGCCCATGCGGCAGGCGTGGACCCTGAGTCGCAGTTCATCTTCAACACACTGTCGTTCCTCATCTGGGGAGTGCTGGTGATGTGGATGAGCGCCGGATTCACCATGCTGGAGTCCGGGTCGGTGCGCACCAAGAACGCGTCCATGATCTGCCTGAAGAACATCGGGCTGTACTCGATTGCGGGCCTGGCCTACTTCTTCATCGGCTACAACCTGATGTACGTCAACGTGAGCGACTTCGGGGGCTTCATAGGTGCGTTCGAGTTCATGCGCGTGCCGACGGCTGAAGAGGTCACGCTGGTCACCGGCGACGACGCGGCATCCGCGGCGGCTGTCGAAGCCGTGGCGGAAGCGGGTTACTCCACGATGTCAGACTGGTTCTTCCAGATGGTGTTCGTGGCAGCAACGGCGTCGATCGTATCCGGCGCAGTGGCAGAGCGCGTCAAGATGTGGTCGTTCTTCATCTTTGTGCTGGTGTTGACCGCGGTGATATACCCGGTGGTTGGCGCGTGGACATGGGGCGGCGGATGGCTGAGCGAGATGGGGTTCCATGACTTCGCCGGCTCCACTATCGTCCACTCCACGGGCGGATGGGCTGCGCTGGCGGGCGTGATAGTGCTGGGACCGAGACTCGGCAAGTTCCGAAGTGACGGCACCCCGAGGCCGACGCCTCCATCGAACATCCTGGTGGTGACGCTCGGCGTGTTCATCCTGTGGCTTGGGTGGTTCGGGTTCAACGGCGGCTCAGTGCTGGAACTGGGCAGCGCCAAGGCGGCCGTGTCGATGGGCCACGTGCTGGTCAACACCAACCTGGCCGCCGCCGCAGGTGTGATGGCCGCGCTGTTCGTATCGAGGCCGATACTCGGACGCATAGACCTGTTCGCCGGACTGAACGGCGCTCTCGCAGGACTGGTCTCGATAACGGCGGGGCCGGATATAGTCGATCACTACTGGGCCGTGATCATCGGCGCGATAGGCGGCATCATCTGCACCGGTGGGATCAGACTGCTCGAAATGGTCAAGGTAGATGACGTAGTCGGAGCGATTCCAGTCCACCTGTTTGCGGGCGTCTGGGGGACAATAGCAGCTTCAGTCGCCGCCGGGGCGATGATAGGGGTGCAGCTGGTCGGCATCGTCGCGATTGGCGCATTTGCGTTCATATCCTCGTGGATAGTCTGGAAGGCGCTTGACCTGACTCTCGGAGTCAGGGTGTCGCGCGACGTCGAGGAACTCGGGCAGGACGCCGGTGAGCTGGGAATGGAGTCGTACCCAGAATTCGTGCTGATGCCTGAAGAAGACTACAACGACGACTGAGAAAACTGCACTGATGCAGTTTTCGAGGAGTGAGTGAAGAGGAGTGAGGAATGAGAGCCTCCCAATCCCGCCCCCGTGGAAGGATAATGCGATTCTCTCAGACAAATAGACTTTAATGCTCTCACGCAGCGCACAGGGACTGTACTGGATGGGCCGCTACCTGGAGCGGGCGGAGCGACTTTGCCGCCTGCTCCAGCTACAGACCGAAGCCCTGGTGGACCGTCCGGTCCAGGAGATCCACTTCGGCTGGATGCGCATCTACGGCAGCATGAACGAAGAGCCTCCTGTATCCGGCCTTCAGATGGGGGGTGAGGACTTCACGCTGGCGGACTCGTACACGCTGGCGGACCACCTCACGTTCGAGCGCACCAATCCCGACTCGGTGTGGAGCTGCTTCTCGCTCGCTCGCGAGAACGCGCGCCAGATGCGCCACTGCATCAGCGCGGAGATGTGGACCCAGATGAATTTGGCCTACCTGAAGATACGCGAGCTGAACATCCAGGACATCTGGCCCACGTCTCCGGAGAGCTTCTACGCGGAGACGGCGGCCGAGATGAACACCTTCATAGGCGTGGCCGAGTCCACCATGTACCGCGACGAGGGCTGGAGTTTCATGCAGCTCGGGCGATACATCGAGCGGGCGCAGCTACTGACCGCACTGCTGCTGGCACAGCTCGAAGCCGAGAGGTCGACCGTGGCCGACCAGGGCACTGGCTGGACGAGCCTGCTGCGCGTCTGCCACGCCTTTGATGCGTATAGCCGCAGGTACAGCGTCGAGGTTGTACCCGGGCAGGTGCTCGACCTTCTCGTCACCGACCGACTGCTCCCCAACTCTCTATGCAGATCGCTGGACATCACTGGCTCGGAGATCGCCTCCATAGGCCCTGGCCCGGACGCCAGGCTCAGCGACTCCGCACGGCGGCTGACAGGTCGCCTGAGCGCGCTTGTCCACTACGAATGGCCGGACCGTGAAGACAGGGAGGGCCTGCTGGAGCAGGTGAACCAGTTCTGCCAGGACCTCCACGAACTTGTGACAGACATCTACTTCTACTACTCGGTGGATTACCCCTCAGGAATTTTCCATGATCCTAGCCAGATTTCTTTACAACAATAGAGTCCAGTGGGGAGTCGTCGACGGCGATGACGTGCTGTCCCTCCATGGTAGGGGCGGGTTTGAAACCAGCCCTTACAGCGGCGCAGAGCCGGGTGACCGGCTGTGCGCGCTCTCAGAGGTGAGGCTCCTCGCGCCAATCGACCCCAGGGTCAACAAGGTTCCGGCCATAGCGGCGAATTACGGCGAACGCGACGAGCGTGACGGTCCCGGGATCTTCATGAAGCAGCCGGGCACGGTAGTCGGACCAGGCGAGCCGATCGTGTACCCGCGCATCGGCCGCTCGATCATCCACGAGGCCGAGGTCGGCATCGTAATCGGCAAGTCCGCGAGGCATGTCAGCGCCGAGGACGCGCTCGACCACGTCCTGGGCTACACGTGCGTCAACGACGTCAGCGCGAGTGATCTGACCAGCAGCGACATCGGACGGGGCACCAGTATGAGGTGGAAGCACTTCGACACCTTCTGCCCGATCGGCCCGTGGATCGTGACCGGGCTCGACGGAGACAACCTCGGAATCGAATGCCGGGTCAACGGCGAGACCGTCGTGGCAGGCTCGACGAGCGACATGCTGTGGGGAGTCGCGAAGCTGATTAGCTGGGTGTCGGAGGTCATGGCGCTGCACCCGGGCGACATCATCCCTAGCGGGTGTCCGGAAACGGACGAGATTGCCGTTGGGGATACGGTGGACGTGGTGGTCGAGGGTATCGGCACACTGAGGAATCCTGTGGTGGCTGACCTTTAGGTGCAAGGCCGCCTGCGGCTACGGGGTTGGTGGCGGTCCGAGTATGCGGTAGCCGAGGTTTTCGTCGTTGCGCTGTGAGGCGGGGAGTATCTCGATGACCACGTTGGACAGGCCTACCACGTCGCCGTTTTCGTCGAAGCTGTAGCTGTCCCCTATTGCCCCGCTCCAGGTGATGTCGTACAGGCAGTCGCGGAAGCCGTCTGCGTCCTGATCGTCCTGCGTACGCCCGAGACACTCGGCGGCGATGTAGACGTCGTCGTAGGCCGAGCCCTGGAACCAGGGCCACGGGGCGGTGCCGTCGTAGCGCGCCTTGTAGCTCTCGAGGAACATCATGCCGATTTCGGTGGACAGATCGGGATTGGGGACGACGGCCTTCATGCCTGTGGCAGCCTCACCGGCTATGCTGAGGGCCTCCGGTGCGGTGGACACTACTTCGGTGTAGATCGGACCCTCGTATCCAAGCTCGCGGGCCTGCTTGACGATGGTGCCGCCGGACGCCTCGCCCTGGGCCGCCAGCAGCAGCGCGCCCGGTCTCTCGGCCAGCAGCTTGGTCAGGCTGCTTCTGAAGTCGATGACGTCTGAGGAGTAGCGCTCGGACGCAACGACCGTCCCCCCAAGCTCCTCGAAGCGTTCAGCAGCGGTGCGGCGCACGCCCTCGACGTAGTCGGTGGCCTCTGTGATCGAGGCTATCTCGCGGATTCCGTCAACCCACATCGTGTTGGCGATGTCCACTCCCATGTTTCCTGAGTTCAGGGCGGTGCGGAATATGTAGTCGCCGGCGCTGGTGATGTCCGGGCTGGTCGCCGACGGTGAGAACAGGACGATCCCCTCCTTCTCCGCCAACGGGGCTACGCCGAGAGTCCCGCCGCTGCACGTTGTTCCCAGGACGATCTTGACGTCCTCCACGTCCACGAGCCTGCGAAAGGCAATGATGGCGTCGTTGGCGGTGCATTTGGAGTCCTCGATCACCAGCCTGATCATACGCCCGTCGATGCCGCCTGCGGCGTTGATCTCCTCGACTGCAAGCAGCTTGGACTGCGACAGCGGCACGCCGTAGGACTCGCCAACGCCGGTCAGGGAGTCGAGCGCGCCAATGACGAAGGGATCAGCCATTACCGGCTCTGTTACTGCAGGAGCGGCGGTGAGCTCAGGCGCTACTTCCGGGGCTGGAGCTGGGTCTGATCCACAACCTGCCAGTGAGACCACGAGCAGACATAGCAATACAACCGTCATCCAAGACATAGACCCAGATTCACCCACACATAGCTGCTGATTCAGCAGAAAACTTAACAAATTTTTATATTTAGTCGCAATTCAATTTTGCGGTCGACGCAGGTTCCTTTGTGACGGCGATTTTGGGGTTGATACACGTCTATACCTCTCCTAAATTATATATAGGTAGCTAAATATTACAAGGTGTTAGTTATGAAAAATCTTTATTACAGCCTCATCCCCGCCGCCATTCGCGTCTCAGTGCCCAAGAGTGTATCGCCTGGGCATAAGGAAGTATTGGGCATAAGCACCATTCTTAAGGGTCTCAGAAGACTGCGCATCAGGAAGACGCCGAAGTTGGGCATGGCAGCGCTGTATGCGCTGCTTGGATTCCTGGCTTTGGCCGTGTTGGCCGGCCAGTTCGCTACGCCGCGCAGCACGGCGTTCGCGGACTCGACAACCAAGGGAAACGAGCCCTGGCTGGAGATCAACTGCCTGGAGGACATCGTAGAGGAGGGAGAGGACTTCAGGCTCCTGGTGACCAAGAAGTTCGACTCCGACTGGCCCCATAAGACCATGAGAGTATTCTGGTACACGTACGCGATCACTGCGGACGAGTCTGACTACGAATACCTCTACGCCGAGCGCCAATCCAGTAATGGCTACCAGTCGAAACACGGGAGAATGGGTCGCGACTTCCACACCCTCGAGGACGTGTATCCAGAAGCACAGGAGACCTTCAAGGTGTGGTTCAACAACTCCGTCGACTACGGACATGACGGAGAGTGCATCATCACCATCACAGACGACGACGGTGTCGGGATATACAACCTCGAGATTACGTCAGACCCTCGCGAGATCGACACCGGATCTGAAGACGGGGGGACCGTGGTCGGATACACCGAGGGCGATGTCATCGAGATCACTGCACACTTCACCGGCCCGGTGACCCATGGACGCCCAGGCACAGGCGAGCAGGCCGACTACACCGGGCTGTACATACAGGTCGGGGAGAACCGCAGGCTCGCGGAGATGCTGCGTGGCGACGGCACCGACACCATCGTGTTCGGATACAGGGTGCAGGCCGACGACCTGGACGCCGACGGCATCAGCGTCGAGGGCGGAGGCCCCGGGACCGGACTCTACTACAGCGAGACCAACCGCGACGGCGGTATCTGGGCCGTCGATCACCCGGACGGCAGGATCAACCGGCTGTTCCACGGTCTCGACGACGACCCTGAACACATCGTTGTGCAGGTCGCGGTAGAGGAGCCGACAGTCGTAGAGCCGGAGATCGTCGTCGTAGAGCCAGAACCTGAGGAGCCGGTTGAAGGCGCAGACTCGATTTCGGTGGGCCTGATAGATACAAGGGACGGCGAGCTCACGGCTGATGATGAAGGTAGAGACTGGTTCAGCGTCGATCTCACTGGCGGCGAGAACTACATCATCGAGCTGAAGAGCAAGATGGAGTTCATCGAAGGTGAAGAAGGTGAGAGGTGGTGGCTGGGCGGTTACTTTGAGTATGTGCAGGATCAGCTGATCGATCCAAGCATCCTCGAAACTGTGGACGACCAGGGCGAGCAGGTGCTCGGTGAGCACGACCAGGGCGGATTCATGGGGAACTTCGCGCGGGCATTCTTTGTGCCTGACGAGGATGGGACGTACTACATCGCGGTTGGGGCCGGATCCCAGGACCCCGATGGCACCGGTCTCTACACGCTGTCTCTACGTGTGGATGACTACCCGGACGACTATCGAGCAAATCCCGGCCCCGTGCTCCTTCCGGGCGAATCGGTCACAGGCGTCATCGACAGCGACGTCTCGCCGGACGACCCAGGACTGAATCAGTGGGACTGGGCCGCAGCGGACGGTGAGGGTGTTCCAGTCTTGGGAGTGGAGTCGCTGGACGACCGGGACGTGTTCCTCTTCGAAGTCTCTGAGGCTGGTACGTACGAGATCTCGGTGAGCGATGGGCCGGCTGGGGTCGGCATCTGGAGCGTGATGGACGATGGCGGCGTATTGCACCCAGAACACTCGAGGACTGAAACAATGGAGTCCGTCGTGTGTGAACTGGAGCCCGGCACATACTACGTTGAGATCGGGACGCCGTACCTGAGCGTCGGCAACACCGGCTCCTACACGGTATCGCTGGACGAGGTGGCAGACGACGGGGAGGTCGCGACGGCTGCGTAATGGACCTCACGCCTGACCAAAAGGGCGAGGGGCTGTGTGGTCTGGAAGGGCCGCTCGGTTCCCTCGCCTGCTCTGAGGTCAGGAGCGGGAATGGCAGGACACGCGGAGAAATAGGTCGAGTGCATAATTATGAATGAATACGTGTTTGGTGCAGTCCAACTGCTGCTTGCCTGGGGACTGCTGGCCGTCGCGTTCCTGTGCATTGGGATGTGGGCGCTCCGACGAGAGTCCAGGGCCGTAGCTCGTGGCACTGGATACCTGCTCATCGCGGCAAACGTCGTTCTCTGGACTGCCACGCTTACAACGATGCTGATGGGAGTCGGGGCGGTGGACACCTTTGCCGTTGCTGTGGGGTGAGGCCTGTCCGGCAGGAAGAGCGTGTTGAGGTGGAGTTCGGAGGTGTCATGTGGTCAGGGTCCGGTGCCAGCCCTCTCGTAGATGGACACGTGTGAGCGGCTCTGAGACGTGAATGGTGAGCGGCTCCAGTCGGCCCACCTTTCTCTGAGTTGGAGTCCGGCCAGTCGCGCCATCAGGTCCATCTCCGACGGCCACACGTAGCGCAGCCGTCCCGGATACATTCGTACCCCTTGTTCAGTCAGGTCAACATGTCTGAAATCAATCACCTGGTTCATGGCGTCGTGGATGGACACGTTGAACCGGACTGAGGACAGATCAGGGAGATCGGCACTCATGTGTTGGCCCTGGTCAAACATCGAGGGATCAGGGACGAAGGCGTGGACAAGGAAGACGCCTGACTCGTCCAGGTGAGACGCAACGTTCTGGAAGCATCTGACCTGTTCCTCCTGGGCCGTGAGCATGAAGAAGGTGTTGGAGACGACGAACACGAGCGAGAAGGCGCCCTCTACGTCGACATCAGCGAAGTCTCCGACGGTGAGCGGCATGGTCTCGCCACCGTCCTTGGCTCGGAGCTGGTCAAGCATAGCCGCGGAGGAGTCTATTCCGTGGACCTCCACGCCTCGAGCCGCGAGTGGGAGCGCGTATGTGCCCGTGCCGACTCCCAGTTCGAGCGCCCTGCCGCCGGATGCGAGCTCTTCGAGGACGTCGACGCGTTCGGGTACGTCTGCCGGTCCGTAGAACTCGTCGTAGACGCCGGCGATGCGATCGCCGTAGGTGGAGGAGGTGTAGTCGTTCATGGGTCGATTCCTTTTCCAAAGACATAGAAGAACGATAGCCCCCACCGTAGAGAGAGGCTTCGGTACAAATACTCCAGGGCCACACACAGCACTTCAGAGGTTTTCTATCAGACCTCAGAAACGTTCCACACGCTAGCGTACGCTACCAAGCCCAGCTTACGAGCTACAGCCAGCGAGGCGTGATTGCTCCATGATGTGCTGTATAGAGGTATGCGACCGGATGACCGGACTGCCAGCGCCCATGCGGCTGTGACTCGGGGGGCGCGTCCGCGTCCACGATGTACCTCTGCCGTTTCGATCCCGGCTTCTGCTGCCACATCGGATCGTCGCGAGCAGCAGCACACGCTTACGGCGAAACCGTTCCCGACTACTCCGACGATGGGTGTCCGTTCTGGGATCTCGTCCTCCGTCCACCCAGTGAAGTGGTGGTCGAGCAACCGTATGTCCTCGATGAAGACCGTGCACTGAGGTAGAGTAATCTCCTCTGGGAACTTGAATGCTGGTCCTGAATCGACCTCGCCTTTAATAAGCGACACATATCGCTCTGCGTGCAAGGGTGTGCTGCGGAAGTCTGAAGTAGGCGGCTCGTCTTGAGCCGAGCTTTCAAGCTCCTCAGCCAGGGCCTGAGGCACGTCCGCTCTCACGGCCCACACACAGCTTGTCTCACCTCGGATCAGCACAAACAGTGGGCCTGATCTTGGTTCAGGCTCGCGGGTGCCCATGATACGGCCGTAGCCGTCGAGCAGGAAGAGGGTGCTGAGGTGGAGATCAGGGGTGACAGAGGTGCGCTGTCTGGGATATCGCAATGGAGCTGGAGTCCGAGGTCTTAAGGGCAACTCAGTTTCTGTTGAGAAACAATGCAAGTATGTCACAGACCACCAGTGAGGCTGCGCCCACCGTTAGAACCTTCAGTCAGTCCTGCAGGAGTCGCGCGGCTCATAGCTCGGAAATGTTCACGAGCAATTAGTGCAGCGCGGGTCAGCGTCGGACGATCCGAAACAAGCCTACCAATTCGATCTGACTGGACTACACCACTCCCTCGGTTATTTCTGAGTGACTGCCAATACCGGACCAACTCCGAACGATCAGCAAAGATTCTCTTTCCCTCTAAAGAGTTCAGTAGGTTAGCGGAATGTATACGTACTTGGTATGTTCCTTGCCAATCTTGCTCCAACTCCAACAGCGCACACCGCAACATCTTTAGGAGGGTCCCCTGTTCTCCAAGATCTTGGCCGGTGTACAAACGCTCAGTCCCATCGACATCAGTCACAATGGCGGCCCAAGTACCAAGCCTCGGGTGTTCGTGTCTGTAGCTTCCTGCAATATCAACGTCGACGCCGCCTCCGTGACGCAAGCATCTGATGCATTCATTGGTTCCTGGCCGCTTACCCTCTCCACAGTGACATACTTTACCTATTCGGTATGGACAAGTGCCGCTTACTATGCGTAGGGGAGTTCGCCTGACATAGGCTACAGGATCCAATGCATTGCTAATGTTTATGCTTGCGAGGCCAATGTCATTATCCTCGCAATAAGCTATTTTCTCCGGCGTGTTTGCATGAGTATGCTCTATTTCAACGAACGCACGACAACGCTCATCATCAAAGATACCGATGTCAGGCAAAAATGGTCCTACCCGCCTGCTATCGAGACTGATGTTTGTGGCAACTTTAACCAAATTACCTTTGTGTGTTCGTCGTGGGCAATCACAAGACCATCGGATTGGAAGTTCCACCCCGTTCGCCAGCGCATATTCAATTCGCTCCGCTAATGCAGTCTTTGCTAGTCGATGCCGTACACTCTCTCCGGAGTAGTCGCAGACGCGGTCGCTGTCAGCCTGATGCCGGAAGTACGGACGAATCCAGTCTCCCTGTGCAGCTACTAATACTTCACAACACTCAAGGCATCTGACGTCAGATAAACCACGGGGGGCTTCTCCCGGGGTCACAAGTCTCCCGTTCAGCAACCCATATGGGATTTGCAGCTGCTCTGGATTGTTAGCACGCATAGAAAGAACCCTTGTTCGATGATAGCACGTGAAATCAGGTATGAAGAGATCTCCATCAGCATCAGGTGTCGCAGATTGGAATCCGGCCATGTTCTAAGGGCTAAGTACCCTTACAGGCTGCCGCTCGATTGGTGTCACAGACGCTTAAAAGCTTGCCAAGAGTTGACAAATAGCTCCAGCATTTGGTCTGCTCCCTAGATTCCGGCCTTCGCCGGAATGACGGTGAAGTGGGTGGTGGCTACCAGTTTGGCATCAGTCCGTTTTCGCCCTCACCCCAGCCCTCTCCCCCAGGAGAGGGGGTTAGTTGAGTGAGTTTCAAGCTTGTCTGCACACCCTTACCTACCTCTATCAGCCCTGAGGGAGAGGGGGGCCGTCGGCTGGAGCCTGTCCTTGGCTGTCCGAGCATACCTACCACTGCTAACGCTCTGAGGGAGAGGGGGGCTGTTGGTTGGGACTCATGGTTGGCCGTGACTTTACCTACCCCTGTAAATCCTGAGTGAGATGGGTAGCGCAAAGGTCTCCTTTCGCTGGAGTGCCGGAACGTGCAGAGTCGCACCCCTTGTGGTCGCAGATGAGTGGATTTCTGGACCGCGAAGGAGCGGAGATTTATCAGCCCTGTGCTAGAATCGAGGCAGGAGGGGAGCATGACGACCAGACCTGTAGACACAGCTTCCACCACCAATCTCAACGAGGTCTTCTACCCGGAATCGGACGGTATGCCTTTGCCTGACGGAGAGTTCCAAAGTCCCCTGTTCCGCGAGGTCGTGGGTACGCTTGAAACCCACTTCAACGACCGTCCGAATGTCCATGTCAACGGCAATACCTTCATCTACTACGAGGAGGGCAACCCTCGACGCATGGTTTCGCCTGACTGCTACGTGGCCTTCGACATCAGCATGGAGTCGATAGAGAGAAACAACACTTACCTGATCTGGGAGGCGGGAAAACCGCCGGACTTCGTGCTGGAGATAGGCTCTCCGAGTACGGCCACCACAGATCTCGTCAGCAAACGGGAACTGTACGCCGAGCTGGGTGTGGGAGAGTACTGGCGCTTCGACTCAACAGGCGGAGACTTCTATGGGGAGCCACTCGTGGGCGAGCAGATGGTGGATGGCGAGTATCGTCGAATAGAGCTGGAGCGTGAATCTGACGGAATGGTGCGGGGGCACAGCCCTATGCTGGGGCTGGACCTGTGCTGGGACGATGGTCGTCTGCGTTACTACGACCCTGAAGCAGATAGGTGGCTGCTGAACCAGATGGAAGAGCGAGCCGCCAGAGAGTCTGCTGAATCTCGGGTTGATGCGGAGCGAGCCGCCAGGGAGTCCGCTGAAGTGCGACTGGCTGAGATGGAGGCCGAGTTGCGGCGCCTACGGGGCGAGTAACAACCGGGGTCCGGATCGAGGGCACTGCACCGCGCTGTAGAGTGCGTCATCTCCAGGCTAAGGATCTCGCTTCTGACGTAGCCGACGTCCTTTCGTGCCAAGGCCGTGTCAGTTCACTTTATTCATGCGGGCGAGACGCCCGCGCTCCAAGGGGGCCCTGGCAAAGTGCTGCAGGCCCTGTAAGTTCGGCGTCGCTGTTAAAGCTCCTTTCTGTCTGTATAATGTGCCTCATCGTTGCGGATGGAGGTTGTGATGGCTGACGGTACTGCGGTTCTCAATGGGGTCAAGATGATGCTTGGCGTGGACGTTCCGATGAGGGACGGGGTCGAGCTATCCACTGACATCTACCTGCCCGACGTGGACGGGCCTGCGCCCGCGATTCTGATTCGGACTCCGTACAACAACAATGACGAGGGCATGGTGAAGGATTGCATGTACTTCGCCAGTCGCGGGTACGCCGCCGTCTGCCAGGACGTGCGAGGTCGGTGGGACTCTCCGGGTGAGTGGTACCCGTTCAGGCACGAGGCCGAGGACGGCTACGACACACAGGAGTGGATCGGCTCGCAGGGGTGGTGCGACGGCAACGTCGGGACGGCTGGCGGGTCGTACGTCGCGATGGTGCAATGGCAGGCTGCTCCGCTGCGCAGCAAGTACCTGAAGGCGATGGTGCCGAGGGTCGGGTACTCGAACTTCTATCACAACTGGGCGTACACCGGCGGCGCGTTCCAGCTAGCGTTCAACCTGCGCTGGATCGCGATCCAGATGCACACTCGCACCAACCAGGTGCAGTACCTGTGGATGCCTGAGAACAACAACATATCGAACCTGTTCTGGCACCTACCGCTGAACACGATGGACGAGGCCGCCGGTCGTGACAACAAGTACTGGAAGGACTGGGTCGCCCACCCCGACTACGACGACTACTGGAAGGGTATGAGGCCGACCGAGGAGCGTTACCACGAGATCGACGTGCCGACGTACGGCATGGGCGGCTGGTTCGACGTGTTCCTCCAGGGCACGCTCAACAACTACATGGGCGTGAAGAATCAGGGCATGGAGCCCGGCAAGAGCAATCAGAAGGTCGTCATCGGGCCGTGGATACACAGCCTGGGCGCCGCCGGAACGGAGACCGTTACCGGGGACGTGGAATACGGCGACGTGGTCAAGTTCGACCTGATGAACGAGCACCTGCGCTGGTTCGACTACTGGCTCAAGGGCATCGACAACGGTGTCACGGACGAGCCGCCTGTTCGGGTGTTCGTCATGGGCGCTAACGAGTGGAAAGAGGCGGCGGACTGGCCCATTCCGGGTACGGCGTACACGCCGCACTACCTGCACAGCGGCGGCAACGCCAACTCGATGTTCGGCGATGGGACTCTCGACAGGTCGGCGCCGGTTGCAGAGTCGCCGGACGAGTTCGTGTACGACCCGAACCATCCAGTGATGACCGTCGGCGGAAGCACCTGCTGCGGCGAGGAGCTGACGCCGGTATCGATGGGTCCGCGCGACCAGCAGCAGGTGGAATGGCGGCCGGACGTGCTGGTGTACACTACCCCACCGCTCGAGCAGGACGTCGAGGTCACAGGCCCGGTGAGCATGACGCTGTACGCGTCTTCGGACGCGCCGGATACGGACTTCACGGCGAAGCTCGTGGACGTTGCGCCTACGGACGTGGCGATCAACGTCGCACAGGGCATCATCCGGGCGAGGTACCGGGACTCGTGGGAGGAGCCTTCGCTGATTGAGCCGGGTGAGGTGTACGAGTACACCATCGATCTGTGGTCGACGAGCAACCGGTTCCTGAAGGGGCACCGGATTCGCGTCGAGGTGTCGAGCAGCAACTTCCCACAGTTCGACCGCAACCCGAACACGGGTCACGAGTTCGGCGCGGACGATGAGACGAGGGTCGCGAACCAGACGGTCTATCACGACGCGGAGCGGCCGTCGCATATTACGTTGCCGATTGTGCCGATTACTTAGGTTCCAAAGTCCCTTCTCCCTGGGGAGAAGGTTAGAGTCTGCCCCAGACGTGGTCCGGGGATGAGGGGAAGGTGTGCGAGATTTTCGCCCTCACCCCAGCCCTCTCCCCCAGGAGAGGGGGCCCTTGGGGGCTGTCATTGGAGACGTAGTCGAAGAAGAGATGATCGCAAACAACCACCACTGGATTCCCGCTTTCGCGGGAATGACGGGTAGGTGCATCTGGGATGAGGACCCCTTGGGAGCCACGCCAGGATACACAGTCAAAGAAGAGATGATCGCAAACAACCACCACTGGGTTCCCGCTTTCGCGGGAATGACGGGTAGGTGCATCTGGGATGAGGGGGCCCTTGGGAGCCACGCCAGGATACACAGTCAAAGAAGAGACGATCGCAAACAACCACCACTGGATTGCCGAGCGGCGAGCCACTAAAGTGGGTTCCGGCCTTCGCGGGAATGACGGTTTGAGGAGTTACAGGTAAATGCAGATTACGGATGTACAGATCAACCTGCTCACGCCGCCGGCGGATGCGCCGGCTTCGTTTGTCGGCAGGCCGGGGAGAATGCTCGTTCGTGTGTTTACGGACGAGGGCATCACCGGCATCGCCGAGGGCTCGCGTGGGTACGGCGTGTTCAACGCCTACCTGGAAGACGTCATCAAGCCGCTGCTCATCGGCATGGACCCGCTTCAGCCGCGAAGGATATGGGAGCTGCTGATGCTCGGCGACGGTGAGAGGGCGACAAGGCTGCCCTCGCAGATCGTCGGCTCGATAGACGTCGCCATCTGGGACATCATGGGCAAGGCGGCGGGCATGCCGCTCCACAAGCTGCTCGGAGGCGCGGCGCGGATCGAGATCCCGCTGTACTGGAGCAGGGGCAGCGGCTGGCGGAAGTCGCCGGGCGAGATGCTGGAAGAGGTGCAGGAGGGCTTCGAGAGAGGCTTCCGCGCATTCAAGATCAGGATGGACTGGCGCGACTACAGGCAGGACGCCGACCCTGACAAGGACTTCGCGATCTTCAGGGCGGTCCGAGAGTGGCTGCCGGACGACGTGCCTCTCGGATTCGACGCCAACTGCGGTTACTCCGTGTCCACGGCGATCCTGCAGGGTCGCAAGATGGAAGAGGTGGGAGGACTCGCTCACTTCGAGGAGCCGCTTCCGCAGTACGACTTCCCCGGACTCAGGCAGGTGGTGGACGCGCTCGACGTCCCGGTATCGACCGGAGAGCAGGAGCTCTCCTCGTGGCGATTCAGGGACCTCATAGATCTGGGCAATCCCGACATTCTGCAGCCCGACATCCTGAACGTGGGCGGCGTGTCGGAGATCATGCGGGTGTACGAGATAGCCGTAGCACGCAACAAGGTGATCATGCCGCACAGCCCGAACATCGGCGCGAACTCGCTGGCGAGCCTGCATGCGTATAGCACGGTGGGCAACGCGATCAGGCCGCACGAGTTCTCCGAGGAGTTCACGGGGCCATCGGAGCAGGTCGCAGAGCTGTTCGTCGATCCGATCATTCCCGAGGGCGGGAAGATCACGCTGTCGGACCGGCCGGGACTGGGCCTGGAGATCGACGAGAACGCTCTCGCGAGGTGGACTGCAGACTGAGTCTTTTCTAAGAAGTGGAATAGCTTTTGGGCATCCGCCGGAGCCAAATCTGCGTATAATAAAGGGAGAGAGGATTAAGCAGCAGCTTATATCTAGCCCTTTTATTCATAGCTTCTAGCATTCGGAGATACTTGTATACCCACTCTCCCTCAAGCGTGAGGGCGAAAGCGGGCTGGTGACCCAGCCTGCCGGGTACGAACCACACCCATCTGGGTTCCGGCCTTCGCCGGAACGACAGTGGGCGAGGAAGGACCAGGTGCAATGAGACTGCGAACCCTCGGTTTTGGCGCATTGACCGGAGTCTTCCTCACGGCCCCGCTCATAGCCATCCTGTACCTCGTGGACAAGTGGATCGACCTGTCGTTCCCGCCGTTCGACACGTTCGACTGGGTTGCGCGCATACTGCCGGGCCCGATAGTGACGTTCGGCATCGACCTGATGGTCGACAGCCTGATGCTGGTGGGACTGAGCGTCAAGGACTTCGCAAAGACCGCGGAGCAGATCATGGCGGTCATGATCTTCCTCGGCGCCGGAGTCGTGGCGACGATCATCGTCTTCGCGCTCGTGGAGCGCCGCATCTGGAGCGCCCGGCCACAGCTTGGCGCGCTGGTCGGCCTTATCGTCGGCATACCGATCGCGCTGATCACGTTCAGCATCGGGCAGTCGTCCCTTGACCCGACCATCAACTTCATCTGGGTGTTGATCGCATCGGTGGCCTGGGGAACAGCGTCAGGGCTCGTCGCCCGTCGCCTGATCGTGCCTGAGCGCCAGGTAATCGTCTCCGAGGACGGAGAGCGGTCCGTCGAGGTGCTGGGCAGACGGCAGTTCCTGGTGAGAATGGGAGTGGCGACCGCGACGCTCACTGTGGCCGGGGCCGGCATCGGGCGCGTCATGGCCGGCAATGAGCAGCAGAGGCTGGAGGCAGAGCTCGCCACGATGAAGCAGCGAGTCGCCGACAGCGCGGCGGCAGGAATGATCGAGCTTCCCAACGAGGGCGATCCCCTGAAGCCCGCCCTCGGTACGCGGCCTGAGTACACCCAGGTCAGGGACCATTACAAGATCTTCATCCGGTCTCAGCCGAGCATAATCGACGGCGATACCTACAAGCTGCCGATCACCGGCTCCGTCGAGAACCCCGTGTCGTTCACCCTCGATGACATCCGCGACAGGTACGAGCCGAAGAACGAGTTCGTCACCCTCTCCTGCATCTCGAACCGCGTGGGCGGAGACCTCATCAGCACGACGTACTGGACGGGCGCGAGCCTGCAGGACATTCTCGCGGACGTCAAGCCTCTGCCGAGCGCGACACACCTGTTCATCGAGAGCGAGGACGGCTTCTTCGAGACCGTCGCCCTCGACCTGATAGCGTCGGACCCCAGGATCATGCTCGCGTACAACTGGGACGGTCGGCCGATCCCGTTCGACCACGGCTTCCCGCTGAGGATATGGCTGCCGGACCGCTACGGCATGAAGCAGCCGAAGTGGATAACCAACATCCAGGTCGTCGACGAGTACAAGCCCGGCTACTGGGTTGTGCGCGACTGGGACGAGGTCGCTCGGATGCACGCCACGGCGGTCATCGATACCGTGGCCATTGACGCGGTCGTCGAAGAAGGCGACGAGAAGCTGATACCGGTGGGCGGAATCGCGCACGCGGGAGTCAGGGGCATCTCGAAGGTCGAGGTCCGCATCTACAACGAGGACAAGAACAAGGGAGAGTGGCACGAGGCGGAGCTTCGCACACCTCTCTCCGACGCGACCTGGGTTATCTGGCGGTACGACTGGCCGTTCAAGGAAGGGAAGCACACCTTCGAGGTGCGCACCTACGAGGGCGACGGCACTCCTCAGACCGAGGACATCAACCCGCCCAGGCCCAGCGGAGCGACTGGCATACACATGAAGACCGAAACGATCGAGGCGTAGTCTCGCGGCAAGTTCTGTCTATACAACACTGGTAGTGATAACATCCGTAGGGGCGGTCCATGAACCGCCCCTATTGTCATCAAGTGACTGATGGGTGCCAGAAATGACAGAACTGTATGAACTCACTGCGCGAGAGGCGGTAAGCAAGCTCAGGAGCGGGGCGGTATCGACATCGGAGATGATCGACGCCGCGCTCGGGCGCATAGAGCAGACCGACGGCGTCCTCAACGCGCTGCCGATACTGTGCGACGACAGGGCGCGAGCGCACGCCGCCAAGCTGAAACACCCCGACCCCGGAGACGCGCCGCGCGGGTACCTGTACGGGCTGCCAATCGCGATCAAGGACATGAAGGACGTCGGGGGCGTGCTCTGTACACAGGGGTCGCCGATCTTCGCGGACCGCGTGCCTGAGAAGTCCGACCTGCTCGTCACCAACCTGGAGTCGAGGGGCGGCGTGGTGCTTGCGAAGTCGAACACTCCAGAGTTCGCCGCCGGCGCGAACACGTTCAACGAGGTGTTCGGCAAGACCCTCAATCCGTGGAACACCGACATGACGTGTGGCGGCTCGTCGGGAGGGTCGGCAACCGCGCTGGCCGCCGGACAGGTGTGGCTGGCGTCGGGGAGCGACCTCGGAGGCAGCCTGCGAATTCCGGCGAGCTTCTGCTCAGTCGTTGGACTACGTCCGACGCCGGGCAGGGTCGCGCACGGCCCGAGGTCGATGCCGTTCGCCACGATGTCGGTCGAAGGGCCGATGGGACGCACGGTTGGCGACACGGCGCTGATGTTGGACGCGCAGGCCGGAGCGTACCGGGAAGACCCTCTGAGCCTACCGGCGCCGGAGAGGTCGTTCGTAGACTGGGTGGACAACCCGACGACGCCAGCCCGTATCGGATTCACCCCGGACCTGGGGGTGACTGCGGTTGACCCTGAGGTCGCCGCGATCTGCCGGAGCGCGATGGACCACTTCAGGGACATGGGCGCGGAGGTCGAAGAGGCGAGCCCGGACATGGGCGACGCGGACTGGATCTTCCAGACGCTCAGGGGGGCGTCGTTCGTCGCGAACTACAGGACGCTGCTTGCAGAGCACAGGTCTGAGCTCAAGCCGGAGGTGATCTGGAACGTCGAGCACGGCCTCGGGCTGTCGCAGGACGACGTGGCGCGCGCCAAGCTGGAGCGCGGGGCGCTCATCAATCGTACCGCCGCGTTCTTCAGCGAGTACGACCTGCTCGCGTGCCCGACGGTGCTGGCTCCGCCGTTCGACGTGGACGTCCGGTACCTGAGCGAAGTGAACGGCGTGGAGTTCGACAACTACATAAGCTGGCTGATAATGACGTTCGCGCTGACGCTGACGGGGTGTCCGGCAGTCTCGGTGCCGTGTGGCTTCACGGAGTCGGGTCTGCCAGTAGGCTTGCAGATCGTCGCGCCCTGGAAGGAGGAGGGCTACCTCCTCGGAGCTTCAGGGCTGTTCGAGGACGCGGCGGGGTTGAGCAAGCTGGTGCCGATGGATCCGAGGACGGCTGTGTAGGGGCAGATAGGGCGGTACGCGAACCGCCCCTACATCAGGTATCGACAACGTGAGAGGATCGTTTAGCAGTGACGAGGTCATATTGGGGGCAGGTTTAAAACCTGCCCCTACCAACATCGACGATTGCATGTGTGGGTTCCCGCTTGCGCGGGAATGACGGGTAATGAACAAGGAGATTCGATATGTCCCGACTGGAGGGAAAAGTTGCCGTCATTACAGGTGCCGCCGGTGGTATTGGCCGGGCGGCGGCGAAGCTGTTTGTGGATGAGGGGGCGCGAGTGGCGCTGGTCGACCTCGATGAAGGCGCGCTCCGCGAGGTTGCCGGGTCGATCGGCGAGGACAGGGCCAGCTATACCGCGGCCGACGTGACTCAGCCAGACCAGACACAGGCGTACATCAACGCGGCAGTGGAGCGCTGGGGTGGTATCGACATCCTCCTCGCCAACGCGGGTATCGAAGGAGTCATGTCTCCGATAACCGAATACCCCATAGACGTCTTCGACCGGGTCATGGCGGTCAACGTGCGCGGCGTATGGCTGGGGGTCAAGTACGTGATGCCGGTGATGAGCAGGGGCGGTGGCGGCAGCATCGTTGTAACGTCTTCCACTGCCGGAATCAACGGGACGCCGGAGATTTCGGCATACGGTATAAGCAAGCACGCCGTCATTGGCTTGATGCGAGCTGCCGCGCTGGAAGGGGCAGAGATGGGCATACGGGTCAACACCGTCAATCCGGCTCCGATCGAGACCCGCATGATGCGCTCCATAGAGGAGATGCGTGCGGCAACCATGGACGACTCGGCGGTTACCGCGGAAGTGGTGAAGCAGGCCACGCTATCGCGCATGACGCTGGGGCGGTATGGAGAACCCGAGGAAGTGGCGAATCTGATGCTGTTCCTCGCCAGCGACGAAAGCAGCTTCTGCACCGGCGGCGTCTACATGGTGGACGGGGGCAGGTCGGCTGGGGGGCGGTAGGTTTTTCGACCTGGATGAAGTCCGAGAATCTGCTAACTTCAATCAGGAAAAAGTAGAGGCCCCCGCAGGGACCTCAGCGTAGTCCACGCTCCAACTGTATTCGTAATCCGGGAGTCGCTGGACACCTCGATGGTAGTGTTGCCGCGCAATGGCGTCAAGCGGAGATTCACCAAACCGCTCCGCATCCAAATGTGCAGGACGCGAGGGCATTTGTAGATCACTCGAAAGGATCGGAATGTGCCTGATTCGATAGAAGGACAATCACTTCGGCCAATAGTCACGAAAACTGGGGTCATTCATGATGGCTTGATCTGGGCTTCTTCGAATGTCAGGTTGGGCTTCGTCCAGTTTTTCGGCCAGTGGATTGTCGAAAGCCAAAGGGTAAAGCGAATCGACAGTGTTCAGATCGGTGAGCACACGCAGTAGATTACGTCGAACTTTCGGAGAACAGAGCATTAGTGCCCGAGTTAGTTTTTCGACCTCGAAGTCGTAACTACCCTGATTCTCCCTGAATGAGCGAGACGTTGCACCTTTGACCTTGATTGATGGGAAGAACTCGACAGGGGCTGGGGGTGTCCTTCGACAAGCTCAGGACGAACGATTTGTCGGTTTACCTACCCTTATAAGCCCATCAAGGGAGAGGGAGTTAATGAAGATGTCTCTACGGCTCGGGGGGTCTTTGGGTGTGCCAGTTGGTGGCTTGTTCGTAGGCGTGGCCGGCTTGGCAGAGGAGCTGCTCGGAGAGGTGTTTGCCGACTAGCTGGAGGCTCAGGGGCAGTCCGTCGGAGCTGAAGCCGCAGGGGACTGAGATCGTTGGGGCGCCGTTGTAGTCGTATGGCACCGTGAACCTCTGGAAGGCGGTGCCGCGTCTGGCGTCCATCTCGCCGTAGAGCATCTCTTGAGTTACGGGATACGCGGGGCCGGTGGTCGATGGACACGCCATCAGGTCGATGTCTTTGAACGCCTCCCTGATGAGTCCGTTGCACTCGGCGCGCATGTTGTTCGCCTCGGCGTAGTCGGCGCCGGACTTGGCCGCGCCCATGTCGAGCCATCCCCTGAACCACGGGCCGTAGTCCTCGCGGCGGTCGGGGTAGTTCTCGCGGTGGGCCGCGACAGCCTCCGCGGAGCACAGCACGGGCCATGCTGGGAGATACCTGTCGACGTCGGGCATCTCGATCTCGACGATCTCTGCTCCGAGTTCGCTGAGCACCTCAATGCCGTTGAGCACGGCGGCAGTCAGCTCGGGGTCGACCTCGTCGGAGATGTGGTTGAGGTCGTAGCCAATCCTGACTCCCTCGATGCCGTTGGCGATACCGTCCATGTAGTCCGGGACGGGTGCGGAGAGCGAGGTGGGATCGTTCGGGTCGTAGCCAGCGATGGCCTGGAGCATGACAGCAGAGTCGGCGACGCTGCGAGTCATGGGACCGACGTGGTCGAGCGACTCGGCGAGGGCCAGCACTCCGTAGCGGCTCACCCTGCCCCACGTTGGCTTGATCCCGACGATGCCGCACGCTGCGGCCGGGAAGCGGATCGAGCCTCCGGTGTCGCTTCCGAGCGAGCCGTAGCAGAGTCCGGCTGCAGTCGCCGCGCCGGAGCCGCTCGACGACGAGCCGGTCCAGCGGTCGTTGTTCCACGGGTTGAGGGGGATCTGGAGCGCAGGGTTGTAGCCGCCCATCGCGCCTTCGGTCAGGTTGAGCTTGCCAAGCAGCACGGCTCCGGCGGCTTCGAGACGGGCAACGACGGTCGAGTCGAACGACGGAACGAGGTCGGCGTTGACCTTCGAGCCGCCCATAGTGCGGACGCCGGTGGTGAAGCACAGGTCCTTCACTGCGATGGGAACGCCGTGGAGCGGGCCTCGGTAGTCGCCGTCCGCGATCTCCTGCTCGGCACGCTGGGCACTGCCAATGGCGTGGTCGGCCATCACGGTGGCGTAGCTCTTCAGGTGGCCGTCAAGGCTGGCGATGCGGTCGAGCTGGGCTTGGGTCGCCTCTACTGGAGAGAGATCGCCCGATCGAATCCGGTCGGCCAACTCGGTGATTGTCAGATAGTGAAGTGGAGTTTCAGACATTGGTTTGTGCCCCTGACTGCTGGTCAATAGATTGCCGCGTTCGAAGGCCCTTCGTCATTCCGGCGAAGGCCGGAATCCAGAGTAGTATGGGCGGTGTCCAAGAAATCGCCATCAGAACGTTTTCACCCTCACCCCAACCCTCTCCCTGAGGGAGAGGGGGTATGTACTCCAAACCGTCTTTCCCGCGAAAGCGGGAACCCAAGGGCTGGGGGTGTCCTTCGACAAGCTCAGGACGAACGATTTACTGGTTTTGCCCACCCCTCTCAGCCTATCAAGGGAGAGGGAGCATTTGTGCTATCCGGCGACCATCGGGTATACGTGGCGGCTGCGGGTTAGCTCTCCTGGGAGCTGCGAGCCGGTCCAGGACTCGCCGCCGTCTGCGCTCTCGTAGAAGTGGCCGTAGCCGGTTACGCAGTACACGTTCGACGGCGCGGCGCGGTCTATCGCGATCTGGAACATGCGGCTTGGCGGGGTGTCGCCGATGTCGAGTCTCTGCCAGGTCTCGCCTACGTCCTGGCTCCTGAACAGGGCGCCTGCCTCCTGTGTACCGGCTGGAGCGCCTCCGCCGCCTGCGCCCGCCGCGAGGTACAGTGTCTTCGGGTCGTCTGGAGCTACGATCAGTCCGCGACAGTAGGAGCCGCCGGGGAACATCTCGCCGAATCGTATGTGCTCCCAGTGGGTGCCCCGGTCACGGCTCCTGAACATCGCCACCTGAGCGATGATGAACACGGTGCCGGGCGCGGCTGAGCTGACCTGGACGCCGTGCAGGTCGACGGTGTGGTTCTCGGTGTAGAGGCCGTCGGTGATGGAGTCCCAGCTATCGCCACCGTCCCTGCTGGCCAGCAGTCCTCCGACCTCGACGGAGGCGTACATATCAGACGGGTCGGACGGATCGGCGGCGATGCCGATGACGCGCTTCGCCAGCGGCTGCATGTAGGTCGTGACGTTCGGGTACTTGATGCGATCGGTGTTCATCTGCGTCCAGGACTCGCCACCGTCCTCGGTCCTGGAGATCAAGCACGGCTCGTAGCCGGCGTAGATGACGCTGGGATCGCTCGGGTGGAACGCGAGCGACCAGACGTCCATGCCGTCGCCGGGAGCCTGGAGAGCCTCCCAGTGGTCGCCGCGGTCGCCGCTGCGGTAGACACCGTGCTGAGTTCCTGCGTAGATGACGGCTGGGTCGTCAGGGTGCACAAGCAGCGTCCGCACCTGCGGGTCGTCGGGCAGTCCGTTCGTTATGCTCACCCATTCGTCATCGCCCTCGGCGCGTCTGAGCATTCCGCCATCGGCGATGTTCTCTCCCTCACCCGCTAGTCCAACGTAAACGTGCGTCTGATGCCCGTTCGATGCCATTGTGGTCCTCCTCTTGCCCGCCGCGGCGGGTCCGCTATCCTCCCATGATGTCGGCAAATCCTGTGTTCCAGGTGGTCATGCCATTGTTGGCGTCATACCCACCCCTGGGTTCCCGATTTCGCGGGAATGACGAGAAAGGCCTCGAGTGCGACGCTCCTATTTGCTTCCTAGTCGACCGGGATGGCGACTGAGATCCTTGGTGTGTCGCTGACGGCGTGGGTGGTGTGTCCCTTTCCGGTCAGGTCGTCTGCGAGCATTACGTTTCCGGCGCCGAACCGGCGTAGTGTGCCGTCACCGAGGCCGATCTCGACCTCGCCGGACAGCGTGATGATGAACTGGCGTCGCGGCGCAACGTGCCAGTCGATGAACTTGCCGGGCTCGTCGTACCTGAACATGACGCCGGTCGCGTCCTTCAGCTCGCCCCAGGGATACTCACCGACGTCCATATCCAGCTCTTCAAAGTGAGATTGGCCGTCGTCGCCTGTATAGAGTCGCGTAATCATGGATTTCCTCCGAGTCTTGGGTTCCAAGCCTATACTACAACGGAGGACCCCTATTGGGAATCGCGGCGGGATGCGGCTAGGGAATAGGCACGGAAACGGAGAGTCTTGACTCGTCCCCGACCGTCCGGGTGGTGTGTCCCTGACCGGTCAGATCATCAGCCAGCAATACCGAGCCGGGGCCGAACTGTCGCAGCGTCCCGTCGGCGATGCCGACCTCCATCGCGCCTGACAGCGTAATGACGAACTGCCTGCGAGGCGCGTTGTGCCAGTCGCTGAACGATCCGACCTGTGACCTGTTGAAGATCACGCCGGTGGCGTCCCTAAGCTCGCCCCAAGGATACGGCCCGCTCTCCATGTCGAGATCTTCAAAGTGTGACTGTCCGTCGTCGCCAGTGTAGATTCGTACAATCATGATCCGCCCCAAATATGTGATGTGGGGGGTATGGTACAACAGGGGACGGTTTGGCAGCCCGGCCAGGGTTCGAACCTGGGCTAGAGGTTCCAAAGACCTCTGTGCTACCACTACACCACCGGGCTGAGTTATGTCGGAGCGAGCGCGGATGCTCGGGGGAGGCTGTCGAAAATCGGGGACGGAGCCGTCGAGGGATGCTGACGAGCTATTGCAGGTGTTGGCGTTCGTCGGACTGGATCAGTCCCATGTCGCAACCTGCCTGGTAGAGGTTGATCGACCAGCCCGCGCCAAACACCGTGGGCGTGATGACCCGCGGGTCGTCGGGGTTCCACATCCGCTGTCGCACTCGATCTATCGTCGGCACGCGAAAGTCGAACGGGACGCCGTAGTAGCGTCCGTGCGACTTTCCCTCGCGGTAGGCGTGGACTGCGGTGGCCGCGAAAGCGGCGGCTATGGTGACCTGTACAATCTTGCCGAACATGCTCGCGTCTTCCGTTTAGAACTGCGATTAAACTATAGCGCAGTTTCGAGGGGGATGTCAGTGGCCGGTCGAGAGCCTGAAGCTGTCCTAGATTAGTAGGCAAGCACCCTTCGACAAGCTCAGGGCGAACGAATGCGGGCAAGATGCCCGCGCTCCTAATGGGGTGCCTACCAATCGGGGATAGGCTCCGAGGCCCTGATAGAATCTGCCCCAACCATAACATCATGAGGTGAGAGCTGTGAGCGGACGACTAGCGCTGGTCGGTGGAGATGAGTTCAGGTCAAGTTGTGAGTCGATGGACACGGCGATACTGGCGGCGACCGGAAAGTCCAGCCCTGTCGTGCTGATCGTCCCGACAGCGGCGGCCCTAGAGAACCCTGCGCGCGCGGCGGAAAACGGCGTCCGACACTTCCGGGCGCTGGGCGCCGACGCCAGTCCGCTGATGGTAGTGGACCATGACGACGCGATGGACTCCGGGACCGCAGCGGCGGTCGAGTCGGCGGATGTCGTGTACCTGACCGGCGGCAACCCCGCGCACCTATTCGACAGTCTCCGGGACTCGCTGGTGCTGGACGCTATTCGGAAGAAGCTGGAGGACGGCGGGACACTCGCGGGGTCGAGTGCGGGCGCGATGGTCATGGGAAGCTGGATGAGGTTCAGGGGGGAGTGGACACGCACGCTCGGGATCGCGTCGGGTATCGCCACGCTTCCGCATCACGAGAGGGCGGAACCGGATGCGGTGGTTGGAGAGCTGGGCGCAGCTCCCGACGATCTGACGGCTGTGTTCGGAGTCGACGGGGCTGCGGGTGCGCTCAGTGGGCCCGATGGGTGGACTGCGCTGGGGGACGGGCGGGTTACCGTCTACCAGGGTGGCGGCTGGAGGCGGTACGAGGATGGTGAAGGTTTTAGTATCGATGCTTTGTGATGGGGGTCAGCGTTTTCACCCTCACCCCAGCCCTCTCCCGTCAAGGGAGAGGGGGTAGGTACTCGCAAACCGTCATTCCCGCGAAAGTGGGAATCCAGGGGCCGGGGGTGTCCTTCGACAAGCTCAGGACGAACGAACTATCAGTTTACCTACCTCTGTAAGCCCGTCAAGGGAGAGGGGGCCTGTTGGTAGCAGCTTGGGGCGTCGATTGACCCGTCTGGGCGGCGTTCATATAATCGTTGGGCCCAATGCGGGGAACGCGCACTCCCACGCCCTAGTACGTCACTCCGTATCCTGGTACGGATTCAGCACCTCGGAGAATGCAAATGGCAGGAGCTAACCTCAGCCCGTCGGCGATCATCAATCAGTTCAAGAAGAACGAGGTCTCGCACGTCGTGTGGCTGCCGGACACCGAGACCAACTTCATGTACAACCAGATCATCGCGGACGACGATCTCCAGCTTGTGCCCATCTGTCGTGAGGGTGAGTCCATGCCCATCGCGGCCGGTCTGTGGATCGGCGGCAAGAAGCCGGTGGTGCTGATTCAGAACACGGGCATGTTCGAGGCTGGGGACTCGATCCGCGGCATGGGCATCGACCTGGGCATCCCGATGGTGATGATGGTGGGATACCGTGGCTGGATGGGCGAGGGCGGCGAGATGACTGACTCCGCCGGTGTGTTCACCGAGCCGATCCTCAACGCGTGGGGCATCGACTACTACATGGTGGAGACCGACGATGACGTCGGGCAGATCTCAGAAGCGTTCGAGCACGCGGAGCGAGAACAGACGCTGGTGGCGTGCCTGCTGGGAGCCGAGTACGGCTAGGGCAGGGCGCGCCCTGCACCCGTAAAGGGAGCGGGGCCTGGGTCTTTAAACGGGCAAGCTGAGCGCGGCAGAACGCACATCTACTTCCAGAGGCGTCTGCAAAAAGCCCTAGCTGAAGTTCGACTCCATGTCGAGCACCTTGTCGAGGCGGCGCTGGAAGCGGTCCTCGGGGGCGAACTCGGCTGACAGGAACGCTGTCGCAAGCTCCTTGGCGACCTCGATTCCAACTATCCGCGCTCCGAGGCATAGCACGTTCATGTCATCGTGCTCGACGCCCTGGTGTGCCGAATAGGTGTCGTGACACACGCTCGCGCGGATACCTTTGACCTTGTTGGCGGCGACTGACGCGCCGACACCGCTGCCGCAGATCATGATCCCACGATTGGCTTCGGTCGAGACGACTGTCTCAGCCACGGCCTTGGTGAAGTCGGGGAAGTCGTCGGCCGGGTCGAGCTCGTGGGCGCCGACGTCGACCACCTCGTGACCGAGGGACTCTACGAACCCCTTCAACTCGTCCTTCAGAGCGTATCCGCCGTGGTCTGCTCCTATGGCGATGCGCATGATTGCCTCTCCCCGTGTGGTATCGTTGGCTGAAGTGTAGGAAGCCCAGCCGCGAAGCGTCAACCCGGTTTCAGGAGTGAGTGAAGAGGAGTGAGGAGTGAGAGTGGGGATGCTGCACCTAGTCAGGCAGGTGACCGTTTCACCCTCAACCTCTCCCTGAAGAAGCTGACAGGGGTAGGTATTCGAGGTTTTCACCCTCACCCCAGCCCTCTCCCTTAGGGAGAGGGGGTCTGTCGGCTGGTATTTGTCCTTGTATGTACACCCTTACCCACCCGTGTAAGCCCTGGGGAGGAGATCTCCGATCCCGGAGACGGAAATTGGGACTCCTTGGAGATCTCTTGAGGTAGAGAATGAAGATCACAGACGTCGAAGTCATCGTTCTGGAGCACAACTGGGGTCCGCCTGAGAAGGGGGTCACGCGGGAGTGGCCGCTGATGCTCGTCCACACGGACGAGGGGATCAGTGGACTCGGCCGTGGCGGCGATCCTGCCATCGTGAGGAACGAGCTCGCGCCGCTGCTCATCGGTGAGGACCCGCGTCGGACCGCCATGCTGTGGCAGAAGATGTACGATCACGCGTGGAGGTTCCGCGGTCCTGACCGTGCGGCGATGACGTCGATCGGCTCGCTCGACATTGCGTTGTGGGACATCGTCGGCAGGACCTCCGGTCAGCCGGTGTGGAGACTGCTGGGCGGGTTCACGGACCGCGTCGAGGTGTACGCGGACGGCATCGGGTACGTCGACGAGGACCCGGAGACCGTCGCCGCGCTCGTCAAAAAGCACGCGGACCAGGGGTACTCGCACGTCAAGTTCCACCTAAGTGGCTACGACAACGATGCCGCGCTGGAGAAGGTGCGACTGGCGCGGGAGGCCGTCGGGCCTGAAGTACGCATCATGCTGGACGCCCATCGCATGTGGCACGGCACGGTCGCGGTGGAGATGGCCCGGGAATTCGAGCCGTACAAGCTGTACTGGATCGAGGAGCCGGTGCGCGGAGACGATGAGCCGCGCTTCTACAGCATGGTGCGAGAGGCCACGAGTGCGATGGTCGCAGGCGGCGAGGGCGACGGCACTCTCGGCGGAGCGCGTCGGCTCATCACCGAGGGCGGACTCCAGCTACTGCAGACGGACATCATCATTGGTGGCGGCTACACTGGTCTGCTGCGGTTCGCCGCGCTGGCTCACGCTCACCACGTCCCGATCGCGCCGCACGGCGCACAGTACCCGGACCTGAGCAGTCACCTAGTTGCCGCAGTCCCGAACGGGCTCATCATCCCAGCCTGTCCAGACGTCGAGCCGTACGAGATATGGTCGAAGCTGTACAGTCCGAGGCTGGAGATCAGGAATGGCGTGATTGAGATGTCGGACAGGCCGGGGTTGGGGTTGGATCTCGATTGGGACTTTGTGGATGCGCACAGGGTGGAGGGGTGAGGAAGTGGGAAGCACGCTGTACCCAGACCCGGCCCCTGGGTTCCCGCTTTCGCGGGAATGACGGTGGCGGTTGGGATAGCTGGCTCCAGTCAGAACTGACGACGGCTCAAGCTGATACAATCGGGGGCGCACTTTTAGGAGAGAGGTAAAGCCGTTGCCTGTAACCAGACTCGAAATCACCAGCGCGACTCCATTTGCCGGGGGACAGACCTTCGGAGAAGTCGGAGCGTACACACACCTCAAGGGCACGGCCCACTTCGCAGTGGACCCGCTCCACGCTAACAACCAGACGATCACCGACCTGGAGCTGGCTCCCCGCGACTCGGACGGCCGGGTGCAGTTCTCATCGGACTTCGAGATGCTTCAGCCAGCCGACCCGGACAGGGGACGGGGCAGCATCATATTCGACGTCGTGAACCGGGGCCGGAAGACCATACTCGGCTTCAACAGCGCGCCGAGGGCGATGGACGCGGGCGCTCCCATCGAACCTGGCAACGGATTCCTGATGCGCGAGGGGTACACCATCGTTTGGTGCGGATGGCAGAATGACGTTCCTGACGATCCGGACCTGATCGGCATGAACGTGCCCCAGGCGCTCAATCCTGACGGCACTCCGATCACCGGGAAGATCCTGCACCAGTTCCAGTGCAACGAGACCACCAACGTCTTCCTGCTGGCTGACCGGACTCACGTTCCGCACCCGCCCGCTGACCCCGACGAGGCTGGGGCGACTCTCCTGGTCAAAGACCACCCAAACGAGCCCGCAACCGAGGTGATTCCCAGGGACCAGTTCCAATTCGTGCGTGTCGAGGACGAGCAGATCGAGCCCGACCTCAACCACGTGTATCTGAGAAGCGGCTTCGAGCCGGGTCGAATCTACCAACTCATCTACACCAGCGTCGGCAGCGAGGTCGTTGGACTTGGCATGGCGTCGGTGCGTGACATCGTGTCTTTCCTGAAGTACGAGAGCGAAGAGGACGGTAACCCGTGCGCCGGCACTATCGAGCGCGCCCACGCGTTCGGAGCGTCGCAGAGCGGTCGCTTCCTGCGCACGTACATCTACTATGGCCTGAACAACGACGAGCAGGGCCGGATGGCGCTCGACGGCATCATTCCGCACGTCGCGGGTGGTATGCGCGGCGAGTTCAATCTGCGCTTCGGCCAGCCGTCCAAGGACGTCTGCTACATCATCCCGGAGCTGTTCCCGTTCGCCGACACCGAGCTCACCGACCCGGTGACCGGCAACTCGGGATCGCTGCTCACGCGGATGGAAGAGAGCGGCAACCTCCCGAAGATCATGTTCACCAACACTTCGGCCGAGTACTGGCGCGGGGACGCCGGGCTGATCCACACCGATTTCGAAAACATGCGCGACGCGGAAGAGTCCGAGAATGTCCGCCGCTACCACTTCGCCGGCACGATGCACGGGTCGGGTACGTTCCCGCCGCAGAGCATCAGAGTCATGGACGGACTCAAGGGGCAGCTTCCGTACAACGCTGTGGACTACTCTCCACTGCAGCGTGCGCTGCTGACCAACCTCGACAACTGGGTCCGGGACGGTGTGCCGGCTCCCGCTTCTCTTCATCCGAGCCTCGACGACGGGACGGGAGTTGAGTCGTACACGCTACGCGAGAAGTTCGAGAGCCTTCCGGGCGTCGATTTCCCGCCGCGGGTCACGCGCGCCATGCGGCTGGACTACGGCGACGAGGCCCATCTGGGTCGGACCACCAAGCTGCCCGCCGAGCAGGGTGAGGAGTACCCGTCGGTCGTGTCGGACGTCGATGACGACGGCAACGAAGTCGGGGGAATCCGTCTGCCGTCGGTCAGCGTACCACTCGCGACAAACACAGGCTGGAACCTGCGCCATCCCGACAACGGCAACCCGGACCTGGTAATCGGCATCACCGGAGGTCTGGCAGGCTGGACTGTGCCGTTCCCAAAGACGGAGAGTGACCGCAAGGCGTCCGGCGACCCGCGAGTGTCCATAGAGGACCGATACATGTCCAGGGACGACTATGTCGAGCAGGTCAGGAGCGCCGCGGGGGACATGGTCTCAGAGGGCTACCTGCTGGAAGAGGACATTGAGCGCGAGTCCGAAATGGCCGCAACTCGCTACGACTACTGGATGAACGGGGGAGGCTAGAGGTCGCCGGGCATGTGAACCGACAGACCCTCGACCCTCTCGAAGTCGCGGTCGTTAGTGGCGATGGTACTGATGTCATATTCGTTCATTAGCGCAGCCGAGACAGAGTCGTTGACCAAGAGACCATACCGCCGCTGCCAGTCCAACGACGATTCGAGTGTGGACAGCCCCGGTTCCAGAACTATGATGTTAGAGTCCTGAATCGAGTGGACCCAGCTATGCAAGTCAGTAAGTCTGCCAACCAGTTCTGGCCGACGTTTCAGCCTGGATGGGACGTTGCCACCTGAAATCACGCCTTTGGAAACAGCCTCTATCATCATGATGCGATGGGCAACTTCCAAGATCACATGCATACCGGTAGTGCCCTGTAATGCCATCTGCTGACATCGGCTCAACAGAAACCGGCACTCATCGGATTGCCCAGTGAAGTGGTAGATGAATATGTTGGCATCCACGTAAACGGTGGAGGCGTCAGCTATGTCCTCAAACGTCAAGGTAGCTGGACTCTTTCATAACTGCTTCGACCGTCTCGCGGTCTACAGATACGATTCCCCAAGTCTCATCTACCCAGTTTCTTGGCTCTGTGGACTCTTCCTTATTGGGGCGACAATCCGCCGAATCCTCAACGCCTCGTCGTAGAGCGGCCAGCGTCTCCACATCGCCCGTGGTTTCCATGATCTCGACAATGGATTCGTACATATCCCAAGGCATCGCGGCCAGAACGGGCTTGCCCTGTAGGGTCGTCAACGCAGCAACCCGTTTCTCCCCTGCAAGACGTTTCGCCAGATCCATTACCATACCGCTGGTTATGTGTATCCGCTCTATCTCGTGGTTGGAACAGCGTGTCATATCGGGACCCCTAAGCACAGATCAATCTACATCGGGCAATGGCAAAAGCGCGTTTTTTCCTGACGTGGCACAGCTTACTGTAGATATCGCATTATATAGTAAATCAGACTGACCGGAGGCGAAGAATCATAACATCACCTACCTTCCTGACTTCGCCCACGCACAGGCAGTTGTCAAAACGAGCCGTCCGGGGGTTGCTGGAGGAGCTTGCTGCCGAGGGCTGCGGCGTGACGGTGTGCGTGTCGGCGGAGACGCTTGGCGCGCGTGATTACGGGCATCTCCTGCCGGAGTCGGAGCCGGAGAGGTCTCGTGTAGCGGAGGCGCTGGCTGAAGTCGGGGCGAGTGATACCGGCGTTGCCGTGTTCGTGGCGCCGGAGCGGACTGTGGCGGTCCAGCCGCCGTTTCCGCTGGCAGTCGACGTCACGGCGTCGGGCGTTGAGTCGAGGCCGATTCTGGACGTGCTGGACTCGGAGCCTGTTGTCGGCATCGTGCTGCTCCGGCTTGGCAGATACGCAATCGCCGTGCTGCAGGGCAACAGGCTGCTCGCGACCAAGACGGACACGCGGTACGTCAAGAACAGGCACCGTAAAGGGGGCAGCTCGCAGCGCAGGTTCGAGCGCAGCCGTGAGCGACTGGTCAGAGAGCTCTTCGACACTACGTGCCGTATGACGCGCAGCGTGTTCGAGCCGCACCTGCGGGACATCGACTACGTGATGCTCGGGGGTGAGAGGGGGACGCTCAACGGGTTCGCCAAACGCTGCCGGCTGATGCAGGACCTGGAGCCGAAGACGCTGTCACGGCTGCTGTCCATGGACAGGCCCAATCAGAAGGCGCTGGAGTCGATCTCCTACGAGGTGTGGAAGAGTCGCGTTACGTTCTGGTGACCGGGGAACTGTGCAGTATTGGAGGCAAGGTTATCACCCTCACCCCAACCCTCTCCCTGAGGGAGAGGGGGCCTGTTGGCTGCTATCCATACTTGCCTGTGTACCTTTCCCTATCCCTGTCAGTTGATCAGAGGAGAGGGAGCCGTCACCAGGCGGTGTAGCCTCCGTCGACTGTTAGGGCGGTGCCGGTGACGTAGCGGGAGTCGTCAGAGGCAAGGTACAGCGCGACGTTGGCGACCTCGTGCGGCTTGCCGAGTCGGCCCATCGGGTGGAGCGAATTGAGTTTCTCGAGCATCTCCGGGTCTGAGGTCAGGCCGCTCGTGAGACTGGTCTCGATGAACCCCGGGCAGAGACAGTTCACGCGGATGTTCTTGCGCGCGCTGTCCACGGCGAGCGTCTTCGTGAACTGGACCACGCCGCCCTTGGACGGCGGATACGGATTGAAGCCGTCGCCGATTCCGACCGGGTAGCCCACGAGGCCCATGACGGACGCCAGGTTGATGATCGAACCGCCTCCGGCGCTCTCCATCGCGGGCACGGCGTACCAGCTCACCATGTAGGTGCCTTTGAGGTTGACCTCGATGACGCGCTCCCATGCCTCCTCGGGAGTGGCGCCCTCCAGGGAGGAGTGACGAGCCGTGAGCCCCGCGCTGTTGACCAGCAGGTCTAGCTTTCCGAAGCTCTCGACCGCGCTTGCGACCATCTTCTCGGCGTCTGCGGAGGCCGTCACATCGCCGGTGAGCGCGATGGCGCGACCACCCGCTGACGCGATCGCATCGATCGTATCCTGAACGCTGTCGCCTGTCAGGTCGGCAGCTACCACGGCAGCGCCCTCCTCGGCAAACAGGATGGCGGTCTCCCGGCCTATTCCCGATCCTGCGCCGGTGATCAGCGCGACCTTGTCCTTCAGGCGCATACTTCAGAACCTCCGTCGGTCTCAGTGCTAGAATATCAGGCCCGATCCTCACGATGCAGGAGAACCGTGTTGCCTCTCGCACGCCCAACCAGCTTTGCTGAAGACCTTGGTGTACTTGATCGTGTCGTGGTGGTGGGCTCGTCCGGGTCCGGTAAGACCACCTTCGCGAGCGACCTGGCATCGAAATTGGACGTGCCGCACGTCGAGTTCGACGCGTACCGACACGGCCCGAACTGGTCCGAGACGCCCGACGACATCTTCAGAAGCCAGCTAACTGAGGCGCTGTCTGGCGACAGATGGGTGGCCGACGGCAACTACAGCGTCGCCAGGGACGTCGTCTGGACCAGGGCGACGGCTGTCGCGTGGCTCGACTACAAGTTCCCGGTCGTGTTCTGGCGGCTGTGGTGGCGCACGATTGGCCGCTCCGTACGCAGGACCAAGCTGTGGAACGGCAACCAGGAGAGTCTCTGGATCCACTTCTTCACGAAGCACTCGCTCTTCCTGTGGATATTCAAGACTCACTGGGCGAGGAGTCACAGACTACTGTCGGCTTTCGAACAGCCCGAGTACAGCCACCTGCACGTGCTGCGATTCCGCTCGCCGAGTCAGACCCGGAAGTGGCTGAACTCGGCCCGCACTGCTCGATCGCAGTAGGGTCGGGTTTGAAACCAGCCCCTAGACGTCCATCATCTTGTCGGGGGTCATGAGCTCCATGAACTCGATGCGGTTGCCGGTCGTAAGCTCCCGCACCTGCGCTCCCACATCGTACACCTCGGGCGGGATCGAGTGTCCGCCGCGCATGGGCGACATCAGCGCCTCGTCGGTCCACTCCAGCACAACCACGTTGTTCTCGCCGGGCACCGTTCCGCCGTTGAAGTACACCTTGAACTCGCTGCGCTGACCGGCGTCGTGGTAGATCTGCGCCTGCTTCTGGACCAGGCTCGCTACCTTTCTTGCTTCTCCGGGCTTGGCGTTGAAAATCCTTCTGACCAGGTACATCGTTTCTCTCCTGACTGAGCTTTATGTTAACCCTGACATGATACCGAATTCGGAGGCCGGACGGTGTTAAACTACTGAACGCCATGGACCATCTGGCACATCCACACTTGGAAGCAAGTGGACTTCACAAGAGCTTCGGCACCGGCGACGGTCGAATCCACGTCGTGGACGACGTCTCGCTCGAAGTTGCTCACGGCGAGTTCATCTCGCTGCTCGGGCCGAGCGGGTGCGGCAAGTCCACGCTGCTTCGGCTGATCGCGGGACTCGTCGAGCCGGACTCAGGTGTCATCACAATCGACAGGCGGACACCTCAGCAGGCGCAGGCTAACAGGGAGATCGGGTACGTGCTACAGGAGCCGGCGCTGCTGCCGTGGCGGACCGTATCCGCAAACATCCGGCTGCCGCTGGAGGTGGACCGGAACACCGGGGACGGAACCATTGCGAACGTCGACGATCTGCTGGAGATGGTGGGACTCGAGGGCTTCGCGGACTACTATCCCCACCAGCTATCGGGCGGGATGCAGCAGCGCACTGCCCTCGCGCGGGCCATCGCCGTGGGAGCTTCGCTTTTCCTGATGGACGAGCCGTTCGGCGCTCTCGACGAGATCACGCGGGCCTCCATGCGATATGAGCTGCTCAGGATATGGGAGGCCGACAGGAAGACCGTTGTGTTCGTCACGCACAGCATCGCCGAAGCGGTGGCGCTGGCGGACAGGGTGGCGGTCATGTCGGCGCGTCCGGGGCGCATCGTGTCGGTCGTCGACATTGATCTTCCGCGTCCCCGGTCGAGCGAGATGGAGCGGGAGCCTGACTTCCTGGCATTCACGTCCCGCATTCACGACCTGCTCGCCCAGCGCCAGGGAATTTGAATTAGGAATGAAGAAGCTATCCTTCACCATTCGCAATTCACCATTCGCAATTCACCTGCCGAAGTTGCCTGTGCTGCTCTACACGCTGCCGCCAGCGATTGCGCTGATTGTGCTCGGCCTAGTCTGGGAGGTCTGGACGAGGGCCTCCAACACTCCCGAATACATAGTTCCGGCTCCATCTGCAATATTTGCGCGCCTCTTCGAAGACCCGGGATTCTTCGCTGAGCACGGCGTGATCACGCTGGTAGAGGCGATCGGTGGGTTCCTGCTCGGAACGGCGGTCGCGCTCGTCGGCGCGACGCTCATGGCCCACTCGCGTGTCATCGAGCGCAGCCTCTACCCGCTGGCCATACTGATCAAGGTGACGCCGGTGGTCGCGGTCGCGCCGCTCTTCGTGATCTGGTTCGGCTTCGGGCCATTCCCGAAGATCCTGATAGCCGCGCTCATCACGTTCTTCCCGGTGCTGGTCAACGGCGTGACCGGATTCAGGTCGGTCGATCCCGGCGCGCTGGACTTCCTCAGGTCTATCCGAGCGTCACGACGACAGGTGTTCATGCTCCTGCGCGTCCCGAGCGCGACGCCGTACCTGTTTGCCGCCTTCAGAGTGGCGATTCCGCTGTCGGTAATCGGGGCGGTGGTCGGAGAGTGGTTCAGCGGGGACCGTGGACTGGGCAGCGTGATCATCGTGGCCCACAGCAACCTCGACATGCCGACGTTGTTTGCGGCCATCCTGGTGCTGTCCATCATGGGCATCGCGCTCACGATTTTGACTTCGGTCTTGGAAAAGAGGGCTCTGTTCTGGCATGATGTTGAACTAGGATCAGATAAGATCTGATTACTACATCAGAGCCATTTGTATATGTCCATAAAACTGTTTTATGTCTTCATAAGTATTGCTGTCATCGCGGCCTTCTGCCTCGTCGGTTGCTCATTCTCACTTGGCGAGAGCGAGCCTGAGTCCATCACGTTCATGGCCGGGTTCAGACCCCAGGCCAACCTGCCGTTCGTCGCGGCGTATGTCGCCCAGGAGAAGGGCTACTTCGAGGAGCAGGGGCTGGACGTCGATATCCAGCACTCGACCGGCGAGCACCTCAACCTGCTCATGGCGGGAGAGGTCGACGTCACCACGGTCGACGGCAACTCCGTTCTTCAGCGGCGCGACGACCCCGGCCTGCCGATAGTGGCGATCGCGCTGTTCGGTCAGCGTGGTCAGCAGGCGTTCCTTGCGCTGTCAGACTCGGGCATCAGCACTCCGAAAGACTGGGAGGGCAGGACGTTCGGGTACAAGGTCACCATTCCGGTCGACTACCTTGCCATCCTGGAGGCCGAGGGCGTGGACCGTTCGCAAATCCAGGAGGTGCGGGTCGGATTCGACCCCCGTGTTCTCACTGAGGGCCAGGTAGACGTGCTGGCATCGTTCAAGTCCAACGAGCCGAACGTCATTCGCGGTCTCGGCTTTGACGTCAACATGTTCGACGCCGCCGACTATGGTGTGCCGACGCTTGGCCTCACCTACATCGTCCGGCAGGACCAGATCGACGACGATCCCGAAACCGTCGAGCGGTTCCTGAAGGCGACTATGAAGGGGCTGGAGTTCGCGGCCGCCAACACCGAGGAGACGCTCGACATAGTGCTCAAGTACGCTGAGGGCGCGGACCGCGAGCACATGCGATTCATGCTCGCTGCCGAGTTCGCCGACGCTGTCTCACCGCTGACCGACGCCAACGGCCTCGGGTGGATGAACGAAGAGCAGTGGCAGGAGTTCCACGACTCGCTGCTCAAGTACGGCGCCCTGCCCGGTTCACAGGACGTGAGCTCGGCGTTCACCGACGACTTCCTGGAGGACATCTACGAAGACGGCAAGGTGGAGTGGCCGTAGGCGCGTCGTACCTAGAACTACTTCCAAAGTCCCTTCTCCCTGGGGAGAAGGCTAGGATGAGGGGAAGTCTGAGTATTCACCCTCACCTCAATCCTCTCCCTGAGGGAGAGGAGGCTTTTGGGGGACGCCTTCAGGGTAAGCTCAGCCCTATCTCCACTGCTCGGCGTCGTCCTCGGGCTCGTAGCCGATCAGCTCGCGCGAGTTCGAGATGTCCCAGAATCGCCAGGTGTTGTTGGAGACGCCGTAGAAGATCGCGAACCTGACCGAGTCCGGCGCATCTACGCTCCTGCGCACGAGCTGCACGAGGTCGCGGTGCGACAGCAGAGTCGCGAACTGTCTCGGAGCCGTCGGCCTGCCCTCTCGGTTCAGCGTTCCGATCCGCAGGCAGATCACCGACAGTCCGAAGTGGTCGGAGTAGTACCGTCCTGCCGCCTCTCCGAACGCCTTGCCTATGCCGTACGGCCCGTCCGGTCGAATCGGCATGTCCACCGTGACGCGCGGGAAGGTGGCTGGGTCCAGGCCGTCGTAATTTCCGGCTACGATTGAGGCGTAAGGCTCGTCCTCTTCGTAGTTGCCGGTCGCGTGATTGGAGCTGGCGAAGACGACCCGCTTCGCCCCGGCTCGCCGCGCGGCCTCGAGCGCGTTGTACGTCGAGGACAGGTTGTTCTTGTACACGACGTCCCAAGGGCTGTCCTGGTCCGGCACGCTGGCGAGATCAACGACCGTGTCCACTCCCTCATAGGCTGGCAGCACCGCGTCAAGATCGGACGTGTCGGCCACCAGGCTGGTGAAGCCATCAACCGGCCTGATGTCGACGCCGGTCACGTTGTGCGAGTCCTTCAGTCCGTCCTGCAGCAGGCCGCCTATCAAGCCAGCCGCTCCGGTTATCAGTACGTTCTTCTTTTCAGACATCTCTTTCTCCAGTGATCTGACATATTTTGTCTCGGAGGGTCTATACCGGCATCTGATCTACTCAGGTATTTCGGTGTTCATCCAAGGAAAGGTCCCGCCACTTGCACCGACATGCGTGCGGGGTCTGCATGTCCGAGTTATGGGTTGCAGCCCTTAGGGGATGTACAATAGGATACACGCCGATTCTCGCTCTGGAGTCATAGTCTAAATCCAGCGTCGCGAGCGTGGATAGCAGGCAATGGAGACGCTCTTGCAGAAGACTCCTTACCGACTTCACTCAGTGAGTGTAGTCGTTACAGCAGAGTTCCATAACCCCTCGATTCTCAACCCTGACTTTCTGGTGTCGCGGGAGATCGTACCATCCGACTGGGTGGTTACCGAAGCAGTTACCACGCCGCCAGTATCAATAGTGCAGTACGACAATGGCATCCGATGGGTGGTGGATCAGTCGAATCTCACAGTCACTGAAATATGTGAATCCACGTTCAGGGACAACTACCACGTCTATGGGCTTGTCAGTGCATACTTGTCCAGACTCCCCCACGTTCCATACCGAAGCCTCGGACTCAACTGTGTCGCATCGCTGAAGCAAGACCATCCCGCAAAATGGCTAATTGAACGGTTCCTGAAGCTTGGTGCATGGCTTGAAGGTGAACCTGAGGTCATAGGGTTGGAACCCAATTTCGTAATGGATGCTGGTGGTGCGACATGCAACCTGTCACTGCGCGAGGGGTGGGTTCAAAGTTCCCGAAGTTCCGATTTTGGCGATCAGGAAAGTGCAGTAATCGCCAGTGTAAACATGCACCATGCCGGACCACTCAATACCGACGGCCTGAGCGAAGCGATTGAGCAGTGGTCGCAAAGACAATGCTTTGTGATTTCGGCTCTCGACAAGCTATTGAGACAATCTCAGACATGAATACGTCTACATCCGATATGGACACCACTATTTCAGCCCGGTTGACTTCGTCCACAGGAGTGATGATCTCCGATACTGGGCCTGACCGTCGGTACACATCCGTGAGCCATAGTATCGACGAGGGTGCATTTAGCTACGTCCAACAGCAGCCAGGCTCCTTCATAATAGGACGATCTCATTGGCCAATGGTTTGGGATAATATTACAGACTACTTGGCCTCGATCGAAGCTAGCGCTGCCCAGAGGTTTGTATCTTCTGGCCCCGCTTCCCTTGGGCAGTCCACAACCATTCAAGCTAAGAGTACCCACCGTCCACCATGGCGTCCCCAGATCGTAGACGCAGCTACGCGCGAAGAGATCTTTGCAGTGCTGCGGCTGTTCGGACTGGATGTAGTTGCTGATCGGCTGGTCTATCTGTGCAGCCTGGCTGATGACGATCCTGATGAGCCACGCATCGAGATTGAATCACTGCGTGCAATGGCACTGTTCATCATGAGTGAACGAAATCTATTGGATCCGCGGATAGGTGTTACACCGGACGGACTCATCCAGATCGAATGGCGTGTTCCAGACAACGGAGTCCTGGCAATGGTGTTCCTGACCTCGGGCCTGATTCGATTTGCAGCGATCTCCGGTCCGTATCAACCTGAGACTGACCGGTGGAGTGTCAACGGGACTCTACCCAAGGATGGAACACTGTCAGCAGTGGAACCTTTCACTGCGGGCATCAGGCTTCTATGACCAACCCATCGCTTCCGGACGAAGACCACGTCTCTCGATACTGCAAGCCATCAACCGTCGAATACGGAATGCCGATGTCCGCTGCCTTTATGCCAAGACCGAGTGAGGAGTATCTCTCCGTAAACTGGCTTGAGTACTTTGGTGAGCCAACACTGGATTCGGCAGTAGACAGAGTTCGGGCGGTGTTTTCTGAAAAGGGATATAGGGTTACACGGAACGGCCGTTTCGCAGCACTCAATGTCGGTGCCGTGAAGAGGGCTGTGCCTGAAGACACTGGGGTTACTCTGAACATCAACCACATACCCTTTGACGATGACCAGTCCCACGCTGGCATCATCGGATACTCATCAAACGACTTGGCGGTCGCTGTAGAGTTGGTAGCGCTCCTTACACAACAGGATATACATCCGGCAGTGGCCTGAGACCCAGGGTGGCTGATCGCTTCGGCTACGAGGTGATGTCGTCTGGATCACTGCATGGTTCCTTCTGAGACCCTATCTGACTGCTATGTAGCTGCTATTCTTTTCGTGCATCGTAATTTCTAGACGAGTGTGGGGGTGACATGACTGACTCTCTGGCCCAGGAAATCATGGACATTGCTATCGACAGGGGTGCGCTTGCGTTTGGGGAGTTCACGTTGTCTGCGGGTGGGACTAGCTCTTACTACTTTGACGGGCGCATCCTGTCGCTCGACCCTGAGGGCAGCTACGCGGTGGCTAAGGCGTTGCTGCCGATCATCAGGGAGTGTGGAGCGCTCGCGCTTGCTGGGCCGACGCTGGGAGCTGACCCCATCGTCTCCGCGGTGTCGGTCGTGAGCCACCTTGAGGGACACCCTGTACCGGGGCTGATCGTCCGCAAGGAGGCCAAGGGGCATGGCGGACAGCGTGCCATCGAGGGGCCGACGGGCGGACTCGGTGAAGGCGCGCCTGTCGCGGTGGTCGATGACACGTGTACCACCGGATCCAGTCTGTTCCTCGCGATAGACGCTGTCGAGGCTGCGGGCTATAAGGTCGTAAAGGTGCTGTCTATCCTTGATCGCAATGAGGGGGGAAGCGCTGAGGTCAGGCGGAGGGGTTACTCCTACGAGGCGCTGCTGTCGGCTGACGCTGAGGGGCGGATAACTCCTAGGTAGGCTGCGGGGTTAATCACCCTCACCCCAGCCCTCTCCCGTCAAGGGAGAGGGGGCCGATGTCCCGTTCCAACGTTGTATGCGAACGCCCCTACAGCGTATATGCACCCCTGAGGATGAGGTTGCCACGGCCTCAGCCTGAGAGGCCCTGCCAGATCAGCCATACTCCGAGTACGAACACGACGAGGATCAGCATTCCGAGGACCCACACGCCGCGCACGCGTCCCGAGAACCTGGCCCCGATCTGCCCGCCAATCACGAGGGCGGGGCCTGCGAGCACCAGCAATGAGAGGTCTATGTGACCGAGGGCCGCGTGCGTAACGGCTCCGGCAGTGCCGTAGATGGCCAGCGCAAACACCGAGGACGCCGCCGCAACCCTGACCGGAAAGCTGAACGCAAGCACAAGTACGGGCGTTCTCAGGAACCCGCCGCCGATGCCGAAGAAGCTGGAGATGAACCCAAGCACGACGTTGAACGAGGTGGCAAAGCCCTCGTTGAACTCGTAGTTGTACTCCTGGCCGTCGCTGGTCCGTATGTTTCGGCTGCGGACCATGGACTTGAACCGGCGACGCGGTCTGTCCGACTGAAAGAGTCGTAGAATCCACGGTCGGAGCGCAAGCTGTATCGCCAGCAGCACCAGCAGCACGCCGAAGGCCACTCTGAGCGTGTCGGACGAGACGAACTTCACACCAAGCGCGCCGATCACCACCCCCGGAAGGGCAGCCGCCGCAAAGAGCAGCCCGCTTCGATAGTCGACGACCCCGACCTTGCGGTAGGTCCACGCTACGAAAGCAGCGTTGAGCGCTATCGCGGCAAGGACCGTGCCAGGGACGTCTTTGGGATCTGAGACTGCCAGCAGGAGGAGGGCCGGACTCAGAATGAAACCGCCGCCGGCACCTACCAGAACTCCGTATGACCCTGCGCCGACGCCCACGAGGGCGATTATCAGCCAGGTGAGATACTCCTCCAACGGCCCTCCTGGTGTCCGGGATGAGAGGGGTGTGTTTTCGTACCCTTCACCCTCACCCCAACCCTCTACACCGTATCAGGTACGGGCAGGCTCTGAGGGAGAGGGGGTCAGTTGATTGAGTTTGATGCCGAGAGGTTAAGCTCACATACCCAAGTCAGCGGTGTTCAGGTCAGCTCATCAGGCCGCTCAGGACGCCTTCAACCAATTCCGCAGGTACGTCGTTACGAGTGGTCGCGTTGCCGATGCCGTCGAGCAGCACCCACCTGATGTTGCCACCCGCGACCTTCTTGTCGGAGCGCATCGCCTCCAGCACGCTGGCAGGATCCACGCTGGCTGCATCCAGGGGCAGGCCGTAGGCCGAGAGTATCGCCTGCTGCCTATCAACCTCGGCGTCGGACATCAGGCCCACGCCGTTGCCGATCCTGGCCGCTCCCATCATGCCGATGCTGACGGCCTCGCCATGCAGGTACTTACCGTAGCCGGTAGCGGCCTCGATGCCGTGGCCGATCGTGTGGCCGTAGTTGAGGAGCACTCGGATACCGAGCGTCTCGCGTTCGTCCTGCGACACCACGTTGGCCTTGATCGCCATGCTGCGCCTGATCACGTCCGTGGCTATTTCGGGTTCGAGCGACTGGATCGCGTCAGTCTGGCTCTCGAACGTGGACAGGAGGTCGTCGTCCATAATCAGGCCGTGCTTGATGGCCTCGGCCCAGCCGGAACGCAGCTCCCTCTCGGGCAGTGTCTGAAGTACAGACACGTCTGCCAGGACGAACTTTGGCTGGTAGAACGCGCCGACGAGGTTCTTGCCCTGCGGCAGGTCGACAGCCGTCTTGCCGCCGATCGCAGCGTCCATCATTGCGAGCAGGCTCGTCGGCACCTGTGCAAACGGCAGGCCGCGCAGGTATGTTGCGGCGACGAATCCGGCGAGGTCGCCTACGACTCCGCCACCGACCGCGAGGATCAGGTGGCCGCGCTCGGCCTTGAGCTCAGCGAGCCATGTGTAGATGTGCTGCGCTGTTGCGAGTGTCTTGTTCTGCTCTCCGGACGGCATGACGAACAGGTGTGCCGCGATTCCGGACATTTCGAGCGAGTTCTGCGCCCGCCTGGCCTGCTGGTACACTCCCTCGTCGGTGATGATGTACGCGACACCGGGGTCCATGATGCGGCCAATGCGCTCGCCGACCTCGTCGATGATCTGCCAGCCGACCCATAGCGGGTAGTCGCCGGCCGAGGTTCGGACTTCGGCTGCCAGTTCAGGATCGTTCATAGCTCTTCACCATTACCTCAGCCCTTTCACATACAGGGCTTACATGGATAGGAATTCTACCCCGTTTCTTGGCACGGGGCATGCTTTTCACCCTCACCCCAACCCTCTCCCTGAGGGAGAGGGGGTAGTTGACTGCGGTACGGAGTCCGGTGTGGCTTAATCACCACTGTTGAGGAAGGCTCTGACCATGTTGAATCCCCGAATGACCTCCTCTGCGGCCTGCGTTGGCGAGAGGAAGTCCGTATGCACCGTCCAATGGGCGCGAGTATAGTTGAACTGTCGCTGGGCCTTCAAGGAATAGATGCGCTCGGAGAGATCGTCGGCGTCGAGCATGGGCCTGGCGACGAGATCGTCGCCCTCATCGGCCTCCTGCTGCCTGAGGCGTGCCATAAGCGTCTCGGGCCGGGCTTCTAGAAGTACGACGACGCCAAACTCATCCATGACGGCGCGGTTTCGCTCGTCCATGATGATGCCGCCGCCGGTGGAGACCACCTGCTGCTGCGACCCTGCGACCGACGCCAGCGTCTCGCGCTCGATACGGCGGAACTCGTCCTCGCCGTAACGGGCGAAGATGTCCTCGATGGCCATGCCGGTCGATTCGACGATCACGTCGTCGGTGTCGACGAACTTCCAGCCGAGCAGACGCGCGACCTCGTGACCGGTCGTCGTCTTGCCGGTACCTGAAAAGCCCGTGATGAATACGTTATCTCTGCTCAGGGTGCGCTCCGTGCTCCATATCAGGTACGGTGCAGGCTATTCAGAACAGTGAACAGGCAGGCCATCATGACCTGCCTGTATGGAATCAGTTAGCTGTCCCTTCTCCGCAATGTGAGAGGGAGTTGCTGAATCAGCGCCTGGACACTTGCCTATCCGCCAGTCCGACGCTCGTTGAGGAGCAGAAGAAGCCTAGTCCTCGATGCCGTTCGCAACGAGGTAATCGACCGCCTGCTGGACGGTCTGAATGCCCTCCGCGTCCTCGTCAGAGATCTCCAGCGTGACGTCGTCGGTGGAGAACTCCTCCTCGAACGCCATGATGAGCTCGACAAGGTCGAGAGAGTCCGCGTTGAGGTCCTCGGTAAATGACGCGTCAGCCACCACGTCGGACTCGTCCACGCTGAGCTTCTCGGCGACTACTTCCTGCACTCTCTCCATCAGGCTTGCCAATGCCATACCTCCGGTAGGAATTACTTGTTTGCGAGTTCGAGCTGGGTCTCCATGACCGACCCCAGGACTCCGTTGACGAACCTGGGGGAGCTTTCGGACCCGAACACCTTGGCCACTTCGACGGCCTCGTTGATGGCCACCTTGGGCGGTGTCTCGTCGAGCATCGCCATCTCGTATATGGCCATTCTCAGCAGGTTCCGGTCGGTGACCGCCATCTGAGAGATCGGCCAGGTTGGGGCGAACTCGGTGATTATCTTATCTATTCGCTGGATGTTTTCAAGGACTCCGGTAGTCAGGGCGACGAGAAAGTCGGTGGCCGACTTCGACAGGCGATGGGAGCTCTTCACGTCCTCCATCACCTCGTCGAGGCTGTGGTTGACCACGTCTATCTCGCACAGCGCCTGGAACGCGGCGACGCGCGTCCTGCGCCTTGTGCTGACTGCGCCCTCTTTCGGAGTACGGGACGCGCTCTTTCTTGCCGTTGCCTGCATGGGGTCCCTAGAAACGAAGGCTGAGAATCGAGTCGAAGTCAGTGACGTTCGAAATGTTTGCCCTGCGGTTGATGCGCTTGACCATACCGCTCAGCGCGCGGCCGGGGCCTATCTCGAGGAACCTGTCGACGCCTGAGCCTACCATGTAGTCGATAGTGTCTTTCCACTGGACGGTGCTGCAGATCTGCGAGAGCAGTTCCTGCTTGATGTCTTCAGCCTTGGTCATTGGCGTACCGGTGCAGTTGGCGACAATCGGAACACGGGAGTCGTTGAAGTCCATCTCCTCGACGGCTTCCTTCAGGCCCGCCCTAGCAGGCTCCATGAGCCCGGAGTGGAACGCTCCGCCCACGCGGAGAGCTATGACCTTCTTGGCTCCACGCGCGTCGCACAGGTCCATCGCCCTGGCGACTGCCATGCGGTCGCCGCTGATGACGATCTGGTCGCCGGTGTTGACGTTGGAGATCCACACGCCGGTCTCCCGTGCAACTTCCTGCAGGGCGACGCGGTCGAGTCCGATGACGGCTGCCATCGTGCCGGGGTTCTGGTCGCATGCTTCCTGCATGAGCCTTCCGCGCTCCTGAACGAGCAGCGCGGTCTGGTCCACGGACAGCACGCCGCCAACGGCGAGGGCTGTGTACTCGCCCAGGCTGTGGCCTGCCATGACGATGGGCTGCGGCATATCGCCTGAGCCGAGCTCGTCTTCCATCGCCTTAACGCAGGCGAGGCTGACTGCCATGATGCCCGGCTGCGCGTTGATCGTCTCTTTCAGATCGTCTTCGGGCCCTTCGAACATCACGTTGGTGAGTGACCGTCCGAGCGCCTCATCTATCTCGTCGAAAACGTCTCGCGCGGCGGGTGAGCTTTCGTAGAGCTCCTTGCCCATGCCAACTGCCTGTGCGCCCTGTCCAGGAAACAGGTATGCAACTTCCGGTCCCTGAGCTTCTGTCTTGAATGTAAGGGTCATAGGGTCATCTCCCTCGGGCGTCGTGCGACTCATGAGTTCAACCGGTGGGGTCTGCCGCCGGTTAGACGATCTCGGAGTCCGAAACGATCACTTCGCGCCCATTGTAGTAGCCGCAGTGAGCACAAACGCGGTGGGGCAACCTGGCTCGCTGGCACTGGGGGCACCTGGACAGCGACGGTCTGGTGAGCGCGTGGTGCGCGGACCTTCCGCCCTTGCGTTTCCTCGAGTGCTTTTTTTTCGGAAGAGGTGGCATTTCAGTTCCTCGCGTGGGGTCTAATCAGTGTCAGCCGCGCCGGACATCAACTCAAGAAGCGGCCCCCATCGCGCGTCCCTGGCCACCTCGCAGTCGCACTGCTCGTGGTTAAGGTCCGCGCCGCAGCCCGCGCACAGTCCGGCGCAGTTGGGCTTGCATAGAGGCTTCATCGGGTCTTCCATCATGACGTACTCTCTGACGGGGTCTGTCAGATCGAGAATGTGGTTTTCGTCTATCAGGTAGTAGTCACTGCCGTCGGAGGGCGGGGTTACCCGCGCTCCAGTCAGCGGATTGAGAGAGGGGATGTACTCCTCTTCGAGCTGAAACTGTATCGGATGACTGTATTGAGTCAGGCAGCGTCCGCACTCGGACTCCAGCGCCGAATGCAGCTCTGCACTCACCCAAATGCTCTTGTTGGTCCGCATCATATCGACCGCACCAAACACTGTGACATAGTCATGTCTTTCGGGTAAGAGGAGCGGGTCGTCCAACTGGTATTCGCGGCTGGAGCCGCTCGGTTCCATCAGCAACTGTGAAACGTTCAGCTCCATTCCCAGCCTCACATTCGGGCAGGCGAGCGATGCTGCCTATTCAACCGATTCTAGGTAAAGATTAAATATTGTGTCAAGTTTCACATAGTCTGGCGTATTAGTCCTCCAGCTCGGCCAGTATCTCCCTCACGTATTCCACAGACTGCCTGTCTTTGTGAAGCTGGTCTCCGGTGTTTGTGCCCTCCAGGGCGAAGTAGCCGTCGTAGCCGGCCTCGTGCATGGCGGACAGCGCGAAGCGGTAGTCAATGTCGCCGTCGGGCAGTGCTGTCCTTATGAAGTACGAGTGGTTGAGCTCGGGGATGTGTACCCTCTGGAGGCTCTTGCAGTGCCAGTACCTGGAGTGCGGCGCGAGCGCGACGATGCACTCCTCCGTGGACTCCTCCGGCTCTTCGTATGTCCACAGCACGTTGCCGAGGTCGGGGTTAGCGTGGACGTGGGGGCTGTCGGTCAGTTCGAGCAGGTGCAGGGTGGACCACGAGTTGTCGGCGATGGAGTGCTGGTGGACCTCGATGGTGATATCCGCACCGATGTCGCCGGCACGCAGCCCGACTTCACGAAGCGCCTTCGCCGTCTGCACGTAGTCGTCAGCCGTGGCCAGCGCGCTCGAACCGTGGGAAGACGGCTCTCCGCTCGGGCCGGTGTCCAGGGTGGCGTCACGCGGAGGCGTGCCCAGTGCGGTGTTGACGACGCCCACTCCGATCCAACCCGCAACCTCTACGGCCTTCTCCAGCCGCCTGCGGTTCTCGGGGGCGACGTTGGGCTGGGCCAGTCCCCCGCCCGCTCGTATAGCGACACATGGTGTGCCGGCGTCTGAGAGTACCGACTGGAACTCCTTTGCCGTCTCCTTGGTCGCCTCGAAACCGCCGAAGGCCTCGAAGCCAAGCTCGATGCCGTCGAAGCCCATGTCGTTGACCTTACCCAGGTACTCGGTACGGGTCTTGGGATCATCCGGAATGTTCCAAGCGGCCCCGGCTATGAACGGGTAGAAAGTACCCCGGCGAAATGCGTAACAGAGCTTCAACGTCTAAACCTCCAAGTTATTAACGAGCTATTCCAAGCTAGAGAAGGGCAGTTTCAAGGCCCATCCGTCATTCCCGCGAAAGCGGGAACCTAGAGGGGCGTGGGTGGCGCCTACCTACTTAGTGAGCAGACCTTTTCACCCTCACCCCAGCCCTCTCCCATCAAAGGAGAGGGGGCTAATCAATAAACCTTGCGCCATCGGCGCGTTAACTATCCGTCCAGACCGAAGGACTCTTTGGCGATGTCCACGATGTACCGGCTGATCGACAGTGACGACGTCGCGCCTGGCGACGGCGCGTTCAGTACGTGTATCGCGCCCTCGGTTTCGGCGATGCTGAAGTCCTGCAGCAGCCCGCCGTTGCGGTCGACGGCCTGCGCGCGAACGCCTGCGCCCGGCTGGTAGAGGTCCTCTCCCTGTATCTCGGGCACCAGCGTCTGCAGCGACTTCACGAACACAGACTTCACCATCGATCGGTACTGCTCGTTGAAGCCCGTCTGCCAGTACTTGGCGCTCATCTTCCAGAAGCCGGGGTAGGTCAGCGTGCCGAGTGCGTCACCCATGGCGAAGCTGGTCTTCGAGTAGCCCTCACGCTTCAGCGCGAGAACAGCGTTGGGCCCAGCCTCGACCGAGCCGTTGATCCGCTTCGTGAAGTGGACTCCAAGGAACGGCAGAGTGGGATCGGGTACAGGGTAGATCAGCCCTTTCACGAGGCTGGCGCGCTCGGGTTTTATCGAGAAGTACTCGCCCCTGAACGGGATGATCTTCACACCGATATCCACGCCCATCAGCCCCGCGACTTTGTCCGCGTGCAGTCCGGCGCAGTTGATTATGCTCTTTGCGGTCATATCACCGGCTGTCGTCTCGAGGTGGATGCTGCCGTTGCTCCTGGAGATGGAGCGCACCTCGGCGTTGGTGACGAGGTCTCCCCCGCCCTCGCGCATCTCCGTCGAGTACGCCTGCGACACCTGTGTGAAGTCGATGATGCCGGTGTTGGGGGACCAGATAGCCTTCACGCCAGCGACGTGCGGCTCGTGCTCTCGCAGCTCCTCCTGACCGATCAGCTCAAGTCCCTCGGCGCCGTTCTCCGTGCCGCGGCGGAACAGCTCTTCAAGTCCGGGCACCTCAGAGTCTTCTATCGCCACGATCAGCTTGCCGCACATCTCGTATTCGATGTCGCGCTCGTCGCAGAAGTCGCGCAGCAGCCGTCCGCCGGTGGAGCAGAAGTTGGCCTTCTGCGAGCCGGGAGCGTAGTAGATGCCAGCGTGGATCACACCGGAGTTGTGTCCGGTCTGGTGCTGGGCAATCGCGGACTCTTTCTCGATGACCACGACCCTCTTGTCGGGGTGCTCCTGGGTCAGACGCATCGCCGTAGCGAGTCCGATAATTCCAGCGCCGATAATAGCAATGTCGTAGTTGGACGAGTTCATTGATTCACCCGGGCGTCTAACACGCTCCAGCCCCATGGAGCGATCTTAGAGGGAAAGAAAGGTGGCTGGATTGTACCACAGTAACGGAAAGTAGGAAGATCTCTAGCTGTCGGACCCAGCAGGTGGCGCTATACCGTGCTCCTTCAGCAGACGTTCCATCTCCTGGCGCGCCTGTCGTTCAGACTGAAGCGCTCTCTCGGACTCCTCTCTCGCTCGTCGTTCGGCAGACAGAGCGAGTCTGGTTTCCTCCTGGTCAGGCAGGTATTCACCCGAGGCAGGGTTGAAGAAACGGAACCACTCAGCATTGGCGTGCAGGTCCAGATTCAACACCTCGCTTGTACCGACCAAGTTTCCATCCGTCTCGACCACTTCAATTCGTCGGTACTCACCATCCACCAGCACATGTCCACGTAGGCGAGGCTGCAGCACCCCTTCCTCCGTCGGATCGTACAGCCAGTACTCACGCACTCCCAAGCGTTCATACAGTCCGTACTTGGTCACAAGATCGTTGTCCACCGACGTCCGTGACATGACCTCCAGCACCAACTCGGGGACTCTCCCCTCGACCCAAGTCTGGAAGATGTTCCGCAGGTGTCTCTTGTGCGTCCGGGTGACTACGAAGACATCCGGAGCGACGACGCTCGATGGAACCCCTTCCTCGTAGTATAGGAACATGTCCGCACCGACCCAGGTTGTAGGGTCGTCAGCGAACCATGACCTCAACGCTGCGTGGGCGTATGTGAGCGGGAAGAGCTGATGCTCGGACTCTGCCAAAGGTTCGTCGTCGTCTATGGGGTAGAACACATCGTCATGGTCGGCCTGATCAATCTGCTGCTTGAGGCGGGGTGTGGTCATCGTGATACCTCCACCAGATGGCTGCACAATTTTAGCGTATCACAGAAGCCGTCAGGCAGGACTCGGCTGATGAGAAACATTACCCCTCTTGGTTGCACATGCGCAGTCTTTGAGACTTGAGCTAGGATCACGCTGAATCCAAGCATCCGATTACTGATGATATGTTCCAAGAACTTCCGACCTCCTCACGCTCCTAGAGGGGCGGAGGAAGAACGGACTTCAGACGCTATTGCCGCAGTAGCTCTCTGCTACACTCATTTGCTACCGAAAGTCCGTGGATTCATACGAATTAAGGTTTGAGTAGAGCATTCATATGCGTGTATCAGAGGTGAAGATTCCCGGCAGATTCAAGCGCTTCGGATCGCTGGAGATCGGGGAGATAGGTCCCGATGTCGACCTCGTCGTGATGCTCGGTCCAAACGGATCGGGTAAGTCCTCAGTCTTTGACGCGTTTCTTGAGTGGGCTCGAGCCAATGGAAGAAACAGGAGAGGGAGACTTTCTGGAGATTACTTCGACTATGACACCGGCGAATTTGGCAGGCCGGAGGTCGTCTTCTATGAATGCAGTACTTCTGGAGCCTCGGAGCGGCTGGGTGAGCTTGTTCATGTGCGCACTGCCCATAGGAATACTCCCGACGTGTTGGAGGGTTCCATCGAAAGGCAGGTAGATTTTCGCCGGCGCACATCCCTCGACCGAATGGTCGAGACAGACGTTGCTCTAGGAGAGCACTACCAACGGCTAGTTGCCAGATTCCTTCCTGTACTATCGCGCTTGGATAGTAGAGATGCAGCTAGCGACCTTGAGGCCATCAGAGCCGCACTGGCTCCGGTGCAAGACTCCTTCATGCGCGTGTTGCCAGACTTACGCTTCTCGGCGTTAGGGGATCCTACTTCACAAGGCTCCTTCTATTTTTTTAGGGACAACGTCCGCGAATTCCGATACGAGAACCTCTCCGGAGGGGAAAAGGCCGTCTTTGACCTACTGTTAGACGTCCACATTGCAGCGACAGAGCTTAGCACACCACTCATCTGCCTAGATGAACCTGAGATCCACCTCAATCCCGCCGTGCAGGCCTCTGTTCTCACTGAGCTCCTGCGACTGCTACCAAATGGGTCGCAATTATGGATAGCCACCCATTCTGTTGGGATGATCCGCAGAGCTTTCGACATCTCTGCGGAAGCTCCCGACCAGGTAGCCTTCTTAGACTTAGGACAAGTGGATGGGCCTGCACCAGATGTCCGACTTAGGCCATCCCAGCCTTCAAGACAACTCCTGCGCAATGCGATGTCCATTGCATTGGACGACCTGGCTACGCTTCTAGCTCCAGAGGTTCTCGTCATATGCGAAGGGAGCCAAGACAGTGACCGAAAGAAAGCGTGGGACGAACGGATTTACCGGCAGATCTTTCGTGACCTTTACCAACGAGTGGAATTCAAGTCCAGCGGGGGTAAGGGCGAACTTGACCAAGCAGCCGCATTGGCTTCTTTGATTGCGCCTGGGACGACTATTTTGAAACTGCGTGACCGGGACGATCTTACTTCGGACAGTCGCGCCCGCCTTCTTGCCGACGATCCTAATCTGAGAGTGCTGGAACTCCGATCATTAGAATCGTACCTTCTTGCCGACGAAGTTCTAGAAACGCTAGTAGACGACCGTGGTGCGAGGGTGGATAACGCAGCTAATGAACTCAAGGCAGCCCGTGAAGGGGCAATGCGTGCAAACGGGTCCATGAAAGGGGCTCTAGGTGTGGTGTTCAATGCTGCCAGAAGTGTTCTACGCGACACCGAAGGGCTTGGAGAAAACGCCTCGCAGTTTTCAGCGGATGTACTCGCCAAGTTGATTACGCCAGAAATGGAAGTAAGGCGGGAGCTAGAGGCCGTACTCGACTTACCTTGAGTCCCTTCCCGATTTCCGCTGGCACATCGTGACGGGCGAGCCCTAGCTTGAAAGTCCACACTTCCCCCCAAACGTCTGCCCCGTGTTCACTCCTTTGGATGGGTTAAACTGAGGCCCGATACTCATCCTGAAGGAGCTTCACTTTGACCTACTCGGCCATTATCGTCGGCGCTGGACACAATGGACTTGTGGCGGCCAACTACCTGGCACGCCAGGGCGCGAGAGTTCTCGTGCTCGAGCGGCGCGACTTCGTTGGCGGCGCGTGCATCACAGAGGAGTTGTTCCCGGACTTCCGCGTGTCGTCGTGCTCGTACATCTGCCACATGCTGCAGGACAAGGTGATAGACGACCTGGAGCTCAGGAAGCACGGTCTCGGCATCCACCCGGTGGACCCGTACCGCTTCCAGCCATTCCCGAGTGGCAACTACATGCTGCGCTGGCACGACGAGAAGAGGAACGTCGATGAGCTGGCGCGCCTCTCGCCGTCGGACATAGATGGTTACCACAGGTTCCAGCAGTTCATGACGCGGGCCGCGACCATCATTCACCGGTACTTCCTGGAAGAGCCGCCCACGCTCGCGCAGGTGGCCGCGGACGTCCAGGGCACTGCCGATGAGGCCGTCTGGGACCGGCTGCTCACCGGCAACATGAAAGACCTAGTCGAGGAGCACTTCGAGTCGCCTGAGGTGCGCGCCGTGTTCATCGACGCCGAGGACGCGCAGGACACTCGCGCGCCGGGCTCGATCATGTCGGTCGCATACAACGACACCGACATGTTCACCGAGGCTCGCAACTTCGGCATTCCACACGGAGGCATGGGCGGCATCACCCAGGCGATGGCCAGGGCCGCGGAGTCGCTCGGCGCGGAGATCCGCACCAACGCTCCCGTGGACCGGATCGTGGTAAGGAACGGACGCGCCGTCGGGGTGAGGCTGACGGACGGCGAGATCATCGAGGCCGACGTCGTGCTCTCCAACGCTGATCCCAAGCGCACGTTCCTGTCTCTGCTGGATGAAGGAGACCTGGAGTCCGACCTCGTCAACGGCGTCCGCAGGCTCAAGACGGACGTCTCATACCTGAAGTTCCACGCCGCGCTGGATGAACTGCCGGACTTCACCGGCTACCTCGGCGACAGGTACGACGAGAACTACCTTGTCCAGGTGCGCATCTGCCCGTCGGTCGAGTACTTCCAACAGAGCGCGGATGACGCACGCGCCGGTCGGCCGTCGACGGCTCCGGTCATGCACATCCAGATACCGTCGGTGCTGGACAAGACGCTGACGCCTGACGGCAAGCACGTGATGTCGATCTGGGTGCTGTACGCGCCGGTCAGGCCGTACGGCGAGTCCTGGGACAACTACCGAGAGCAGGCAGGTGAGGACCTGATCGACAAGATCTCAGAGTACGCGCCCGGCTTCCGGCAGTCGGTACGCGACTGGGAGCTGTTCACGCCGCAGGAGCTGGAGGAGCGTGTCGGGCTGACCGACGGCAACATCCGCCACCTGGACATCACCACAGCGCAGATGCTCGCCAACAGGCCCAACTCGCTGATGTCTGGATACCGGACGCCGGTGGACAACCTCTACCTGTGCGGAGCCGGCACCCACCCCGGCGGCGAGGTCACCGGGGCCCCAGGCCACAACGCCGCCCACGCGGTGCTGCGGGACTGGGAGCTTGCGTAGGGGGAGTGGTCAGGCCGTGCTCGAGGCCGGCTGCGACACGCAGATGTCCGCTACCCGCTCTCTGAACAGGGCTTCGTCGGATACCCCGTCCCAGACATAGAATATCTCAACTGCGACGCAGTCTATGAGAACTCGGTGTTCGCCCTCCGCATCGGGCGCGAGTTGAACGATGTGCCTTTCAAGCGCCTCGAAATCCAAGTCGCCAGCAAGATAGAGCCTCAACGTTTCAAGGGTCTCGTCGATCATGCCAACTCCACACGAAGGTTCGGCCACAGTAGTTGCTGCCGATGAAGAGCGATACGAGCTTTACCGCATACTGGATGTTAGAAGGAAGATTGAGAACGGTCAAGCGTACTTAGAGGTATCTCGTGTGATGCGCGGACCTCCCAGAGGGTTCCCTCCAGGAACCCAGAGTCGGATCATCAGGATCAAGCTGACAGTCAACGACTGGGTCCTCTGCTACGCTCATCAATACGTATCAGCTAGCGGTCAAGAGATTACTCGGCCTGACCCCAAATTGATTCGAGTAGATGACGTCACGTTCCGACAGGGAGGCCCGTGAATTGGGATACGTTGCCCGTTATCAACTCATCCTCATACAATGGCGCCACGTTTAGCTTAGGTACATCGGGAGGAGCACGATTATGACGCAGACGGAGTACAGAAAGCCCATTCCGGCCCCTGTTCCGGAGACTGAATTCTTCTGGCGCAAGGCCAAGGAGCACGAACTCTGGATCCAGCGCTGCATCCATTGCGCCGAGGCGTTCTTCTATCCAAGGCTCAGGTGTCCGCTGCCCGGCTGCATGTCCGACCAGGTCGAGTGGTTCCAGGCATCGGGACGTGGGACGCTGTATACGTACATGATCAACCACCGTCCCGCGCCCGGCTTCGAGACCGACGCGCCGTACGCCATCGCGATCATTCAGCTCGAAGAGGGCCCGCGCATGATGGGCAACATCGTCGGCATCGAGAACACGCCGGAGAACCTGGTGCTGGACATGCCGCTGAAGGTCGTCTTTACGGACGCCACAGACGAGATAGCCATTCCGAACTGGGAACCGGCGTAGGCGAGGAGTGAGTGGAGAGGAGTGAGGAGCGAGAGCCTCCCGCTCTCCCACTGACCATTAACCGCCGGCCACTAGCGACTGTCACAGGAGCCTTACGAAAATGTCACTCAGATATAAGACGGCCATAGTCGGCGCCTCGGAGACCACACAGCTTGGCGTCATTCCCGACATGTCCGAGACAGAGCTTCACATCGACGCCGCCGTCAACGCGATGCGGGACGCCGGCATCGAGAAGGACCAGATCGACGGCATATCCGCCACCATGAACCCCGCGACGCTCGCTCACAACCTCGGCATAGTGCCGAAGTGGGTGGACAACACGTCGGTCGGCGGAACGTCGTTCCTCATACACATGCGACACGCGGCCGCGGCGATAGCGTCGGGGCTCGCTACCACCATCCTGTGCTGCATGGGACAGAGCGGTCGGAGCCGGGTCGGTGTCGGCGGCATGCGCATTGGGACGGCCGCGGGCCCGTCAGGTCCGACCTACGACGGCTCGTACCCCGGACAGTTCGAGTCTATCTACGGCGTACTCGGCCCGACCACGCAGTTCGGCATGGGTGTGCTGCGCTACATGAAGGAGACGGGAACGACGATCGAGCAGCTAGCATCGGTCGCGGTCGCGCAGCGCAGGTGGTCGAGCAAGGTGCCGCGCGCCATGTTCCGTGACCCCGTCACTGTAGAAGAAGTGCTCAACAGCCGCATGATCTGCTACCCGTACCGGCTGTTCATGTGCTGCCCTGTCACCGACGGCGGCGGTGCGTTCATCGTCACCAGCGCGGACAGGGTGGACGACTTCCCGACCAAGCCGGTGTACATACTCGGTACGGGCGAGTCGGTGGAGACGCCGGTCGTCAGCCAGATGTACGACATGACCTCATCGGCGGCTTTCAAGACCTCCGGCGCGAAGGCGTTCGAGGAGGCGGGCGTGTCGCACGACGACATTGACCACATCCAGATTTACGACGCGTTCGTTCACCTGCCGATCTACGGGCTCGAGGACCTCGGGTTCGTAGGACGCGGTGAGGCCGGAGCGTTCATCGAGGAGGGCAACACCTCGCCGGGCGGCAAGCTGCCGCTGAACACGAACGGCGGTGGGCTGTCCTACACGCACACCGGCATGTACGGCATGTTCGCGATGCAGGAGTCGGTCCGCCAGGTCCGGGGCGAAGCAGCGCACCAGGTGGAGGGGGTAAAGACGTCCTTCTGCCAGGGCGTGGGCGGTATGTTCATGGCCGCCGGCAGCCTGATCTTCACGAATGAGCCTCCGCATTAGGTAGAAACATGACCGACATCCTTTGTTATGAAGACAGCTATTTGAAGGCCTTCGATGCGACCGTTACGGCGGTCACGAACCGGGGTGTGGTGCTGGACCGCACGGCGTTCTACCCGGGCGGCGGGGGTCAGCCCACGGACTCGGGGACGCTGACCTCTGACGGCGTGGAGTACGCCGTCAAGCGCATACGCCGCGACTCTGGACAGTACGTCCACGAGATCGACGGTGAGGAATACCCGGAGGTCGGCGCGCAGATCAGCGGCGAAGTCGACTGGTACCGCCGGTACCAGCTCATGCGCACCCACACCGCGCTGCACATACTCTGCGGAGTTGTCTGGCGCGACTACGGAGCGCAGGTCACGGGCGGCAACATGGAGCCTCTCAGGGCGAGGATGGACTTCGAGCTTGGGAGCATGTCATCCGACTTCGCCGAGCGCGTCGAGGAGCTGATCAACGGCGAGGTTGCCGCCGAGCGCGACATCCACGTCAGCGTGCTGCCCCGTGAGGAGGCGTTCAATATCCCGGACCTGATCCGCACCAAGATCAACCTGCTGCCTCCGCAGATCACAGAGGTCCGCATCATAGATATAGAAGGGCTTGATCTACAGGCCGACGGCGGCACACACGTCGCCAACACACGCGAGGTGGGCCGCATCCACGTCGTCGGCCACGAGTCCAAGGGCCGCATCAACAAGCGCCTGAGGATCGCCGTCGACGGCTGATCTGCTCTTAAGGAAAGGAAGAAAACCCCCCATGCAGAAAGTGCTAATGACCGGAGCGTCCGGGTACATTGCCGACCAACTCCTGCCGACGTTCAAGGAGCAGTACGAGATGGTGCTCGTCGACGTCGTCGACACGAACCGGCGCGGCGAGCGCGTTGAGGGCGTCGTCATACAGGACCTGATCGACGCCGACCGCTCCAAATACGCCCACCTCTTCGAGGGCGTCGACGCGGTGGTCCATCTCGGCTACAAGCGCCGCCAGGGCGCCAACCCGCTCGACCACTTCTACGAAGAGAAAGAGAACGTCGAGATGGCGTACAACGTGTTCAGGTCGGCGTACGACTCCGGCGCGTCCAGGGTCGTGATGGCGAGCTCCAACCACGCCGCCGACTGGTACGAGCACAACCTGATCCACGCGCGAAAGATGGAGTCGCTCGACCCGTACCTGATCCCGCTGTCGGACAACTTCTACGGCTGGGCCAAGGCGACCTACGAGCACATGGGTTTCCTGTTCGCGTGCGGCGCGATGGACTTCAGTACTGCCGGCGGAGACCAGGACCACACCGGCGCGTCGCAGGTACAGCAGCGCAAGCTCGAGGTGGTGATGGTGAGGATCGGCGCGCCTCGCGAGATCGATGCCGCGCTGTACGCCGGCAACACCTCCAACTACAAGCGCGACCTCGGCGCGTACATCAGCCCGCGGGACATCACGCAGCTCTTCCAAAAGGCCAGCGAGGCGCCGAACATCGAGAACGAGCACGGCATCCCGTGGCAGGTCGTGTACGGCATCAGCAACAACACCCGCGCGTTCTGGTCTTTGTCCAACGCCCGCGAGGTTTTGGGGTACGAACCCGAGGACGATTCAGAGGTCCGGTATGCCGACGACATCCGCAGAATGCTGACCGGCGCAGACGCAGGCGGCAGAATTGGTGGTTAGTTTCTAGTATTTCGTCTAAAAAGCCTTGACAGTGCTCGCGCCTGTGGGCTAGGATTCTGATCTGCACCTTAACAACTGGATAGTGGAAAGAACCAAAACCCAAAACAAATCCGTAGAGTTTGATCCTGGCTCAGGACGAACGCTGGCGGTGCGCCTAATGCATGCAAGTCGAACGGGCGGAGGGGCTTCGGCCCCCGAGCTAGTGGCAGACGGCTGAGTAACACGTAAGTGATCTACCCCGGAGAGGGGGATAACCCGGAGAAGTCCGGCCTAATACCCCGTACGCTCCTTAGACTGCGGTCTAGGGAGGAAAAGTTCCGGCGCTCTGGGAGGAGCTTGCGGCTTATCATGGTAGTTGGTGGGGTAAAAGCCTACCAAGCCGAAGACGGGTAACCGGTGTGAGAGCACGATCGGTCAGAGGGGGACTGAGACACGGCCCCCACTCCTACGGGAGGCAGCAGCAGGGAATCTTGCGCAATGGGCGAAAGCCTGACGCAGCGACACCGCGTGGGGGATGAAGGCTTTCGAGTTGTAAACCCCTTTTCCCAGGGATGAGACAGGACAGTACCTGGGGAATAAGGTTCGGCTAACTACGTGCCAGCAGCCGCGGTAATACGTAGGAACCGAGCGTTGTCCGGATTTACTGGGCGTAAAGTGCGCGTAGGCGGTCCGTTAAGTCTCATGTGAAATCTCCCGGCTCAACTGGGAGGGGTCATGGGATACTGGCAGACTTGAGTACAGCAGAGGGGAGTGGAATTCCCGGAGTAGTGGTGGAATGCGTAGATACCGGGAGGAACACCAGAGGCGAAGGCGACTCCCTGGGCTGTGACTGACGCTGAGGCGCGAAAGCGTGGGTAGCAAACCGGATTAGATACCCGGGTAGTCCACGCCCTAAACGATGGATACTAGGTATGGGGGGTATCGACCCCCTCCGTGCCGTAGCTAACGCATTAAGTATCCCGCCTGAGGAGTACGGCCGCAAGGCTAAAACTCAAAGGAATTGACGGGGACCCGCACAAGCAGCGGATCGTGTGGTTTAATTCGATGATAAGCGAAGAACCTTACCAGGGCTTGAAATGCATCTGACAGGCTGGGAAACCAGCTTTTCCTTCGGGACAGTTGCACAGATGTTGCATGGCTGTCGTCAGCTCGTGTCGTGAGATGTTGGGTTAAGTCCCGCAACGAGCGCAACCCCTGTCGCTAGTTAGGATGTCTAGCGAGACTGCCCCCACTGGGGGAGGAAGGTGGGGTCGAGGTCAAGTCATCATGGCTCTTACGTCCTGGGCTACACACACGATACAATGGTCTGGACAGAGGGTTGCAAAGGCGCGAGCCCTAGCTAATCCCACAAACCAGGCCCCAGTTGGAATTGCAGGCTGCAACCCGCCTGCATGAACGCGGAGTTGCTAGTAACCGCAGGTCAGCACACTGCGGTGAATACGTTCTCGGGTCTTGTACACACCGCCCGTCAAGTCATGGAAGTCGGTAACACTTGAAGTCGCTGGGCTAACCGCAAGGAGGCAGGCGCCGAGGGTGGGACTGGTGACTGGGACTAAGTCGTAACAAGGTAGCTGTACCGGAAGGTGCGGCTGGATCACCTCCTTTCTAGGGAGACAGGGATCGCCACCGGCTACATCCAGCCAACGGCGAGACCAGGTCGTTCGGCGAGTGAGCGGACCAAGGTAGAGGGTAGAGCAGGATTCAACGCTCAGGCGCAAGCCAGGGCGTGTCGAAGGAGCTCCCCGAAACCCCACCCCCGCTCTTAACGTAAAGCTCGTCGTAATCCAAGACACATTAAGAAACCTACGGTGAGGCTCTTTCCACTATCCAGTGTTAAGGTGCATTTTTGTGAGGCATCTACGCCCGAACACATCATCCGGCTGACGCCGGCATAGCGGGCAGATACCACACTCCCCCTTCAACAACGTGGGGCTGTAGCTCAGTTGGGAGAGCGCCGCTCTTGCACAGCGGAGGTCAGGGGTTCGAATCCCCTCAGCTCCACCATTCCTCTACTAGGCCCACAATAACCCGCTCATGTAACTTCAATCCTGGTACTCTCATGTTGAAGTATGGAGCCTCTCATTTAGCCACATGCCAAAGCCCGAGACTCGGAGTCACACCATGCCAGACTACGATCTTTCAAGACTTTCAAGCCGTTCATTTGAGCATTTGGTTCAATCGTTAGCGGCCAGCATACTGGGTCCGGGGATAGTGGTTTTCGGCGACGGCCCAGATGGCGGTCGTGAGGCAACTTTCGAACGTAAAGTTCCTTATCCTACAGATGCCGAATCCTGGGATGGCTATGGGGTAGTCCAAGCCAAATACCGACAGCGTCCAGTCAACACCAAACAGGACGGAGACTGGGCAGTGGACCAACTGAAGGCCGAACTGCAAAAGTACACTGATCCAGGAAAAAACCTGCGCACGCCGGATTACTTTATCTATGCCACCAACGTAGTCCTCACACCAGTTAACACCGCAGGCTCTAAAGACCGAGCCATAGCTGCCCTCGAAGAGTTCAAGGAGCATTCATCGCTCAAAGATTATGCGATCTGGGACTACGACCAAATTCGAACGTTTCTCAACGGATCCGAAGATGTTAGGAATGCCTATCGCGCCTTCATTACTCCCGGGGATGTTCTGGCGAAAATCATTGAGCAACTCGATCCCACTCCCGCTGATATGTACGACACCTTTGTCATGTTCTTGGAAAGGGAATTGTTGAGTGATGAATGCGTAAAATTAGAACAGGCAGGTCACAATGTTGATGAACCAATACCGCTGGCCACAGTATTTGTAGACTTGCCTACACGAAGCAAGCCCGTCGGATTTCGCACACAAACCTACAACGATATCGATGTCGCCATAGATAGTGGTGCCTACCCGACCTATGCTGATGGAGGATTCATCACAGATGTCCTAAGTGTCTCTTCAGCCCTTCTCGATCCAGCTTCCACAGACACCCCTCTACTGCCAAACCCACTTGACTCGAGTCTCTCACCAGCCTCACGGGGGCGCTTCGTCCTGATAGGAGGGCCAGGGCAAGGAAAGACTACCTTGACACAGTTCCTTTGTCAGATCTTTCGTTCCTCAATTATTGCTGGCAGAAGTCCTCATACTCTGTCTCCCGAAGTTCGAAGTGCCTTAGACACAATTCAAAGTCACTGCGAGGCCGAAGGCATTGCCCACAGCGTCGTTCCTCGCTTTCCATTCAAGCTAATACTGAACGACTTTGCGAAGGCTCTATCTTCAACTTCTGCACGTCAAATTAACTCTGTACTGGGATATTTGTCACGGCAGGTGAGTGAACGTACCGAATCAACCGTTTCAGCAAATGATTTGCGCCGCTTTCTAGCGGTTTATCCTAGTGTTTTTATATTCGATGGGCTAGACGAAGTGCCCGCCTCTAGTAACCGAGACCAAGTCTTAGATGCAATAAAAGACTTTTGGATAGACGCGAGCCATGCGAATGCCGACATTTTATCAATCGCAACTAGCCGTCCTCACGGATACAATGAGGACTTTTCGCCCCTCAATTATCAACACCAAGAGTTAGCAGAACTGTCAGATGAACTTAGTCGGCATTTTGCTCAGCGATTAGTAGAGGTTCGGTTTCGCTCGGAAGAGGAACGCAAGAAAAGGGTCCTTGATCGTCTAGAGCGAGCACTCTCTGATGAATCCACGGCGCGATTAATGCGAAGTCCACTGCAGGTTACCATTATGACTGCTTTGGTCGACCAAGTAGGGCAACCTCCCCAGGCTCAGTGGAATCTCTTCAGTCTCTATTACGAAGTAATATACCGACGTGAAGTAGAACGAAGCATCCCTGCTTCCACCATATTACGTGATTACCAGCCGGACATAAAGGCGATCCACAATCAAGTTGGTTTACTTCTTCAGATTGACTCCGAGAGAACTGGTGGGACAGATGCTCAGCTATCTCGTAGTAGATTTGTATCTTTGGTAGAAGCACGACTCAAGGCCGAGGGGCACCAGGGTGCCCAGCTACATACCCTTTCTCAACAGATTGTAGAGGCCGCTTCCCAACGGTTGGTGTTCTTGGTTGAACTGGAATCCGAGCAGATTGGATTTGAGATCCGTTCCTTGCAGGAATTCATGGCGGCCGAAAGTCTCATGGATGGAACCGAAGCAAATATCAAAGAGCGCCTAGAGGAGATTGCACCTATACCATTCTGGCGCAATGTATTCCTCTTTGCTGCAGGGAAATGCTTTGCAGTGCGCCAAGACTTACGAGATGACGTGCATACGATGTGTGCTGGGTTAAATGAGGCTCACAGCGACGGAGTTACTAGTACCTATCTTGCTGGCTCCGAACTAGCAATTGCCTTGCTTGAAGAGGCCTCGCTTAGGCGTCAACCAAAATTTGCGAGTCTCTTCACAAGGCTTGCAATGAGGGCTGTGGACACAGCTAACCCGAGTTTGCAGCTGCGTCTCGCCGAAGTTTACGAACCCCAACAGAAAGTCATTTATCAGGAAGAACTGAAGCTAAGACTCAACGGCGGAGACAGCATCAAATCTGTCGGCGCTTGGAACTGTTTGATCAATCTTATCGCCGGGGGTGTTCCCTGGGCAGTTCAAATGGCTAACGAAACATGGCCATCCAGTAAGCACAGGCAAGTTAAACTGCTCAAGGATATTAATGAGTCAATGACGTCCAATTGGATAGCCAACAAGGTACTGCAACTCCTGCCTACTCTACCCTCCTCTACGTTCTCCGATATGATCCAGTTGCGGTCGTTTTTATATAGGGAAGCTGTTCCAAAGCTTGCCCCTGAGCAAGAAGCTGCCATCTCCGTTGTCTTAGGGATCGGTAGCCGACCAGCATCGGAAGTCAGTGTGTTGAACACTGGGCTATATTATGGTCCGTATATGCGCGTGTCTGGAACCGAGGAGTCAATTGTTCAACGACTCCAGCATGTGGACGACTGGCATTACACTTGGCATGCAAACATGTCAGCGCCAAGCTTAAACTGTGCGAAAACGCCAACTTGGAATTGACCCCCTAACAAGCGGAGTGCATCTTTGTCGGGTATTCCGACAGGAGGTGCACCGGACCAAATGTTAGGAGGTCGGTTGGTGAAAGAGCTGTACGAGTTGAGAGGCAAGGGGCGTTCGATAGACGGAATAGCCAGGGATCTGGGGATCTCGAGGAACACAGTCCGAAGGTACCTGCGCTCACGCGAGGTGCCGAAGCCCATGCTCAGGGCGAAGCGCGGATCGAAGCTGGACCCATACACCGAGTACATAGACACAAGGCTTCTGGATGGACTGGAGAACTGCGTGGTTCTGCTGAGGGAGATCAGGGAACTGGGATACCCGGGCGGATACAGCACACTGAAGAGCTACGTTCATCCGAGAAGACGACCTCGCCAGCCTAAGGCGACGGTGCGATTCGAGACCGAGCCGGGCGAGCAGGCACAGGTGGACTGGGGGATACTCAGCTACACCTCAGAGAACGGACGTCGGCGCAGGATGTGGGCGTTCGTAATGGTGATGGGCTTCTCCAGGGCCATCTACGTGGAGCTGGTGCGCAGGGCCGACGTCGCAACGTTCATCCGTTGCCACATCAACGCCTTCGAGTACTTCGGCGGTGTTCCGCGGCGCTGTCTGTACGATAACGCCAAGGTGGTCGTGATCGAGCGTGACGATGAGGATCGACACGAGTGGAACAGCCGGATGCTGGACTTTGCACGTCGTGTGGGGTTCGAGCTGCGGCTGTGCAGACCGTACCGTGCGCAGACAAAGGGCAAGGTTGAGAGTGGAGTTAAGTACGTTCGTCGCAACTTCTGGCCCTCGGCGCGGTTCACGGATGACGCCGATCTCAACCGCCAGGCGATCGAGTGGTGCGACGTGGTCGCCAACGAGCGAGTGCACGGCACGACCGGCAGGGTGCCTAAGGTGATGCTCGAGGTGGAGAGACCGAGCCTGGGAGTACTGCCAGATCGGAGCGGTCTGGCAGTGTACCTCCGGGAGGACCGCAAGGTGGGCCGGGACGGCTACGTGCACTGGGATGGATCGTGGTACGGAGTGCCGTGGACGTGGGCTGGGAGCACCGTGCAGGTGGGAGTCAACGCCGGTACGGTGGAGATATGGTCGGGATCGGAGAGACTGGCGGTCCATCCGAGGGCACACAGACGCAGACAGAGACTGACGCTTCCCGGTCAGTGGGACGGCCTGGTCGCTGCCGACAGTGGTCCGAAGCGTGAGGCGCTCGCTGTTCAGGTATCGGCCCAGCAGGTCGAGAGCCGGTCCCTTGACGTGTACGAGTTGCTGGCCGGTGGAGGTGTGAAATGATCGCCATCGAGCAGGCACGCGCTCACCTCGAGACCCTGGGTATGTCACAGGCTGTGGAGGTACTGGACAGCAGGCTGGACGACGCTGCAAGGAAGCAGCTTCCGTACCCCGAGATGCTTGCAGACCTGCTGGGTGTCGAGGTTGCAGCTCGCAGGGAGCGCTACATGACGACCAGGACCCGCATGGCCAAGCTGCCCTTCCATCGCACCCTCGACGACTTCGACTTCAGCTTCCAGCCGTCGATAGACGAAAGACAGGTGAAGGAACTGGCGACACTGGCGTTCGTGTCGGAGGCCACCAACATCCTTCTGCTGGGACCTCCGGGAGTCGGCAAGACCCATCTGGCGGTTGCGCTCGCACTGAAGTCGATAGAGAACGGTAAGGGAGCGTACTTCGTGCGAGCCTACGACCTGATGGAGGACCTGCGGAAGGCACGAGCCGAGAACCGGCTGGACCGGAGGATGAGGATATATCTGTCGCCGAAGGTGCTGATAGTCGACGAGTTCGGCATATGGCCCTACGACAGGGAGTCGGCTACCGCGTTCTTCAGCCTGGTGTCCGCCAGGTACGAGAGAGGAAGCATCATCCTGACCTCGAACAAGGGCTTCGCGGACTGGGGGGAGCTGCTGGGCGACAACGTGATAGCAACCGCGATCCTCGATCGTCTGCTCCACCACAGCTACGTCCTCAACATCCGCGGAGAGAGCTACAGACTGAAGGACAAGCGTCAATCCGGACTGCTGACCTCACAGCACCTACTTGGCGCAACATCTGAGCAGAGAGTGGAAACGGATCAATAGGACATAGGGGGGTCAAATCTAACTTGGCGAAAACGCACTAAAACAAGTTGGCGTTGACAAACATATATGGAGGTGATTTCTTAGAGGCACCTTCAAAAGAGAAACTTGCCAGTGTCCTCACAGATCTCGCTGCGTTTGTCTACGATGACGACCAGACCTCGATGCGGCTCGTACTGAGGAATCTGCCTTGGCCGCTTCTTGCCTGCTTGAACTCATGTACAAGTGGTACTGAGCTTATTGAGCTCGCGAACAGAGTTTCTGAGGGTGATCTTGGCGATGTAGACGATTGGATCGCCGCCGAAATGCGTTGGGGCGACCAAGGAGTTACCCGCGACGACTTAATCTACATGTCTGACAGGCAATTACCTTTTGATACAAAGATCGGCAAAATAGGCTTTCCTACTTCGATATCCATGACACACACGGTGCTTTCACCCGATGTAACAATAGAAGCCATCGAGGAGGTTCTGGGCATTTTCGAGGCTTTGCCACCTGGCCCAACACGCTCATTTGTTGCCAAGACAATCAATTGGCTGCTTTTCTCGCGATCGCTCCCGCCGCATTTCAGTCCAGAATCACCCCCCTCTAAGGTTACTTTACAAGATCTGACGTCAGTCTATCGAGAGATCCCTGCGGGTTCTCCCATTCCGATTCATATGATCATCAGCCTTTTCGGACAGTCTATCCAAGAGTTAAGTGCCTTCCTCAATGCCATCAGGAGCGATGAGCTCTTATTTGCTTCACACATCCCGGGACGCCGCTTCTCTGAAGAAAGTGTAAGAACATCTATCAGAGCGTATATGGACATGAACGAGGATCCTGCATTGCTACCGCTATTGGGGATAATGGCGGAGGAGGGTCATCTAGCTGACAAGCATGTTGATATCAAGTGCCCTGGCTCGCTGGAAGGGCATGATACAAAATTGGCTGCTCTTATTGTCACCTTAAGCCAAGAGAAATGGATCACTGACAGAAGTGAGAAATTAATCGCATCGTCTCAAGAAGCCATTGGGGGGTCTGGTAATGTTTTCAAGCGCATCTTGACAACGCTAGAGAAAAGCCGCCCAACCGGGATTTACGTAGACAGATTCGTGATCGCATTGAGGAACTTGATCCCTCAAGACGATTATACCGCGAACCAACGCTATATCGACCTCCTTGAAGATGTCTTGGGAAGGAGAACAAGCACGTTTTCGGAATTGGACGATCCAATTCGGTTTGCACTACCTGAAGGCATCATTGCATCTCTTAGACGGTAAGTGTCTGCCAACGTTTTTGCTTCTGCAGGGGTCCCTTGTCTAGAATTCGCACTAGGTGAGTCAATTCGCTCTGTCGAGAGATTGCGCGAGGCTATCAGCAGCACTACAGCTCAAGACGCAGCCACACCAACTCGTACCTGTCGATGAACGTAGTACCCGCCTCGCGAATCCCAACTTGTGATACAGGCAGATAGCGGGTTCTGAGGGGGTGGTTGTGTTGAGGACCAGGGTGCGGACTCTATGGTCGCGACACCAGTTGATGACGACCTCTGTCAGCCGGATGACGTTGCCCTGTCTTCACATGTCCTCGGTAACTCGCATGAGTCGTAGCTCCGCGACGTCGTCACGCAGGCGCAGCTCCCGGGTCAGGCAGTCGGGGAGCCGAACTGTGCCTGGTCTTCTACGATCTCAATAGCGCGTGGACGGTCAAGGTCCACACCGCGACGCAGCCGGCTACCGCGAACTGTGACAAGCTGAAACGGCGGTGGATCAGACAGAATGCGCCTTACCTGTTTGGCAGTTTGGCCATCTTGTGAAATGTTCGTACTCATCTTCAGAGGGTAACATGGTTTCGCCAGACCAGACCCACGATCCCAACCTGTGCAAAAGCCCGTCGTTCCGGCGAAAGCCGGATGGGGGCGTCCTTCGACAAGCTCAGGATGACCGAAGGCGGGCAAGATGCCCGCGCTCCAAATAAGAGTGCCCACTAATCTGGGATAGGCTCATGAACCTCTCCGTCATCATCCCGGCCTTTAATGAGGCGGACTATCTTCCGTCGACGCTGGACTCGGTCCGGCTGGCGTCGGAGCACCTACGGGCGCGGGCTGATGTTGGGGTGGAGATGATCGTCGTCGATAACAACAGCACTGACGCGACTGCGGCAGTCGCTGAGGCTATGGACGCGACGGTGGTGGGTGAGCCGGCGCAGGGCATCGGGCGGGCGCGCAATCGCGGGGCGAGCGTTGCGGGGGGCGACGTGCTGGTGTTCGTGGATGCGGATGTCACCGTGCCAGTCACGCTCTTCGAAGTCGTGCACGAGGTGATGAGCGACCCTGAGTGCGTCGGAGGCGGTGTGGACGTGGAGTACCGGCCCCGGCGGTTGGTGATCAGGCTCTACCTGCGGTGCTGGCGGCAGCTCGCGCGGGTCACAGGGATGGTCCAGGGGGCGACGCAGTTCTGTCGCAGGAGCGCGTTCGAGGCTGTCGGCGGCTACGATGAGAACGTGTGGATCGGCGAGGACGTCGACTTCCTCTGGAGCCTGAAGAAGCTCGCGAAGGGGACGGGTCAGAGTGTCCGTGTCGTGCGGACGCCAAGGGTGCTGCCGTCGACTCGGCGTTTCGACAAGCTGCCGGTCTGGAAGGTGCTGCTGTTCACGAACCCGCTCTTCATCGCGCTGTTTCGACGGTGGAAGTCGGCGTGGGCAGACTGGTACGAGCGACCCGTGCGGTAGCCTGCGGCCTCAGCACGAGTGGTCGCGGGGATCTTGGGCTGGGAAGACGGGCTGGGTCCATGCTTGGGGGCCGGAGGAGGAGATCACGGTGGCGCGGATGTAGTCTTCGTGGCCGTCGGCTCTGTACTCGGCGGTGAGACCAGTGACTTCGGATAGGAGCTCGCCGTCCTTGCCGGTGAAGCGGGTTGTGTAAACGAAGTCGCGGTCCTGTTCGATCTCGAGCGAGATGCCGTCGGCGGAGCAATCCAGCCGCGTGAGGGTCACGCCGGTCGAGGCGTAGAACCTGCCCGACGCCAGGCTGTCCACGATCGCCTCCTGTGTCAGCTCGTCGGCCTGCACCATCACCCAGCCGCGGCCGGGATTCGACATCCACGGGGCGAAGTCGTGGTAGTTGTGGGAGTCATCGGTGGCCACTCCGAAGATCACTCGGCCGGCGCTGAGGACGCCGTCCCAGATCTCTTCGCAGCTCGGCCTGTCGGGAGCGCCGAAGAGGTTTGCGCCCGGGTGCCCGTTGAACACCTCCAGCAGGCTGGCCCCTTCCACACGGCTGATCGCATGGTGGTCGAGGGCCCACTGGTAGTTAGGGTGATTGATGGACGCTATGCCGCCCGCCTCGATTATCGCGTTCACGTTGGCCTGCAGCGTTGAGACCACGTCGTCAGCGTCGATAGGCTCGACGATCCGCGAGATGCCAATTCCATTGATATGCACGGGCGTCTCACCACCGTGTATGCGAACGCTGACCTCCTCGCCCGGCACCATCAGCGGCTTTCGGAAGCGGCGCCGGCCCGAGCCGTAATCCAGCAGCGTCAGGTGATTGTGGTCGCTCAGCACCAGGAAGTCGTAGCCGTGTCTCCGGTACCAGCTCGTGACCTTGTGCGGGTCCTCGTCGCCGTCCGACTCGGTCGTGTGCGTGTGGATGTTGCCCTTGTACCACTGTGCTCCGCTCATCCATCCCTCCTTCAGCAGGTGTACACCGCAGTTTACTAGTTGCGGCGCAGAGAGTCAGTGCGGCTGTCAGCGGTCGAAGGGTAGGCGGCGTGTGGTATCCTCGTGGCGCCTTGCGGATGCCGCAAGCAGTTTGAGCACGAGGAGAATGGTGTGACAGCCAACAGCGCGAAACGCCGCATGATGGAGGGAAAGCCCGCGATCGGCGCGGAGGTGGGACTCGGGTCGCCTCTCTCGGGTGAGCTGGTCTCCCCGCTGGGGTTCGACTTCGTCCTGGTCGACACGCAGCACGGAAGGTGGGCCGACGAGAGCGTGATGCTTGCGTTCAGAGGCATCGCGCTGGGGTCGGCTGTGCCGATGGCCAGGGTGAGGCGCAACGACTACGGGCTCATCGGTCGCCTGCTGGACATGGGCTGCATGGGAATAGTCGTGCCCATGTTGAACACCGTCGAGGAAGCTGAGGCGGCAGTGTTCGCGACTCGGTACCCGCCCATTGGCGGCCGCTCCATCGGCCCATTCGGCGCGGGGTTCCACGGCGCAGACTACGTCGAGAAGGCCAATGACGAGATCTTCCTTGCGGTCCAGATAGAGACGGACGAGGGCGCGAAGAACGCCGAAGAGATCATGTCGGTGGACGGGATAGACGGCTGCTGGATCGGCCCTGGAGACCTGAGCCGGTTCATGGGACTGGACCTCAGCACCGATGAGGGAAGAGAGGCCCACACTGCCGCCATTCGAGGCATCATCGAAGCGTGCAGTAAGACCGGCAAGATCCCCGGTATTTCGACCGGAGCCGCCGAGGACGCCCAGCGGTGGATAGACGAAGGCTGCCTCTTCGTTACAGCCGGCTCGGACCAGGGATGGGTGGTAGACAAGGCGCGCGAGACTCTAAGCTACCTCGGCCGCTGACACACTGGTCAGCCTCAGGGCTTGCGGGCCACCCAGATCATTTCGGTGCTGGTCTCGTCGAAGTCGGAGAGATCGAAGTCGCCGTAGAGGGACTCGATCTCGAAGCCGCATAGCTGAAGCATGTGGTGGACCTCCCAGCGGTGGCAGTATCGGAGCTGGTAGTCGCGGTACATGCGGCGGCTGACGATGTGGTTGCGGTCGAGGTCTTCGATCAGCATCCGCACGCTGACGATCTGGTTGTGGAAGTCGTACTGGCTCTGCTGGTACAGGACGCGGGTCAGGCCGGTCTCCGGGTCGGTAACGTCGGTGAGGTGCCGCAGGACGTCGCTCTGCTCGAGCGCCATGTTCGGGTCCGGGACGAATATGTTGAAGAGCAGTATGCCGTCCGGCTGGAGGTGCTGGTAGATCCGGCGGAGGGCGCTGAACTGGTCCCCGACGTTGAGCAGGGCGAGGAAGCCCCTGAACGGCATGGTCGCCAACGGGAATTTTTTTTCCTTTCCTTCTGAGTCGAAGAGTGCGAAGTCACGGATGTCTGCGCTGACTAACTCCAGGCTTCCGGCGTTGTCGCCGAGCGCAGCTGCCTTGCGGGATGCGACGGCCAGCATGGGCTCGGAGTTGTCCACGCCGACGACGTCTATGCCAAGCTCGACCGTGGGGATCGCGACCCGGCCGGTGCCGACGCCGAGCTCCAGCACCGGGCCGCCTGACTCCATGGCAGCGCGGGTGTACAGGGGGATGTCGGAGCGGACGTATGAGTAGACCGAGTCGTAGATCTCGGCCCAGGGGTCGTACATGGTCTCTTCGCTATTGAGCATGGTGTAAGTGGTGAAGTATCAGTCGCCATCTTTCTGAGGGAGATGAGAAAAGTAGGTATTCGAGCTTCTCACCCTCACCCCAACCCTCTCCCTGAGGGAGAGGGGGTCTGTTGTCAGGTAGCATACTCATGTTATGCGCCTGAGAGGTGATCGAGTGCGGCGCGGATGCGCTCTTCGTCGGGGATATCGGAGTCCGTCCTGGCGATGGCCTCGTGGGCCTCGGTGTAGCTGTAGCCGAGGGCTGTCAGCGCGTCGACGAGATCGGAGTCCGCTCCCGCACCGTCGGTGCGACCGAAGTCCAGGTCGAGCTTGCCCTTGAGCTCCAGCACGATCCTGCTGGCCGTGCGGCGTCCGACGCCGGGCACGGTTGAGAGCGCCCTGGTGTCACCGGCCTCGACGGCCTGCAACAGCGACATGGGGTTGAAGCGTGCCAGCATGGCGAGGGCGAGCCGAGGGCCGATGCCGCTGATGTTCAGCAGCGTCTCGAATGTGTGCTTCTCGTCCTCAGTCGGGAAGCCGTACAGCGAGATGCTGTCCTCCCTGACCTGGAGGGACGTGTAGAAGATGACATCCTGGCCGACGCGGCCAATGCTGTCGACGGAGGTGTCTGGGACGCTAACTCGAAGCGTGATGCCGCCCATGCCGACGTCCACCCAGTCTTCGCCGGTGCGCTGAAGGGTGCCAGAGATCGATGTGACCAGTGACGAGACCATCGGCTACTCCCACATCTCGATGCCGAGCGTCTGGGTGGACTGGACGTGGCAGATGGCGACTGCCAGCGCGTCGGCCCTGTCGGGAGGATCGAGCGGGTCTGAGAGTCCGAGCAGTGCCTGGACCATCCCCTGCACCTGCTCCTTGGAGCTTCCGCCGTAGTCGGTGACGGCCTTCTTGACCTCGCGGGGCGCGTAGGTGGCGACGGGCACGCCGTGGGACGCGGCGGCGATCATGGCGACCGCCTGCGACTGTCCGATGGCCACAGCGGACTTGACGTTGCGGGATACGAAGGGCGACTCGATCGCAACGACCTCTGGGTTGAGGTCCTGCACGATGGCATCGAGCCGTTCGTGGAGCCACGCCAGGCGCTCGGCGATGTCGGCCTTGCGAGGCGGGTTGAGCGCAGTGGACAGGGTGACGGCGTACTGGTCGCCATCGACCTCGACTGCGCCGACGCCCATGCTATAAGTTCCGGGGTCTATTCCGAGTATGATCAAATGCTGACTGCCCGTTGATTATCCACTAAGGGCGCGAAGATACACAAAGGTGGGTGAAGACCAATTCTGTACGCCTACTGATCGCGGTCGGCGGAGTCCGGTTCTCGCTGCTGGTCATCACGTCGACCTCTTGAGCCATAGACGAACACGCTTGCCAGTCCCACCAGGCTTACTCCAATCATGGATGCTCCGGCCCAATCATGGTCGGTGGCGACCAGGTAGATCCCCCCGCCGATTACGACTCCAGACAAGAGAAACCCAGCGAGTAATCCCAAGTAACTCCGCCGAGAATCACCACTAATCAGTGCCTTCTCCATCTGCATCCGATGCTCGCTCTGACACTCCACCAACTCCAAGATCCTGTTTGCCGCCCCAGGGATGACACGTTCGTAGCCTTCCAAAGTCTGAGGTGGAGGAAGTGGGCCTTCCCAGCTGACCAACATCTCCCTGCGTTCTGACGAAACAATATCAGCCTGCCGTATGGCAGGCTGATCCTGAGACTGTCCCTGTGCTTCAGGTTCCCCGTTGGCCATCAAACTAACTCACGGGCGCACGTTCATCTACCTGCGTTTCGTCATATTCGCTGATGGCCGCTCTAATATCGCCGCCTATGGCTACCCAGTCAGAGCGAAGGGCGAGCATATCCTCTTCGGCAGACGAGCGGTATCTCGGATACCTGTTCATCGAATTGCCGAAGTCCATTATCCGAGCCATCCCCTCAAAGAACCCGGGTCTGGCGTAGCGAATGAACTGTCTTCTCATCGCAGCCACCTGTGTCGCTCCTGTGTAGGCTCGCGTCCCCTCTATTATAGCAATTCTCAAACCATTTCCAGTGAACCCTCAATGGTACGGAAACCGTATCATCCTAGCCGGCGCCGTACTCGGGTAGGGGCAGGTTTCAAACCTGCCCCTACGGACGGTGGTTGCCGACCTCTGGATTCCGACCTGCGCCGGATGGTGATCTGGCGACGCCGACTAACTTGATACAGCATCGATGGTACGCAATGAACTAGTGGTCAGGATTTCTCTACTCATAGAATCGGACAACTAGCGGATGGCCTGGTACCAGGGTGGGAGGCTGTCTTCGGCACCGGACCAGGTGGTCTGGCAGTGGCAGTCGAGATCGGTGGGCAGGTCTGCGATGGCTCGACGGAGAATTGGGGCCAGGTCGTCGGGGGTGATCATGACCCAGTCGGACGCGTCTTCGACGCCAGCGACGTCGCTCAGCCAGGACAGGCCTGCGTAGCACATCTCGAGCTCCCTGAAGTAGACGACCTCGGGATAGATCGTCGTGCAGATGAGGTCGGCGCCCCAGATGCGGTAGGCGTTGATCTCAGCAGGGGTCTCGTTGTGCGGCCCCTGCACGCAGATGTTGACCCCTCCATCGTGGACGCGACGGTCTGTCTCAGCGCGAGCGGAGTCGACCAGCGTGCGGCGCAGTCCGGGGCAGAACGGGACATCCATGTTGGCCCTGAACCAGCCCTCGTCGCCGTCGAAGACTGTCGTGGGGGTGCGCTCGCACATGCGAATGAAGTCGCTGTAGACGACGAGGTCGCCGACCCGGTAGTCCGTGTTGATCGCGCCGAAGCCGTTGAGGGTAATGACGCGGCGGACGCCCAACTGCCTGAAGGCGACGGAGTGGGCGGCGTGGTTGACGAGGTCGGCCTGCAGGCTGTCGTTGGGGCCGAAGCGCCGGATGTAGTAGACGGTGGCGGAGCCGATCTCGCCCTCGAGGACGTTAACGGTGCCGAAGCGGGTGTCGACATCGAGCCTCGTGCCGGTGCGTTCGAGAATGGGTTCGTAGGTAGATGCGCCGAGTATGCCGATTTTCATGGTTTTATTTATCCACTAAGGGTACGAAGGGGGCTGAAGAAATTATCCACTAAGGGCACGAAGGGACTCTAAGTATCTTATGTCTATTTGTCCACTAAGGGCTCTAAGTTTCTGTGAAGGCATTTAGTGTCTGTTCGTGTCCTTCGTGGATTTGGTCAGTTGATGAATCTTTTCCACTCGAGTTTGCCGTGGCTGCCGAAGTTTATCAGGATGCCTACTTTGAAGGCTGTTGCTTTCAGATAGTTGAGTATCTGAGCGTGCTCTTTGCCTGAGAGGCGGTCAATCGCCTTGATTTCTATGAGGACCTGATTGAAGCAGACTAAATCGGCAAAGTACTTCTTGTCCAGAACACGGCCTTTGTAGCTTATCGTCAACGGCTTCTGGGCTTCGAATGGAATCTGCCGATGGTGCATCTCTGCCTCCATCGCTTCCTGATAGACGGCTTCGAGAAACCCTGGCCCCAGTTCCCGATGCACTTCAATAGCGGCGCCCACGACCGCATATACTTCGTCCTTTAGAACCAGCGTAGTCAAATTCAATACATCCTTCGAGGGCCTTCGCGCCCTTCGTGGATAGACATCTCATGTAGCGGCCCTAGTCATGGGCGGGGTCAGAAGTGGTGGGGGATGCCGGTGATGTCGGAGGTGGTGGTCATGCCGGGCATGGGACGGCCGTCGAAGTAGTCGCCGGTCTTGGCCTGGATTCTTTGGGATAGGTTCATAGTGAGTCGCAAACAGCGCATATATTCTATTGGAGAGAATGGTAGATAGGTGGCATTGCGTCAATGGCTTTGGGGTTATCCACTAAGGGGGCGAAGGAGCTCTAAGGGATCTGTTGGAGGGGGTTGGTGATATCTGTGGTGGCAGCTGTCACTCGGCCCAGACACGGTGATTGTGTCGCGGATCTTTTGCTCGAAGCGGGTTGAAGCTCGTCGCGCGCATTTGCCACCATGAGTGGAAGAAAGACTTTCCGTGCTTGCCGTAGGCGAACAATTGTGCTATCTTCTCTGAGCCTCGAAATCAACCAATGGATCTAAGCGGCTAGGTTAATTCGGCTTTGGTCAGCAAGCGATACCACGAAGTACGTGATCCAATTCATGGATTCATCAAGCTAGATAGCGATGAGCGCCGAGTACTAAACTCGCCTCCTGTCCAGCGACTTCGTCACATTCATCAGCTAGCAATGTCATACCTTGTATATCCGGGGGCTACCCATAGACGATTCGAGCACAGTCTTGGAGTCATGGAACTGGCTGGCAGAGTTTTCGATGTGGTTACTGATCAGGACAACATTCACGATTCGATGAGGCGGACCGTTCTGAACCTTACCGACGACGAGAGAACATATTGGCGAAAAGTGCTGAGGATGGCGGCCCTTTGCCATGACATAGGACACCTTCCGTTTTCGCACGCTGCTGAGGAGGAATTACTTCCAGAAGGCAGGCGTCATGAATCAATTACCGCCGACTTAGTCCAATCGGATCTGATGACTGAGATCTGGGAGTCAATGACACCACCCCTAAGGCCGCTGGATATCGCCAAGGTATCTGTTGGCCAGAAGTACATGGGAACCGTAAATCTCACTAATTGGGAGATGCTACTTCACGAGATTATCGGGGGCGACGCCTTTGGCGTAGATCGAACAGACTATCTTCTTAGAGACTCGCACCATGCAGGAGTAGCATACGGAGAGTTCGACCACTACCGGCTTATTGAAACAATCCGAGTTCTTCCTACCAGTCAGAATGACATCTCTCCAACCCTGGGAGTTGAAGTCGGAGGAATCCACGCTACAGAAGCCCTGCTATGGGCTCGCTATTTCATGTTCATGCAGCTGTACTATCACCATGTACGAGTTGCCTATGACCTGCATCTAAAGGAATTTCTACAGGAATGGCTTCCCGGAGGGGAGTTCCCTCAAGTATGGGACAAGTTGAGATTTCTGACCGACAATCAAGTCCTGAGTGAAATCACCAACGCGGCTCAGGACAAGTCTATGCCAGGACATGACCCAGCCAATCGAATTGTATTCCGCGAACATTTCCGTCGTGCATATACTTTGATTCCCGACGACCTAGAACGAAATGAAAACCCGGTTGCTGTAATAGCAGAGGCCTGTTCGGAAAGATACGGTGACGACAAAGTTCGAGACTATGCTTATCGCCAATCCAATCCGGTTACTGAATTCCCAGTTGTGGACTCGATGGAGCAGATCGAATCGTCCCTCTCAGTATCTATCCCTCTGAGCCAAATCCCCGTTGTAGATGTAGGATATGTACTAATAGAACCGGATGTCGCTGGAAAAGCACGAGGTTGGATCCTAACGAATAAGGATGCCATACTATCGAGCGCGACGAACGGAGGATGAGCATGGCTTCGATGAACGAATTTGATCGCAGAACCCTAATCTGCCATCTAATTGACGCTATGCGTAGCGAAGGAAGTTGGGCAGGAGAGACGCAGATCCAGAAGTCGGTGATGTTCCTGCAAAAATTGCTCAACGTGCCGATTGGGTACGACTTCGTACTTTACCTTCACGGTCCATTTTCATTCGAACTACGCAGCGAACTAACTTTGATGCGAGTCCGACTTTACTTAAATGTCGAGCCGCGTGCTCAATATGGTCCCTCATTCACACTCGGACGTCGGGGAGAGGAGACAGTTAATTCTAGGTCCATTCCGTTGGAGTACCAACGAGCAATCGAGTTCGTAGCCAAGGAAATATCACGGAATGATGTTCGGTCCCTTGAGCGTATCTCAACAGCCTACTTTCTAAAGGATGAAGACCCAACTCTTGACAGGGAAGAGGTCGCCACTAGGATCAACGAGCTTAAGCCGCACATTAGCGTTGAACAGGCTCGTATCGCCGTTGACCGTGCCGATGCTCTTATGGGTAGAGGCAGCGTAGCGGCAGGAACCTGATATCCTCAGAAAGTCCGCCGAATGCTAACTTCTCAGTCCTCTCTTTAGGAAAGCCAATTGTGTTGCCTTCCCTACCCTTCGTAGTTGGTTAGGGCCTCGTCGGGGAAGTCGGCGTTGGAGTAGACCTGCTGGACGTCGTCTATCTCTTCGAGCTGGTCTAGGAGGCGCAGGATCTGTCCGGCCATACGGGTGTCGAGGGTTACGGTGTGGCTGGGGATGAGGGAGACCTCGGACGAACTGATGGAGGCGTCGCTGGACTCGAGGGCGCTTCGGACTTCTTCGAGGGTGCCGGGGTCTGAGAAGACTTGGAGCATGGTGTCGTCGGTGTCGACGTCTTCGGCTCCGGCGTCGATTGCGACGAGTGCCAGATCGTCTGCCTCGTCCTCGTCTGCCTCGATGGTTATCACTCCGCGCTTCTCGAACTGCCAGGAGACGGAGCCGGACTCGGCGAGGTTGCCTCCGGCGCGGGTGAGCGTGGTGCGCACAGCGGACACGGTGCGGTTGCGGTTGTCGGTGAGGGTCTCGAGCATAATTGCGACGCCGCCTGGGCCGTAGCCCTCGTAGACGGCCTCGATCATCTGGACGCCGTCACCGCCCTCACCGGTGCCGCGCTTGATGGCACGGTCGATGTTGTCGTTGGGCATGTTGGCGTCCTTGGCGTGCTGGACCGCCATGCGGAGCCTAAAGTTGGCGTCGGGGTCTCCGCCGCCCTGCTGTGAGGCGACGATGATCTCGCGTGCGAGCTTGGTGAAGAGCTTGCCGCGTCGATGATCGGTGACCGCCTTGGCGTGCTTGATCTGTTTCCATTTGGAATGTCCAGCCATGTCGAAACTCCGCTGTTGGCGCTGCTCCGGATGGGCCAAATGGACGGCCGTGGGCGCTTGGACAGAGGGGTCGGCCCAAGCCCGGAGAGGCGGGTGGGATTAGGGCAGATTTTAACATAGTTTCGAGAGTTGAGTGGTGCGGTGGATAGGTTTTCACCCTCACCCCAGCCCTCTCCCTGAGGGAGAGGGGGCCGTCGGTTGGTATTCGTGGTTGTCTTCGACTCCTTTGCCTACCCAGGGCAGGGTGAAGGCGGCGGTTCGCGAACCGCCGCTATAGTGCGATCGGGCCGGAATTGGTGTGGTGTCTGGTGGGTCGTGTAGGATTTGGCTTTTGCCGAACAGTGCGGACGTGGTGTTATGTCTCAGATTGTTGTTGAGGACCTCGTCAAACGCTTTCGGATCGCGGAGCGCGACCCGGGGCTGGTTGGTGCGCTGCGGGGTGTCGTTCACCGCCGGTACCACACGATCGACGCGCTGGATGGGGTGTCGTTCTCGATTGAGCCGGGGGAGCTGGTGGGCTACATCGGTCCGAACGGCGCGGGGAAGTCGACGACGATCAAGATCATCTCGGGCATCCTGGTGCCGGACTCGGGCAGGTGCGAGATCCTCGGGCGTGTGCCGTGGCGGGAGCGGCAAGAGCACGTGCGGGACATCGGGGTCGTGTTCGGGCAGAGAACACAGTTGTGGTGGGACCTGCCGGTGATCGAGTCGTTCGACCTGCTGCGGGACATCTACCGGGTGCCGCGCGACGTGTACGCGCGCAACCGTGACGAGTTCATCGAGGTGTTGGACCTGGGGTCGCTACTCAACGTGCCGGTGCGACAGCTCAGCCTGGGTCAGCGGATGCGCTGCGACCTGGCTGCGGCACTGCTGCACTCGCCGTCGATCCTGTTCCTGGACGAGCCGACTATCGGGCTGGACGCGGTGTCGAAGCTGGCGTTCCGGGACTTCATACGCAGGTTCAACAGGGAGCGCGGAATCACGGTCATCCTGACGACGCACGATATGGACGACATCGAGGCGCTGTGCGACAGGGTCATGGTCATCAGCAGCGGACGGATACTGTCGGACGGTGGGCTGAACGAGCTGCGTCGTACGATCTCGAATGAGCGTCGTCTGGTGGTGGAGCTAGTGAATGAAAGCGACGATATATCCGATCCCGACGCGAGGGTTATGGAGCGCATAGGGCGACGCGTGTCGCTGAGCTTCGATCCGGAGTCGGTGTCGGCGGCGGAACTGATCGGTCGGGTGACTTCGGCGCATCCGATTCGGGACCTGTTCGTGGAGAACCCGCCGATCGAGGAGATCATTGCGGGTATCTATGAGGCTGAGGGGTGATCCCAGAAGTGAGTGAAGAGGAGTGAGGAGAGAGAGCCGCATGGGTGCAAACAGCTTCGTGCCTTTGGCAATGGTGTATGTATTGGTGCTTTTCACCCTCACCCCAACCCTCTCCCGTCAAGGGAGAGGGGGTATGTCAGCGTAACCAAAGATGACTAGCTACTGGGCGGTGTTGAGCGCGCAGTTCAGGGCGATGCTGCAGTACCGGGCGGCGGCGCTTGCGGGTCTGGGCACGCAGGTCTTCTGGGGGCTGATCCGTGTGATGATCTTCCAGGCGTTCTTCCGGTCGACGACCGCTGAGCAGCCGATGGCGCTCGATGACGTCCTGACGTACGTCTGGCTGGGTCAGGCGTTCCTCGCGATGATGCCGTGGAACCAGGACAACGAGCTGCGGGCGCTGATCCGCACGGGCAACGTGGGCTACGAGCTGCTGAGGCCGGTCGATCTGTATGGCTTCTGGTACTGCCGCTCGCTGGCGTTTCGCACAGCTCCGACGCTGCTGAGGGCAGTGCCGCTGATCGCGTTCGCCGGACTGTTCATGGGCATGAATTCACCGGCTTCGTGGGGCGCGGCGGGGGCGTTCGTGGCGTCGATGATCGGGGCGATGCTGCTGAGCAGCGCGATAACGACGCTCTTCAGCATCACCATGATGTGGACGATCTCGGGTGATGGCGTGTTCGCGCTCGCGCCGGGCGTCGTCGGAATCCTGTCCGGGCTGATAGTGCCGATCCCGCTGTTCCCGGACTGGGCTCAGACGGTGCTCAACGTCCTGCCGTTCAGGGGGCTGGTGGATACGCCGTACCGGTTCTACCTCGGGCACATCCCGGCGGGCGATCTGCCGCTTCTCCTGGCACACCAACTGGTGTGGCTCGCGGCGATCGTGCTGCTGGGGCGCTGGCTGCTGTCGCTCGGACAGCGGCGCCTGGTGGTACAGGGGGGATGAGGGTGCTCGACACGGTCTACCTGTATGGGCGATACCTATCTGTCTCGGTGCGCAGCCAGATGCAGTACCGGGCGTCATTCGTCATGCTGGCGCTCGGGTACATGGTTACGACGGGGCTGGAGTTCGTGGCGATCCTGGTGCTGTTCGACCGGTTCGGGACGCTCGTGGGATGGTCGCTGCACGAGGTGGCGTTCATCTACGGGTTGGTGAACATCTCGTTCGCGTTTGCTGACGCGATGTCGAGGGGATTCGACATGTTCGGCTCTATGGTGAAGTCGGGGGAGTTCGACCGGCTTCTCACACGGCCAAGGTCAACGGCGCTGCAGCTCGCCGGGCAGGAGCTGACGCTGAGGCGTGTCGGTCGCCTCGCGCAGGGGCTGATCGTGCTGGTGTGGGCGAGTGTGGGACTCGAGCTGGACTGGTCGGTGATCAAGGTCGGGCTGCTGTTCGGGACTGTAGCAGGGGGGATATGCCTGTTCATGGGACTGGTGGTGCTGCAGGCGACGCTGGCGTTCTGGACGACGGAGACGCTGGAGATCATGAACACGGTCACGTACGGCGGAGTTGAGACGACTCAGTACCCGATCTCGATCTACCATCCCTGGTTCAGGCGGTTGTTCACGTTCGGCGTGCCGTTGGCGTGTGTCAGCTACTTCCCGTCGCTGGCGATCATGAGCGTGGCGGACCCGCTGGGGTCGCCTGCCTGGTTCGGGTACGTCTGCCCGGCCATCGGTATCGGGTTCCTGGTCGTGGCGCTACAGGCGTGGAAGTTCGGGGTCCGGCACTACCTGTCAACGGGGAGCTAGGGAAAGACCAATTGCGTGGACGATCAGCTACAGTATCAGCAGTCACCAACACTTCACGTTACTTAGCGGTGCTACCTAATCGTCTGGTACAATAATTATGTCCCTCTAGGGACGCTTGAACTGCGCCTCCGTTGGAGGCATTTGACTCCGGGCCCCGTTGGGGCCCTTTTTTGTTGGCAAGGTGGTCGGTCGAGATGTCTGAATCGTATGTAGGGTTCATAGATGCAGGCTATCTGAGAGCCGAAGGCGCAAGGGCGCTTGGCACAAGAGCAACAGCCGTTCGACCTGACGCCGCAGCTGTTGCCGACTGGTTTGTCAATCAGCCAAGTAGTGAGTTAATTGGTCAGACATTCCTCCGTGCATACTGGTACGACGGTGCATTTGATCCATGGCACTCCGAATATGATGGACAGAGACGATTCTTCGATGCCATCGCTCACACTCCCGGTGTCCAATTACGGCTTGGGCACATCGCGGAGCGGCAGTCTCGTCTGGAGAACCCGATACGCCACGCACTACGAAACACGGCGGAAGGACTTGGAATCGAGCCGGACCAACTCATCGGAGAATTCGATAAGAACTGGACTTTCTACCCCGACCGACAGCAGAAGGGAGTCGACACTCTGATCGCCCTGGATATGGTACGTCTTGCAGGTCGCTCAGTATTCCAGACCGCAATCGTAATCGCCGGAGATCGAGACCTCGCAGAGGTGGTCCGAACTGTGCAGGACTATGGCGTCCGTGTACTGATTGCTACTCCGAACCGCTCTAGTGTCGCCAGTGAAATCCTTCAACTCGCGGATGACATGATTGACATCAGTGAGGAAGTTCTTCGAACTATGCTCCCCAACCGCCCCGTGTAGGCAACTTCTAGGTCGTATTTCTGTCCTGCTACCGCTCGTGGTAGAGGACTATGTCGTCTGCGAAGGGTTGGGGGTAGTCCTCGGAGCCGGCTAGGCCGATCTGGCCGCGGCCGGTTACGTTGTTCTTGGCGCCATCCATGCGGGGGTCTACGTAGGTGTCGTACCAGGATTCGAGGTCGGCCCGCAGACTTGAGACGCGCGAAGCGTGTGTGGGGTCGTCGACTAGGTTGCGGGTCTCCGTGGGATCGTTGACGAGGTCGTAGAGCTCGTTGGGGCCATCGGGGTAGCGGTGGACGTACTTCCAGCGCTGTGCGCGGATCATCCGCGTCGGGCCGTACTCGTCCAGAACGAAGACCGGGGTGTCACCGGCCATCGACTCGCCTCGGAGGACGGGCGAGAAGTCCCTGCCGGGAAGCGGCTGGTCTGAGCCCGCCTCAAGTCCGAGGTATCCGAGGAACGTGGGCATGAAGTCGTACTGGCTCAGCAGCCTGTCGCATACCAGGTCCTGTGGGACGTGTCCGGGCCTGGAGACAAGAGTCGGGACCTTGACGGCGGTGTCGAACATGTTGGGCGGATAGGTGCCATTGCCCTTGCCCCAGATGCCGTGGTGTCCCATATTCATGCCGTTGTCGGCGTTGAACACGACGAGGGTGTTCTCCCGCAGCCCGTTCTCTTCGAGCCAGTCGAGCAGGCGGCCGATGTTTCTGTCCATCTCTTCGATCGCGGCGAAGTAGCCGCTGAGGGCTAGCCTGCGGTTCTCGGGAGTGTCGCCGAGCGTGGCTGCGCCGGGCTCCTTGTCGAGCTGCCTGCGGTGAATCGGCTCGTCCGGGACGGAGTCGAAGGCGCAGGCGTCGTGATACCTGTTGAAGACGTCGTCGGGATGGTGCTCCCTGCCCCACGGCGCGTGCGGCGCGGTGTAATGGACGTTCAGCGAGAACGGCGCGTCGGACTCGAGCTGCGTGTCCAGGAACTCTAGGGCGTGGTCGGTAATCACGTCGGTGACGTAGCCGTCGGGCTGGTAGAACTCTCCGTCCTCGATCATGGGCGCGCGGTAGTAGTTGCCACCGCCTGAAGCGTGTACGTTCCAATAGTCGAATCCAAGCTGAGGCAGGGCGGCACGCCCGAGGTGCCACTTGCCGCTCAGTCCGCAGGAGTAGCCATTCTCGGCCAGGGTCTGGATATAGGACCTGCGTCCGTGCATGTACTCGATCTCGACTCCGTCCTGCGGCAGGTGCGTGGAGTTGCCCTTTCTGAGGAAGTCCTGGACGCCGTGCTGGGATGGTATCTGGCCGGTGAGAATGGAGGCGCGGGCCGGGGAGCAGACCGGGGAGGCACAGAAGAAGTTCTCGAACCTGATTCCAGTGGCCGCGATACGATCGAGGTTGGGCGTGTCGAGCTCGTCGTTTCCGGCGCAGCCCATGGCCCACGCGCCCTGGTCGTCGCTGAGTATGAAGATGATGTTTGGGGTCTGTGGGCTGGTGCTTGCCAAGGTGTCTTCCTCCGGGGGCGCGCCTGCGGCCGTTTCAGGTGTTGATTCTTAAATCTCCACACCGAGGGCGCTGGCTACTGTGTCCATGTCCTTGTCGCCACGGCCGCTGAGGCCGAGCAGGATGATCTGCTCGCGGTCGAGCTTTGGAGCAAGCTGCGAGATGTAGTAGAGCGCGTGTGAAGGCTCCAGTGCGGGGATGATGCCCTCGGTGCGGCACAGGAGCTGGAATCCCTCTAGCGCCTGATCGTCGGTGACGTTCACGTATTCCGCCCTGCCAGCATCCTTGAGCCAGCTATGCTCCGGTCCCACGCCGGGGTAGTCTAGGCCGGCGGATATGCTGTGCGGCTCGTGTACCTGCCCGTCCTCGTCCTGGAGCAGGTACGACATGCTTCCGTGCAGCACGCCGACCTGACCGGCGGTGAGGGTGGCGGCATGCTCGCCGGTCTCGACTCCGAGCCCTCCGGCTTCTACTCCCACCAGCTTAACGCTCTCATGCTTGACGAACTCGTAGAACAGGCCCATCGCGTTGGATCCGCCTCCGACACAGGCTACGGCGTAGTCGGGCAGCCTGCCGACGGAGGACATTAGCTGCTCACGCGCCTCGCGGCCGATGATGGCCTGGAAGTCGCGCACCATCATGGGGTACGGGTGCGGGCCTACGACGCTTCCTATCGTGTAGTGGGTCGTTTCGACGTTGGTGACCCAGTCGCGGATCGTCTCGTTAATTGCGTCCTTGAGGGTGCGGCTTCCGCTGGTGACGGACCTTACCTCGGCGCCGAGCAGTCGCATCCTGAACACGTTGAGCGCCTGGCGACGGATGTCCTCCTCGCCCATGTAGACGATGCACTCCTGACCGAGCATGGAGCAGACGGTGGCAGTGGCAACGCCGTGCTGTCCGGCGCCTGTCTCAGCGATGATGCGACGCTTGCCCATCCGCTGTGCGAGCAGCCCCTGGCCGAGCGCGTTGTTGATCTTGTGTGCGCCGGTGTGGGCGAGGTCCTCGCGCTTGATATAGATGCGCGCGCCGCCGAGCTCGCGGGTCAGGTTCTCGGCATAGTAGAGCGTCGTGGGCCTGCCGACGTAGTCGCGGGACAGGTACTGCAGCCTGGCCTGGAACTCCTCGTCGGCCTGCGCGGCGCGGTACTCGGCCTCAAGCTCCTGGATCGCGCCCATGAGTGTCTCGGGCACGAACTTGCCTCCGAACTGGCCGAAGCGCCCTCTATCGTCGGGTAGAGTTTCCTGTAAAGTCTGCGTCATAGGATGATGCCCCGTGTCCTGTTGTGGTGTATGCGAGCACTGTGATTATACGCATGGACTGGGATGAGCGGACAGTGGGATGGCTTATGCGGGGAGTGTGGTCTAGAATTCCGCGAGAAGCCAAGAGGAGCAGACATCCATGATCACACCGAGCGAGCGGACGCGGATCAGGAACCATCCGGAGCGGGCAGTTCCGGAGGAGACGGCGCAGATACTGTCGGACGGGATGGTGGCGCACGTCGGGTTCATCGAAGACGGGCTACCGTACGTGATCCCGCTGTCGTACCACTTCGACCAGCAGACGCCGGAGTTGCTCTACCTGCATGGTTCTGTCCGCAGCAGGGCGATGAAGCTTATGGCGAACGGCGCTCCGGTCTGCGTGACGGTGACGCTGACCGACGGGCTCGTGTACTCGCGCAAGGCGATGAACCACTCGATGAACTATCGCAGCGCGGTGGTGTTTGGGACCGGCCGGGAAATCATGGATGAGTCAGAGAAGTCGGAGATCTTCGACGACATGGTGCAGCGGTACTTCCCGGGACGGACGCTGGGGCACGATTACAACGTTCCCCCGTCTGCCGACCTCGGCGTGACCACGCTGATCGAGGTGAAGATCGAGGACTGGAGCGGCAAGGCACGGCGCGGAGGTCCAACAGGTCCAGACGACGACGATCCCAACGCGCTCGGCTCGGCCGGAGTGGTTGAGTTCAGGGAGGTCTAGGGGCGGAAGCTTCCTAACATAGCCTCTATGTCCTGCCAGTGGAGGTCGAGGCTATGGGCGCATGTCCCGGCAGAAACAATGAAGCCGCAAGGCTTCTCAGGATAGGAGCCGGACAGCTCAAGCACCTCGGATATGTGTTCAACGCAGTATTCTTCCGAAGAGTGCTTCAAATAGTCCAGTTGGTAGAAGTTCCGGCCGTCCTCATGCCTTGGGCCCCAGGACTTTATCTCCAGTACCTTCCAGTTTTCGTCGAGAGCAATCTCCTCTAGTAAAGCCCTGACCTCCTCGGCAAGCTCACTGAGCGAGTACGAGGGCCCCAGGTCCAAAGAAATGACTTCAAACCATGCATTCTCATCGTCAGACCAGAATCCGACGTAGTCGTCGGATTCCTCACCAACAGCCCACCCGCTCGCGACGTCGACACTGTAGCCGTACCTGTCGTTCGTGTACGCCTGAGCGTTCGCAGAGGCCTCAGTTGGGCGCTGTGTCACTGCGACGACCGGGACAGAAACGTCGGTGAGAGTCCCAAGAGAGTAGTCGACCAACGGCCTCATGGCGCCCTGCCACTCGTCCGGGAAGGAATACGTAATGCTGAAAGCGATCCCATCATCTGTAACGTAGATTAGTCGAATCGCTCGCTCATCAGATATCAGCACTTCGAATCTGATGGCAGACAGTCCCTGCGCCGTCTGCACAGACTCCCGTTCTATTTCCGCAGTTCCACTTGGAATCAGCACCGTGGACTCAATGATGTCAGCGTAACCGGACAGTGTGAGGTCGCCGATTCCCAAGTCTGAGAGCAACTCCATGACCACCAACACGACTGTCCTTCCTCCAGGATCTATAGCAGAGAAGACTTCGCTTTCTAATGGATCGGTTTCCAACTCTGTCCACGCTTGAGGCACCTCAACCCGAAAGCGCTTGGAAGGGTCCTCAAAGACCACCATACTCCCAAAAGGACTGTCCACAACCTCCGGGCCAGGCGGCACATATACCGTTTCTGTTCCCTGCCTCGCAGTTTCCACTGAAAGATAGTAGCCGCCAGCGTACGGCCACCCCGCTGCTTCCGTAACCGCGATGTGATACTCGCCGGTCATTGGAGCACGGTAGACCAGTTCGGCGTTCGTCCCGAACAGGCCGCCACCGCTGTCGTCGTCCGATACAACCTGGTTGATGCGGGATTCGGGAAAGTCTACATAGACGATGGGGTCCACAAGGAGAGAATCCGTGTGAATTCGTACAGTCTCACCCTCATCAAGGTAGATCGAATACCAGTCCCAGTCGTCGAAGTAGTCCAGGCTGCCGGCCACGGTTTCACCCACTTCGACTGTCCGTCCGTCATCCGGATCGTTAATATTCCTAAGGCTCACACTGCTGGTGAGATCAAAATTGCCGGAGTCGCCGCTTGCCATTTCGGCCTGCAGGAAGTAGGTCCCGCCGTACTGCAGTTCCACCTCACCGCTCTCAAGGCCGGAAAAAATCTCGTTGACTTCAAGCAGAGACCCGAAAGGATCGGATACGTGAAACCACCCATCGCCCAACCCTTCCATTTCGACTCGGAGTACTGTGCCGGCGGTCGCGTGCAGAACGAAGATTCGGGTATCCCAAAAGTTGCGAAGGTCAACCTCGACCTGTGTCCCACCCGGTCCGGCCGGAAGGCGGCGATCGCCCAGTCCCGAGGTGAATTCGCCCCTTTTGAGGTCTTCCACTATGGGAGCGACATCGGCCGACGATGCAGCCAGCCCAAAATCGGCTTCACTGAACGAAAAGCCCGAGATGCCAACAACGGACCCACTCGAGGTGACCAGCGCGCCGCCACTCTGACCTCCAGCAATTGTCGCATCAGTTTGGAGGTAGGTCATACCAAGGCTGTCCCACTCACGAAATCTGGAAAGGATTCCTCTTGTGATCGAAGGCTCAGGGAACAGATCAACCTCGGCAGGGTACCCCACCAGATACAGCTCGCTGCCGATGGCCATGTCCTCTCCGTCATCGAGGTCCAACGGGCGAGCAGACACACCTACAGGACCGAGAACAGCCAGGTCGGCCATGGGGTCCCAACCCACGACTGGTACCCCCTGTAACTCAGTGCCATCAGGGAAGACAACCCACGCCGATTCATAGGGCCAGACCACGTGGTAGTTGGTGACCACGAAGCCGCCTTCGATCAGGATGCCGCTGCCTGTACCTGCATCTGTCTCAATGAATGGAATTGAGGGCGATACCAACCTGTACACTTCCTCGGCCGACATTGGGGACACGGGTCTGGAAGCAGCTTCAGGTATGGGTGTGGGTGTGGGGCGAGGAGTTGATGTCGGGGCGGGAGTAGCAGTGGGATTAGGAGTTGGTGTCGGAGCGGGAGTGTCAGTGGGATTAGGAGTTGGTGCCGAAGTAGGTGTTGGGACGCTAGTCGGGGTAGAGGTCAAGACTTCGATGGTCGCGGTCGGCGCTGGAGTAGCGGGTTCTAACTCAGGCGTTGGGGCCCCAACAGAGGGATCAGGTGTTCCGACTGGCGAGGGGGTTGGCAACGCCGTCTTGACCATAGCCTGTACCGTCGCCTCCAGGTGCGGAGTGGCAGTCGGCTCAGGCGCCGGCTGGCCACACGCAGCTAGTATGACGACTGCTGCCGTTAGAAGAAGGACCGACGTTTTCATGCACTTAGTCCCCACGGAGGCCGATGATTTCGCAATCGCTGTCCAAGGATGCACGCATCAGTTCGGGGACAGGTTACGTGCGGGGTATTCTGCCACATCGATGACGGGGGGTTCTAGGTAGTCCTACTGCTGGCGGCGGACTAGCAATGTATCCTCATTAGATATCCGCTCAAGACCAAGCGGTGTGTTGGCCTCGACGCTGGGGGCAGAAGTGGAACCGCAGTTCGGGCGGAAGTTCTTACAGATCAGTGTATCCCTAGTCGCTTCTGCCCTGTGGCTGACTATCGGCAGACTCGTCCTCTTGGGAGGCCGGCGCTTCGGAGCTGGGTTCAGCCTCGGGTTCGGCGCGCCGTGGGGGGCTTGGACTGCTGCTGAAGACTCGTGCAATCGGGTTCACCAACGGGTGGTCTCTGAATCTGACCACCACGAAGACGACCACTGCTATTCCCGCCCAAATCGGACTGAATGTAGCGACCCATATCAACACGGTCCCGATCACCTGAAGCACTAAAGACAGCGCCCTGCTCGCATCCCTGAAATTCTTGCCCGCGCTCCACCCGGCGATTACCAGTCCCTCAGACTCTTCCACACGTACTCCAAAGCCGGACGCCCCGGTGACCTCACCCGCGTCGCTGTCCGCGGTTACGGTGAAGGCAACCCGGTACGCCTGCGGGCGATGGTTGTCGAATGCGTGCGTCACGGTGATCCTGGACTCGCCCGGCTCCGGGCTACCGGTTACGGGTGCAGTACCGTCGCCGAAGTCCCAGGTGTATCGGAAGTTGGCCAGCTCGTCTGACCTCGTGAAGGAGGCCGTGTACTCGGCATTCTGTCCCTGTTCGACTGTGCGATCGGACCCAGCGTACGCCTCGATGGTCGGAATCTTCCTGACGGTCGTCCTGAGCGTGGCGGAGCCAATTGCGAGTCCTGCGTCTCCGGTGCCGGTGATTTTCAGCCGGACTATGTAGGGGGAGTCGATATCGCTCCCGTAGACGTGACTGACAGTCGCCGTCACGTGCTGACCGGAGACCGTGGTTGGAGCGTGTCCCGTCCCCGTGACAGGTGGAGAGTGGTCACCGAAGTCCCAGTTGAACGTGAACTCTTCGATCCCTGGAGGTGGCGTGAAGTGGGCCTGATATCTCGCCGGCTCCCCTGCCCTCACCACGCGGTCACCACCCGCGTCCACAGGCAGGACGGTCGGAGGAAGCTCGACCCTGACGTTTATGAGGGAGAACGCAGCCGTCTCCTCCATGTACCTGATCCGTCCAAGCATGGCCTCAATGTCAGCCTGGAGGGTGGCCAGCTGGTTCTGTACCTCCAGCGCATCTTCTACCTCGACCGCTCGCTCAAACAGGCTCAGCAACGCCTGCTCCGTGGCTCGAAGGCTGGTCAGCCTCGACTTCGTGTCGACATAATCTTCTGTGACGTCCAGGCTGCTGGACAGCTCCGACACCACCTCGATGCCCACTTCCCTGATACCAAAGACCGCCTCGTCGAGAGACTGTGCAGGCACGCGCACGGACACAATAGCATCGTGCTTTGAAGTCCTCTCGGACGATACGACCCATCCTCCAAACTGGCGCGCAACTGCGGCAATTTCGTCGACTGAACTTGCGACGTCCCCTACGACAAGTTCCAGATCGACGGTCCTGATGATGACGCGCTGCTGCTGCACCAGGACGGCCTGCACTCTATTCAGGTCGAATCCGGCTGGCCCCTGCTCTGGTTCCATGGCCGGGGCTGGCGCGGGTGCGGCTGGCGCAGCCGCAGGACTCTGGGCCTGCTGCTCGGAAACCTGCCCAGCAGGTGCGGCGGCGGCCCGGGGCGCCGGAGCCGGGGCGGCGCCTTCTTCCGAAGAGCTGCAGGCCACAACAGATCCGGCCAGTACGACAACGAACATGACTGACAGCAATATCTGGGTCAGTCTAAGCATCTGGTCTGATTCTCCTCTCGCCACCGGCTGCCTCCCCTGGGAGAGTCGATCATAGTCCATGCTCAAGGTTCCTGCCATGTCCTCGAATTCGACCCACCGTGCTATGGGGACAACGTGGCCGGCAGTCGTCTGCCTCGCTTTAGGGTGACTAGCTCGGCTTTAGGGTGCCGTCGGGTTGGAGGATGTGGAGGCGGGTGCAGTGGTCGCAGGAGTACACGGTGCCTTCGCTTCCGACATCGGGGCGGTCCACCAGGAAGAAGTACCGCTTCATATATCCCGGTCTGCCGGCACACCCCACGCCTTGACACCTAGAGATCAGCTCTTTCATGTGAACAGGTTCTGCAGCCATGGCTCTCTACTCCTCGTGCTGGCTAGCTAGCGTCCCAGGATCGGATAACCTTCGAGGTAGTCCATCTGCACCAGCTCGACGTTGGGGGCCTGCCGGGAGAGCTCTCCCTCTATGGGCTCCATGTCGGTGGGACTGGTCATCGGTGGGTTCCAATCGTCGTGATGGCCAAGTACGATCCGCCTGGGACGGAGCAGGTCGGCCTCGCGGGCGACGAACTGGGCCAGAGTACCCTGGATAGGCTCACCGTCTATGTTGCCACGGCCGGCTGCGGCCAGCATCGCAACGTCGGGCCGGAGGTCGCGCAGGATCCCGGTCCAGTGTCCAGATGTATCTTTCCAGAGGATGCTGCCGTGCGGAGTCTCGAACAGGTATGCCAGCGCCCCGCCCTCGCCGCGTGGTCGCTGAGCGCACTCCCGCATGTGGGACTCGGCCTCCGCCATTCCCGGCACGTTGGACGAGGCGCGCTGAGCGGCCCTGCTATCGAGGTTCGCCTCACGCTCATCCAGCGTCAGGCCGAGGTCCCCCAGGCAGACCTCACCCGAAGCGCCCGCGGTGCTCCATATACACGAGTGCTGGCTGGGGAATACTCGCACCGATACGCTGTCCGACAGCCTGACACGCTCCCCTCCTGCCACGGCTACGAGCTGATCGCCGGGCACCTCTTCTATCTCCATCAGCCTTACGGACTCGTGGGAGCCGATGATGGTCGCGCCCGTCTGGTGGGCGATGCGCTCGGCTCCCCAGAGGTGGTCGAAGTGGGAGTGCCCCACCAGCACGTAGTCCGCCCTATCCACGTCCGCCACTCGGATTCCGACCGGCGGCGCCTGAGGGTTCCGGTCGATGTAGGCATCGAGGAAGATGACCAAGTCGTCGATGACCAGCCTGTATGTGGATACTCCCAACCAGTCCAATGAAACGCTCATGCTGCTCCTCCGAATCCGGCCCAGACCTCTGGCAGACGGGCCATTGCCTCCGATGGAAGTGGCCCTTTGGCGGCGAAGTCGACGGCCTGCTCCAGGTGCTCGAGGCTCGAATAGCCCACCAGCACGCTGCTGACCCCAGGGTTGGTCAGAGCAAACCGCAGGGAGGCCTCCACCAAGCTGTCCACGTACCCATCCCGAACCAGGAACCGGAAGACGTCTGCTCTCGACAGGTCCTGGCCGTAGTCCTGACCTGAGCCTATGGGCGCGACGGTCTGAACGGCGACGGGATGTCTCGCAGTCTCTCCGGTGAGCGCCCCTGCGGCCAGCACCCGGATCACCAGCACCCCCATGCCATTGGCTGAGGCTCTCCCGATCAGGTTCCTAAAGTCGTGCATGTCGAACCCGGGCGGAACGTCCGATCCAGAACTCGGATTGACCAGGTTGTACACCGATTGCACGCAGTTCAGCGTTGCCGAGTCGATGACCTGGTGCAGGGACTCGGTCTCCCCCACTGCCGTCATGCCCCAGAATCTGACCTTACCCTGGTCGCGCAGGTCACTCATCGCATCCACCACCTCGCCCAGTACGTCTTCGGGAGTGACTGAGCCACCGCCAGCCGTCGAGGCGACATGGTTGTGAAGCTGAATCAGGTCGACCTGCTCACGCTGCATCCTGGTCAGGCTCTCCTCCACCGAGGCGACGACGTAGTCCCTGATACGCCCCGGCTCGTGGGTTGTGACCCTGAACTTGGTGCCGACGTAGACATCGGCCGACAGCTCATTCAGCACCTGGCCCAGGTTGGCCTCCGACTGGCCGCCGCCGTAGGAAGAGGCAGTGTCGAAGTAGTTGATGCCCAACTCCATGGCCCGCTCGACCGCCTTCACCTGATCGCTGCGCTCGCCCCGGACCATCAGGCCGCCGACGTCGCCGCAGCCAAACCCGATTTCGGACACCTGAAGACCAGTGCTGCCCAAGGGTCGATAGTTCATCGCGTTTCTCCATTCGGACTTTCGTGTGTCCTGATGGTATGTCCGCGGTACAGGTGCGGGCAACCGTCCGGCTCGCACCTGCTGGTTTGAGGCCCCGGTGCGGTCTCTCGAATCGGTGAGGAACGCCGTCAGGCGGTGACCTGGTAGGCCCAGATGCGGTGTATCACCTCGGGCTCCCCCTTGGGCAGAGGGTGGAAGGGTCCAGATAGCTCGGCCAGCTTCCACTTGCCGGCTTCTTCCAGGCCCGCCTGATACCCTTTGAACCCACCCTCTTCATACAGGTCCACTCGCAGGCTGAACACAATGAACCCACCGGGCCTGGTGATGCGAGCCAGTTCGTCGAAAGCATGAGCCGGAGCGTGGCCTGTGGTGAACACTCCCACGCTGATTACAGCGCCGAAGGAGTCGGTGTCGTAGCCCAGATCCTCCCCGAGAGTCATCTGGCGCAAGTCTTTGTAGAGGCCTTTTCGACGGGCTTCCTCCATCATCCCCAGAGAGAGGTCGATGGCGTGGAGGTCCTGGTACCCCAGTTGCGCCAGACATTCGCCCACCAGTCCGGTTCCCGCTCCTGCGTCGAGTATCTTCGTCCCGGTGGGGACATGCCTGGCGAACAGCTCGGTCGCTGTCTGCGGAGCGTTCCAGGCAAACTCCTCAGCCAGGTCTTTATCGTACTGCGTTGCCCACTGGTCGTAGCGCTCTTCCAACTCCTGGTTGGTGGATGAGGAGTACACCCATTGGACTCTGTTGTGACTGTCCGGCATGTTACTTCCTGCAGATGAAGAGACCCCAGCCCACTTCGTTTCTATCGACGGAGGCGGCAGTCTCGATGTAGGCGGTGGTCAGCCACTGGTAGTGTTCGGCGTCATCCAAAGTTTTGTCCTTCGGCGTACGCTCGGACAAGGACAGATAGCTCTGCTTCAGGTGTGGGGACACATTCAAGGCCTCCAAAACTTCGAAGCCCTGGTCCTTCAGGGCCTGCTTGTACGACTCGAAGGTGAATTCGGTGTCGAACAGCAGCCTGTCGTAGACGTAGGTCTGGGCCTGGGGTGTGATGTCCCGTTTAGGTCTGAACAGGTCATCGAACACGAAAATCCCGCCGTCTTCCAGAACCCGGTGGACCTCGCTCAGGATCTTACGTTTATCCGGCACGTGGTATATCACGGCCTGGCTCCACACATGAGTGAATGAGCCGTCAGGGAAGGGAAGGTCAGTGGCAGAGGCCTTCTCGAAGGCCACCCTGTCCCTGAGTTCGGGGCATAGCGCAGCCCGTTTCTCCAGTGCGTTTTCGATACGGACTCCGCTGAGGTCAATGCCCGTCACCCTTGCGCCCGACTCTCCAGCCAGCCAGATGGCGATGGTCCCGTTGCCGCAGCCCAGATCCAGGACTGATGAGTCCTGACCAATGCAGCCCTTTTCGGCCATCGTCCGGTTCAGCCTGTCGCACGCTGTGAGGAAGTCCTTGTTGCCGTTTTCGCCGAAAAGGCCCCAGTGGACGCTTCCATCTTCGTCCCAAACCAGTTGGTATGTGACGTCTTGCGAGTCGTAATATGCCTCGGTCTCCTGTTCAGAAAATCTGCTTACCATGTTTTGCTCCTCCGACGTGCTCAACGAATCAGTTGCCGTTGGTGATTCGGAGTCTTCCACGGGCCAGGTGCGCAACACTTCTGGCGACACGATTCCCCTGAGTGAATAGGATGATTCTGACCTGGCTGTATGTCGCTCGACGCAGGACTACAAACGATCCAGGGCGTCACGAAACAGTTGGTGCTTAGAGAAGCCGCAGGTTGACCCGGCAGTGAGACAGAGGCCAGGGAACCCGGGAGAAAGGGCGGAAAACCCCAATAGATGGGATGGAGCAGCTAAGGGTCGCAGGGATACCTGTATCGCTCGCGGCCACGATAGTACAACGAGATTGGGTGGCTTTGCCCCGGTCGGGCGCTGGTAATGGGTATCTGCATGGTGTGAATTGGAGTCCCTGGGCGAGGAATCTTCGCAAGACTCCCACATCGATAACAGCCCACTGGACTATGTCGGAGGCTATCACCAATTCTGTAAAGGTGTCAAAGTCGCGCAGCTCTCGCAGCGCGTCCACCACCTCGCCCAGCGTCTCCTCGGGAGCATCTGGGTTGTCTTGCTCATAGTGCTAGCAATAGCCTTGGCATACGTCATAGCCAACAGGGAGGTAGCAAGATGACCGCAAGTATAAGCTTGGATGGCCAGGTGGCCATTGTGACCGGGGCGGCCCAGGGGATCGGCAGGGGTATTGCACTTGTTCTGGCCGAGGCTGGGGCCAGCGTCGTCATCGGGGACATTCAGGAATCCAACTCCACGGCGGAAGAGATCCGCCAGGGAGGCGGTCAGGCAACCACCATGATCATGGATACAAGCAGTCCCCAGCAGGCCGACTCGCTTGTTGACCTGGCCCTGGAGGAGCATGGACGCTTGGACATCCTCGTCAACAATGCCGGGGTAGATGACCCCGATGGATATGCGTGGGACCTCTCCGACCATGAGTGGCAACGGGTCATAGACGTCAACCTGAGCGGCGTATTCTATTGCTCCAGGGCAGCACTGAGACCGATGCTGGAGGCCGGCAGTGGATGCATCGTAAACATCAGCTCCCAGTCCGCGAGAGTGGCAAGGAGGGACGGCTCGCCTGCCTATAACGCCAGCAAGGCAGGGCTCATAGGCCTGACCGCAGGCTTCTCCGCACAGGTGGCCGACAGGGGTGTGAGGGTGAACACAATCATGCCGGGACTGGTCATGTCCAGGGACTTTGGCTGGTCTCCAGAGCATGCTGCTGCCCGGCAAAGCCAGTATCCCCTGGGTGCCGGACAGCCGAGAGACATCGGTCACGCAGTCCTCTACCTGGCCAGTCCCCTCGCGAGCTGGGTGTCAGGGACCGCGCTCCACGCGACGGGCGGGTATCAGCAGAGCGCGCTCTGGCTCTAGGGTCTTTTGTATACGCCACCCCTGCCACGGACGGCCCTTGGAGCCGTCTAGTAGACGCCCGGGAGTATCCGGTACTTCACTCGTGCCTGGTACTCTGCCCACTTCTCCTCGCCGTACTTCTCGGCGCAGAGACTGTCGTCGAGCCGCTGACGCCATGTGAACAGCGAGACGATGAACACGAAGTAGGTCCACGCCCACGGGTTGGCGAAGTAGCCGAACACCAGCCCGATTGAGAACGAGAGGAACCCCTCGCCGAGGTAGTTGAAGTGGCGGGCGAAGCCCCACAGGCCGCTGCACAGGATCTTGCGGTCGCCAGCCTGAATGTACTCCGGCTCGATGATTCCGAGGAACTTGCGGTCGGGCCACCGCTTGAACGTGTACTTCTGCATGTTCGCGCCGCGCGAGATGCCCCACCCGACCAGGAACAGCGTTGTCGTCACGATGAGCCAGATGGACGTCCACGCCGACGAGAAGCCGGGGTCGGGGTGAATTGCCATACCCCACAGCGGGAGGATGTAGAGCCACCCGTACACGACGAGTCCGCCCCAGATCAGCTTGAAGCCGAGACGCTCATGTATGAGGTCGTAGGTGTAAAGCTGGACTCGCTCGAAGACGAAGTAGTCCAGCACGTAGAACGTAAGGAACCCCGCGTACAGGAAGACGCCCGGGTTGGAGTCTTCGCCGAACAGCCCGTAGTGGTACGCGGCGCCAGACATGGCGTTGAGCACCAGCATCGTGCCGCCGACGAGGTACAGGTACATCTTAACGTCGAAGCGCTCGTTGAAGAACGGCAGCTCCAGTGCGCGTCCTTCCCACAACGCGACGAGCGGGTTCGCTATCTCGCCCTTCGGACGGCTGTAGACCGCCCAGAGTGAAAAGATGAGACAGAAGACGGTCCCACCAGCCACGGCATAGAGCGAGGACCGGTAGAACCAGTCGCGCGGCATCCCGGTGATCTCCGTTGCCCACACGATCACCGCGATAGCGAACACCAGGACCCCGTTTAGACGGTAGTTGCGTGGCTCTCCGGTCTCCGGGTTGACGACGTAGCCGGTGACCCGCCTGGCTGGCAGGACGAGCTGCGCCACGAAGAACAACGCGAAGATCGCAACCGGTGTGAGGAACCCGGCAACAGCCTCCATCCCGGTAAGCTCAAAGAGGTGACTGACATCAAACCACTCAGTCATGATCGCATACCCCTCGCTCATGTGATGGAGACATTATCTGCGCAGATATGAAGTTGGTCAATGACATAATGCACAGTAAATATGGCACTCTTTCACCCTCGTTGATCGTTTGGGTTGTGGGAATGTGCGGACACCCAGCGGTTGACAGGTCATGTCGGCAGCACTACTATATCGCGTGCCGATATATTGTCAGAAAATATAGACGGCTTCGACTGCATAAAGGACAACCTGGGCATTGACGGACCGTCCGCCTAAAGACATGATTCCTCTCCCTTCCGCACAGTTTCACATCCTGATGGCGCTGGCCACTGGAGACAAACACGGCTACGCGATCATGCAGGAGGTAGAGCTCTTCACCGACGGCGCGGTCACCATGGGGCCGGGCACGCTGTACGGCGCCGTCAAGCAGATGCTGGGCTCTGGCCTCATCGAGGAGAGCGACGAACGACCGGACCCCGAACTGGATGACCAGCGTCGCCGCTACTACAGGATGACGACTCTGGGCGGACGCGTGCTCGACGCGGAAGTCGGAAGACTGGAGCACCTCGTATTAACCGCCAGGAGCAGAAGACCGGCATCCCCATGGAAACAGGGCGCCTGACGTGCTGTCCGAGAAACTCTACAGAGCGCTGCTTGTCGCCTACCCAAGGGAGCACCGGCGCGAGTACGGCGAGCTGATGGTCCAGCTGTTTCGGGACCGTATGCGTCGCGACGGCGGTGGGCTGGGAGTCCTCAGAGTATGGCTGGCGATGATCGTCGACCTTGTAACCTCAGCGATTAAGGAACACAGCAACGGAGGAAGAATGACTGAGAGAGCATGGGCCGGCATGGAGAGCGCCATTTACACCCCAGAGAGCTACACGGATCGAATACGACAGGAGCTCGGAAACTGCCTCGTTGAGACGAATACCTCTCAGGGTGAGAAGTTCATTGGCAAGGTACGAGATCGATACGATCTCGGGGACCGTATGGCACTCATCACCACCGACAGGCAGAGTGCCTTCGACCGGGTGCTGGCCGCAATCCCCTTCAAGGGGCAGGTCCTCAACATGACGAGCGCATGGTGGTTTGAACAGACCCGCCATATTGTGCCTAATCAGGTTCTATCCATCCCCGATCCAAACGTCACAATTGCCAAGAAATGTACCGTCTTCCCGATTGAGTTTGTGGTGCGTGGGTACATCACCGGAACTACTAGCACCTCCCTGTGGACGGTCTACCAGAGTGGTCAGCGAAACTACTGTGGCATCGATTTGCCAGAAGGCCTGATAAAGAACCAGAAGCTCCCGACGAATTACCTCACACCGACCACCAAGGAGGAAGACCACGACCGTCCTATCAGTCCTGACGAGATCGTGTCCGAGAACTGGATGACTGCCGATGATTGGGAACAGTGCAGCCGCATCGCGCAGGAACTCTTCGCTTTCGGCCAGGCCAGGGCAGCCGAGCATGGCCTGATTCTCGTCGACACCAAATATGAGATGGGCCGTGACGAGAACGGTGAGATCCTTCTTATCGACGAGATCCACACCCCTGACTCCAGTCGCTACTGGATCGCCGACTCTTATCAACAGCGTATGAGTGAGGGACAGGAACCCGACAACGTCGACAAAGAGTTCCTCCGGCTCTGGTTCACGGAGAACTGCGACCCCTACGAGGATGAGGTCCTGCCACCAGCGCCGGATGACCTCGTAATCGAGCTCTCAAGACGCTACATCTACCTTTACGAGAGGATCACCGGTCGGTCTTTCGAGTTTCCAGATGCTGACCTGCCGATCGAGACACGTTTGGAAAGCAACCTTGAAGGAATCACATGAAGGCATAGTGAAAAAGTACATTCTCTTTGACCATGATGGGGTTTTAGTCGAAACAGAACAGTGGTATTACCTCGCAAGCAAACGCGCGCTGGCGTCTTTCGGGATTGATCTCCCACGAGACGCATATCTGGTGAATATGGCCGATGGGGTTTCCGCGTGGGAGGCGGCACGAGTTTCAGGAATATCCGAATCTGAAATCAATCGTGGCCGCGAACTGAGAGACCGGTACTACCAGGAATACCTGATGACCGAAGACATCGAGATCGAGGGTGTCCTGGAAACGCTAGACCTACTCGCACGTGAGTACAGGATGGGTATAGTTACTACGTCCAAACCACCTGACTTCGCCCTGATACACGAAAGGCGGTCCATCCTGGATCACATGGAATTCTATTTGACCCGGGAGGACTACGAGCGAGCCAAACCACATCCCGAGCCCTATCTGAAAGGACTCCAGCGCTTTGGCGCTACTGCCGCCGAAACGGTGGCTATTGAAGACTCGGCGAGAGGGTTAAAGTCGGCAATAGCGGCGGGTATCGACTGCATCGTGGTCGCAAACGAGTTCACCGCATCTCACGATCTGTCCAATGCAACCGCCAGGGTCGCTACGTTCAGGGAATTGCCATCTGCCATAAGGGGCTTAACAAGTTAAGCCAGGAGCCTATGCCAGAATCCTTGAGAGAGTGCTCGCTGGCCGGGTCGTCACCCAGACTTCTGCCATGGCACCCACTCTATGACCTCAGCCATCTCTCTTCTGAGGGTGACGGGCATGTCCACGCGACTCCTCCCGCGCCGTCTGAACTGATCAGACCAGTACTCCCGTTCGGCCCACGCCTCACCGAAACGGGATACTTTGAGCCTCTCCCTGAACCGGCCCGAGACAGCAGCCCCCACGAGGTTTTCGAGCTTCGAGTACTCCCCTTCTACCGTCTCATCACAGGCATCGCACCCGCAGTTGGGAAACCATTGGCTATGCCAGCGGCCGACTTTGATGCCGATCCCCGGGAATGCGGTGAACACCATGGTGATTGGTGCGCGTGAGTCTCCGCGAGGGGTCAACTTAATCGACGGACGGGCTAGCTCGATAAGCTCCTCCATCTCATCGTCCTGCCCGTAACCCTCCATACGGTCGACATCGAATTCGGCCTCAAGTCGTGCAAGCATGTCCAGTGCCATCTGGTGGAGAGATCTGAATCTCTCCGCGTTGGTGACACGGGAGTAGGCATCCTCAGGTGGCCCCTCAGGACCCCATCTTCGTGTGCTCATTTCTCACAACTCCACCAGAAGTATGACGTATCTGAGGACAGCCTGCACGATCTGATCGGCAGACCAACGATTCTCTCCATCCATGGTGAGAGGGCTGTTTCAGTGCACGGGTTAGGTCCAGGAATTGCCTCGGATATACTGCTACAGATGCTGGGACTTCATTCAGCGTTTCGACGTCAGTTGGAGTCCAGGGAGCGTAACACCAGCTCTTCGGACAGGACCTCCAGCAGGCGGTAGCCGAATTTCGAGGTCTCCGGAGGCGGATCGGTAACACCGGGCATGAGATCGTACCTTTCCACACGCAATCTGTATTCGTACTCGTGTCCCCGGGCGAAGTCTTCAATGTTGCCGTAGTAAGGCTGATCGTTAACGACTATGCATGCCGCGGTGATGGGGGCCTGCTCGCGGCACTGCACCCGTCCAGCACCAACGGTTATCTCGACCACGGAACCCTGTGCGGGAGTTTGCGAAAGGACTTCGAGCAAGCGCCGCGAACCGTCCGCATATTTCTCGTAGCGGATAAGGTAGTCGTAGCCCCCGCGGAACTCGAACCCGGAGATGGTACCCCGCTGAGGCACCCCGTTGACCAGCAGGCAAAGTTCGTCTGTTCCTGGGCAAGTGACGCGGGTGGGAGCCACCTTCGCTTCGCTTACTTCCCCAGCTACCCGAACTCTGGAGACTTCTTCAATCAGCCGGTAACCGTAACGGCCCGGAGCATCCTGAGGAATCTCCGCCTGCCCGGGATAGGCATCGTACTGTTCGATGCGCAGTTGGTATTCGTGGCCGGGTTCATGGGTGAACCCGTCGATCTCGTTGTAGAACTGCCGGCCGTCCACTACCAGACACATGCGCGGGAACGGTCCATAGCATTCCTGACGGGCCGGGCCGACGGATACAACCAGCGTGGAGGTAGCCTGATCGGAATTCCGATCTGACGATGTCTCCGGCGCGGAGTCCACCTGATCGGGCAAAGCCTGGCAGGCAGCAAACAGCGAGATGAGAACACAGACTACTACGACGGACCATAGTGCTTTCCTGAACATGGAGAACATCCGGGCACCTCTCTTTCCTCGATTTCGGTGGATTTCATATATACAGACGTAATCCGACGAGGATTTGTTCCCGAAGCTGGCCCGCCCTTTTGAAACTCGTTCCGTGTAACCAACGTCTGCTCGGCTACCTTGGAACCTTCCACCACGCTGCCCCAACTGTGGCGCCGCGACCGTATTCTCCTCCCGAACGAGGCGGTCGTGGGTATGTAATATACTGGGCGAACGTTGAAGGAGGAGGAGCATCCGAATGACCATGACACCGGGTACCGAACTGATAGAACTGGAAACTGGCGTATTTGCGCGGCTGCACGAGGGTCTTACCAACGCAGGCATCATCATTGGCGATGATGGAGTGCTGGTGATCGACTCGCTGCGCGTTCCTTCGTTCGCGCGGGACCTGATCCAAGACGTCAAGCACATCACCGACAAGCCGATCCAGTACGTGGTGGACACCCACTCACACTGGGACCACTCATGGGGCAACGAGGAGTTTCCTGACGCCACGATCATCGGGCACGAGAACTGCTACAGCGAGATGGTGGACGTCGAGTGGAACAGGCAGTGGCGCGAGAACGTGATGAGCTCCGGCGACTCCTGGTCCGAAGAGGCCGGACTGGTGAACATCACGCCTCCCAATCTCACGTTCGAGACCAGCATGAGGCTCTACTTCGGCGGGAGGGAGCTGCATCTCAGGTACCTGGGCAAGGCGCACACGAGCGGCGACGTCCACATACACCTGCCTGACGACGGCATCGTCTTCTGCGGTGATGTCGCGCAGGACGGCGGGGTCCCCTACCTCGGCGACTCCTACCCGGATGAGTGGCCCGACACTGACGACCGTCTGGTCGGTCTGCCGATCGAGCGATTCATGTCTGGACACGGCCCTGTCGGAGAGCACTCTGCGCTGGAAGAGGCGAGGGACTTCATCTACGACCTGTTCGGCAGCCTCAAGACAGCGGCCAGCGAGGGCAGGAACCCACAGGAGGCCGCGTCTTCAGTGGTCGCCGCACTCACCCCTCGCTACGGAGGCTGGCGCAGCTTCGAGCGCCTGGAGGAGACTCTGCCCGACGTGTACAGCAAGATGGCCTGAGGCGGAGGCACGACAGGGGCCGACGCTTCGAAGGCATAGGCCAACTCCAGGCCCGCGCGCGATTTGAGCATAGTCGCGAGTCGCAATACAATGGGCGAAGAGTAACCCTCGTTTCGCACGTAGACATCTCAGCAAGGAGGGTCCCCGCCATGCCGGACCATGACACCGCGTTGCTAGCACACCTCATGCGCCGCGCCGGGTTTGGCGCGAGGCCCGATGAACTCGACCGCTATGCGGACATGGGATACGAGGCGACCGTCGAGGAGCTGCTGCATCCCGAGGACATGCCTCCCGCGCTCGAGGACGAAGACCTCATCCGTCGTTATCACGTCGACGAGAACGGCCTGCTGATCGTGGATAGCTGCCAGGCATACCTCGTCTACCGCATGATCAACACGCGCCGCCCGCTCGAAGAGAAGCTCGCGCTGTTCTGGCACAGCATATTCGCCACGGGCTACACCAAGCTCAACCAGCCCAAGTCGATCCTGAACCAGATTGAGATGTTCCGCCGAATCGGGCTGGGACGCTTCCGGGAGATGCTCGTCGAAGTCTCCAGGGACCCGGCGATGATCTTCTGGCTCGACAACAAGGACAACCACAAAGACGCCGTGAACGAGAACTACGGCAGGGAGATCCTGGAGCTGTTCTCGATGGGCGTCGGCAACTACACCGAGGACGATGTGAGGCAGTGCTCGCGAGCGTTCACCGGCTGGACCATCCGCAACGCCACGCACCACACCGTGCGCGCTTCGGTGGACTCGGTGTGGCCGTACGGCCGCCTCGACTGGCAGTACGAGTACCGCGACGACGACCACGACGATGGCGAAAAGACGTTCCTGGGACACCAGGGCGAGCTCGACGGCGAGGACGTCATCGACATCATCTGCGAGCAGCCCGTGACCGCGCGCTTCATATCGCGTCACCTCTACAACTTCTTCGTCGCCGACGAGGCGCAGGTGCCCGCGTGGGAAACCGTGCCGCCGCGTGACCCTGCCGCGCTCGACACGCTCGTCGACAGCTACTTCGATAGCGGCGGAGAGATCCGCGCCATGCTGCGCACACTGTTCAACTCCGACTTCTTCAAAGAAGCCCGGTTCGAGAAGGTGAAGAGTCCGGCGGAGATGGTCGCAGGGGCTGCGCGACAGTCGGGCGGCTTCGCGTTCCCCGAGATCGACGATATTCAGCTCGCGCTCCAGACCGGCAGCATGGGCCAGATGCTCGTCGATCCGCCGAGCGTGGAGGGCTGGCACAGCGGTCGTGAATGGGTCACCACCGCGAGCCTCGTAAACCGCGTTAACTTCGCCGTGCAGCAGTTCGCCGACGACACAAGGCCGGGAGTAAGAGCCATCGTCGAACGCGTCCTGGCTCGTGGTCCGGGCCTCACACCCGAGCAGCTGGTGGACAGCTGCCTGGAGGTCATGGGGTCCATGAGCGTCTCGCCGAGCACCCGACAGGAGCTCGTCGAGCACGCGACGAACGCCAACGGCGACGGCGAATCGGCCGAGAGCGTGATGTCTCTGCTGCAACTCATAGTCGCGACCCGCGAATACCAGATGGCCTAACCTGGGAGGCTCCCCATGGTCGCCACGGACCAACTCTACAGCTATAGCCACACCATAGGCCTGTACTCGCTGCAGGGGCGCGGGTTCAACAACCCCGTCGACATGGCCTTCGGCAAAGACGGCGTGATGTACGTGCTCAACCGCGCCGGTCCAGAGGTCTCGGCGAGGCTGCCCTACAAGCGCGTCACCATGTGCAGGGCGAACGAGGAGTACCTGGGCGAGTTCAGCACCGGCGGCGTGGATGACGGCGAGATGATGTGGCCGTCGTCAATCGCCACGGACCGCGACGGCAACGTGTACGTGTCCGACGAGGCGCTGCAACGCATCACAATTTTCGACAGTCGCGGACAGTACCTGGGCAAGTGGGGCACCAAGGGCCGCGGGGATGGCGAGTTCAATCGCCCGTCGGGGATAACCTTCGACGCCGACGACAACCTGCTGATCTCCGACAGCCTCAACTGCCGAATTCAGCGCTACACCCGCGAGGGGCGCTTCCTGGAATCGTGGGGCCGCCCCGGACAGGCGGACGGCGAGTTCAACCTGCCATGGGGCATTCACGTGGGAGCCGATGGGAGCGTACTTGTCGCCGACTGGCGCAATGACCGAGTGCAACGCTTCGACTCCGATGGACAGCACACCGCCACCTACGGAATACCGGGCGACGGTGACGGTGAGTTCAACCGTCCAGCGGGTGTGACGACCGACGTGGACGGCAACATCTACGTCGCCGACTGGGGCAACGAGCGCGTGCAGGTGCTGCGTCCCGACGGGAGCTTCCTCGCCAAGATGCGCGGCGAGTCGGGCATATCCAAGTGGGGCTATGAGTACTTCGACGCCAATGCCGAGGAGCTGCGTGAGCGTCAAGAGTCCGACATGGAGCCGGAACTCGGCCCGATGGCGCAGGGCTCCTCACGCGAGGAGTCGGCCAACATCGAAAAGCTGTTCTGGGGTCCGACCTCAGTGAAGCTGGACGACGAGGGCAGACTGTTCGTGGTGGAAAGCTGCCGGTTCCGCATACAGGTGTACCAGCGGACGTAGAGTTAATTCATCACCTCAAAGAAGTCCAGCCCAGTCGCGTCAACAATACCTCCGCAGTGTGATCCACTGCCCCAAGTTCTTTCCGTTCACCACTCGTGTGACGAAGTTGTATCGGAGAGATGGCGAGCCAACTGCTAGGAGAATCTGGTTCTACAGGCAACCGTTGACTGGCGAGTCGATAGCTGATTCAACGCAACGTTTCTAGCTCATACCCCTGACGTGACGTAGGTGCAGCGCTACAGTAGGCAATCGGAAGAGCAAATAGACGAGCCAAATCTCTAAGGATCGGCTTAATGTCTCTACGTTTCATTGCTCTGAAATTCTCGGTGAATGCCAGATAGTAGAAAGATGACCAGGCCACAGCAGCCTCGTCAAACCCTACTTTGACACGAGGCCCGATAATGGAAAGGCAATCAGACTCTGGCATCAGCGCGTCGGCAAATTTTCTGTTGACGACCTCACAAGAGGAGACAAATAGACGTCGGTTGTCGAGGTAGGGGCTGAGAATAAAACCTAATTCCTGGAAACGAATAGTCTCCAAGGTTGTAGCTATCGCATTTTTGTCTCCATGGCAGGATAAGTGAAGGTAACGGTACTTACTCCGTCTAAAGATCTTAAGTATCTCCTCAAGCTCTCGACGAGTCCTAAAGTAGTAGTATTTGGGCTGCTTCCCAGCCAGTTTAAGGGTACTCGACAGAATCTGTCCCTCAAACCTTTCTTTCTCTTCATCGTCGAAACTCAGGGACTCAATTATGAACACCTCAGGTCTAGTGCTCATGTTACCTCCTTGGAAACCACTAAAAGACTATCAATGGCGCAGTACACAGAAGGCTGGTGAGTAAAGTGGCGTTTCATGCCATAGAAGAATTGATTCGCACAGTCCCGCCTAGATATATTCGGTTGTGGCGCGGAAGTTGCTTGATAGAACTTCAACCGTCCCAGAAGTAAGAATCATTCATCTCAGGGTTGGGACGTAGGGGATTTCTCGACAACTTGATCCCACCGGATGCTAAGCGAGAGTCCATCTCTCTCTCATAACTCTCATTCACCATGTCACATTGTTCTTGGTTGAGGTAGAATCGGAAATCTGTGACTCTATCATCTAGTCGCCCCCATCCTTCGCCATCTCCATCTTGTGCTTCTGAGTATTCGCAGAAGGCATGAACCGCATCTTCAACTTCCTGTCGCCAGACCCGGGGCATCAGATTGGGAATCACATCAACGGTGCCATCATCGGAGATTACGATTACCATGGTCTCGATCTGTGATGTCCGTTGATATCGAACGGAGGAGTTGAACCGGGCCCCACGTGCACGATCACCGGACGAAGTTGCCAGTCCATCGAGAATAACCCCGAAGGCATAACATCGGCCGTCTCGCCCAAGTATGATGGCCCCATCCACACGGCCGAGGCGAACCACGTCCCCATGGTCTAGGTATTCAGGGTTAATAGCTAAGGACTCCTGAGCTAGCCGCTCGATTTCAGAAATCGGGTCTCCCGAAACAACAATGGTTGTGCCATGGTTACTTTCAAGAGCACACTGGACTATTTCCCAGATTCGCTCTACTTCAACCGCTCCCACCGTTCTTTCACAGATGTCTTCGAAGAAACTCTTATCCAGGATTGCCTTTGGAAGTGTTGCGTGTTCGTAGGTCACCCTCATGAGTACCGTATCATCGACACTCACCGACCACTTGGCATGTTCTTCAATTGCGATCTTCGCAACGTCAGGTGCGGAGCTACATTCCCCCAGTCCATAGACAGCCTTGCTGTCTGAGAGTAAGAATGTCGACTCATCCGAGAGTTCCAACATCTTTCTAGCGCTACGCGTCTCAGTTAGGCGAACAGGCTTCTGGAGCTTCACTTTCAGCTTGTTAGCCATGTTGTCTGCCCTGGTGACTACCAGATGCCCACAGGCGCCTGAACGCTCGTATGTCAGGGATGCGAGCTCGTTTGAGAGTCTGAAAAGATCGCTTGGTTCCTGGGCCAGCGAAAAAGTAATCCCACGTGTGAATCGTTCGGCGGAACTTCGGACTATGTCAGTTGTATTCCCCAGTATCTCTAATCCTGAGCCAGCATCAGGGAAGTACAGAGCTCTGTCCGCCCTGGAGAGGCAAGTTTCAATTACTGACTGCAGGAAGGATTCTTCAATGTGGCGTCCATGAAAGTCCCCTTTCATAGGGTTATTGAATTTCGGAGCGGATTCAACAGCGTCTGATGGGACACCTACGCAGGTATGGACATCATAACCAGCAACAGGTGAGGATTCACTCACAAAAAAGCTGAGCCCATTGAACTTCCCTGATGCTTCAATGGCTTCGGTTATGGCACGAGCACGTGAACGTAGAAACAGACTGCGCATACGAGCCATATGGTATCTGGGGTCACTTATAATTAAGCCAGATTCAGGGTCGTCTGCGTGAATTTCTTCGGCCCTCCTCTTGATGGAATGTAAGTCGTCGACTACAAGAGTGAACAGCGACAATCATTCTTGCCGGTGACGACAACCATTTTTGCCGGTCGGTAGATACGATGATCTGGTACCCAGGAGGTGCCAGATTGATCACAGATCAACAGGTAGTTCTACTGAGGCAGAGATTGATGGAAGGGAAGACACAGCAGTCAGCGGCAGCTACAGCCGCTATGAGCGAGAGATCTGCAAGGAAGTGGCAGCGTGGGGATCTGCCGTCGGATAGGAAGAGGGCCCGGCGAAGGTGGAGAAGCAGGCCGGACCCCTTCGTCGACGTATGGGACAGCGATGTCGTGCCGCTGCTGCTGACCGACCCCGACGGTGAGCTGAGCGCGACAACCATCCTGGAGTGGCTCGATGAGAGACACCCGGGGAGGTTCGGAAGGTCCCAACTCAGGACGCTCCAGCGCAGGATGAGAGACCACAGGGCCCTTCATGGGCCGGACAAGGAGGTGTACTTCCAGCAGGAACATCCACCTGGTCGTGAGGCGCAGGTGGACTTCACCCACTGTGGGGAGTTGGGGGTGACCGTCGGTGGAGAGCCCTTCAGACACCTGATGTTCCAGTTCGTGCTGAGTCACTCCGGTTGGCGATACGCCGAGGTGTGCTTCGGGGAGACGTTCGGGGCTCTGGTGAAGGGACTGCAGGGAGCGTTTTGGGAGCTGGGAGGTGTGCCACGAGTGGTGCGCACCGACAACCTGTCGGCAGCCACACACGACCTCAAGAACAGCCGGGGCCGGACCATGAACCCGAGGTACGAGGCGGTGCTTGCCCACTACGGGGTCGAGGCCACCAGGACCAACCCGCGCTCATCTCACGAGAACGGCGTGGTCGAGCAGGCGCACCGTCGTCTCAAGAACGCGATCGTCCAGGCGCTCATACTCAGGGGACGCCGGGACTTCGACTCGGAGGATGAGTACAGAGGGTTCGTCAGAGGAGTCGTCGACCGGCGCAACAGGCTGGTGAGCTCGAAGCTGAAGGCAGAGCGCCGTCACCTGCGGCCGCTACCGCCGGCTCCGATCCCAGACTATGCCAGCTATCGTTGCAGGGTGCGCAGGTGGAGCACGATCAGAGTAGCGAACCGTACATACTCGGTACCGTCGAGACTGATAGGCACTGAGGTGAACGTCAGGGTGTACGCCGACCACATCGAGGTGTACTACAAGGAGCACCTCGTCGAGAGTATGGAGCGGGTACATGGCACAGGTGAGGCGCAGATCGACTACCGACACATCATCGGGTCGCTGGTGCGCAAGCCTGGAGCGTTCGCACGCTACCGCTTCAGAGAGCAGATGTTCCCGTCACATACGTTCAGACTGGCGTACGACGCGCTGTGTGACTGGAGAGGCGAACGCGCCGACGTCGAGTACGTGAGGATACTGCATCTGGCCGCGACAACCATGGAGTCGAAGGTGGACAGGGCGCTCGGGAGACTGCTGGAGTCCGGTCTGAGCTTCGACTACGCGATGGTGCGCAGGCTGTCGGCGCCGGATCCTCCACCGGTCCCTGAGCTAAAGCTGCCAGGTACGGTGGACCTTGGCGTATACGACCGGCTGCTGGTGGGAGGCGCACGATGATGGTTGACACAGGTGCACCGAGCGCTGTTGCCGAACGGGTCAGGGATCTGTGCAGGCAGTTCAAGCTGCCGACACTGGCAGCGGAGACCGTCGGCAGGTTCAGCGATGCCGGACACGCAGATGCACTCGAGATCCTTCTGGAGGTGATGGAGCAGGAGGCAGAGGACAGACGGATCAGGCGGGTGGACCGTCTGAGGAGGGCGTCCAAGCTCCCGGCAGGCAAGACCTGGGACACCTTCGAGCACGACAGGGCCCCGATCCAGCTCAGACAGCAGCTCGACAGACTCGGCGAGGGTGACTTCGTCGATCATGGCGTCAACGTGCTGGCGTTCGGGATGCCCGGCACGGGCAAGACCCACGCGATGTGTGCCATAGGACACAGGCTGGTCGAGTCCAGTCGCTCGGTGCTGTTCATCCCGGCATACAGGCTGGTGCAGGATATGCTGGCAGCCAAGAGAGACCTGGAGCTACCCAGGATGCTCAGAAAGCTGGACAACTTCGACCTGCTGGTGATCGACGACCTCGGCTACCTGCCGCAGGGAGCTGAGGAGTCGGAGGTGCTGTTCACGCTGATCGCCGAACGCTATGAGCGAAGGTCTCTGGGCATCACCTCGAACCTGGTGTTCAGCGAGTGGGAGAAGGTGTTCGCAAACCCGATGGCGACCGCGGCGGCAATAGACAGGATCGTTCACCACTCCGTGATCCTGGAGTTTGACCTGCCAAGCTATAGGACCAATGCAGCCCAGAACCGACTGACAGAAGTGGAATCAGACCGGCAAGAATGAATGTCGCACAACCGGCAAGAATGGTTGACGCGGAACAACAAGAGGGCCATGTTCGGGCTCAATACAAACGGCGTGTTGCATATCTTCTCTAGTTGCGAAACCGATTAGTAGAACCTTGGATTTCGTGTTTGCTTGTAGTCCTATGTTAGATAGGATTTCCTGAATCTCATACTCAACATGCCATCTGAATAGATGTTGGAAGCCCCACATGAATTGATCAATCGTCACCGTCATTAGCCACCTACAAACATTCTCGGATTTGTACTTGTGAAGGCAACACCTGAAAACGCCTCACCAGTATTGTAGGATCTGCGCTACTACTCCATTAGAACACAGTTCAAGAACCCAGAGCATACTTACAGATTTGCCATGGAGCCGGAACTCGGCCCGATGGCGCAGGGCTCCTCACGCGAAGAGTCAGCCAACATCGAAAAGCTGTTCTGGGGTCCGACCTCAGTGAAGCTGGACGACGAGGGCAGACTGTTCGTGGTCGAAAGCTGCCGCTTCCGCATACAGGTGTACCAGCGCTCGTAGAGGCGCACCCAGGACATGCTAATTACTCTCTACCAGGGCTCGTCCCGGTGGTGGCCTGAAGCCGAAGTCCGAGAGCGCTAATCACTTTGAGAACGGTCGCGAACTCACCTAGAGCTAGTGTACAATTGAATTGCGTCTAGGAGGAGTCGCCAAGCGTCTCCACTCGGGGCTGATGCCCCGACCCTAGTCGCCCTCCAAGGCCCTCTATGCATCTCTGCTACATTGATGAGTCAGGTACGCCCGACATCCCAGGCAACACCTCTCACTACGTACTAGCAGGTCTCTCAGTCCCCGACGAATACTGGAAGAGCCACCACATGCAGCTTGAGGCGATCAAGCAAACGTATGGCCTGGCACAAGACGAAATCCATGTTGCCTGGATGATGAGACCCTATGTCGAGCAGGAGTCCATCCCGAACTTCGAAACTCTGGATTGGCTTCGAAGGAGGTCGGCCGTCTTCAGGGCGCGAGCGGCGGAGATCCTCAGACTTCAGAAGGCAAACCCCAAGGCTGTCAAGCAGACAAAGAAGAACTATCGCAATACCGAAGCCTATGCACATCTGACTCTTGAGGAACGGCGCGGTATCGTCAAGGAGTTGGCCGAACTCATATCTACCTGGGGAGTCGTAAGGCTCTTTGCGGAGTGCATAGACAAACTGCACTTCGACCCATTCTTGACGAACAGCACTGTGCATGAGCAGGCATTCGAGCAGATTGTCTCCCGGTTCGAACAATTCCTCTACAACACCCAGGGTGGCTACGGACTACTGATCCATGACAACAATCAAACGGTGGCCAGGCGACATACTGAACTGATGAAGTCCTTCCTCAGAAGGGGGACCCTATGGACCGAGATCCACCATGTGATCGAGACTCCCATGTTTGTGGACAGTCAACTGACCAATATGGTCCAGTTGGCAGATCTCTGCGCCTATGCTCTAAGGCGTTACCTTGAGAACGACGAGACTGAACTCTTTGATCTGATATTTGAGAGAGCTGACAGGGTCGGAGACGTTGTAGTCGGTGTCAGGCACTTCACAGATGAGGGCTGCTCCTGCAAGATATGTGCCCTCCACAGCTTCCCGAGCCAGATTCCGTGATACGGAGGAGACATAACCATGGCATCAACTGCCCTTAGAACGATCGTGGCTGGCGATCCGGCGCCGGACTTTGAGCTTCCATCTTTGGCAGGCGGGTCTGTGAGGCTCTCAGACTATCGGGGCAGGAAGGTCGTCTTGTTCATGTGGGCGTCCTGGTGAGGATGCCGGGAGCAGCTGCCAGGCTGGCAGCAGTTCAGCGAAGAGAACGAGGGACGCGGTGTCGAGGTCCTGTCGGTAGCCATCGACGCACAGTCGTCCGACAAGCCGCGCCACTACGTTGAGGAGGCCGGCGCCACGTTCACCACGGTCGTCGACCAGGAGAACGTGCTGAGCGACCTCTACGGCTTCAGGGCCATTCCGAACGGGTTCCTGATCGACGAGGACGGAATCGTGCGCTTCAGTGCGCTCGGCGGCTTCGACATCCGACGCAGCGAGACCGCTGAGGTCCTCGAACGCTGGCTTTCGGGTCAGAGTGAGGCGCCTGGCGGAGAAGAGTCGACGGACGTGGACTCCGGCCACTCGGAGGCCAACGCGATCTTCCGTGAGGGACTGGAACTCTTCAACGCTGGCAGCACCGATGATGCGTTGGCGCGCTGGCGACAGGGACTCGAGCTCGACCCGGACAACTACCTTATCCGCAAGCAGATCTGGGCCGTGGAGAACCCAGAGAGGTTCTACGAAGGCGACGTTGACTACACCTGGCAGCAGGAGCAGATCTCCAGAGGGCTATAGGCTCTCGGGGGAGTCGGCGCGCCGACTCGTCTAGGCGCCCCTCATGGGGCGGAAGAAGTCGCGGATGTCTTCGGCGAGAAGCTGAGGCTCCTCGAGGGCCGCGAAGTGGCCGCCTCTCGGCATCGGAGTCCAGTGCTGCAGGTTGTATGAGCGCTCGCCCCACTCCCTTGGAGGACGGCTGAGCTCGAACGGGAAGGCCGCCACTCCTGTCGGGGCCTGTATCTGCTCATCGCGCTCCATGGTCCACGTGTATCGCTGGTTTTCCTTGTACATCCTCGTGGACGAGCCGATGCTCGCGGTTGCCCAGTAGATGGTGATGGTCGTCAGCAGCTCGTCCTTGGTGAAGCGGCTCTCGACATCGCCATCGCAGTCGCTCCAGGTGCGGTACTTCTCCACTATCCACGCGGCCAGGCCCACCGGAGAGTCGTTCAAGCCGTAGGAGAGGGTCTGCGGCTTTGTGCCCTGCATGTGCGCGTAGGCTCCCTCATCCTGCTGCCACTGCTCACGCTGGCTCATGTGGGCCTTCTCGGCGTCTGTCAGCGGTGCAGCCCCCTCGCCGAGATACGGCATTGGCCTTGTGATCGACGTGAGGTGGATGCCGATCATGCTGTCGGCGTGGCCGTAGCCCAGGTTTGCGGTAACGCCAGCGCCGATGTCTCCGCCGTGTGATGCGAAGCGAGGATAGCCGAGTACATTCGTCATCAGATCCACCCAGAGCGCGGCTGTTTTAGCGACCTCGATGCCGGGGCCGGTGGGATGGTCCGAGAAGCCGAAGCCGGGCAGCGACGGCGCGACCACGTCGAACGAGTCTCCAGCGTCGCCGCCGTGCGATGCGGGATCGACCAGCAGCGGGATGAGCTTGTACATCTCGAAGAACGTCCCAGGCCAGCCGTGAGTGATTACGAGCGGCATCGGGTCGGGACCCTGCCCACGCTCGTGAATGAAGTGTATCCCGAGGTCTCCGACCGGCGCCCTGTAGTGGCTGAATGAGTTGATCAGGCGTTCCTGCGCCCGCCAGTCGAAGTCGTTGATCCAGTAGTCGACCAGCTCCTTCATGTAGTCCACCGTGGAGCCGTAGTCCCAGCCCACGCCGTCGAGTTCGTCCGGCCAGCACGTGGCGCTGAGGCGCCTTCGCAGGTCTTCGAGCAGATCGTCGCTGATGTTTACGTGGAATGGCTCAGGCTGCATTGTCTCTCTCCCTTGCATTTATCCGCTGCGAATACCGAATTGAACTTCCATAGACTGTGATCTAATACAGTCTTATGTTTATATGTAGAGTAGTTAATAATAAATAATTATTAATGAAAGGTTAACCGCCGAAGGGAGGCATCATGACAACCGCCAACACAATAGACAGTATTTGGAAGCCTCTGATTTTCGGTATAGGAATCGCCATGGCTTTCGTGGCGACCTGTGCGATTGTGATGGCCCTCACATGGAGCGCCCTTGTCTCTTCCCAGGACAACCCTGTTTTCGCAGAGTCGCAGTCCGCAAGTCAACAGGACTCCCCGGTTGCGGGCATAGACGGCGAAGATGCAATGCCTGATCCACCACGCGCAGTCCCACAGACAGTCACGGACCAGAATGGGATCGCTGTCTGGCTCACCAGGATGGCCATCGGGCTGAGCTCCGACTCGGCCGTCTCCTATCTCTCTTACGCGTACTCCCTCGCACCCCCAGACCCGATGTCGATTACACCAACCAAGGCTATTGCAGAGTAGGTCCCAGACCTTTGAACAGCCCCCTCTCCCTCAGGGAGAGGGTTGGGGTGAGGGTGAAAAGGTTTGATCGCCAGCTTATGATCACCGCTCAGATTGACACTCGTTCGGCCCATGGGGATAATCGCGAGAACTTCACCTGGAGAGCGAGTGTTTGGCAAAGAGTGTGGACGTAGTTGTGATTGGCGCCGGGGTGGTCGGCTGCTCGGTGGCTTACTACCTTGCTCGTGAGGGCGTCAGCGTGACCGTACTGGAGCGGGAAGCCATCGGCAGCGGCGCTTCCGCTCACGCCACCGGCTCCCTCAGCCTGCTGGGAGCCGAGTTCTCGTCCGGGGCGTCCTTCCAGATGGCCAGGGCATCTTTCTCCGAGTTCGAGCAGGTCGTTCCGGAGCTGGAGTCCGCCACGGACATGGACCTGCTCTACCAGCGTCGTCCCTCCCTACGGCTGGCCCTCGACGATGAAGAGGCCGACCTGATCAGGGGCATGATGGGCTGGCAGCAGCCGCACGTGAAGATGCACTGGATCGACGCCGCGGAAGTGCGCTCGATCGAGCCGCGCCTCTCCCCGTCTGTCGTCGGAGCCGTGTACGAGGACGAGTCCGCCCAGCTGGACAGCTACCGTCTCAACCTGGCTCTTGGCCGCGGTGCCGAGCTCAAGGGAGCTGACCTCCATTACCGGGAAGTAACCGGCCTTGTCACCAGTGGCTCCACGGTCACAGGCGTCAGGACCGCCTCCGAGGACATACACTGCGGCACGGTCGTGGTCGCCGCCGGCACCTGGAGCCGGGCGTTCACTCCCTGGCTGGGATTCCCAGTTCCTGTCCGACCGCTTAAGGGAGAGCGTCTGCTGCTCAGCTATCCCGGCGATCCCCTTCCGGTGCTGATCAGCTCGCCGAAGCGCGGTCACATGATCAGCCGGATGGACGGCTTCACCAGCGTCGGCAGCACTGGCGGCCGGGACTACGACCAGAGAGATCTCTTCGCGGGCGAGGAGTTCGACCGTCAGCCCACGGCGGCCGCTCGTATGGAGCTCCTTCAGCGCGCCATCGACGTCCTGCCCGACCTGGAGCGCGCCGAGCTGGTGCAGCAGCTTGCCGGCTCACGACCGCTGAGTCCGGACGGCAACCCCATCATCGGCCCGGTCCCCGGCTGGGAGGGAGTCCTGCTGGCTACCGGTCACACCACCAAGGGCATCCACCTGGGACCCATCACCGGCCGGATGATCGCAGACTACGTCTGTCGTGGCTCAACCGATGTCGTCTCCGACATGACCGAGTTCCTCCCCAACCGCTTCGCAGACTTCACCGACGCCGATTTCCTCCCAGCCGCCGAGGCGGTGGAGGAGTAGGCTTCGGCCTAGCAGACAGCCGCAGGAAGCAAGATCGGTTCTCAGATCGTAACCAGTGAGTCCTCTCCAGCTCCCATGACGGTATCCATGGACACGCTTCTGTCGAGGGTAACGAACCGGGCGCGGTGGGCTACCGCCAGAGCCAACAGGTAAGAATCTGTAACCTGTCCCGGACCCAGCAGACTACGGCTGTCTACCAAGTCGCCATCAAGCAGGCTGATGTCGTCGGCGATAAACTGATGGTGAGGAGTAGACACCGCCGATCTCAACCTGCCCACGGCTTCCTCGATGCGCAGTGAGTTCGGGTAGCGTGGCAGCGAAAGAATGCGTACACAGCCGTTCTGAGTCAGCGGACATGAAGCCCAACCATCCTGAATATGATCGGAGAGCCACTCCGCCACCAATTCGTGACTACTATGGTTCTCGTCAAGCAGGGCTATAAGGACATTGACGTCAAGCAATGCCCTCATGCATCAGAACCCAAGCTCTTCACGGAGTTCATTGACCAAGTCGTTCGTAACGGCACGCCCTCCGGCCGGAATGGGCTTGAACCCGTACAGGTCTTTCGTCTCTCTCTGGGGTCTGTCCAGCACTTGAGACGTATCTCGGGCATCTGCCAGGATGATGTTCCGTACCGAAACGGGTATAGAGCGTCCTGCAACAGGAGCTAGCCATTCCTTGGTGGCCAGCTCTGTAGCGTCGTCCAATACGATTGTTGCGGTTCTCATGGTATCGATTGCTCCAACTCGACATCGAAGCGGCTGAGGTAGATCTCCACAGGCTCCCGGTCGTCGCTGGGCGCGACCTCGAAAATCAGGTGATGCTCTTTTCTTGGACAGGACCCGCTTGGTTCAGTCCAGAGCTTGGTCTTCTTAAGAACGTCTTCCACGTTTATGTTGACCGGCTCACCCGTGCGAAGGTAGAACACGACCGCATCGAAGGTCGTGCCGTCCATGTGGACTCTCTTGACCTCGTACTCGTGAGACGAGGCATCATCGGCTGGGTATCTCAAGGGCCACTCACCACCACCCCTGTCACAATTTGCGACTCATGGGGCGATAGATGAATCATAGCACGAGGCTGTTGGGACAGTAGGAAAACCTATTAGGGCACCTTTCCTATCAAGCACTCTCTTCATGGGCCCTTTTGATGAGTTCTTCCAATAGTTCACGACTCTGGTCAAGATCGGACTCGCGAGCTCTTATGTAGTAGCGACCCCACTTGTGCTGAGTGAAGGCTAGCTCGCTTTCATTTAGCCGGTCAGTTAGTTCATCAGTCTGAGCGATTTTGAATCCTGTATATAGATAGTTCTTTTTGCGCGGCTCAAAGGTTATGAAATTACGGACCCTACCTTCGCTCTCAGGTACGATGTACGCTTTATTGTATTTCAGATTCATGCTGGGCTCGTCCTCGACAGCTTCTCTGACCATATTGAACAGGCTGTCGAGGATCTTCATAGATGCTTCAGAGGTCCGTTCGCCCCACGAAGATCTATCTACCGTCACCCCGGCGTCTTCTTCGTCAGTCCCCTGCCTGACCACATCCAATACTCGTGTTGCGACAAGGGTAAGAGCTCCCTTCACCTCGACTGCTTTGATCTGCATCGCAATTAGCGGGATGGACCCGTTGGAGTTAAGCAAGGAGATAACATTGTGAAAACGCCCCGTTATATTCTCCGCGACGATCACCGCGATGTGCTCATACTGAGGATAGCGACGTCGCTCGATATCCCAGTACTCGATAGTGCGAATTATGTGCGATTCGTCCAGCGAGCCGAGTTGAATTTCGACTTCGTATCGCACGCCAGCTTCTGAGTCAACCAGTAGCAGGTCCAACCGCCCTCCACTTGGTTGAGTTCGCTCACTATCGCGCACAACTAGCTCCTCACCTAGTCCAAGCAATTCAGGAGCTTCAGTCAGCCGCTCTTGAAGCCAACTCTCATTTATAGAAGGATGGTCTTTTAGACTTACGTACTTGGGCTTCACTAGTTCTGGCATCACCATAGTGCTGATTGCTCCGCGACTTCTGCCTACTTAGTTGATCAACGGCCAGTGTACCACTGCACAATTTGGCATGAGGCATCCTCGCTCCACAGCCGGAGATGGGTGTCTTAGCCAGACCCTATAGAGATGCCCGACGTTCGATGTACTGCTGAACATTGGACAGCAGGGTTGGGACGTCTCTGGATGCGGCAGACAGCACGATGTCGCTGGCCACGAGCCACGGCCTGTGTACGAGAATCGCACGCATGGCGAAGAGACCGACCCAGTTGACACTCGGGAGATCATCGCGGGTCTCGGAGTGTAGTCCCCTTGCCGCGTCAGCCAGAAGCCCAATCGCGTGGTAAATCGCGAAGCGGGACCTGAGTTCGCCGTCCAGATAGTCGCGTCGGTAGTTCCTCAATAACCAGATCACCACCTCGCACCAGTGTTCCACACGACGAATGTGGTCGTTCGGTTCTGGGCCGAACTCAGACGGCTGTGTAGATGACGTCACGGCTGTTCTTCTCGTGCCGAGCCCACTCGGCCCCGTCCGCGACGTGCCTTTCAAGGATGCCCTTGTCCATTATCCACACACGGCCGCCCAGCAGCTTCTCAAGATCATCGACCACGTCGAAGTGGTGCTTCTTGAAGCCCCACTCGTAATCGCCCGGACCGAAGTCCGCTATCAGGTACAGATCGACTGCCGCGAAAGGGTCATCATCGTTGATATGTGCGGCATCCGCCGGTGGACGATGCTGGCTGGTATCAACTGATAACTCAACCAGATTCCACCGCTGACAGATCTCGATAATCTGGTCTATCGGCAGGTCTTCCCTGGTGAGAAGTGACTTCTGTCCCGACTTAAGCACGGTCCTCTCCCTTACAGGGGTAGGTAAACTGACAATTCGTTCGTCACCGGATCAAGCCCGGCGCAGGCTCTGAGCTTGTCGAAGGACACCCCCTGCCCCTGGATTCCCGCCTTCGCGGGAATGACGGTCTGTGAATATCTATCCCTGCGAACGGTCCCCTCCCTGGGACGGCATAGTGGTCCCTATGGACTTCCCTATAAGTGAGTCTACCAACTCTCCCAAATACCGTGAAGGAGCATCCCCGACTTAAAAGTGACTTCAACCCTTGTGCTGGCATAATATTGGCTCTGGTACGAATCAGGCCTTGACCGTTCTCGTGAGTCAGCGTCTCGCCTCCGATCTTCAGTAGTCCATCCCAATCACCCAAACCACGTGGAGTTACAAATATGACCCCTTCGAATGCTGACCTTGATTACGATGCAATCGTGATCGGAGCTGGTATTGCGGGCATGTACCAGCTGTACAGGCTGCGGGAGCTGGGTCTGACGGTCCGGGTCTTTGAGAGAGGGACGGGAGTCGGAGGCACCTGGTACTGGAACCGGTACCCGGGCGCCCGGTTCGATTCTGAAAGCTACTCCTACGGGTACTCTTTTTCGCAGGAACTGCTGGATGAGTGGGACTGGACCGAACGGTTCTCCCCACAGCCGGAGACTCTGCGATACCTGCAATACGTCGCCGACAAGTTCGACCTTCTGAAGGACATCCAGTTTTCCAGTGACGTTAAGTCTGCGGTCTATGACGACGATACCCGGAGCTGGGAAGTCGGACTGGAGGACGGGAGCACATACACAGGCAGGTTCCTGATTACCGGCGTCGGCATCCTCTCTCAGCCTACCCTGCCGAGAATCGACGGGATCGAATCTTTCGAGGGACAGTCCTTTCACACATCCCGCTGGCCTCACACGCCGGTAGATTTCTCGGACAAGAGGGTGGCGGTTATCGGCACGGGCGCCACGGGAATACAGACGATCCAGGAAGTAGCCAAGAACGTCGGGCATCTCACTGTCTTCCAGCTTCGACCGGAGTGGTGCGCCCCTCTCCACAACTCGAAGATAGACCCGGACGAGATGGAAGCCATCAGGGCCGACTATGACGAAATGTTTGAGCATTGTGCCCAAACGACGGCTGCATTCATACATGACGTCGATCCCAGGGGCACTTTCGAAGTGACCGAGGATGAGCGATATGCGTTCTGGGAGCGACTATACGCCAGTCCGGGGTTCGGCATCTGGCAGGGCAATTTCAGAGATATCCTGACCAATCCCAAAGCCAACAAAGCCATTTCCGACTTCATAGCCGGCAAGATACGGGAGCGCGTCAACGATCCACTGGTGGCGGAGAAGTTGATCCCAAAGGATCACGGCTTCGGGACCAAGCGGGTGCCTCTCGAAACCAACTACTTCGAGTCCTACAACCAAAACAATGTTGAACTGATTGACATCAGTGAGACTCCCATACAGAGAGTCACCCCCAGAGGCGTCCTGACCACTGAGAGAGAGTTCGACTTCGACTTCATAGTCTATGCCACGGGGTTCGATGCAGTATTCGGCAGCTACAACAGGATAGACATACGCGGCATCGATGGGCGCAGACTGAAGGAGCAGTGGGAAGAGGAACTGGCGACCTTCCTGGGGCTTCAGACCAACGGCTTCCCCAATCTCTTCATGATTATGGGACCCCACGCAATGGCCGGAAACAACCCTCGCTCCATCGAGTACCAGGTGGACTGGGTGATAGAGGTCATAAGGTACATGAACGAGCGCGGCCTCACGCGTGCCGAAGCCACCCCGGAAGCACAGGATAGCTGGCACGAGTATGTACTGGATCAGGGCAAGAACCTGCTGAGGAACGACGTGGACTCGTGGCAGACCGGCATCAACATCAACCTGGAGGGCAGGCAGACCCGGATGACGCTCATGTACGCCGGCGGTCAGCCATCCTTCAGACGCCGCTGCGAAGAGGTGGCGCAGGGCGGGTATAAAGAGCTGAACCTCAGGTAGATTGGGGCATTCTCTCTATAGCGAACCGCGTTGTTGCCAAGTCCATTCCCAGAGAGGCCTCATGCCAACTCCTCGTGTGATCTACCTGCTCAAGCCCGGTAGTCAGATCGATGTTGACAGGGAGTTCTACGGAGGGCTGGACTAGGAGACGGTGAGCCCGGAGCCTGATTGAGCAGTTCCGTGGTGCCGATTCGCTCTGGCAGAGCTAGGCCGGTGCTGGCAGGCCAGACATGCTGCATAGTCGTTGTGGGTGGTGCGCATGTGCCGACCTCAACGCGTGGGAACCTCAACAATCCCTGCGAGCGGTTCCGGGCAGCCTACTCCAAGCAGTCGGACAAGGCCCACGTGGCGAAATTCGACCTGTGCTCGACAACGCCGTTGTCAGGCTGATTGGCTCGACGAGAACTACATCAGTAGTGAGCTACCGACAACCGAGCGATCCTCCCGTGAGCAGGACCATCTAGAGGCTATGATAAACCCTTCTTGAAGTCAGACAAGTTACTCTGATCTTGAGAACTGGAACTTAGCACGCACGAATACTGTCTCCCCATGCGCGCCGAACAGGGCTTTTATGTGAACTCAAGAAAGCACCTTGTACCCAGTCAATACAGTGCTTGTGCTTGAGAATGTCTCTTCAATATCTTACCAGCATGTCCTTGAGTTCGTTGAGCGTGTATGGATTAGGGCGGCGTCGATGAGCCATTGCGTGACAATTCGGGCAAAGGGGACACATGTCCTCTTCTGGATTGACTTTGTAGTTCGCTCCTATCATCGATAATGGCCTGAGGTGATGGACATGGATGTAACCTGCTCCGTTCTTACCGTACCGCTCCCCAAAGCAAAAACCACACACGACACAGCGCGAACCATGCGCCTCAATGCACTTTCGACGAGCATTGGGATCTCGTTCATAAGCGTTAACTGTTACTCGCCGTATGGCTCCTTCATGGTATTCAACCGGAGGCATTCTATCTGGAGTCACTTCGTCTGGACCCTGTAAGAAGTCCTCTGGTAGTTCCGGTATGACTTGCGTGAGTAAACTGTGGGGAATGTATCCACGCATTCCTTTAATCCCAGGCGGATGCACATGGGTTTCTTTCGTGACAATGAAGTATGTGCTCCCATCCGCAGGATTAATCTGGAGTTCCTTCCAGTGTTCCTCATCCCTTACAATCACAACCCCTTCGCTGTCATGAAATGCGCAGGGGAATTGGGTCGCATTGTGGTACCATTTGCCATTCTTATTGAGCCAGGACTCCCTGACTTGGAGACCGTACTCTTCGCTCAGTCGTCGTCCAGTCTTTCGCGCCATTTCTGCACTCCTTCTCAACTACGACTGGGGCCTACGATTATGTCCACTGCAAAAGAAGGGACTTTAGTGCTCTGATAGGACGGCACGGCATTCAACGTAGCCTTTGACATCCGTTTTCTTTGCCAAGAAATGGTGCTCGAATTTCATACTTCCCAAGCTTAGACGTGCGGCTCCGTCCGTTTTCTCTCACGATGTTGCGATGTATTCTGCTGTGATGACGACACATCCGATTGAAGTAGACTTCCCCATCTACGCTGTGTTGACGTGGCTCCTAATTCCCCCAAAGTGTGCCTTCTAATTGATGCATCCATAAGTGATACGGGTAGCATCACATGACTTGGCCACATGCAAGTATAGTGCAGGCTACGCCCAAGGGATAGATGGCCTCATTCCGGCAAATGCCAGGGGCGGGAGGTCAGGATCATCGCAATCCACCAAGCCATTCCCTAGAGGGGCCGATGTAGCTCCTCCAGTGATCTACCAGCCTAAACCCTGTAATTTGATTGACGTAGACGGGAAGTTCAACGGACGACTGACCTAGAAAACGAAGGGCAGCAGCACATAGACCTCAGCACCCCTTAACTGCCACACTGGTTGGCAGCTTAGGGGGGCGATGAGAAATGGCTGGCAGGCCGAACTGGTACTCAGAACACCCGCCCGCGTGTACGTGCGCCAGATGTACGGGCACTGGCCGCTCTCGCAGGCGACGGGATAGAGGCCGCCGGGACAGCGTGCGTCAGCGTCGGCAGGCGAGAGAGCACTCCACACCATCATTCCGGTTCGGGCGTGTGTTAGGAACCTCCGTGAGGCTGGGGGTGATAGCAGCGGTCGTGATAGGGGTGCTGTGGTTTCTTCGAACCGACGAAGCCAGTGTCGAGGTAATCGACTGGGTCAGTTCCCAGATGGACGCTGCCGCCACCAAGGCGCAGGACCTTTCGGACTCGATGGAGTCCCGCACCCCTCCCTCCGAGATTCGACCCGTACCGACAGCGATCACCCGGTCGGCTTCTTCTGAAGGGCAGATCAGTGCGTCCACCAATGAGGCTCCCCGATTGCCAGTTCAGTCGTCTGTTTCGACAGAGGAGCGGTCTGCGGGATCGTCACTCAGGTACCCGGGAGAGGGTCCACTGGACAGGGACGATGTCGAGAGTTGGATCGTGCGTTTCACAAACGACGAGCGGGAGAGGGCCGGCCTGAGCCCATTCGTCCACGATCCTGCTATCTCCGCAATCGCGAGGGCGCACAGCGAGAAGATGGTCCGGTTTGGGCTCGCTCATGAAATCCAAGGCAAGGATCCCAGCGACAGAGCCCTGGATGCGGGTTATGACTGCCGGGCGTTCAGGGGGGATGGCTCGTACTCCTATGGTCTCAGCGAGAACGTCGCCGAACATCCTCGGGTGACCGAGTGGTCCGGTGTCGGATTCGTGGGTGGGCCAACCAGGTGGCGCCCTGTTGAGTTCGACTCAGACTCCCGTGTCATGGCTCTCGGGCTGGTAAAGGGGTGGATGAACAGCCCCGGTCACAGGGCCAACATACTGGATCGGGACGCACGCAGGATCGGCGTCGGGGTGGCGGTCGTAGAAGCCCCTGACAATGGCTGGACGCACGAAACCGTGTTCGCAACCCAGAACTTTTCCGAGTGCAGGTAGTGACTCAGATCGAGCATTCTCGTTCTTCGAATCTATGACGAGATGAACTTCTCTCCACGCTTCACCATTACGAACACCATCGCGGCCGCCCTCACTGAAATCGAACGCACCCGTGGCTTTCTTGAGGCTGCGAGCCTCTCTTCCCAGATATAACGCGCAGAACCCTACAGCGGGACCTAAGGACACTTATCCAGAAGGGCCTGGTACTTCGCCATGGACGGACTTCCAACTTGGAATACGTGCCGGTGGATAAACTTCGATAAACTTGCGACAGTCTTGCGACAGATCTTGCGACATTCATCTGGATCAACCGCCGAACAACAGTGATTGACTCTTGCTCGACCGATCACCAAAGAGGAGTCTTACTTCACTTCGACACCACCGGTTGCCCCCAAGTGCTGACGGCACCGACGTGAGTTTCAGTGTCGGAAAGAGTCCCCAGCCCGAGGAGCCCCTACCCCATCTCTTCGTAGATCTCGGTCTCGTGGGTGGACGCGAGCACTGGGTAGATCTTCTCGAAGATCTCGGTTATCGATCGCGTGGCGCGGACCTGATCGCGCGACGCGTCGTAGGCCGCCATGGATTCCCAGGGTTGAGTAGTGACCATCGTCCCGTGGGGGCCGAGTACCTTCCGGTACACGCTCAGAGCGGGAAAACCGGCCTCGACCGTGGCCGTCTGAAGGTCGCGGAGGTGTCGTTGAAGTCCTCCGCCACCGGGTTTTGGAGTGTAGGTTCGTCGAACGACAATCACGAGAGTCTCCTTTGTGGTGTGAGCAAGGGGCAGACGAGCCCTTCTTCTGATCAAGGGCGCCCCGCTCAGTTGTACCATCGGCCTCGATAACTGACAATAGGGCTGTCTCCCGATTGTCTCCATAGACATCCATGCTGATTCCGACCCGAGCCAGACCGGCGCGATTGTCCAAGTCCACTTCCCAGGAGGACCCCATGCCTGCTCCTCGAGTGATCTACCTGCCCAAGCCCGGCAGTCCCATCGACGTCGACAGGGAGTTCTACGGACGACTGGGAGACGAGACGGAGTCCCGGAGCCTGGTCGAGCAGTTCGTGGTACCGATTCGCTCCGGTAGGGCGTGGCCGGTGCTGGCGGGCCAGATATGCCGCATCGTCGTGGTGGAAGGCGCACAGGTGGCTGACTTCAACGCGTGGAACCTGAACAATCCGCGCGAGAGGTTCTGGGCGGCGCGAACCAAGCAGTTGCACAGGGCCCACGTGACCAGGTTCGACCGTCTGTGGTCGTCTCTCCCGTACCTGAGACCCATGCTCACCATCACCGGCGACTCGGTGGACTACGGGCTGGACGAGGACGGCGCCGGATGTCACGATCTGCTCGGCACCCGCTGCGACCCGTACGTCCACAAGCTGCTGAACGGCGAGGACTTCGACTACTGCTGCCACTCGAACCTGGTGCGGGCGGTCACTCCGTACCACCTCGACGAGAGCGACGTCCACGACGTGCTCAACATCTTCCAGGTGACCGGACTCACCACGGACGACCGCTACTTCGTGAAGCCCTCGCCGGCGAGGCAGGGGGACTACTTCGAGTTCTTCGCCGAGATAGACCTGCTCTGCGCCATTTCGACGTGTCCGCACGGAGACCTGTCGGTGCAGGTGTGGGGAGAAGACGACGCCGTCGATCCCATCGAGACCTGCAACCCGCTGGGCGTCGAGATCTACCAGCCCAGTCCGGAGCTGCTGGAGGGCTGGCAGTCGCCTGCGACGATTGACTATCAGGGGATACACGGGCTGGACCGTTCGTGAGATTCCGTAAGTTTGTGACCAGACCTTTTCACCCTCACCCCAACCCTCTCCCTGAGGGAGAGGGGGTAATAGACCTCTTTCGAGAGAACTAGCCGGAGGAAGCGATGATAGTAGTAACCGGTGCGGCGGGACGGCTGGGACGCATGGTGGTGGGGCTGCTGGTCGATCAGGGCCGGGAAGTGTTGGCGACGGACCAGGTGGATGCCGACGACGTTCCTGCAGAGTTCGTTCGCTGCGACCTCGTGGACGCCGGGGCAGTTGGGGACATTCTCAAGGGCGCCGAAGCCGTCATCCACATGGGCGCCATCCCCGGGCCGCAGCGGGAAGAGCCGAGGTTCATCTTCGACAACAACGTCGCCAGCACCTTCAACGTCATGATGTCGGCGGCGGAGCTTGGGCTGCGGCGCGTGGTGTTCTCGTCCAGCGCCTTCGGCATGGGGTGGGCGCACGACGGCAACGCCTTCGTGCCGTTGTACCTGCCTCTCGACGAGGAGCATCCCATGATGCCCTTCGAGCCTTACGGCCTGTCCAAGCAGGTCGGAGAGGACATCGGCAGGATGATCGCCCGCAACTCCGACACCACCGTCGTCAGCCTGCGGTTCACCAACGTGGCGCTCCCGGAGGTCATATCGGAGTTCCCCTGGCCGGCTCCCACGCCGGAGGACCCGCTGACGCTGGTGATGTGGGCCTACTCAGAGGCCAGCGGTGTGGCCGAGGCGCACGTGCTGGCGTTGGACGCGGAGATAGAAGAGTACGAGGCCTTCATGCTCGCGCAGCCATCCAGCCGATTCGCAGAGCCCACGATCGACCTCGTCAGGAACAACTTCGGCGACCGGGTCGAGATACGTGACGGACTGGAAGGCACCGCCAGCGTGATCAGCACCGAAAAGGCGCAGCGGCTACTGGGCTGGAGACCTCGGTCCTGACTTCCTGCGACGAATCTCATCGAGGATACGTGACACCTCTTCCCGTTCCGAGCCTGATAGCTCGTAGTGAAGGGCCGTCCGCGCCTGCTGCTGCGCCTCTTCCAGGTCCCCCATCTCCATGAGTATCCGCGCCTCCTCAAGGTAGGCTGGCCCATACTGAGGGTCCTTGCCGAACGCCTTCCATATCTCGTCGCGTGCCAGTGTGAAGTCTCCCTTCACGCGATGCTCTATCGCGTTCTGCACGTAGGCTTGTGGAGTGGTTTCACCGCCTGCTACCACTCCCAGGCCCAGTACGATCGCAGCCACAGGCAGGGCCCACCACCGTCGAACGGTGTCCGCAACGTGTGTACCCCGTCCCTGCTGTTGCAGGTCCCGTTCAGGTTGATCTCTCGGAAGCAGTGCCAGTGCGAGCAGAAGTCCCGAGACAAACCCGCTGGTGTGTACCAGTAGAGTGTGATGCAGAAGGTGGTTTGTTGTGACTTCCCAAAGCTCGCGAGCAAAAGCTGCCGTAAGTAGCCCAATCAGAATTATTGCGATCCCTCGGCTCCGAGGTTCTATCGCCGATAGTCTGCCTGGGTCGAATAGCACGAACACCAGCAGCGCCCCAGCCAGTCCGTATGCTGCTCCGCTGGCGCCACCGGACGGGTCACTCCATCCGAAAAGGCTGAAGATATAACTGCCGATGGTACCAGCCATTCCAGCTATCAGGAAGATGGACAGGAATCTCTTTGCACCATACATCCGCTCTATCAGGTGTCCGAGGGCGAGTATACTGACACCATTGAAGATCAGGTGATGGTAGCCTGCATGAAGGAATATCGAGGTGAACAGTCTCCAGTACTCGCCTGACGCGACGCGATGCCCCTCCTGCGCCCCTAACCTGAGGAGTGTGTCGAACGTACCTTCATTTGAGCGACCGCCGAATTCTGCCACTCCCAACAGCGTCACCAGGATGGCCAGTACACTCCAGGTGGCGTATGGCCGCGGTCGTATTCCCAGAGAGATCAGCCACACGGCTCCAAATACAATTCCCAGGCCATAAACTGCCCACTCTATATTCGACCCCAACACCCAGCCAGTCGGGACCCAAAGCAGCGAGACAGTGAGTGCAATGAGCGGCCATGTCACATACGGGCTTGGCCGAAGTCTGGGAATCAGCCACAGCGCGAACAGCACGTAGTTCAGCCCCACGATCCCCCATAGGAAGAGCGGCGTGGGTTCGTTATCGAATAGGATCGGCCACCAAAGGAGTGCAACGGAGAACACAACGGCAGCCGCAGCAGCATAGAGCAGGGCGCGTCCGGATCCCGTGATCAGCACGAGAACCATGACCACATCTATTGCGATGAATGCCCGGACTGCCGGGGCCGTCAGGTCGCTGGAGAGACCATTGACCATCCAGACTGCCAGCAGTTCTGCGGCAGCAATGATTACGACCGCGTTCCGACTGTCCCAGACTAGCTGGTACGCGGGCTTCTCCCCGTTCCGCAGATCGTGTTCTGACTCGTACAACAGGCTCCGTCCGTCACTGGGTCGGGCACCGCTCAGATGCGTATATACCACCTCGCCAGTCCCCTCTATCGAAGGGTAGCACTGAATTCTGCACGGACAAATACTGATTTGCTTATACGTGCATCAGCCCTATCTATATGTCAGCGACTACTGGGCTGGAGACCTCGCCACGATTGGCGGTGACGGACGGCCCGTTCCATCTTCTGGCGAGCGTTACGCGGTCGCGGGGTCCCCTATCAGCTCGGGGTCCTCGTTGTAGACCCATACGCCGAGCACTATCAGCCACACGGTGATGGGTGCGAGCGCGAGCGCGGAAATCGCCAGCATGATCCCGACCTCGTGGACATGGGAGCCGACCAGGACGCACAGCAACGCAGCCAGCGAGATCACCGACATCGCCACCGCGGCCCACCTGCGACCTCCGTGGGCGAATCTTGTTAACAGCCCGGCGGCCAGGAAGAGGTGCCCAATGAACGTTGTAATGAGCTGCGTCATTTCCGCGGCGCCGTCGGTGATAAGCACGCCATTGGCATAGTTTCTAGCCTCCGACTCAGCAATCCCGACTGCTTCCCCATGCAGGATTATGTGTACCATGAGGTGGTCCAGCATCGCAGAGGCGATGCCGCAGATGAATGCGATCACGAGGACCAGAAGTCCCGTGCTCACCAGCGCGTCTCCGGCGGAGCCTCCCCGCCGACCCGGCCAGAGCGCGAACACGCCACCCAGAAGCAATGCGTGCCCCAATATGTAGATAGTACTGGCGATGTGAGTCATCGAAGCGTTGGCGACCTTGACGTCGAGCCTCTCCTGCAGGTCGATGGCATCGTTCACCAGGTGCATATCGATCAGCAGGACTCCCGGCGACAGAACTCCGCCGAGCGCAACCAGCACCATTCCCGCGATTATCAGCAGGCCCCTCGTTCTCCATCCGTTCAATGAACCCATCTCCAAGGCTCCTCTCACTGATATGGGGATGTGTGACTACCTCTTCACTCGCCTCCTGGACACAGAGTCGTGTATGTCCTGCTCTTCAAGGCTGAGGGTTAGATTATCACGCCAGTTGTATTTGTAGACCGGCATTTCACTGTTCTGACCGCGATATTCATACGAAATGTTTCAAATGGATATTGGAGAACACACGCACGCACTATGCGCGTCAGGACTGTATGAGGCCGTCCTGCGGCATGGTCCAGGGCAGGTTGTAGAACGGTGCGAACTGAGGCGCGCGCGGCATCGGCAGCTCCCCGAATGGCACGTCGATGACGACAGGGGCCTGCTGCTCCAGGGCGAGCGGGATCAGCCTCTCCAGCTCCATCGGGTCGTCTGCCCTCATCCCCACTGCGCCGAACGACTCTGCGAACTTCACGAAGTCGGGGTTGTGCAGGTCGGTGCCATAGGATCCGCCAAATGCGTCATCTAGGTCGCGGGCGACGTTGCCGTAGGAGTCGTTTCGGAACAGCACGGTCACCACGTTGATTCCATACTTCATAGCGGTGGCAAGCTCGGACGAGTTGAACATGAACCCGCCGTCTCCGGCCATGCAGACGACGGGCCGGTCCGGCCTTGCGACCTTGACACCCAGCGCCGTCGGGAATGCGTAGCCGAGGTTGAACGAGTAACCGGAGTCTATGTAGGTCTTCGGGCGATTCACCTGCCAGTGAGTGCGGGCGTAGTAACCGAACTGCGTAACGTCCCAGACTATGAACGCGTCGTCCGGAGTGCCGTCCCGTATCGCCTCCAGCACCCCGTACAGAGGCTCCTTGAGCCGGATGTCGTAGTAGCTGATCAGGCTGCGGGCTGCGCTCACTGCCTCTACGGGCGACGGCCGCTTACCCGCCCCGGCCTCGATGAGGTACGGAAGCAACGCCTCGATCGTCGCCCTCGCGTCGCCGTGTAGAGGGATCGTGTTGGACTGGACCCTCGTGAGTTCCGTGTCATCTATATTAATGTTCACCAGCGTGGACGCCTCGCCCGCGGGATTGCCCAGCGAGAAGCGCGCGCCGATTCCTATCACCACGTCAGCCGACTGCATCACCCCGAAGAGCTGGTTCATCTCCTGTCTCTCGCCCCTGGGACTGAAGCAGGAGCCGTAGGACAGCGGATGGCTGTCGGAGATGACCCCCTTGCCTCCGCTGGACGTGATCACGGGGATGTTCGTCGCCTCGGCCAGCCTTACCAGCACCTGCTCCGCGTCGGACCGCGCCACTCCGCCCCCTGCGAATATCAGGGGTGCGCTGGACTGTGCGATGACCTGCGCCGCCTCCCGGAGGTCGTCCGGGCTCGGCACTATGCGCGAGATACGGGCCGGGTCTCTGAGCTGGACCTCCTCCTGCTCCACCCCGGCTTCAGGGGGCATTTCGATCAGAGTCGGACGGGGCCGGCCTGTGCGCATCTGCCTGAATGCTTCGAACACGGCGTCCGGGACCTCACGAGGCCTGGACGCCTGTCGCTGCCACTTCGTCACTGAGCGGACCGTGCCGGGCTGGTCTGCGATTTCATGCACTGCGCCGAGGTTCTTGCCGATGGCGCCGCGTGGGATCTGGCCCGCAATGAGGAGCACTGGCGAAGAGCGTGAGTATGCGTTGGTCAGGCCGGGCGCCGCGTTGTAGAGACCCGCCCCAGGTACTACCAGCGCGACCCCAGGATCGCCTGACGCACGTGCATAGCCGTCGGCCATGTACGTTGTGGCCTGTTCGTGGCGGGTCGAGATCATCCGAATGCCAGGCTCGTTTCGCAGCCCGTCGACAATGCCGTAAATCTGTATGCCCGGGATACCGAACACGACCTCGACGCCCTCTCTGACCAGAGATTTGGCGAGGGCTTCTCCACCACTCATTTGCACCATGATTCAGCGCCTCCTGCGCCCGGTCCGCCTGAATCGGCTGGAACGGCTGCTCGATCGCTTCCTGTGAAACTCGTGGTCTCCCTGTATGCGCTGGACTACGCTGACTGCTGACGCGCGGTCCAGGCGTGGGGCACGTCGCGAGAACAGACTGTCTATCGTCACCTCATCGAGGGTCCCGATGTAGTCCACGGTCTGTCCTTCCACCCTGCCCACCTCTGACTTGTCGTGAGTCAGGACGACGGCACGGTTGACCCGCTTCACCAGGTCCCGTTTTGACAGGAACCTCTCCAGCGGCTTGACCGAGCCATTGATCTGTTCACTGGGTGAGCGACCTCTGCGGTCCTCGATTGGCCGTTCCGACTCCACGAGGTTGCCGTAGTTGTCGTACTTGTCGATGTCCCAACTGTCTCCGCTTACAAACACCCTGCCGTTCAGGTACTTCGTCTCCAGCGCACACACCCCGAGCGGCCCGACGAGAATCTGGTCGACCTCGCCGCCCGGACCCCGATAGCCTGAGATGAGTGTCCAGTCATCGTCCAGCAGATCGGACAGGTGCGCAGTCACCCTGCGCTCTCCCTCGTTCCCAGCCTGCCACATCAGTTCCTCGTCACTGGACTCCCCTCGCGGGGGTCGCGGGGGCTCCACCCAGCGCAGGCTGACCTGATCTCGCTTTGGCTGCTTCGGTACACGGGTCGGGAAGAAGAGCGCCATGAACCCGACCGTTGCCGGAATCGCCAGCAGGACCACCCAGTTTTCCGGCATCATCACGTAGGTGAACACGCTGGCGACCATCACAGCGAGACATAGCAGAAGCAGCACCCTCCACTTCGATACGCCATCGACGAACTTACGCGCCCAGCTCATGGCGTTCCAGTCCAGGAGTTCGCGCTGGTACGCGGACATCCGGTTTTCGTACTCTTCCTCGACTCGCCTGGTGAGGGCTTCGGACTCTCTCTTGTACCTGGCCATCTCAGCGTCATACTGCTGGTAGTGCTGACGCTCCTGCATGGCGATCATGTCGCCGGTGTGATCGGAGAGGACTATCGTCTTCATCAGTCGTTCCCCGCACGCATCCCATCCGGGAGCGGGTGCCGGGCGTAGTAGAGAGGGAGCGCGTGGGTCCCGGGCGGCATCATCGGCGGCTCCCGGTCAGATATTCGCTCCGCGGAGGTCGTCTCCTGGCGATAGTATGGGTGGTCATGACGGTCTCGATCATAGCGCAACAGTATCTTCGCGCGATTGTTGCAAACCGTATCACTCTCGTCCAGTTTTCGGCGCCTCCCCTTACTTTGATTTAGCCAACCCTATCACCTACTATCGACGCCATCGTGACGTGGGTACTACTGGGAGGAGGAGACCGTGACTGCGAACGCACCGAACATGGCCGGCAGGGTGATCGCATCCTGCTGTCCCAGGACGTGTGTGGCAGGGCACAGCTCAAGCGATACGGTGGAACAGGCTACTCGTTCCTCATGGAGAAGTTCCTGCCCGAACTACGCTCCCGAGGGGTCGCCGAAGAGCACATCCAGATGATGATGGTAGACAACCCCCAGCGGATTTTGATGTCCGTGGAGCCTCGGGGGAAGGGAGCTAAAACAATGACAGGGGCGTCAGATGCTCACCCCAGTTCAAATCGCTTCTCTATAGAGTCTCCAATTTCGGAAATCCCGCAAATGCCTATTGCATTATGCGAAGCGAAGCTCATGACACTGGGAGGCGTCTCATAGAACACGTTGTCGGGGACGCAGAGTATCACTGGAGCATCAAAGTACTTGGAATACTCACGGGCTTGCATTACCCCGCCGAGAAGTACCGGACGAGTTTTAATCTCCACTATGAGAAACTTGTCGTCACATTCAACCAGCAAATCGGGCCTGTATCTCAAACCGCGAAACAGCGACGCCGGGGCATCCTGCCACATACTGCGTTTAGGAATTCGAGAAGGCTCACGAGTCACTGCATATCCCAATTCTTGAATAGCGTCGGCAACTTGAGGGATGAACTGTACTTCCAACATCTGGGCCATGTTCACTAACCTCCGAAAGCTGCCCACTGCAGAAGGGCACCTGCTGATGCACTCGCCAGAATCGTAAGTACCCACTTGGTCCAGCGGACGATTTGATCCCTGCGCGCCTGTTGTTTCAAGATCGATATCGCAATCTACGATCTCTATTAAATCCCACCGTGAGTTAATTGGCAAAACACTTACTCTGTCCCGATCAAGGGGTCTTTTCAACTCAGTACGGTAGGATAAGCTGAACTGTCAGCGGCATGTGCTACTGCATCATCGGGGAGATCGGCATCAAGGGCGCACCGATTACCGAGAACGAGGTCAAGAAGTACGGCGGAACTGGACACACGTTCATCGTGGAGAAATTCCTGCCCGAACTGCGCTCCTAGGGAGTCGCCGAAGAGCACATCCAGATGATGATGATGGACAACCCCCAGCAGATCCTGACGTTCGTAGAGCCGCAGGGATAGATGAGCGTCCCAGCTACAGACCAAGGTGGGGGGAGACTAAAATCACTCACTGAAGACGACGCGCGGATAAGCGTATCGTCGGCAAAGCGAGGTACCCGTTGGAAAGAGAGAAAGCTATCAGTTTCCGCAATAGATTCAGAGAAGCACGAGCCGGCGTGGAGACAGGCGACACTGACTGTATGGCGATAGTCCACGTGCTAGAAGACTTTGGGCAAGTCCTTACTGGCAAGGGGAAGACTCTCGAGTCGTACCAGAAGCATGTGACAAACTTCGTCAACACCAGCCTGCCGCCAAGTAAGTTGAGCGATGACTATCATATCCAGTTCAACAAGCTATTTCGAATAGTTCGACATAGTAGAAATCGAGCCGCCCATGAAGGAGCCCGATCCAGATATTTCGCTCCCCGTTTAGTCGAACTCAGCCTGAGGATAGAGGATGCGTTGATGGCTTCTGCGAAACCAGACAGATTGAAGGACTTCATGGTATCCAGTCCAGTGGTTGCATACACATGGGAACCTATAAGCATTATCAGGAAAGCAATGCTGTCGAACTCGTTCACCCACATACCATACTACTCCGCAGAAAAATGGTCTGTGGTGTCCGATTCTGATATCGCACATTTCCTGCGCCGTGACGGTGGTTACAAATCAAGCAATTTGAACTGCACCCTAAAAGAAGCTCTTGAGAATGGAATGTCCCAGTCGGAGCAACCAATAGTCGCATCTCCAAATTGCTTGGTCGCCGACGTGCTGAAGCAGATGGGTAAACCTACATCGCTCCAGTCTCTTCCGATATTGATAACTCATCCAGACTGTACAGAGCATCTGATGGGCATACTCACGTATACCGACCTGATGTAAGCTCGACGTGAGTATTGATCGGCCTTGACACGCGGGGCTCACTGCTTGGCCAACAGGCCGTGTTCGTCCTTTGTGTTTTGTCGACCAGAGCCTGGTCTCAGATCTGAGAGCGCTGCCCCAAGCGTCGCGGAGTCTTCACTTCCTAGTTAGTCGGGCCGGTCTTCCGCACGACTGCCGTGTATCGCCATTCGTGATCAAAGTCAGAACGTATCCCAGCAGTCGAGAATCCAATGACCTTGCCGTAATCTTGTTCAAGGAGCAGGTTAAGGATGACCTGCAGGTCATCAGCGGACTTTTCCTCGACTACTAATATTTGGTGTCCTTGATTCGCAATCTTTTCGACAAAGTCAATCGTGTCTTGAGAGGCTGTTGTCAATTCGCACCTCCTCCAGCGCTTGCACATTGTGTGCCATGTAGAATGGAGAGTCCAACGCTAGAATGAAAGACGTAATTCCAATCTAGGGAGATCTCTAAACGCTTCTGGCGATCAGAGTGTTGAATTATGAACCTAAACGACGCGCTACATGGTATTTCGACCATAATTCGGACCTCTACTGCCTCTTTCAGTTACCAAGGTTCAGGATTCCATTACAGCAGACTCGGTCCAGCGGACGGAGACGGTCCACAATGGCGAACAATAGAGGACATGTGGCTTGTCACAAATCGGCATGTGGTCATTCCCAAAGTGGAGCAGGTGGAGTTTCCTCCAATAAGCCTTGAATTTAGTTTTCGACGGATCGGGCCGTCTGATCTGTTGATATGGGAGGAGATCGTTCTTTCTGAAGATGAAATGGAGTCGTTGACAAAATTCCATCCAGATAAGTCGGTTGACGTTGCAGCCATCAACATACGAGATCTGGTAACTAGTCGCATAAAGTCTGGTGGCAAGTATATCCAGCCATATTTCCTGAGTTCTGACAACTTCGCAGGCAAGAACAACATTGATGTAGAAGCTTCGAGCGACATTCTCGTAGTAGGTTACCCGAAAGGCTTCTACGACGGCGTGAATCTCTTCCCCATCGTTAAGTCGGGCATTATTGCTTCTCGGTGGAGGGCTGCATTTGAAGGCGAGCCATGCTTTCTTATAGATGCCAAGCTGTTTCCTGGGTCGTCAGGTAGCGTTGTTATATCGAAGCCAGTCGATTTGGTCGTGAAGGAAGGACAGGCTATGATGGCGAATGAGAAGCAATTTGCGTTCCTAGGTATCTATTCTGCCGAAGCTACCCTCCAAGAGGCACCAGTAGTGATCGGTGACCTCACCATTACCCAGACCTCGGGGTTCGACCTTGGACTTGTGTGGTATGCAGAGTTGGTCGAAGAAATCATCGACAGTGGTATCCCCTTGAGTCAGGCACTGGAGCAATAGAGCTATCTCTGCTGACTTCGGGCGAACGCACACTTCACCCGGGACACCAGCCCCCCCCATCCTTTGCTTTCCCCACTCTCATCCCCTACCATCGGCGCCATCTTGACTCGGGTACTGCGGTGAGGAGGAGACGTCCGTGACTGGGAACGTGCCGAACTCGGCTGGCAGGGTGATGACCGTCCGGGGGCCCATCGACCCGGACGAGCTTGGCATCACGCTGATGCATGAGCACCTGTTTGTCGCGACGACCAGGACGTACATGCCGGACGACAACACTCCGGCTACGGACTGGCGGCTGTGGGAGCAGGAGCTGACCATGGACAGGCTGGACCTGACCAGGGCTCGCAGGCCGATCAGGGACAACTGGTTCGTGGCGGACGAGCAGACGGCGATCGATGAGGCCATGCAGTTCCGGTATCTCGGAGGCGGGACGCTGGTCGAACTCACCAGCATCGGCATCCGGCGAGACCCGCTCGCCATTGCCCGCGTGTCCCACGCGACCGGCCTCAACGTCGTCATGGGCGGCGGATGGTACATGAAGCTCTACCATCCGGACGACATGGACTCGCTCACCGTGGAGGACATGACCGACGAGATCGTTCGGGACATCACCGTTGGCGTCGGAGACACCGGCATCCGATCGGGCATCATCGGGGAGATCGGTATCGAGGGCGCGCCGATCACCGGGAACGAGGTCAAGAGCATACAGGCGTCCGGCAGGGCCAGCCGCGCCACGGGCGCTTCCATCACATTCCACCGGGGCGGCCAGGGACGGGAGAAGCTGGCCGTCATCGGCATCCTCGACGAGGAGGGCACGGACCTGTCCCGCGTCATCTTCGGTCACAGCGACTCCCTCGCCAGCGACATGGAGCTGATGCTGGAGATGCTGGGCCACGGGGTGTACATCGAGTTCGACCTGATGGGTCGCGTGGGCGTGCCGCTGCGGTATGCGCCGGACGGCGACGACCTCAGGTCGTTCATGAGCAGCGCGGGAACGGCCGCGGTGGCCGATGCGATCCCGAAGCTCATTGATGCCGGGTACGTCGACCGCATCCTGCTGTCCCAGGACGTGTCCGCCAAGATGCAGCTCAAGAAGTACGGCGGAACGGGGTACACCTTCATCATGGAGAAATTCCTGCCGGAACTGCGCTCAAGAGGGGTCGCCGAACAGCACATCCGGACGATGATGGTCGAGAACCCAAAGCGCGTCCTGACCTTCGTGGAGCCCCAGGGCTAGGGAGCGCCTTATCGCTCACACTCTCGTTCGCCCTGAGCTTGTCGAAGGGCCGCCTGTTCATGGTTCGACAAGGCTCTCGTGAGCTGGACGAACGGCTCACCACGAACGACCTGCTCCGCTGTCACTCGAAAACGAAATGACCCTGCACCTCCCCTCTTTTGCTTTCGCCTCGTCTATCGCCTAGTATCGGCTCCATCGTGACGTGGGTACTGCGTGGAGGAGGAGACCATGACTGCGAACGTACCGAACATGGCTGGCAAGGTGATGACGGTCAGGGGGCCCATCGACCCTGAACAGCTCGGGCCAACCCTGATGCACGAGCACCTGTTCATCACGCTCTACCGGGCCTTCGAGCCGGACCACTACACGCCCGCCACGGAGTGGTGCCTGTGGGAGCAGGAGCTGACCATGGACAAGCTCAACCTGGCCCGCGACCGCAAGCCGATCCGGGACAACTGGGTGCTGGTGGACGAGCAGACGGCGGTAGACGAGGCGCTGGAGTTCCGCAACCTCGGCGGCGGGACGATAGTCGACGTCACCAGCATCGGCATCCGGCGGGACCCGATGGCCCTGTCTCGCGTGTCCCACGCCACCAGTCTCAACGTCGTCATGGGCGCGGGCTGGTACCAGAAGCTCTACCATCCGACAGACATGGAGCAGAAGACTGTCGAGGACATGACCGACGAGATCATCCGGGACGTTACTGTTGGTGTCGGAGACACTGGCGTACGCTCCGGCATCATCGGCGAGATCGGAATCGAGGGCGACCCGATCACGGAGAACGAGGTCAAGAGCATACGGGCGTCCGGCAGGGCCAGCCGCGCAACAGGCGCACCCATCTCGTTCCACCGCGGTGGTGTTGGACGCGAGAAGCTGACGGTCATCGGCATCCTCGGCGAGGAGGGCACGGACATGTCCCGCGTCATCTTCGGTCACAGCGACCCCATCGCCACCGACACGGAGCTGATGCTGGAGCTGCTGAGTCACGGGGTGTACATCCAGTTCGACCTGCTTGGGAGAGTGGGCGTGCCGCTCCGGTACGCGCCGGACGGCGACGACCTCAGGTCGTTCATGGCCACCGCCGGGACGGCTGCGGTCGCCGACGCCATCCCGAGGCTCATAGATGCCGGCTACGCAGACCGGATACTGCTGTCGCAGGACGTGTGCACCAAGATTCAGCTCAAGAAGTACGGCGGAACAGGGTACTCCTTCATCCAGGAGAAGTTCCTTCCCGAAGTGCGCTCCCGGGGCGTGTCGGAAGAGCACATCCAGATGATGATGGTGGACAACCCGCAGCGCATCCTGACGTTCGCGGAGCCGCAGGACTAGGCCCACTCGACCACAGGGGCTCGTTGTTTTCGTGTCGTTGACTTTCAGGAATCTCGTGACTAGTATTGCCGCCATACCTGCTTCATGACGGGATCGACGATTACGTCATAGGCAAACGGCAGCGATGGGTAGATATAGAGGAGTGCCAGATAATGAAGCTGACGTCTTTCTTGCTCTTGAGTTCGATCGTAGTTCTGGCACTTGTGGCAGTCGCATGTGCCGGGGAGGAGGAAACTCCCGCCCCGGCGGCTCAACCCGCGCCAACAGCGGCGCCTGCGGCTCCCGCTCCCGCTCCAGCGGCTCAGCCTACCACTGCACCTGCGGCTCCGGCGGCTCCCGCTCAGCCGGCTCCGGCCCCGACGGCGGCTCCCGCTCCGGCGGCTCCGCCTCCGGCCATGGCGATGGAGCAGTCCGGCAACCTTGTCTGGTGCTGCCAGCTCGGTCATCCAAACGATGTGCCGAGCTACGTCCCGTTCTTCACGGCGGTGAGCGACCACTATGGCAGCAAGGAGCCTTTGCTGTGGCGTGAGAGGGCGCCGATTCCACAGATCGGGGCCATCAACACAGACCAGAGCCTGGCAGAGGCCTGGGAGGTCTCCCCTGACCAGTCCTCGATCACGTTCAAGATCCGGCAGGGGGTCCCGTTCCACAAGGGATGGGGCGACGTGACTGCCCATGACGTGGTGTGGAGCTTCAACAACGCCAAGTCAGAGGGCAACACCAACCCTCGTTCCGGCTTCTGGAGCGAGTACACCGACAGGTGGGAGGTTATCGACGACAACACCGCCGTCATGCACGTAAAGGGCAACCTGAGCGTCAGGTGGAGCGTGGAGCTTTCCAACCAGTGGAGAAACACAGGATCAATCCAGAGCAAGAAGGCTTTCGACGACCTCGGCCAGGACGAAGCCAACCTGACCTTCGCGGGCACGGGCCCATTCGAGGTCATGCAGTGGGTGCCTGACGAGGTGCTCCAGGCAGAGGCCCTCCCAACCCACTACAGGGAGGCGGCCAAGGTGGAGAGCCTGGAGATCCGCGTAATCCCGGAGACTGCCAGCCAGATCGCCGCCCTCGAGGCCGGCGAGGTCCACATAGCGCCGATCCCCAACCAGTTCCTGAATGACGTACTGGGGAACATCGACGGCACCAAGCAGAGGGTCGGCCTGGGTAACAGCGTCTTCGTGGCCTTCGGAGGCAACTACTGGGCTCAGATCGCGAGAGCGTCCGGTGAGACGGTATTCCCGAGAGAGGGATTCAAGCCTGATGAAGATCATCCGTGGATCGGCGACCCGGCAGACGACGCAAGCATGGACCGCGCCCTCAAGGTCCGCCAGGCACTGGCAATGGCCATTGACCGCGACCTGATAAGCGAAGCCATCGAGCAGGGACTCGCTCCGCCTCACTACACCTTCATCGGCTTCACGGAAGACGAGCCGCAGTGGATGGATAGCTGGAAGATACCGTTCGACCCCGACATGTCGAAGCAGCTACTCGATGAAGCTGGATACTCGGACGGAATCAAGACGGACTTCTGGTCCACCCCCGGCGGCGCAACGCAGGAGATAGCCGAGGCCATCGCGCAGATGTGGGGTGACATAGGCGTCGATGTTTCGATGGAGGTTACGGCCTACGGCGCAAGGCGCCCGACCCTGATCAACCGGAACATCTCGATCCCGTACATGTCGGGCAACGCCGTCGGTGACCATACGGACCCCCAGGGCCGGCTGATCAGCCCTGAAAAGGGAGGGGCGAACCGTGGCATCGAGCTTCCGAACGACATCCTGGACGAGTTCTACTATCCCAGCCTTTCGGAACCCAGCGAAGAGACGCGCATAGCCAACAACGTGGCCATCCAGGACTACCTCTCGACATGGATGCTGAACTCGCCCCTGGTGCTGCGGCTGAACTTCATTGCCGTCAGCCCACAGGTCGCGGAGTGGACTCCCTATACGGACACGTTTGGACAAATCAACTCGCCCGAGACCGTTGTACTGAAGTAAAGCGGCCGGCCCCTCCGAGAACAGAAATCCCCTCTCCCCTGAGGGAGAGGGCTAGGGTGAGGGTGAATGTGTCGCCCTCACCTTGCTATCGGTCAGATCTTTGACAGGCGGTGCGCGCTAGCTCCGACCGGGTGAGGGACGCGGCTCTACCGATCTCATGATACGTTTCATAACATTCCGGCTAGTCTATATCGCCATTGTCCTGGTGGTGGTGAGCATGCTCATCTTCGGGCTGTCCCGGCTCGTGGGAGACCCGAGGGACTACTACCTTGACGAGTATGCTACCGACGAGCAGTACGAAGCGTGGGGCAAGGCGATGGGCCTCGACAAGCCGCTCCCCGTCCAGTACTTCGTCTGGGCGTCGAAGGCCATCAGGGGCGAGTTCGGACAGTCCCTCCGCCACCGCCGCGAAGCCCTCGACGTTGTCGTCGAGACTATACCCGCCACGCTGCAGCTAACCGGAGTCGGCTTCGTCGTAGTCCTTGTCATCGGTATACCACTCGGAGTGCTGTCAGCAGTCAAACGGGGCACCTACCTGGACTATGCGGGAAGGACATTCGCCCTCTTCAGCCAGGCCCTTCCGGCGTTCTGGTTAGGCATCATGATGATACTGCTGTTTGCGGTAGCGCTCGACTGGCTTCCGACCGGAGGCAGAGGCGACTGGAAGCACTACATACTGCCGGCCATCAGCCTGGGTTCTGGACCCTCGGCAGGCCTATTGCGGCTGGTGCGGTCGTCGATGCTGAACGTCCTGGACTCCGAGTACATCAAGCTCGCCCGGGCCAAGGGAGTGACCGGAAAGATGATCATCTGGAAGCACGCATTCAAGAATGCGATGATTCCGCCGCTGACCTTCGCCGGGCTAATCCTGGCCGGGTTCGTCACGGGAACGGTGGTCAACGAGACCGTATTCTCGTGGCCGGGCCTCGGGCGACTGGCCGTGCAGTCGATCTTCAACAACGACTTCCCGATCATGAGCGCGGTGGTCCTGCTGGGATCGGGAGTGTACGTGCTTCTCAATCTCCTGACCGATCTCGCCTATGCGTTCATCGATCCCCGAATCCGGTTCGACTAGGCAGCCATGGCCGAGTTTCACGTTCCAAATATGAGCGATCTCCCATCTTCCGATGGCTCGGTGGTCTCCAGGGCTTACCAGTTCATCCGAAGGTGGCCCATCATCCCCGTCGCTATCGTCGTCCTGCTCATTCTCTGCGCGGCGTTCGCCGGTCTGCTGGCCCCGTACGACCCCGAGAGGGGCAACCTGCGAGAGCGAAACGTGCCTCCGATATGGTCGGCAGAGGGAAGCATCAGTCACGTTCTTGGCACGGACCCGCAGGGAAGGGACATCCTCAGCCGCATCATATTCGGGGCCAGGATCTCGCTGATCATAGCCGCCGTGGTGCTGTGTTCAGGGGGCATCGGCGGGACCATACTGGGACTCATCGCAGGCTACGCAGGAGGGATAGTTGACGAGCTGATCATGCGCTTCGTCGATATCACCCTGGCCGTGCCGTTCATCCTGGTCGCCATGGTGGTAGTCATCGTGGCTGGCCAGAGCCTTACCATCATCATCATCCTTCTTGTCGCCTTCAGTTGGAACGCCTTCGCCAGACAGGTGCGGGCTGAGACCCTTCAGCTCAAGACCGCAGACTACGTCGCCCTGGCGACCGTCGCCGGGGCGTCCACCTGGAGAATCATGTACCGGCACATTCTTCCGGGTGTGTCGAGCACGCTCCTGGTAATCGCCACGTTGCGCGTCGGCCAGCTCATCCTGACAGAGTCCATCCTGAGCTTCCTAGGAGTCGGGATTCCGCCGCCCACACCGGCCTGGGGCGTCATGATCGCCGACGGCAGATCGTACCTGGCCTCGGCGTGGTGGGTCGCCTTCTTCCCCGGCATGGCCATATTCCTGACGGTGCTCGCGTTCAACTTCCTCGGAGACTGGCTGAGAGACTGGTTCGACCCCCGGCTGAGACAGATATAGTCCGGCCGCATACCACTGGAGGAGTTGGCATGAAGGCGATCACCGGGGCGACGTTGATAGACGGCACAGGCAGCGCGCCGGTGTCCGACGCAGTTGTGCTGATCGAAGGCAGCGACATCGTCGGAGTGGGCAGTGCCGAGTCAGTGCAGATCCCGGACGGCGCGGAGCTGATCGAAGCATCGGGAATGACCCTGATGCCAGGACTGATCGACACGCACGACCACCTGGCGTCGTTTGCGTACGAGATCGCCAGCAGGTGGGGAATCACGGAGCCGCGCAGCACACGCCACCTGCGCATCGCGTCCGTGCTGCGCCAGACGCTCGAGTCCGGCTACACGGCAGTGAGAGACGCCGGAGGTCTGGCCGCGGGATTTCGGATGGCAGTGGACGAAGGGCTGGTGCCGGGTCCGCGCCTGCACGTCGCGCTCGGCTTCATCACCCCAACGGGCGGCATGGCCGACAGCGTCAGCCCGCTCGGATACAGGGCGCCCTCCGGCGAAGACTCAGGTCTGCCCTGGGGAGTGGCCGACGGGCCTGAGGCGATGCGCGCGAAGGTGCGCGAGATGGTCGGTGCGGGCGCGGACGTCATAAAGACGGCGACCACCGGCGGCGCAAGCTCCGGCGCCGGGCTGGGACCCAGGGACGTGCTGTTCGAGCGCGATGAGCTCGAGGCGCTGGTCGACGAGGCGCACAAGAGGGGCAAGCGCGTCATGTGCCACGCTCTCGGAGGCGAGGGACTTCGGATGGCTATCGAGGTGGGCGTGGACTCCATCGAGCACGGCTCGTATCTCGACGAAGACCCGGAACTGCTGCCAATGATGGCGGAGAAGGGCATCTGCTTCACGCCGACCTTCGGGGTGTACACGTTCCACGCCACACGGGGCACGCCGCACGGAAGGGAGCGCGCCGCCGCGCTGCGCGAACACCACGTCAGGAGCGTCCAGATGGCGCTGGAGCACGGCGTCACCGTGACCGCGGGCACCGACGAAGGCGGCTGGGAGCACGGCAACAACGCGCACGAGATAAGCTGCCTCGTCGAGGCGGGCCTGACTCCCATGCAGGCCATCGTAGCCGCCACCAGCGACGCCGCCGACTGCATGGGCCTGGGGTCTGAGATCGGCAGCATCAAGCCCGGCAAGAGGGCCGACGTCATCCTCGTCAACGGCAACCCCCTCAACGACGTCACCATCCTGGAGCGCGGCAACGCCGTGCGCTTCGTCATGAAGGACGGGGCCGTCTACCGCGACGAACGCGGTTCTTAGGTCCGCGTAGGGGAGCTAGCACCACCTCGTCGTTCCGGCGAAGAGCCTGCCCCGGACTCGATCCGGGGCCGGAACCCAGAGTCCGGGAACAAACGCCATACTGGCATACCTACTCCCCCTCTCCCTCAGAGCCTGCCTCGGACTCGATCCGGGAGAGTACGCTGGCGTAGAAGGCAAACTCATCGCCTCGCTCGTTCTTCGGGAATCTCGTTGTGCATCATGATTTCGCTGCAAGCATTGTTGTACATCACGATAAGCCAAAAGTGATATGCAAGGACTGTTGTCTTCAATTGGTGAGACACAACCTACTCGCTACCTTCCGCCACTTGGAGAAGCCTGATGAACGCCAGGAGCGCCGGTCGTCTCCCACGAGCTTCACGCACTACGTCCAACATGCCGCTGTCGCGGAGGACTCTTAGCAACCGAGATGCCGTCGGTCTGGGGATCCCGGAGTCTCCCACGAAATCGGATGAGAGAAAGATAGGCTTCCCAAAGATCCAGTCGAGCGCACGAACACCGTATTGGGAACGGGTCTCGTCAACTACCCATTCCTTCAGTTCATCGTAGAGAGCCAAGATGCTCCTGGCACTGGAGAGGTTGACGTTGGCCTGTTCCGCGATTGCCGTAAGGAAGAACTCAGACCAGCCGGTCCAATCATCGTCGCGGGACACCGCCTGCAGCCGCTCATAGTATTCGTCACGATGCTGATCGAGAAACCCACTGATGTAGAAGTGTGGGGCCTCCAGGAGACCCTTCGAGACCATATAGAGAGGAACGATCAACCGGCCTATCCGTCCGTTCCCATCCAGAAAGGGGTGGATCGACTCGAACTCGGCGTGAATGACTGCCAGTTGCACCAGCGGGTCCGGTTCATCCGAGTGAATGAACCTCTCCCATGTATCCATGGCACCCGCCAGATGCTCTACAGGGCATGGCACAAAGTCGGCATTCTCAATGGTCGAACCAGGAGGACCTATCCAGACGCTGTTGGGTATGCGGCGGTACTCGCCCGGCGCCTTGTCCTGCCCCCTGACGCCTCTCATCAGAATGCGATGAGCATCGCGAATGAGCCTCAACGACAGAGGTATCTGTTCCATCTGGCTGATGGCAGTATCCAGGGCAACCCTGTAGTTGACAACTTCATGTGCATCGTTTCTCTTGACCGGATCGTCAACGGAGTGTTTCTCGTCCGCCTGAAAGGTGAGGACCTGGGTTAGCGTCGTCTGTGTGCCCTCGATACGGTTCGAGTAAACCGCCTCCTGGGTAGCGAGCGGTGAAATGAGGACATTGGTATTCGGCATGCTCTCCAGCATCGCTCCATATGCGGCCACCGAGGAGTGCGCACGTCCGATAGCAGGCACAAGCCGAGCCCAATCCAGATTCTCGGGAGGAAACTTGCCGAGATGGTATTGGGTTGCTCTCATGGCGGTGTCCTCACCTCCCAACCACCAGCGCGGCGAGGGCGTCCCGCCGTTGCAGCTCGATTACGACCTCGTCGTAGCCGTCGCGCTCAGCGTCGGGTGCGATGTCTGGGCCGTGCTTAACCCTCCAGCCAATTCCTTCCAGCCATTGGAGGGAGACTTCTTCGACTTCAGACTCGGTGAAGGAGGTCATCCATGCTCCCAGGGATTCACAATTTCAAGGTCCACTGATTCGAAATCTCCGACGTTGCGGGTGGCTATTGAGAGACCGTTAGCCCGGGCAATTCCGGCTATCAGCGCGTCACCGACATCCATCGGACGACCCATCTACGAAGGGGACTCTCCGGCCCGATTGGCGGTCCTTGGGTATGTCCCAGTCGAGGCCTCGGGGGATACTCTTGACCAGCCACCGGCCCAGGTGCGTCCGAAGCTCCTGGCTCCTGTACCAGCTTTCCGCCGGCACCACCACGAAGGTCTTGCGCGTACCGATGTGCTGTGGACCCTCAGACTCGGCCAGACGCAGCACTTCCGACAGCCGGGCTTTGGCCTCAGCCACGGTCCAGACGCGTTTGGATTCTGTGCCCGCCATTGATGCCTCCCAATTCATATAGTCCCTAATAGACTATATTCCTGAGGATTCAAAGCGGAACCTTTCAGGTAACCGATCCGCATACAGTGTGAATGAAGATGCCTCCGGTAGCCGCAGCTCCAAGAACACCTGGTTGCAGCTCTCGCGCTCGACGTCAGGTGTGCAGGACGCGATGTCGGGACCGTGCTAACGCTCCAGCTGAGGGCGTCTCAGCCACGTGAGGACCGCTTCTTCGACTTCGGGTTCGTGGAAGATAGACACGGTTGCGAACCTTTAATTGCAAGGTCTACTGAACTTCATTGGATTGTTGAAGAGCTTACAAGATAGTCTCTTGGATAGCATCAACTGGAATTACTACGCCCAAGCCAGAATTCTCCTGAAACACCACCCTTGGTTGGCCCGTCTGTTGGCTGATAGCGACATCGCTGTACGGCCTGTACGATGCCACCATACCTACGAGGCTTGACCTGTTGTAAGGAACAGAGGCTTCGACAGAAACGAGTTCCGGCTTGGTGATTACGGGGCCCCCACTGTTACCAGGGAAGACAGAAGCATCAATTAAGAACGTATCCTCATCCCCACGCAACCAGTCCTGCATACGTGCAAGGATCCCCTGCCTTGCAATTACGTAGTTTCGGTCTTCTCCTGCTAGTTCCAATGGGAAGCCGAGTACAAAAATGCCGTTGCCCTCTCTGATTCCTGTTTCATCCGCTACCTGCTGCCGTGTCAAGACATCCTGATCGCCTGTAAATAAGTGATATTCAATGCCCAAGTCAAGCATGACTTGTGGACGACCTTGGGCAACTGCCACGTCCAATTTACCCGGGTGTGGAACCCACTTTGTCACAGGGTATAGAGGCGATGCCTGTCCTGTTGAAAGGTTATGGCGGACCACTGGATTCACAATCGCACCAGGATCGAAGTCTCGATCTACGACGTGGCGGTTCGTAACGAGGAAGTAGTAATACAATTGGTTTCCTTGATCATCAATATCTCCTGGATGGCCATACAGAAACCCTGTAGCTCCGCATCGGAACTCCCCATCAATCTCCTCGCCTATCGCGACTATGGCATTCAAATACGCTGGAGGTATGAGCGTCATTTAAGAGAATCCTTTACCTTGACTTCTAACTCCTCCGATATCAACTCAGGCAAGAGCGTGTCGCGTAAACTCGCAAGTGAACTAGATTCTGATGCAGTCATGCCGATCCTTAGAAGCAGGGGTTCAACTCGTGATGTAAAGGACTCCCAAATGCCCTTACTCGGAAAGGCTACTTTATAGGTGGCCAATGCATCTGTCTGGGCACGCTGCCTTCCCGATGTTCCTGTCATGCTTTGGATAGCATGAGCCCTGAAAGTCTCATTCCTGGCAAGTAGATATGTGTATTCAGACGGTATCAGAGGAACTGAACGCATCACAATGAATTCGGTCGACAGGATTTAACTGCACTAACTCTTCCAACGCCCTTACTTCCCACCTCTCAGGTATAGGCCCACGCTCTGAGGCTACGAGACTAACTGGAAAGAGGTCCCACACCTCGGCGGGCAGATACGGCTCTCGACCCTCCGTCTTGGCACGACTGGGGCCGAAAGTCGACGAACCAGTCTTTGAAGAACGCGCGTGCCATCACCTCAAGGGTCTGGTTCATCCGTCGGTTGAGTTCGATCTTGTCGTCGAGCGTGCCGAGGATGCGGGCTATGGCGCGCTGTTCGGGCAGGTGTGGGATTTTGATAGAGAGCTGGGCAAGGTCGGTGCAAGTTATCCCAGCCACCGCCACTTGCCTGCGAATCGTATCAAGGGAGCGGAGGCCAATTCGCGAGTTGAAGCAGTAATGGGGGAATAAAGAGTCAGCTCTCGTCTGGGCAGTGGTCAATAGGCAGGTCTCCTAATGCAGCTATAAAAGAAGGATATGAACGGGCCTATGGAGTGTCAACGGTGAGAATGCTCATCATGAACGACGGGAGCGCGGGCGTCCCGCCCGCATCTTCATCCTGACCCCCAGTAAACCGTTCGCCACCGGATCAAGTCCGGCGCAGGCTCTGAGCCCGTCGAAGGGAGCCCGCCGAAGGACAACACATGCCTCCCCCTAAAGAGGGTTCGAGCCAAAAGCGCAACCGCACCGCCCACACAACCAAATCATGTAAATCCCATAATCACACAAATCCAAGTTCAGACTTTTCACCTCCAACACGCACCTTGACACATAAGTACATCTGTTCTATTATGGTGCCACAACAATAACCACCGAACCCAAGAACCCATGACACTCTCAGAATACATCCTCGAAAACACAGACGACGGTATCGACATCGCCGCAGTCCTCATCGACGTGATGAACGGATTCATCCGAGGTGTCAGACCCAGCCACAGGCTCACCGCTGCCAGGCTGCTCACCATCTACGGATTCCAGGACGCCCGAGACTTCATCGACGATAACGTCCCGCAGTCCTCTGGCGAAACACAACAGTGGGTCATAAGCGACCCCGAGCTCGCCAGGCTCATCAGGGCCAGGACCAACGACGGCCAGGAGATGTGCCTCTTCCTCATAGATGTCATGTGGGGAAAAGTCGAAGGCCTCCGCATCGGACACCGTGTTTCAGCGGCCAGAGAGCTACTGGACCGCGCGTTCGGCAGGAACCGGAGCATACCACTGCCCAACCCTCCACACGAGACCGCGCCCCGAGGAACGATCCCAAGGGCAGACCAGCAGACCGAGTCTGCACCCGTTAGCCCCGAGCGTGTCGAAGGACAGCCCGAGTCTTCCTCCGTTCGTCCTGAGCTTGTCGAAGGACAGCTTGTCGAATCACAGTCGGTTCCACCTACCCAAACACAGGTTGTGGCCGAACCAGAACACCAACAGGACCCCGAAACCAACCCCAACTTCAACCCCGACATCTACAGGGCAGCAAGCAGGTGCATAGACCCCAACTTCGATCCCATGCGCGCAGCCTCAGACGATGACTACTGGTCCAACTACGACGGCTGCGACAACATAAGCTGCCCATACCACGGCGACCCCGAAGACCCCGACTTCGACCCCAACGCCCACCACTACTGACCACAATACCCCAACGACATACCCCCACTCCCTTGACGGGACGCAGCTGCGGCCTTGGCGTGAGAAGGTTGGGGTGAGGGTGAAAACACTGCCTTCCAACTGACACACTCCCCGGCCCATGTCGCGAGTTGCAATAGCTACTCGTAATGTTAGGATAGGCTGGAGTCTATGCCATCGTATTGTTGGGGCCTTGGTATCGACTCGGAGCGGCTTTGGTCTGTGGGCTGGAGTTCGCCGGTACCTCTTTATCACGGGCCGGATTCCTGGTCTGTGTGCACCCAGTGAGCGTCAAGCGTCTACTTGGGAGAGCGTCTATTGTGATCACCGAAGCGCGGGGCAGCAAGGGACGTATTGCCCTGCAGGTGGCTATGCCTGAGGAGGCTATGACTCTGCTTAGCACGGGCGAGTGGAGGCCACTGCCCTCGTCTTCGGCGTACACGGCGTACGAGGGCCATATCGGCGGGAGCGAGGTCGTTCTCTCGATCACCGGCGTCGGCAGGGCGCGCGCGGAGACCGCCACGCGGATGATTCTGGAGGAGGTCCGTCCCGCTTCGATGCTCTCTCTTGGGTTCGCCGGTGGACTTATCCCGGGACAGCGTGTGGGCGACCTGGTGGTTGCCGAGACGATGCTTTCAGTTCGCGGCCTGCGGAGCGGCGGTCACGAGTCGCTCGGCGTGGAGCCGATAGCCTCAAACGATGCGCTGTCCGAGAGCGCCAGGCAGGTGCTGGCACATACTCAGCTTCGCCACCAGGCCGGAGCAAGCGTTACCTCGTCGCGCGTCGTGTCGGAGCCGGAGGAGAAGAGGCGTCTCGGCGAGGCAACAGGCGCGCTCGTCGTGGAGATGGAGAGCTACTGGACCGCCGCTGTCTGCGGGGAGTTCGGGGTGCCCTTCCTGGCAGCCCGGTCGATAGTCGATGACCTGGACAGTCCCCTACCCGGCTACATAGTGCGGTTCGCGCTCGCAAGCGGTTCCCAAGGAATGTGGAGGCACGTGCTTCCCACGCTGCTGCGACCCCACAATGCACCAGGCCTGATCAAGCTCGCGTTTGCGGCCTCGGTGGCCCGGAGGTCGCTGGCCAGGTTCGTGAGAGCGTTTGTCGGTGCCCACGCCCAAGCAAGCGTCGCCTGAGCAGGCCGTTACCCCGGTTTGCATCTGCAGTCCGTCGTTCCGGCGAAGGCCGGAACCCAGAGGTTAAGCGTCATTCGACAAGCTCAGAGCCTGCGCCGGACTTGATCCGGTGGCGAACGAGTGCGGGCAAGATGCCCGCGCTCCGGATGGGGTGGTCGGTCCTACGGCAGCGGGTTCCAGCGGAGGCCGAGGCCGACCGCGGATACCGTGAGCAGCGCGCTTATGGCGGTCAGCACCGCCGAGACCTCCATGCGCACCTTCTTCTTCTCAGTCTGCACGGGAATCGTGGCGAAGACTTCCATTAGCTCGTCCTCGCTCCCGGCGGCGTAGTACTCGGCGTCGGTGATCTCGGCCACGCGCACCAGCGTCCGCTCGTCGAGCCGGAGGTAGTTCTGGCCTCCGAACCTGCCCCCGAACGTTCCGAATCCGCCGGTCCCGATGCGGTTGTTCAACTCGTCGCTTCCAAGCTGGGAGGGCGTGCATCTCATAACCAGCGGACTCTCAGTGCCGAAGCCGATCGTATACACGCGGACCCCTCGGTCGCGTGCGATCTCGGCGGCGATCACCGGGCTGACGCCTCGGGTGCTCGCGCCGTCCGTCAGCAACACTACGATGTCAGGCTGTAGGACGACTTCCTCGCCTGTGCCCGAGCCTCCCTGAGCCGAACCTTGGAACACGGTGACGGGGGAGATGTCCGGGTTGATCTCGGCGAGCGCGTCGACGGAGCGCATGATTGCGCTGCCCACGGATGTCCTGCGGGCCGTGATGAGGCTGTCCACCGCCTCGGTCAGCGCGTCCGTATCGGTCGTGGGCGGGACGATGAGCTGGGCGATCCCCGCGAAGGCGACGAGGCCCACCTGCGTATCCGACTCCTGGCTCTCGATGAACCTCTTCGCGGCTGCCTGGGCGACGGTCAGCCTGTTGGGATCGACGTCGCTGGCGCACATGCTCAGCGAAACGTCCAGCGCCAGCACGACGGTGGTCCTGCTGGCAGAGACCGTCACGTTGGCGAAGGGACGGGACAGCGCGACCACGAGCAGCAGCAGGGCGAGCACTATCAGGGCGAAGGGCAGGTGCCGCTTCCAGCGCGTGCCGCCGGGCATGGCCTGCCTCAGCAGCGACAGGCTGGAGTAGTGCACGGCAAACCTGCGCCGCCGCCTGAGCACCAGGAAGTACGCGAGCACAACCAGGGGTATCGCGATCAGAAGCAGCAGGTAAGCCGGCCAGAGCAGTCCCATTCATCCCCTCCGTCTAGGGCACCCGGCCGAACCACAAGAGTGACAGGCCTCCACCGACCAGCAGCACCAGCATGCTCACGGCTCCCAGGATCGACGTGATCTCGATCTCTCTCGTCTCGACGACGAACTCGGTCTCAAGCTCCTCGTACACAGGCGGCGCGTCGTTGATCTCTTCGATCCTGAAGTACTCGCCCTCGGTTAGCAGTGCGACCTCCTGGAGGACCGGCTCGTTGAGACTCGTGAAGAGGCTGAACCCGTCTATCTCGACAACCGCCCCCTCCGAGGTGCCCAGTCCCACGGTGTACACGCGCACACCCCGGTCGATGGCAAGCTGCGCAGCCTCCAGCGGGTCGGGCGGGTCCGTGTTCTCCCCGTCGGTCAGTAGCACGATGATGGACGGCGCGAGGCCGGGCCGGGGCGCATCGCCAGCCAGCGGGGCCGTACCCTCTGGGCTGAGGTAGGACTCGGGATAGACCATGTTGAGCGCAGTCAGTATCCCGCGCCCGAGCGACGTCCCGCTCTGGGGCACGAGGCGGTCGATGGTGGCGATCAGCGCGTCGTTGTCGTCGGTCGGCGGCTGCACTACAAGGCCACCCTCTCCAAAGGCCACGACCCCTATCTTCGCGCTGCCGGGTCGCTGTTCGACAAGGGTTCGGCCGACCTGCCTGGCAACGTCCATGCGCGTCGGTTCGACGTCATCTGCTGCCATGCTGGCCGATACGTCGAAGGTCAGCAGCACGGTGCCCTCCATGCGGGGCAGCGGTATCTCGATCTCGGGACGTGCTGAAGCAATCGCCAGGAGCGCCACCCCGACGAGGAGCACGATTGGCGGGACGTGGCGTCTCCACCCGGGCCCGCCGTGGCTGGCTGCGCCCTCTCCCACGAGCCCAAGGGTGCCCAGGCTGGCCGCGTCCCTGCCCCGCTTCTCCTGAAGACGGAGGTAGACGAAGACGAAGACGGGTACCGCGAGCAGAGAGACCAGGACCCAGGGCCAGATGAAAGACACTGCCTGTACCCTCTACCGCGGTCGCAGCCGCATCCGGCTGCGAAGTGCGACGAAGCGCACTATGGACTGAACGATGTCCTCGTCCGTGGACAGCGGAAGCTCGGCCACGCCAGCCCGCTTGAAGGTCTGCGCCAGCTCCTCTTCCCGCCGCTCCGCTGCTTCCCGGAACCGTCGCCTGAAGCCCCTGTCGCTGGTGTCCACGCTGAGCTGTGCGCCCGTCTCCGAGTCCTCGACCAGCACGACTCCGACGTCGGGCAGGTCCATCTCGCGCGGGTCCCACAGGCGCACCGCGAGCAGCTCGTGCTTCCTGCCAAGCCGGTCCAGGGCGCGGTCCCAGCCGGGTATGCAGATGAAGTCGGACACCACGAAGACCAGTGAGCTTCGCCTGATGCTGTTGAAGCCGGACTCCAACAGCTTCGTCAGGTTGGTCATCGTCCCACCGGGCGCCTGGTGCTGTCTCTGGATGTCGTTGATCAGCCGTAGCACCTGCGATCTGCCGCCGCGGGGAGGTATAGCGAGCTGCTCGTCGTTGTCATAGAGGATGGCCCCTACCCTGTTTCCGTTTCGCGTGAGCAGGCGCGCCAGCATCCCGACGAAGTCGAGCATGACCGACTCTTTGTGCCTCTCAACGGCGCCGAAGGCCATGGACGGGCTCATGTCGAGCAGGAACCATGCCGTGACCTCGCGGTCTTCCATGAACTGGCGCACATAGGGCCTGTCCATCCGGGCCGTGACGTTCCAGTCGATGTGGCGGACGTCGTCCGGCGGCTGGTACTCGCGCAGCTCGGCAAAGTCGAGGCCGCCTCCCATGAAGAGGCTGCGATAGTCCCCCTGGAGGATCCCGTCGAGACGGCGCAGCACCTGCCACTCAAGGCGTTGCAGCACCCGCTCCGGTGTCCGCGGGTTATCTGAGAGGACGGGCGCCTGCATACTCTCTCAACGGCACATCCGGCATCGGGATGGCATCCATAAGCCTGGCTAGAATATCGTCGCTTTCAACGTTGTCGGATAGGGCCTCGTATGAGAGCACGAGGCGGTGCCTGATGGTGTCGAGGGCGACGTCGCGAACGTCCTCCGGCAGCGCGTAGTCGCGACCGCGTACAAAGGCGAGCGCTCTTCCCGCGAGTATCATGTTGATGGACGCGCGGGGGCTGGCCCCGAACAGTATGTATCGCTTCAGGTCTTCGAGGCCGTACTGCCCGGGCTCGCGAGTGGCCGTGACCAGCCTGACCGAGTACTCGATGAGAGCCGGGTCGACGTAGACCCTGTCCGCTTGGCGCTGGAGCTCCAGCATCTCGTCGACGCTGACCACCGGCTGCACGTCCTGGAGGGCGGTGGTCATGCGCTCCACGATCACGAACTCCTCGGTCGCGCTCGGGTAGCCGACGAGCACCTTCAGCATGAACCTGTCGACCTGCGCCTCGGGCAGCGGGTAGGTGCCCTCAGCCTCAATCGGGTTCTGCGTCGCCATGACCAGGAACGGATTGGGCACAGGGAAGGACTCGCGCCCGATGGTGACCTGTCGCTCCTGCATCACCTCGAGCAGGGCGCTCTGCACCTTGGCGGGCGCGCGGTTGATCTCGTCGGCGAGCAGCAGGTTGGTAAAGACCGGCCCCAGCGACGTGTTGAACTCCCCAGTCCTCTGGTTGTAGATGCGGGTGCCGACAAGGTCGGCGGGCATGAGGTCGGGTGTGAACTGGATACGCTGGAACTCGCCGCCAATCGCCTGTGAGAGCGTCTTGACGGCCATCGTCTTCGCCAGTCCAGGCACACCCTCCACTAGGATGTGGCCCCTGGCCAGCAGCGCCACCACCATGCGCTCCAGCAGGTGGTCCTGCCCCACGATGACCTTCTTGACCTCGTAGAGGACCCGTTCCATCGGTTGGTTTAGTTCAGTGTTGGTCATATACGCTCATCACCTCTTGATCTTACAGGGGTATGTAGACCGACAATTCGTTCGTCACCGGATCAAGTCCGGCGCAGGCTCTGAGCTTGTCGAAGGACACCCCCAGCCCCTGGATTGCCGAGCGGCGAGCCACTTCGTGGGTTCCCGCTTTCGCGGGAATGACGGTTTGAAATACATACCCCTTCAGACCTCTTGATACACTACCGTGCCGCGCCTCCGGCGGCGCTCGCTGCCAGGTCGATCGGCACCGCGAAGCCTATCCCAATGAAGACACCCTGTTCGGAGGGGTTGACCAGTCCGGTGACTATGCCCACCACCTGGCCTCGGCGGTCCAGAAGCGGGCCGCCTGAGTTCCCCTTGTTCACCGCCGCGTCGAACTGGATCAGGTCCTCCAGCACCTGGTCGGTGCCGGACACCTTGAAGTCGCGGTCCAACCCTGACACCACGCCTGCGCTCATCGAGGCTACCAGACCCAGCGGGTTGCCAACCGTAAACACCTCGTCCCCCACTCGCAGTGAGGCCGAGCTGCCTATTGTGGCAGGAACGATGAGACTCGGCAGCGACGTGGGGGCCAGCACCGCGATGTCTCTCTCGGGATCGACACCGGCAACGATGGCGTGAGACTCGCTCCCGTCGGCGAAGGCGATCTGGATCTCCGACGCTCCGTCGACGATGTGCAGCGACGTGAGCACCGTGGCGTCGGCGTTGACGACCACACCGGTCCCAATACCGAATCCATCTTCGACGCCTTCCCTGTCCGTCTGTACGATGACCAGGGATGGCAGGATGGCGCGGTACACCAGCGCCGATATGGCCGGCTCCGACGTCTCCGCCATGGATGCCAGGGCCTCCGCAACCGCCTCGTCGACGTTCGCAGCGGCCGGTTGGGCCTCGTCGCCACTATAGGTCCTCCAGAGCAGCAGAATAACCAGCAACAGGATCGCCAGGAGGCCGAGATACGTCCAGAACGAAGACTGCCTGGGCAGCGTCTGGAATCGACTCAGCCGCGACGCCGGTTGAACGTCGGCCTCACCTGCCGTCGGCGGCTCGGAGTCAGGACTGTAAGACTGGATAATTCCGCGGCGCAGTACCGCCTCCTAAGTGCTGCTTACACGTTCTCTGAACGCTGCATGGTCTATCTGAGAGTAACACAGCACCATTGACTCAATCTCAACGTGAGACGCTTATGGTCAGCGAGACATGATACCCGTCGCCGTCCTGCGTCACCTGCCCCAAAAGCGTCTGATCTTCCGAGTCATCGCTAACCAGCCGATCTCTCTCATTCGTCGTGTCGCGAGAACCCTGTTCGGAGTAGGGATCCGACTGGAAGACGACGTCGGTGACTTCGTCGGGGAAGTGCATCTGTGAAGTCAGCAGTCTCCGTTCGTCTGTATAGGCTTTGAAGTGGATGTGAATGGTCCTGCCCGGATACGCACCGGGATAGATCGTGTCGAACTCGGCGAGTCCATCGGCGTCGGTAATCTGCTTTCCTCGCAGGAAGGTCTGGCCGGACGTGTCTGCGCCATCGTCCCCCTGTCCACGGTAGCCGGAATAGAGGCCATCCGCGTCGGTGTGCCAGATGTCCACGAACGCACCGGGGATCGGCGCACATGAATCAGCATCGACCAGGCGGAACGAGGCCAGAAGTGGCGTACCGGGCTTCCCCTCGGTGATGTCGCGTCGCACCATACCGGCGTCGAAGTAGAACGGCCCCTCGGTCTTGGAGGGGGTGAGATCGCAGGAGGGTTGAGAAACGGCGGAACGCACGTCAGTTGTCGCGCCAGATACGACCGAAACGCTTTCGCTGTTGTCATCACGAGAGGCCAGATCGCAGCCAACTACGACCAGCGACAACGTCGACAACGCCACGATTACCAGGAACCTGACTACGCTCATCTCCTAACTCTCTCCGTAGGCCCGCCTTCGCCACCATCGGGATAGGTGAGGGGCACATCGACTACCACTGGCCTCTGACTGCCGAGTCCGATGGTCGTCATCCAGAGGGCTATGCCAAGTGGGGCCAGGACAGCCGCAGACGGGACCGGCACGTGGCCGACGTCGCCGTTGGCGACAGCCCACAGGCGCTCACCAAGGGACATCGTGTCCCATCGGTCAGTGTACCGGGCATCCAGCGGCGCCGTGTTGTAGTTCTCATCGTAGTGCTGCCAAATGCCCAGCAGAGCGCTCACGACGGTGAGTACGGCAACGAGCTGGACGAAACGGACCGTCATTCGCGACGTCCGGACGACGATCGCCGCCAGAGCAATTGCGATAACCGCAAGTGTCGCCCACGGCACAAACTGCCAGAACTCATCCCAGTGCCGGTCATAGGCGAGAGTCAGAGCCGTTCCCACCACACCGAGCGCTACAAGAGACCACAGCGCGCCCCGAAGCGCGCTGGCAGTATCTCCTCGGGTCGTCATGTGTATCAAGGCAGCTCCAGCTGCGCGATAATATCGTCGACTACACCGGGGCTTGGATTGTACTTCGCGAGCTCACCCCGGAGCTTGGAGTAGCCCGTGTCGGTCATGTCGTATGGACGGTACTCATCCACCTCTCGCGCCCACTTGCTGGCGTTACTGATGCCCGCCGCCTCAAACCCGGCCCTCAGTTCGGCGATGCTTGCATCGTTAGCAGACAGCTTGCCGGTGGAAGCAGCGGGTTCAGCGTCGCTAGCGGGCTGTGCCGCAGTGCTGACCTCGACTGTCGCGGCGTCTCCAGCAGAAGCGTTTGAGTCATCTCCGCAGGCGACGGTGGCCAGGGATAGGATGAACATTAACAAGATGGCGGCATACCGGGACGTTCTCATTTGACCCTTTCATAGCTGTGTTTGGGCGACGCGCTCCGGAACTTGGCGCGCAGGCAACAGTGCCTGTAACGTATCAGCGGTGGCTCAGGTTAGGATTACGCCGCTTCAGGACTAACTTCAGGGGCCGGATCGCGTTTACATAGTTGGCAGCTTTACCTGCCACTTGAGGAGACAATGAACAAGAGAACAGCAGTCACAGCCGGACCATTTCTATCTCCCCGACGGCATGGAGGGTACCGCATCTTTCGTCTTGCCATGATGGGTGTGTTGCTTGTCCTGGCGATGACCGTCGTGGCCGCCTGTGGGTCTGACGAACCTGAAGTCAGCCCACCCCGCGGTGTCTGCGCCTGCCGACACCCCCGTTCCGGCACCTACACAGGAGCCCTCACCTGTCCCGACCGAGGCTCCAGTTGCTGAAGCGAGGTCTGTTGGGGACGTGGACGGCGTGACCTTCACGGTCGGAGAGGGTTCGAAGGCCACTTTCTTCGTGCGGGAGGAGCTGGCGTCTGTTCCGCTGCCGTTCGATGCAGAGGTAAGCACGACAGCAATCATGGGTGAAATCCACCTGGACGGGCGTGACTCGGTGATCGAGATCGACCTGCAGAGCCTGAGCAGCGACAACTCCTTCAGGGACCGCTACATCCGGTCGAGAATGTTCGCAGAGCACCCGACCGGTGTGGTCACCGTGAAGGGGATGAGCGATCTGCCGAGCGGGTTCACCAGCGGAGAGACCGTTACCACTGACGTCGAAAGCGAGCTGCTGATCGGGGAAGTGACGACTCCGCTGACGTTCGAGGTCGAGGCGCGTGATGATGGGAGTGAGATCTCCATAACGGGCCGCACGACGTTCACGTGGGACGACCTGCAGATGACAAAGCCTTCGGCCAGATCGGTCGTCAGCCTTGATGACGAGGTCAAGGTAGAGGTGGTGCTGTCGGCCAGTCCCGCAAACTGACGCTCCTCCGCATAGTCCGCTCTCCCTCAGAGCCTGCCCCGTACTTGATACGGGGACTGATAGGGGTAGGTAAACCGACAAGAAGCTCCGGTTGGTCAGATTACTTTATGCTTCATGTCGGTTTACTTTATGGCTGTTCTTCTGTAGGCTAATGACAATTAGCCTTTATCGCGCCGCAGACGACTCGGTGTGGCCATAGAGCAGGGACTCTCTGGCTCCACTTCGCAGGTCATCGCCGATCCGAACGGGCTACCCAACGACCACATGGCGTAATCACACGCAATTGGTATTGTGTCAATTTCCGCAATACTCCCCTGGCGTGTGTCTTAGTAGGATGAGATAGCTTTTATGATTTCTGTAGAGCATAGTCTGCAAGACCTTTTCAAGACCCAGGCCGTGGAGACTCCAGGTGAGCCGGCAATAGTGTTCGGCCGTGAGGAGATGTCTTACAGTCAACTTGATGAGGCGACGGACGCACTTGGCGCCTACCTTCGCTATTGCGGTGTTTCAACTGATGACCCGGTTGGCATTTTCATAGAGACCTGCCCGGAGTACATCGTCGCAAGCATCGGAACTCTGAAGGCCGGTGGGGCCTTCATGCCCATGGACCTCGACTCTCCTGAGCCTTTGCTGCGGGCCATAGTGGCAGAATCGCAGCCCAAGGTGGTGGTCACCAAATCTCCGCACCTGTCCAAACTGGACGGATTCACGGGGACGCACATACTGTGCATTGACAGTGACCAGTCCTGGAGGAGCTTCGATGCAGCAGCCGGTGGGACCCACGTCGCCACTGACAGCCTGGCGTTCATCCCCTACACCTCGGGCACGACCGGAGACCCGAAGGGGGTAATGCTGGCCAGCAGTTCGGTCATCTCATCTTACCTCGCCAGGTACGAATTCAGTTCTTACAGTGTGGGAGACAGGGTTGCCTGCAACATCTTCTTCGCCTGGGAGTTCCTTCGCCCGCTGCTGAAGGGAGGAACGGTTTACGTAATCCCTGATGAGGTTGTGTTCCTGCCGCGGTCTCTCACCGCATTTATCTCAGAGCACCGGATTTCAGAGATCCTGTTCACTCCGTCTCTGTTACAGGCAGTTTTGAATTCGGCCGAACCCACGGTCTTGCGGGCACAACTGTCGTCCCTGCGAGTGGTCTGGCTCAATGGCGAGGTGGTACCGACCAGCCTGCTGAACCAAGCGTTGGGAGTGCTGCCCGACGCTGCCCGTGTGATCAATACCTACAGCATCAGTGAGACCCACGACGTCTGTACCCTTGAGTTGACGGACCTGTGCGTGGACGGAATGGACGTATGTCCGGTGGGGTTGCCGATGGAGGGGGTGACGGTCCGAGTGCTCCCGGAAGGGCAGTCCGCTCCCATCACAAGCGGCGCGGGTGAGTTGTTGATCGGCGGCCGGGGAATTGCCCGTGGCTATCTGAAGAGGCCCGACCTGGATTCAGAGAAGTTTGTTCGCTGGAACGGCGAGAGATATTACGCAACTGGCGACCTGGCCGAGATCGATGCGTCGGGAATGACAACGATCATTGGCCGGGACGATTCGATGGTCAAGATCAGGGGGTACAGCGTCTACCTGGGGGCCATCGAGGAAGCGTTCCGGAGTCACTGTGACGTGCTCGACGCGGCAGTGTTGGCTGAAACAGAAGACGAGACAAACAAGCGGCTGGTGGCCTACATCGTAAGGTCCCCGCATGCAACGTGGAATGTCGACGCCAGGAGCGGGACAAGCAGGGACCTCAGGAGACTGTTGGAACGCTATCTGCCACTCTACATGGTGCCCAGCCGATTTGTGGAGTTGGATGAGATGCCCATAGACCAGCAGACGGGCAAGCTGGACCGCAAATCCCTGCCCGCACTGTCGGAACGGACGGCCAACGCTGAGAAGAGATCCCCGCTGCCCATAGACGCCACGGAAGCTGAACGCCGCGGGGCTTTGCGCAAGCTATGGAGTGAAATCCTGGGTGTTGATGGAGATTCATTGGAGGATGGTTGGAGCTTCTTTGACCTTGGCGGTCACTCCCTTACGGGCCTGGAGCTCACGCTAGCCATCGAACAGGCATTTGGGATTGAACTCAGTGGCGCCGAGATTTACGAACACCCAACCATAAGCAGGTTGGCAACACATCTGGAAAGTAGAGGGAAAGTGTCATATATGGATTCCAAAAATGTACTGGCCAAGGACTCCGTCCTGGCCCACGAAATCTCGCCGAATGGCAACCTTAAGATCACACGTCTGAGCGAAGCATCATCGGTCCTGGTGACCGGGACAACCGGCTTCCTGGGAGCCTTCCTGCTCGACAAGCTGCTACGCACCACAGGACAGGGCACCCGGTTCTATTGCCTGGTGAGGGATCGCGCTTCCGGGCAGGGAGCAAACGGCAACCGGGTATTGGAGACCCAGAAGTTTTACGGGCTGCCCAGCCAGTCCATGGAGGACCGGATTGTCCCCATCACGGGAGATGTCTCCCAGTCACAGATGGGACTGGACGACGAAAGATACCAGGAGTTGGCTGAAGAGATCGACCTGATATTCCACTGCGCCGCCTCCGTCAACTACGCCTATCCCTATGATGTGGCCAAGCCCCATACTGTCGACGGGACACTGGAGGTGCTCAAGTTCGCCTGCACGGCCAGAACAAAGACGCTCCAGTACATCTCCTCCAACGGTGTTTTTCCCGGAGGAGACGATACTCCCTACCTGGAAAACAAGCACATTGACGGCTTTATCGACAGGATGGAAGGGGGCTACAACCAGACCAAGTGGGTCGCAGAAAGACTCGTGTGGTCAGCGGTATCCCGGGGGCTGCCGGTCTGCATATACAGGCCAGGCAATATCGGCCATGAGAGCAAAACCGGCACGGTCAACCCAAATGACTTCCAGTCGTTGATAATCAAGGCTTGTGCCCGCTCAGGGTGTGCTCCCCTGGTGCCGGACTGGCGCTTCGAGATGACCCCTGTCGACTTCCTGGCCACCGCTATCAGGAAGTTCTCCGACGAGCCGGCGCATCTGGGAAAGGTCTATAACGCGGTCCAACAGGACCCTGTCACCGCTGACAGCGTTTTTGATCTTATGCAGGACCGCGGATACGTGACAGACCGCGTATGCCTGGGTGAGTGGAAATCAAGACTGCAAGAGGTGGCAGACCGGGAGAACGACCTGGAGTTAGGTGTTCTGGTGCGCTCCCTGGACTCGGTTGAAGGGTATCTATCCGATACCAGCAAGTACGACATCAGCAAGTTCTCTGAAGCACTTGCGGAGACTGGCATGGCCATGCCGAAAGCTGACGTGGACTACGTGACCAGGTTCCTGAGAGAGTGACAAGTCGGGACTGAGCGTTCACTAGGGATGATCCGGCAGGCATATCCCCTCGCAAATGACTGAAGCTGCTGTCGAATCACTCACGTCGGGCGGAGTACATCAGTCCGGCGGCGATGCCGATTGAGCTTGCGAGCGATATCGCCACGAGTCCGGTCTGTAGGGAGCCTGTGAGCTGCGCCACCGCGCCTGCGATCATCGGCCCCACAGCAAACCCGATTGCCGATAGCGTGACGACAAGCGCGCTTATGGCGGCCACCTCGCGGGGAGCTATGTCCTCGAACTCGAACGGCAGTATCTCCAGCGCGGGTACCGCCACCCACACCAGCCCCATCCCGGCAATCAGAACCGCGAGGGGCACGATGTCCTGGGTCAGCGCGATTCCGAGCGCGAGCAGGACGTTCAGGGTCGCCGGCACGGTGAGCAGCATCCTGCGGTTCGTTGCCTTGCGGTTGACGTAGCTTCCGAACAGGGCGCCGGGTATCAGGCTGTAGTACAGGAAGCCGAGGAGCGGCCCTCCCACGGCCAGGGGTATGTTCCTGTCTTCGACCATCAGCGTGGGCAGGAAGGTCACGATGGCCGTCCAGGTGGCCGACAGCGAGAACATCACCACTCCGACGAGCCAGCCCTGCGGGTACTTCCTGAGGGCAGCAAGAGGCGGCTGTCGCGCGTTGTCGAGTGCCCCTTCCAGCTCCTGAGCGGGGGCTCGGCTTTCGCGGGCCACGACCACCCACACGATCATCTGACACGTCAGAAACGCTCCCTGGATGAAGTAGGCCAGACGCCAGCTTCCGAGCGCGATGATCAGCATCGCGCCCGTGCTGATCGCGATGGCCAGTAGGAGGCTGTGCTGGGACAGTCCAACGGCGTTGATGAGCGTGTACTGGCGCCGGGCCGCCCACTGCTGGAAGAGCATAGGACGAGCTGCGAGGCCAATCATGTGGAACAGGGCGGCGAAGAAGCGCGCGAAGAACAGGCTCAGGAAGCTGAACGCGAACCCCTGGGCGAACAGGAACGGGGTCACCAGCAGCAGGGAGACCAGGTTCATTGGGACGGGGCGGAAGCGCGACAGCCAGATCCCGAACGGCAGCACCGCCACTGCCGCCGTCAGCCACCAGACTCCCTGGAGCAACCCAGCCTGCAGCGGAGTCAGTCCCAGGTCGTCGGATATGAACGGGAGGAATATACCCAGAACAAACGAGGACAGCCGTAGGCTGCTGATCTGGAGATGGTGAAGTAGTAATGTCGCCCAGCCGCGCGGTTGTGTGCCTTCGATTCCTTCGGATAGGGACGCAGATGTCATCGGCCGACTGGGGAGCCTGTTGAGGTGTAAGGGGGTGACCCTCCAGTCGCGCAGTCTAGCAGATGTCCTTAGTCCAATAGCGCAGCCCGGACGCTTTAGACAGGTCAGATGACGTTAGAATGGGCTGCACTTACCCAGAACGAGTACACGACGGAGCGGATCAGATGGACGTGATTGTCATCAATGGCCGGGTGGAGACCATGGACGCGGGCAGCAGTGTGGTGCAGGCGGTGGGTGTCCGCGATGGCAGGATCGTCGCGCTTGGTGACAACGACGAAATCCTGGCCGAGAAGCACAGCCGGACGACGGTCATCGACGCTGACGGCAGGACGGTGCTGCCCGGGTTCATCGAGCCTCACAACCACATGGTCGGGTACAGTACGAACCTCCTGGAGGTGGACGTCCGGACTCCGCCCAACCGCAACATCGGCGACATCGCCGAACGGCTGCGCGAGCGGGCGGGCGGGACGCCGCCGGGGGAGTGGGTACGCGGTCGCGGGTACGACGACACCGGCCTCCAGGACATGAGGCACCCCACCCGCCACGACCTGGATGCCGCGTCAACCGAACACCCCATCGCGATCGTCCACAACTCCGGGCACATGCTGGCGGCCAACTCCGTCGCTCTCGAGATGGCTGGAATCCACGACGAGACTCCAGACCCGCCAGGCGGACGTATCGGCAGGTTGCCAGCCAGCGGCGTGCCGGACGGGATGCTGTACGAGACCGCGCAGGCGCTGGTACACCAGCTTCTACCCGCCTACACCGGGGACGATGTGAAGACCGGGTTCGTCCGGGCGCAGGAAGAGTACCTGCGTCGCGGCATAACCACCATCCACGACGCCAGTGTCGGCAACGCGCGCGGCGTCGACATCCTCGACACTTACCGGCGCGCGAAGTATGAAGGCTTCCTGAAGTTCAGGGTCAACATGTTCATGCAGTGGGAGTACCTGAAGCGAACGGACTTCGCCCTCGGGACCGGCGACGGCGACGAGTGGGTGCGGGTCGCCGGATGCAAGATCATCTCCGACGGGTCGATCCAGGGAATCACGGCGGCCCTGCGCGAGCCCTACCACTGCGACCCAGACGAGCAGGGCTGGCTCATCTACGAGCAGGACGAGCTGAACGAAATGGTCATGACGCTACATCAGAAGGGCTACCAGATCGCCACCCATGCCAACGGCGACGCGGCCATCGACGCTGTGCTGACTGCCTACGAGAACGCGCTGCGGACTGTGCCGAAGGCCGACCACCGTTTCCGCATCGAGCACTGCCAGGTCTGCCTGCCGGAGCACATCACCAAGATGCGCGACCTTGGGGTAATCCCGGACTTCTTCCCGAACCACGTCTACTTCTTCGGCGACAGGCACCGCGATCGGTTCCTCGGGCCGGAGCGGGTGACACACCTCGACCCCATCGGCTCGGCGGTCCAGGCCGGCATAAAGCCGCTGCTGCACTCAGACTGCCCGGTGACTCCGGTGAACCCGCTCTTCTGCATCCAGAACGCCATCGACAGGGTCACGAGTTCTGGCAAAGCCTTGACGGAATCTGAGAGAGTGCCCGTACGGGATGCCATCTCCATGATGACGGTGAACGCCGCACGCGGGGCCTTCGAGGAAGATGTGAAGGGCAGCCTGGAGATCGGAAAGCTCGGCGACCTGGTGGTGCTGCAGCACGACCCGTTCCGTGAGTCGGCCCATGAGTTGGGCCAGATCGAGTCAGCCGCCACCGTTGTCGGGGGTCAGATCATGTACCAGACCGACGACGTTAGCATCGGGTGAAAGGCTGCCGGTCAACGCACCTGACTCGGGACGGGACAATCGAGCCGGTGGAGGCGGAGACTGGAAGGCAGTGTTTTCACCCTCACCCTAACCCTCTCCCTGAGGGAGAGGGGACTTTAGATTCCGTAAGGAGAGGCACCTACCAGAGTGACACAGCTTCGTGGAAGCTCAGTTCCGGTTGACCCTGTTTCGGCCCGAACCTAGAATGTGTTCAAGCATCCGGTTATTCGCAAAAGCGTCCCGCGAGGGGGATCAACAATGCCGATCTATGAATACGTCTGCAACACGTGCAGCCACAGGTTCGAGAAGTTGCGGCCGATAAGTCGCATGAACGACGACGCTCCCTGCCCCATCTGCGAGGGCGATTCCGAAAAGAAACTGTCGGTGTTCTCGGCGTTCGCGTCCGACGACTCCGGGTCGGTCGGGGCCATTGCCGGCGCCGGCGGATGTGGCGGGTGCGGTCCCGGCGGCTGCGCCTGCTCGATGACGGTGTAGCGCATGACCACAGTACAGGTCCTGCTGTCCATACACATCCTGATGGCGCTCGTCGCGGTCGGGGCGACGGTATCCTACTTCTTCTGGCTGCGCCGGGCGGTGCTGGCGCCGGAGTCGAGGTCGTTCACGCTGGAGACCATCAGGATCATGGAGCGTCGGATGGTGATGCCGGCCTACGTGCTCGTCCTGATCACAGGACTCGGGCTGATCGACCGCGCAGGATGGGCGTGGTCCACGCCGTGGCTCGAGCTTTCGCTCCTGTTCTTCATCGTGCTCCTGGGGCTCGTGGGATTCCACGCACGGGTCATCAAGGGTCAGATCGCGCTGGTTGCGGACGGCTCGGCAGACTCCGCCGAATACGACAGTGCCCACGCACGCGGACGGATACTCCTGGCGCTCAAGGTAGTCGTGATTATCGCGATGGTCTACCTGATGGTGTTCAAGCCAGCGCTGTGGGGGTAGTTCCACTTCCGAAGGTCGCGCATTCGTAGACGTCTTCAAGGTCCAGGATCGGGTATTCGCGGACAATATCGTCCGCCGTGTAGCCATTTCCCAAGAGCTTGAGCACGAACTCAACCGTCATACGGGTGCCGCGGACGGTTGGCTTGCCCTCGCAGATATGAGGGTCAATGGATATGAACTGAGAGTTCATGTCACCTAAGCTCCCGTCAACTGGCACACTCATCGGGCGACTCTATTTAACATCCTCACCAATACGTCCAACGCGACATCCCGCTCCGTCATGACATCAGCATCGATCAGCTAGCAGCCGCTCACCAGCCTATAGCACCCGCCCATCAGTATGGCACACCATGGACACTAGCTTCCCCCTGGCGAAGTTAGGGACATACGGTTGAGATCATCGATTACGATGCGTAGCACTTCAACCAACTTCTTCGTACTAATCGATACGGTTTACTCATAGCTCATTCAACTGTCCCCTCTGTATAATGGAAGTAGCACAAGCGTTTCACCATGAGAGAGGTGACTTGCTCAATTCACTTGGAAGGCAGAATCAGCAATAGAATGAGCGTCAAGGATCACTATCAGGATGTGATCGAAAGGATCATTGCAGGCCGTGGCTTGGAACCATTAAGTGGACGCCCAACACCAGTTGTTTATGAAACAGCTGGGTTCAACGAGGTTCTGCTACATACCGACTGGTTCGTCCATAGAGGCGACTCTCGGCCACACTACAGATATCGACGCTACAGGGAACTGCTCGACTACCTAGAGACGTCCAGCGAAGGGCGCATAGCAAATTTGGATATCGGCAGCGGAGCCGGTGTGTTCTCCTGGCCCTTTCTGGACTGGGCGGCCGATCGTGGTCTGCGTTTCGATCACATCGACCTCTATGGATTCGACCATAGCATAGAAATGAGGAATCTAGCCCGAGCAATTAGGTCCAGCCTAACTCGATATATGGATGACTATCCAGCACTGCATTACTTCTGCGATTTGGATAATTTCCTAGAACAGCTGACTGAGAATCATGCTGAAGGAACTGAATATATCATCACCTTCGGCCATGTCTTGGCGCAGACATTCCAACATAGACCTGGAGATATAGGGAACTACGCCCGGATAATAGTACACGTATGCGAACTGTTGGAAGACGTCTCTAGTTGCGTTCTGATTGCAGCTGATGCCCGAAGAGCATCAGGTCTTTTCATACAGGGCTGGAATCTGCTATTGCAGAGATTGACTTTCGCTGGAATAGAGTGTGAACACAATCTAGTATGGAGAACTGCGATCAATGATGACAGTAGTGCGAAGAGGGCTGTCTTATCTCTTAGTTGACGAACGGAGGCCTAGCGATGACTACACAACTACCTCTGCTCGAAGAATTAGGCGACGGAGGAATCTCCAGTATAGTAACTCCAAGCCACGTCAACTTCGACATCAGTGGCAGTACAGGCCTACAGGACGTGCAGGGTGTACCAGGGCTCAAGGTCTTTGAGGAGTTCTTGACGCCAAGGGAGCAGGCTGAATGTGTCAAACGCGTTGACGCCGCGGTGAGCGAGTGGCGTAATGACCTTCGCCGCCGCGTACAACATTATGGATGGCGTTACGACTACAAGGCTCGTGCCATAACCCCTGACATGCACATCGGCGCACTACCGGACTGGCTAGACCACTTGGCACAGAAACTATATGACGAAACGGGACTATTCGATATGAAGCCTGAGCAGGTGATCGTAAACGAGTATGAACCTGGTCAAGGTATAGCAACGCATATAGACCACCGTGGTTTCGGGCCGACAGTATGCACCATTTCCCTACTGGATGATTGGGAAATGGACTTTTCAGAAAACTGGAATGATAAGCACCCTGCCCTGCTGAAGCGCGGCTCCTGTGTTCTCCTTTCAGGTGAGTCGCGCTCCGAGTGGCAGCACGGAATCGCACCACGTAAGACCGAGAAAACAGGCAACGGAAGACGGGACCGCAAGCGCCGTCTATCGTTGACGTTCAGAACGGTCTTGAATCGCGATGGCGTTAATGATGGATGAAAGACTACCGTAACTTGAAAGCATTGCTCGCCACTGACTGAAATTGCAATCTGACCCATACTCGCACAGAGACAGCCAGCAAGTGCTAATAGTCCGAAAGACGTTTGATATAGTGAGCAACTCGGAAGAAGTCCTCACCCTGCTAGAAACGCAGTCCTAGAGGGACCCTCTCTGACCTAAATCTCCCGGCCTACGCCTTCTGCTAGGGCGAGGTCGTAGGTGGCTTTGGCGGCGGCGATGTCCCAGAGGGCCATTCCGAGGGACTTGAAGAGGGTTACGTCTTCGGGGCGGTGGCGGCCTGGTGTCCGGCTGCTGACGATCTCCCAGAGCTCTACCATCTGCTCCCAGACGACTAGGCCGCGACCTGCGGCCATCATCAGTTCTCCGGACTCGATCCGGGCCTGTGAGCGGTCGTCGACGATTATCAGGTCCGCTCGCTGAACGGCGGCATCGTCGAGCTCGGTTACGTAGGGGTCGGCGCCACCTGCGGCGTTGACGTGCATTCCGGGTACAAGCCACTCGCCGTGCAGTACCGGGGTGCGGGAGCTTGTGATCGTGATGACTATGTCGGCGCCCTCCACTGAGGCCTGCGCTGAGTCGACGGGAGAGACCTCCAGGCCGAGTCGCTCGGACATCTCAGACGCGTAGGCGCTTCGACCCTCGGGGTTCCGGCTGTAGACCTTCGCCGAGGTCAGGTCGCGTACCTTGCTGACAGCCTCGAGCTGCGTCCTGGCCTGGTATCCGCTGCCGATGACGCCTACGGTAGAAGCCTCAGGACGCGCCATGAACTTTGTAGCGACGCCAGTGGCCGCTCCAGTGCGAAGCTGTCCGAGGCGGTTGGCCTCGACGACCGCAAGCAGGTCGCCGGTGCGGTTGTCCGACAGGAATACGAAGAACCTGTACACGCCGCCCGCGTAAGTGTACGTCTTGAATCCGAAGACGCCCAACTCGCTGTCGGAGGCCATCATGGTGTTGACGTGGGTGTCGGGGCCGGCCATGAGGCGCTGCCTGGGGAGGTTGAGAGCGGCTGCGTCCGCCTGTCGACGCAGCACGGATTCGACCGCAAAGAGAGCCGCCTCCATATTCAGGAGGCGGTCAACATCTTGTTCTGTTAAGTAGAGGGGCAAGTTTCAGGAGATAAGAGATGGGAGTGAGGAGTGAGATCCACCCGTCCCCGCCTCTTTACTTGCGTACGGCCACGATGTCCAGCCAGTTGCGGGGGACGTGAGTGATCTCCATCTCCTCGAACGTCTGGTGCACGCCGGTCTGAAGAGACGCGCTCGCCTCCTTCAGCGGGACGCCGGGCATGGTGCCCACAATGAAGTCCTCGAAGGTGCTGATGTCCAGCCAGCCCTCGATCGGCACCTGGACCCTGTCCTCCACCTGGCGGATGACGGTGAAGTCGTGGCGTTCCAGCAGCTCGCGGTACTCCTCAGCGGTCAGGTGCTTGCGCGACTCGACCTTGTCGGCACGCTGCGGTGAGAGTCCGTACTCCCTGCGCAAGACTCGCGCCGACTTGAACATCCACTTGCGGTAGAACTGGAGCGACTCGGGCACCTGTCCACCCTCGTAGAACGAGGTATTGAACGCGAACTTCCCGCCCGGGTTGAGCGTGCGGGTGATCTCGTCGAGGAGGCCGTCCTTGTCAGGGATGTAGTGGATGGCGTTGCAGAAGATGACGGTGTCAGCCTGCTCCTTCATCGCCTCGGACACCTGCTCGACCTGGCTCTGAACGAACTGGACGGCATTGTCCCTGTGGGCCTTTAAGTCTTCCATCGCCTGCTTGAGTGCGATGGAGGAGTGGTCCACAGCAACGATCACGGAATCTCGCGCACCTCGAAGCTGCGCGAGAATGAGCTTGGTCACGCCGCCGGTACCGCAGGCCAGGTCCACGATCCGCTGACCGGAGCTTGGTTCGGCCATGGCCACCAGCCTCGCGTTAAGCGCCTCGTAGAACGGGTTCTGGGAAAAGGTGGAAAATGAGAATTCACTTGATGTCATGTCACCTCTCCTGGTGGCAAGGTGTAAGTTGGAGGCTGGACATTGGACACACTACGCCCGATTATCGACCGATAGGCGCATTATACCCACTCACACGGAAAAAGGCTAAACAAAGTTCACATCTCGCTTCTGCTTTCATTCTGTTGGTCTTGGGACATATGTATCGGGTGGCTCGACCTCATGAAAAATCGAGTAGTAAGAAACGATTTGGGATTCTCCTCCCAGAATAGCCCTAGTCATAACCGAGTACACTCCAGGACCATGTTGGTCTAGAAGGTTCCTCAAGTTAGCTGTAACTTCAAAACTAGTGGTGCCTATCTCCCATTGATCGGCCAAAGTCCAGCTTGCGGTTTTGACCGTCTTTCGGTCCGATACCTTCAACGCCTCCTCAAGGTCAGCACGGTGGACTGAAGGGTTCGTTGGGCTGGGAGCGCGTGCATCGCTTGGAACATGGTACGGATCGGGACAACGTGAGTAGCCATACTCGTAAGATCCAGTTACGTAGCCCCTCCTAGGAGGAAGCAGCGACGCAATCTCGATTCCAAACCCATAGCAGTAAGTCCTAGCAAGTTGGCCGCGTGTGAGCGGCTGAGGCGGAGGGTCGTAGAACAGCTGGACAAATAGGTCATCGGAACTGGTCAACTGAGCTCCATTCTTTAGTTGACCAGCCATGACTAGGTTACCCTCCCGTATGACAGGAACCTGGTCGAAGTGGACATAGTCGCCTTCGAAATGCTGGAAGGCCTGAAAGTTGTAGTTGTCCCACGCCAAGCCGATATTCACCTTTCTATGCCATGGGTAGAGAATATTCGCCCGATGCCCTGAGCTACCCATCCAACCCTTCATCCTCTGCCTAACTTGAGCCTTAGCGTCCCCAACTGGACTGAATCCATCAGCTTCCTTGATGCAGTAATCCAACCCAGATCCATTCTCTCCATTCGATTGGTAGCCCCCTGCGAGGCTGTACCTCATGTAGGGAGTCAGGCCATCCCGCCCCCAATGGCCTCCGAAGCATCCATCCAAAGCCTCTTCAGCGTGGATCTGGGCCGCCCCATTATCTCCGAGCACGACCGGGGGTGAGCCCTCAGCAATTCTCTCCTTATTAATTAGTTCAAGCATGTATTCCTTCAGACTGAGATGGCGGAGCGATGGTACCTGATTGGGCGTTGGTAGAGCCGTGTCCCTCCTTGGTTCAGACGTCAGAGTAACGTCGGGAGCAGCAGTCGCTGTCTTGGCTGGCTTGGGTGTGGATGTTGCCGTATACACAGCCTTCACCGCTCCGACCGGCTTGGGCGTACTTGTAGCAACAATCTCAGCAAGGGAGTCGGGAACCTGCTGCAACGCCGAACTCTGCTCTTGCAGTTGGGTAATCAGACCTTCGGGCACTTTCAGTTCGAGATCTGGATTCTGGTACCAATAGAGAGCACTGGCAGCTACCAGGCCCACAACGATGGCGACGAAAGACCTCATTCCCCGAATCCAGTAATCTCTATGGAGGCTTGGTCGACGTTCAGCGTCAACGTCGCCTGTATGCTATGCCGGTGGCGATTGCCAATGTCCCAGCAGCCTTGGAATACGGCGACCTACGTCGGATGGCCACCTGCAGGCGAATCGCCACCTGGTGCAGTATCAGAAGAACTGCCGCAGCCGTGACTACGCTCAACCCCTCATGCGTCACGCTTATCAAGTCGGCTGTGAGATAGGTGATGGCTAGGACCGTCGCCAGCATCAAAAGTGGTGTCCAGGGTGTCGACCTACGGCTGTAGTAACGACTTCCAGTGATGATGGTTAGCAATACGACTGCAACCGGACCAATTGTAACGATAGCGGCTTGAATGGGATCAACCTCAAAAAGGTAGTCCCTGACGGGTGAAGCCAGCAGAGAGATTGAGGTTACGCCGGTGCGAGTCTCCCCTGAGCCATCCATCGTCACCCACGGTAGGAACAGTGCCCCGAATGGGATCAAGGTCACACCAAAGGTCACGAGCCTGACAGTGACAATAATGGCCTCCTCTACGCTGGTCTTCACTGTTGTTGAACCTCGAAAGGGGAACCCGCGGCCAGTTTGATATTCTCGCTGGCAACCTGGAAATCAAAGAGCTGTTGATTCAACTCGTCAATTGCTCCGGGTACTTCATTGAACGCCGTCGCGTCGAACACAAAGTCGGCGCGCAGCTCCATCTTCTGCAGATTGGAGTCCGTATCGTCTAACTGTATAACTATTTTGTCGGCAGACTTCAGGGCAGCGTCAGCACGTGCCTCCCACTGCAAGTAGAGAGCCATTTCCGCTTCATCTTCTAGCTGTGCATTCGCCCGGTTGCTCGGATCCCGCATCCCCTCGGTTAGAGCCTGCTGCTGTGTGAAGTATTCTGCCGCGCGATTCTTGGCATTGATGATGGAGACTTCGAATTTTGTATATGCAATCTTGGCAATCTCGTATCTCGGCCTCCATTCAACCAACAGATCTTCAAGGCTCGTGATCTCTGCTACATCCACCGGCACCGGTACGTTTATGCGCGAGGAGTCAGTTCCTGGGGAGACTACAGACTGCCCAGCCACTCCAATAGTGCTGACATCCGTCAATGACTGGTTCATGTTCTGGGCTTGAGCTTGGGCCATGTGAACGGACTCGGACATCCTGGCGGACGCAGGTCTTATCCCTTCTCCATATACCGTCCAGGCTATGTACCCGATCACTGCTGCTGAGAGAGCTATCAAGAGGAATTTGAGCGCATCCTGCATCGTGGACCCTGCCTATAGTCTTCGTACACTCATGACGGGATTCGTCGAGGGGAACTCAGTAGTCTCGTTTAGATTAACTGATACTGATTCAGCCTGCACGCTATTCGTAACAGGGAGATGTGATGCTCAGTAAGCATGGCGGACTTGAGCCCTCTGTCATACAGCGACGCCACCACACGTCACACTGCGGTATAATGGGCCGCAGCCTGAGTTCCTGGAGGTACGATCATGGCTACGGCCACTCGATTGCAGCATACACTTGTCGATCCCACGACGAAGCCTATTATCCCGACGTTTGTTCCTGCGCCAAGAATGGAGTCGCTGGAGAACAAGCGGCTTGGGCTGATCGACGACGCCAAGGACGGGGCGCGAGAGCTGCTCGAGGAGATCGCTGACGTTCTCAACGAGAAGTATGGCGTCTCGAACGTCCTGTACCACCGGAAGCCGTCGGCGTCCAAGCCGGCTGACCCCGATGTCATCAGCAACATGTCCGAGGAGTGTGACTACGTAGTTGTCGCCATCGGCAGTTGAGGGTCGTGCAGCGCGTGCAGTGTGCACGACGGAATCCACGCAGAGAAGGCCGGTATCCCCTCGGTTACGATCTGCACCGACATATTCGAGGTCACGGCGAGGTCGATGGCGCAGATGTGGGGCGCTCCGGCGTACCCGGTCGTCCTGACAGCCCATCCGATCGCTGAGCTGACACGAGAACAGCTCAGGGCGAGGGCTGAGGACATGCTCGCGGAGATGGAGTCGATTCTTCTCGGCGCTCCAGTTTAGCGCCGCCGCTTCAGGCGGTCAGGCGCCTTCGGACAGCTGCTGGAAGATACCGTGCCAGACGTCGGGACCGCCGCCGCCCATCTTTTCGCGGTAGATGATGACGCCGTCCGCGCCGAACGCCACCTTGGTGGACTGGTTCGTAACGTGGAGCTTGAACAGCACCTCGCTGTCGGAGTCGGCCATGGGCCACGGGTATCCCTGGTTCTTGCCGAAGTTCTCCAGTGTCTCCAGGTCGTCGGACGGGTCGACGTTAATCGCGTAGAAATCGACGGTGTCGGCGTACTCAGGCCAGACTTCCTTCAGGCTCCGCAACTCGGAGCGGCAGATCGTTCAAGTGGTGGCGAAGAAGAACAGGAACGCAGGCCTTCCGTTCTGGAGCAGACCGGCCGACGTGATCGGTGTGCCGTCGGTCAGCACAATCTCGAAATCAGGTATGCGGTCGCCGATGTTGTTGCCGATCTTGAAGTCTATCGCTGAAGCTGCCGGGGCGACGGTGGGAGATGGTGCAGCGGGCTCCTCAGAGCCGCAGGCCCAGGTGGCAATTGCTACCAGACCAATGCAGATCGCTGAGACTTTCTTAAGCAATGACATTATCCTTAGCAGGTTGATTGCCGGGGGTCCTGGAGCAAACTCAATCCGCTCCCACCTACGAAGCGTAACGAATATCGAAACTATTGACCAGAGTCAGTGAACTAATGACAGAAGAACTTCGCCATCTCCACAGTCTGCCTGCACGAAGCTCCCATACTGGCATCGCTTTAGTGACGCTGGTGCTGGCATCGCTTGCCATTCTCGCCTGCTCATCTTCGTCAGGCGAGAGCGTTGTCGCACCTGCAGCTACTGAGCCTCCGGCTCTATCCGGCAGGTCGGGGGAGGAGATCTTCACCACCACGTGCGTCGCCTGCCACATGGCAGGTGGCGTGGGCCAACTCAACTGGCACATCCCGAATGCGGAAGGCGTGCTCCCCGCTCCGCCTCTCAACGGCGACGGCCATACGTGGCATCACTCGGACGGCTTCCTGTACAGGTACGTCAAGAACGGTGGGAAGATGATGGAGACGCCCAGCCTGCCGGACTTCAAGAGCGGCATGCCCGAGTTCGGAGAGCAGCTCAGCCACGATGAGATAGTCGCAGTGCTCACCTACGTCAAGAGTCTGTGGGTAGGCAAGACTAGCAGGGACACGTCCATTGCGGAGTGGCAGGCCATGGGGAGTCTCGAAGACCCGTTCCCGCCTGCTCCGTAGACGCCGGTTAGCTTCCCAGGTTCTGGAAGACCTGTGTCCACGTCCCGGCATTGCCTTTGCCGAAGCCGTCGCGATAGACGATAACGCCGTCCCGGCCGAAGGCGACCTTGACCGAGTGCTTGACGATGTTGAAGTTCCTGACCATTCCATCGTCGGGCTTGGCAACTGGGAACGTCCAGTCCTGGTTCTGGCCATATCCGACGGCCTCTTCGAGGCTGGCGAATAAATCAACGTTGACCGCGTAGAAGTCAACGCCTCCAGCGTACTCCGGGTAGATCCCGCTCAGGCTCCGCAACTCGGAGCGACAGATCGGTCAAAGGGTTGAGAAGAAGAATAAGAACGTCGGTCGTTCACCCTCCACCAGGCTCGCAAACGATACTGTTGAGCCGTCAGCCAGTGTGAGTTCGAACTCCGGGGCGCGTTCGCCGACTTTACTGCCGATCTCAGCGGCGACCACAGGGGCGACCGTCGCGGTTGGCGGGACCGGTGTGGCCGTCGGCGGGACAGCAGTTGCGGTCGGTGGCACCGGCGTCGACGTGGGCGGAACGGCCGTCGCGGTCGCCGGAGGCGGTGGAGGAGTGGGCGTGTCAGGCGGTGGCGCAACAGTCGCGGTCGGCTCGGGCTCAGCCGTTGCCGTCGGAGCCATTGGGGCGCTGGATGGAGCTCCCGTGTACACAGTCGATGCAGTGGGAGTAGGCTCGGGTACGGGTGTATCCGTAGGCTCAGGGACAGGAGTGTCCGTCGGTTCCGGAGTCGGTAGAGCAGCAGTCGGGGGCGCGGGAGGAGTGGTCGGCTCAGCAGTCGGGACGCTGGTGGGCGTCGCCGTGTCCTGGGCGACTGCCACTGGTGGCGCAGGGGCCGTCGTCGGTGCGGCAGGGGCCGCAGGCACAGTTGTAGGTGTCGAACTCTCGATAGTAACTGTGACGCTTTCGCCGCCGCACGCGATAACGAAAGCCATAATCGCGACGAGGGCGATGACTACAAAGCTTGTGACTGGTCTTCTAGTGAACAAGTATCAGCTTCCGGTTTCCAACGGGTTACCCAAGTATACTACGCAGGAGCCGAGCATCCGGTTTCTACGGTTTTACATGTGCAGCTTTAAGCTGCCGCGAGGCCCATCATTCTGACCAGGGTCTCTAGGTCCGGCACTTCCAAGTCGGGCTTTGCGTCGGTGGGGCGTGTCGCCCCGGCTCCCTCGCGGTCGTGACCGCGATTCACCCATACCGACGAAATCCCAAGCTGGTTCGCAGGACCGATGTCATGATACAGACTTTCGCCGATGTGCAACCACCGGCTCTTGTCGATGTCCATTCGCTCCAGCGCAGTGTGGAAGTTGCTGAGGTCGGGCTTATAGCTCCGCACCTGCTGTGCTGTCACGACAGCGTCGAACGGCACTTCCAGCACCTCGGCGGTCCGGGCGAACAGGTCGTCGTCCACGTTGGAGATTATCGCCAGCTTGTAGCGCGATTTCATCGCCCTGAGCGACGGGATCGTGTCGTCAAATATCGGCCACGACGGCAGACTATCCGCGAGGCAGGTCAGGTCGGACCGGTTGAACTGGAAGTCGAGCTGGATGCCTATCATCGCCATGACGCGTCTCAGGACGCGCCTGTACTCCAAGTATCCGGTGCCGACCTGGATCTGCGGCTCGACCTCGGCGAATAGCTCCAGGATCTCAGACCTGGACATGAGGATGTCGTGCGAGCGCAGCGCGCCGTCAACGGCGTCAGATATCCCGGTCTCCCAGTCGACCAGCGTGCCGTAGCAGTCGAAGCTCAGCCACTCGTATTGTTGAAAATCAAGCATTTGGTCTCTTACCCATTTGATGTCGAACCGGCACTAGCGGTTCATTGTGGCCGCTAGCATAGCGGCCTTCTCCTGATTGTACTTCAGGGCAAGGCTCTTGTGGTTGATGAGGTCTACGATAGTGCCGATGAAGCAGAACCCGGCTGTCAGCAGGTACGCGATCCCCATTCCGATCTGTCCGACGTAGAAACGCTGCATCCCCGCAAGTACGACGAACCCGAGGAGCGTCAGAAGCAGCACATTCGTGGAGTCCCTGCGCTGGCTCCTGTAGGCGTTGACGAACAGCAATGCGTCATCGTCCGTCATCGGCTCGACCAGGCTGCGTACGTACAGCAACTCCTCGCCTTCGAGCTCGGGCATAATTCTCATGATGTCAGCCATTTGAAGTCTCCCGGGGTTCCATGTGCTTCCACTTGCGCCATTGCAGGGTGGCGATACGGTGCGCCAGTATTGCGACCACGGGGAGGCCAAGCCAGTGCGCCTGAACTGACTCCTGGATATCTCCCCTGAACAGGTAGCCGATCGAGTGGCCGAGACCTCGGCCCGGACTCTCTATGCCAAAGACCCACTGCGGCCAGAACAGCGTGAAGTGGGTGTCTGAAGTCGGATCGCCTGCGGCCACCACGGTCAGGCCTATCATCCAGACCAGGGCCTCGAAGTCTATGTAACTTCTGATGGCCTGTACTCTGTCCTGTATCAAGAGGCCCCCAATGGGAAAACGAGTTGGCAACCGCGTAATCGCCAGCGAATCCTACCACACCGGAGGACGGGCTACGTGATCTGCTACCGTCGATCATTCGCTTATCGCCGACACAAGAATCGGCGTCGACTTCTCCATTAATGCGCCTCCATCATATGACCCAATATGAGGACATGTTGCACTCTTATTCCTGAATTATTTTTCGGCGCGAAAGATATGGATTACGCAGGTAGGATAGAACCGGGAGAAGGCACATGGCAGGCAAACCAAGAGCGAACTCATTTGAGAGGGACCTGCAGAGGAACCTAGAAAAGTGGAGTGAGGAGACGGGGCACCCAACCGTGCCCAAGTGGGTCTTTTGGAAGGACGGGATATACCCTGAGTACCGCAGGCTACTTGAAAGAGCGGTGCTTAACGACCCGATTGCCCTCGATGACCAGATTCACCACCTACGAAGCTCGCAGGCTTTTGCCTTCAATCTGTTCCTCCCGTTTCGCCATAACCCCAATCTTCTGTCAGGCCTCGTCAGCGATCTGGTCGAAGAAAGTCTGACAATCGATGAGGTCCGATTCGAGTGGGTTCCGCCCCCTTCGGTGCTTGTCGAGCCAGACGGTTACGTGACAGCAGTAGATGTCGTGCTATGGAGTCGACTACAAAATGGTGGCCGCGCCGTCGTATTGCTGGAAGTCAAGCTGAGCGAGAATAAGTTCTCACCCTGCGGGGGCCATACCAGTTTCCACAACGACCGCCCAGACGTATGCAGGTCAGCAAGCGTATTCTTCGATGACCCTGATGCCTGCTACCTCATTAGATCACAGAAGGCTGAGGTAACCGGAAGGACCCGGCGCTATTGGGAAATCTTCTCCAGGAGAAACGGGAGCGTCGCAGGTACTTTTCCGAACGCCGACACCACAGGCGGTTGCCCATTTGCCCAGAATATGAACCAGCCAATGCGTAATCTCGCAATTGCGTTTGGCCTCGAACAGACCAATATGGTTCAAAGGGCATGGTACGGCCTTTGTGCACACGACGATAACACGATTATCAGGCGGCTATGGGGCGATTGGCAGAGCATGTTGCCCAGTGTCGCCCCCGGTGTTGCACCATTCCTGCCCACTTCTGAAGTCATCCGTGTCGGCGAGGCTGAAGGCATGGCAAAGTGGGCAGACTACATGCGAAACCGATATCTGATTCCAAGGAGCACAGAATGACCAACCCATCCATCTCATACAAGCGTGCGCCTTCGGCCACATTGGAGGATTTTCTGATGCCGAACGGGTCTCAGGGGCCTCTGGTGACGCTGGATGACGAAGTAATCGCTGAACACGAATATTCAGTTCACTTTAGGGCTGAAGACGAGATCCATGTGTACAGAGGTCTGACCAGGGTGCTGACGGCCAAGTGGCTGAAAAGCAGAAACCGACTGAAGATACCAGCGAATAAGGGCTACTCCTATACCGATCAAATCTGCGAGGCTGGTCTCGGCCGCGAATGGGACGTCCTCGGATCTGAGTTTGACGAGACGTTGCACCGATACTTGGAGACAGTTGAGGTCAGGTCACGTCACACCGACAACGAAGGAGCCGTCCAGACTCTTTGGTCGGGAGTCAGATGTCCGTGGACACCATTTGACCGAGAGGCAGTGCTGAACTACGAGTCTGCGGCACATCGAGAAGAGAGTAAGCGCTTTCCAGCGGTGCAGGAGGCATACGCCGAATTGGAGAAAATTTCCGAAGGACATGAGTTTGAGAAACCATCCATCGGTGCCAAGCGGCTCGATCAGATGGCGGTAGATGACAGAGGGAGGCTGGTCCTACTGGAACTCAAGGACGGCTCCAAACATAACGCGAAGTTGTACTATTCGCCATTCCAACTGCTGCAATATGTATGGGAATGGCACCAAGCTCTCGACGATGTACTGACCGACGTACAGGAACTACTAAATTCTCATAAACGTCTGGGGCTGACAGATAAGAACGTTCCTGATCTGGCGGGAGACATCCGGGCTTCTGTCTGCTTCGGGCCGGTATCTCCTTCAAGCCGTGCCAAACAGCACTTTGAGACAGTCCTAGAGATTGCCAACAAACATCTTCCCGACGGTATGGACGCCATTGAGGTTTGGAAGCACGATGGGAACAGTCCCCATCGAATGCATTGAGGCACTTAAATCTGACCTTCCGCGCTTAGCGCGGGATTGATTATCCGAATCTGAACAGTGGTGGCAGCCAAGGCAAGGTGCCAGGACCATCTTCAAACGACCTTCAAGGGACTTTGTCCAATGAGAATCGCCAGAGCGGACATGTGTGTCCTATCATTGGCGTGTGAAGGTTAACCATAGTTGGTCACAAGCCTAGGCTGGAGGTTGAATTATGAAATTCATTTATCCAGCACAGCTTTGCCAGTATTCTGAGGACGAGATCGTCGTCTCTTTCCGCGATGTGCCTCACTGTCATACTTCCGGGGAAGATGTCGCTGAGGCGTTACTTGAGGCTGAGGATGCGCTAGAGGAGGCGATTGCCGGGCACATCAACCGGGGAGACTCCATTCCGATCCCAAGCGTACCACTCCCGGACGAGTACCTTGTTCCCCTGCCCGTCGACACGGCAGCTAAAGCCGCGCTAACCATAGCCTTTCGCGCGAGCGGCATCACTCGCGTCGAACTAGCCAGCCGGCTTGGCGTACACGACAGGGTTGTGCGCCGGATGCTCGATCCTCATCATGGAACTTCAGTCAACCGTATCAACGATGCGCTAAGGGTCCTCGGGAAACAGGCCGTGCTTGAGATCCAGGAAACCGCAGCTGGTTCGACCGATGGCTCTCATAAAGCCAGATCAAATGAAGTAGGCGTCGCCTAGTCCGACTTGAGCGGCGTATAATCTCAAGCTGTATCAGATGGTGGGAGGTAGGCCATGCGATTGGAAGGTAAGGTAGCGCTCATAAGCGGAGGCGGAAGGGGTATGGGAGCGGCCGAGGCGCGGCTCTTCGCCTCTGAGGGAGCGAAGGTCGTCTTCGGAGACCTGCTTGAGGCCGAGGGCCAGCAGGTGGAGGCGGAGATCGCGGAGGCGGGCGGCGAGGCTGTGTTCGTCCATCTCGACGTGACCAGCGAGGCCGACTGGCAGAGGGCCGTCGATACCGCAGTCGAGCGGTTCGGAGGTCTGCACATCCTGGTGAACAACGCCGGAATCTTTGACGGCGGCAACGTCGAGGCCCAGACCGTCGAGGGCTGGGACCGAACGATGGACATCAACGCGAAGGGCGTATTCCTGGGCACGAAGGCCGCGATTCCGGCCATGCGAGAGTCGGGCAGCGGCTCGATAGTCAACATCTCGTCCGTTGCAGGCATCATCGGAAGCCTGGGCGCGACGGCGTACAATGCATCGAAGGGAGCCGTGAGGCTTCTCACCAAGTCCACGGCAATCCAGTATGCTGCCGAGGGTATACGCTGCAACTCGGTCCATCCCGGCCCGATAGACACGAACATGATCCGCGAGGCGTTCCCGGACGACGACGTCAGGGAGGCGCGCATCGGTCTGGTCCCGCTGGGACGCATGGGCGATATGTCCGACGTTGCGAATGGCGTGCTCTTCCTCGCGTCTGACGAAGCCTCGTACATGACCGGCAGCGAGCTGGTGATAGACGGCGGCGCCACAGCTATGTAACGAGACCCCGGAAAGGAGTCCCAATGACCACCCAAGACAAGCTACAGCGCGAGATCGACCAGTTCATCGCCAGCACCCCGGTCTCCGGACAGAAGCAGGCCGACGCCAAGGAGTATCTTCCCGGCGGAAGCTCACGCGGGACGGCGTTCTTCGCGCCCTACCCTCACTTCATAGAGCGAGGCGAGGGCCACTATATATATGATGCGGACGGCAATCGCCTGCTCGACTTCATGATCAACGCGACCAGCCTGATTCTCGGGCACGCCCACCCGGACGTGACCCGCGCCATCCAGGAGCAGGCGGCGAGGGGGACGGCGTTCACAGGCCCGACCGACCCTCAGGTGCGCATGGCGAAGATCATCACCGACCGGGTGCCGTCGGTCGACCTCGTCCGGTTCACCAACTCGGGCACCGAGGGCACGATGATGGCGATCCGCGCCGCTCGGGCGTACACCGGCAGGGAGAAGATCGCCAAGTTCGAGGGCGGCTACCACGGAGCGCACGAGTACGTCTCGGTCAGCGTGCGACCGCCGCTTGAGAAGCTCGACCCGTCAGGACCGACGCCGATTCCTGAGCATCCGGGGCTGCCACAAAGCATCCTGGACCAGGTGATCGTGCTGCCGTACAACGACCTCGACTGGTGCGAGCGCGTGCTGCGCGAGAACGCGAGCGAGGTGGCCTGTCTCATCATGGAGCCGGTCATGTCCAGCTTCGGCTACCTGGCTGGGGACATCGAGTTCCTCAAGGGCCTGCGCGAGCTGACGACAGAGCTCGGCATCATCCTGATCTACGACGAGGTGCAGAGCTTCCGTGTCGCCCCAGGCGGCGCGCAGGAGATGTTCGGCGTGATCCCGGACATGACGTCGTTTGGCAAGATCATAGGCGGCGGCACTCCGGTCGGCGCGTTCGGTGGCCGGGCCGACCTCATGGAGCTGTTCGACCCCACAAAGGGAGCCGCGATAGCTCACGCCGGAACGTTCAACGCCAATCCGGTGACGATGGCCGCGGGAGAGGTGGTCATGAACCACCTGACGCCTGAGGTGTACGATCGCATGAACGCGCTGGGTGGCGAGGTCAGGGCCAAGCTGAGCGCCGTGTTCGACGAGTTCGAGGTGCCGGCGCAGGTCACGGGCGTGGGTTCGCTGTTCGGCATACACTTCACTTCTGAAGAGATCACCGACTACCGCACGGTCGTCCGTGGGGACAGCACAATGCGGCAGGCGCTGTTCGTCGGGCTGCTCAACGAGGGCGTCCTGCTCCAGGGCGGAACAGCAGGCGCGATGAATTCGCTGACGAGCGAGTCCGACATCGACACCCTGGTGGACGGCACGAGGCGAGTGGTAGAGCGGGTGAGGTAGACAACGCCAAACCGGGAGGCATATTGCCTACATATAAGGGGTGGGTATCCTTTAATTTGGTCGCAATCTTTGATTATACTTACATGATGTATTGGCCGGTGGAAAATATGGTACAGAGTACATAAAGGAAGGGGAAGTGTTGCAAAAACTCAAGAATAGTGCAGTTTTGTTGGCATTACTCGCAGTGGCCGCGATGCTCACGCTGGCGGCATGCGCGGAAGAGATGAGCGACGCCGAGATCAGGACGGCAGCTGAGGGCATGGGCATGGTCATGGCCGGCTCCGAAACGATGACCGATGACCAGATCAAGCAGGCCGCAATGGCCATGGGCATGATGACCGAGGAAGACGCCAAGATGATGGCGGAAGAGATGATGCCCGATGACTCCATGATGATGACTGGCGACAGGCTCGCCCAGGTCAGGGAGAGGGACAAGGTCATCTGCGCCAGCAGAAACGACGTGCCCGGCTACGGCTATCTCGACAGCTCCGGCAACAACGTCGGCTTCGACATCGACCTCTGCCGCGCGCTGGCGGCCGCCGTTCTCGGCGACCCGAGCAAGATCGAGATCCGCCTGATATCCGCCGCAGAGCGCGGCCCGACGATCCAGTCCGGTGAAGTCGATATGCTTGTCAGGACAGTTACCTGGACGACCTCACGCGACTCGCAGTGGGGCAACTACGCGCAGACGATGTTCTTCGACGGCCAGGGATTCATGGTCAACAAGGACCTCGGCCTGATGAGCGCGCTGGAGCTGAAGGACGCGACCGTGTGCGTGACCCAGGGCACGACCACTGAGCTGAACCTCCAGGACTTCTCAAACCAGAACGACCTGAACATCACAGCACTGGGATTCGAGGACACCGACGCAGTTGTGGCCGCATACGAGAGCGGACAGTGCGACGCGTTCACCAACGACCGCTCGCAGCTCGCAGCCATCGGCAGCGCGTTCCAGAACCGCGACGCCCACGTCATTCTGCCTGAGACCATCTCCGAAGAGCCTCTCGGCCCGGTGGTGCCTCATGGCGACGACCAGTGGTTCGACATCGTAAAGACCGTTATGGGCATCCTCATCTATGCCGAGGCCTACAGTGTGGACTCCGGCAGCGTGCCCAGCGCAGTCACCGGCGACACCAAGGTTGACAGGCTGTTCGGCCTCGAAGGCTCGTTCGGCCAGGAGAGCCTCGGTCTGAGCCAGACGGTTGCGCAGGACGTAGTCAATGCCGTGGGTAACTATGGCGAAGTCTACGACCGCAACCTCGGTCCGGGCGGGATCGACCTTCCGCGCGAGAACGGACGCAACGCCCTGTGGGCCGACGCCGCGTGCATGGACTGCCCGAAGGGCGGCCAGATCTACTCCGCGCCGCTGCGGTAACGTAACAGTCTGAACATCTAAGCCAAGTAAAGAGGCGACCGGTATGAAACCCGGTCGCCTCTTTCTATTTGAGGACTTCGTCGAATCCAAGCGAATTGCGCGAGGATGTAATAGAATCAGACGACGTTCAAAACGACTATCGCACTGATCGCTATGGTGACAACGCTTCGCAGTCTAACGACCTACCAGGGCATACCGGTCTGGCGGCATGTCCAGGTCATCCAGTGGGCGACCCAGATCCTGTCGGGGATACTGGTTGTCGTGCTGGTCGTATGGTTCTTCGCCAACATCGCCAACGCTGTGCAGGACCGGGAGATACCTTCCGGCTTCAGCTTCCTGGACCGCGAATACCAGACCCCCATTGGTCAGCACTTCCTGCCCTACGAGTCGTCTGACTCATTCCTGTACGCCTTCACCGTTGGCGCGACGAATACGGTCATCGTCTCGATAGTCGGCGTGATTCTGGCCACCGCGCTGGGCATTGTGATAGGCGTGGCGCGACTGTCTGGGAATTGGGTGGTGGCCAAGATCGCGCTGGCATATGTCGAGTTCTTCAGAAATGTGCCCCTGCTTGTGCAGCTCTTCTTCTGGTTCTATATAGTCCTCGCGCTGCCGCAGGTGCGACAGGGATATGTGATAGCCGACAGCGTGTACATCAACAACGCCGGGATGTCCATCCCGTTCCCTGTACCAAGCACCTGGGAAGCGGCACTCTCCTGGTTCGCGCTTGCGATCGTTGCGGTCGTAGCCGGATTCCTCGTTAACAGGCACCTGACCCGCCGTGAGATACTGACCGGGGCGTCGACCTATCCCCTGATCTCGGGCTGGGGAACAGCCATCGTGATCGGCGCTGCCGGATGGATCGTCGTCGGACTCCTGAATGGAGCGGCGCCTCTGACGGTATCAGTACCTGAGCCACAGGGTACATTCGGACGAATCGTCGGTGGATTCACCGTGGCAGGCGGACTGGTAGCGTTGCTGGCCGGACTGGTGACGTACACTTCGTCGTTCATCGCCGAGATCGTACGAGCCGGCATACAGTCAGTGGGACGTGGACAGGTCGAGGCTGCACGCGCGCTCGGACTTCCCGCGATGGAGGCGCTGCGACACGTGACCTTCCCGCAGGCTCTGCGAGTCATCGTGCCGCCGCTGATCAGCCAGTACCTCAACCTGACGAAGAACAGCAGCCTCGCAGGCGCTATCGGCTACGCGGACCTGACCAACGTGGCCAAGACCATGACGCAGACCGCGCCGGCGGTGTCGATATACATCCTGCTCATGGCCGCCTACCTTGCGATGAGCCTCACGTATTCGCTGATAGGCAACCTGTACAACCGGCGCATTAAGTTCTGATGGCAACGAATACTGACATAGGCAGAGGAGGTCCCCTCCCACCGCCGCGCCCCACCACGGGCGTGGTCGGATGGATGCGCGTCAACCTGTTCAGCACCCGGTTCAACAGCGTGCTTACGGTCGTGTCGGGCATCATCCTTGTGGTCTCCCTGTGGTTCGGTCTCGGCTGGATGATCTTCAGCGCCGACTGGACGGTGATCGGTGTGCTTGGCGGCCAGATGATAATCGGCCAGTACAACATCGAGGCTGCGTGTAACGGCCAGAACTGCTTCTGGCGACCTCAGGCCGGGCTGCTGCTGGTGTCCGCGCTGATGGGGATGGCGTGGGGAGTTGCCGGAAACGGCCTAACCAAGCGCATTGCAATACTTGTCGTGGTGGTGATTGCGGCGTTCGCCCTGCTTCCGTACAGCCTCGACACGATGGGCATGGACGTGCGAGCTCTGCTCGTAGCCAACGTGCCCGCGCTGGGAGTCGGCTGGGCGCTCGCGCGCTACACCCCGCTCGGCACGCCGAAATGGATCGTGATATTCGGCGTGGTCATCTTCTTCGTGATACTCGTCCTGCTGCGCGGAGTGCCGGGTGTGCCGGGACTGCAGCCGGTGTCGGTGATCTACTGGGGCGGACTGATGCTGAACCTGCTGCTTGCGGTGGCGGGCATCGTGATCAGCCTGCCCATCGGTATCGCGCTCGCGCTGGGTCGCAGGAGCCAGCTTCCGGTAGTGAAGCTGATGTGCATAGTGTTCATCGAGGTGTTCAGGGGAGTGCCGCTCATCACGCTGCTGTTCATGTCGCAGGTGCTGGTGCCGCTGGCGTTCCCTGAGAACTTCCCACAGAACTCGCTGTTCCGCGCAGCAGTTGTGATCACACTGTTCAGCGCGGCGTACATGGCCGAGAACATCCGGGGAGGACTGCAGGCGCTGCACCCGGGTCAGGCCGAGGCGGCGCGCGCGCTCGGACTTCCGGGCTGGCAGACGACGATGCTTATCTCGCTGCCGCAGGCCATCCGCAACGTAATACCGGCCATCGTGGGACAGTTCATCGCGCTGTTCAAGGACACGAGCCTCGTGTACATCATCGGTATGCTGGACGTCGTGGAGATCAGCCGGGCATTCATCCAGGGCAACACGGAGTACCTTGCAAGCGCGAAGGAGCTGTTCATATTCCTCGCGCTGGTCTTCTGGGTGTTCACCTACGGCATGTCATACGTGAGCAGGCGCATCGAGCAGCACCTCGGCGTCGGCGAGCGGTAGAGGCGGAATAGATTCCCCTCTCCCTTGACGGGAGAGGGTTAGGGTGAGGGTGACAATGGAAGAGACCAACGGACCGGAAGAGATGATCGTCTGCCGGGACGTGCACAAGTGGTACGGCGACTTTCATGCGCTGCGTGGGATCACGACCACGGTGAAGCGTCGCGAGGTTGTCGTCGCCTTCGGACCCTCCGGCTCGGGCAAGTCCACGTTCATCCGGACCATCAACCGGCTCGAGGACCACCAGCGCGGCGACATCATCGTCGACGGCATCGAGCTGACCGACGACGTCCGCAACATCGACGCTATACGGCGCGACGTGGGCATGGTGTTCCAGTCGTTCAACCTCTTCCCTCACCTCACGGTGAAGAGCAACATCACGCTTGCGCCGATCAAGGTGCGTCACATGCCTTCCGACGAGGCCGATGATATCGCGATGAGCCTCCTGGAGCGTGTGGGCATCCCGGAGCAGGCCGACAAGTACCCCACCGAACTCTCGGGCGGTCAGCAGCAGCGCGTGGCGATAGCCCGCGCGCTCGCGATGCAGCCGAAGATCATGCTGTTCGACGAGCCGACGTCCGCGCTCGACCCGGAGATGATCAAGGAAGTGCTGGACGTGATGCAGGAGCTAGCGGAGTCCGGCATGACGATGATCGTGGTGACGCACGAGATGGGCTTCGCCCGCGAGGTCGCTGATCGCATGATGATGTTCGACGAGGGAATAGTCGTCGAAGAGGGCTCCCCACACCAGATCTTCGAGGACCCGCAAAGCGACCGGACGAAGCTGTTTCTGTCTCAGATACTCTAGGTCCGAGAGCCGGAACGACGTCTCCATAGCCACCTGGCAGCTATCACGGCTCCGCCCAGCAAGCCGAGCGCGAGGCATAGGGCGTACACCTCCAGCGTGGACAGCATGTTCAGGGCGGCGTTGGTGTCGGACAGTGGGGCGATCGGGTGCATGTCCGAGTACAGAAAACTGTCGAGCAGGACGTGGCTGTAGCCGCCGATCAGCGCTCCTGATGCTGCCGCGACAAGCGAGACTCGCGGTTCGATCCAGAGAAGGCTTTCTCGGTCGGCGCGGAGCAGCCGGTTCCACAAACTGAGTACGCGCTCCAGCAGCGGTCTGCCGATCACGACTGCCAGCAGCGCAACCACTGTTGCCCCGAGGTAGGTGTGCAAGATGCGGTGGTACGGGGGATCGTCCGTGAGCAGGTAGAAGGCCGCCTCGGCGTCGATCGCGACCTGCGTGATGCCAAAGACCAGGACGCTGAAGTACCTCGGAGCGACGGCCTTCACCGCAAGCGCGGGCCCCATGTGCACCGGAGTGATCGGCATGGGGCGAGTTTAGCAGACTACGACACGATCCCCTGGTCGCGCATCTTGTCGATTTCGTCGGGGGAGCAGCCGAGGTCGGTCAGCACCTCGTTGGTGTGCTGGCCGAGGGTGGGAGCGGGTCGCTGGAACTGGCCTGGCGTCTCGGAGAGCTTGATCGGGATGCCGATGTTCTTGACGCGGCCAGCAACGGGGTGGTCGGTCTCGACCATCATCTCACGCGCCTGTACCTGTGGGTCGGCGTACACCTCGGCGAGGTCGTTGATAGGGCCAGCGGGCACGCCTGCTGCCTCCAGTGTCTGAAGCCAGTGGTCGGAGGAGTGCTGGGCGAACGTCGTTTCGAGAGTGGACACCAGTTCGCCTAGGTTGACCATGCGGTCTCTTGGCTCGACGAACCTTGGGTCGGACGCAAGCTCGTCGCGGCCGATGGCGGCGCACAGGCGCTCCCAGTTGGCCTGGTTCGCAGCGCCGATGTTGACGTATCCGTCAGACGTCTCGAACGCCTGGTATGGGGCCGTCAGACGGTGCGCGCTGCCCTTGGGCTCGGGGACCTCGCCGGTGGCGAAGTACATGGCCGACTCCCAGAAGGTGTAGGCGATGCCGCCCTCCAGCAGAGACGTGTCGACGTGCTGCCCCTGCCCTGTCCTGAGCCGGTTGATGTACGCGGTGAGGATGCCTATCGCGCCGAACATACCGGCATTGAGGTCGCAGACCGGGACGCCGACCTTGGCCGGCGGACCGTCCGCGTGGCCGGTGACGCTCATCAGGCCGCTCATGCCCTGCGTGACGAGGTCGAAGCCGCCTCGCTGCGCGTACGGCCCGGTCGCACCGAAGCCGGAGATGGTGCAGTACACGATGGCCGGGTTGATCTCGCGCACCTGCTCGTAGCCGAGTCCCATCCGGTCGAGCGAGCCCGGCCTGAAGTTCTGCACGAGGACATCCGACTCGCGCGCCATGCGCTGCGCCAGCTCGCGTCCGGAGTCCGACCTGAGATCGATCACGATGCTGCGCTTGTTCCGGTTGATGCCGAGGAACGCCGCGGACTCGCCCTCGATGAACGGCGGGCCCATGCGCCGGGTGTCGTCCCCGCCGTTGGGCTTCTCTACCTTCACGACGTCGGCGCCCATGTCGGCGAGCATCATCGTGCAGTACGGCCCAGCCATGATCTGGGTGAGGTCGAGCACTCGGACACCGTTAAGGGGCAGTGTTTGCGTCATGGCTAGCGTCCCTTGAACTGGGGCTGACGCCGCTCGACGAAGGCGGCACGGCCCTCATGAAAGTCTTCGCTGTCGAAGTTGGTGAACGGCAGGTGCTCTTCTTCCTCGGTCAGGAACTCCACGGCGGGGTTGTCGAGCACGGTCTGGAGGATCTGCTTGTGTCTCGCCTGCGACAGCGGGGCGAGTGGCACCATCTCCTTGGCAAGTCCGTAGGCGACCTCTGAGACCTCGTCGGTCGGAACAACCTGCGTCACAAGGCCGATGCGATGCGCCTCCTGAGCGTCGATGAGTCGCGCCGACAGCAGGATGTACGACGCGTTGCCAGGGCCGACGAGTCGGACGAGACGGCGCATCTCGTTGTAGCCGACCAGTATGCCCAGTCGCGCCACGGGGATGCCGAACCGGCTGTTGTCGGCGGCTATTCGGATGTCTGTCGCCGTCGACAGCTCGCATCCGCCTCCCACGCAGAAGCCCCTGATGAGCGAGATCGTGGGCTTGGAGATCGCCTCGACTGCGTCCATCGCGCCGTCGAACGCCTCGGAGTAGACCTTCGCCATAGTCGAGTTGTTGCGGTACGACTCGAAGTCCTTGATGTCGGCACCTGCCGAGAAGGCCGCATCGCCCGCGCCGGTGAAGACGACGACTTTGACGTCGGAGTCGTGCTCAAGCTCGACGGCGATACGTCGCAACTCCAGCCAGCCATGGTAGCTGATGGCGTTGCGCTGAGACGGTCGGTTGAACGTGACGGTCGCAATGCCGTCGCTTTTAGATAAGAGGATGTCTTCTGTCATGTGGTTGTGTTCTCTCCTTCACGTCCCTAACCATCATAGACCCAACGGCGACAGATGATCTGATTTGATATCTGCCGCCTGAAAGATACTCGGACGAAGCTGTATCAGTCCTGTAGGTGCGACCATCTGACTATTTCTCGGAATATAGGTATCTCGCCCTCATTCGTCCAACATGAGCCTGTTGAAGTACGATTGGCTACTGAGTCGCCCACAGCATGGTACAACCTCTTCTTCATTGCTACGTGCTGACAGCCAGTGAACTTTGGCACAATTGGTGCGACAAATATGAGATTGAGAATACTCGGAGAGTAGACAAATCCCACTCCTTCTGACCAGTCATATCAAAAACGCTCTATCCAATACTTGGGAGGGTGCATGGAAGCTGACGTTCGGGGCGCTGGTTATCGCTTCAGCTTTGAGCTCCACCTTCTATTCCTCGCGCTCTAACTTCTCTATCACTGAACTAGTAGACGTGCTAACACTCGGTATGGTCGTTAGCGGTTTCCTGCTATTAGGTGCCCAGCTGGTAGCACTTCGATCTAAGGCTGCTGCCAACGTAGCCTTAGCGAGTGTGACTCTCGCCTGCGCTTTTACTAGTTATATAGTCCATACCGAGCTTTTCTTCCCAGCGAACCGACTGGCTTTGCTCGGTATTTGCGGTGCTACTTTTTTTGGATTATTCGTAGCCTTTCGAGTTATGGATGACCTCCGCTGGGGAGGGCTCGCTCTTTCTGGAGCGGTACTAATCTGGATCGGATGGACCATTTGGCCGGATATATACAGAGGACTCAGCTTTCCGGGAGGAATCCTATCGCTGGAGGATCCCAGACTCTGGGCAGTCTTGATCGGGATATGCGGTGCTGGACTGGGCATCCTGTTTGTCCTGATCCGCTATATCGACGATTCTCATTGGGGAGGAGTGGCCCTGCTATCGGTAGTGTCTCTTGGAATCTCGGTAGTGGCATTGGCTGGGCCTATTGAGGGAAGATCTTCTGACTCTGCCAACTGGGCCAAGAATCCTGATATTCAGGATATCGCATTTGAAGAGAAGCCAAATGTGTACTTTATTGGATTCGATTCCGTTGTCCCTGAGGACATTCTACTGAAATACCTTGACGTTGAGACTACCGAATTTCACAGAGTATTCGACAAGGAGATGCGTCGGTTCAGGAACCTATTCGCAAATAGCATCAGCACAAAGTACTCAATCAACACTCTCATGGCCTTATCCCAGGACATCTTCCTAGATGAAAATAGGCCAAGCTACTTCACAGGACAACGCCTCAGTCCTCTTGCCTACGTCATGCAGAAAAACGGTTACGAGACCACGTCCATTTACAATGACTTTTACTTCGGACACACTAAGGGACCTTACATTGATAACTATGTAGTTAACAGGGAGAGCGGGGCGATTTGCGCCCTATTGGACGAGAATGTAAGGAAGTGGGCCTTCTGGGGCTACTGCCGAATAACAGACGCGAACTGGTCGGGGGACGAAGTCATACCTCCGGGTGATTTTCTGGTGAGCGAGTTGACCAGTGTTGGAAGGGACAGACCCCAATTCGTCATTGCCCACATCTACCTGCCCGGCCACACCTCAGGGAGCTTCAGGTACGACAACTTAAAGGACAGGGAGGCATTCGCTGAGTCCTATGTCCAAAAGTCCAACGAGGCAGCCTTCTACCTGAGACAAATCATCGATCATCTTGAGGACAATGACCCGACTGCGATACTGTTCGTGTTCGGAGATCATGGAATGTGGCTGTCGGCGGGTATCCAGATTGATGAAGACCCCACATTCTACTTTCAGGATAGGTTCGGCGTCCTCGGAGGAGTGTATCCGCGCGACAGGTGCAAAGAGTACTTCGACGATGTGGAGACTAAAGGTTACATGACCACCCTGGACGCTGTGCACTCGATTCTACGCTGCCTTTCCGGCGGACAGGAAGCACTCCTGGAGCCAAGGTATGACCGCTTCTTTGAGGTAGGATTAGAGGAGAGTCACGATTATCGCTACGAGGAGTACCTATATGAATAGAGCGTTGATGATGGTGCTGACTATCACGCCGATGGTCGCCATACTGCTTACACAGTCGCACTTGGTCATGGCACACCATGAAATAGGACTCGCCTCACAGTCACCCGCAGAGGTCGAAGTGATGGTGGCCTACGTGGACCCAGGTGCAGCAGGATTCATCATCGTGTCCGTACTTGGATTCCTCTCAGCTGTTGGGTACACGGCCCGTGCGTATATCGGCAGGTTGAAGCGGATGGTCCTGCGTAGTGAACGGGAAGTACCTCAAGACGATAGACGCGTAGTAGATGCAGACGGCTGAACAGAACGTATCCACTTCCCAGGTTTCTGCTGACGGAGGTTCCTTTAGGGACCCATCAGGGCGAGTCTACCACCTGGATGGTCTGGGAGCTCACCGTGTCGTGCGCGGACTGTCCGCTGCTGCTGCAGAGACGACTGAGAGGCTCCTTTCAGAGTCTTTCATCCAACGCCTGATCGCTGAGGGTGACATCGTAAAGACAACCCTGTTGCCTCATGGCGACCCCGCCGTCTCCCAAATGGCGGAGATGGGTTGGGCGGCAGCAGTGGAGCATGAACCTTTGGAGTTCATTACCTGGCCATACGAGTGGCCGTTTTCCATGCTGAAGGATGCAGCGCTCCTACAGTTGCGTCTTCTGGATACTGCCGTGCGGAACGGTTGGATCCTGAAAGATGCTACTCCATTCAACATTCAATGGAGGCAAGCACGTCCGATATTCATTGATACACCATCCTTCGTTCCGTGGGACGGCGGTGAATACTGGCAAGGCTATCGACAGTTCTGTTCGACGTTCCTCATACCGCTGATGATTACGGCTCATCTCCACATTCCGTTTCAGCCGCTGCTGCGTTCGCGCCTTGATGGCATTCCGCCAGAGGAGGCCGCAAAGTACTTTTCGGGTATGAGAAAGTTCAAACGCGGCGTACTGTCACACATATGGTTTCCGGCCAAGGCGGAGAGGCGAATGAGGAGCAGCGGTCGGGCAGATAGGAGCGCGCGGTCAGGCCGTAAGCAGCCGAAGACCATGCTTCTGGCTCTACTGGACAGTCTGATGCGGCTCGTGAATCGGCTGTCGTACGCTCCTGCAGGCTCAGATTGGTCCCAGTACTCCGAAACGCACTCTTACGATGATACAGACTATGAGACGAAGCAGAGATTTGTGGAGAAACACACTTCAGGGTTGCGCCCCCAACTCCTATGGGACCTTGGGGCAAATACCGGCACGTTTTCGCGCATCGCAGCCCGTAACTCAGGAGCCGTGGTCGCAGTTGACGGTGACCACGACGCAGCAGAGATTCTCTACCAACGTACTCTGAAAGAAGGAGAGGGGAATATCATTCCTCTTGTAATGGACCTTGCCAATCTTTCACCCGGACAGGGGTGGGCTGGACGGGAACGCGCGGCCTTCGACAGGAGGGGCAGCCCAGACATGGTACTCTGCCTGGCCTTGCTGCACCACATGCGCGTTTCGGCTAACATCCCCCTGTCTCTTTTCATAGAGTGGCTGCGCGGTCTGGATGCCACGGCAATAGTTGAGTTTGTCGGTCGTGACGACGAGATGTTTCGCAAGCTCATCTCAGCCAAGTCAGAGGACTATCCAGATTACACTCAGGAGAACTTCCGACGGGAGGTCGACAAGCACTTCACCGTGCGTGACAACTTGGAACTGAAGGAAGGCAATCGAGAGATGCTTCTACTGGAGCCAAGGGGTTAGGCCCAGTACGAAGTAGCACGGGCTTGCGAGATACTGACGGCCACTGATTCCTCAGTCAGTCCGCCAGCTCTGGGAGCCAGCCCCAGGGGTGGGGGCCCCACTCGGCGGTGTAGACTTCGCCGGACTTGACGGTGAGCACCGGCGTTAGCGCCTTGTCTCCGGTGATGGTGCCGCCCTCGGTGTCGTGGAAGCGCCAGCTTCCGGTGTGCTCCTCAAGGACGCTGATGTCCGCCGCTCGACCTACCGCGAGACTGCCGAGACTGCCGTCCATGTCGAGCGCGCTGGCCGGGTTGACTGTCGCCATGCGGACCACGTCGTGCAGGCTGAAGCCGAGCGCCATGAACCTGGACAGCATCTCGGTCATGCTGTGAACGGTGTTCAGGCGGCCGGGGATGGTGAGGTCGGTGCTGATCGAGCGCGGCACTACGCCCTGCTCCAGAGCAGACCTGGCTACGTCGAAGCTGAAGTTCTGCCGCCCGTGAGCGGTGTCGAGGAACACTCCGCGCTCCTGGGCTTCCAGGATCTCGGGGACGACCTTGCCGTCGTCGTCGAGGATCCTGCCCGCGTTTCCGGTGAACAGGTGCGTGATGATGTCGCCCTCTTCGAGAAGCGGAAGCAGGTCGCGTGTGATTGTCGGACCGTCGGTGACGCCGCGGTCTCCGATATGGACCATCAGCCGTACTCCGCCCTCGCTGGCGGCCTGCTTGGCGAGTCGCACCATCTCGACCCCGAGGACAGGCACAGCGGGTCCAACCGCTCTGATCTTCACTCCCTGAATGAGCGGCTTGTTCGCCTGGATGACACGGACGGTCTCTTCGACGTCAATGTCGTCGCGACCAGAGATCTCGGGCTGGAAGTTGAGTCCGGCCCTGGAGATGTGCAGCATGCACACGATGCGGGTCTTGACCTTCGGAACGACGTGCTCCGGGAAGCCGCCGAACGTGTAGCAGCCCGCGCTGCCGGCATCGACCACCGTGGTCACGCCCGCGTAGACGCCGGCGAGGTCGGGGTCCACGCCAGTCTGGTTCACGCCGTGGTAGACGTGCGTGTGGAGGTCGATCATGCCGGGCACGACGAGCTTGCCGTCCACCTTCACCACGCGGGTGTCGGGGCCGGGCCTGATGTTCGGGGATACCTGGGATATGGCGCCGTCCTGGACAGCCACATCCAACTGGTCATCGATACCCTGCGACGGGTCGATGACCCTGCCACCCTTGAGCAGAAGATCAGTCATCTGGTCACACCTCCATCAGCTTAAAGCCCGCCAGGGCGCGCCCGGCCTCCGCCGGACGCGCTCTGCACCAGTAGAGCCGATAGTACATCAGCGTCAGAAACAGGCGCAATTGGGGGGTGTTAGAATCGGCGACAGCAAAGACTCTGAGGTGAACTATGAGACTCGAAGGCAAGGTTGCGATCATCACGGGCGGCGCGAACGGCATGGGCGCCGAGGAGTGCAGGATATTCGCGCGCGAGGGCGCGAAGGTCGTCATCGCGGACATCGTCGAAGACGAGGGCCGCAAGCTGGAGGCTGAGATCGCCGACTCGGGCGGCGACGCGGTGTTCATGAAGCTCGACGTCACGAGCGAGTCCAACTGGGCGGAGGCCGTCGAGGCGACGGTGGCCCGCTACGGCAGTCTGGACATCCTCGTGAACAACGCCGGCATCAGCGGCACGCACGACGATGACACGATGAGCACGCAGGCGTGGGAGAGGTTCATGGACATCAACGCCAAGGGCGTGTTCCTCGGCATGAAGAGTGTGATTCCTCAGATGCAGGAGGCTGGCGGTGGCGCCATCGTCAACATTTCGTCCATCAGCGGCATCGTGGGACAGAGCGGAAACCACATGGGTTACAACGCCTCGAAGGGCGCGGTGCGGATAGTAACGAAGTCCGCGGCGGTCCAGTACGCTCAGGACGGGATCAGGGTCAACTCCGTGCATCCGGGGACAATGCCGCCGATGCGCTCATCCGCCGCGGCGAGAAACCAGGAGGTCATAAGTGGCACCCTGGACTCAGTGCCGATGGGCCGCAGGGGCCGGGTCGAGGAGGTCGGCAACGCGGTGCTGTTCCTGGCCTCGGACGAGGCTTCGTACATAACGGGGGCCGAGCTGGTGGTGGACGGGGGGCTGACGGCGGTGTAGAGGGGGAATACCAGGCGGGGTGTGTACTGGAGGCCGGACTAGTTCCTCCGACGGGGTTATCGGACACTCAATCGGCGACGGGGCAGCCCGCCTGTTTGGTTACTCCTCTTGTCCAGTAATATTCTGACCGAATAGACCCACGAGCAGCGTCACAACGCCTATCACGATTATCAGATCGTCAACCCTATCCGCGGCCGACGTCAGTTCTACGAGAGCGGACTCAAAATTATCGCCCAACAGGTCCGTGTTGCCTGTCAGGAATCCGCTAATCGCGATAATGATCACCCCCGCAACGGTCAGCATCCAGCCCAATCTCGTCAATCTTGCCCATCTACCGTCCATAATCTACACCTCCCCTGGCCAGATTGTTAAAGCGCCTGTTCAGACCCATGCCTGAAAGCGCAATGCAGCTCCATGTGTAGAGCCGACAGGAAAGGCGGGCTGCCCCAAAAGTATGCTATTTCAGGGGCTGGGGGCTGTCAACGCGGCTTGGGGAGGTGGACGGTGCGAGAGAGCGTGTTCCAGAGAGCAGACCATGTCATCCCCACATTCGTTGCCGCACTAGCTAGGACCACCCCTGCAGGGAGTTAGGCATTGCGGATTCAAGAAAACTACGCTAAAAGGCAGTCAGCCAAATAAGGGGTCCACTGAAATTAGATCAAGTAGACATATGACCCAGACTAAAATTGTACTTCTCTTCTGGAGTGTCCCCAATGCAGATTGACGCAGTCGTAGCGACGACCGATGTCGTCGACCGCGGAACATACACTGTCAGCATTACAAAGGAGGCACTTGAGGGGATCGTCTCTCAGATTAATGGGGCAACAGCCGTTCGCATGACACCGAATCACGACCCCCTGTGTATGCCGATTGGTAAGGCGAAGGCTGCCTGGCTCAAGGAACGCGAGGATGGCGAGTGGGAACTGGTTCAGCGCATTTACATGGATGACCAACCCGTACATCTGTCTATAGAACAGGTTGGCGATGGCATTCCTCCAGAGGAACTCGTCCTACTGCAGTTTCCTGAGGACGCTCGGCCGTTCAAATCAGTAGCCCAAGGTTTTGACACAAGCTTGGCAGCTGGTGTGGAAGTCGTAAACTTCAGGGACCATGAAAGCTTTGAGGCCTTCAGAGACGATATCACTGAGGGCAACGAGCACGTCTCTTTTTTCAGCTTTGAACGCCACGAACTCGTCCCAGAACCGTTCCTTCAGTTCGTAATTGACCACTTTTCCGTCTGGCACGCTCTAGCAATTCCCGCCGGTGGCTGGTTTGTATCCCGCTTGAAGAAGCATTGCAACTATATAGTGGATGAACTACTGCAGGAGGCTGCTGATGGAGTGCTTGATGCGCTTCGGCCCAAGATCCGTGGGATATTCGACCGCTACCGAGAGCGAGCTACAGAGGATGGCAGGAGCACGTTGGTCGGCATTCAGATAAATGCGTCACCAGTCGTAAGGCTATATGCCAGAGTCGGCGAAGCTGACAACTTCCCTGAAATTGAACTAGCGAGCATTGTAGAGACTTTGGAAGAGTATGGTCATCTCCTCTCGAAAGCTTGTGAAGTTGTTCTTGAGTGGGATGGGGAAAGCTGGCTCTTCCGTTATGCTACCTCAAGCGAGGGGGAAGTATTGGGGACGAAAGATTGTTTTGAATACACAATGGAGCAATTCAGACGAGCGACAAGACCCAGTGAAGAAGATTGAGGGAGTGACAGTGTCATTGACTCACTAGACTGGGCATTGGGCCAGCCGGCACTAAGGAGAACACCTTGGGTGGGGCCATTGAGCCCAAGGAGGCCACCCATGATGATTAACCCACCACACCCAGGAGAGAGCGTACAGGAGTGCATTGACGAAGCGGGCATCACGGCGAAGGAGTGCGCCACTCGTATTAGCGTAACGCCGAACAACATGTATAGGCTCTTGAACGGACACATCGGGATCTCGCCCAAAGTAGCCCTAGGTCTTGAGAGCTTGGGTTGGAGCAACGCGGAGTTCTGGATGCGGCTGCAGGCTCAGTACGATCTGGCTCAACTCAGGCTGGAGGGGGCAAGACTTGCAGAAGCGGTCGCAGAAACTCAGCCTGCAGTTTATGTGGGAGATCCCGCACAGGAAGAAGCCAGTCATGGTACGAGTCCCAACCGTCCGTGAGCCGACCCACCCGGGTGAGATGCTGCTGCAGGAGTTCCTGTTGCCACTCGGCTTGACTCAGCGCGACCTGGCTACAGCGATCCATGTGCCCTTTCAGCGCGTCAACGAGGTCGTCCGAGGGAGACGCGGAGTCACGCCCAGCACGGCACTGAGGCTCTCCAAGTTCTTCGGCACGTCTCCCGACTTCTGGCTGAACCTGCAACTGCGCTGGGATCTCTACTACGCCCAGCGCGCCGAGGCTGAGCAGATCGACAGCATCCAGCCCTTTGAACTGGTCAGCGCTCCGTAGGCGATGCTCGACGATCACTCGACAGCTGAGCTCCCCGAATCCCCGAGTTCGATAGCCTTCTGGCTCCTCAGGGCCTCGCTGAGGTAGATGCCCACGTTGGCCGTGACGATGGCGAACGCTCCGGCGAGAACGTACCCTACGCTCACGTCGCCAACCAGCGAGAAGGCGAAGAGCCATCCCAGTCCAAGAACGGGGTCGAGGTACACCATCGCGTGAATCGACAGGTCGTCGGTCATCAGGGTGGCCTTGCGCCAGACATATCCCCCGAACACCGCACTGAGCAACCCGGCGGTGCCGCCAAACACCAGCGTCTCCGATGTCATTGACTCTTTGAGACCGACTCCCAGCAGCAAACTCAGCGGGAACGTAAGCAGGCTGCAGACCACCATTCCGACAACGACCCCGAACAGCTCCAGCGCGGGTCGTCCATGAGTCCTGACCGCCTCAGACAGCTCCGCGCCGACGTCGGCTGCCCACCTGAACCCGAACGCTGACAGCGACGTCAGACCGGCAGCCACAAGGGCCAGACCCACCCCTATGCCAAGAGTCGGAAGAGAAGATCCCTCGACACTGCCCAGCCCTCCCACCTGGCTGACTATGACAGGGATGACCCCGAGAAACGCGATGACAACGAGGGCAAGAGTCCAGGGACTGAGAACCCGGTAGCGTCGTTCGTGCCTGAACAGCCACCCCGTGAGGATGATCAGCAGAATCGGCCACGTCTCGAACAAGACGACTGAAACGGTGACATCCACGAACTGCGTGGACCAGGCATAGAAGGCAAGATCGAGGTAGCCAATCACCCAGAACAACATCGGAACACTTAGTGCCCGGCGCCAGACCGTTCTCCACACGTCGAGACTGAACACCAGCGACCTGTAGGCAACTAGCAGCAGTACGACGCTTCCGACTCCGTTGCCGACGATCAACGCCGTGTTGAAGAAGAACGGACTCTGCCCGCCACCGAGGGCGATCAGGAGCGGCATCAGGGAAGAACCGGCGACAGCAACGAACATCAGAGCCGTCGCTGCCCTGTTGTGCAACATGACGGTCATTCAGCATTCCGCAGGTCGCTCAGTTTGACGGCAATAGTGGGTCTACCATTTTACCAAGCCAAAGGTCCCTTATGCGAACATTAGTACGCCATAAAGTAGCCTGATGCTGGGGGTGTTCGGTACATCATCCACGTACGAAGAGCATGAGTTCATGATACCGCTCGGACTCCCAGCTCTTTCACTATTGCCATCGCCCTGTCCTGGGCACTTTTAAGCTCCACGAGTGTCGCATCAACCTCACGCACTTCAACAATGTTCGCGAACGGCACACCTGCAATGTACGAACGAACGGTGACGCCGGTCTGTTCCATCAGCAGACTGTGGATCATGGAGAACCGGCCATTGATCGATGCTCGCTGCTGGCCACTGTAACGGCAGGGTCAACGCCTAGCCCGGCTTTGGCATCAGACCGAGTATCTCACGGGCCTGCGCAGGCGTTGCGGGCTCTCGCCCGTGGAGACGGGACATGGTGGCCGCCCACTCCACATGGTCGGCGTTGGACCGAGGTTGCGGGTTGTTGGGCAGCCAGAGCGTGTCTTCGAATCCCACCCGCACGTGGGCGCCGGTTGCTATGGCAAGGGCCACAATCTCGAAGGTCAGCAGACCGCTGCCGTGAGCGATCCAGGTGGCTTCAGGGTAGAACTCCCTGATCCTGTCGGTGATGAAGAAGTAGTTGTGAGAGGTGCTGGGCAGGCCCTGGTGGCCATCGCCCCAGGGACCCGAGGGCTCGATCAGGAAGTAGTCGGTCCTGCGTATCGTCCCCTCTTTCATCAGTGTGAAGGCGTTGTTCAGGTGTCCGGTATCCAGAACTGCGGGCTCAGGCATGACGCCACGAGAGTAGCAGGCGTCGAGAGTCGCGCAGATGTCCTCGTAGCTGTTCGGGCTGATGATCGTACGGCGTCTTCCTGTAGATTTATCTACGGGCCAGCCCACGTCGTAGCCCAAGTTCAGGGAGACCATCTCCACCGGCTGGGGAGTCTCCAGCAGGTAGCGCGTCACAGCATCCACCGGAACACCCCAGGCCCGCGCAGTGGTGTGATTCAGCACCAGGTCGCAGCGATCACGGATGAGCCGGTCCGCCTCCGCATACCAACTGGGATCATAGCTGACACCGCCGTCGGGCGTCCGGGCGTGTATGTGGACTATGGAGGCGCCGGCGTCATAGCAGCGGACCGCCTCTTCGGCGACCTCCTGCGGCGTCCACGGAACATTGGGGTTGTCTTCCCGGCCACGGTCCCCATTGAGGCAGGCTTTGATGACTATGGTGTCCATCGGCAGGCTTGGACGCTAGTCCGGACTCCCCTGTTGGACAGCTTTGGTCCAGGCCAGCGCTCTGTGTGCGTGTCGCCACATGGACAGTTCGTTGTGATAGGCGTCCCGGATCACGCCCTCGGTGTCTATGACGTAGGTCGACCTGGACGTGCCCAGCCCGAACCTACGCCTCACGTCGAACAGCCGCGCCACGTTTCCCCTGCGGTCGCTGACCAGCGGAAACGTAACACCCTGGGCCTCTCTGAACCTCTTGAGGCGTTCCAGCCTGTCAGTGCTGAGTCCGACTGTCACGGTGTTCGTTGACTCGAACTCTCCCTGGAGTTCTACAAACTCCCTCGTCTCCAGGTTTCAACCACGGGTGAATGCCCTGAGGAAGAAGTAGAGGACGACGTTCGAGCCCCGGCAGTCCGACAGTGTGAATTCGCCCCCAGTCACCTGGGAGGCAGTGAAATCAGGTGCTGTAGTTCCAACTTCCAGCATGAGATCCCTCTTGTGTCATTCGAGACTGGCAGCCGTTGACCGGCTATGGCTTCTGGCCCAATTCTGTACCATTTCCCGAATAAGTTCAAAGGGTGGGTGGTGGAAGCAGGGACTTGAGTGTCAGTGGAGCAGCTCGTTCGTGGTGAGCTTGTCGAACCATGAACGGGTTACTAGCGAGCGGCCCTTCGACAAGCTCAGGACGAACGAGCTAGACCAAGAGCTAGGGCTGCCACGTGATCATCGCCTGGCGGTGTGGTGCTACGCCCCGGACGGTGATTCCCTCCGGGATGTCTTCCAGCAGGTCTTCCATCGCGGCCTGCAGTCGCTCGTCTTCCTCTGTGCCTTCCTCAACGGACAGACGCCTCCGCATATACTCCAGCACCGAGTCCCGGTCCGTTTCCAGCAAGGGGGTCATGGGGCTGAACATGGAGACATCTGGAAATATCTCCATCTCCCAGAGCAGGGCCAGCAGCTTCGGGAGCCCCGGCAGGGGTGTCCGCGCCGCGCCGAATACTCGCTCATGGAATGGCCTGTCGACTGCACCCGGGGTCTGCATCATCTCCAGTACCACCACCCGATCCCTGGTGTGCTTCTGCATCTTCTCCACGAAGGACACGGCCTCGAGCTGGTGGTGGAGCACCAGCGAGCAGAGCACGATGTCTGCGGACGGCTCATCGACGTCTTCCCACCCCTCGTTGATGACGGTGATGTTGGTCAGCCCGGCCTCCGCAATGCGGGTCCTCAGCAGCTCCACAGAGTCCTCGGACGGATCGACGACCGTCACACGCCTGGCGCGTGTTGCCAGCGGCAGGGCCAGGCGACCCGCGCCGCCACCGACGTCCAGCACCTCAGTGTCCTCTCCAACGAACTCGAACAGCCTGTTTACCACCGGGTCGTCGGTCCGGTACGGGTCCAGGGGTCTGGAGGCGTACACAGGACGGCCGTGGCCATGTCCGTGTCCGCTTCCGCGCCTCTCCTCCATCTCGCGGTCAAACTTCAGTACCTGCTCACGCCAGGCTTCAATCGCTGAGTTCATTGCTTTCACCTCTAAGAAGATTCAATCGGGTTAACGGGGAATCCTTCGCGTTACTTCGTCATTCCCGCAAAAGCGGGAATCCAGTGGCCGGGGAGTCCTTCGACAAGCTCAGGACGAACGAATTATTGGTTTACCTGCCCCTCTCAGCCCTTAGGGAGAGGGGGCTATGTAGAAGTTTCTCTAGGCACGCAGCTGGGTGCGAAGCATGAGGCTCTGTCCCAGCAGGGTCACACTCAGGGCTGTCACGAAGATGGCCGCTCCGGGAATCAGGGTAAGCGACGGCACGCGGCGCATGTACGGCTGGGCCTCTGCCAGCATCGCGCCCCAGTCCGGCGTCGGAGGCTGTGCGCCCACTCCGAGGTACGAGAGGCCGGCTATCGCTATCAGCATCTGCCCGAACCGGAGAAATCCCATCGCAAGTATAGGCCCCATGATGTTCGGGAGCACATGCCGTCTGAGTATGAAGGTGGGTGTTGAGCCCAGCGCGGTCGCCGCCTCCATGAATTCGCGCGTGTTGACCTCCAGCGTGATCGCCCTGGCGAGACGGGCGTAGGGCGTCCACGCAAATATGGTCACCGCGAGGACGATGGTCGCAAAGCTCGGCTTGAGAAGCGACGCGAGCGCAAACGCCACGACGAGTTCGGGAAAGACGAGCACCACGTCCACCACCCGCATGACCACCTCGTCCACAAGACCGCCCGCCCTGCCTGACATGGCCCCGATCAGCGTGCCGAATATGCCCGAGATGAGCACCGAGACCGTGGTTATGGTCAGGGAGAAGCGGCTTCCCATGAGCAGCCGCGACAGCACGTCTCTGCCGAGGTGGTCTGTTCCAAGCAGGTGACTCGCGCTGGGGAGCTCCAGCCTGTCGGTGAGGACCTGTTTGTTCGGTGGATGTGGAATCAGGTTGGGTGCAAGGAGCGCAACGACGCCTATGATGACCAGGACCGACAGCGGCAGTATCACCGGCATGGACCTGCGGCGTATCTTCAGCGTGGTCAGCGACGCCGTCATCGTCTTCAAAGATGTTCCCTCGAGAATCCTCATCCAGGCAGGCCCGTTCACCGGCTGGCGCCCTGGAGCCGTATCGCCGGATTCAGCACGACGTAGATGACGTCCGTGGCGGTATTGATGACGACCGCGATCACGACGATCATCATCAGGCTCGCCTGTATCAGCGGAATATCGCTCGCATTGATGGCGTCGAACAGCACCCTGCCGATTCCGGGCACCGAGAAGATGACCTCCACGATCAGCGCTCCACCGATCAGGCCCGCCAGCCACATGCTCGAGACCGTCACAACCGGAATCAGCGCGTTTCTCAGGGCGTGTCTCCGCACCAGCACGCCCTCTCCCAGTCCCTTCGCCCTTGCCGTTCGCATGTACTCCATGGAGAGCGCTTCGAGCATGGACGCGCGTACGACGTGGGCGAAGAAGGCGGTCGGACCGGCGGCCAGCGTTATGGCGGGCAGGATGATGTGCTCGGGTCCTCGCCAGCCCGCTGAGGGAAGCCAGCCAAAGTGAACGCCGAACACCAGGATCAGTGCGGGCCCCAGCAGATAAGACGGGATCACCACGCCCGTCTGTGAGACCACGGCGACAAGCGTGTCCAGGAGCGTGCCGGGCTTCATGGCTGCCACTATTCCAACGGGCAGCGCGACCGCGAGCGAAATGGCCAGGGTGACGACGCTCAACAAAGCAGACACCTTGAGGCCGTCGAACACCCTCTCGCTGACGGGAACTCGCCCCATGAACGAGCGTCCCATATCGCCCTGGGCGACTCTCAAGAGCCACGCCCCGTACTGGACCATGAGCGGGCGTTCGAGGCCGAGCTCGCTCTTCAGGCGCTCGACCGCCTCCGGGGTTGGCTGTCTGTCCAGCACCTGGGCCTGCAGCACCGCCGTCGCCGGGTCGATGCCGCTTATCAGGGGGGTCAGAAAGATCAGGAACGAGACGACCGCTACGATGAGGGGAAGGAGAAGCAGACGACGCAGGATTAACCTGTACACAGATCTCTCTTCCCCATCATCCGAAGCTGCTCCCGTTCTCTACTGTGCGATGTCCAACTGAGGCGTCAGCATGTAGTACTCGAGAAGGTGCGGCTGCCAGTTGCGCACGTGGTTGCCATATGCGAAGACCTGGTCGGTGTAGTTGAGGAAGACCGTGGCCGCCTCTTCGTGGAGTATGTCCTGGATCTCGCGATAGATTTCGTACCTGGCCTGGGAGTCGCTCAGCGGTCGCGCCTGTTCGAGCAGCGCGTCCACCTCGGCATTGCAGTAGTTGCTGTAGTTGCTCACGTCCATGGACTCGCAGGAGTAGTCGGCGGTGAAGAATCCCTCAGGATCGTACGCGTCGATGAGGTGTCCCCTGGACACCAGGAACATATCGAAGTTGCCAGCGAACACGTCATCCACCAGCGCGCCATACGGCGCCAGCCTGATCTCCGCGTTGAATCCGCCTTCGTTCAGCATCTCGTGAATGGCAACGGACATCGCCGGGAATTCTGCACGGCTGGGATATGTCCAGATGGACACCTTCAGCTCGCCCTCCCCGTATCCGGCCTCGGCAAGCAGGTCCTTGGAGGCTTGCGGGTCAAACTCGTAGGGGGCCAGGCCGGAGTTCACCCATGCCTCTGCCGGGGCGAACGGACCAACGGCAGGCTCGCCAACGCCCTCAAGCACCGAGTCCACGATGGCCTGCCGGTCAACCGCGTGCTGTGCGGCCTTTCGGATGTTTACGTCTGAGAACGGCCCCTTCCTGTTGTTGATGTAGAGCGTGACGGTCCGTGGCTGCTGGTCCCTGTGAATCACGAAATCAGTGCTGTCCTCGAAGAGAGGGAGCTGTGATACCGGAAGGTGACGGACGAAGTCGGCCTCGCCTGTTTCCAGCATCGCTGACCTCACCAGTCCATCGGAGACGTACAGCACCTCCCCGGCATCGATGGTCGCTACTCCATCCCAGTAGTCCTCGTTCCTGGCAACGGCGAGACTCTCGATTGAGATCTTGTCCTCAACTACGAATGGCCCCGTACCCGCGCTGACGGGACTTGGAGGGCCATCGCCGCGGCTCTCGTATGCTTCATGTGCGAGTATCGCCGTGGTCGGGCCAGCCAGCCTGGTGGGAAGCAGCACGTCAAGAGTGCCACTCCTGATGACCACCGTGTGCGACTCCACTGCCTCTACGCTCTCCAGCGTATCCGACGTGAATCCCCTGGGCGGATTCGGGACGCCGTGCAGGTAGCTCAGCGCCTCTACGACCGACTCGCCGTCGAAGGGCGCGCCGTCATGAAAACTCACGTCTTCACGAAGCTCGAACTCCCACGCGTTGTCGTCGCGTAGGCTCCAGGACTCCGCCAGGTACGGCTTCACCTGCCCGTCGAAGTCGATCTTGATGAGCGTTTCGGTTACGCCTGCCCGCGACAGAAGGAAGGAGTCGTCCGTCTCAATGGCACCATTGTTCGACGGCGCGAACGGAGCGGCTACTGTGAACTTGGTCGGGCCGGCCTCACTCATGGGAGCCGCCTCGGTTACGGCTGTTGGCGTAGCCACGGCGACAGCGGCAGCCGGAGCGGTTGGCGCCGCAGCGGGCTGCTGGGACGCAACCGTGGCTGCCGGCTGGGCCTGTGACACGGCAGGCTCGGTTTCGGTCTCGCCGCAGGCCGCGATAATCAGGAAGAGTAGCGCAACTGCAATGCACGGGCCGACGACCCTGTGCATCATCGTGGAGTTCATTGTCTTTCGATTCCTTTCCATTACATGATATGCACTCTCAATAGAGTCTTACTGCGAGAGAGTACGGAGATCCTCACTCGCAGTAAGAGAGATGGAGATTGCTCGTGCTATCTCCACTACAAAGGCAATAGTAATCCGTGAAGGTTAGTCTCTTTGCAGAGGAACCTACGAATAGTCACACAGCAGGTCCGCATTGGACCGGCGTGCAGAGATCTTCAGCAGGTTTACAGACTGTAGGTCAGATGTGTATCTGACTATATGCAGTGATACTGACTATCATTTAGTGCCCGCTGGAAATTGTACTTGAACCGAGTAATGGCAATCAAGCTACTATTTGGAGGCAGAAGTAAGGCGCCGCCATTCAGACAACGACGGCAGCCATCAGGGCCTGGTCGGCCCCTGGTGGCACAGGTAGAGCCTGGCTTAACGGTGACTCTTCGGCTGCGGGGAGGCTGTCTCTATCACGTGATGAGGCAGAACTCGTTGCCGTCCGGGTCGGCGACGACGGCGAGTCCCTCATCTGGCTCGATGAAGTCCCTCAGCACCGTTCCCCCGATGGCTTCGACTCTCTCCATCGCGGCCGCCACGTTCGTCACCGTCACGTCCATGTGTATACGCGTCTTGCTGATCTTCTCATCCGGGACTCGTTGGAGATAGAGTCCCAGGCCACCGGGGAGCGGCTTGAAGCCGACATACTGGTCGAACTCCCAGTCCCGCTCGACGCCCAGCAGCGCCGAGTAGAACGCCTCCGCGCGCTCAAGATCGGCAACGTCTATGCCGACGTTGGTCAGTGTCCCAATCGGCCCGGACTGTTCTGTCATGGCGTGTCAGCCTCCTATAGCCCCATGTTACGTAGATGGATCGTAGCAGGCACAATACAGCATTCGTGCCTCCGAAACCCACCCTGCCGCGGCCACTATCCCGGGCCAAAATGACGTCCGATGTGCCGTCCCTGGGAGCGTACACAGTAGCGGGCTACTGTGACGGAGACTACGGCTTTTCCATCCAGTATCCGACGCCGCGCCTGGTGAATATGTACGTGGGGTCACCGGCAGCGTCGTCCAGCTTGCGGCGCAGCCTCTTCACGATGGCTCGCACCGGCCCTGAGTCACCTGCCCTGTCGTAGCCCCACACCCTGTGGAGCAGCTGCTCATGAGTCATGACCAGACCAGCATTGGCAGAGAGCTCAGACAGCATGCGGTACTCGGTAACAGTCAACTCGACATCGACGCCGGCGACCGCCACCCTGCGTTGAGCGTAATCGACGGAAAGGTCGCCCAGCAGATAATGCCCGGCAGGACTGTCGCGAACCGGCCAGGAAGGCCGCCGCAGCGCCGCACGTATTCTCGCCACAAGTTCAATCGGCGAGAAGGGTTTGACGACGTAGTCGGCAGCTCCCAGCTCGAAAGCCCTTGCTATGACCTGGTCCTGGCCATAGGCGGACAGGAAGATGACCGGCATCCTGGCCATGGCAGGGATGGCCTGCATCAGGGTTGTCCCGTCCGTTCCCTGCAGCATCAGGTCGAGCAGCACCAGGTCAGGTCTCTCCTCCTCGATCAAGGGGGCGACGTCTTCCGCGTCGGTGGTCACAATGGGCACGTAACCGGCCTTTGACAGAACATCTCTGACATACCTGAGCGTCTGGGGATCGTCGTCAACCACGAGGATGCGGGATTGGTCACCCACAGGCCCCCTGGTGGGTACGGGGTGACCCGGTATTGCCGGTGCGTCCACAGTCGCAGCCTCTTCGATCACGGGAAGCGTGAACGTGAACCGGGCTCCCAGCCCAAGTCCGTCGCTCTCGGCCCTGATGCGTCCTCCGTGAGCCTCCACTATTCCTTTGCAGATTGCCAGTCCCAGCCCCGTGCTGGCTCCCGGGGCCTCTGATTCGTCCCGGGAGAAGTTTCGGAACAGGTGCGGCAGGCGATCGGCGGGGATGCCCCGGCCCTGGTCGGACACCGATAGAGTGACGTGGATACCCTGACGCATGGCGGACACCCGTATCACCGATGACTCAGGAGAGTGCCTGGCCGCATTGGACATCAGGTTGTTCAGGACCTGGACGATGCGTCGCCTGTCAGCCATGACCGGCGGTAAGCCCGATGGGAGTTCGATGTGCACGTTGTTCCTGCCCCCAGCGCTCAGGAACGTGTTCTTCGCCTCATCCACCAGGGAGGCCACGTCCGCCGGTCCGGGAGAGACCGACAGGGTGCCTGTCTCGATGCGGGCGACGTCCAGCATGTCGCTTATCAGCCCGCGCATCCGCTCAGCCTGGTCCAGGATTATCCTGTGGAACTGGCGCATCTCCGCAGGGTCGAGCGTGGGGGCATCGTCCAGAAGCGTGCTTGCCGAGCCTCTAATGGACGTAAGGGGCGTCCTCAGTTCGTGGCTCACCATGCCAAGGAACTCAGCTCGCAGTAGTTGCTGCTCCTCCAGGGGAGTCATGTCCTGAATTGCTATGACGAAAGACTCGATCTCGCCCTGCTCCGAGCGTATTGGGGTGGCGTTGACCAGAACGGTGACGCTCCGGCCATCCGGCACCCGGAGGACGATCTCCTCGGCTCTAACCAACTCACCGGTGCTCAGCGCACTCGCAAGGGGGGACTCGCCCAGGGATATCTCCCTCCCATCAGCGCGCCGGACCATCAGCACCTCCAGGAGTTCCTCCAAAGGATCGCCCGGATCTAGCAGGCTCTCGATGATCCTCCTCGCCTCCCTGTTGATCGACGTCGGCAGTCCCGTCAGTACGTCGCAGACCACAACCCCCACGGGCGAGGTATCGATCAGGGTCTCCAGGTGGGCCCTAGCCCGCTGCTCCTCGCGATACCGTCGGGCGTTGGCGATGACGAGCGCTACCTGGGAGGCGAACATCACCAGGACCTCCTCGTCTTCCCTGGTAAACTCTCCTCCCTCCTCCTCTCGACCGAGGTAGAACGTGCCAACCCCGACTCCGCTGTCGCGGATCGGAGCTACCAGCAGTGCAGACACAGACACTGAGGGGAGGAAATCCGGCATTCCAAGTCCCCTGATGTAGCCGCCCACATCCGACACCCTCAGCGGGAATTCAAGCCCTGCGAGAAACTGGAAGAACAGCTCGCCCGCCGGCATATCCCACAGCCCCTGGTACTCCTCAAGGGTAAACCCCGATGTGATGAAGTCCGGCAGTTCGCCTGCACCTCGAAAGACGGTTATCGCCCCGTATCGGGCACCGGTCAGCGATCGCGCGGCTTCCACCGCCTCCTGAAGCACGCTATCGAAGTCGAGGCTCTCACTGACCCGAAGACTCGCCTGGCTGAGCTGGGTCAGGCGGTCCTGCAGCGCGGCTATATCTACGTCACGCTCGACAGGATTGCTCATCTTCTCCCCCGACCGGGATGGCCGTCGCACCACTGCCAACAGGGTACGTACTGGCTGGCGTAAGGCGTCTGCCAGCCCCGATCGTGCAAACTGCACCGGCACAGAAAGATAAATATCACAGAGTTTGTCACGACTAGCAGTATATATTACACGTTATTAGCACACAACCACGATAAACTCATTGGGTCGCTCTGTTATTTGGCAGAAAGAAGTCCGTTCGGCGTTCGGAAAGACCATCGATGCGCCGGATTCAACATCGGAAGCGTTCACGTCACACTGAGTTCACAGAGCGGCATCATCTGTCCGAGGAAAGCGCCCGGAGTCACTCCGAGGATGAGGTCTGGCAACTGAAGTGGAAATGGAAATTGCATACGCACTGATAGCGGTTCTCTCCGCTAACCTGGCGCTCGTCACAATTACCGGCTTCAAAGCTCGCAGGATGAGCGTTTCAGAGAGGAAGTCGGCACTGCTTGCCGACGCCCTCGAGGTGGAGCGCCAGGCTATAGCGCTTCTCTCCGACGCGGGGAACGAGCTGGCCCTGTGCGACATGGAGATCCCGTACGACCTGAAGGATGCCGGCTACGGCAAAGGACTTCTCGCAGCCAGGATTGCAGCATCTCAGGCCCGCTGGGCTCAGAGACAGTTGAAGTACAGAGGGGACTTCGCTGGAGCGAGCGTCCGCCTAGGTCTCGCGAAGGAGGCACTCGCCCTGGCCAGTGAGAAAGCCGAACTGGGCAAGACCATGCTCGCTTCCCATACCGAGAACCCGGAAGGCGTCCCTGCCAGCACAATCGGTTAGGGCCTTCAGCAGTCCTACCCCTCATCTCCTGTCGCGGCCGCTGACCCAGGCCAGGAGGACGCCGCCGATCAGGCCGAACAGGTGGCCCTCCCAGGAGACGAATCCGTCGCGCGGGAGAAGGCCGAAGATCAGTCCGCCGTAGAAGACAGCCACAGCCACGGCTACCAGGATCGACATGAGGCTCCGCTCTACGAATCCGCGCGCCACAAGGTAGCCGAAGTAGCCGAATATAAGGCCGCTCGCGCCGATGTGGACCCCGTCCCGACCTGCCAGCCAGACGCCAGCGCCAGCGAACACCGCGATGAACACCGAGACCGCCAGCAGCACTCCTGCGCCGCGCATACCCACGAGGCCGCCCAGCACGACCAGCGGGCCGGTGTTGGACAACAGGTGCCAGAAGCCGTCGTGCACAAATATGTGGAGGGGTATTCCCAGCAGGCTCGACGTGTCGCGCGGGGTGACTCCGAACTGCCGGAGGTCAAGCCCCGCCCACTGGGCAACGGCGATGAGCCAAAGCAGAGCGACAAACCCGAGAAGCCAGACGAACGCGCGCATCGAGGCTAGTCGTTCTCCCGACTCCGGTCTCCGCCGGCCGCAGACGCCCCCTGTCGGGAATGACGCCGCAGGACCTCCCGCGACTCCCGCAGTCCGCCGAACCGCAGTCTCAGCAGCCCCTTCATATCCTCGACGGCGGTGCTGACGATCTTCACCCTGCTGTCGGGGTCGTCCACCCATCGCACCGGAATCTCGCGCACGCGGTAGCCGTTCTTCTCACACAGGATGAGAAGCTCGGTATCGAAGAACCATCCGGTGTCCTGGACGAGTGGCAGCACCTGCTCAACGACGCGTCGGCTGACCGCCTTGAACCCACACTGCGCGTCAACGAACCCGGTCAGGAACATGCTCCTGAAGATGAGGCTGTAGCAGCGCGAGATGAACTCGCGCTTGGGCGAACGGCCGATGACCTCGGCGCCTCGCCTCAGCCGGGAGCCGAAGGCGACGTCGCAGCCGTCGCGAGCGATAGCGGAGGCCATGGTTGGGAGTGAAGCGAGGTCGGTCGCGAGGTCCATGTCCATGTACGCCATCACGTCGGCGTCGCTCTGCGTCCACGCGTGCTTGAGCGCGCGGCCCCTGCCCCGCTGTTCGAGACGCAGGTACCGCACCCTGCTCGACTGCTCAGCGAGCCTGAGGCCGATCTCCTGCGTGGCGTCAGTGGAGCCGTTGTCGGCGATGACGACACGCCAGTCGTAGTCGGCCATGTTTGAGGTCATGAACTCAGAGAGGGTATCGACGGTGTCCGCCAGGATCCTCTCTTCATTGAGCCCGGGAATTACGACATCTATGGTAGTCATTGTCATTGTGATTACTGGTCAGTGAGTATGCTGCTACCTGCCCCTCTTACAGGTGCAGGGCGAGCCCTGCTAGTGCCTGAAGTGGCGTGTGCCGGTGGTGACCATCGCGATTCCCAGCTCGTTAGCGGCCGCGATGCACTCGTCGTCGCGGATGGATCCGCCCGGCTGCGCTATCGCGGACACGCCGCCCTCAGCAGCCATCACGATGTTGTCCGGGAATGGGAAGAAGGCGTCCGAGGCCAGCACGGAGCCCTCGGCCTTGTCGCCGGCTATACGCAGCGCGAGGTGGACGCTCGTTACGCGGTTCGGCTGTCCGGCGCCCATGCCGACGAGCGTGGCGTCTTTCGCGAGCACGATGGTGTTGGACTTGATGTGCTTCGCCGCCCTCCAGGCAAAGGCGAGGTCGCGAAGCTGATCGTCGGTCGGAGCAAGCTCTGTGACTACCTGCCAGGCTGAGGGGTCCTCGTCTATGTAGTCAGCCCCCTGCACCAGCGCGCCGCCGGTGACCAGTCTCAGGTCGAGGTGCGTGGCGTGGCCCTTCTCAGGGTCGATTCGGAGTATGCGAGTCCGGCGTCGGCGCCTCAGCACCGTCAGCGCGTCCTCATCGTAGCCGGGCGCGACGATTATGTCGTACAACACGCCCCGCATCGCGTCGGCTGTCGCTTTAGTGACGGGCCGGTTGAAGCCAACGATGCCGCCATAGGCCGAGACCGAGTCGCCCTCGAACGCGCGCTGGTACGCGGTCGGCTGGTTGGAGTGGACAGCCAGGCCGCAGGGGTTCGTGTGCTTGATTACCGCGACTGCAGACTCAGCGAAGTCGGATACGACTCGCCACGCGGCGTCGGCGTCCAGGTAGTTCGTGTAGGACATATCAATGCCGTGAAGCTTCTCCGCCCTCACTATGCCGCCAGACGATAGCGATGAGGCGTAGAGCGTGGCCTTCTGGTGCGGGTTCTCCCCGTAGCGGAGGTCGGCGACGCGATCGTACCCGAACGTCAGCTCGGGCCAGGACGTGCCCTCGGTCTCGCCGGTCAGGTACCTGGCAACAGCCGTATCGTACAGCGCAACGTGCTGGAACGCTTTGCGCGCTAGCTCACGGCGCTCGTCCATGCTGAACGCTGCCTCAGTCAGGCCGTGCTCAGCGATGCGCTCGGACACCCAGCCATAGTCGCCGGGATCGACCAGCACGGGCACCGACGGGAAGTTCTTGGCGGCCGCTCGGATCATCGTCGGGCCGCCTATGTCGATGTTCTCCAGCGCGTCCTGCAGGGTGACGCCCTCAGCGCTCACGGTCTCGACGAACGGGTATAGGTTGCCGACGACCGCGTCGATTGTGCCGATGCCATGCGAGTCGAGTTCGGCCTTGTGGGACGCCAAATCACGACGGGCGAGTATGCCGCCATGGACGGTCGGATGGAGCGTCTTGACCCTACCATCGAGTATCTCCGGCGAGCCAGTGAGGTCGGCGACCTGCGTCACCGGCAGGCCGGCATCGGCGAGAGTCGCGGCTGTGCCACCGGTGCTGATGAGCTCGCAGCCGGCGTCGCTGAGCGCCCGCGCGAGGTCGGCGAGTCCGGTCTTGTCATAAACACTAAGTAGAGCTTTCATCGGAGCCTTTCGAGTACGAAGTTCGCAAGTCTGCGTGCCATCCAGCGGATCGAAGCCTCTTGCGGTTACCAATAGAGCAGGACCCAAGTGTTGTCCATCAGCCCACGCAGCCTCTCCGGCGCTGTTTCCGAAGTCATTGCATCCGAGACCGCCTCCCAGTAACGGAAGGCCCCGTCATCGTCCTGAGTGTCGACATCGATCTCGAAAACAACGTCCTTATCCTCGCAGTCGTCCTCAGTCCATACACGAGACCGAATCATGACTCGAACGATGGGGATGTCATGAGTCTCAGCGAGAGCAATTGCCTGATCCAGCATCAGATCCCGTACCTTGAGCATATCCCCCTTCATCAGATGCATGACATCCGGGTCTATGACCACAGGGGGCTTCTCTCTTAGCTGCATGTTCGGTGTCCTTACAGAAGCCAGGTGACTGATTCCGCAACTAAAGAATAACACGCCCCTCGCCGGTGTCGGGAGTGATCTCGCCCACCTCCAGCGAGCCCGGGACCTTCGCCAGCACGTCGGCTACACGACTGCGGTCGCAGGTCAGCACCATGCCCAGGCCCATGTTGAATACGCGGTACATCTCGTCTTGGGAGATACCGCCGTCTTCCTGTATCTGTAGGAATATACGCGGGACAGGCCACGACGACGTGTCGAAGCTCGCCGACACCCCGTCGGGCAGCATCCTCGGGACATTTTCGAGCAGCCCGCCGCCGGTGATGTGCGCGATGCCATCGACCATCCCGAACACGGGCTCGAGCTGGCTGAAGTAGGGCGGATGCGGCCTGAGAAGCGCGTCTCCGAGCGTCTCTCCCAGCTCATCCCGGTACTCGGACAGCGGGGCCGGATCGGAGTCCAGTCCGTACACGTGCCGGACCAGGGAGTAGCCGTTGGTGTGCAGGCCGTTGGACGGCACGCCAATCAGCGCATCACCGGCGCTGATCTGCGACGTGTCGATCATGTCAGCGCGCTCGACCACTCCCAGCACGAAGCCGGATACGTCGAAGTTGTCCCCTGCGAAGATGCCGGGCATCTCAGCGGTCTCACCGCCTATCAGCGCACAGCCGACCTCCTCGCACGCCCTCGCCATCCCCTCGACCAGTGTCAGCACCACATCGGGCCGGAGCCTGCTCATGTTGATGTAGTCCAGGAACAGGATCGGCTTCGCTCCACAGACGATCACGTCGTTGATGCACGCGTTGACCAGATCCTCTCCGATGCCCTCGAAGCGCCCGGTCATCACCGCCAGCTTCAGCTTGGTACCGACCGGGTCCGTACTCGTGACAAGTACGGGGTCGGTGTAGCCGGAGAACGAGTACATCGCGCCGAACGCGCCGACACCCGCCAGCACCTCCGGGCCATGAGTGCGTCTCACCACGGCGCCGATGCGACGCTTCACATCCTGAGACGCCTCAAGATCTACTCCGGCCTGCCTGTAAGTCTGTTCAGTCATGGAAGTTCCCGAGTATCACTGCTTTATGTTTGAGTGCCGATTCTAAGCTTTTTCATGTCCAGCTTTAAGCTGGTAGGGGAGGGTTTGAAACCCGCCCCTACCCTATGGTTTAGCCATCTGGTTGAGGTCCAGCTCTCCGGTGGCAATTCGCTGGATCGTCTGAGGGTAGATAATGTGCTCCTGTTCCAGCACACGGGCAGCAAGCGTGCCAGGGGTGTCGCCCGGAAGTACGGGGACCTCCGCCTGTGCGACGACTGGACCACGATCGTACTCCTCGTCGACGAGATGCACGGTGACTCCCGACACGCTGTCGCCCGACGCCAGCACGGCCCTGTGCACACGCTCCCCGTACATACCCTGTCCGCCGAACTTCGGCAGCAGCGCAGGATGAACGTTCAGTATGCGATTTCGGTACGCGCCGAGCGTGCGTGGGCCCAGCATCTTCATGTATCCGGCGAGGGCGACCACCTGCACGCCGTGCCGTTGAAGGATCCCGGCAATCGCCTCGTCCAGGCTGCCAGGGTCGGGATGAGTTGCGCTGCTGAGGTGAGCCGTGGGGATATCCGCCCTTCGCGCGCGTTCCAGCGCCATGGCCCCGGAGTTGTTCGATATCACCACGCGCACCTCGGCATCGATGGCGCCGTTGTGGCATGAGTCGATGATTGCCTGAAGGTTTGTGCCGCCGTGTGAGGCCAGCACACCAAGCGCGAGCTTGTTCACGGGCACGGGCAGGTCAGCCCACCTAGGCGCGCCCTGTCGGGTCCGCGACGAACTCTTGGGCCTCCATCACCAGCTTGTCCATCTCCAGTTGGACGGGGATCGGATACTGGCTGGTGAAGCACCCCATACAGTAGCTGCTTCCCTCGTCCTCGATGGCCCGCGACAGACCCTCGACGCTCAGGTACCCCAAGGAGTCGGCGCCAACCAACTGTTGGATCTCCTCGACCGCCATATTGGCAGCGATAAGCTCCTTCTTGGTGGCCATGTCCACGCCGAAGTGGCAAGTGGACACGATCGGCGGCGCGGTTATCCGCAGGTGTATCTCAGCCGCGCCTCCCTTGCGCAGAAGCCGAACCACGTGAGGAGTAGTGGTGCCGCGAACGATGCTATCGTCCACGACAACGAGGCGCTTGCCGCGAATGATCTCCGGCAGAGGATTGAGCTTGCGCCTGACCCCGAGGTCTCGGAAGTACTGCGTAGGCTCGATGAAGGTACGTCCGACGTAGCGGTTCTTGACCAGCCCCTCGCCATACGGAATGCCTGTCTCCTGCGCGTATCCGACCGCAGCAGCGGTGGCCGAGTCGGGCACACCGATCACCATGTCGGCGTCGACGGGATGCTCTCTGGCCAGTTCCGCGCCCATCCGCATACGGTCGCTGTAGACCAGCCTGCCGTCGAGGACACTGTCCGGCCTGGAGAAGTAGATGTTCTCGAAGACGCAGCTTGCGCGCCTTCCGTTCGAGGCGGGACTCCTGACGGTCTTAAGACCGGACTCGTCGATCAACACAGCCTCGCCGGGCTCGATGTCGCGGATGTAGTCGGCCCCGACGTGGTCGAGAGCGCATGACTCGGAGGCGAGCACCCAACCCTCGCCGAGTCGTCCCAGGCACAGCGGCCTGACGCCCAGGGGGTCACGAATGCCGATCAGCTCGTTCTTCGTGAGCACTGTCAGCGAGTACGCGCCCTTCAACCTGCGCATCAGGTAGGAGATACGGCCCTCCCAGTCCTGGGCAGGCGCGTTTGCGAGCAGGTTGGCGATGATCTCGGTGTCGCTGGTGCCGTCGAAGCGGAATCCCTGCTCCTCAAGGTCCTCGCGCAGCTCCATGGCGTTGATGACGTTGCCGTTGTGGCCCAGCGCAAGCTCCAGGTCCGGTCCGCGAGCTATGACGGGCTGCGCGTTGACGATGCGGTTGGAGCCGGTCGTGGAGTAGCGCGTGTGAGCTATGGCCAAGTGCCCTGGAAGATCGACGAGATCATCTTCGGCAAAGCTCTGGCCGATGAGGCCCATGGAGGTGCGGTTGTGGACGCGGGTGCCGTCTGCCGACGCGATGCCGGCGCTCTCCTGTCCACGGTGCTGCAGCGCGTAAATGCCGAAGAAAGCGACGCGGGCTACGTCCTGCCCGGGGTGGTAAACTCCCACCACACCGCAGGCTTCACGTGCGGTGTCTGCGTCAAAGAGCGGCTGGGCCGCAGCCGTAACATGCTCTGTTCGCAGCGCTTGTCCCGGATCTGGTCCGGGGTGCAGGCTATCAGGACTGATGGGACAACACTCCCTCGATCCGCTGCCATAACTTTGCTTCGAGCCGCGTCTGCTAAACGCTGCGTAGCCCGAAGACCGCACGGGGATTATAAGCGCGACATTAACGGACGGTCAACGAGGAACCGACATGATTCTCGTCCACCTTCCCCTCAGACGCAGGTTACTCTCTGATGAAAAGACGTGCTATGGCCCGAATCAGCCAGCTAAGTCACAGACTCCTTTCCACCACTTTGAGATATTTGACTCAGCAAGGTGGGCAAAAGGCTATAATCAGGAGTACCAAACGGAGCGTCATAAATGACGACGATCAACACATCCGACGACCTGCTGACTCTGCTTCGTGAGAACCAGGAGTTCCGGGAGGCAGCCAGGAAGGCCATCTTGACCGAGGAGTTGCTCGCACTTCCGGTAAGGTTTAGTGCGTTCGAGTCTGAGACCCGCAGCGAATTTGCCGAACTGCGTAGCGATATTGCTGAAATCCGGGGCGACGTAAGTGATCTCAAAGAGGGACAGAAGAGGCTCGAACAGCGTCAGCAGATCCACACTACCGACATCGGGGAGTTGAAAGGCGTCAGTCTGGAGACGAAGCTCTACAATCGCGGGGTCTCCCTGATAGCGACACTGCTGAGGGTGCACAGCGGCCGCAGAGTAAGAGTTGCTGAAATGGACGACAACTCGGCCGAGTTCAACAACGTGATTCTCAAAGGGCTGGCAGACGGAACCCTGACTGAAGAAGAGTATGATCGGATTCTAGCCACCGACATGATAGTCAGCGGACGCCGAACGGGGTCATCCAGTCCCGTCTACACCGCTATTGAGGCGTCATACAGCATATCCAGAGCGGACATCGCCAAGGTGAGTCAGACAGCCAAAACACTAGGCAAAGTGTTCGACAACATCGAGATACACGCAGTGATCTACTACATGAACCTCGAACCCGCTATCGAGAGTGAGGCTGTCCAGCAGGGAGTCCACCTGGTAAGGGCAAGGAATTAGGCCAGCTAGCGACAACCGCGAGCCCTGCTGACGCTGCTGCACGAGTTCAGCCGGTGACTTCGAGAAAGGCGGGTGAGACGTCCGCGCTCCCGGAACCAGCCTACCCCATTATTGGCTGGGCGATTATCCAGAGGCTGGTGGCGGTGTAGATGATCATCAGCGCCAGCATTGGTATCTGTCCCCTGAGGGCGTCTGACGAGTTCCGTGCGCGCCGAAGTGAGATCACGTGGGCGAGGTACACGGAGATCACGTGGCCCAGCACGATGGCGGCGAGGCTGATAAACCACACTGTCCTGGCGCTGATGATCTCCAGGTTGAGCCTGTAGTCCGCCGTGCCAAAGATGTTCCAGCCGAACCCGAACGGGTCGGACGCCAGCGGGATTATGAGCTGCCCCTGGATCAGCAGCAGCGTTATGAAGTGGGCGAGGTTGTACGCCAGCGCTATCGGCACGAGTGAGAACACGTACGCGCTCGCGACTTCGATCACCCCGGTCTCCTCACGCGACAGCGTCCTGATCCCCCACGCGAACGCCAGGTACACCACGACAAACAGCGCGGGGGCGAGGACGAGAGCGACCGTGTCGACCACGTCCGAGCTCGCGAACGTCAGCATGTCGGTGCGGATGTTCACCCACGTCTCGGTGTCCTGGAAGCCGTCGAAGCTCACCGTGGCCAGTGCGAGCACGACGAACGCGGCGGTCGCCACGGACACACGCTCCTGTATCGCCAGTCCGACGGCGAATGGTCGCAGGTTGAGCTGCCTGTTCGCGGGCGCGGCGTACTCGTAGCAGTCGTAGCAATCAACGCACTCCGGCTCCTGCCGGCACTCGGAGTCGCAGTCGCCGCACACATCGCGGTCCGTCACTCGCAACTCCGTCGGGGAGAAACGCGAGAAGAACCCGAACAGCACGGTGAACGCCTCGCCGTTTCTGAGCCAGACGTGCTTTCCGAACGCCGCCATCCCAACCCACATGACGATGGAGTACAGCAGCACCAGCACAGATAGCGTGAACGGCCTGAACGCGCCGGTGTAGACGTTCTCGGCCCACGCGAACAGGAAGAACAGCAGCAGCGCGGGCCAGACACTCAGTCCCTCGGGATAGGTGAACGGAGGGTCCTCAGGCTCGCCGCCGTGCCCCCTGAGCTTGCGGTACCACTCGAAGGTGATCTTCCACGGGTTGATGAACACCCACACGTTGCCGACCAGCGCGACGACGTACCCCATGCCGACCCACCAGATGATCCAGATGAACGTGGGCGACAGGTTTTCGACCGCGCGGTCGGTGCCGAAGAAGCCCACGACCAGCAGCAGCAGAAAGACCAGCACCGAGACGGCCCGGATGATCGCGCCGGCTATCGAGTTCGAGAGTACTGCTCCGACGACGGTGACTTTAAGCAGGTCAAGCCGTGGGTAGCTGAATCTCTCTGGATGACGCTGAACGAACAGCCCGATCAGCACGAACGACAGGAAGACTGTCGCCACAGCACCGACGAGGAAGTAGTTGAGCGGTATCGGCAGATCGTAGCGCTGCCCGAAGGCGTGCGCAGCAACGGGCGACACGGTCAGCGCAAGTGCGCCGACGGCTGCGGCTGCCAGGATTTTCAGTGCCAGCCTCCGACGTAGGGGCGGTTCGCGAACCGCCCCTACAAGATGCGGTGATTGCGAGACTCTCAATCTCCGACCCCTACTCCAGTGTCTGGATGTAGTTGATCACGTGCCATATTTCGTCCTCGGAAAGCTTATCACCCAGCGGCGCCATGGCAGTACCCGGGACGCCGTCCCGGATGAACTCGAACAGTGCGCGGTCCGGGTGCAGCGGGACGTGGATCGTCAGGTCTGCCGGTGGGGGATTCAGGCCCACACCACCGCGGCCGTCGCCAAGGCCCCCGATGCCGTGGCATAGCTGGCAGTTCTCCTCGTACAGTCCCATGCCGAGCGCGACGGACTCCTGTGTCGGAGCAATCGGGTTTCGCTCAGGTAGCCCCTCGCCTGCGCCGAGCGTGCCGAACAGCAGCGCTCCGCCTGCGATCACGACCACCGCGCCGACTACCATCGCGCCTGCGCCTTGTCGCGAGTACCAGCCGCCGATGGGGATGCTGATTCCCATGAACAGGAACCCCAGCACCACGAACTCGATGCCGAGCAGCGCCCTGCCCGTGTCCGCCCCCGGCGCTATCGCAAGGCTCCCTCCGCTTCCGCCGGTTACCTCGAACCTGAACGCGGCGCGGGCGTCGAAGGCGTCGGGACGCTGGACGACAAGCTCGACCTGCCACGCTCCGGCGATGCTGATGAGCTGGTCTTCGAGCGCGAACTCGCCTGCGCCTACTTCCGTGGCGGAGTAGGGAATCTCGCCAAAGTCGGCGTCGAGGTACGACAGGCGTACTCTCACGTCGGTCGCGTTGGTGATAGGAGCGCCGGCAGAATCAGTAAGGGAGATGCTGACGGTGTTCGGCCCGACCAGCCCGGGATCGATCTCCAGAACCATCTGCGTGCCCTCGGATACCTCCTCGAAGGCGAGTTCGCTCTCGACTCCGATGCCCTCGCGCGAAGCGACCTGTCGCGCCGGCTCCAGCGACGTCAGGAAACCGACCGCCAGCAGCACGATCGCCGCCAGCACGACCTCGGCTGCCACCAGCCGCTTCAGCCAGGTACCCGCAGCGCCTCGGGCGCGGAGTCGTGGTCTCACCCACAGCAGGTTTGCGGCAGCGACCAGCAGAAGGCCCACGACGACAGCCACCTTGATGCCCAGAACCCTGCCGTACGGGACCTGCAGGGCCGGCACGGTGACCACCTGCGCCCACGCGCTGTACATGCCAGTCAGGATGATCACGACGACGCTGATCCCGGCGACCAGCGAAAACCTGCGGACCAGCGCAGATAGCATCTCTCGCCGCTCAGTGCTGTCATACGCGTGTAGGGGCGGTTCGCGAACGGCCCCTACGAGGATGAGCCTTGCAGCCAGGGCAAGCGCGATCAGGCCCCCGACCCACACGGCAACCGCCGCGAGGTGAATGAAGTCGTTGAGTATCGCCTCGGTGCGGACGTTGACCGTCGCAGCCGCATGGCTGGTCAGGCTGATCGTCAGCAGCGAGGCTGCGCCCAGTACAGATCCGAGCATCGCGAGCGCCAGGTTGTCTCCCCTGCGCCACCCGGCGATCACTGCCGCCGCGGACGCCGCTCCGAGCGCGACACGCCACAGCCACAGCCGTCCCCACTCCGTGTCGAACAGCAGGTCCCACACGAAGCCGCCAAACACTGCGAGGAGCGCGGACTCGAACACCACGGACGCCTGCACGGCCAGTTGCACCACGGACGCAACCAGCAGAACTCCTGCCGCAATCACCACAAGCCGGGACAGCGAACCAGTCAGGATCGGGATGAGAACAGCGGCGGCATGACCGCCAAGCGCCGGGCGGGAGACCAAGAGGTGGAACGTCACGGCTCCCACCAGTGCCAGCGCTCCCAGCAGCACAAGCCACCGGATGACAGGGTCAGCCGGGGACTGGAACAGTGGCTGGTCGACTTCCACTGCAGTGACGTCCGTAGGAGCAGGTATGAAGCCCGCCCCTACCGAGAACACGAACGCCCCCCTGACGCGATGGCCGTCGACGGTGGAGACGTTCTTCCAGGCCACCGTGTATGTGCCGTCGGCGAGGTCTTCGACCGACACCGACATCACGAGCGGGTCGGACGGGTCTACCGCGCTGTCGCCCCCGTCAACGCGGCCGCCCTGGGAGTCGTACACCTCAATCTCGCTGAGCGCGGGTTCCAGCGGCTCGGTGAACCGGATCGTGACACGCTCGGGGGACTGGTCGACTACCGAGTTGGCTGCCGGGTCGGACTCAGCGTAGTTGGCGTGGGCCTCGGCGGTCGCCGGGACAGCCACGAACAGGACTGAAAGTATCAGGACGACCCAAACAGGTGCGTAGACGTAGGGGCAGGTTTGAAACCTGCCCCTACCAGACCCACCTGTGCTGCTCACGGCGCCATCTGGTCAAGCTGCAGGAGGATACTCTCAGTCGTCGGGCGGTCGGTAACGTCCTTGGACACGTGGTAGGCGACGATCTCCCCCTGCTTGTCCAGGATGAACGTCGCGGGGGCCGCGACGCCGTCGGCGTGCAGGTCAAAGATGCCGTACTCGCGGGTGACGTTGGTATCGTCGTCAGCGAGGATGTGGAAGCCCGTCCCGTACCCCGATTGGGGATCCGCTCCAATGAAGCTGGCCATATTCATGGAGTCGAGGACATTGTCTGTGCTTATCGCCACCAGCGCCGCGTCGCGCTTCTCGAACTCGGGGTACGACTCTGCCAGCTCACCGAGCTGGCCGCGACATATCCCTCAGAAGTACCCTCGGTAGAACACCAGCACGACGGATCTGTGGTCTTCGAGCAGACCCGACAGAGCTACCTCGTTGCCTCCGGCTGAAGGAAGGCTGAAATTTGGAGCCATGCCACGATCGGTGGACTGCTCAACAGACGAACCCTGGGGGGTCGCTGTCGGCGCTACCGTCGGAACAGCCGTGGGAGGCGGAGGCGGAGCAGGCTCCGAGCCGCATCCCACTAACAGAACGACTACCATTGCCACGATTAGGCACAGAGCTAACGAGGAGCGAGTAAATAGGAGAGAGGAGATAGAGCCTCTGGCGCTCTCATTTCTTACTACTCTCTTCTCACTCCTCTTGTGGATTGGGACTGACATCGGTTCTCCTTCTTACGACTTTCTGCTTCGTATGACCAGCACCAGCGACACGCCTCCGAAGGCTATGCCGCCCGCTCCCAGTACGATGCCGATTATCGCCATCGTGGCAGCGGCGCGGTCGCGGTCTTCGTCCACGTCGTGGGTATCGTCAGACTCCGATTGCAGACCTGCGACCGTCGTCTGCAGGCCTCTGACCGCCGACTCCAATTCACGCGACGACGCGAGCGCATCGGGGAAGTGTATCGCCGTCGCCGACTGCACATCGTCGAAACCGCCGCCTCCAGCCATTGAGTCGAAGGTCAGGTCGACCTGCTCACCCTCGATCGTTCCGAAGAAGCGGAACCGGTAGTGGCCGGGCGAGGTCGGGATGAGATCGGCCAGGTAGTGACCGGGATCGTCGTACGCAGCCCTCAGGTTCATCGTCTTCGAGACATTCGACGGCACGTGCGTGACCTCCACCAGGAGCGTGTCCTGTAGTCCCTCGACACCGACGGGAGAGGCGTCTCCATGGTCCATCTCCATCGTCATGCCCGTTCCCATCGCCATGCCGTCGTCTCCAGGAACGTCCACCATCGTCGTCGCCTCGATAGGCTCGCCGTCGTAGGTCAGGTCGGCGTGATTGTTCGCGCTGAGCGTGACTTTGATGTGCCGCTCTCCGGGCGCGAGTCCGGCCAGGTGGTTGACGGGTTCATACACCATCCTGAGCAGCTCCCCGTCCACGTAGATGTGAGCGTGTCCCTCGCCGGGAACGTAGCTGGCGCCGCCGGTCGACCACGTCCAGCCGTCTGTCATGATGTGAACGTTGACCCCACCGTCGTCCCCGACTTCCGTCATCAGGCTCACGTTGATTGGGACTTCCGATTCCACGGTGTCTCTGTCGTCATGCGAGGGATCAGCACTCATAACCATACCGGCCATGCCGGACGGCCCTTCGTCTGCGCCCCCTTTCGTCACACGGATGCTCACCGCGTTCATCTCGCCCTCGTACGCGGGTTCATTCAGGAACCCAACAACGATCTTGTTGCCTCCCAACTCTTCATCGTCATGCGCAAATGCAGCGGTCGCGGCCATCACAGCCAGCGCCGCCACTATCAAGATTGCTATCAGTGATCTGGTCAAGTCCAACCTCCCAGGATGGGAACGGTGGATAGATGACTGTAAATAATTCACGGCATTTAGTATAACTTATATGCCCTACAGTCTTCCATTCACTATTCACTTCTACGCCCTTCGTCGACTACCACCACTTCGACCACTGGCTCTCTGCTTCAGGAAGGCTCTCATGGACAGACCGAGGATGGTCACGAACGCCAGCAGGGTCGCCAGCGTGATCAGGCCGGCGATCGGGCTGGCGCGCTTCACGTCGTAGGTGAACAGCGCGGAGCCGCTGCCGTCCTCACCGGACACGGTGATCGTGACTTCCCACGGCCCCTCGTTCTCCAGCATCGTGCGCACCTCGTACAGCGTCGGGTCGTACGAGTCCGGGCCGAACATCAGCGGAGCGCCCGGACCATCAGGCCCACCGGGAGCCGCCGTGACGACGGCGTCCTGCACGCGGACGCCCGTGTCCGGGTCCGCCACCTGGAGAATCAGGATCGCTTCGCCCACTATCGGAGGGTCGGGAATCGTCCCGAGCAGCAGCTCGTACGGCCCCGCCTGGGCCTGCTTCGTGAGCTGGAGCCCGCTGCCGTGCGCGCTCACCCAGTCCGCAGCCGCCAGTCCGACAGCTACGACTGTAATTAAGACTACAAATGTAAGCGCGTACTTCATGCAGGGGCACCAGCCCGTGACGCCATCCAGCGTCAGTCCAAAGAGAAAGTTCCCAAAGGTTGCCTCTGAAGCCTCCTCTCCATCGATGGGAGAGGATTGAGGTGAGGGTGAACGTTACTCCCTCATCCCCGGATCAAGTCCGGGGCGGGCTCTAACCTTCTCCCACCAGGGGAGAAAGGACTTCAAGTCAGAGAGACAATGGCCTCAGGCTAGACGCGAGGCGGTCTATCAAGGGGGGACACGGACGCGGACCTGAGCGCCGCGAACTCGGGCGCTCGCAGTGCCAGCACCGCGTCGGGGTCAGGAGTCAACCGGCTCTCGAGCTCAGAATCAGCCAGCATAGCCATGGACGGCCCTGCCGAGACGACCTCGAAGCTATAGAGCGCGATCCCGCTATCGGCGGTCTGATCACCGCCGTGGAGGTGAAGGCTCGCGTAGTTGTGCTCGTGGCCCTCGTCGGCCAGGAAGTGAGCGTGATAGGGCTGCCTCTCAGCGAAGTGATGGTCGATCACAGGCCCCATAAAAGGCAGCACCACCATCAAGACGGCAAGCCCCACAGGCCACACTCTAACAAGCACACGATTCATTCCAAGAAAAGTATAGCAGTTGACATCGAAACGGATTAGCTACGGTTCTTGCCGAAACTGAATGGCGAGGATTACTTCGATGGCGCCCTCCAGTCTCGCCTGACTCCTATCCGTCTGCGTCATTCGGACATCTAACCCGGCGATAGCCTCGTCCAGCTTGGATTCGAGCCGCTCAAGCCTATCGTCGACGTGGTTGAATCTGGCATCGAGCTGCGTGTACCTGTCGTTAAGGTCATCAAATCGCCCGTCGTAAACGAACCCTGCCACCAGGATAGCAGCCGAAACGACACCTACTATCGTTGGGAACTGTGATTTGCCTGATGACCATAGTCCGACAGCCAACTTAAGGAAGTCCTGCTGCCCGACCACCCTATTCACTCTGTAGTCCCTTTATCGCCACAGACGCACCAAACAGACCACCTAGCAGTGCTGCTACCAGAGGGGGCAGGGCATTGATGTCCATGACAGCATAGACTCCCCATGCTAGCAGGGCACCAAGTGCTGCAAAGGCTATTATCACAACCCCCGCCATCGTGTTACTCCTCTCCTGATCTCATTCTAATACACAGCCTTAACGATATCCACCCTCAATGTCACAACAGGACTGTATGCGTTGACAAAGCACGCTTCGCAATAGCATAACCCACACATGTTTCCCCGTTCCGGCGGAGGAACCCACCCGTCGCGGCGGGCCACTCGGCAACCCAGAGGGGCGGGAGCGCTGCTCATTAGGTTGGTATCAGGCCTTTTCACCCTCACCCCGATCCTCTCCCATCCAGGGAGAGGAGGTAGTTCACGGGGCAGTCGCATGATGAAGCCCCAAAACCCCGCTGGACTGATTCTAAATCGCAGGTACAATATTCGGTACAATATATAGACACATTAAAAGTAGCTCCGGGAGCGCAGCTTGCCCCAGTTCCAGATAGTGTCCGACTTCCAGCCGACGGGCGACCAGCCTCAGGCCGTCGATCAGATCATCGACGGCATCGGCAAGGGCATGGTCCACCAGTCGCTGATGGGCGTTACCGGCAGCGGCAAGACATTCACCATGGCGAACGTCGTCGAGCGGGTGCAGCGCCCGACGCTGGTTATCGCTCACAACAAGACGCTCGCCGCGCAGCTCGCGACCGAGTTCAAGGAGTTCTTCCCTGACAACGCGGTCGAGTACTTCGTCAGCTACTACGATTACTACCAGCCCGAAGCCTACATCCCGCGCTCCGACCTCTACATAGAGAAGGACGCCGACATCAACGAGGAGCTCGACAAGCTCCGACACGCGGCCACCCGCGCGCTGCTGACCCGCAGGGACGTGCTGATAGTCGCATCGGTCTCCTGCATCTTCGGCCTCGGATCGCCTGAGGAGTACCAGGGCTTCATGGCGCACGTGCAGCGGGGCGAGATCCGCAGTCCCGGGCGCCTCTCCAGGCAGCTCATCGACATGCAGTACGAGCGCAACGACTTCGACCTCGCCCGCGGGCGGTTCCGCATACGCGGCGACACGCTCGAGATTCTGCCCGCATACGAGACGGTCGGCGTGCGCATCGAGTTCTGGGGCGACGAGGTCGAGCGCATAGTCGAGCTAGACCCACTGACCGGCGAGGTGCTCTCCGAGCGCAACGACATCGACATCTACCCCGCCAAGCACTTCGTCACCTCGCAGGAGAAGCTGGTGGAGGCTATCGGGAATATCGAGGATGAGCTGGCCGACCAGCTCAAGTTCCTCAACCGGCAGGGCAAGCTGCTGGAGGCGCAGAGGCTGGAGCAGCGCACCCGTTACGACGTCGAGATGATGCGTGAGACGGGCTACTGCGCGGGCGTCGAGAACTACTCCCGCCACCTGGCCGCGCGCGAGCCCGGAAGCACACCCTACACGCTGCTGGACTACTTCCCCGAGGACTACCTGCTGTTCATCGACGAGTCTCACATGACGCTGCCCCAGATCAGGGGTATGTTCAACGGCGACCGCTCGCGCAAGGAGGTGCTGGTCGAATACGGCTTCCGGCTGCCGTCTGCGCTGGACAACAGGCCGCTCAACTTCGGTGAGTTCGAGCAGTTCGTCAACCAGGCCGTGTACGTATCGGCAACGCCCGGCCCATACGAGTTCGAGCACTCACAGCAGATGGTGGAGCAGGTGATCCGGCCCACCGGCCTGACCGACCCCGTCATCGACGTCAAGCCCACCGAAGGGCAGATAGACGACCTGCTGTACCAGATCAAGGTCAGGGTGGACAGGGGCGAGCGCTGCATCGTCACGACGCTGACCAAGCGCATGTCCGAGGAGCTCGCCGACTACCTCCGCGAGATGGGCGTTCGCACTCACTACCTGCACTCCGAGATCGACACCCTCGAGCGCAGCGAGATACTGCGCGACCTGCGGCTGGGCGTTTACGACGTCATAGTCGGAATCAACCTGCTCAGGGAGGGGCTGGACCTTCCCGAGGTCAGCCTCGTCGCCATACTGGACGCCGACAAGGAGGGCTACCTGAGGTCCACGACCGCGCTGGTGCAGACTATCGGTCGCGCGGCGCGCCACGTTGACGGCCATGTCATAATGTATGCAGACCGAGTAACCGACTCTATGAAGCGCGCGATAGACGAGACCGAGCGCAGGCGCGCAATCCAGGAGGTCTACAACCGCGAGCACGGCATCACACCTCAGTCCATCCAGAAGACCATTCACGACATAACGGAGCGCGTGAGGGCCGTAGCGGAAACTGAGGCGGCCTACGCGGTGGACTCATCGGACATGCCGCGAGACGACATCCTGAGACTTATCAAGGACCTGGAATCACAGATGAAGACGGCGGCCAGATCGCTGGAGTTCGAAAAGGCCGCCCTGCTAAGGGACCAGATCACCGACCTGAGAAAGGTGATGGTCGAATGATTCTCCACAGAGAGGCGTCTGACCGACGCCGGAATTCGTATTCCATGTAGTTGGCCGCAGACTGGACACGTCGCGGAGGGGACTTTGCGCAAATACGCAACAGCTCTTGCGATCCTGTCCTTCATCATGCTCGGAGTGGCGTGCTCGTCCGAGGTAGATGAGGGAGGCGGCACTCTGCCCCCCGGTATCGAGGACGACCTCGTTCCTGACGTGGAATACGAGGTCTACATGTACTTCAACCCTGGCACCTCTGTCGTCGTAGATCGCGACCGCTTCCTGGCCCCGGACCAGGAGGAGGTGATCACGCTGGGCGGCGAAGACCAGGTCTCCATCAACAGCGTCTCGATGGTCGCGACGTCGCTCGAAGAGTTCGGGGGCATCCTCGGATTCGCCACCACCACCGACGCCGCGCTCGCCGGAAACCTGCTGGCGCAGAATCCGGTCGAAGAGCCGCCCACGACCTCACAGGTGGGCACCACCACGGTCCAGGTCATCCGCGGCGACGCCGAGTGGACGACTGACCTCACCACCCAGTACGGATCGGCGGAGCTGGTGTCTCTCAAGGAGCGAAACCAGCAGGTGTGGAACATGCTGACCCACCTGCCCGTCTCCGAAGACGAGCCCCCGATCGCGGCGGGGTTCATCTCGACCGGCGGAAACATCATCCAGGAGATAGCGAACGTCGCCGGCATCCAGGTGACCGGCCTGGACACCGCGTTCGGCATCGTGCGGGTGGACAACGTCGCGTTCGGCATCTACAGCGACCTGCCGGAGACCATCCCCGAGGAGATCGGTACCGAGCTGTTGGGCAGCCTGGACACCGGAGTCGTGCTTGTGGGCGGCGCCGGGTACGCCGGGGTTGCGGTCGCCTTCCTGGTGCGCTCCATAGCCGGTAAGGTCGGTATGGAGACCATAGACCTCGACAACACCAACGCCCGCTACCTGGAGCTCGAAGACGGCCACCTGGTCCTCAGAAACAAGGGCAGCCTGATCTACGCCACAGTGGCCGGCACCAAAGACCGCGCCGAAGAGCTAATGCTGAGGGCCCTGGCGGAGTAGGGGTATCTCTTCGAGAGTGTCTCAAGAGTCCCTTCTCCCCTGGCAGGAGAAGGTTAGGATGAGGGGGATCGTACTTTTCACCCTCACCTCAATCCTCTCCCATCAAGGGAGAGGAGGCATCAAGTGCCAACCTTCTTGAAATAGGCTGTATTTCTTTGACACCGACTATACCCAAAGCTACAATTGGACTGACTCAGCCGTGCGTCTGCATGGCCGACCACCCCAGCGCCGGAGGGCACACACAATGACTACACAGACACTGACCCCCGAAGAAGTTTATGAGGCGCTGAGGGACGTTTACGACCCGGAGATCCCCGTCAACGTGGTTGACCTTGGGCTGGTCTACGGCGTAGAGGTCACCGAGGGCAACGTCGACGTCACGATGACCCTGACCTTCGCCGGCTGCGGCATGGGGCCATACATCGCGCAGCAGGCCGAGTGGCGCATCGCAGAGATGGACGCCGTCGAGGACGTCAACGTCGAGCTGACCTTCGATCCCCCGTGGACCCCGGACCTCATCACCGACGAGGGCAAGAAGCTTCTCGGTCTCGACTAGCGGCCCGACCTTCGGGGCGCTTCACAGTAGACCCCGACCAAAAGAACCCAGAAAATCACAGGGGCGCCCGATGCCGGGTCGATTCGACAGGCTGGCGGGTCGCCCCTGAACTTTGTAGCCGCAGGGGCGGGTCTGAGACCCGCCCGTACCACCTGACAGGAGAGTCCAATGAACCCCCACCAGCATCAGCATGCGCAGGGGAATCCGGGGGGGCCAATGGACCCCCAGCAGCAGGCGCAGGCCAGGGCCAAGGTCGAAGCCATGCGCCGCCAGTTCGAGCAGAAGCGCGCGATCTCCGAGACACTGGGGCAGATCAAGCACAAGGTGGGCGTCTATAGCGGCAAGGGCGGCGTCGGCAAGACGACGGTCGCCGTGAACCTCGCGGTCACGCTCGCCAACGACGGCGCCAGCGTCGGTATCCTGGACGTCGACATAGACTGCCCGAACGTCATTCGCGCCATGAAGGTCACCGAGGCCCCGCTGGCCGCTGACGACCGCAGGATGATCCCGCCGGAGCGCTTTGGCGTGAAGGTCATGTCGATGGGCTTCTTCCAGAAGGACGAAGAAGAGGCGATCATCTGGCGCGGTCCGATGATCCACAACGCCATCAACCAGCTCCTGCAGTCCACCACCTGGGGAGAGCTCGACTACCTCGTCGTGGACCTGCCACCCGGCACTTCCGACGCGCCGCTCACCGTCATGCAGTCGCTTGAGATGGACGGCTTCGTGGTCGTAACCACGCCGCAGGAGCTCGCGAAGATCGACGCGATCCGCTCTGTGAACATGATCAAGAAGCTGCAGATCGACGTGCTGGGCGTGGTCGAGAATCTGACCGGCGAGATCTTCGGCACGGGCGCCGGCGTGGAGCTTGCGGAACACCTCGACATCCCGTTCCTGGGAAGCATCGAGCTACGCGCCGACTACCGCGACACCTCCAGGCCCGCCGTCCTCAACAACGACGCCGTGCTCAAAGAGTACCGCAAGATCGCCGAAGGCGTAGGCTCAGCCCTGGTGGCGGTAGCGTAGGGAGACCCCTACTGCAGCAGGCCTGCCAGCTCGTCGGGGTGGCTGAGCATGGGGTAGTGACCGGCGTCCATCTCGTGCCAGTCGGCGTTTAGCCTGTCGGCGGTGCGACGCTGGTGTGCCTCGGGCGGGTTGGCGCTCAGCCGGCAGCGGATCACTCGCGCCGGTATGGTGCCCGCGGTCGCCCAGAACGCGTCCAGCTCTCCCGGAGCGTCGGACGCCTCGACAGGGTGCTTGGTGGCTCGGTCGACCGCCCACGCGCGTAGCTCCGGCTCAAGGTCGGCAAACAGGCGACTCTCCATCTCTTCCCGCGTCGGGCCGCGCGTAAGCTCGGTCGTAGGCATGGGAGGAGTGTTGGGATCGCGCTGGACGATCTCCGACACGCGCTCCCCCTCCTGGGGAGCAAGCGCATCGACGAACACCAGACGGCTTATGCGGTCGCGAGCAAGCTCTGTCGTCTTGCATACCACAAGCCCGCCCGTGCTGGTGGCAACGAGGACGACGTCGCTGAGGTCCTCGTAGAACATCATGTCGGCGACCTCGCGAGCCTGTGCGGCGATCGTGATGCCGGGACGTATCAGGTGATGGCGCTCACCGCAGCCGTCGAGCGTGGGAGCATAGACGGTGTGCCCGGCTTTGCGAAGCACCTCGGCGGTGGGTTTCCATATCCAGCCGCCCTGAAACGAGCCATGAACGAGGACGTAAGTCGACATGAGGTGTTCCCCTTCCACAGAGGTTTCAAAGTGCCTCCTCTCCCTTGATGGGTCGCAGATGCGCCCCGGCGTGAGAGGATTGAGGTGAGGGTGACAATCTTAACCCTCTCACCCCCGAACCAATTCCGGGGGCGAAGGGATTTTTCACACCCTCAATAAATCGAGAGGAAGAAGCCCTCTACCTGCTCGGCAGCGTGGCGACTGCGGAACCGGGTGTCGTGCGCTGACCATCGTGGGTCTCGAGCCAGATGTCGCACTCGACGTAGTTCTCTTCGCCTTCCTGGTACTTCTTCTTGACGACGCCCTTGCCGAAGACCGGCGTTCCAGGGACATCCATGCCCCTGTACTGGACGCTCAGCTTCTTGAGGGTGCCCCACTCGCCGATCCAGTCGGTCACCAACTGACCGAGGAAGGCGTTCTTCAGCGCCCCGTGCAGGATGACGTCGGGAAGCCCGTTGTTCTTGGCGTAGTTCAGATCGTAGTGGATCTGGTAGTAGTCGCCGGATGCGCCCGCGTACTTGACCAGCTGCTGCGTGGTCGGGTCCTTTCGCAGCACCGGTAGCTCCGTTCCTTCTTCGACGTCTTCGAAATAGACTTGCTCTGTCATCGCTATTACTCCTCCCCTGTTGAGGGTAGATGATGCCTTGCCTGGTAGAGGCAGGTTTGAGACCTGCGCCTACTCGTCCTCGGACGGCTGATAGCTGATCCCGGTCGAGCGCTGGATCGCGACCATCCTCCCGAACTGATTCCTGTACCTGGTCTCCCGCTGGATGAACAGCATGTTCCCGAGGCGACCTGGGCGCTCGAAGACGTTCGAGACCAGCGTGGTCACGGAGATCCGGTCGCCGGGCCGGACTGGCTCGTAGTACTCCCAGTCGCTGCCGCCGTCCAGGTTCGCCGAATACGGACTCTTGACGTCCACCTTCATCGGACCTGAGCTCATCGTTCGGAAGAACGTCGGCGGAGCTACGATGCCGCCGTACCTTGAGTTCCGCGCCGCCTCTTCGTCGTTGTAGATGGGGTTCGTATCCCCGATGGCGACTGCGAACTTGATAATGGCGCCCTTCTCGACCTCAGTCACGTGGGCCTCGGACTCCACGCCGACTGCCGCCCTCATCTCGGGGGTGATTGCTGATTCCTGTTCTTGGGTCATTCCGCCCGCTCCTGATCGTTGCCGGTGGTTCCGGCCAAATCTGGGCAAAGTTTAAGTGTGAGGCTCAAGAGTGTCAAGAAATAAGGCGGTGAGCCGTGCTATAATTCCGACTTGTAGGGGCAGATACTTCCCCCGATACTGTCGGGGTCTTTCAGCGCATTCCGCAGGATGAGTCGTCTGCCTCGTACTGAAGTTAGGAAATCCAGACGCGAGGTGAAGATATTTGGCATATGTAACGCTTCGAGAGGGCGAAGACCCAGAAGGCCTTCTCAAACGCTTCCAGACGGGAATGCAGCGGTCCGGGATCCTGCGTGAGCTGAGAAATCGCCGGTTCTTCCGTTCCAAGGGAGAGCAGATGAGGCTCGACAAGCAGCGCAGCCTGCGACGCATCCGGCGCCGGCGCCGACGCTAGTCATTACGAGATAACTCCACTTAGCCCACCCAGAGGGGAACTGGCGCACCGCCGCTCGACCTCAACCCTACCCCTCTGGATACCGGCTTTCGCCGGTATGACGGTGAAACAATGCGCTGACGCAACTGTGTCGGCGCTACTCCCACACCCACTCGGCGACGCCGATCCGGACAAGGTCCCCGGGGCCTGCTCCGGCCTCTTCCAGCGCGGTGATCACGCCTGATCGCTCCAGCCGGTTGTAGAACTGGAGCTTCGCCGCCCAGTCGTCAGGGTCGACCATGCCAGCCATTCGCTCCGCGGGCGGCCAGTTGACGACGTACACACCGATCTCGTCCTCGTACTCCATGTACACCTCAGGCCTGCGTCGTCGCGGCTCAGGCCTCAAGATGGGCAGGTCCTCCTCGCTGGCGTACGACGAGTTGAACACCGGCTCAGGCGCCTCCTGCAGCATCCTGAGCACACCATCGAGCAGCGGCCGCAGACCGTCGTGGGTCGCCGCAGAGATGAAGTACATCTCCCCGCCGTCCAACTCCGACCCGAACGCCTCGCGTATCTCTTCCTGCAGTACCGAGACGTCGTCCAGGTCCAGCTTGTTGACCGCCAGCACCTGTGGCTTCGCGGACAGACGCTCATCGTGCAGGCTTAGCTCCTCGTTGATCTGCCTGTAGACCATCACGGGGTCGTCGAGCGAGCCGTCTACGAGGTGGACGAGCACCCTCGTGCGCTCCACGTGTCGCAGGAACTCGTGGCCGAGCCCGATGCCCGCGTGCGCGCCCTCGATCAGTCCGGGGATATCCACCATGACGAACGTCTCGCCGCGGTGTTCGACGACTCCGAGCGTCGGGTCCAGCGTCGTGAACGGGTAGTCCGCGACCTTAGGCCTCGCCGCCGACAGCGCAGTGATGAGGCTCGACTTTCCAGCGTTAGGTGCCCCGACGATCCCGACGTCGGCCAGCAGCTTCAGTTCCAACCGCAGGGTTCTCGCCTCACCCAGCTCGCCAGCCTGTGCCAGCCTCGGGAACCTGTTCGTCGGTGTTGCGTAGCGAGCGTTGCCTGCTCCCCCACCGCCTCCGGCTGCAGCCAGCCACCTCTCGCCGGGCTCGTCGATGTCTGCCAGGAGCACAGGCTGTCCATCATCCAGCCAGACCTGGGTCCCCACTGGAACAGCGAGCGTGATGTCGTTGCCGCTTGCCCCGTGCCTCAGCTTGCCGTCTCCACGATGCCCGTCCGGGGCCTTGAAGTATCTGCGATAGCGGAACGGCATGAGAGTGTTCAGATTCGGGTCGCCCTCGATGTAGATGCTCCCACCCGAACCGCCGTCGCCACCGTCAGGTCCACCCCGCGGCACGTACTTCTCACGGCGCCCGCTGATGGCTCCATCCCCACCCTTACCCGCTGTTATATGGATAATTACTCGGTCAATCATAGAGTCAGTATATCTAGTAACAGTAATAAGGGTGTGGATAGCGGGGATAAGTGGTCATGGGGCAGCGAGTTGGGAACACCCATCCATCGACTCCCTCTCCCTCAGGGAGAGGGCTGGGGTGAGGGTGAAAGGTCATTCTTCCAAGCCACTGGATACGTTAAGCGGCAACCCGAGGGGTGGATGTCCTTCGACAGGCTCAGGACGAACGGTTTACTCATTCGTCAGCCCTGAGGAAAAAGTGGTCATGGGTGCCTGTTGATAACCTGTAGACAACTTCGGAATGTATGAGCGACGGGATGTTCATAACTGTGCTAATACTAGGCCAAGCGACTGAGTTATCCACACCGCACTCTAGTTATCCCCATTAACTAGCCAGTTATCCCCATGTTCCGGGACGCAAAATTCATTTCTTGCCTTGGTGTAGGCTGAAAAAGGGACTAGTCGCTGGCCGGAACGGATGGACGACTAGGAGGCTGCCAGCGTCTCGCGGATGTTGATGACGTCGCGGCGGAGGCTGGCATCGACGCTGAGCTGATTGGTGATCCGGTCGCACCCGTGCCGGACGGTGGTGTGGTCCTTGCCGCCCAGCACCTGCCCGATCGTCGCCAGGCCGAGCTGGGACTCCTCGCGCAGCAGGTACATCGCCACCTGTCGCGCCTTCGCAGTCTTCTTGTCGCGCTTGCGGCCCTTGAGCGTCTCTACGTCCACGCCGAAATAGGTGGCGACGGTGTCGACGACCACGGAGTCCGGTATCTGTCGCTCCGCGGCGGTCTCGACCACGTCGGCCAGTGCGCTCTTGACGAGGTCGATGGTCACCGGCGTTCCCATCAGGTCGGCGAAGGCGATCACCTTGTTCAGCCCGCCCTCGAGCTCGCGGATGTTCTTGTGGATGCGCTCGGCAAGGTAGAGCAGCACGTCGTCGGAGACAGGCTGCTGTGAGACGTCGGCCTTCGCCCTGAGGATCGCGATGCGAGTCTCGATGTCGGGAGGCTGGATGTCGACCACGAGCCCGCCGGCGAGACGCGACTGTATGCGGTCCTCCAGTAGCGACAGCGCCGACACCGGACGGTCGGACGTCAGCACGATCTGCCGGTTGGTCTGGTGCAACGCGTTGAACGTGTGGAAGAAGCCCTCCTGGGTCTGGTCCTTCCCGATCAGGAACTGAACGTCGTCGAGCAGCAGCACGTCAGCGGTCCGGTAGTAGTCGCGAAACTCGTCCGTGGTGCCGTCGCGAATCGCCCTGATGAACGAGTTGGTGAACTCCTCAGTGGTCGAGTAGATGAGCGACATGCCCCTGGCGGCGACCTGGTGGCCGATGGCGTGCATGAGGTGCGTCTTGCCCAGTCCGACGTCTGAGTACAAGACGAGCGGGTTGTATAGCTGGCCCGGCTGCCTCGCTACCCCGAGGGCCGCGGCGTGGGCGAACTCGTTGGACTTGCCGACGACGAAGCTGTCGAAAGTGTACCTGCTGTTCAGCGCCGGCGGACTAAGCCCGCCTTCTCCCGATCTTCCTGGAGGGAGAGGCAGCCCATCTTCACCCTCTCTCCCCTGAGGGGGAGGGTTGGAGTCTGCCCCGTACTCGACACGGGGGTTAGGGTGACCAGTCTCGGCATCTGGATCTGCGGACTCACCTGACGGCGCCCACGCGGACTCGACCGCGAATCGCACCTCGACCTCGGCTTCAACGACGCCCTCGACGGTCTGCGCGATGAGTGAGTACATCCGCTGCTCGAGCATCTCTGCCACGAACGCGTTGGGCGTGCCCACGACGAACTCGCCGTCGGCGTAAGCCAGGCCCGAAGTGTGCTTCAGCCACGTGTCGAAGTTGGGCTTTGTGACCTGCATCTGCAACTGTCCCAGCACAGCCGCCCAAAGCTGCCCAGGGTCGGTAGAGGTCGCGACCATGATGCCCCCATCCTAAAGAAAGAGACTCGATAATATCACGACGGGGGAGTGAGCCCGCAAGGCGGATGGGGAGGCTCTATGAGGGTTCGGATTTGAGATCGATCACTTCCGATTCTCTGCCGAAGGTTTCTGGACTGCCCCGTTGCATTCGTCTATATGAATAGACTAGCGGTTCCATACGGAAGCACTTGCTAGAATTATCGCGTGGCTAGAAAACGCAAGTCGAACAGGAAAAGAAATCAGAAGCGGCCAATAAGCAGGTCGACACTGTCGAACGCCGCCTCTCGAACGGGCCCCGGGGCCTGTTCTCAGAGCATTGCAGAGGATTCTGAGCAACAGGAGTCCTGGTATTCAGAAGCATGGGCAGACTCGCGTGCGGGAGCACGCGCCGGCCGAGGTTTTCACTTTCAAGATGCTGTTGGGGCTTGGCTAGCATCACGACTTGCATCCGGTGATCTTGCAATCGACAGTCTGACTCCCGAGGGTTTCGACGATCTGCAGCTTGATACTGCGGATCCAGTATATGTCCAAGTGAAGTCACGTCAGGGACGTCTTGGTTCATTTCGTGCCGGTGAAGCTGCCCGTCATATAGTGGATGCTTGGGCACGACACTCGCAGCGTTTCGGCGCAAGCGGGCGTATCGTCGTTGTTCTAGAACATGGCATCGCTGGTTGGGAGAGTGTCGCTGAAGAGCACTGTCAAGAAATCCTTCTAGCCTGCTTGGTCAGCGAGGTGGATGGTCTGGCCGACTCGCTTGCGAGTCGCCTTGAAACAATAAGTGGTGTATCGGCTGGCCTTGACGACCTCATACAGAGGACATCCATCCTGCCATGCACATGGAACGGAATTGAGGCTGAGATGGCATGTAACCTCAGCCAAGTTGTCCAGCTACCACAGGCTGGCTTGTCTATTGTCGGGAGAGCCCTGCTCTCGATAGTCGCAGACGCGAGTGATGCGAATGCGGAAGCAGACTTCGACAACCGCGTTAGCCTTGATCGAACTGGCGTGATCAATGAGGTCAATTCGGTTGCGGATCTCATAGACACAGAGTCCATTGAGAAAGCTCTCGCTGAAGGGGTTTGCAGCGTAATTGACTGGGAACCCGCTCAAGTGGGCGACGCCTACTACGAGGGTTTATCTACTCAACCGGGACATGTTTCTGCCGACCTTGTTGTGGCGCGCCCCGATCTTGTAACACAAGTAATGGCTAGCTTAGATACTGGGCAAGCTGTTCTCCTAGTGGGGCCTTCGGGGGTTGGCAAATCAGCAGCATTGTGGACGCTTCCACAGGCGCTGCCTGGCGTGCTGTGGTTTCGAGTGCATCGATTGTCTGACGCCGACATTTCACTTGTGATGAAACTGTTGAGGGCGCATTCACCGTCTGCTAAGTCTCCAGTGGGCCTATTAGTAGATGGAGCAGGTAGGGATGACCTGAATGGCTGGTCGCGCCTTCAGCAAGCTATTGCCACTATACCTGGCGTTCTTCTCGCGGGTACTGCTCGAAACGAGGACTTGTTCCCCATGGGTAGTCTCGAGGGCTGTGTGCTTGTGGAAGTGGAGCTTGATGAAGCAGCAGCTGAAATGATTCACACCGGTCTTTATCGTCGAGGTTCAACGACGATACCTCACTGGAAAGAGGCGTTTGAGGAATCACAAGGACTTACGCTCGAGTTCACACATATGCTGACCCAAGGAACTCGACTTCAGGACGTTATACGCGACCAAGTTAATAGTCGCATCCGTGAAGATCGCTCTCTAGAGTTCGATATTCTCGCCCTCGCAGCAGTCGCAGATCGTTGGTCTGCATCTTTATCCGTAGGTAAACTGGAAGCCGCCCTAGGAGTGGGAAAGCTTGAACTTCGGGCTGCACTCGCAAGGTTAGAGAGCGAGCATCTTCTAGTTGAACACGACGGTGTAATTTCGGGGATACATCAAGTTCGTTCCAAGGGCATCGTGGATGCGGTACATGCTATTCCGCCCCCTATGCTGAAGGAGACCGCACTGACTGTGCTCGATATGCTGAGTGGCCAGGTCCTATCTCGATTCATCTGCGAGTTGCTGAGGGACCAGCCTGAACTCGAAGCTCCTATTGTCCAAGAGTTAAAGGCACAGGTGTGCGGTAATACGGGTCGCCTCATTGAGTGCCTGCGAGGCTTAGACATTCTTGACTTCTACAGACTCGCTTTAACCTGGACAGAAGTAACTGATCGCCACGAAGTGCCGGCGTCTCAGGTGCCTTTGGTATTGCATTTTGCGATTGCGGGCATTGAGTTACCGGAGTCCTTTCCGGTTGAACTGAGGATCGCGGCCGAAGAGATAGCGTCTCTTCCGGAGCCGACTTCAACACTAGACGTACTCATTCGAGAGGTAGGTATGGCCAAAATCGGTGAAGACCTTGCCGAAGCGTCCACAGTAGAAAGTTGCCTGAGTCTTCTGAGAGCGCTTAGCCCCACGACGCTGGACTGTGAACCGCTATTGGCTGCTCTGCAGCCAAATACGCCACTTGTAAGTATTCTGAAAGGTTGCTCAGTTGGAGAGCTTGGAGAATGCATTTCTTCAGCACGCGACATCTCGCCTAACCTTGCAAGAGCTTTTGTGGAGGCCGTTGGTGGAACTGACGACATTATATGGCGACTTCGAGACAGTAACCCGTGGATTCAAAGGCTAGACATTGACACACTTGATGGCGAGCTAGTGGGGGTTGCGAGATTCCTTCACATATCTGATCACCATCAAGGTGACCCACAAGAGAGGTCTGATTCGATCGGAAGGCAGCTCTTGCGAACTCTCCCTGACATTGGAAGGGTTGATGTTATGGGAGTCATACCGAATGGACGTAGTCTGACAATCAACGGCGTAGATCACGGTATCTCGAAACTCTTGCGTCAGTATGACTATCGCCCGGATGCGATTGAGCGGAATCAAGACAAGATTCGTTTGGTTCATACCTTGTTCCGCACGAGTGAAACTGAACGACTCACTTTGGCAGCCAGATTGCTTGCCGAGGTTGCCGAATTAGTTCGCGACTACGGAAACATGTTCGTCCGATCGCCCAAGCGGATCGCTCAAGTTAACGAAATGTTAGATCGGTGTGCTTCCCTTAGTGAAAAGGGTCGTCTCCTTCCTCCACAGCCTAGGAGGTTTACCCCCTCTCCCTCAGATGGCAAATTGACCGAAAATGGCGCACTGCCAGAATTACTGGACTGCCTTTCGGCTCTAGTAACAAGCATCTGTGGGAATGTATTGCCTCGCCTTGTCAGGGATGAGGAACACAGATCACTCTCGGCGTTCATCAACGAGACAATACTGGGGAAGATTATGCCATCCGCGAAGAGGCAGCCTTGGAGGCTTCTAGGTTCAGAAGACTATCCTATAGCCTTGGACGACATCTCGAAGGGACTTTCCGAATTAGACTTGATAATACGCGAGCTAATTGAGGATCTAAGCTCATATCAGATACTCCTAAACGCAACACGGCGTGTCAGTGCTAGAAGTGCTCTCACTCGTGCGTCTCAACTGGCACAGCAGCGGACACAGAGGCGATTGAAATCTCGAAGGAAGGTAGTCGAGAAGGAACTCCAGTCGACGGAGTGGATTATCGAGATCTTTTGGTTCGAAGGGGACCTCACAAGAGGTGAGTCGTCCAACTTTGCTGTTGCTGTACACGTCACGTCATTGGTCGAGTGGTTGGGTGCCTTACAAGCTCTGGTACCGAAACTGTTGGAACTCAGAAAACCTGAAGAGACACCCTTGATCTTTCCGACCCTCAATGGCAGGAGTGTTCCACTCTGCGCCAGAAAGTTAGTCTTCAATCTCTATCCGGTGAACGACCTATGTGAGTTTGAAAGCCTGGTGCCCCAGCCCATAGAGGAACAACTAACAGTGGCACTCACAACCGCTCACGGCGCGCTACAACTGATTTCTGGCCTGTCAGCACTCGGCTCAAAAGACGGGCTACCCCTTGAAGCACGGCAACTTCTTGAACTCGCTCAACATGAGTTTAAGTCCGCAACCGAGACAGTTCGGGCTTTAGGAGACGACGAACTTGTCAGTGGTACGCTCGGCTGGCTCATTAAACTGGAGAAGCAAGTGATGGAGGAGATGAGTGGCGAAACCAAGGCTGGTGCGTTTGCATCTAATGTTATTGAAGGGCTGACAGGAAGTCAGTCACAGGAGGCTGAGGATTTAGAGTCTGCGCTGTTACTGTCACTTCATTGGGACTCAGATCCCGCCACGGCCGTCGTCTTGCTAAGATCCTTGAGTGGATAGATGCGAATCCATGAGACTTGACTCTCGCCTCAAGTGATCCCCAATTTGCCTTACTGCCGTTTGAAGAGCCCACAGCTATATAATGCGAAACAATTTTCTCCTAGGGGAAGAGTCCACATCTCTGCAATCTGACACGAACCACGAAAGGCGTTTGACAGCTAGTAGACGTTCACGCCGACAGCAGTGACGCGAGCTCCTCGGGGAGTGAGGACGTCACAGAGATATCGTCTCCGAAGAATTCCCTGCCTTCGCTGTCTCGACTGTAGTACGAAAACGTGCCGGTGCCATAGAAACCCAAGTCAACGTGGATAGTGCCGCCAGACCAGGTGAAATTCACCTCACCGTCCTCTGCTAACGAGATGTGAGGCACTTCCTCGAGATCCTCTGGCAGTTGCTTGGTGAACTGCAAAGCGTCCTCAAAAGCCTTCTTGGTTGGCCAATCTACATCAGGCCACCGTTCTCTCTCTGGGGTTGAGCATAGGGCAGCCAAGCGCTGCACAAGAGCCTCTTCAGAGAGAGTCGACATGCTACTCCCCGCTCAACCGTCGGATCTCCGACTCAAGCTCGGCCAGCCGCGCCTCAGCGGCATCCGCCCGCGCCTCGGCTTGCAGCCGTCCGGCTTGCTCCTCCTCGTGGCTCAGTAGCCAGCTCCCGGACTCGCGGTCCCAGAGGCGGACCTTCTCGTCAGACCACCATACGTCCAAGCCCAGGACTTCACTGCGTCCCCACGCGCTGCCATCGTCCCCAACATGCATCTCCAGGCGACGGTACTCGCCGTCAACGAGGGACTCGCCCACAAGGCCCTCGCCGTAGAAGTCGCCGCCAGTCGCATCGTACCGCCAGTACTCACGGACTCCCATCTCGGCATACAGATCGCGCTTGCGTCCGAGATCCTCGTCGGCAGTGCTCTTGGAACCTATCTCCAGAACGAAGTCTGGAGCCTTGCCGATCTCCCACAGGAGGTGGGTATTGTGACGCTTGATTGACTCCAGCGCCTCGTCGGAAACGTCGAAGATTACGAAGCAGTCCGGGGCGACCGAACGGCGCGGGTCTCCCTCGGTGTAGTAGATGAAGGTGTTGCCGTTTACGATGGTGTGGGGATCGTCCTTGAAGTGGACGTCCAGTTCTGCGTTGACTTTGTAATATAGCGGCGCCTGATACGCTCCGTCTGGCAACGGCATTCCGTCCGTTTCTGGGTAGACTATGGTGGCAGGTTTGGTGGTCATGGATTTCTCCTGGCTCCCTGAAATTCTACCACGAGGTCGGAAGGACCTTAGCCCTACTGCCTCCTCCCCCCGTGATACACTCGCTGGACTTGACATAGCGCGTGAGGTGACCGGTATGAATGTCATCTGGATAGTGTCCGACACCTTTCGCAGGGACCACGTTGGCGCTTACGGCAATCCGCGCATTCGGACACCCTCCCTGGACGCGCTGGCGGCGGAGGCGGTCAGGTTCGACGCTCACTACTCTGCTGGCTTTCCGACCATGCCCACGCGCGCAGACCACCAGACGGGACGCTGGACGATGTCCTTCATGGGCTGGGAGCCGCTTCCTTCCGGTGTGACCACCCTGGCCGAGATCCTAGCCGGACACGGACTCCACACGGCGGCGTCAGTCGACACTCCCTACTACCTCAGAGACGGGATGAACTACGATCGGGGCTTCCAGTCGTTCTTCATGAACGTCGGACAGGACAGCCTGTGGTCTCTGATCCCGGAGCCCGGCTACCATCACGAGGCGCTGGACGTCAGGGACGCGTGGCGCAGCGAAGCGGACAGGAACGCCCCGAAGACGTTCATGACTGCCATACAGTGGCTGGAGCGTCACTACAAGGAGGACTTCTTCCTGTACGTCGACACCTGGGACCCGCACGAGCCCTGGGACGCCCCTTCGTACTACACAGAGCTCTACATGCCGGACTACGACGGCGAGCTTGTGCTACCGCTCTACGGCAACTGGCACGACATGCCCGGGTACCAGGAGTCGCAGCTTCGCAAGGCGCACGCCACCTACTGCGGTGAGATCACCATGGTCGACACCTGGGTGGGCTTTCTGCTGAAGTCGCTGCAGAACATGGGGATCGAGGACAGGACGATTGTCATCTTCACCACCGATCACGGCTTCTACTTCGGGGAGCACGGCGGCCTCTTCGGTAAGATGAGCTCTGACAAGCACCCGGACGGGACGCTTCGACCATACGACGAAATCGGTTCGATGTGGAGCTACTCGCCCCTCTTCGAGGAGCTCGTTCACCTGCCCCTGCTGGTGCGCGCCCCCGGCGTGTCGCCGGGCGCTTACGGTGGCCTGAGCTCCGCAATCGACGTGATGCCCACTGTGCTCGACCTGCTGGGCATGGACATCCCGGACTTTGTCCAGGGACGCTCGCTTGCGCCCGCGATGCGCGACAGGTCGCGGTCGGGGCGCGAGTACACGATCAGCAGCCTTCCCTTCGCCAACCCGGGAGACCCGGTCAGGTCCGTGGACAACTTCCTCCGCGACCTCAAGGACCCTCCGGTCACGACTGTTACCGCGGGACAGTGGAGCCTGCTCTACAGCCCTGAACCCGGGGTGTCGCAGCTATACGACCTGGGTGCTGACCCTCGCCAGCTCGACAACGTTATAGAGAGTCACATGGACGTCGCCGGAGAGATGCACCGGCTGCTGGTGGAGTTCATGCGCGAGAACGAAGTGCCCCAGAGGCTGTTCCAGCCGCGGCTGGAACTACGAATGTAGGGGCGGTTCGCGAACCGCCCCTACGGAGTGTATCGACCACCCCCTACTCCACCGGCCGCTCCCCCAGCGTTATGCTGGCGATCAGCTCGTTACCTTCCCTCAGCACGGTCACGTTCACGACGTCTCCGGGCTGGTGCGAGATCAGGAACTTCGACAGCTCCCCGGTGTTGCGCAGCGGCTGGTCGCCCATGCTGATTATGATGTCGCCGTCCTTCAGCCCGGCGTCGTCCGCCGCGCTGTCCGGCAGCACCCGCCGCAGCAGGATGCCCTCGATTTCAGGGTCGAGCCCGAGCTGAGCCGCAACCAGCGGGTTCAGGGCGAGGGGCAGAACACCAAGATACCCCCGGCGCACGAATCCCTGGTCGATGATCTGCCTGGCGACCTCCTTGGCGTCGTTGATGTTGATGGCGAACCCTATGCCCTGCCCCAGGCTGACAACCACGGTGTTGATGCCGATCACCTCGGCGCGCGAGTTGACCAGCGGCCCGCCGCTGTTGCCAGGGTTGATCGAGGCGTCGGTCTGGATCAGGTCCACGATCGTGGTGTTGTGCGTCGTGTCCACCGCGCGCCCCAGCGCGCTCACGACTCCCTTGCTCACCGTGGGAGCGCCGCGCAGGCCCATGGCGTGACCAATGGCGATGACGTCCTCGCCGACTTCCAGCATGGTCGAGTCGCCGAGACGCGCGGGCTCGAGGTCCTCGACATCCACGATCTTGATCACGGCGATGTCCGTCACCGGGTCCTGGCCGACGACCTCAGCCTCGTGGATGGTGCCGTCACTGAGAGTTACCGTGATGTCCAGTCCGGCCTCCACGACGTGGTAGTTGGTCAGCACGTGTCCCTCGGGGCTGAGAATGACTCCGGTCGCGATGCCGCTCGGCGAGAACGGAGCGTTGAACAGGGTTGGATTGGCGAGCTCAGTCGAGATGTTGACGACCGACGGCGCGAGCACCTTGACGACCTCAGTGGTCGGCATGGAAACGGCAGGATTCAGCGATACACTGGCCGCCCCCGAGAGTCCGTTGCCTGTAGGGGCAGGTTTCAAACCTGCCCCAGTCTCAACAGCGATCTGCGGTTCCGGGGTCTTGGGAGCCTCTGTCGCCGTCGGCTCGGGGGCCGGAGTGCTGGTCGGCTCTGCGGTCGCGGTGGGAACGGGCTCAGTGGGTGTCGGCGGGACGGTGGGCGACGGGTCGGGCGTGGACTGCGCGACCGCCACGGACTCCGGGGTCGGAGCCGGCGCAGACACCTCTGCTGACTCCACCGTCGCCGTCGCCTCGGGAGTGGACGTCGTGACCACGACCGCTGGCTGCTCGGTGGCAGCGGTCGACTCGACCTCAGCAGGAGCCGCCGGCTCGGGTTCGGAGCCGCAGCCAACCGCGATCAGCCCTCCGATAAGCGCCAGCCCAAGCAGGATGGGGACTATTGAACGTTTCAGCATGGTGGGCGCCTCTGTGGTGCGAGAGTCGTGCCAGCCTCCACTTGGAGAGGCGATGGCGTCTCTCTTCCAACTCCTCTCTAATCGCTCCTCGGGAATTGCATCTGTGCAATTCTCTCGACAGTGCCATGTAGAATCTATAACGCTCTTCCTTACAGTCAGATTAGCATTTGTTCAAGACGAGAGAGGTACGGAATGCCTATTTCCTTCCCGTCATTCCCGCGAAGGCGGGAACCCACTGGCTGCGGAGGGCCGCTCGGCAATCGACAGGATGGTAGTGATCAGGGTCTCGCACCCCTCTACAGGAAGAATACGGAGACCATTAGATGGTGGATGAAATAGCCCGTTACAACATGGGACGCTGGAACGAACTCGCCGAGGCCGGAGTCGCCTACGCTCGCCCGTACCTGGACCTCGACGAGGCCTCCGCCCGCGAGCTTGTGGACCCGGACGGCATCATCGGCGAGATAAAGGGCAAAGACGTGCTGTGCCTGGCAGGCGGAGGAGGCCAGCAGTCGGCTGGATTCTGCATCCTCGGCGCGAACGTGACGGTCTTCGACCTCTCAGAGGTCCAGCTCGAACGTGACCGGCAGGCGGCCAGCCACTACGGCCTGGACCTGCGCACCATACAGGGCGATATGCGTGACCTGTCGGCCTTCGAGGACGACAGCTTCGACGTCGTCTGGCACGCGCACTCGATGAACTTCGTCCCCGACGCCAGGGAGGTCTTCAGGCAGGTCGTGCGTGTGCTGAGACCCGGCGGCGTCTATCACATGTCATGCGCCAACCCGTACTTCATCAACGTCGAGCCCGAAGACTGGAAGGGAGACGGCTACCGGCTCTGGGACACCTACGGCGACGGCGAGATCGAGATCGACAACCCCTACTGGACGTTCTCCGACGCCGCCGGCGTCGCTCAGCGCGTCCGAGGGCCGAGGGAGTTCCGCCACACGCTCGAAACGCTCGTGAACGGCATGATCGAGCTGGGCTTCAACATCGTCAAAATACGCGAATATGGCGACTACGACCCCAACGCCGATCTGGAGCCCGGCACCTGGGACCACTTCCAGTCCATCGCCCCCCCATACCTAACCTTCTGGGCAATATACCGCGAAGAATGACGCCCGCCTTTACGCCTCCTCTCCCTCAGGGTGATGATTCACCCGTAGGGGCGGTTCGCGAACCGCCCTGACCTCAGTCCACGAGCAGATCCCCCTCTCCCTCAGAGCCTGCCCCGGACTTGATCCGGGGGAGAGGGCTAGGGTGAGGGTGAAAGGGCACGCTCATCCGCGAAGTCCAACCAACGGCCCCCTCTCCCTTGACGGGAGAGGGTTGGAGCCTGCCCCGGACTTGATCCGGGGGTGAGGGTGACTGACACCCCCTCAGTCCACGAAGAACGCCCGCAGTTCATTCACCAGGAAGTCAGGGTTATCCCCCGTAATCCCGTGACCGGAGTCCGGCACGTCCACCCACGTCATCGACGGCTGCATCTCGATCATTCGCGACTTGATCTCGCCTGAGAGGAAGTCGCTCTCGCCGCCCTTCATCTCCATGATCGGGCACGAGATCTTGCTCCACTGCTCCCACAGGTACGGCACCTCGTTCACGCCGAAGCTGCCGTTGATCCAGAACATGTCCGGGTCCGACTTCGTGACGTACTTGCCCGCGTAGTTGAGCCTGAGGCTGTGCTCGGCCTGGTGGCGGTAGTGGTCCTCGCCCGGCCTCGGGTTGCCCTGCATCTGGATCTCGACGTACTCGTCGATGCTGCGATACCCGAGCAGTCGCCTGTTCATGCCCGAGATCTGGTTGCGCGCCGACACGACGCTCATCTCAGGCCCGTAGTCGAGGCATACGAAGTGCTTGAGGTGGTCCGAGCGTTCGCCGGCGTACGCGATCCCATTGCGAGCGCCGAGAGATGCTCCGACGTAGTCGCAGGGGGCGATGCCGATCTTCTCGACAAACTCCGCGAGGTCGCTCCCAAAGTTAGCGACGCCATAGCCCTCCCAGGTGTGATCGGAGTCGCCGTGACCCCGCTGGTCGATGGCGATCACGCGGAACTCCTCGTGCAGCGCGCGGGCGATGTGGTCCCAGTTGTGAGCGTTCCCGCCCTGCCCATGCGCCAGCAGCAGGTTCCGGTTCGACGGCCCTCCCCAGTCCAGGTAGTGGATGTTGAGTCCGTTCACCTCTACGTTATGGTCAGTCGGCGTAATGTCAGTCATGGTGTACTCCTGTGGTGGCTGGCGGCTTCGCGCGAGTCCCCCGTTCGGTATAGTAGGGATATATTACACCCTGACAATTCTCACCGCAGTTGAGTATGTGAGGCCTGTTGGTATCGACCACTCCACAGCGAATCGGCATCCTCGGGGGGACCTTCGACCCGGTACACCTCGGGCACCTGGCGATTGCCGAGGAGGCCCGCGACCTGCTGGACCTCGACAGGGTCATCCTGATCCCTGCTGGTCGGCCGTGGCTCAAGTCCGGTCAGACGGTGACGCCCGCCGGCCACAGACTGGCGATGGTGAAGCTGGCCGTCGAGGACCGGTCTGGACTCGAGGTGTCTTCAATCGAGGTCGACCGCCCCGGCCCGACCTACACGGTCGACACGCTCGCCGAGCTTCGCGAGGAGCTGGGCAACAAAGCCGAGCTCTACTTCATCCTGGGCATGGACTCAGTGCGCGAGCTCCGTCGCTGGCGCGAGCCTGAGAGACTCTTCGACTTGTGTACCATAGTCGCCGTGTCCAGGCCCGACAGCCACGATGTCTCACCCGCTGAACTTGAGCAGGAGTTCCCCGCAGCACGAGACAGGATCAGGACCATCCGCGGCCCCATGCTCGACATCAGCGCCACGGACATCAGGCATCGAATCATCGAGAGCAGACCGATCAGCGACTGCGTCCCACCACCCGTCGAGCGATACATCCACGGACATGGACTCTATGTACCCCTCTCCCTTGACGGGAGAGGGTTGGGGTGAGGGTGAATGCCCCTATTGCAATTGTCTCTGCAACTGTCTCGCCTTGTGAGCCCTCGGCCACACGATTAACATGCACCCGAAACTCCAGGAGGCAAACACTCATGACCAACCAGGTACTCACCCGCTCCGTCCCCAACGCGTTTTGAGACGGTTGAGCAGACTATGTCACCCGTGAGGTAGACGTTCTGGAAGGGATCATCGAAGTGACCTTCGACCTCAGCGACCGTATGGCTACAGTCACCTACGACACCGACGTTGCCGACATCGACGCCATCACAGCCGCCATCGACCGCGCCAACGACCTCATGCGCCCCGATGAAGACAACGCCGAAGACGCCGACCGCGTACTGGGGTAAGTGACCCCGTCGTGTAAACTGGAGGCCACTCCGTCAAGCCCGAGGCATCTCAATACCAGAGTCCTGACCAATGATCGACCAGAAGACATTGGACGATATAGTCCGGCGCGTCGTTGACGCGGTCCAACCCGAGAAGATCATCCTATTCGGGTCCGCCGCCAGGGACGGTCTCCACGTTGCCAACGACATCGACCTGCTCGTCATCAGGGACGGCAGGACCCTCGACCTCATGCGTAGCATCTACCGGAATCTGGAAGGTGCCGGGGCTGCAGTTGATGCGGTCGTCGTATCCCCACAGGATGTCGAGCGATTCGGCGACAGCCATGCGCTGGTTATCAAGCCCGCCCTGCGGGAAGGGAAAGTGGTCTATGAGTCTGACAGATCGCTTACCACTGGGCCGAAGAACAGTTACGACCAGGTTAGGCGAACCGCACCTTGAAGTCCGCCGGGTCTAGACCGACGTGCTGGATGATGATCTTGGCGTTCCTCAGACAGTCCCTAGCGCCGTAATCCACTTCGACATAGAAGGAATCCACTGTCCTAGGCTCTACCATTGGCTTGCCAGTTTCGTGAGTTGCCTCTGTTGCTACTAGGTACCTCTTCGCTGTCGGACTCGATCTAATTGGACAATGACCACTCGTCAGGAAGTTGCCATTTGTCAGCCACCGGACGGGTTCGATCATGAGCCGATTCCAGGAACTGATGGTGACACTGGAATTGTCGGGGAAGCGGATCTCCGCGGGTGTGGGATGCCCTTTGATCCAGGAAACGTCCGATAGACTTTGCCATCCGGGCTGGTTGATAACTTTGCCCTGAGTCGCTATTGACGAAGTCGTCTCGGTAACTGGTACGGGCATTGGTACCGAGTTGCTGTCTATTTCGAGGGCTGAGGTGAGAACCGGCGAAGAGCCTTCGGCGACGGTGCCCGACTGAACACTGGGTCTCCACAGCGCCAAGGCCTTTAGGCAGGACTGGGCGGGAAGGTCTTGCAACAGGCTGAACGCTGTCTGAGGGTTTGTTTTTCCGGACTCGTACAGCTCCCAGCGATTGCCATCGGTCAGGAGAAAGTAACTTGCACCTGTGTAGGCGCAGTACAGTATCCCCTGATCAAGTGCTTTTCCACCCTGTAACGACTCATCCAGTTTCTTTGATTCGACTACCATTGCAGGACGCCGACCATTGAAGAGAACGTAATCGGCGATCTGATTGTTCGGTACCCGGTACTCAGGTACAACCATGGTGGGGTCTTCAGTATCCCATCCCAACTCTCTGAGTAGGGGATCTATCAATGCATACCGTGTGAGCGCCTCACTCTGGCTGAGAGCAACACGATGAGTGTTAATCCGCTCTCTGAGCGTTTCAACCAATTGCAGCAGGCTTTCGAGTGGCATATTCGGACTCCCAACCCGACATATTGGGCGGATTGTAACAAAACACTCTCTCTAGGGCCGTTTAGCAGACACTTGCTCACTCGGCGCGAGGTGCATGAATGCCACCGACCCGAACGTGGCGACGTGTCAGGAAATTTCTATGAACGACGTTGAGGGGTTGTCGTAGAAGGCGGCTAGCTGCTCGTGAAAGCCACGCAGTATCGACTCGATATCATCAGTGGTGCAGTTCCCTCTGGTAATCCAGATTACCTTGGGAGGATGGCCATCAAGGATGCTTCGCACGTGGAAATCGGAGTCCTTGGTGACTATTGTCAACTCATGGTCCAGAGCGTACTGCCATACCTCAGAGTCTTCAGCTTCATGCAGGCCAACGCTTCTGACGTGAGTTGAGCCCGGATAGAGATTGGAAAGCCTTCGCACCAGTCGATGCGAGACGTTCTGATCGAGCAGCAGCTTCACAAGGGGGGGATAGACGTGGACCGACGTTCCCGGTCGGCCGCGAATGCGAGGCAGGCAAGAATGTCCTCGCGTGTCAGATCGGGGAAGTCTTCAAGGACTTCTTCGTAGGACATACCTGACGCCAGGTAGTCGAGCACGTCATAGACAGTCATGCGGAGTCCACGGATGCAGGGCTTGCCGCTCCGCTTTCCAGGCTCGACGGTGATGATCTTCCGGTAGTCCACGTTTCACTCTGCCAGCGTTGCTGGCCTGATTATATCAGGGAGAGTCGGTTGCGGACGGCCCTGAAGCAGTCCCGTTACTGTTGACACGCTCCCGCACTCCCCCTACTATTGTGCTCACTGCTTGAATAATGTCCAAGACTGAGACAAGTTGCGCCCGGAGGGTAACGCATGGATTTTGCCTATCAGTACTCGGAAGATCAGGAAGAGTTCCGCAAGGAAGTCAGGTCGTGGTTGGAAGAGAACATTCCCGATGACATGAGAGCCCCGGTCGACCGGAACGAGCTCTCTGACGAACAGTACGCCTGGTGGAGAGACATGCACATGGTGCTGGCCGACAAGGGCTGGCTCTACCCGACGTACCCCAAGGAGTACGGCGGAGGCGGACTCTCCGGCGAGCACGAGACCATCCTCCAGGAGGAGTTCCGACGGGCGCGCGTCGTCCCCGGCTTCACCAACAGTCTGGTATTCCCGACCCTTCTCGTCTGGGCCGACGAGCCTCAGAAGGAGAAGTTCCTCAAGCCTCTGCTCAGCGCGGAGAAGATCGCGTTCCAGAACTTCTCAGAGCCCAACGCCGGCTCCGACCTCGCCTCGCTTCAGAGCCGCGCGGTCCGCGACGGCGACGACTTCATCCTTAATGGGCAGAAGATCTGGATCAGCGGCGTCGAGTCGCCTGACTACCTGTTCGGCCCATTCATGACCGACCCGGACGCGCCACGACACCGCAACCTCGGATATTTCATGGTGCCGTTCCCGGCGGATGGCCTTTCGCAGGAGCGCATGAACCTGCTGTCCGGCGACGACCAGAGCGTCTTCTTCTTCGACAACGTCAGGCTTCCTGGCGACCACCTCATCGGTGGCGACCAGCAGGGCTGGCAGGTCACGCAGACCACGCTCGAGGTCGAGCACGGCGGACGCGGACAGGCGTTCCCGCGCGACGAGTCATTGGACAACCTGATGCACTACGTCCGCAACACCGAGCGCGAGGGCGATGCCCTGGGCTCCGACCCGATCATCCAGCAGGAGACCGCGTCGGCGTACATCGACTCCCACGTCCACAGCCTGATGAACCTGCGGAACTACGGTATGTACCAGTCGCGGCAGGAGATGACCTACCAGGGCTCGCAGACATCCATGTTCGGCAAGCTCTACAGGATCACCAACGCCGACCGCTCCCGCGACATCATGGGCATGTACAGCCTGTGCGGGACCGAGGAGCCGCGCGCTCCCTACGGCGGCGAGCCTGAGGTGTACCAGCGAGGCAGCCTCGTTGGCGCGCACCCGGCGGGCACCGTGGAGATCCAGAAGGTGATTATCGCGCGCCGCATCGGCATCAGCCGGACGCGTGAACGTGCAGCAGCCACTCCGTCCACCGCCGGAGTCGGCGGCGTCTAACGCCTGACCAACACACCCGAAAGAATCGAGGGCCTCCCCAAAGCGGGAGGCCCTTTCTCTTTACCTCACTGGAGCGCGGGCATCCTGCCCGCACCTGTTTCGTGTACCTGATGCAAAAGCGGGCGAGACGCCCGCGCTCCCAAACCTCTCGAAGTACCGTGTACGGACTCCCACAGGTAGGATTCTCTGTATAATGTCCGTTGCCGCAGCGAGATCCTGCGGCAGGAGCATTGGTTAAGGGGAGGGGATACGATGCCGACGATAGAAGAACGATTTGCGGAGAAGTTCAGCGGCTCGGTGGACTGGCACAGGCGGGGTAGAGAGCTCTTCGCGGGCGGAATCACGCACCAGACTAGGTTCACGTCTCCCTTCGCTGTTTACATAGAACACGGCCAGGGGCCGTTCAAGTACGACATCGACGGCAACGAGCTTGTCGACTACGTCATGGGGAACGGCAGCCTGATGATGGGCCACAGTCCTGAAGAGGTCACTGCTGCTGTAACGGCGCAGGCCGCGCGCGGCACACACCTCGGCGGCGCGACCAGCCACGAGATCCGCTACGCCGAGGCCGTCAAGAACCTGATGCCGAACCTCGAACGGGTACGCTTCACCACGTCAGGCACCGAGTCCACCTACCTCGCCCTGAGGCTGGCGCGCGCTCACACAGGCAAGACCAAGATCGTGAAGTTCCACGAGCACTTCCACGGCTGGCACGACTACGTGACACCGGAGTCCGGCCAGGCGCTCGGCGGCGTCCCTCAGGAAGTTCTCGACACCGTGATCGTCGCTCCCGTCGATGCCGCCGCAGTGGACAGAATCCTGACCGAAGACAACGATGTCGCAGCCGTGATCGTGGAGTCCAACGGCGCCCACTACGGCACGTTCCCGCTGATGAACCCGACCTTCCTGCAGGACATCAGGGAGATCACGACAAAGCACGGCGTCGTCTTCATCATGGACGAGGTCATCACCGGCTTCAGGCTCTCTCCCGGCGGAGCGCAGGTGCGATGGGACCTCGAGCCCGACCTTACGACAATGGCGAAGATCGTCGCCGGAGGCCAGCCCGGCGCGGCGGTCGGCGGTCGAGCCGACATCATGGAGCTGATGGCCTTCAGGGACGACCCCGAGTGGGACTCTATACATAGGGTGCCGCAGGGAGGCACGTTCAACGCCCAGCCTGTGACTGCCGCTGCCGGCATCGCCACGCTCGAGGCGATCGCGACCGGCGAGGTGAACGCAAGGGCGGACGCCATGGCCGACCGGCTCAAGCAGGGCCTCAACGAGATCTTCATTCGCAACGAGGTCACCGGACACGCTCACGGCATCGCTTCGATCATCCACGTCAACCTCGGCGCGGACTGCTCCTGCGACCGCGACCTGTGCAACATGTCGTACCAGCAGATCTACGACACGATGCCCGGAGAGACCACGCGTGCGCTCCGCAGGGCGATGCTCGTCAACGGCGTCGACATGATGGGAGGCCGAGCCTTCCTCGTATCGTCCTCACACGACGAGGACGTCGTCGACCGTACGCTTGAAGCCTTCTCACAGTCGCTCAACGACCTGCGCGAAGAGGGAGTGCTGTAACAGACCCAGCGAACCATGAACTGCCCTTCCATATGCTGTAGGAGCAGGTTTCAAACCTGCCCCTACTTCAGAAAACCCTACGAGTGAAACGGACCGAACTTTGGCAAGATTCGACAACCAGGTAGCGATAGTCACCGGAGCCGCCACAGGCATCGGATACGGAATAGCCCGCCGACTCGGGTCCGAAGGCGCTAGCGTCGTCATGGTCGACTTCGACGGCGACCTCGGCGAGCAGGCAACGAGTGAGCTGTCTGCCCGGGGCACGCCGACGCTTCTGACGCTTGGCGACGTGGCCGAGCCCGAGACCGCCGAACGCGCCTGTCAGCAGGCGCTCGACGAGTGGGGCAGGATCGACATCCTGGTCAACAACGCCGGAATCGGCGGCATCAACGGCAACATCTGGGAGCTGCCTGTTGAGGAGATGGACCGCGTGTACCGCACCAACCTGCGGGGCGTGTTCAGCTTCACCCACTCTGTCGTTCCCCACATGCTGGAACGCGACTACGGCCGCATCGTCAACATCGCCTCAGTCGCGGGCAAAGAGGGCAACCCCAGGATGGTCCCCTACTCCGCCACCAAGGCCGCCGTAATCGGTCTGACCAAGTCCGTCGGCAAGGAGCTGGCGGCAACCGGCGTCCGTGTAAACTGCGTTACCCCGGCGGTCGTGCAGACCCGCATCCTGGACGAGTTCACCCCCGAGCAGATCAGCTACATGGTCGATCGCATCCCGATGGGCCGTACTGGAGAGATAGACGAGATTGCGGCGATGGTCGCCTGGCTGGCCTCGGAAGAGTGCTCGTTCAGCACCGGCGCCGTATTCGACATAACCGGAGGCAGAGCGACCTACTAGTCGCCGCCGACAACACTGGAGGATAGATACCGACATGTCCACAATGCCCGCCGCCCAGGCCACTGCCCTCGGACAGCTTCGATGCGACGAGGTCCCGATCCCCGACCCGGAGCCCGGTATGGTCCTGGTAAGGACGACCCTGGCCTCGATCTGCGGATCCGACCTTCACATCTGCTACATGGGCTGGAACGTGTACGAGTGGCCTCTGCCGCACGGCTACCCCGGCCACGAGGGAGTCGGCATAGTCGTCGACGGCAGTGACACCGGGTTCGAGGAGGGAGAGCTCGTGCTCACCGCTCCGAACATCTGGAGCTCCAAGACCTTCGCCGGCTACCAGCTAATCGATCCGAAGTTCCTGCTCAGGCTCCCGACCGACACGCCTCAGGCGCACCTGCTGATGGCGCAGCAGCTCGGCACGGTGGTATTCGGAATGCGCAAGCTGCCGTCGCTCGTCGGCAAGACCGTCGCGATCCTCGGACAGGGCTCGGTCGGGCTGTTCCACGACTTCATGCTCAGGCGCATCGGAGCGCACCGCATAATTGCGATAGAGCCCGTGCAGGAGCGACGGGAGCACGCAAAGCGAATGGGCGTGGACGAGGTCATCGACGTCACCGGCCAGCGTGCGACTGACGCCGTCCTGGATCTCACGGACGGCGAGGGCGCTGACCTGGTGGTCGAGGGCGTGGGCAGCACCGACACGCTGAACCAATCGTTGCAGCTCGTGAAGCCTCTCGGCAGGGTCGCGGTGTTCGGCCTGCCCCCGACGATGGACAGGGTGCCGTTCGACTGGGACACGTTCTTCAGGAAGCGGCTGGACCTGCACACCGTCTTCGGCGCACAGGACGAGCCCGGACTGCCCGCCTTCCAGCTAGCCGTGGACTTCATCAGAAGCGGTGAGATCGACATGGAGCCGTTCGTCACCCACCAGCTCCCGATCACCCGAGTCCAGGAGGCCTTCGACCTCGCAAACACCAGAGGCGACGGCGCCCTGAAGGTATCCCTGACGTTCTGACTTATACCCCCTCTCCCTTGACGGGAGAGGGTTGGGGTGAGGGTGAAAAGGCACGATCACAACCTAGCCAGGCCCCAGCCACACGCCTCTGGATTGCCGAGCGGCGAGCCACCCCTGGATTCCCGCTTTCGCGGGAATGACGGGCGGTACGCTAAACCCCAAACCCAGTCTGCAACACGTCCCCCAGTGAGCGCACGATCCTGTCAGGACGCACGCTGGACCCATCCGGCAGCCCACGACCCCGGAAGTCGTGCCAGATGCCGGTGATCCCAAGTCGCTGCGGCGTCGCGACCTCCCACGCGAGGTTGTCGCCGATCATCCACGTCTCATCCGGTCGCGCATCGAGCTGATCGAGCGCGTGAAGATATACCCGCTCGTCTGGCTTACCGAACCCGAACTCCTCCTCGATCATGATGAGGTCGAAGTACTGCTCCAGGTCGAACCGGTCGATCTTGCCCCGCTGGCTCTCCGAGTTTCCGTTGGTGATCAGCGCCATACGCACCCCAGCCTGCTGCAGGGTCGCGAGCGTTTCGACCGCCCCCGGAAACGGCTGGACCCGATTCTCTCGCTCACGCCCATAAGCATCGCCCATCGAGCGTGCGAGGCGGAGCGACTGGATGCCCATCTGCCTGAACGCGCCGATCATGATCTCGTGTCGTATGTTGGATGTGCTCAGCCGGGCGCGCTGGTGCCGCGCCGGGTCGGACCAGAACCAGCGTCGATACGAGTCGATCCCCGCCACAAGCTGCTCAACCGTCCAGTCGGGGAGCTTGTCGGCATAGGCGGCGCAGACGGCCCTCAGCACGTCCACCGAGCCCGGCTCATAGGCCAGGATGGTGTCGTCAAGGTCGACCAGCATCGCCTTGGGCAGGCCGCTAGTCATCAGGCTTGTCGTCACACTGGCACAGCAGCCTGAGCGTCTCGAACGGATAGATGCCCGTGTAGTGCGCGTCGCTCCACAGGAACTGGACTGCGTACCTCCCCACCGACAGGTATTCCTCCGCTTGCAGGTCCGCCGGAACGCTCGCGGGATCGAGCAGACGCCGGTTGGTCCACTCCTCCACGCACTCCGCGCAGCCGCAGTTCACGCGCAGGAACGTCGCCGTGAAGTCACACACATGGTCATCCGACCACGTCACCCGCACATTCTGCCCATCAAGCTCGACACCCGACACACTAACCGGGGAGTTATCAACCATCTGTACCTGCTCTCGTTTCCTCTCGATTACCCCCTCTCCCTTGACGGGAGAGGGCTGGGGTGAGGGTGAATACTTCGACCCCGACCAGAAACGGCCACAACAGCCGAATAGAGTACATGGTATCATCACGCTGATACGCGCTGTTCGCCGCTCCGTCTGACTCGGTACTAATCCTCAGGCGCCCCGGCCTGTCCTGCAACACCCGCAGGTCCGCGCTTCCCGGGAATCACCTCCACCGGAGTGGGAATCAGCCACTCCGCCCCACTCTTGGTCGCGCCTCGCACCCGTCCTTCACAGGCCAGTTGTCGCACTCTGCGGTCCGAAACCCCCAACTCAATGGCCGCCTGCTTTGTGGTGACGTTGGTGACATCATCGGCAGGGACCTCGGAGGCCAACTCGAACTCGACTGGATTGGGCTGCTTCAGAGTGCTCATCTCGTGTATCAGGAACCCTATGACCTCACCATCGTCGTCGAGGCGCTTGAGGATGCGCTCGTCGTCAGTGGGGGTGAAATACCCCTCTCTGAAGGCCCACAACACCTCAAGCATGTCCCCTTCATCGTCGTACCAGACAGATACCTTATTGCTTACCATGTTCACTCCCCCTTGATTCTTCGGTCGAGATAGGCGGTCAGGATGAACGAATGGGTTCTTTGCCTCTTCACCACAATGCAGAGGTAGCGGTTCCTCCTGTCAACGCCAACTTGTTTTAGTGCGTTTTCGCCAAGTTAGATTTGACCCCCCTATGTCCTATTGATCCGTTTCCACTCTCTGCTCAGATGTTGCGCCAAGTAGGTGCTGTGAGGTCAGCAGTCCGGATTGACGCTTGTCCTTCAGTCTGTAGCTCTCTCCGCGGATGTTGAGGACGTAGCTGTGGTGGAGCAGACGATCGAGGATCGCGGTTGCTATCACGTTGTCGCCCAGCAGCTCCCCCCAGTCCGCGAAGCCCTTGTTCGAGGTCAGGATGATGCTTCCTCTCTCGTACCTGGCGGACACCAGGCTGAAGAACGCGGTAGCCGACTCCCTGTCGTAGGGCCATATGCCGAACTCGTCGACTATCAGCACCTTCGGCGACAGATATATCCTCATCCTCCGGTCCAGCCGGTTCTCGGCTCGTGCCTTCCGCAGGTCCTCCATCAGGTCGTAGGCTCGCACGAAGTACGCTCCCTTACCGTTCTCTATCGACTTCAGTGCGAGCGCAACCGCCAGATGGGTCTTGCCGACTCCCGGAGGTCCCAGCAGAAGGATGTTGGTGGCCTCCGACACGAACGCCAGTGTCGCCAGTTCCTTCACCTGTCTTTCGTCTATCGACGGCTGGAAGCTGAAGTCGAAGTCGTCGAGGGTGCGATGGAAGGGCAGCTTGGCCATGCGGGTCCTGGTCGTCATGTAGCGCTCCCTGCGAGCTGCAACCTCGACACCCAGCAGGTCTGCAAGCATCTCGGGGTACGGAAGCTGCTTCCTTGCAGCGTCGTCCAGCCTGCTGTCCAGTACCTCCACAGCCTGTGACATACCCAGGGTCTCGAGGTGAGCGCGTGCCTGCTCGATGGCGATCATTTCACACCTCCACCGGCCAGCAACTCGTACACGTCAAGGGACCGGCTCTCGACCTGCTGGGCCGATACCTGAACAGCGAGCGCCTCACGCTTCGGACCACTGTCGGCAGCGACCAGGCCGTCCCACTGACCGGGAAGCGTCAGTCTCTGTCTGCGTCTGTGTGCCCTCGGATGGACCGCCAGTCTCTCCGATCCCGACCATATCTCCACCGTACCGGCGTTGACTCCCACCTGCACGGTGCTCCCAGCCCACGTCCACGGCACTCCGTACCACGATCCATCCCAGTGCACGTAGCCGTCCCGGCCCACCTTGCGGTCCTCCCGGAGGTACACTGCCAGACCGCTCCGATCTGGCAGTACTCCCAGGCTCGGTCTCTCCACCTCGAGCATCACCTTAGGCACCCTGCCGGTCGTGCCGTGCACTCGCTCGTTGGCGACCACGTCGCACCACTCGATCGCCTGGCGGTTGAGATCGGCGTCATCCGTGAACCGCGCCGAGGGCCAGAAGTTGCGACGAACGTACTTAACTCCACTCTCAACCTTGCCCTTTGTCTGCGCACGGTACGGTCTGCACAGCCGCAGCTCGAACCCCACACGACGTGCAAAGTCCAGCATCCGGCTGTTCCACTCGTGTCGATCCTCATCGTCACGCTCGATCACGACCACCTTGGCGTTATCGTACAGACAGCGCCGCGGAACACCGCCGAAGTACTCGAAGGCGTTGATGTGGCAACGGATGAACGTTGCGACGTCGGCCCTGCGCACCAGCTCCACGTAGATGGCCCTGGAGAAGCCCATCACCATTACGAACGCCCACATCCTGCGCCGACGTCCGTTCTCTGAGGTGTAGCTGAGTATCCCCCAGTCCACCTGTGCCTGCTCGCCCGGCTCGGTCTCGAATCGCACCGTCGCCTTAGGCTGGCGAGGTCGTCTTCTCGGATGAACGTAGCTCTTCAGTGTGCTGTATCCGCCCGGGTATCCCAGTTCCCTGATCTCCCTCAGCAGAACCACGCAGTTCTCCAGTCCATCCAGAAGCCTTGTGTCTATGTACTCGGTGTATGGGTCCAGCTTCGATCCGCGCTTCGCCCTGAGCATGGGCTTCGGCACCTCGCGTGAGCGCAGGTACCTTCGGACTGTGTTCCTCGAGATCCCCAGATCCCTGGCTATTCCGTCTATCGAACGCCCCTTGCCTCTCAACTCGTACAGCTCTTTCACCAACCGACCTCCTAACATTTGGTCCGGTGCACCTCCTGTCGGAATACCCGACAAAGATGCACTCCGCTTGTTAGGGGGTCAATTCCAAGTTGGCGTTTTCGCACAGTTTAAGCTTGGCGCTGACACTCCCCCGCAAGTCAGGGTACAACCGGTAGTAGAGCTTCACCGTAGTGCTGGATCTTGAGGTCGTTACTGCGTCTGGTCTTGCAAGGGTATCGGCGAACCGGTGCATCTGGTAGGCCATCTCAGGATGCCGCTGCAAGATGTGCTGCCTTCGCTCGTCAGTGAGCCTAACCTCGTTTCCGAGTTCATCGGTGAAGTGCTGCGCACTATTCTCCGGGATCATTTACTATTCCGTAAAATATACCGACTTGCGACATAGAACGACAAGAGAACAGACTGGCAAGACCTATGGCTGTCGAGAGTAGTGACCCGACAAGTGGTGCAAGAGAGGAGTGGATGTAAGACAGACCACCACGTCATCCTAGTGGATAGACAACAGATACCAAGTAAGGAGGATGACGGTAGTCAAGGACAGCACCGAACTTCTTGAGCTATTGCAAAGGAGAAGTGTTCAGCCATGTTCTGAGGCGATAGTCGTTGCGACAGCTCTGTTCTGACGAATTTAGCCCATATACGACGCCAATGCTGGTATGATAGCACATATGAGCATGGCCACCAATCTGTGTCTGAGCTCTTCTCAGGCGAAGGCCCTGCGTCTGAACACGGCGACCAGTACGAATATTCCGCTCGCGACCAGGGTCATTGCAGGACCGGCGGGCAGGTTGAAGTGGAACGAGAGGTAGAGGCCGGTCACGGCGGCCACGGTCCCGAGGACCGCAGCCGTCATCATCATCGAAACAAGACGCCTTGCCAGCAAGTACGCCGTGGCGGCGGGTATTACAAGCATTGCCATGACAAGAATAATGCCCGCCGCCTGGATCCCTATCACGATGACGAGGGCAAGCAGCGCCAGCAGTATGTAGTCAGCTAGGTTGGAGCGCATGCCTGCGACCTGCGACCCCACGGGGTCGAAGCTCGTAAACATCAGCCAGTGGTGAAATGCGAACAGCCCCAGGATGACCACCGCGGTTATCGCCAGGGAGATGTATATGCCGGTCGGAGATATGGCTAGGATCTGCCCCAGGAGCAGGTCTTCCATATCGACCCTGATGGTAGTTGCACGTGCCAGCATCACGAGTCCCAGGGCAAACATGGTCGCAAAGAGGATGCCTATGGCGGTGTCGTTGCTCAGTCCCGCGCGGCGAGTCACAACCCTGACCAGCATGGCGACGGACACCCCGGTAGGGACCGCGGCTATAGTCGGGTTGATGCCGACCATGAAGCCGAAGACCATGCCCGGGAGCACAGCGTGAGCGAGTGCGTCTCCAATGAACGCCAGGTTCTTGGTGACGACGTACGCCCCAATCAGAGGACACATGACGCCGACCAGTATCGAGCCGATCAGGGCCCTCAACATGAAGCCGTACTCGAGCGGGGCGAAAATTAAATCTGCCACGTTGCCTTGTTACCGCCCCTCAACCATTGCGAAGTCGACACCGTGGGACCCGTACAGCTCCTCCAGGACCTCAGACGTGAACACCTGGCCGGGAGGGCCGCAGGCGCACACGTGGCCGTTCAGACACAGCACCTGGTCAAAGCGACTGGACAAGTTGGTCAGGTCGTGGGTGGCCAGCAGGACGATTCGCCCCTCGTCCCGAAGTGTACGTAGAACTTCGATCAGGTCCTCCTGTGCGCCCATGTCGACCCCACTGAAGGCCTCGTCCAACAGCAGCACGCTTGCCTCCTGGGCAAGCGCCCTGGCGACGAACACCCTCTGTCTCTGCCCGCCCGAAAGCTCCGTCATGAGGGCGGAGTGATGGTCCATTAGACCAACGCGGCCCAGGCACGCCTTCACCAGCATTCGATCTCTCTTACCAGGCCGCCGGAACCATCCTAGCCTGCAGCACCGACCCATCATTACAACTTCCTGCACGGTCACGGGAAACAGCCAGTTGACGCTGTCGCGCTGGGGGACATAGGCCAACGCTCCACTTCGCAGGTCCACGCCGTCGAGGGTTACTCTACCCCGGCGGACGGGGAGGAGCCCGGCAATAGCATTGAACAGAGTGCTCTTGCCGGCCCCGTTCGGTCCTACAACCCCCATCAGGGTGCCTGCCTCTACGTCGAATGTGACGTCGTTCAGCGCCTTGTACCCGCCAAGCTCGACGGTCACACCCTGAAGCGACATGGCCGCACCATGTGAGTTTGAAGCTGAGATCACTTCAGCGCCTCGACAATGCGCTCTACATTTGTTCGCACCATGCCGAGGTACGTGTCAGCGCTGCTGCCCTCTACGCCAAGGGAGCCCGAATAGAGCTGGACCAGCTCTGCGCCTGTCTCCCTTGCTATGGCTTGAGCAAGCTTTTCACTGACTGTCGTTTCACCGAATACTGCCGGAACTTCGTGCTCGCGGATTACTTCGATCAGGTCCGCAATGTGCTCCGCCGATGGCTCCACGTGAGTCGCCAGGGACGGTATGACGAGCCCGACAACCTCAAATCCGTAGGCCTTTGCGAGGTATGAGAGGCTGTCATGGGACGTTACCAGCTCCCTGCGCTCCTGCGGCACGTTTTCGACATGCACCTGAATCCAGGAGTGAAGCTCGTCAAGCTGCTCCTTATAATCTGAGCTGTTCTGGTGGTAGACGCTCGCGTTTTCAGGGTCCAGGACCGAAAGCCGGGAGGCCATTTCGTCAATTGCGATCTTCACACGAAGTGGATCGAACCAGAAGTGAGGGTCCAGAGCTCCGTGGTCGTGTCCCTCATGCTCGTCTTCAGTGTCATCTGTAAACCCAACGAGCTTAACCTCCCCTTCTTCGTCCTCGTGGTCCTCGTGCTCTGCACTCTCCATACTGTGGTCGTCTTCGTGTTCTTCGCCATGGCCATGAAGGTCGGGTCCTGAGAATTCGATGGGATCGACACTCTCTCCAAGCTCGACCACCACGGACTCATCCGCCCTGGCGTTGTGTATCAGGTCATGCAGCCAGTCGGCCTCCAGGCCAAGACCGACAGTAAGCACGACGTCCGCTTCTTCTACCTTGGCAACGTCACGAGCTCCCGGCACGAACGTGTGCGGATCGGCGCCCGGTCGCAGAAGGCCGTACACTTCCACCGTGTCTCCACCTACCACCCTGGCCCAGTCGGCCACGAAGTTGGTGGTCGTGACCACCTGGATCGACGGGGCCGACGGCTTGGAGGGCACGGCAGTATTTGCGGCGGCCGCCGCTACTGGTTCTGCTCCCGAAGGTACGGATGTGGGAGCCTGCACCGCCAGGTTCGGCTGGGGAGCAGTCGTCGGGACGACAGAAGCAGCGGTAGTTTGAGGCGCTTCTGCCGTCGGCGTATCCTGGTCATTGGAGCATGCGGCCGCGAAAATCGCAGCGAATACGACAAGACCTACAGTTAGTGCCAGAGCCGGTTGTTTCAATTGCCAAATACGATCGAGTAACACTTGCATCAAAAGTCCTCATTCATGTGCTGGTTAAATCTGTTCTAGTTTGGAATTTGCCTGTCCAGAGATATTTGTGCGGCGATACCATGTATCACTGCAGGGTTAATGATGGATGTAGCCAGTCAGTTGAAATAGGGCGGATTACATTCTCTCGTCGGCCGAGCAGTGGCCACATCTCACGTACAACTCGAGCATATGGCCGACGACCTTCCCGGGAATACCAGTTCTGATGTCGCGGAGCATTCGCTCGACTGCAGCGGCACTGAACTCTTCCACTGAGCCGCACTCGACGCACACGGAGTGGTGGTGATGGTGGTCAACCCGGGCCAGGCTGTATGCGTTATCTCCGTCCATCGTGACGAGTCTGCAGAGTACTCCCATCTCGAGGAACAGCTTGATGGTGCGATACAGTGTTGCCCTGTCTATCGAAGGCAGCTCTTTACTGAGCGCCTCGATCGTAAAACTATAGTGCTTTTGCTCCAGGAGATTGGCTATCGCCCTCCTGGAATCAGTGACCCTGTAACCCCGGTCCCTAAGTGCGGTCATCAGACGCGAATGGGATGTCCTGTATCTTTTGTTGATATGGCGACTCATGAAAACCGACTGCAAATCAGAAGCCCCTCGCAGTCTAATGATACAAACTATCAACAAATGACGCACTTGTCAACATCGATTCCAGGTTGGAAGCTGTATCAGCTTAGTCGGCACCGACTTTTGTCATACTGAGTCCGCCGTGGTAGACGGCGCATCTAGCATTGAGTGCTGGAAGATGTTTCGCACCACGGTCCCAAGGTGCGCCGGGGCCTACGATCGATAGCTCACAGGCGCGAAGATCACGTGGTGGCGCGCCTATAGGTCCACGTGGCGGCAGTGAGCATTATCACCGTTACCGCCGACAGGACCCAAAGACCTGGGAGAATTGACTCCCATACCCACCCGTCTATGATTATCGTCCGCACGGACACCAGCACATAGTCGACCGGGTTAACGGTCACCGCCCACTTGAACCATCCGGTGAGGAACTCCTTCGGCATAAATGCCGTCGTGAGGAAGGCCAGCGGCATAAACATCAGCCAGCTGTTCTGAGTCATCTGGGCACTCTTGGTCCTCAGGGCGATTATCAGGCCGATGCAGGCTGTAGCTATCCCGAAGATCGCGGCGGCGACAATGATGGCCACCAGTCCCAGCAGACCACCCTTGAAGCTGACACCGAATGCCATGGCCATGGTGACGATGACTATCACCTGCAGCAGAGCCCGCGTGCCCGACGTGAGCAGCGTGCCCATGAGAATCGAAAAGCGGTTTACGGGCGCAAGCAGCAGCTTGTCGAAGTAGCCGGACTGCATGTCTGTGAGCAGTGCGAAGGCAACATCGGAACCGTTCATAACCAGGGACAGCACGATGATCATGGCGGCAAAGTACGCGTAGTAGTCGTCTGCGGGGAAGCCGGCGATGCCGGTCATGCCCCTAAGAGGAGTCCCGAAGAAGAGGAACATGAACACGGGTGGGAGCAGTGTGGAGATGACAAGGGCAGGCTGTCCCTTCCAGGCCTTGAGGTTACGCATGTAGATGAAGTAGGTCTCTCGGGCTATGTTCATTTGAGCTATCTCCTCCTGAGGCGTATCATCCCGTTGAGCTCGTTGCCAGAGGCTTCTTCAGCCCGAATCGCGCGTCCTGTGTACTTGAGGAAGACGTCATCGAGGCTCGGCCTTGCGACCGAGATGCTGGCGACCGGGATACGGTTATCGTGAAGCAGGCTGACAAGTTCCGGGACGGCCGCGCTGCCGTTCTTGACGGTGACGGCGATGTTGCCCTCAACTCTGTTGGTCGCGTCGACGTATCTCTGCTGGCGAACGATGCCCTCGGCCATTTCGTTCAGTGCGTTGTCGGCACCGTTCCCGGAGTCATTGAGGGCAATCTGCACGACGTCTCTGCCCACATCGGCTTTAAGCGACTCAGGCGAACCACTGGCGACGATCTGCCCGTGGTCGAAGATGGCGATGCTGCGGCAGAGACGGTCGGCCTCCTCCATTACCTGGGTTGTGAGCAGGATCGTGACACCCTTGGCGTTCAGGCTGTCGAGGTGCTCCCACATCGCGATTCGGCTCTGGGGGTCCAGGCCGACCGTCGGCTCGTCGAGGAATAGGACGTCCGGGTTGTGCATGAGGGCTCCGACAAGATCGATGCGGCGGCGCATGCCTCCAGAGTAGGTGCCGACCCGCTGTCCGGCCACGTGCGATAGGCCCACCAGTTCCAGCAGCTCCCCTGCCTTCCGCCGGGCCTCGCGTCGGGAGAGTCCGTAGAGCACGCCCTGAAGCTGGAGAAAGTCACTGCCCGTTGCGAGGTCGTCGAGACCTACTTCCTGCATCGCAAACCCGATTTTGCGCCGGATTGCCTTCGGATCGGCATCGACGTCGATCCCCGCCACCTCGACGGCACCAGATGTCTTCCTCAGCAGTGTGCCGAGTATCTTCATCGTCGTGGTCTTCCCGGCGCCGTTGGGCCCGAGGAAACCGAAGAAGCCCTCCCTCGGGACATCGAAGTCGATGCCTTCAACGGCGCGTGTGCCGCCCGGATAGACCTTCACGAGGTCACGGACCTCGACCATGTATTCGTTAGGCAATTGGGACCTCTCTTTCAATGCTTGACAGAGAAACTGCCGGGGATTACGGTAAGCAAAGAGGGCGCAGAAAAAGTTTCCCGTGCCGAAGGGTTCTTAGCGCGCGCTCTGCCTGGTAAAGCCCGGCCCCCCGAAGGCTGGGCTTTACACTTATTCAGCTATTGGTTAGACGGTTTCATACGGCTCTCAAAGTCGTGTGGCTTCGTAGGCGGCTGTGTTCGCCAGCATCGTCTTGATGGTGGTTACGAACTTGTCCCTTTCAGCGTCGTCGATTCCCCTCAGGAGCATGCGGTCATTCGCATCCACGTGCGCTGCAAGCTCTTCCAGCAGCACCTTCCCGCTCTCCGTAACGCTTAACGTTGCCGAACGTCTGTCACGCTGCGACGGCTCCCTCTCTAGCAGTTCCTGCTGGACGAGGTTGTGGACATTCCGGCTCACGGCGGCGGCGTCTAAAGGCATCACCCTGGCCAGCCCGCTGACAGTGTCCACGCACCCCTCTGAGCACATCATCAGGATTGCGAACTGGTGTGGAGTTATGCCGTAGCGACTGAACCGCCCGGCCAGACTTCTCATGGAAGCCATGGCAAGGCTGTTTACCCAGAAGCACAGGTCATCTGGAGGGTTACTGCGATTCGAAAATTGCTCCATGACTAGGAAATATACACTTCACCAAATTGTTTGTCAAAACAAGTATCTAAACATGTATTTTGCAAGAATCTACCCACAGTGGACCAGTGAGGCGATATCTGGCGGCCTTGCGAGGCTCCGTCTGCAGTAGGGATCTGAGGCAATTTGGCAGGTGAGCCTAAGTCGACCATCATACGGAGCGCGGGCGTCTCGCCCGCATGTCCCGCAGGGGCGGTTGGCGAACCGTCCCTACATCGATTACCTACCAAGCCGACACAGGCTCCGGCAGTAGGCCACGTCTTGCAGAGCCCATCGCCCAGTTCTGTTAAAGTCTGACCAAACTACCGGAGGCCGACTCTTCCCATGCTAGACCTTCTCATCACTGGCGGACTCGTAATCGACGGAACAGCAAGCCCCGGCTTCCACGCCGCTGTCGGCGTCCAGGGCGATACCGTCTCCATTCACCGTGGAGACGTGTCCGACCTCGAGGCGGCTCGGACTATCGACGCCGCCGGACGCGTCGTATGCCCCGGTTTCATCGACCTTCACTCCCACGCCGGGCTGACGATGCTCGGCGAACCGCACCACGACCCCAAGGTGCGCCAGGGAGTGACGACCGAGCTTGTCGGCATCGACGGCATCTCTCACGCCCCCTTCAAGACGCAGGAGGAGCTTCACCGATACATCTGGCTCGACTCGGGTCTCAACGGCTACCCGCCGATGCCCGCCGACTGGCTGACCGTCGCCGACTTCATCGGCAAGTTCGACGGCTCCGTCGCGATCAACGTCGCGTACATCCTCGGCAACTCGCCCGTGCGCATCTGGGGCGTTGGCTGGAACGACAGGCCCGCGACGCAGGACGAGATGGCCAACATGAAGGCGGTCGTCCGGGAGGCGATGGAGGAGGGAGCGTGGGGGCTGTCCACAGGACTCGACTACCCGCCCGGCGCGTACGCAGACACCGACGAGCTTGTCGAGCTGTCCGAGGTCTCAGCCAGCATGGGCGGCTTCTACCACACCCACACCCGCGCCAGCCTGCTGTCCACCGGCCTGCTCGCGCCGTGGGAGGAGGCCCTGGAGATCGGCAGGCGCTCGGGCATACCGATTCACCTCACGCACTACCGCCAGAGCGCTCAGGGAGTCGGCAGCCACCACGACTATCTCGGACTCGTAGAGGACGCCCGCTCCGAGGGCATGGACGTCACCTTCGACTGCTACACGTACCCATACTCAGGCACCACGATCACGATCGGTCTGCCGTTCTGGGCGAAGGACGGCGGACCTGAGAGGCTGATGGCCGCGCTGCGCGACCCGGACGACCGTGCTCGCATGGCGAAGGAACTGGCTCCGAGCAGACTCGAGAACAACTGGCTGACCAACTTCACGCAGCCGCAGAACGCGCAGTATGACGGCAGGCTCATTACCGACATCGCCGAGATGCGCAACCAGGAGCCAGCCGAGGCGCTCTTCGACCTGCTGCTGGAGGAGAACCTGGGCATCTCGACCGTCGGCCTGGGCACGAACGCGCACACGCTGCACGCCTTCGTCTCGCACCCGGCGGGCATGATCGCGTCCGACGCCATCCTGTTCGGCGAGTACCCCAACCCGCGCACGTACGGCTGCTTCCCGATAGTGCTGGCCGAGTTCGTGAGGGCGGAGAAGCACCTGCGTCTCCCGGAGGCCATTCGCAAGATGACCTCCTTCCCGGCGCAGCGTCTGGGACTGCCCGACCGGGGCATACTGCGAGACGGCTTCAGGGCCGACATCGTCGTGTTCAACCCCGACACGGTCAAGACTCACGCCAGGCACGGCGACCCCAAGCACTACCCTGTCGGCATCGACTACGTGATCGTCAACGGCCAGGTCGTCATCGACGACGGCGACAACACCGGCGCCCTCCCCGGCCGCGGCCTCCGCCGAGGCCGGGGAACAACGTGACGGGCGGGTGATGTGGGAGGTAGCTTCAGTCGCTAACTCGTGGGCGGATCATAAAGACAGCAACCCGTCCGTAGGAGTAATCGAACTCTCCCTGCAACTCCTCAGGGGTGGAGTGAACAACGTCCTCGTAGCTCCCTAGTTTGCTGGTCCATTGTCCGTTCTCAAGTTGACGTGCGGCATGTGTAGGGTTGCCGTCCTTTGTATAGATGGCGATCTTCTCACATCCTGCCTCTAAACTCCCGTCGCCGCATCGCTCATAGCCGGCTGCTCTGAACAGTTCAATGAATGAACTGATAGTGCCGTCACTGGATATATCCTCGGGCCAGTAGCGACCGGGATCAATCCATTGGGAGTTTTCACCGAGCGCCCAAGCGAAGCAATTGTACTGTAGAGTGGATTCGCTCGTAACTTCAAAGTCAACAAGTTCGGGGAGCCACAAATATCGGGATCGCATAGTCAGTCGATGTACTGCTTACTCTTTCCCCAATTGAGCCAGGCCTCAGAAAGTGCACTGATATCCCCCCTCTCGTGTACAGGTATCTCTGGCCCTTCATCCACAATCGCCGAGAGCGCGGAGAACCAGTGATTTGGTTCTTGTTCCAGATCTCGCAGGATGAGGGGTATAGCCGGTTCGCCCATGGCTATGATGGCCTGATAAGAAGGATGCGCTGCGATTTGGGATATCAGGGACAGATGCCCAGTGTCACGCTTCCACTCATTCGACAATTGCCGGAACCTATCTGTGAGACCCTTGGTAGGTGCCGTAGGCACAGATTTCTGGAAACTGAGGGAGGTACTTCCTGTTGGCCTCCTAGCGCGTCGCCGCCCGCCTGACGAACCTACGGTTGCTGTAGGCAACGGAATGTTCAAGACTTTTACAACATGCATCCGCCCGGTGGAAACACGTTCCTGAACTGTTGGTCTATCCAGTACGCTTGCCCCTGTAGTTTCACCGCCATATCTGAGACTCTTAATCCTTAGCATCAGTGACCGATCCTCAATCCTCAACTGTCCTGGCGGGAGCCAATTCATCAATTCTCTCGCTTAACCAATCTCTCATCAAGATTGCTACGTTGAGACTCATCGCGATATCAGCCTCTACTACCCGCGTTATGCTGTCAGGTACATCCCGAGAGGTCTCGCCAGCTTGACGGCCGTCTTCGCTCACTGCGTATTCAACCTCATTGGGCAAGTGAGACCTGTCTTTGAAAACTGCCATCTGAATGTATCCACCTGGGTGAACTCCACCCCAGATGCCGTCGATATGAATATCTCGGTAAAGTGGACTCTTAGTGAAATTGTATCTGACGTGGGTCCTCGTGGGGCTGTCAGTCATGGTTCCACCGCTTTCATTTCTGTGATGGCGGGTATGTTAGGTTGCTATAAAGAAGCATGTCAACGTAGCAAGAACCCGCCCAGGGTCTTTTTGTTATTGAGTGTCACTAGAGTAGTCCGTTCGTGGTGAGCTTGACGAACCATGAGCGGACGGCCCTTCGACAAGCTCAGGGCGGATGAGCGAGTAGACGAGGTGACGAAAAGGCCCCGGGGTTCGTTATCGGTTACTCTACAAATGGGTCCCTCGGCAGGGATCATACGCGAAGTCAGAATCACATTTGGTCCCGACACGGTTAAGAGTCACACTAGGCACGGCGACCCCAAGCACTACCCTGTCGTCATCGACGACGGCGACAACACCGGCGCCCTCCCCGGCCGCGGCCTCCGCAGAGGCCGTGCCACGACGTAGGCAGGGCTGTCTTTGGAATTTGGTATAGTCTGTCTGAAGGTGGACACATACCTCTTGAAGAGGAGATAAGCCCAGAGCAATGGGCTATTCACGCCGTTCCCACAGGTTAGGACTAACATGACTAAATGGCATGGATTCTACTCCACATCCCAGGTCGCTCGATTGGCCAGAGTCCCAGGGAGTACGCTGTACAGATGGAAGAAGAGAGGGATAGTTGCGCCTTCCGTTGAACTCGTTGACGAAGACGGACAAGTCGTTGAGGAGGGGTACTCCTACGCTGATCTGACGATTATCAGAATCATGCGGGCGCTTCGGCAAAGTCAACTGGACCTGACTTCAGTTGGTATTGCCATTCGGCATATGTATGAAAGACTCGGCCCCCCCAGCGAGGGCTGGTCTGACGCCAATGTATACATTGTTGGAAACAAGATCTTTGCTGAACAGTCAGACGATTGGCAGACAACGTCGGCTACTGGCTTTGGACAGAAAGTGGAAACTCGGGTGTTTGGGGAGCTGTTTCCCTCGTTGCGGGAGCAGGAGGAAGAAGGTTCCATTCTGGTGCCGCGAGACTACGCCGCATATGTAGAAATAGATCCTGGCATCATGGGCGGACAGCCGGTTGTTCGCGATACTCGAGTTCCTACATCCCTGTTCCCCACATTGATCGCTAAGGGGAAGTCGATAGACGACCTGAGTCGGCTGTACTACCCAATTTCCCGCGAGACTATCGAAAAGACCATCGAGTTTGAGAGGTTCCTTGACGGCGCTGCCTAGGCTGGAACGCTTGTTATTGGACGCCGACCTCGATGTTGAGATTCAGCCATACCTTGAGGCCGTCGGCTTTCAAACGCAGTTTGCCTTAAACATTTCAGCAGACCACCGCAGCGATGTTGCTCTGCTCAGATGGGCGCGAAGTAACGACCATGTTCTGGTATGCCATGACCAGCACAAAGACAGGTCGACACGCCTAGAACTGTTCCCGGAACTTAAGGCCAATGGTGGCCGTATCCTTCGAATCACTGGCGACTCGAGTCAGGACGTGTTGACGGCAGTTGGCAAGATTTTGGTCAGTCGAGAGAAGTGGCGCTCATGGTTCGAAGCTAACGATGGTTTGGTAATACTTAAGATGGATGGTGTGATCTACCGTACCGCTGATGAGCTATACAGCACAGTGGAGCGATACCTTGACCCGGTAGCGAGAGTACGCGACCTGGAACCATTACCACCTACGAGTCGCCCAGCAAGCCCCACTCCTCCACAAGAGAACCGTCTGTTTCCTCAGGACTCGGAGGACGACGAACTCCCGGACATTTCTGAATAATGCGTGGTTACTAGCGCCTAACCTCTCTGACGTCGACTCATGTCTCAACCTCTGGATTCCGGCCTTCGCCGGAACGACGAAGTTTGCAAGAGTCGACCCCGCGTTGACTTGCCCCAACCGCCTACTACACAATTCACAAATGCGACCACCGAACGTGCTTGAGGCTCTTTCTTTCACTTATATGTCCAGCTTTAAGCTGGTTCTGGCCGCCGCCCTCGTCGGGTTCGTTGTCGCGTGTGATACCACGCCCGCTGACGATATCGAGATCGAGACCGGCGAACCGGCCGCAGCTGTCGCACCCCCCGGGCCTCGGATCGGCTCTCCCGACGCTCCCGGAAGCGCCAACGACGCTCGTACCGAGCACACCGCAACGCTCATGCCGGACGGCACCATACTCGCCGTCGCCGGCGACGGTGAAGACGACGAGCTGACCTCCGCCGAGTACTACGACCCATCCACCGGCCTGTGGACTCCCGTCGGCTCGATCTCGACGGCCCGCGCGGGCCACACCGCGACGCTGCTGCCCGACGGCAGGGTGCTCATAGCAGGCGGTGGCGGGATCGGCAGCGTCACGTCCGCGACTGAGATCTACGACTCCGGCACCGAGTCCTGGACGGACGCCGCGCCGCTCGCCGTCCCGCGCATAGACCACACCGCGACGCTGCTTCGAGACGGTCGCGTGCTGATCGTCGGCGGCTCCGACAAGTTCATCGCCACCCCTTCTACTGAGCTTTACGACCCGGCTACCGGAGCCTGGGCCAGCGGCCCCGACATGGCCGTCGCCAGGGCTGCCCACACCGCGATGCTGCTGCCCGACGGCAGGGTGCTCGTGATCGGGGGCAAGCAGGGACGTGACGCGGTCGCGTCTGTAGAGATCTACGATCCGGCGTCCAATTCGTGGACCCAAGCGTCCGCGATGTCCACCGCGCGCAGTGACCATTCCGCCACCCTGCTGCTCGACGGACGAATCATGGTCATCGGAGGAAGGGACGGCAGCGCCGCCTATGACTCAACCGAGACATTCGATCCCGGCATTCTCGGGAATGACGGGTCTGTGGGCGTCTGGACTCCCGGCGCGTCAATGCTCCACTCCAGGGGCGGACACACCGCCACGCTGCTCACTGACGGCAGAGTCATCGTGGTCGGCGGCGGCGGAGCAGTCCCGCTCAACACCGTCGAGGTGTTCGACCCTGTCTTTGATACGTGGACGAAGACCGCCAGCCTGCTGGCCCCTCGCCGGGGACACACGGCGACTCTTCTCCCGAACGGCAACCTGATCGTCGCGGGAGGAAAGGCTGGCGTGCTCTCGCCCCTCACCCGCACCGAGCTCTACGTACCCGGCTCCGGCGCGTGGGCCGCCGCAGGCAGCACGCAGCGCGCCCGCTGGGGCCACGTCGCGGTGCTGATGGACTGCGACGACTCCGATCCCTGTGCCGAGACCGGCACACCCATCCTCCTCGGCGGCTATGACGCAAACGGGCGCAGCCTGAATACGGCCGAGTTCTTCCACGGGGGCATACGAAAATGGCTTCAGACCGAGCCCATGAGGGAGCTCCGATGGGGACACGCTGTAGCCGTTCTGCCCGATGGCCGCATATCCGTAGCCGGAGGACTGGGACGTCTCTCCACTCCGCTTGCGAGCGCCGAAGTTTACGACCCCGGCGGTCCCGTCTGGGCCAGATACGAGGACATGGCCGACGCTCGGAGCCGCCACACGCTGACCCTGCTCCCGGAGCCTGCCTCCGCACAAGCGGGTGGCGCCCTCATGGCCGTCGGCGGATGGGACGGCACCAACGCGCTGTCGAGCGCTGAGATCCTCGATCCCCTGACTGGACGATGGACCCTCGCCGCGCCGATGCGCACCCCGCGCTGGGGCCACTCTGCCACCATGCTCGGTGACGGCAGGCTACTGGTCGCAGGAGGCGTGGGCTGGGACGACCGGAGTGTGAGCTCATCTGAGATCTACGACCCCACAACCGGCGCATGGACCGACGCCGGCGACCTCGTCGAGGCGAGGGACAGCCACGTCGCCGTCACTCTGTCGGACGGACGTGTGCTGCTCGTAGGAGGATACGGGGCCGACGGCGTGCCGATCGCCTCCGCCGAGATATTCGACCCTTCGACCGGGACGTGGTCCGCCGCTGGGCAGATGGCCGAGTCGAGGGCAGCGCACACCGCGACGCTGCTGCCCGACGGACGCGTGCTCGTCGTGGGCGGCACCAGGGACGGCATCTCACCCCTCTCGACCGCCGAGCTGTTTACCCCTCGCGACGGCACGTGGAGACCCGGCGGCGCGATCCGCGACGCAAGGTGGGGCCACAGCGCCCTGCTCATGGACGACGGCACGGTGCAGATAGTCGGCGGGTTCGGCTTCAACGCACTCCACTCAGTCGAGAGGTACACACCCATGAACGGAGGCTGGTCCTCCGGCGAACGACTTTCATGACAATCATTGGCCAGTCTACATACCCCCTCTCCCTTGATGGGAGAGGGCTGGGGTGAGGGTGAAGCTGTTGAAGCAGCGACTCCCCCTCATCCTAACCTTCTCCCACCAGGGGAGAAGGGACTGCATGTATCCCCCTGAAATACCTGGAACTAACTCCTGACCACAGACTCTGACAACCTGACAACCGGTCATCTCGTCCTTCGGCGCCTTCGCACAGACTGGCGTCTCATGGTCAGCATATTCCTCGGCATCATGATCGCCACGTTGCTGATGTCCGCCGCGCCCGTCTACCTTGACGCGCTCGAACGACAGGGCATCGAAAGCGCAGTGGAGTCCTCGCTCGCCCGCGACGGTGAGACCTACTTCACCATCCAGACTCGCTCCAACTTCATCCCGCTGGAGGTGCCCGAGATCGAGCGCACGGACGCGGCCCTCGACCAGGCTATCGACGCCAGCGTCGCACCGGTCCACACCGGCACCCAGCGCCACCTGCGAACACCGTTCTACTCCGTAATTCCCCCAGACAAGCCTGTGGCCGACTCGCCAGAAACTGTAGGGGCGGTTCGTGAACCGCCCGAGGACGAAGAAGACGGACCGCCCGCCCCGCGCGAGCCTGCCATCGGCCTGGTCCAGTCGTTCACCGGATTCGCAGACCACGTCACTGTCGTCACTGGCAGGCTTGCCGAGGACACAGTGCTCCGAGGCACCCAGGGCCCGTTGGTGGAGGTGCTGGTCAGCACTTCGACAGCCGACGCGTTCGGCGGCCTCGTCCCCGGCGACGTTCTCGTCGTCGCGCCATCTCAGGACTCGCCCGTCAAGGTGTCGGCCAGGATTGCCGGCCTGATCGCGCCGACAGACCCCGAAGACCCCTACTGGCAGGACGACGCCGAGTCGTTCATGTTCCCCAGGATTCCCAACTCCGAGGGCGAGATAACGCCGAACTCGCCCCCTGCGCTCGGCATGTTCGTCAGCCAGCCGGTGCTCGCCGGCGCGGTCGGCACGGCCTTCCCGGGCGCGGCGGTCAACTCCACCTGGTACAGCAGCGTCGATACGACTGTCCTGAGGGGATGGTCCAAGGCCGAGATGCGCAGGCGAATGGAGCTGCTCAGCGAGGAGTTGTCCATCCTGCTGCCGGGCTCGTTCGCGTTCAGCGGCATCAACATCATGCTCGCCCGCTTCGGACGACAGACCTTCCTCTCCAGCGTTCCGCTGCTCCTGATGCTCACCGTGCTGGGTGTGGCAGTGCTCTACTTCCTGTTCATGATCGTCTCGTACCTCGTGCCGAACCGCGAGAGCGATGTCGCGCTCTTCAGAAGCCGGGGCACCAGCACGTGGCGCCTCCTCAGGCTGTACCTCGGTGAGGGCGCGGTGCTGGCCCTTGTGGCGGCCGCGATCGCCCCCTTCCTCGCGCTGCTGGTGGTGTGGCTCGCCGGACTGCTCCCCTACTTCGACCACATAACGGACGGCAGACCGCTGCCCGTACACCCGAACTGGATTCCGTTCGCCGCCGCGGGCATCGCCGGACTGCTCTGCCTGGTCATCTTCGTCGTGCCCGGAGTGCTTGGCGCGCGCGCCGGACTGATAATCCACAGGCTCAGGGCATCCCGACCTCCATCCATGCCGCTGGTGCAGCGCTTCTACATAGACATAGGCTTCCTCGTGGTCGGCGGCATCCTGTTCTGGGAGCTTCAGGCGCGAGGCGAGCTCGTCACAGGCAGCCTGTTCGGCGAGCAGGACGTCAACGAGGCGCTCCTGGTCGCCCCGGTGCTATTCCTCCTTGCGGTCGGGCTGATGTTCTTCCGCGTGTTCCCGCTGTTCATACGCTACGTCAGCGGCGAGTCGATGGGACTCGTGCACCTCGCGACTCTGGTCACGCTCCCCATGCTCGCCGCAGCCATCGCCTACGACTACGTCCAGGCTGGCGACCTCACCGGATGGATACCCCAGGCTGCGGCCATCGGCGTGTTCGCCATCGCCTACTGGCTCTCCGCAAGAGTCAGTGGCCAGCGGTCGGCGGTCAGCGGGGAAGAGGGGAGATTCTCGCTCCTCGCTCCTTACTCCTCACTCCTCTATCTGCTCGTGCAGATCGCTGCGGTCGCCTGGTTCACGTACCAGTCTCCTCCGCACCCGGACCAGCCGGCGTCAGTGTTCGTCGGCTCGGTAGCCCTGCTGTGTTTGGTACCCGCGCAGGTGCTGTTCCACGTGCTGGCCGAGTTCGCCCGCCGCGCGCCGGTCTGGGTCTCGATGAGCATGTGGCACATGGCGCGCAACCCGCTCCAGTACTCGTGGCTGGTGCTGCTGCTCGTGCTGGCCGGAGGTATAGGCGTGCTGGCCACGACCGTCGGCGCGACCCTCGACAGAAGCTACGAGGAGAGGGTCCGCTACGCCGTCGGCTCCGACATTCGGGTGGTCGAGTTGGACTCCTATCTCGGACGCAGGGACGGCCGCGTGGAGGAGAACTTCGGCACCATCCCTGGTGTGCAGGCCATATCAACGGCGCACCGTTCCACCGGAAAGATCGGAGCCGCCTCGATCGGCTCCGGCTTCAGCTTCCTCGCCGTGGACACCGACACCTTCGACGCCTGGTACCGCCCCGACTTCTCAGACAGCTCCCTGCCCGAGGTGCTGGCCACGCTCAAGCTGGAAGAGCCCTTGCGGACGGTCGAGTTACCCGAGGGCTCCCGCCGGATCCAGCTATGGGTCAACCCCGAGTCTTTCTACCCGCTGATCTTCCTCTGGTTAGTCCTCGAGGACGCTAACGGAATAACTGACACCGTGACGTTCGGGCAGATGCCGGATCCCGGCTGGCACATGGTGGACGCCGACATCCCCTCCGACCTGGTCCAGCCGGTCAGGGTGGTCTCCATCCAGATCAACGAGCCCGGGTTCGGCGCGACCGCCACCGCCGGTTCCGTCACGTTCGACGACCTTCAAGCGATCAGCGAGACCGGCGAGGTCACTCTCGTAGAGGGATTTGATGAGACGTTCGACTGGGTCCCGCTGGCCACCAGCCAGCTCGGCGCGGACGAGGCCACCCAGGTCTTCGACAACGTCCACTCGGGCACGGGCGCCGCCCACTTCAGGTTCGGCAAGGAGACCAACGTCGGCATCCGGGGCATCTACCGCGCCGGTGGATACGGCTACATTCCCGCCGTTGCCAGCCGCACGTTCTCTGCCAACACGGGCGCGCAAGTGAACAACGGCATGCTGGTCAACCTGCCGGGCGGCGTCGTTCCGGTGGTCATCACCGCCATAGTCGACCACTTCCCGACGATGGACCCCGCGCGCGGCGGTTTCCTCGTCTTCGACATGGACACCCTGCTCACCTACCTGGACGCGCTGAACCCGGTTGGCGCCACCGCGATCAACGAGATATTCATCGAGGCGGCCCCTGGCGCCGACGCCGAGGTGCTCCAGACAGTGTCCAGGATGGTCAGGGCCCGAGGCAGCGCGATAGGACTGGAAGACCAGCTCGCGGCACAGGACATCGATCCGCTCATCTCCGCAGGATGGCGCACCATAGTGCTGGTCGCACTGGGAGTGATCCTGTTCATCTCAGGGCTTGGGTACATCGTGTACCTGCTGGCGTTCGCCGAGCGCAGCATGGGCGAAATGGGCTCCCTCAGGTCACTCGGATTCAGCCGCATCCAGACGATAGGCCTCGTCGGCCTCGAGCACATGCTGGTCGCGCTGATAGGTCTCGGAGTCGGCACCTGGGCCGGATTCCAGATGAGCCGCATGATGGTAGCGTCCGTAGCCGTAACCGACAGTGGAGGCCGCGTCTTACCCCCGTTCATCCTGACCACCAACTGGCTGCTGATGGGCCCCCTCTACGCGATCCTGCTCGCCATCTTCCTGACCGCCCTCCTCACCTTCGGAGGCCGAGTCCTCAGCATAGACCTCCGCCGCCTCTCCCGCCTGGAGAACTAGCGCGCGGAAGCCAACCCCCACCGGAGCGCGGGCGTCCCGCCCGCACCCATCAACCCCCACTCCCAGCGGGCTTACAAGGGTAGACAAACCAACAATTCGTTCGTCCTGAGCCTGTCGAAGGACCCCTTGGTTGCCCGCGAATCTTGTCCCCCTGGAAACGAGGAGCGGGAACCCACGAAACCTACCCCGTAGTCAATGCACGGGCAAGCCCGAACGCCAGCCAACACACCCCCTCTCCCTTGACGGGTCGCAGATGCGCCTTGGCGTGAGAGGGCTGGGGTGAGGGTGAAAGGACTAGCACAACCCAGCCACGCCTGTGGCAAAGACCTGTTCACCTATCTGAAAGACGTACCATAACGTCAACTGCATGTTAGTATACACCTATAGCGTCTCATCTGAGACAAAACACTTGAATTGGGGCAATGGATGGCAACCTTGACAGAAGGCGAGCGCATTACCCGACTTGAGACCGAGATGAACCACGTCGCAACCAAGGCTGACGTGGCTGCGGTGAGGACCGACATAGAGGCCGTCAGGACCGATATGCAGACAGTGAGGACCGACATGGAGACGGTAAGAACCGACATGGCCCACATGCAGACCAGCATCATCAAGTGGATGGCTGGCATGGTGGTGGGCATCGTCCTCAGCGTAGGTCTTGGGATTTTGAACGTGCTCGTCAGGGTTTTTGCGAACTAGTCTTTTCCATCCCGATCTGTGGCAGACAGAATCATTGACACGTCCAGAAGCCGACTCTACAGAGAAGCCTTGGAGGCATACATCAGCGCGCAATGACGAGAAGGTCCGCGACGCGTTGGACAAGGTGTACTCAAACGAGCCCTTGGCTCTCGACAGCATCCTGGCCCGGCTTCAGTCAGATTCGCTACCACGCGAGGATTGGCAATGCCATGAGGCTCGTGCTGGGACTGTAGACTGATCCGACCCGACACCCCGTCATTCCCGCGAAAGCAGGAACCCAGGGGCCGGGGGCGGGCCCTTCGACAAGCTCAGGGCGAACGAATTGTCAGTTTACCTACCCCTGTAAGCCCTTGATGGGAGAGGGCTGGGGTGAGGGAAAGCGACATCTTGCTAAGCCGAATCGTCTCTATAGTCCCGATGCACAATGTACTCGATGCTCGAGACATTCACGGTGTTCGGGAGTATCCCACCACCTAGTGCATACTGGCTGAAGCTGAATCGTTGCGGCGAGTGGTGTCTCTTCTATCGCCTGATCCTTCTTGACTCTCAGCCTGTTGGGAATTCTGCCGTTCCTGCATTTCACTAAACAGGTTGCGCAGCCTACCAGTCTGTGGAGGAATCGTGTCGAAGGACTTTCTGATCGGGATACTCTTGCCGTCTGGCCCTTCGCCGTTGCCTTTGTCCTTGTTACTCATCCTTACTGCCTCGAATTGTCAAAGTTCCTATGGGTGCAACTTCTTGGTCGCGCAGACGGACCTGCATAAGAAATCTTAGGTGTAGTCTTTAGCCTGGTCAACGTAATTCACAACCTTTGTCCCAATGAAGAGACTGTTAGGACCTACCTGACCCTCATATCTAACCAAGTACTCGCCTAACCTCGCCAGAATGATCGCTATACTCTCAGAGATCCGCTCCAATAGCCTGAACTTTCTACGACTTAGCCCCAATCACCCAATCACGCGAACCCTCTCCACCATCCCCGGCCCTCAACCCGTCATTCCCGCGAAAGCGGGAACCCACCCGCCGTGGCGGGCCGCTCGGCAATCCACCAAGCCTGCACCGGAGTCCATACGCTGGCAAACCTGAACACCAGCCAACAGACCCCTCCCTTGACGAGAGAGGGCTGGGGTGAGGGTGAAAGGACTAACACAACCCAGTCAGACTAGGGCAGAGCGCAATTCTGTCTGTGGAAAAGACCTATTGTCAGGCTTGACTGCGCACCATAACGCCAGTAATGTGTTAGCATATACATATAGCGTTAATTGTCTGACTGAACTGGGGCGATGGATGACAACCTTGACAGAAGGCGAGCGCATTACCCGACTTGAGACCGAGATGAACCACGTCGCAACCAAGGCTGACGTGGCGGCCGTGAGGACCGACATGGAGACGGTGAGGACTGATGTGCAGGCCGTAAGGACCGACATGGCCAAAATGCAGACCAGCCTCGTCAAGTGGATGACCGGCCTGGTCATAGGGGTTATTCTCAGTGTCGGCCTCGGCGTCCTGAACCTACTTGTCAGGGTTCTGGTCAGCTAGCCTTCCATTTACTGGCTAGCCACTCCTTCTAAACCATCCGAATGTTTGGCGACAGACCAGAGGCGGAACCCTAATGGCCTGCCAATTGGACGACCTAGTCACTCACCGTCAGGAGGTTCTATACCAAGGAACTCTCGATATATACGGTCCTTGTAGTCCACAGCGATTTCATCTATCGCTTGTACGATTAATCCGTATGTCCCCTGTCCAGCAAGCTTTTCCCAGAACTCGTCTCCTATGAGAACAGCCGAGTCCTCTTTCATGTTGAACCACCGCGCAGGTAATGTCCAAGCATAGTCATGTCTCTTGCCATATGGATTGTAGGGTAAGGCGTAATAGGCTTCGTCAACCTGCAAGGGTTCCATACTGAGTAACTTCAGAAGTTTTTCTTTGCTGACTTTGGTCTGGTCACTATTCGGCAATGGAGCTTTCAACTCGAATGCGAGTCTTTCCCCAGTTTGACGATCCTCGGCGTAAAGGTCACAAATAACGATCGTCTCCCGACTTTCGCCGCCGCCTTCTAGTACATATTCCAGCTCTCTGTCCCAGTCTGGTCTGACCTTATCTTTACCTGGTGGGGAATGTTCCAAAGAGTCAAGCACTTGCTGGATACGTCTAAGACGCTCCTCTCCTACATTTCCTGTAATGGTGTGTCCCAGCGTGCTAAATCCGAGCCCTGCTGTGGCTGCTACCTGACCTAGGCGCTCCCAAGCCTTTCCAAATGGAGTGACGAATCTCCGTTCAAAGTGCGCCCCTTTGAAAATTTCATCGGGAACTAGAGCGGCGTACAGGGGACGTGTTTCCCTATGCTTTTCTGAGCTGAAAGGGTCTTGCTCTAGGACTCTCACCATCACTCTATCCATCATGTCACTTACGACCGTCTGGATATCCGCCTTAAGCTGCTTTGTGTTATCCATTTTGACTAAGTCAGTTGGCCCTTCTTCTTGCGAACTCAACAGAGCCGTTTCGCAGTATTCGGGACGGGCTGTAAGTTCCTCGAACAGACGAATAATGTTGCTGGCCTGCGTGTCGTAGATTTGTCATATGATGGGTTCAGCGATGGTATTCCCCCTAATGATTGGCGTCAAGTTTGCTTAACCACTAATGGCAGGGAGACTAAGTTTTGGTCTGGTACTAGCGCCGATCTAGGATGTAGTACAGGAGAGGTGAGGAAGTGAGGATGAAGAGGGTGATGTGGTGAGATTGGGGAAGCGAGCGATTTTGAGTTGACCTAACCCAAGAGACAAAGAGGGAGAGTAGGTAAGTAGCAGTGCCTCATGGGGCCTATATGCGTTAGGCTCCACTTTGATCGTATTACGTCCCCTCAGGTCGCTATCAACCGATGGAATAGCAAAAGTAGCGAGTGAGTGCTACCCAGCAAGCCTAATGAGTGGTTCAGTTGCGCGGGATCCTGGGATGCGCTCACGTGTCAGACGGTTTACGTCCTTCGATCGCACAGGAACCTGCGAATCCGTTCATACTGGCGATAGCTTAAATTGGACTGCCCGGGAGGCGCGCGAAACTGCCCTCGCATCGCGTGCCTGGACTTCCTTCTGCATCTTCCCTAACTCCAAATCAGCACGCTTTCAAAAAAGGCTTTCGATCTCCTGCCTGTACGTCTATTGACGTGTCTTTCCAGGCGGTTCTCCAGTTTCATGCCAATATTCTTGCTAATCTCGTCGTACAGCCCGAGTTTGTCATTGACAACCACGACCATCCGTCCACCTGGAACAAGACTACGCTTCACGTTCAAAAATGCCTCAGACATCCCGTCGACATATTCAGCGTGAGCACGCTTGGAGGTGCCGTTCGATGCGCTGCCAATTTCCGCGTCGGCCCTCCATGGCAGACCAAGCAACTCGTAAGCGTAGCGATGTTGCTCGTGATAGTCGATCAAACCCACGTATGGTGGGGAAGTGACTACCAGATCGTGCTCCGGAAAGTCGACCGCTGAACTGTCGCCGACAATTACTGTGATCTCACCTTCTTTCTGAAGGCTTGAGTACTCCCGGATCCTCTTGACCGTATCTGTGCCGTATCGCTTCAGGAAGCGTGCGGAATCCTCAGTTGGTTTGCAGGTCCGACTATGCTTGTAACAATGGTATGGCTCGATCTGAGGCTTCTTCGGGAAGTCTAAGTCGAAGTGAGTTACACGACGTGCCGACCGAGCAGCACGTGAGAGTATCAGACGAAGGACATCTCTGTACGTGTAATCTTCTATGAGCGCTTGGTATGTCAAGAGTGATTGCAATGCTGATGGAGCAAACCAATCTTTCAGATATTTGCTCGGGTGGTATTGGGCCGATGATTCAACCAATCGCGGCTGCATTGGTGACAATGACCTTTCGAGAATGTCACTGACTTCAGCTTCAAGTAAGCTTAGATCATATTTTCCTGTCTTGACGCGGGTAATGAGACAATTGAATTCTGAGATGTCGCAACCAATGGCGTTAATCCCAAGTGTAGAAGCCTCTACGAGAGTCGTTCCTGATCCAGCAAATGGATCACATACAGCGGTTGGCTGGAACTTGCGCAGAAATATCTCCACCAACTGGGGCACGTACTTGCCGAGGTAGGGGTGAAGTCGGTGAACGTGCTTGGTCCTGATCCGCTCCGGTAAGTCTTGCTCCCGCCAATTCAGGTTGAGGCTCTCAAGTGAGGTGTTGGTGTCAACAGCCTCGAAGTCAGTGAACGGAATCAGAGGATATTGAGGAGCATAGCCATATGAAGGTGGCTTGGAGCCTCCAGTTGGGCTGATTGTAGCAGTGGTGCCAGATTTGCTGGAATTCATAGATGATTTGTTCGACTTTCAGAATTTGGCGTAGTGTACCAGACACGACGGGGAAGTGATAGCTACGGTTTGGGGCGTTCTGCACCAACTGCTGTCAGCCGGGTCTTCGGGAGTAGTCCCCGCCTCCATTCCTCCCTGATGAGCAGATGCGACACAACCACAACCCCCATCACCCAAATCAGAGAAATCCCCTAATCTCACAAATCAGAGTTCAGACCCTTGACCCCCACCCCATCCCACATCTATCATGACTTAGCAGAACATTAGTACTATTCCAAATTCACCATTCACCATTCAAATTGACCCTCGCAACCACAATCCAGGACAGAACCAACGACGGGACCTCCATCGTCGAGTTCCTCGTCGCCGTCATGCGCAACGAGCTAGACGAATTCAAACCCTGCCACAGACTCGACGCAGCCAAGCTCCTCGTCAAGTACGACAAAGACGAAGCCCGAAACTACATCCTCGACAACCCACGAGAACCATCCCAACCAAGGCTCAACTCCGGCTCACCCGAAGACTCCTACTTCGACCAGAAGCTAGCACAGGTCATCCGAGAGTCCACCGACGACGGCCGCAAAGTCTGCCGATTCCTCATCAACGTCATGGACGGAGCCCTCAGCGCCTTCAAGCCCCACCACCGAATCTCAGCCGCCAGAGAACTCCTATCCCGAGGCTTCGGCAAACACGCCCAACAAAGACCCCCTCTCCCAGCGGGAGAGGGCTGGGGTGAGGGAGAAAAGCAAGAACACCACCCAACCCCTACCCACACCACACAACCACCCACCCACCCAACACAATCAGAGAAATCCCCTAATCCCACAAATCAGAGTTCAGACACCGACGACGACGGCTGGGCAGCCTTCTGGGAGAAGGTCACACCAATCCTCGAAGAAGACGACCGCATCAAAGTCGAACTCGCCGAACAGGACCCAGACCACCAACCCTACAAACGAGACCTCTCAGCCTACAACCAGGCATGGGAGAACTCAGAGAAGTGGTTCTATGAGTGGAAGAACTCCCTAGACCCTGAAGAGTACGAGGCCATCGCCGCAAGGGAGATCGCCGAGTTCAACGCGATGATCGACACCAAGGTCGAACGCCGAAAGCAGATCAAGGCCGCCCGTGAACTCAGGGAGAAAGAAGAAGCAGAGCGCGAGTCCGCCGAGGCGGAAGAGGCTGAGGCTGAAACCGCCGCCGCCGAGGAGTCCGAACCCGGACCACCCACCCGTTCACAGCACAAACCAAAGCTGATGTTCACACTTGGCAACTCGATGTACATCGAGTGTGGACACCCCGACTGCAAACTACACGACGAGGACAGAAACAAATGGCAGGGCTCAGTCCAGTACGGCGCCGGACCCACCTCAGGCCACTTCCCTTGACGGATGCAGTCGCTGAAGGGGCAGACAGACACTTGCCACTGAACATCAGGTGTGGTGCTACCATAGTGGAGTTGTACCAAAGCCAACCCCAACCCCACTGAAGGCCCCGAAATACTCGCCAATATCGCCAGAATCCTGTCGGCATGGCCGATGGTTGCCAGACGCAGTCTCGCCAACTGGAGATTGCTGTCGTCCGTCGTCATCGGTGTCGTGCTCGCATCGACCATCATGGCTGGCACGGTCATCTACTTCGACTCGCTGCGCGACCTCGCTCTCGAGTCCGCACTGGAGCAGCACGACCCGATCGACCTGGACATCACCGCCAAGACCACCAAGGGACCGACCGGACCAAGAGAGTCCGATGCGGTCCGCGGCTTCATGGAGAACGAGTACAACGCGAGGCTGGGCTGGCTGATCGAAGGCTCCGTACGCGGCGCCCGCACGGCGACCTTCTTCATGACTCCTCCGGGCGAGGAGGAGCTCGCCGGCGACGACAACGCCCGCAGCTACTTCCACTTCCTGGACGGCATCGAGGACCACATCGAGATTCTGCCGGGCGGCCGTATGCCGACAGAGCTGCTCGACGCGTCTCCTCCGGACGGCAACCCATTAACTATCGAGGCCGCCGTTCCGTATGAGATCGCAGATAAGATCGGCCTGACGGTCGGCTCCACGCTGTCGGCGGTGCCGCACTGGGTGGACGCCACTCCGTACGCCACGGTGGTCGTCTCGGGATTCTTCCGCAGGTCCGACCCCGATCACCCGATCTGGCGCCTCGACAACGAGGTGTTCCACACGTTCTCTTCAGGCAGCTTCATCGCTGTTCCACTGCTGGTGTCCGAGGATACGCTCCTGAACGGGCTGGGCGGCGCGTTCACGGACATGGACTCCACCTACGGCTGGATGCTCCTGGTCGACCACGAGCGGCTGCAGGCGACCAACGCCACGGACGCGCTCTATTCGATAATCAACATGCGCCGGAACATGTCGCGCACGTTCAACTCCTACCGGCAGGTAACCGACCTGGACAACGCGCTTTCCGACTACGACGAACGGCTGCTGTTCACCAAGCTCCAGATGTTCGTGGTGCTGATCCTCATCGCCGTCGTGGTGCTCTACTACGTCGTCACCCTCTCGTCCCTCGTGGCCGAGCAGCGCAAGAACGAGATCAGCCTGCTCCAGGGGAGGGGCGCGACAGAGCGACAGGTGCTCACCGTGTTCGTCCTGGAGGGGCTGACGATTGCCGGACTCGCCATTGTCATCGCTCCGTTCCTGGCCGCTGCGGCGATCAGCGTTCTCGGACTCACCCCCGCGTTCTCCGACCTCTCAGGCGGAGCGCTGCTGCCCGTCACGCTGACTCGCGGCGCGTTCATCATGAGCGCACTCGGAGGCGTGCTGAGCTTCGGCGCCCTGATGATCCCGGCGTTCGAGGCGTCAAGGTCTCCTATGTCCAGGGACAGGCAGGAGATGGCCCGCCCGTCTCGCCTGTCGTTCGTGCAGCGCTACTACCTCGACGTGCTGCTCCTGGTGGTGAGCATAGTGCTCTTCCGCCAGCTCACCGAGCAGGGATCGCTCGCCGCCACCAACCTGCTCGGACAGGTCGCGGTCAACCAGCTCCTGCTGGCGGTGCCCGCTATCACCCTGGTTGCCGCAGCGATGGTGCTTATACGGCTCTTCCCACTGGTGATGAGCCTGGCAAGCCGCCTGCTGGCGCCGAGGCTGCCGCCGGGAATCGTGATGGGCCTGTGGCAGATGGCGCGCAACCCGACTCACTACGCGAGACTCGCCCTGCTGCTCATCCTGATGGCCGGACTCGGCATATTTGCTGCCAGCTTCGGCGGCACGCTGCAGCGCAGCTTCACCGAGCGTGTGCTCTACTCCGCTGGCTCCGACATCCGCCTCGTCAACGTGTCGATCAACAGCCGGGGCGCCTCCAGGCCGATCGACAAGCCGTACCAGGACATGGACGAGGTCCAGGACGCGGCGCCTGTGCTGCGGGCGGTAGGTTCGCACCTCGGAACGCTTGGAGGCGACACCACGTTCGACGTGCTTGCCGTCGATACCGAGAAGTTCGAGGACGTCGCGTGGTTCAGGGACGACTTCTCCGACGACCCGCTCCCCGACGTCATGTCGCAGCTCAACGGGTATGAGATCCCGCTCGGCATCCCGATGCCGGACAACGCCCGCGCGATACAGGTGCTCGCGAAGTCCGACCGGCCCTACCCGACTGTGGTGCTCGGCGCGAGGCTCAGGGACTCGAACGGGCGCTACTTCACCTACAGGCTCGGATTCCTCGAGTCCAGCAACTGGCGACTGTACGGCGCGGAGCTGTTCGAGGGAGGCAGCCCCAGGTTCAGGCTGTTCCCCTCCCGTCCGTTCACCCTCGTTTCCATAGCAGTCAGTGAGACCGACCTCGAAAGAGGTCTCAGCCCGGGTTCCATACTGATCGACACCGTGCGGGTGCGAAAGTCCAACGGCGAGATAGAGGCCCTCGACGACTTCAGAAACCTCGACCCTGACACCGACAAGGGCGTCGGCGGCTGGAACGTGCTCCAGGAGTCCCGCTTCGCCAACCAGGACAGGGTTAGCGCGTCTGAGGTCTCGGCACGGGGCGATGGCTCTCTCATGTTCGCGTGGTCGGGGGGACGCGCCCTCGCTGCCAGGGGCATCTCTCCCGGAGGAGAGCCTCAACCGGTGCCGGCGGTGGCCAGCGAGTCATTCCTCAAGCACTTCGGACATGGAATCGGCGACGAGATGAAGATATCGGTTAGCGGACGACGGCTCACCGCTGAGCTCGTCGACACGGTCGACTTCTTCCCAACGCTGGACAGCTACAACGACAGGTTCCTCGTGGCCGACCTCGAGACGGTCCGCGCTCACACGAACCTCGGCATGGCGCGCGCCGAGATCACCGCCAACGAGATGTGGCTGCGCACCGACGTCGAGGGCGAAGAGCGAGCCGAGCTTATCGAACAGTTCAGAGAAGGCAACCCGTTCCAGATAGGCAGGGCGATAGACACCGTCGAAGACCTGGCCGTTGCGCAAATCGACCCGCTGGTGCTGGCAGGCTGGAGGGCGCTCCTGCTGATCGCGTTCGGCGCGATACTCGTGCTGAGCAGCCTCGGCTTCCTCGTCCACGCCTATATCTCGTTCCGCAACCGAGAGTTGCAGTTCGCGCTACTCCGCACGATGGGGTTCACGACGCGTCAGCTAGTGTCGCTCATGTGGCTTGAGCAGGCGCTCGTCATACTGGTCGGCATGGCGCTCGGCACCTGGATGGGAGGCCGCCTCGGCGCGACCATCATGCCGTTCCTCGGCCATGACGACCGTGGAGGCCAGGTGCTCCCGCCGTTCGTAATCGAAGTAGGCTGGCAGAACCTGCTGGTTACCTATGTCGCAATGGGCCTGATCTTCACAGCCATAATCATAGGCGTGATCCTGTTCATCCGACGAATGTCCCTGTCCCAAGTCCTCCGTGTGGGCGATTGATGAGGCGAAGCAAAAGGGGCGCCCCAATATGGGAACGCCCCTCACTCAGAGTCGATAGTCCTGGAGGCTAGACCTCTCTGAACTCGCCTTCTACGGTGTTGTCGTCGTCGGGGCCTGAGCCGCCTTCGGGTCCTGCGTCTGCTCCTGGAGGAGGATCACCCGGTCCGGCCCCCGCTCCTGCGCCTGCCTGGCTGTACACGGCCTGGCCGACCTTCTGGAGCGACTCCTGAAGCTCGTTGAGGGTCGTCTCGACGCGCGCTATGTCGTCGTTCTGTAGCGCCGACCGCACAGCGGCGACCTTGCCCTCAACCTCGCTCTTGAGGTCTTCGGGGATGCTCTCGGCGTTGTCCTGGAGCATCTTCTCGGCGGCGTAGGCCGCGTTCTCGGCGTTGTTGCGAGTCTGGACCTCCTGGCGCCTGCGCTCGTCTTCCTCGGCGAAGCGCTCGGCGTCGGTGACCATCTGATCGATCTCATCCTGGGCAAGGCCTGAGCTTGCGGTGATCGTGATCCGCTGCTCCTTGCCGGTGCCCTTGTCCTTGGCAGAGACGTTCAGGATGCCGTTGGCGTCGATGTCGAAGGCGACCTCGATCTGGGGCATTCCACGAGGAGCGGGCAGTATACCGTCCAGCACGAACTTGCCGATCGACTTGTTCTCGGCAGCCATCGACCTCTCGCCCTGCACCACGTGGACCTCCACGCTGGTCTGGTTTTCGGCCGCGGTGGTGAACACCTCGCTCTTGGACGTGGGGATCGTGGTGTTGCGCGTGATGAGACCGGTCGACACGCCACCCAGCGTCTCGATTCCCAGCGTGAGCGGCGTGACGTCGAGCAGCAGGATGTCCTGCACGTCTCCCTGGAGAACGCCGGCCTGGATGGCGGCGCCTATTGCGACGACCTCGTCCGGGTTGACGCCCTGGTGCGGCTCCTTGCCGAAGAGGCTGACCACGGCCTCCCTGACTGCGGGCATACGGGTCATGCCGCCGACGAGTACCACCTCGTCGATCTGCGATGCCGAGACGCCAGCGTCGGCCATGGCCTTGCGGCACGGGTCGACGGTGCCTTGCACCAGGTTTGCCACCAACTGCTCGAGCTTCGAGCGGGTCAGGGGCATGACGAGGTGCTTGGGGCCGGACGCGTCGGCGGTGATGAACGGCAGGTTGATCTCCGTCTGCAACTGCGTTGACAGCTCGATCTTGGCGGCCTCAGCGGCCTCACGAAGCCTCTGGAGGGCCATACGGTCCTGCTTGAGGTCTATACCCTGCTCCCTGCGGAATTCCTCTGCGATCCAGTCGATGATCTGCTGGTCGAAGTCGTCGCCGCCGAGGTGGGTGTCGCCGTTGGTGGCCATCACCTCGAATACGCCGTCGCCGATCTGCAGGATGGTGATATCGAACGTGCCTCCGCCGAGGTCGTAGACCGCGATCGTCTCGTCGGACTTGTTGTCGAGGCCGTAGGCGAGCGAGGCTGCCGTGGGCTCGTTGATGATGCGCAGCACCTCGAGTCCGGCGATCCGGCCGGCGTCCTTGGTCGCGTTGCGCTGGCTGTCGTCGAAGTAGGCCGGGACCGTGATGACGGCCTGCGTGATCGGCTCGCCGAGGTTCGCCTCGGCGTCCTGCTTCATCTTCTGTAGCACCATGGCCGCTATCTCGGGCGGGGCGTGACTCTGGCCCGCCATCTCCACGTGGGCGTCGCTGTTGGAGTGCCTCACGATCTTGTACGGCATGAGCTCGACGTCTCTCTGCACGCTCGCGTCGTCGATCCTGCGGCCCATGAAGCGCTTGATCGAGAAGACGGTGTTCTCCGGGTTGGTAACCGCCTGTCGCTTCGCTGTGGTGCCCACGTACCGTTCGTTGGACCGCGGGTTTATCGCGACCATCGACGGTGTTGTGCGGCCGCCTTCAGCATTCTCGATTACACGTGGCTCGCCGCCTTCAATGACGGCCATGCAAGAGTTGGTCGTACCGAGGTCTATTCCGAGTATTTTGGCCATTTACTGATTCTCCTGTTTAAGGTCCCACGTTCCAGCCGGGGGCAAGCTTTACTCTTCCGGTATGTTCTCTACTGCGGGGGCCTGTGCGACGCTCACCTGCGCCGCCCTCAGCACCCGGCTGTGGAGCCTGTATCCGTCTCTGATGATGCGGACCACGGCTCCTTCGCTTACTTCGGTAGTCGGCTCGAAGAATACGGCCTCGTGCTGCGACACGTCGAACGGCTGGCCGATGGTCGCCTCGATGCGGGACAGTCCCTCGGACTGGAGCATGTTCTCCAGGTTGCGTTGTACGTGCTGCACGCCCTCGTACCAGCTCGCATCGACGGCGTCTTCGGGCAGGAAGTTGACCGCACGATTGAAGTCGTCGGCCACTCCGATCAGCTTCAGCAGCAGCTGAGCGTTGCCGCGCTCCCTGGTGTCGGCCATCTCCTGCGCCGCGCGCTTCTTGTAGTTCTCGAGGTCGGCCCTGTTCCTCAGCGCCATGGACCTGAACTGGTCTTTTTCGCGCTCCGCCTCGTCGAGGCGAGCCTGGAGGTCCGAAACCTCGTCCAGCTCGGTGTCCATCTGCTCTTCCAGAGTCCGACTCTCGTCGGACTGCCCGTCTTCTGTCATAATTGTCGATCCTCCAGCGTCATTCCCGTTTTCACGGGGACAGGTCTGCATCAGCCGGCGAGAATCTTGAACATCTCGTCCAGGCTTTCGTTTAGAGCTTCTCTGAGCGGCTGTCCTTCCAACTGGGCCATCTGCGACCGCATCCGTATCATCCTGTTGAACAGCTGCATCGCAAGCTTCACACCGGCCAGGTTGAGGCCGAGGTTGTCGACAAGATGCTTGATGAGCTGCAGACGCGCGATGTCCTCATCAGAGTAGAGCCTGGACATGCCCCCGGTGCGCGAGGGCAAAACAAGGCCCACCCTTTCATATTTTCGTAAAGTTTGGGGATGCATGTCCAGAATGCGCGCGGCGACGCTTATAACGTATACACCTTCCTGCATGGGACCTGCTCCCTCCATGTTTCGTGAGTTGCGACGCTCGCCCCAGTAACCGGGCCTAACCCGCGAGTCACTTCGACGTTACAGTCAGTGGACGGCTCGTAATCACTTCACAATCAATCGTAGCTATTGATACGGAACGTGTCAAGTGATATAGTGTTAATGAATCATATTAACTCATACGAATTTCTAGGAATATCAAAGGAGGGAAGAGATGCTTGAACTCAGAGCCTGCCCTCGGTGTGAGGGCGATCTGCACACCAACAGAGACATGTACGGGTCGTACAAGCAGTGCATCCAGTGCGGCTACATGCGCGACATACCCAACACGGACCTGATTCTCAGGTCGCTGAACCTGGCCGACTTCAACAAGAAGAAGGAGTCGAAGAAGGTAGCCTGATCGGGCGCCGTCCGCGCCCTAAAATTGCTCCTCCTCAAGTAGGACGCCCCCTCATCCGAGGGGGCGTCCTTTATTTCTAGCTTCGCCGCCGCATACTCGGCATCGTCAGTGACGAGAAAGGGAACTATCACATTGGTGTCGAGGGCGATCACTCTCCAGAGGCTCCCTCGGTTACGGCACGTTCCATGTTCTCCAGAGTCGCCACCGGACCGTCATGCCGAAGTATGCCGAAGAGCCGACTCACGATACGAACGGACAATATACGGACGTCTCCATCCTGGATGATGTAGCGCACTCAGTCTCCGGCCCGCACCGATAGGGTACCCCGAACGGCCTCTGGCAGAGTGGTCTGTCCTTTCAAGGTAATGCTGGATTCCATCATGAAGAGTGTCCGGCGGCATTACATTATGCCCTAACGTTTGTTCTTTACAGAGCGTAGCGCCGGGTATGGCTATGTAGCGAGTCTTCACCCGGCCCGCCGGATCTCGCCTCAAATGATGCTTGTCTGCTGGATATGCTTATTGCGTCGTTCCGCCAAATGACTGGCTAGTGGTTCTGGGACAGGCCGCACCGTTCCAGTAACCAAAAGAACTGCGGGGCCTGGCAGGGGAGGCACTTTTAACTCGCCAGATAGACCATCGGGCCCAATCAAGTTGGAGTGGGAGGCTATAAGCCTCGGTTCACCAGAAGTCCACTTCTTGGCGATCTTTCGTTGCTCCCTTTCAATGCGCCGCCTTTCTGCGCGGTTCTTTGCCATGTTGAGCTGCGTAGTCATGTTGGATTCGAGCGTGCCAGCAGTGCCCAAATCGGTAAATTGCTTGCTGCGCCGGACAACCGTGTAACTGTTGCTATCCGTATCTTCAGGTTGCATGTCAGGTAGCTTGGAGTTACCACGAAGTGTCGGACTCCGGGGCTCTGAGCAAATTGAGCAGATTCGCTCACTGCCCGCCGGTATGATGAATTCACAATCGTGGTTGACGTTTGTGGAAATCATAGGGGGCTGCAAAACCCTTGGGCATGACCAGCGATACTTCGCTGCCTCATGGACCTTGCCAGATGCTCGTTCAAATGACTCCCACTGCGGAAAATCATCTAGTCGCAAACGTCGGTCGTCGGAGTTATCCAACTTACTGCCGTCGTACAGATGGCTTGGTTGGATGCAGTAGGGACGATGACACAAGTGAAGTACATTTTCTCCAGCATATCCTCGGCTGACACGGAATGACTCGCGGTGAGCGAGTTTCTGTCCGCTTGGAAATGTCCCAGTTCCATAACCATCCTTGTTCAATGAGCCAACCCAAATCAGGCAGTCGCCTTGGGGAGCCGCTGATAGGTTATTGGGTAAGGGAAACCCAACATAATCTTGCTCACCGATGGTAGTCTCACCCTTGCGTCTGCTGGACGGAAAGCTATCAACCATGTCCAGAAGAGCTGCCCTGTTCTGATTGTGGTTGACCATAGATGCTACTCCAGCCAAAGCAGTTCCCACTACAACGAAAAGATTAAGTCCATTCGTGAGGAAGCACGGTCTCCTGTATCAGATTGATAGACCGCGCCACCATGCTACCAACCACCGAGGGACCCCACAAGCATGCATAACATTCACGATACTTCCCTTGAATTGGCATCGCCTGTACTCTCTAGGAACCGATCTATTGTGCAACGTTGGAGCGGACATTTTCGGATCAATCAGGAGAGCAACCAGAATCGCAAGACGGTCAAGCAGCGACGCCACGGCCGATGGGAACGATACAAGGATGATAGGTGCATTTGCTCCACGAACTCTTTGAACCTGGAAGGGAAAAGGACCTCATTGGGACTTTGACGACCACCACTTAGCCATCGACAAGAGCGCTGCGCTTGCGCTCGCCCAGGTCAAGCCGACAATGCGCCTAACAGATCTGGTTGAGCGTCATTTCATCAGGCTTGAGTTGCGCCACGTTGCACATTAAGCATTGAATCTAAGTGCAACGTGGTCCTTATATTTTATCAACGGCAGCCGAACAATAGGATTGGATTGCCTTAGGGATTGAGTGGTGGGCAAGGATCGGAGAATTGCGGGACGATCCGTGCAGGGTTGTACTGTCTTCCATGATTGAGGTTAGGGCACGTGTAGCTGGGCTGATATCAGAATCGACGGAAGATTCCTGTTAGGGAATCAACCAAGCCACATTTCTCGGATCGCAGTGACCGGGGTATCCGGCCGATTTCAACTGACGATCCAGGGTAAGAAAAGTCCATGGTGATTCTATGACCCGCTAGAAGCCCCATTCCTGCCAGCGGCGGCTTTTGCTTCCTCTGCCGACACTTTACTGGCTTTTCTTTCCCCTGCCATTTGACCATCGCGTTCCCAAACTTCACGGTTTCTGGCCCGTAGGCAGTTTCTTCTATGACACCCTCTTCCGGCAGAGTTAACCCAAGCCTGTTTACACTGCTAGTCGGTAAGCTCAACTCACCACTATCACCGGTGTCGACGGTAACCCAGATTTTACGCCATTTACCTTTGCGATCTTGAATCCGCAAGATAGTCCAGGGTAAGTTGTAACCTGACCACTCCTCGTATTCATCCTCATTGTCTACGGAAGAAGGCCATTGGTAGACACGTCTCTGCCGGTTCCATGGCAACCTGCGTGGCTCCGGACGCGACTCAGCGCTTTCAATGACCACCTCTCCATCCGGAACTACGTCCAGCGTGACCAACTGTTACTGCAACAGTGCGGTACCCAGCATGCCGGAAAAGGATGGTCCCATTGGAAACAGGTGAAGTGTGGCTTCCTCTGGCGGTCCCCGCCATTGGATTCTCAGATTATAGGGGGCATCATATTCCCAGCTTTCCAAACTCTCCAGCACCTCATAGGGAACACGCAACCGTCCGTGGGGCTGGGGTGCAAGGCAGTGTCTGTCCGGCATTGAGCGCTCTAGAGCTACCTCCCCATTGAATCCGGTATCCAACAGCATTTCGAATTCGACCCAAGCGTTACCCTCCTTCTCCACTCTGACAGGCACAACCGGGACCAGGTGCTCGTTCACGATTCCTCTTGCGACATTCATTTCAATTGACCTCCTCGCAGATTCGAATCGCGCAAGTCGGAAACATAGACGCACTTGGGAGATCCTTAAGGGACTTTCCAACAAGATAGTGTGAACCAACCGTAATGTTGAACAATCTTGCAGCCGTCTTCGTTCGGCCAGGATCCTCTGCTGACAAGGTGAACTCCGCTTCGGACGCGGAACGCTAGCAACATCTGTGATATATAGACAGAGGCTGAATCTAAGTGCAAGCCCGAGGCATGGCTACTGGGCCTGGTTTATTGGTCCACGGCAGGGGTGTCAAAGGCTGACGTAATGCTCCTTATCCAGTCAGGCAGGTCCTTCGATCTTTCTCATGTCGTGGGGGCGTTTTGTCAGCTTGTGAGTGACGCTCTGGCCTTCGGCCATGCGTACCAGGCTTCCGGCGACGCCTTCTGAGACTTCGCCTTTTCGCCAGCCGTTGAAGAGTATCTCTTCGGGTCGGATTCCAAGACAGAGCAAATAGTCGTAATTCCGGGCTAGCCGGATGTGGTTGAACTGGAAGGAGCCACTGCGATCTTCGGACGCCGTCTTCACCTCGAACTTGAGGTCGCCGATTTCGAGGTCCCACTCTTTGATACGTGAGGCTCCATTGCCGACGGCAATATCTGAATGGACCAGGTATCGAAGGACGAAGTCTTCGCCGATGTCTCCGCGGTTTGTGTTGGCTACCTGGCGAAATGGTTCAGGCGTCGACCCGGACCACTTGGACGTGGGGGTATGCTCGTGGATCACCCTCACCCCAGCCCTCTCCCGTCAAGGGAGAGGGGGCCCGTTGATTGAGGTTCAAGCTCGGTTTCATCGCTCACAAACCTCTGTCAGCCCGTCAAGGGAGAGGGGGCCCGTTGATTGCTGATTTACTCCAGGCCTAGCTGGTAGTGCTTGCCTTCGGTCTTGATGGACGGGGCTACTACGACCTCCGCGACCTGGTGCATCTCGCGGATGTTCTCTGCGCCGACCATGCCGAGGCAGATGTTCAGCGCGCCTACGAGGTTCTGGGTGCCGTCGACGACTGAGCTGGGCCCGAACAGGATCTGCTCAAGCGTGCCCTTGACGCCGACCTTGACTCGCGTTCCGCGTGGGAGGTTGGGGTCAGGGTTGGCCATTCCCCAGTTGTAGCCTCTGCCCGGCGCCTCTTCGGCCTGGGCAAGTGGGGTGCCGATCATGACAGCGTCGGCCCCTGATGCGATCGCCTTGCAGAGGTCGCCGCCGGTGCGGATGCCGCCGTCGGTGATGATCGGGACGTACCTTCCGGTGCGCTCGAAGTAGTCGTCGCGCGCTGCGGCGGTGTCCATGGTGGCCGTGACCTGTGGGATGCCCACTCCGGTCACCTCGCGCGTCGTGCACGCCGCACCCGGACCGACGCCTACCAGGACGCCGTGAATGCCCGTCTCCATCAGCTCCAGCGCGACGTCGTAGCTCACGCAGTTGCCGACGATCACGGGGACGTTCACCAACTCCAGCAGCTCCGGGAAACGCAGTCCGCGCTCGCTGTTCGAGAGGTGCCTTGCGGTGGTTACGGTGGACTGTACGACGATCATGTCTGCGCCGGCCTCGGCGGCGAGCGGCGCGAGACCCTTTGTCCGCGCCGGTGTAAACGAAACGGCGCACTTCGCGCCGCTTTCCTTGATCTCTTCGACCCGCTCGCCGACCAACTCCTCGCGAATTGGGGCGGAGTACACCTTCTGGAGCAGGGACGTCACTTTCGCCTGTGGCGTCTCGACGATCTCCGCCAAGATGCTCAGCGAGTCTTCGTACCGGCTGTGAACGCCCTCCATGTTGGTTACGGCCATTCCGCCGAGCCTGTCCAACTCTCCCGCAAAGCTGGGAGACGAAACCGCGTCCATCGCTCCACCGAGGACCGGTGTGGACAGGGTGATCCCGTCCACCGAGAAGTCGGTGCTGGTCAGCTCGGGATTGATCGTTATGGAACCTGGCGCAATGGCCACCTCATCGAATCCATATACACGTCGTAGCTCTCTGAGGTGTGGGACCCCCATAGCGCGAAAACCTCCTGGGAAAATATCGTTCCGGCGCGGGCCGGAGTCTTTGATCGTTGATTACTCCGGCTCTACGAAACTGTCATCACAATCCGAACCGTCAGAGGAAATGGAATCGCCGTGCTCTTCCGGGGCTCAGATGCGTGCCAGAATCGCGGCCATCATGTCCTGTAGGTCAGGGAACAGATGCGCGTCCGGCAGGTGCTGGTGAGATGCCACAAGCTCGTCATCGACGTAGATGTGGAACATACCGTGAGTGCTTGGGATCAGGTTGAACTCGGAAATCGAGTCACCGTTGCGGCTGAGGGCTTCTCCCGCCATCCAGGCGGCGCGCAGCGCGTGGCCTCAGTGCTGACAGTACTCCAACCGGATCCTGAGACCATCGTCCGCCATGTGCGCCCACCTCCTGCGATGGTATTACAACATGGTATGACCTGAGGCCTTGCCGGGTCAATGGCGTGGAGGGCCATTAAGCATGTATCAGAATAGCAGGCGCCATCAGTCCCGGACCTTGTCGCAAAAGGACTGTCTGTCATGACTCCCGGGCGTCGGAGCTAGATGCGCCTGTTGTCGATGACGCGAACGGCCTTGCCCTCGCTGCGTGGCAATTGTCTGGGCGCCACTACCTCTACGCGACAGCCCACTCCCAGGCTGCTCTGCAGCGTCGCAGCCAGCCTCCTCCCCACGGCGCCCGCGTCGTCGATGTCCTGGTACAGCTTCTCTGACGCCTCTACCCGTACCGTCAGATTATCCATGTGAGACTCGTCTCGTTCCAGAAGCAGCTCGTAGTGGGGTTCCAGTCCGTCCGTCCGCAGCAGCTCCGTTTCGATCTGAGCGGGGAACACGTTCACCCCGCGAATGCTCAGCATGTCATCCGCACGCCCCAGCGGCTTGTCCATACGTGTGGTGGTCCGGCCACAAAGACATTGCCCGCGGTACAGCCGCGACAGGTCGCCGGTACGATACCGCAGCAGCGGCAACGCCTCTTTCGTGACGCACGTAAAGACCAACTCCCCAATCTCCCCATCGGGACGGGGCTCTCCGGTCGACGGGTCAATAACTTCCGGGATGAAGTGGTCCTCGGCCAGGTGCATCCCCTGCTTGTACGTACACTCCATCGCCACTGACGGCCCTATCACCTCGGATAACCCGTATATGTCGAGCGCCGTAATGCCGAATCGCGACTCTATCTCAGACCGCATCTCCTCCGACCAGGGCTCCGCACCGAAGACACCCAACCTCAGGCCGCTCAGGTCTGCCTCGAGCTCAGTTGCCATCTCCCCCATGTACAGCGAGTACGACGGCGTGCAGCACAACACCGTTGCGCCGAAGTCTTGCACCAACTCGATCTGCCGGCGCATGTTAACAGTCGACGCCGGCACGACGGTCGCGCCCAGCCGCTCGCCGCCGTAGTGCAGTCCCAGCCCGCCGGTGAACAGCCCGTAGCCGTAGGCGACGTGGATGATGTCACGCCGGTCAACTCCCCCGATGCTGAGCGCACGCGCCCCCAGGTCAGACCACATGGCGATGTCGTTGGCGGTATATCCCACGACCGTCATCTTGCCCGTCGTCCCGCTCGAAGCATGCAGCCGCACCACGTCATCCATAGGCACGGCGAAAAGCCCATATGGATAGGTGTCCCTCAGGTCCTGCTTGAAGGTGAAGGGCAGGCTCGCCAGGTGGTCCAGTGAGGAAACGTCCTCTGGCGCCACGCCCATCTCACCCAGCTTTTCGCGGTAGAAAGGCACATGCACGGCAATGCGGGTCAGGCAATCGCGCAGCCGTTCTGCCTGCAGCATGGCCATTTCATCCTGCGAAACCGTCTCCACCGGATCCCAAAAAGAGGATTCCATCACAGCACTCCGACCAATGCTATTGTTCAAAAGCCTACATAAAAGAAAACAACCAACTCGGGAGTGGGTGTTAGAGAAGCCCGATCTCGTCCAGGAACTGGAGGGTGATATCCACGCAACGTTCCGGTTCTTCCAACTGGAGCAGGTGTGTGGCTTCGGGCAAGAAGTCGTAGTTCATGCGAGCCAGCTCTGCAAAGTCCATGCTCGGCATGAATGCAAATGAAGTTGTCGGGTCCGAACCGACAACCTTGATTGGGCACTTGACCTGTCTGGTGTCTATCTGCATCGACCAGCCGTAGAAAAACTGATAGATCTGCGCCTCGTGCTCCTTCGGACACCGGAGCGCGTAGCCGTCACCGTCGGGGCGCAGAAGGGTTTCCGCCATGAGCGCCGACACCCCAAGGCGCAGCTGCTTATGGGCCGGGTTCGACTCCATGAGCGCGATGTAATCATCGTGAGAGTCGAACCGGTCCTGGCGCTGGGGTACACCTCGGCTCATGTGCTCTGATATGTACACCAGATCTTCGGGATTCCTGCCCGGCTCCTGGATTGGTGGGTCGAAAAGCACCAGGCCTGCAAACCCGCCCCGTTCCTGCTCAAACAGCAGGGCGGTCAGTGCCGACATGGAGTGGAATACCCCTACCGCTGGCCTCTCTCCGAACCGTTGACCGATGGAGCGCAGGATGACGTCGAAGTCGTCAACGAACGTGGGAAAGTTAAGCGACTCGGGGTCGCCTTCCAGGTTCCATCCATGAGAGCGAAAGTCGAAGACCAGCAGATCAGCGCGGTCCTTGAACAGCAACCAGTATGGCAGGTACATATCTGCGGCCAGGCCGCAGCCGTGGCTGAGGATAACTCGCGGGCCTTTCGGGTCGCCGTGTCGCCGCACCTGCGCCGTTGCACCGTTCGAAAGTTGGACTACCAGCACCTCCGACGGTTCCGGCACACTCCAAATCCGAGCCATCTAAGCGGGCAAGCGTCCTTCTATGTACGAGACCAGTCCTTCGACTGTGAAGATCACATCGGCGTCGCTGTCCAGGATGGTGCAGCTGAACTCAGTTTCGAGGGCCATTGCCAGTCTGGTCTGCGCAAGGGAGTCTGCACCAAGGTCTTCTGTGAAAGTCGATGCAGGCGTTATTGAAGATTCCGGGACCCTCAATTCCCTGGCGATTACCTGATTGACTCGTTGTGCAACGTCTGCCATTTACTTTCCTCCTATTTTGGCGTGAATTATAGTGGCATCCGTCGCCGATTGATACCCATCCGAGTTAATTGAAACTGTCGCGGGGCTGCGACTAACGACCTTCTCTTAACCCATCGAGCTGGGCCCTGAGTCTGCGGACCTCTGCCTCGGCTTCCCGACGCGCCTCGACCTCCTCTTCGTGGCTACGAAGATAGCTCTCGGTCACTGAGTCGAAGAACCTGAGCTTCCCTTGTTCCCAGCACAGGTGGAGCCCGAGAATTTCGCTGTACCCGCGCCAGGCTCCCTCGTCGAGTTGCTCCACTTCGACTGGCTCGTACACACCGTCGATCAGACGGTCGCCGGCGAGAGCGGTATCGTAGTGGTCGCCGCCACTCGGGTCGAATCGCCAGTACTCGGGAATCCCGTATCGCTGGTAGTCCAGGCGCTTGTCTGTGTAGTCGTTCGTCCCTGTAGTTGGGGAGGCGACTTCCAGGACAAAGTCCGGTGGTCTATCCGTCAGTTCCAGCGGGTATCCGCGACGCTCTTCGATCAGCTCACGGTCACAGTCGAATGCCACCAGCAGGTCAGGTATCCGAATGTCATTGCGGTCGGACAGATCGGGCCCAATTGGCACCTCACTGGCCACGATAGTATTCGACCGCTCCGCGAAGTGGACTGATAGTGCCGTCAGGACGGAGGAGTCGTAGAGGTGGAGCCAGTTCTGCATATCGTCCCTGGGCGCGAAGACAGGGAACCGGGCGATCCCGTCAGCTTCCTGTATAAGTGTGGTCGTCTTGCTGGTCATCGCTGGCCTCTCGTGCCTGGTGAGCCGACTGATAGCAGTATACCACCGGGGATTATGGGGCTAAGAACGAGACTGTATCAGTTTCGTCGGAGGCCGCCAGCCATGGACATATCCTAGAAGGAGTACAAATGCTGCAGGAGCGGTCCAGACCGATGGCATAACCAAACGTAACGCAGTGGAACGATAAACACCATGCCCCAGAAGGCGCTGACTGGGAGAAGCGGAGTTACCAGGAATGATGCGCAGGGCGTTGAGGGCGGATGCGGGGGCCTGGGGGCGCTGCTCAGAATGCCGGAGATGTGGCCAATTCCCCAGCGGTCGTGCGGAAGTTGAGAGCCAGATCGTCGATGTGTGGCTTGTTCTTATAGTAGAACAGGTCGTCGTGAGTTAGGCTGGTTATGCCAAGAGCAAGGTCGAGCATGCGGGGTTGGAGGTGTCTGTTCAAGTACATGCCCACCCCGGCTCCGGCAATACCACCTACAAGAGTGCCGACGCCCGGTAGCGCGACGGTGCCCGTGGCCCCTCCTGCTGTGGCCAAAGCGGTCGTGATGCCCATACGGGACATAAGCGTTAGAGTCTGAACGACCTGGATCTTATTCTTGGTAGTACGGTCGGCCGCTTGGAATTCCCTCTCAGCCTTTAGGATGCTGTGTATCAGTCGTGCTCCAGCCAAGATCGCCGCGGCACCTGGTACAGATTCGGCGATGTCCATCGCATCGCTCAGTGTTTCCAAGCCGTCTTTCATGTTTGTAACGAGCACGAGGTCCGAGCCAACGTCGGTGATAATTCGGTCTGTTGCGTCCGACGCAGACTCGTTTGCGGCAACAGTTTTGTCGTAAAGCTCGGTGGCTACGGCGTAGTGGTCAGCGTGATTTACGTCATTGAGCGGATACCGCTCCATATGTTCTTGTAGTTGGCCTGTTGAGTAATGCTCTCCAGTCTTAACTTGTACTTGCGTGTATTCCCCATCTGGATCCGTGCCATGAAGATCATACCCCCTCTGGTAAGGGTTGTCAGCGAATTCTACATTGTACCCACGCTCATTGAGGCGGTCTCTAAACTGAAACTCCGCGACTACGCCCTTTAGCTGACTTTCAAATGCCTTTGGGGCATCCCCACCTTCAGCCATCGCTTGGCGCCAGCGTTCGACCACATTCATATCGGGGTCGAAAAGGGTTGTCCTTTCATACGCAGCTTGTAGATAGGACTCGTTGATGGCGGTACCTGGGATGTTGGTCTTTACCAAGGCGTCACCAAAGACGGGCCATATGCCAAACGACACCACAGACGCGAACTCCGCGGCGTACATAGCCCTGTCCATGCCTACGATGTCAGTGATGACCTCGGGGAATGGTCTGTGCTGCGTTGATTCGCCACCGGGCAGTTCTTGGAGCGCCGGGAGCAGGTTGGAGGACTGCATAGGCATATCGTCACGCCCCGCTAAATCAAGATGACCGCGACAATTGCTATTGTCGCTATCGCGACGGCCGCGGCAGATATGCCCACAAGAACGTTGCGGGTCTTGCGCCACTCTTCGTTCAATGTCGATGCTGCCTGCTCCAGGTTGGCGCGAGCCTCGCTTTCAATGGCCGTCTTGGCCGCGTCGTATTGCTGCTGCTGTTTCTGTTGGGCGGTCTCCAGAGCGGTGTCGTACCGCTGCTTCGTTGCCTCGGTCTCGGCATCGTATTGCCGTTGTAGTTCCTGTCTGGCGGCTTCTAGAGCGGTCTCATAGAGCTGCCTCTGCTCCTGCCGCGCGTCCGCAAGCGCTTCGCTGATGGCGTTCCCTGCGACCAGGGGAAGGTTCTCGTGGTCGGCGATGTGGGCGGCCAAGAGTTCGTGCTGGCGGATGACTCTGGGGATCAGTTCCTGGTTGATCCTGTCCTGCTCCTCCCAGAAGCGGACTCTATCCGCAATGGGGACGCTTTCGTCCAACTTTTCCCCTCTCGCCGCCCAACCCGTTTCGTGTACCAGTTCATGTTCTGAACTTTCACCGGTAGATCCGGTGTCTTCAGTGATGTCTCCCGCTTGGCTGACTAGGGCAATCAGTTCGTGGACCGTCTGTTCACTACCGAAGCGATGCCGATACAACTTTCCATTGCTATCCCTAATGGCGAGAGTGCGTCCTTCTGCACTAGCCGAATAGATGTCGTCGTGGGAGATGTCCAGCACCAGACCCTCGAACTCGTCGGCTATCAGCACCCGCTGGTCAGTAATGGCTATCACTTTTGCTTCAAAATCGAAACCGGCGGCTGCCACTGTGTTCTCAGATTCCTCGATAATGTTACGAATGTGGTCTATGGCTTCTTCATTGAGGTCCTCGTCTCCGACGTAGACAGCGTGCCCTTCCATTTGAGCCCCCGATTCACCACTATTCTGGCCTTGAAGTCCGAGCGCGATGTGTGCGGACTAGTACCGCTTCAATATGATTATGGCAGACTTCCCTAGCTTCCCATTATTCCGGGACATAGGGGGGCGGTGAAACTCACTAGGGTGTTGCCGGCGCGGATGCTGAAGTCGATGTCCGGCAGCGGCTCTACCCAGCCATAATTCTTCAGTTGCGCCACGAGCTTTCTTGATGTTGTACTAGTATGGTAGGTGAACATTTCACCCTCATCCTAACCATCTCCCATCAAGTACTGGGAGGGGTACGTTTGCTGCAAGTCGTCATTCCGGCCTACGCCGGAATCCAGAGGCTGGTCATCACTGGCCTCTCGTGCCTGGTTATCCGACTGATGACAGTATGCCGCCGGGGGTCACGGGAACTCGCCTCCTGTAAACTGGAACAGTACAAACATGACCCTCGAAAAGGACATAAAATCTCTCGCGCTTGAGATTGGGTTTGACCGGGTTGGGATAACCGGGGCGGAGCCGTTTGTGCGCGATGAGGCGGCGGCTGTCGAGCGGGTGCGGTCGGGGTTGATGGACGGGCTTCCGTGGTACACGGAGGAGCGGGTGCGACGGATGAACCGGCCCACGACGCTGCTCGAAGGGGCGCGTTCGGTCGTGTCGCTGGCGCTCAGCTATGACACCGGGGAGCCCTCGGACGAGGCGCCTGGTCCGCGTGGCAAGATCGCGCGGTACGCCTGGGGCCGCGACTACCACAGCCTGATCAAGAGCAGGACAAGACGCTTCATCCGTGAGCTGCCCGACGTCGTCGGAGGCCCTGTGCGAGCCCGCTACTATGTCGATGACGGCCCGATGAACGACCGTGCCGCGGCGGAGCGCTCCGGCGTGGGCTGGTTTGGCAAGAACACCAATATCCTCACTCCCACACACGGCTCGTGGGTGTTCCTGGCCGAGGTGGTCACTGACCTCGAACTCGTCCCCGATCCTCCGCTGAAGAAGACCTGCGGAGAGTGCGTGCGCTGCATTCCAGCCTGTCCGACAGACGCGATCGTCGCCCCGTTCGTCATCGACAACCGCAGGTGCATATCGTTCCTGACGATCGAGCTGCGCGGTGCGGTGCCGCGTGAGCTGCGTCCGCTGATGGGCGACTGGGTGTTCGGCTGCGACATCTGCCAGGAGGTGTGCCCGGTCAACCGCAAGGCCGCTCCGAGCAGGGAGGTGGAGTTCAGGAAGCGGCACGACTTCGACGCGCCGGAGCTGATACCCCTGCTCGACCTCGATGAAGACGGTTTCAGACAGCGTTTCAACGGCAGTCCGATCCGGCGCGCGAAGCTGGCGGGGCTTCAGAGGAACGTGTGCGTGGCGCTCGGGAACATCGGCGACCCCGTGGCAGTGCCAGCGCTTTCGCAGGCGCTGAAATCGAGCGAGCCGCTGGTGCGGTCTCATGCGGCCTGGGCCCTCGGTCAGATCGGCGACGAGACGGCGCGTGAGGCGCTCAGAGAGGCGATTTCCGGGGAGGATGATCCCGAGGTGGCGGTGGAGGTGCGTGACGCCCTTGGAATTCGGAATAGTGAATGAAGAATAGTGAACCCTGCCTATGCTCTTTCGCCATTCCTAATTCACTATTCACCATTTTCGTGAACTGAGGTTACCTCTCGAAGAAATCGAGGTCGATTGCGAACGCGGCGGTCAGCAGCAGGAGCCTGAACTCCTCCGACCTGTCCGGGTCGTCGAAGAGCACCTGGAACGTATCGGCGTCGGTGAAGCCTTCCCTCATGAAGCCGCCCCACTGCTTGGTCACGCGGCCGATCTCCTGGCCGCTCAGGTCGTTCACGAAGAACGTAAACGGTCTGAACAGGCTGCCGGTTATCTCTCCAAGGGGCTGCTCGTTCCGGTCAGTCAGGATAAACCTGCGCTTGAATCCAAGCTGCCGGTTCAGTGCGCCAACATGGCGGCCTGAATCGTCGTTCATGTTCAGGTGAGAGAGGAACCAGAAGAACTCGCGGCTGGCAGTCAGGATTGGACTGCCGTTCGTGTCGACGACGTGGATGTCGAGCGGGCGGTGCGTCTTCAGAAAGAACCTGGAGAGGCCTCCGGACTCCTCGTAGGCGTACATCACCTGTTCGCCCTCCGGGGTGAGCACCTCGTAGCGGTTCTGGGTCTCGAATCCGGTTATCGCTTCGAGGCCCTCGACTATCTGATGTACGATCAGTTCGTTGTGGCGCGTGATGTCAATCAATTCAGATCGTACTCCGTGGTTGCTGAAAAGGATTCAGAAAAGAAGGCGCGGGAGTTGTTCCCGGCTACCTTGGGGATACCCGGATCAGGGCGGCGATGTCGTAGCTGAACACCATGTCTCCGTCGCCGCCGTCGAGCGTTATGACGCCCCGAGTCTTTGCGGTCTCCCTGACGTCAACCTCTCGGCCGGGTATCAGGTTCTGTTCTACGAAGTACGTGAGCAGCGCGTGGTCGTCCTCGGGCACCGAAACTATGACGAGCTCCTCGCCCTGTTGGGCTTCGTCAAGTGTCTTGGTGTACTTGTTCGGCTTGTAGCTGCTTCCTGGGATAGGGTGTCCGAACGGGCATGTTACCGGGTCGTTGAGCGCCTTTACGATCTTCTCTTCGAGGTAATCCGAGATCGCGTGCTCAAGTCGGTGGGCTTCGATGTGAGCGAGGTGGAGGTCGATGCCGAGCAGGTCCACTACGAGGCACTCGGCGAGCCGGTGTCTTCGGACGATGCTCTCAGCCGGCTTCCGGCCCTTGGTCGTAAGGACCACCTCTTTGTTGGAGGTCGTCTCGACAAGTCCCTCCCGGGTCAGTCGGCGTATCATGCCGCCCACGGAGGGTAGGGAGGTGCCAAGGCCCTCGTCGGTTGGAAGCGTCTTGAGGTGGTCTGCGAGCACCGTGAGTGTGACGCGCACGCCCTGCTCTTCGAGCCGGTAGATGGACAGCAGGTAGTTCTCCGCGGCCATGGAGAGGCGCACGGCGGTGGTCCTGGATTTTCGGCTACGTGAGGAGGGGCGAGATGTCATCTCGAACTGCGACCACCATCAGAATGGAGTTGTTCGTGATTATATCAGAAGGCGTTTGGGGTCGAGCGGTGCGAGAAGTCGGCCGGGCGGTTACGTGGCGGCCTGTGTTGACACGGCTTCTCTCAGAGACGGCTCACGAAGGTATGCGATCAAATTGCCGGCGCAGTTGCGAACCTGCAGAAATTGACTGACTGGCTTTGATGCAAGGATGGTGGCGAGGTCGTCATCCACATCGCTGAGTTCAATGCCCTGCCCTGAACTGACGTGATGCATGAAGTTGAAAATGGTAAGGCCTACCGGAGCGCTTCCATCCGGCTCCAATCGCAATAGAATCTGGTCCGAAATCTGGTAGCCTGTCGCGCCTCTAGGCTGGCCGAAGGCTAAGTAGAGAGTGTCTCCCTCAGGGTCATAGGTTATACGGACTGAGTTCATTGGGAAAGGGCACTCCGTCGCCTGATCTGGTAGGCCGTAAGTACGAAGTTGTTCTCATCGCCGTCGGCACTATAACCGAACCTTACAACTACTACCACCGTCGTGTTTCCGTACGGTAGCTCAGGGTAGTCTGCATAGTACAAGTAGACGTGAGGACGGACAGAGTCCTGGAATCGCCGACCCAGCCGAATTGCATCCAGTAGTTCACGCTCGTGATCCAACATCTCTGGATGTTCATCACAGATGTGTTGCCAGCGCTCTTCAGTTAGGTATATCTCATGACCGCGTCTGTCTCGCGTAGCCATTCGCATTTCGAAGTCAGACGCGGATTCGGCCGCCGGGTTAGGCTAGCGCTTTGTCCACTGCTTGGCCTTGCGTGCGCGTGCGAGGCCATACTTCTTGCGCTCTTTCTCGCGGGCGTCTCGTGTGAGAAGGCCTGCCCGCTTGAGTGGCGACCGCAGGGAGGGGTCGGCTATCTGGATTGCCCTGGCGATGCCGTGACGCAGCGCCCCGGCCTGGCTCACGACTCCGCCGCCTCGTATCTTGGCGACGACGCGGAACTGGCCGTGCGTGTTGGTTGCGTCGAACGGCTGGTTGATGAGCTGCTGCCAGGAGTCCCAGGGGAAGACCTCTTCGAGGGGCCTGCCGTTGACCTGGTGGACGCCGGAATCGGTGTACAGCCTGACCTGGGCAACCGAGGTCTTTCGCTTGCCCATGGCGTAGTAGTAGTGTTGCTGCTCCTGGGCTACCATTTATGCCTCCGTTTGGCCTGATACCTGTGCGGCGTGCGGATGGTCCGGGCCGACGTACACCTTCATTCGTTTCAACATTTTTCTGCCGAGCGAGTTCTTGGGCAGCATGCCCTTCACGGCCTGCTGGATCACGCGGCCGGGATGCTTCTCCAGCATATCGGCGAGTGTCCGCTCGGTCAGACCGCCGTGGTACCCGCTGTGCCGGTAGTACATCTTCTGCTCGACCTTCCTGCCGGTTACGCGGATCTTCTCAGCGTTGATGACGATCACGAAGTCCCCGGTGAGCAGGTGCGGGACGTACAGCGGATTGTGCTTGCCGTTGAGGATGGTCGCGATCCTGGTTGCCAGACGCCCGAGCGTCTCGCCCTCGGCATCGACGACGTGCCACTTGGGGTTCAGGTCGGATGCCCTGGTCTCATAGGACTTTGACTTTGCTACCATTTCTGTTCTTCCTGTTCTGGATGTATTCGGCTACTGAGTTTCTTGTTCCCAAAGCTGCGAAGGGTGTGTATTCGTGCTTTTCACCCTCACCCCAGCCCTCTCCCTCAGGGAGAGGGAGTTATTCACATTCTTTGTATTTCACTCTGATCAGGCACAGGCCCTGAGGGGGGAGCGCCCGCGCCGGCGGTGTTTCACCGGCCATTGAAATCTGCTTCTCTACGTCGCTAACTGTAAGCCTGCCCGTTCCAACGTCCACCAGAGCGCCGACCATTCTGCGTACCTGGTGGGGGAGAAACGCGTTTCCCTCCACGTCGATTGTGACTCGCCGCGGCGGGCCGTCGCTCTCGATGTCGATCCTGTCGACTCTCCTGACAGTGCTCGCCTCGGGGTCTTCCAGGGCTCCGCCGAAGTTGGCGAAGTCGTGGATGCCCTCCATGTGCGCTGCCGCGGCTCTCATGGAGTCCAGGTCCGGCTGTTGATGGAGCCTGTGGGCGGTGCGTCTCATCAGGGGAGACCTGGTGCCGGACACCAGCAGCGTGTACCTGTACAGTCTGCTGGTCGCGTTGCGACGGGGATCGAACTCCGGCTTCGTCCGGTGGGCCGACCTCACGGCTATGTCCTGTGGGAGCCTTGCGTTCAGCGCCCTCATGACCGTTCCGGGGTCGTAAGTTGCCTCCGTATCGAATGCCACGACCTGTCCCATCGCGTGGACTCCGGCGTCGGTGCGACCCGCCGCCTTTATCCTAACCGATTCTCCGGTGAGCGACTCTATTGCTTTTTCAATCTCCTCCTGGACCGTGCGGGCGTTCGTCTGGTACTGAAACCCGCTGTATTCCGTGCCGTCGTACTCGACGATCAATGCCAGGCGCATTGGCTATGGCCTGTCGGCTAGCTCACGAGCTCCACCATGGCCATGTCGGCGGCGTCGCCCTTGCGCTTGCCCAGTTTGTACGAGCGAGTGTAGCCGCCCTCGCGGTCGGCGTACCGGTCCGCAAGGTCGTCGAACACCTTACGCACAGCTTCCTTGTCGGTAAGCAGCGCCGCAGCCTGCCTTCGATGGTGCAGCGTCCCCTTCTTGCCGAGGGTGATGACCTTCTCTGTCATCCGGCGCGCCTCGAAAGCCTTGGCCTCGGTGGTCCTGAGCGTCTCATTGAGCACCAGGTTGGTCACCATGCCCCTCAGCATCAGCAGGCGGTGCTGAGTGGGGCGGTTCAGCTTCTTACCCGATAGTCGATGTCTCATTTGTCATTCACCCTCAGTCCAGCCCTCTCCCTGGGGGAGCTCACAGGGATGGTATTCGTAGTTTTCACCCTCACCCCAACCCTCTCCCTGAGGGAGAGGGGGTCTGTTGGCTGGTATTTGTGCTTGTACGTACACTCTTACCTACCCCAATCAGCCTTGGGGGAGAGGGGGGATTTCGAATCAGGCCGGCTCCTGTGCCACCGGCTCCTCGGCGGATTCCTCCCCGGCCTCTTCCCCTGCGTTCATCAGGTTGGGGTCGAGCTCCGGTGGGAGGAGTTCGTTCTCTCGCAGTTTGTCAAACAGTTCAGTGTAGGACTTCTCTCCGAAGTTCCTGATCTTGAGCAGCTCTTCCCGGGACATCTGGAGAACCTCGCCGACCCGGTCGATGCCGGCGCGCTTGAGGCAGTTCAGCGTGCGCGAGCTGAGGTACAGCCGCTCCACTGGGATGCCGAAGTGCTCGGGCGGGATGCTCATAGTGATGGCCTGGCGTCCGTTCACGCCCTCTTCACCGCTCTGGTCGGTGCTGGCGAACATGAAGAACTGGTTGACCAGGATGTTCGATGCTCTCTTGACCGCCTCGACCGGCGTTACGGAGCCGTCGGTCCAGACCTCCAGGATCAGCCGCTCGTAGTCGGTACGCTGGCCGACACGCGTTCGTTCGACCGTGTAGTTGACCTTTCTCGTCGGGGTGAAGATCGCGTCGACCGGAAGGACTCCAATCGCCTGCCCTTCGCCCTCTGACGATTCGCGGTATCCCTTGTCGCGCTCGACGTTGAGCTCGACAGATATCCTGGCATCGGCGGAGTCGAGGGTTGCGATATGGTGCTCGGGGTTTACCACCTCGAAGTCTGCAGACGCCATGATGTCGGCGGCGCAAACCTGTCCCTCACCGGCGACCTCGAGTCGCAGCTTGCCGGGCCTGTCCACTTCGGAGCGCAGCCTGACCGCCTTGACGTTGAGAAGGATCTCCGTGACCTGCTCCCTGACGTTGGGGATGGTCTGGTACTCGTGCTGGACGCCCTCGATCTTGACGGAGGTTATCGCCGTCCCTTCGAGGCCGTTGTATAGCACCCGTCTCATCGGGTTCCCAAGCGTTACACCATATCCGGGGTCCAGCGGCTCGATGACGAACTTGCCGTACTCGGGTTCGTCCACCTCCACCGTGATGGAGGGATCGGGAACGACTATCTCTTCCTCTTCGGGTACGTCGTACAACATGAATGTCGGATCGGTTGTCATGCACCACTCTCCTTGCTGAATTCTACGGGCGGTCTGAGAGCCGCCATTACTTCGAGTAGAACTCGACCACCAGTCTCGCGTCGATCCCAGTCTCGATCTCAGTAGCGTCAGGCAGGGATGCGACCTCGCCTGTCAGGTTAGCTATGTCCAGTCGCAGCCATGTGGGTACCGGGCGCTTGGGCATGCCTTCCGTCAGGTCCTGAATGAACTGAGGAGTCGAGCCGTTTCTGCCCCCGCGCTTCCAGGCGATAACGTCGCCCGGCTGTACCAGGTAAGAAGGAATGTCCATCCGCCGGCCGTTTACGGTGAAGTGGCCGTGGTTGACGAGCTGTCTTCCCTGCTGCCGAGAGTCGGCCATGGACAGTCTGTAGATAACGTTGTCCAGTCGCGTCTCGAGTACCGCGAGCAGGTTGTCACCAGTGACTCCAGGCCGTACACGCGCAATGTCGAAGTACTTCCTGAACTGTCGTTCGAGCACTCCGTACGTCAGGCGGGCCTTCTGCTTCTCCCTGAGCTGCAGCGCCCAGTCCGACGGTCGCCTTCGCCTGGGAACCGAGTCTCCCGGAGGGCGTCGCCTGCGCTCCACAGCGCACCTGGGCGTGAAGCAGCGCTCGCCCTTGAGAAACAGCTTCTCACCTATGCGCCTGCACTTGCGGCACTTGGCATCCTTATATCTGGCCATTTATTTTCCCTTCTTCAGGTTCAGGACAGGTACTTCATTGGGCTCAGTACAGGCCCTTCGTCAGGCTCAGTACAGGTCCTGTCCTCTTTCCTCTCGTCTTTACTTCCTTCAGGCTGCCACGTATCCCATCTCTTCGGATAGTCGCGACACGTTGTATTCCTCTTTACGCACTCTGAGATCGTAGTACAGCAGCGTGGCCGGTATATAGGTGACCGGCAGCACGACTGTTATTCCGACAGTCGCTCCCACCGTGACCGCTATCTGGCCCAGGGTGGAAAACTCCTCGCTGCCTGCTGCTGAAATCGACGCCACGATCAGGAACGGCAGCATGATGACTATCAGCAGTCCCAGCGCGAGAAGCGAGTAGACCAGCAGGTTCAGAAATATCCTTGGTTCACTCCTGCGGGCCAGTGCGAAGCCTCGGCCCAGCGCCGACAGTGAGCGGTAGCCCTCTACGATTATCGCCGGGGCCGCTGTGGTCATGTAGATGGCGAACATCAGCAGTACCACCAGCAGCACCAGTGCCACCGGGATGAACAGAAGCTGCTCGTTATCGATCATGATTTCTGAGAGCGTCAGGAACGTGACTCCGAGAGCCGCCTGCGCTCCTCCGAGCATCAGGACCGATTTGGCGCGCCACAATACCCTCGTGTAGCACACCCCCACGTTGACCTGACCGGCCACGTGGTGCTGACCTACCGCGAATATCGCTGCTCCGTACACGAATGTCAGAGCGATGAAATTGATAAGGTTCAAGATTATGCCGATTATCCGATTGTCGACGGGAATTGCCGCAATCAGAGCGACCGGCAGCTGGATTATCGCGACAAGCACGATGAATTTCTTGAAGTGACTGCCGTAAATTACGAAAGTCTCGTTGAGTATTTCTCCAAGGCCGCGCTGACCGAAATGCCGCTGCGGCGACTGCTCTTCCACACCCGGTCCCGTTGGGTTAGACCCTGCGCCGTTTCGGCGGTCTGCATCCGTTGTGCGGAATGGGCGTTACGTCCCTGATGGAAGTGACGAGAATGCCGGCGCCCTGAAGCGCGCGTATGGCTGCCTCGCGACCCGAGCCGGGTCCTCGCACGAACACCTCGACCTGCCTGACACCGTGCTCCATTCCCTTGCGGGCGGCGTCCTCACCGGCGCGCTGTGCGGCGAACGCCGTGGACTTACGGGAGCCTCTGAAGCCGACCGTCCCGGAGCTTCCCCAGGTGATCGGGTTGCCCATAGGGTCCGTGATCGTGATTATCGTGTTGTTGAAGGTGGACTGGATGTAGGCTCTGCCCACCGGAACGGACTTGCGCTCTCTGCGCCGTGATCGTGGTCTTCTTGCCATGCCCTGCTCTCTGCCTTAGCGGATTGTTCCTTACATCTTCCTCTCCCTCGATGGGAGAGGATTGAGGTGAGGGTGAATGTCCTTGAACGACTCCCCCTCATCCTAACCTTCTCCCGCCAGGGGAGAAGGGATCTTTGTAGCTATGCTTTACTTCTTGTTGGTGGTGCGTCCCCGTCCGGCGACGGCGACCCTCTTGCCCCGCTTGGTCCTGGCGTTGGTCTTGGTGCGCTGGCCCCTGACGGGCAGGCCGCGGCGGTGTCGCAGGCCGCGGTACGAGCCGATGTCCATCAGCCGGCGTACGTTCATGTTGACTTCGCGCCTGAGATCTCCCTCGACCACCTTTTCGCGGTCGACGATCTCGCGAATGCGGTTGAGCTGCGTGTCCGTCAGGTCCCTGACCTTCGGGTTGTCCAGCACACCTGCCCTCTCGCACACGTCCTTGGCCTGGTACGGCCCGATGCCGTAGATGCTGCGCAGCGAGACTTCGACGCGCTTGTTGTCAGGGATGTTCACTCCTGAGATTATGGCCATCTTTTTACCCCCAGGGTCTTTCCGTTATCCCGCTGTTACGGGGTTGTGGATAGTGGCAGGCACTTTCGATCTGCAACAGTCGAAAGACCGTTTCTCTACCCCTGCCGCTGCTTGTGCTTTGGATTTTCGCAGATGATGTGCACCCTACCGTGCCGGCGTATGACCTTGCACTTGGCGCATCTGACTTTTACTGATGCGGACACCTTCATGTTGAACCTCAGATCTCTCGACGATCCTGTGTTTACTCTGTCCGGGGGGAAGTCACCCTCACCCTAGCCCCCTCCCTCAAGGGAGAGAGGATTGTTGATCGCGCACTCTGGCGGCACGGCTACGCCATGCCACCGCGGAAAGCTACCGTCGGAGGACGTGATACCGGCCGGTCTTCTCCTACCTGAAGCGGTAGGTGATTCGGCCTCGTGTCAGGTCGTAGGGAGAGAGTTCGACCAGCACACGGTCACCTGGCAGCACGCGAATGAAATTCAGCTTCAGCTTGCCGGACACGTATGCGAGTACCTTGTGCTCATTGGCCAGCTCCACCCTGAAGCTGGCGTTGGGCAGGGACTCTGTTACGGTACCCTCTACCTCGATTGCCTCCTTCTGTTTCCTTGCCATCAGACTCCTTTCGAGTCGTTCCCGGTCCCGCTGGGACTCATTCGGGTTGTTACAACCGGGCCATCTTCAGTGATTGCGATCGTATCTTCGAAATGCGCCGACAGGCTTCCGTCAGCGGTCGATACCGTCCAGCCGTCGGACTCCACCAGCGTATCGGATGTCCCTATGTTGAGCATGGGTTCGACGGCGAGGGCCATTCCCTGGCGGATCATTGGTCCGCGCCCGGCCCTTCCGTAGTTCGGGACCTGAGGCTCCTCGTGCATATTGAACCCGATGCCGTGGCCCACGTACTTCTTGACTACCTTGTAGCCGAGGCCTTCGGCGTAGCTCTGGACCGCGTTCGAAATGTCTCCGATTCTTCCTCCGGCTCTAATCCTGGCGATTCCCTGCTCCAGAGACTCTCTTGTTGCGTCCATAAGGCGCTGGGCCTCGTCGCTCGTCTCGCCGACTCCTATGCTGAAGGCGCTGTCGGCGTGCAGGCCGCCGTAGATGGCTCCGACATCCACCTTGAGAATGTCGCCCTCTTTCACTCGTCGCTTGCCCGGTATCCCGTGAACGATCTGCTCGTTGACCGAAGCGCAAATCGTCGCTGGAAACGCGTATGGCATCGACATTCCCGGGTTGTAGCCCTTGAACGAGGGTACCGCTCCCAAACCTCTTATTGTCTGCTCGGCAATCTGGTCGAGTTCACGGGTCTCTATTCCCGGCTCGACCGCCTTCATCATATTGGCCTTTGCCTGGGCGATTATCTTCCCTGCCTCGACCATCAGACGAAGCTCCCGGGCGGATTTTATCGTTATTCCATTTGGCCTTCGGGCCATGTGTGAAGCGTCCTCCAGTATGTGCGGTACGCCCTGTAGTTCTCCGATTCCGACTCTCTGCTGCCTATCCCGGCGAATCCGTCACCCTTGACGAGTGGCCAATGTGCAGGTTTCACCCCGGATGGGCTATTTCAGTGAACTAATCCTAAAACACGTAGTAGTCAGTTTACAAAAAGCCCATCTACCCAACAAGGCGAGTTCCGACTGCTCCGGCGAGAGCCGAGGCGACCGCATCGACCGGCTGTTCGCCATCGACCTCCGAGAGGTTGCCAGCCTGGCGGTAGTAGTCGACGACCGGCTCAGTCTCCTCGTTGTACACCTCTATACGTCTTGCCACCACCTCAGCCTTGTCGTCGTCTCGCTGGTACAGCTCTCCGCCGCACTCGTCGCACTTGCCCTCGGTTGCGGGGGGCGAAGAGTTCAGATTGTATGGCCGCTGGCACTGCGTGCAGATAATTCTGCCGCTGAGCCGCCTCACAAGCTCGTCGTCAGAGACACGGATGAACACGACGTGGTCGATTCCGCCTCGGTCCGACAGCGCATAGTCGAGCGCCTGCGCCTGCGCGTGAGTCCTTGGAAAGCCGTCAAGCACGAATCCTGCGGCGTGCTCGGGGTCGTTGATCCACTCGGTAATCATGCCGATGGTCACGTCGTCGGGCACGTACACGCCGCGCTCCATGTAGGAGCGGGCAAGCTGTCCCAGCTCCGTATCGCGCCGCTGGTGGTCTCTGAACAGGTCGCCCGAGGATACGGCATGGATAGACAGGCTGTCAGCGAGGCTCGCTGCCTGTGTGCCCTTGCCCGATCCGGGCGGTCCCATGAGTATGATGTTCATATCTTCTGGATTACCTATGTGCTGCTGATGGAGCATACGCAGGTGTTCCCTCTTGCTGAGGGAACTGAGAAGGGTAGGCGTTCGAGGTTTTCACCCTCACCCCCGTATCGAGCACGGGGCAGGCTCTAGCCCTCTCCCTGAGGGAGAGGGGACCTTTGACCAAAGGCTTCATCTGATGAACCCTTCGTAGTTGCGCATCAACAGCTGCGCCTCGAGCTGTCTCATGGTGTCCAGGGCCACGCCGACCATGATCAGCAGGCTGGTGCTGGACAGAGTGAGCGCACGCACGTCGGTCGCCTGGGTGACGAAGAACGGGATGATCGCAATGATCCCCAGGAACAGCGCGCCGCCCCATGTTATGCGGATGATCACCCTGTTCAGGTACTCCTGCGTCGGTCTCCCAGGTCTGATGCCCGGGATGAACCCGCCGTTTCGCTGCAGGTTCTCAGCCAGGTTCTGCTGTTGGAATACGACAAGCGTATAGAAGAACGTAAATATAACTACGAGGATGAAGACCGCGATCCAGTACGGAAGATTGGCCGGGTCCAGCGTATCTGTAAAGAACCTCGCTAACCTTGCGAAGAACGAGTCCGAAAGCGGGTTCTGGAAGTAGCTGAAGATGGTGGCGGGCAGGATGATGATGCTGAACGCGAAGATCAGCGGGATCATTCCCGCGCTGTTGACTCGCAGTGGCAGGAAGGTCGATCCCGACTGCCGCTGCATCTGACCGCCACGGTAGACGCTCCTGCCGTACTGCACGGGCACGCGCCTCTGGGCCTCGTTGAACAGCACGATCACGAATATGATCCCAAACCCGAAGACGGCCAGCAGGAGCAGTCCTGCCATGCGGTCGCTTTCGAGGAAGCCCTGGCCGATAACGGTCGGGAAGTTGGCAACGATACCGGCGAAGATTATCAGTGATATTCCGTTGCCGAGTCCGCGCTCCGAGATCAGCTCGCCCAGCCATACCAGGAACATCGTTCCGGCGACCATCGAGAACAGCATCGCCATCGTGCCGATGTTGAACCCGAAGTCCACACCGGGGAGAACGCCGGACTGCCTGAGCAGCGTGAGCTGTCCCCATGACTGCAGGAACGCGATCGGTACGGTCGCGTAGTGCGTGATCTGGTTGATCTTCTGGCGTCCGAGGTCGCCTTCCTGCGAGATCGCTTTCAGGCTCGGAATCGCGGGCACCAGGATCTGCATCACGATCGACGCCGTGATGTACGGATACACGCCGAGCGCGGCAACGCTCAAATTCGATAGCGCGCCTCCGCTGAACAGGTCCAGGAATCCGAGCAGCGCCTGCTGCTGGAACGCCTGGGCCAGCGCCTGGGTGTCGACGCCTGGAACCGGCACCTGTGCGACGAACCTGAACACGACGAGCATGGCCAACGTGAACAGGATCTTCGTCCGCAGGTCCGGGACCCGCATCGCGTCGAGCATCGACTGTATTAGCTGGGGTCGCGACGTCTGCTGCTGCGCCCTACCTGCCTGTGCCTGACGCATATTGGCTACTCGGTCACTGTGACTGATCCGCCGGCGGCTTCGATCTTCGACCTTGCCGAGGCGGAGAACTTGTGTGCCGAAACGCTGATTGCAACGTCGATGTCGCCCCTGCCCAGCACCTTGACGGGGCTGTTGAGGTTCTTGACGAATCCGACGTGGGCCAGCGCCTCAGGAGTCACCTCGCTCCCGTCAGGGAAGAGGGCTAGCTGGTCGACGTTGACCACGCTGTACTCCTGCTTGAACACGTTGGTGAAACCGCGGATGCTGGGCAGCCGCTTGAGCAGCGATAGCTGCCCTCCCTGGAACTTGACCATCGAGCTGCTGCCGCTCCGGGACTTCTGTCCCTTGAGGCCGCGACCCGAGTAGGTGCCGCTCCCGCTCCCGTCACCGCGTCCAACGCGCTTACGATTCTTCTTTGCCCCCTTGGGGGAGCGCATCATGTGTTGCTGCATATTGAAACAGTCGCTCTCTTCAGTATGGAGCCTTCTCCGGTTACTCCGAGTCCCCGTCTTCGACCGGGGCCACCGTCACGAGGTGTCTCACCTTGTGGACGACGCCCATGATCGACGGCGAGTCCTCGTGGACCACTGTCTGGTTCAGGCGCCTCAGGCCGAGGCCCTCGATCGCCCTCTTCTGGGAGCGCTCGTAGCCTATGGCGCTCTTCTTCCATGTAATTGCTATCTTGGCCATTGGTGCTGTTCTCTACTGGGCCTATCTTTCGTTATTCCGGCGAAGGCCGGAATCCAAGGTTGGCGGGGTTTTCACCCTCACCCCAGCCTCTCCGTGAGAGAGAGGGGTCTTAACTAGCTTTCTGTGGTTGCTGCTGCTGCAGTGGCTGCCGCGGCTGTTGCGGCTGCTGCGGCCTCGGCCTCGCGGGCTGCGGCGACACGCTGCCGCTCCCTGACTTCCTCGGCGAACTGCCTGCGCTTGGCTATCTCGACCTCGGGCAGTCTCAGCTTCTTGAGACCTTCGAACGTCGCCTTGACGACGTTCACAGGGTTGTTGCTGCGGCGCGACTTCGTGAGAATGTCGCGCACGCCGGCGAGCTCGACCACTGCCCTGACCGCGCCACCGGCGATTACGCCGGTCCCCGGTGCGGCAGGCTTGAGCATGACCACCGAGCCGCCGAACTTCGAGACTATCTCGTGCGGGATCGTCGAGCCCTTCAGCGGGACCTCGATCATGTTAGCCCGGGCCTTGACAGCGCCCTTGCGGACGGCGTCGGGCACTGCGTCAGCCTTGCCCATGCCGACGCCCACGCTGCCCTGTTCGTCTCCGACGACGACCACGGCGTTGAAGCTCAGGTGGCGTCCACCCTTGACGACCTTGGCGACACGGGAGATCCGTACAACCCTCTCAACGAGGTGCTGCTCGTCCGAGTCGTCGTACTGCTGTCGAGATCGGTCCTGAAACTGTGATCGGCCTTGCTGCTGTGATCGGCCTTGCTGTTGTGACCGGTTCTGAAATTGGGACCGGCCTTGCTGTTGTTGAGATCGGTAGTTAGTAGTCACTAGAAAACCAGACCCCCTTCGCGGGCGGCGTCTGCAAGCGCCTTCGTTCTGCCGTGATACTTGAATCCGCCGCGGTCGAAGACGACGCCTTTGACGCCCTGTTCAGTGGCGCGTTCAGCTATGAGCGTCCCGACGAGCGCCGAGACCTCAGACTTTCCCGTGCCGTTGTTGACCTTCTCGCGCACTGTCGGCTCCAGGCTGGACGCCGCCGCCACAGTGTGGCCGCGCGAGTCGTCTATCACCTGGACGTATATATGATTGAGACTGCGGAAAACCGCCATTCGCGGGCGGTCCGTAGTGCCCGTGATCTTCCTTCGTACACGCTTGTGGCGCATCTGTCGGCGCGCCTTGCGCATCTTTGTCTGTGGCAACTTTATGCCCTCCTGGCGCTCTTGCCAGCCTTGAGATGTACTACTTCGCCCCGGTACCGGATGCCTTTTCCGGTGTACACGTTGGGCGGCCTCACTTTTCTGATTTCGGCTGCCAGCTGGCCCACTGCCTGCTTGTCAATTCCCCGCACGTAAATGCGGTTGTTTCCCTCGACCTCGATAGTGATGCCGTCCGGCGGGTTGATGTCCACCTGGTGGCTCAGCATTACGCTGAGTGTGATCCCATCTCCGTTCTGGGCGACGCGGTAGCCGACGCCGACGAGGTCGAGCGTCTTCTGGTAGCCCTCGCTCACACCGACCACCATGTTGTTGATCAGGCTGCGGGTGAGGCCGTGGAGCGCCTTGTGCTCTCCCGAGTCGCTGGGCCGGTCGACGACCACAGTTCCGTTATCTCTGACGATTGACATCTCAGCGTGGAAGCTCTGGCTCAGCTCGCCGCGCGGTCCCTTGACCGTCACAGCCTGTCCTTCGACCTGGACGTCCACGCCCTGGGGCACCGGTATCGCCTGTTTACCTATTCTGGACATCTTTTTCTACCTTCACTCACCGTCGTTCCGGCGTAGGCCGGAACCCAGAGGAGGGGCGTGTCTGAGAGACTCACTCCTCACTTCTGTCTTATTACGGTCTACCAGACGTAGCAGAGAAGCTCGCCGCCGATGCCGGTGCGCCACGCCTGGCGTCCGGTCATGACGCCCTGGGACGTGGACATAACGGCCACGCCGAGTCCGCCGTAGTACCTGGGGATCTCCCCCTTGCCTACGTAGACACGGAGTCCCGGCTTGCTCACACGCTTCAGGCCGGTGATTGCGGGTTCACTTCGGCTCCTGTAGTGGAGCTTGACCCTGATGTTGGCCTGCGGAGTGTTCGACTTGACGAGGTCGTAGCCCTCGATGAAGCCCTCTTCGGCCAGGATCCTGGCCAGCTCGACCTTCAGCTTCGAGGCCGGTACGTTAACCGACTCGTGCCGCGCATTCACCGCGTTGCGAACGCGCGTGAGCATATCCGCGATCGGATCTGTCACTGCCATTTCTTTATTCCCTTACCAGCTGGCCTTACGCACGCCGGGCAGAAGCCCTGTGAGCGCCATGTTCCTGAAACAGATGCGGCAGAGTCCGAAGTGCCTTATGTAGGCTTTCGGCCTTCCGCAGTTGTTGCACCTGTTGTGCTCACGGACCCTGAACTTCTGTGGCTTCTTCCAGCTCGCGATCTTTGACTTTTTCGCCATACTGTCAGACCTGTCGATTCCTGATTAACCCTGACTGGGGTTCCCGCCGTTGTCCAATCTAATTCAGTTACTTATTTCCTGCCTTCGCCGGAGTGACGAGGCTGGCGTCTCGGCTACACGAGCATCGGGTCGCGCGTCCTTGCGAACGGCATTCCGAGAAGCTCCATCAGCCTCAGCCCTTCCTGGTCGTTGGGCGCGGTGGTGACTATGACGATCTGCAGCCCTCTGAGTCTGTCGATCGCGTTGTAGTCGATCTCCGGGAATATCACCTGGTCACGAAGGCCCAGCGAGTAGTTCCCTCTGCCGTCGAACGAGTTCCTGGACACGCCCTGGAAGTCTCGAATCCTGGGCAGCGCCGAGTTGACCAGCCGGTCGTAGAACTCCCACATCCGCGCACCCCTGAGGGTGACGGTCAGGCCGATTGGCATGCCGTCGCGAATCTTGAACTGTGCTATCGACCTCTTGGCCCTGGTCACGAGCGGCTTCTGGCCGCTTATGGCGGTCAGGTCCGCGGTGGCCGCTTCCATTGCTCGGGCGTTCGTAAGCGCCTCTCCCATGCCGATATTCAGCACGATCTTGTCGAGTTTCGGCACCTGCATCGGGCTGGTGTAGCTGAACTCCTGGATCATCTGCGGCCCCACGTCGTTGCGGAGCATCGTAAGCAGCCTGGGGAGCGTGCGTGGGCTCTGTGCGCCGTTCTGTTCTGCCTGTTCCTGCGTCATTCGATCACTTCACCACACTTCTTGCAGACTCTAACCTTGGTGCCGTCCGGCAGAGTGCGCTGGCCGATCCGTGAGGGAGAGTCGCACTCCTCATGGAAGAACTTGAGATTCGATATGGAGACTGACAGCTCCTTCTCGATGATGCCGCCTGAGCGGAACGTGCCTGTCGGCGCCTGGTGGCGCTGCACCACGTTGACACCTTCGACGACGGCCCTGCCCTTTTCCGGCAGCACCCTCGTGATGCGCGCACGCTTGCCCCTGTCCCGGCCCTTGGTAACAAGGACGTTGTCATTGGCCTGGAGTCGCACTAGAGCACCTCCGGAGCCAGGGAGACTATCCGCATGAAGTTCCTGTCTCTGAGCTCGCGGGCGACCGGGCCGAAGATGCGTGTGCCTCTTGGCATCTGGTCGTCGTTGATTATCACCGCAGCGTTGTCGTCGAACTTGATTCGAGAGCCGTCCACGCGCCGGGAGGGGTGCTTGGTGCGCACCACAACGGCCCTGACGACTTCACCCTTGCGCACGGCTGCGGCAGGGGCCGACTCCTTGACCGACGCGACAATGACGTCTCCGACGTGCGCGTACTGTCTTCCGCTGCCGCCGGGGACACCGATGCAGCTAATGACCTTCGCGCCTGAGTTGTCGGCGACCTTGAGCCTTGTGTAAATCTGGATCATGTCTGTTGTCTCGCTTCGATAGCCTGTCCACCGGCTGCCCTGTAGGGGCGGGTTTCAAACCTGCCCTTACTCGGCAACCGATTCGGCCTCTGTACTGCTCTCGGCCTGTGCGGCGGACGTTGCGGCCGCCGACAGGATGTCCTCGTCCACTTCGATCTCTTCCGGCTGCACTTCGGCGATCTCTATGCTCGACAGGATCTCCGCGACCTTCCAGCGTTTCGTCTTGGAGTAGGGTCGCGACTCCACGATTCGTACCGTGTCGCCAAGGCTGCACTGGTTCTCGGGGTCGTGCGCGTAGAACTTGGTCTGGCGCCTGACCGCCTTCTTGTAGATGGGGTGTGGCCGGCTCCACTCGTAGACGACGACGACGGTCTTGTCCATCTTGTCGCTCACGACTTTGCCCACCCGGACCTTTTTTCTCTCGAAACTCATTCTTTGTTCTCTCAGACCTGCTGTTTGCTGGCTCCTTCTCCCCTGGTGGGAGAAGGCTGGGATGAGGGGGAGCTCTTACACCCTCACCTCAATCCTCTCCCATCAAGGGAGAGGAGGCACATGGTTGTGTTTCGACCTATGCGGTTATGCTCAGTTCTCGTTCTCGCATCACCGTGAGGATCTGCGCGACGCGCTTCTTCGTTTTGCTAATCTCGTTGACGTTGGCGAGCTGCATGGTGGCTGCCCTGAATCGGAGATTCATGAGCTCCCTTCGCGTCTCGTACAGCTCCGTCGCCAGGTCCTCGGCGGACATTGCCCTTATGTCGTCTATCGGCATTTTCTACCTTCATCGTCGTTCCGGCGCAGGCCGGAACCCAGTGGTGGCAAAATGAGTGTGATCGTACTCTTCACCCTCACCCCCTGGGAGAGGGGGCAAGATTTATTCTCGCTCCTCGGTTACACCGCGTGTCTTGTGACGACCCTTGTGGCCATCGGCAGCTTCGATGCTGCAAGCCTCAGGGCCTCTTTGGCGGTCTCTTCGGGCACGCCCGCGATCTCGAACATCACCCTGCCTGGCTTGACCACTGCTACCCAGTGATCGACGGCTCCCTTACCGCTGCCCATGCGGGTCTCAGCGGCGCGGGCGGTGACGCTCTTGTCCGGGAAGATGCGTATCCACAGCTTCCCGCCACGGCGGGCGTAGCGAGTCATTGCACGTCGGGCGGCCTCGATCTGACGGGAGGTCACCCAGGCCGACTCGGTCGCCTTGAGGCCGTACTCTCCGAAGTTGATCTGGCTACCGGCTACCGACATACCCTTACGCCGTCCCCGGTGCATATTGCGGAACTTGACTCTATTGGGTTGGAGCATTGTCCTCGCCCTCCTGTGCTGGTGGCGGTGCTACTGGTGGAGGCGTCTGCTGTGCCGGCGGCGCGGGTGGCGCTGCCGGTTGAGCTGGAGCCACGGGAGGTGGTGTCGGTTGTGCTGGCGCCGCAGGCGGCGGTGCCTGCTGTGCTGGAGCCGCAGGTGGCGCTGCCGGTTGGGCCTGAGGTTGTGGGGCCGGTGTCACGGGGGCGGCAGGTGCGGCCGGCGCTGGTGTGGCGACCGGTGCGGCCTGTGCCGCAGGTGCGACCGGCTCCGGGACGGGGTCAGGGTTCGGGGACAGCGTGACCTCGATCGGGGAGATCTCCTCCTCGATCTCAGGCTCAGGAGCGGACTCAGGGAGGATGTCTCCCTTGTAGATCCACACCTTCACGCCGATGCGTCCGAAGTCCGTCGCCGCCTCAGCTAGGCCGTAGTCTATATCGGCTCTCAGCGTATGGAGCGGCACCCGCCCCTCCATGGCCTTCTCCGACCTTGCGATGTCGGCGCCGCCGAGTCTGCCTGAGCAGATGATCTTGATTCCCTCGGCTCCGGCCTGCATGGTGCGGCCGAGCGTCTGCCTGATGGCGCGCCGGAAGGCGATCCTGCGCTCGAGCTGGTCTGCGACGTTCCTGGCGACCAGGAAGGCGTCCAGCTCAGGCTGGCGGATCTCCTGCACGTTGAGCCTGGCGCGTCGCCTGATGATGCTCTCGAGGTCCTTGCGGAGCTCCTCGACGCGCTGTCCGCCGCGACCGATCACGATTCCCGGCCTGGCCGTGTGGATCGTGATGGTGACGTCGTTGTTGCTGCGTTCTATCTCAACCCGAGAGATACCGGCGTCCGGGTAGCTGTTGGCTATCCGACCCCGTATCTGGAGGTCTTCCAGCACAAGATTGCGGTACGCCTCCTGTTTCCCGGCGAACCACCGTGCCTGCCAGTCCTTGACGATTCCCAGTCGGAATCCTATCGGGTGAGTTTTCTGGCCCAAGCTAGAGCTCCTCGCTTTCGTCCACTACCACTGTAATGTGGCTACTGCGCTTAATGATTCTGTTTGCGCGGCCCCTGGCCCTTGCTCGGAATCTCTTGAGCCTTGGGCCTTCGTTCGCGTAAGTCTCAGTTATCGTCAGATCGGCTGGCCGCGCGAATATCTCTTCTTCGGCGTTCGACGCGGCGGACTTCACCACCCGCGCCACGAGTGCCGCGGCCGGCGATGGAAGGAACTCCAGGGTGTCCATGGCGTCCTGCACGTTCTTTCCGCGAACGAGGTCCAGGATGGGCATGATCTTCTTTACCGAAACGCCTGTGTTCTTGGCTGTTGCGCTAATGGGCATGGTGTTTACCTATCTGATCGCAGAGGCGCGCTCGGACTTCGAGGAGTGTCCCCTGAAGGTCCGGGTCGGGGCGAATTCGCCCAGCTTGTGGCCGACCATGTTCTCGGTGATGAACACCGGCACGTGTCGTCTGCCGTCGTGTACCGCAATAGTCAGGCCGAGCATGTCGGGCATGATGGTAGAAGCCCTCGACCAGGTGCGAATCACCTGTCTCGACTGGCTGTTCCTGGCCTGGTCGACCTTCTTCGCCAGCTTCTCGTGTACGTATGGGCCCTTCTTTACTGACCGCGACATTTTTCTTTCCCTAAAGTCCCTTCTCCCCTGGAGGGAGAAGACTTGATCCGGATATGAGGGGGAATCGTACGGAGCGCCTTCACCCTCACCTCAATCCTCTCCCATCAAGGGAGAGGAGGCCGTTTCTGTTACCTCTGGTATCTGCGGCGGACGATGAACTTGTTCGTCCGCTTGTTCCTGCGGGTCCTGTAACCCAGCGCGGGCTTGCCCCAAGGCGTCTTGGGCCCGGGCATGCCGATCGGCGAGCGTCCCTCGCCGCCTCCGTGGGGATGGTCTCTCGGAGACATCACCACACCGCGCACCTCCGGACGACGGCCAAGGTGCCGTTTGCGTCCGGCCTTACCGAGCTTGGTGTTCTTGTGGTCAAGTGCGCTGAGCTGCCCGACCGTAGCCATGCAGTCACTCAGCACGTTGCGCATCTCGCCGGAAGGCAGCCTCAGTAGGGTGTACCTTCCCTCCTTGGCGAGTACCTGGGCGCTGGTGCCGGCTCCCCTGACAATCTGGCCACCCTTGCCGACGTGCAGCTCCACGTTGTGGACCTGTGTACCGGATGGGATCGCTCTCAGGGGCAGCGCGTTGCCGATCCTGATCTCGGCCTGCTCGCCGGCCTCGACCGGGTCGCCGACCTGTAGTCCGTTAGGGGCCAGGATGTACCGCCAGTCGCCGTCCGCGTACTTGATGAGCGCGATTCGGGAGGAGCGGTTCGGGTCGTACTCGATGGAGTCAACCTCACCGGGCACGCCGGTCTTGTTGCGCTTGAAGTCGATCACCCTGTAGCGGCGCTTATGTCCACCGCCACGATGCCTGACCGTGATGCGGCCCTGGTGGTTTCTGCCCCCCCGCTTCTTCAGCGGCTTGAGCAGCGACTTCTTGGGTCGCGACGTTGTGATGTCTTCTGTGGTCTGACGCACCTGGCCGCGCTGGCCGGGGGTCATTGGCTTCTGGACTCTCAGAGGCATCTCTTCTTTCCTTGTCCGATTCCGTTTTCTTACTGAAGACTATTCTTTATCTCAGTCGTTCCGGCGAAGGCCGGAACCCAGAGGGGTTTGGGAGATGCTCTTTTCACCCTCACCCCAGCCCTCTCCCTCAGGGAGAGGGGGTTTTGAATTTACACGCCCTCGAATATGGTTATCGTGTTGCCGGGAGCCAGTTGGACGACTGCCTTCTTCCAGGTCTTGGAGGTCGTGAACCTGGGGCCCATGCGCCTGCGCCGGCCCTTGACTGTCATCGTGTTGACCTTGATCACGCTTACGTTGAACGCCTCTTCCACCGCCTCTTTGATCTGGTGCTTGGTGGCCGACTTCGCGACCTCAAATGTGTAGCGGTCATCGTCCTGGAGAAGAGTGCTCTTCTCAGTGACGACCGGGCGCCGAATTATCTCGAACGGGTGCAGGTCCATGGTCTACTCCTCCACCCCTGCCAGTTCAGCGTCAGCTTCGACCCCGTTATCGTCGGAGTTGCCGTTTGCTGAAGGCTTGCGCTGGAATCTGCCGCCGAAGGTTGCCTCGGCGTTGCGGACTGCCTCGACGGTCATGACGACCGTGCGATTGCTCAACATGTCGATCGCGCTGAGCGTGCGGCCCGGCTTCATTTTCAGTCGCGGTACGTTTCGTGAGGCGCGCAGGGCGTCCTGGCTTGCGCCGTCAGCGACGAGCAGCACCGAGGGGACGACACCGAGATTGCTGAGCGCCTGTGCGGCGACCTTGGTCTTGTCCTCGGAGAGGTTGAAGTCCTCGATCACTATCAGGCTGCCGTCCTGGGCCTTGCCGGACAGCGTGCTCAGCAGCGCGCCCCTGCGCATCTGCTTGGGAGTATTGTGCCTGTAGCTCCTGGGACGCGGGCCGAAGGTCACGCCTCCGCCTCTCCAGATTGGAGATCGGATCGAGCCTGCCCTGGCCCTGCCGGTGTGCTTCTGTGGTCTCGGCTTGGCGCCGCCCCCGGCGACCTCGGCGCGGGTCTTGGTCTTGACCGTGCCCTGCCTGCGGTTCGCGAGCTGACCGACCATCACCTGGTGGATCAGCGCGGGGTTGACCTTCGCACCGAATACGTCGTCCCGGACAGTGATCGTGCCGGTCACTTCGCCCGCTAGGTTTTTGACTTCTAGTTCCACTTCAGTCTTTCCTCTTGTCCCCTTTCCCGTATTGGGAGAAGGACTGGATGAGGGGTTTTCTTCTATCTCTTCAGCTTGCGCTTGCGCGTGCCGGACCTCTTGACCAGTACCAGCGAGTTCCTCGCACCGGGAACGGCGCCCTTGACGAACAGCAGGTTGCGGTCCGTGTCGGACTCCACGACCTCCAGCTTGCGTACGGTGACGCGGTTATTTCCCATGTGTCCGGCCATTCTCAGGCCCTTGAGCACCTTGCCCGGCGTGCTGCCGGCCCCGATTGAGCCTGGAGCGCGGTGTCTGTCGGACTGGCCGTGCGTCTTCGGGCCTCCGCGGAAGTTGTACCGCTTCACGCCGCCCTGGAAGCCGCGGCCCTTTGCCCGCGCCGTGGCATCTATCAGCTCACCGGCCTCGAACATGCTGACGTCGATCTCCTGGCCGAGCTCGACCTCCGAGACGTCGTCGATGCCGAACTCGCGCAGTATGCGGAAGTTCTTGTCTATGTCCCTGAGGTGTCCGGCCTTGGGCCTGGTGACCCTCCGCACCTCGTCGTAGCCGAGCTGGACGCCGATGTAGCCGTCCGTCTCCTCGGTCTTAACCTGGGTGACTGTGCATGGACCGACCTGAATGACGGTAACCGCATCCGACCTTCCGTCGTCGCGGAACATCTGGGTCGTCCCTATTTTCTTGCCGATCATTCCATGAATGGACATTTTGTTTGTTCCAATCATCACTCCGGCGAAGGCCGGAATCCAGAGTTGGCGATTTTCTCCTGTTGCTACGGGCAGCAGGGGCAGGTTTCAAACCTGCCCCTGCCATCTTTTTCTTTAGAGCTTGATCTGAATATCCACGCCGGCCGGAACGTTCAACCGCGTAAGCTGGTCGATCGTCTTCGAGGTCGGCTCAAGGATGTCGATCAGCCGGTTGTGCGTGCGTATCTCGAAGTGCTCCCGCGAGTCCTTGTCGATGTGCGGCGACCTGATTACGCAGAACCGCTTGATGGAGGTCGGCAGCGGCACAGGTCCGGAGACCCGCGCGCCCGTTCTCTCCGCCGTCTCGACAATCTGTCCGGCGGACTGGTCGAGGATCCTGTGGTCGAACGCCTTCAGGATGATTCTAATCTTCTGCCTGCTGTCGATTACCATCTCTTATCCCTTTGAGGCCGGGGACGTTGGCTGTATCCTGGGCCCCATACCTCCACGTGCCGCCGCAGCGGATTATGCGATCTCGACCAGCTCTTTGGGGACCTCGACGTAGTTGTCGAACTCCATCGCGTAGCTCGCGCGGCCCTGAGTCAGGGACCTGATCGCGTTTGCGTAGCCGAAGCTCTCTGCGAGAGGAATCTCGGCCCGCACCGACTGGACGTCACCGACGCCCTCTATGTTTCTGATTTGCGCCCTTCGCCGTCCCAGGTCTCCAAGCACGTCACCCAGGAACTCGCCCGGAGTGACCACTTCGAGATTCATGACAGGCTCCAGCAGTGTGGGCCTGCCCCTGGTGAGCAGCGACTTGGCCGCCATGGAGCCGGCGATCTGGAAGCTGATCTTCGACGAGTCCACCTCGTGGTAGCTCCCGTCGATCAGCGTCAGCTTCGCGTCCACGACCGGGAACCCGGATAGAGGCCCTGAGGCGAGCGCCTCGCGAGCGCCCTCTTCCACCGCGGGTATGAACTCGTTCGGTATGCGGCCGCCGGTTATCTTGCTTTCGAACTGGATGCCGCCGCCGCGTTCCAGCGGCTCGATATCCATCCATACGTGGCCGAACTGGCCGTGACCGCCGGTCTGCCGGACGAACCGGCCCTCCGCGCGGGCATTGCCCGTCACCGTCTCACGGTAGGCGACCCGTGGGCGCCCGACGTTCGCTTCGACGTTGTACTCGCGCCTGATGCGGTCGACGATGATGTCGAGGTGGAGCTCGCCCATTCCCGAGATGATCGTCTGTCCGGTCTCATCGTCGTACGCCACCCTGAAGGTGGGGTCTTCGTCCGACATGAAGACGAGCGAGTCAGATAGCTTGTCCTGGTCGGCGCGCGAGCGCGGCTCGATGGCCACCGACACGACGGGGTCCGGGAACGTGATCGTCTCCAGCACCGTTGCGTCGTCGCGGCTTCCGCAGATCGTGTCGCCCGTGGTCGTGGTCTTCAGCCCGACCGCAGCCACAATCTGGCCTGCGGTGACCTCTTCGATCTCCTCGCGCCTGTTCGCGTGCATCTGCACCAGGCGTCCGAGGCGCTCCCTGCGGCCCTTTGTCGAGTTGAACACCATAGACCCGCTGGCAGCGCTTCCGGAGTATGCCCTGAAGTACACGAGGCGGCCGATATAGGGGTCGGACACTGTCTTGAACGCCAGCGCAGCGAAAGGTGCTTCAGGGTCCTGGGGATGGCGTTCGACCGGCTCGCCTGTGGAGTAGTCTTTGCCTTCAGTGGGGGGAACGTCGAGGGGGGATGGGAGGTAGTCGCCGATTGCGTCGAGGAGGGGTTGAATACCGCGGTGTCGGAGCGCGGTGCCACACATAACGGGCACCAGCTTGTAGTCAAGCGTCGCCTGTCTGAGCGCACGCTTGATCTCCTCCGTGCTTATCTCCTCGTCTTCGAGGTACTTGATGATGAGGTCTTCATCGGTCTCAGCGACCTTCTCCACCAGCACGTTGCGGTAGTTCCTGAACTCCTCGATCATCTCCTCGGGAACCGGGCCCTCACGCGGGATGGTCGGGCCCTCCTCTTCGTAGAAGATAGCCCTCTCTTCAACCAGGTCGATCACGCCTCGGAATTCGTCTTCCTCGCCGATCGGTATCTGGATGGCGACCGGGTTGGCGTTGAGCCTGCGGGCGATCGAGTCGGTCGCCCTGAAAAAGTTCGCCCCCACCCTGTCCATCTTATTGATGAAGCAGATGCGGGGGACGTTGTAACGGTCTGCCTGCCGCCATACAGTCTCTGACTGCGGCTGCACGCCAGCGACCGCGTCAAAAACGACGACGCCTCCGTCAAGTATGCGGAGGCTTCGTTCAACTTCAGCGGTAAAGTCCACGTGACCTGGGGTATCTATAATATTGATTGTGTACTGTTTCCAGGTGGCGGTCGTGGCGGCCGAGGTTATTGTGATACCTCGCTCCCGCTCCTGCGCCATCCAGTCCATCGCGGTCGTGCCCTCGTCGACGCCGCCGATCTTGTAGATACGGCCGGCGAAGTAGAGCACACGCTCGGTGACAGTCGTCTTACCGGCGTCTATGTGTGCGATGAACCCGATGTTTCGGGTGTTTTCCAGAACTTTGTTGTCCATCTCTGCCTTGCTGATTCACCTGGCGGCCCGGGGGGAAGTCCCCTCTCAACAACCATCGTAGGGGCGGATCCGCAGACCCGCCCCTACTGAGGCATTTGGTCGCTAGGTCAGTTCACCCCGATTGGAGTGACGTTACATTTTGCCAAATCGTTCTGTTCGTATGGAAGACCGATAAGACCTCCGGCGCTACCAGCGATAGTGCGCGAAAGCGCGGTTGGCCTCGGCCATTCTGTACAGCTCTTCCCTTCGCCTGACGGCCGAGCCCTGTCCGCGAGCTGCCTCGGACAACTCGATTGACAGTCGCTCTGCCATGGGTCTGCCGCGCCTCGACCTTGCCGCCTGGATAATCCAGCGCATCGACAGCGCGAGCCTGCGCTCGGGGCGCACCTCGGTCGGAACCTGGTATGTGGCGCCGCCGACCCTGCGAGATCGGACCTCGACCATCGGCATCGTGTTGCGAATGGCCTGCTCGAAGACCTCCTGCTGAGGCCGGCGCACCTCTTCGGACGCCTTGTCGAGCGCGTCGTACACGATCTTCTGGGCAGTCGTCTTCTTGCCGTTGAGCATCACCTTGTTGATGAACTGGGCGAGCTCCACGTTGTGGTACTTCGGGTCGGGTATGACCCGACGCCTCTCAGCTCTACGTCTTCGCGCCATCCAATAATGTCCTCAATGTTCTTAGGGGATTGTTGCCAGTCCAGCGCCTGTCGGTTAAAGGACTCCCGGGTCCCTCTTCGCGCCGTACTTGCTGCGTCCGCGCTTGCGGTCGATCACGCCCTCGGTGTCCAGTGCGCCACGAACGACGTGGTAGCGGACTCCGGGGAGGTCCTTGACTCGTCCGCCCCTGATCAGGACCACCGAGTGCTCCTGGAGGTTGTGTCCTTCGCCGGGGATGTAGGCGGTGACCTCCATCTGGTTGGTCAGCCTGACCCTGGCGACCTTGCGAAGCGCCGAATTGGGCTTCTTGGGGGTCTGTGTACGCACCTGGACGCAGACGCCGCGCTTCTGCGGCGAGCCGGAGCCCCTGCGGGTGCGGTTCTTCAGCGAATTGAACGAATATCGGAGGGCCGGAGCCTTCTCCTTCTTGTTCTTGGAGCGGCGCGGTTTTCGCACCAACTGATTGACTGTGGGCATTAATGAACCCCTATATAAATGACAACTCTGAAAACAGACAAAAGGCGAGCCGTCCACAAGTGGCGACAAACGGGAATTTTACCTAGAGTCTTAGAAAGTGTCAAATTAATTGGCACTCTAGTTAAGAGGAAAATAGTTCACTACAATGGTATTAGTCATCGTACGCAGACTCGTTCGAGGGATACCGCATTCATGCTGGCTGTGAGCAAAACAGAGCCTTGGCGACAGCGCCTTGTGCTGCCCAACTACGGAATTGGGGAAGCAGCGCGATATTCTCACATCTCTCCGCAGACCGTCAGTCACTGGCGGCGAGGGATGCCCGGTTATGAGAAGGGTCAGCGACTGTCGTACCTGGACCTAATTGAAGTCGCAGTCATCGCCGCATTCCGCAAGTCGGGCGTGTCACTTCAGAGGATCAGGAAAGCGAGAGACTACGCCTCCAATGAATTGGACTCTCAGCATCCCTTCGTCCAGTACAGATGGCAGACTGAAGGATTTCACATGATGCTGAGGTTGAGCGAGATTGACAGCCATACCTCAATTGACAATCTCGTTGTGGCTGATGCACACGGACAGATCGCCTGGCCTGAGATGGTCGCCGAGCGGTTCAGTCAATTCGACTACGACGACACTGGTCTCGTTATGGTGTGGCACGTTTGGGGAAGGAATAACCTGGTGACCATCAACCCTCGTATCCGTTTCGGAACCCCTACTGTGGAGGGCGTTCCTACGTGGGTGCTGGAGGGACGCTGGCGTGCAGGAGAGAGTATCAAGGATATGGAAGAGGACCTTGGACTCAGCAACCAAGCGGTCAGAGATGGTCTTCTCTTTGAAGGAATCCAGCTGGCCGCCTGAAGTTGACAAGTCCCAAACTAGTCCTGTTTTTTGACAGGGATGTTGGAATAGTCCTGCCACGGATACTCAAACTGATGGATCTGCCATCTGATGTGGAGATCCATCAGGACCACTTTCCACACCACGAAAGCGATGATGTATGGATGCCCATCGTTGGAACCAGGGGATGGACTCTTATCGGTCACGATAGCCAGCACCACAGGCGCCCATCTGAGTTGAATGCGATTAGAGACTACCAGATGGGATGTTTCTATCTGCCAGGCAGGAATGCCTTGAAGTGGCAGAAGGTTCGATACTTCCTGAACGCCTATGAAAAGATTGTTGAGGTAGCAACGACCGAAGCCAGACCGTTCATCTACCGTATCGACAATCGAGGCTCTCTAATCAAAGTACTCTGAAGCCTCAGTCGCCTGTCTACCCACGATAAGTACGTCTGACCTGCTCGACAACCTGCCAATAGTCGACTGCGCAAAAGTCCGTGGTGTCGACGATGAGCGTCTCACCAGTGACCGGCACTGGCTTTAGCTCTGCGGAAACGGCCGCTTCCAACTCCTCCAACTCTTCCTCATGGAAGAACACGCCTTCCCGCGGTCGGGAGCGGAATCGTTCAAGAATCACGGAAGGTTCCGCCCTCAGGAAGATCTGGAGTATACGGCAGCCCGTCCGGTTCCGAAGTTCTTCGATCTCCCTCTCCGCCAACTCCGGGATCAGTGGCGACTCTATCATTGCCGGAAGGCCCGACGTTAGCACTATCTCTGCCTGCTGATACATCAGAGTAATGGCAGCAGCCCCGAACCTGCGGGAGGAAGAGCGATCTCTGGCCCCAAGGATATCGCCAAGTGTCTCTTTGATAGCGTCCTTGGAGAACAGCGGGATTCCCAGATCCCTGGAAAGCATGGAAGCAAGGGTGGTCTTGCCTGTACACGGGCGACCATTGACGACGATGAGCAGTCGGCTGTGAAACTGCATCGCCTCTCGTCTTGGTCTGCTACGACGCGGCGGCTACTTCGTGGTGGGGCGTCTTTGTGGCGTCGGGGAAGAATTCGCCGAGGACTCTTTCGACGATGCCCTGGGCGTCCAGCTGGAGGCTGTGACGCTGGTCGGCGGCGGTGCCGTGCTCGATGAAGAAGTCGGGCATACCGATGCGGTGTACGGCGACGTCAGCCATGCCGGCCTCGGCTAGCGCCTCCAGCACGGCTGTGCCGAACCCGCCTGCCATCACGTTCTCCTCGACGGTGACGATGCGCGGCACGCTGCGGGCGGTGTCCAGCAGCAGGTCGACATCGAGGGGCTTCACGAAGATCGGGTTGACCACGCCGCAGTCGATGCCGTACCCGGCAAGCGTCTCAGCCGCCTCCACAGCCGCACTGACCGACTTGCCCAGTCCGAAGATCGCGACGTCGCGGCCCTCCCGCACGACCCGGCCCCTACCGATTGGCAGCTCCGTGAGGTCGGCGTCGAGAGGCACGCCGATGGCGGCCCCCCTCGCGATGCGAATGGCGAACGGCCCCTGGTGCCTGTACGCCGTGTAGACGAGGTGCTGAAGCTCGTTCTCGTCCGCGGGCGCGGCCACGACAGCGTTGGGCAGGCAGCGCAGGTACGTGATGTCGAACGCGCCGTGGTGCGTCTTGCCGTCCTCGCCGACGATGCCGGCGCGGTCGGCGATCAGCGTCACCGGCAGGTTCTGCAGGCAGACGTCGTGGACTATCTGGTCGAAGGCCCTTTGGAGGAACGTCGAGTAGATCGACACGAACGGGTTGAGTCCGGCTGAGGCCATTCCAGCCGCCATGCTGACGGCGTGCTGCTCAGCGATGCCGACGTCGAAGACCCTGTCCGGGAACTTGCTCTGGACGCTGACCAGTCCGGTGCCCTCGAGCATGGCCGCGCTGATGCCGACGACCGATTCGTCCTCCTCCATGATGCGCGTGACCGTGTTGGCGAACACGCTGGAGTATGTCGGCGCGCCCGAGCTGTCACCGAGCGGCGAGCTTGGCTGGTGGAACCTGACGGGGTCGTCTTCGGCGGGCTCGTAGCCGTGACCCTTGTGCGTCACGACGTGTACCAGCGGCACGAGTCCGGCGGGCGTTGTCGAAGCGGTCTGGGCCTGCTTGAGCGTCTGTTCGAGCTGCTTGAAGTCGTGGCCGTCGATGGGGCCCAGGTACTGGAAGCCCATCTCGGTCCAGAACATGGTGGGCACGATGAATCCGGCGAGCGCGGTGTTGAAGCGCTTGACCAGCCCGTACATCAGCTCGCCCGTCGGCATCCTCTTGGAGAGCGCCTTCATGCGCTCGATCATCGCCTGGTACTCGGGGTGAGTGATCAGGCGCTTGCGCCAGTTGGTGAGAAATCCGATGTTTTCGGAGATGGACATGCCGTTGTCGTTGAGCACGACGATGAACCTGTCCGGGTCGAGGTGGACGATGTTGTTGAGCGCCTCGAAGCTGGAGCCGGAGGTCATGGCTCCGTCGCCAACGACGGCGATGGTCCAGGAGTCGTGTTTCAGGTTCGCTGCACCCTCGGCGACGCCGAGAGCTATGGAGAGACCGGTGCCGGCGTGACCGGCGGCGAGCGTGTCGTGCGGACTCTCGCTCGGCTCACCGAAGCCTGAGAGGCCTCCTTCGAGCCGGATGTCCTTGAACTCGTCGCGCCGTCCCGTCACCAGCTTGTGCGTGTATAGCTGGTTGGTGGTGTCCCAGACGATGCGGTCCCTGGGGCTGTCGAAGACCCTGTGGAGCGCGAGGGTAAGCTCGACGACTCCGAGGTTCGAGGCCAGGTGGCCTCCGCGCTCGGTAATCACGGAGATGATGGTGTCGCGCGCCTCTTGCGCGACCTGTGCGAGTTCCTCGTGTGTCAGCGACTTGAGGTCGCCAGGCTCATCTATGTTGTCCAGGAGGCGGGGGGCCATGGGAGGAATCCTCGTAGAACATCGGCTGCGACGCCACATCATATAGATAAAGGCTGAGGGCGCAATAATCCTGTTGCGTGTAACGTAGGGTACGGGTCGGGGATTGTCAAGATTTAGAGAATAATTCGATGAATCGAATTAAAGGGGGTGGGGACAACAGCAATCAAGAGGACGATTCAGTCGAGGGTCCTGGAAGGTCTGGCCTTAAAGACAGGTTCTGCGTTCGTCCCCGGCTGCAGGTAGTCAACTACAAGACGCAACAGTACGTTATGATGTGATCAGGAGGCGATGTGGCTGCAGCTGCACCGGTGCCCGGTCAGATGGCAGTTGCACTCGGTTACCGCGCTATCCTTCACGATCACGCTGCACCTGTTATCGCTGATGCCCTTCCACCCGGGCGTGATCGTCGCCGCCTGCACCGCCCTGGGACTGGTCCTGTCCGTCCCGTTACTCGTCGGGCGCCGGGACCGGAGCTACGATGCTCATGCTCTGTCCAGTGTGAATCGTAGGAAATGTCCGGCGCACGTGCGGCGCTTGGTCAGTGAGGTGGTCCAGACTATAAACCGTGCTAAGCGAGCGCTGCGAGGGGCGGTGAACATGCGGAAGGTATCGCAGAGCTAAAAAACGATTGTGGGGCTGAAGCGTTCAATTCTTTCAGCAGCGTAAACAGGACGCTGGCCCGAAGTGGTGGTGATCAGTCACTGGTGGGTGCGCTCTGCAATAGCCGTTCTGTCTGCAATAGCCGCTCTGAATGAAACTCTTCCGCCTCGACTCCGCTAATAAATCACGAAAGTAGCTTGGATGCCATCGAAAGGAGCATCACATGATTCCATACCTGAAAATAGTCCGACAATATGAGCGCGTAGCGATCTTCACGCTGGGCAAATACGCTGGAATGCGGCCGCCCGGCCTGAATCTACTGTTCTGGCCATTCCACGTTACCAGCACTGTTGACCTGCGTGAGGAAGTCATGGACATCCCGCGGCAGACCAGCATTACACTGGACAACGTGCCGATCGGCATCGACTTCCTCGTCTATATGCGCATTGTGGAAGATCAGGCGGAGAGGTCGGTCCTTGAAGTAGTGGACCATCACTCCGCCGTCGTTGGCATGGCGACCACAACCCTCCGCGCCGTTATCGGGGAGATGGACCTGGACGATGTTCTCTCTCATCGAGAGCGTATCAACGAAGATCTCCGCTTGAAGCTCGACGAGGTAACTGGGCGCTGGGGCATCAAGGTAACTCAGGTAGAGATAAGCGAGATCGAACCGGCACGGGACATTCAGGAAGCGATGAATCGGCAGATGTCAGCTGAACGTGTCCGCCGCGGCGCGGTCATCGAGGCCGAAGGTCTGCGACAGGCTGCCATTACGGTCGCAGAAGGTGAGAAGCAGGCTGCCATTCTGCAAGCCGAAGGTCACCGCCAGTCCGAGATCCTCACAGCTGAGGGCGACCAGCAGGCCGCTGTTCTCCGCGCAGATGGGTTCAGTACCTCGCTGGACAGGATTCACCGAGTGGCAGAGCACATAGACCCCAATACACTGAGTCTCCAGTACTTCGAAACTCTCAAGGCGTTGGGATCAAGCTCCAGCACGAAGTTCATCTTCCCGATGGAATTCACTAACCTGTTGAGTCCGTTTATCAGAGCGTCGTCCGGCGGCGAGGCACTGTCGGTCAGAAGGGATGACGAGGCCTTACCCGCGGCTACGAATAGCAGAAATTGATCAGCGGCTTCGGCTGAGGCGTTGCGGTAGGCTGGGCATATTCTCATACTCCGGCGATGCGCACGGACAGAGACCCTTCACCCAGTGAGCACGCCGCCCAGACGTACGCGCCATTCCCAGGGCATGGCCCGGTCCTTGCGAGATCGTGCCGGCACTATTCAGCACGGTCCTCCGTCAATCCCTCGTGGCAACCCAGACGACATGATGTGCGCCTCCCCTGCGTTTGCTTCCACCACGCGCTCGCACCTTGACCTCATCCGCCTTGAATCCGGCACGGCGCAGGCGCTTTACGAATGCGGGTTGAGAGTCGGCAGACCATATCGCCAACACCCCGCTACGGCGCAATGCTTTGTAGGAGGCGGTCAGCCCCTGTGGGCTGTAAAGCCAGTTGTTGCCCTCGCTGACCATCGCCTGCGGGCCATTGTCGACATCGAGCATGATGGCGTCGTAGGTTCCCCTGGCGGCCGTTATCAACTCGATGACATCGATTTCATGGACTTCAGTCCGGCGGTCGTCGAGAGGCCGGTCGGCCAGATCGGCAAGCACTCCCCGGTTCCATTCAATCACGGCTGGCACCAGCTCCGCGACCACCACCTGGGCATCCTCTCGAAGGATGTCCAGCGCCGTTCTCACGGAGTAGCCCATTCCCAGGCCGCCAATGAGAACGCGGACCTTCTTCCGTTTTGCCAGGTTCTGACAGCCCAGCATGGCCATGGCTTCTTCCGACCCATAAATCCGGCTGTTCATGAGTTCCATGTTGTCTGCCTGGAGCGAGAACTCAGTGTCACGCTGGTACAGAACGAGTTCTGCTCCTCCGCCGGGGGTCTGGGCCCGGCCGATCAACTTCCAGGGAATCATTGATACCTCAGTTCATGTCTGGAGTAGTCGAGTGCAACCGGTCTTCCACGGTCTTCGCGTCCGCTTAGTGGGAAGCTAAAACCCGGCCAATTGGCACTCTAAGCATGGCAGGCCAGTACCAAGCTTTCGAGATCAGACGATGTTACCGTAGCTCAGCGATGATTTCTTGTTCAACCGGCGTATACAGATGACGCATTAGTGGTATCGTGCTGTACTGTGCGAGAGCGGTGACCGCAGGAGGACCCGGGAGAAGAGAGATCAAGATGACCCATGAGTGACAGGGAGCAGGGGTTCTACTACGGCTGGGTGATCGTGGCGGTGATGGCCGTATCCAGGGCCGTGACGATGGGCATGGGGTCGCTCAATTTCGGCCTGTTCATCAAGCCCATGGGAGACCAGATCGGAATCGGACGCGCCGATTTCGGCTGGGCGCAGACAGCACGCCAGGCATCGACCTCCGTCACCAGCCCGGTTGTCGGATGGCTGCTCGACAGGTACGGCGCCCGCATCATGCTGCCCGTCGCGGTGACTCTGACCGGTGTGTCCATGATCGGGCTGGCGTACATCAGCCATGCGTGGCACCTTATCGCCCTGTTCGCCGTCATGGGACTCGTCGGACTGAGCGGCCCCGGTGCGCTGGTTACGTCTGTGCCGGTGCTGAAGTGGTTTGTGGTCGACCGGGGCAAGGCCGTCGCCTTCATGTCCCTGGGAGTCCCATTCGGGGCGCTGATCTTCATCCCGCTCACCCAGTTCCTCATAGACGTCGGCGGATGGGAGATGGCCTGGATCGTGCTGGCTGTCATCGGGATAGGTGTGGTCGTTCCTCTGACCGGCATATTCGTCCGCAGACAGCCTGAGGATATTGGACTCGTGCCGGACGGAGGCAGGGCAACGGCTTCCGAGGATGGCGACTCCGGAGCGACGGGAGCGGCTGCCGAAGAGGTCTCATGGACCGTGTCCGAAGCGATGCGAAGCACAACGCTGTGGAGGCTGGTCGTCGTCTTCAGTGCAGTGTCGCTCGCCACCAGCACCGTCGGGCTGCACAGGATCCCATCCTTCATGGACAAGGGGCTCGACCCTACGCTTATCTCATTTGCCACGGCGTTCGACGCCGTGTGCGCGGGCGTGTCGACCTTCACCTTCGGGATGCTGGTCAGGCACGTGCCCGCACGATATCTCGGGGCAACCGGATTCATGCTGCTCGCCACGGCGAGCGTGCTGACCATCTATGCGAACAACATCACGATCGTGTTCGTATCCATGGCGGTATTCGGCCTGGGCATCGGCGGCATGATGTTCCTGCAGAACTTCATCTGGGCCGACTACTTCGGGCGCGACAGTGTTGGAAGCATCCGCGGACTCGTGAATCCGATCAACCTCGTGGTCGGCGGACTGGGCGCGCCCGTAGCCGGCTACATCCACGACTTCACCGGCACATACGACCCCGCGTGGTGGGTGGGTGTCGCTCTCATGGTATTCGCCGCGCTCCTGGCTGTCGCCACGCCGCCGCCGACAAAGCCAATCGCAAGTGAAGAGGAACGAGTCTCCCAGGCGCCGTGAAGGCACCGAGTTCTCACCTACGGGCGAGACCAACTGCCGTTGCTGAGGCTTCGGCTGCCGAAGTGTCCACGTCCGGTCTTTCGCCCTTACCACTGCCCAGCCGGTATAGCCCCACGAGCAAACTTCCGCCCACGACAAATCCCATGTAGGCAAAGAGCAGCATCGCGTGCCACATGTACCCCATGTTCACGCGTTCCAGCGCTTCTCGCTCAGTGTAGCCGAGGGCGGTGAAATCGAGGTCCCAGGAGCGCAACAGATTGTGGTCGGGAAGTACCGTCGGCAGGTCCGGGGAAACGTAGATCAGGATGATTACCACCAGGCCCATGGTCGACGAGACGATTGCGACCGTGGTGATGGTCCAGAGTAGAAACTGCCGGTCCGAATCACTGGGGTTGATCGTAGGGTCACGCAGGGCCAGCAGGCCAGTGAAGATGGCCGCCAGCGTTGGCATCAGCACCGCAAACTGTATCCAGACCGACACGTTGGAAAGCAGGATGACCACGCCATACACAATGGCCACGGGAGGAAGAGCCACCGACACGGCCCGCTGTAGAACGTTGCCACCGACGCCACCCTGAGGGAATCGCCGGAGCCAGAGCAGATGAAACAGCAGTCCGGCGGACGCGGCGAGCACCAGGTTGAACAGCAGGGCCAGCATGTAGGGCAGATGAGTGCCTGCGAAGTCTCCGATCCTGTAGAGACCGTAGTGGTCCATGTGTATCGGCGCAAACTGCAATAGTGGCGTGCTCAATAGCAAGAACAGGGAGACCCAGAAGAACTCCCTCAGCCCCGCGTCCCTGTCTGGAACAAAGATCCCCTGTGCCATGACCAGGGCAATGGCAAGGCATACGTAGACGGCAGGCATCCAGGAATCGTCCCAGCTGAAGAGCGACAGGGCGTACCCGCCGGCGGTGATCAGTACACCCAGCGGCAGACACCTGAGAAACACGAACCGGAGGACGGCCGGAAGCAGGCTCGGTACTCGCTCGTGGGGCTGCGTCTCGACATCCTCATCCACTGCCGGAGAAGGTTCGTCGTGTGTCACCCATTCGTTGCCGATGGACAGGTCTGAGGCCGTCTGAAAATCAGGAGCCAGTCCTGCCAGCAGGACCAGGCCCGCCACCTCGGTGGGCGAGAGTCCGAGTGCCTTGCCGAATGTCCGCAACCGCTGCAGGTTCGGTCGGGTCGAGCCCGACTCCCACCGTGAGACCGTGGCATGGCTGAACCGCTCCCCGTACTCGCTGTCAACGGACGCCATGCGCTGGAGCAGTCCCTCCTGTGTCAGCCCCTTCTGGCCGTCTTCCGACACGAAGGACTCGCGGTATGCCCTCATTGTGAAGCCGACCTGGGTCGCTCTCAGTCGTTTCACATCGCGTTCGGTGGTCGTCAAAACATGCACACCTCAGGTTGGAACATGTCCAAAACCAGTCTTTGTACAGACTTCAGAGGACTGTTGGTGTAGCGTCCCGTAGTCAAAAGTAGGTTAGCGCGGCCTACTTTGAACTCATATGACACATCTGTGTCAGCTTGCAGTCATTCATGGCCGAGAGGGGGCATCGTGCCAGAGACATCCATCATCTTTGTCCTCTCGGCACCGCACTGCTCACGGTTTGACGATGGAGCACTAAGGACAGGCTGAAGGTTCCCGACGTGCCGAAAGACGATGGACAGACCACTCATCCCCTCTGGGTAGAATACTACACACAGACCGAACTCGCTGATGTGGCGTGCGTTCTGGATCTCAGATTCAATGACCTCTCCCTGTTGGGTCTGGCGCTTGGCTCCTCCACGGGGCGTAGGGGTCCTGGGGTCGTGAAGCTCCATTCAAGGGACAATCTCCTCGTTTTGATCGGGAACAGGGCGATACGGTCAGCGATCAGAGAGGAGACCATAAGCAGATACCCATTCTGGTCGCCACAGCGTGTGATGATTTTTGGCGACCTGCTGATGGAAGAGGAGTACCTGGCTGAGATCGCGCGGACGGTTGGGCTCGGCAAATGGCTGGTAGAGGTGCATGAGAGGGGCGAGAACCTGAACTCACAAAGCCTGTCGGACGCTGTCAAATCCCTTATCGGTGCGCTGTATCTGGACCGAGGGCACAGCGCCTGTCGAGAGTTCGTTGCTCGAGTCATGGGCGATACCTTCGACAGCCCAGAAAGCACCGGCAGCATCGACTTTCGCCCTCGAAGCCGCCTGCATGGATTCACGTTAATCCACTTCTTTACGACACCCAGATACCGGGAGGTCAGGCTGGAGAAGTCTGATGGCTCCTGTGCCTACGCGGTAGTGGTTGAGGTCAACGGGAGAGTGCTCGGCACAGGGAAGGGGCGAACCTTCAGCGAGGCCAGCACTGAGGCCGCACGGCAGGCTCTCAGTTACCTGCGCCACTAGGTGCGGTTGCTGTACGATAGCGGCTGCCGGGAGGTGAGCAGTGTCTGACGATGTCATTAGGCTGTCGGCGGCGGAGGCCATGGAGCAGCCGGAAATGGGCTACGACGAGTTCGACTTGATCGTCGACAGCAGCCTGAATCCACGCTCTCCCGATGTCCTCTTCGACAAGCTGGGTACGCTGGTCAGTGGGATGACCGAGGCGCGCGTCCTGGACGCGGGTTGCCGCGACGCGACGCACATGTGCGAGATGGCGAAGCGTTTCGATGCGGTGGTCTGGGGCATCGACTTCCTCGAGAGCAACGTTAAGCTCGCCGTGGAGAAGATCGCGGACGCTGGTCTGTCTGAGCGAGTCAACGTGGCGAGGGGCGACATCCAGTCGCTGGAACTTCAGGACGGCGCATTCGACGTCGTGTGGTGTCGGGATACGCTGCCCCTCGTGCCGGAACTGGGGCGCGCTTTCTCGGAGTGCGCCCGTGTTCTGAAGACGGGCGGGCACATGCTCATCTTCACCAACTTTGCCACGGACCTGATGGAGCCGTCGGAAGCCGAGCGGCTCAGCGGGCCACTTGGAGTATGCGTCGACAATCTGTCCAGGGACTACTTCGAGGCGGCATTTCGCGACTCAGGGTTCCAGGTAGTAGAGCACGAACGCATTGACGGTGAGTGGAGGGAGTGGCGAGAGGAGGAGGGAGACCGTCATACCTCCCGGCAGATGCTACGGATAGCCCGAATGCTGAGGAGCCGGGACAGCCTGATAGCCAGAATTGGGCGCAAGGACTACGAGATCGAGCTGGCCGACTGCTACTGGGGTGTGTACCACATGATCGGAAAGATGTCGGGGGCGATCTACATACTGCAGAAGGTGTGAGGTGCGGTTCCTGTACGATGGTGGCTGCCAGGAGGTTAGCAGTGTCTGACGATGTTTTGAGGCTGTCGGCCGAAGAAGTCTTTGAAGAGCCGGATATGAGTGTCGGCGAGTTCTTCTCGATTGTCGACAGTAGTCTGCACCCACGCTCTCCCGATGTTCTCTTCGACAAGCTGGGTACGCTGGTAGATGGGGTGACCGAAGCCCGTGTTCTGGACGTGGGCTGCCGCGGCGCCACGCACATGTGCGAGATAGCGGAGCGCTTCGGTGCGCTGGTGTGGGGAATCGATCTCGCCGAGAGTAGCGTTGAGCTCGCGGTGAAGAAGATCGCGGAGTCCGGTCTGTCTGAAAGAGTCAGCGTGGCGAGGGGCGACATACAGGCGCTGGAGTTTGAGGACGGCGCATTCGACGTGGTGTGGTGTCGGGACATGCTGACGCTCGTGCCTGACCTGCGGCGCGCTTTCTCGGAGTGCGCCCGTGTCCTGAAGACTGGTGGGCATATGCTCATCTTCACCAACTTTGCCACGGACCTGATGGAGCCGTTGGAAGCCGAGCGGCTCTACGGGCCACTTGGAGTATGTGCCGGCAGTCTGTCCCAAGGCCACTTCGAGGCAGCATTTCTCGACTCCGGGTTCCAGGAGGTGGAGTTCGAACGTATCGATGGTGAGTGGAGAGAGTGGGGAGAGGAGGATGGAGACCGTCGGACGTCCACGCAGATGCTTCGGATAGCTCGCATGTTGAGGAACAGGGACAGCCTGATAGCCAGAGTGGGGCGCAAGGACTACGAGATCGAACTGGCTGACTGCTACTGGGGCGTGTACCACATGATCGGGAAAATGTCGGGGGCGATCTACATCCTGCAGAAGGTGTGAGGGGACAGGTCCGGCATTCAGGTGCTCAGTCCTCGTCCTGGGAGGCCAGCAGCGGGCGCACCTCCCGGTTTTGGACCTCTTTGAATGCCTGGTCCTTCAGGATGTCGACATCCGGGACCTGGACAATGCCCATGAACCTCGTTCCCCGGTCTCCGCCGAATTCAATTGCGCCGGACTGGACAAGTTCGGACAGTCCGTCCGCAACCGCGGACCGTGACAGCGTGGTGAGCCGCACGAGGTCCTTCTGCCTGATGAGGATGTTCCTGTCCACGCCGTGGTCCTCGTCTTCGAGGGCAAGGCGAGATACGAGAGCCGCAGCCACCCTCGACGCGGTGCTGCCGGTTGTCGCAAGTGAAGTCCAGTAGTAGCGTGACATGCGGCGCATCAGGAGCTGGTGCATCCGGTCCCGGACGCCCGGCACCCGTTCCACTATCGCCACCATGACGCTCACGGGTATGCCCACGACGATTGCGTCCGTGACTGCCGAGTAGCTGCCGACCCATCTCTCTACTCCGGAGAGGAACTCGTGCTCGCCGATGAGGAAGGGTGCAGTCAGCTCGGAGTGCGGGTACTGCCACGGGACGACTGTTCCGTTCTGAACGAAGACCAAGTGGGTGAACGGTGCTCCCGACCGGATCAGTGCGGTGTCGGCAGACGGCGCAGCGTACGTCATCTCCAGGGGGTCCGTTGCCTCTGAGAGCACGCTTTCCAGCTCGGCAGGGTCCGCCGAATTGAAGTGCAGGCAACGTGCCATCGCCTGTGCAAAGCCAGCAATCTCAACAGCCATACTGCACGGTTCTCCCGGTCTTCTTCGGTAGCCAGTCCCTCTGATCTTATCGTATTTGAGGACGCAGGCGTTCGCTAAAGACAGCTACAGTATACCACACAGGAATTTCTGCAACCTTAATATATGCAGTCTTGACTACATAATCTAAGGCGTATAGACTTCATGGCATCTCGATCAGTCGCGGGACCACTGCACACTTCCGTCATACTCCGTGGACAGTCAGGTCCCTGTCAGAAGGCTAGACCATGCGCCGTCCTTTTATCCATACTGCGAGCTTCTATAGATCGTCACTCGCCAACAAGGTAAAGGCTGTCGTCTGCGTGACGGCGATCCTGGTGCTGGTGTATGTCGTGTTTGTGCAGGGCTGGCAGAACGTGTCGGCCCAGAGGGGTGCGAGGGCCGCCGAGGGAATAAGGATGACCTCGGAGCAGGCCGATGACGTGTCCAGGACGACCGGGGCCGTGGGCACGCTCATCGCGGCCGCAGCCGCACCATCATCGTCTGCTTCTTCCTCCTCCAACCCGTCTCCCTTGGAAAGCAGCTTCTCCTCCGATGACGCTCAGCCTCAATTGGAAGAGAGCGCCTGGTACGTCGTCCGAATCGAAGACATCTCGGGAAGATGGGAGCCGGCATACTCGGCGGCAAAGGCCGATATCGAGAGATTCGAACACCGCTTCAGGACTGCCGAGGACAGGCTGAGTGAGTACTTCGACGAGCAGAGAGAGCTGACAGGCAGCGTGAGCGACTCCGCGCTTCGGGCCGAGCTGCGGCTCAGGGACTCGGAGGAGCGAAGCGCCTACACCCGGTGGACGGAGGAGGGCAGGAAGCTCCTGAACAGGGCCCTGGCAATAGAGAGGGAGCTGGACGACATGGATGTCGTCATACGCAAGCAGCAGCTCACGGTGAGCATGCTCAGCGAATACTCGAGTGCGAGTTCGATTCCAAGCTCCGCACAGAGCCTTCACAGGGCGCTGGGTGAGTTCCGTCTGCAGTCGGACGAGCTCGCGAGCGACCTGTCCACCAGGGTCTTCAACTAGCGGATAACAGCGGAGAGTACGACCATGCGCGTGTCGGTGCCGACAGTCCTTCCTGCAGATGTGTTCAGCGCCATAAGAAGTGCGAAGTCGCACGTGAGGCACCTCGACACTTCCCGAGGACACTCGGCCCTGGCCATCATGGGCTGGGTCATCGTGGGAGCCACTCCCCTGGTCTCCTTCGATGCCGGAGGAGGACAGACCGCAGTGGACGTCGCAAGGTACGTCGTGTTCAGGGGACTCGACCGAGACGTGTGGTACGCCCTCTCGGCGGTATCCATGTTCGTGGGTCTCCTCGCGGCCCTCTCAGTGCTGATAGGACTGGTACTCCAGTCGACGGGTCTCATATACAGGGACAGAACGCTGGTCCTCTGGAGCATTGGGACCATTCTGCCCGGACTCCTGTCGATGATCGTGGCGACCGAGCCGGTGGCGGCGTTCTCGATCTTCAGGACCGCGTCGCTTCCTCATATCGGCTGGTGGTTGATGCTGCTCCACACGCTTCTCACTCTCCACATAGCCTGGGGATGGACTCCTGAACAGCCTGCCGCTGCATGAAGGACCAGGAGCACTACAGTGTCCTGGGTATATCGCCTGACGCCGACCATGCCTCCATCAGGGCTGCGTACAGGGCACAGATGAAACGTCATCACCCGGACCTCAATCCCGGTCGCGACGATGCCGACAGCATTGCAGCGTCGATCAACCTGGCGTACGAGGTGCTGGGTAACCCGCTCAGCCGCAACAGGTACGACCTGGAGAGGCTTCGGGCGACTCGGAGCTCTCGGGGATACGCCTCCCAATCGGGGTCCCGGAGGTCACGAAACCAGGACAGTCGGCGTGCCCGGACTAGCTCCTACGAAGGCTCGGCGCAGCAGTCAGAGGGTCACGAAGCTCGGCAGAGAAGCAGCACACGGGACACGTCGAGTCCTGCAACGCTGTCAACCATCGGCAGGGTCCTGTGGACGCTGGCGATTGCGCTCATGCTGGTCGTCGAGATGCTGAGTGTGCCCGCAGTCATGATGGGCATCGGAGCGGTGCTGCTCATGATCGGGATGCTCGCCATCGCCACGAACTACATCCTCATGGTCGTGCTGGGGGCACCGGCCGTGGCCCTTGGACTGGCGATCATCAAGAGGAACGCCGATGAGATGCCCAGGGTGGTTGGCCTCCTCATCGCCTGTGCTGGCGTGTTCGTGTTCGTGGCAGGTGTCTACCTGACGGTTACGACCGCTCCCGTGCCCGTGGCGCTGACCGTGTTCGGCGCGGCAATAGCCGGCTTCGCAGTCCGTACCGGCAAGGCTTACGGCAGCTTCACATCGAGGAGAGTTCATCTTGTGTCGTGACGGTTTGAAGTCGGAGGAAGACGTAGAATGGGCTGTCACGGCAGTGCCTGGGGTTCGACTGCAAGAATCCCCCATGGAGGAATCGGTGAACGAGTCCATGAAGTGCGCGAAAGAGTTGGATCAAGAGGAGTATTGGGTGAATAATTTACGGATGGAGACGGGTGTGCCAAGAGGCATGGAGAACGAGGCGACAGACCCTCATGCGCGGTTCCTCGACATCGTTCTCAGAAACGAGAGCGTTCGTATGGTGACGGACCGGTTGGCGGAGCTCGATCTGCCGGACTCATACCTGGCCGCGGGTTGCCTGTGTCAGACAGTCTGGAACCATGTGAGCGGGTTCCCGCTGGATCATGGTATCGCCGACTACGATGTCCTCTACTGCGACCTCGACGACCTCACCTGGGAGGGAGAGGACCGGGTCATCCGGCGTTGTGCGGCAGCTTTCGAGGGTCTCGGCGTCGAGGTGCAGGTCCGTAATCAGGCGCGTGTCCACCTCTGGTACCCAGAGAAGTTCGGCGTTCCTCACCCGGCGCTCCAGAGTACAAAGGAAGGCATCGACAACTTCCTTCATCGTTGCTCGTCCCTGGGGCTGCGAAAGACTCCGGATGGCTACGACGTGTACGCCCCCTTCGGCTTCGATGATGTCTTCGGGATGTTCGTTCGCCCCAACTACATGTATGACCTACCTGAGCGGTATGAGCAGAAGGCCGCCCGCTGGCGGCAGACCTGGCCCGGCGTCGCTGTAGAGAAGTGGCACTCTGTTGATACCATGTCGAGCAATAACTGAGGAGGTGCACCGTGGCTGATAGACCGCTGGAAGGGAAGGTGGCGATTGTCACCGGGGCTGGAAGTCCCATTGGGATGGGACGCGCGATGACACTGGGACTGGTGCGGGCCGGGGCCAAAGTGGCGCTGACCGACATCAACCAGGAGTGGCTGGACGAGACTATCAACGATGTGCTGGAGATTGGCGGGGACGACTGCGCCACCGCCATCGTCGCCGATGTGACCGACGCGGAGTCGTGCCAGGATGCAGTGGACGCCACCGTAGCGCGGCTGGGTGGGCTGCACATTCTGGTGAACAACGCTGGCATCAACTCAAGAGTCGGTGGGGTGGGAAACAGCCCCGCCAACTTCTGGGAGAACTCTCCAGAGGCGTGGAGTCGTGTTGTGGCGGTCAACCTGAGCGGCAACTTCTACATGGCCAGGGCGGCGGTGGTCCACATGCTGGAGCAGGGATGGGGTCGCATAATCGGGGTGACGACGAGCATGGACACCATGTGGCGCAGGGGCGGAGCTCCGTACGGCCCGTCCAAGGCTGGACACGAGGCGCTGGTGTCCATCATGGCCCAGGAGCTGGAGGGCACCGGAGTGACCGCCAACGTCCTGGTCCCCGGAGGGTCCACCTACACGAACATGACCTACAGCGGGGAGCCCAACCAGAGAGACCACATGATCGAGCCGGAAGTGATGCAGAGCCCGGTGGTCTGGCTGGCGTCGGAGGACTCGGAAGAGTTCAGCGGTCGGCGAATAATCGCCTACTACTGGGACGACGATCTTCCTCTGGAGGAGCGGCTGGAGAGGTGCAGCGCTCCGGCGGCCTGGCCCCAGTTGGGACGACAGGCCATCCGCCACGATCGGCAGGAGGAGTAACAGCGGGACGGATGACTCGGTGGTCATCGCGGCCTCCGTAACCGCGATGGCTCCCAAGGCGCGCGGGGAAGTTCCGGCGCGCTATGAGAGGGCCTGGAGGCGTTCAGGGCTTGGGGCTGTCCTTCGACAAGCTCAGGACGAACGAATTGTCGGTCTACCCACCCCTGTAAGTCCCCAGGGAGGGGGTCTGTTGAGTGGTGTTTACGCCTGTCAGCTACTGGCGGGCCAGGTGGGTTGCGATCAGCTCGCGGTAGCTCTCGAGGTCGGGGACCTCGGCGCCGGGGGTCTTGGCGCGATCGTCCCAGGTGCGGACTCGTACCATTGACTGCCAGTTGGGCGATCGTTGGAAGTCCTGCACCTCCTCAGGCGACATGGGGCCACCCTGAAGGCGCAGGGATTCGACGCTGACGTCCGACAGCTTTGCGGCATAAGCCTCGTCAGTGGCGACGAGGTAGCGCTTCGCGGCGACGTGGCCGCTGACGATGTCGGCGACGTCATCGGAGAAGCCCAGCTCCCTGAGGACCTGGGCTCCAACTTCATCGTGCTCGACGACGCCAACGCTGGTCACCTGCCGGCCTTCGACAGGCCAGATGTGTCCGATGTCGTGCAGCAGAGCGGCGATGATCTCCTGGTCGTCACCGTCGTTTTCGCCGGCGAGGTGGGCGGCCTGCAGCGCATGTTCAAGCTGCGACACCTGCTCGCCGTGGTACTCCACCTGTCCAGCCGAATTGAGAAGGTCTAGAACGCGGTCGGTGGTTGCCGCGGGGTCGGCGGTCATGGTGGGCTCCTTTGGTGGCTGTTGAGGCCTATCTTACCGAACTCCTAGGTGCTGGTGAGACTGTGTAGGTCTGGGTGGGTACTCAGGTGAGGGCAGGAAGAGTTCGATGGCCTTCTTCACACCTACACATTGACCTTACAGAATGTGCTTGCGGGCACCAGAAGAGCAGCCTTAACATAGTAAGATATACATAGTAAATTTCTGACAAAGTTAGCGACCTGAACAGTGTGATCAATTGACTTCCATAGCCCACAAGATCATGAAGAGCGTATCCGCTCGCGACAAAGGCAAGTGGGTATGCACACCTAAGGATTTCCTCAATCTCGCCAGCCGTGAGGCCGTCGATCAGGCACTGTCGCGACTCGTCAAGAAGGGCAAGCTGCGCCGGGTTGGCCACGGACTTTACGATATGCCCAGGATGAGTAACGTGCTAAAGCGGCCTGCGCCGGTTGACTGGGATGCCGCCATCGCAGCATTGTCGCGGCGGGACGGTGTCCGAATTATCCCTGATGGTCTGGTAGCCGCTAACCAGCTCGGTCTCACAAACGCAGTGCCCGCGAAGGCCTCTTATGTGACGGACGGCTCCACGAGGACACTCAAGATCGACGGTCGAACTGTCCGGTTCCGACATGCGGGCCCCAGTGTCATGCAGTGGGCTGGAAGACCGGCGGCTCCTGTTGTCCAGGCTCTGAGGTGGCTTGGGCCCGACAATGCCACAGACCCTCAGGTCATTTCTACCCTGAGACGGCGACTCCCGGACGATGTGAAACGGGACCTGCTGCAGAATAGTGCCGGTTTACCCGGCTGGGCATTGCCGCTGGCGCAGAGTATAGCGGCTGATGAGGCTGTTGCCGTATGAGTGGGACGCTCGAGTCGTACGAGTCGTTCTTCGCTCTTACGGAGCGAGACAGGCGAGATGTGTTCGAAGCGGCAGCGATCAGACTCGACACGCTTCCCAGTTACGTAGAAAAGGACTTCTGGGTCTGTCTCGTGCTGGAAGTGCTCTACAATCGGTTGCCTGTCGGGCATCCGAGACTGCTCTTCAAGGGTGGGACCTCCCTGTCCAAGGCCTTTGGGCTCATTCAACGTTTCTCGGAAGACATCGATCTCGTCGTCTATCGTGACGATCTTGGCTTTGCGGGCGTCGACGACCCGACCATCGCGGGGAATCTTTCGAACAGGGCACGGAACGACCTCTTCGGGAAACTAAGGGAGTCATGCAGCAGCTATATACTCGGAGACCTGACGAATGAACTGACTTCATCGATTGACCGGATTGTGGAGGGGTGTCGGGTCGTTCCGGACGAGAGTGATGCTGACGGACAGACGCTGCTAATCGAGTATCCCTCCCAGTATCCGAGTAGTGTTGGTGACTACGTGGCCCCGCGCGTGAAGGTCGAGGCGGGAGCGAGATCGGGGCTGGAACCGACCTTGGATTGTACTGTCACCCCTATCCTGAGCGACGAATTGCCCACCTGGTCATTTGAGGTGGGCAATATCCGAGTGATTGCGCCTGAGCGGACCTATTGGGAGAAGCTGCTGATTCTGCACGGCCTGCACTGTGGATACCGCGACGAACAGAGGCTGCCGACTGACAGGGATCGGGTCTCACGCCACTACTACGATGTTGCGATGATCACTGCGACTGAGACAGGCAGGTCTGCCTTGACGAACATTAAGCTGCTGGATGCGGTCCGGAATCATAACCTCATCGCATTCCGTCAGGCTTGGAAGCGATTCGAAGAAGCCGTTCCCGGATCGCTCAGACTCGTACCACAGGCTGAACTTAGCACAGTTATCGAAAGCGACTATGGAGCCATGGAGGGCATGATTCTCGGAGAGGCCCCAACGTTCGAATGGGTCATGGAACAGATTCAACATGCCGAAGCTACGATCAACTGAAAAGGACTCAGAAGAGTCCGAGTATTCAATATCACGACTGACTTAGTGGCAGCCTAAATGTTCTGACGATACCGTGACCAACCCCGGCACGCCTACTCAGTCGCGAGCCGTTTCTGTAGACTGCCTGATATCGCTGAGGGCTGTGCTTGTCATGTGAGAGGAACCGGCTGAGGGAGGACTTCGATGGTCGACAGGAAGAAAGTTGTCATCGTCGGTGCGGGGCACAACGGGCTCGTTGCAGCTGGGTACCTGGCGCGTGCGGGGCTGGACGTGGAGATGCTGGAGCGTCGGGACGTGGTTGGCGGCGCTGCGGTCACGGAGGAGTGGTTCCCGGACTTTCATATCTCGACCTGCTCTTACATCTGTCACATGCTTCAGAAGAAGGTGATCGACGACCTGGAGCTACGAAAGTACGGGTTCTACGTCTACTCCCTGGACCCGGCGCGGATATTTCCGCACCCCAATGGCAACGTGATCCGGCTGTGGCACGACGACGCGCGTACTGCGGACGAGATCAGGGAATTCTCCCCGCATGACGCTGACGCATGGACGGAGTGGGCTGACTTCTGGACACGGGCGGTCAGGATTCTCAGCGACTACTATCTGTCCCCTCCCCCTTCGCTGGCAGAGCTTTCTGCAAGGTTCCGGGACGAGGGCGAGGAGGAGCTGCTTGAGACGCTGCTGACAGTCCCATTTCGCGACCTCATCGACCGGTACTTCGAGTCGGATGAGGTGCGGGCGATGGTCAGCACCGGCTCGTTCGACATGGGCGACATCAGCGCGCCCGGAAGCGCGTATATCAGCGCCCTGTACAGGTACGGCGCCTACCGGGATGATACGGAGAACTACGGTATCGTCCAGGGAGGCATGGGGGCCATCACCCAGTCGATGCAGAGGTCTGCCGAAGCGAGCGGTGTGTCGATAAGGACCGGTGCGGAGGTCAGCAGGATCCTGACGGAGGGTGAACGAGTCGTAGGGGTCGAGCTCTCCGGCGGCGAGGTTGTTCATGCCGACCTGGTGGTGTCGAACGCCGATCCAAAGCGGACGTTCCTCGGCCTGCTGGGCAACGCGGGGATGGACGAGGACTTCGTCGAAGACGTCCGGGCCCTCAAGACCCAGTCGGCGTCCGCCAAGCTGCTTTGCTCCCTGAAGGAGCTGCCGGACTTCTCGACGTATCTTGGGGTCGAGCACGATCCCAAGGAGCTGGCGATGGTTGTCCTCTGCCCCTCGATCGACAATCCCGAAAAGGCGTGGGACGACTCCAGGAACGGCAGGATTCCCGAAGTGCCGATGATCCAGGTGCAGGTACCGTCCGTGTATGACGACACGATAGCACCGGACGGTCATCACGTGCTGTCGATGTGGGTGTACTTCCTGCCGTCCCACGTCGCGGATGGCTCATGGGGCGACAGCGGTCAGCAGTTCGGCGAGAGCCTGATCGACCTGGTGTCCGAGTACGCTCCCAACCTGAGAGACGCGATTGAGAACTGGACTCTGCTGACCCCGGAGGACATCGAAGACAGGATCGGGCTGACCGACGGCAACATCAGGCACATCGACATGGTGCCGCAGCAGATGATGTCGAGGCGGCCGCTGCCTGGCTGGACGGACTACCGCACCCCCGTTCGGGGCCTGTACATGTGCGGCTCAGGAACGCATCCCGGCGGCGAAGTGACCGGCGCTCCCGGGCACAATGCCGCCCACGTGATCATGGAAGACCTGGGCCTGGGGAACTGAGGGCGGCGGATTCCAGCCCCAGTTTATGTTGGTTACTGTTACCGTCATGCGCACGCAGGCGTTGTTGACGCGCGGAGTAGCTAACCGGCCGCGTTGTGACACCATGTCAATCGCCTGACAACACTGGGCTTTCGTTGACGTTCGTTACTGTCACCTGCACGTCGAGGGTGGCTGTCATGTCGCCGCTAGACGCCTCAACGGTAATCTCATAGATATTGTCAGTATTGGCATCCGCCGGACTCTCATAGTCGGGCGAAGAGACGAATGACAGAACTCCGGCGTCACTTATCGATAGGTCATTACTGTCGTCGCCAGAAAGCGACCAGGTTGTGGTCGCGCTGTTGTCCGCACCTGAGACACTGTACGTGGCGACAGCGTCAGTGCCGTTCTCCGCGTAGCTGGTTTCAGTGATTCCTGATATCGCAAAGGATCGAGCCCGATCTATCGTCAGGTTGTAAACCTGCCCGATGCCCCCGATGTCGTCATGGTATACGTGGATTGCCAGCCGGTTTTTACCCTCAACCAAATCCACCTGGAAGCCGGAGCTTTCCGAATCTGAGTCGGCAAGGATATCTCCAGAATAGCCAAACGAACAGTTATCCGCACCGCCCCACGGCGACACCACGCAGATGCCTAACGTGAAGCCGTAGTTGCCTATAAAGACAATCTCGTACTCGCTATCCGCGGTGGTAGTAGCAACAAGGGTTATCTGGGCATTTTCATTTGCCACATCCGCGACGGTGTAGTCGAAAACTCCCCTGCTGAAAGTAGGGGACAGAGTACCGTGGCTGACGGTCAATGAGGTGAGAGGTGACGAAGAGTAAGTTCCAGCAACCAGGCCGGAGTACAAGTTGGCAATCGGCGCAGACGCTATTGGGGTCGCGTTCGTCTCCTCGTTGAAGGCCGCACAGAACACCTCCACTTCATAGTTTGAGCCGTCTGGAACATCGGAAAGGGTTCTATCTATTCCGGTGCTGCTGGAGGTCGTAGTGCCCAGGAGAGTCCGCTCCACTGACCTGGCCCCTCCTCTCGATGTGTCCCGAGATTCAACCCGCAGATAGGCGTTGTAACTCGAGGAGCAGGTCTCAACGTGATTCCAGCTAATCGCAAAAGTGGTCGACGCGTTATCAGGATCTGAATTGTCCTCAGACACCACGACAGTCACATGGCTGACTGCGTCAGAGCTAGCTTCTGCCTTGATCACCGAGAGCGTAACTGCGAGGGAAATTACCACCAGGCAGGCGACGACGATTGCTAAGTTACGGGTAATGGCATTCATATAGAGACCCTCCGTGCACTAGTCCGTTGTGGTGCTGGCTCTTTCTTCCAAGAATCAGGTTTCCTCTGCAATGTCGACTGAATGGGACGACGGATTGGCGACTGGTCAGTCATCGAAGAAGTACAGCTGTATCATTCCGATCACCTCGTCCCTGCTGAGACTTCCGTCAAAGTAGTCGCGCACTGCTTGGAGGACCTCGTCCCCCTCGATGGTCCTGTTCTGGTTGGTGTCGTATCGCAGGAATAGTCCGCCATCTGCCACCAGCACCGTGTAGGTGCGTCTCACCTGCTGGTCAGGTGATGTCACCCTCACCCTCGCGAAGGTCACACCGGCGCCCAGGTCCACCTGGTGCCCGGAAGTCTCTCGGTCCGCGTCAGGCTGCGGCCTGCTGAGATGATTCAGGAACTGCCGGGAAGCACCTGGCTCGCCAGTGGCAACCACGGTTATCTGTGACGAGAATGACAGAGCTGTGTAGTTCACACGGTACGGATCGAACTGCTGGTTGAGCTCGCCCTGGGCGATGACAAGGCCCCTCAGCAGAACGTCGCAGTGAGGAATGTTGAGATCTGTGAGGTCGTTCACCGCCACACTTCTCAGGTTCCTGGGGACACACCCGTCGAACTGGTTCTCCGAAAGTCTCAGTTCGCGCAAGTTGAGGAGAACACCCAACTCAGCCGGTATCTGCCCGGTTAGCAGGTTGTCACTGAGGTCCAGGGTCTCCAGTCCGGACACCCAGATGAGCGCGGACGGTACCACTCCATCCAGCCCCCGGGCGTGAAGGTCCAGCCCGATGACCCGCACCGGTGTTAGCCCCAATGAAACTCCGTCCCACTCAGACATCGACGCACCCTCAGACCAGTTGATGGCTGCCTCACTAGCCAGGTCGTCACGGACGGAGAGAAGCGTCTCGCAGTCTGACGCCAGGGACTCGTTATCTTCCGAGTTCTCCACCGCGCCACCATCGACGCAGACACCCGGAGGCAGACCCTCGTCCACGTCGGTCACGATGATGACCGCCGAGAGCGTGGCATCGCTGGAGTGATCGGGGTCGCCGTGCGCGTCCTCGCCGTCATGGACGGTAACGACAACCGAGTAGACACTCCTGGTCTCGTGATCCAGGGTGGCTTTCGTGCGAAGCTGACCGGTCGTCGTGGCGATCTCGAAGGAGTCGGCGTCAGTGCCCTCCAGGGAGTAGGTAAGCGTGTGATCGTGGTCGTCGATGGCCGTGAACGGCTCGCCGAACTCGGTGCCCGGAGGAGTGTTCTCGGGTACCCTTCTGACACCCGTCTCCGTTGAGGGGAACGTGGGAGCATGATTGACTTCAAGCTCCTGTACCGGGTTAAGCGATACCGTCTGCGCCCTCTTGCCAGGGCCCTCTCCGTCGGTATACGACGCCGTCACACGCAGATAGCTACCAGCGTCATCATCTCCAGGGGTATAGCCCTCAGAGAGGGCATTGTCGATTGCGGTCCAGCCCACCCGGTCCTGTGACATCTCCCACACCCATGAGACATCCGATACATCATGATCAGGGTCATCCAGGTATGCCTCTAACTCCTGGTCAACCTGCGGCTGGGGCGTCGACAGGGTGAGAGTCCCCACCTCCTCTACGTTGGTGACGGTCACGGTTACCGATATGGTGTCGTGGGCGTTGGTTGGGTCCGAGGCCATCAGTGTCATCGAGTAGCTGGCCCTGGCCTCGTGGTCCAGGTGCGCCCTGGTGACCAGCTGGCCGGACGACCTCACCACGTTGAACGCAGGTGCATCGACGCCGCTGAGTGTGTAGGTTAGGACATGGCCCTCTTCGTCGATGGCCGAGACCGGCGGCCCGACATTCGTTCCGGGCCCGGTGTTCTCATGAACGCTTCGTGCACCTGTCTCGGTGTTCGGGAACTCAGGTCCATGACCAGGGGGATGGGACTCGCGTACTACGAAGTGGGATGTCGATGATGCGCTCTTACCCAGGCCTTCACCGTCGGTGTACGATGCCGTCACCCTGAGGTAATTGCCAGTGTCGTCGTCAGCCGGCGTGTAGCTGTCGTTATTGGCCCCTGTGATCGGCGCCCACCCCGACGCACCGTCCTGAGAAGACTCCCACAGCCAGGTAACTTCGGATACATCACCATCCGGGTCCGTCAGCTCTGCTGAGAGCGGAATTTCTACCTCGGGCTGTAGCGAGGACAGCGCGACCACACCGGTCTCGTCCACGTTTGTCACCGCAACCGTTATGCGCACCGATGTGGTGTTTGCCCCGTCGGTGACGTTTACTGAGAAGTCGTAAGTGTTGTCGAGGTTGGCATCGGATGGATCCTCGTAGTCGGGCGGTCTCCTGAATGTGACGACTCCATCGTCAACGCTGAGGTCCCCGCCGTCGACACCGGTCAGCGACCACGCGAGGGCGGTTCCCTCGTCATCGGTCGCCCTGTACGTGACCACAGGGGCGGTGCCATTCTCGGCGTACTCTTTCGCTGTGTCCTGAGCATGAGCGAAGTGATGTGGACTCGCGAATTGAAGAGACGCCACGAACGCGGCAAGTGCGACAGAGTATAGAAAGGCGGCGGACAGATTTGGACTCAACGAAGCTCCCTGTTCAGATGGGTGCTGATATGCAGGAGATAGGAGCCCAGAAATGTACGATCTAATATTCATCCACTGTCGAACTCGTCTCTGTGACCGGGGGTGACACGCGGTCTCGATGCCTGTGTCGGAATGTGCCCCCGCACTTCAGGCTACTGAGAAGTAGTTAGCGACGGTCTTTCGTTCACGTTGGCAACCGTCACCGTTATGTCCAGGGCAAGGAACGCTATGAAGGCAACGATTGCCGTTTTGACGCCAAATTGCGTAAGGCGATTGGTGGCCATGAATCTGTCCATGCGCTCTATTGTCAATAAACGGGGGTTCCACACGGTACGCTCTTCCCTCTTGGAACTGTAGCCGCAGGACTCAATGCCTGCCTAGATTCGTTTCTACACTCCTGAGGTTGAGTTTTGGCCCTCTCTCTGACACCCAAGGATGTCTCGTTGTACAGGTGTGATATGTACAAATGGCCAACCACACCTGACACTCTGAGTTACACATTCGTATCTAGAATCGCTCTTGGGAAGGCGGTACATTTGACGGAGAGATGGGGGCAGACCGGGAGGCGCTCCTGAGGCGCGCGCTGAGGGGGCACTGCCTTATCCTCAGCCCCACAGGCGCTGCTGCTCGGGCGCAACTCGTGGATCGGGACGTGGGTTGAGACGAAGGACCAGGCACAGAACCTGATGACAGATATGTACGCCTTGAGGAATTGGTTAGAGCGACTCGCCTCGGCCGACCCCAACGTGGTGCGCTACGCAGCGAGAGTCATCGTCTGGGGACGGTGGTTCATCGTGCTCGTCAACGTCTTCCTGATGGCCTACCGTCCCAGTTTCTGGTACCCCGACGACATCGAGCATCTGTTCCTGCATGTGCCGCTGGTGGTATCGAACGGTCTGATCCACTACAGGCTGTTGACGAACAGGCCGGTGACATGGCGCTGGATGCTGGCACTCTGCGCCCTGGACATCGCGCTCATCTCTGGCCACGCGATGGTACGTGGCGGATACGACAACCTTACCTACCTGGCCTACTATCCAGCCCTTGGCGCTTTTGCCGTCGTCTTTAATTCGTTCCGGCTGGTCGTGGTCTGGACGACGATGACAGCAATTGTTTACGCCCTTGTGTGCGTGATGGGAGAAGCCGGACTGGACCTCGACGCCGGCCAGGAGAAGATACTGGTGGCCAGGCTCGCGGTCATGTATCTGATCGCTGTGGGCATCAGCCTCATCGTACGGTTCGAACGCATGTGGAGACAGGTCGCCATGGATATGGAACAGTCCGGCCAGGAGCCGCCGCTGTCGAACGAGGTCCGCATCGGCCTCTTCTCGATTGCACACAACGCCCTGGCCAATGCGTTCCTGCACGCGGAGGCTGAGAGGGTCGAGGTCAGGTTGGACTTCGAGGAAGGCCACGTACGACTGTCCATTTCCGACGACGGCGTAGGGCTGCCGCAGGACTACGCAGAGAGGGGTCGCGGGTTCAGCGGCATGGAGACGGACGCCGAGCGAATGGGCGGCGAACTCACCGTGGAATCGGGCGGACCTGAAGTGGGCACCAGGATCACCTGCGTGGTCCCACTTGAGTCAGTTGAAAGGGAAGATTGAGATGTCATCGGTCGATACGATCAGGGTGATGCTGGTGGACGACCATCCCATCATGAGGAGAGGCCTTCAGGACGTCCTGGAGGACTTTGGAGCGTTCGAGGTCGTGGCCCAGGCGGCAGACGGTGTGGAGGCTGTGACCACGGCGGAAGAGACGCAGCCCGATGTCATCGTCATGGACGTGATGATGCCAGGCAAAGATGGCGTTGAGGCCTGCCGGGACATCCTGGAGCTCTTTCAGGCACATACGGCTCCGGTCTTGGGACCTGAGCGCAGTTCTTACTTGCCCACAATGACGCCGCAGGCCAGGCGTTCGCCGGTGTCCGACTCATCTTCTCAATAGGAGTCAGGCCATTTCGGAGTCAACCGCTGTCGTGCTAGGAGTGACAGATGCGTGCCTCCACCCAATACGGTTCGGTGAGTATGGCCTCCGTCAACCTGTTGAGGGCACTGTGGGCTGACCGGGGGCATTCGGGTCGGCTGAGAGTTCGCCGATAAGGTTGATCCCTATCCCTTCACTCAGGGAACTGCAGCCATTTGCATTACAGGCCTTAACGGCTAATACGTACAAGCTGCCGCGCCCGACCTTGTAGGTTGTGCTCAGTGACGTGACCATTCTACTGGCCCTGACTCCTATAACCGCATCTTCGGGGTGTTCATACGCCCTGTACATTTCCTCAGTAACGACGCCGGCATAGATCAGGTAGTACGTCGTCGTCGTTCCAGTGGTCGCCGGCTCCCATGACAACGTGATCAACTTGACGGAGCTAGTTGCAGCGCCGAGATCAACCGTGGTTGTCGTCGCGATATCGGTCGACGTCGCGCTGAGGGAGGTTGGCCTGTCGGGCACTCCATATTGCAGACCGGAGGTATTGACTATTCTCAGTCTCGACAGCGGACTGCTCAGGCCCTGCGAATTGGCCGCCCGGATCCGGTACTGGTAGCTCTGGTAGGCCTCGATATCCGTGTCGTCGTAGCTCGTGGCGGTGGTCGTCGCGATCATGTCGGCGGTCGGCGTAGCCGACCTCAGGTTGGTGCGGTAAATCGTGTACGTGGTGGTGCCGGTGCTGGTCGCGGCATCCCAGGACACGGTGATCCTGGGATCGTCGGTCATGTGCAGCACTTCGACAGCCGTCAACCCGGTGGGAGCTGCCGGATATGAGTCGGCGAGCGTCAACACTGCAGGGATCTGGATCGAGACGGTGTCGGACCATGGACTCCAGCGTGGGTCCTCGCCCTCTGTGCGTTTCACCAGGCGCACCGCATAGCTGAAAGTGACGCCGGCCCTGAGCCGCGAGTCGCGATATTCCGTCGCCGAATAGCACGCAGTCATGGTGCTGTATGAATCGCAGTCGAAGAACGTTGGGTGATCGTCATTATAGCCCGTGACCCAGCGCTTGACCTGGTATCCCGTTGGCGTCACTCCGCCGGAGGGATTGGTCCAGGAGAGCATGACGTATGTACTCGTCGACGACAGAGTCTCCGTGCTCCTTGTCCCAATTCCGTTGGAGAAGCTCCTTGTCCCAATCCCTCCCAGGCCGCTGTTGCCCAAAGAATCCGACAAGCGCCGGAGCGTGGCTGTGAGGCCGGTGGGGGCATCTATGTCTGTGGTACTCGTCGAGGTGGTTGTGGCCGATGTGCTCGTGGCAGACGGTTGATCCTGCACCTGCTGCCCCACGGAAGCGGTCCAGGGGCCTGACCAGAACTGGCCGGTCCTGTATCGAGCCCTCATCTGTACCCTGAACTCGGCTCCCTCGGTGAGTCCGGTAAGGGTCAGCGAGTTGGTGTTCCCATCGGGGTATTCATTGCCCCTCAATGCCTCGTTGGGGGAACGCCACGAAAGAAACTCCTGGTCGGACCGCGCCCAGTTGATACGGTAGTCGGTGGGCGATGGCGATGGAATGTCCCACCTGATCGTGAGTGATCCCGGCGCATCGCTGGAGAGGGTCAGGCCTGTCACCGTTCCTTTCGGCACATCGGGAGTTGGTGTCGAGGTAGGTTCGGGTGTATGCGTTGCGGTGGGTTCAGGAGTTGGTGTCGAGGTGGGTTCGGGTGTATGCGTTGCGGTGGGTTCAGGAATTGGTGTCGAGGTGGGTTCAGGCGTATGCGTTGCGGTGGGTTCAGGCGTATGCGTTGCGGTGGGTTCAGGCGTATGCGTTGCGGTGGGTTCGGGTGTATGCGTTGCGGTAGGTTCGGGCGTTGGCGTTGGAGTCGGTTGACCGGCGATAGTGACGGTTCTCTTAGCCCAGGGGCCACTCCACGGGTTGTTGGCATACTGGCCCGAGTTGTAGCGTGCCCGGACCATCATCTTGTAGGGAGTACCCTCGGGAAGGCCGTTGAGAGTGAAGGACGTGGCGTCGCCGCCAGGATAGGCATTGCCCCTGTGGTCTTCGTTGTCGTCTCGCCAGGACAGGTAGTCCTGTGATTCCGGGGCCCAGATGATCCTGTAATCAGATGGGGCGGGGTTGGGAGTGTCCCAGGTAGCCCGAAGTACCCCAGGAGAGTCACTGCTCAGATGAAGATTATGGACTTCGCCGGGCTGGCTCTGTGCCAGGGCCGGATAGAGTGTGAGAGCGGCGACCGCAGCCGCAGTCAGAAGCAAACCGGACAGGACCAGGCGTGCTAGCAATCGAGCATTCCTGGATCTGTTTATCACTGACCTGTAGATCATACCCTCATCCTCCGAACCCTTCGGGCCATAGTGAGGAGATCACTTGATGCTAGTGACGGTCGCCCCCCGAACGGTCGGCTAGATGTTCTAATCTCGCAGGGCCTCCCATCCGAACCCTAGCCGCCAACCGTAGTCGCTGCCTAGATTCTTCTGTACCCAATTCGAGCATGAGTTTCCGTGCTGCATTTCTGGCGATTTGGGGTGGCACTTCCCAGAGACGTCTGATGGGTATAAGGGGGTGTGTATTTGTACACTGAGATCTACACATTCTGCTCTAGTATTACCCACCGAGAAAACGATACGTTTGACCGGGACACTTGAACAACCGGATAGTTGCCTCAGCACCACGCTCCCATAGAGTGCAGACCGCATCTTCACGCTTACGGGCATGGTTGGCCCGGAGCGTGTAGCCGGGGGCGGGTTGCCACAGGCTGGGCTGATAACGGACGAACACAACATGGGAAACCGGCTGGAGCGGCTCTTCCGGGCTGACCCCGACGTGGTGCGCCACGCGGTGAGGGTCTCGGTCTGGGGGCGTTGGTACATCTGGCTGGTCGGAGCCCTCATGCTGGCGCACCGTTCGGATCTCTGGTTTCCAGAATACCTCGGCTTCGGGGTGCTAAATGTCCTGCTGGCCGCTATCAACGGCGTCGTGCACCATCGCCTCCTTACCAACAGGCCCGTCACGTGGCGCTGGATGCTCGCCCTCAGCGCCATTGACGTCGCGCTGATAACGGGTAACATCGCCGTCAGCGGGAGATTCGAAGGCTACATCTTCGTCGCCTACTATCCAGCCCTCGCCATCTTTGCAGTGGTCTTCTCTTCGCTCTGGCTTATCATGGCATGGGTCACCGCCACGGCCGTGGTCTACTGCCTTGTGGCCGTCGTGGCGGGTCCCGGCCTCGACCTCGAATTGGCCCAGGACCATGCGCTGGCGGCCAGGCTGTCCGTCATGTATCTAGTTGCCGTGGGCGTCAGCCTCATCGTCAGGTTCGAGCGCAGCAGGAGGCTGGCCGCGCTGGCCAGGGAACGTCAGGCCTACCAGGAGGGCATAGCTCTCTCCCAGTCGATCCATGACACGACCGCGCAGACCGCCTACATGATAGGAGTGGGAATAGAGGGCGCCATGCGGTTGGCAGGTGACTCGGACCCGAGGCTGACCGAGAGACTCGCGGCGACGGCAGAACTTTCCAGGTCAGCCATGTGGGATCTGAGGAGACCCATCGACATGGGGCGTATCTTCGAGGGGCGGGATCTTGCTCGTGTGCTGGGAGCGCACACCGCAACGTTCGCGAAGATCGCGTCCATCCCGGCCGAGATGGTGCGGTCAGGCCGGGAGCCGCCGTTGTCGACGGAGATCCGCACCGGCATCTTCTCCATTGCGCACAACGCCCTGGCCAACGCCTTCCTGCACTCTCAGGCCGGGAGGGTTGATGTCAGTCTGGACTTCGAGGAACACCACGTACGCCTGTCCGTCTCCGACGACGGTGTGGGTCTGCCGCAGGACTACGCCGAGCGGGGTCGGGGCTTCAGCGGCATGGAGGCGGACGCAGAGCGAATGGGCGGCAGGCTCATCGTGGAATCGGGCGGACCAGACGGGGGGACGACCATCACCTGCGTGGTCCCTCTCGAGGCCGCAACATTGAGAGGAGGCTGACATGTCATCGACCAACGGGATCAGGGTCATGCTGGTGGACGACCATCCCATCACGAGGAGGGGCCTGCGGGAGGTCCTGGAGGACTCGGATGGGTTCGATGTCGTGGCACTGGCGGCGGATGGTGAGGAGGCAGTCACCCGGGCGGAGGAGACGCGGCCCGATATCGTCGTCATGGACGTGATGATGCCGAAGAAGGACGGCGTGGAGGCCTGCCGGGATATCCTGGACCTGCTACCGGACACTAAGGTACTGATGCTCACGGCCTCCACGGAGGACGATGCTGTGATAGAGGCGATTGCCGCCGGGGCTGCGGGTTTCGTCCAGAAGTACTTGGGAAGCGACGAGCTGGTGAACGCGATCCGGAAGGTCGCCGGGGGAGAGTTGACGATCCCGGACGATGCCGTGAAGCAGGTCTTCAGGCTGATACGGGACGGGACGGCGATGGCTCCCGGCCCGAAGGTGCTGACGGCCAGAGAGCGTGAAATCCTCACTCAGTTCGCCAGTGGGAAGTCGTATGGGCAGATAGCCGATGATCTGGGCGTCGGCATGACTACCGTTCGCAACGCCATCTACAGGGTACAGGACAAGCTGGGCGTCGAGTCCAAACAGGAGATCGTGGTCTGGGCCGTGCGAAACGGACTTCTGGACGGGCAGGCAGGGTGATGTGATCTGGGCAAACTGGAGAAAGGCGCCACTCTGTCGATGCTCGTGCCTACCGTTGCACGCGCGGCACCGGGTGCTCTTTCAAGCACATACGACTCCGGTCTTCGGCCCCCGGCGCAGTTCTTACTTGCGCACAATGACACCGCAGGCCAGGCGGTCGCCGGTGTCCGACTCCACTTCTCCGTAGGAGTCCGGCCCTTCGTGAACGATGATGGCTGAGCCGTCGTCGTCAAATACCGAATGGCGCATGCCCGTGTCCAGGGTGATGCCGTCAGTGAAGAAGTCGGCGCGCGCCGATCCATCAGATGCGGCGTAGATATTGGGCAGGTCGCCGCCGTGTGCGCCAACGGACTCACCACGGTTCCATCCCGCATGGATAAAGCCGTGTTCAACATCCTCGGGGTTGAAGTGGTCGCCGGCGTAACTGAAATCAGGGGTGCAGGCGCCGGTCTCGTGGATGATGAAAGCGTGACCACCAGGGGCCAGCCCACTCACGTCGGCCATGACCAGGACTCCAGCAGAGGCTTGCTGGAATGTTACGGTGCCCATTGTATCGCCGTCGGGTGACTCAAGTGCGGCCTCAGCGGTCAGGCCCACAGTGAATTGGTCTGCGCTACCTGAACGGATGAAACCCAAGGTCAGGCCACCGACTATCACAATCACCACAATCAAAATGGGCCCTATGAGAATAGGAAGTCCCAGTCTCTCAAGCATTTAGTCACCTCATCGGCCAGGTTGATTTGGTGAGTGAATAGGTATTTTGATCTACCGCCCTGGTATTATACAGCCAACTGGACCGTTTACAGCCGCCCACCAGCGCTGTTCCAGCAGAGTTCCATTGTCGAGTTGATCACGCCGGTGTGGGGCCGGGTGTGGGTGCCCTGGCCGGTCCTGGTGTTGCGGTGGCCTGTGAGCGGATCATCAGCACGGGCTCCCCGGACTCCCTGACCACTGCCTCGGCCACGCTGCCCAGCCTGTCGAGTCGGCTCCTGGCGTCGCGCTCGATGTTCTCGTCCGACGGGCCGGAGATCGCCTCCGAAGTCGGTGACGGAGGCCCTCCACCGCCGACGCGTATTCTGTCGAACAGCGTTCCCTGCGAGTGGTCGGGGTTGATGGCAGTGGCAAGTACCACTTCCATGTCGAGGCCCTGTGCAATCTGCGTGACGAGAGGAATGATCCCCTCTGAAATCTCGGTGTTGTCCAGCGGGACAAGAGCTTTGGTAAACATGTTCCTTCGTCTGAAAGTGGTCTGGATAAGCGCTCTGCGTGTCGCCATACCGTACGACAGTCGCGGCGGGATGTTCAATCTCAGCCCCGGGAGTTGACCAGAGGGGATCATAAGTGTCAGATTTACGTTTCGCGTCTGACTGCTGGACTGTAGACAGCCTTCTTAGGAGATGCACCCTGAAGGCGAGATGTTGCGGCACAGCAACAGACAGCGAGGCCTGCTCCATGAGCCGCAACCAGTAGACAGGAAACAGATGAGAAGACTATTCAAACTGCCGGGGATACTTGTACTCGCGTCCATAGCGGCGCTCTTCTTACTGGCATGTGACCGGGATTCCCCGGCAGCTCCGGCGGCGGTCCTCACTTCCGAGCCTACAGCGACAGCCGCCACTGTACCGGCTCCGGCAATTGTCCCATCGCCCACGGCTGCGCCACAGCCCACAGCCACTACAGTGCCTACTCCGACTCTCACACCCCATCCAACGGCCACGACGGTCCCGGCGCCAGTCGATACACCTGAGCCGACAGCCACAGCCACGGCGCCTCCGACACCAGCGTCGGAAGCGGCACTCGACTCGTCCCTGCCCTTCGACCCCGAGGTTGTGCGCGGCACCCTCGCCAACGGTCTCAGGTACTACGTCAGGCACAACGAGGAGCCCCGGGACAGGGCGCAGATTACACTCGTGGTGAAGGCGGGCTCGGTCCACGAGACAGAGGAGCAGAGAGGCCTGGCGCACTTCGTCGAGCACATGGCCTTCAATGGGACTGAGCGGTTCGCCAAGCAGGAGATCATCAGCTACCTTGAATCGATCGGGAGCGGGCTTGGGGCCGACGTAAACGCGCGGACAGGCTTCGATGACACCCTCTATTTCCTGGAAATCCCGACCGACGACCCGGAGATCACCGAGACTGCTTTTCAGATCCTGAGCGACTGGGCCTATGCAGTATCGTTCGACCCCGAAGAGGTCGAACTGGAACGGGGAGTCGTGCTCGAGGAGTGGCGGCTTTACCAGGGATTCGGTTCGCGCCTTCAGGACAACCTGCTCAAACTGCTGTTCGGCTCCTCTCTCTACTCTCTTCGAAGCCCGATCGGGCTGCCGGAGGTCATCGAAACGGCTCCTGTCCAGCTTCTCAGGGACTACTATGAGCACTGGTACAGACCTGACCTGATGGCCGTGGTGGCTGTAGGGGATTTCGATGTCGAGGTGATTGAGGCCAAGATCCAACAGCACTTTGCTCCGCCGCCGGATGGAGAGGCCACCCAGGAGCGCGCCGCAGATGCTTCCTCGACGGACAGACCTGACTTCTACGTCTCCGGGCACGAGGCACCGAGGATTGAGGTATTCACGGACTCGGAGTCGCCAGGCACCCAGCTCGTTCTCGTCCGCAAGCTGACTCCCGACGCCGGTCGGGACCACACGGCATTTCGACGCAGGGTGGTGGAGAGGCTTGCCTTCATGATGCTGAACGCGAGGCTGTCCGAGCGGGCGCAGGTCGCCGATCCACCTTACCTGCTGGCCAATGCAGGTCGTTCGCAGTACGTGGAGCAACTGGACATCCTGACGTTCTCGGCATGGGTGAACCCCGGCGGCGTCGAGCGCGGACTGTCGGCTGTGCTGGAGGAGCTGCAGCGCGTTGGGGTTCACGGGTTCACAGAGGGTGAGCTCGAGCGGGAGAAGAGCAACCTGCTGAGGTCGGAGGAGAGCGCATACAAGCAGCGAGACCAGGTGCCTTCTCAGAGATTCGTGGACCGGTACGTCGACCACTTCCTGAGCGGCAGGCCAGCGCCGGGCATCGAGGCCGAGTGGGCGCTCTACCAGGAGCTGATTCCACAGGTTTCCCTCCAGGAGTTCGACGAAGTGGCGGACTCGTGGAACAGCCCGGAGGACAGGGCGCTCCTGGTCGTGCGTCCCGAGGAAACGGATGGCAGCTCTGACGACGAGCTGGCCGCAACAACCCTTGCACAGTTAAATCAGGCCAGCGTCCTGGAGGTGGAACCCTACGTGGACCTCCTGGGAGACATCCCGCTGATGAGTGCAATCCCGGAGCCTGGAAGCATCTTTGCTGAGGAGGAAATAGAGTCGGTCGGCGTCCAGAGATGGACGCTGTCCAACGGCGTCACGGTAATTGCCAGGCAGACGGACTTTCGCGACGATGAAGTGCTATTCAGGGCGTTCAGTCCCGGCGGGCACTCGCTGGCAACGGACGAAGACCACGTGTCCGCCACCCACGCCGCCCAACTGGTTGGCGGAAGCGGTGTCGGTCCGCACGACACCGTGGCGCTCGAGAAACTGCTGGCCGGCAAGAGGGTGAGGGTTACGCCTTTCATCGGTGAACTGTTCGAAGGGTTCAGCGGCAGCGCCTCTCCTGACGACTTGGAGACCATGTTCCAGCTCATCGCGCTCTATGCAACCGTGCCGCGCCTTGATCCTGTCTTCTTCGACTCATACGAGGCCCGGCTGCGCAGCATCGCGGAGACTCGAGAAGCCCAGCCGGACGCGATTCTCTCAGACGCCGTAAACACCATTCGTCGCCAGAGCCACTTCCGAGCCCGGCCGCTGACAGTCGGACTGCTCGAGGAGCTGGACCTGGAAAGCGCTGAAGCCGTGTATACAGAGCGATTCGCCGACCTTGGCGAAGCCACCTTCGTATTCGTCGGCGCATTCGAGTGGGATGAACTGCGTTCGTTGTCTTCCACGTATCTGGCCAGTCTGCCGAACACGGGACGCTCAGAGGGGTGGAGAGACCTCGATATCGATCCGCCACCACAGACTGAGGACCATGTCGTTCGTGCGGGCATCGAGCCTCGGAGCAGAACGGTGCTGGTATTTGCCGGAGATATGGAATGGGACCGGCAGGAGGCGCTCGAACTTGAGGTCGCAGGCGAGATGCTTGGAATTCGCCTGCGCGAACGAGTCCGTGAACAGCTTGGTGGCACCTACAGCATTGGCGTGGGCGCGAGGGGATCCAGTCTTCCGGACGATGAGTATCTTGTATCCATCTCTTTCGGCAGCGATCCGACCCGGACTGAAGAGCTCTTTGGCGAGGTCATGGCGGAGGTAGAGTGGCTGCGGGCAGGCGGCGAACAGGAATATCTCGATAAAGCGAAGGAACTGCTGCGCACCGAGAGGGAGGAAGACCTGCGAGAGAACAGGTTCTGGCTCAATGAGATCCGGGCTGTGGTACAGAGAGGCGAATCGTTCGAGGAGATAACCCGCTTCAACATCCTGCTGGACCAACTGACGCTGGAAGATGTCGCAGCAGCGGCGCAGCTTTATATGACGGTCGACCGCTACCTGAGGGTTGTGCTTCTACCGGAAGAGTAGGTCTGACCGCGTCTGCTCGGCGTTCACCTTCGACTGGCCTAAGATCGCCTCCTCAGACGGCGATGGGGGTCCCTCCAATGTCGCCGCGTATTCTGTCGAGCAGCGTTCCCGGAAGGTGGTCCTGGGCTCAGGTCCTAGTCGTCGTCTTTGCTCTCTCTTGTGACGTTTCTGTAGGGGTGTACCCAGTTGGCAAGCGACTGTGGATTCCGGGACTGGACCCACAGCCGGCCGCGGCCTCTGAATCTAAGCAGGAGCTGGTCCGAGAACAGGAACGACCGGATCGACCGGCCGCGCGTGATGTCGTACCTCAGGGACGGTTCCCACGCCACGGCGTATCCGTTGTCCACTATGTACGAGCCGTCCACCTCCACCTCTTCGATGTCTCCGTATCCGGTGAAGAACAGAAGGCCGCTCCCGGACGCTCTCAGGATGAACAGTCCCTCATTGAACAGCCCCCGAAGGCCTGCGAAGTCGGAGTCTATTTCGACGCCCTGCTCCGACGCCAGGTAGGCGCTGTCCTCCATCAATATGTCGCCATCGCTGAGATCGACGGCTACTATGTCGCCCGGCTGGCCGGGGGCGAGCCCCACGAGACCGGGAACATCTCGTGCCTCGAACACGTTCTGGAAGAAGCTCTCGCCGCCGAGCACGGACCTGCGCAGGCTCTTGAACACGCCGCCGCGCGCTGAGGTGGAGAGTTCAATGGAGTCGCTCATCCAGACCATGGCGCCCGACTCCGCCACGATCGACTCGCTCGGGTCGATTGTCACCTCCAGGACGCTGGAGGCCGGTCGGTTATGTATCTCGTACTTCACTTTACTCCTTCCTTGACGGCAGCAGACCGGCGAGACTGCGCCCCCATTCGTCAGGGTTGTGGCTTTGGACGTACAGCTTTCCCTGCCCGCTGAAGTTCAACGTTATGCCCTCGCTGGCGAGGAACGACTGGAGACGGCTTCCGCCCGCCTTGCCCAGCGAGTACTCGAGCGAGTCCTCGAACGCCACGACGTGCCCCGTGTCAACGGTGATTGCTCCGTCGACTTCGATTTCCCGGATGGCCCCAAAGGCGCTCACCAGCAGCTGGCCCATCCCGTCAACTTCAAGGAAAGACAGCGACTCCCCGGAGAAGATGCCGCCGAGGCCCTGGAACTGGGTGTCCAGGCCCAGGTTTTCCGACGAGCCGACGTAGCTGCCACCGGTGCAGACCCATTTTCTGCGACCTGTGCAGTCTATGACCGCCATGCTGCCCGGCAGCCGTGGCGCGAGGCCGACTTCGCCCTCACTCCCGTCCGTAGTCCGGTACTCGGACAGAAAGAAGCTCTCCTGGGCGAACATCCGCCTGATGCCTGAGAGAAGCCCTCCAGACGATCTTGTTCGCGTGGTGACGTCGATATCGACGTTGCCGGATGCGTGAAACATGCTGCCGGACTCGGACATGAAGCTCTCGCCGGGTCCGATCTTCACAAGAGCGGCCTGGAACCCTCCGCCTCCGGTTATTCTGCAGATCGCCATTTGAGGTGTTCCTTTCCGAGGGTTGTCAAAAGTTGGTCTGGTTCCGGTCCGATCACTGCGGCAGGAACGGTATGAGCCAGTTGGCGACTGAGTCCAGTGTCCTGGTCTGCAGGTACACCTTGCCGTGTCCGGTGAATCGCATCGCCAGACCCTCTCCGGACGTCAGCGTGTTCTTGAGGCCGCCCATGCCGCGTATCGAGTAGCCGACAGTGGGCTCCCACCCGACCACGTGGCCGGTATCGACGGTGAACCCGTCTTCGACCTCCCTCTCTATGAGCGCCCCGTAGGTGTTGAAGAACAGGTCGCCCCGGCCGCTGCACTCCATGAGAAACAGCCCCTCGCCGGAGAACAGCGCCTTGAGACCGCCGAACCTCGTCCTGAGATTGATTCCCGGAGTGGACGCCATGTAGGCCCCGCTCGTAAGGATAAATGAGTCGTCCGCCAGCGAGCGGTGACCAATGTGCCCCGGTACCCTTGGAGAGAACACGACCTCGCCGCCGGCCGGGTGTGTGTACTCGCCAACGAAGAGAGACTCGCCGCCGGTTACCTTCCTGACCAGCGCGCGCAGAAAGCCGCCGAGCAGTCGCGCCTTCACCTCGACGCCGTCCGACATCCACGCCATCGAGCCGCCTTCAGCAAGAACGCTATCGCCTGACGCAAGGCTGACGACCAGGTGACCGTAGTCCGGGTTGCCTTCAATCTGGAATTCCATTCTGTCTCCTCACGCCGGCTGCGCAAACTTCGACGTTACCGCAAGCGCGTCATCGCCGTTATCGGTTGGAAATGGACGTGCCTGCAATTCCAGTATCGCACAAGAAGTTGTCGATGGCCTGTTAGAAGGCGGGGGAAACCGTACCATCTTGGTCGGCGCCGTGCTCGGGTAGGGGCAGGTTTCAAACCTGCCCCTACGGACGGCGGTTGTCGATCTCTGGAATCCGGCCTGCGCCGGAATGATGATCTGGCGGCATCGCGGGGGAGACTGTGTCAGCGATCCGGGTTGGAGTCTGCCGACCCTGATGTTCCGTCGACCGCCTGTTGGGAACTGGTATCTGAGATATTCTGGTCGCTCGCAGGCTCGGCAATGAAGGTGTCTCTGAAGGCGGGCTCCAGGATCAGGTGGAGACGGAAGCTGAACACACCGACAGCCAGCGCCGGCGTGACCAGGAGCAGAAGCGAAAGCGGGACTGACAGGCTGCCCAGGGTGAACAGCCTGACCAGGAATGGAAGGGTCAGCAGGAAGAGCAGACCCAGCAGCACGGTCGCCAGCCCATACTCCACCATGGTCTGCCACGTAGCCCAGCGCTCGTGCCTCCCGGTGCCGAAGGGCTGAATCTGAGGAATGTTGGTGGCGAGCCGGGCTAGATCTCCCAGCGAATGCCAGATGCGGATTGCAGACGGCGCGCTCAGACCGGTCACAACGCCCAGCACCAGCAGTCCGGTGATCCCCACTGGCCACGGAAGCAGACTTCCGAGCGCTTCAGGAGTGATGTACAGCACGCCTGTCCCGGCCAGGCAGAGTAGTCCGATGATGCCGACGTTGATCAGAATTCCCCGTCCGACGTCGCGGAGCTGCTCGCCGGTCTCTCCCGTCAGGGACAGAGCCGACCAGAATATATTCACACCGAGCCTGATGGAGAGCATTATCTTGCGCAGGGGGAGCGGAGTACGCCGGTTGGCCCACCTGTTTACATGTAGTGCAGAACGGCTGGACAGCGGGGCGATCACCGAGGTAATAGCCGTGCAGAGTGAAAGCACCGGACCCAGCGCCGATCCACCCACGACGTCCGAGGGGCTCAGGCGGCCTATCGCCAGGGAGAACTCACCCATCTGGGGCATTGTCATGCCCACTCGCAGGGCCTCATCGGGCCTGCGGCCTGCCAGTATGGAGCCCACAGTGTTGGCGGCAACCTTCCCGGTCATGAACACTGCTACCACCACCAGAGCAAGCACCAGGTAATCGTCCAGGGTGCGGAAGTCGATCAGCATTCCAATCGACAGGAAGAACAGAGCGCCAAACATATCGCGTACCGGCGCAATCATTCGGGTAATCCGTTGTGAGGATTCGGTATCGCCTATAACCATACCGATGACAAAGGCTCCAGCGGCCGGAGACAATCCCAGAAGAGTGGCGCACAGCGCCATGAGGAAGCAGAAACCAAGGCTGGCCAGCAGCACCGTCTCGTCCGACTGGAAACGTGACAGCAGGTAGATCAGCCTGCCCGCCAGCAGGGTGCCTACCACCAGCACCACGATGCAGAACACCGCCAGCTTGAGAGCCAGCAGACCCGCGTCGGCCACGCTCGCTGTTCCCGTGGTCGCCAGGCCGGACAGTACGGTCAGCAGTATCACCGCTGCGAAGTCCTCGACCAGCAGGATACCAACGATGGTCTGCCCCCAACGTGCGTTGAGATTGCCGCTGTCTCGCAGCCCTTTCAGCAGAATCGCGGAGCTGCTGATGGCGATCGCGCCACCCAGGTAGAGACCGTGGCTGGAGTCAATACCGGGGAAGATGCTGGCGGTCCAGACGCCGAAGAGCGTCAGCACGCTGATCTCCACGACGCCTATTACCAGAACGGGGAAACCGATGTTGCGAATACGGCGCCAGCCGAGCTCGAGGCCGATGCCGAAGAGCAGCAGGATGAGTCCCAGCTCAGCCAGCACGCCGATCGTGTCCAGGTTGCTGATGAGCGGAGTCGGTAGTGTGAACGGCCCGATCAACATGCCTGCCACCAGGTAGCCGAGGACCGGAGGCTGCTTGACCATCCTCGCCAGAGCGAGGCCAGCGGCGGCGATCACCATCGCAATGGCGAAGTCCTTGAGGAGCGTGGCGCTACCCTCCGACAGGCCGGCAGCGGGTAGGAAGAGCAGAATGTCTATGATTCAGCTCCTGGTCGGTGAGTGGGCGAGACTAAGCGAATGGCCATAACTCGGAAAGTCTCAACACCTCTGAATCAGGTACGAGGACACGCTCTACTGGGTCCTGGCCTTGAATTTCATGCTTGAAGTCGCCTCGCCGATGGTGTTGAACGGGATGATCGTATAGGTGAATGTCTTCCCAGTTTTCAGTCCGGTGTGAGCGAACTCCGGCTCCTCCACCATCGAGAGGTCCCTTGCGCCCCTGAAAATACCTCCAGCTTGGCGCACTCGATAGCCGTCTATGCTGGAGCTGCCCGGGTCGGGGTCGTCCCATGCGATGGTGACGCTGGTCGGGGTAGTCTCAATGGAGCTAAGGGAGGCTACAGGGCTGGGTCTTCCGATGTACAGACGCGCATGGGGAATGGGATCACGCAGGGTCGAGTACAGCCTTCCGGCTTCGCGCAGGGCCCTGTAGATGCGGTCGACCGTAACCTCGTTCATGTTCGCCTGGAGAGCGCCGGTTGCGCGGGAAAGCTCCTCCGACCTCTCTTTGGCGCTGTTGGCGAGCTCATGCAGTCTCGTGCCGTTGACCACCATGCGATTCATCGCTTCTCTCATAGTGCTGTTCGCATCATCCGTTGCGTGCGCTACCCGCCGTCTCATGCTGCGACGGAGCAGTGCGGCCACCACGAACAGCCCCGCGCTCACTGCCAGGCAGATGCAGCCCAGGTACAGCGGGCCCAGCGCAAGATCGAACCCTCCCAGCGAGAGCGAAACAGCGCCGAACCACTCGAGAGCGCCTTCCGGTACGGCCCCGAATCCCGTCACTGCAAAGGCTCCCAGCAGGGCCAATACCGCCCCAACCAGCGCCGCGACTCCTCCGCTGACCCACCAGCCGGAGATCCTGCCACCGCTGATTTTCTGGTCCTTGTATGACATCTCATCGCTGAACCAGTCGACTTCCACGATGTCCCTGGGCGCCGGAGAGTCCATGCCGGTATCTGCAAGGACACGCCTGGCCCTGTCGTCGACGTTCAGAATGTCCTCGAAGGCTGACACAGTCACAGCCCTGATCGCCGCAAAGGTCTCGCCCGCTCTGCCGTGCTCGTCGCAGAGCTGCGAGTGTGTGGAAGTCCGGTCCTGCATGGCGCCCTCCTGGCTGTGGCTTGCTGTTGACGGTGTCTCTGATCAGGCCGCCGTCTATGACCTCGGCCGGATTACAGTCAAGCCATTGGAACCTGGCGCTGCGGCAGCAGCAACCGGGCCTGGCGCCGATGCCCCGGGGACAGTCTGCAAGACCTCCCGGGCTGGCTGGGATGCGGCAGGCTCGGGCTGGGCAGTCTCTGCACCCTCCTGGAGAACGTCCGATTCCGAGTCGCCCCTCAGAAGCCCGATGAGCCCTGTGGTCGTCCTCAGGATGGCCTCCAGTACGACTACGGCAATCAAATAGTAGACGGCCGTCTCCCAGCTGAGAGTGGCTGCGGTCACGCCTTCCGTCGACTCAAAGATGCGGGTGATCGAGCTGTCGACGATCATGGTGCCCAGCAGTGCGAACGGGAGTATCTTGGCGATGTCGGTAGAGAGGGCCTCGGTGTAGTAGGAAGACACCCTGATGGCGCCGACGACTCCCATGCCCACAAGCATCACGGTCTCGATGGACTGATTCCTGCTCAGCACGTACAGCAGGCCGGCCATCACGCAGAACCAGAAGAAAACGAAGATCGGGTAGACCACCAGGAATCGGACAATGTAAAACACCACGGAGAGCGTCTTTCTGGTAGTTGCATGTGTGGCCTGGTTGTGCTTCTGGAGGTCGAGGGTGATTATGTCCTTGCGTGCAACGAACCTGTAGAAGTTGAACACGAAGACGCCGTAGAGGGTTATGCCCCCGATTATGAGCGCCAGAGGTCCCAGGATATCGAGCGCATCCATCAGGTCGAAGGTCAACTGTGGCAGTGCCATGGCAGGGCTCCAGAGCTTGATTAGGGTTGGCCTTGAAGTAGGGGCAAATTTCGGCCATGTGCGGCAGAAAACTGGGCAATGCACACCCGTCCGCAGCTCCCGTACCGGCTGCCCCGTCGGCACAGTGAAGCGTTAGTTCTGGTCCCCCATGAGCCGTCCTGTGAAAGAGGTCGTGAGAACCGCCTTCTGAGTCCGGCATGTGGCGGGGACGCCATTCGATATTACCAGTGTTGCGGCACAACGTCACGAGGTTTAGAGGGTGTCAGCGGACACACCCTGCGCCCTGGAGCGACTAATCTCGACTATGGCTGTTGCCTGCTACGGTCCCCGCGCCAACTCCAGCGCCGGTCGTATATCTCGCAACGCTCTAGTGGCTGTGGTGGTTGTTCTGTTCGCGGTGTTGTCGCAGCAGGTCCTTGCCGTAGTCGTTGCCGTTGGGAGTGCGCACCACGGTGTGGATGTGATTTCGGGTGGGTTCGTCGTTGTCCAGGAAGATGCCGGCCTGGTGGTCGAACTCGATGAGAATCACGGGGTTGTGCACCCGGTAGTAGAAGACGCTGTCCTCGTCGGTGCCGCCCATCCATGCGAAGTGTGTCTCGCCGAGATGCTGCCTGATCTCTTCCATCTTGAGCTGGGCGTGATCGGAACGCATACGGTTGATGTAGGTGCCGATCAGATCGAACATCAGGGCCTGCTGACGGCTGGATAGGTCATCGAACCTGATGCCCTCGTAGCGCATCTCAAAGTTGTCCCTGAAGGCGCCGGTGAAGACGCCAGGGGGGACGTCGGCGGACACTATCGCCCTGCTCCGCTGTTCGGCGGATAACGTGCGTGCGAGGTTCAGTGCGGTACCCTCTTCGGCCTGGAAGACACGCGTGCCGGCGTGCTTGCCAATGTCGACAGCCACCGGCTCGGAGCCCATGAACATGGGAGTCATCACCATCTGGCCTCCCAGCAGGAAGCAGTTGACGTTCAGGTGATGGCCGTCGAACTGCCAGCCCCACGGTGCGTCCAGAGAAGGCTCACCGAGTACGCTAAGCCAGTACAGCCACTCGCCCAGTTCGTCATCGCTGCCGGTGATCTCCCGGATGGACTCGTTGAGCTTCATGATGTTGCGGGCCAGTTCGAAGCCACTGGGACTGAAGCTCTCCCGTAGCAGGCCGAATGCCAGGTTGCGCTGGTCCTCGGTCATGTCCTCCATCATCGCGCCGTGGCGCATCAGGAAGACGTGGATGTTGCTCCAGCGTCGCCAGGCATCGCTGTCCACGGAAAAGAGCGCGGAGTCGCGCTGACCGGGATCAGCGGAGTCCAGCCATGCTTCGGCGGCCCGTGTAATCTCTTCATGGGACAGTCCGGTCTTTTGCAGGGTGAACAGACCTGGGACAACATGGCCGTCGGCAGTCAGACCCGTGAAGGGTTCGGCGATCTGCGTCTCGGCATCCCGAATGTTGTTCGCCATCTGCTCCGACATGTCGGGATCCAGCCTCCGGCCGGAAACAGGAGGACGGTTTCGTACCCTAAAGTCTGTGAGCTCGAGCGTCATGATTACCAGTCTCCTTGCTGAAGATGGCCGGATTATATTACGGAGGGCGCTTTTTATCAGCTTTCCGCCGTTTGACGGCAGGGAGGCATAGTTCTAACCTAAGCTCATCCATACCCAAGTTTACTGGCCAGAAGGAGTAAGGCATGACGTCCACCACACGTACCACCTATGAAGTCCAAGTAGAAGACGTGGAGTATCTTCGGCACGGTGACAAGCCCTTCCTGGCGCGACTTTTCAAGCCCCAGGGCACCGGACCCTTCCCGGTAATGGTCGAGCTTCACGGCGGCGCCTGGGTTAATGGCACCCGCGAGAACGGCAATGTCGCCAACGAAGCGCTGGCCGCAAACGGCGTCATCGTGGTTGCACTGGACTTTCGAGTTCCGCCGGAGGCGTCATATCCTGCCTCGCTGGCCGACATCCACTACGGAGTCCGCTGGTGCAAGGCCAATGCCGAGAGCTGGAACGGAGTCTCGGGCAAGATCGGCGCGATGGGCACCTCGAGCGGCGCACACCAGGCCATGCTGCTGGGTATGAGGCCCAACGACTCTCGCTACGCGGCGCTGTCGCTCACCAATGGTGCGTCCGACGTGGACGGCTCCCTGGACTGCGTGATCATGGTCTCCCCGGTGATCGATCCCCTGGGTCGCTACCACTACGCCCAGGGTCTTCGGGAGGACGTCAAGCCTCCCGAGTCGATAGGCGCGAACACCGTGGCCATGCACGACATGTACTGGGTGACTGAAGAGGCGATGGCCGAGGGCGCTCCGGCTCGAATCCTGGCTGCTGGTGAGCGCACTGAGCTGCCACCCACGCTGTGCCTGGCACGGGACTACGAGGCATCGCACCCGCGTCCGGACCTGGATGAGTTCATCAGTCAGTACCGCAAGGCCGGTGGGCCGATCGACGTGACGATCTTCGAGAGGGAGGGCCCAGGACTGCTGGCGGACCTCTCCTCGGATATAGCTCAGCAGACCCTAGAAGAGATGACAGCGTTCATCGAGAAGAACCTCACGTAACCCAGCCCAGAATCAGAAGTAACTGTGACGGCGGACCGGCCCAATGGGGCTGAGTCCGCCGTTATACTTATGGGTAGTCATTCTTCCTCAGGTGTCGGCATGAATGGGAACAGTTTCTCTGCGAGAGAAACCAGGTTTCTGGTCTGCACCCATACTCGCCCGCTTCCGCTGAATCTCATGACCAATCCCTCGCCACCGGCTATCAGTGACCTGAGTCCCCCTACCTTCCCGATCCTGTAGCTCACACCGTCCGTGAAGGCCACAAGGTGACCGGTGTCGACGGAGAGATCGTCACCCGGATTGACCGTCAGCTCCTTCACTGCACCGTATGAGTTATAGAAGACCGTACCGCTTCCGCGTCCCGAGTGAGTACGTATGAAGAACAGGGACTCACCGCCGAGCAGGCCCCTCAGTCCCTGGAACTTCACGTCGGTCTGAACGTCTCCGGTACATGCGAGGAACGCCCCGTTCTGGATGAACAGGTTGTCGCCCGGCCCCAGCTGGAACTCACGAATGTCTCCCGGAGTCGCGGGAGCGAGGCTCACCCAGGCTCCTGGGCTATCTCCCCTGAACGAATTCAGAAAGATGGACTCCCCTACAACCATGCGTTTCAAGCCGGCCAGCAGTCCACCACCCAGCCCTGTTCCCAGCGACACTCCCTGCTGGGCCACCATGGAACCCACCTCGGCCTTGATCGTTTCTCCCTGGTTCAGCTCCACCGTGAGCAGAGAAAAGCTTGGGGCGAATTCCACGGTACTTCTCATCGTCTCTTCTCCATTCCTGGTATATGTCTGCCGTTGATGAGCGTCTGTTGTGCAGCGTTATGGACCAGGACAGGCCGCCCAGGGTCTCGTCGCATCAGGGTATGGGCTACTGACTAATGCCACTGGCGCATATCTCGAACTGCTGAGAGCGATTGTTGCCTTCATCCTCTTCGAGCACGTCGCCGCTCTCGTCGACGATCACGAACAGACTGTGGCAGCCTTCCACGGCCCGCCAGTTGAATTCGATGTACGTCGACGTGTCCGGTTCCAGTGAGCCGATCCTGGTAGTGTCGTAGGGTTCATCGTCGCTGCCTACGTATAGCCCGCCGGTGAAGCGTCCAGAATTCCCACGCCCCACGTTCTCAATTCGGACCCCTACCTCTACATCATCCCCTGCGGGCGGATTCTGGTTGTCGAACTGGATGTCCGTTACTTTGAGATCGGACAACGCGGTTAGCACCGTCTCCTCCAGTACGTTGTTGGACTCGTCGGTCTCGGGAACCACACTCCGCGAGTCTGCCGTCGCGGTAAAGGTGTGCGTTACGGCCCTGACTGTCCATGGGAACTCCAGTGTCATAGACGTGCCAGCATCGAGTCTGTCCACTCTCCTGTTTACTTCATCCAATGGGCCGTCTGACCCGGCAATCTTGAGAGTGACGATGAACGAGGCCGCCCTGCCCTGCCCTTCGTTGCTAATGGAGACTTTGATGATCGTGTCCTCATCGATCGACGGTCGTCGGGGAGTTACAGTCACACGTGTCACTGTCAGATCGGCGGCCACAGTCGCAGCGTAGTCAACCGTGAAGTCGTTGTTGTCTTCGTAGGACTCAGTCACCTCCGACCGGGAGTCGGCAGCGACCGCAAACTGGTGGGGGTCAGCATCTGCGGGCCACTCGAAGCTAACGGTGGTTGACTGACCGGAGGCGATGTTACCGGAGACCAATTTCTCAATGGGCGGCCATACGCTCGATGTGTCCCTGAAGCTCACATGGAAGTCGCGTGCCGTGGCATCGCCCCGGTTTTCTATCGCGACCCTGAAAATGACGGTTTCACCCACCGACGGATTCTCGGGCCGCCAGTCAACCGATCGCACCCTCAGATCCGCAACCCGGGTGTCGTCATACGCGAATGTCTCCGAACCATTGTTTGTCTCGTCGGTCTCGACGACGCGCTCGCCGTGGTCCACGTGAGCTCGAAACGCGTGACCACCCATTTCCGCGGGCCACGCAAAGCTCACTTTGTGTGAGCCCATCGACGAAAGCCCCGGAATCGCCAGTGCTTCACCCAACTCAGAATCGTCTACGTAAAGCATCACGTCGGTTGGCAACGAAGTCCCATCGCCCTGGTTCTCCATATGAACGGCTACTGTGACCTCTTCATCGACTGCCGGACTGGCTGGATTCCAACTGATGTCCGTCACGATCAGATCGGCAAGCACGGTCGCCTCGTACGGGATGCCTAGTTCATTGTTGTCCTCATTGCTTTCGATGATTGCCTGATGAGCGTCGGCGTGTGCAGTGAGCGTAAAATCCCCCGGCTGTGCACGCCATAGGAAGGTGGCGGCTGTCCAGTCTCCTGCCGGGATGGCGTCCAACTGCACTTCACCCGCGAAATCGGCCCCCTCGGTCGGGAGTCCCAATAGCTCTACAGTAGAATCGGCCGCGTCGAGGGTACCCTGATTCCTCACGATTACTGAGAAGGTGACATCATCTCCAACCGACGGGTTCGGGGGCTCCCAACTGATTTCCTGCGCCATTAGGTCGACGAAGGTGGTTGCATCGTATGACTTCGTCAGTTCGTTGTTGGACTCGTCGGTTTCGGTAACTTCTAGGTCGGAGTCTGCCACCACCACCAGGGTGCTTGTTCCTGTCTGGGCAGTCCAGTCGAAGGTCAGGATTTGAGACTCACCGGGCGGGACCTCCCGCAGGTCCTCTTCCCCGAGAAGTGCGTCGCCCAGATGCACCCGAACCCTGGATTGTGCCGCGCGTCCCTCTCCCTGGTTGCTAAGTGTCACCGAGAATGTGACAGGGTCGCCCATCGCAGGAGTCTCCGGAGACCAGGTAATGCTCTCTACAACCAGGTCGGCAAGCGCGGTGCCGTCATACAGGAGGTTGGCCGCAGCGTTGTTGGTCTCTGCGGTCTCCTCCAGTTGGCCTAACACGTCCACATCGATCTCAAGACTGTGATGCCCGGCCTGGGCTGTCCATTCGAAGCTCACTTCGACCTGCCCGCCCGCCGGGATGCCGGGAACGTCGGCGCTCCCTTCGGATACAGGCTCGGCGTGATTTGCGACAGAGTAGATCCGGTATCCGAGTCTGGACTGAGCAGCGTAACCACCATAATTCCTGACTGAAATGGAGAATGTGACCGGGTCCCCAACTGAAGGTCTCTCAGGCCGCCACGCAAACGAACTCACATTCAGGGTCAAGTCCGGCTTCAAAGTTATCGGCTCGCGAGTGGGTGCTGGCGTCGCGGCCGGAGGAGTCGGGAGAGAAGGCGTGAGCGTGGATGATGGCTCGGGGGTACGTGGAAACGGGGTAGCTACAGGCGGTGTCGGCGTTGGAGCCGGTGTGGGAGGGGTAAACGTGGGTGATGGGCTGGCTGTCGGAGTGGGGCTCGGTGTTTCAGGAGGCGGCAGCACGGCGACTGCCGGCCCTGGAGTCGGCACAGAAGTGGGTGGGATGGGCAAACTTGGTACGGGACTACCGCCAGTGGCAACGGGTGGTGGAACATCAGACCCGAAGGGGTCGGACTCAAGGAAGTCGACGACTCTCGTGACGCCAAGGCTGACGAGACTGAGTCCGATGACTATGAGAAGCAGTACCGCCCACGTCGACTTGGCGTCGGACGGAAGACGAATGCCGCGAAAAGTGGTCAGACGCTGTACAGCCGCCTGAGGTTGTGCCCGTCGTGCTTGGGATGAGGGAGGGGATCTTGGCTGCGACGCTGGCGGCGCACGTCTACTCGGAGGAGGGGGACTGCCATCGGTTGCGGTCCGCATGGGCAAGGGTTCAGGTCCTGAAATCTCCGGGAACGGGTCCCGACCTCGCAGCATGTTGCGCCGGTCGCACCATGGGCACGTCGTGTTGTGTCCGAAGTACAGGTGATTGGAATTCCGTGTGCAGGTGACGAATGAGGCGACAGCCTGACCGATCGCATCCTCCCACTGGAAGGCCGTAGGCCGAACGATCTGGTTGTCGTGGCCCCTGTCAAAGCACAGCCTGAACAGCTCGGCAACCGCCCCATCGATAGTGTGCCATGGCAGGTATCCCGGTCCGTCAACGAGCGGGACAGGCCTGCTCTCGCTATACAGAAAGTGCCCCCTCGATATGTTGTCCTCGATGGCAGGTGGCTCTCCCCGCCCCGTGTACTTGCCCGCGTAAGGATGGCGACCTTCCATCAGCAGTTGGAAGATGATCACTCCGAGTCCGAACCGGTCGTGGTACTCGTTCCGGTCCACGGTGTCGAAGCTGTGACCCTGCAACTCCGGTGGAGTGTACTCGGGCTTTCCGACTGGGCTTCTGTGGATGGTGCCGTCGCTTTGATCGATCACCTGGAACGAGTCGGTGTCGATCAGAGTTACAAGTCCATGGTCGTCGATAAGGATGTTCGATTCGTTGATGTCGCCGATAACGTAGTTGCGACCATGCACGGCATTCACTGCAATCGCGATGTTGATGGCTACCGCGCAGAGGTGCCTGTAGGTGAAATGGGGAAAGTTTCGCCTTCTGGCCGCGGGGTTGTAGCACTGGCTCACCGGCTGCATGGAGCTTATCCGGTGCATCAGGAACCCGACGGTGTTGTCAGGTCTGGCGGGCAGAGCGCTGTGCAGCGTATCCAGCGGCCACGCTATGGATACGTGGCCCCCGCGCTCGGGCATTGTGGGTGGATTGTCCACCATCAGCGCCAGCTTGGCGCCGATCGCCCCGCCAGGACTGTGGTAGACCTTCGCTACAAGATTCGGGAGCTGGTCAAGAGCGTAGATCGACCCCTCGCCCCCGGAGCCGAGCAGGTTCTCGTCGCGTACGGACAGCGACTGCCCGTTGGAACGGCGATACAGTATACGTGGTCGGGCGCCCTGCACCCCGTTACTCCTTGAACGACGCCAGAAGCAGGGTGAGGTCGTCGTCGGCTCTCCTGGTCACCGTTGGTGATTCGAGGAACGCCGCAAGCTTCCGGTTAGTGTCGTCCGAGGCAGGCTGAGATCCCAACCATGCAAAGACCGGATCGAAAAACGGGGCATGAGGGCTGTCATCGTCGGAACGCAGCACGAGGTTCTGAATTCCGTCCGTGAACATGGCGAGCCGTGAGAGATCATGTCCCATTTGCTCAACCCTGATGTCAAGCTTTGACATCGCCTCGGACGAGGTCAAGAAGCTGGTCTGGTTCGCATACTCCCCACGCTGCGGTGTGATGAACGTCATATAGTGGCCGGCACCTTCTGACACGACCATTGCGCCGTCTCCGATCTGACCAGCCGCGAGAACTGTCTCCGTATGGACCATGAGCAGCAGTGTTGTGGCCAGCTCCCTGACATCGACATCTAGGCGCTTCGCTTCATCGCGCAGATCACGCCTAGTGTGCTCTACTGCGCCGGTGACAACGCGTTGTAGGCACGTCCCGTGTATTGGATGGGGAGAGTGGTCATGTGCCTCGCGAAGCAGGCGCTCGGCAGTCCGGACGCTCGTCTCGGCCGCCAGTGCGGACCCGACGTCGGACATCCTTGCAGAACCTGCGCCATCCGCGACCGCAGCTATCAGCACTTCCCCGGAGACATGGTGGCTAGAGCTGTCCTGGCATGGAAGGCCGGCCCTGAGGTGACTCGTGCCTGTCACTGATGCTCTGCTGACCTGCCAGGAGCTGCTATCCAGTGATCCAGCACACGGCATCACAACTTTGCCCATCCCGACACGTCAGGGAGGTCGATCTCATCATCTACCCTCGACGACGACACGCGAGTCATCGAGCTGGAGAGCCACACGAAGAACTCCCGGAAGGCCATGCCGTCGAGTGGAAGGGCGCCCCGCGTGCCAATTCGATTCAACTCTTCCATGTCAGCGCCCTGAACACCCACACTGAAGAACGCAAGCTGCTTTGCTTCCTCTGCCTGGCGTACACGCTCAGAGGCGGCATCCATCTGCTGCCTGCCCTCTGTGGAGGCGCCGTCCGTAATCAGTACGATCCAGGGACGATAGTAGGGGACGCCGGCGTCCCGGTACGACTGCTTACGCTCCTCCACCCTGTCGATCGCGAAGTTGACCGCGGTCGCCGTGCTCGTCGCTCCCTGGGCGTCGAGCTCCGGGGTTGCCAGAGCGTCTACGGTCGCGAAATCCTGGACCAGCTGAACAGAGCTGTCAAAACTGACAATCGCGGTCTCCACCCTGAGGGACGCCAGGGAGTCGCTTTCCAGCTCCTCCTTGAACGCCCTGATCCCGTCGTTTAGAGCCTGAATGGGGGGACCGTGCATGGACCCGGATGTGTCCAGAAGCAGTACGCACGCACACCTGGGCTCGGGATTGTCGGTGAACTCCACCAGGTCTTCCAGGTTGAGGTCGTCGCCTCCCGGCATCCGGTCATCGTCACGTGGGATCACCATCACACTCCTCCCAGTCCAAACTGTGGCCACTGGCTGTGGGCTTCATGCTATCACACGCCATCCACCGCCTCAATACTCGCAATTGTGTACGTAACACGCGGAGAAAACAGGCTGCGAATGGGATAACGTTACAGTTTTGCCCACCCCGAAACGTCGGGTAGATTAATTTCGTCGTCTATACGCGATGCCGAAACCGTCGACAGTGAAGCAGAGAGCCACTTGAAGAACTCCCTGAACTCGTAGTCCTTGAGAGCCATGGCTCCTCTGGGCGTGAGGCGGTCCAGCTCCTGCATGTTGGCTCCCTCAACGCCAACGCAGAAGAAGGCCAGGTGCCTTTCTTCCTCGGCACGCTGGATCCTGTCGGCGGCAGCCGACATCTCTTCCCGACTATCGGTGGACTCGCCGTCCGTAATCAACACCAGCCAGGGTCTGTAGTAGGCGATACCCGATTCGCGGTACGCCTGCTTACGGCGTTCAAGCAGATCGAGCGCCTCGTCGATTCCCTTCGCCATGCTCGTTTCACCGGATGCCTTGAGCCGGGTCTGCGGCATATTGTCGACGGTCGTGAAGTCCTGTACTACCGTGACCTGGCTGTCGAAGGTCACGATGGCGGTCTCAACTCTGAGAGATGCAAGCGGGTCTTCCTCGACAGCTCTCTGGTAGTCCTCGATGCCGTCATTCAACTCATCGATTGGAACGACCGTGTCCTTGCTCGACACCCTTCCCAGCGGCACGCCCACAACCACGCCGTCCACGACCGATTCGGTTGTCAACTCAACTGGCACCAGCGACACGGGTACCGACATGGACTCGGATGTGTCCAGGAGCAGCAGACAGGCGCACCTCGGTTCTGGATTCTCTGTGAAGTCCACCAGCTCTTCGAGCCCGATGGCGTCGGTTCCCTGCGGGTGGTCGCTTCCACGCGGGTCCACGTCGAACCTCCTGAACTGTCAGGTCTGCGCTCCGGTACGTGAATCCCAAGCTATCACAGGCCTTCACTCGTCACAACGCATGGAATGCGACCCCTGTCTGCCGGGATAGCGATAAGGATTGACCTGAGCCGTTGGATAAGCTAGATGCTGCGACCGCAGATTTGCTCGCCCAGCAGCACAAGCAGGAGGACGAACACGAGGACTGCGAGGGCGGTTGCGCCCCTCCTTCCGAATGCGGGCCTGGTGTACTGGAAGTAGACATATGTGATGATTGCGGCGATCACTGCGACTATGAGAAGTGCTCGAAGTTCGCCCATCGCCTAACCTGGCAGCGGACTCTCGCACGAGTCGCAGAATCTCTGCCCACGGCTGTTCTGAGTGCCGCAATTGCTGCAGAACACGCTGTCACGTACTGAGCCCGGGCTATCGGTCGGACTGGGATCGCCACGATTTCCTGCCGGACGGTCGGCGTCAGCAGGATGTGACTCCACAGCCCACCTGGATGGAGGCCAGATGCCTGCGAAGCTTCTCCCGCCCGAGCTGAACAGGTTGACGAGTAGGAGGATGGCGCCGGCGACCGCTGCGCCGAGCCAGTAGATCAGTAGAAGTGTGCCCAGCACCTGCCAGAAGTTGAACGGAGCGTCCGCCTCAGGCGTCGCCGTCGCAAGGACGATCACTACGAAGAGGACGCAAGCGACCACAGCCGAAACCAACAGCAACGTGCCAATCTTCACCAGGGACATGGGACCGCTCCAGCCAGAGAACTTCTGATCGCGGGGATTAGCGGGATTATATACCTAAGTATCTAAGACCTGCTGGTCTTAACCTTCTTGACTCACTTTTCGCAGGCTACACCAACCTGATACCTTCACCGGCAGCCCACCTGAACCGGATGGCCGAACTACTCTTGCACGCGCAACCGGACGGGAGATGAGAATATGCTGCTAGGGGCCGCGGGACGAATACCCGGAGATTGGCGAAACATTACCCCGGAACTGCTGGCGGAGGTCGCAGACGAGGGGTTCGGAGCGCTGAACGTAATCGTTCAGGACCCGGTATCCATGACGTCGCAGGACATCGCACGGCTCAAGGCGATGTTTGAGGAGGCCGGAGTCCTGGTAGGTCAGACCAATGGCGCCTATGGAGGCGGACTGGTGAGCCCTGACCCTGGCGTTCGGGAGGCTGCCATCGAGTTCGCAGGGCGAATGTGCGGACTCACGGCACAGCTTGGCTCGCCGAATACGTACCTGCGACCGGGCAGCCTGAACCCGAATGGGCCATGGATGCCACACCCGGGCAATCGGAGCGATGAGGTGTTCGACAGGCTGGTGGACTCCGCGCGGAAGTTCTGCCGGGCGGCGCAGGACGAGGGCGTGATGGTCGCGGTGGAAGGCGGCTCCGTCTCGCCGCTCTATTCCGCTCGCCGAGTGCGGGACTTCGTCGAAGCCGTCGGATCGCCGGCGCTAGGTTTCAACCAGGACCCGGTGAACTTCATCGGATGCCTGGAAGACGCATACGACACGACTCGTCTTCTCACCGAGTTCTTCGAACTGACCGGAGAGTTCACGCTCGGCGCGCACGCCAAGGACTTCACGGTCATGGACCAGCTCATGGTGCGGTTTGAGGAGGCGGAGATCGGCTCAGGTATGCTGGACCATGTGACGTTTCTCCAGGGGATGCAGCGCGTGTGTCCTGAGGGTCACGTCCTCATCGAGCACCTGCCGCCGGAGCGCTACGCTGACGCCGCGATCGAGTACCGGAAGTACGCGTCGATTGCAGGTATCGAGTGGGACAATCAGACGGGAGAGAATCATGGCGAATCTTAGTGAGAAACGTGTACTCGTCACAGGGGCATCGACCGGCATAGGCCGCGCCACCGCAATCCGGATCGCTTCGGAAGGCGGGCGCGTGGCCCTGTTCGACGTCAACGACTCCGACGCCGAGTCCACGCTCAGGACGATTGAGGACTCTGGCGGCAACGCCCGCTACTGGCACGTGGACGTGACCGAGGAGCAGGAGGTCAGCAGCGGCGTCGATCAGGCCGTCGACTGGCTGGGCGGAGGAATCGACGTCCTGGCACACCTGGCCGGGATTCTGAAGGGGTCTGGACTCGAGGTGACCGATGTTGACGAGTCCATCTGGGACCCTGTGATCGAGATCAACCTCAAGGGGTCGTACATTGTCGTCAAGCACGTCGCGAGACACATGATCCCCATGAAGAGCGGCGTGATCATACTGACGTCGTCGGGAGCCGGGGTGACTGGAGGAAGCTCGTCCGTGGCATACGGGGCCAGCAAGGGCGGCACTCACGGCCTGGCGATGACGCTGGACACGCACCTGTCCAGGCACGGCATCAGGGTCAACGACGTGCTGCCGGGGAACCTGGAAACGCCGCTGAAGATCGGCGCTACCGAGGAGCAGCTTGCCAACACAGGTGACCGCGAGAGGTACGATGGCATTATGGCCGGACTGTCGTCTCCCAACGGGGTCGCAGCGGTCATCGCATTCCTGGCCTCGGACGACGCGGACTACGTTCGGGGCAGCGTCAGGACCATCTAGCCCGGGTACCTGCGCCTGTCAGTCGACGATGCGAAGGATGGAGTACATGTGACGATACAAGGCGTACGCCTGTCTCATCTGTGAGAAAATGCCGTCCTCGTCGGGCAGAAGGTGATCGAACCCTATGAACTCGGTGTAATAGACGTCGAGCCGGTCCCCGGTCGCCTCCAGGAGACGGCGGGACTCCGCGGCTGGTACATACTTATCGTGTCGGGTGTGCAATACCAGCAGTCGAGTTCTGAGGCCATGGACGTGCGTGGACGGTGAGATCATGGCGAGATCCTCGTGGAGGGCAGGTGGCAGCATCTCGTAGAGCGCCTCGGCCTCATGCGGCTGAACTCCCTCCAGCAGACGTGCCACGACATTCCCCTGCGAGGAAAGCCTGTCTGGCTCAATCGGACTGGAAGGCTGATCGTCCAGGTAGCGGCGTGTCAGCATTTGCACATCCGATGGGTCGTCCACGTTCTCGATCAGTTCGGTGGCCAGGAATTGCAGCGTACGCGGCTCCGGCTGCCATGGAGTGGTTTCTCCATCGTACACGACGGTTCGGGACACGGCCTGTCTTAGTAGTGCCCCAGCATCGTAGAACGGGCCAAAGGCGTTGACGAAGTCCACCCGGTCGCGGATCCCAGGATCGGCTGCTGCGACCAGCGCCATAGAGGCTCCCACGCAGAATCCCCCGATGCCAACTCGCTCCGGGTCAACGTATTCGAGTCCCTCGAGGTACACGTATGCCTCGACAAGCGCTGCCACCTCCGACGGGTCCATGTTCGACTCGAGCCCCATCGCGGGGGACCAGTGCATCATCGTCACGTACCCGGCCCGGGCAAGGGCGTAGCCGAGCATCACCAGGCCCGGATCATCCAGTCCCTCGGGGGTGGCGCCCACGGACAGGAGCACCGCCGCCCGGGTTTCATCGCCTGGCAGGCGGTACAGTTCGGCCACGTGAGTGCCGCTCAATCCGTGTTCGACCTTGAGACGGAGAGGCTCATCGGCGACCCAGGACTGGGGTTTGATCGGTAGGTCCAGCACCTGCATGACAAACAACACGGTCCTGAACCCGTTGCGCCCCTGCGGGGTGGCCAGCATGAAGAGTATCAGCAGCGCCAGAGTCACCACCGAGCAACGTATCAACCAGAGTCCCACCCTGCGGAGTGCGTGCTTCATGAGAGCGTTAGCCTGAAGCGCGGGATGCGCGACAGTCGGGGACGCCGAACTCGTTGAATCGTAACAGTCAGGTACCTGCCTGCCACGGTGAGCGTGTCCAGAGAGTCGCGTGATTCGGAATCAAGACGCAACAATCCTACGCTGTAAGTACCTGCCACGCCGAACTCAGGCGGACGGAGAACGAATGCGACCGCCCCTTAGCCTGTGTATTCCAAGGATTGACAGGAGGCCGTTCCAGTGGCGCAGGTAGAGACGAGAGCGTCTTCTTGCCCGCTGTAGGAGGATGGCATCGCTCGGCACAGCCGCCGCGGCCGATGCAGCCATGGATGAGTCGCCGCCGTCCAACCGGTAGATCGTGACGATCAGCTTGCCCGCAATAGCGATGGCCATGTACGCGAATGTGGCCAGGAAGACCCAGATAACGGACAGCGTGGAGCGCGTTCCAAACTCATCGGGAGAGTACCCGAGGGCGTCGAAATCCAGGTCCGACGGGTAGAAGAGGCCCTGGCCATCGGGATACGAGCTCGGCTGCACCCAGGCCACCAGAATCGTGGCCAGGCTGATGACTGACAGGAATAGCACGATCGCCACCGTGGTGCAGAGCAGGAACTTCCTATCCCAGTCACCTATGCTGACGTCGTCGTCCCGCAGGACCATCAATGTAACGAATGCACCGGCCGACAGGGTCAGCAGAATCAGACCGAATATCCATATTCCAACATTGGAGAACACCAGGATAAAGGCGTAAACGAAGGCGATCGGCGGGACCACAATCCAGGCGGCCCTGCTGTGCACGCTCCTCCGGTCTGAGGGATCGGAGTACTGCCATCTTCGAAGAAGGGTGAACATCAGCCCTGCTACCGTAGCCACGAGCAGGTTCATGATCAGGCTCAGTGTTAAGGGTATCGAGGTGCCTGCAAGGCCGCCGAGGTTGTACAGTCCGTATATGTCCAATCGGGTCAGCGGGGCTCTCATCAAGTGTATGCTCAGCAGGAAGAACACCGTAACGAAGAGCAAGTCTCCTATGTCGTCCGACCGTCGCAATCGCCAGAATCCCTGTGCAAGCAGTGCGCTCAGCGCTACTCCCACGTAAATGGCCAGTACTACTGAGGAGTTCGAACCCAGTGTCGCCATGAAGTATCCGACGAGCGCGATGCACAAACTGGGCAGAACGAACCGGGACAAGACATAACGCAACGCGTGGCGGACAGGCGAAACGTCTGGTGCTGCTTCGTTCACCTCCAGTGCCGGGCGTTCAGGCACATCTGCCGACACTGGCTCTTCATAAGCGTCGGCCTGCTCGTAAGTGGTCGACGGTATCGCTGAGTCCGTATCCAGGTCGGCCAGGAGCAGCAGACCGTCGATCTCCGCCGGAGCCAGGTCCAGTGCCTGTCCAAACACCACCAACCTCTCCATGGAGGGAGGTCTGGCACCGGATTCCCACCTGGCGACCGTGGAGTGGTCGTGTCTATTCAGGTACTCCGGGTCCACCTGGCCCATGAGGTCCAGCAGACCACTCTGTGAGAGCCTCCTGCCAGTGTCCTCTCGGGTGTGAGCATGGCGATAGGCACGCATGAGCATGCCCAGTTGTTTGTTTCTCAGCTGACGCGTTTCAGGATCTTTGGACATGGTTTTCGCACATTTTAGGGGTTAAATGTGAACCGTAGTGTCTTTACATGCATTTCGTTGACTGAAGACTATCTTATCACAAGCATGTGAAGGGTGTAGGCGATGTGCCGCAGTCCTCACCAGAGGAAGCTCCAGCCGGACCAGCACAATCCCAACATATCCGGCTGCTACGGCGAAGACACCGTCCGCACTCCGAACCTGGACGCGCTCGCAGCCCGGGGCACGGTCCTCACGAACGCCTACTGCGCCTCTCCTATCTGCGTACCGTCGCGGATGTCCCTGCTGACAGGACAATATCCCTATGAGAACGAGGTCTGGTGCAACACCCAGATACTGAGTTCGGCGATCCCGACCTACGCCCACGCTATGGGAGCGGCGGGCTATCACCCTGTACAGATAGGCCGTCTCCACTTCGTTGGCCAGGACCAGCTTCACGGGTTCGCCGAGCGCTACGTTGGCGACCACAGCCCAAACCACATGGGCAGCCTCCATCCGGTGGACCACGGAGATCTCGAAGGCACCGCGGGGCCGCAGCGCGTCGCGCTCGAGAAGTCGGGCTACGGCCAGAGCGCATACGAGGTACACGACGAGTACGTGACCGCGGCGACGGTGGACTATCTAAACAGGCTCGGCATCAGGAAGCGTTCCGGTTTCGAGGTTGAGCCGTTCTCCCTGTCCGTTGGGATGATGCTTCCACACCAGCCTTTCGTGGCCCGCAAGGAGGACTACGACGAGTACGTCGGCAAGGTGCCAATGCCACGGATCCGCGAGCCCTACTCGAACAGTCTCCACCCCTATTTCCAGTGGTGGAGAAAGAGGACTGGCATAGAGGAGGTGTCGGAGGAGGAGATAATGCGCTGTCGCACGGCGTACTGGGCTCTCGTGACCCGGACGGACGCGCTTATTGGCGAGATGCTTGACGCTCTCCGGCAGAACGGGTTCGAGGACAACACGCTGGTCATCTACACGACGGACCACGGAGAGCAGGTTGGCGAGCACGACCTGTGGTGGAAACAGACCTTCTACGAGGACTCGGCGCGCGTTCCTGCCATCGTCTCCTGGCCGGGCGTTCTGCCTGAGGGAGAGCGGTGCGACCGCGTGATTAACCAGTTCGACCTGAATGCGACGATGCTGGAGGCGACCGGCTCGCCTTCGCTTCCGCGCTCACACGGTCGGAGTCTGATCAGTCTTCTGAATGACCCTGGGAGAACGCCCTGGGAGGACGTGGCTTACTCCGAATTCGTGATGTATGCCCAGCGGGACGGTCTGCCGTTCGACGTGCATTCACCGCCCGACGGGTCGGTGCAGCGGATGATCCGCTACGAGGAGTGGAAGCTCAACTACTATCACGGCATGAGGCCGCAGCTGTTCAACCTGGCTGAGGACCCGCAGGAGCTGAACGACCTGGCGGAGGACCCGGCCTACAGCGCGATAAGAGATGAGCTGGTCGCGCGTGTGCTGGATGGCTGGGACCCTGACGAGGTCACCCGTAAGATGGCGCTGGCGCAGCGTGACGAGCAGGTCATGAGAGAGTGGGCGGAGACCGTTGACCCACCCGACACCTACAGGTGGGACCTGCATCCTGAGATGGACTACGTGGACGGGCCGTAGTCTCGCACACCTGCTTCAATTCAGAAACCGGCGGCTTCCTGCGGACCGCCCTGCAGGTCGGTCCAGCCGACGAAGCTGCCCGGGTACCTGGAGGCCTGCGGGCGCATTTGCAAAAAAGCCGGTCAGACCCCACCATGTCCCTCCATCGTGCTCAGGTACTGACTCTTGCAGGTGGTACAATATCCGCAGTCGGCAATCCTCAACTCCCCCGGTTACGAGAGGACCGCGAAGTATCCGAGCCTCGTCATGCTATCCTTGTGTAGCAGTTGGACGTAGTTAGAGGAGCCGCCATGCTCACAAAACCTTCCAAGGCAGGCAAGGATCTGCCTGAAATTCACAACCTCACTGAGGAAGAGTACAGGGAGATGAAGGAAAGCCTTGCGCTCAGGAATTTCGGCATGAGCCTTGAGGAATTCATTGAGGCGTGGAAGGCTGGCAGGTTCGACGATGACCGCGAAAAGCACGGAGACGTCATCAGGCTAGCTATGATGTTGCCGGAGTACTGGGCAGAGTGACGACAGGCAGGACACCTGCCGAAGCTGTCGCCAAGTACCAGAGTGGGATCCAGAGACTTCTGTCCTGCGTGTCAAATTCAGTAGTCAGTGTCGCTGGCGGCTACTATCCCTCATCAGTACCCCACTCCCTGATAGCGGAAAGCGGTCTTCTCAGGGGCGCCTCACGGCTAATGCTCACCCTGGAGCAGTACTATCGGATTGCCGAGCCTCCGTCGTCCCGCACCGCTCCTTGGCAAGTGGTGATAGTTGGCTATGACTACGCTGTCTACGACTCCGATGAAAGAGAGATCCTCCTTTACCATTGGCATCCGCACGGCGGAAGTCCCATCGCCTTGCCTCACTTGCATCTCGGGAGTGGAGCGCAGGTTGGACGCCGGGAAGTTCGAGACGCTCATCTGCCGACAGGACACATTCCTTTAAGTGCCTTGCTGCGACTGCTCATAGTTGAGATGGGGGTGCAGCCGAGACGACAAGATTGGGATACGATCCTCAGTGAAGGGGACGTGTGATCGGTATCATGTTTGGGGAATCGTGTACTCGATGACAGTGAATGATTCACTAGTCTGATTTGGTGCAAGACTCCCCACTCTTCTTGAATCACCGAAGGTACCGCAAGAGATTCTCCTCAGAAGCTTCGACCCTTGATGCGGCGGTTACCGGCGCATTTGCAAAAAAGCCGGTCAGACCCCACCATGTGACAATGCGTTACCTGTAGGAGGATTCATGCAATGAAACTTGGTATGCGGCGGCCCGCTAAATCCCACTCGCAGCAGGACTCAGAGACGAACGGCCACGTCACGGCTGCCGAAATGTACCAGGTGCAGGACTCGTACGTCCGGTTCAACCAGAAGGACCACATGGGCTCGCAGATGATCTGGGATGCCCGCTCCAAGGCCGAGCGGGACAAGCTGAAGGTCAAGCAGCGACAGCTCACGGAGAAGGGACGGGCCGGTTTCGAGGCCCCTGCGTGGGGTCTGGAATATGCAGCAGAGTCGCTGCTAAACCTCATGGACTTCTCGAAGAACCAGTCCGATAGGCCAGCTAACGCATGGCAGTCAGAAATTGAACCCTCACCCACTGGTCGACCAGTAACCTCTCCTGAAGAGGCCTCCCAAACTGTGCGGAATGCCGCCCAGATGTTCGGAGCGGACCAGGTTGGTTTCGCCAAGCTGGACCGGCGCTGGGTGTATTCGCACTACTTCGACGAGGAGACGAAGGAGGCCTACCCCATCAAGTTCTCCGATGAGCCTGGGTACGAACAGCATGACCGGCCAGTTCGCCTCGAAGATGGGACCCGGGTCATCCCTAAGGAGATGAAATACGTGGTCGTGATGCTCCACGAGTGGGGCAAGGACATGGATGGCACGGAGTACGCGCCTGCCCTTCTTACTGAGGGACTCAGCACACTGGCTTATGCTCGCATGGCGCCGACGCTGTGGATGACGGCCGAGTTCATACGAGGGCTGGGATACAACGCCATCCCCATGGCTAACGACACGGCGCTGAGCATCCCACTGGCTGTCGACGCGGGCCTGGGTCAGCTAGGTAGACACGGCCTTCTGATCAACCCCAAGGTGGGGTCGCGCTGCCGCATCTCCAAGATCTTCACCGACCTCCCGCTGGATGCCATCGGAGCCGTGGACTCCGGCATCACCGAGTTCTGCAACGCATGTCAGAAGTGTGTCCCGAAGTGCGGCACCAAGGCCATCACAACGGAAGACCGGAGTTTCGAGCCCCTGGCCAAAAGCAACTCAACGGGAGTGCTTTCGTGGAAAGTGGATGCAGAGAAGTGCAGCACGTTCCAGATCCGTGTCGGGAGCACCTGCAGCACGTGCGTCCGCAGGTGCGCCTGGACCAAGCCGCCCAGTAAAATGTACGCGATACCGCGCTTCTTCATCAGGAACTTCCGGTGGAGGTGGTTGAACAAGACCTGGGTGTGGCTCGACGATCTGGCGGGACACGGAAAGTTCGACAAGAAGCCCGATGACTTCTGGATGGCGAAGCGTTAATTGGTCCACAGGAGGCAGGACAGTTGACACAGGCGAACACACCACAGCCCCCGTACTACGCGGCGATCTTCTCATCGACGCACACCGGCAATCACGAGGGCTACGCCGAGGACACCGTGACGATCCTCGAGCTGGCGAAACAGCAGCCGGGATTCCTGGGCGTCGAGGCCGCGGGCGACGACGACCTCAGCATCGCCGTATCGTACTGGGACAGCGATGAGTCGATACAGGCCTTCAAGCAGCTCGCGGAGCATCTCGTAATACAGGAGCGGGGCCGCGAGAGCTACTACAGGAGCTACAAGGTGCGAGTCGCGCGCGTGGAGCGCGACTACGGCTTCAGTGTGTAGTCCTCATAAAGCCACCTGATTCGACTGGCAGGTCTCTGACCGTCGCGGTCTGCCCTGCGGTCACGGCGCGGGGTCCTTCACGAAGAACTTTGAGGCCACCTTGTCCACGAAGTTCTGACCCATGATCTTGTACCCTTCTGCGTCCGGGTGCAGGTCGTCGGGCAGCAGGTGAGCGAGGTCCGGGCCGAACATCTCCAGACCGTTGAGGTAGTGGAGGTTGACGTCGCCCATGCCTCTCAGGGCCTCGACCGCCGCCTCTACCTCCTGCCTCATATCCTCGAGGGTGAACCCCACGGCGTTGGGAGTTGTCTCCCGTGGCGGAGAGAAGATCGGGGAGATGACCACGAACGGCGTGTCGGGGTGCTTCTCCCGCACTATCTGCACGAACCCGATGATGGCTGACTGGAAGGTACGGACATTGAGACTATTCGACCCGTAGATGTTGATGCCGGCCTTCATCGAGAGGAAGTCTGCTGGCAGGTCTCGCATCATCCGGGCAATCATCGGCTCCAGGTGGCAGTTGCCCCCGTAGCCCAGGCAGGTCAGGTCCAGTCCGTGCTTGCGGGCCGCCACCGCCGGCCATGTGAAGCTGGGACTCTGGGCCGTGCGACAGTGCGTGATGGAGCTGCCGTAGGTGACCCACCTCGGACGGGTGTCCGCGTAGGAGCTGATGGAAGCGCCATCGGATACCTCCAGACCTCGCAGCCTGAACTCTCCATGCTGGGGCAGCCATAGCTCGAGCAGCTTCTCGCCGGTGGGTAGCCCGTCGAACCGGAAGCCGGTCTGTCCCTCCAGTTCCACAGAGCCTTGGATCTCGCCGTCGCAGTAGAGGTCTACGCTGCCGGGCTCCTCAGCCGGCTCCACGTACCCCGCCAGGAATTCCGTGTCCGAATGGCAGGAAACTCTGACGCCCGCGGGCATGGCGGCCCGCTCGCGCAGGGCGTCCGGTGGGTACAGCGAAATCTGATCGAAGGGAATGCGCCACGGCATCCGCCAATCGTCGGTGTCGTTGAATGATATGGCGCCCTGCCAACTTAGCCTCTGATCGTCCGGCCGCACCTTCTGGGTCATGTTTTTCGCCCCCTAACCGTGTTCTTGATCTGCGAGGCATAGTTGCCGCAGGTAGCTCTCTGGGGAGTCTACTACGAAGGCGCGAGTTGTGACCGGCTGCGACTCAGGCTGTCTCGTTGACCATGTCGAGGAGCTTTCCCACCGTTCTCCAGTTCCGGGATGTGCTGATGGTCGAGAGGCCTGAGTCGAAGTACGCATTCGTGAGCTTGCTGCGGGCAACCCCGTTCGGAAAGTGGAGAAAGACCTCGCGACCCATCACCGCGAACTCGTCGCCGGGCGACCGATTCGGGTCAAGCACCTCAACGTGCGCACGGTCGGGTAGGTCCGCCAGGAACATGACGTGCAGCTTGTTCGCCTCGGCTCCAGTTTCCGCGAATGGGTTAACCTGCACGATCTCCCGGAACTCGCCTGCCGTGCGAGTGACCACAGGGATGCTATATCCAAACTGCTCCATGATCGACGCGCTGATCAGTGAAGGGATGTCCCCAGCCATCTCTGGACTGGAACGAAAGACGACGTTCCCGCTCTGGATGTATGTCCGAACGTCATCGCACCCTGCCTCCCGGAACATGGCAGCAAGCTCCGCCATCGGCAGCTTGTTCTTCCCCCCAACATTGATCCCCCGAAGCAACGCGACATTCGCGCCTGCCGTGTCGTCATTGGACATAGTGTGCCTGCTCTCTACTGGGTTCGGAGACTTCGTTGGCTAATCCGGAGCTTTCCGCCGAGTTTATGGGAGGTGGATGCCGGGGCCGTAGGTGTCAGGGTGCAACAATTCGGCGCCTTCTGGGAGAGTAAAAGGTGTTGGGCGAATTCGTCTGTACTCGAGAGTTCCGAGAAGCAGACGACGATATCTTCAATCCAGATGTGATTTGGCAACACTATACAAGGTCGTCACGCGACCGATTGATGCCAGGCCATCATATAAGGGACGAATTACGGTACACTGCCTAGCTAGAAGATATTGATGGAGGACATCTATGGGAAGTAGAAACACAGGGGGAGACGTGGAGAACGTCTATATGGCCGCACAGAGTTGGGTCGACCGTGCCCTGCGCGCCGACGACTCGCTGTTCACCGAGGGTCAACCTATATGGACCTCCCAGTGGTTAGCTGAACTGCGAGAGCGATTCCTGGACAGGCAAGAGGACTGGAGGGGTCCGAACTTCTTCGGGAAACTCGAGGGCTTGCTGAGCGACAGTCGCCCGGAGATTTGCCAACTGATGGGAGAGGCTGTCTACGTCACCTATCTCATCGTGTGGAGAGCTGCTACTGGGCGCGCAGCCAAGTTGCGACGTATCAACCAGGTGTTGGGGTGGTCGCCATCGCCTGTCTCCGTACCCGAAAACCTCGCCGATGGCATGCATCCCGGTATCGCCAACCCGGGAGCCTTCTTCACTGCCAACTTCGGCATTCATCCCGGTTACGTCATTGAGTTTGTCGAGCAATGGAAGGAGCTGGCACCGGCTGAACGCGACCATATTCTCTCTGATCCATGGGAGTTCAAAAGGGCGATTCTGAATGTTTCCTTTAAGAGTGAGGTACTGCGAAACAACCCTGCCAGCCCGGTCGTTCAACGTCAGGCTCTACTTCATCTCGTCTTTCCGGATACATTCGAAGGGATAGTCAACTCAGAAATCAAACAGAAAATAGTTGACTGCAGCCGGTTCAGTAGATACAGCACCGGAGCTGACGAGGATGTGGACAGGAGGGTACAGCAGGTACGCACACAACTGGAAACCGAACTCGCAAGAGACTTCGACTTCTACGATGAGGACATATATCCCATGTGGAACTCGGACACCGGACCATGGGACGAGTATGTCCGACGGGCCCGGGAGTACAAGGAGAGCGGGAGACTCGAAAGCGTCGAGATCAAATACAAGCTGGTGCTTGCGGGTCAGTTTGCTGAGACAAGGGACGCGATCCTCAGGGACAGTGAGGACTGGCCCGATCTTCTAAGGGCCGGCCTGGCCAGTCGTCAGGGTCATCCGCTGAACTGGCGGTCAGCCGACGCACTCAGGCGTTGGGTCAGAGAAGATGCGGATGCCGCACGGCGGGCTCTTGAGGCAATCTGGACAAGTGACGAGTCCACTTTGCCGGAGCGATTACGCCTTTTCTGCGAGAGACTGCCAGATTCTGTCGGGAGGGGTGGCGGAACTCGTGCGAGGCTGGCGTCAGCACTTCTGATGGGTCTGGACGCCGAGTTGTATCCTCCGTACCAGACGAGACTTTTCCGCCAGGCGTACGATTTGACCGAATACGGTCGTCCTCCTGACAACGATGATGAGGTTGTGTTGTACGAACACGCTCTCGGCTTCCTGGACCGTTTCATCGATGGAGCCGGACAGCGCGGTCTACACATTGACGACAGACTCGAGGCACAGTCGCTTGTCTGGGCGCTACAACAAGCACCTGACGACTCCGTTGAAAGTGATGATGCGGCTGAGAGCGATGAACCGGGTGCTCCAGACCTGGAGGCCCTTGCGGCGAGACTCTACCTCGATGATCCTTCGTCGCTTGGAAGGATCTGGGAACGTCTGAGGCGGAAGAAACAGGTCATATTCCGCGGACCTCCCGGTACTGGGAAGACCTATGTTGCGCGGGAATTCGCAAAACACCTCGCTGGAGAGGATGGCACCTTCAGGATTGTGCAGTTCCACCCGTCCTACGCATATGAGGACTTCGTGCAGGGGCTGCGTCCACGTACGGATTCGGGTGGACAGCTCAGCTACGAGTTACGGTCCGGGCCCCTGCTGCGGGCCGCGGCTGAGGCTCGCAAGGCACCGGATGAGATGCACTTCCTGGTGATTGACGAGATCAACCGGGGTAGTCTTCCCAGAATACTGGGTGAGCTCTACTTCCTACTGGAATACCGCGAGGAGAGGGTGACCCTGCAATATCAGGTAGAGGATGATGACGGCTTCACGCTGCCAGCCAATCTCTACATCATCGGGACGATGAACACGGCTGACCGCTCGATCGCCCTCGTCGACCTCGCGCTGATGAGAAGGTTCAACTTTGAGGAGTTCCACCCGAACATGCCGCCGGTAAGGGGCACGCTCCGCCGCTGGCTTGAGGCAAATGCGCCGGACATGCTTTGGGTGGCTGACATCGTTGACCGTGCGAACGAACTGCTTGGACGCGAACACGATGCAGCGATCGGGCACAGCTATTTCATGGGTGAAGGGGTGCTTAACGAACACACCCTGGAGGAGATCTGGTCGCACAATGTTCTCCCCTACATTCAGGAGCGCCTCTACGGGGCGGACGACGAGCGGATGAGAGATTTCCAACTCGACCGACTCCGCCGCAGCATATCTGCTGGCGATGAACCTGCCGACGCGGAAGCGGGCGTGGGTGAATAGTGCGGGAGATCAACCTCGAGGAGTACACACCCAGCGCTCCGATTCCACTCTCCCACGCGGAACTGATGGCACTGAGGGACAGGGATCTGTCCCTCAGCATCGAACCCGCCTCGGAACAGGGCACGTATCGGCTTACGCCTGGGTCTATCGTCGGCGCACTTGAGATAGACGACATGTCGGTACTCATACGCCCCAAGATAGACATTCCCCAGCTTCTTTCCATCGCCTGCTACGCGATGAGCCGGTTCAGGCCCAGAAGGGAGATGTTCGACTACCCTTCTCACTACGAACTGCCTGATGTGCTCGCCCTTGCGTTGACTTCAGCGGCCAAACAGGCATTTTCGCAGGGGTTACTGCACGGTTACCTTACACGCGAGGAGGCCCTGTACACGGTTCGCGGGCGTATACGGTTCGACGATCAGATAAGGCGCAGGTTCGGCATTCCTCTGCCGATCGAGGTCCGCTACGAAGAGTTCACAGACGACATTCTTGCAAACCGCCTCGTGAAGGCTGCGGCAGTGCGTCTCGGTGGGATGCGTTTGCGGGAACCACGCGCGAGGAGAGAACTGAACCGGACTACGGCCATCCTCGACAACGTCACACTACTGGAGTTCCGAGGCGGGGAGGTGCCCGAGGTCGCACTCGACCGTTTCGGCGAGCATTACAGGGGTGTGGTGGAACTGGCGCGGCTCGTCCTGCAACACAGCGCATACGAGTCCAATCGCGGGAATGTGCGTGCAACTGCATTCCTGATGGACATGAATCAAGTGTTCCAGGAATTCGTGACTGTTGCACTACGTGAGGATCTGCGCCTATCCAAGGAGGAGTTCAAGGAACGAACTATCAAGACACTGGATGTGGGGGAGAAAGTGAATCTCAAGCCGGACCTTGTCTGGCGCAGGGGTTCGTCATGTGTGTTCGTTGGCGATGCGAAGTATAAGGACATCACCGGAACCGGCGCTCGCAGCGGCGACCTCTACCAGTTACTTGCGTACGTCACCGCCCTGAATCTGCCGGGCGGCATGCTGGTCTATGCTGCAGGAGAAGCTGACAGTGTTGCCCATGAGGTGCGTCACTCCGGCAAGCGCCTGGGGGTCGCGACTCTCGACATATCGGGCACGCTGGATGAGATACTCGAAAACGTCAGCAATCTTGCGAGTCGTGTCCGAGATCTGTCGATACTAGAGCCCACTCCCGACCTCCTCGACCATCACTTCTTTACCTGAAGTACATGGAAACTGGACAGGGGTAACTAGACGTATCGATGAATTGCCCCGAATGTTGACACACTGACACCAGACCGTCACACACCGATCAATCAGACCTACACGCGTCTGTTGAGACCCCCCTAGAACCCCGGCATGTTTGGCCTCTCGCCCAGAAGCAGCGCTCCGCCGTCGGCGAAGGTTGCTGGGCGCATGGCGACGTGGGCGGCGACTGTGTGTACGTCGCGGAAGAGCCGCTCCACCGGGGACGAGGTGTAAATGGCGTCAGTGCCACCGGCGCGGTAAACCCGGTCCACCGCGTCGACCGAGGCTGTGCCTGCGTTGGTGCAGGCCAGGCGGAAGCGGGCTCGCAGCTCCGAACTTAGCGGTTCGCCGGTGGTGACTCTGTCCCACACCTGGGTCAGAGTGTCATGCAGGTAGGCCCGGGCACTGCCCACGAGCGCCTCGGAGCCGCCCAGATCGCCCTGCTTGTCAAAGTTGACTGACGCCGGACGACTGCTCGGCAGTTCCTGCTTCTGACCGAGGATTTCGATCAGGCTGTCGACCGCGCCCCTCGCTCCGCCCAGGGCAACAGACGCCATCACCGCGACGACCATTGCGCTGTAGGTGTAGTGACGACTTGGACGAAGGTTCGGCGCCCTCAGCGGATGCTGGGACACCATCCGGTCGGGAACGAAGACATCGTCCATGGTGTAGTCGTGGCTGCCTGTACCCCGCAGTCCCGTTGAGTGCCACGTGTCCAGAATGCGGCAGTCGCTGATCGGCGTGTAGAACACCCTCCAGCCGGGGATGTCGCCGTCCATGATCGGCCCCTGCCCGTCGTGGAGCCAGCCGCCGCTTGCCATCCAGTCAGCCTGGTGGCAACCGCTGCCCATGGGCCACTGCCCGGACACCCGCCAACCGCCGTCGACCTTCACCGCCTGCCCGTGAGGCACCAGGTTGCCGACCACATTCACCGGCACGCTCGGCGTGAAGATCTCCCCGATCGCATCGTCCGGCAGCACCTTGGCGGTCCAGAAGTTCGTGGAGGCGACGATCATTACCACCCAGCCCACGGAGGGGCTGACAGTGGACAGCGTCTCTACCACCTCCGCCGCGGTGAGTGGATCGGCCTCCAGGCCACCCAGCTCCCGGTCCAGCAACATACGGAAGAACCCCGAATCGGCCAACCTGGCCACCAACCGGTCCGGCAGTTGGCGCGCATCGTCAATCTCGTCGGCCATCCCCCGGATTTCAGGGAGTAGGGAGAGCGCCGAACCTACAAGTGCCTCTCGCTGGGCGCCGTTCGCATCATCAGCTGCTTTATCGTGGGAGTCACTCATTGCTAGTCCTGAAATCGATTTGTCCGAGTCAGTGACGGCCGTCTCGTTCGTCGAGTGTGGTCCGGCACAACAGAAGCCACTACTCAAAGTATTCGTCCTAGTTGAAACGTATCCATGAACTGAACACAGGGAATGGCCGCAGGAGGCCTAAGGGTAGAAGGTCCGGTACCCGATGACATTGGCGAACGCCCCAATCACAGCGCCGGCGACCGCCCCGATTACGGCTCCAATGACGATGCCGAGGATGTCACCCAGCGCCCAACCGATTGCGCCGCCGAGCACGATCCCAACGACTGCTCCGAACTTGGCGTCCCGCGAGTTTGCCCGCTTCAGCATGGGCGTCTCCTTTCTGCACGGTCACCTCACGCCACCGTCACGCGCCGGCCTTCGTCGCTGGACTGCTGGATGGCGTCGATTAGCCTGTGCAGGCCGACGGCGTGGTCGAAGTCGGGGACTGAGGGGACTGCGCTGGCCGAGCCGTGGATCGACGCTGCGAACTGGCTGTAGAGCTGGCCCACGTTGTAGGGTGATCCGTCGGGTATCTCAGGCGCGGGATACAGCTCCGTGGGAGGCGTCAGGTCTTCGAGGTCGTTGCTGCCTCCGCGGGCTCCCCTGATTCTCACGTCTTGCAGTTGAGGCGAGTCCATCGAGTCCCCCACCAGCGTTCCCTCCTCTCCGTAGATCTCCATCAGGTAGCCGCTGCCGGCCCAGGCGGTGTTGCCGATCTGCACCGATGCCACGGCGCCGCTCTGGAGGTTGCCGCTGACCAGGATGTTGTCCGGCGACGTCACAGGCAGGTCCTTCCCGGTGTCCGTCTCGTGCCAGGTGGTGGCCTGCGTGCTGACCACGGCTGCCACGTCCGCGAACTCGCCTACCACGCTGCACAGCGCGTCGATGGTGTGTCCATGGGCGATTGTCAGCGTATTCGCCCCAAGCTCGACGTCGCGCTGCCATGTCCGTCCCGAGACTCGCGACAGTACGCCCTCTCGCATCAGCCGCACGTGACAGGTCATCACGCGGCCCACGTATCCGTCAGCCACGAGGTTGCGCAGGTGGATGATTGCCGGATTGGCCCGAGCCTGCACGCCGACCGCCGTCTTGACGCCCTGCTGCCGGGCGACCTCGGCCATCTCGATGGCCTCGGCGGTGGTGCGACCCAGCGGCCACTCGGTGAAGGTGTGCTTGCCTGCACGGAGCGACGCCATGGTCGGCTCGTAGTGTGAGGGCACCCGGAGCGAAATGGTGGCCGCGTCGATGTCGGCGTCGGCCACCATCCGGTTGTAGTCGTCCCACGCGCTGCCCGCGTTGAACGCCTCCATCGCCTCGTCCGCCGACTCCCGTCGCGTGGTGCAGACGGCTGCGAGGTCAAACTGGGAGTGTGCCTGCAATGCAGGCAGGTGCGCCCTCGGCGACCAGCCCTGGTGAATGTTCGCTCCGATCAGTCCAATCCGAATCGGCTGCTGCGTAGTCATGCTTCATCTCCTGTGCGTTGTCTTCACCCGCTGGTGAAGATCTCGTTGGCAAGGTCCATCGCGCCTCGGGCGAACGGTATTCCGGCGTAGAGCGTCATGTGGCCGAACACCTCGATGATCTGGTCCTGTGTGAATCCGATGTTCAGCGCGGCCCTGATGTGGCTCCGCAGCGGCCCCTCGCGTCCCAGCGCCGCGAGGCACGCCATGGTGCAGATGCAGCGACTTGGGAGATCGAGCCCCGGCCGGGTCCAGGTCGCGCCCCAGTAGTACTCTCCGGTGATCTGACCCAGCTCCCGCTCAGCCTGCGTCGGCTGATTCGCGCGTGTCGGGGAAGTGGTGCCCATGTAGCGCTGACGTAGCTCCTCGCCTCGCTGGAACAGGCTGTTGGGGTCTTCGTCGGTGTCGTGGACGCGGGACGGAGTGAAGTCTATCCCCCGCTCCTCGAAGACCTCTTTGCAGATGGTCAGCGCCTGGATGCCTGCCGGTGCTGCGCCGTACCAGGTGTCGTGAATGATCAGCTCCACGAGCTGCTCCGGCGTCAGTCCCACGTTTAGAGCGTTGCCCAGGTGCCGCTTGAGCTGCACCTCGCGGTTCATGACGATGAGGCACGACAGCGTGATCATCTCCCGCTGCACCGGTGTCAGGGCGGGCCGCCTCCAGATATCGCCGAACAGCGCCTCACCGAGAATTCGTTCGAGGTCCGGCGCAAGCTCCCACGCCGCCGGCGCCGACCCGCTGGAGATCTCCCCGCCGCCAAACATCCTCCGTGTCTCCTGTCCTCGTTCGTAGCGGTCGTCCAGTTCACTCATAGCGCGCCTCCGTGGTGTGGGGTCGGGATTCCAAGTGCCGACAGTGTACGGCGGCATCGAATCGGGGGCAATTGCGCGAACCAGACGAACCGGGACGCGCAGTCCCCGGGTTTCGTCAGTGCAAGGGTGAGTCAGAGGCCAGGATGGGAAGACTCAGCAGACGTTCCGCCAGCGCAGTAGGCTCTACTCCTCGCGTAGTCGCCGGAGCTCGGCCTCCAGTTCCATCACACGAGACTCGGCGGCTTCGGCGCGAGAGCGTTCTTCCTCCGCACGGGTGCGTTCTTCCTCGGCGCGTTCTCGCTCCTCTTTTCGCCTGAGTAGCCAGCGACCGGCAACTGGATCCCAAAATCGAAGGTCATCCTCAGACCACCAGATGTCCAGATTCAGAGCCTCGCTATGTGACCACACCCGACCATCGGACTCGTGCCGAAGCTCGAACCTATGATACTCGCCGTCTCGTAGGTATTCGCCAACAAGTGGCTCGCCATAGAACTCACTGCCCGTTGCATCGTAGCGCCAGTATTCGGACACACCAAGCTCCGCGTATAGTTCTCGCTTGCGACCCAGATCGACGTTGGCTGTGCTGGGAGACGCTATCTCCAGAACGAAGTCCGGAGCCTTCCCAACTTCCCATAAGAGGTAGGTATTGTTCCCCTCCAGCGACAGCGAATGCAGCGCTGTTGCCGACAGCCCAAAGACAACGTAGCAATCAGGAGATACCGAGCGGCGTGGATTGCCCTCGACGTAGTAGATGAACGTGTTCCCGTTGACATTTGCGTCCGGAACGTCTCGGAAGTGGTCTTCAAGGTCGCCCACTATCCTGCGATACAGAGGCGCCTGGTACTCTCCGTCTGGCAATGGCATACCGTCCGATTCAGGATAGACGATGGCAGTGGAGGCTCGGGTGGTCATGGGCTACTCCTTTGCTCTCAGCAATTTTACCACGTGGTATGAGACTGCTTGTATCGCCAGCTTCAGTCCTCGTTAGCTCGATCTCTTAGCTCGCCCCTAGTGTATCTGTGGTGGTGCCCTCCCATCTCAACACCGAATAGCACTCTCGGTTGGGTGCGAATGGTCATAAAGTATGACCGATTCATGTCATCTAACTGCTAGTCTTTTATTTATGTGTATGGCAGTGACTTTCAAGGTTATCTGTGATGGTGATGCGGCGGTAGATCGGACAGCCGGGAGCCAGGAGGCCCATTCTAAATACCTCAAGTGAAGGTAGGCATGAAGTGGAGATCAGCTGGACACCAAAGCCGGGGGACAGGCTGGTAAGGGTACAGAGAAAGGCTGAACTGGAGGGCCCTTCATTCTCGACAGGGAACGGGCGCATTACCCGCAGGGGCATGTCGCCTGCTCTGATCGTAATCTACGCCTTCGTCGGCCTGGTGCTGCTTGGCACCCTGGTCCTGGCGCTTCCATTCACTCACACCTCGGGCGGCGGACTCCGCCACATGTTTGTCTCGGCCTTCACCGCGACCTCCGCCATTACGGAGACCGGGCTGGCCGTCGAGGACACCACAACCTACTGGACCACCACCGGCCAGATTGTGCTTGCAGGGATCATCTTCGTGGGTGGCCTGGGATTCATGACCCTGGCTACCTTCGCGCTTGTTCTCCTCGGCCAGCGCATCTCCCTTTCCCAGAGGTTGCTGATCAGGGAGAGCTATGGCGGAGACAACTCCGGCTCCGGCCGGGGCGGAGTCGTTCGCATAGTGATCGGGATCGCATCGTTCGCAATCGCCGCGCAGGTGCTGGCCTTCGTCGTGCTGATCCTCAGGCTGCGGTGGGTGGACGACCTGACTCCGCACACCGCGGTCGAAGCTCTCTTCAGGGCCGTCTCCGCGTTCAACAACGCCGGGTTCTCCATTGCCCCACAGGCAGAGCGCTTCAGCTCAGACTGGACCGTAATCGGCATAACGGCGCTGATGGTATTTCTCGGCGGTATTGGCTACCTGGTGCTGTCGGACATAGTCACCCGGCGCAGGTTCGGGCGCTTCAGCCTGACGACCAAGCTGGTTGTCGCGGCCACCGCCCTGGTCCTGCCTATCAGCATCGGCACGTTTCTCGTGCTGGAGTACAGCAACCCCGGGACACTGGGAGACCTGCCGACCACGCAGAAGGTTGCCACGGCAGCGTTCGAGTCCGTAAGCGCCCGGAGCGGCGGCTTCTCGTTGATCGACTACTCCGAGACCGGTCAGGCGACCAAGCTGTGGACGATCGGCGCGATGCTCATTGGAGGAGCCTCAGCTTCGGCTGCAGGGGGCGTCAAGATCAACACGCTGGCCGTGATGTTCATAGCGATATGCTCCGCCGTCAGGGGAAGAAGACACGCCTCGGCCTTTGGACGGGAGATATCGGATCGCCAGGTCATCAGCGCGCTGATGATTGGACTAGTCGCAGTGGCGATGATCTTCGGCGCACTCGTATGCCTGAGCATCACGGACGGCGCCCTGGACCCGCTCGACCTGCTCTTCGAGGGTGTTTCCGCCTTCGGCACAGTGGGACTAAGCTCAGGTGCAACCTCGCAGCTCTCGGTACCAGGACAGTGCCTGCTAATGCTCACGATGCTGGTTGGGAGACTCGGCCCCCTGACCATTGCACTGGCAATGGCCCAGGGCCCCCAGCTCAAAGCGGAACACTACCGCTACCCCGAAGAGTACGTAGCAGCCACGTGACGGGCAGGGAGGCTCCGCCTCAGACCACACCGGTTCGGGAACCTTCTCAGTTGGTGAATGGTGTTCGTCGACGTTGGAGAATCGAGGTCTCCTATCAAAACGGATTGTGAACTCGCGCTCCATCTAACCTTTCCCGAGCCGTCAATCTTGGGTAGCGTTACCGAAGCGGCCGTCGCGGAAGTGGACGGCATCCTGGCTAAATCAGATGTGAAGAGTGAGATACCGCTAATCTCCTGTGACTTCTTTGGTCTACACCGTTGACGTCTGGGGAGAGGTTGGTTCCTCTGCCTCGCCTCTTTTCGAATTGGCCTCATCTGCTTGGGGACGGGGAGTTTTCAGTGACCGAGTCGATGTCTAAACAGACTTCTTTCACCCAGCTATCCAAGTCCAGATTCATGGCTGGCCTTCAGTGCCTGAAACGTCTGTACCTCGAGTGTCACCACCGTGACCTCGCAGACCCGGTGGGGGCCGCTCAGCAGACCATTTTCGACTCAGGAACAGCTGTCGGAGAGCTGGCACGGGGAAGGTTCTCTGGCGGGCTACTTGTAGAGGAGCCTTACTTCAAGCAGCAAGACGCGGAAAGAACGACCCAGAAACTGCTCCTGGACGACTCTGTCACGACCCTGTACGAAGCCGCTTTCACTTACGAGGGCATCCACTGCAGGGTGGATGTACTGAGGCGGACCGAGCGTGGCGCGTTCGACATCATCGAGGTAAAGTCCACTACGGGCATGAAGGACATTCACGTTCCTGACATCGCTATTCAGATGCATGTGGTCGAGGGATCCGGCATCCCTGTCAGGCGGGCATACCTGATGCACATCGACAGGACCTACATCTACTCGGGCGGCGAACACGACGTGGAAGGGCTGTTCGCTCTGGAGGATGTCACCGATGAGGTCAGGTCCTATTTGGAAACCTCGGTGCCCGGTCACCTGAATAGTATGTGGCAGTCCCTAGAGTCCGCCGAGACCCTGGAGATTGAGACAGGTCGGCATTGTAATTTCCCTTATCGCTGTCCGTTCTTCGGTCACTGCCACGCAGAAGATCCAGAGCATCCCGTCAGTAGCCTGCCCAATCTCCGGCATGGGCTCGAAGAGAGCCTTATGCAGGAGGGAATCTCCGATCTGCGTGACATCCCGCCTGGCTATCCAGGCCTGTCGGTTCTACAGCGCCGAGTTCTGGACAGTGTGGTGACGGGACTCCCCTACATCGGTGCAGATCTGGAGTATAAGCTGTCGGAGATCGGATACCCAGCGAGTTTCTTGGACTTCGAGACTTTCAGTCCCGCTATCCCAATGTACGCCGGCACTAGCCCGTACCAGACCATACCCTTCCAGTGGTCTTTACACGTACGGGATACAGACGGACTGGTAAGTCATTACTCGTTTCTCGATGACGGTAGAGGAGACCTGAGGGAGCGATTAATCACGAGCTTGCTGGGGACAATACCCCCTAACGGGACGGTGGTGACGTACTCTGGATATGAGGCTTACGTTCTGAGAGAGTTGGCCCGTGCGTTCCCGTCCTATGAGCGTAGTCTAAAGGGACTTAGCAGCCGGATCATCGACCTGCTGCAACTGATCAGGGGAAGCTACTACCACCCGGAATTCCACGGTAGCTTCTCGATCAAGTCGGTCGTTTCTGCGCTGGCCCCAGACCTTGTATACGAGGACTTGGATATCCGGGAAGGCGCCTCTGCAGCAGCGGTCTACGAGAAGTTGATTCGCGGGGACCTTGGCGAGTCAAATGTCACTCGCATCAGAGATGCACTGCTCGCCTACTGTGCTAGAGACTCGGAGACGATGGTTCGCGTCTACGAAGCACTCATGCTGGAAGCGAATAGTAACCGCTCCGATCAATAAGCTGCTCAATACATGCCAATGGCGACCGGCTCTCCTCGCTGGGCTCTTCATATCGCCCAGTAAGCCAGAATGAATCTTCTCAATCAGCTGCAGATGGGCGACGTTGTCCGGCAGTCTGAGTCCATTGGCGAAGGTAGTATGCGAACAATGATCCCAACTCTCCATGACCTTCGATTGAGCCAGCAAAGCACTCAAAGGAGATGTAATCAATATTACCGTCAACCCAGTCACGTCTGGCTTCGGATACTTCGGGCTGAACGTAGACAACCCGGAGCTCAGGGTCTCTACGAAGTTCTATGTCGTCAATGAGGTCGAACACACCCTTGGAGTCATTGCTATACATTAAATCTTCTAGTTTTGGAGGCAAGGTGATGACTCCAATTTGGCAAAGGGCATGTAGGATGTGGAAGTATTTCTGCCTATTCTTTCGCTTTAGCTACCTCCTTCAAATCACTTATGACGTTGCACATCCCCTTCTTCACGGCTTTCTTCAGGTATTTCTTCTGAGACTTCCGCTGTGACCCCATATCTGTTTTGATTTCGATCAGGAGGCCCAGATCTCCACTCTTTGATACAGCAAAATAGTCCACCCTGTCACACTGGTTGTTATTAGGCTTCTTCAATGGAAATTGAGGTATCAGCGTAGGCTCTATTTCAACATCCAGGCGCTCTTCAATAACCATCGGCAGAAACATTCCGAAGAATACATCTGTACGTGGTTCAAGCTGGTACGCTGCGAAGTGCCTCCATTTGTCGAGAAGCTCAAAGAGATGTTCCTCGGTCCCAAAGGTTGCTTGGGTCATTTCAAACTCCTTGAATCAGACTCCCCGCTAAGCATCAGCCGGACTCTCTCCGCCGTCTCCCGACCGAACCGCTGCTTACTGCATTGTGAACACATCGTACACGGAACGCCTCGACCAGGAAGTGACGACCGTCGCCGATTAAGATCTCACCATGGGCACTCCAGCAGGAGCTCTCAGTGCCTTCGTCGAAGGTGTGCCAGACTTCATGCAAACAGCCTGGCAGGATTCGCCCTTACGACACAGGTAGAATTACCATGTCGAAGAATAAGTCATGCTCGAATCGACTTTGCCAACCTGAGGGAGGAACACATAGATGCACTGCGGAGTGATGGTCACCGGTTACAACCAGGGTGACTGGCCCCGTCTGATGGAGGAAGACTACAGCCGTCCTCCGACGATAACGGACGCCAGTAATATGGACGACACCCTCTACATGGGGGAGCTGGTCGAGCCGCTGGGGTTCGATTCGATCTGGGCAACCGAGCACTACGGTTCCGCCTACTCCATGCAGCCCAATCCGCTGCAGTACCTGGCCTTCTGGGCAGGCCGCACCAGCCGGGTTGACGTGGGTACGGCTGTCGTCGTCGCGCCATGGTGGAATCCGGTCCGGCTGGCTTCGGAGCTCTCCATGCTCGACATCCTGTTGCAGGGGAGGAGGCTCCACCTGGGCATCGGTCGGGGTATCGCACCTCACGAGTATGCTTCGCTGGGCTATCCGATCGAACAGTCTCACAAGTACTTCTACGACGTGATCAACGCCATCAAGGCCGCTGACGGAGCGGAGCGATTTGAGTTCAAGGGCGAGGTCTACGACATTCCTCCAACAACCATCCGGCCCCAGGCCCGCCATAAGGGCGAGCTGACCAGGGACATCAAGGTTGCGTTCTCCACAGAGGCGTCAGCGAGAATGGCTGCCGAGAACGGTCTTGGGCAGATGTTTGTCGCCGGAGACGACGTCGACGAGATGACCGGCAAGGTGCGAAGGTTCAACGCGATCAGGAGTGAACTCGGACTCCCGCCAGACCAGCCGACCACCCTGTTGTGGATGTACTGTGCTGAGACCTCGGAGAAGGCCGAAGAGGGTTGGACCTACTTCCGCAACCAGCTAAGGGCGGCGCAGCACCACTACTTCGAGTGGAACAATCCAGGCTATGAAGGCATACATGGCTACGAGGAGTACCTCAAGCGCCAGAATGCCGACGTCGGCACGGCGGACGCCAGTTTCGCCGCCCGGCGTGCAACCCAACCCATTGGTACGCCGGACGAGATCATTGAGAAGATCCGTAAGCTGCAATGGACCATCAGCCTGGAGAAAGTGGTGATCCACATGTTCTACGGCGGAATGCCAAGGGACAAGGCGGAAAAGAGCCTGCGGCTCTTCGCCGAGAAGGTCCTTCCGGAAGTCCAGGCCATGCCCACGCCGGTAAATTCCAATTCCCTGGTGTGACCTGGCGTAGTACCGGATAGCAACTCACGAGGCATCGCAAGGATATAATTTATATACCGATCAGCTCCCATAAGCGTGGTATGATATGAGCCGCTGGTACATTGGCCGCGCTTAGCTGGACTCTTTTGTCGCAGCCACGGCCTGTTTGCGTGCGACTGCCGCACGTGCAAGGATCAAACTTGGGAACGCTTCGATGTCACTGCAGCTATCCAAAGCTCTGAAGGATAAGTCTCGTATTTTCCCCATCGCTCCGGCCGTCCATGAATACGAAGGGCGGTTCAGGGATGCCAGGAGGGGTGTCCTGGAGGACGGAGAGACCTCCAACAGCGGGGTCAGCAATTCATACTATGACCTGGTCACTGATTTCTATGAGTACGGATGGGGTAGGTCCTTTCATTTCGCACCGCGCGTGCCCGGAGAGAGCTTCGAGGCGTCGGTTGCCCGGCATGAGCGCTTTATGGCGGAGGCTCTCAACCTCAAACCCGGTATGGTCGTAGCGGACTTCGGCTGCGGCGTCGGCGGACCGCTGCTGGAAATCGCCCGCTTTTCCGGCGCGAAGATCGTCGGAGTAAACAGCAACTCCTACCAGGTCGAACGCGCCCGAAGGTATGCGGAAGAGGCGGGGCTGTCGCATCTGGTCGACTTCCTGCTTTGCGACTTTCTCCAGGTTGACGCTCCTGGCGACTCGTTCGACGCGGTCTATGGCATCGAGGCGACCTGCCATGCGCCAGACAAGCTCAGCGTCTATAGCGAGGTCTTTCGCCTGCTGAAGCCGGGCGCGAGCTTCGGAAACTACGAGTACTGCATGACCGATCTCTTCGACTCCCGGGACCCCGTCCATCTCAGGATCAAGGCCGACATCGAGTGGACAGGGGCCATTCTCAACATCGACGACCGTCAGACGGTTGACGACGCGCTTCGATCAGCGGGGTTTGAGGTGCTGGAGGCGCGGGACCTCACGATACAGACCGGTCCGTCCGTCCCCTGGTATCAGCCTCTCGTTGGTGAAGGGATTTCGTTCGCCAGCTTCCGCAGCACGAATTTCGGGCGCTGGGTCACTCACAACACGCTGAGAGTGCTTGAGGCGCTCCACATCGCTCCGCAGGGATCGGTCCGCGTATCGGGCACCCTGAACACCTGCGCTGCAGCCATGGCGGAGGCTGGACGGCTCGGCATCTTCACGCCGATGTACTTCACGCTCGCTCGCAAACCGGAGTGACACAGCGTTGCGGCGGATCGCAGCCCTGACCCTACCCCCGAATGGTCGTTGTCTCGAACGGGGCCGTTGAACCGCGGAATGTGGACTGCAACGGAGGCGGAGGAGTGCTCTCGCTCTCGCTCGGGTCTGGGTAGAACTGGGCGCAGTAGTACCTGAAGGGCATGATCTTGCCGTCGGAACGGCACAGACGAGGGCGCGATACGTACTGCTTGCGGCTCCAGATGACCACGTCCTGCAGAACGTCGTCCCGCTGCTGCGCCGCCATGAACCTGTTTATGAGTGGCGCGCGCCAGCTCACCGGGAGCAGCCCCAGACCTATGATCCTGCGCTTCGGCTTGCGTATCTCCCGCGCCTGAGAGACCAGCGTCAGGTCTATGAGCGTGCCATCTACCGGCGTCGCCAGCACCCACAGGCGCAAGTCCATGCCGACCGAGTGCTCACGCACCTCCACGTACGAGTAGCCCAGCCCGAAGATACGGGCGTGTGCCGAGACGTCGAAAGTGAGGCTCGCGTACCTGGCGATGGTACGGACTCTCTTGAAGTCGAATCGGGCCTCGAGCAGGTGGCCGTCCACGGAGACCTCCTGGACGGGGTTCACGTTGTCGTAGCCGTGAACGTATCGCAGGTGGGCCATGTCCACCGAGTTCTCTGTCGTCTCCTGAGGGTGGCCCGGAAAGCGGAGCGTATTGATCTTGAAATCGCTCCAGCCGACCTGGTCGAGCGGCTCTTCGGGCAGACGCCACTGCGGCTCCCGCCCACCTATCCCCCACCAGGCGAAGATCAGCCCGCTGAAATCGTGCGTCTCGAAGACGCGCAGCCTGGCGGTCCTGGGTGCCTCGGCGTAGGGAGTGGCGACGCACTGGCCGGTGGTGTCGAACTCGTAGCCATGGAAAGGGCAGATCAGCAGGCCGTCGCGTATGCAGCCGCCTGCCTCAGGCCCGAGGTCGGAGCCCAGGTGTGGACACACCGACTCGGCGACGCAGACGCGCCCGTTCCCGTCACACCAGACCACGACGTTCACGCCCATCAACGTCCTCTGGGCGAGCCCGGCCTTCAGTACGGCCTTGCGGGTGGCGATGAAGTACCAGCCCTCCGGAAACGGGGAAGGCAAAGGAACATTAGCGGGCCCACTGCGCTGGGTTACCATCGTTCACCGCTCCCTGTGGGAATTCCTGGGGTAATCGCACCCGTTTTCCGCAATTACACTTGTGTCCCTGTTAGCATTATAATAGAAATCGTATCCTGTCCTCGCCCTATAAACTGCAATTCATAAATATAGATTACTTTATGTGGTATAGTTATATCATTAACGTCAATGAAGGGCAAGGCAAATGACTATCACAAAGGATGCTGTTAAGACGCAGGTGCTCAGCCTGCCTGAAGAACTCATCCTGATGCTTCTCAATGAGGAGAGCGGCTACTTCTACCAGGTACCCGGCTGGGACCTGAACTGCGCCGTGGTCGGCGCCGTACTCGCGGAGCTCTCACTCGAGTCCCGCATAGACACTGACATGGACTCGCTGTTCCTTCTGGACGATACGGAGACGGGCAATTTCACCCTGGATCCCATCCTGAAGGAGATCGCGGCTGAGCCGTCTCAACGGAACGCGCAGTACTGGATAGAGAGGCTCGCCCATCATGCGGAATCGATTATCGATTCCACCCTCGAACGGCTGGTCCACCTGGACGTGCTGGAGTATCACGACGGCGACTTCTGGACGCTGCCTCCGAATATAGAGCAGACGATACTGTTCGACGACTCCCAGGAAGGCACTGGGCTGGAGTTCGTCAAGACGCGGATCAACAGGGAGATCTTCAACAACGAGATTCCCGATCCTCGAGACGTCATCATCATCTGTCTCGTCAACACGTGCGACGTCTTCCGCTTCATGTTCAACCTCGATGAAGAGGCCGAGAAGCGCATCGAGTTCATCTGCAACATGGACCTGATCGGACGCTCCATCGCCGCCGCGGTCTCGCACAACATGGCCGGTCCAGTGCTTAGACACTCCCGTCTGAGCAAGAAGATCCCGACCGTCTCCCTGACGAAGATGCTGCTCAATCCACACATTCGCAGCGGCAATATACCCGCGCTCTTTGCTGACCTTGCGAAAGAGTACGGCCCGGTGTTCAAGGTGCGACCCCCATTTGCCGAGCCCATGATCTTCTTGGCCGGCCCTGAGACAAACCGCTGGGTGCACCGGCGTGGACGCCTGCACCTGAGGTCCAGGGACTATTTTGCCGACTTCGAGAGTGTCTATGGCGCGTCAGGAGTTTTGCCCTCCCTGGATGGCGCCGATCACTTCCGGCTCCGCAAGTCACTGTCGCCAGCGTACTCTCGCGGAAGACTGATGGGACAGCTGGATCAACTCTACCACCATACGCGGAAGTTTATGGCGGACTGGGAAGTTGGGGAGTTCTATCCCGCGACGGACATGTGCCGGCGAATGATAAACGCGCAACTCTCCCCGCTCTTTGTCAGCGTTGATTCACAGGATATCTTTGATGACCTGGCGAAGTATAAAGAACGGGCACTCATGACTCACATCATGGGGATCCTGCCCAAATTCATGCTTAAGACGCCGGGCATGAGACGCCGCGCGAAAACCGTCGATGTGCTGCTCGAACGGGTCCAGAGTGTACATACGTCTGCCCAGCGGGCCGATGCCTCACGGAATCTTGCGGACGATCTTCTCAGCCTGCACGCGAGCGATCCGCAGTTTGTTCCGGAGTCCAACCTGCGCTTTGCTCTTTCGGCAGCGCTGATTGCCAGCGTGTACCTCGGCGACGCGTTCAGCTTCACCATGTATGCCATGGCGTCGCAGCCAGAGATCTACGCCAGGATCCAGGGTGAAGCCGACGCGCTGTTCGAAAACGGTGATCCGGATCCCATGGACTTCAACCCGGCCGCAATCGACGTCACGCACCGCTTCCTCATGGAGTGCCTGCGCATGTACCCGATTGTTCCAATGTCTCTCAGAAACGTGATGAATTCGTGCATGGTCGAGGGCTATGAGCTACCGCTGGGATCACGGCTTTACATTGCCCAGACAGCTTCGCACTACATGGACGACGTCTTTACCGACCCCTTCAAATTCGATATCGACCGCTATCTGCCTCCGCGCAATGAGCACCACAGTCCGGGGTACGCGCCTTACGGCCTGGGCACGCACACGTGTCTTGGAACCCGGTGGATGGAGCTGCAGCTTGCCGTCAACGTGCTTATGGTCGCGCACTACTTCAATATCAAGGTGTTCCCGCCTAACTACAAGCTCAAGTTCAACCCGATGCCGTCGATGAAGCCGAACAAGAACCTGAAGTTCGACATAGTCGAGCAGAGGCGCGAGTTGAACGTCTGACGCACCTTGGGATCGCCCGGCAGACTGCGAATGGGGGGCTCTAAAGGGGTTTGCGAGCCAGGAAACAGTACAGAGGTGTGAAGATCCCAGCCCTGCCACCTGCGACGTAGGCGTTGGCGGTGCGGTCCATTAGTCCGATGACTTCCGAGGAGCCCTTCGGGAATACTCCCAACACTTCGGCCAGCCTGGATGCGCCGATGAACAGCTTTCGGCCTGGCGGAAGCCTGTGCAGGGTGGTGCCCAGCGTTCCATGCCGGGATTCCATGGGCTGATACCACGGCGTGGTTGGACCGTTCTCGTCGACGGCCAGATCTGTTCCCTCAATGACCTGAAATCCCGCCGATTCGAGGTCCCCGTTCACCTCCCCGAAAGTCGCGATCTCATTGAGCGCGATGCCGTGCATCAGGTCCTGCTTGATTGCCAGGTGCCTATTGTCGTTGGGATCGAACTTGTCCGTCATGCACATTTCCTGACCCCAGAAGAGGGCTCCAGGTTTCAGCACGCGGTAGATCTCGGCGAACGCTCCCGCCTTGTCCGGCGCATGGCACGTCGATTCGATCGCGTAGCCCCGGTCGAACGTGTCGTCCGCAATGGCGTCCATGTCCATGAAGCTGCATGAGAGGTAGTCGACCATGTGGTCGATCCCCGCCTCGGCGTTCAACGATTTCGCCTTGTCCAGTTGGATTTCGCTGCTATTGACCCCTGCGACTCTGACACCAGCCTCCCGGACGACGCGGCGCATTGGGCCGCCGATCCCGCAACCGACATCGACCACCATCATGCCCTCGTCCAACTCCAGCTTGGCGATCATCAGTCGCTGGTGCCGGATCTTGGAGTCCTCCAGGCTCTCAACAGGCGACAACGGCGCGAAGTGCAGGGATTCACCCCAGCCGAACACCATGAACTCGCTGCAAAGGTCGTAGTATTCCTGGACGGTTTCGGCGTGGTTGTAGCCCGCTGCGCCGTCATCCTCTGCGGGCGCCCTGTCCGTCCATCCATCGAGTTTTCTCACGCGACGATGGGTGTCCGTCCCACGGTACGCGGCCTTCAGGTCCCTGGATAGCCTGCGGAGTTGCAGGAGACTCTTGAGAATGATGTAATCCCCGGTTACCTGGCGGAGCCTAGGACGTTTCGCCCTGCCCCTCTTCGTGACGCCTGAACGTGTCCTCGATGGTCACGTCGAGCTCGTCCCAGTAGCGCTCAACCATAGAGCGCAGCCTCATATTCTGGTAAGCGCCCCAGACCACCATCGCGGGCAGTACCACCAGTGCGGAGACTATCAGCGAGTACACGATCGTGATGGTCGCCGTGATCCCGAACTGTGCGGACGCCTGGAGCGGCGAGGCTATCAGCACTCCGAACCCGAACGCGGTCGTCAGCGCGGACCCCAGCAGCGCGGAGCCTGTCGTCGAGAGCGTCCTGATCGCAGCTTGCTCAGGATTGCGCAGGTGGGCGAACTCCTCCCGGTAGCGGTGAATCACGTGGATGGTGTAGTCCACCCCGATACCGATAGACAGCGCCGTGATGATCGACGTAACGAGTGTGTACGGGATATCCAGAAGCGCCATTGTCCCAAGCACGCAGATGAGGACGAGCACGATTGGCGCAACCGCGACGATCCCCAGCGCGGGCTGGCGGAGCGTCACCCAGAAGAAGATGCTGAGTATGCCCAGGGCCGCTGCGACAGTGGTGCCGATCGACTCGGTCTGTCCGGCCGTGATCTGGTCAGTGACCGCGACCGCGACGATACTCTCTGAGAGCGCTGTGATCGTGTCGTCTTCACCGAACCATAGCTCCTCGATCTCATCCTGGAGATTCCGGGTCTGCTCGGGTTCGTGCGTGTAGGTCGGGAAGTGGAGCAGCATCGTATCGACGCCTGCCGGATCGTTGACCAGCAGCCACATCAGTTCGGGCTCTCTCTCAATGAGTCTGTCGACGAACTCCTGCATCAGCGCCGCGTCGAGTTCCACCCCGGGCGAGGCTTCGTCAAAGAGCGCTGCCAGCTCAGGGTCGTACTTATCGCCGGGCTCGCCGGAGTCGTGTGTCCAGTCGCGGACCAGCTCTTCATACGATCCCGTGATCGGTCCTCCCGCCGCCTGCGGACGGCGCTGTTCGTCTTCGAATCCGGTCGTGAGATCGTTCAGGTTGAGGAGCGTCCTGCTCTCTGTGATTTCGGCCTGCACCAGTACTGTTGCGACCTCCGTCGAGCCGCCGACCGCTGCCTCGAGGGTGTTCATGTCCTCGATCACGCTCCCGCCCCGGGGCAGGACGTCCTTGATGCTGAACTCGGACTTCAGGTCCCTCGCGGCGAAGCCCATCACGACCGTTATCGCGATGATGACGACCAGGAAGGGCGCCGGCCAGCGCGTTACCCACGCTCCAAGGTGCTCTGCCATCTGGCTGATGCCGGGAAGCGCGTTCGACATCGGACGGGCTGGCTTCAGCGTGTCGCGCGCCTCGCGTCGCCGGTCGATGATCGTGCGTCCGGCCGGGATCAGCGTCAGCATCACAATCAGGCTCAAGCCCACGCCCAGTCCGGCCACGATGCCGAAGTCGCCAATCACACCGATTGGCGAGAACAGCGTCGCCAGCAGGCTGACGATGGTCGTGACGGCAGCCAGCATCAGAGGTATCGTGACGTTTCGCAGTCCTGACCGCACCGCCTGCATAACCGGCAGTCCGGCGATTCGCTGTTCGCGGTAGTGCGAGATCGCCTGGATTGCGTAGTCCACAGTCAGGCTGATGATGATGACGGGCACCATCGCGGTGAGCGAGCTCGGAGGACCTATCAGTGATATTCCATTCGGCCCGAGCCAGCCCTCTGCACCAACGACCCAGGTGATCGACAGTATGAGGCCCAGCAGCGTCAGCAGCATGTCCGAGAGGGTGCGCGTGAATACGAATAGCAGCACCGCGATCAGCACCAGCGCGATTCCTATGAGCGGGGCCATCCCGGTCTCCGTGGCCTCGCGGTACTCGTCCTCGACGATTATGGGAGACAGGCTGCTCACGCGCAGCGGACCATCGTCCGCTATCGTCATCTCACTGATCTTCCGTTCGGCGTCCGCAGTCCTCTCGTCGCCCGTATCGCTCAGACGGATGTTGGCGACCGCGACCGGCGTGCCGTCGGTGTCGGCACCGGTCATCGCATCGAGGGCTGCCCCGATATCCGGGACGTTGCGCACAGCGTCGATCTCCGCCTGAGAGACCGACTCGAAATTGCCCGTCTGGAGAACGGCGTTTACAACGTACGAAGGCGCGAAGATGGCGTCGACAGGCACCAGAAGCTGGCCTACGCTCGGGTCGCTGATGACCTCGTTGATCAGGGCGTCCATCTGGGCGAGACCGTCGGGCGTAAGCGCATCGCCGCGGAAGATGAGCGTTACGATGCTGACTTCGCTCGAATCGCCGAAGTGCTCATCGATGTCATGCGTCGCGGTGACGATGGGGTGTCCGGGTGGGAGGAACGCCACATCCGCGCCCTCCGTCGGGGGGACGCGCATCGTAGTACCCATCGCCAGCACAACGGTCATCACGAGGAGCAGGGCTATCGTGATCCACGGACGGACCGTTACCAGCCAGCTCAGCCTGTCGAGAATCGGGTTCATGGCCTCAGACCCCAATTTAACTGTGGGTGAAAGCTATTCATAGATATATGTGATGTAATCATTTCTATATAGCAGCTTGATATTACAGCCGACGATACACCCTGTAAATGCGTTAGACGCAGTTACCAAATGCAATCTTCAGATCCTATATTGTCACATCTGGCACTCTCAGGGGTGGCTGTATCAACCCACAATGCATCACCTTCACTAGGGAAGCCCCCTCCCTCAGGGAATGACGGTTTGTAAAAACCTATCCCTGTAGGCTCCCTCAGAGCCTGCCCCGGACCTGATCCGTGGGAGAGGGTGAAAGCACTGCCTATCAACCTGACGCAGGCTCCGGTTGTGTAAGAATTCGGCATTGACACCTGAGAGGTGATAGGTGACACTAAACCTGTGATCTTAAGCATCCGACACAGAGGCTTGGCCAGTCTGTATGAACGTGGGGACGTTAGCCGTCTTCCACCCGAACACCTCGCTAAGATTGAACGGATACTCGCTAGGCTGGACATAGCGACGCAGCCGAGCGACATGGACCTGCCCGGCTACAGGCTTCATCGGCTGAGAGGAGAACTCAGAGGTCTGTGGTCCGTCAGAGTTTCGGCGAACTGGAGAATCGTCTTTCGATTCGATGGCAGCAACGTTCACGACGTTGATTACATCGACTATCACTGAGAGGTCAGACCCATGCCCATGAAGAATCCACCTCACCCTGGACTATCCATCCGACATGACTGCCTTGAACCTCTGGGCCTCAGCGTCACAGACGCTGCCGCTCATCTTGGAGTCAGCCGTAAGCAGCTATCCGACATATTGAATGGTCACTCAGGGATCTCAGCTGAGATGGCCATACGCCTGGACAAGGCATTCGGTGGTGGCGCATCGGCGTGGTACCAACTGCAGGCGGCGTACGATCTGGCTCAAGTGATGAAGAGGGCCGACCAGATCGAGGTACAGCGCGTCGCCTGACGGCGCACCCGCCCCTCACACAGCGCAGCAGGCGGCGGTGCAGCTCCGCAGGCCGAAGAGGCAGCTTCGGCAGGAGCATAGCTGTAGATCGTCGTCGTCGTGATCCTCGCCGCGAATGCCCTCAAGCCCCTCCCGGACCAGCCACGGAACCAGCAGCAGCGCAGTTACGGCATCCAGCCACCACCAGCCCAGCAGTGCGTTGGCGACCAGTCCCACCAGCAGCGTGAGCGAGAGGTACGAGCACGCCATCGTCTCCTTCGCCTCGATGGCGATGGACTGCAGGTTGTTCTTCGCTGCGATCTGGAGCTTCCAGATGGCGATCAGGGGCATGAATACCACGGAGAACACCGCGAGCCCAATGCCGACCAGCGACTCCTCCGCGCCGGTCCGACCGGCCAGGGCCCACACCGAGCTGGAGATGATGGCCGCCGAAAGTACCATGAAGGTCCAGCCGATGATTCGCACGACACGGTGCTCAACCGTCTCAGCGTACTCGTGGTCCTCGATTCCGAGCCTCCAGAGCACGAGAGAGGCCGCGGCCACCTCGATGTAGCTGTCGGCGCCGAACGAGACCAGCGCAATGCTGCCCGCCGCGATCCCGGACCACAGCGCGATGACCCCCTCCACGACGTTGTAGAGGACCGTCACCACGAGCAGGAACCTGGCGAAGTTAAGCAATGCCGTCGTCCTCCCCCAACGAGTCCAGCGCAGGGTGGAAGAAGACGCGAACGGCATGGACGCATGAGGGCCCTGCTCCGTCGGGGCCCACGCGGTCGTTCCAGGCTGTCTCCACAGCAGCCATCTCCAACTCCATCGGCTGCATTGTATCCGAATCACTCAGATCGGGTTTTGACTGTCCTCGGAAAATCTGGGATATGATTCGGAAGTCGCTGAATCGTCTCAGCCGAGACGATCAAAGGAGGTAGGGAGATCATGGACGCGCTGTTCGTGGCGCTGTCGCTCTCGGTGGGACGCAGGCTGTGGAGAGAGTCGGGTGGCAGGCTATAGTAGGCCGAGTTGCGAGTTTTCCCATTCGCGCCGCTATTTTCATGGACTCGCACGCGCACCGAGTCCACTTCTGCAATCGTTTTCACGCGTATTTTCGTAAAGATCAGTAACGTGTGTGTATAATGTCACACAGTATGGGAACAAAGTAGGGACTGACACATTTGTGTCATGCAAACTGTACGTTATACAACTGGCGAGGAGGGTAAATTGAGCAAATTACGGTTGATGACATTACTGGTTCCGGTGGTGCTCGTGGCTCTGTTTGCAGCAGCATGTGCCAGCGAAGAGGCACCCCCGCCTGCGCCGACCCCGGACTTCTCGGCCCTGATTCAGCAGGCGATGCAGTCACAGCCGTCAGGGGCAACGGCAGATGAGGTCGCGGCCGCAGTGCAGTCGGCGCTCTCGGCCCAGCCCGGTGTGACCGAAGCCCAGGTGGCCGACTCGATAGCCAAGGCGCTGTCCGACAGGCCCGGCATCACTGAGGGTCAGGTGGCTGACGCGATAGCAGGGGCCATTGCCGATAGGCCCGGTGTCACTGAAGACCAGATGGCGAGCGCCATCGCCAGCGCCCTCACACAACAGACCCCAGGTCTGACCGAAGCCGAGGTCGCTGCAGCGATATCCAGGGCGCTTGAAGACCGCCCCGGCATCTCGCAGGAAGACATCCAGATGGCTGTCGAAATGGCAGTTGAAGAGGCGATGACTCCCGAGCCGTTCAGGATCGGCGTCATGGACTCCCTCACCGGCGTCGGCGAGTCCTACGGCAACCCGATCGTCAACGCCAAGCAACTGGCCGCAGACGAGATCAACGCCATGGGCGGCATCAATGGCCGGATGCTCGAGCTGATCATCGAAGACTCGAAGTGCAACGCACAGGATGCGATCACTGCCTACAGGAAGCTGACCGACGTCGACGGCGTGAGGATCATTCTGGGCACGACGTGCAGCGGCGCGATGCTCGGCGCAGCCCCGCTGGCCGAAGAGGACAGGGTAATCCTGCTCTCGCCATCCGCCACCAACCCGGACATCTCCGTCGCGGGCGACTACATCTTCCGCACGGCAATAAGTGATGCACAGCTTGGAGCAGACGCCGGCAACGCCATGTGGGTTGACGGCATCAGAAACCTGGTGACCATCACTGAGACGACCGACTATGCCGAGGGCGTTCGCAGGACCAGTGTTGAGCAGTTCCAGATGCTCGGCGGCAAGGTCGTTGGCGAGGAGCGCTACTCATCCGACTCGACGGACTTCAGGACCCAGCTCACTAAGCTGATAGGCCTGGAGCCGGATGGGATGCTTCTTGCCGCACAGGGCGAGCTGCCGGGTGGAACGATCATCAAGCAGGCGCGTGAGCTGGGCTACGACGGCCCAATCTACACCGAGAGCGTGCCCACGGGCGCCACCGCGCTCGAAATTGCCGGCGACGCCGCTACAGGCGTAAGGTCCATCATTCCCGCGGACCTCGACCCGAACAACCGCACCGCGCAGGACATGCTGGCCAACTTCCGTGAGACGTACGGCTACCTTACCCTCGCCTGGTTCCTCGGTTCAGCCTACGACACGGTGTATGTCGCCGCCGAGTGCCTTGGTCGCACCGGAAATGACCAGGACTCCAGCGGCTTCCGAAACTGCATGAACGACATCTCCCACAGCGGCACAATCGGAGTGGACTACAGCTTCGATGCCAATGGCGACGTGGTAGGTCTGTCCTACGCGGTGGTTGAGATTCTGCCGGTGGCCGAGCGTACTGACGACAACCTGGGCTACAAGCCCCTCGGTCCCGCCCCAAGCACGTCGATGGCCATGGCGGCCATGGACGACGGCATGATGATGGACGACAAGCCGTTCAGGATCGGCGTGATGGAGTCGGTCACCGGGCCGGGCGAGACCTACGGCAGAGTCGCCGTGCAGGCCAAGCAGATGGCAGTCGACGAGATCAACGCCGCGGGCGGCATCAACGGTCGCATGCTCGAGCTGATCGTCGAGGACGAGAAGTGCAACGCGCAGGACTCGATCACGGCGTACAGGAAGCTGACCGACGTAGACGGCGTGAAGATCATTCTCGGAACGTCGTGCAGCGGCGCGATGCTCGGAGCGGCCCCGCTGGCCGAAGCCGACGGAGTCATCATGTTCTCCGGCCTGGCCACCAACCCGGACATCGCCGACGCCGGCGACTACATCTTCCGCACGTCGCTCAATGACGCGCAGCTTGGCATAGACACCGGCAACCTCCTCTATGAGGACGGCGTCAGAAAGCTCGCCACTATCACTGAGGCGACAGACTACGCCGAGGGCGTCCGCAGGACCACCGTTGAGCAGTTCCAAAAGGTTGGAGGGGAGCTGGTTGGCGAGGAGCGCTATGCATCCGACGTGACGGACTTCAGGTCACAGCTCACCAAGCTGATTGGAGCCAACCCGGACGCCATTCATATCGCAGCGCAGTCTGAGTTCACGGGCGGCACAGTCGTCAAGCAGATCCGCGAGCTCGGATACGAGGGAGGCCTCTACTCAGAGATTGTCCCGGTCGGCACCACCGCGCTGGAGATCGCCGGAGACGCCGCAACCGGTTTGAAGGCGGTAATCACCGACCTCGATCCCAACAACCAGGCGGCGCAGGGTGTGCTCACCAGGTTCAGAGCACGATACGGATATATAACGCTTCCGTGGTACCTCGGGTCCGCGTATGACGACGTGTACATCACGGCCGAGTGCCTGAAGCAGACCGGCGACGACCAGAACGCGGACGGCTTCCGCGACTGCATGTACGGCATCACCTGGAGCGGCACGATCGGTGAGAGCTACAGCTTCGACGAGAGAGGCGAGGTTGTGGGTCTGGCCAACGTGGTCGTCGAGGTGCTGCCGCTGGCCGACCGTAATGATGACAACCAGGGTTACACGGTCCTTGGCCCGGCGCCTTCGATGATGATGATGGGGAACTAAATTTGTGTTAGTGTCATGGGGCCAGCCTGCGTTGACTCGTGGGCAGGCCCCATGCCTCGATTATCCCTTCTCCCCCGGGAGACTCGCGATTAGCCCCCTCTCCCTCTGGGAGAAAGGGTTGGTGTGAGAGCCTGCCCCGTACTTGATACGGGGGTGAAAAGCACGAATCCCCACCCTTCCTAGCTCATCAGAGGAGAGGATGATTCAGGGAAGCGCATCTTCGAGGAGTCAATTGCTCAGCTTCCGCGGTCGCCATAGCGCGACCCTGGCAATCGTACTGACCGCACTGGCCGTTCTGTACATCGGCTGGAAGATCACGCAGTCTCCTGAGCAGGCTCTGCAGTTCACCTTCAACGGTCTTGCCGTGGGCGCCGTGTACGCGCTGCTCGCGATGGGGTTCACGCTGGTGTACAGCACGGTCTGGTTCTTCGACCTGTACTATGGCGCAGCCGCCGCTCTCGGGGCGTACGGAGTCTTCTACCTCCGCTCACACGACACGCTGGGAGGGCGTTACGAGGTCAACGAGCCGATCCTCAACATCCTGTTTGCCGTGGTGACCGCCGGAGTCGTAGCGTGGTCGATCCACACGAGCTTCGGTTCCCGCTTGAGGAGCCGCTTCAACACGACTGCGGCCAGGATCGTCGCCCTGCTCATCGGCGCAGCAGCAGGAGTGTACATGGGCTTCGTGCTGAGCTTCCCAAAGGACATCCACACGGTGCTGAGTCCTGCCGTAGGCGTACTCGTCGCTGTGGCCGTGGTGTGGGTGCTGCATGCCGTGTACAGGAGCCTGCTTCCCAGGGCCACCACCATACCCGTCCTGTTACTCGGCGCGATATCAGGAGTCGCCCTCGGAACGTACTGTGCCATTGCCGTGTCCGGCTCCCCCGACTGGGGGCTGTACCTGACCTGGGGAGTCTCGTGCCTGCTTGCAGGAATAGTTGGACTCGCGCTCTACCGGGGACTGTACGTCTACATGCGAGAGCGGGCGAGGTCCCCGCTGGTCATGCTCGTGGCCACGCTGGGCATCCTGCTCGCAATCACCGCGTTCACCACGATCATATTCCAGAGCGCGCCGCGACCGCTGCCCGACGCATTCGGCAGCACGCCGTGGAAGATCGCCGGTGCGAGCATCAAGGGGTTCAACGTATTCACAATCGCCGTCGCGCTCGTGGGATTCGTCTTCCTCCTGTTCCTGCTGAAGATGACGTCATTCGGGAAGGCCGTCAGGGCTATCGGCGACGACGAAGAGGTATCGAAGGTAGTGGGCATCAACACGACCGTGGTCATCGCCGTCGTGTTCTTCATAGGCGCGATGTACGCCGCCGCCGCGGGCGTGCTGAGTGGACACGACACCGCCATCCAGCCCAGGATGGGCCTGCTGCTCCTCCTGAAAGGGTGGATCGCCTCGGTAGTCGGCGGCATCGGGAACATGTACGGCGCGATAGTCGGCGGCTTCGTGCTGGGCCTGATCGAGCAGTTCGGCATCTGGGACCTCGCGGGAGAGTGGAAGGACGCGATATCGTTCGTCCTTCTGATACTGTTCCTCTCGTTCTGGCCCAACGGCCTGCTGCCAAGAAAGTAGTTAGCGTTGTTGATGAATAGACAGATGTTCAGGGACTTCGCGACCCTCTTCCGCGATCCCAGGACCTTCTGGCAGACGTCCAGGGGCAACGTCCAGCTATGGGCGAACCTGTTCGTCATCGCGTGGGCTATCGGCTTCATGCTGTGGCAGGGAGTCGGATTCGCGATCACCGTGGGCACGGTCTTCGCCATCTGGGCGATACTTGCCGTAAGCCTCAACCTTGTCGTCGGATTCACCGGACTGCTGTCTGTAGGCCATATCGGCTTCTTCGGCATTGGCGCCTACGCAATGGCGATTCTGACCTCCAATCCCGAATATGAACAGCTCCGCACCGAGGCGATACCCACGTTTGCCTGGCCCTTCTTCGCCGCGCTGCCCGTCAGCGTGCTGCTGGCCGGGCTGGTGGCGGTGGTCGTGGGCGTGGTGTTCAACCGGTTCAGGGACGACATCTACGTGCTCGTCTCGTTCGGATTCGCGATCATCTCGTTCAATGTGTTCCTGAACTGGCGGGGCCTCACCAGGGGCGCATTCGGAATCCATGAGATCTCCCGACCCGAGATAGGTAGTTGGGTGTTCGACGGCGAGCTGGACTTCCTCCTCTTCGTACTTGTGTGCCTCGCCGTCGTCATGGTGATCTCCTGGTTCATAGTGACTTCATCGTTCGGCAGGGTGCTTACCGCGATCCGCGAGGACGAGCAGGCGATAGAGGTCTTCGGCTACCAGGTGACGCAGTACAAGCTCGCGATATGGGTCATATCGGCCATGATGGCGGGACTCGCGGGCGGCCTGTTCAGCAGTTGGACCAGCTTCATAGACCCGTTCTCATTCATCCTGCTCGAATCGATACTGCTCATATCAATAGTGATTCTCGGCGGTCTGGCCACGATCTGGGGCTCGCTGCTCGGCGCGATGACGTTCGTCCTGCTCGAGGAGGGGATGCGCTTCCTGCCGTTCATGCCAGTCGAGTACATAGGCCAGGCCAGGCAGGTGGTGCTTGGCATACTCCTGGTGCTGCTGATGCTGTTCAGGCCGCAGGGCCTGGTTGGGAGGTACAGGCTATGACGAGTAGTGAGGAAAGAGGAGTGAGAAAAGAGGGGTCGCAAGCGGCCACGACCGTTCGTCCTGAGCCTGTCGAAGGGCATTCTGCAGACCATCACGACTTCGTCCTGGAGACCTCCGAGATCTCCAAGCACTTCGGCGCCGTCAGAGCCGTGGACAGGCTCTCCATCTCAATTCCCAGGAGCGGCATGACCAGCATCGTCGGCCCAAACGGCTCGGGCAAATCGACGCTTGTGAACCTGCTCAGCGGCACGCTGCCGCTGGACGGCGGGATCGTCATAATCGACGGCGTCGGTCTCAGGGTCGTGAGAGCACACGAGACCCCGGAACACGGCATCACCCGCACGTTCCAGGAGGTCAGGCTGTTCGACCAGATCAACGTCTGGGACAACATCATGGTGGTGCTGACCGAGAGACACCCGTTCCGCGCGCTGATGGAGCGGGGCAAGAAGAGCCACCGTGAGAAGGCGCAGAGCATCCTGGAGAACGTCGGCATGTGGGAGAAGCGCGACTCGCTCGCGATGGACCTCTCATACGGCCAGCGCAAGCTGCTTGAGATAGGCCGAGCGATGGCCCTCGAGGTCCACACGTACCTGTTCGACGAGCCGTTTGCCGGCCTGTTCCCGCAGATGCTGGAACAGGTCAAGGACATCATGAGGCTTATGCGCGACGAGGGCCGCTCCATCATCTTCATCTCCCACAACATGGACATCGTAAGAGAGCTGACAGACCACCTGATCGTGCTCGACAGCGGCCGTCTGCTCGCAGAGGGAGACGTCACAGAAGTCCTCGCCAGCGATGAGGTAATACAGGCATACCTGGGGACGTAGTCCCGCATCCGTACAAAGACGACAGGTACTCGCCCCCAAACCGTCATTCCCGCGAAAGCGGGAATCCAGTGATGGAGACAATCTGGATCAAGGCAGAAGTATCTGGGCACGGTGCAACAGAATGGTGGACACACAGACAGAAGAAAAACTCCTCGACCTCGTCGACATATCCGTCCACTACGGCGCGGTGGTCGCGCTCGACCGGATATCGCTGGGCGTGAGCAAGGGCGAAGTCGTCGCCGTAATGGGCCCCAACGGCGCTGGAAAGTCCACCGTTCTCAAGGCGATCATGGGACTCGCCCCCGTGGTTGGCGGAGACGTGTACTGGCGCCAGCAGCCGCTTATGGCGGCCACCCACGAGATCGTCAAGGAGGGCATCGCGTTCGTCCCACAGGGCAGACGGGTGTTCACCCACCTCACCATCGAGGAGAACCTCGAAATGGGCTGCCTCTATCTCAACGACGCCGAAGAGAAAGGCCGGCGCATGGATTCGGTGATGGAGCTCTTCCCGATCCTGCACGAGAAGCGACGCGACCTCGCCAGCCAGATGTCTGGCGGACAGCAGCAGATGCTGGCTCTCGGACGCGGACTCATGGCCGGCCCTGAGGTGCTGCTGCTGGACGAGCCGACGCTGGGTCTCGCACCCATTATCGTCAGCGAGGTATTTCAGAAGGTCTCGGAGATCAGCGACAGGCTCAATACCACCATCCTGGTTGTCGAACACAACATCAAGGGCGTCCTGGATATAGTGGACCGCGCCTACGTGCTCGACAGGGGCCGGGTTGTCCACGGCGGCACCCCGGGGTCGGTCAGGGATACCGACATCCTCACCCGCGTCTTCCTCGGCCAGTACACCCCCGCCGAAGAGGAATAGCGCCGACCCCTACTCCCCCCGCAGCCGCCTCACCTCTGCCTCCATTTCAGCCAACCGAGCCTCGGCAGACTCTCTGGCCTTTCTCGCTTCGTAAGCACGAACTTCGGCAGAATTAGCACGAGCTTCGGCCGCGTCCCTCGCAGCCTGAGCCTCATTGGCATTAGCGAAGACTTCCCAGTAGTTCGGCAGCCACCAGTCGGTCGCGGGATCGTACACACGCAGGTGCCCATCCTCCCAGCAGATGTCCAAACCTAGGACATCACTGTGTCCGCGCACCCGGCCGCCGGGTTCACTTTCCATCTCCAGGCGTTGGTACTCGCCATTCACCAACCGCTCTCCCACCAGGGGCTCCCGGTAGAAGTCGCCGCCAGTCGAGTCGAAGCGCCAGTACTCTCCTATTCCCACCTCAGCGTATAGCTCCCGCTTGCGGACCAGATCTGTATTCGCTGTGCTCGGGGAGCCTATCTCAAGTACGAAGTCCGGCGGCTTGCCCACCTCCCATATGCGGTAGGTGTTGAATCTAACGATCGACTCCATGCTGATGTCGAGAGCTATGTAGCAGTCAGGTGAGAACCATCGTCGGGGGTTTCCCTCTTCGTAGTAGATGATGGTGTTGCCGCTCACTGCGGTGCTGGGGCTGTCTCTGTAAAACAGCTCGAATATGAACAGGACCTCACGGAAGATGGGATCCTGGAAGTATCCGTCGGCCAAAGGCATACCGTCCGTTTCGGGATAGAAGACCTCGGTGAGATCGCCGGTGGAAGCTGCGTCGACTGGTCTGGTGGTCATGCTCCCCTCCTGCGTCCGATCATAGCACAGTCCGGCGTTATTTCGTGACGAATTACGGCACATTGCTAAACACCTGCCTGAATAAAGCAGTATATGAGTATTGCCTACTACGTAACCCTTGGAAAACAGTTCACCCCCGCTACTCCGGTTCACAGCCACGCATTGGGCTGGTAAGGACTGACGGGGGTGATGTTTTTCCTGCCCTCCGCTCTTCAAATGAGCGAAGAAACGGACTGCTACTTCGCCTCGCTGTCGGCCTCGAAGCCGGCCGGGCGATGAGTGCCGTCGCAGAAGGGCTTGTTCTCGCTCTGACCGCAGCGGCAGAGAGTTACCACGTCTCCCTCGACGGAGTACTCGTTGCCCTGGGCGTCGACGATCTTGAAGTCCCCCTGGACCAGCAGCGGTCCGTTCGCTCGGGGCGTGATTGATACTTCTGCCATAGGTAAACCTCCCGTACGTCTAAGTTAGTCCTGCGCGCCGATTCTATCACACGCCCAGACGTCGTCTGATCGCGCTCGTCAGCTCGGGCACTATCTCGTTCCAGTCTCCGAGTATTCCGAAGTCGGACGCGCGGAAGATCTGCGACCTCGCGCTGTTGTTGATCGCGACGATCGTCCCCGACCGCTGTATCCCGACCGTGTGGTTGAATGGCCCGCGCAGCGCGACCGCGATGTACAGCTCCGGCGCGACCGCCTTGCCGGACAGCCCTATCTGGTACTGGCGCGGCAGCCATCCGAGGTCGCACACGTCGCGGGTCGTGCCGATGGACGCGCCAAGCGCCGACGCAAGCTCTCGTATCGGCCCGAGGTTCTCAGGCCCTCCGATGCCCATTCCGACTGACACCACCCTCGCGGCGTGCTCCAGCTCCGCGCCCTCTGCGGACTCGTCCGACACGCTCCTCAGCACCCTGACCCCTGACGCCGCGACCGCCCCGACGTCGATCCTGTTGACGACAGGTTCTATCGACTCGTCAGGCTCGCACGCCGTCAGGATGCCGGGCCTCACCGTCGCCATGTTGGGCAGCGTGCGCGACAGGATTGGCGCGACGATGCTTCCCCCGAACGCGGGCTTGAGCTGCGAAAGCCGTCCTTCGTCGTCGATGTCGAGTCCCACGCAGTCACCGGTGAGTCCAAGCTCAAGCCTGCCTGCCACACGCGCCGCCAGGTCGCGCCCGTTGGCCGTGGACGGCACCAGCACCGTGAACGGCGACTGCGCTTTGATCGCCGCTACCAGTGCCGACGTGTGTGCCTCGGTGTCGTACGTAGCCTGCCCTGAGCTTGTCGAAGGGACGAGTCCTGACCCGGTTGCGACGTGCACCGTGTCCGCTCCGTACGCGGTCAGCTGCCGGATGCGTCCCTCGTCGTCATCACCTATCAGCACCGCCTCGACACTGGCGCCGATCTGCGACGCCAGCTCACGCGCCCGTCCCAGAAGCTCCAGCGTGACGGGCCGCACCTCACCGCCAATGACCTCTGCAGTAACCCAGATCGCCCCTGCCGTTCGCCCTGAGCCTGTCGATCCTGAGCTTGTCGAAGGGCCTTGCTCCAGCCTCGGCCCCCTGGCCACTCCCGTTCGTCCTGAGCCTGCCGATCCTGAGCTTGTCGAAGGACCGAACACTCCCCGCTCCTCCAGGAACTCCATCATCTGCGCTACTGCCTCATTGGGCGGGAGGTCGCGCACCACCGTGCCGAGCCTTGTCGACTCCAGTGAGAAGATCTCATCCACCCATGTCGGAGAGCCGTCCAGCCCGAACTGCGACGTGTCGTCGGTCAGGTCGGCTGCGGTGAGCTGCTCTATCGGCTTGGAGGCGGCCTCCGCCATCGCCTCCCGCCTCGGGTAGACCTCCTCTGCCGCGCCGTCCGTGATGGTCACCAGCGCGGGCATCGGGCACTCAAGCTCCTCGTAGCCTTCGTCCGTCAGTCGTGTGGCCGAAATCGAGCCTGCCGCGGGGTCGGCGTCGAGCTTCGACACCGCAGTGATCTGCGGCACTCCGAGTATCTCAGCGATCTCCGGTCCGACCTGCCCGGTCTCGGCGTCCGTGCTGTTGCGTCCGCAGATTACGAGGTCCGGCTGCTCGCGTTCGAGAGCGAGAGCCAGCGCGCGTGAGGTCGCGAGCGTGTCCGATCCCGCGAATGCACGGTCGTTGAGGTGCACAGCGCGGTCCGCCCCCATCGCGAGAGCCTGCACAAGCGCGTCCGACGCCTGCGGCGGCCCCATAGTGAGCGCGACAACCTCGACCTGTCCTGAGCTTGTCGAAGCGGCCTGTGCTGAGCCTGCCGAAGCAGCCTCCCCCTTCAGCCGCACTGCAAGCGATAGCGCCAGCACGTCGTACGGGTTGACCTCGTTCGGCACCCCCTCGCGCACAACACGGCGAGTCTCGTTGTCGAACTTCAGCATCGACACGACAGGCACCTGCTTAATGCAAACGGCAATCTTCATGGAACTCCTACCTCTACGAACAGGGCGGCGGGACATGGATGCGCCCCAACTCAACTGGCCCCCTCTCCCTCAGGGAGAGGGCTGGGGTGAGGGTGAAAGCCCAGACTCCAACCAAAGTTGAATCTCAGTCAATCGAGCCCTGGGACTCGTTGTGTAGGGGCAGGTTTAAAACCTGCCCCTACCTCGTGGTTCAACACTACCCGCCCCGAATGCGCTCGTGAACGCGCTCCCTGAATCCTGCCGGCGCCCCCGACGCTCCACTCGAACGCAGCATGTCGATCGTTGCCCTCATCGTCTCGATGAACGCCGTACACGGACCGCACCTCTCAAGGTGCGACCTGATCCTGGACGACTCGCCCGAGCTGAGATCGCCGTCGATGAAGTCCGAGGACGCCGCTCTAACCTCGCCGCAGTCGAGCTCGCGTCCCCTGAATAGTCTGACCAGTCGTGAAATCACTTTTCTGTAAACCCAGTCACCGCCCCAAGAAAGCGACTAAACTCTATTCCAACCCTACTTGGTCGTCAACATAGCTACCCCTCTCCCAACGCCCCCACCGTCATTCCCGCGAAAGCGGGAACCCAGAGGGGCTGGAGTGAGGGTGATTTATTCCACTTACTACTAACCCACCTATCAGATACAATTGGATGCAACACACCCCCAAAAGGGTGCAACCCGTTCCTGGTTCATCCGAGGTTCCCACAGAATTACCGTGGCAGAGCAGTCCGCACAGCAGGCACAGCACTCGGCAATGGTCCCCGATTTCGAGCAGGTCGTCGAACAGCACTCCGACCTTGTCTACAACGTCGCCCTCAAGATGATGGGCAGACCCGAGGACGCCGAGGAGGTCGCCCAGGAGGCCCTGATTTCGGCCTACAGGGCGTATGACAGGTTCAGGGGAGACTCGAAGATCACCACCTGGCTGTACCGGATAACGGTCAACGCCGCGCTGATGCGGCTGCGCAAGGAGAAGCGGGAGAGGACCCTGACGCGCACCGGCCTCGAGGACGTCGACATACCCGACTGGTCCGACACGCCCGACCGTTTCGCCTCGAACTCCGAGCTAGGCGACAGGCTGCGCGAGGGCATCGCGATGCTCCCCGAAGACTTCAGGGCCGCCGTCGTGCTGAGAGACGTCCAGGGCCTGACCAACGCAGAGGCCGCCGACGCGCTCGACATCACCGTCTCCTCCTTCAAGTCCCGCCTCCACCGCGGCCGCGTCCTCCTCAGAAAACACCTCGAAGAGTACCTCAGCCTCACCCGCACCTGAGCCTCTCATCCAACTGATCCCCTCTCCCTTGACGGGCTCACAAGGGTTGGTATTTTTGAACAGCCAAGGATAAATCCCAGCCGACGGCCCCCTCTCCCTGGGGGAGAGGGCTGGGGTGAGGGCGAAAACCTCGACTACATCCTACTGCGCTTTACCAATACACCATTACGGCATCACGGCGTTTTGGTATCATTCGTAAGGAAGCAGCAAGTGAGGCGAGGAGTGTTGAAGTCATGCGCGACATACCAATAGTCTTTCCCATCGCCCTGGCGATAATCGTCGCCATGCTGCTGTTCACCAGCGCCTACGCCGTCTCCGCCAACGCCGTCGCCAACAACCCCTCCTACACCTCACAGGTGTCCCCCACCGGATTCATGATTCCAACCGGCCAGGGAAACGCCGCATCCGAAGGCTCCGGCAGCTACAACTGGTACGAGCAGGCCGCGCTCGCCGTTTGACCGCTCCACTGACTGCAGGTGTAGTCACAACCCCCACCCGCTAACCGGAAGAGCAGGTATATGGCACGAACGATTTCGATCGAAGAGGAGATCGCGCGCCCCGTCGCCGATGTGTGGGACGGGCTCACCGACTGGGGAAACGCCCATCGATGGATGCCCGGGATAGAAGGGATGTCGGCCGACGGTGAGACCGCCGAGGGTACCAAACTGACATTTCAAGCGCGCGGCGCGGACCGCTCAAGCTCCATCGTCCACTGCGACTCGGGAAAGTCTATCGTTCTGCGTTCTGTCCAGGGCGGGGTAACCGCCGACTAAAGGTACGAAGTCCACGACATCGACGGAAGCTCGACCCGCGTCACCCTGGTCGCCGACTGTCAGGTCACAGGACTCTGGCTGCAAATCGTCTCCCCCCTGCTCCGCATCGCCATCCGCCTCACCGACGGCAAGCAGCTAAGGCTGCTAAAGGCAATGCTAGAGGGAGCATAGCGCCAGGGCGCTACCCCGCAGTCAACGCAGGCGTCCGCCAACTGGTTGTCCTCACCCCCATCCGTTCGCCCTGAGCTTGTCGAAGGGTCTCCGGATCAAGCCCCAAACGGAGCGAGCTACCGACCAACATACCCCCTCTCCCTTGATGGGCTGAAAGGGATATGTAGAGGCATACAGATCGGCATGAGTACCACCAACAGACCCCCTCTCCCTCAGGGAGAGGGTTGGGGTGAGGGTGAAAAGGTCGAGTACATCCCCCTTTTATCCCTTGGCGTGAGAGGTTGGGGTGAGGGCGAAAGGTACGAAAGCCAACCAGCAGACCCCCTCTCCCTTGACGGGTCGTAGATGCGCCTTGGCGTGAGAGGGCTGGGGTGAGGGTGAAAGGTACGATTACCTACCCCTCCGGCGCCGTCTTCTTCCCCCCATGGTCACTCGGCTCAGAGCACCACTTCAACCTGAGCAGCTCCAGCGCCTCCAGGATGCTCTCAGGCAGATCCAGCATGTCGATCAGCACCCGATGGTCCAGCTCCTTCCGAGTGTTGTCCCGGTACGCCTCATTCCCCGGCAGGTTGAGTACGACGTGAACTGATAGGTCCTTTTGGGATACCCCTACACAATGATCAGACTTGAACCTTTCCTTTCAAGTCTCATGTGGTTGGGGAAGTGATCAGACAGAGTCCAGAGGAAATGCGACACCGTCAGTTGAAACCTGCCAATTGGACTTGTGATTTCACTAACTTACCAACTAGCCCCAGACCCCATTCACTTGATGGCAAATAAGAAATGCCACGATTTCGTTCCGTAACAGGAAGAAGACGAAATCCCAAGAGTAAGTGACGACGCAGACGATGGTCGGTTTCGCTGTAGAATAGGCGCTTTACGTCCTCTCCATCAGTGTCTGAACCCTTGTGGGCAATGAGTTCAGATATCAGTGCCCGGACCAATGGATGGGAGTTTGAATTACTCATAATGTTCTTGAGACGACTCTTGTAATGACCTATGTCAGCGTCCGGAGCGCTAAAGTATTCGAGTATCCACATCTGCTGCCATTCGTGAATACATTCTCTCGACTCAACGAAATCTAGCAAAATACCAGCTGTCTTATCTTTGAATCCGAAGGATTTTAAGTATTTGATTGATGCAGAAGCCATATTAGGGAAGAGTGCTAAGTTTTCGAGAATGTGTCCTTCCGCTGTTGGAGAGGCTCCAGCACTTAGACCGGATAAAGCGAAGCTTAGAATTGAAGCTCGTTTGTCTTCTTGATCTATTCCCTCCGTCCACAATCGTTCGAAGTCCCTAACGACATCATCGGTAAGCGGCGCTGCCCCTTCAACTTCTTCCCATAAATCGGCCTCGAAGTATGCTAGATCGAATCGCTGTAAGAATACCGTGTTTGATTGTAAGTCCAGAAATCGCTCTGTTATAGGCTTTAACTCTGGGTGTACTTTGTCGACCGTAATTATTGACGTCTTCTGGGGCTGTAGATTCAACCCCAATTCTCTTAGCATGCCAGCGCATTCTTTCAGAATTGAACGAGCCTCGGCCTCCGAACTGCAAAAGATTCTGTAGTCATCGACATAGCGGATCGCGAGATTGCCCTTATCATCCAAAAACTCATCGAGATAAAGGAGGTAGGTGTTTCCAAGATAATCAGAAGCCCACAATCCCTGAGGTATGCCATGCGAATCCCCATTGGCAAATTTCCGCAGCAATCTGCAAATTGCCGTAGTGACAGCGCTTGGAACACCGCGTCGTTCTAAGAGCTGCTGCAGTTTGTGGTGATAAATCCTTTCATAGTAGTTAGAGATATCTAGTTTGAGGCAATGGGAATATTCTCTGGACTTGGATTGTTCGTTTTGAATGTCCAAATAGCGCCTGTACGACTCTGATGGCCGCTGAAACATAACTTCGCTATTTGGACTCCTTAGTCTGTGGCTCAAGATACGATCGTCAAATTTCTCTGATATATATGGCTCTAAACTAGCAGTAGCTGCGTCTACGAGAGCTTGGTACGCAACGGCCACTTCAACGTCGAGGTAACAAATTGGACGTACTAAGCCATCTTGTTTTGGCAGATCAAAGTAGCGAGCTGTTCCGTTGGCCCAATCCATTTTCAAATCATTTAGTAGTTCCGTTACTCTGGTCTTCACATCAATTTTGAAATTCTTGATCATCGCTGCGTCGAGTCGATTAGGAAAGCATCCGCTACCGATGTTTCTATAAACTCTCTCTATAGCTAGATCTAAGTCGAGATGTGAGGCCAATTCGGAGTTTGGTTGACTTGTGTTTGACATCACTTCAACCTCGAAGCCAAGGCATGAACCCGTACACTAATTTGAATTTCGTTTGAGGCAACGATTCTCTTTCTGTTTCAGCCACTCTCACGGTTAAGGATCATATGATCGTAGTGTTTCTGCAAAGCGCGTACTCCAGTATGACACCCTCTTTGTGTAGTGCGTCCACGTCGTCAAGCCCGGTGCAGTCATGCAGATCAGCCGGTGACCTGAGAGCAACGACCGCGTTCACCTTACCAGTCGCCTGAACGACACTCGCGTCGAGCGACTCCCCCAGCCGTTCCCGCGCTTCTTCCTCAACCGTATTCGCAGGTAGGTACTCGTTCTCGATCACCACGGGCTGCGCACCTGTCTGTGTGACAAGGATGTCCGGCTGCTTCTGGTTCCCCTGGAACGCCCCCTGGTTCTCCCCACGAACACTCCACTCGGGAGCCATGCGCCCCAGCAACGTGGCGATACGTCCGTTGAGTTGATTTTCCAGAATGGGCATGGTGTAACCCCTAGGATCTGCTTGGTCAGGAGTTACGAATATAACGTAATGCCACATCCCCTGCATCGCCTGGCATCGTATCTCTGGCTTCCAGTGCTTTCTCACAGAATCGTATACCGCACGGATGCGATACTATATACAGTATCAAGTCAGAAACTTCTGAATGCCGCCACGGGATAGACGTCTTCGAAGGGCGCGACAGAATCCTAGAGGCGTAAGCTTTAATGACCTCTGCAGGATTTATGAGGACCACGGATTCGCAATTCGGTCAGGTGGGAGGGGGAGTCACTTCATTGCGACACTACCCAATTCACCTATCAGGCGAACATTTCCTCGTCGCAACCCGATGAGAAGGGTCTATGTAATTGCTGCACTGGACGCTATCGAAGAAGCGCAGGCACTTGGACTCATTGAGGAGGACTAAAGCGATGACCCAGACGCTTGCTCCACACAAGGACTTGGCATACTACCTTGACCTGAAATATCCGGTCCAGCTGTCGCATCAACGTGAAGACGACGATGAGTACTGGCTCGCCGAGCTACTCGACCTGCCAGGATGCATGGCGGACGGCTCCAGCACCGATGAAGCCTTGGAGAGCCTAGAAGAGGCGAAACGTCTGTGGATTGAGACTCAGATCGAGGATGGCTACGAAGTACCTGAGCCGGCCCAGTCCCATGACTACAGCGGGAAATTCCTGGTCCGGATGCCTAAGTCACTCCACTACAGACTGGCAATGCAGGCAAAACGCGAAGGAGTAAGCCTGAACCAGTACGTGATCTCTCAACTGAGCCGTGGGCATACACAGGTCGTGCGGCCGTCTCACTCCTAATCACTTCGCTCCGAAAGCACTGCACGAGTCGCCCACACAACTAAATCATGTAAATCCCATAATCACATAAGTCCGAGTTCAGACAATCCCCTTGACCCCATAAGAACGTATGTACTATCATGGCTCCCAACCATGACCCTACCCCAATACATCAGAGACAACACCAACGACGGCCAAAACATCGCCAGCGTACTCATCGACGTCATGGAAGGACGCCTCGACGGCACCAAGATCAGCCACAGGCTGACCGCCGCCAGGCTGCTCACCATCTACGGCCACGAGGACGCCGACGACTTCATTGCCGACAACACACCGGACGTCTCTGACGAGGAGTGGGGCGAAAGAGTCCTGGTCGAGATTGACCCCGCTATCTCCTCCTACATCAAGCAGAGGTCCGATGGCGGACGCGAGATCTGTCAGTTCCTCATCGACGTTGTAAAAGGAGAGATCGAGGGCATCCACGTCGGACACCGGATATGGGCAGCCAGGGAACTCCTCAACCGCGCGTACGGCAAGAGTCCCAGCAGACCCCTGCCCAAGCCCCCAGGATCGAGCTCGAAGAGGCGTCAGCCCCGCAAGACACACCGGAGAGTCACATCCACTCCGGCACAGGCCGTCACACCGGCCCCCGCTGCGAGCACAGCAGTCCTGGAGCAGCAGTCGGACCAAGAGATCGATCCTCGCATCGACATCGCAAGGGATGTCGACTACTGGCTGGCCATATACGACTCCCCCCGGTACGAGTTCATGAGCGAGTGCGGGCACCCGGACTTCGACGCATACACCGCCACCATCGACGAGGAATACTTCCAGTCATTCACCGCCTGCAAAGACCCAGAGTGCGAGGTCCACGGCAGTCCCCCCCAAATCAACTGGGACCCCAACGACTACCACTACTGAACTCGCCCCGGTGTTGGGAGACTCTCACTCCTCACTCCTCTCCACTCACTCCTCGAACACACCCCCATCCGTGACCCTCATTCACGTTTGTGTTACCCTTTGCGTGACCAGTCAGCAGCCTGTTGACGAGGTCCACATTCACGGGAGATCAAACTAGGAGAGACGTATGGCCAAGGTTATCGGTAGCTATCTCATTTCGCGGACGCTCAAGGAAGAGGGCGTGGACACGCTCTTCTACCTGATGGGCGGTCCCAACTTCGACATCGTCATGGCAGCCGAGGATCAGGGCATTCGCTGCATCGACTTCAGGCACGAGCAGGCTGCGGCCTTCGCCGCGCACGCCTACGCTCGCGTCACCGGCAAGCCCGGCGTCTGCACCGCCGCATCCGGCCCCGGCACGCTCAACCTGCTTACCGGCGTCTACACCGCCGCCATCGACTGCGCCCCCATGGTCATTCTCGGCGGCGCGGGCCCCGTCCACGAGATCGGACGCGAGGCCTTCCAGGAGGTCGACCAGGTCGGCATCATGGAGCCGATGATGAAGTGGGTCCACCAGACCACGCAGGCCGCGCGCTACCCCGAGGTCGTCAGCATGGCCTTCCGCAAGGCCACGACCGGACGCCCAGGCCCTGTCTACATCGACTGCGGCGCGGACGTGCTCTACGAAGAGGTCGATGAGGAAGACGCAATAACTCCGTGGCGCGCTGAGAGGCGCACCAGGCCGGCCGCTGAGGCTCATATCGTCAGGGAGACCATCGACATGCTCGCTGCCTCTGAGCGCCCGATGATCTTCGCGGGCGGTGGAGCGTTCTTCTCCGGCTCCGCCAACGAGCTCACCGACTTCGTCAACCTGACTTCGACACCGTTCTACACGGCTCCTATGTCCCGCGGACTCGTAGCCGAGGACAACCCCGTATCCTTCCAGGCCGCGCGAAGCACCGCCATGCGCGAGACCGACTTCGTGCTCGTCGTCGGCACCAGGCTGAACTGGATGGTCCAGTACGGACACCGCTTCAACCCCAACGCCAAGGTAGTGCAGATCGACATCGATCCCGCCGAGCTTGGCCACAACCGCAACATCGACCTCGGGATCGTCGGCGATGCCAAGGCCGTCATGTCACAGCTCCTCGAAGAGGCCCGCAATCGTGAGGCCGACTGGGCAGGCCGTATCGAGTCCGACTGGATACTGCACCTAAGCGAGATCGAAGACCAGCGTTCCGCGCAGGGCGCCGCGCTGCAGAACTCAGACCAGTTGCCGATGCACCCGGTGCGCCTCTGCAAGGAGATCCGTGAGTTCCTCGACCGCGACGCAATCGTCTCGGTGGACGGCAACGAGATCCTGCACATCGGACGCCAGAACATCCCGACTTTCGAGCCAGGCCACAGGCTGAACTCGGGCGTCACCGGCACCATGGGCGTCGGTCTGCCGTACGGCATAGGCGCCAAGGTCGCCAAGCCCGACAAGCAGGTGCTCGTGCTGCACGGCGACGGCTCTATGGGCATGAACGCGATGGAGCTGGACACTTGTGTCCGCCACAACATTCCGGTCGTGACCGTCATCTCCAACAATGCCGGCTGGACCGCCAGGACGCCTGACAAGCGCAAGCCCGGCCGCGAGCTTGGATTCACCAACTACGACGGTATGGCCCGCGAGCTCGGCGCCTACGGCGAGAGGGTCGAAGACCCCAACGAGATTAAGCCCGCCCTCCAGCGTGCGTTCGACAGCGGCAAGCCCGCAGTCATCAACGCCATAGTAGAGCCAACCGCTGGCGGCGTATCCCGCGCCTGGGGCGGCTCCCGCATGGAGTAGCGATCGCCCACCCGTAATCGGAATATATGTAGGGGCAGGTCTCAGACCTGCCCCTTTTTATCCAACGTAACCGTGGTTAACACCGGCGCGGGAATGGAGGTGAGCCGTGCCACTCGACCATTAGGGTGCCGATCTCGGCTGCGCGGCTCAGCCCGCTCTACCTAGTCGACAATCGTCAGATCTGATTGAACGGCATCGATAGTCAGAACATTGGCAGGTCGATCATGGAGTACTCGCCAGTGCTGCAAGATGTCCTGACCCAGCAGAGAAGGGATCGAGTCGTTATGGTCATCCGGCTCAGCAATCCCGACAGTCTGGAGGTAGACATGAGTACGCGCGTCGTCTCGAAATGCGATGTAGGCCGGCTCCCTGTAGTAGGTTGCCAGACCGCCAATTCCACCTGACTGGCCAGCGGCTGTCAGCCTATCGTATGGCATCCCTGCGCAATCTCTGGGATGCAGGACTGTCTGAGCCGCACCCGTGTCGACCAGAAATTCGAGCCTCAGCCGTCTGAAGTCCAGGCGAGGCAAGACCAGAATGGCCGACACATAGGGATGGCCATTCCTGTCGAACCAACCTTCTATCAAAGGAGAAGCGTCCTTGGATTGGAGTCCAAGAAGTCGTGAACGACATCCTCGTAGGGAATCTGCTTCTCATCGAGCTGCCGAAACAGTCCCTCAACTGTGTCTGCTGTAGCCACAATGGAGCCGTCCTTCCCCATTGCCACCCACTGATCCGGGTAAAGCCGTAGCAGGTCTGTATGCTCAGCATCCAGACGAATGGCGAGTTCTCGGAACCCTTTTAGCTCCGCTGCGATGGTGGTTGGATCCCCCAAGTGTTCCAGCACCTGCTTCTTCAGTGCGTTATCGATTGGCGGAATGGAGGTTATGGGCTCTGCCATGGTGCTCTCCCCTTCTGTAGAGGAATTATACTCGACAGCTTGGACCTGCCCCTAGTTCTCTTCGCCGAGCCACTCGACCATTAGGATGCCGATCTCGGCGGCGCGGCCCAGCAGCTCGGGGTTGATGTGCTGGATCTCGTCTGCGGGCGAGTTGATGCGCGATATGTCGTCGGAGATCAGGAACAGCACCGGGATTCCGGCAAGCCTGAACGGACCGTGATCGCTCGCTCCTCCGAGTCCCCTCCACTCGCCCTCTGAGAACGTGCCCAGGTCCATGCCGAGGCTCTTCCCGATCATGGTCGCCTCAGCGGTTAGCTGGATGTCGCCGGCCGCCTGGAGAGTCCTGCCCGAGCCGAACGCGTCGAAGTTCAGCATGGCGATCGTGTTGTCGACCTCGTCCTTGCTCATGTTCTCAACGTAGTGACGGCTGCCGAACAGCCCGATCTCCTCCGCGCCAAACAGTATGACCCTCACGTTGAACGGGTAGCTGCGATCGGATATGTGCTCCGCGATAGTCAGCACAGTCGAGATGCCCGATCCGTTGTCGCTCGCGCCCTGGGTGTTGGGCACCGTGTCGTAGTGCGCCCCGACGATGACCGTCCGGTCGCTGCCTGTGGCCGTACGCATGTCTGCGATGACGTTGCGCGACGGCGAGGTCTCGTCGCCGACCGACACGGTCGCTCCGAGGTCGTCCTGCTCGACGAGGTCGCGCAGCTCGCGTCCGTCGGCCTGGCTGATGGCGACCGCCGGGATGCTTGGCTGGTTGGCGAACCTGCCGAAGAACAGGCCCTGCTCGTTGTTGAAGACGATCGCCCCGAATGCGCCAGCATCGGCGACGCGCTTGACCTTCTCCTCGAACGTGATGTCGCCCCGCTCGATCAGCGCGACCTTGCCGTCGAGTCCGTCTGCCGGAATGTTGTCTTCGAACGCGCGGTCAACGTATGTCATCAGGCCGGTGGCGATCCCGTGGATGGAGGGCTGGATCGGGACCGTCCGCGGCGACTCGGGCGCATCGCCTGTTGGCAGTACAAGCTCCACCTTCGCGACCGGAATCGTGACGCCGAACTCCTGTATCGACGTATCGTAGCCCAGGTCGCTGAGCCTGCCTCGCAGGTGTTGTGCGGCCTCAAGCTCCTCGTCGGTCGCGCTCTCCCTCGGGCTGTACTCCTCGGTCAGCTCCTGCAGCGTCTCGAACACCTCGTCGGCTAGCACGCTCGGCGCTACAGGCGCCGGAGTCGCCGTCGGCCGGGGCAGCGGCGTCTGCGTGGGCATCATCGGCATCGGAGTCGGCGACGGCCTTGGCGTTGACGTCGGCCCCGCCTCCACGGTCGCAGTAGGGGGTGCAACCGTTGCCGTAGGCGGCACTGCCGTCTCTGTTGGCGCAGCGGCCACTGGTGGAGGAGCCTCCTCCTCAGCGCCGCAGGCGACTAGAACAGCTATCGCGACGACGGCGAATAGTAGAAGTTGAAGGGCAAGAGACCTGGGGAGAAGTTTCATGGTGTGAGGTTACAACCTCCGGGTTTCCAGTTACAACGAGTTCGGCTGGTCCCAGGTTGGGTTGCCCTTAGGAGGATCGCTGGCCCCTCTCCCTGAGGGTGAGGGTGAAAGTCATACAGAACTCCATCCTGGCGCTCCCTGGATACCGGCTTTCGCCGGTATGACGGAACTTGCAGAGGCCTCCTTAAGCTTGAGGACGCAGCTGATAGCCGGGTCATCGGAGCGTGACGAGCACCTCGTTGCGACGAAGCATCGGGAGAGTGAAGGGCGGGTCGTAAGATGCCAGCTTCCAGTCGCCGAGATGTTGAAGCCCGCGGGTGGAGAGCCATTCTTCCAGTTTCACCCTGTGGGCCTCGCCCCTCTTGTTGGAGAATTGACCGTTAAACCTGACCGTAGCAACACGGCTTGGCCCCACTTCCCGCAGCCCGACACGGCTGCTGGTCGGAGTAGGCGCCATCTCGAACGTGTAGTCCTCTGGGAGTATGAACGCCATGGTCCACCCGTCGATGCCCACTCCATCAATGCTGGACGCCCCCTCAGGCGTGCCGACGCGCTGAGGTTCGACAAGGACAGGCACAGTCATTGCCATCTTCTCGGATGAGGGCTCGACGAGTACGGGAGCAGTCATGTCGACCTCTGAGTGACTTTGGTTCGAGCCAGAGATGTATCTAAAGAGAGGCCTGAAGGACCTCTGTGTCGCCTGCTCAAACGGTGCCGAGATGGTGGTCTCGGCCACCACGTAGCCCCTGTAGGAGCGGACCTCGAAGTCACCCTCTTTGGAGATAACGCTATACGCTGGCTCCTCAAAGTTGCCCGCCGAGAACAGGCCAACGCGCAGCATCCTGTAGACCAGCACTCCGCCCGCCAACACCAGAACGATGGCAATTGCCGCCACTATCCTTCTCTGGTTCAAAGTCATCTTGTCCTCTCAGGTCGAGTCAGTCCCGAAACCGTCTTAGCTCCTCTTTCTGTGAGCATCGTAGGGGCGGTTCGCGGACCGCCCCTACCTCATCTCCTCAGCCATCTGGTCCAGCATGGCGATGGCGATCTCGGCGGCGTAGCCGAGCAGGTCGGGGTTGATGTACTCGATTGTGTCTTCGGGGGCGTTGATGCGGGTGATGTCGTTGGACGACAGGAACAGCACAGGGATGCCGACCTCTGCGAACGGCGCGTGGTCGCTCGATGCCTCTCTGGCCCCTTCCCGGGCGATGGGAGCGCCGAGCTCCCTGCCGATCTCTATAGCCTTGGACGTGAGATCAAGGTCGCCAATCGCGTGGAGCGTGTTTCCCGAACCCAGCGCATCGAAGTTCAGCATTATGATGGTGCTGTCTATCTCCTCCTGGCTCATGTTGTTGACGTAGTGCTCGCTGCCGAACAGGCCAAATTCCTCCGCCCCGAACAGGATGATTCGGATGTCGAATGGGTAGTCCCGTTCTGCAATATGCCGGGCTACAGTCATCAGCGCGGAAACTCCCGATCCGTTGTCGCTCGCGCCCTGTGTGTCCTCAACCGTGTCGTAGTGCGCACCGAGGATGACCTGCCGTTGCGGGTCGTTTGCACCGTTGCGCAAGTCCGCCACCACGTTCTGGGACTCTGCCGCGTCTCTGTAATTGGAGTCAATGGTTGCTGATACTCTTTCGCCCTTTTCTATGAGTAGCGTCACTGCGCGGACATCTGAGGGGCCTATCCAGAACACCGGGATGGCAGGGCGGTAGCCATACGGAATGAGAAGTTCGAACACATCAGCGTTTGTGACTATCGCACCTGGTGCACCTGCCTCTGCGACACGGTCGACCTGTTCACGGAACGTCGTTGTGCCGACGTCTATGAGCGGAATCCTGCCTCCTAGCCCGTCGTCTGGAATGTCTTCCTCGCGTGCGGCTCCCACGTATGTCAACAGTCCGGTGGCAGACACGTCCCCTGGCAGCAATACTGGCACTGGGTGCAGATGGGACTCCTCAGTGTCCATTATTGGTTCGCCATCGCCCGATGTCAGATTCAAGTCGGGGATGAAGATCTGAGAGGTGTGGAACTCCTGGAGCGAGGTCTCATAGCCGAATTCGTGGAAGTTCCCCTGGAGGTACAATGCCGCTTTCATCTCCTGGTCGGTCATGCTCTCACGCGGGCTGTACTGCGTCGTCAGCGTATTCAGCACGGCGTAGGCCTCGTCACCCAACGCGCTTGGCTCCGGAGTGGGCAGTACCAGCATCGCGCCGGGAGTCGCGGTGGGACGTGGTGCCGGAGGCCACTGCTGTGCAACCGCCGCCTGAGCTGTCGGTGAAGGGACACTCGCCGCTGTGGACTCGTTCACCAGTGCAGGTGTGTCCACTGGAGTAGGGCTGCTCACCGGCGCGGGATCGCTGCACGCAGCAAGGACGATCGCGGCGGAGACGACGATCAGAAAGACACTGGTCGCGCTGGAGATCAGGGTACTGTTCAGCTTGGCAAGACGTTTCATGTATTGCCCCCTCTGTTTAAGTATTGCATGCCCGTGAACAGCGTGGTTGCCGATTACGGTGTCGGGGCGGTTCGCGAACCGCCCCTACTCTGCCAGCCGGTCCAGCATGGCGATTCCGATCTCGGCGGCGTAGCCGAGGAGGTCGGGGTCTATCTGCTCGATGGCGTCTTCCGAAGGGTTGATGCGAGAGGTCTCGTTGGACGACAGGAACAGCGTGGGTATGCCGGCGTCTTCGAACGGCGCGAGCTCATTCGTCGCCGATTCGCCACCTTCCAGGTCGATGGGTGCGCCGAAATCTCTCCCTATCTCCATGGCTTCCGACGTGAGGTCGGAGTCCCCTATCGCGTGGAGTGTTGGCCCCGACCCCAACGTGTCGAAGTTCAGTACCGCAATCGTGCTGTCGATCTCCTCAGGAGTCATGTTTTCGACGTACTGCTTGCTGCCCAACAGTCCCTGCTCCTCTGCTCCGAACAGGACGATTCGGATGTCGAAGGGGTAGTCTCGTTCTGTGATGTGTCTTGCGACCGTAAGCAGCACGGCGAAGCCCGAGCTATCTTCGTTCGCGCCCGGTGAGTCCTCAGCCGTATCGTAGTTTGCGCCCAGTATGACCTGCCGCGGCGGGTCGTCCACAGATCCACTCTTGTGCGCCAACTCGCTCCACAATGGACTCTCAATCACATCGACCTTGATGGATGCGGTCACGTCCCCCCGTTCGATCAGTTCCAGCAGCGCTCTGCCCTTGCCCCTGCCTATGAGGACCACCGTTATGAACCGCGGGTCTGGCATCGCGCTGAAGAGAAAGACATTCTCCGTGCTGGGGAAGGCCGTCTCATCCTCCACCATGGCGTCATCCTCGTCGAGGATGAATATCGCGCCCACTGCTCCGGCCCTCGTGATACGTCGGACCAGATCGGCGTCCGTCATCGTACCGGGCATTATCAGCGCGATCATGCCTTCTAAGACCCGGTCTGAGATGTCCATCTGAGTTGTATCGCCCACTGGAGTCAGCGGCGCGGTGACAAAGCCTCTCGGTGGACTGCCTGGGAGGCCACGATGCAGATGGGGCCTGATGGGCGCCAGTGTGGGCGAGGACGCATCGGACTCCGAGAGCGTGTCGGTATAGAACATGTAGCTGTAACGGGGGGTGTAGCTGGAACTGAACCTGACAGTGGAGGTGTCGTAGCCAATGGCCCTGAACCTGCCCTGAAGGTACAGTGCCTCGCTCATCTGCTGGTCGGCCCCGGCATCACGCGGACTGTGCTGCATGTTCAGCGTTTCCAGCGTGGCGTGGACCTCGTCCGCCAGCGCGCTCGGCCCTGGAGCGGGGTCGTTGCACGCGGCGAGGATGACGGCCGTCCCAGCCAGGGCGACTGCGGCGTACAGGAGTCTTCTAATCGCTGTCATGGGCGCAGACAGCTACATCTGGGTATCCACGCTGTTGATTGAACACTCCATCGGCGTCCGTTCTCCCGGCTGCTTACGATGCGAACCGCATCCCTACTTCCAGCGTAACCCAGCCGCTACAGGGGGTGTTATGGAATTAACTTAATGCGGCGATTGACTGGGCTTATGGGAATTAGAGATCGCAGGACGATAGATTAAGCTGGCGGAGGGGCTGGAGTGGAGCTGGAACCAGAAACAGAACGTCCGCCTGGGGTTAGGCGGGAATGACGCGTAGCCTTATGTGGAGATCACGCCGCCCACACAGCAGAGAGTACCTCAGCCTGCTCCAGCACCGTCTGCGTCGCCCTCTCCTGCTTGTCAGGTGGATAGCCGTACTTGCGCAGGATGCGCCGAACCAGTCGCCGGAGGTTGGCGCGAACGTTCTCCCGCAGCGTCCAGTCGATGGTGACGTTGTTGCGCACCGTCTCGACTAGCTCGCGCGCTATTATGCAGAGCGTCTCGTCGCCCATGACCTTTACCGCACTGTCGCTGGTCTCGAGGGCGTCGTAGAAGGCAAGCTCGTCGTCGCTCAGGCCAAGCTCCTCGCCCCGCTCGTTGGCCTGGCGCATATCCTTCGCAAGCTCGATCAGCTCCTCGATGACCTGCGCCGACTCTATCGAGCGGTTCTGGTAGCGACGCAGCGTGCGCTCCAGCATCTCGGCGAACGAGCGCGCCTGCACCACGTTCGTGCGTCTGCGTGTCGACAACTCCCCCTTCAGCAGCTTCTGGAGAAGCTCGACCGCCAGGTTGCGGTGGGGCATGTCCCGCACCTCGTCCAAGAACTCGTTGGACAGGATCGACACGTCCGGCTTTTCGAGTCCCGCCGCCTCGAAGACGTCGATCACACCTTCCGGGGCTACAGCGCGGGAGATGATCTGGCGCATCGCGTGGTCGAGCGCCTCGTCGGAACGCACCTCGCTCGGTGAGGGCTTCTGCAACGTCGACTGGATGTGCTGGAAGAATCCCACGTCGTCCCGGATCTTCGTCGTCTCCTCATGGGGCACGGCCAGGGCGAAGGCCTGGTGTAGCTCCCTCACGGCCTGCACGAACCTGTCCTTCCCGTTCTCCTGGGCGAGGATGTGCTCCTGGGCGGGAGGAATAAGCGCAAGTCGCTTCTGAGAGTCGCCCGACGTCCAGTCGCTCCAGTCAAAGCCGTGGAACATGGCGCAGCAGACCTCGTACTTCTCCAGCATGACCGCGACCGCTTCGTCCTGATCGAGCGTGGGCCTACCCTCGCCGCCGCTCTCCGTGTACGTGTTCACGGCCTTCTTGAGCTCGTTGGCCAGCCCCATGTAGTCCACGATCAGTCCGCCGGGCTTGTCCTTGTACACCCTGTTGACCCGCGTTATCGCCTGCATCAGCCCGTGATCGCGCATCGGCTTGTCCACGTACATGGTGTGCAGGCTGGGAGCGTCGAAGCCGGTGAGCCACATGTCGCGAACTATGACCACCCGGAAGGGATCGCCCGGGTCGCGGAACCTCTGCGCCAGCGCCTCACGCCTCGGCTTGTTGCGGATGTGCGGCTGCCACTCCGGCGGATCGGACGCCGAGCCGGTCATTACGACCTTGATCGTGCCCTGCCCGTCCTTGTCGCCGTGCCAGTCTGGACGAAGCGCGGTCAGCTCGCGGTAGAGGTCCACGCAGATGCGGCGGCTCATGCACACCAGCATCGCCTTGCCCTCGATCGCGCCATCCCGCGCGTCGAAGTGCTCGACGATGTCCCGCGCGACCATCCTCAGCCTCTTGCCGGAGCCGACTATCGCCTCGAGCTGCGCCCACCTGGTCTTCAGCTCTTCCTTGCGGTTGACCTCCTCGCCCTCGGTCGCCTCCTCGAAGTTGGGGTCGATAAGCGGCTTCTCTTCCTTGTCCAGCTCCAGCTTCGCGAGGCGGCTCTCGTAGTAGATCGGCACGGTCGCGCCGTCCTGGATTGAGCGCTCTATGTCGTACACGCTGATGTAGTCGCCGAACACCGCGCGGGTGTTTGCGTCCCTCAGCTCGACAGGCGTACCGGTGAAGCCGACGAACGACGCGTTGGGCAGCGCGTCGCGCATGTGTCGAGCGAAGCCGTCTATGAAGTCGTACTGGCTGCGGTGCGCCTCGTCTGCGATCACGACGATGTTCCCCCGCTCGGAGAGCGTCGGATAGCTGTCGCCCCTCTCCTCGGGAAAGAATTTTTGTATAGTCGTGAAGATCACGCCGCCAGCGTTGACTGAAAGTTTGTCCTGCAGGTCAGCGCGGCTTTCAGCCTGGGTTGGAGGCTGGCGCAGAAGTTCCTGGCACCTGGAGAACGTGCTGAAGAGCTGGTCGTCCAGATCGTTGCGGTCGGTGAGCACGACAACCGTCGGGTTGGCCATCGCCGGCTCCCGGATGATCGCTCCGGCGTAGAACGCCATCGACAGGCTCTTGCCCGAGCCCTGCGTGTGCCAGACCACGCCGATCCGCCGGTCACCGGGCGCGCCGCCCGGCTTGCGACCGGACTCGTACCGTCCGCCATGCTCCCGTAGCTCATCCGCCTGCTGCATACGCGCGGCCCGCAGCGTCTCGTCCAGCGCGACCCGGACGGCGTGGAACTGGTGGTAGCCCGCCATCTTCTTGACCAGCGGGCCTCCGTCGTCCTCGAACACGATGAAGTCCCGCACCAGCGCAATGAAACGGCCAGGGTCGCACGCCCCTTCGAGCAGCACCTGTAGCTCCGGGGTGAGCGAGTCGGCCAGCGTCTCGCCGGAGATGGTGCGCCACGGCTTGAACCACTCGATACCGGCGGTGAGCGTGCCCATGCGGGCCTCGATACCGTCGGAGACGATCATCGCCTCGTTCATCGAGAACAGCGTCGGAAGCTCGGACTTGTACGTCTGAAGCTGGTTCCACGCCGAGGTCATAGTCGCGTCTGGATCGGCGGGGTTCTTCAGCTCGATTACACCGAGGGGCAATCCGTTCAGGAACAGGACGATGTCCGGCCTGCGATTGTGCCCGCTCTCGATGACGGTGAACTGGTTGATGGCGAGCCAGTCGTTGTTCCAGGGGTTATCGAAGTCGATCACCCTCGCCTGGTCGCCACGAATCGAGCCGTCCTGATCGCGGTACTCGACGGTCACGCCATCGATGAGCATCCGGTGGAACGCACGGTTGCGGGTCTCGAGCGTCGCCCCCTCAGGCCGGGTGAGCTTGCGAATCGCGTCCTCTCGCGCCTGGTATGGGAGGTCGGAGTTGAGTCTGTCGATCGCCTCGGTCAGCCGCTGTTCGAGGACGACCTGGTCGTAGCTGTCGCGCTCGGCGTCGGGTGCCCCGGGCGCGATGTCGGGGCCGTGGGCCACGGCCCAATCGAGCCCCTTAAGCCACGTGAGGGCAAGTTGTTCGACTTCGGATTCGGAGAATGAGGTCATCCAGGCCTCAGCAGCAGCTCCAAATGGTCTGGACGAGACCACAGCGCAACTTCGGAGTGATCTTCGACTAGCGCGAAGTCTTCTTCCCGCCAGACGTCTGAAGTGTCGTCGAACAGGGATACGAACCCTAAGTTGGGCTGCTCAGTCTTCAGGTGGCTGAGATCGACGCATCCTGCCAGAACGTGTTCGGAGACTCGGTGGACGGCACCACGTGCACCCGTGCTGAGCAGGAACACCAGGGACATTCGTTCGTCAGTGTGGGTCTGATAGTCTATGGTCCAGTCTCGGCCCGACCTGCCCGTGTGTTTCACCCTCTTATCGAAGGGTATCCTATTTGCACGAAGCCACTCGTCAACTTCATCGGTAGTTGATTCCCCCAGCCGTCTGCTGAGAGTGAACCACAGGTCGGAGACACGCACGACTGCCTGTGCGAGACGAACCACCGTTTCCGCCACCGTATCACTTTCGCCAGAGCGAAGCACCAGTTGGCCTCGTTTCAACTCTATGCCCAGGGTCTGGCACACGTCGTCTATCAGAAGCTGCTGCCGTGGGGAACGCCGAGCGCTGGCCGATTGCGCACGGAGCCATCCCAGAGCATCGCCGAAGTCCGTGACTACATATCCTCCAGCACGCTCCAGCACGAACACATCCACGATGCCGCCATCCGGGTACATGAGAGGCGTTCGCACACGCACACCTTCATGAGCAGCAGGGGTGCATTCGAACAGTGGCGGCAGCGACTTGCTAATGGATGTGCAAATGTCGTGGTAGTTCATAGCGGCAGATCCATCTGTACTACTGGTTGGGACATTGTACCCGAATGTCTCAAATTGGCCTCGGCGCAGAATTGCTCCCAGACTTCTACAGGCCTGTCCCAAGGTGAGGTGATGTCTTCGGGCACATACGCCCACTTGTCGCGAGCGCCATCTCGCCAGCTATTCTTGTGCTTCTCACCCACGCGGACGCCGTCAGGATTGCGATGATCTGAGCCCAGGTCAAGTCCGTAGATTCTACCTGTGCCACGATGAATCATGGAGTATGACAGCTTTCCAGACAAAGGGCTGTATCGGCCGTTTATGAATATGGAATAACCTAAACCCGAACTCACTTCAGCCCTGAACTCCTGTGCTGGTGAATGGTCTGGATCTTCCACCCAGACGATGTTCTCAGAGATCTCCTTGGTATCGTCAGCGAGAATCTCCTCGAATTCATCCTGCGGCATGGTCAAGGCGAACCCTCCGACAGAGCTTGGACATTCACAACCTGCACCTCCCCAGAGACCAACTTCGGGAGAAGCGTATCTCGCTGGTATGTGAGGTTGCGGGACTCAACCACATTGGAACGGATGTGACTGTCCAATGGGGAGACCAATGACTCAAATTCTCTGATCGCCTCGCATGGAGGCTGAACTGACAGCAGGGATTCGAACTGCCGCTTGTTTATTGCCCCAAACACCGTTCCAGTGTGCTCATACTGCTGGATCTGTTGCTGAATAGCCCAAGCAGAGTGATAAGTGTATGAACTCGCACCAGACTTATGCCGTAGGGCGGCCACGCCACGCCCTATGCAGCACTTCTCCCAAGCCATGTTGATGTCGCCTACCGGAGCTCTGACACTAACCAGGGTGTCATCGGACTCCGCAATACGCTTAGGCTCTGTACAGAACCTCCGCTTCTCTGGATACCTGAATCCGAAGTCTGTACGACCTTGAAAGAACGGCAGTCCCTCGCCACTTTCGTTATAGGTTCGGCCCGGAGGAGACTGCCCCATCGTGAGGTTGAAGCAATCTCCCAATGTCCTCATTTCCCACCCCTCAGGTATAGGTCCAAGCTCCGAGTCCACGAGACTGTCTGGAAAGAGCTCCCACACCTCGGCGGGCAGATACGGCTCCCGGCCTTCCATCCTGGCGCGAGTGGGGCCGAAGTCGATGAACCAGTCTTTGAAGATGGCGCGGGCCATTTCCTCAAGGGTCTGGTTCATCCGCCGGTTGAGTTCGATCTTGTCGTCGAGTGTGCCGAGGATGTGGGCTATGGCGCGCTGGTCTGGCAGTGGAGGAACGGAGACAGGCAATGGGTGAACATGGTTACGATTCAGAGTTGGCACACCACTGCCAACATTGAATTGCGTAAAATTAATCGACTTCAATAAGTAGTAACAGAAGCGAACATCGTTGCCTTTGTAGTCCTTTACCCAAAGGGTAGTGTTTAGAGGCCAGAAGTCCTCCTCAATAAATTGGCCCCCTCCTAGACTCCCAGAGCGTCCTATGACTACTCCGGGACCTTCAACCATCGATTCGTTGTGGGTGCCTACCGGCCCTGTTGAAGCGATAACCGGATAGCTCCCCGGATTTCTCTTGGCCTTCGGTAAATCAAATCCACGTTGCAGAGTTAAGACATCACCTAAGGACACTTCAGTCCATCCGTGGATATTTGACTGTTTTGCCCCGTTAACTGAGGTCACTTTTTGACGTGCCACCCTACGTCCCCCGAACTCCGAAACCAAGACGTTCCAGATTGCCAGCGATCTCACCGCCGAGCCTTGCGGCCTCGGTCTGCTGCTCACTCCACTCACCGACCAGCCGGGCCATCTTGTCCTCGAACGGCTCGCCGTCGTCTTCCTGAGGGGCGACGCCCACATAGCGACCCGGGGTCAGCACGTGGCCGTGCTTCTGTATCTCCTCAAGTATCGCGCTCTTGCAGAAGCCGGGGATGTCCTCATAGTCTTCGCCATCGCGCCAGGCATGGTAGGTGGATGCGATGCGCTCAATATCGTCGTCTGTCAGGTCGCGGCGTGTGCGGTCGATCATGCTGCCCATGTCCCTGGCGTCGATGAACAGGGTGCTGCCACTGCGGTTGCGTCGGTCCTTCGCGAGGAACCAGAGGCAGGCGGGTATCTGGGTGGACCGGAAGAGCTGGCCTGGTAGGGATACGATGCAGTCCACGAGACCAGCCTCGATCAGATTCATTCGTATCTCACCCTCGCCTGACTGGTTCGACGACATGGAGCCGTTGGACAGGACGAAGCCCGCGGTGCCTCGCGGCGCGAGGTGGAAGAGGAAGTGCTGCACCCACGCGAAGTTGGCGTTGCCAACAGGCGGGACACCGTACTCCCAGCGCTTGTCGTCCCGCAGCCGGTCGCCGCCCCAGTCTGAGACGTTGAAGGGGGGATTGGCGAGGATGTAGTCGGCGCGCAGGTCCGGGTGGCGGTCGTTGTGGAAGCTGTCTCCGTGCTCGATCTGCCCCTCAATGCCACGGATCGCCAGGTTCATCCTGGCCATGCGCCAGGTCGTGTAGTTCGACTCCTGGCCGTAGATCGAGATGTCGCCCCTGGCCTTGCCTCCGTTGCCATTGCCGCTGGCGTGGGCGCGGATGAACTCGATGGACTGCACGAACATGCCGGAGGAGCCGCAGCAGGGGTCGTACACCCGGCCCTGGTATGGCTGCAGCATCTCCACCAGCAGGCGGACGACGCTGCGGGGGGTGTAGAACTCGCCGCCCTTCCTGCCCTCGGCCAGCGCGAACTGCTCCAGGAAGTACTCGTACACGTTGCCGAGTACGTCGGTGGCGCGGGCCTCTGCCCCGCCGACCTTGATGTTGCTCACCATGTCGACCACCTGCCCCAGCCTGGTCTTGTCCAGGTTGGGCCGGGCGTAGTCCTTGGGCAGCACGTCCTTGAGCGCCTCGTTGTCGCGCTCGATGGCGGTCATAGCGTCGTCGACGGCACGGCCTACCGTGGGCTGGTGCGCCTGCGCCTGCAGCTTCTCCCAGCGAGCCTCGGGAGGCACCCAGAAGATGTTCTCGGCGATGTACTCGTCTTTGTCCTCGACGGCCTCTTCACCCCACTCGGCGAGCACCTCGGCGCGACGCTCTTCGAAGGCGTCGGAGATGTACTTCAGAAAGATCAGCCCCAGGACGACGTGCTTGTACTCGGCGGCGTCCATGCTTCCCCGCAGGGCGTCTGCCATCTGCCAGAGCTGCGTCTCGTAGCCGGTTTGAGCGGTGGTCAATACGTGTGTCTCCTTATGTGGCTATAAATGAAGGATATGAACGGGCATGTAGAGTGTCAACGGCGTGGGTGTGCGTTGCAGGGAAATTGTGGTGTGGTTGGAGACGGGGTTTTCGCCCTCACCCCAGCCCTCTCCCCCAGGAGAGGGGGTCTGTCGGCTGGCGTCTGTGTTTGTACGTACACCCTTACCTACCCCTGTCAGCCCATCAAGGGAGAGGGGGCTACGAGACGCCGGTGCGGTTACTCGGCGTACATCTCGCTGATGATACGTCGCAGTTCTGCCGCATCGCCTGGGGAGAGACGGTCGATCCGACGCCCGAGACGCTGCTTGCTGATAGTGCGAATCTGGTCAACTGCAATCTCGGCGTCCTGACCCGCACACTGTACCTGGAGACGGCCTCGCCAGCGCGGGTGTAGAGTAGAAGTGAGCGGGCAGATGACCACGGTCTCTATAAGCCGGTTCATCTCATCACGGCTTACCACGACGACCGGCCTGACCTTGCGGATCTCGCTACCGACGGTGGGGTTGAGATCGGCAATGTGGACCGCATAGCGCCGGGGGAAAGAGGCCATCAGTCCAGGCCGTCGGCTATGGCGATGTCGAAGTCGCTCCAGTCCTCCGACTCGGCAGCCATGGCGCGGTAGGTTTCCTCCCAGGACAGATTATGCGTCTTCTCGCCCCGCAGGACGACGCTCTCTTCCATCTCTTCCAATATCAGACGGTCGGTCCATCCGTACTTGTCCAACAGCGTCTTGGGCAGGCGGATGCCCTTAGAGTTGCCGATAGAGATTATCTTGACCTCTCTCGTGTGAGACGACTGTTCCATGCCTTTTGCCTCCGAAGTGCATAACGGTCCTGTAATTATCGTAATTACGCGATCTGGCCTGTGTCAATATTCCCTACATGCCCGTGTCAGCTCCCTGAGGGCTGACAGGGGTAGGTATTCGCAAACCGTCATTCCGGCGAAGGCCGGAACCCACGAAGTGGCTCGCCGCTCGGCAATCCAGAGATGTGTGGGTGGTATCCAGTAGGTTGGAGGCGGACCTTTCGCCCTCACCCCAGCCCTCTCCCCCAGGAGAGGGGGTTAGTTGAGTGAGTTTCAAGCTTGTCTGCACACCTTTACCTACCCGTGTCAGCTCCCTGAGGGAGAGGGTGATATGAATCTGGGGTTTTGCACACGCTCAGATTCTCTGCGCAGGACGCATCCACCTGGGGGCCCACCAGTTCAGGTGGGACATTACGCGCATCAGGGCGGGTACCAGGAGGGCGCGTACGATGGTGGAGTCGACCAGGACGGCGATGGCGGTGCCGAGGCCGAGGGCCTTGACGATCAGTATGTCGCCGGTGGCGAAGCCTGCGGAGACGACGATCAGGATGGCCGCCGCACTGGTGATGATCCGTCCCGACCGCTCCATGCCGACCGCAACGGCGCGGGTGTTGTTGCCGGTGCGCTCGTACTCCTCCTTGACCCGGCTGAGCAGGAATACCTCGTAGTCCATGCTCAAGCCGAACACGACGGAGAACACGAGTATCGGCACAGTCGCCTCGGTGGTCCCATCCGCGGTGAAGCCTAGCACCCGCTCGAAGTTGCCCTGCTGGAAGACGAACACGAGCGCCCCGAAGCTCGCGAGGATGCTGAGGGCGTTGAGCACCACCGCCTTGAGGGGCAGCAGCACGGACCTGAACAGCAGCAGCAGCGCTATGTAAGTGACGATCACCACGTACACGATCACGCGGGGGAAGTCGGAGTACATGCTGTCCACGTTGTCGAGCTGGTCCGCGGTTATTCCGGTGACAAGCACCGTCATGTCCCCGCCGGGTGGGTTGGAGCGGATGTCGGACACGAGAGATTTGGTCTCGTCTGCGGTCGGCGCATGTACGGGCACGACCCTGATCGTCTGGGTGCGGAGGTCGTCGCTGACAAGCTCCTCGAACGCTGAGAGACTGGCGGGGGCGGGTGCCAAACCCGCCCCTACAATGTCTGGCAGACCGGCGCCGTCTGGTAGACCGGCGGCGTAGATGCTGTCGACGCGCACCACCCTGGGGTCGTTCTCCATGCGTTCGACGAACTCGAGGTTGGCGGCTATGTTCTGCGGAGAGAGCGTCGATGTGGGCGATGTCTCGACGAGGATGACCTGGGCCAGCTCGCCCGGTCCGAAGCGTTCGTTGACCAGCTCCTGTCCCTGTCTCGACTCGGCCTCCTCGGGGAGAATGGACGCCCACGGACTTCCGAGGTTCACGTTCAGGAAGGGCAGTCCAAGCAGGACGAGAAGCGCGGTAGTGGGGATGATCACGGCTATCGGGTGTCGCATCACCCACTGGGACAGGTTGAACCAGAATCCGCCTCTGACCGTGCGGCGTCGCCAGATCGACAGCCTGTCAACGCGGTGTCCCAATACCGCGAACAGCGCGGGCAGCAGGGTCAGGGCTATCAGCATCGATAAGAAGATGACGGTGATGCCGCCGACGCCGAGGGAGCGCATCATCATGAAGTCGAAGAACAGCAGGCCGGAGAGCGCGATGACGGACGTGCCCGCGGAGAAGACTATCGCCTTGCCGGAGGTCTCGATGGTGGTGGTGACTGCCGATGCGACTGTGCTGCGCCCTTCGACAAGCTCAGGGTGAACGGTGGTGTCGGTGCTACGCGGCTGGGTGGACTGTCCTTCGACAAGCTCAGGACGAACGGTGGTGTCGGCTCCCTGAAGCTCCTCTCTGAACCTGCTGACCATCAGCAGCGAGTAGTCGACTGCCATGCCAAGTCCAAGGAACGACGCGATGTTCAGTACGAATATGGACATGTCCGTGGCCTGGGCGACGAGGAACACGAGCGCGAGCGTCGTCACCACGCTCAGCGCGCCCATGGCGACGGGCAGTCCGGCGGCTACCACGCTGCCGAACACGATCAGCAGCAGGATGGCGAGCAGGGGTATGGTGATGAGCTCTGCCCGCTGGAGGTCGCGCTCGGAGTAGATGCTGAGGTCGGCGAACAGTGCTATCCCGCCCGTCACCCAGACGTCGAGGTCGGTGTCGCCGAGGGAGTCCCGAATCGGCTGGGCGAGATCGACAGCCTCATCGAGTGACACGTCGAGCTCCACGAAGGCGTACGTGGTGCGGCGGTCTTCGGATACGAATGTGTCGCTCAGCACGGAGTAGAACGTGATGATGCGCGCGACTTCGGGTCTCTGCCTCAGTGGCGCGAACGCCCGCTCCATCTGCTCGACGTAGGCGGGGTCATCGACGTCGAGCGAGTCGCTTGAGAACACCAGGGTGACGGACGACTCGGTGAATCCGAGCTCTTCGGTCATCAGCCGCAGCGCGGCCCGGGACTCAGTGTCGAGGTCGCCGAAGCCGTGCTTGAGCTGTGAGGTCACGCGCGGCGCGAACGCGGCGCTGATGAGGAACACCACCACCCAGCCCCCGATGACCCACCATCGGAACCTTATGACAAAGGCTGCGAGGTGGGTCAACACTGTGTATGCCTATCGAGGAGGCTGCTCTGTTCTCTACAGCAGCTTGGGTGTGGTGCCGTTTGTGCTTCCGTTGCGGCTGCCGTTGGTGGATGCCTTGTCGTCTTCGTCAGAGAGGTTGAGGGCGCTGACACAGCTGATCGAGGCGACTGAGTCGCCTTCGGCGGGCTTGAAGATCGTGACGCCCTGGGTGGCGCGGCCCATGCTCCGTATCTCGGACAGGCTCGTCCTGAGTACCTGCGCCTGCTCGGAGACGACGTAGACCTCCGTGCTGTCATCGATGATCTGCGCGTCCGCAACCGGGCCGGTCTTGGACCTGATGTTGAACGTCTTGACTCCCTTGCCGCCCCTGTCTGTGACCCTGTACTTGTCCAGCGAGGTGATCTTGCCGTAGCCCAGCTTGCTTATGACCAGCAGGCGGGCCTCGGGTGTTCCGACATCCATCGAGACGACCCTGTCTCGCTTATCCAGGCGCATTCCTATCACGCCCCGCGCACTTCGCTGCTGTGGGCGGACCTTGTTCATCTGGAACCTTATGGACATGCCCCGCTCGGTGACCATGACGATGTCTTCGTCCGTGCCTGCGGGCCGTACCGAGACGAGTTCATCGCCGGTGACGAGGCCCATGATGATCAGACCCGATGGACGGACGTTGTCCACCGAACTGAGCGCCGTCCTCTTGATGCGGCCCTGCGAGGTGGCCAGCACAAGGTAGCGGTCGTCGGTATCGAGGTCCTGTGGCGACATGCCTATTACTGCGCTGATGGTCTCGGTATCGGTCATGGCAATGACGTTCATCAGCGGCACTCCCCGCGAGTTGCGCGTCGTGTCCGCGCGTAGCTCGTAGGCGGTCATCGAGTACACCCTGCCCTTGTTGGTGAAGAACAGCAGCTTGTCGTGGGTGTCCACGACGAGCAGGTGCTTGACCGCGTCGTCGTCGCGGGTGGTCATACCGCCCACGCCCTTGCCGCCGCGGTGCTGGTTGCGGTAGGTGCTGGCCGGGATACGCTTGATGTATCCGGCCTGGCTGAGGGTGACGACGATCTGCTCGTGCGGCTCCAGTGACTCGCGAGAGAGGTCGGAGGCCTCGTGGCTTATGTCGGTCCGGCGTTCGTCGCCGTGCTTCTTCTTGAGCTCGCGGAGCTCCTTCTTGACCTCGTTGAGCATCTTGCGGTCAGACGCAAGCAGCTCTTCCATCTCGCGGATGGCGGCCTGAATCTCGTTGTACTCGTTTTCGAGCTGCTGGCGCTCGAGGACTGCCAGGCGGCGCAGCTGCATGTCCAGGATCGCCTGGGACTGATCGTCGTCGAGGCCGAACCTCGTGATCAGCTGCTGCTTGGCGTCCTGCGCGCTGTCGGCGTTGCGAATGAGCGCGATCACTGCGTCCAGGTTGCTGATGGCGATCCTGAGTCCGGCCAGGATGTGGGCTCGCTGCCGGGCCTTGGCAAGCTCGAACTCTGTCCTGCGGCGGATCACCTCACGCCTGAACTCAAGGAACTGCTGCAGCGCCTGTCTGAGTGTGAACACCCTCGGCATACCGTCGACGAGAGCGAGCATGTTCGCAGAGAAGGAGCTCTGCATGGCCGTGAACTTGTACAGGTTGTTGAGCACGACCATCGGCTGCACGCCGGAGCGCAGCTCGAACACTACGCGCATTCCCTCGCGGTCCGACTCGTCGCGGAGGTCGGAGATGCCCTCGATCTTGCGGCTCTTGACCAGCCCGGCGACCTTCTCAACGAGGGCTGCCTTGTTGACCTGGTACGGGAGCTCGTTGACCACGATCTGCATCCGGCTGGAGCGGCGCATGGGCTCGATCTCGGCCTTTGCGCGCACCACGATCTGGCCGCGACCGGTGGCGTAGGCTTCACGTATGCCGGATGATCCCATGATCGTGCCGCCGGTCGGGAAGTCGGGGCCCTTGACGAACTGCATGAGGTCTTCGACCGAGGAGTTCGGATGGTCTGCCAGATGGATCAGCGCGTCGCACACCTCTACCAGGTTGTGAGGCGGAATGTTGGTCGCCATTCCGACCGCGATTCCCGATGCGCCATTGACGAGCAGGTTCGGCAGCCTCGCCGGCAGGACTGTCGGCTCCCGGAGAGTGCCGTCGAAGTTCTCAGCGTAGTCGACCGTTTCCTGGTCGATGTTGACGAGCATCTCCTCGGCGATAGACGCCATCCGCGCCTCTGTGTACCGCATGGCGGCTGGCGGGTCGTTGTCGACGGAGCCGAAGTTGCCCTGACCGTCCACCAGGGGAGCGCGTAGCGTGAACGGCTGCGCCATGCGCACCAGCGCGTCGTAGACCGCCGTTTCACCGTGCGGGTGCCACTTACCGAGCACCTCTCCCACGAGTCTTGCGCTCTTCTTGTAGCCGGAGTTCGGCCTCATGGCCAGGTCCTGCATCCCGTACAGGATGCGCCTCTGGACAGGCTTGAGGCCATCGCGTATGTCCGGTAGCGCCCGCTGGACGATGACGCTCATGGCGTAGTCGAGATACGAGCTTCGCATCTCGTCGACTATCTGAGTCGGTTTGATGTATCCGAAATCGGTCTTGGTTACCATGCAGAACTCCTAGCAAGTGCGGCAGCTTAAGCCTGCACATGTAAATGTGCGGCTCGCCCGACTCTGGAAGCGATTAGCTGGCTTGGGCCGCTGCCTGTGGCTCAAGTCGCCGTGGGGCGTAGATTGAAAGAGGGCAAATCAGGTGCTGAAAGTCAGAGATCACAGGGCTCCGGAACACTGTCTGGAGCGGGTGATCCGCAAGTGTGATTTCAACTGGATGCCATACCACATCTGAACGTAATTATTATACCAAGTTTCAGACGTTTACTTAACGGCATATGAAACTAAAATCCGGCGAATTCACACTTGGCACAGCTAGAGCGCGGCGGCGAGACGCTCCGCTGCACGCTCCACGAGCGACTGAAACAGCCGGTCGAAGTGTGGAGGCACCTCCATTCGCCTCTCCGGGTGGAACTGCACGGCAATCACCCACCTGTGGCGAGGGCTTTCGAGCGCCTCTATCAGGCCGTCTTCGAGCGAGTATGCCGACGCGAGCAGATGGGGCGACTTCTGGGCCTCTCTGACACCCTGGTGGTGGAGGCTGTTGACCCGCACGAACCCGCCGGAGCCGACGACCGCCGCCAGCTTGCTGCCCGGCGAGATGTAGATGTGGTGGTACGACGCCTCCCACTGGTTGTCTTCCAGCTCAGTGCCGGAGTGTCCGTCGAGATGCTGCACCAGCCTGCCGCCCATCGCCACGTTGAGTAGCTGCATTCCGCGGCAGATGCCGTATATGGGAAGGTCGTCGTCGAGCGCGGCGCGGGCGATGGACAGCTCCATCTCGTCGCGGGCGCTGTCGAAGGGCATGTAGTCGATGTCGTCCGACGGCTGCTCCCCGTATTGGCACGGTTCGATGTCTTCGCCGCCTGTCAGCACGAGAGCGCCGGCGCGTCGGATGACCTCAGCCGGAGTGACGTCCGTGTCGGGGGTCAGCACCCACGGCTCGCCGCCGGAGCGCTCGACGGCGTCCACGTACTTCTGGAGGTGGGAATCGACTCTGCCCGCGGTTACCGCCACCAGCGGTTTTTCGGTCCCGCCGGCCCCGTTAACCATTGAAGTTGGGCGGACGCTTCTCGCGGAATGCCAGCAGGGCCTCCTTGTGGGCGTCGGTGCCCATTGCGGTCCTGAAGATCACGCCCTCGTCGGCGAGTACCTTGTCCACGTCGTGTTCGAGATAGTCCTGGTGGATGAGTTTCTTGACCTGCGAAAGCTGCCAGATGGGGTTGTCAGCTATCTCAGTGGCGAACTCCATCGCCTTCTCAAGCATCTCGTCGTCAGGGTAGACGTAGTTGACGAGTCCGGCGTTCAGCGCCTCGTCGGCTGGAATCAGGTTGCCCCTGAGCATGTACTCGAGCGTGCGACCGAGGCCGATCAGGTACGGGGCGTAGTGCGTGGAGGCGAACTCGGGGGTCAGCCCTACTCGGACGAACCTGAAGGACAGCCGGGCGCTCTCGGACGCTATACGCATGTCGCACGGCAGAGTGCGGGTCAGACCCTCTCCGATGGCGACCCCGTTGATGGCGGCGATGATCGGCTTGGCGGCCTTGACCATCTCGTGCCAGGTGTCTTCCGGCTCGGGGACGACGTCGTCGGAGCTCTCACCGTCGCGTCGCGCCTCGAAGCGGCCGATGTCGGCGCCTGCGCAGAAGCCACGGCCCGCGCCGGTCCACACGATGGCTCCGACGGAGTCGTCGGCGTTCCACTCGGCGATCTGCTGGCGGATCTCCTGGTTCATCTGCGGGTTCATGGCGTTGAGCCTGTCGGGTCGGTTCATGGTGATGAGGCCAACGCGGCCCTTCACCTCGGTCAGGATCATTTCGTGGGACATCTCAGGACTCCTCGGGCAGAGTGTGCAGGAAGCTGGTCGTAGTGTCGACCAGAGTAATTCTACCCGAATTGTGTATGGGCTTGGGTAGCAAGGGAGGCTGGTTATCAGTTGAGGGGCCTCTCATCATTGGCAGCACAGGCACAATCTGAATCACAATACGGACCAGGGACGGGAAGTGTCACCAGCCGAAGTTGATATGAGGGCCGAGAGTGGTTCTCTCAATGGCGGGACAGAAGAGTAGTATGCTAGAGGCAGTCACACTTTCAGGTCGTCTCCTATCGGCTGTCCGATTGAAGCAGACGCTGTGTCGTGAAAGGTTTGGAGTGCCAGCATGGTTATGAACCGCCGGAATACTAAGGTCAGGGCCTGCAAGTTCTGGAGTTGCCAGAAGCGTGTCAGGATCGGGCATACCTATTGCTATGACCACTACCAGGCATTTCAGAACGGAGAGCTTGACGAGTGCCCGGTCTGCGGACGGGCGAAGAGTTCGATCTACAGTACCTGCCTCGATTGCAGGTCAGAAGAGACTGAAAAGCCCGCCAGATCGAGTAGGACCAATCGAAGGGAGCACTCGGAGTCCCAAGAGGCCAGGGATGCTGAAGAGGGCGATTTCTACGTCTATGTATTAAAGCTAGACCATGGCGGTTTCTATGCGGGCCAGACGCGTGAGATTAGCGAGAGGCTGATGGAGCATCGCAATGGTGTTACGAGATCGACTGCGCATAGGAATCCTAAGCTCGTCTGGTTCAAGACAGTCTCGACACGCGGACATGCAACAAGGCTTGAGGCAGAACTCAAGAAACTCTGCGACCGGAATCCTCGGGAGATTCGGAGATGGGTCCGCAGCTTCCAGGACCTTGTAGAGGAGCTGGATTTCAGTTAAGAGTGACTAACGTGCTTCCACTGTGCGGTCTGCCCGGCGAACCGTGCATTCAAGTCTGCGATCAGAGGGGTCGTAGTCCATCTGCCAGTTGTTAATGACGTTGCGCCCCAGCAGGGATGGCAGCACGTCGTTGGAGTCGTTCGGAGCGGCGATGAGGAGCCCCACCTGGTAGACCCTCACGAGGTCACCATCCTGGAACATCAAGACCGCAGGTTCCCGGAAGTACGTAGACTGTCCCCCAACACCCCTGGAGAGGCGTGTATTGCCGAGTCGGTCAAAGGGGATGCCCGCGTTTCGTGCGTCCCTTGGGTGCAGGCAGGTGCTGTCCGCTCCGGTATCAATCAGGAACTCTATACGCTGGTTGAGTCGGAAGCGTGGGATTATGAGGCGGCTGTTGAGGTAGGGGCGTCCCAGAGAATCGAAGTGGCCAACGATCACAGAATCAGCACCGGTGGATCGGTATCGAGATACTCAACCACGACATGAGATCGAGAAATGCCCTTGTCGTCGATCTTCTCGAAGACTTCGTCCTCGGAGTCTCCCACCGCAACCAGGCCGTCGAAGCCAACTGCAACCCATTTGTCGGGATATTGTTCGAACAGCCCAGAGTGCTCCTCGCTCATGCGGATGCGGAGTTCTCGAAACTCGGTCAGATCGTCGAGCAGGCTGCGAGCTCCTCCCATCTCTTCGATCATGGCACAGGCTTGGTCGATCAGTTCGCTACTGGGACTCGTGGATGATGCCATATCTGTGTCCTCAGAATCCGGCTAGGTGGTCTCTACCCGAAAGTTTAGCACGAGGCCAGTAGATCGTGGCGTCCGAAAGTGAGTTCCTTGTACCAATGCAAGGCCATTGAAGGAGAGGGTATGTTGTTCGAAGCCACTGCTGGCGTTTCCTGGTTCAACGTGTCGTTGTACCATGCACTTGGAACCCGTCAGCCACTCGTGACCCTAGGAGCTTTGAACTTATGCGTATTGCCGATGTGAAGGCTGTGTATCCGAAGTATCAGCATGTGGCGCCGTCGTGGAGGACGCATCTGTGGCAGATTGTGGTGCGGGTGGAGTCGGATACTGGTGAGGTTGGATTCGGCTACGGCGGTGGTGGCAAGGCGGCGGTGGAGGTCGTTAACGGGCACATGCGCGATTTGCTGGTCGGTCGGACGCTCGACGACAGGGACGACATCTTCAGCGCATGGGACGCGGTGTACTATGAGTCGATTCCGTACGGTCGCAAGGGCATCGGGGTGATGGCGCTGAGCGGCGTCGACCTCGCGCTGTGGGAGCTGCTGGCGAAGTCGGAGGGTGTGCCCGTCCATGCGGTCATCGGGCCGAGGACGAAGGGTGCGATCAGCGCGTACGCGACAGGTGCGGACCCGGAGTGGTACAGCGAGTTGGGCTTCACCGCGCACAAGTTTCCACATCGCTGGACTGGAGATCCTGCCGAGTTCGACGTCGCGGAGCAGTCGGCATCCCGCGCTCGCGAGATCATGGGGCCGGACGCTCGATTGATGATCGACACATACATGAGCTGGGACACGGATACGACCGTCAGGATGGGTGAGCTTCTCGCGCCGTACGACATATTCTGGTTCGAGGACGTGCTGACGCCGGACGATCTCGACGGTCAGGCGGCGCTGAGGCCGCTGGTGAAGCCGACGCTGATCGCGGGAGGCGAGCACGAGTTCACCCACATCGGGTTCGACGCCGTCGCGAAGGCTGGCGCGATGGACCTCTGGCAGCCGGACATCACATGGTGCGGCGGCATCACGGCCGGACTGCGAATCCTGGACATCGCGAGGGAGCACGACATACCCGTCGCACCCCATCGCGGCGGAGAGGTGTGGGGACTCCACCTGATAGCCTCGTCTGACTGCATGGACCTCGCAGAGGTTCTTCCGGGGATGCGCGACGCGCCGAAGGATGACCTGTGGGTTGGCGAGCCGTTCCCTGAGGGTGGCTTCATGGAGCCGTCGGACGCGCCGGGGTTCGGGGTCACGCTGAACGAGGAGCTTCTCTAGCTGCCTACTTTGATACCAGGTCTGCAGCGAGGTCAGCCCCGGGAGGCTTTTTCACCCTCACCCTTGAGGGCTGACAGGGGCCGGGGGTGTCCTTCGACAAGCTCAGGACGAACGAATTGTCGGTTTACCTACCCCTGTCAGCCCTTGAGGGAGAGGGTTGTCGAGGGTCTAGCGCCTGGCGGCCAGCGGGTCCCGGGATAGCCCGATTATCACTGCGGCTATCATGTAGACGGCGATGGCTGCGATGAACGCGGGGTAGTAGGTGCCGGAGAAGTCGAACCACGCTCCGGCAAGCACCGGGCCGACTCCGGTGCCCACAACGGCGATGGGGTTGCCGATTCCGCGGATCGCGCCGATGTGTGCGCGTCCGAAGTAGCGCGCCCACAGGAACTCGCTGAGAGGGATTGTGCCGCCGAATCCGAAGCCGTACAGGAAGAAGGCGGGAAAGAGCAGCGCCCACTGTCCCGTCACACCCGCGGCGATCATCAGCGCGACGCCGATGGACGAAATGGTGTACGCCGTCGCCGGCAGCAGCCTGGCTTCGAATCGCTGTAGTCCGTAGCCCCAGAAGGCCTTGGAAGCCAGGTTGCCCACCCCGTTGACCGCCAGCGCGGACGCCGCGACGGCGCGGGAGAACCCGGCCTCGGTGGCGAACGGTATGGCGTGAATCAGGATCACGGTTATGGCGGTGAAGTTAAACGCGAACCCCAGGGTCAGCATCCAAAAGCCGCTGGTCCTCAATGCCTGGGAGCGGGTCAGCGAAGCCGATTCCACGCCAGTCGGCGACATCGAGGCTGGAGCTGCGTTGTCGCCACCGTCGCCGTCGGGACTCATGCCGTAGTCTTCGGGAGTACGGCGCATCACGAATGCTGCCGGTACGATGGCGAGCATTACGAACGCGCCGAGGGCAGCGTATCCCATTCGCCAGTCCCACGTGTCCACGATGAACGTGAGGGTTACGGGGGAGATTATCCCGGCGAGCGACACACCTATCGAGCCGATCGCGAGCGCCCAGCCGCGTCTCGCGATGAACCACTTCGAGACGGCTGCGTTGACCACCAGCGAGCCAAAGAGGGTCCAGCCCGCGAAGCCCGTGATCGCGTACAGCGCGAGGAACATCCAGAGCTCGGACTGAATGCTCAGGCCGAAGAAGCAGAGTGTCGCCACCAATGCTCCGAGCAGCATCAGAGGACGCGGGCCGTGCCGGTCCACCATCTCGCCAGCGACGACACCTGATACGGCGCCGGTCGCAGCCGCAATCGACGTCGCGAGTGTGAACTGCCACACCTGCCAGCCCAAATCGTCGACGACCGGTCTCAGAAAGACGCCGACTACTGCCGGCCCAACTCCCATCCACGTGAACTGCCCCACCAAGGCGGCGGCAACGATCCACCAGCCGTAGAACGGTTTTCTGAGGAGGGCGAGCAACTACGCCTCAGGGAGGGCCCAAAGGCAATTTCAGGTGCTGTGCGTCCCGGACCTCCCTAATTGTCAAAATAGGCTCTGATTACTGCGAGCACCTCATCTCCACTTATCAGGTTGGCGAAGTAGTCTGCGGCCGCGGCTAACACCTCTGGCCCGTCGATTGCTCCGTCGCCGTCTCTGTCGTAGCGGCTGACCGCGTCCGTGAGGGTCACAGCTATCGTGTAGACGTGATGCGCGGTCTGGTCCTGTGAGACCACCCTGACTTTGACCGTGTTCTCACCGACCGTTAGAGGTACCTGATGTCCAGCCCTGTTGCTGTCGAAGTCTGCTATTGCAGCATCGTTCGCGTCCAGGATCTGGAAGGTGGCGCCGTGGTCATTGGCAGGAGTCACTGTTACCCGCGAAACCTCTGCCACCGCCGTGTACGACGCGTGGCGGGGGTCGAACTCGGGTGTCAAGGTCGCCCGATCAATGCTCAGGCTGCTCAACAGGAGGTCACAGGTGGGTATGCCCGATCCGCTGAAGTCGTTTTGCGGGACTGCTCCAAGAGCCTGCGTAATACAGTCGCTCAGCTGGTTCCCCGATAGATGCAGCACCTCCAGATTGGGGAGCGTACCCAGTTCATCCGGTATCTCACCGGTCAACTGGTTGCCGTTCAGACGCAGCTCCTTCAGATTGGTCAGGCTGCCCAGTTCCACCGGAATGTTGCCGGTCAGCTCGTTGTCCGACAGGTCGAGCGTCTCCAGCCCGGTCAGATCGCCCAGGCTGGCGGGAATCTGGCCCGACAACGACATTGTGCCGAGATCCAGCTTTGTGACGCGGCGTGTTCCGTCGCTTGCCGCACTTTCCTCCACGCCGTCCCAATCGCCGATGGCGAGCCCTGCCGACCAGTTCAGCAGCGCGTCACCCGCCAGGGCATCCCGCATGGTCAGCAGAGTGTCACAGTCCGCTGCCAGTTCAGGGTTGCTCGACGGGCTGCCAATCGCGCCTCCATCAGTGCAACTGGTCGTGCTGACAGTGGGCACTGCGGTGGCTGTAGAGGACCAGTTTCCGGCGCCCGAGGCGTTGACGCCACGGACCTGAACGTCGTACTCCCTGCCTCCAAGAAGCCCCGTGATCTCCGCCGTCAGTGCGCCATCTCCGCTGCTCCAGACATCTTCGAGGACGTTCCAGTTCGATTCCTGAGTCTCGTCAGCAGCCGTGGGGATGTGGCGCAGGTCATAAGACGTAATGGTGCCGCCTCGCCTGAAGCCGGGAGCGGACCAGGTAACGGTCAGGGAGTCGGGCCCAGACGTGATGGTGTCCACCGAGGGCGACGCAGGCGTGGGCCGGTGTCCGTAGACCTTGATGGTCCACGATTCGAAGGTGCCTTCCAGACCGGGGATTTCGTCCGTGATACGAAGGGTCCACTGGCCGTTGGGGTCCTCACCCAGGTGTTTCGCCGAGCCGAAGCGGAACTCTCCGAACAGCGGCACAGGCTCTGCGGACTCGAAGGAGCCCACCAGTGTCGATACCTCGCCTGAGGGCGACTCCAGCTCAATCTCCAGGTCCCGGAAAGACGGGTGGCTGAAGTTCAGGTCGATTTCGACGTGTTCGGTGAACCCGATATCAGTGGTCATCGTGAGTCTTGTATCGACCGTCGTGGTGTTGTCCAGCGAGCTGGCATCGGGCACAGATACATCCAGGTTTCCGGAGTAAACTTCTGCGCTCTCCATCGCAGGGAGGTTGACCCAGTTCCTGGCCAGGTCAACGGCCGCCCCGGCGTCGACCACGCCGAAACCGTACTCGTGGTTGAAGTGGTAAGTCTCGGTGCTCGACCCGTACTGCAGCGCCCCATCATCCCATCCCGTGTTCTCCTCGTCGTTCATGCGGGCAGAGCCAGCCATAATAAGTTTCACGTCCCGCCAGGTCAACTCCGGGTTGGCCTGCCGAATCAGCGCGGCCACTCCGGCGACCTGGGGGGTGGACGCCGAGGTGCCGCTAAAGCTGTTCCTGTAGCGATCGGAGTTATCCGTGGTGACGATAGCTCTGTGACCGGGGCGGGCGACGTCTGATGGAGCGCAGACCCACAGGTTCGCTCCCGTTTCCGAGAAGAAGCTTCTGAAACCGCTCTCATCGACCGCACACACTGAGGTTACCGCATAGAAGTTGGTGAGTTCTTCGAGGTTGGAATCATCGCCTCCGTTGCCTCCGTTGCCTGCGGCAAAAGCGTAGAAGGTCCCCTTGCCTCCGTACCCCTTCTCGACACTGGCTTCGATTGCGACGTCCCATGACTCCTCGCCTAGCGCTAGCCCGGGACCGTCCGCGCTGCCCCAACTGTTGTTGGACACTGCTGTTACATTCCGGTTGCGACTCAGAGCGTCCAAACCGTTCAGTGTTGACGAAAATGTCAGGAAATTGTGTCCGTAGATAGTGGCCCTTGGCGCAACACCCCGGACCCCGACACTGTTGTCCCTGGCCGCAATAAGGCCGGCGACGGCAGTGCCATGGTATTCCATGGGGGTATGTACGTCATCGCCACCGGAATAGTCATGATTGAGGGACGTAGCCACGTTAGGTGAAAGGTCCTCATGGTAGTGGTCTAGTCCATTGTCAACTACCGCTACGTTGATGCCTGTGCCGTTGATGCCACCGGCCCAGGCAGGTTCGACGTTAATGTCTTCATCCTCGTCTACATGGTTCTGAAGGTGCCACTGGCAAGCATACAGAGGGTCTCCTGTCGTCCCCTGGCACCCATCTATAAAGGCGTTGTATGAGGAGTCATGACGGATGTGTAGAGTGTAGTCCACGGAGGAGTCGGCGGTAATCCGTACATAGTAGGTGCCTGCATCGAAATCGTCCCGGACCAGGAATCCGTCTGCAATCCTGAGTGCTACGGTCAGCGGCGCTATGTTTACGCTGATCTCTTCGCCATTGCTGTCCAGCACATCTCCCGCCAGCGGGGTGAGGCTCGATGTTCTCGCATAAAGGAAGACGTTAGTCTCCTGCTCCAAATCGAAGCGGAAGTAGTCCGTTTCCCCGGCAGAGAAGATCCTTCCCGCGACCAGAGAGTTAAGGGTCAGAACGGTTGCGGTGTCACTGCTGCTGCCATGATCGGAGATCGTCTCCGCACCCACTCCGAATAGCCCTGTACCCGTAGCCCAGCTGCGAACATTCACATAGTAGGTGCCCGCACCGAGGCTCTCCCGGAGATGGAATGCCCGGAACGCGCCACGGATGAGGCTGTCGTCATTATGCGAGATTACGTTGAAGTTGCTGTCCTACAGCGTTCCCACAGTGTCCAGTGACCCGTAGCCATATATCCAGACGTCTGCCGGGGTGTCCAGCTGCAGCCTGAAGAATGCCTCATCGTTGCCCCTGCCTATGCTGCGCACCAGGTTCGGGCCGTCAACGGTGAGTTGACTTACTGGCTCGGCAAACAGGGCATACGCACCTGTTTCCGACCCGTAACTTTCGACTCGAACGTAGTAAGTCCCTGGCGCCAGGTCATGGCGCATGGAGAAGTTCAGGCCCGTGCCGCTGTCGTCATCGGTGGATAGCGAGGCCAAAGTCGAACCGTCGCTTGAGAGAAGTTCCCCAGTGGTGTCCACGTCTCCGGTTGTGTAGACCACCACTTCAGCAGCGAACGGGAGATTCAATTCGTAAAGGTCGGTGTCGGTTGAGGGTTCGATCATGCCGATCTGCGGTGTGCCCAGATCCAGGGCGTCCGCCGTTGCCATGGTGTCGCCCGTGTCCGGCTTTTCGAGGGCAAACACCCAGTATGGCCCGCGGTTCCCCGCATATCCGCTTACCTTGAGATAGTGTGTCCCAGCCTGCAGGTTCTCTGCCAGGAAGAAGCTGCGGCGGCCATCAGACAGCTCACTGTCGTCGTTGTATGCAGCCCTGTTGCCGCTGATGTCCTGCAACTCTCCGACAGTGTCCGTCGATCCAACCGCATAAACCCAGACGTCAGTCGCTTCGGTAACGGTCAAGCTGAAGTAGTCTTCGTCGTTGCGATGGTTGATGAAGCCGAACTCCGGGGACTCCAGGGCCAGTTCAGTGGCCTGGGAACGGTCGGCGTCCTGGTCGGCCACCTGCTCCACGTGCAACCGGTACGCCCCTGTGTCAAAGGCAAGGACTTCGATGTAATAGACGCCCGGTTCAAGGCTGTCGCCAATGAAGAAGTCGTACTTGCCATCAGACATCGAACTGTCGTCGTTGCCTGTAAGCTGGACACCTCGATAGTCTTGAAGCACCCCGACGGTGTCCGGATTGCCAGATGTATACATGACAATGTCGGCCCGACTCGAAAGCTCTATCTTGAACAGGTCGCTGTCATCTGCCGAGCCAATTATGCCGTCTGCCGTAGCTCCCACGTCCAGGGAGGCCGAATCTTCGCGGGTATCCCCCTGGTCCTCCCCGGTCATGCTATGCAGGCTGTACGGCCCGGTGGCGTCGCCAAAACCTACGACCACCACATAGTAGGTGCCCGGAGTGAGGCTTGCTCCGATGAAGAAGTGAGTAGAAGAGGCCGAGAGGGGGCTGTCGTCGATAAGCGCGACCTCGTTGAAGCTGGCGTCGTACAGGCCTCCCACTGTGTCGCTGATGCTGCCTTCGTTGTATATCCATACGTCGATGGTCTCGACCGTATCTGGAATATCAAATGTGAAAATGTCCCGGTCGCCATCGGGACCGATGACGCCGTTCACGGTGGTCCCCAGGGTCAGGGACGTTGCGGTGGCGGCGGTGTTGCCGTGATCGTCTGACGTCTGCGCCAGGGATTCGCCGGGATTCAGAATGAAGCACAAAGCGAACAGGGCTGTCAGGAGTCCTATTCTGCTCAATAGTGGGACTGGCATAAACCTGGCCAAAGTAACCATACCTCGTGTTCTCTGGGAAGGTGGGGTCTGCTGGGAGCGGTTATCGTGGGTGGTGTGTTGCAGCATTACTTCGCCTCGAACTGCTGCTGCCAGTTGGGACTGGACACTATGACGCCGTCTTTATCGGCCAACTCGTTGGCCAGTTCGAGTGACGGCATGCCTGGTTCGGTCTGGACGAAGAAAGCGTTGTCGAGGAAGTCCAGTTCCGACACCTGGTCGGGGTTGATGTCGTTTCCTGCGAAGAACTTGTCCACCGCCGCCTGGTCCCACTCGGAGTCCAGGACCAGCATCATCCCGCCGGGCAAGGTCATCAGACCTCCTCCGGACTCCGGCTTGAACACCGGCTGTGCCCCTGAGCCCTGCTTGAACTCCCCTTCTACGATGCTGTAGCCGCCCATCTTGGCGACGATGACATCATTGGATGTGTCCTCAGACTTGCTCTGAGCTACCAGATCGTTCTGTAGCACGACACGTTGGGTGCGGTCGCCGTCCTGCCAGGTGTACACACTTCCAGGGGTGTCCCCTTTACCCGAGGAGTCTCCTATGCCCGAGATTGACGGGGATGACAACTCCACCACCGGTCCCGGCGGGATGCGGCTCCCCTTGGGCCCTCTGTCGAGAGTTTGCTTGGGCGCGGGTTTGGGTTCCGTGCTTTCATTCTCCTGCGTGCTCTCCTTTGGAGATGGTGGAGCCGACTGTTTAGGTGGAATTTCCATGACAATGTCAGGCGCTGGGGTAGGCCCCGCCTGTGCCGATGGGGACTGCTGGGGGCTGGCGATCACCAGGGTGGTCGTGGCAACTGCGGCCAGGGCCACGATCGCCAGAACAGCTATGAGTGGAATGACATGTTTTCGCAGGTTCATAGAGTCACCGATTCTTGTGCTTTTACGGTACAGAAGAACACCTTACTGCGTTCGATCACACAGTATGTCCTATGGTCGTGGCTTTGTCCAACGCCGAAGTTAGTTGAGGGTCTGTATCAATTTAATCTGGAAGCCCTACATGTGTATGAACGGCCAAACTGGTACAGCCTCTCTAGTCGAGCGTTGCCACACGGTGGGCTGAGATCCAGTCCCAGTCGAGGTCGAAGCCGAGGCCGGGCCTGGTCGGGGCCTCCAGGAGGCACTCGTCGTTGAGCTTGATGTCCTCTTCGAGGCCAAACTGGTGGGCCTCGGTGGGCATCCAGTACTCGTAGTAGGCGCAGTTCTGCACGGAGGAGATCACGTGCAGGTTGGCGATGTTGAGCAGCGAGTTGCCCGCGGTGCCGATCTCGCAGTTGACTCCGAAGCCCTCGGCCATCGAGCACAGCTTCTTCAGTCCGGTGATGCCCAGCTTGCGGGCCGTCCCCCGCACCAGCCGGACGGCGTTGTGCCGGATGTAGTGGTAGCCGGTCTGGAACTGGTTCTCGGGCTTGTCGCTCATGCAGAGCGGGGTGATCAGCCTCTTGCTGAGCTCGGCGATGTTGTCGTACTCGTGCGGCGGAATCGGGTCCTCGTACCAGTAGAAGCCGAGGTCGTCCACCGCGCTGCCGACGTCGAGCGCCTTGCGGAAGTCGTAGCCGTTGTTGGGGTCGAGCATCAGTTCCATGTCGTCGCCCACGACGTCCCTGACGTTCGCCATCATCTCGAAGACAGTGGCCGTGTCCATTACACCGGGATGGATCTTGAAGGCGCGGTGACCGGCAGCCCGTATCTGCATCGCCTCGCCGACGTAGCCTTCGGGGGCCTCGTGACGCGGAGGGTAGGTGGCGTACACCTCGGTCTCGTAACGACGTGTGCCGAGCAGGTTGTGGACGGGTACGCCCGCGGTCTTGCCGGCGATGTCCCAGAGCGCGACGTCGACGGGCGCCCAGGCGTTCATCGAGAGTCCGCGTCTGCCGCTTAGAATCGGGAGCCTGCTCCACAGCCGCTCGCGCTCGAACGGGCTGCGGCCCATGATCTCCGGCTTGAGCACGTTGAGGATCGGGCTGAACTGGCCGTGTCCGCCGCCTCTGAAGTCGCCTACGAAGCAGTTGCCCTCGACGCCCTCATCGGTCTGTATCCTCAGCACGCCCTGTTCGACGTCGCCGTGAAATCGGCCGAGGTCGGAGTCCAGCCCCGTATCCGGCAGCGTGCGGCGTACGACTTCGATTTTGACGTCGGTGATTTTCAATGTGTGGGTCCCTCCGTACCGGCCAGCTTTACTGCGTCGTACTATATCCACGAGGGTCGAATTATTCCATAGCGCGGTTGTTAGGGTGGGCGATTGGATTGTGATCTGACAGGCTTTCACCCTCACCCTAGCCCTCTCCCTCAGGGAGAGGGGATTCTTATGCTCCCCTATGTGGGGCATACAAATTGATGCGGGTTCTTCGCCTTCTATATGCTTTTCGCTACTGTGGGTGCTGGGTTATGATATTCTCAGAATATCCGAGTGCGGCGTGTCGCCGGTTGTGGGCGTGTCGCTGCTAAAGAGAAGGGGCTAACATGGGCAAATTAGGGGGCTCCGGCCTGCTGATCGCGGGGATCGTCCTTGCCTTCCTGGGTTTCGTGCTCAGGACCGGCCTTATCAAGTGGCTTATAGACGCTACCGGTCTCATCCTGATCATCATTGGAATCGTCCTGATTGTTATCGGGGTCATCCAGATGTTTTCGGGAAGGAGTAACAGTTCGTCATTTTGATCGCCGACCCCATGCTGGAACATGGGGCACGCCTTTCTGCGTAGAGCAGAGCAGCATTTACTAGGAGGGGACCGATGGGTGTTATGTCACGGATGTCGACCGTGGTGAAATCGAAGATGAACCGGATGCTGGACAGGGCCGAAGACCCTCGGGAGACCCTGGACTACGCCTACGACAAGCAGCGCGAGATGCTCCAGAACGTCAAGCGGGGCATCGTGGAGATGGTGACCAACAAGCGGCGTCTCCAGCTCCAGGCCGAGAAGGTGCGCGCCAGCATCACCAACGTGGAGAACCAGGCCCGGCAGGCGATGGCCGCCGGTCGCGAGGACCTCGCCCGTCTCGCACTCCAGCGGAAGCAGACGGCACTCTTGGAGCTTGAAGGTCTCGACCAGCAGATCGCTCAGCTCGAGTCGGAGCAGGAGAAGCTGATCAACGCCGAGCAGCGACTGGTGGCGAAGGTGGAGGCGTTCAGGTCCCGCAAGGAGATCATCAAGGCGCAGTACAACGCCGCTCAGGCGCAGGTGCGGATCGGTTCCGCGCTGTCCGGCGTCTCAGAGGAGATGGGCGACGTTCAGCTTGCCGTCGAGCGCGCCGAGCACAAGACCGAGGACATGAGGGCCAAGGCCAGCGCGATCGACGAGCTTGCTGACTCCGGTGTGCTGGACGACCAGCTAACGGCCGGCGGCGGCGACGCCCTGAGCCGGGAGTTGGCGCAGCTTACCTCGGAGCAGAACGTCGAAGACGAGCTCGCCTCTCTCAGAACGAGCCTGCCGTCCGGCCCGGAGCGCAGGTCGCTTCCCAGCGGCTAGTGTGAATTGACCAATCGTCATTCCCGCGGAAGCGGGAATCCAGAGGGGCGCGGGTGGTGCCTGGTATCTTGTGATCAAACCCTATTCACCCTCACCCCAACCCTCTCCCTGAGGGAGAGGGGGCAGTTGTTCTACATTGGAGACTTTTAATCGATGATTATTCGGATACGGACAGAGGGCCAGTACAATCTTTCTGGCCAGTATCTGGACGACCTGAACGACCTGGACAACAAGCTCGTGGACATCATCGCCCAGGAGGACCGCGAAGGATTCGAGGCGGCTCTCAAGGCGATGCTCGACCTCGTTCGCAACAACGGCGAAGCCGTCCCCATCGACGAGCTGGTGGAGTCCGATGTGGTGCTGCCCGAGCCTGACCTCACGCTCGAGGAGGCTGAGGAGCTGTTCATCGGCGAGGGCCTGGTTCCAGACTAGGGCCGGGCCTCGAAGCTGGGCTCGGTGTCGGACAGGTGGGACGCATCGTTGAGTCTCACGACCGACCAGCCGTAGCGATCGAAGGTGAACCGCGATATCGACGTGTTGTCAATCGCCAACTGCCACAGCAGGCTGTCCCTGAATCCCATGATGTACTGGAACAGGCAGCGCGATGACTGGCCGTGTCCGACCACGGCGACCTTGAGGTCCTGGGGCTTGGACGTCAGATCCTCGTTGTAGATGATCTCCCGCTCCACCCACGCGGAGATGCGCCGCTGCACCATACGCAGCGACTCTCCCTGCGGAGGCACGAAGTCGGCTCCCTTGGCCGCCCTGTAGAGCATCACGTCGGTGGTGAACGCCTCATCAAGCGGGACGCCGCGCCAGCCGGGCATCTGCTGCTCCATGATGTCGTCCACCTTCGGGTAGTCTCGGTCGGGCTCGCCCATGGCGTCCAACATGAACCTCGCCGTATTGATTGCTCGGTCGAGGCTGGAGCTGTACACGAGGTCGAACTTGACCCCCTCTGCGCGAAGTCGCTTACCGAGTAGAGTGGCCTGTCTGGCGCCGAGTTCGGTCAGAGGCGCATCGTGGTTGGCCCCTGCGGCCAACCCGGGAGTCGCGTTCGACTCCGACTCGCCGTGCCTGATGAAGTAGAACTCGCATCTGAAGTCGCTGTGAATCAATGGGGAGTGCCTCCGTGCTGGTAGTGGCTGTAGTCAGCCGCACGGAATCTATCACAGGTGGGGCAGTTCGTCGACGAGACCTCTTGCCGAAAACGGCGCCGTCGCCTTCCTTGAAACTCAGGTGGGCGGCTCATAGGCTACGTTGCCTACCGTGACAACATTCCAGTGGTACTCAAGAAGAGAGGAAATGAACATGGAGCTTGGCGCGTTTTCGGTCAGCCTGGCGGTGAAGGATATAGAAGCCTCGAGGGACTTCTACGAGAAGTTCGGATTCGAGGTCGTTGGGGGCGACGCCTCACAGAACTGGCTGATCCTCAGGAACACCGGCCACACCATCGGCCTGTTCCAGGGGATGTTCGAGCAGAACATCCTGACGTTCAATCCCGGCTGGGACGACGATGCCCAATCCGTCGAGTCGTTTACCGATGTCCGCGAGCTACAGCGCGACCTCAAGTCAAAGGGCGTGGAACTGGTCAGCGAGGCGGACGAGGATGGCACAGGCCCCGCCAGCTTCGTTGCGGTCGACCCCGACGGCAACCCGATCCTGGTGGACCAGCACGTGTGAGGGCAGCTACTACTTCCTGATCGAATCCAGGGCGCCCCTTGTCATGGATGGCGCGTTGGTCACCTGTCGGACCACGAACTGGCCCACCTCGACAATGCTGACGTTTTCAGTTGCCTTGTGTGCCGCTACTCCCACACAGATGCCGGTCAGCAGGACGACTACAGCAGGGCCACTCACGGTGCTCGTCACAAGCAGTACTGCGCCGGTGCAAATTCCGCCTTTGGCGAGACCGTCGGTGAACTCCTTCCAGTCTCCCGTTTTGCGTGCGGTGTGGAACGCCTTGGCAAGGGCGACGATCGTCACCACCAGCAGCAGTGGGTTGGCGCCGACGACGGCGGACAATCCCATGCCGCCCACGATGGTCGTGAACTCCTCGATGTCCTCGTTGTTCCAGTTGAGAGCGATCGCGACAACGCCTATGGATGAGCCCACAAGCTCGACGGCATCGTAGTTGACCAGGTCGACGAGCCAGTCCCTGGAGATGCCCAGGTTTCCCAGTGTGTCGGCCAGACCGTTGAATGTGTCCTGGTCCCAGTTGACCAGTGGCAGTCCCATGGGCGTTGTGGCGTCCCTCGCCAGCGCCTGAAGAAGCCCCGTGGCCTCCTGGAAGATGTTGTCGTCGGGAGATGCGTTCCTTACGGCCTCGAACGCGCCGGGGATGGTGTGGCCGCCGTCGAACATCCGGTGAAGCCCGCCGCCGATATGTGTGGCGTTGTACGTCGCGTCCATCGCCTTGTCGTAGATGGTCGGGGCTCCGGATACTATCCCCTGAAGCCAATCGTTTACCGAGCGAGACAACTCCGCATTGGCCAGCAGTCCTTGTACCGTGGTGAAGGTCTGCGACTGCGCGCTCGCGCCTTTGCTTGATAGCGACTCCAGAGCAGGGCCGATTTGGGCGGTCAGCTTCTGCTTCGCGGATGCGCTGAGGGCCTTCGAGGTCGTAAGTGACGACGACAGGGTGTTCAGCACTTCGGTGGACAGTACCACGGACTCCCATGGAATCGTTTGTCTCACAGAGCTAATTCGATCTCCCACCAGCTTCCTGGTGTTGGTGGCAACGCTCCCAGATTCCTCCTCGGAGCAGGTGGCTATGTCCAGGTCTCCATCGACCGACTGCTCAGTCGAGTCCTCTGCGGACTTTTGTCCCCTGGAGAACGCTCGGCCTATCGATCTGAGACGGCTTTTGTTCTTGCTGGAGTCGGGCATGACTGGAAGATTCCTTGTTTTTCTATTCGACGTGTTTCCGCCAGAAGTATTGGAATGACGGACTCCGCTGGCGGGCGACTTCTACGTCGTAGTGCTTGAGGATGTCGATCATGCTGTTAGAGTGTTCGTCACTTCCGCCGACCAGGTTGTTGAACTGATCTTTGGTGATCTCTTCGATATTCCTTACTCGATCAAGTGCGAGGTCGCGATATGATGACTCGCTAAGACCAGCGAGATACCATGCTTCGATCATCCGTCGAATAACGACCACTCTATCCCACGACATCACTGGGAATTGTGTGGCTAAGTCCTCTTTCGTAGACGTGACACAGGGACGTCTATCCATATCGCCAAATAGGATGTAATCGGCGTTCATGTAGCCGATGTTTCGAATGAAGTTGACGGTCTTGGATGGCTTCTTCCGACTGTACTCCCACGTTCGCACATCATCGAAGGTTCTCCGAAATATCGGGATGAGTACTTCCCGACAGAAACGGGCATCGTCGGATCCTTCAACGATCAGAAATAGCGTGCGATACTCTGAAATCACAGATCCAGTAGGTTCTGGACGAACAAGTCCTCGACACCGAGTTCGTTCTGGAGAAAGTGGCTCACGACCTCGCTGTCTGCAGGGCGCGTGATCTGAGAGTGACCATCAGAGTCCCGCGTAACCAAGAGTATGTCCTCCAAGTTCGCGTGCCGGAGTAGCTCTGGGTTGTGCGTCGTGATGATGATCTGCGTCCTATCGGTTACCTCGTTCATCATCTGCATGACCTGACCTGCGAGATGAGGGTGAATGTATCTATCTGGCTCTTCGAATACGGCGACTGAACTCTGTTGAAAGTAAAGTGCGACAACCAAGGCGAGACATGCAATTGTCCCGTCAGAAGCGAAGACTGCTGGCAGCCGATGACCTGTGTCAGAGAAACGTTCAGTAAGAGTTGTAATTAACTGTCCGAACCCGTACTCATCTACTTCGAGGTCATGAACAAATGGCATGAGGGTTGATACCAAGTTGATAAGACTATTCTTCCAATCTGGCCGCCTCAAGATTTCACGAAGAACAACAGCCAAGTTTGAAGCGTCGGGCTCTAGCATTTTCGGACCGATGATAGGCACGGCTTGTCGCGGCCTGCGCGGATCAAAGTCGTATGCGAAGACATTTGTTAAGGAATGAGCCGCATAAGGCAGAAGAGTGCGACGTAGGAAAGGTTCCAGCAATACTTCTTGGGGGCGATGTAGAGGCAACCTCAGACCGTGCATGGTAGAGACTTCTTCCTCAGAAAACGGGACTCCTTCGGGAAGTTCGAGATAGCACTTAATCGAGTCACTTTCTCGATGAAAGACGGTTCGGCCACTTCCGCGCTTCTGTTGCTCTACGTAACTTCCCGACCCAATAAATGAGGGTAACGACGGCGGTGAACCCCACCGGGACGTCCCCTTTTCCTCTCGATCGTCAGCAGGACGAATGTCGAGTACAGTGAAATGTTCAGCCAAGTTATCCGTTGCGACTTTGAAGCCCTCGTCAGATTCGTCGCATAAGATCGACAACTCATAGACCGTCCGGTCAGTCTTGATTCCGATTGCTTCACCATCTCGGTGATGGACTAGATGTCGTTGGATTTCATCGGTCTCAACGCAGATCCGTAAGAGTTGATTCTCACTGAGATTGAAGTTACTCAGCGTCTCTGCACCCCCGCGAATTCCAATCGCATTCTCCAGCGAGTCATTAGCAATGTCGCGCAGGAAGCGGAATATGTCTAGGAAGTTCGACTTGCCGGAGGCATTCGACCCTACGACGATGTTGAAGGGGCGCAGCTCGACTTCGAGCTTGTCGAAGCTCTTGAAGTTCTCGACTGTGAGTTTGGTGATTGCCACCGCATCTCTCCGATAGCCGATGTCACGCGTAGACAGCATCAGGTGTGTGTCTGGGACGACTAGCCTGTCGCCAAGTCAATTCTAGCACTGGAGCCGCGTATCAGACTCGCTGGTTCAAGGCCTCTGGGTTCAGGCCCCGTATCGCAGTACGGGGTGACGTTCCTTCGCCGGAACGACGGGGGTATTCGAACCTGTCAGACTCCTGGGAACCAGGTGGGGAACTGCTCGGCTAGGTCCTGGTCGCCTTGGAGGGTGATGCGGCCTCGGCGGACTGAGCGGCGGAGGGGCAGGCGGCCCATCAGGAACAGGATGTATGAGCTTGAGTCCAGCTCGAGGGTTGCGTCGGCTTCGATCGTGGTGTCTGTGGTGTCCAGGGAGAAGTCGTCGGCGCCGACTTGTAGGTCGTAGGACTCGTCTGCGGCGTCGGTGAGGATGAAGCGTAGTCTTACGTCGGGGTCGTTCTCGGGCCGTGGGCGGAAGCAGGCTCTGAGCCACCTGTTAACCCAGCCCTTGAGGAACGGGATGGCGACCGGGTTGATCGCGGCGCTGCGGTCGATGCCGTAGCGGACGTCCCAGCCGTGTACCGCGAGCTCCATCGCGCGCAGGTCTATGAGCCGTTCGACGGTCATGACGCTGAACGGGTGCCACGCTGGAAGCTCGTACTGGTCGGGCTCGAGTTCCATGATCAGGCGATTGAACCGCAGGCACGCTGTGTTGAACTCCGGGAACAGGTCCTCGCCGTAGGCGTCGCGCAGGCTGATGACGGACTGGACAAACTCCTCTGACGTGAGCGCCCTGCGTCCCATGGGAGGCGACACGTTGCCGCTGACGGCGCGTTCGATGCTCAAAGTGTAGGTGTTTGCAACGTCGATCAGGTGGGCGACGACGTCGGCCATGTTCCACCCGTCGCACGCGCTCCCGTACACCTCGGCGTCGCGCCAGACGTCCTCGGGCAGCGTGTGCAGGAACCCGGCGAGGTCGTTCGACAGCGCGCGGACTATCTGGATCTTTTGGCTTGTTTCCATACCTGTCGTTGCGTAGGGGCGGGTTTCAGACCTGCTCCTACAGCCCCTGTTCGGCGAGGAACGCGGCCAGGTCGGCAGTGCGGCAGGAGTAGCCCCACTCGTTGTCGTACCAGCCGACTACCTTCACCATGTTGCCGCCCATCGACATCGTGGACAGTCCGTCGATGATGGCGCTGTGCGGGTCCTGCCTGAAGTCGGAGCTTACGAGCGGCTCGTCGGTGTACTCCAGGATGCCGTTCAGCCTGCCAGAGGCGGCCTCGCGGTAGGCGTCGTTGACCTCGTCGACGGAGACAGAGCCGTCCAGCGTCGCAACGAAGTCGGTCACCGAGACCGTCGGGGTGGGCACCCGCATGGCCATGCCGTGGATCTTGCCGTTTAGCTCGGGCAGCACGAGGCCGACGGCGCGCGCTGCGCCTGTCGAGGTGGGAATGATGTTCTGCGCTGCGGCCCTCGCCCGGCGCGGGTCGGAGTGCACCTGGTCGAGGATGTTCTGGTCGTTGGTGTAGGCGTGGACAGTCGTCATCAGCCCTCGCTCGACGCCGAAGCTGTCGTGCAGCACCTTGACCATCGTTGCGATGCAGTTGGTGGTGCAGGATGCGTTGCTGAGGATGTTGTGCTGCTCGGAGTCGTAGCCGTCCTCGTTGACGCCGAGAACGATGGTGAGGTCTTCGCCGGAGGCGGGAGCGGATATGATGACCTTCTTCGCGCCGGCCTCGATGTGTCCGCCGGCCTGTGAGGCGTTGGTGAAGATGCCGGTGGACTCGACGACGATCTCGGCTCCGAGGTCGCCCCACGGGAGGTTGGAGGGGTCGCGCTCGGACAGCACGGCGATCTCGTCGCCGTCTATCCTGATGCCCGAGTCGGTGGCTTCGACGTCGCCCTGGTAGCGGCCGTAGGTGGAGTCGTACTTGAACAGCCGCGCGTTGTCTTCGGGGTTGCCGAGGTCGTTGACCGCTACGACTTCGAGGGTGTCGGGGTGCCTCTCGCGGATGGCGCGGAGGACCTGTCTGCCGATGCGTCCGAAGCCGTTGATGCCGATGCGGGTTGCCATGATGCGAACTCCTCCTGCCAGCTTGAAGCCGGACACGTAAAGCAGGGTCCGGGCGTTGGTCTCACGAGTCTATATTATCCGAGGCGGACGGGATGGGGATAGGGGGATTGGGGGTGGCATCATTCCAAGCTGGTGGCCCCCACCCGCACCCCACTGGATTCCCGCTTTCGCGGGAATGACGGTTTGTGAATACCTACCCCCTCTCCCTCAAGGAGAGAGGGTTTGCGTGGATTCAGTTGTGTCTACCCGACCGGATAGCCGGTGGGGGTGACGTGCCGGCTGCTGGTGCAGCCGGCGTCCGTCAACTTGTTCCAGGCGTTTCGGGTTGCCCGGGTGCGGTGAGGTCGGCACCGAGTTCGCCGAGGAGGTTGACCCCATGCCCTTGACTGAGCGAGCTGCAGCCCTCGTCGTTGCAGGACTTAACGCCGAACGCGTAAAAGCTCCCGCTCCCGACGTTAAAGGTTGTGCTCGGTGATGTGGTCATCCTTCTAACCCGGACTGTTATGACCGCGTCTTCGGGGCGTTCATACGCCCTGTACATCGCCTCCGTTACGACGCCTGCATAGATCAGGTAGTACGTCGACGTCGCTCCGGTGGTCGCGGGCGTCCAGGACAACGTGATTGAGGTATCGGAACTGGTTGCCGTGCCGAGATGAACCGTCGTCGTCGCTATCGTGGTCGTCGCTGCACTGAGGTCGGTCGGCCTGTCGGGCACTCCATATTGCAGGCCGGAGGTATTGACTATTCTCAGCCTCGAAAGAGGGCTGCTCAGGTCCAGCGAATTGGTCGCTCGGATCCGGTACTGGTAGCTCCGGTAGGCCTCGATCTCCGTGTCATCGTAGCTCGTTGCGGTGGTTGTCGCGATCACTTCGACGGTAGGAGTCGCCGACTTCAGATCGGACCGGTAGATCGTGTACGTGGTGGTGCCGTTGCTGGTCACGGCATCCCAGGATACGGTGATCTTGGGATCGTCGGTCGCGTGCAGCACTTCAGCAGCTGTCAACCCGGCTGGAGCTTCAGGATGTGAGTCGGCCGTCAACCCTGCGGGGATTGCGATCGTTACTGTGCCCGACCATGGGCTCCAGCGCGGGTCCTCGCCTGAGGCGCGTTTCACCAGGCGCACTTCATAGTTGAACGTGACGCCGGCCGTGAGCTGCGAGTCGCGATACTCCTCCGCCGAATAGCACGAAGAGGTGGTGCTGGATATATCGCAGTCGAAGAACGTCGGGTGGTTGTCCGTGACCCAGCGTTTGACCTGGTATCCGGTTGGCTCCACTACGTCCATGCCGGTGGGATTGGTCCAGGAGAGCATGACGTACATGCTCGTTGTCGCAAGGGAATTATCTGCCCTTGTCCCAATTCCATTAAAGAATCCCTTGGTTCCTATCCCTTCTGAGTTACCCCCGCCTATCGACTTGGTCAGATTTTGAAGCGACGCGTTCAGGCCAGAGGGGGCGCCTATGGCCGGGGTACTCGTCGAAGTGGTCGTGGACTGAGGCGTGGTTGTGGCCTGCACCGTGCTCGTGGCCGTGCTTGTGGCAGGTAGTGTGCTCGTGGCCGTGGATGTTGCCTGGGATGTACTCGTAGCTGTGCTTGTAGCAGGTGGTGTACTCGTAGCTGTGCTTGTAGCAGGTAGCGTGCTCGTGGCTGTACTCGTGGCCTGTGTTGTCTGTTCGAGCACCTCTTGCCTTACGGAGGATGTCCAGGGGCCTGCCCAGCGGTCGTTGGCGTACTCACCTGTCCTGTACCGGGCCCTCATTTTCACCTTGAACTCGGCTCCCTCTGTCAGCCCGGTAAGCGTCAAGGAGTTAGTGTTGCCGGCGGGGTACTCATTACCCCTGGATTCCTCGTTGGGCAAGCTCCATGAGAGGAACGCCTGGCCCACCTGCGCCCAGTTGACACGGTAGTCTGAAGGCGATGGCGAGGGAGTGTCCCAAGCGATCGTGAGCGAGCCTGCCGCGTCGCTGGAGAGTGTAAGGCCTGTCACCGTTCCTGCCGGCTGACCGGCGACTGTGACGGTCTGCTCGTTCCAGGGTCCGCTCCAGCGATTGTTGGCGTACTCGCCCGTCCTGTAGCGCGCTCGGAGGCTCACCTTGTACAGGGTGCCGTTGGGAAGGCCGGTGAGGGTCAGGGACGTGGCGCTGCCGTCAGGGTAAGAATTGCCTCTGCCGTCTTCGTTGTCGTCCCGCCAGGAGAGGTATTCCTCGTCATTGGGAGCATAACTGACCCGGTAGTCGCTTGGAGACGGTGACGGAGTCTCCCACGACAGCACAATCTCTCCGTCAGTGGTGCTCGACAGGGTAAAGGTGTCGATTGTGCCGTCCTGGCCCTGTGCAAAGAGCGGGTGGAATGTGAGGGCGGCAATGATCGCCGCAATCGGCAACGAAGCTAGCAGCAGCAGGCGTGCCACCGACCTGGTCGTCCTTGGAATGCTCATCACTGACCTGTAGCTCATACCCTCATCTCCCGTCCCGGCGGACTATAGCGTAGAACTTATTCAAGACTGCACCTGATTAACTATGGAGCGAACTATATCAGACCACGGGACAGCTTTTCGCGAAGCTACCGACCGGAAAGCGCTGATTCTGACGTCGTTCTCGATGCGGCCATTAGGGCTGTTGCCAGTATTGCGAGGCCGGCCATGACGATGAAGGCTGCTCTGTAGCTGCCGGTGGCGTCGTAGGCCAGTCCCGACGCCAGTGGTCCTATGGCGAACCCCATTACCTGGGTTGCGCGGCCAACGCCCTGGATGGCTCCCAGAGACTGGCGTCCGTAGTTTCTCGCCCACATTATCGGGGCCAGTGTGTTGATCCCGGTGCTCGCCAGCCCGAGGAGAATCACGAAGAGGTAGGTGTCGAGGAGAGTGTCAGTGCTCACCAGTAGCCCCAACGCTGCTGCGGCAACCAGGTTGAGGGCCACCATCGCCCACCGGGGCGAAATGCGGTCGCCCGCCGCGCCTGCCAGCAGGGCGCCCGCGGCCCCGGCGGTGGCCATGACGCTGATGGCGGTCACCGCGGCAGCCGTGCTGATCCCCTGCTCCGTCAGGTATGGCACGAGGTGCAGTCCCACACCGGAGGTCGCGTTGCTGCCTATGAACAGTGAACCCAGGGCCAGCCAGTAACCCCACGTCCCTGCCGCCTCTCTCAGGGTCCACGATCGCTCGTGCCGGACTGTTCTCGGGCGGCCGGAAGGCTCTTCGGCGCTGCCGTCTGCCGGTTGGGGATCGCCGTCGACCTCCAGTCCCATGTCCTCCGGCTGTCGCCGCACCCACAGCGCGCACGGGATGACGCCCAGCAGGAACATCAGTGCAGCCAGCATCAGCCACGCAGGACGCCATCCCCACTGGGAGATCACAAAGTGGGTCAGAGGAGCGAGGGCGATTACACCGAGGGTCTCAACGAAGAACACCAGCCCCGTGGCTCGGCCCCTGTACCGTTGGAACCACTTCCCTGTTGTGACTGAAGTCCCGATCTTCACTCCGCCCTGGTCGGCTATCCGAGATGCAGTAAAGGCCAGGTAGAACCCGACGAGGGTGTGCATGACAGACAGGTACACACAGGCGAGAGCGATGACCGTCCCGCTGATTACCAGGATGACCCTGGAGCCGAACCGGTCCACCAGCCGTCCGACGAACGGTGCCAGAGAGGCGCCCAGAACTGCGCCCAGGGTTGTAGCTCCGGCGATCTCCGCCCGTCCCCAGCCGAACTCCTGCGACATGGGCACTACAAAGATGGACAGAATCGAGATTGCGGTGGCGGCGTTGGCGAATCCGATGCCGCCCGCTGCGGCGGTAACAACCCAACCGTAGTACAGGGGTCTTGACCGGGTCTTCATGTGATGTCCAAAAGTCCAGCGACCCTGGACAGACTAGGCGACAGCTGTCCGTCCCCTCAGGCGCGGGGCAGGTACTTGTCGTAGGCCTCGGCGCCGGCGTAGCGGGCGTCGGGGCCGAGCTGCTCCTCTATGAGAAGCAGGCGGTTGTACTTGGCCGTGCGCTCGCCGCGAACCGGGGCTCCCGCCTTGATCTGGCCCGCGCCCACGCCGACGGCGAGGTCAGCTATGGAGGAGTCCTCGGTCTCGCCGGAGCGGTGGCTGATCACGACGCCCCAGCCAGCCTCGCGGGTCATGCGGATGGCGTCGAGCGTCTCGCTCACGGTGCCGATCTGGTTGAGCTTGACCAGCACCGCGTTCGACGTGCTGCGCTCGATGCCCTGGGCGATCAGCTGAGGGTTCGTTGTATAGACGTCGTCGCCCACGAGCTGCACGCGGGAGCCCAGGCGGCGCGTCATCATGTCCCAGGAGTTCCAGTCGTCCTCTGCGAGACCGTCCTCGATGGAGACTATCGGGTAGTCGCTGATCCAGGCGTCGTAGATGTCGACGAGGTCCTCTGAGCTAAGCGAGGTCTCGCGCTGTGGAAGCGTGTAGCGTCCCGGCCTGCTGCTGAGCTCCGAGGCGGCGACGTCCATCGCGAGGAAGCAGTGCTCGCCGGGAGTGTAGCCGGCCCTCTCGATAGCCTCGATCAGCAGCTCGACGGCCTGGCGGTTGGTGGTCACAGGAGGCGCGAATCCGCCCTCGTCTCCGACGTTCGTGCCGAGCGCGCGGTTGCGAAGCCCGGTCATCAGCGAGTGGTATACCTCGACTCCGGCCTGCATCGCCCGCTTGAACGTGTCGAAGCCAAGCGGCAGTACCATGAACTCCTGGAAGTCGGTGGAGTTCTCGGCGTGGCGGCCGCCGTTGATGATGTTGAACATTGGCACCGGGAGTGTCATTGGCTCGCCGTTGTTGAAGTACTCGTACAGGGATCGTCCGCTGCTCTCGGAGGCGGCGCGGGCGGCAGCGAGCGAGACGCCGAGAACGGCGTTCGCGCCGAGATTGCTCTTGTTGCTGGTGCCGTCGAGCTCGAGCAGCAGGTCGTCGATGGCGCGCTGGTCCATCACGGACTTGCCAAACAGCGCGGGCGCGATCTTGTTGTGCACGTTGGCGACTGCCTTGAGCACCCCGCGCCCGTGGAAGCGGTTCGGGTCGCCGTCGCGAAGCTCGACAGCCTCGTTCGCGCCGGTCGACGCGCCCGATGGCACGAGCGCCCTACCCCAGGAGCCGTCGCTCAGGCCGATGTTGACCTCGACGGTCGGGTTCCCACGCGAGTCGAGCACCTCACGCGCGCGTATCTCAGAAATGGTGGTCATGGGCTGGGTCCGCACCCCTGGAGAGTTGGGTCGATATCAGTCTTCCCTCGGGAAAACATGATACCTACGGGCATAGGTTTTTTGAAAGTAGGAGGGGCCGCTTGGAGCCTAGATCAGAGGGTGGTCCTTGATGCCTCCTCTCCCTTGATGGGAGAGGATTGAGGTGAGGGTGACGAACAATCCCCCTCATCCTAACCTTCTCCCGCCAGGGGAGAAGGGACTTCCCCTAGCCCTCATCCCGGCGGCGGATTAGGCGGGTGGGGGTGTCGACTATGAAGCCGGAGAGGTTCAGGGCGGTGTGGATGAGACCGATGTGCGAGTACGCCTGCGGGAAGTTGCCGAGCTGGCGCTCTGTTGCTGGGTCGAACATCTCTGCGAACAGCCCGAGGTGGTTCGAGCACCGCTCGATCATCTCGTTGAAGTAGTCGAACGCCCTGTCCATCTGGCCGGTGTAGATCAGGTTGCCCATCAGCCAGAAGCTCAGCATCGTGAACGCACCCTCCGGCTGCGCGTCGAGCCCGTCGTCGGTCTCCTCGGGGAGATAGCGCCAGACGAGCGGACCGTCCGTCAGCTCGCGCTCGATGGCGTCAACGTTCTGCCGTATTCGCGGGTCCTCGCTTGGGATGAGACCGAAGAACGGGATCGCCAAATTGGAGGCGTCCAGCGCGTCGCTGGCGTAGTGCTGACGGAACGCCTGCTTCGACTCGCTCCAGCCCTGCTCCAGCAGCTCGGTCTTTATATCGTACGCCACCTGCGACCACCGTCTGTAGTACTGACGCTGCTCGACAGCCGCGGCGATGTATGAAGCCGTGTCCAGCGCCACCCAGCACAGCACCTTGGAGTACACGAAGTGCTGCATCCCTCCGCGCACCTCCCACACCCCGCGGTCGCGCCTGTGCCAGTTCTTGACGACGTCCTCGGCCAGCGAGCACACCAGGTCCCACGCTTCCTCGGGGATCTCGCCGTGCAGAACCAGAAGGGAGTGTATGGAGGCGATGACCTCGCCGAACACGTCCATCTGCAGATGCTCGGCTGCGCCGTTGCCGATGCGCACGGGCCTTGAGCCTTCGTATCCACTCAGGTGTTCGAGGACCTGCTCTTCGAGCGACGACTCCTGCGTTATGCCGTACAGGATGCGTGTCCTGCTCGTGCTCAGCTGGCACTGCTCCAGCAGCCACTGGAGGTAGAAATCGGCTCCGTAGAGGTCCCCGAGCCGGTAGAGGATGTCGACGGCGAAGCTGGTGTCGCGCAGCCATGAGAAGCGGTAGTCCCAGTTGCGCGAACCGCCTATCGTCTCGGGGAGGCTCGTGGTCGGCGCTGCGACCATGGCGCCCGTACCTCGATACATCATCAGGTGCAGCACGAGGAAGGAGCGCACCACCTGGTCTTGCCATAGTCCCTCGTAGTTCATCATCGCGACGAGGTCTTCCCAGTAGCCCTGCGTCAGTTCCAGCTTGTCCTGTGTGCGGTAGTGCTCCAGGTTAGCTGGCCGGTCGGGGCCGTACGCCATCACGAAGGTCGCGGTGTCGCCCTGGGACATTGTGAAGGACCCGGACACTCCGGCAGCGTCCTCGTGAAGAGGAACGCTGGCGAGCAGCATCATCGTCTGACCGCCGCCCTGCGCCTCGACAGCGGGACCGCTGCCGTTGCCGTTTACCGCTCGGAACGTGGGAACGGTGCGAGCGTAGTCGTGTCGAGGCTCGTAGCTGCACCCCATCTCCACGCTGCCCGCGGAACACTTGACTATGCGATGCAGCTCCGGCGGGTTGTCAGGGTACTTGTCCGGCTTGCCATCCTTGTCGTTGTCCTGGATGGGCATGAAGTCCGTGATGGAAACGACGCCTGTGGACGTGGTGAAGGTGGTCTCCAGGATGTTGGTGTTGGGCAGGTATGACTGCTCAGTGGTGTACGTGGCGTTGGGCCGGATGCGGAATCTGCCGCCGATGTCCTGGTCGAGGATCGCGGCGAAGACGCTCGGCGAGTCGAAACGGGGCAGGCAAAGCCAGTCGACGGAGCCGTCCATACCGACCAGTGCCGCCGAGGACATGTCGCCTATGAGTCCGTAGTCGTACATGTTGATCTCACGAGGTCAGGGGTGGCACACAGTTCCACCTTAGCACTGAGCAGGTGGGTTCGCAATGTGGAGGTTTGTGCGTTACCTTGATGCCGAGGAGTGTCTGCACACTGAAATGGCAACGCGTGAGAACTCTGAAGGAGAAGCGACTTGAAGTCAGTCAGTGCTCTTGTTCCAGTAATTGTTGCAGTAGCTGCCCTGACTCTTGTGAGCTGCGGTCCGAGTGATGCGGAGATCCGGGAGATCGTCCGGGAAGAGGTCAGCAGCATCGAGGTACCTGCTGGTCCACCTGGGCCGGCTGGCCCAAGGGGTGATAGGGGACCGACCGGCGTCCGAGGAGACATTGGCCGCCTGGGCCCTGCAGGCCCTCCAGGCCCCGAGGGAGAGGCAGGCCCTCAAGGCCCTACAGGAAGGGCAGGCCCCAAAGGTGATGCCGGAGACGCCGGTCCCCCGGGTGAGACAGGGCCGCAGGGGGCACGTGGAGAGACAGGCCCGCCCGGCGAGGTTGGACCTCCCGGGGAGGCGGGTCCCAGGGGCGCTCGTGGAGAGACCGGCCCGCCCGGTGAGCAAGGACCGGAGGGTCCACAGGGCCCTGTGGGTTCGCTCAGCGAAGTCCTGACCTCCCTGGAGGTCGAGGAGCTGATCATCCGAGTTCCAGGTGGAGTCGGATACATCGTCATACGCGGGGGTGTGGGAAACAAGGTCGCGGACATCAGGTGGCACGACTCAGAAACAGACGATATCGTCGGAGAGATCGTCGCTGGCACCAGACAGGGGTTGAAGCTAAGTTCCAAGAATGCCGCTGGCGAGTGGACAGATATCTGCATCGACGGCGGAGAGGTTACCGTGTGCCCCTAGAAGCTTGGGAGCGTGTCGCCCCTGCCTCCGAGGCCATGATGCGACAGATCGCCTCTGACGAACAGGAGAGTTCTGGGGTTGCCAGTTGACCAGCGAACACCGGGCCGAGGGGAGTTCCAACCGGACAGGCATCTGTTGAGCTTCAGCTTTACTCTCCGTGTCTGTTCGCACTGGACAGCCACCCGTACTGAATGCAGCTCTTCACCACCACACTCCCGGCAACCATGGCCACCAGCACGGCGGGTACCACACTCGATGAGGACCACCAACCCACCGCGCCGGCAGTGACGAAGAACGCTGCCCCGCTCAGTGCCGCGTTCCTTGTCAGGCCCAGGGTCATCAGCCCAACAGGAAGTCCTGCCAACCCACCTATCGGGCTCAAACCGAAGCACACGCCAATCGCGACCACCATGCCGGTCCCGCCCCTGAAGTTCCAGAAGATCGGCAGGTAGTGGCCCGCAAGAACTCCCGCTGCACCTACCGCGCCAGCCCAGGGGGTAATATCGAACACAACGGCGGGCAGCATGGCCACAGCACCTTTGAGCATGTCCAGCACCAGGACAGGGACCGCATAACGGGCGCCCATCTCCCTGAAGACGTTGGCGGTTCCCGGGTTGCCTGTGCCGACATTCCTGATCGGAAACCCTGCGACTCGTGCAACCATGTCTCCCAGCGAAACGGACCCGAGCAGGTAGGCAGCGACGGCCCACAGAAGATACAGCAACCCGACACCAGGACCCGCGAACTCAAACATCTCCATAGACCTCAGATCGCATCAAAGAACGCTCCTCCGTGGTAGCACGCGTCGGCCGCCGCACATTGACGGTAATCTATTCACCTGTTAGCGTTCCATACCACCGTCGTATATACCGTAAGCAGTACGGTCACGCCATTGACGTCGAAGGCGCCAGGCAATTCAGCTAGAGGGGCACCGCACACGGCCGAGCCAACCTGCGTTCGAACTGCGCAGGCTCACATGAAAGGAGTGGCACAATGAAGGGCTACGTCATCATGGACGCTGAAATCATCGACACCGAGGCGTACTCCGAGTTCGCTGAGAAGTCGCCCGCGGCCATCGCTGCACACGGCGGACGACTCCTGGCGCGCACCAGCGACGTCGATGTCGTCCAGGGCAACTGGGTGCCCAAGCGCTTCGTCATCGTGGAATTCGACAGCCTCGAAGCGGCGAAGGGCTACATGGCATCCGTCGAATACGAGGCTCTTGACGAACTGCGTAGGCGGGCGACAAGGGCCAACATCGTTGTCTTCGAAGGAATCGATTCCTAGCTGCGAGTTCGGCTCCCATTCGCTGAAGAACGATAGCGAGATTGGCTGACTATTGACTGCCAGTAGCGCCGAACAGGCCATCCGGTTTGAGCCCGAGGAAGCGTGCCCCCCGACAATCGCACTGTTGGTGGGATTTCAGGGCGCCGTGCTCGTGGTCGCCCCGACTGTGCTTAACGTGGCGATCGCGATTCGCTCGACGGGACTCGACGACACCTTTCTGACGTGGAGCGTCTTCGCCGCGATGGTGATCTGTGCGGTGACCACGGCGTTGCAGGGGTCGCAGTTGTGGCGATTCGGCTCCGGGCACATCGCGCTCGCCTGGCCCGCCGCGATGTTCATCGCGATCATGGTGGCGGCAATCTCCATCGGTGGGCCAGCGATGTTCGCGACCGTGATGGTCATCTGCAGCCTGGTCCAGATTGGGCTGGCCTGGTGGCTGCCGGTGCTGCGGCGAATCATCACACCGGTTGTCTCCGGGACGGTGACGATGCTGGTCGCCGTTAGCGTGCTGCCCATCGCGTTCGACGCCGTCCAGGACCTGCCGGCCGGCGCCGCTCCGGCAGCCGGGCCGGCAATAGCCGGAGTTACCCTGCTGGTTTCGGTGATTGCGACGCTGAAGGCCACCGGACGCTGGCGCCTGGTCGCGCCGCTCATCAGCATCCTGGCCGGATGTGCCGTCGCCGCAGCGTTCGGTGTGCTCGACGGTGACCGGATCGCCGACGCCAGGTGGTTTGGCATTCCCGAAGTTCCGTCCCTGGGCCTGGATCTCACGCCGACCAGGGAGTTCTGGGCGATCCTGCCTTCGTTTGCGATTCTCACCCTGGTGCTGGGGATCAAGACCATCAGCGACGGCGTGGTGATCCAGCAGGGCTCCCGCCGCCGCCCGCGGGCGATCGACTTCCGTCAGATCCAGGGCATGGTCAGCGTCAACGGCATTGCGATGTTCCTCGCCGGTATCGCTGGCACGCTGCCCATGATGGTCAATTCCTCGTACAGTCTCTCTCTGGTCAACCTCACTGGCGTCGCAGCGCGCCGGGTCGGTATTGGTGTGGCCATCGTCATCGTGGTGCTGGCGTTCTTCTCCAAGTTCACCGCCATCCTGCTAACGATTCCGGGGCCTGTGTTGGGCGCTTACCTGATGCTCGCAATGGGCATCCTGTTCGTCAGCGGCGTTCAGACGATCCTGCGCGACGGTCTCGACGCCCGGCGCATGCTGGTGGTCGCGCTCGCGAGCGCGCTGGGACTGGGCCTCCACCGTCACCCCATCACGCAGGACCTCTTTGGCGACGATCTGGGCGCGCTGCTTGGCAGCGGTGTTACGATCGGCGCCGTGGTCGCGATCGGCATGACGCTGCTGCTCGAAGCGATGAGCACGCGTCGGTCGCGCCTCGAGGTCACGCTGGACATGGCCTCGCTTCCGGCGATCCACGAGTTCCTCGACGGACTGGCGTCCAGGCTTTCATGGAACGAAGCGTCCACACTGCGTCTGCGGTCGGCGGGCGAAGAGACGCTCACCACCCTTCTGATGCAGGAGGACGAGATCGAGGGATCCTCAAGTCCGCGCCTGATCGTCGTTGCGCGACCGCAGGGCGCTCTGGTGGAGTTGGAGTTCGTCGCGACTACGCGTCATGAGAACATCGAGGACCAGATGGCGTTCCTGACCGATGAAGAGGCCATCCCAACCATCGACGACCTCTCTCTCCGGCTGCTGCGCTACCACGCGTCCGCCGTGCGCCACCAGAAGTACCACGGCGTGGACATCGTCACAGTCCAGGTCGAGGGCAGCAGCGCATAGGCTTCTGCATTACCCCCTCTCTCAGAGCCTGCCCCCTACTTGATACGGGGGAGAGGGCGAAAAGACAAGAACTCACCCCTACATCACCAGGCTGGCCCCCTTCGGCCTCTTCTTGCCGCCGTGGACTGAAGGCTCGGCGCACCACTTGGCGGAGAGCCTTCGGACGGCCTCGTACACATCCTCGTCGAATCCGAGCAGGTCGCAGATGACGCGGTGGTCGAGGAGTGCGCGGTTGGGATCAGCGTCGGCGAGGAACGCGGGCTTGAGTTCCTTGTCCCGGAACTCGTCGAAGATCGACTCGGCAGTGGATAGCTGGTCGTCGGACAGCGTGCGGAAGTCGAGGACGGGGAGGGATTCGGCTGAGCGGATGGTGGTTGTGCCACGTCCTGAATCTTGACGACTCGAGTGCCACCAGTGCATGAGAATTCCTAGTGTGCTATTGCCCCATAGGGCAAGCGCATAGTCATACCCTTCTACATCGAACATTACGTTCGGCCATGAGCGGCCACCCAAGCTCTTAACCTCGGTGAGTGCAACAGTGATTGGCTGCGAATTGAAGCGAAAGTCACGGTTCAGATGAGCGCGGCTCGCAGTTGCCCAGACAATATCGGCCTTGGCCTCCATACCTTGCCTGACCCTTAGCTGCGAGTCAGGAGCACATATCAGTCGAGTTTCTTTCTTAGCATCATGGTTCCACAACGAGGGATAGGACGCGGTAGGACTAGGGGTGTCCTTCAGAAACGGACCGCGTGGTGGAGGCCCCGTTATGTCGCGGTCAACTAGCCCAAGTGTTCCTACGGTTCCGAGGCTTGCCACATTGAGGAGCAATGATTTGGGATGAGTAGGCAGCCAAAGTCTAGACAATGAAAGTGCATAAGCGACCTGCGCGAGTGTGTAATCCAGAAGTCGCACACTACCCCAATTGTCACCACCTTCGTCTGGGTGAGTTGAGATCAATGCTCCAGTAGGTTCATCACCCACTGACAGGTGCGTTCCACCATAGGGCCCATCCTCAATTGCTCGAGGAGAAACACTTTCCACGATACCCTGGGCAATAGCGGTGGCCTGGGCAAATCCGGAAGGCCGCCTCTGCAGCGACGTAAACCGGGCTTGCACTGTCCGCGGGACAACTGTTGCCTTGGCCTTGCGAGCGATTACCAGACACTCTCCCAAGCCAGTATCCGACGAAAACGACATATCCTTAGTGCTGTTTGCGGCGATGCTGAGCACGGACATATCCTCGTATTCTTGCGCCAGCATCTTGCGGAACTTCTGCCAAGACAAACCCGCAGTAGCAACCAAAGGCAGAACTAACGCGAGTATACCGCCTGGCTTAAGTTTGCGATGTGCTAATCCAGCAAATGCTGACGCCATACCAGCATTGCCGTGGTAGCAAGTACCTTTGCCTAGCTGGTTTATTCGCTTACCCATCTCCGTCTGATCCGCGCTAGTTGCACCGAAGGCGGCGAAGGCCGGATTGGTCACGTCTGCGTGAGCGCCCCCGTGATTCGTGGCTCGGGTAAACGGCGGGTTCATGATGACAAGATCAAACTCCCCATCGGTCACATCTGCGATAACCTGCGAGGCGGTCTCCTCGCCGACGCTGCCTGTGCGGAGCGCGGGATCGCTCATGTTGAACAGGGTCATCGTGGAAGACGACTGCAGCAGCTCCAAGGAACCGATGGCGACGCTTCCGTCTTCCTGTCGTCCGTAGGCGAGTGTGTACAGCCGCGTCTTGCCGAACCCGACATCGGGTTGCGCGCCTGACAGCGTGGAGCCGGTGATGTGGATCGCCGACGGCATCACGTCGCAGCCGTACAGCACCTCCTCCATCATGACGGGATGGAGCGCAGCGAGGTCGCCGCCGGTGCTCTCGTGCTTCGTAGCGATCTGCTCATACACCGCCGACAGCAGCGCGCCGGTGCCGCACGCGAAGTCGCCGATCTTGAGCTTGCCGATTGCGTCGGCGTCAGACCAGTCCACGTCCATCTTCGAGACGGCGAGCCGGGCGAGCAGCGCCGCAGACGCCGGAAGCGTGTAGAACGTCGCGAGGTACTTGCGGTCTGCAATTAGCTTCTGGAAGATGCGCCCTGTCAGGTCGTGCGCCTGGTTTGCTCCGGTGGCGGCGACGTCCTCGACGGTAGCTCTCAGGTTGGACAGGAGCTGCGACGCCTCTCCCGCCGGAAGCTGCTCGACTATGTCTCGCGCAATCGAGAAGATCGGCCAGTAGTTGATCTTGAGGATATCCGTCCAGGCCTCAAGGATGTTCGTCTTGGGGTTTGAAACGGACGTGGAGCACAGCATAGACAGCGGCTTCACATCGTGAAGGCCGACCAGCCGCTCGTGGAACACCATCGCGTTGGCGACGATGGCCCCGGCCATGCGGTAGGTCTGCAGGACCTCCGACATTCCGAGCAGGCCCGCGATGCTGGTAACGACGTCCGGCCTGGACTCGGCAAGCTGCCCGAGAATGGCGGCTGCGCGGTCGATGCCCTTTTCGAGAGCATCGGCGGCCTCGTCCACCGCGCGCTGCGGCACTGACACGAGCCTGACCAGGTCGGCGAGGTCTTCGGCAGAACCGTCCAGCCAGCCGGACTCCGGGAAGCGTGTACCATCCTCGTAGCACACGCAGTACGACAGCCGCGCGTCCGACACGGCGGATGATAGGCTGTCGGCGTCTTCAGTGCCCTCGGGATATCGGAGCGCGATGGCGGCGTCGATGGTCCGGGCAGTCCCACTGACCTCGAGTCCGAGCCTGCCTTTCGCCTCTGACTCGGCGGTGTACGCGGGCATGAACTCAGCCTCGATCACCACCGGAGCGCGACCTGTCGCGGTGATCAGGATGTCCGGCTGCAGCGCAGGCTTGCCGACGATCTGCTGCGTGTTCTCGTACAGCACGGTGTAGCTGGGCAGCATCCTGCCCAGCCTTCGGCCAAGAGCGGCGTTCGCGCTCGGCTCTGTCCAGTGGGCTGTTGAGGTCATGTTGACATACCGCCTGTCGTCGTCCGAGAGTCTGACCCCGTATCGAAGTACGGGGTGACGTTACTGTGATCTGTGTGATTATAGGATGTCTCTGATGTCTCCGCCCCGCCTGCCCGTCTCATCCAATTGGGGACCCTTTCATAGCGTCGTCGTTCCGGCGCCGGAACCCAGCGAGACGTGAGTGTTTCACAGTAAATCGGGACCAAGGCCTTTTCACCCTCACCCCAGCCCTTTCCCGGAACTGCTGAACAAGGGTACTAAGGCTTCAAGCATCAGGCGCATTAACCTTGCAAATACTACATTGCACTGCTAGATTTGCAAGGATGATACCACGACGTATTGAAAATGAGCTTCACAGCCTGCTTGCCGAATACCCCGCCGTTGCACTGCTCGGTCCCAGACAGGCTGGAAAGACCACGCTCGCGCTCGAGTCCGCGAAAACGGTGGACTCGGTGTACCTCGACCTTGAATCGTCCGCCGACCGGGCCAGGCTGACGGACCCCGAACTCTACCTGTCGGATCACGAGGACAGGCTGGTGATACTGGACGAGGTACACCGCGCCCCTGACCTGTTCAGAAGTCTGCGCGGACTGATCGATAGCGGAAGACGAAGGGGAAGGCGGTCGGGCCGCTTTCTGCTGCTGGGGTCCGCGTCGATGGACCTGCTGCGACAGTCAGGGGAGTCGCTGGCCGGGCGGATCGCCTATCTCGAACTCGGGCCCCTGGACGCCCTCGAGGTCGATCGAGGAGACCTGGACCGGCTGTGGACACGTGGGGGGTTCCCGGACAGCTTGCTGGCTGACGACGACGGCCGCAGCTTCCGTTGGCGCGACAACTTCATTCGCACCTATCTCGAGCGAGACGTCCCTCAGCTGGGCCCACGCATTCCCGCAGAGACGCTCAGACGGTTCTGGACGATGCTGGCCCACTCGCAGGGTGGAACGCTCAACATGGCTGCCCTCGCGCGTGGTCTTGGTGTCGACGGCAGGACCATCTCTATGTACCTGGACCTGATGGTCGACCTCCTGCTGGTGCGTCGGCTCACGCCCTGGCGCCAGAACGTCGGTAAGCGGCTTGTGAAATCACCGAAGATCTACGTCAGGGATAGTGGTATCGTACATGCCCTGCTCGGCCTGGAGTCCAAGGAAGACGTGCTCGGCCATCCGGTAGTCGGGCCAAGCTGGGAGGGGTTCGTGATTGAGACGGTGGTGTCGTCAGCCCCCAGCCGCACCGCTGCCAGCTTCTATCGTGCGTCTGGCGGAGCTGAGATCGACCTTCTTCTGACCCTGCCGGGAGGGAGCACATGGGCGATCGAGGTCAAACGGAGCCTGAATCCCCGACCCAGGCGCGGGTTTCACAGCGCATGTGACGATGTCGACCCTGAGGCAAAGTTCGTGGTCTACCCGGGCGAGGAGCGGTTTATGGTCAACAGGGACGTTGAAGCAATTGGACTCGTGGACATGGCGAAGGAGGTACGCGGCGCGGCGTAGGTTGGGCGGGGCATGATCCCATCGTCTCTGTACCAAGACGTCAGCCTGGTGCCGATGTTGCTACCCGGAACTTTGTCGCACGGTCTTGGACCCAGCGCCCGCGCCGAACTGCCCGGCAATCCAGTTGGCGTGGGCCAATTCCCCAATAGGTTGCCGCTAGGACGCTTTAACTCTCACCCCGGACCTCTCACTCAGGGATAGGGGGCAACTTGATTGGGTTTCAGGCCGGAAAGCCATTTCTGCCTGCGCCTGTGATCCCTGAGTCGGGTCGTGAAGATGGCTGCTGGAACCGCGTCAGATCCGTTGCGCGGGGCATTGGGCTGTGTTAGATTGCCCTGAATTTCGGTTGGACTCCTCTTCGTTTGAACTCAATTGAGCTTGGGCGGCACTCTCCGGACATCGGCAGCCACGGCCTGATAGGCGACATGTCTTCGGCGGCTCTGATCGCCACCGACGGGACAATCGACTGGCTATGTATGCCCAGGTTCGACTCGCCCAGCGTCTTTGCCGCACTGCTCGACAGCAAGTCCGGCGGCAGGTTTCAGATCTCGCCCGCCAGCGCGGGGTGCGGCAGGCAGGAGTACCTGCCCGACACCAATATCCTGCAGACGTCCTTCAGGACCGAGACGGGCCTGATGACCGTCACTGACTTCATGCCCGTTCGTCGTGGCCTCCTCTCTGAAGACGCTCCGCATGAGGTCCACAGAATCGTCAGGTGCGAGTCTGGCGAGGTGGACGTCAGGTGCGAGTTCGAGCCCAGGCTGGACTACGCTCGGGGCGTGACTGTACTCAGTCCTCTGCGAGAGGGGGTGCAGGCGCGTGGAGGGCGGCAGACCCTCAGCCTCCTCGCGAGCGTTCCAATGCGTATCGACGGCGAAAGGGCCGTCGCCCGGTTCGCGCTGCGACAGGGAGAGTCGGCGCATTTCGTTCTCGCTTACGGTCACGGCAAGCCGGTCCGTGTCGACACCTACCGCACCGCGGCGCGGCTGGATGACACGCGCATGTTCTGGCAGGAGATAGTGGCCGGAATCAGGTACGAGGGTGCGTGGACTGAAGCGGTGAAGAGGTCGCTGCTCGTCCTGCACCTGATGATGTACCGGAGGACGGGCGCGATCATCGCCGCGCCGACCACCAGCCTGCCGGAGACGCTCGGAGGCTCGCGCAACTGGGACTATCGCTACGCGTGGCTGAGGGACTCCAGCTTCACGGTGGACATCCTGTACAGGGTCGGCGACAACGGTGGCGGCGACAGGTACATCGACTGGCTTCTCGACCAGTGCAAGCTGAACGACCGCAAGACGAGGATCGTGTACGGCGAGACGCCGAATTCGTCGCTGAGAGAGCAGACGCTCGACCACCTGGAAGGCTACGCGGGCTCCCGTCCGGTCAGGATCGGCAACGGTGCGGCGCGCCACCTTCAGCTCGACGTGTTCGGCGAGGTGATCCTGGCGATCCACACGCTGTTCCGGCTCCAGGGACGGATGCTGGGTCGCGCGTGGGCGCTCGTGACCAAGTTCGCCGAGACGGTGATCTTCAACTGGCGACGTCGCGACCGGGGCGTGTGGGAGGTCAGGGGTCGGCAGCGACACTTCGTGTACTCGAAGATCATGTGCTGGGCGGCCCTGGACCGGGCGGCTAAGATAGCTGTCATGCAGAAGGAAGATGGGTTAGCCCGGCGCTGGGCCGCTGCCGCCGAAACGATCAGGCATGAGGTGCTGACCGACGGCTGGAGCGACAGCAAGCAGGCATTCCGGCAGCGATACGACGACGATGCGCTGGACGCGAGCAACCTCGTGATTCCGTTCCTCGGCTTGCTGCCGCCTGACGACCCTCGCATCCGCATGAACGCCGACGCGATAGCGCGCGAGCTTGCCGACGGCCCGTTCGTGTGGCGGTACCGTCCATCCGAGACCGACGACGGCCTCGACGCACAGGAGGAGGGCGCGTTCACGCTCCTTAGCTTCTGGCTGATCGGAAACCTGCTCTACACCGGCCAGGCCGACAAGGCCGCCGAGTACTTCGAGCAGATAATGTCCCACGCCAACCACCTGGGCCTGTTCTCGGAGATGATCGACCCTCGCAGCGGCGCCCTGCTGGGCAACTTCCCTCAGGCGTACAGCCACGTCGGCCTCATCCACACGGCTCGCAACCTCGACCGCGCCCTCAGCGGAAGACCGTTGAGCGACAGCCTCGCAATAGTAGGAAGCTAGAGGCCGCCAGTCTCGTGCCTGTTGCCGGGCCACCGCCTTATTTGCTCATGATATGATTGTCGTCAAGGTCGGGAGTTTGGCATCAACATCTCGGCGGAGAGTCCAACTATGACCACTCCAAGCTCGCTCAAACAACCGAATACTGTCGACTACACAAAGCTCGAACCGCTGCCTGATCCGCCGCGAGAGCCTGATATGCAACAACACGAGCATCTGCTTTACGCGGGTTCCAGCCTGCGTGCTCACTTTGCCGACCGTGATGATATTCTGATTTCTGGTGAGGGATACCTCAGACACGAAGCGACCAACGATGCTGAGAGACTCGCACCTGACTGCGTCGTTACCTTCGGGGTCGAACCAAAGGCCATAGTCGCCCGCAATGGCTACGTGATAAGCGAGGTTGGCAAGCCCCCGGACTTTGTTCTCGAGGTGGCATCGCGCAGCACGGGCCGTCGGGACTACACGGAGAAGCGCGACGGCTACGCGGGCTACGGAGTGCGAGAGTACTGGCGCTTCGACCATACCGGCGGCAGATTTCACGATGTCGCCCTTGCGGGTGACGTGCTGGTGGACGGCAGCTACGAACCCCGGGAGATAACCCATGAGCCGGACGGCCTGATCTGGGGACACAGCGAGGTCTTGGGACTCGACCTGTGCTGGCGTGATGGGGAGTTGAGATTCCGCGATCCCTCGACCGGAGAGTTTCTGCCTACACCGGAGGAAGGGCGAGTTGCCCAGGTGACCGCTGAGACGCGCGCAGATGCTGCCGAGGCGCGTGTAGCAGCGCTGGAAGCCGAGCTTCGCGAGCTGCGCGGCCAGTAGCTCCGTGAGTACCAACTCCGCACTCCAGGCGCGCTCGCAGGTGGTCCTCATTACTGGGGCGTCTGCTGGTATTGGTAAGGCTACCGCGCTGCACCTGGCGGGTCGTGGGTATGTGGTGATCGGCACGAGCAGGAAGCTGGAGCGGCTGTCGGGGCTGTTCGACGAGGCTGAGGAGCTGGGCGTCCATCTGTTCGGAGTCGAGATCGACCCCAACTCAGACGAGTCGGTTCAGAGCGTCATGCCCGGCGTCATCTCGCAGTTTGGGCGCATAGACGGGCTGGTCAACAACGCTGGCTTCGGAGTGTGGGGGCCCATCGACAGCCTCTCGATCGACGAACTCAAGCTGCAGTTCGAGGCCAACTTCTTCGGGTGCATCAGGATGGTCCACTCGGTGCTGCCGCAGATGCTGTCCAGAGGGTCCGGGCGCATTGTGAACATAAGCTCGGTACTCGGCCGCATGGGCACGCCGTTCAACGGCGCATACGTCTCCAGCAAGTACGCACTGGAGGGGCTGAGCGAGTCGCTGAGGGTCGAGGTGAGACCGTTCGGCGTACACGTGTCGCTGGTGGAGCCGGGCCTGTTCGAGACCGACTTCCAGAAGAACCAGCTAACGGCGGCGCGCTCACAGGACGACGACTCTCCCTACGCGAGCTACGTCGAGCGATACAACAGCCGCCACGACCAGTTCGACTGGTTTGCGTCGGACCCCATCAAGGTCGCCAGGGTCATCGAGAAGGCTCTGAGTTCGCGTAACCCCTCGTTCAGGTATCCGGTCGGGCTCGATGCGTGGCTTGGGATACTCGGAGCCCGCTTCCTGCCCCAGCGTCTGTACCACCTGATCCTCGACCGCGTGACGATCGGACGCTGACGCCGACGGAACGAGGAGTGAGACGAGAGGAGTGAGGAGCGAGAGCCTCCCATCCCTGCCTCAGATTAGGACTGCTCCGACTCTCTCAGAGTTCAGGCGAACCTGCTGAAGTCGAAGCGGCCCCAATAGCTGCCCGCAACTTCGTCCTCAAGCTGTTTCAGCGTGCGCCACGGGAACTCGGCGGCCTGCTCCTCTTCCGGGAGATGCCTGAAGCCGGGGTCCCACAGCGAGTCCACGAAGAACGTGAAGTAGTGGCGGTTGAGAAATCGCGGCAGGCGTCGAATCCAAACAGGGTCGAGCGCGTTCCCCTGGCGGTACCCGCTCATGAACGGCTCCATGAAGTAGCCGGCGAACTCCTCGCTGTCCATCTTCCGCCCGCTCGTCCACTCGTCGTATCTGCCAAGCGCGTGGCTGTGCTGCTGGGAGAGCACGACGTTAATGACGACGGTCGTGAAGTCGGACAGGAACCAGTCGTAGTGCAGGTTGTCGAAGTCTATCGGCCAGAGGTCGCCACCGTCGCTCAGCATGTTCCACTGGTGAACGTCCGAGTGGATGAGGCCGTATGAGTCGCGGTCGTCGGGCAGCGACAGCAGCCAGTCCTTGATGCGCTGACCGTAGCGGCGCAGCTCGATGTGTGAGTCCGGCACGCTGGACTCCAAATCCCAGTCCCGGTTCTCGTGCCAGTGCCTGCGACGTATCGACGCGTCGCGAGGCTCGTAGCTCTTTGTAAGAGCGTGCATCCGGCCAACCGTCGCGCCCCATCGCTCGTACAGCTCCGGCGTCCACTCGCGCCAGTCCACCAGGTCGCCGGGAGCCTTCTCGTAAGCGACGGCGAGGAAGTAGCCCGACTCCGCCTCAAGCGTCTCGACCAGGTTGCCGTCGAGAGACGGGATGACGCGGGACACGTTAACGCCGTTGTCGGCCAGGTAGTTCGTGAAGTCGATCTCGCCCAGTATCAGCGGCACCTGCCGGTGGATGCTGTGGGTAATCTTCAGGATGACAGGCCGGGCCGACGTCGCAGAAGGGCCGCTGGGATACTCGTACACGTAGCTGTGGCTCCCCTGGTGGGGCACGGAGCCAGCTCGCTCCAGTCCGTACCTGCGCTCAGCGTCCGAGCGGACTGCGTCGTGATATAGGTGTCCGAACTCTTTCAGCAAAAGGATTTCACGAGTGGGGAGACTGAGATGGGCGACATCTTGTCGACTTCACCAGTCCTCATGATTCTCGGCCAGCCAGTCCAGTACGCCGATTCCGATCTCCGAGGCGTAGCCGAGCATGTCTGGGTTTATGTACTCTATCTCGTCTTCAGGCGAGTTTATGCGCCCCTGGCCGTTTGAGAGTACCCGGAACACCGGGATGCCATCTCGGAGGAAGGGAGCATGATCGCCTGCCCAGCGGGTGCGCACTCTGTGGAAGAGTGGAATATCACGCTCGGCCCCGAACTGCTCCGCCGCGTCGACCAGGTCGGTGTCGCCCGTTATGCCGAGCTTCGTTCCGGACCCAAAGGCGTCGAAGTTCATCATGGCGATTGTGTTGTCGATATCCCACAGGCCCATGTTGTTGGCGAAGTGGTAGCTGCCGTACATGCCGATCTCTTCGGCGCCGAAGAGTATGATCCGTATGTTGAACGGGTACTCGCGGGCAGCTATCTGGTCCGCAATTGTCAGCACCGTCGCGATGCCTGAGCCGTTGTCGTTAGCCCCCTGCGTATCAGCTACGGTATCGTAGTGCGCCCCGATGATTACGGTCCGATCAGTGTCAGCCTTGCTCCGCTTCAGGGCAATGACGTTTCTGGACTTCGAGGTCTCGTCTCCGGACGAGATGGTCACTTCCAGTTCGCCCTGTCTGGCGAGGTCTTTCAGCTTGTGTCCTTCCTCCTGGCTGACCGTGATCACGGGGATGCTCGTCTCGCTGTTCAGCCTGCCGTAGAACATCCCCCGGTGGTTGTTGAAGATGATCGCGCCGCTGGCTCCGGCTTCGGCGACGTGCTTCAGCTTCTCGTCCAACGTGATCTGGCCCCTCTCGATGAGCGCAATCCGATCTGTCAGTACCCTGTACGGAATGTCGCCAGGTAACGACTGGCCAACATCGACGAGTGGGGCGGTGACGTTGCCCCAGGCCGAGCCTTCTGCCTTATACACCTCCTCCACCGAATCCAGAGAATCGAAGCCCTCTGAGGACGACTCCAGTCGTACCCGGTACCGGGTGACATCGAGCTCCTGCACCAAAGTGCTGTAGCCGAGCTGCTTGAGTCGTTTCAGCAGGTGCTTTGACGCCTCAGACTCCTGTTCAGTCGTGCTTTCCCTTGGGCTGTAGTCCTCAGTTAGCTCTTTCAGGATAGCGAACGCCTGGTCCGTGAGAGGGCTCTGAGAGCCAGTCGAAGTTGCCGAACTCTCCGGCGCTGTCGCAGGGGTCTCGGCTGTGGAGGTTGCGGGCTCCTGGTCTCCGCAGGCCGCAACGACAACCGCCACCGCGACGACGGCCGGGAGCAATCTGAATCTATAGCGGCTCAGGTGTAATTGGATTCCCACGGTCAAGCACCCCCTGTCTCCTCCAGTTCTGTACAGGAATTGTACCCCACAGAAGAGACGTCCGGACTCCAGATCACAACTGGCAGCCCCCAGTCCCGCGAGCCTACAATGAGACTGCAAGGCGGCCGGGCGGTCGCTGCCTCTGCCGCGAGCAGGGGGAGAGGAAAGTCCGAGCTCCACCGGACAGGATGCCCGCTAACGGCGGGGCGGGGTGACCCGACGGAAAGTGCCACAGAGACATACCGCTCGCCACGGCGAGTAAGGGTGAAAAGGTGAGGTAAGAGCTCACCGTCCCGTCAGTAATGAGGGGAGCCAGGCAAACCCCATCCGGAGCAAGGTCAAATAGGGGGCGCAGGGAGTCCGGTCCAGCCCCGGGTTGGCCGCTCGAGCCTGCCGGCAACGACAGGCCTAGATGGATGGCCGCCATTCGCCACGGCGAATACAGAACTCGGCTTACAGGCCGCCTTGCTTTTCTGCTTCCCCGTGCCGCGCCCTTCGAATTACCCCCTCTCCCTGAGGGAGAGGGTTGGGGTGAGGGTGAAAAGGCCTTGATCCCAAGCTACTGTGAATCATCCGCCCGCCTCTGGAGCGGGCGCAATCATCCCGGATGCCGGAGGGCGCCGGCACCCAGGAGTCCCGCTACGTCAGCTGGATGATGAGAAGTACAGTGCAACGATCTGCAGAACGTGTCCTACTGAGAGACTGTCACTGAAGTAGTCTGCCACCGCTCGAAGGACCTCCGACGAACTGATCGCGCCGTCGTGGTCATCGTCGTAAGGGAGACCTAGCGTGAGTTGTTCAGCCGCGGCGTTGCCGTCGCTGTCCGAGTCCTGCGCCACGTTGGCGACTATGTCCACGGTCACCGCGCCGACTGCGTTCGGGGTAACGTCGAAGGTGTAGACGGAGTCGCCGTCGCTGCCTGAGAAGTTGCTGACGTCGCCGTTGGCGACAGTGACGTCGCTCTCAGTGAAGCCATCGACCGACTCGCTGAATGTGGCGGTCACGGGGATCGGCGAGTCGATTCTGACCATCGGTGTGGTCGTCACAGACATGCTCACCGTGGGCGCGACTGGCGTCTGCGGAGCACAGAACGGGAGACCGAGGCCGTACAAGTCGTTGAACTCCACGTTCTCCAGTGCAGCCGGTATACACCCGGTAAGCTGGTTGTTGCCGAGGAACAGGGCCCTCAGGTTGGATAGGTAGCCCAACTCCGCTGGAATAGATCTGGTCAGCTGGTTGTTGTGGAGGCGCAGGTCTATGAGGTTGGATAGGTTGCCCAACTCTGATGGAATAGATCCGGTCAGCTGGTTGTTGTAGAGGTTCAGCCACGTGAGGTTGGAGAGGTTGCCCAGTTCCTCGGGTATCAATCCGGTCAGCTGGTTCCCCGAGAGGTGCAGTGAGGTCAGGTTGGAGAGGTCACCCAGCTCGGTCGGTACCACTCCACTCAAGCGGTTGCTGCTTAGGCTAAAGAACGTTAGGTTGGTAAGGTCTCCCAATTCAGTGGGAATCGCGCCGCTCAACTCGTTCTCGGTGAGGCTCAGACTTTTCAGGCTGACAAGGTTGCCCAATTCAGTAGGAATCGTGCCCGTGAACCCATTTGGCCCAAGCCAGAGTTCTTCCAGGTTGGCTAGGTTGCCCAGTTGTGTAGGAATCGAACCCGTCAACTGGTTCCTGCCGAGCCGCAGTTCGGTAAGCTTGGCCAGGTCACCGAACTCTGTGGGAATCGTACCTGTCAACCGGTTGTGGACGAAATCCAGCACTACCAGGTTTGAGAGGTTGCCCAGCTCGGTCGGAATCGACCCGCTCAACTGATTACGCCATAGACTCAACGACGACAGGTTGGAGAGGTTACCCAGTTCGGTCGGAATCGTACCGCTTAGTTGGTTTCTGGCGAGATCAAGCTCCTCCAGATTGGAGAGGTTGCCCAGTTCGCTTGGAATCGTGCCATTCAGTCCGCTGTCACCCAGCTCGATGCCAGTTACCCGCTGTGGAGTTCCACCCACCGATACGCCGTCCCAGTTCCCGATGGGCGTGTCAGCGGCCCAGTTCAGGGCCGATGTTCCTGCCAGGGTGTCCCTTAAGTTGAGCAGGACTTCACAGTCGTCCGCCAATGCGGTCTCACTGGCTGGGACCGCGCCCTGGCTTGCACAACCACTCTGTGCGTTGACAGGGACGTCCCGGCTGACGACTGCCCAGAGTCCAGAAACGACAAAAACGGCTATCAGTCCCGCCACGTAGCGTTTCATCGATCATCTCCATTCACTCAGGGAGAGATTGCTATGTAGAGACCTCCAAAACGGGCACAGTAGTCCCGGACACCGGACAGTGCCGGTATCCGGGAATCACACTACGTCAGCTGGATGATGCGAAGTACAGTGCAACGATCTGTAGAACGTGCCCTACTGAGAGATTGCCACTGAAGTAGTCTGCCACCGCTCGAAGGACCTCCGACGAACTAATCGAGCCATCGTGGTCGTCGTCGTATGGGAGACCGAGAGCCAGCTGTTCAGCCGCCGTGTTGTCGTCGCTATCCGAGTCCTGGGCCACGCCTGCGGCGATGTCCACGGTCACCACGCCGACAGCGTTCGGAGTCACGTCGAAGGTGAACACAGTGTTACCGTATCTGCCGACGAAGTTGCTGACCTCACCGTTGGCGACAGTGACGTCACTTTCGGTGAAGCCGTCGACAGGCTCGCTGAACCTGGCCGTGACTGGTATCGATGCGTGGAGTCGCACCATCGGTGCTTCTGTGGCAGCCGTGCTCACCGTCGGCTCAGGCCCCTGGGACGCTGGATGCGGAAGAAGGGCCCTGTATTTCTCGGGAAGAGTAGCGCCACCGTAGATTCCATCCAAATTCTGGATAATCTTAGGGAACCGTATCCTGAGTTCTTCACGATTGGGATCTATTCCCAGTTGATCAGTGACCTCGAAGTATGCGGTGCTGAATGCGGCAAAGAACTCGTCTACGATTGACATCATGTGGGAGCCTGGGTTGAGGTCTGCCTCCAAAGCTTGTTCATAAAACTCGTTCCACTGCTGGTGGTCCTCCTGCGTAAAGCACAGATTCTGGACAGCATGGGCGTACTCATGTGTTGCCACTAGGCCAAGGTAGGGATACCAGGGATGCTCGGGTCCCCAGTTTCCCAGGAGCTGCTCTTCTCCAACAGAGGAGACGGGCTGGCCTCTGACCGCACCGAGTCCGCGGATCTCTAAAGTGTCTCGACGCCGGCCAGTAAAGTCGGTTGTCCCCGCCAGGTGTGCAAGTTCGGGCAGATCAGTTGCGGGCTTGTCCCTGGGAATAATGGCTAGGTCAGCCCCCTGGAGAGGCAGGCATCGGGCAATGTCAGCCCTTCCCTTCGACAGCATCGAATCCACTATTTCTGCTCCGGCTTCCAGTGCTGCAGGGTCTACGCTCTCGTGTGACTTGATCATTATCCCCATAACAGGCAGGTACTTCGTATAGTACTGGGCCGGTTTGGTGTTCACCTGGAAGCTGTCGAATATGTCCTCGCCTATGTGAGCGTACCTGGCAGACTCTGGCTCACACATAAACAGCCTGACTCTAAAGCCGTAGGGGTTTCCAGGAAGAGTTCGGGACACCAACACCACCTCTTCCACGTCCAGAACACAGAATTGAGGTGCCTCCTGCACCCTGTAGTTGATGAGTCTTGCCGGGTGATGGCCAATCACGTCCTCTTCTACGGAGGTGATTTCGAACAGCACAGGAGAACGGAATATGTCCTCTCGGAGGTAGTCCTGCACAAGTTGACTGAACTGGTCCACGTCATATCCATCAGGAAGTCTCTGGGACCTGACTTTGAGACGAGCCCACGGAGAGGAATCGCTACTGTACTCGTCTTCGTTCTCCTCCTGGACCCATCCTTCGGGGACATCTATCGTGTAGCTGTATTCCATTTCCCGCGTTAACACTGGGGTGCCCTGTTCGTCACCACTGTGGGTATCCAGTGTCTCCAGCGACGCTTGGCAATCAGATACAGGACTGGGATTGCTGTCTGGTTCGGATGCTGCAGCGCCACTTTCACAATCGACAGGTGCTGCAAGGACAGGTTCCGGGGCGGTCAAAGTCATACTGACGATAGTCAATGTGGAAACAAGCGCCACGGCTGCTGCCAGTCTGATGCAACTCTTCAAGTTCACCTGGGCACTCCTTTTGCCGAATACCTACTCCTGTAAATCCCCTATCCCTCAGAGCCTGCCCTGTACTTGATATGGGGTGAGGGTGAAAAGGCCTTGATCCCAAGCTACTGTGAATCATCCGCACGCCTCTGGAGCGGGCGCAATCATCCCGGACGCCGGACAGGGCCGGCACCCGGGACGTCACGCTACGTCAGCTGGATGATGAGAAGTACAGTGCAACGACCTGTAGAACGTGCCCAACTGAGAGATTGCCACTGAAGTAGTCTGCCACCGCTCGCAGGACCTCCGACGAACTGATCGCACCATCGTGGTCGTCGTCGTATGGGAGACCGAGAGCCAGCTGTTCAGCCGCCGTGTTGTCGTCGCTATCCGAGTCCTGAGCCACGCCAGCGGCGATGTCCACGGTCACCACTCCGACCGCGTCGGGTGTCACGTCGAAGGTGAACACGGAGTCGCCGTCGCTGCCTGAGAAGCTGCTGACGTAACCGTTGGCAACTGTCACGTCGGTTGAGGCGAACCCGTCGACAGGCTCGCTGAACGTGGCGGTCACGGAGATCGGCGAGTCGACCCTGACCATGTACGCGCCAGCGGCCGAAACGACTACGGTCGGAGCACCAGTAGTCGTGGGCAGGGTGAAGCTGCTGAGCATGGCCTCGAAGTCCTGAAGTGCGTATTGGTTTCCATCACCGCAGGCGCTCCCCTCCAGGACCACGCCGTAGTCGTCACCGCCGTGCGTGGCAACCAAAACGCGCTCGATGACGTCCGTTTCGCAGCCCCCAGACCATTCCTGACCGTGGAAGTGTATCCAGTAGGTGTCGCTCCCATCCAACGACCTGCGCTCAAACGACCTGACCTCCGAGCTATGCCAGTCCCGCGTCTCTTGCTCCCAATTGAGGCGCCTCGACTCGGCGAGGGTTTCGAGCGCGTCTTCAGGGTTTGCACCACCGGGTAAACGGGTGTACTCGATCCGAATCTCGGGCCAGGGCCAGTTCCGGCTCACCAGCAGCAGTTCGTTGGTGCTTTCCTTCTTTACAACCCAACCCGGCAGCAAATAAATGCCGTAGCCGAACGTGTCGTTATCATAGGTGACATCGCCGGGAACGAGCCAGGGAAGCTCATGTCCAGAAGCGGTTACGTACTGGGAGTACAACGGGTATTCCGACTCCGTCGGCGTAAGCTTCCCATAGAAGCTTTCCACAAAGGCGAAAGCTTCTGGATAGAGAAACTCTACATATCTCCTCGGAGCATAGTGTCTGTGGAAGTAGAACGAAGCGAATCCGGCCCAGAATTCCATATGGTTTTGGTCTACCAGACGGTCTATCGGATCTTCGATCGTACCAACTCTTGCAACAGCGTCTTGGTACATCTCCATCCACTTCTGGTTGTCACTCTCTGTGAAGCAGATCTGCAGATGGTGGCCGGGTTCATGAACATCACGGAAGGGGGGATAGGCGGCGAATCCGCGCAACATCTGTTCCGGTGTCGCGGAAACAGGAACTCTCCGGCCGCCGCCGGCCCCGGGCGCGTGAAGACTGTTCAAATATTCACCCGTTTCGCCCTCTAGGTCTCTCAGGTGCGAGAATTCAGGCAATGCTGTCAAAGGGTCTCCGTCCGCAACTATCGCCAATGCGGAGCCGATCCTGCCCAGGCAATCGGGAATGTCCGGCCGCCCGTCCAGCATCACGTCCAGGATTTCCGCCGCCTTTCTCAGTGCTTCAGGGTCTACTTTGCCTGGTGCCTTGATCAACACACCAGGGCGGCTGATGAACTGTTTGTAATATGCATCAGCAATCGTGACAGTGCGGAAACTATCCAGTGTCTCTTTTCTGATGCGGTCGAGTTGTGTCGATAGGTCCGATTCGCACACTCTGTGCCTCACACGGTACCCTTTCACCGGACCTGGGAGAGAAGAACCTAGGGCAATTTGCTCTATGATGTCCTCCACGCAGTATTCGGGGCTTGTCCGAAGGCGGTACTCAATGATGTAAGAGTCCTGGCCTCCAGACTGTCTCTTCTCGAAAGAGGTAATCTCAAACACAGTTGCCGCCATCGAGAATTGCTGCTCCAGATCGTTCCTGACAGACTCCGCGAACTGTTCAAGCGTGGTTTCGGCAGGTAGGTCGAAGCCGAGGATGGACAATCCACCATGCGGAACGCTTTCGATGTAATATCCTCTATCCACCCAGTCGCTGGGTATGTCGATGGTGTATCCGTAACCCTGTTCCCGCGTCACGACCGGATAGGGCACTTCAGCAGGGGCGGGATGGTCTTTCGCCCCTGGCGGGCAGTCCCACCCACGCCACCTTGAAATCCCGTCCAGCCATGTCTGAAAGACATCATCCAATGGCACACACAACGCCGTACGGTAGAAGGTCAGCGAACGTAGGTTATCGAGCCTCGTCAGAGATTCAGGCAGTTTGCCAAAGAAGCCGGCGCTACCGTCGAGCGTAAGCTCCTCCAGGAGGGGCAGGTCGCCCAATTCCTGGGGCAGCTCTCCGGTGAACACATTTCGGTCGAGGTGCAAGCTGCGAAGGTGGCTCAGTTCACTCACCCATGCTGGGAGTGTGCCAATAATCTGATTGCTGCCGAGGTTCAGCACTTCCAGCCGCGTGAACATGCGGAACTCGTCCGGAAGCTCTCCTATCAGCCGATTGTCACGCAGTTCCAGCTCAGTGACGTGCCCGCTGACCGTTCTAACACCGTACCACTCACCGACGGGCTTATCGCTCAGCCAGTTCTCGCTATTGGACCAGTTTGCACCATCAGTCGCGTTGTACAGGGCAACCAGTGCGGCCCGGTCGGCGGCTATCTCTGTGGGTGAAGCAGGTGGTATGCAGATGAAACCGTCCCATCTATCCATTGCTTCCAACCATGTCTGGAACTCCGCGTTATCGGGGGCGCACAAATCAAGGTTGCCACCGAAGTGGAACTCTCGCATGCGCATTAGGTTGGTCAGTTCCAGCGGAAGTTCTCCGCTCAATTGGTTATCGGAGAGAGACACCCATACCAGTTTGACGAGTTGTCCCAGCTCTGGCGGGACACTTCCGCTCAACTGATTGCCTTGGAGACCAAGAACATCCATGTTCCCGAGGTTGCCCAGTTCGGAAGGGATCTCACCACTCAACTGGTTGGAGTCGAATGTGAGGAAAGTCAATCTCGTCAGGTTGCCCAGTTCGGAAGGGATCTCACCACTCAACCCGTTGTTGCCGAGGTTCAGGCTCCGGAGTACTGTAAGGTTGCCCAGTTCGGATGGGATCCCTCCCGTCAACCGGTTGTCCCTGAGCTTCAACTCTACTAGACCGTCCAGGTTGCCCAGTTGCGAGGGAATCGTGCCGTTCAGTTCTCTGTTTTCCAGCAATAAGTCGGAAACCCGCTGTGGAGTTCCACCCACCGATACGCCGTCCCAGTCCCTGATCGGTCTATCCGCGGCCCAGTTAAGGGTTGAGGTTCCCGTGAGGGTGTCCCTGATGTCGAGCAGGACTTCGCAGTCGGCCGCCAGAGCTGTCTCGCTGGCTGGGACAGCGCCCTGGCTGGCACAGCCGCTCTGTGCGTTGACAGGAACGTCCAGGCTGACGACAGTCCAGGCTCCAGCAATTACCAAAATGGCTATCAGTCCCACCAGGAAGCGTTTCATCGATCATCTCCATTCACTCAGGGAGAGATTGCTATGTAGAGACCTCCAAAACGGGCACAGTAGTCCCGGACACCGGACAGTGCCGGTATCCGGGAATCACGCTACGTCAGCTGGATGATGAGAAGTACAGCGCAACGACCTGCAGAACGTGCCCTACTGATAGATTGCCACTGAAGTAGTCCGCCACCGCTCGGAGGACCTCCGACGAACTGATCGCACCGTCGTGGTCGTCGTCGTACGGAAGTCCGAGCGCCAGTTGTTCAGCCGCCGTGTTGTCGTCGCTGTCCGAGTCTTGGGCCACGCCAGCGGCGATGTCCACGGTCACCACTCCGACAGCGTTCGGAGTCACGTCGAAGGTGTAGACGGAGTCGCCGTCGCTGGCTGAGAAGCTGCTGACGAAACCGTTGGCAACTGTCACGTCGGCTGAGGCGAACCCGTTGACAGGCTCGCTGAACGTGGCAGTCACAGGGATTGGCGAGTCGATCCTGACCATCGGTGTGGTCGTCGCAGACAACGTCACCGTGGGCGCACCTGGCGTCTGCGGCGCACAGAACGGGAGACCGAGGTCGTCGAGGTCGTTGGACTCCACATCCTCCAGTGCAGCCGGTATGCAGCCGGTGAACTGGTTGTTGCCGAGGAACAGGGAAGTGAGGTTGGAGAGGTTGCCCAACTCGGGTGGGATGGAGCCGGTCAACTGGTTGTTACGAAGGTTGATATACGAGAGCTCGGATAGGTTGCCCAGTTCGGGCGCTATCGTCCCACTTAATTGATTCTCCCAAAGGTAGAGCCCTGTGACTCTTCCGTTGGCGTCGTTGGCGACTCCATGCCACGCCCTTATTGGCTGGTTGCTCAGCCAGTTGGAATTGGCCGTCCAGGTCGCTCCACCTGCTGCGTTATAGAGACTGGCCAGCACGGCCCTGTCATCCTGCGAGTCCTGTGGCGCGCAGCTGCTTCCGTGGAAGTTGCCTACACTCTGTAGCCATGTCTGAAATGCGCTATCGATAGGAGCACACAGGCCGGCGTTGTTGTAAAAGTGCATGTTCTCCAGTGTGCTGAACCCCGTGAAGCCGTCTGGAAGCTCTCCCGTCAACTGGTTACCCCAGAGCCACAGTGACGTCAGGCTGGAGAGGTTGCCCAACTCGGTCGGGAGCGCTCCACTCAGGCGGTTGCCGCTGAGGCTCAAGAGTGTCAGGTTAGAGAGATCGCCCAACTCGGTTGGTATTGCACCGCTCAACTGGTTCCTGGTGAGGCTCAGGTCTGTCAGGTTGGTTAGGTTGCCCAGTTGAGTTGGAATCGAACCCGTCAACTGGTTCCCGCCAAGCCAGAGTTCTTTCAAGTTGGCAAGGCTGCCGAGTTGAGTTGGAATCGAACCCGTCAACTGGTTGTTGGAGAGCTGCAGTTCTGTCAGATTGGACAGGTTGCCCAGCTCGGCCGGAATCGAGCCGCTCAACTGGTTGTTGAAGAGCCACAGTTCTGTCAGGTTGGACAGGTTGCCCAACTCGGCCGGAATCGAGCCGCTCAACTCATTCCGGCCGAAGTCCATACGTTCAAGGTTGGACAGGTTGCCCAATTCGGCCGGAATCAAGCCGCTCAATTGGTTCCCTTGTAGGTTCAGTTCATTCAGGTTGGACAGGTTGCCCAACTCGGCCGGAATCAAGCCGCTCAACTGGTTCTGGCCGAAGTCCATACGTTCAAGGTTGGACAGGTTACCCAACTCGGCCGGAATCGAGCCGCTCAACTGGTTCCCTTGTAGGTTCAGTTCTGTCAGGTTGGACAGGTTGCCTAACTCGGCCGGTAGCGATCCGCTTAGCTGATTTAACCAGAGGCCTATCCAGCTGACACGTCCCTCTTCATCGGTGTCGACACCGTACCATTCCCTCATTGGCCGATCGCTCAGCCAGTTGGTGTTGTCCGACCAGTTCGCGCCGTCCGTGGCGTTGTAGAGTGCGATGAGCGCTTCCCGATCAGCCTTGACCTCTGGGGATTCGCAGAGGTCCCCGCTGACGTCTGCTATGCCCTGGAGCCATGTCTGAAATGTGCTATCCCTTGGTGCGCACAGGCCATCGTTGCCCCCGAAATTGAAGCTTGTCAGGTTCATCAGGCCTGTAAAGCTGCTGGGAATCGACCCCGTCAGCTCGTTGTTGTCGAGCCATAGCAATGTGAGGTTGGAGAGGCCGCCCAATTCAGTTGGAATCGTCCCTGTCAGCTCGTTGTTGTCAAGCCACAGTCCCGTGAGGGTGGAGAGGTTGCCGAGGTCGCTGGGAATCGTCCCCGTCAACTGATTGCCACTAAGGCTCAGTTCTATCAGATTAGAGAGACTACCCAGTTCAGTTGGAATCGTCCCCGTCAACTGGTTACCCCAGAGGGCCAGTAATGTCAGATTGGTGAGGTTGCCTAGTTCACTGGGAATCGTCCCTGTCAACTGGTTGTCGTTCAGGGTCAGTTCTTCCAGACTGGTAAGGTTGCCCAGCTGTGTGGGAACTGCACCCGTGAATTGGTTCTCGTCTATGAATAGCTCAGTCAGGTTGGAGAGGTTGCCCAGTTGTGCTGGGATCGTACCGGTCAACTGGTTGCCCGCAAGGCTCAGCTTCGTCAGGTTGGAGAGGTCGCCCAGTTCGGTCGGCATCGACCCGCTTAGCTGGTTTCTGGCGAGCTCGAGCTCCTCCAGGTTGGATAGGTCGCCCAGTTCGGCCGGTATCTGCCCGGTAAGCTGGTTTCTGTAGAGGTTCAGATGCGTCAGGCCGTCCAGATCGCCCAGTTCACTGGGAATCGTCCCGTTCAGCCCCCTGTCATACAGGCTCATGCGAGTTACGCGCTGTGGCGTTCCACCGACGTCGATGCCGTCCCAGTCCTCTATGGGCGTATCAGCCGCCCAGTCCAGGGTCGACGTTCCAGCGAGGGTGTCCCTTATGTCGAGAAGGACTTCGCAGTCGGCTGCCAGCGCAGTCTCAGCGGGATCGACCGCCCCCTGGCTGGCACAGCCGCTCTGTGCGTTGATAAGGCCATCCATACCGATAATCGCCCAGGCTCCAGCAACGACCACAACGGCTATCAGTCCCACCAAGTAGCGTTTCATCGCACATCTCCATTCACTGCTGACCCTGACCGCAAAGCGCCGTATATGTTTGCAGAGTTGTCAATGGGTGACAAGACAACTCTACGAGTGATGAACATGATTCCGGCTTTTCCACCAGCTAAAAGCGTGGAATTGGTGGCTATCTATTCACTTTCCCTCACTGGCCTCGGGACGTAGAACTACGGAAAGTTAGTTTTCCGTGCATGTAGGCATAAAGATGAGATAATCGCGACCATAAGCTTTACTGTAGATAGATAATTCTTCGGTTGTTCTGACATTGTTTCTGATTATGGATTGATCTCGAACGGCATAGGAGAGGGGAGCAAGTCATCTTCACGGACTGACCCCAGTGCCTGGGGGTAACTGGCGTTTCAGAGGCAATCTGTCACTGAAACGAAACTTTAACAGATGACTAATTTATTGAAAACAGGTTCCCCAAATTGCGAAACGCATTCCGTCCGTGTGTCCCGGCTCTCCGACTTACGCAGTGCCCTATCACCCACGTGAACGCATTTCGGAGCGTGAGAAAAAGGCCGTAAGGCTTGGCCACCTTAGCTCTTTCCCATAATTCAGAAATTGGATTATGCGAAGTACAGTGCAACGACCTGCAGAATATGCCCTGCTGAGAGACTGCCACTGAAGTAGTCCGCCACGGCCTGAAGGACCTCCGGCCCATTGATCGCACCATCGTGGTCGTCGTCGTAAGGGAGACCGAGCGCCAGCTGTTCAGCCGCTGCGTTGCTGTCGCTGTCCGAGTCCTGGGCCACGCCTGCGGCGATGTCCACGGTCACCACGCCGACTGCGTTCGGAGTCACGTCGAAGGTGTAGACGGAGTCACCGTCGCTGCCTGAGAAGTTGCTGACCTCACCGTTGGCGACAGTGACATCGCTTTCGGTGAAGCCCTCGACAGGCTCGCTGAATGTGGCGGTCACGGGGATTGGCAAGTCGATCCTGACCATCGGTGTGGTCGTCGCAGACATGCTCACCGTCGGCGCACAGAACGGGAGACCGACGGCGTCGAAGTCGTTGAATTCCACGTTCTCCAGCGCAGCCGGTATGCACCCGGTGAGCGCGTTGTTGCGGAGGTACAGAGCTCTCAGGTTGTCGAGGCTGCCCAGTTCCGCAGGAATCGTTCCCGTCAGGTGATTACCCCAGAGCCGCAGTTGTTCGAGGCTGGCCAGGTTGCCCAGTTCGGACGGTATCTGCCCGCTCAACTGATTATCGCTGAGGTCCAGTTCTACGACACGTCCCTCATCGTCTGTGGCGACACCGTACCAGCTTCCCATTGTCCGGCTGCTGAGCCAGTTGGTGTTGTAGTGCCAGTTCGCGCCGTCGGTGGCGTTGTATAGATCGACGAGGACATCCCGGTCTGCGGCAAAGTCGCAAGGATCCCCCCTGGCGTTCTGCATGGGCTGGAGCCATGCCTGGAATTCGTCATCGGTCGGTGCACACAGCCCCGAGTTGAACCGGAAGAAGAAGTTCGCCAGACTGGTCAGATTCAAGAAGCTACGAGGAATCTCACCCATCAGCTGGTTACTGCTTAGATCCAACGCTGTAAGGTTGGATAGGTTGCCCATCTCTGGAGGAATCTCACCGGTCAGCTTGTTACCGCCAATGTATAGCACCGTCAGATTGGAGAGGTCGCCAAGCTGTGCGGGGATCGGACCCGTCAACTGGTTCCTGCTGAGTCTCAGTGTCTTCAGGTTGGACAGACTGCCCAGTTCTCTGGGTATCTGTCCGCTCAACTGGTTAACCGAGAGGCGCAGTCCTGTGAGGTTGGTCAGATTGCCCAGTTCTCTGGGTATCTGTCCGCTCAACTGGTTAACCGAGAGGTGCAGTCCTGTGAGGTTGGTCAGATTACCCAGTTCTCTGGGTATCTGCCCGCTCAACTGGTTTTCGGCGAGCCACAGCGACTTTAATTTGGTAAGAGTGCCCAGCTCCGGTGGTATTGGTCCCCTCAACTGGTTGTGGGCGAGCCGCAACTCTTTCAGGCTGGGCAACTTGCCCAGCTCTGGTGGTATCTGCCCGCTCAACTGGTTGTAGTCGAGGTGCAGTTCCACCAGGTTGGACAGGTTACCCAGTTCTGTTGGAATCTGTCCGCTCAACTGATTCACAGGGAGGTCCAACCTCCACAGGATGGGCAGGTTGCCCAGTTCTCTGGGAATTGGACCACTCAACTGGTTCCAACCGAGCTCCAGCTTACGAAGGTTGGTGAGGTTGCCCAGCTCTGTTGGAACCGGTCCACTCAGCTGGTTATGAGAGATGTCCAGTTGATCCAGTTTGGAGAGGCTGCCCAACCGGGTTGGTATCTGCCCCGTCAGCTGGTTACGCAGCAGGTCCAGTTCCACCAGGCTGGAGAGGCCTCCCAACTCAGCCGGAATCTCTCCGCTCAACTGGTTCCTGTCCAGGTGCAGCCATTTCAGTTTGGAGAGATTGCCCAGTTCTGTTGGAATCGGTCCGGTCAACTGGTTCAAACTGAGCACCAGCACTGTCAGGTTGGAGAGATTACCCAGTTCCGGTGGAATCGACCCGTTCAACGGATTGTTGCCGAGGGTCAGCCATTGGAGGTTGGAGAGACTGCCCAGTTCTGTTGGAATCGGTCCACTCAACTGGTTGCCCCACAAGTCCAGCGTCACCAGTTTGGAGAGACTGCCCAGTTCTGTTGGAATCGGTCCACTCAACTGGTTGCCCCCAAGGTCCAGCCTCCTCAGGTTGGAGAGGTCTGCCAGTTCGACCGGTATCGACCCGCTCAGGCTGTTATGACCCATTTCCAGCGACTCAAGGTTGGAGAGGTCTGCGAGTTCGACCGGTATCTCTCCACTCAACTGGTTGTCCCAGAGGTCCAGCGACTCAAGGCTGGAGAGGTCTGCGAGTTCGACCGGTATCTCTCCACTCAACTGGTTGTGGCCGAGGTCCAGCGACTCAAGGCTGGAGAGGTCTGCGAGTTCGACCGGTATCGACTCACTCAGATGGTTGTAGGCGAGATCCAACTCTTCCAGGTTGGAGAGACCTCCCAAATCACCGGGGATCGTACCGCTCAGCTGGTTATAAGAGAGGTTCAGCTCTGTGAGGTTGGCCAGGTTGCCCAGTTCGCTGGGAATCTGCCCTGTCAACTCGTTTCCATCCAGGTGCAGCTCTGTGACTCGGCCCTGATCGTTTGTGGTGACACCATACCAGATACCCATTGGCCGATCGCTGAGCCAGTTGGTGTTGCCCTCCCAGTTCGCGCCGTCGGTGGCGTTGTATAGGTCGACGAGGACGTCCCGGTCTGCGGCGAAGTCGCAGGAGCGGCCTAGTACGTCTTCCATGCCCTGGAGCCACGCCTGAAAGGCCTCGTCAGTGGGTGCGCACAGTCCGACGTTGTCAGAGAAATAGAAGACCGTCAGGCTGGTCAGACTGGTAAAGCTGCGAGGAATCTCACCCGTCAGTTGGTTGCTGCTGAGGCTCAGTCCTGTGAGGTTAGAGAGGTTGCCCAGTTCAGTGGGGATCGTCCCGCTCAACTGATTGTCGCTGAGATCCAGACCTGACAGGTAGGAGAGGTCTCCCAACACGGGGGGAATCGCTCCACTCAACTGGTTGCCGCTGAGACTCAGCTCCACGAGGTAGGAGAGGTTGCTCAGTTGAGCCGGTATCCCCCCTGTCAGTTGGTTGTATGACAGGTTCATCCACGTCAGGTTGGGGAGGTCACCAAGTTGAGAGGGTACCGTGCCAGTTAGTTCGTTGCTGCTAAGCCACAGCCCTGTGAGGTTAGAGAGGTTGCCCAACTCGGTGGGAATCGGTCCTGCCAACTGATTGCTGCCGAGGGCCAGTTCTTCCAAGTTGGCGAGGTTGCCAAGTTGAGGGGGTATCGTGCCCATCAGTTCGTTTTCAGGCAGCCATAGTCCCAAGAGGTTGGAGAGGTTGCCCAGTTCGCTGGGAATGGTCCCGGTCAGTTCGTTGCCTGAGAGCCACAATTCTGAGAGGCTGGATAGTTTACCCAGTTCGCTGGGAATAGGACCGTTCAACTGGTTGCCCTCTAGGTCCAGTGACGTCAGATTGGACAAATCACCAAGCTGATATGGGATCGTGCCAGTCAGTTCGTTGCCTTGCAGCCATAGGCTTGTGAGGTTGGAAAGGTTGCCGAGATGCGATGGGATTGTGCCTGTCAGCTGGTTGCGGGCGAGGTTCAGACTTATGAGGTTGGATAGGTCACCGAGTTGCGCGGGGATGGTGCATGTCAACTGATTGCGGGCGAGGTCCAGACTTGTGAGGTTGGAAAGGCTGCCCAGTTCGGTATTGATCGTACCGGTTAGCCGTCTGTCAACCAGCGACAGACCGACGACGCGAGCCGGCGTTCCACCCACGGAGATGCCCTCCCAGTCTCCGATGGGAATGTCAGCGGCCCAATCCAGTGTCGCTGTTCCTGCGAGGATGTCTCCGACCACGAGCAGGACTTCGCAGTCGTACGCCAGCTCCGCCTCGCCGGCTGAGACCGCACCTTGGTTGACGCAGTCGTCCTGAGCGTTGGCAAGACTGTCAGGCCCCCACAGTCCGGCAGCGACGAGGGCGATTATCAGGATGGTTGCGAGAGTCCTCATTGCTCGCCATCGTAACTGACAGGCGACAGTCCCTGCTGGCTTTCACGCTTCCGAGCGACCCGTCATCTAAAGGCCATCTCATTAGGTGACTAAGTTACTCACTATTCCCATTCCCTAGAAATTGCGAAACGCATTCCGGCCGTGTGTCCCCACTCTCCGACTTGCGCAGTGCCGTGTCACCCACGTGACCGCATTTCGGAGCGTGAGAAAAGGCCGTAAGAGTTAGGCACCTTAGCCCTTTTCCATAATTCCGAATTCCCCTTGACGCACCCATAAACACTCCCTAACATACGCCTGAAAGTACATATGTTCTATTAGCTGTGACAGACAGGGAGCGTCACCCAATGAAGTCCACCCCAGACACACTACAACAACTCGTCCTGAAGGAGACCGACGATGGCCTGAACCTCGTCCGGTTCCTCGTGGACGTGATGGACGCAGAGATCGAGGGCGTGAAGGTCGCCGACCGCACCGGCGCGGCCCGCGAGCTGCTCGATCGCTGCTTCGGCAGACCGTTCACCGCCACAGACCGCTCGGCTGATCTCTCGGAAGACGGCGGCGACGCCTCAGACATGCTCATCGACAGGATACTGCGGGTCATCGACGAGACCACGCCCGATGAGGGGGAGGCCGCTGATGACTAGCGCAATCGCCAGGGTCAGGCTGCTGGACACACTGTCGGCCATGCCCGAGGACAGGCGGAGGCGGCTGCTTGAGGCGATGAAGGACCTGCGGGGCGAGGCTGCGGCGGCGGCTCTGCACCTGTGGCCGCTGTGGGCGCGCGACAGCCAGATCGCGCCTCCCGGAGACTGGTCTGTGTGGCTGCTCATGGCCGGTCGCGGCTTCGGCAAGACGCGCACCGGCGCCGAGTGGGTGCGCTCTCGCGTCGAGTCCGGCACGGCGAAGCGCATCGCGCTCGTCGCCAGGACTCCCGCTGACGTGCGCGACGTGATGATAGAGGGAGACTCCGGTCTGCTGAGCGTGTGCCCTCCGTCGAATAGGCCGAAGTACGAGCCGACCAAGCGGCGGCTCACGTGGCCCAACGGCGCGTTCGCGCTGGCGTTCTCCAGCCACGAGCCGGACCAGCTCCGCGGGCCGCAGTTCGACGCGGCGTGGTGCGACGAGCTTGCAAGCTGGGAGTACCCGCGCGAGACGTGGGACAACCTGATGTTCGGACTGCGACTGGGGCAGCGTCCGCAGAGCGTGGTCACCACCACGCCGAGGCCGCTCGAGCTTCTGCGCGAGCTGGCGGACCGCGACGACGTACACGTGACACGCGGCTCGACGTACGAGAACCGGCGGTTCCTCGCGCCCAGCTTCCTCAGGCAGATCGAGCGGCGCTACCAGGGCACCGACACCGGACGTCAGGAGATATTCGCAGAGCTTCTCGAGGAGGCCGAGGGCGCGCTGTGGCGTCGCGACTGGATCGACCACGCCGAGACCGCGCCCGACCTCAACCGGATAGTCGTCGCGATAGATCCGGCGATGTCGTCCCGGCCCGACAGCGCGGAGACCGGCATCATCGTCGCCGGCACCGACTCCGACCTGCGGGGCTACGTGCTGGAGGACGGCTCCGGCAGGATGTCGCCCGACGAGTGGGCACGGCGGGCCATAGACCTGTACGACCGCCACTCGGCGGGGCGCATCATCGGCGAGCGCAACAACGGCGGCGACCTCGTCGGCAGCGTGCTCAAGACCGCTTCCGGCGGGCGCACCCTCCCGATCAGGCTCGTCAGCGCCAGCGTGGGCAAGTACGCCCGCGCCGAGCCGGTGGCCGCGCTGTACCAGCAGGGTCGCGTGTCCCACGTCGGCTCGTTCCCGCAGCTCGAAGACCAGCTCTGCACCTGGGAGCCGGGCGCGTCGACGTCCCCGGACCGCATGGACGCGCTCGTGTGGGCGCTCAGCGACCTCATCACCGACCGCAGAATCACCAAGATATGGGTCTAGAGGAGGCGCCATTGAACACCAGAGGCATACCGGAGAACAAGGAGCCCATATTCTGCGACGACTGCGGGCAGGAGAAGATGGCCGAGATCCGCGACGGCAAGATCGTCATCGTGGACAGGCGTCACGGCCGGCAGCATGTCGCCATCGTGGACGTAATCAAGATAGGCAACAAGGTGAGAAGTGCCAGAACCCGCCGACAAACCCCCTCTCCCTGAGGGCTGACACGCAAACCGTCATTCCCGCGAAAGCGGGAATCCAAGAGATGGCACGCTATCAGTCACTCCTGCGCAACAAGGCCTTCCTATTACCCCCTCTCCCTTGACGGGAGAGGGTTGGGGTGAGGGTGAAACCGGCCTGACTCCAAGCCAGCAGGCACCATCCACACCCCCGGCCCCTGGATTCCCGCTTTCGCGGGAATGACGATGTTTCCCAGGGGTCCTCTATGCGGAAGTGACGACGTTACCCAGGGGTCCCCTATGCGGAAGTGACGAGACCACTTCTGACGGAGTTAAGACCCCCCACAGAACGGAGCAACAACATGACCAACGTAATAGACAGATGGATAGACAGGTTTAGCTGGCTGCTGCCAGCGTTTATGTACATGAAGCTGCAGCGCATCCACATGGGTCAGAATGGCCGCGCTCCCGCAGACTCCCCCCTCGCCGGAATGACCGGCGGGGACGACTGGGCTCCGAGCCACTACGCTGCGTACTTCGCGACGTCGGCGCCGGTGTACTCGGCGGTCAGGCTGCGCGCTGATGCGGTCGCGAGACCGCCCCTCAGGGTGTACCGGAGGGTCACGGCCGCGGGCGAGAGGCACCGCGAGTGGGTCGGCCCTGAGCACCCCGCACAGCGGCTCCTGGACAGTGTGAACCCGCACTGGACCGGCGGCGACTTCTGGCGGGCGACAGAGACCTACCTGAACCTCTGGGGAGTCGCGTACTGGTCGGTCGAGCGCGACGACCTCGGAATGCCCGTCGAGCTCTGGCCGCTGCGCCCCGACCGCGTCCGGCTCGTGCCCGACGACAACGAGTACATCCGAGGCTACCTCTACACCGGGCACTCGGGCGAGCAGGTCGCGCTCACGACAGACGAGATCGTGAGGCTGCGGTACTTCAACCCGCTCGACGAGTACGCCGGGCTGTCACCGATCGCCGCCGTGCGGCTGACGCTCGACATGGGACGCGACGCGCTGGTGAGCAACAGGTCGGGACTCGCCAACGACGGCTCCCCCGGCGTGGTGATACACACCGACACCAACCCCGACTCTGAGGAGGTCAAACGTCTTATTGAAGAGTGGGAGTCGCGCTTCAGCGGTCCCCTGAACAGGCTGCGCCCGGTCGTGCTGAGCGCTGGCATGAAGGCGTCACAGATGGGCTTCTCCCCGAAGGACATGGAGTACATCGGAGCGCTGCGCTGGACGGTCGAGGATGTCGCCCGCGTGTTCAACGTGCCCAAGCCGCTGCTGCACGACCTGGAGCGCGCCACCTACTCCAACATCGAGACCGCCCGCCGTATGTTCTGGGAGACGTGCATCGTTCCCGAGCTTCGCTTCTTCGAGGAGAAGCTCACCGAGAACCTGCTGCCCATGTTCGGGGACGGCTCCCTTGTGGCCGAGTTCGACACGTCGACCATCGAGGCGCTGCGGGAGTCCGAGTCCGAGCGCGCCAGGCGCATCCAGATCTACGTCTCCGCAGGAATCATGACCCCAGACGAGGCCCGCGCCGAGCTGGGCCTGGGCGTGATGCCCCAGTGACAGAGGCCGAATGTACCGAGTTTAGCCAAATTATGCAAAGGCAATAATTTAACTAATATTGCTATAATCATGTCCATGGACCCGATTCTCAACCCGTATGCACCCGGTGCCGGCACTCAGCCGCCTGAACTGGCGGGGAGGGACGAGCTGCGTGAGATAGCAAGGATCGCCATAGAGCGTGTCAGAATCGGTCGTCCCGCCAAGAGCATCATCATGGTGGGGTTGCGAGGCGTCGGCAAAACTGTGCTGCTGGACAGGATTCTTGCGGACGCTGAGTGCAGGGGCATCTGCCCACTCAGAATAGAGGCGCCTGAAAACCGGTCCCTGCCGTCCGCGCTCGCTCCACAGCTCCGATTGGCGCTGCTGAGACTCTCGAATCGCGATGCCGCGAAGGACCTGGCAAGACGCGCGCTCAGAGGACTTGCCGGGTTCGCCAGGGCGCTGAAGGTCAAGTACCAGGATATCGAGGTCGGACTGGACTTCGAGCCCGAGCCCGGCCTCGCCGATAACGGCGACCTCGAAGCCGACATGCAGGACCTGTTCGAGGTGGTCGGTGCGGCGGCAAGGGCGGACGGCACATGCGTCGCGCTGTTCGTCGACGAGATCCAGTACATCAAAGAGGACCAGCTAGGCGCGCTCATCACCGCGCTTCACCGGACGTCGCAGCGACAGCTTCCGGTGGTCATGGTCGGCGCCGGGCTGCCGCAGGTACGGGGACGGCTCGGCAGCGCGAAGTCGTACGCTGAGAGGCTGTTCGACTTCCCCGAGATCGGAGCGCTGTCCAACGAAGACGCCAGGCTCGCCATCGCGAAGCCTGCACAGTCCGAGGGCGTCGAGATCGAATCCGACGCGCTCGATGCCATCGTCTCCAGGACGCATCGTTACCCCTACTTCCTCCAGGAGTGGGGAAAGCACGTCTGGGACGTCGCCGACCGCTCCCCCATTACTTTGGACAATGTCGAAGTGGCATCGAAGCAGGCCGAAGCAGCATTGGACGAGAGCTTCTTCCTGGTCAGGTTCGACAGGCTCACCCCCACCGAGAAGACATACCTGCGTGCGATGGCGTACCTTGGCTCCGGGCCACACCGCTCTGGAGACATAGCCAGCATAGTCGGTCGTCCAGTGAGCTCACTCGGTCCCACTCGCAGCCAGCTAATCGGCAAGGGCATGATCTGGAGTCCGAGCCACGGCGACACCGCGTTCACAGTCCCCATGTTCGACGAGTTCATGCGCCGAATAATGCCGGAGGAATAAGTAGGCCGGTAGATATGGGTAATATGTGAAACATGAAGACTACTCCCGACATCCATGATGAGCTGCTGACCAGGGCCAAGCGACATGCGCGTGAGACCAATCGACCGCTTCGGGCTGTGGTCGAGGAGGGACTCAGGTTGGTCCTGTCGAGAGAGACTCACACGGAAAGCTACGTCCTACCAGACCGCAGCTATGGTGGCTCCGAGGTTCATGACCCTCTGGCCTCATACACCTGGTCTGAGCTGTGTGACATCATCTACGGCGATGACCCTGAGCTGTCGACACGCGACCCGATTCGCGCAGCGTAGCGGTCTTGAGCCTGCCTCAGGTAGAGCCGTCGGTGTCTTCGGGTTTCATGACCAGCGCGGGCAGGATGGCGAGTAGGGACAGGGTACCCGCGATCCTGAAGAGGTCCTGGAAGACGGTGACGCCTGCGTCGATCAGGATGGCCTCGGTCTCCTGGAACGACCCGCTCGGAGCGAAGTCCGCTGTCAGGCTGTAGAAGCGCTCTATGCCCCAGGCCGATAGTGCCGCCAGTCCGAGCGCCATCCCCACCATTCGTGATGCGGTGACCAGCGAGGCCGCGGTCCCCCAGTAGTCGCTGGGCGCTGCGCTCAGGGCGCTGACGCCTATGGGCGGGATGACCAGCCCGAATCCAAGTCCGGCTGCCACCAGGGGCAGGGTCAGCGTGAGCTCGTCCACCTGCCTCTCCCAGCCGCTCATGATCAGCAGTCCCGCTCCCATGAACACGAGCCCGGCGATGCACACCGGTCTCGCGCCGACCCAGCGAAGCAGGTAGCCCCCTGCCAGCGCGCCTACCGGGATGGCCGCGGTGAGACGCACGAGGTGGAGGGCGCTCACCAGAGGGCTCTTCTCCATGATGGTCGCGGCCATGAGCGGCACGCAGACCAGCCCCATTACCAGGGCGATGCCCACAAGGAACTGGGTGATGTTGGACGATATGAACGCCCGCGAGGTGTACAGGAACGACGCCAGTAGAGGCTGCTCCGCGCGTCTCTCCAGCACGATCAGCACACCCACAAGAGACATTCCCGCTAGCACCGCCAGGTACGGGTAGACGGACTCTCCGGTGAAGATGCCTCTCTGGGCCAGGGCGAGTGTGAGAGCGGTGAGCGCCACTCCCAGCGTAACCGCCCCGAGGTAGTCCATCTTTGCGTCAGGGTTGGGCCGGTTCGGTAGAACGGCCATGAGCGCTATCAGGATGAGGCTCTGGGGCACGTCCAGCCAGAATATCCACCGCCAGCCGATCCACTCGATGATGGCTCCCCCGTAGAGAGGGCCGATAACGGACCCGGCTTCAGCCGACGCGGCGACGAGTCCTATGGCGACTCCGCGCTTCTCCGGCGACACGGCGGCCACCGCCATCGCCAGGCCTATGGGCACCGTGGCCCCACTGCCCAGCGCCTGGAACACCCTGGCCGGCACGACCCAGTAGAAGTTCGGGGAGATCGCCACCAGCGCCGACCCGATGGCGAACACGACCAGCGCCGCCTGGAACACCCTGACGCGGCCATAGACGTCGGACAGGCGTCCGGCCAGAGGCATGGACACGGTGTAGCTGATCAGAAACGCAGTAATGATCCAGGACGCCCTGTCCAGGTTCGTGAGGGGGATCTCCAGGTCCACCATCACCCTCGGCAGGGCGGCGACCACCACGGTCTGATCGAGGGCGGTCGAGAATACACTCAGGCAGATGATGCCCAGCACGACCGACTGGGAAGAGCCCCATGAGGTGAGGCGTTGTCGGAGGTCTTTCACTGACCGGACACTATCTCCGGAAGCTCGATTTCAACCGGGACATCCATGCCGAGGATGGTCAGGAGCCTGGTGGTCTCCGCGCCGTCGTCATCGAATAGCTGCCCCGTTATCCTCATCTGTCGCAAGATGTGAGTGGTATCGTCAATCCAGAAGGTCAACTCCACCTCATGACCCGCGTCCACGGATGTGATGAGGTCTGAAAGCTGCTCTGAGAGAATGGTCCCATGCACTCGAGAGGTCATGGACCCCGTTACGGATTCCTTGCCTGTGATGCGTCCGTCTCCGTCCCTGATCACAAATAGCACGTCCCGCAGGGTGGGGCCCAGTCCAGCGAAGTTGAAGGGCACCAGGTCGAGGGGCAGCGGGACCCATGGAGCGTCCTTCGCGAACTTCATTACAGCCTCATCACCGACTGCCAGCATCTCGAGCTCGGAGAACCCAAATGCATTCGACTCAGCGTTCACGATCATTCTGAACCTGTCTGGGGCCTTGATCTCCGCCTCCATGCTCTTGAGAGTCATCGTGAAGAACGGGGCGCCCGACTCGGTCTCGTCGACCATGCGGACCTTTGCTGACGACAGGGCGGCCACCTTGTCGCCCGCACTGGTAAGCAGATCGCTCAGCACGGGAGTCGGCGAGGGCGGAGCCGGGGGAGGAGCCGCAACCTCCTCCGCACATGCGGTGAACAGGAACAGGAAAGCCGCCACCGAAACGGCGACTGCCAACCCACGACAGAGGGCCTTACACAAACTCAGAATCTCCTCACCTAAATTCGAGCCTCAATTAAGATGAGAAAATCCTATGCCATAAGCACACTTCTTGCACGCGGATCAGTGACACAATCCGCCCTGTCGTGCAAAACCCCTTCAGTCTGTGCACTTTCCGAGTCGCGGCGCGATGACGATGGCCCCCGATGTCACCGACACGACATCTATTACCTCGCTGCCCCCATATGCGATAACCTTGGGCACGAATTCTGTCCGCAACAACAACAAGGAGCGCATCGATGAAGATCACAAACGTCAAGGTAGAGATGTTCAACTGGCATTCCCAGCAGTGGAAAACCGGCGTCGGCACGAGCTTCGGGCAGACCCGTCAGCTCGGGATCGTCACCGTTGAGACCGACGAGGGCGTCAGCGGCAACGCATTCCTCGGCTCGTCCCGCATGGGCGCCGACCACTACTCGCTCGGCCTGATCGAGTTCCTCAAGCCGCTGGTCATGGGCCGCAACCCGCAGGACATCGGCGCGATCTGGTGGGATATGTGGAAGATGAACCGCTCGGTCTCCACCAACGCCATAGGCGCGATAGACATCTGCCTGTGGGACATCAACGGCAAGATCGCCGGCCAGCCCATCCACAGGCTGCTCGGCACCTGCAAGGAGTCAGTCCCCGTCTACTCGTCCACTGCCTTCTGGGAGACCTCCGAGGAGTACGCCGAGGAGGCCGTCAAGTTCCAGGACATGGGCTGGACTGCCCACAAGATCCACCCGCACGGTAACCCCAAGTTCGACATCGAGATCTGCAAGGCTGTCCGTGAGGCCGTCGGCGACGACATGAAGCTGATGCTCGACTCGATGTGGGCGTACCAGTACGAGGACGCCATGCGAGTCGGCCGCGCGATCGAGGACCTCAGCTTCTACTGGTACGAGGACCCGCTCGTCGAGGAGGACATCTACAACTACGTCAAGCTGCACCAGAAGCTAGACATCCCGATCATGTCCACCGAGTACGCGCCCGGCCGCTACTACGGCATGACCTCGTGGATCACGCAGTACGCGACCGACATCCTGCGCGGCGACGTGGCGGTCACCGGCGGCATCACGCCGATGGTGCGCCTGTGCCACCTGGCAGAGGGCTTCAACATGAAGTGCGAGATCCACCACGGAGGCAACTCGCTGAACAACGTCGCGAACCTGCACATCACGATGGCCGTACCCAACTGCGAGTTCTTCGAGTTCTTCCCCTGCACCGGCGCCAACATGTACGGTCTGGTCGAGGACATCGACATGACCGGCGGCGTAGTCCACGCCCCCAACGAACCCGGCCTCGGCTACCAAATCGACTGGGATTTGGTAAAGCGAGAGTACACGGGGATGGTGGAGTAGGGGTAGAGACTTAACAGGCCCAATTACGCCCTCGATCCCCTGCTTCAGTGCGGCGGGTCGAGGGCATCGCTACTTCGTTTAGGTTGTCATGAGCTCTGGACAGAGGAAATCTACCTGGATGCCGTGCCTGCTCAATTCTTGGCGGTAATCCCACCAATCACTATCTGAGGCGTTGAGTATCGCAGGGGCTGTTCCACTTGCCAGCGTTACCGCGACGAATTTGCGATCGTCTTGGTCGAACCCGCTGAGGCTCAGGTCGTCGGGAAACTCCTGAAACCCGCGGTCCGCGTGAATGTTCACAGCAACTTTTCTGCAATGGTCAGGGCTAGATTGATTATCGAACACCCACTTGAAGAAAGCGTCACCAGGTCCAGGCTGACCAGAGAAGTTGAGAAGGTTCTGATATTCTCTGAGGATTAGGTACCCATTGTCCAAGAGTATGCGACCCTCGTCCTGGACTTGCCGCAGCCTATCGATGCAGTTGAGTCTGCAACTTGGACCTGCCTGCTGTGTCTTGCCACTTGCGACGACGGCGACATTGGTGTCAATGACCACCTCCGTCTTTGAAGAGGTCACTCGGAGGCCACCTGCCTCTTTAGTGCAGCCTCGCTCATGGCGGCTATCTCGCCGAACTGATCGCCAAAGAAGTCCTTGGGCCAGTTGGCGATGTTCCCGAACTCGTCAATTTCGAGATGGCTGAGGTTGGAGGTACCCCTATCGTCTATTGAGCAGAAGAACAGCCCAACTTCGTCTTCAGAGACGTCCTCCTCAGCAATTCTGCGTTGAAACCTGCGGAGCAGGTGCTCGCTGTGGCTCTCAAAGAGAATCTGAACTTTTCGTTTCTTCCAAGCGTCGATGAAGACATCGGCAAGGCCGGCCTGGACAGATGGGTGCAGGTGCATATCCGGCTGCTCAAGAATTATCGTGGAGCCTCTCGGGGCGTAGAAACAGAGCGTAAGCACTGGAAGAATCTGGGAAACCCCGAAGCCGACATCGGTTAGGAGAACTTCGGGTGAGTTGGGAGTCTTCCGTACCTTAACTTCAAAAATCCGCCTGCCCTCGGTTACTGCTTCGATGCGAAAGTCATGAACCAAGCCGAGATTCTTCAGCCACCCAGCGATGTATTTGCCAATGCCAAAAGAGGGTATGTTTATCCTCGAATCCTCTTCATTCCGTTGTTGATGCGACAGTATGGCGTCAATTGTGAAGTCGCCCGTCGGACCCATATCAAGTGAGTCCGCTCCTGACCAGGCATAAATCCTCTTCGGATGAGACCGGAGAGGTCCGAGGTAGCACAGATTGCTGAGTAGCAATTCCAGCCCGGAGTAGAGTTGGAAGAAAAGGTCGTGCTCACTTGAATCCACGTACGCCCAGTCTGGGAACCTATGAAACTTTGCTGGACGCAGCATATGGCCTGCTGCATAACTTCGAAAGAAGTTACTCTCACCTGACTGGTCAGCGAATAGCTGATACATCGTTTCCTTGGCTAGGGGTTTCATTCCAAGACGCCGACCATCTCCAATCCGATAGGCCATCTCTTCCAATACGAGCGGCGTTCCAGCTACATTGCTTCTCTGCCGAAGCTCAACCTCGAAACCAATTGTGTCACCCTCATATACGGTCCCGTTTCCGAACCTATCTGGTACTTCAAACTCGCGTTTCGCATCCCACTCAACTGAAAACTTAAGAGTTCGCCCCGTGTCGTGCTTATGCACCGCACTTTCAAAGTTGCCCAAGTCAACCAGTGTCTTCTCATTACCAAAGTGGAAGACGACCCCGATATCAGATGAATCAGCCGTCTGTTTCATGAGTAATAGGGACTCAAACAAACTCGTTTTGCCTGAGCTGTTGGGACCGAAGAATCCCGTGATGGGTTTGAGTCCAATGTCCCCAGTGTCCTCCCAGGATTTGAAGTTCTCTAGCCGGAGCCGCGTCAACATCGGAGAACCTCCTTTCCTAGGTCTAGTCGCCAGCGACAGCATGGCACCACCAGTATACAGCCCGTATTCGCTTCAAATACATCCTGCCGGATGCCGGATCTTTTTGATTGCAAACACCCATCCCATCCCCTACGCTAAACACGATGGCTCAGACGAAACACCAAGTCGATAGACCCATGTCCACAGCAACTCCAGTCGACACCGACCTACATCTTCCTGACCTGCGAATCGAAGGGTTCCGGGGAATTAAGGAACTCACGATTACACGTCTCGGGCGGGTGACGCTGCTGGCTGGAAAGAACGGGGCTGGCAAGACAACTGTCCTAGAAGCTGTCAGAGCATACGCGGAGCCGGGCCGATATGGGGCTATCGCCGACACGCTATGGGATCGCGAGGAGACAGTACAGACGTTCAACGAGGAATCGGGGCGTGAACTCCCGTCACCTAACTGGGAGGCACTGTTCTTTGGTAGGGCATTTACTTCGGACTCACTGATCTCTGTTGGTCCGATATCAGGTGATAGACTTCAAATACAGACCAAGGTAGTGTCCACTCAGAAGGATGCCCAAACGAGTGACCCGCAAATCCTTGGTGATGTCCTGACAATTGCAGTTGAGTTCAGGGGATCTACCTTACAGTTCCCCACAGTCCTCACTGAGAGTCATCAACGGATGTTGGAGTTCGATACGTTCGACACTGCTTTTCGGAAATCAGCGAAGCAGTGCGAATCACTTGGGCCAGAGATTCCAAGTAGCCGCCAATTGGCTGGTTTCTGGGACAAAGTGGCTCTAACTGAGGAAGAGTCGAAGGCGGTTGACTCGCTCAACCTCATCAATTCGGATAAGGTCGAACGGGTCGCCATGATTGGTGATGACTCTGGAACTCGCCGAGGTGCGGGACGAAGGCCGGTTGCAAAACTACGGGACGAACCTCGCCCCGTCCCTCTCAAGAGCCTTGGTGACGGCGCGGTGCGCCTGTTTGGTATCGCACTGGCCTTGGCGAACAGCAAAGACGGCTTCCTGCTTATCGACGAAGCCGAAAACGGCATCCATTACTCGATACAGCGTGACTTCTGGACGATGATCCTCAAAGCCGCTCACCAGAACAATGTCCAGGTCCTAGCGACAACCCATAGCTGGGACTGCGTGGCCGGTTTCGCTTTGGCTGCAACTGAGGTCGAGGAAGTCGACGGAGCTCTAGTCCGCCTCGATCGCTACGACGACCGTATCAAGGCTGTGGAGTACACGGAGGACGACCTCAGAGTCGCAGCCAAGCACGGCATCGAGGTTCGCTAGTCTTTGAGTCGTCCTGTTTCAGAGCCGTCGACACAGATGCTTTTGGTCGAAGGATCTAATGACAAGCATGTTGCGCGCCAACTGTGGAGGCGGAATCATGGCCAGTTTCCGGCTTTCGAGATTTCGGACCGGGAAGGCGTCGAAAATGTTATTGAAGCTATCAGGGTCGAAGCCCTTGTCTCGGGTCGCCAAGCACTCGGAATAGTGGTGGACGCAGATACCGATCCTGATGCGCAGTGGCGTTCCGTTTCAGACCGGCTTCAAACTCTGAGAATTACAGCACCATCAAGTCCACATCCAGATGGCACTATCATTGACGATGTCGATGGTATGCCGCGTATCGGTGTCTGGCTGATGCCTGATAACCAATCTCCAGGAGAGCTTGAGGACTTCGTCGCCCAGATGATACCGGGCGGCGATCCTGTATGGCCTCTTTCACAGGACTATATTGACGGCATCCCAGTAAGGGACCGGAAGTTCACTCACAGGAAAACCCTTCGCGCCAAGATTTACGCATGGCTGGCTTCGAGGGAAGACCCGTGCCAGATGGGTTTGGCCATCCGAGCACTTGACTTAGACATCGACGGCGATCTATGCACCCGTTTCTCCAACTGGCTGAATAGACTCTTCGTCTGACGGTATAACTGATCAGACGCAGCGACTCAAATAGACCGCTTCGCTGCTGCCGCGTTGCGGTCCCTCAACTCGTTGAACACATCAGTTGCAGGCACGACCTGACCGGCATCGGCCTCCTCGGTACCCTGTCGAGCGCTCTTACGCGCCTCTTGTAGTTCGGATTCGACCTTGCGCATGATGTGGGGCACGTCCTGTCAGCTAATCGAGACTTCCACGTCCATCGTCGACACTCCAACCGCCTCCAGGATAAGCGTAACAGAGTAGTGGCGTTTGTCCTTGACAGGACAAATGTTCTCATGCAATAATCCCCTCACGGTCGGTCGACACTAGACCGACCATTTACAGAATAACAACTGAATACCAGACGGCTGGACCGTCCCCAACAGGTCTGTAAACGGCCCTCATCGAAATGCCAATCGAGGTGTTTCGGGAGGGCCGTTTTTCGTTTCAGGCTCATGGGGATCCGAATCACAGGAGATACACATGACCGCCATTACCCACACACCCGTTGCGCTCACCAACCACGAGGAGGCCGGCGACGTCTACTCGGTCACCATCTTTGCCAACGAGCTGTCGAGGGACGGCGTCAGCGTCGACATCGACGGCATGGACTTCTCGAACTACCGCAAGAACCCCGTCGTGCTGTTTGCGCACGACTACAACGGCAGGACGGAGTCGAGTGGGCTGCCCATCGGCCGCACCGTGAGCCTGGGACGCACACACGACGGACGCATCAGGGCCGACTTCGAGTTCCTGTCCGGCGACCCGTTCGCCGACCGCGTCCGCAACGCCTGGAACCGCGGCTTCCTGCGCGCAGCCTCCATCGGCTGGAAGGCCATCGAGGCTCGTCCCAGCGAGCGCGGCAGGGGTCTGCGCATCGTTAAATCCGAGCTGATCGAGTGGTCCATCGTGGCAGTCCCCGCCGACCCGGATGCCCTCCGCAGCGCGTACACCCGAGTCATGAAGGCGCTGATCGAGCCAGGGCCCGCAGAGGCGGGGCACACGAGTGGCAGTCCGAGGAGGTGTGACGACACAGGTGACATCGCGGTAGGGGCAGGTTTCAGGCCTGCCCCTACCCCGGCCCCTGAGACCGATCTCGACCTCACCGAGACTCGCAGCCTCCTCGAGACCCTCAGCCGAACGGTGCGCCCCGGCTCCGCACACCCAGATTTCTGCCGGGATCCCCCTGCTCAGAGGGAATACGCGGACGCAAACCGATAGCGATGAGTGCCGACTGATAGCCCCTCTCCCTCAGGGAGAGGGTTGGGTGAGGGTGAGAAGGAGGTGATCCAGTCTATCGCGTACCACCCCACCCCTCCTAGATTCCCGCTTTCGCGGGAATGACGGTGGAAGGGGATTACCTTCTGCCACAAGCACACAACCAGGAGAAGAAAAATGCCAACCACCATTGAAGAGATACAGGACATGAACCGGACGATCAGCGAGATTGGGGAGTTCGTTCGCGAGCGCACCGACGCGCTGACGGGCGACTTCACTGCGCTCAGGGAGGAGAACGACCGCCTCCGCGCCGACGTCGCTGCCATGCAGGAGCAGCGTCGCGCCAGGCGCCGGTCGGAGATCGCGCGGGTCGACGACTCGGAGCGCGGCATCAGGGTGACGGCAGGCCGGTTCGCCGGATGCAGCCCGCTGGACATCGGCGTGATGCGCTCTCTCGCGTACTCGCACCGCGACGACCCGGACGCGCCTCACGCGCGCTCGTGGGTCGCGCAGCTTGGCGAGGCCACCCGGTCGATGGTCACCGACCTCACGCCGGACATCGTCGACCGCCACTTCCAGAGCATCGAGCGCAGGCTGCGCAGCGCGTACGTCGCCGCACCCATCTCTGGGTCGCACGTCCGCGACCCAGAGATGCAGTACAGGCAGGTCATCCAGCCGGTGTTGGGACACATGCGCGAGGTCGCCATGCGCGCCGCGATGGACTCCACCACCGCCGGAGCGGGCGACGAGCTCGTGCCGACCCTCGAGCGCGCCGAGCTTTGGATGGACGTCAACCTCCAGGCGCTCGTCATGGGCCTGATTCCGAACTTCACCATGCCGGGCAACCCGTTCGACATCCCGACACAGCTCGGCGACGTCAACTTCTACCCCGGTGCGGAGAACACCGCCACCACCGAGACCGCGCTCGGGACCTCGAAGGTCACTCTCACAGCGCACGAGCTGGTCGCGCAGGTGCCGTTCAGCTTCTCGCTCGACGAGGACAACGCTCTGCCGTCTCTGCTCGGCGAGATCAGGAACTCGCTGGTCCGCAACACCGCAGAGGTGATCGACGACATCATCCTGAACGCCGACACGACCGCGGCCAACAGCATCAACGCCGATGACGCCGCCCTCACCAAGACGGCCGCGGGCAAGGCCCACTGGCTCATCGGCTACGACGGCCTGATCCACCTGCCGCTGATCGACAACACGGCGATGTCCAACGACCACGCCGACGCCGTCTCCGACGACATGTTCAACGAGATCAGGGCGAAGATGGGTCGCTACGGCGTACGCCCGTCCGAGCTGGCGTGGGTGATGGACGTCAACACGTTCATCCGCGCGCAGTCGATCACGACGTTCCGCACGATGGACAAGCTCGGCCCGAACGCCACGGTGCTGACCGGGATGCTGGGCTCTATCGAGGGGATCCCGGTGATCGTCTCCGAGCAGATGCGCCTCGCCGACACCGACGGCAAGGTGAGTTCCGACGGCAACAACACCGACACCGGTCGGCTGCTGTTGTTCAATCGAAACCAGTGGGCGCAGGGCTTCCGCAGGAACCTCACCCTGGACGCCACCCGCGACCCGAGCAAGCGGCAGACGGTGGTGACGGTCAGCTTCCGCCACGCGCTCACCGAGCGCACCGGCAGCCGCTCCACCGCCACCCACACCGCCCTCCAATACAACATCAGCGGCGTAGCGTAGGGGCAGGTTTCAAACCTGCCCCTACCCCGCCATTCGTTCGTCCTGAACTTGTCGAAGGACAGACCCCCTCTCCCTTGACGGGAGAGGGCTGGGGTGAGGGTGAATTTCCCCCTCATCCCCGGATCAAGTCCGGGGCAGGCTCTAACCTTCTCCTGCCAGGGGAGAAGGGACAATGGAAGTACACCAGGGAACACACTATGAACTCATACATCACACTCGAAACACTCAAGAGCGCGGGCGCGCTCGATATACGCGACGCCGACCACGACGCACGCCTGCTGTCGCTCATCGAGGGCGTCTCCCGGTCGATAGACGGCTACTGCCGCAGGCACTTCTACGTGCTGCGCGCGACTCGGCTGTTCGACGGCGACGGCTCCTACACGCTGCGGCCGCCGGACCTGGTCTCGATCGACCCCAGCGGTCTCGCTACGGACGACGACCGCGACGGCGTCTTCGAGACCGTCTGGGGAGACTCCGAGTACGTGCTGCACCCCGCGAACGCCGATCCCACCGGCGGCCACGACGCCTCCCGTCCCTACTGGAGCGTGGACGCTGTGAATGGCCGGAGGTTCGCGTACGGCTCACGCACGGTGCGGATCGCCGGAGAGTGGGGATTCTGGCGCAGGCTCAGGCGCGTCGCGGCGACGGTGTCGAGCGCGGTGGACGAACATCGCGCCGAGGTCGTTGTCGGCGTCCTGGCGAACATACAGGTCGGCCACACGCTGCTGATCGGCGAGGAGCAGCTCTACGTGCGCGGCATCAGCGCCCGGACGCTCAGCGTGATGCGCGGCGTCAACGGCACCGAAGCCGAAAGTCACGACCCCGGCGACGGCATCTCAGTCTTCGAGTATCCCGCGCCGGTCGTGGAGGCGACTCTGCTGCAGTCGACGAGGCTGTGGCGGAGGTGCGCCAGCCCGTCCGACCCAGTGTGCGGAATCGGCTCAGACGTCAGAGGACTGCTGGCCCCATACCGGAGGCTGGCGATATGAGATCAGCTACCAACCCCCTCTCCCTTGATGGGAGAGGGCTGGAGCCTGCCCCGTACTTGATACGGGGGTGAGGGTGAAACATGACCGACCACATCACCAGCGTAAGACAAGCACTTAGTCGCGTGATTGCGGACGTCCCCGGCCTCCGCGTCCTCGACCACACACCGGACACCTGGAACGACTTCCCGCTGGCCGTCGTCGCGTTCGCGCATGTAAGGGTCGGCCCTACGCTGGCAGGTTCCAAACTGGCGGGCGAGATCAGAATCACGCTAATCACAGGCGGACCCAACCTGCCGGAGAGTCTCGCCGACCTCGACCCCCTGATCGAGTTGGTCCACACCGCCATCAGTACAGACCCGACGCTGGCAGGCGCCGTCCACTACATCGTCCCCGACAGAATAGAAAACATAGGAGTGAGAAGAGTCGGCACTCACCCCCACGCCGCCGCCGACATCCACCTCAGGTTCATGGCGGGATAGATGACCCCTTCGCCCTTGACGTAGGGGCAGGTTTGAAACCTGCCCCTACCGCGATGGGACTGGCAAGGAAAAGTAGGGGTGCGCGGGCAAGCACGAACACCACCCAACAAACCCCCTCTCCCTTGATGGGAGAGGGCTGGGGAGAGGGTGAAATAGGAAGAAAAAATGACCTTCTTCGACAGCAGCATCTCAAGATTCCACATCGACGACGCCGCAGGCACAAGCCACGACCTGTCTGCGTCGATCACCGACATCGATGGCATACCCGGCTCGCGGTCGCTGATCGACGTCACATCGCTCACCGACGATGCGCCCGCGTACATCCCAGGAGCGGACTTCAGACCAGCATCCAAAGCAGTCACGCTCACAGGCATCTTCGACGATGTCACAGACGCCGTGCTCGGCGCACTCTTTACAGAAGACCACCCGTCGCCCGTCGAGTTCAGCTACGCGCCCGCCGGCACATCCACCGGCAGCGTCAGGTACTCAGGCCTGTGCTGGATCGAGCGGTACGACGTATCGCCCACCGCCGGAGACCGCGTCGGCTACACCGCCACGCTGAGGGTGGAGGGCAGCATCGTGAGGGGCGTCCATACGTAGGGAATTTGGAATAGTGAATTAAGAATTCAACGGTGGTCATTCACCATTCGACATTCCAAATTCACAATTCCTCCAGGAGAAAGAGAAACATGCCCGCAACCCTAGAACTCACCGACGGCGCCACCACCCTTGACCTGCTCGGCCCGCCTTACCGTGCGAGCCAGCCGGTGCGGATTGCGCTGCCTGATGCGGTGCCGGTGCTCGCTGGACAGACGCTGCGGGGCGTTCACTACTCTCCGCGCGTCATGGAGACCGACCTCAACCTGAGGGCGGACGACCTCCCCTCGCTGCGGCGCGCGATCCGAGACCTGGAGTCGATGTGCTCGGTGTCCGAGAGCCGACAGTCGATCGCGCAGGGCACGCCCGTCTCGCTCGTCCTGAGCCTGTCGAAGGACGGCCCCACAGCCGGGTACCGCGTGCTCAGGGGCGACCTCGAGCTGCCTCCGGGTCTGTTGCAGGAGCCGACGCTCTCGACCGCCCACGCGGTCCCCGGCGCGAGGCTCAGACTGCTGGTCGAGCCGTTCGGTAGGCTGCCACAGGTCGCCGTACCGGAGACGACGATACACAACGAGCAGCACACGGTCGCCACCAACTACCTCGACCTCACAAACGTCGGCGGCACGCACGGCGCGAAGCTCAGGCTCAAGATCTCCGACCCCGGAGGCTGGAGCGGCCCAGCCAGGATGTGGATTGCTCGTCGCTCAGGGTCGCGAAGGACGGACGCGCTGTTCTACCAGGGCGAGTCCGGGACGACATCGTCAGGCCAGCCGCCGTTCGTCGGGGGCAACCCGACGTGGGCTGGCGCGAACGTCGCCGATCCCGACGCCAGCGGCTCCGGCGGAAACATCGCCCGAATGATGTGGTCCACCCGCGCGAGCGCGCACGAGGTCGTGTCGGACGACACACCAGCCGGACTCGTCGAGATCGTCATCCCCGGCGCGTCCGTGCCACATGGCCTGTTCCGGGTGCTCGCCCGCGTCAGGGTCGGCGGCAATCCGTACTCCGGCCCGTTCGTGGCTGAGCACTACGACACTGAGACGGCCATGGCGTTCGGGCTCGGCTGGACGTTTGGTGGGCGGGTGAGGGAGCCTTCGGCAGACGACCGCGTGTACCTCCAGGAGCTCGACAGCTTCCAGACAGTCGACCTCGGCGAGCTGGCCGTACCGCCGATGGCGATGCCAGAGGACTATCTGAGCCCCGACCTTAGCCTCCGGATACACGGCATCTTCACGCCTCCCGGACCGTTCACCGACAGCGTGAACAACAGGTACTACTCGGTGAACTGGGACGTCGATTACGTGATGCTCCTGCCCATCGACGAGGGCGCAGTGATCGTGGACGGCGTCGACTCCACCCACCGCGTGCTGATCGACAGCCTCAGCGACACCCCGGGTGTGTACCTGCTCGACACCGCTGATGTCGTCCAGAGGTACGCCGACTTCACCGGAGGCCCGTTCAGCCTCGGCACCGAGGACACCCGCATCTACGTAGTCCGCGACGAGCCCAGCGACCCAACCGCGGTCAGGTTTTCTGTAAACGCAAGCTACACACCGCTGGTGTCAGGGGTGTAGCCAGTCGTTCCCATGTATTGCGTCGTTCCCGCGTATTGGTAGGGGCAGGTTTCAAACCTGCCCCTACAACTGAATCCCGAAAAAGGAGGGTATTACTATGCCCAGAACCATCCCCCAGCACCTGAAGCTCTACACCAGCGTAGGGGCGGTTCGCGAACCGCCCAACCTCGTCGCCATCATAGACCCCTCCGCCATCCGCTCGCTCGAACACGGCACCCGTCTGCCTGGCGGATTCCACGAGTTGCACCTGACCCTCGCCGCGACCGAGAGTGAGTTCCGCGAGTGGCGTCAGCACCGTCTGCTCGGCCACCTCACGCTGGATGAGCCATCTGGGCGCACCACCTGGGAGGGGAGAGTCGAGGCCGTCGCGCTGGCCGACAGGTGGCAGGCGTCGCTCACCGCGCGCGGATACTGGTCGAACCTGACCGACTCCGTCCGCAACCGCAGCTACGTCAGTGGCTCCGACACAGGCGGCTCGATCGTCGCCGACCTGCTTGGAGACATCCACCCGCAGGCTCGCCAGCTATCGACATCCACCGAGCACGTCGCCGCGGGGCCGACCATCGTCCACGAGTACAACGACGACTGGACGATCTGGCGCATCCTCACCGACCGCAGACGCGGGGTAGCCTCCTTCGGCTCCGGCACAGGGGACGGGATGGACATCGCCGTGTGGGAGGACCGCAAGCTGCGCTATCAGCCGAGATCCCCCTCCAGGGTCGTCTGGCACAGCTACATGCGACCCGCCGCGGCGGGAGGCGGAGTTGTCGTAGGGGCGGGTTTCAGACCCGCCTCTACAGCCGCAGGGCCGCTGGGCGTGGACTGGAGCGACGTCGCCAACGCCGTGACCGTCACCTACGAGCGCGATGGCGAGATCACGCGCACGCCTCACGCCGTCGACAGCCGGAGCATCGCAAGGCACATCCGGCGCGAGCGGCACGTCGCCAACATCGGAGAGTCCACCGGCGCGACCGCCGTCCAGCGTCGCGACACCGAGCTCAACCAGCGCTCCCGACTCTCCGTAAGGCCTCCCACCGAGGGACTGTCCGTAAACCGCGTCTGGGACGCCGACGGCATCGAGTGGCCGCTGTGCCGAGTGCGCGCCGGGGACGTCATCCGCATCCCCGACTTCACCCCAAGCACCCACGACCTCGACCGCCTCGTCTTCGACGCATACCGCACCTTCTTCATAGAAGAGACCCACTGCGACCACAACACCGGCGTGCTGACAATGACCCCCTCTCCATAAGGGCTTACAGGAGTAGGTAAGGGTGTGCGCACAAACACAGACACCAGCCAACAGACCCCCTCTCCCTAAGGGCTTTACAGTGGCAGGTCAACCGCCAGTTCGTTCGTCCTGAGCTTGTCGAAGGACCCCCCAGCCCCCCTGGGTTCCGGCCCTCGCCGGAACGACGGGATTGCCCCAATCCTTCCACCCGCCTTCACCCGTCAGCTATCATTCTGTAATGAATACGACAACAGGGGCTGACCGCATGACGCAACAGTACGACCTTCCGGGTCGACTGACTGAGATAGGCGCCCGCATCAAAGAGGCGAGGATCGCCATCGATGTGAGCCAGGAAGACTTCGCTCTCATGATGGGCCGCACTGGCCGCCACTGGGCGTGGAAGGTCGAGGCCGGACAGATCGGCCTCTCAGCCGGAGAGATACCCAGGGCCGCCGCGATGCTTGGCCGCTCCGTGCAGTGGCTTATCGAAGGCAAGGAAGAGGTCTTCGAGGTCGAGGACCCCGACATCCGGATGTTCTTCCGTCAGCACGACTGGTCGGAGTTCACCGACGAAGAGCGGGACATCATCCGCCAGAGCATGAAGATGGCCGCCGCCTACAAGGCCGCCCGCACAAGGAACACAGCCCTGGCCGCCGACTAGTTCCCGCCAAATTGAGAATATTGAATTAGGAATTCAGAAGAGCGCTGCGGCGCTTAATTCACCATTCACTATTCCTAATCCAGAATTCCCTCCGCCCACGCCGCGACTGACAGCAGTTTCGTCTCCTCCCAGTGGCGCGCGCCGAGCTGCACCCCCAGCGGCATCGCGTTCGAGTCGAACCCTGACGGCAGCGTGATCGTCGGGAAGCCGCCGAACGTGAACGGCGACTGGAACATCGGGTCGCCCGTCGTGCTGAGGTCGCGCGGCGCACCCGACGGCGTGGATGGAGTCATCACAACGTCGAACGACCGCATCGCCTCGGTCACGTCGCGGGTGAACGCCGCCTGCACGTCCTTCGCCTTCAGGTAGTCCACCGCGCTCACCTGCAGCCCGTCCTCGATCATCACGCGCACCTTTGGCGAGTAGTCGTCCGCCCGGTCCACGAACCACTCCCGGTGAAAGTCTGCGCCCTCGGTCGACATGAGTATCCGGTGCGCCCACAGCATCTCGTCGAAGAGGTCCGAGGGTAGCTCGATGTCCTCCACGACCGCGCCGGCCTCCGCGAACAGACGGGCCATCGCATCCGCGTGATCCTGCGTCTCCTGCGTGGCCTTCTCCCAGAAGTGGGTGCGAAGCAGCCCGATTCGAGGAGCGGACTGCGGCACCAGCGACGCCGCATGGAATCTTGGGACCTGCGCGTCCACAGAGCCGGGGTCGTTTGAATCATATCCAGACATGGCATCGAGAAGCATCGCCGTGTCCTCGACGCTGCGTGCGTAGTGGCCCATAGTGTCCAGCGACGCCGACACCGGCACCACGCCGTACCTGCTGATCCTGCCGAACGTGGGCTTGAGGCCGACCACGCCGTTGTACGCCGCCGGACGCAGCACCGAGCCGCCGGTCTGCGAGCCGAGCGACGCCGGGAACATCTTCGCGATGACGCCGACCGCCGAGCCCGAGCTCGACCCGCCTGGAGTGTGCGCGTGGTTCCATGGGTTGCGAGTCGGAGGCGGATCGCCGCACGCGAACTCGGTCGTGACCGTCTTGCCCATGATGACCGCGCCCGCCTGCCGCAGCTTTGCGACGGCGGTGGCGTCGAAGTCCGGCACGAAGTCGGCCAGGATCTTCGAGCAGGCGGTCGTCAGCACGCCCTGCGTATAGTAGATGTCCTTCACCGCCACCGGCACGCCGTGAAGCGGCCCGCGAGGTCCCTCGGAAGCAAGCTCCCTGTCGCGCAGTCGGGCAGCGTCGAGGGCAGCGTCCTCGTCCAGCGTCACCCAGACATTGAGATGCCGCTCAAGCTCGCTGCACACAGCCAGCAGCGCCGACATCAGCTCCTCAGCCGACACCTCACGCTCCCTGATAGCCCTCGCCGCCTCGGCAACGCTCAGATCGTGAAGTTCAGTCATGGTCGGCCTCCTGTGGGGTGTTTTCTGTAAAGGCGCTACGCTCCACATCCTACACGGTCTCAGGTGAGGCTGCCCCGCAAGTCAACAATATGCACATGGAAGGAGCTTCGAGCTTTGTTGACGAGTGTACCGGCTACCAGGCTAATGCGACGGAGATCGCGGTTACCAGTACGATAACCACTAATGCAAGAGTCGCGCCGCAGCCTGTGGCCTTGCGCGGAGTGGCTGAAGCCTCACGTGGGGCGTCTTGGTCTGAATGGTCAAATATCGCCTCATAGCTGCATCGACATCGACCACCGTAAGGGTTCTCCTCTTTGTTGTCGTCGCAGTTTGGGCCTGGAATGGGCATTTGCTCCAGGGCATCCTCAATGCTAATGTCCTTCCCTTCCAATGACCTACAGTACGAGCACACCCGTTCATCATCTGCCGTTCTGACGCGGACCCTCTCTATGCCAATACTTTGAATGTGTTGGAGTTCGACTCTCGCTGATAGTCGCCGCGTTTCAAGATGGTTCCTGCCCTCAACAAAAAGAATCTCGGCCTGTTGGTAATATGCGATCCTGAGTGCCTGCAAGTCTCCAGCCTGGGATGCGACTCTGACCTGTTCGTTCAGTTCCTTCCACCGGGCATCTCTTCGGCTGTGTTCTTGCGCTTTGGCTTGCTGTTCAGTCAGCAGGTACTTCTTCCGAGCTTCGCGATCAGTCCAAGTGTGGATGACCTGCCCGCAGTCATTGCATTTCTTCCTTCGTTGAGGTGGAGGATCCTGCGTTTCACCGCAATATGGACAGACTGTATTCGCGTGAGTGATCGGTGGTAAGGAGTTTGATTCCATGTGACAGAAAGGAGGGTATGACGTTTGAGAGAAGCAACATCGCTATTGCAGTTGTTGGTTGAATCGGTCACATGCTACATCGGAATCGCGTCGTATGCCCGAGAAGGCCGTTTGTGACCGAATAGTACCATCGCAGGAATTAGGCGAAGATGGATTCGAACAGACGCAAGGTAAGGGGTAAAAGAGCCCTTCTGAGACTCAGTGGTAATAGATTGGCCGCTCGCCACAAGTCATAATTTTCCCAAGTGAACTGCAGATGGAACACAGGATCCATCCTTGGATCACAGAGACGAAGACTTGTGGCGAGTCCTCAGAAAATCGTTGGCCGATGACTATAAGATTGAGTAGATACCGCGCAGCTAAGGTCTGCCTTTAGAGCAGACCGACTTACTCAGGTAGAGATTTTACAAACTCGTGCAATGATTTGCAGGCAGCTTCTTGGTTGAAGGCCTTCTGTGCTTGAGCCTCTTGCTGCCTTCGTAACAGATCTCGACACAGCCATTCGAGGTTGCTCTTCTCGTCAGGCCCGTTCGAGTTACCGAACCGCAATCCGTCGTCTGTGACGGGGTTGGAATTGTTAGCCCACCAAACGTATGGACTATCGGCCGTGCCCTTCAGATTTACGCCGATATAGCCGGTCAAGGCCCCGTAGGTCACTTCGATGTAGCAACCCTTGGAGTCGTCCAACTGGAAAGTTTCACCTTCAAACTCATACTTCGTGGTCATATTAGATTCCTCCCAAGAGAGGGGGCGAAGCCCGCTACGATGCCACGCCCCCACTAAGTCCTAACCGCGAGGCGGGTATGGATCGTTTCCGTATGAATTCCGTTCCCTTATCTGCCCGTTGGGCCTATGGATGAAGAGCTCGGAACCCTGATTCATCGCTATCTCGCGGCCCCGATCGATGGCCTCAGTCTGAGTGTTGTAGACAGCGGTAGCTTTCTCTCCACCCGCAGACTGGACGGCCCAGCGGTCGCCATGGGGAACGATATGTTGGTTCGGCATCACCTTACCTCCTGTTGAATCTCGCCGGAACGGGAGGCGCATCGACCCCTCTAGCTCGAGAGGCCGCCCGACTTGACGCTACAGGAGTGGTTGACAGAAAATGCCACCCGGCTGGTTTGCCTGTGGGCGTCCCCGTTCCGACGGTGACGTTCATAAAAGAACCCCCCGTCGAACTCGGAAATCGGCGGGGGGTTCGTGCCTTTGCAAGACGTGAGACGACACGTTACAATGCGGCGACAACTCGGCGATCCACCCGCCGATTTCCTAGGACACCGGCCCGACATGCTGGTGTCCTTGTTCTTTTAATGTTCTACTTCGAGAATAAGCCCTTAGTCCCCTTACTGTCAACGACCCACACCAGTCTATTCCGCTTCTTCGGCTCCTGTCTCATTGTCGTCCAGAGTGTAATCCTGCTCCACCAGAATCTGGAACCTGTCTTCAACCCCCCTCACGCCGCCCGCAGCTTCGGCGCAAGCATCGCCAGCACGAGCACAAGCGTGATGCCGACCAGGCTCACCACCTGCGCCGCCACGGGCGCCCCCATACTCCGGCGATGGCCCCGGCTGCCATGCTGCCGAAGCTGTAGGCCGGGATGCAGAAGGAGCGCAAACCCATGATCCGACCCCGGAACTCCTGCTGAGTGGTGCCCGGAAGGAGCGGGCTGGAGTTCGGATAGCTTGAGGACGAACTCGACGAGCGCGGTGCTAAAGGATTCGCGAATCGGCCGTCTCGAAACCCTCGGCCTCGAAGTCCGCGTCGAAAGCGAGCGCCGTGTTGACGGAGTACTGTCGCATAACAACGAAGCTCATGCAGTCCACGAGGCTTAGCCCGCGCAGGTTCCGCTCGGCCAGCATCTCGACAGCGGCAGCATGATCGGACGGAGAGACCCAGTGGACGGTGAACCGCTCCGCATCCGACAGAAACGCAAGCGAACTCTCCAGTCCGAGCCTGTTCTGCAGCAGTGCAGCAGACTCCACCAGGACGTAGTTGTGGGTGAGCAACGCCTGACCTTCGGCCACCAAGCTCTCGAGCGAGGCCACGGCCTCTTCGTGGTGCGAGTCTCGTGTGTTGGCGAGAGCCAAAATCGCAGAGGTGTCGAGAAATATCAACGAGCGAAATCCTCAGCGAGGGCTTCATCGTGTCTTTCGGACAATGGATGCGGTGTGTCTGGTCTGGACTGTCCTGAGCCGATGAAGGTGAATCCTTCGAGTCCACCTGTCCGTTCGGCCGAGGGCGTCAGATACTGGTCAAGTGCCTCCCTGACCACTGCAGCTAGAGATTTGTTCTCCGAGTAGGCCCGCTGCTTCGCCAACGCGTAAGTAGTCTCATCAAGCTGTATCTGCGTCCTGATCATCATGTTATCGCCTCCTTCTACATCATACCATCATGATGTGAGAATCATCATAGGCGCAGATCAAGAAGGTTAACTCGCGACACTACACCACCCCTCACGCCGCCCGCAGCTTCGGCGCTAGCATCGCCAGCACAAGGATCAGCGTGATGCCGACCAGGCCCACCACCTGTGCCGCTACGGGGGCTCCCCACACTCCGGCGATGGCTCCGGCGGCCATGCTGCCGAAGCTGTAGGCGAGGATGGAGAACGAACGCAGCCCCATGATCCTGCCCCGGAACTCCTGTTGCGTTGTGCGCAGCAGCAGCGTGAGTACCAGCACCTGCGTTGACGCGAACGCCACGCCCACCAGCGCGAACAGTCCCATGGACAGGTACAGAGACCGGGATAGCGAGAAGACTAGCACCATCGTGTGCCACGTGATGATGGCGCCGATCAGCAGCTTGCCGACGTTACGCAGGTTGGGCACCATCGCGATTCCCAGCGACCCGCTCAGCGCCCCGACCCCGAAGGCGAATAGCAGCAGACCCAGTCCCGCCGAGTCGGTACCCAGCACGTCCCGAGCGAAGATTGGGGCCAGGCTGGTGTGTACCGTCCATCCGGCGAGGTTGATGACGACTGCCGCCGTCAGCACGGCCCAGATGATCTGGTTGCCTGCGGCGTACTTCAGACCGTCGACCACCGTGCGCAGCACCGGCTCCGTCGGGCGAGGAGTCTCTGAGCGGTCGATCCTGATGCCCACAGCGACCATGCCGCTGGCGAGGTATAGCGACGCGATGGCCATGTAGGCTCCCTGAGGACCGAACGCCTTGTACAGCAGTCCGCCGATGACCGGTCCGCCCAGCATCGCGATGTTCATCGCCACCGTGTTGAAAGCCGCGCCGTTGTTCACCCGCTCCCGCGGCAGGGTGTCGGCCACGAGCGACTGGGCGACGGGCATCTGGAAGAGCCGGACGACGCCCATGAACAGCGTGATGGCGAAGATGTGCCACACCTCCAGCAGGTCGGTCAGGATCAGCGCCAGCATCAGGATGCCCATGATCCCCATGACGAACTCCACCGACAGCAGCAGCAGGTTGCGGGGAAGCCTGTCGGCGATGGCGCCGGTGAACAGCGCCAGGAAGTTCAGCGCCATCCGCGCGGCCGCAATGGACCCCACCAGGAACGGCGAGTCCGTCAGCGACAGCACAAACCACCCCAGCACCGCCGACTCCATCTGGGTGCCGATGCCGACCAGCGCAGTCGAACTCCACACGAAAGAGAAGTTGCGGTACCGAAAGACACCCAGTGGCGAAGAAGCCCGGGCCAGCGTGGTGGTTAGTCTCAAACTAAAGTCCCGTGCCGGTTAGTTTTGGCGGCGACCTATCCTAGCACGCTACTATCGAATGCTATAATCCTGACAGGAAACCCGGAGGGTAAACATGGTAACGACACCAAGGCTGACCTACCAGGACTACGCCAACCTCGAGGGCGACGAACGCTACGAGCTCCTGGATGGAGAGTTGATATTGGTTGGATCACCGAACAGAGATCACCAGTCAGTAAACTTGAGGCTGGCAAGCAGGATGCTGTCTTTCGTGGACGAAAACGATCTGGGTCGGGTGTACATTGCACCATTCGACGTCCTCTTCACCGACACCGACGTCGTTCAGCCCGACATCCTGTTCATCTCTCGGGAGCGCGAGCACATCCTGACACACGCCAACGTGCAGGGAGCGCCCGACCTCATCGTCGAAATCCTGTCGCCCTCTTCGTCAACCCGAGACTGGCGGGCCAAGCGAGAGTTGTACTCCGCCCACGGTGTTCGCGAGTACTGGATTATCGATCCCACCAACAGGATAGTATCCATCCTGCTGCCCCAGGACGGCGTACTGGAGATCGATCAGACCCACACCGAAGACGAAACTGCGACATCCACCGTCCTCGAATGCTTCAGCATCAGCCTGGACAGCATCTTCTCGTAAGACCTCCAGGCGATCCCCCATTCACCCTGGCCCTGCATTAAACCGTTCACCCTGAGCTTGTCGAAGGGCTCAACACGAACGGGCTGGTTCACTAACACTCGCAAGTGAAACTACCCTGGCCTCCGTTGCCTATAGTTGCAGGACGACTCAACCTCGCCTTAGGCTGTGCTGGTTAGCGAAAAGGCAAAAGAACCCAGTGGGACGGTGAACCATGTCGACAGTCGAGTACGAAATCAGGGACAGGGTCGGGTACGTAACCTTCAACCGGCCGGACAAGCTCAACGCAATCGACGTTGAGATGCGCAACGAGATCTGGCGTGTCATGCACGACGTCAACGACAACCCCGACGTCTGGATGGCGGTCATTACCGGCAACGGCCGAGCCTTCTCCGTCGGCCACGACCTCGTATCGATGTCAGGCCGCGGCGACGATCTGTACGAGGACGAGATCTCCACCGAGGATCTCTACGTCTACCAGACGCAGATCTACAAGCCGATCATCGCGTCGATCAACGGCTTCTGCCTCGCCCAGGGAGGCGGGATCGCGCTGGCGTCCGACATCAGGATCGCGTCCGACCACGCCCAGTTCGGCTGGCCGCAGGCGCGACGCGGCATCGGATCGGTCAGCGGCCCGTGCATGTTGTCGCACCGCGTGCCGCTCAACTTCGCGTTCGAGTTTCTGTTTACCGGCAACATGATCACCGCCGACCGAGCGCTCGAGCTCGGCCTGGTCAACAAGGTCGTGCCCCACGACGAGCTGGAGTCAGCCACCCAGGAGTACGTCGACACGCTCATGGCCAACGCACCGCTCGCCATGCGCGCCATCAAGGAGGTCACGGTCCGCGGACTGAACATGCGCCTCGAAGACCGCGTCCGCCTGGCCGGCATCGTCAACCGCCGCCTCCAGCGCACCGAAGACGCCCAGGAAGGCATCCGAGCCTTCGCCGAAAAACGCACCCCATCATTCGTGGGGCGGTAGCGAGGGCTTAACATAGTCGCATGAGATGTAGGGGCGGTTCGCGAACCGCCCCTTGCAGTTCGTCACAGAGAAGGTGTGCATGCGAAACCTTGCATCGTGCAGGTTTCTTTCTAAGGGTATTAGGCTATCAGGAGCTTAGGGGGATCAGACACCTGAGACTGCGATCGAAATCAATTCCGATGAAACAGTACTTCAGCCATTTCAAATCTCTGGAGGCAACTCTCCCGTACCTCCTGGTTCTAATGGGCGCGGTCTATGTGGCCTATTTCTGGTCTAATCCAGTGGGGCTGTACCCGGATAGCAATGGCTATCTGACATTCAGCGAGCACCGAACTTCTGGCTACCCAATCTTCATCATGCTGACTACAGCCCTCTTTGGCACAGTAGATGCGGTGCCGAAGGTGCAATTGGTATTTGCGGCAGGGGCTTTTGTTTTTCTTGGCTGGAGCCTCAGCCGCGCCTTCCGATCATCAATAGTTGCACTAGCGCCGGTTCTTTTGCTGATGTTGTATCCTCAGATTGCCGACGTGCACGGCTACATTCTGACTGAATCTCTGTTCATTTCGCTGGTGTGCATGTTTGCGGGCAGCTTGGCGCTGATGGTATGGCGACCTACATGGTCCTCGGCGGCGGCGGCAGCTCTAGTCTGCGGCTTGGCGATAACAGTTCGGCCAGCGGCGATGAGCCTGTTGATAGTTTGGCCATTCCTGTTCTGGCTCATTTGGAGGCGCTGTGCATCGCGGAGGATAGCATTGGTGACGGCGGTAATCCTGCCAATTGTTGTCTGTCTGATAGTTGAGAGCGTGCTGTGGCACGCAATTCACGATTCCGAGTCTCGTCCCAACCTTGCTGACCGGCACCTGTTTGCCAAGGCGCTGATTATCGAATCTGAGCCTCAAGTATCGGACCCTGAGTTGGCTCGTGTCGTATCCGAAGGGCGAAGAGTGATGGCGCCAGGGCGAGAGTTGATCGCTAATGCGCCCAGCCACTATGCGCGAACGAGGCTGCTCGTAGACTTCGAAGTCGCCGCTCAACATGCAACCTACTGGCGTGTGTTTTCTCCTGAGATAAGAGCGATAGCCCAGCAGCGGGGGGTGGGTGAATACGATGTCCTCGCACAAATGAGTCGCTCTGCGATGCTGAACGCTCCAGTGGGTTGGATCAGGAATGCCCTCGCTCACTATTGGGGGCTCTGGTTTCCCTACTGGGCATACGTAAGCACCGATGTATTAGAAGAGTACCAAGCGTATATCGAGAATGTAGAGCCCAATCCTCTCTTCAACGACAGGCCTATTTTCGGACACAAAGAGCCGCCCAGTCCCGTGATTCGAGTCCTTCTCCGGCTGACGATGGCCGCGGCTTTGGTTGTTTCGACGCTGTCAGTGGGACTGGTGGTTTGGAAGCGGCTGATATCACCTTCGCGCCCGCCGGACAGTCGGTTGGTCGTTGCTGCCGTTTCAGGGCTGGCAATTCATGCGCACTTTCTGATGGTTGGGCTGCTTGGCGTGGTCGCGACACGCTATGCTGGAGCTATGGGGCCGCTGATGGCGGTTTGCGGAGTGCTGTTGGCAAGCTGGGTGATAGAGCAAGCACGCAATATCGAGTCGGTACGCCCCCCGGAATGGACTATGTTGCGCAGGCAGACAGCTCGATGACCTACTGCGGCCTCAGACTAGCCGTACTTCTGCCGTGTTTCAACGAAGAAGCCACGATTGCTGGCGTGGTCGAGTCCTTTAAGCATGCCCTGCCGGAGGCTGAGGTGTATGTGTACGACAACGCCTCTACCGATGCCACTTCCGAACAGGCCTCTTCAGCAGGTGCAATAGTAAGATCAGAGCCTCTGTCCGGCAAGGGTAACGTGGTGCGGCGAATGTTTGCCGATATCGAAGCGGACGTATACATCCTTGCTGACGGGGACGGGACCTATGAGGCTGCTGCAGCGCCGAAAATGGTCGAGAATCTTCTCGCTGAGAATCTGGACATGGTTGTAGGAGTGCGGGTTGAGGCTCAGGGACAGGATGCCTATCGTCGCGGACACAGAATGGGCAATGCCTTACTCAACCGCCTAATCAACGTGCAGTTTGGGGGAGTTTTCACTGACATTAGCTCAGGCTATCGCGTGATGTCGCGGCGGCTGGTCAAGTCTTTTCCTGCCCTGTCACAACAATTTGAGATTGAACCGGAACTAGCAGCTCATTGTGCACACCTGCAGGTACCGTGCGCCGAGGTTCCCACGCTATATGTTGAGCGACCTTCCGGCAGCGAAAGCAAACTGCGAACTCTTCGCGATGGCAGGCGCGCACTTTTGACCATTGGTCTGCTTGTGAAAGAAGTACATCCATTTCGTTTTTTCTCTATTGCAGGTATTGCGCTCGCGCTGGCAGCACTCGCCCTGGCAGCGCCGATTGTGGTCACCTATTGGCAGACAGGCTTGGTGCCACGTCTCCCCACAGCAGTATTGTGTGCAAGCTTGGGGCTGGCAGCGTTTGGGAGCTTTCTGATCGGGATTGTTCTGGACAGTGTGAGCAGGGGGCGCCGGGAGATGAAACGGATGGTGTATCTACAGTATCCGTCTGTACTGGAAGTGTGCAGAGTCCGGAATGGGTCGGCGAGGACAAATTCGGTTGACGATCCTCAGGTTGGCTGACAGTACATCTTGCGCATTCCCCAACCCATTCGGCCCACCGCGAATGTGGTACGCTTGGCTTTGAACTAGACTCGACACCAACGGAGACCCTCATGACTAGCCAGACCAACGAGTTCTACAACCGGCTGGGCGTCAAGCGCATTATCAACGCCGCTAGCTGGATCACCGTGTATGGAGGCAGCATCATGCCGCCTGCAGTGGTCGAGTCGATGAACGAGGCCTCCCGCTGGTTTGTCGACCTCCATGAGCTCAACCAGAAGGCAGGTGAGGTCATCGCGCGGCTGACAGGCGCTGAGGCTGGACTGGTCACCGCTGGTTCTGCTGCCGGGATGGTTCTTGAGTCCGCCGCGTGCATAGCGGGCAACGACCCCGCCAGGATCTGGCAGCTTCCCGACACAACCGGCATGAAGAACGAGATCGTCATCCACCGTGCCCATCGCGTTAACTACGACCACAGCTTCCGCGTCACCGGCGCACGGCTCATCGAGATCGGCAACACCGGCACCACGCACGAGTGGGAGCTAGAGTCTGCGATCAACGAGAACACAGCCGCAGTCGCCTACGTGTTCGGGCCACGTCGAGGAGGCGCGCTGCCGCTGCCCAGGGTCGTCGAGATCGCTCACGAGCGCGACGTCCCGGTCATCGTGGACGCAGCCGCCATGCTGCCTCCTCCTGAGAACCTGACCAAGTTCATCGATCAGGGCGCCGATTTGGTGAGCTTCAGCGGAGGCAAGGGCGTGCTCGGACCGCAGTCCACCGGCATTCTCGCCGGACGCGCCGACCTCATCGAGGCGGCCTACGCCAACTCGGCCCCGAACTCCGAGGCTATCGGACGCGCCGCAAAGGTCTGCAAGGAGGAGATCGCCGGACTCGTGACCGCGCTCGAGATCTTCGTCGACACCGACTTCGATGCCGTTCAGGCCAACTGGAGGGCCAAGTCCGCCCACGTCGCCGATCGACTCCAGGGCATCGACGGACTCGCGGTCGAGCTGTTGGAGGCACATCCCGAGCTTGACGAACCGGACAACAACTCCGCGCGTGCCCACGTCACCCTGACGCCCTCGTGGACCGGCCCGTCCATCACAGAAATCGTGCAGCAGCTCGAGGATGGCGACCCCGGCATACGCATCAGGGACTCGCGCATAGACGACAGCTTCTCGTTCATACCCGTAAACGTCAGGGACGGCGAAGAAGAGATAGTAGCCAACCGCCTGCGCGAGATCCTCACGCAGAGCAGATAGCCCCCTTTCCCTTGATGGGTTGACCGGGGCAAGTATTCACAAACCGTCATTCCCGCGAAAGCGGGAATCCAAGGGCTGGGGGTGTCCTTCGACAAGCTCAGAGCCTGCGCCGGACTTGATCCGGTGACGAACGAATTGTCGGTCTACATACCCCCGGTTGGCCCTTGATGGGAGAGGGTTGGCGTGAGGGTGAATAGACAGCACACCATCCCAAGTATGAAAATAGGCACAACCTGAACAGGAGGCACCACCATGACAACCGTTAAGTACGCACTGGACGAGTTCATCCACGACATGAGTTCGCTCGTCGACGAACAGCCCGACCAGGAGCGCCTGTTCGACCGTGGCTCTTCGTACCTGGAGAGGCTGATAGTCAACCCGGACGCGATCCCCGAGCAGTACCGAATGCCCGCGCCGGGTCGTAACCACGGCACATTCGTGCTCCACTACGGCGACAACGGCCTGTTGGTCACGACAGTCGTATGGGGTCCCGGCGACCACATCGGCCCGCACGACCACTGCACCTGGGGCATGATCGGCGTGATGGACAACGGCATCACCGAGACCCGCTTCAAGCGGCACGACGACCGCTCCCGCGACGACTACGCGGAGATCGAGAAGGACCGCGAGACGCTCGTTCTGCCCGGCGACGTCAGCCTGCTGGTGCCCGAGGTCGATGAGATCCACCAGATGGACAACTACTCAGACACCCCGACGGTCGAGATTCACGTCTACGGCAACGACCTGAGAGGCCTCCAGCGCAGCAGGTACAACCTGGAGACCTGCGAAGTCAAACACTTCGCCACCTCCCGCTTCGACAACTGCTAGCTGGACATCTCTGACCCATCCGTCATACCGGCGAAGGCCGGTATCCAGTCGGCCTTCTACCGCCCGACTCTGGCATAGAGATCACCAGTTAACCCCTTCTCCCTTGATGGGAGAGGGTTGGGGTGAGGGTGAAAGCCTCGATTGCAAGCATCCTTGCACCACTTGGCCTACCTATCACCAGTGGAGAGAACACCATGCCATCAACCATCTCATGCGCCGAAGTTGCCGACCTCCTCGACGGCGACCAGCCATTCGCGCTGATAGATGTCCGCGAATCGGGCGAGTACAACTCCTCGCACATCGTCGGAGCCAGCCTCATCCCGCGCAGGGAGCTTGAGCTACGCATCGTCGACTCCGTCCCGCACTCAGACGCGACTGTCGTTCTGTGCGACGACGACGGCCGCCGAGCAGCCCTCGCCGCCGAAACGCTCAGGGGCCTCGGCTACCGCAACGCCGTTGCGATGGAGGGCGGCATGGCACGCTGGGTAACCGAGCGCCGTCCCACCGAGTGGGGCGTCAACGTCCCCAGCAAGGACTTCGGCGAGAAGGTACAGGTCCAGCATCACGTGCCCGAGATCGACGCCGTCGAGCTTCGAAGCATGATGGACCGCGGCGACAAGATGGTCATCCTCGACACCCGCACGCCTGAGGAGTACCAGCGCAACTGCATCCCCGGCGGTCGCAGCGTCCCGAACGGCGAGCTCGCGCTGCACATCAGCGACATCCTCGGCGACGTGGACGACGATACCACCGTCGTCATCAACTGCGCCGGTCGCACCAGGAGCATCATCGGCACGCGGCTGCTCCAGCGCATGGGCGTCGAGAACGTCGTCGGACTCGAAAACGGCACAGCCGGATGGGTCCTCGCCGGGTACCAGCTCGAGTACGGCGCAGACCGTCTCGACCTCCCGGAGCCCACAGGCGAGGGCATGGCTGCCGCCGAGCAGTACGCCGACCAGTTGGTGGAGCAGGACGGGGTCCGATACATAGACGTAAACGAGCTCGACTCCCTGATGGAGCGCCGGACTACCGAGGCCGTGTACCTGGTCGACGTCCGCACCGACTCCGAGTACGCCGAGGGTCACATCCCCGGCTTCAGGTGGTTCCCCGGCGGACAGGCCGTGCAGCGCGCCGACGAGGTCGCCGTCGTTCACAACGCGCCCATCATCTTCTGCTGCGACGGCAGGGCGCGCGCCACGTTCACTGCATCGTGGTACAGGCAGATGGGCTTCAAGGAAGTGTACGCGCTTCACGGCGGCACGTCCGCGTGGGCCGAGTCCGGTCGCGTCCTCGAGAGCGGAGCCCCCGACACCGGAATGCAGCCCGTCTCAGCCAGGTCGGCAAACAGGGTGACTGCAGACGACGTTGCTGCTGCTTCCGACTCCACACGCATAATCCACGTCGGCCTGAGTGCCGAGTTCGCCCAGGGCCACGTCCCCGGCGCGTCGTGGATTCCAAGGGGCTGGCTGGAGTTCAGAATCGGCGATGTCGCTCCCGACAAAGAGGCCCCGGTAATCGTCACCTGCCCCGACGGCGGAGCACAGTCTGCCCTGGCAGCGGCCACCCTGACCGAGATGGGCTACACCGACGTCAGCACCCTCGAAGGCGGCACCAGCGGCTGGCGGGCATCCGGGCGCGACGTAGAGGTCGGGCTGACCGGCGTCATGTCCCCACCCAACGACAACCTCCCCATGGGCCCAGACCGAGGCTACGCCGACATGGTCAACTACCTCCGCTGGGAAGAAGAACTAGGCCACAAGTACGCCCCCGCCGATTGACGGATTTCTTCACCAGAAGTTAGAATTCAGTAGCATGGATTACGAATAACGTAATTTGAGTGCAATTGTGCTATAATTGGCTTTGGTGTCATAGAGTATACGTGGTATGTCCGTTATACTGGATGAAACCAGACGCGTTCGGAAGCACCCTTACACAGATGCTGCTTGATTAACTCGTTAGCGAGGATGTGTAAGTCGTTGAAATCGCTGAAATAGCCTCCTACAGTCGGTAAGTGTATGAACACTCTCACGTTGAACACAACTCTATACAAGGCCCTAGAAGATGAGGCTGCTAAGGCTGGTAAGCGAGTCGACGACCTTGCGGCAGAGGCAATCGAGAGTTGGCTCTCAGAAGTCCATATGTCGGAGCGCAGGCCACAGGACTGTGCGTCACTCTTCAGTCGTCTCGCAGAGGAATGGCGACATGATCGGCCTCGGGGCGTCGATGTAGCTGACATGGTGATGCACCCTTCCTACCAGCGGATAATCGGAATGGGCGAAGACGCTGTCCCCATGATACTGAATGAACTCGACCGTCAGCCCGACCACTGGTTCTGGGCACTCCACTCGATTACGGGTGTAGACCCTGTACCTGAGGAGTGTCAGGGCAATATCTCGCAAATGGCTTATGCTTGGCTCGAGTGGGGACGCCAGAATGGATTTCGCCAGTAGTAGCGGGTCGTGGATAGATGAGACGTTCCCTGGACTGGGTTACGACGTCACCAGCGAACCCGATGACCGTTACAACTGCATCGCTTGGGCACTTGGCCGACAGGATGCGTGGTGGAGCCACCTCCCAGGCTACCGATGGGTCGGGCACCGTTCTCCGAGCATAGAGACATTGGAGGACGTATTTCTCGCACAGGGATACGAGCGTTGCGACAGCGGTGATCTGGAAGATGGGTACGACAAAGTGGCCCTATTCGCTCAACGTAATCGCTGGACTCATGCTGCTCGACAGTTGTCTGACAGCAGGTGGACGAGCAAGTTGGGAGTGTTCGAGGATATTGAACATGACTCGCTCCACGCTATAGCTGGACAGCTATACGGCGAGGTCCATTGCATCCTGAGGAGAAGAAGCAGCGGGTAGCGGCCGACCCAGTGTGGGTACAGCCTCGCTAGCGACCTTACCCTGTCTCCATCGTCCCCAGGGCCGCCACCGCAGCCTCAGTGCCTGCCGACTTCTTGCTCCGGCCCTGCCCAGTGCCCATCGCAACCCCGTTGACGACGGCCTGCACCGTGAACGTCGGATCGTGACTCGGGCCCTTCATTCCGACCGTCTCGTACACGGGCGGGCCGTAGCCGCGCTCCATCGCCGCCTCGTGCAGCAGCGACTTGGGATGACGTGGAGCCGTCTCCGCCTCGGCGGCAAGCTCCAGTTCGGGAGACATGACGCGAAGGGCGAACTCGCGCGACGCATCGTACCCCCGGTCGATGAACAGCGCGCCCATCAGCGCCTCGAACGCGTCCGCGAGGTTAGACTTGCGCTCGCCGCCGCCCCTTTCGATCTCGCCTCTGCCCATGACAAGCCAGTGGCCCAGCCCGAGTCTCGCTCCGATCTCAGACAGCGACTGTCCGTCCACCAGCGTGGCGCGCACCTGTGTCATGCGACCCTCAGGCCACTCGGGGAACCTGGTCATCATCTCCTGCGCGACGATCAGACCGAGGACAGCGTCCCCCAGGAACTCCAGGCGCTGGTTGGACTCCTCGAATACGCCAGGGAACTCCGCAACGAAAGAGCCGTGCACCAGCGCCTGCTCCATAAGCGAAATATCGTCGAATTCGAGGTCTAGCGCAGCCGCGATCTCAGCAAGCTGACGGGGTGATTGTTTCATCTGTCATTCCTATTCGAGACCTGTCGAGAGCCCCCTCTCCCTTGATGGGAGAGGGTTGGGGTGAGGGTGAAAACGATCTGATTATAGGCCCGTAATCACCACCCACACCCCTCTGGATTCCGGCCTTCGCCGGAATGACGGACTGGTGCAATCTGCTAGTCCCCTAAGGCAGCCTCAGGCTGTGGAACAGCCGCCCCGCGCCTGACTATCCGCCTGAACAGGTTGGGAATGCTCTCGTTTGCCAGCGTGTATACGACCGGCACGACAACGAGCGTAAGCACCGTCGAGCTAGCCAGGCCGCCTATCACCACGGTCGCAAGCTCCGCGCTGAGTATGCCGCCCTCGTCCTCGACGAACGCCGCCAGCGGAAACAGCGCAATACTTGTCGTGATCGCCGTCATGAGTATCGGCCGCAGCCGGACCCGTCCGCCCTGTATCAGCGCGTCATAGACGCTCAGTCCCCGTTCACGTAGCTGCTCGACGAACGAGATAAGCACGATCGCGTTGGTGACCACTATCCCGATCAGCATCAGTATGCCCATCATCGCGGGCAGACCTAGAGAACGGCCTGTGATCGCCAGCGCAGCCAGCGCGCCGATGATCGCCAGCGGCAGGCTCGTGATAATCACGAACGGGTTTCTCAGCGACCCCAGGCTCGCCACCATTACGAGGTAGACGCCCACGACGCCCACGATCATCGCTATGAAGATGGCCTCGAAGCCCTCGGCTATCTGGGCGAACACGCCGCCGTTGGTCACACCGACACCCGGAGGCAGCGTCAGACCGTCGATGATCTGCTGGATCTCCTGGCCCACCGCCTGCGTGTCGTCGGACGTGATGCTCCCGGTGATGGACGCGGACCTCGAACCGTCGGTCCGGATGATAGTCACAGGACCCTTGATCTCTTCGACTGACGCTATCTCGCTCAGAGGGCTCGACCCGAGCGGCCCTGAGACCATCGTGCCGGCCAGCGACTCCAGGCTGTTGATGCCGTCCGTGCGGGCCGCAAGCACAACCTCGACTGGCTCGCCGTCGACTTCGATCTGCGTCACGGTCTGCCCTGTCAGCAGCTGGTTCACCTGGAACGCGACCTGCTGGGCGCTCAGTCCGACGGAGGCCGCCCGAGCCGGATCGACGTTGATTACGATCTCGTCTCTTGCCTCGCTCACGTCGCTGCTGATGTTTTCAACATCGGGCAGCTTGCTCAGCTCATCCGTGAGCTGAACCGTCACAGCAGAGATATCCGCGTAGTTTGGACCGGTAATGATGATGTCGAGACCGGCCTGTGGCGGTCCATCCACTATCTCCAGGACGTTGATCGTCCGCCCTTCGGAGCTTCTGAGGTTGTTTCTCAACGAGTCGGCTGTGTTTTCGGGGGCGTCTTCCCTGAGCCGTACCAGTGTGCTGGACTGGTTGAATCCGCCCGGTCCGTCCGCGCCGAAAGCAGCAGCCGGACTGCCCACGGTCGTCACGTAAGCGTCTGACAGCGGCTCAAGCAGGTTCTCGATCGTGTCCACTTCGCTCAGCGTCGTCTGCGCCGGCGTGCCCGGCGTGAGGCTCATGTTGATCTGCACGAACCTCGGGCCACCCGACCCGAACAGGGTCACCGGGATGATCCCAATCAGGCTCAGGCTGCCCAGGGTGATCGCGATTGCCGCGATCAGCGTGATCGCCTTGTGCCTCAGCGCGGTCACCAGTATCGGCGTGTACACGCGCTGCAGCCATGCAACCGACCCGCCAGTCGGGAGTAGGCCGGACTCGTCCTCGTCGCCCGCGCCCTCGGGCAGGTCTCCAGGCCTCAGCAGGTAAGCGCCAAGCACTGGAACGGCGGTTAGCGCGACCACCAGCGACGCGATCAGCGCGAAGCTCACGGTGATAGCGAACGGGAAGAAGAACGCTCCGACCAGCCCCTCGATGAAGGCGAGAGGCAGGAACACGACGATTGTCGTCAGTGTGGACGCCGTGATCGCGGGGCCGACCTCGACCGTCGCGTCCAGCGCGGCCCGCCACCGCTCCTTGCCGCCTTCGATGTTGCGGTACACGTTCTCCAGCACGACGATGCTGTCGTCCACGACCCTGCCGACTGATATGGCGAGTCCGCCAAGCGTCATGAAGTTGAGGGCCAGCCCCTGCCAGCTCATGAGCAGCACGCCCATGAATATGCTCAGCGGTATGGACAGCCCGATCACCACCGTGGGGCGAAGCGTCCTGAGAACGCCCAAGATGGCTGATGGTCTTAGCGTCAGGAAGAACAGGAACACGACCGAGATGGCCAGTGTCAGACCCAGGATGGCCTCGCGCTCAAGGGTGGTGATCTGGGACTGGATGTCCGGTCCCTGGTCCCTTATCGTCACGATCTCCGCGCCGTTCAGCTCGCCTCGGATACTGTCCAGCGCGTCCTGCACGCCCGTCGTCACGTCGATCGTGTTGGCGTCAGGATGCTTGACGACCGCGATGCCTATGCTCGGCTGGCCGTTCGTCCTGGATATGCTGGTTGGGATACCGGAGCCGAGCGTGACTACCGCCACGTCGCCCAGTGTGACAGCCTGTCCTGAGCCTGCCGAAAGGGCCTGTCCTGAGTCTGCCGAAGGAGCCTGCGGCGACTGTGACGGAGCCCCGGATGGCATCTGTCCCGGCAGCCCCGGCGCTCCGGATCCGCCGGCAGGCATACCTCCAAACCCCGCCGGACTGCCGACAACCAGCCCACGCAGGTCTTCCAGCGACGAGTACGAATTGGTCGTCTTGATCGGAAGCAGCTTGCCGCCGTTGGAGATAACGCCGCCCGGCAGTGTGATGCTGTTCTCACGCAGCGCCTGCGATATCTGGAACAGCGACACTCCCTTCTCCGACGCCTTTTCCAGGTCTACGGACACGAGCGCCCTGCGCTCGACCTCTCCTGATACCTCGACGCCGAACACGCCCTCAACCGCCGAAATCTCCGGTACTATCCGCGATTCGACTATGCGCTGCAGCTCCGCAACATCGCCTCCGATGACGCTGAGCTGAAGCACCGGGAACTCGTCGGGGTTGATCCGGGCGACGATGGGGTCGTTGACTCCGCTGGGGAACGAAATCCCTGTCACGTTGGAGTTGATGACGTTCTCGACGTCAGCCATGTCCGTCCCGAACTCGAACGCCGCCAGGATGATCGACCGGTTCTCGGTCGAGATCGACTGCATCGTGTCGAGGCCGTCAACTCCCGAGATTGCGTTCTCGATCGGCTCGGTGACATCCCGCACCACCGCGTCCGGGTTTGCCGACGGGTAGAACGTGGTCACCGTCACCAGCGGGAACTCGATCTCCGGGAACAGCTCCACCGGTAGAGACCGGTATGTGAATATCCCCGCCGCCAGCACGAGTATGACGGCAAGTACGGTGACGGACCTGCGACGCAGCGCAAGCCCTGTAACAAATCTGATCAAGGTTTTATCTCCATAACGTGGGGGCTGTCGAGAGGTGTTACCTAAAGGCTAGCAATCCAAGTTGGGGTGCTGCCATACATATCTTTATGGTTTGAAGTAGGCATCATTTATGCCTCAGTTGGGATCCCGGCGTCGGAAGCGCCAGCAGGTCGCCCATCGGCACCTCCAGCGCGTTCGCGATCTTCAGCACGGCCCCGATCGAAAGGTTCTGCCTGCCGTGTTCGACCAGGCTGATGTACGTGCGATCGAGGCCGGACGCATCTGCCAGTTTCTGTTGAGTCATTCCGCGGGAGGTTCGCGCTGCGTTAATGCGTTGACCCATCAGCGCCAGGTGCTCCCCGAGCGTCAGGTTCTCCTCCGTCAGGCCTACCAGTCGGCGGGCTTCGCTCACGGACTCCAGCGCGCTGGAGGCGATGGCGTCGCACCCCAGTGCCTCTGGGTCGAGGGATGTGTATTCGAGGGCTCCACCGCCCAGCATGATCCTGGGTATTGGAGATGCCCCTCCGCGTATAACGTCCGTGGCAGCCCTGACGTTAGGGAGGAATTCCGGCATCGTCGACGAGATCGCCACGAGATCGGCGTCACGTTGACTAACGAACTCGCCCAGGTCTGACGCCGGCGACCCGGTACCCAGGAAGTCGACCTCCCAGCCGTCCATCGCCAGCAGGTCCGCGAACATCCGCGCGCCGACGCTGTGCTGGTCGCCCTCCACCGGCGTCACCACGGCCCTGACGCCAAGTCCGGTCGGCGTCTTCATGCCCTGCCTGAGGTCGTCCATCACACCGAGGGTGATCGTCGTAGCCAGGTGCTCCTGCGCCGTATTGACACGTCCCTCGTGCCAAAGCTCCCCGATCCTCACCTGCCCCGGCGCCAGCACATCGAGATATATCTCGACATGACCTACACCCCTGCCCACAGCCCGCTCGATCAACGACCGCGCCAGAGCATCCTCACCACCCACCAGCGCCTCGATGTATCGTTCCCTGAGTTCAGCTATTCGATCAGACCCGTTCACTCGACTACAATCCTCGGAGGCCAATAACGTATGTTGATAATTAACGACAAATACAGATGATACTGTTGATATTATAACACAGTAGGAGTCCAAAGATTAAAGGAGACTAGTGTACCCGACCTTGTCCTCTCCGGCCTTTCCTACCAACTACTACTTTCAATTTGTGCAATAGGTCGACCACAATTGACCGCGCTCACCAACCCCGCCCCAACTCCACGCCTGCCCCGTCATTCCCGCGAAAGCGGGAATCCATCGTGCCCCAGTGGCATCCCGCCCCCTTCAAGGATATAGTGAATAATGAGGGGTGCCAGGAGCCATGGAGCGGGACCAGGTAGAGACAGGCTCGAATCGGACCACAGTCAGTAGGGCGGCTGAGTCGTTCCGCCCTTACACTTGGCAGGTCATCGGGGTGGTGCTGCTGATCCTCGTGACCGCCAGCCTTGGCGTCGTCAACCCGGTACTCATCCGCTCCGTCTTCGACGACGCGCTCTTCCCTCCGGGCGGCATCGACATGCGGATGCTGTGGATACTCTCCAGTATCATGATCGCCGCCACGGTCGTCAGCGGCGGACTCGGCATCCTCCAGACCTACCTGACCAACGAGGTCGGACAGCGCGTGATGCGCGACCTGCGCGACCGCCTGTACTCACACCTCCAGCGACAGTCGCTCGGCTTCTTTACCGGCACACGCACCGGCGACATTCAGTCGCGCATCTCAAACGACGTCGGCGGTGTACAGAACGTCGTCACCAACACGCTCTCCAGCGTGCTCTCCAACACGGTCATCTTCATCAGCACGCTCGCGGCCATGTTCATCCTCTCCTGGGAGCTGACAGCCGTCTCCGTCGCAGCCATCCCGGTCTTCGTGGTCATATCGAAGTTTGTTGGAGACCGTAGGAAGCGCATTACGGAACAGTCGCAGGAGGCCGCCGCCGAGGTCACCGCCATCACCCAGGAGACGCTCTCTATTTCAGGCATCATGCTCGCCAAGCTCTTTGGCAGGCAGAACCAGGAGATCGAGCGCTTCCACAACGAGAACGAGCGCATGGCCTACCTCGCCGTGCGACGCCAGATGACAGGCCAGTCGTTCTTCACGGTGATGCAGATCTTCTTCTCGGTCGCGCCTGTCGTCGTGTACCTGATCTCCGGCTACCTCATAGCGGGCGCCACCACTCAGGACGTGAGCCCCGGCACCATCGTCGCGTTCACCACGCTCCAGTTCAGGCTGTACTTCCCGATAGTCAACCTGATGGAGGTGTCCGTGGAGATGCAGGCTTCGATGGCGCTGTTCGATCGCATCTTCCGCTACCTCGATATCAGGCCCGACATCGAGGACCGCCCCGACGCCGTCGAGGTGGACCCCCGCGACGTCCGTGGCCGCGTGACGTTCGACTCGGTCAAGCTGACCTACAACCCCGAGCACGGGGAGCAGACTACCGACGACGGCTACCGCCGCTGGGCGCTGAACGACGTGGACTTCGAGGTGCAGCCCGGACAGCTCGCCGCGTTCGTCGGCCCGAGCGGTGCGGGCAAGTCCACCATCTCGTACCTGATTCCGCGACTCTACGATCCCACCGAGGGCGCGGTGAAGATCGACGGCATGGACGTCCGCGACATCAGGCTCGACTCGCTCGCCGGCATGATCGGCTACGTCACACAGGAGAGCTACCTGTTCCACGCCAGCCTCAGGAGCAACCTGCTATACGCCAAGCCGGACGCCACGCAGGCCGAGATCGAGGCCGCTGCGAGGGCTGCCTACATCCACGACTGGATCGAGACGCTTCCCGACGGCTACGACACCGTTGTCGGGGAGCGCGGCTACCGTCTGTCCGGCGGCGAGCGCCAGCGTCTGGCGATAGCCCGCGTGATCCTGCACGATCCGCGCATCCTGATCCTCGACGAGGCCACGTCCGCGCTCGACACGACCAGCGAGCGGCACGTCCAGATGGCTCTCGAACCGCTCACGCGCGACCGCACGACCATCGCGATAGCCCACCGGCTGTCCACGATTATGTCCGCCGACGTCATCTACGTCGTCGACGAGGGCCGCATCATCGAGTACGGCACTCACCTCGAGCTTCTGGAGCACCGCGGCCGCTACGCCGAGCTGTTCAACGAGCAGTTCCAGGGCGGCCTAGTCGAGTCCCTCTGCGAAGACGGCATAGTCCTCACAGACGGCCGAGTAATGACCCACGAAGGCGTCCTCGTAGGCGCCGACTGACGCCCTGATCGTAGGCACATCTGTTGGCTGAACCCCGCTTCTTCTATGGTTGGTACATCGTCGTGTGCTGTTTCATCAGCCAGGGTGTACGCGCGGGACTGGGAAACCAGACATTTGGCTTCTTCATCAAGCCGCTGACTGAAGAACTCGGCTGGTCGCGTGCCGTGCTGACCGGCGCCCTGATGACTCAGAACATCGTGGGCGCAATGATCTCGCCGCTGATTGGCTTCTGTATAGACCGCTATGGACCTCGTCTGCTGATGGCAGGAGGCGCCCTCTGTATGGGAGCCTCGATGATTCTCCTGTCTCAGACCCGGCACCTGTGGCAGTTCGTGCTGTTTCTCGGCGTCCTCGGCACGCTCGGTTTCGCCGGACTGGCCTACAGCGTCACAAGTCCGACGATAGCCAAGTGGTTCGTACGCAGGCGAGGACGAGCGGCCGGTATCTCCACCGGTGGGCTGAATATCGGAGTGGCGGCCTTCACCCCGCTCATCGTCTTTCTGATCGATCAATACGGCTGGCGCTCGGCCTGGCTCTACCTGGGACTGCTGCCGCCGCTGCTTGTGATTCCCCCGGCACTACTGTGGCTCCGCAGGCAGCCGGAAGATATGGGCCTGCTTCCTGACGGCGACACCACTTCGGCAGAGTCATCGTCACAGTCAGACTCAGTCCAGCAGGATACCGAAGACCACACCAGCGAGGTGAGCTGGACAGTCCGGGACGCATTTCGCAGCAGAGCGCTTTGGCTCCTGTTCGTAACCGAGTTGGTTTACGGCGCGGCTCAGGGATCGGTAATCATCCACAGGACTCCGTTCCTGATCGACCTGGGCTTTTCCAGCGCGACGGCTGGAGTCAGCCTCGTCATCCACAGCTTCGCGGCGCTGAGTGGAAAGCTGATATGGGGGTACCTGGCCGATCGCGTGGAGATCCGTCTTCTGCTGGTCCTGGTGCTCTTGGGAAGTGCCGCTTCGCTCTCAGCCCTCTTCTTTGTGAGCAGCCCAATGACGTTGTACCTGGGATTCGCGCTGCCGTATGGACTGACGGCCGGAAGCCTGACAGTCCTGGGACCTCTCATCTGGGCCCGCTACTTCGGCCGCCGACACCTGGGGGCCATTCAGGGACTCATGGGACCGATCGGTCTGCTCCCAGGACTACTCGGCCCGATGTTCGCTGCCTTCGTTTACGATGCTACGGGCAGCTACGAGTTCGCCTTCGCGTGCTTCGCGGGGCTGTTCGCGATTGGTGCAATCATGATGTGGTGGGTACGGCGTCCCGTGGCAAGCTCATGACACGCTCAGAAATGATCATGTCGAAGAGCCTCTGGGATGCAAACTTGATACAGATTCCTGACCTCTGCGCAGAGTGGGCATCCGTAGAGATTCCCGTATACTTCCGAGTGTTTAAGGCAGACCTTCAATGATTGTCAGGGAGAGTACATGACAACCAGAAACCGCAAACTCAATGAGAGAATGGCCGCTCTTCTCGGAGGCGACACCGAAGCCGCAGATGCGCCCGCCGACGAACTGGACTCCGTACAGGACAGTGCGCTGGCAGAGCTTGCGGCAACCGAGAAGCTCATTCAGGACCACAAGGAAGAGCACGACTTCTATCTCGAGTACGCAAAGACCCACCCTGTCAGGCAGTGGCAGGACATCCCCGACTCTCCCCGCGAGCTGACCACGTTCTCCATGAGGGACTACTTGGAGGCCGCTCTGGCCTGTGCCGAGTACGAGCGGGACGAAGACGGCCTGATCGCTGCTAGCGTCCCGAACTGCACAGGCTTCTACTCCCAGGGCGAGACCCACGAGGAGGCCCGCACCAACCTCATGGACGCCATCGAAGAGAACCTGATGATCTCCCTCCAGATGGGTTCAGAGATCCCAAGCATCCCAGGCGTCGACATATCGACCGAGGTTGTCTCGTCTGATCCCGAGACCGTGTCCCCGTGACCTCAGCCGGACTCACATCTGGACGATAGGGCAGGACTGTGACACGCTCAGAAATGATCATGTCCTCAGGCGGAGGACTCACGTTCATGTACCGCGTTGGCGGCATCGTCGTGCACGATGGACGCTTGCTTGTCGAGCACGACGTGAAGCACAGCTTCTGCTTCGTCCCCGGTGGTCGAGTCGAATATGGCGAGAACGCAGTCGATGCGCTGGCGAGAGAGTTGCGCGAAGAGCTCGGCGAGGAGGCAACGATCGGCCGACTCGTACTCGTCGCAGACAACCTGTTCCAGCTCGACGGCAACTGGTTTCAGGAGGCCTCCCTCTACTTTCTGATCGAGTTTGCCCCCGGCTCGACGATCTTCGACCGGGACGGCACCTTCGAGGGCGGCGAGTCGGGGACCCTGTTCCAGTGGATCCCTCTGGCCGACGTAGAGCAGGCCAACCTCCTCCCACCCTTTCTCCACCAGCACGTGCGAGAAATCCCCGAATCCACAGAGTACATAACCCACGCCGAAGAAGGCTGGCGCATACAGGAATGAAAAAAGGGGCACGCGGTCAGGCGTGCCCCCTCTGATTTACGCTGATTTACCCCGCTACACGTTCGTAGCCGCGGGCCTACCCTCGATGGCGTGCCGTACCTCAGGGTTGACTACCGACATCGGGAACGAGCCGTTCAGCAGACGCGAGGTCTCCTGTCCGACCTGGACTCCCGACCTGATCCGCGACATGTTCGACGAGCCCGCCGAGTGCGGCGAGACGATGACGTTGTCCATCTTCAGCAGCGGGTTGTCAGGCGATGTCGGCTCCTCCTCGAACACGTCGAGTCCGGCGCCTGCGATCTGTCCACCCTCGAGCGCCGCGATCAGCGCAGCCTCGTCGATCACCGGGCCGCGGCAGGTGTTCACGATGTACGCCGTCGGCTTCATCGCCCTGAAGAAGCTCTCACCGAGCAGCCCGCGAGTCTCGTTGTTGAGAGGCGTGTGGACTGAGATGAAGTCCGACTCCGCCGCCAGCTCTTCGAGACTGCCGACCAGCCTGACCCTGTACTCGCGCGCGATCCAGGGCGGGCAGTAGGGGTCGTACGCGATGACGTCCATACCGAACGCCTGCGCCTTGCGCGCCGTGGCGCGAGCGATGTTTCCGAAAGCCACCAGGCCCAGCGTCTGGTCGTAGATCGGCACCATCGGCATGATGGCTGCACGAGTCTCCGCGCCCCACTTCCCGGCCTTCACCAGTTCGTTGAGCTGCGCCAGCTTCTTGGCGCACGCCAGCAGCAGCACGATCGCGTGGTTCGACACCTCTTCGGTGCAGAAGCCCGCTGAGTTGACGACCATGATCCCCTGGTCTGTCGCGGCCTCGTGGTCGATGTGGTTGAAGCCGTGGCTGCCGACGAGTATCGCCTGCACGCCCTCGGTCTCCTCGATCACCTCGCGTGAGAGTGCGACCCCGGCGTTGATGACGATGTCTGCGCCCGCCATCGCCTCGATTGTCTCACCGTCGCTGGTGCACTCGTACTTCTCAAGCTCGTAGTCGAGCCCCTGGATCTGCTCTTCGATCAGCTCAGTATCTGCTTCGCCGCTACCCGATATAACCGAAATCTTCAGTGTCACTGTTTCCTCCCTGTGGATGTTCCGTCGTTCCGGCGAAGGCCGGAACCCAGTTTGCTAGCCATTGCCATTGATTTTAGCTCCCCTGGCGACTCTCGTTCGCCAGGGTGCTTATCGCCTCCAGTATTGTGTCGACCTCGCGGTCCTCGGTGAAGAACGCGCAGCACAGCCGCATCGCGCTCTGCTGAAGCGCGGGCCGTCCCAGCACGTTCCACCGATCCAGCATCTGCGAGTTGACGTCGTCTCCGCCCATGCCGTCCACCGAGAACGTCACGATCCCGGTCGAGAACTCGTGGCTCTCGGGACTGCGCAACACCGCGCCCGGAATCTCGGCGATGCCCGCCTTCAGCCTGTCCGCAAGCTGGGTCGAACGCGCCTCGATTGTATCCATGCCCACGCCGTCGATATACTCGATCGCCTTGCCCATCGCGCTGTACAGGACGGTGTGACGACCGCCGAACTCGAACCTGTGCGCCGAGTCGAGGAACTGTAGGTCTCCCATCGTGCTGCGGTCCAGCGTCCCCGCCTGCGACCCCGTCCACGACACCTTGAGCCTGTCGACCCAGTCTCGCTTCACGTAGAAGTAGCCCGTGCCCCAGCCGCCGAGCAGCCACTTGTGGCCGGTGCCAGCGTAGAAGTCGACGTCCATGTCTCGCAGGTCTATGGCGAACTGCCCAGCCGACTGCGCCGAGTCCATCGCGACAGGCACGCCCCGCTCGTGGGCGAGATCGCATATCTCCTTGGCAGGCAGCCGCGTTCCGGTGTCCGTCGTCACGTGGCTGATGCACACCAGCTTGGTGCGCTCGTTGATGAGCGCGTCCAGCCCTGCCAGCATCTCCTCGCGGTCCTCTGGGAGCGGCATCTTCCTGATCACGATGCCCCGCTCAGCCGCCAGGTTGAGCCACACCATGATTCCGGTGGGATGCTCCTCGTCGGTGACGATCACCTCGTCCCCGGCGTTCCAGTCCATGCCGTAGGCGACCGTGCTGAGACCTTCGGACACCGACCTTAGCAGCGCGATCTCCTCAGGCGTGACCCCGAAGTGGTTCGCGACCGTCCCGCGCGCCCTCTCGAACTCCTCGGTGATCGGCCCCTTGACCGACGGGATGTCAGGCCCTCCCTCCATCGCCGCCCTGTACTGGCTTGTGATGGAGTCGACCATCTGCCGCGACAGCGGCCCCGTGCCGCCCGTGTTCATGTAGATCGACTCATCCAGAGCCGGAAAGTCAGAGCGGATGCGGTTGATGTCGAGCGCCATTTCGGTCCTCCTTGAGGCCTGTGCTGAGCCTTGCCGAAGCAGGACGATGTCGCGACACATTATACGCATCACCCCAACCCTTGTGGGGAGAACTGCTTGGCTATGAGCTTCAGCTCATGCGGACGCTCTGCACGACAATACCGAGGTCCGGCGCTCTCGCAAGTCGCCCATCGGCAGTCAATAGAGGTAGGCCATAAGTGCGAGCGGCTGCGACGTAGAAGGCGTCATAAGCGCTGACGTTGTGGTAGTACTGCCATGCTAACTGGGCCAACGTCCTGTGAGAGATGCGGTCAAGAGGCCACCGGGCCATATCCTCTACAGCCATCAGTGCCCGCGCTTCCTCTAACGCACCACGCAACACACTCTGTCTCAGGGCAGACAGCACCTCTGCGTCGATTAATTCTGGGGCAACAAGTGAAGCGTCATCTAGAGTTTCGGCCAACGTGAGTCCTAGCGGTGTCCTCAGCAGAATCTCGACCGCGACCGATGCGTCGACTACGTATCCAGCCACTCTGTCTCTGATTCACGTTGAGCCCGTGCTTCGGCAATAAGAGTTGCCGCATCCACTCCGAGGTCTGTCTTTGGTCGCTGGGACAGTTGCTTCTGCCAGTCCAACCTTGCTAACTCACGCTCCAAAGCCGTCAACACCACCGAACTCATGGTGCAGCTGTTTTCCAGCGCGTGACGTCGCAGACGTTCATGAATGTCATCGGGAATATTCTTTACCTGAAGGTTAGCCATATCATGACGATAGCATGATTAAAGCATGAAAGCAAGGCTGCGGGATACCAGTCCAATTGGCTAGATGCGTGTGGGGGCGGTTCGCGAACCGCCCCTACATGCCAGATGGAGTACGTTCGAAGAAGCCCCTCTCCCTCAAGAGTCTGCCCCATTCAAAACTGGGCTGTCAGGTGTGATATGAACACAAACCAACAGACCTCCTCTCCCTTGATGGGCTGAGAGGGGTAGGTAAACCGACAATTCGTTCGTCCTGAGCTTGTCGAAGGATACCACCAACCCTTGGATTCCCGCTTTCGCGGGAATGACGGTTTGTGATTACCTACCCCTGTCAGCCCTTGAAGGGAGAGGGCTAGGGTGGGGGTGAAATCCCCCCGACACATGCCAGGCTCAGCCCAGTGTTCTTATGTATGTCACCACTGAGCCAATGTCTGGACATTGAAGCTCATTGCCGCCTGCCCTCAAGAGCCACGTAGAAGGTTCCACCATGTCATTCGCGACTACCTCTACGTCGATTACCTCAGCCCCCGCAGCCTGGCAGTCGAAGACCCTGAATCCCTCACGCTCCAATGCCCTGCGCATCCACCTCTCGGAGAGTCCTTCCGCAATCAGAAGAGCATTGCCTACAACCGGAGTGTGGTGCCTGAAGCCTCCAATGTCGGAATCGAAGATAAGCTCAGAACTGGAGAATGTCGACTGCAGCGCTCCCCGCAGTATCAGGTCCTCTGGCGCGCCATGTTCAACTCTGCCCTCAGGAGTGATCAGCCACAGTGTGTCAGCAGACCTCAGCGCCAGGTCCAGGTCGTGCGTGGACATCAGGACTGCCAGGTCCGTCTCTCGGGTCAGTCGCTTCAATAGGCCTGTTATTTCAACACGGGTGGGCAGGTCCAGAAACGCAGTGGGTTCATCTAGCAGCATGACGGTGGGCTGCTGAGCCAGGGCACGGGCAATCATTACCCTCTGGCGCTCGCCGTCACTCAGTTCAGAGATGTCACGCGCCGCCAGGTCGTCAGAGCGCGTTGCGTGTATGGCCCATTGGATAATCCTGTGATCTTCAGGAGTCAGTCCAGCAGACCAGCCCGTATACGGATAGCGCCCCAGCCCCACCAGCTCATAGGCCGTCAGACGACCGACAGTGAGACGATCTGTTAGTACAACGCTCAAAAGCGTTGCCAATGTGTGGTTGCTAAGCTGGTAAATGTCGTGCCCATCGATCTCCACACTTCCAGCAATTTGCGGCTGCATCCTGCCGAAAGTTCTGAGGAGAGTTGACTTGCCAGTGCCATTGGGACCGAGCAGACCGACGAATTCGCCTTGATGCAACTCAAGGTCTACGCCCTGCAGCACAGTGCGATACTTTGTTGGGCCTGCTCTGTAACCGACAGCAAGGGAATGTGCGGCCAGCGCAACTTCGTTCACAGGGCGAAGCCCCTTCTCGCCTTCAGCAGCACCCATATGGCCACTGGTCCTCCAAATAGGGCTGTCGCAGCGTTTATGGGAAGATTGAGGCTGCTATTGGGGAGTTCTGCAAGTATTCCGCAGGCTAACGCTATTCCGATTCCTACCAGTATGGAACCGGGGACCAGGATTCGATGGTCGGACGTGCCGAATACCCCGCGAGCGATGTGAGGTATGGCAATACCGAGAAACCCTATAGGCCCGGCATACGCAACAACCGCACCGGCCATGAGAGAAGCGCTGCCCATGATAACGACTCTCGCCCACTTCACGTTGAGCCCCATGCTCTGGGCGTAGTTGTCTCCAAGAAGTAGTGCGTTCAGTGGTTTGATCGTCAGAACTGCCATTATTAGGGCTATCCCGACTGAGGACGACATGTAGGGCATCTCACCCCAGCGAACGCGATTGAAGCTGCCCAGGCCCCACTCTACAAACTCCCTGGTCTGCTGCTCGTTGGCAAAGAAGACGAGGATGGTCACGATGGCGCCTATCAGCGAAGCCATCACAACGCCAAGCAGCAGCACTACCACCATGTCCATGACTCTGGACGCGACCACGAGCATGACCGAAAGCACTGCCGCCGCGCCAAGAGCCGCGCCTGCAACGGTCCCAAGATTAGTGAAGAAGCTGCTGCCGACCCCAGAGAAGATTTCTGCGGAAGTCGGACTCACGAGAATGACAAGCGCTACCCCAAGGCTCGCTCCGGAAGACACTCCCAGGGTGAACGGGCTGGCAAGTGGGTTCCTGAACACGGTCTGCATCTGCAGGCCCGCAAGACCCAGGGCGGTACCGACCAGCATGGCGGTCAGGACCCTCGGAAGCCGGATGTCCATGACGATGGTCTGCCATGAGCTTTTCTGTGCTTCCTGCCCAAGGAGGATTGTCACCACCTGGTCAACCGGTATGCTGACCGATGACCAGCTCAGAGACGCCATGACTGCAACTATGCCCAGAATCGCAAGCAGGGCAAATATGGCCAGTTGACGCCTTGTGCGAGAACCGGTGTCAAACGAAAGGTCACCCTGTTCAGATGCCTGAACATGCCCGGGTCTGGTGGGGGTTGAGGTGGTTGGACTGGGAGTGTTCATCCTGCCCCGTGCAACAGGACTAACGGGGGGCCGTCTCCTTCGACACCGAAATGAAAACGGACCCCCTCATTAGCCATTACTTGAGCTCTCGATCTTAACTCGAAGGAGGATTTATGAGCTCCAGCCACAGGGTCTCGTGGTCCGGGACCAGCTCTGGGTGGAGGATGCTTACGAGGTCTTTCAGCAACAGGTCGGCCCTGTAGTTTACGGCAGTCTTGTAGTAGTCCTCACCGCGCTTGAAAATGTGGAAGGCATTGCCGTTTTCCATAGCAGGTATCCTCGCGTTCAGAGGATTCTCCATCACCCAGGCGCTTCCATCTGCTCCACTGTCCAGAGCATCGTAGGAGGAGTTCCACCAGAAGTCGGCGTCAGTTCCGGTCTCGATTGCATCCTCTGTGGAGACGCTGGCGAAGGCATCTGCTCCCATGGCGGCGTCTATGAAGAGAGGAGTTCCGCCGGCGTCTCTGATGAGATGGTAGTCCACCCGGTCAGCCCCGACGGCAGACCACGAACCGCTCGAGCTGAATGAGCCACGGATTACCGCTGGCTGCTCTTCCGCAGGCACCGACTCCGCCACGTGGCGGGCCAGGGCCACGTACTCACTCTCTACGGGGGCGAACAGTTCATTAGCCAACCTCTCCTTGTTGAAGAACAGAGCCCAGAACTTCATGTGCTCGGCAGCGCCCAGGGGTGTTTCCCAGAACGAGTTGTAGAAAACAGCGTTAAGGCCGAGCGACCTGGCGGTCTCTCGTTGAGTCGCGCTGTAGGGCTCGATGACGATCTCAGGGCTGGCGTCGACAACTGTCTCCCAACCGTCTGCCGAGACGTTGGCAACCAGGAAGTCGTCGGACATGTATCGCATGTCCATCTCCGGCGTGATCTGAGAGAAATCCCCAAACGGTACGTAACCCAGGCCGATCAGGGCGTCGGCCTCCCCGAGGAATTCAAGGGCAGTAACTACAGACCCGCCACCGGAGGTCTCATAAATGGTTTCAACGGGTATCTGAACGACCTGGGCATCGGCCAGGTTGCCCGCCAGTTCGGGAGCCGGCGTTCCCTTCTGTAAGAGCACGTAGGTCTCTCGGCTTCCCGCGTTGGCATCTCCAACCGGACCCATGTTCAGGATCTTGTAGTTTCCGTGATAACTGACCGTCCAGTCCTTGGCCCACTTCACCTCGACCTTGTCAGGGAAGTAGTCCGCCCCCGGGATGTACTCTTCGACTGGACCCTGTGGGTTGGCTGCGATGATACCGGCATCAGCGGCCGTTTCGATTCTGTCGAGGAACACAAGCTGGTGGTCCGGCAGGAGCCCCGGGTGGATTATGCTCACGATGTCCTTCAGGAGGATGTCCGCCCGCACAGCGCCCGTGCTGTGGTAATCGCTCGCTCGCCCATACCTGTGGAAGGCGTTGCCTGAAGTCATGGGCGCGAATTCCCCATTCAGCGGGTTGCGCTCTAGAAACTCGGGAACGTTCCGCTCACTTGGAATGTACGCCAGGTCGAACCAGTATTCGGCCTCTTGCCCAAGTTCGAGAGCCGTCTCTACCGCGACTCCTCCGAAGCCCAGGTGAGCCGTACCGTCCAGGAGGCCCTGGTCAACGGCCTTCAGCAGGGGACGCGTTCCACCCGCGTCTTCAATCAGTATCGACTCCAGGCGGGTGCGGTTCCTGCTCTGAAATTGTCCGGACCTTGCAATAGTGCCCAACAGGACTGATGGACTTGTCGGCTGGCTGTGGGCAAGGGCCATGACCCGGCTGTACTCTTCAGCAATCGGCCCGAAATATCGGTCCGCGCGAGCCTCCAGGTTAAAGAACAGCGACACGAACTTCACCTGCTCTGCGGAGCCCAGGGGGCCCTCGGAGAAGGGAGAGTAGTGAACGGCAGGCACGCCAACTTCCAGCGCGTTGTTTCGCCAGTCGTCGCTGTTGTACTGGAAGTACACGTCAGGGTCGCCATTGAGGATCAGCTCGAGGTCTTCCCCATAGCTGGTCTCCTCATGCACGTCATCTTGGGTGACTCGAGCAACCACATCCGGGAGAAAGTGATTTCGGTCTCCAGAAGTCCTTGTGTTGACTCCAATCAGCCGGTCCAGTGCTCCAAGCGCATCTAGCGAAGCGAACACCGCGCCGCCGCCTTCCCAGAAGCGCTGCACGGGCACTTCAACAACCATGGCGTCGGAAAACTCTCCGGAAAGCTCCGGGGCCGGTGTCCCACACTGCACCAGTACGTATCGAACGAGGTTCTGCGCATCCGGGCTGGTATCCGTGTCAACTGTTACGAGCTTGTAGTTGTTGAAATACTCAACCTGCCACTCCTTGGCGTATTGAGCCTCGGTCTTGTCCGGGAAGTAATCTACCTGCGGGTCGTAGGATGCCGAGCACTCCTGAAGATTGTTGACGATCAGGTTCTTTACAACGGGTACCTCGACCTCAACGACCGTCTCAACGGGCACCTCGACCTCAACGACCTTCTCGACAGGTACCTCTACTTCGACCACCCTGTCGACGGGCACTTCGACCTGCACGACCTTCTCAACCTCAACAGGGACCTCCACCACCTTCTCAACAGGCACCTCAACTTCGATGACCTTCTCGACGGGTACCTCTACCTCCACCACCTTCTCGACGGGGACTTCAACTACATCCTCACCGCAAGCGGCCAGAGCCGCAAAAAGGGCAAAAAGGACTAGCGGTAGAACCAAGGCTCTTCTTGATGTCATTGTCAACATTCCTCTTTTGGTATTGATATAACCTATCAATAGAATGTGTTAGTAGACCAACTCTCTTTAGTGTACGACGAGCCACCAATATGATAGTTAGTATCATAAGAGGAAGCAATGCGGATTTTAGGAATTCGGGCTGATTGCTGTCAACCCTTAATCTGAATACCGCAGGGGAGTCGGTGTCCACACCCGGCCCCTGCTAGCTACTCCTGGGCTAGGGCGAGTCCTCACCGCCCCGCATACGCCCGCCGCTGCGCGTCATGCACGAACTCGTAGTAATCCGTGTGCGCCCTCTCGACAGGCACGATGAGGTCCCCCAGGTCGCCCGGCTCAGGTATCCACGCCGCCGGGTCGGGCAGTGGACGCGCGGCGCAGGCGAGCTCCCAGTAGCCAAGGTTCCGGACAGGCCCCGACGACGCCTCGTAGTACTCCAGGAACGGCTGAGCCGCCTCCTTGATGCCGCGCAGGTACGCGTCCATCCTGAAGTAGCCGACGTCGAGCGCCGGATCTCCATACCCGGACGCATCCCAGTCCACCACGGCCGAGACTCGACCGTCGGCCCACAGGATATTCCCGGGCCAGAAGTCCATGTGGAGAAACACAGGACGGTCAGCGACCTGCGAGCCACGCAGCTCGCCAATCGTGCCGAAGATCGTCTCCGACAGCGGGTGTCCCGCCATGCGCTCCGGGTACTCGCCCGACAGGAAGTACAGAGCGAGCTCGTTGCCGTCGTAGATGTTGCGACGGTCATCGTCATCGAGCCTGATGTCGTGGATCCGCAACAGCAGCTCAGCGATGTCCTTCGCCCACGCCTTCGGATCGCTCGGATTGGCGTTCTGGGTACCTTCCACGTAAGTCGTGACGATCCCCGGCACCCCAAGCAGCTCCCCTGTGGCGTCGAGCAGCACCGGCTCAGGCGTGGGAATACCGCCCTTCCGCGCGATGCGCAGCCCATGAAAGTCAGCCGTCGCGCGTTCAGGATCGGCGTCGTCAGTCATCCGCTTGACGACAAGCCGCAGCCTGCTGCCCCCCGGCGACAGCGTATCCAGCACCTGCACCGAGTTCGTAAACGCCGCCCTCGCCGGAGCCACCGACACAAGCCTATGCCCCGGCACAACAGCATCCACAACGATTGATGCCACGTCCACAAGCTCATCCGGCACTACACCAGCCCCCTTGACGGGCTGAGATGGGTATGTATTCATAAACCGTCATTCCCGCGAAAGCGGGAATCCAGGGGATGGGGGGTATCCTTCGACAAGCTCAGGACGAACGCTGACTAATTCCTAAACCACCGGCCTCGCCAGCGTCCCAGGCGACACCTTCCGAGGCAGCCACTCACCGTCCGACGAGCTGCCCACCAGCTTCCCGTCCTCCACGATCACCTTGCCCCGCAGCATCGTCTTCACCGGGTACCCCTCGCACTCGAACCCCTCCCAGATGCTGTAGTCGGAGTCCGCGTGCAGGTCGTCCAGCGTCAGCGTCTTGCGCACGCTCGGGTCAATGAACACCAGGTCCGCGTCGCTGCCCGGCGCGATGACCCCCTTGCGTGGGTACAGCCCCAGGATCCTCGCCGCGTTCGTCGAGGTGATGTCCGCGAACCTGTTCAGCGACATTCCTCCCTGCGACACGAACTTCGTGAACGCCACCGGCATCCGAGTCTCGATTCCGTTGTGACCTCCGCACACCGACTCGATCGTCTGACCCCAGAACTTGACGTCCTTGTACGTCGTGTACTCGTCAGTGGCCGTCGTGGACACCCGGCCGTCCATCAGTCCAAGCTGTAGCGCGTCCCTGTCCGACGCGAACTTGATCGCCGGGTACGTGTGGATTCCCGTGCCGTCCGGCTTCTTGTAGTCGTCGCAGGTGAACTCCAGGTAGTTGTGCAGCGCCTCACCGTACACCGGCTGACCCCGGTCCCTGGCCTCGCCGACCGCAGCCACGCCCTCCTTCGCGGTGATGTGGACGAAGTAGATCGCCACCTCCGCGTGCTCCGCCATCCTGATCACCTTGCGGAAGGACACGTCCTCAGAGATGTTGCTGTGTACCAGGTGCAGGTTGTGACCCTGGTCGCGCCCCTCACGCTTCAGCTTGTCCTCCATGTAGTGCACCATGTCGTCGTCCTCAGCGTGGACCGCCATTATGCCGCCGCCCTTCGAGACCTCCTCGAAGATGGCCTGAAGGTGACCGTAGGGCACGCGCCCTCCGAACGTCGTGAAGATCTTGAAGCTGGCCTGACCGGCCTGGATCGCCTCACCGATCTCCCCGATCGTATGCGGACTCACCGCGCCAGCCAAGATGTAGTGATAAGCGAAGTCGATGTAGCTGTGACCGTCGAACGCCTGCCGACGAGCCTCCATCTGCCGCATGATCGGGTCCGGGGATACCGGGTCGTCAGGAGTGACGGGCAGCGTCCCCGCGAAGTCGAGCAGCGTCGTGACTCCCCCGAAAGCCGCAGCCCGAGTCGCCGCCTCAGGAGGCTGTGTAAACACCTCAGGCCGACCCGCCCACTGCTCAGGCACTGGAATGCCGATATGCGTGTGCGGCTCGATCCCACCTGGAAGCACGATCAGCCCCGAAGCGTCCACCACCTGCGCCCCCTCAGTAGAAAGCACCCCCGTATACGACAGCCCCGCGATCTTCCCATCCGAAATGGCGACATCCACCTCCGCCACCCCCTGCGGAGTCACAACCCGTCCACCAGTAACAATCGTATCCAACATGATGACCCCTCCAAGTGTGGCTTACAGCCGGATGGTATGTCCGAGCCCGAAAACCGTCAAGGAGCGGACGCACCACCACCACCCACCCGTCATTTTGGGAATGATGAGACTGGGTGGGACATTAGTAAACTTCCTTTAGGATAGAAGACGCAGCAAAGACTCTCAGGGGGTGTACGTGTTGGAATGCACGTCAACACTCAATTCCGTAGGGGTTGCATGCTCACAGACATCAAGGATCCCTCAACATGAAGCCACCATTGCTTGCATTTAATCGCTTGCACCACAACTCTATATGAAGAATCAGATAGGAAGAACAAGATGATAGACATTCATCGATTGATGGACAATCTCTCCTTGCAACGGCCCATCTTTCATCTCGAAATTGATTTCCAGTTTGCGTTGGCTTGGCGCATTCAGCGGTTGATCCCAGATCGTGAGCTTAGACTGGAGTATAGGCCCTTCGCTTCTGAAGGGGTTTATGTTGACATATGGATCCCCAGTGAAGGGACCATCCTTGAACTAAAGTACTTAACTGAGAAACTGGAATTTCCATGGAGGGGCGAAGAATTCTCCTTGAGGAGTCAGAAGGCCAATCCACTCCGCCGATACGACTTCGTTAGAGATATCGAGCGGATTGAGGATATTGTGAGTCGGAAGAAATCTGTAACACATGGATACGCCGTCCTGCTTACGAACGACCAATCCTACTGGAAATCTCCGTCATCTAGGTGGCGAAATACCATGGACGCTGCCTTTCGCCTCCACGAGAACAGAACACTCAGCGGTGACCTACGCTGGCCTGACAATGTCAACCCCAGAACAATTGAGGGTCGTGAAGACCCAATTGGGTTAAGCGGTACGTATTCTCTGAGTTGGGAAGACTACTCAGATTTGGGCGACCACAGGGAGGGTAGGTTCCGATATCTGGCGGTGTCTGTAGGCTCTTGAAGCCACTCACTCTTACCCAGCTAAAGCAGTTGGGTTGAGAAGAGCGGGTTTGGGAATATCAATTGCCGCCGAAGTGTCAGCGATCACCTAGGCAACCCATTCTCATCGTACAGCCAGTCACCGTGCTCGACAGCCGAGGGGCCAGGCCCAAGTCGGCTTGATACACGTTTCGATATCTCCCGTATGCTCTTCAGACGCTCAGCAATCTCACGTTGCCGCTCCAGCCGCTCCCTAAGCGCGACCGTGACCGCCTCGGTCATCGTCTCACCCGTTAGCTCCGCAAGCTCACGGGCCAGACGACTGGTCTCTTCGTTCTTGATGTTGAGGCTCCCTACTCCCCGTCACCCCGCACTGCCGCCATCGCCGACTCCATGTCCGGGTGCAGCGGCACGATCTTGTGGAAGCCGATTATCTTGAACGTCTCTTCGATGTGAGGCTTGAGACCGTAGATGTGGAGTTCGCGCTTTTCAGCCTGGAGCGCCCTCGACAGGTGTAGCACGGCTCGCAGGCCGGCCGAGCTGATGTATACAATCTCGCCTGAGTCCATGATCACGTCATGGTCGCTTGTGGCTATGGCCATCAGGGCCTGTGCGTAGAAGTTGTCAGCTCTTAGCGCGTTTATGCGACCCCCGGCCCGCAGCAATAGAACAGGTTCGGCAAACTTTTCAACTTTGAGTGTCATAGCGAATGCCCCAAGGATTCTGCGCACACTGGATATTTCACTCGCCACCAGTGTGTACAGACGCAATTCTAACACGCCCTTCATCGTATTGTATTCTGATTTCTTAAACACGAATCCGCCCCCGGTTGGAGACCCTTGAGAAGAATCATTTCCCTTGCCCTAGCAATCGCCTTCGCAGCCCTGACTCTCACAGCCTGTGACCGTGACGATACCCCTGACTTCACCCTCCAACTCCTCCACGCCTCCGACATGGACGGCGCGACCGGCGCGCTCGACAACGTCGAGACCTTCTCCGCGGTGCTGGACGCCTTCAGGAGCGAGTACCCTGGCAGCACCCTCGTCCTCAGCTCCGGCGACAACTACATCCCCGGCCCGCGCTTCTTCGCCGCCGGAGACGACTCCAACGACCCCGTTCTCGGCGTGTCCGGCGACGGACGGGGAGACATCGCCCTGCTCAACGCGATGGGCTTGCAGGCGTCCGCGCTCGGCAACCACGAGCTCGACCGCGGCACCCCCGTCTTCGCCTCGATCATCGACTCCGAGACCGGCGACTCCGGTACCTACCCCGGCGCGTCTTTCCCGTACCTGTCCTCCAACCTCGTCTTTACCAACGACGAGGACCTGAGCCCATTGGTAGCTCCCGATGGCCAGGACGCCTCGCAGGTAGCGGGCAGACTCGCCCGCAGCGTCGTCTTAACCGTCGATAGCGAACGCATCGGCATCGTTGGCGCGACCACACCCCATCTCGTCAGGCTGACAGGCACCGGCGGCATCACCGTGATGCCCGACGATGGCTCCGACATCGCCGCCCTCGCCGCCATCATCCAGCAGGCCGTCGACACCCTCGTCGCACAGGACATCGACATGGTCATACTGCTCGCACACATGCAGCAGATCGCGATCGAGAAGGACCTCGCCACACGTCTGAACGACGTCGACATAATCGTGGCTGGAGGCTCCAACACCATCCTCGCCGATGACAACGACCGTCTTCGACCCGGCGACGAGGCCAGGGACACATACCCGCTCAGGTTCGATTCGCCCGCAGGCGAACCGGTGTTGGTCGTCAACACCGACGCCGACTACAGGTACCTTGGACGTCTCATCATCGGATTCGACGACGAGGGGGTCGTGATGCCCGGCAGCCTCGACCCATCCACCAACGGCGCCTACGCGACCGACGAGCAGGGCGCACGCGAGTCCGGTGGTCAGCCCATCGCCGAGGTAACCCGCATCGTAGATTCACTCAGGAGCGTGCTCGCGGAGCGCGGAGGCAACATCATTGGCAGCACGAGCGTCTACCTAAACGGCAGGCGCGTTGACGTTCGCACACAGGAGACCAACCTCGGCAACCTGGCCGCCGACGCCAACCTGTGGCTCGCCCGGCAGGTGGACCCAGAAGTGGCAGTCTCTCTCAAGAACGGCGGCGGCATCCGAGACGACATCGGCATCGTCGTCCAGCCTCCCGGTACGACTGACCCCTCCGACGTGATGTTCCTGCCTCCCCCTGCCGATAACACCGCAGGCAGGCGGGAAGGGGACATCTCCCAGTTCGACATCGAGGGCACCCTCCGGTTCAACAACGGACTCTCCATCGTCCCGCTCACGGCCGCGCAGCTCGTGGAGATCGTCGAGTACTCAGTCGCGTTCGACGGCCCGGGCGAGGTGCGCCACAGTCGCTTCCCACAGGTCGGAGGAATGCGCTTCAGCTTCGACCCCACGGCACCATCAGGACAGCGCGTTCGCTCTCTCGCAATCGTCGATAACACCGGAGCCGTGACCGACCGCGTCGTCGAAGACGGCGAGCTCGCCGGTGACCCCGACCGCACAATCAAGATGGTCACCCTCAACTTCGTCGCCAACGGCGGAGACGGCTACCCGTTCCCGGTTCCCGCACCAGGCCGGATCGACCTCTCCGGAGAGACTGGCCAGCCCAATCCACCCAACGCCGACTTCCCCGACACCAATGCCAACGGAGTCATAGACGGTCCGGCGCTCACAGCCCCCGGCCTCGCCAACTTCACCAACCCCGGCACCGAGCAGGACGCCTTCGCCGAGTACCTCGCCCACTTCCACACCGACACCCCCTACGCCACCCCCGAAACCCCACCCCTCCAGGACCAACGCATCCAAAACCTCACCCTCCCCAACAAGCAAGACACCGTATTCGCAACGCGCTGATCGCAGCATTTGCACAACCGTCATACCGGCGAAGGCCGGTATCCAGTGGGGGAGAGGGTTGGGGTGAGGGCGAAAACCCAGCCAGGCGCATCTTAGATCAACCAGATCAGATAAGTCTGTACACTGGGTCACACAGTTGTAAACAGGGGTCCAATCGGATGAACGAAATCGACGAGCTGCTCGACGCCGCCACCTCCATTGAGTGGCTCATCCTCGCCGACGCCGCAGAGGTAGTCGGCGGCAAGCTCTACCTGATGGGAGGCGGCTGGGACCGTCTCATGGTCCACTCCCAGCCTGCGAAGAAAAACCTCGCCGTCGCCCTCGCACTGCGAGTCCCATGGCACGAGACGAACAGGCAGCACGCCTTCCGGCTCGACATGACCGACGAGGACGGCAAACAGGTCGTCAGCGTCAACGGCGCCACAGAGGTCGGACGCCCAGCCGGAATCCCGCCCGGACAGCCGCAGCTCGCCCAGTTCGTCGTGAACTTCGACGCAACGTTCGAGAAGCTAGGCACCTACGTCATAACAGCGCGCGTGAACGACTCCCAGGAACGAGCAGTCCGGTTCAACATCGTCCCCGGCCCCGCACTGACGAGACAGAGTTCCTAGCGAACAAACATCAGTACCAGCCGACGGCCCCCTCTCCTGGGGGAGAGGGTTGGGGTGAGGGCGAAGAGTTCGCCTACCAGGCTCGTACAGCTTTCCCGTAGAGCCTAAGCCGGTGCGGTGTGGTAGAAGAGCAGCATGACACCCGAAAACCCAACCGCCCATCCCCATCCCACCACTGCCGCGATGCCCGCCTTCCACCACTCGAAGTCCAGCGTGTTCTTCACCGCCACCACGCCCGCGACAAGCATCCAGAACACGCCCACGGCAGTTAGCAGCGGCGCGTAGCTGTAGAAGACCGAGAGTATCAGCGGCGTGCTGCAGATTCCCAGCGCCCTCAACGCTCCCCTGAATCCTGTATCCCCCTGGAACAGCCGGATTCCGAGAATCCACACGAACACCGTCCACACGAACCACCCGCTCAGGATTGTCGAGACAGACATGGCCAGCCCGAGCAGCTCCTGCTGGTCCAGGCCCACGCTGTCCAGTTCTCTGCCCGAGATCCAGAACGCCATACCAACGGAGCACCCGGAAATTATCACGAGGCCCAGCGCCGCGAACATCGACTCCTCGCGTTCCCTGATCTCCTCGAATATGCTGCCGTCCAGCAGCATGGCGCGCAGTGCCAGTCTAAACATGGCCGTTCCTATCGCTCAGATTGACCGAGATTGTAGTCCCCAATTGAAAACGACTCAACCCGTGCAGCCTGTCCAGCAGTTGAAGGACACACGTCTGTAGGGGCGGTTTGCGAACCATCCCTACGCCAGATCGCCAGATGTGATGGCCCCGCCCCCGTGTTCCGACTACCTGACACCCGATACCCCCAGCGTGTAAAATCGGCAGGTCAATTCGCTGAGGTGGCACGTGGGAGATCCTGACGCCCTCATACTTACGGCAATAGGAATCGGCACCGCTTTCGGGGTGCTGGTGCTGCTGCTTGTCACCGTGCTAATCATCAGGCTCATCTCGTGGGCCATCGACAAGTACACAGGCGGCGACGAGACACCATCGCAGCCCACCGAAGTCCAGATCGAGCCCGAAGCAGCCTCGGAGAACAGGGACCGCGCACGCGCCGCCGCCATAGCGGTAACCGCGCTAGTCGAGACCCAACCCCATCTCAGCCGCCGCCGAGACCGCGGTCAGTAGAGAGACAGGACCGGACCTAATTGGACGAACTACTGGACTTCCTCGGTTCCACCGGCCTGTCCGCCATTGGCCCGGGCGAGGTGCTGATGATCGTCGTCGGCCTCGTGTTCATATACCTCGCCACCGCGAGGGACATGGAACCCTACGAGCTGCTGCCCATCGGGCTCGGCGTGATCGTCGCCAACCTGCCCCTGACCGGCCTGCTCGTCTCTCCTGTCGACGCCACCGGCTTCCAGGAGTCGGGCGTGTTCGGAGTCATCTTCCACTACGGCCTCTCGTTCTGGAACATCCTGCCGCCGATCATCTTCCTGGGACTCGGCGCGCTGACCGACTTCAGCCCCGTTATCTCCAATCCCAAAACCCTGCTGCTCGGCGCAGCCGCCCAGGTGGGCATATTCGTAGCGTTCTGGGGAGCGCTCGCCACCGGCGTATTCGAGCTCCCAGAGGCCGCCTCCATTGGCATCATAGGAGGAGCCGACGGCCCCACGACCATCTTCCTCTCAGCCCAGCTTGCCCCTGAGCTGCTCGGCATCACCGCAGTCATCGCCTACTCCTACATGGCCGCCGTCGCGTTCATCCAGCCGCCGCTAATGAAGCTGCTGACCACAAAGAAAGAGCGCGAGATAGAGATGGCGCCTCCCAGGGAGGTCTCCCGACTCGAGAAGCTCCTGTTCCCGACCATCGCGATGATCGCCATCATCCTGATAGTGCCGCGCTCCGCCCCACTGATCGCCATGTTCATGATCGGCAACCTGTTCCGAGAGAGCGGCGCGGTGCCCAGACTCACTTCCGCAGCCTCGAACGAGATACTCAACATAGCCACCATCTTCCTGATGCTGACCATCGGCACGCAGCTATCCGCCGAGCGAGTGTTCCAGTTGGACACGCTGATCATTCTCGGACTCGGGCTCGTCGCGTTCGCCTGCGGCACCACGGGAGGCCTGATCTTCGCCAAGGTCATGAACCTATTCCTGAAGGAGAAGATCAACCCGCTGATCGGCTCGGCAGGCGTCTCAGCGGTGCCGATGGCGGCTAGAATCTCGCACCATATAGGACAGCAATCGAACTCGCGCACATTCCTGCTGCCCCATGCGATGGGGCCCAACGTCGCCGGCGTAATAGGCTCAGCCGTAGTCGCCGGAGTGTTCATATCCCTGCTCGGCGCAGGCTGAGGCTGATGGCAGCAGACGCAACTCAGGCCTGAAACTCTACCAACTAGCCCCCTCTCCCTTGATGGGAGAGGGCTGGGGTGAGGGTGATGACCAGAACAGTCAAAGTAAAACTCGAAGACAGGTGGTACACCGTAGAGGTCGGTGACCTCACCGAACGCCCAGTCAGGGCCGTGGTAGACGGCTACGTCGTAGAGGTAGACCTCTCCGACCCTGTCGAAGAGGCGGTCGCCCCGGCCCAGCCCACTCTACGTCCGTCCCGGCCATCGACGCCCATGCCGAGTGCGGTTCCGCCGCCCCCTCGACCTGCTGCAGGCCCTCCCCCCGGCGCAGTTGTGGACAGCCCTCCAGACCCTCAGAAGGTGTTCGCCGCCCCCATGCCCGGCACGATCCTGTCCGTATCTGTCAATCCCGGCGATCAGGTCGTGACCGGCGACGCCGTCTGCATCCTCGAGGCGATGAAGATGCAGCAGGTACTCCGAGCCGACTGGTCAGGCGTCGTCAAGTCCGTATTCGTGACCGTCGGCCAGCAGGTGATGAACGGCTCCCCCATCATCGAACTGGAGTAGCCGCCACCCCTCGTGGCTGACAGGGGTAGGTATTTGCAAACCGTCATTCCCGCGAAAGCGGGAATCCAGCCGCCGGCCCCCCTCTTCCGCCGCGGTCTGCTAGTCCCCAATTGCCTGGCGTGTGTTGTGGCCAGTTAGAACGAGGTCGTCGAGAGGCAGGCCAGATACGTCGAGTTTAGTGAGGTCTGCCATAGCAGTCCCACCCTCGATTTCGATACCGACGATTCGATTTGCTTCGTCATAGTCCACGACGAATCCGGGGGCTATCTCCTCCGACTCGGTGCTGGTGTGCTTGAGCAGACTAATGTAGAGCATGTCGCTTTCACGATCATATTGAATTTCCATAGTGGCTCTCGCTATCTACTCTCCCGGAAACGACGGTCGAAGAATGCGTTGTGCACGGTCTCTCGATCGGACTCCGTAACCACTCGGAGGTAACGACCGCGTTCGGCAATGTATCCCCAATACCGTACTCTGCCGTTCTCTTGTACTTGAACTCTGACAGGCGCTTCTAAGACTTGCTGAATCCATTCCATCCTAAGTTCAGGACGCCTGGCCAGAACGCTATTGTCAAAATACCAGGTGGTCTTCATTCAATGGTCTTTTAACAGTATAGGTGCGTTTCCCGATGGTAGCCACATCTACTCTTCCGCCGCGGCGGAAGAGGGTGAGGGTGAAAACCTGAGCAACCCTCAGGAAAAATCACTGCTCAACCACTGGCCCATACTTCCATATCCTCCCACCGCTGCCAGCGGTCAGACCGTGGGTCGAGCTTGTGAACATTACTCCCCTGAGCGAGTCGCCGGACGTTATCGTCTCCTGCTCGCTCCAGGTAACTCCTCCATCAGACGAGTGGATCACCTTGCTCCGCGCACCCACGGCCCAGCCCTCCCTATCGTTTAGGAAGAACACGCCGAACAGGTCCTCAGTCAACCCGGACTCCACAGTCGACCACGTCGCTCCGCCGTCAGTTGTCCTGATGATCAGCCCTTCTGCTCCAACAGCTACACCAAATGTGTCGGAAGCGAACGCCACACCATTGAGAATTCCATCGGTCCCGCTCTCCTGAGGGCCCCAGGTCTCACCGCCGTCGCTGGAATGCACCACCGCCCCGCCCCATCCTACGGCCCATGCCTTGCTGCTGTCTGGCAGGAACATTAAGTCCAGCAGGTCCTCACTCGTGCCCGACTCCTGCTCCGTCCAGCTACCGCCACCATCCGACGTTCTATAGATAGCGCCAAAGTCGGCCACAGCCCACCCCGTCTGAGTGTCTTTGAAGTACACGCTCTCCAGTGCGAAGACACCCTGCACCGACGGCAGTATCTCCCAGTTGGCTCCGCCGTCAGTTGTGCGCAGTACTGTTCCTGCGGTGCCGACAGCCCAGCCATGGCTGGCATCCACAAACCATACACCGGTCAGGTTGATAGCTGTTCCGCTCTTCTGGACCGAGAACGCATCGCCTCCATTCGTGGTCTTGCCGATCGCTCCGTCGGTCCCGACCACCCATGCAGTATTCGCATCCAGCATCTGAAGATCGTTCAGTCCAAGCAGTCGTCTGCTGATCACCTGCTCGCGCGGCGGGAACTGGGGGAGAAGATTCCAGCCGACGGGTCCGCCGGACGCCCCTTCGCCGGCAGTCGCCCCAGTTGAACCCGCTCCGGCCTCTGTGTCAGAAGACTCCCCAGAGCATCCGAACACGACGCCGGACAGTAAACAGACGGCGGCAACCCACGCGCAGAGCCCCATGGATAGCCGTCGGGTTGATCGTGAGTCACCGGGGGTTCGGTTCACTGGATTCTCCTTAGAATGCAACACTGGATTTCGACATTGGCACAGTCTGCTTCCGAGAATGAAACCTGTCAGTAGCCGCCCTGCTGGAGAATATATCCCGTGATTTATAGGGACTCCGTGAGAAATGCATAGATGCAAGTCCCCGAGATTGACATTGTGCGGCCTTTGTGAGATAGATTAATCCAGCAAGCCTCACTTATCAACATCCTGCATTGTTCAGCCAGCCGATAATCGGGAAACAATCAAGGAACGTCTCCCATGGCTGGGGTACGGACAAGTCAACCCACTCCCTCGCAGTTCGAAGGCCTGTTGGCAGTATATTCGAGATGGAGCAGGAGAAAATGACAACCACTGAGGAGGTTGGAATGGCGTTAAGACAGTTAACATCCCGACTCGTAATTTTGGCGATTGCAATTCTTGCCTTCTCATTGCTGCTGGCCTGTTCAGCAGATGAGGCGGCGGTTGAGCCCGCAGCGCCTTCGCAGGCTGCACCCGCTGCCGCAGCGCCGACCGCTGCACCCGCAGCACCTGCGCCCGCGGCGGCCCCCCAGCAGCCAGCAGCGGCAGCGCCTGCGCCCACGGCGGCCCCGGCAGCCCCGGCGCCAGCGCCGACCGCAGCGCCAGCACCTGCTACTCAGCAGATGGCCCCATCGTCTTCAGCGATGGCAGAGTCGACAGGTGTGTCCTTCTGGAGCGACCTTGCGGCATCCTGCGAGAATCGTGGAGGACAGATGAAGCTGGGTAATCGTGAGACCGAGTTCACGAACCTTAACCCGGCAACCGTCAACCAGGTCATCCAGTTCTCCATCACGGCTGAGGTCCTCTCCGGACTGGTACAGCTCGATCCTGAGCTCAGGCCTGTCCCCGACCTCGCGGAGAGTTGGGAAGTATCTGACGACCTGCTGTCGTACACGTTCAAATTGCGCGACGACGCGAAGTTCCACACCGGTAGGGCGTTCACTGCCGACGACGTGGTTTACACATATGACCACCAGCTCGACCCTGAAACCCAGTCCATTCATACAAAGGGACTTGAGGGTGTGAATCGCCCTGAGAAAGTTGACGACCTTACGGTCACAATCAACACTGCCTTCCCGCGTGCGTCCTTCCTCACCAAGGTCGTTGAGCGGGCTAGCGGCCGCGTCATGACGATCGTAGATCAGGAAACAATCGCCGAGGTGGGCGAAGGTGGCTACAACCGGATGCCAGTGGGCGCCGGGCCGTTCAAGATCACTGAGCATGCCTTCGGTGAGCGACTCGAACTCGAGGCAGCCCGCGACACCTACTACGATCCCAGCGTCCCGTGCGTGGACGGCGTTACCATGTACAACATCCCCGAGGACAATACGCTGATCGCGTCGCTCTCCACTGGTGAAGTGGACATGATCTACGGCTTCGCCCCGCAGTTCTGGGACCAGCTTGAAGAGACGCCGAGCGTCGTCGTCGACACCACTCCTGACGTCGGCTTCCAGATGCTGGCTTTCAACATGAGGGGTGACCGCGAGGAGAAGACCGGGATAGCGGAAGCGGCCTGGGACGACATCAACGTCGTCTACGCCGTGGGTCGCGCGTTGGACCGTGACACCTACATCGAGAGGGCGTTCCAGGGCCGTGCAATCCCGTCATACGGACCTATTCCACCTGGTCAGAAGTACTACTTCAAGGATCTCAGCGCCGACAGCCGCAGGACATACGACCCCGAGAGTGCTCGGGAGTTGATGTCCGCTGCCGGGCTGTCCGACGGATTTGAGATCAAGATAATGACCACCCCCGGAAATAAGGTGCCGTTGGAGGTGCTCGGAGCCCTGCTGAAGGAAGAGATCAACGTCATACTGGTCCCGGATATCGTTGAATCTTCCGTCTATCAGCCGCGGCGAGCGGCCGGTGAATGGGAAGGTTTCATGGGCGGCAGCGGCGGCGATCCCGACCCTGACGACGCTATCGACGACTGGTTTGCGGACGGCTCCAAATTCAATACCTACGGGTACAACGACGAGCAGGTCAACCGGCTCAACCTGAAGCAGAAGGCCGCAGTCGACCTCAACGACCGGCTGGAGTTTGTCCTGGGCATCAGCGACAATATCGATAAGACATTCCACGGCGTGTTCACGCACCACAACGTTCAGAGCACTGCATACCGTGACAATGTCGAAGGCTACGTCTGGATCCACGCCCTCAGACAGCTCGGCGCAGTCTGGCTCGACAACTAATCTCACTCAGCACGAGTGACATGACTGACGCAAGGTCGCTCCGTCACCGGAGTGACCTTGCCGTCCACTCCTCACTGGATCGCCTGGCAGATCTAACTGGAAGCAGCCAATGCAGCGCTACCTGATCCGCAGATTCATATTCTCGCTGTTCGCAATATGGGCCACTATGACGGTGACCTTTATGTTCATGCGTCTGCTGCCCGGCGACCCTGTTACAACGCTGGTTGGCGAGGAGGGGGACCCCTCCCAGATTGAGGTGATAAAAGAACGTCTCGGTCTCGACCAGCCAGTTCCTATACAGTACTTCTACTACCTCAGAAGCCTGGTTACGCTTGACCTGGGGGACAGCATCTATCTGCGCCTCCCTGTGATGGACCAGATTATGGAGGCGCTGCCGCGAACGCTTTCACTGGGAGCGGTGTCGTTTGTGGCAGGCGTGGCAATCGGCCTCCCCGCTGGAATAATCTCGGCCATCAGACGCTATTCTGTTTGGGACCATTTAGCGACGCTCATCGCTTTCCTGGGACTTGCAATGCCCGGTTTCTGGCTTGGAATCCTTCTCATCATCGTGGTGGGAGTGCAGCTTGGTTGGTTGCCCGTATTCGGGTACGCGCCTCTCCAAGACGGTCTGTGGGACTGGCTGAGCAGGCTTATTCTGCCTGCACTGGCGACCGGTACTGGCTTCGCAGCGATCCTGGCGCGTCAGACCCGCTCGGCCATGCTCGAAGTGCTCTCCCAGGACTACATACGTACTGCATACGCCAAGGGAATGCGCGAGCGAGTCGTGATATTCAGGCACGCGCTGCGAAACGGCCTCATTCCCGTGGTCACAGTCATGGGCATTGCGCTTGCAATACTTCTGAACGGCGCGGTGATAACCGAAAACGTCTTCGCCATCAAGGGACTTGGGAGGCTGTTTATTGACGCCATCCTCGGCCGAGATTATCCGATCGTGCAGGGCGTCATTCTGCTGGTGGCCTGCATCTTCATCTTCATGAACTTCTTCGTGGACATACTCTACGCGGTAATCAACCCGCGTATCCGGTACACAGACTAGATGGCACAGGACACCCTACAGGCAGAACTCGAAGGTCAGCGCGAAAACAGGCGCAGCCTCCGGTACTTCGCCCGGAGGTTCCGGCGTGACAAGCGCGCGATGCTCGGTCTCGTAATCATTGTCATCTTCGTCTTTTGCGCGCTGCTGGGTAGGCTGGCGGCGCCATACGACCCAGACACCCAGGGCTATGAACTCCTGGCTGCCCCAACGTTTGCACACCCACTGGGAACGGACAACCTGGGGCGAGATGTCCTCAGCCGGATCATCGTTGGCGCGCGCATCTCGATGGTCGTTGGGATAACCACGGTCATCCTGGCCGCCTCCGTCGGCATCGTTCTCGGTGTCGCTGCCGGATACTACGGCGGCTGGATGGATATGATCGTCATGAGGCTCATAGACATTCTGTGGGCGTTCCCGAACTTCATCCTCGCCGTTATGCTCGTCGCCATTTTCGGGCTTGGACTGGCCAACGTCATAGTCGCGATCGCGCTCGCCTACGTCGACGACTTCGCGCGCGTCATTCGCGGCATGGTGCTGATGCTCAAGGAAGAGGACTTCGTGACCGCCGGTCGCGCGATGGGCTCGTCCAACAGCAGGCTCATGTTCAAGCACATCTTCCCGAACGCTATGCCGCCCGTGATCGTCCAGGCCAGCGTGTTCATCGCCGCCGCGATCCTCGCTGAGGCCGGACTCACGTTCCTCGGACTCGGCGTTTCGCCTCTCACCCCAACGTGGGCATCGATACTCAATGATGCGCGACCGTTCTTCACACGCGCCTGGTGGCTGGCGACCTTCCCCGGCCTTGTCATCATGCTTATCGTGCTGGCCGTCAACTTCGTCGGAGACGCCATCCGAGACATCAACGACGTCCGAGAATACGGCCCCGGCGTGACCAACTGACCGGTCGGTACGGTCCCCACTCGAACCGAACGTCTGACGGCAGACCTTTGACTAACCCGCTTTCGCTCAATTGACCGGGGTAGGTATTTGCAAACCGTCATTCCCGCGAAAGCGGGAATCCAGGGGCCGGGGGCGTCCTTCGACAAGCTTAGAGCCTGCGCCGGACTTGATCCGGGGGTGAGGTTGAAGAATCCCCTGCACTGACCCATTCGGAATGATGCTCCGCTACTTCAGAAACCCCACCGCCATAACAGTCGCCGCCGCGCTGCTCTTCGCAGTTTCCCTGGTCGGCGCAACAATCTACTTCACTAGGAGCGTCGATGTCCCCGACTCCTCCAGCGAGGGTGTGCGCTGGCAGATCGTCCAGTCCGGGGTCACCTCTACCCTGCGCGACATAGACTTTGTCGACCCGGACCATGGCTGGGCCGCAGGCCAGGACGGCACAATAATAGCCACTTCTGACGGCGGTGAGACCTGGCAAGCTCAGGAAACCGGGTTCGAAATTACTATTAGAAGCATCGACTTCATAGACGCCAATGCCGGATGGGCTGTCGGACACCTCGGCCTGATTCTTCACACCACCGACGGCGGGCAGACATGGGCGCAGGCGGGAAATGAGATCGCGCTCGGGGTGAACCTGATACACGTCAGCTTCACGAGTCCCGATGTCGGTCAGGTCATCACCGAGCGTGGGAGCTTTACGCTCAGGACTACAGATGGCGGCGTGACTTGGGAGCGCCAATTCCTCGAAAACACTCAGGCTAGGTCAGACGCTTTCGTCTTGAACGACTATCAGTCATGGATCGCCCTCAGGTCAGGCGGCGTCATGTCTGTGTCCGGCTCCAGCGAGTCATGGGATCTGCACAAGGGGGTAAACCAGGTCGAGATAGGAACGTCCGGAATCTACTTCCTCGATGACCAGAGGGGCTGGATCGCCGGTTGGCGGGGCAAGCAGCGGGGGATCTCGTCAGGAGTCCAGTTCGTCAAGTACCTCACCGACGGGATGGTCGCCCGCACAACGGACGGAGGATGGACCTGGACCCGCGTCGACGCCGACACCGGCAAGTTCCTGTGGGACGTCGTCTTCATAGACGCCCAGGAGGGCTGGGCAGTCGGCTCCTCCGGTCAGACCATGCACTCCACCGACGGAGGCCTGACCTGGTCCCAGGAACCTCCAGTGACCGACTCCACACTCAGGGCCATCGCCTTCTCAGACCCCAACACCGCCTGGGCAGTCGGCGAAAACGGCACAATCCTCAAACTGACCCGTGAGTAGCCTGAGACTGTGTTGGACGCCGGATCTCTACTCCGCCTCCGACCTCAGCTCCTGGAGCTTCACGATCAGCTCGCGCTGCTCGTCGGTGAGCGACTTCGGCATCTCCGGCCTCACCGTGACATACAGGTCGCCCTTGGTGTCCGGCGACCCCAGCCTTGGCATCCCCTGCCCGCGCAGCCGGATGTTCTGACCGTTCTGGCTGTTGGCCGGTATCCTGACCCATATCGTCCGGCCGTCCAGCGTCTGGACCTGCGCCTCTCCCCCGAGTATGCACTGCTCGAAAGGTACATCGGCGTCGGTGTACAGACTTGTGCCTTCGCGTCGGAACTGCCCGTTGGGCGAGACCGACACCCTGAACAGCATCTCAGTGCCCTGCTCGGGAGCAACCCGGACCGTGCTGCCGTTGTCGACGCCAGGGGGGATGCTCACCTCGAACCGCCGGTTCCTGCCTCGCACGGTATAGTTGGCATTGATCGTCGTACCCGCATACGCCTCTTCCAGCGACACTGTGACCGACGTCTCGGACCGGATCGTTCCGGTACCTTGCCGGCCGCCCCGAAAGCGCCCCATGTCACCTAGAATGTCCTCTAGTCCGGTGAACAGGTCGCCTTCCGCCGTCGGCCTCCCCCGATACGCGCCGCCTCTGAAGCCGTACGAGCTGCTCGCGGCCCTTCGCTGCGCCTCGATCTCGTCGGCGTGCTTCCACTGGTCGCCGTGAACGTCGTACTTCCTGCGGCTGTCAGGGTCGGACAGCACCTCGTACGCCTCGTTGACCTCTTTGAACCTCGCCTCAGCGTCCGGGTCGTCCTTGTTCAGGTCAGGATGGTACTTGCGCGCCAGCCCCCTGAACGCCCGCCGGATGTCATTCTGTTCCGCGCCCCGATCGACGCCAAGTGTGCTGTAGTAGTCTGCCACTGTGACCTTTCAGCCAATACTATAATGTGCCCGCATTATAACATATACTACGAATCGTTAGATTTAACTTGATGCAATTCATATCATAGTTATTGATATAAGCCTGCACATTGTCTACAGTCCGTGTATCAATCGAGTGACATCAGGGCCACAGTCTGATTGTCCACGCTTCGCTGCCGGGTGTCGACCCCGACGCCATCCCAGGTCACCCTCGAGGATGGCCTGCCCCTCTCCCCATGCCATCCCTCCATGCCCGTTGCTATAATACCGCCCGGAGGAACGAGCCAATTGCAGATCTACACCCGCTCAGGCGACGAGGGCGACACCGGCCTGCTGTTCGGTGGACGCGTCTCCAAGTCCGACGTTCGCACCGAGGCATACGGATCCACTGACCACGCGGTCTCCGCAATCGGACTCTCCCGCGCCCTCGCGACCGAAGACAGGGTCAAGGACATCCTGCTCGAAGTCCAGCGCGAGATGTTCATGATAGGCGCTGAGCTAGCTACTGACCCCACCAACCGGCATCTTCTGCTCGAGCACTTTCAGATCGTCGACGAGTCGCACGTCACCAGGCTCGAAAAGCTCATCGACGAGATCGGCGAGGAGGTTGAGCTTCCTCCGAACTTCATAATTCCCGGCGCGTCGACCGCGTCATCCGCGCTCGACCTCGCCAGGACCCAGGTGCGTACCGCAGAACGCCGCGTAGTCGACCTGAAGACCGCCGGACTTCTGCCGAACATCCACCTGCTGGTCTACCTGAACCGGCTCTCCGACCTGCTATTCATGCTGGCCCGCTACGAAGACCGGCACCTGCCGTTCGAGATCGTCACCGGCCAGCCCCCCGAGTCCCCTGAAGAGTGAACTTGCAGCCAACCACAGAGACCAACCAACATACCCCCTCTCCCTTGACGGGAGAGGGTTGGGGTGAGGGTGAAAACCTACTCATCTCGACTACGACCTCAGAGACATGACCACTCAACCCACCATAGCAATAGTCGACTACGACGCAGGCAACCTCCGCAGCGTCCAAAAGGCGCTGGAACGCTTCGACGCCAATGTAGAGATCACCTCGTCCATCGACACCATTACGTCTGCGGACGCCATCGTCGTCCCCGGACAGGGCGCCTGCGACTCCTCCATGCGCCACATGCGACAGCGTGGCCTGATCGAGCCAATCCGAGAGTACATCTCCAGCGGCAAGCCGTTCCTCGGCGTGTGCCTTGGACTCCAGCTCCTGCTCGACGCATCAGACGAGGGCGACGAGCCCTGCCTTGGCGTTGTCGGAGGCAGGTGTCGCCGGCTGCCTGGTGGCCAGAAGATCCCGCACATGGGCTGGAACCAGGTGGCGTGGCGCAAGGAGCACCCGTTCTTCGAAGACGTGCCAGACGGCTCTCACTTCTACTTCGTCCACAGCTACTTCGCCGACCCCGAGAACTCCGACATCGTCGCCGGCACCACCGACTACGGAGTCGAGTTCTGCAGCGCGGTGGCATGGGACTCGGTAGCCGCCGTCCAGTTCCACCCGGAGAAGAGCGGCAGCATCGGGCTGAAGATCTACGACAACTTCGTGCGGTTCGTCCGCGAGTCCTGACGAAATGTCATGTAGGGGCAGGTTTCAAACCTGCCCCTACCGATACTAATACGGAGCAGCGCCTTGGAAGTCATACCAGCCATCGACCTGATCGATGGCCGCTGCGTCCGTCTCTACCAGGGGGACTACTCCCAAGAGACCGTGTACTCAGACGACCCGGTCGAGGTCGCCCTTCGCTGGGAGCGACTCGGCGCCGGTCGTATCCACGTGATCGACCTGGACGGAGCCAAAGCAGGCTCTCCCCAGAACCTCGACGTCATACGCCGAATCGTTGAGGCGGTCAGCCTTCCCGTTCAGATGGGAGGCGGCGTCCGCACCCTAGACTCGGTACAGGAGGTCCTGGACTCAGGGGTCGACCGCGTCATGCTCGGCACCGTGGCCGTTCGAGACCCCGAGGTGGTCAAGACAGCGTGTGAGCAGTTCGGCTCCGACTCGGTCCTGGTGGCCGTGGACTCGCGAGACGGCAACGTCGAGGTCTCAGGCTGGACAGCAGGGGGGGAGACCACCGCCACCGACCTGCTCCGCCTGATGATGGACGCTGGCGTCAGCACGTTCCTGTGTACAGATATATCGCGCGACGGCACGCTCACCGGACCCAACTACGAACTCATGCGCAGCCTCGTGGCAATCGCCGGAGACGGCGTCATCGCTGCTGGTGGCATCGCGTCAATAGACCACATCAGAAACCTCAGCTACATCGGCGTCGGAGGCGTGGTCATTGGACGCGCGCTGTACACCGGCAACATTGACCTCTCCGAGGCCGTCAACGCCATCGGTGGCACTGCGGGGCATATATGCTGACCAAACGCATCATCCCATGCCTCGACGTCGACGACGGCCGCGTCGTCAAGGGCATCAGCTTCATCGAGATACGCGATGCCGGCGACCCGGTCCAGCTCGCCACGTACTACGATGCCGAGGGCGCGGACGAGCTCGTGCTTCTCGACATCACCGCAAGCTCCGACTCCCGAGACATCATGCTGAACGTGGTCAGAGAGGTCGCCGAGCGACTGTTCATCCCGTTCACCGTAGGCGGCGGCATGAGGAGCGTGGCCGACGTTCGCAGAATGCTCGAGGCGGGCGCGGACAAGGTCTCGCTCAACACGGCGGCAGTCGCTGATCCCGACCTCGTCGCCGAGGCGTCGGACCACTTCGGCTCCCAGTGCATCGTCGTCGCCATCGACGCCACCGCGACCAAGCCGGGCGACGAGAGGGTCATCTGCGACGATCCAACCCTGGCCATCGACGAGGACTCCCGCTGGCAGGTCTACATCCGCGGCGGTAGGACGCCCACCGGCATCGACGCGCTCAAGTGGGCCGTCCGGGTCAACGAGCTCGGCGCCGGCGAGCTGCTGCTCACCAGCATGGATACCGACGGCCACCAGACCGGATACGACCTCGATATGCTCCGCGCCATCTCGTCGGCGGTCACGGTCCCCGTCATCGCCAGCGGCGGCGCGGGAACGCCCGACCACTTCCTCGACGCCCTCGACTACGGCAAAGCCGACGCCGTCCTAGCCGCCAGCGTCTTCCACTTCGGCACCTACAGGGTCAAAGACATAAAGCAGTACCTGCACAACCAGGAAGTACCCATCCGCCCTACGGAGTGACCTTCGCTCACCTGTTAGGTGTGTGTAGGGGCAGGTTTGAAACCTGCCCCTACCATGAATTCCAGTCAACTAGCCCGACCGGAGGAAACAAAAATGCCGACAGTCCTGCTCGACGATAAGGGCCTGGCCCCCGCGATCTGCCAGCATGCCGAGACCGGCGAGGTCATCATGCTGGGATACATCAACCCCGGCGCGCTGAAGCGTACCCTTGAAGGCGGCGAGGTCTGGTTCTACTCCCGGAGCCGCGCCGACCTCTGGCACAAGGGCGAGGTCTCAGGCAACTACATGAGGATCAGGTCGGCGTCGGTCGACTGCGACGGCGATGTGGTCCTGCTCAGGGTGATCCCCGACGGCCCGATCTGCCACACCGGCAACCCCACCTGCTTCTTCACGCCGTTCGACGACATGCCCGAGTTCGAATCGCCTGAGAAGGGGCCCGGAGTCTTGGAAGAGCTGTACTCGGTCATCCAGGACCGCAGGGAGGAGATGCCCGAGGGCAGCTACACGACAAGCCTGTTCCAGGGAGGCTCCGACCGCATCGCCCAGAAGGTGATCGAAGAGGCCGGAGAGGCTGCGCTCGCCGGAGCCAGAGAAGACGGCGACGCCGTGGCCTCCGAGATGGCCGACCTCCTCTACCACTGCCTCGTAATGATGTCCGCCTCCGGAGTCCACCCAGAGCAGGTCTGGACCGCGCTCAGAGAGCGCCGGGGGTAGGGGGCGGTTCGCGAACCGCCCCTACGGTAGATGCATCGGTAGGGACCTTCCCCCTCTCCTGGGGGAGAGGGCTGGGGTGAGGGCGAAAACCTCGCTCTGCGCATCTCCGCATCATCCAGAACCAATGGCCCCCTCTCCTGGGGGAGAGGGCTGGGGTGAGGGCGAAAGGTCCGACTCCAACCCACTGGATACCACCCGCAAATCTCTGGGTTCCGGCCTTCGCCGGAATGACGGGTTCTATCAATCATGCAGACGGCGAACTAATCTCCCTGTCCGCCTCAATCGCCGTCTCCATTGCAGCCACCGCCACCTCGATCTGGTCGTCGTCAGGCCAGCGGGTCGTGAGCTTCTGGAGCAGCAGGTTCGGTGTGCTGACCAGGCTTACCAGCGGGTTGTCCTCGTACCGGCCGCTCAGCCGGATCACCTCGTAGGCGACCGCCGCGATCAGCGGGATGAACACGATCCGGGAAGCTATCAGCCACCACAGCGGCTCCCTCGGCACGAACACGAACACCAGTATCGCGACCACCATGACCGTGAGCAGGAAGGCTGTGCCGCATCTCGGATGGGCCGGAGAGTACTTCCTGATCTCCTCTGCCACCAGCGGGTCGCCGCGCTCCTGGGCGTGCACCGTCATGTGTTCCGCGCCGTGGTACATGAACACGCGCCTGATCTCGGGCATTCGCCCGATCACCCAGATGTAGGCGACGAACACGACCAGCCTGATCGCCCCCTCAGCGACGTTCGACAGGATGTCGTTGCCGAACGCGCCCTCCAGCGGGCGGCTCGCGAACAGGGGCAGCAGGAAGAACAGCAGTATCGCGAATCCGAACGAGATCAGCAGCATGCTTGCCAGCGCGCCCTTGCTGAGCTCCTCGGACTCGACCTTGGAGTCCGGGTCGGCCTCCGGGTCTTCCAGGCTGACGCTTGACGAGTAGCTCAGCGCCCTCATCCCCAGGCTCAGCGTCTCGACGAGCGTGATGACGCCCCTGACCAGAGGCAGGCGTCTGAGCGTGCCGGTGTAGAGAGTGCTGAGCGGCCTGAGCTGGGTTGCGATCGCGCCGTTGGGACGCCGCACGGCGACAGCCATGTGCGTCTGGCCGCGGATCATCACCCCTTCCAGCACCGCCTGTCCGCCGTATGTCGGTCTGTTCTGTGTGGTCATCTGTTCACAAAAGAAAAAGGGTGAGGCGCCTGGCCCCACCCCTTCATCCATGTCTTGATTGTCTTGAGGACTACTGCTGGTCCTGCAGGTTGAACCTGCGCATCAGTCGCTCGACGCGACCTTCGGTGTCGACGATGCGCTGCTCGCCGGTGAAGAACGGGTGGCAGTTCGAGCAGATCTCGACTCGAAGCTCAGGCTTGGTCGCACCGGTCACGTAGCTGTGTCCGCAGCTGCAGATAACTTGCGCCTCGGCATAATATTCCGGATGGATTCCAGTTTTCATCTCTTCTGTCTCTTTCCCAATCCGGACGGAACAGTCACCGTTCGTCCTGAGCTTGTCGAAGGACCGGGTATCGGCGTACTAGCCACCCAACCTCGACGACACCGCCATCGTTTGTCCTGAGCTTGTCGAAGGACTCGGGGCCGGAGGATTAGACCCCCGCCGGGTACACGCTGGCGACCTTGCGGCCCTGGCGCGCGAACTCGAACTTCACCGAGCCGTCGACTAGCGAGAACAGCGTATGGTCCTTGCCGAGTCCGACGTTGTTGCCGGGGTGGATCCTCGTGCCGCGCTGGCGGACTATGATCGTGCCCGCGCGCACCATTTCGTTGTCGTAGCGCTTGACGCCGAGACGCTTGGAATTGCTGTCTCGACCGTTTCGGGTGCTTCCGCCGCCCTTCTTGTGTGCCATGCTAGACCTCCGTATTAGTGCAGGGGCAGGTTCAATGCCTGCCTCTACTCGCCCGGATCCTCTTCTTCTACTGCTTCAACTTCAGCTTCGGCGTCATCGCCCATCAGGATGTCGGTAATCGTCAGGTCGGTGAAGACCTGACGGTGTCCCTTCTTCCTGCGGTAGCGCACCTTGGGCTTGTACTTGAAGACGACGATCTTCTTACCCTTGCCGCTGTCCGAGATCTCGGTGACGACGCGAGCGCCGTCCACGGTGGGGGTGCCGATCGTGACCTGCCCCTCCTGCGACAACATACGGACATCGGTCAACTCGACCGTGTCTCCTATATCGCCGGGTATCGACTCCACTCGGATGGTGTCTCCGGTGGATACCCTGTACTGTTTTCCGCCTGTGTGGACGATAGCGTAGTTAGCCAATGCAAAAACCTCGTGGACAACAGCACTATTTTAGTAATGTGGCTAAACGACAGTCAACTCGCATTTCGAGAAGGGGGCGGCAGAAGTGCCCGATTTGTCTCGTTCAGCGCCACCACCGTCATTCCCACGAAAGCCGGAACCCACCCGCCTCAGCGGGCAGCTCAGCAATCCAGGGGCGTGCCCAGGTCAACCACGAAGGGCAAAAATGTCTGAACTGGGATTCGTCGGATTTCTGTGATTACACTGATTTCGCTGCTCGTGGATTGCATGAGTGTGCGGTGGCGGGATCAAATGGGGATTATGACAGACGGTACAGGCTGGAAGCCGATAAGTCATGCTACAGTGAAGGACGATGAACAGGCAGATCAACACAGTCAGTGACATCTTAGAGGTGCTGAGAGAGAACCCGGAGGCTCTGACCGAGCTGAGGTCAGTAATGTTTCAGGGAGACTCTGGCGTTACTGAAGAGAAGGTAAGCGAAATCCTTCAGCTGGTCCGACGCCAGGAGGAGGCGGGAGTACGGCGTGAGGAGGCGGAAGCGCGGCGTGAGGAGGCAGAGGCTCGACGTGAAGAGGCTGAAATCAGGAGGGATGCAGCGATCGCCAATATGGGAGATGCTATCTCTGCCCTCGTAGAATCCGTCGAGGGACTTCGGGGCAATATGGTGAGCCTTGGTACTGACCTCGGACAACTGAAAGGACTTGGCGTCGAGTCTGTGCTACAGGGTCGAGTGCTGCAGATGATCGGCAACCGTCTGAATATGGACGAGCCAGTCGGACCTTACGAAAAGATTTCGTCCAGCCTAACCTCAAAGCCATCCAGGACTGTGGACGTTGCCACGTCTCCCTCGGCACAGGTCTGTTCAATCTCCAGGACGCCGTCCTGAAGTTGCATGATCGACACTAACCTGTTCGTCGGATCGATTATCCAGTACTCCAGTACGCCATGCCTTGCATACAACTCACGCTTATCACGCCAGTCACGCCGCGATGACGAAGGCGACAGTATCTCGACAATCAGGTCCGGCGCTCCCTGGATGTTGGCTGGTGTTCTTATATGGTCCCTCTCCGTGGAGACGAACAACAGATCAGGCTGCACGACATAGGTGTCGTTGAACAGAACGTCGTATGGGGCGTGAAAGATGCGGCCCAAATGGCGCTCCTCCACGAAACTGTTCATCCGTACTATCATCCGCAAGCTGACGGTCTGATGGTCCTCGCTGGGTGCTGCGACCAAAATCAACTCTCCGTCGAGGAGCTCATAACGTTCGTCACCCTCAAGGTTGGCATAGTCCTGGTAGGTTAGCCTTGGTGTCGTGACCATGTTCGCCCTCCCGGTCTCGTATGCGATTATAACAGCGTTCATTTGCCCCAGGACTTGAGCCGTGTGGGTCTCCGAGACTTGGATATCGGTTAACCACAAGAACAGTAGAGAGCAATTCTAATTCCAGCTATCATGACCCCAACCACCACCAACCCAGGAGGCACACACAACCATGGCTGAGTACATACCTTCACCCACTGAGTGGGTACGAGACCAGGTCGAGCAATACGAGGGCAGCGGAGGCACCGAGGGCACGACTCTTCGAGAGACCGGGCTGCCTGTAATTATCGTGACGAACCGCGGCAACAAGACAGGCGCGGTCCGCAAGACGCCACTGATGCGAGTCAAGGACGGCGACAACTACGTGCTGGTGGCGTCGAGGGGCGGAGCGCCGACGCATCCGGTGTGGGTGTACAACCTGCGGTCCGACGCCAGTGTCGAGATCCGCGACGAGACCGACGTGTACTCGATGACCGTCAGAGAGGTCGAGGACGATGGTGAGCGCGCCCGCCTCTGGGACATCGCCGTCGAGGCTTTCCCGCCCTACGCTGAGTACCAGGAGCGCACGAGCCGTACGATCCCTGTCTTCGTGGCAGAGCCCGTTTAAGGGCAAATCAGGTCAAACCGTCAGGTGAGTTCCTCGATACTGACATCACCATCGGTTCGAGCTTCCAATGTGACTCGGCTACCCCAGATCAGGTTCATACCGATCATGGCGGTGTCTTCTGATTGAATGACGACGACATCACGTGGACGCTCGTGCCAGAGTACCCTGCCGGCATAGGCGTTCATTACTGACAACTCGCCGTCAGCCAATGTGAACTGCCTCTGTCCCAGTAGCCTAAGAGATAGGCGACGGATAGTGGGTGTCGGCAACGAGATGTCACCGGTGAATCCGGTGTCCACGACAGCGTTTATTGGACGTGTCCGACCGGAGTCGTCAAAGACTCCAATCGGTATTACAACTGCCCTATCGTTGGTTACTCTGCCCCGAATCATCTACGAGGTCTGGGTAACGAGCCAAACATACGCTGTTGGATAACCTACTCGTACTGCCCACGTCATAGCATCCGGCCGGCGCTTCAGAAGTTCCTGCGTCGCGTCTGCGTCACGTTCGTGGACTTCATAGTCACCGCTGTAGACGTCGATGACGACGAATTTGCCCTTCTGCTGAGGGTCCACCAGATGTCGAATCTGCTCTTGGTAGATCGTCTCACCACGGGAGGCTAGGTCCGAGGGGATTGAATATTGAGTGTCCATACGCCCCAATTGTAGCACTGGGTCAGTGTCCTTTGGCGGCTGAGGCCTTCACCATCACCCCAACCCTCTCCCGTCAAGGGAGAGGGGGCCTGTTGGTCAGCTCCCCCCACTTGCCACCCTGCCCTCCGCTACAATAACCTTCGGCCAAACCGGCTACGAGCTACGTTGAGTTGAGAGGAAGACCATGCCAGCCCTGCGCTTTGGCGCGTTTCTTGCGCCGCATCACCCCATAGGCGAAAACCCCACGCTTCAGTTTCAGAGCAACCTCGAGCTCGTCCAGCTAATGGACTATCTCGGGTACGACGAGTTCTGGTGCGGCGAGCACCACTCGACGGGGTGGGAGATCATCGCATCCCCGGAGGTCTTCCTTGCGGCCGCTGCGGAGCGCACTCACAGGATTATGCTTGGCACAGGCGTCGTCTCGCTGCCGTATCACCATCCGTTCATGGTCGCTCAGCGACTCGTGCAGCTCGACCACCAGTCGCGTGGTCGCGTGATCTTCGGATCAGGCCCCGGCGCTCTGCCGTCAGACGCTCACACGCTCGGCATGGACCCGATGGTGCTTCGCGACAGGCAGGACGAGGCTATGGGTGTAATCCGGCGCCTGTTCGAGACCGACGACCGCTTCACCTACGAATCCGAGTGGTTCACGCTGCGCGACGCCAGGCTCCAGCTCAAGCCGTTCCAGGAGAAGATGGAGTTCACCGTCGCCTCGATCCTCACGCCGTCAGGCATGACACTCGCTGGCAAGCACGAGGCCGGAGTCCTCTCGATCGGCTCTATGACCAAGGCCGGAATGCGCTCGCTTCCGACCCAGTGGAGCTTCGCGGAGGAGTCGGCGGCCAGGCACGGCAATAAGGTCGACCGCAAGGACTGGCGCATCGTGATGAACTGGCACATCGCCGAGACCCGCGAGGAGGCCAGAGTGCAGGCTCGCGATGGCCTGATGCGGCACAACAACGAATACACCGTCGGCACCCTCGCCGCGGGCAAGGGGACGATCTACAAGACCCCGGACGAGGCCGTAGACGACGTCGCCTTCTCCGACGAGAGCACCGCTGTCATCGGCACGCCTGACGACCTGGTCGCGAAGATCCACGACATGATGGAGCTGACCGGCGGCTTCGGCTGCGTCATAGGCTTCGTCCACGACTGGGCGAACCGCGAGAACACTCGCCGTAGCTGGGACCTCGTCGCCCGGTACGTCGTCCCGAAGGTCAACGGCCTGCTCGACGACTACCTCGACTCGTACAAGTGGGTCAACGAGAGCCGCGAGACGTGGCTCCGCGCCAACGACGCGAGGATGAACAACATCAGCCAGCACGAGCGCGCCGCCCAGGTCGTGGAGACCGAAGGGCTGGAAGGCGAGAAGGTTACTGCTGATTAGGGACAGACCAATGACCTACGAAAACCTGCTGCTCGACCGGACCGACTCGGTGCTGACCATCACGGTGAACCGGCCCGGTGTCCGCAACGCGCAGAGTCGCATGATGCTTGAGGAGTTCGACGACGCGCTGATGAGCGTGGCAGACGACGACTCTGTCCGCGTCGTCATCGTCGCCGGAGCGGGCGAGCACTTCTCGTCCGGCCACGACCTCGGCAGTCCTGAGGAGATGGCCGACAGGGAGAAGCGACCCTACGCGCCTGGCATCCCCGGGGCGTACACCCGTAGCTGGAACCTGAACATGGCGAACACGCTCCGGTGGCGCGACTTCCCCAAGCCGACCATCGCGCAGGTTCAGGGCTACTGCATCATGGGCGGGCTGATCCTGGCAACCGCCTGCGACCTGATCGTCGCCGCCGATAACGCCCGCTTCTCCGACCGCACCGTCCGCTGGGGCGGCCCGCACGTGCAGTTCGCCAGCCTGCCGTGGGAGATTGGCTTCAGGAAGGCCAAGGAGTACCTGTTCACCGGCGACTGGATCGACGCGCACGAGGCGGAGCGTCTCGGACTGGTCAACCGCGTGGTGACAGCCGACAAGCTGGAAGAGGAGACGATGGCGCTCGCGCAGCGTATCGCGCTCCAGGACCCGTTCGCGGTGCGAATCTCAAAGTACTCGGTCAACCAGATGCAGGACGAGATGGGATTCAGGTCCGGCGTCAAGAGCGCGTTCCAGACACACGCGCTGTCGGTCGCGTACCGCCGCGAGCGAGACGACGCTTTTGGAGAGGAGCGCGCCGTCGGCATCAACCGCGCCCGTGAGCGTGACAAGAGGTTCGGCGACTTCGGGGACGATCGGTGACGGCACTCTCCGACCTTCGGGTCGTCGATCTGTCTGTCGGCGACTTCGAAGGGTTGGCAGGCGCGTTCTGCGCCAAGATGTTCGCCGACTTCGGCGCGGACGTCATCAAGGTCGAGCCGCCTGAGGGCGACCCAGCCCGTAGAATCGGTCCGTTCCCGCACGAAGGGGACGGGGTGGAGAGCCTGCCCCGTACTCGATACGGGGTGGACACGGGTGGGATGTTCAGGTACCTGAACACCAACAAGCGTGGCGTCACAGTCGATCTCGAGTCTGCCGACGGACAGGCACGCCTTCGCGACCTCTGCTCAACGGCCGACGTCGTGGTAGGGGCAGGTTTGAAACCTGCCCCTACGCCGGGTTACATACACCCGTCGCGCCTGGACTACGACGACCTCGCCAAGACCAATCCCGGCATCATCCTCGTATCCATCACGCCGTTCGGACAGACCGGCCCATGGCGCGACTATCAGGCAACCGACCTCGTGACCTACGGCGCGTCTGGCCAGTCCTACGTCAACGGCTCCCCGGACCGTGAGCCGCTGAAGGAGCCGGGTGACGAGTCGTGCTTCCAGGCCGGGGCGTGCGCCTTTCTCGGAGCGATGACCGCTTTGGCGCACAGGGACCTGACCGGGGAGGGCCAGCACGTCGATCTGTCGATGCAGGAGGCTGCCGTCTCGGCGTTCAGCCCGCAGATGCTCGGCGCGATGCATAGCGGAGACCCCGTCGCACGCGGGTCGACGCCGCTACTGCCGTGCAAGGACGGCTACGTTTCGCTGAACGTCCGGCACGACGCCACGTGGGAGTATATGTGGCTCTTCTTCGACGACCCCGACATAGCCTACAACCCGAGGTACGCGACGACCGCAGACCGACGCCGGCACGCAGCCGAGATCGAGGAGATGCTTCTCCCGCACCTCGCTCGCCACACGATGGAGGAGCTGTACCATGGGCTCGCCCCGTTGAGGCTGCTGATCGGCATGACGCTCACCCTCGACCGTCTGCTAATCGACCCCCACCTGGAAGAGCGAGACTTCTTCGTCCGCTCCAACCAGCTTAAAGCTGAACATGCAAAAGGCACGATGCCCGGCCCCCCATTCAAGATGAGCGCGACGCCCTGGACGCTGAGGTCGGAGGCCCCAGAGCTGGGCCAGCACAACGCAGATATCTAATCGTCACGCCCCCGCTCATCGTTCACCCTGAGCCTGTCGAAGGGGCCGCCCCTCATCGTTCACCCTGAGCCTGTCGAAGGGCCGCCCGTTAATGGTTCGGCAACGCGCTTGTGGACAGACGGACAGGTTACCCACCCTCACCCGGCCGTCGTCCTCTCCGAAAGCCACGTCCAACACCCAGTGGAGAGAGTTCTCCACGCCCCAGTGCATCCGATGGTGAAGGTCAGGAACGGTATACGACGCAGCCAGCGTGGGCGCGGTAAAGGCCGTTAGGGGCCATTCACCATTTTCAAACGGAACCGGGTTCGGTAGCTGCGCCTGACATGCTCGGCGAGTACCCAACCACCCCGGGGCGCGATTTGGCGGCGGTGGGAACGTTAGCCAGGCCTTAAATGGACTTTAACCGGCCCTTAATTGGCTCTCCTCCCTTGGGCACTACCCTAATCCCTGCATGGGGTCCCACAGCCATGTTTAGGCTCTCGGGTGGGACTTCCAGAGCTATTGAAACGGGGTAGTGTATGAACTTCTCGAAGTGCCTGTTTACAAGAAATAGACTGGTCTGGGTAGCCGGGGTGTTGCTCACTATAGCTTTACTCGCTATGGCGGGCTGTGCTGGCGAGACCGGACCTGAAGGAGCCTCAGGACCCCAGGGCCCGGCTGGTGCTACCGGGCGTACCGGCCCAGCAGGCCCCCAGGGTCTGGCTGGTGCTACCGGCCTAGCAGGCCCCGAGGGTCAAGCTGGTGCTACCGGGCGTACCGGCCCAGCAGGCCCCCAGGGAGCAGCAGGACAGCAGGGTGACACAGGGCTCCGGGGCTCTGACGGGGCTGATGGAACTGTTGGTTCCCCGGGCGCAGATGCCCGGGAGGCTGAGTTCATAGTAGAAGAGGGCATGGTTGCCTGGAGATTCGAGGGCGAGGGCGACGACAGCTGGAGAAGCCTGGCATCCCTCGACGCTATGACCCAGAAGCTTCCACAGCCTGATGACTCCTTGATGATCGCACCTTCGGCCTCGGGCTGGGAGGTCCAGCACATCTTCACCGTTGGGAATAAGGTAGGCGACTACCAGCCCGTGGGAATCCTGGACGGGGCCGGCGCATTCGAGCTGGACGCCGATACGGTCCGGGTGCTTACCAACCATGAGCTCAGGCCCGGACTGGGGTACGCATACACCCTGGACAACGGGACAGAGCTTCGAGGCGCCCGGGTATCTTACTTCGACATCGATAAGCAGACCCTGGCAGTCAAGTCTGCCGGGCTGGCGTACGACACCATTATTACCCGCTACGGCCAGGTGCTTGACCAAGCCACCGTCGACGTGGGTGACTCGGACCTGGGCGACCTACGTCGCCTCTGCTCTTCGGCCTTCTACGCTGCCGGTGAGTACGGGCTTGCCGACGACATCTACTTCACGGGCGAGGAAACTGGTGATGGCCAGCTTTACGCCCTGGATGAAGCGAACAACACTCTCTACGCGGTCCCGGCTACGGGACGGGCCGCCTACGAAAACGTCACCCTCCTGGAATCCGGCGATCCCGGAAAGGTTGCCGTCATCATCGGCGACGATCGGGCCAGCGCACCCCTGCTCCTCTACCTGGGAGACAAGACTCCGGGCGGCAGCTTCATGGACCGAAACGGCCTCGCCTCAGGCAGCCTCTATGCTTGGGTGGAGGACGGTGGGCAGAGGTCTTCGGAGACCTTCTACAGGACCGGGGAAACCCGCAGCGGCAGATTCGTTGAGATAGACATCCTGGACGAAAGCATGGCCGGCCAGGAAGGCTGGGATGCTGTCGGGTACGCCTCCATGGAGGTACAGGATGAGATGGCTGATGCGGCCGGCGCATTCAAATTCTCCCGTCCCGAAGATGTGGACGTGAACCCCTTGGACGGGACCCAGTTCGTGCTCAACTCAACCGGGCACCAGAGCCACCCCAACGACCTCTGGGGCACGGTGTACCTGGTAGATGTGGACTTCTCCGACCTGAGCGCGGAAGTGACCATCTCCTATTCGGGCGACGATGCGGGCGGTGGGCAGTTCCAACTGGGTCCGGACTTCGGGCTGCGAAGCCCCGACAACCTGGACTGGGCCAACGACGGCTATATCTACCAGCAAGAAGACCGGTCTTACGGGGGTTTCGGCGACGTCAGTGCCCAGGAAGCTTCCATCTGGCAGATGGACCCCTACAGCGGGAGCGTGGTGCGAATCGCCCAGGTGAACCGCAATGCCCTGCTGCCAAAGGGGTCTGTTGATACGGACCCTGACGATCTGGGCGATTGGGAGACCAGCGGGGTGCTGGATGTTACAACCCTCTTCGGCGCCGATGCCACCACCTTGCTGATCAACGTCCAAGCCCACAGCCTCAACGTCGATCTGTTCGGAGACCTGGTGGAGGGAGGGCAGATTGTGCTGCTGCGCCGGACCGAACCCCAGAACATCGCCCTCAGTAGGCTGGGCGGCTTCAGTTCCGAACTGGGTGCCGAGATAATCTCCTACGACCCAGGAACTCAAAGGGCCTTCGTCAGCGTCGGCAGCGGCGTCGAAGTGCTGGACCTGTCCGACCCGGCAGAGGTCGTCGGCCACAGCACCATTGAGGTGACCGGCGGAGGCTCGGTTACCAGTGTTGCTGTCCATGGCGGTGCGCTGGCAGCAGCCGTCCAGGCTGAGGACGGAGCCGCCAACGGGATGGTCAACTTCTACGACACCGAGACCCTGCTCCAGGTGGGCTCGGCCAAAGTCGGCGTTCAGCCGGACATGGTTACATTCAGCCCCAACGGCCAGTACGTCCTGACGGCCAATGAGGGTGAGCCCAACGACGACTACAGCATGGACCCTGCGGGCACCGTCAGCATCATCGATGTATCCGGAGGCGTCGGGTCGACTAGCGTCACAACGGTAGGATTCGATCCCGCAGCTTTCGACCTGGCTGGGCTGATGACGCAGGGCCTGAGGGTGTATGGTCCCGGCGCTTCCCTGGCAGAGGATGTGGAGCCTGAGTACATCGCCGTGTCCGCCGACTCCTCCACAGCCTACGTGACCTTGCAGGAAAACAACGCCATTGCCGAGGTCAACATCGCCCAGGGGACCGTGACCGCCATTCTGCCCCTGGGCTTCAAGGACCACTCAATGGCCGGCAACGAGCTGGATGCCAGCAACCGGGACGCCGGCATTAACATCCGTAACTGGGATGTGCTGGGAATGTACCAGCCCGATGCCTTGGCGTCTTACACCGCAGCCGACGGACAGATGTACCTTGTCACCGCCAACGAAGGTGATGCAAGGGACTATGCGGGGTTCAGCGAGGAGACCAGGGTCGGTGACCTCATCCTCGACCCACGCGCATTCCCCGATGCCAGCACCCTGCAGCAGGACGAAAACCTGGGGCGTCTCAAGACCACCACTGCCTTGGGAGACACAGATGGCGACGGTGACCACGACGTAATCTACGCCTACGGGGCACGCTCGTTCTCTATTTGGGACACCTCGGGGAACCTGGTTTTCGATAGCGGGAGCATGATGGCCCAAGTGTTTGCCGAGGAGGCGCCGGTCATCTTCAACGCCAACAACTTCGCCTCCGAGTTCGACCAGCGCTCCGACGATAAGGGCAGCGAGCCCGAAGCGGTAACGGTTACCAAGCTGTGGGGGCGCCTCTACGCCTTCGTGGGCCTGGAGAGGGCTGGAGGGATCCTTATATACGACGTAACCTACCCCGAGCAGGCCCGCTTCGTGGACTACTTCAACGATGTGGACCCATACGGAGAGCGGTTCACTGCCGGCGACCTGGGGCCTGAGGGGCTCGCGGTAGTGGCGGCAGGGGAAAGCCCGACGGGAACTCCTCTGCTGCTGGTGGCCAACGAGTGGAGCCAGACCACGGCAGTGTTCGAGATCTCCCTGGCAGGACGCTAAGACTCAGAGGCTTATCTTGCAGATAAGCGCGCCAACGGACGTATGCCGGGGGCGGGATTTACTCCCGCCCCCGGTTCTTTAAGGCCACTGACCCGTTAGATCATCCAATTTAGACTCATTGGACCTCTATCACTGCCGATTGCCCTGCTCACCTCGTGCCTCCAATCAGGAACTGCCTGCCCCCGGTGGTATACTGTCTATGTCTGCCATCAGGCCCCAACCTCTGAGAGGCCCACTATGACCAGCAAGACATCCACCGTCACACAGGAAGCCCTTAAATTCCCTGTGTTTCCTCCCAGGGACGACATGCAGAACTGGCTCCATCTATATGCGCCCACCATCATGAGCACACTCTCGATTCATTACGCGGACCGCCCGAACACTGTAATAGGTAGCGAGATACCCGTTGGGCCGGACAGGTCCAACCGCAACGACATCCGCATACCGGACATGACGGTTACGTTCAACTCCGACCAGGATCTGATTGAGGAGGATCGCGGCTACGACCTGGGTCGACATGGCAAGCCGCCGGACTTGGTCCTTGAAGTGGCATCCCCGACGACCGCGTCGAACGATTACACGGACAAGCGAAGAGACTACGAGCGCTACGGAATACGCGAATACTGGCGACTGGACCCGAGTGGTGGCGAACTCTATGACGCCACCCTGGCAGGCGACCGGCTGGTCGATGGCGAATACCGTCCCGTGGCTGTCGAGCAAATGGCCGATGACAGTCTTCGCGGGTACAGCGAGGTCCTGAGGCTGTATCTGTGCTGGGTGGATGGAAGGCTGCGGTTCTTCAACCCCGAGACTGGGAGCTATCTGCTCTCCCACCAGGAGGAGGCCGCCCGCGCCGAACAGGAGGCCGAAGCTCGCAGGGATGCGACTCTCAGGGCAGATCTCGCCGAGGCGGAGGTCCGCAGGCTCAGGGAGCGTTTGGGCGAACTTGGAGAGGGGCAGTAGTCGCTGCTGGCCTGCTGACTTATTACCTGTTCGAGTTCCCAGTGCGTCTGAGCGGCTGCCCCGTCCGATAGGTGGCGACTCGCCAGAGCCACTCCGCAGGTCCGAATAGGAATCGACTCAGCCACGCCTGCGACCACCACAGCTGCAGCGCCCACACCGCGAACACAAACAGCAGTACGGCAGCTCGGTTCACGAAGTCGACGTCGCCCAGCAGGGTCGTCAGGACCAGCACTCCCAGCACCGTCTGCGTCAGGTAGTTGGTCAGCGCCATCCTCCCGACCGCGCGCAGGCGCCCCTTAAGCCAGCTATCCGCGCGGTTGTTCCACATGATGATGATGCTCATGTATCCCAGCGAGGCAGGAATCGTGCCGAGCGTGTTGGGAATCTGGCCGATGAAGGCGATCTCGCGCGAGTAGTCGTTCATGGCTGTGATAACTACTCCGGCGGCGGCGAGCGGCAGACCGATGGCGAGCCCGACGATTGAGGTCAGTCGATACGTCCTCGCCGGCATCCCTCCGTTCATGAAGCCGGTGCGATACAGGCCGGCCCCGACGAGGATCAGCCCAAGCGCTCGCAGGAAGTAGCCCAGCAGGAAGAAGATCGCGATCGGATCCTCGGTCGAGACATCGCCTGCTGTCCACAGGCCTGACAGCGACACGGTCGTCGTGTCGGCCATGTTCTGCGCCAGCACCGCGCCGACAATGGAAAGCGTGAATACGGTGACTCCAACAAAGATCAGCGCCCAGTCCGGCAGCCTTCGCATTGCAACGAGGAAGAATGACGACACTGCATAGACCGTCAGCACGTCGCCGAGCCACAGCAGGCCATGAAGGATGCCGATCACCAGCAGCAGCACGTTCCGCCACAGGTTCAGCCTGACCGCGCGCCTTCCCCTGCTGGCGGCGCGGTCGATGAAGAGGATCATCCCCGCTCCGAACAGCAGCGAGAACAGCCCCATGAACTTCTGGTCGACAAAGACCTCGCCGAAGACGCCCACAGTCCAGTCGAGCCATGTCTCCGAGCCGCCCGCGCTCAGGTTGAAGTAGGGTCCGGTGCCGAACTTGAAGGAGACGGCGTTCATCAGCAGGATGCCGAGCACCGCAACCCCTCGTATCAGGTCGAGGCTGGTTATCCGCGCGGACTCTCGGACCGGCCCGGAGTCTGGACCTTGAGTTTGGGCTGACACTGGGCCGAAACTCCTCGATGTCGCGACGAAGGTGCGAGTGATACGATGATTCCCAAAAGACTGGACACTGCGCCCATGATAATCGACTCTCACGCATACTGTTTCGAGCCTGCCGATAGCCCTCGCGGCTACGCCGACTCGCGGGAGCACCTTCGAGAGGTGCAGATGTCGTACGCCAGGCATCACCAGCCAGCGTTTCGTATCAGTGACCGCATTGAAGGTCCGTCTGACGTGCTCGACCCAAGAGGCGACGGAGACCTCGAAGCCCTCCCTGACGTCAACTTTCGCGTCGACCGCGCCGCCGGCCGCGTGCTGTGGGACTACCAGGGAGAGACGTACACCAAGCACTACTATCCGCCGAACCTTCGGAACCTCGAGTTCACCCCCGACAGCCTGATCGGCGAGATGGACTACGCTGGCATCGACATGACGCTGCTGCACACGAACGCCATGCTGGGCCGGAGCAACGAGTACCAGGCGGAGTGCATACGACGATATCCAGACCGCCTGCTCTCGATGGCTGCCGTCGACGAAAAGCTCATTCACACCGACGTTGACTCAGTGATCGCCAGCGTGACCACGGCCATCCGCGACCTCGGCCTGCACGCGATCAAGTTCAACGCCAATGGGTACATCGTCAGTGACGAGCCCTGGGACAGCGGACCGTACGCGCCACTCTGGGAGGCCGTCTCGACTTTGGGAGTCCCTGTCTTCATCACGCTGGTGACCGGCCCGGCCCGCGCCAGGGAGGCGGGCCCCGATCCCGAGGGGCAGCGAGGCTACCTGAGCGAGCAACGCATCCTCATGCGCCTCATGGAGCGCTACCCTCAGATGGTGTGCAGCCTCACCCACGGCTTTCCCTGGCGCGTTTACCTGGACGGTGACGGCTTCGCCCTTCCAGACGAGATATGGGAGCCGTTCGAGAACCCGAATCTGAGCCTTGAGGTGTGCTTCCCAGTCCGCATCGGCGACATCTTCGACTACCCCTACCGCGAGGTATGGCCGACCATGCAAGCAATGGTCGAGCGGATCGGTCCATCACAGCTCATGTACGGCACCGACATGCCCTTCCAGAACCGCTTCTCCACCTACCGGCAGTCCCGGCACTGGCTGGAGCGCCAATTCGCACCGTCAACGGGTCTGAGTAACGACGACCTCGCGCTCATAATGGGCGGCACAGCCGCCCGCGTGCTGGGAGTGGCCGACGCCTAGCGATCTACTGCGTCTCGAAGTTGCCGCTCCAGTGAAGCTCTCGGACCTCCCGGGGCATATGCTCGCGGAACACGTCGGCGCGCTGCACCAGCCTCGCAAGCCAGTGACCGTCGGGTAGAAACTCCGATGCCTCTGCGGCAGTCATCCATCTGTGCTCGGAGTGCTCGCCGCTGAGGGACAGACCGGACTCGTCCGGGATGGAGCATCCGAAGCTGACGCCGACCATGTCGTTGTCCGGGGTCGGCTCCCCCCGGTAGAAGTGCGTGGTGCCGAGGATGCACTCGATTCGTATCTCGGTGCCCAGCTCTTCCATGGATTCCCTGAGCACCGCGTCCGCGAAGCCCTCACCCTGGTCGAGCCTGCCCGAGCCGGTCTCCCACTCTCCGGCCGCAAAGTCCTTGTCCGGAGACCGCCGGAGCAGCAGGTACCTGCCGTCGCTCCTGCGCCACACCAGGAACCCCACCATCGCAATGAAACGGCCTATAGGCACTGAGGATCAATACCTCCGAAACGGGTCCGGCCTATCCGGTGGGTACAAGCATTGCTGCCCGCACCAGGTCAGCCCGCTAGTTGGCGGCGATGTCGTCGAACAGCGCAGTCCAGTTGTCGAAGCCAGCCGTTCCCGCCCCGGCACGGTGGAGAATGGTCCCGTCGCTCGCGATCGCTATCTTGGAGGCTTGGCTTGAGATGTTCAGCGAGGCGAGCATACCCTCGTCCGCGTAGGCCACGGGCCAGGGGAGACCCTTCTTCTGGCGGTCCGCGTCGAGCTCTTCGACGCTCTCGTTCGGGCTTGTGCCGACGATGTAGAACGCTACCTTGTCACCGTAGTCCGTACCGACCTGGTCATTCAGGCTCCGCAACTCGGAGCGGCAAGTCGGTCAATAGGTTGCGTGGAAGTAGAGGAACACCGGCGTGCCCTCTTCCACGAGTGCTGAGGACGTCACCTTGGAGCCATCGAGCAGGCTCATGCCGAACTCAGGAGCCCGCAGGCCCACCTCGTAGCCGACTTCGACAGTCTCGGCCTCAGGCGGACTCTCCACTGCCGCAACGGGCTGCGACGCGCTCGGCGCGGACGAGCTGTCGGCCTCCTGTTCGGTGGTGGCCGACCCGCAGCCAATAACGAAGGCCGCAGTCACCCCAAGGACAAGTAGGAGGAGAATTGAAACTCTGGTGGTCATGTTCTCACCTTCACAAGCTGCTATTTCGCACCCTATATACGGAGAGCATACGCAAAAGGTTTTCCAGGGCACAACTCGGGTCAGCATGGGCAGGCGGCAGCGATCCCGAAAGGCCCTGTCGGAGCGACCGGCGACCGTGAGGTATAATCGGCAACCAGCGGAGCCTCACTCAGGCCATCACGAGGCTCCTGACCGACCGGAGACTTACAGACTTGTCCCCCCGACTTCCACTCGCTCATCTGCGCGCCACGGTGCTCACTCAGGCGTGGGCCGGCGCTTACGCCACGCGCCTGCTTGCCGACATGGGCGCCGAGGTCATTCAGATCGAGGCGCTGAACAGGATCGACCCCTGGCGCGGCGGCTATCCGCCCCGGCTGTCCGGCACGTACCCCGACGGCGTTCCCGGAGACCGGCCCTACGACCGCAACGCCGCGTACAACTCGGTCAACACCGGCAAGAAGGGCATCACCCTAGACCTCAACTACCACGAGGCCAGGGACGCGCTGCTGGAACTCGTGAGCATCTCGGACGTCTTCGCCGAGAATTTTTCTGCAAGGGTATTGCCGAACCTGGGTCTCGAGTATCCGGCTCTACGAGAGGTGAATCCCTCAATCGTGCTGCTGCGAATGCCCGCCTACGGCTGTGACGGGCCGTACTCCACCTACATGGGCAACGGAGGCTCGATTGAGCCGATGTCGGGCATTACATCGCTCCTGGGATACCCGGGAGGCCCGCCCATGAACTCCGGCGTCATGCACACCGACCCGTTCGCCGGCATGATGGCGACCTCCGCCATCATGATCGCGCTTCACCACCGCGCCCGCACCGGGCAGGGGCAGGAGATCGACCTCTCCCAGCAGGAGACATCTATCGGGCTGATAGCCGACCGCGTCATCGAGTACTCCATGAACGGCACCGGACTGGAGCGACGCGGCAACCGCAGCGACCGCATGGCCCCGCACAACAACTACCGATGCGCGGGCGACGACTCCTGGGTAGCAATAGCGATCCGCTCAGACGACGAGTGGACGCGGCTGTGCGCCGTGATGGACACTCCTGATCTCGTACACGACCCTCGCTTCACAGACCTCAGCGCCAGGCTGGAGCACGCCGACGAGCTGGACGCGATCATCTCCGCCTGGACGCGCGACAGGGACGCCCACGAGGTCACCAGGCTCCTGCAGGCCGAGGGTATTCCCAGCGCACCAGTCCTCAAGGCGACTGAGCTGGCCGACAACCCGCAGCTTCAGGAGCGCGGCTTCATACAGTCGGTGGACCACCCTGAGGCCGGCACCCAGAAGTACGCGGGCGTCGCCTGGAAGCTGTCACGCACTCCCGGCAGGCTGGGAGGGCCGTCGCCGAAGCTCGGACAGCACAGCGTCGAGGTGCTGAGCGACTACCTGGGCAGGCCTGTCGATGAGGTCGACGGGATGGTCGCTCGCGGCATCACCGGAGACACCCCGGACCTGGACGACTGACCTTATCGAATCGCATACAGCGTACCGTTCTTGTCAGTCACGAACATCGTGCCGCCGGCAATGACGGGAGTTGACACGATCTCACCACCACCGTCGATGGTGAAACGCCTGGCCAGCTCTCCGTTGAGAGCGTCAATTTCATAGACGGTGCCGGTGGAGTCGCCAACGTAAACGTAATTGCCTGCAATGGATGGACTGCCGACAACCTTGCCATCGACCTGAGACCTCCACGCCAGCTCGCCGTCTGAGCGGTTGAGGGCGATCAGAATGCCAGTGTCTGATACAGCGAAGAGGTGGTCGTGACCCAGCACTGTGGCCGACTGGAATCTCTGACCGCGCTGCCGGTAGTTCCACACGTAGCCCTTTGGCGGTGGGAGCGTCTCGACGAACTGCCAGACGAAGAGCTGCGTGCGTATAAACCTCGCCAGCTTCTCAAACGGCAGTTGTCGCTTCGTCCAGTCGATGCCGACGATGGCCCCGCGGCTGTCTGCCGCGTACAGCAGATCGTCGTCGAGTGTAGGCGGCGCGATCGACTCTCCCGTGATGTTGAAGTCGAGCCGGAGCCTTCCGGTGAGGGCGTCGAGGATCTGGACGGCGCGGCCCTGGGAGACGATACCGATGACCTCGTCCGAGACCGCCGGGCTGGCATTGATCCTGCCTGCCGCCTTGAAGCTCCAGAACTCCTCACCCGTCTGCGCGTCGAACGCGTACAGCCGCTCGTCGCTCGAACCTATGTAGACGATGCCATTTCTCACTGTCGCCGAGGCCACGATGTAGCCGCGCGTAAGGTGTGCCCACATCAGCTCTCCACTGGCCGTCGATAGCGCGATGAATCGATTGTCCCTGAGTCCCACGTACAGCAGCCCACCGGCCACGGCGGGAGATGAGGCGACGGGACCGCCCACGTCGGTCTCCCAGACCACCTCTCCGGACTCGGCGTCCAGCGCCATGACCCGCTTGTCTCCGGTGCTAACGTAGACCGTACCGTCGACGACTGCGGGCGATGACTCGAACGGAGCGCCGGTCTCCAGCTTCCAGACGACCTTTCCCTCGGGTACGCCGCCTCCCCACGAGTTCTGTCCTGTATGAGAGGGATCACGCCCGATCATCGGCCAGTCGGCCTCGCTCATAGGAGCAGAGGAGACGTCCGAGCTGGGCACCGGCGGGTTGCGGCCCACGCCGAGGCTCCAGATCACCCAGAATCCGATTGCGAGAGCGACCGCTGCAATCAGCCCCCATCGGAGCCATCGTCTGAGCTGCCGTCTTAGCCTCCGCTGGCGCGCGCGCCTTTCGGCCTCCTCCGCGCTTACGTGCTCAGCGCGAGCAAGTCCCACCCAGCAGTGAAAGCAGTACGACGAGTCAAGTTCATTCGATTGCCCGCAAGCCGGGCAGATGGCAACAGTTCCCATAACACACGATGATACAAGAACACACGCCCCCGATGCACCGAAGTCTCTAAATGGGGACTTCTAGCACCTCACCTGGCTCGACTCGCTCCAATGCGTCACGGATGGATTCGGTTCGCATCGATATGCGAGGCCACGCGGTGTTCATCAGGACAACCACGGCAACTCGCCTGTTCGACATATTCTGTTGATATCGGATGCCCTGATCAGTGGTGATCAGGATCTCATAACCAGCCTCTTCAGCCTGGTCCAGCAGGTCCCCGTTGGCTAATGTGTCCCAGCCGCGTTCTCTGGCGGTGCCAACCTCGTGGCCAAAGAGATGGCGGCGTAACTGCCTGGGAGTCCCGTTATCGAACAGGATGCGCAAGGTCGACCCTGGACCGTAGGTCCTGTACCACGTGTTCCAGCACGGCCCTCACCTGCTCCTCGTCTGCCGAGTCGAACCACTCAACGAAGTCGTGCATTGTTGCACCCTCAGCAAGATTTTCGAAGAGGGCATATACAGGTAAGCGAGTGCCTCTGAACACCCAGTTACCACTAACCTTCCCAGGTATACTCTCCACCTCTGGGCACGTGCTCCAGTCTGTCATTTCGTCACCTCGCATTAATCTGCAAGTCCATTGGCCACGCTCCAGATGAAGTTAGAGATCCGGCTAAGCTGTGAATCCTGCATCAAGTATCCTCTGACCGGTGGTCGGCTACAGGGTCGGTGGGCTACCAAACACGGATGCAAGCGCGCGGTCGAAGGTCATGACCTCCCGCACGTTGCGCCGCCGGCAGCTTGCGAGGTGGCACAGGTCTCTGGCGCTAAGTTGCGGATGCTCGAGGTGGAGCTGTCTGGCGGCGATGACGTCTTCACGCTCCAGGGGCCATACCTCCACGCCGTATCCATCTATGAGGGACAACGCTGCGTCCAGTGACCGCGGCCGGTCTGCGGGTATGTATGCGTGAATCAACTCCTGCAGAACCTCCGCCGACGTGCATAACGAGGCGTTTCCCATGTGTGCGCGCCTGAGAAACTCCCGGGCCTCTTCCCTGAGTGGATGTGGACGGCCTACCACGTACATGAAGACGTTGGAGTCTATGAAGATCAAGGGATGGGCATTTCCTGACTCTTGGAGGCGTTGATGACCGCCAGGTGCTCCTCCCAGTCCGGCTCGATCTCGGGGCCCGGCAAGGAGTCGCAAGCCTTGAAGAAAGCTTCCAGGTCCTCAAGCGTCCTGAAGCGCTTCGCTCGCTGCGCCGCCTCCATCCGCTCGTGAGCGGCGGCCCTCAGCCAGGCGCTGAACGTCAGGCCCTCCGTGCGCGCTTGGTTAATAAAGCGGTCTCGGTCCTCATCGGGAATTATTAGCTGGACTCTGGCCATAATGCTGGTCCTACTGCTTTTGCGGGGATGTGTATGCACGATACACACGCACAGGGCTGAGGTCAATGGAGACAGGTGGGCTATCTTCCCACAATCTTCGCCAGCAGCCCCTCGGACTCCCGTTCCAGTCGCCCCGGTAGCCGTATGAGCTCCTGAATTGTAGCATCGTGGTACTGCAACCACTCTTCACCATCCAGGCACGGAAACACCCTGTCCACGACAACAGACAGTACGAGAGACAGAGCATCCCGGTTGGCTCTGCGCCACCTGCACCTCGCCGCATTCGCCCCCGTGCTTGCGCTCGCGGCCTTCGTGCGGCTGTACGACCTCGGACACGGCCACCCCGGACTCGCGATCTACACGTCTATCTCGTCGCACGCCTACAAGTCGTTCCACAACTGGTTCTACCCCAACATGTTCGCGGACGGCTCGATACTTGCCGACAAGCCTCCGCTGTTCTTCTGGTACCAGGGACTGTTCATCGCGCTGCTCGGACCATCGAACGTCTCGTTCAGGCTGCCTGTCGCGCTCGCCGGAATCTGCTCAGTCGTGCTGCTGTACGTGATCGTCAGGCGATGCAGCGGCACCGTTCCGGCGCTGATCGCCGCCGCAGCGCTCGCCATCATGCCTATCGACGTCAACTACTCCCGCGGGACGTTCATCGAGCCCGCTGTCACCGTGACGATGCTGCTCGCGGCATACTTCGTCGTCCGCGCGGTGCAGGAGAAGCGCGAAGGCTTCTACTACGTCGGCGCGTTCGTCCTCGGACTGGCGTTCATGATCAAGCTGTGGCAGGGACTGATGCCCGCCCCCGCGTTCGCGCTGCTCGCGCTGGCGTACAGGTGGCAGCCGTGGCCGGACCTGGTGAAGATCGGCCTGAAGTGCGCGGCGGTATTCCTCTTCACCGCCTTCTGGTGGCCTGTGATCGTCTGGCTGACCCCCGGTGCATACGACGCCGTGATGCACGCCGACAGCGTCTGGCACATGATCTTCGGATGGAACCTCTTCGAGCGGTACGGCGAGCTCGAGTACGGCGCTCGCCACCGTCGCGACATGCTCTGGTTCGTCACCGGCCCGATGAGCGTGTACTTCGGCACCTCGCTCTTCCCGGCCGCGCTACTGGGCGCATTCGCTGTCATTGGCGCAGGCTGGCACCGCGCCTGGGAAGCCGGAACGAGGCTGTGGAATTCGCTATCGGACCAACTGCTCCCTCTCCCTGAGGGAGAGGGTTGGGGTGAGGGGGAAACCTCTGCCCGAAAATTCTCTGTGCTGGCCGAACGCCTCCGCTCGCTCGTCGGACCCGTGTGGACTCGAAAACTATCGCGACCCGTTCCGCCCGATGCTCTGCCCGGACTCGGACTCGGCTTCCTGTGGCTGGTCTGGCTGGGCATCGGCGTGATCGGATTTGGAGGCGCGTCGATCAGGCTCGCGACCTACTGGACGGTCACCACGCCAGCCATCGCCGCGCTTGCCGGCATCGGTATCGCCTCCATTCCTGCCCTGGTCCGAAGAGGCAGCGTCGGAGCGTGGCTGGTCTTCCTCGGAGCGCTTGCGGGCGTCTTCTACTGTACCTATGTGTTTGGATTCTTCCGGGAGGTCGCCCCCTACTTCAGGACCGCATCGAATATCTCGCTGCTGTTTGCGGGGATGATCGTCGTTGCAGCAGTCTTCATATACTTCCGGCCGCAGGCGCGCCCTGGTGGGTGGCGCCCGTTCGGCTTCGACGTGCCCGCCACGACTCTCGTGGTCGTGTGTGCCGGCGCTGTCGCGCTGACGGCCACTGTGACCTATCACAACCTCACCAACCCGCGCGACGACACTCTCGGCAGGATCGGGTTCGACCAGATCGACATCCCCGGTTTCACCGGACCTGAACCGACCCGCGACGAGCAGCGCAAGCAGAGACAGGGAGCGCTGATTACCGCGATAGTCCGGATAGAGTTCGATCAGCTCGAGGACACCCTGGAGTATGTCCGCAGCCGCCGCGGTGACGCCCGCTACCTCCTCGCGAGCGACACCTACAACACAGGCGCGATGGTCGCGCTGATTACTGGAGAGCCTGTGCTGCCGCTCTACTCCGAGTACAGGATGGAGGCGCTGATCGACGACGCCAAGCTCAAGAGGCTGCTCGACGAGGGCCACATACCGTTCATCCTGACGACCAGCAACATGCTCTACATGGACTTCGACCTCTACACGAGGATGCGGACGTCAGCGCTCGACATCACGGCCGGTTCCTGGCTCCCAAAGCACGGAGAATATGAGCTTCTCTGGGTCACAGACTGGTAGCGGATTTGGGATGCATCTCAATTCCTGAATCAATCCCATATTGACCGTGTGTACGTTTGTGTGTTATCTATTCCAAACGTCATCGTGTGGGCCGATGCATACCATTGGTCTGCTGAATACTTTTGGGGGATAATATATGAAGAGTGTCAGACTATTAGGAATCGTCTGTGCGCTGTCGTTACTGACAGTCCTGGCCATGGCATGTGCTGCAGACGAGCCGAGCGCCCCTCAGGCGCCGCAGGCTCCGGCTGCCGCAGCTCCGGCTGCGCCGGCCCAGGCTGCTGCACAGTCCGCTCCGTCTGCTCCGCAGGCGCCAGCCGCTCCGCAGCAGGCCGCACAGGCAGCTCCGGCGATCACGGCTGTCCCGGTCGCGCCGCAGGTGCAACAGCTTGCGCCGCCGACTCCGGTACCCACGCCCACCATGATGCAGACAAGCGACTGGGTGGCGGAGTACATCTCCAGCCCTGGATACAAGCCTGAGTGGGGTGACCCGGTCTATGGCGGCATCCTTCGATACGGCGCGAACCTCAAGCTGAACGGGCACGACCCGAACTACGGCCACACCTATGAGGGCCCGCAGTTCCTGCCCACGTACAACTCCCTGATCAAGTTCGACCCGTGGCAGGGCCTCGGAGGCCCCATCCTGCCCGATCTCGCCACGACGTGGGACATCTCAGGTGACGGCACGGTCGTCACGTTCCAGCTTCGCGAGGGCATAAAGTTCCAGGACAATCCGCACAGCACGCTCCCAGAGAGCGTTCTGGCAAATGTTGCTGGTGACGACTTCACCTGCGAAGATGCGGCCGCAAGCCTGCACTTCGCCATCTACCCGCCGCAGTCCCTCAAGGACGTCGGCGTGACCCACGCGGGGCCGAGACTTGGCCTGTCGCACCTCAAGGAAGATGGCGGAGCGACCTGCCCGGACGGTCCAATGGGATACACGCTGAGGGCTGAGTTCACCGAAGCCCGCGCGGGCACGATCGGCAAGTTCGCCGGCGTGACCGGTATGCCGAACAACATGGACAAGGACCTCATCGCATGGTGGACTGCTGAGTGCCCGGACTGCTGGGACCAGACCACTGACGAGACCTACCTCTACGGCAACGGCACCGGCGCGTTCATCCCCTCCGACCGCGTGCAGGACGTGGGCACCAAGATCCGCGCCAACCCTGACTACTGGCGTGAGGGACTTCCCTTCCTGGAAGGCGTCGATCACATTGAGATCGAGGACGCCACCACGCGCTTCACCGCTCTGATCACCGGACAGACCGACTACTACGGCGAGGGTAGCGCATCGTTGCTCCCCGGCCAGGTCGGCCAGGTGCTCGAGCGATACTCAGATGAAATTCACCTGGAGCCTGTGCTTCACCTGTGGGGCAAGGGCCTCCAGATCAACTTGCACCGTGAGCCGTGGAACGACCAGCGTGTACGTTACGCCGTTCATCTCGCCATTGACCGCGACGACTGGGTCGAGATCAACAGGATCGAGGGCGGCGGCCAGAACGTGATCGGCGTACTGCGCCCCACCAACTGGATGCCTCCCGGAACCGTCTGGGCGCTTCCTGACGACGAGCTCTGGGCAATGCCCGGATTCCGCAACGGTCCCGGTGAGAAGCAGGCTGACGTCGACGAGGCTAACCGTCTCCTCGACGAGGCGGGTCTCACTGGCAGCCCTCGCTTCACCGCAGGCTGCATGACCACAGCAGTGCAGATCTTCATCGACGGCTGCCTCTACTTCAAGGACCAGCTCAAGAAGACCCTGGACATTGAACTGAATGTGGACGTAGTTGAAACTGCCGTCCAGCGCCAGCGTGGCCAGACCGGTCACGGCGAGCCGCCGGACTACGACGTACACTACGGCTCCAAGGCCAGGACTGACGTAGCTGACCCGTCCGACTTCTACAACCTCTTCTTCGTCCCTGAGACGGAGAGCTGGTACCACCGTGGCACTGGCCGGTTCCAGTCAGACCCGGAGAGGGCGCAGCAGCTGCTCGACCTCTCACTGGCACAGGCAGTGGAGTTGGACCCGGCAAAGCGACGTGAAATCGTCCACGAGATCGAGCGCATTTCGATCGAAGCCGCTTACATGATTCCTATGCCCTGGTCTATCATCTGGCCCGCATGGCACAAGGACGTTCGCGGCTGGAGGATGTTCAACCATCCGTCCCAGATCAAGTGGGCTGGCTGGGAGCGCACTTGGCTCGCCAGGTAGCGTGAACATGCTGAATTCGGACAGCTAGTTGAAAATGGGCGCGCCCGAGTATCGCATCGGCGATCCGGGCGCGCCTTTTCAGCTACTGCTGGCTAATTGACATCTCGTTATTCCCCTTAGGGAGAGAACGAAGCCGCATTCTCAGATCATGACCCCCTCCCCGGGACGAGGGTGTACATCAAAGCTGCTCTCTCCCCAGAATTGTCGGACAGGCACTTACTAAAAAAGGGTGAACCAATATGCAACAATACCTGGCTCGAAGGCTCGTCTACGGGGTACTGACGGCGGTTCTTGTGTCGCTTCTCGTGTTCGCCCTGATGCGAATCGCCCCCGGCGACGTAGCCCAGTCCATCGCCGCTGAACAGGCGGGGGGTGAAGAGGGTACCGTCAGCGAAGAGCAGTTGGAGCAGATTAGGGAGGCTCTCGGACTCAACCGACCTCTCTACATCCAATACGCAGACTGGATGGGCGGATTCATAATCGGAGACTGGGGCAACTCCCTGTTCACCAAGCGCCCAGTGTTCACCGAATTCAAGAAGAAGGTGATTGTAACCGTCGAGCTGGTGATTATCTCACAGATTATTGCGATCGCACTGGGCCTGCCTGCCGGTATACTCATGGCCCTGAAGCAGGACACGAGGATCGACTACGCGGTTCGAATAGTGTCGCTCGCAGGACTTTCGATACCATCGTTCTGGAGCGCGATCCTGTTCCTGGTGGCCGGAGCCTACTTCTTCCGCTGGAATCCGCCTCTGGGCTACATGGAGTTCGTTGACGACCCGGTGGGCAACATGAGCCAGTTCATCTGGCCGGCCCTGATGCTCGGATACATCAGCGCGGCGACCAAGGCGCGAATGATGCGCTCGACCATGCTTGAAGTGCTGCGCCAGGACTACATTCGCACGGCACACGCCAAGGGACTACGCCAGTACGTCGTCACCGCCCGCCACGCGCTCAAGAACGCGATGATACCCGTGGTTACAGTCATTGGTATCACCACCGCGCTTTCGCTCGGCGGCTCGGTTGTCATGGAGCGCGTGTTCGTACTCCCCGGAATCGGCAGCTACATCGTCGACGGAATGCTGCAGCGAGACTACCCAGTGGTGCAGTCGATGGTTCTGTTCTTCGCGGCAGCGGTCATAGTGGTCAACCTGCTTGTGGACCTGTCCTACGGTTGGCTTGACCCCCGTGTGCGGTATCAGTAAGAGATAACCTGTCGTAGCCTCACGACCTTAGTAATACAGCAACCCCGGAGAGAGGGACCGAATGGCAATCCAACAGAGCGGTATTCCAACGCTAGGGCGGCCTCGCAGGACGAATCCCCTGAAGCCCTTTGTGGACTTTGTCTCGCGCAAGCCGCTTGGCGCGGCGGGCGCGTTGATAATCGTCATCATGGTGTTAATGGCGATCGTCGGGCCGTGGATGACCGAGTGGGACCCGCTGGCCCATAACCTCCCGGACAAGCTCCAGGGCCCCAACACGAGCCATTGGCTCGGCACCGATGAACTGGGCCGGGACCTCTGGGCGCGCATGATGGACGGAGCCCGAGTTTCGCTGCTGGTCGGTTTCGCCTCCGTCGCCTTCGGGTCTGGATTTGGCGGCGCCATCGGCGTCATTAGCGGCTGGTATGGCGGCAAGGTGGACAACACTATCCAGCGTCTCATGGACGCGCTCATGTCCATCCCCACGCTGATTCTCGCCCTGGCCGTTACGGCCGCGCTCGGCACCAGCCTGTGGAACATCATCCTGGCAATCGGGATCGTCCAGATACCGCGCGCCAACCGCGTCGTCAGATCACAGGTGCTCGCGGTGAAGGAATCACAGTACGTGGACGCTGCGCGAGCAATCGGTGCTGTCAACATTCGCATAATGGCGCAGCACATAACTCCCCAGTGCGTAGCACCCTGGCTGATCATCGCCACAGGCGCGCTCGGCATCGCCATCCTGACGGAGGCCTCTCTGAGCTTCCTCGGCTTGGGCGTACCTCAGCCTGAACCGTCTTGGGGCGGAATGCTGACGGGCCCTGTCCGCGACTGGTTCCCGATCTACCCATACTTGGCCATCTGGCCAGGCCTCGCGCTGTCGATGGCCGTGTACGGCTTCAACCTCTTCGGAGACGCCGTCAGGGACGTACTGGACCCCCGCCTCCGAGGGACCTAGTCCGACAGCGGACATAGCGAATTTCCTTTCGCGGCCCGGAGTGCCAATAGGCGCACCGGGCCGTGCAGCTTTTCGGGGATAGATGTAAACTGGCAGCCAAACACGCTTCCAGGAGACAACAATGCCCGACAGCAGCACCTTCACCGCATACTTCAACGGAGGGTGGATACCCTACGGCGACGTCAGGATCTCGCCTGAGGATCGGGGCTTTGTTGTCGCCGACGTCGTCTTCGACATCGCCCGCACCTTCGGCGGCAAGCCCTTCGTACTCGACCGGCACATCGACCGCCTGTACCGCTCGCTGAAGTACATGCGCATCGACCCCGGCCTGACTCCCGACGAGATGACCGCCGTCTGCGAGGAGGCCGTCGAACGAAACCTTGACCGCATCGACGAGGCCGGCGACTTCCAGATTCACCCGTTCATTACCCGAGGCGTGGGGCACGGCGTCGCTGATCCCCAGTCTCCCACCGTGTGCATCGCCATCAAGCCCGTCGCGTTCGAGTCGTTCGCGCGCTTCTACGTCGAGGGCGCTCACGGCGTCATCGCACGCACCCGCAGCTACTCCAGCGACACGATGGACCCCAAGGTCAAGCACCACAGCCGAGCCAACTTCGTCCTCGCAGAGCTCGAGGCATCCGACGTCGATCCCGGAGCGTCCCCGATTCTGCTCGACCAGGACGGCAACCTCACCGAGGGCATCGGTTACAACCTGTTCCTAGTCAAGGACGGCGTGCTCAAGACCCCCACCGACAGGAGCATCCTGCAGGGAATCTCTCGCAGCGTGATCTTCGACGTCGCCGGCCAGCTTGGCATAGACCTCGTCGAGGAGGACCTGCAGCCCTACGACCTGTACACCGCCGACGAGGTCTTCTTCTCCAGGACAAGCCCGAGGATCGTGCCCGTGGGCATGGTGGACCTCCGCCCAGTGGGCGACCAGGTCCCCGGTCCGATAACGCAGCAGCTCCTAGCCGCCCACAGCGAGATGGTCGACGTCGACATAGTCGGCCAGGCCCTCCACTACGGAGGCGTCCAAGGCTAGTGGATTGATTGCTCAACTCTGGCGGTCATACTCGTTCGTCCTGAGCCTGTCGAAGGACCCCAATCCACCATGTTTCACTCAACCTGCCCCCTCTCCCTTGGCGGGCTGACAGGGGTAGGTAAGGGTGTACGTACAAACACAGACGCCAGCCGACAGACCCCCTCTCCTGGGGGAGAGGGCTAGGGTGAGGGCGAAAAGCACGAATCCAACCCCATTAGCTCCCTCCGAATGGCGGTGAAAGACTTTTGACAGACTCCACCGGCAAAGCGATAACGGTGCTCGGGCCGGTCGACCCAGACCACCTCGGCTTCACCCTGATGCACGAGCACCTCTACCTCGACCTGCGCAGGAACCACCCGACCGACCCCGACCTCACGCCTGAGGAACGCGCCCTGTGGGAGGCGGAAGTCGACCTGTCCAACCTCCACCTCGCGCGTCGCGTCCTGCCCCTGCAGGACAACTATGTTCTCGATGCTGAGGACAGCGCGATAGCCGAGGTGTCTCACTACCGCGCTCTTGGTGGTCAGACGATAGTCGACGTCACAAGCAGGGGACTCGGAAGGGACCCAGAGGCCCTCAGGAAGGCGTCGACCGCCACCGGACTCAACATCGTGATGGGCTCCGGCTGGTACCAGAAGGTCTTCCACCCAGACGACATGGACTCCCGCAGCGTCGAGACCCTGACCGACGAGATCGTCCACGACGTGACCGTCGGCGTCGGCGACACTGGAATCCGATCCGGCATCATCGGGGAGATCGGCGTCAACGGCGACCCCATCACCGCCAACGAGGCCCGCAACATTCGAGCGGCGGCAAGAGCAAGTCTGCTCACAGGCGCGGCCATCTCGTTCCACTCCCCACCTCTCAAGTCCGAGAAGCAGGACGTTCTCGACATCGTAGAAGAAGAGGGAGCCGACCTGACCCGCACCATCCTCGGGCACTCCTGTTCGATGGCTGACGACGTACCCTTCATGCTGGAACTGCTCTCCCGGGGCGTCTACATTCAGTTCGACACGCTCGGCGTGGTACGCACCTCCGAGGAGCCCGCGCGCGACCACAACGTGACGGCAGCCATCCCGCAGATGATCGACGCGGGGTACGGCGACCGCATCCTCCTCTCGCAGGACGTCTGCTGGAAGTCCCATCTCAGGATGTACGGCGGCTCCGGCTACACCTACATCCAGGAGACGTTCCTGCCCTACCTCGCCTCTCTCGGCGTAGACAACGAGGCCCTGCACCAGATCATGGTCGAGAACCCCAGGCGGCTTCTGACGCTCGTATCCCCCCGGTAGGGGCGGTTCGAGAACCGCCCCCGCCACTTTTGACCCAAGCATTGGACACTGGTTAAACTCTTCCTAACGTCCGCAACTCTGTTGCGGAATTCATGAAACATTCTGGGAGAAATGAATGATACGACTGAAATTTGTAATCCCCGTCGTGGTGCTGACCCTGGCTCTGGGCCTGCTTGCGATGGCGTGCTCGGCCGAAGAGCCCAGCGCACCAGTGGCCCCTCAGGCTCCCGCGCCAGCGGCCCCGGCTGCCCCTGCCATGGCAGGACAGACCACGCAGTCCGCGGCTCCTATGCAGCCTGCCGCGGCGGCCCCGGCCGCGACTGCGGTTCCCGCTCCTCCGGGCGCGCCACAGGCCGCTGAGCCGATCATGGCTGCGCAGAGGACCACCTCTCGCCCGATGGTCGCATCCGATGCCGACACCAACATCTTCTCCGATGACAGGTTCGGCGGCACGCTCGTCTGGGTACCGCAGGGAAGCGTGGGCAACCTCGACTCCATGACCTCCGGCTCGGCCATCGGTCGAGGCGTGTCCTGGCACTTCTGGGAATCCCTCGCACAGTGGGACTCTCAGGGTTTCATCAACCCTGACATGGCAGACAACTGGGAGGTGGATGGCAGCACATACACCTTCACCCTCCGCGACAACCTCATGTGGCACGACGGCACGCAGGTCCTTCCCGAGGACGTAGAGGCGTCGATCACGCGGTTCCGGGAGCAGGACACGTCCTTCAGCCCGATCCTCAACGAGATCTGGGAAGGTTTCGAGACAGTTGACGACAAGACGTTCAGGATAGTCCTGAGCGAGCCGTCTGCGCTCTTGATGACCGCCCTGGGCTATGTCGGCGGCACGCAGCCGAACATCATGCCCAAGGAGACCGCAGAGAAGTACCCGGCGGGTGAGCTCGTCCAGGACTTCGTCGCTTCCGGCCCCTACAAGTACATAAGCTGGGACCCCGGAAACGAGATCATCCTCGACAGGTACGAAGAGTACGTGCCCAGGCGCGAGGAGCCCAGCTACCGCGCCGGCGCGAAGCTCGCGTACTTCGACCGCCTCCACATGAAGGAGATCCCCGACCAGGAGACCCGCGTGGCCGCGGTCCTGACCGGCACCGTCGATTTCCTCGACGTCGTCTCCTCCGACTTCTATGAAGAGGCGCTGGAGAACTCCGACCAGGTTTCGATCCACATCGGCATCCCCGGCGCGCAGCCCGACATCGGCTTCAACACACGCGACCCGCTGCTTGGGTTCACTGAAAGCGGCAAGAAGCTCCGACAGGCGATGCAGGCAGCGGTCAACGCCGAAGACATCATGAAGGGCTACGGCGATTCGCGTCTCTGGCAGCTCTGCCCGTCCCTCCAGATGTGCGGCACGCCCTGGGCCGAGCACACAGACAACGCAGACCTCTACAACCAGAACAACCAGGAGCGCGCCAAGCAGCTCCTCGAAGAGTCAGGCTACGCAGGCGAGCCGGTCATCATTCTCGACCCGACCGACTTCCCGACGATCCATCCGATAGCGCCGGTGCTCAAGGAGCAGCTGTCCGCGGTCGGAATCAACGCGCAGGTCAAGTCGACTGACTGGGCGGGACAGATCGCGACCTTCAGGGGCGTGGAAGGCTGGCACATCTTCACCAACTGGAACAGCAGCAACCTCTATCATCCGCTGGTCGCGACCCACTACAGGGTCGGCGAGACCAACTATGCAGCGGACTCCGAGACCGGACAGCTCATGACCCAGCTCAGGGCCGAGTTCGCCGCCGCGCCGTCTCTCGATGAGCAGTTCGCAGTTACTCGCAAGATGGCCGACGCCGCCTGGGCAGACCCCAGAAGGGTAACCTTCGGGCAGTTCTTCCAGCTTCGCATCTACGATAAGGACCTCAACGACGTGGATGTCCGTGGCGCACCCGTAGGCTCCCCGCTCTTCCTCAACGTATGGTGGGGCGAAGAGTCACGCAGGGCCGAAGACCCCCGCTAATCTGGCAGAGAAAACTCTGTCGACAATCTCCCTCTCCCTGGGGAGAGGGCTGGGGTGAGGGGAAATCGCCTCTCACCGACTTGGGAAAGTAACGTACGTTCCCCCGTTCGGACACACCGAGCGGGGGAACCCAATCCCGGACGTGAAGTCTTCGCGCCTTGGCAGTCCCAGAAGCTGAACGGAAGCTAAGGACGAAGACTTTAGCCCATCTGCGTGAAGGCAGGAAATGTTCGCCTATATCGTCCGCAGACTGCTGGCCACGATCCCCGTTCTGGTGGTCGTCGGTCTGTTCACGTTCTTCCTGCTGCGCCTAACGCCGGGCGACCCCGCTGCCGTCATCGCCGGTAACGAGGCCACTCACGAAGAGTACATGAAGATCCGCGAACGCCTCGGACTCGACGATCCCGTCTACGTCCAGCTCGGCAAGTGGGTCGGACGAATCTCGCAGGGCGACTTCGGCACGTCGATCAGGTCGGGCCGACCCGTCTTCGAATTGATCAAGGGACGTGTTGGACCATCGGTCTCCCTGACCGTCGCCACCGAGCTAATAGCCGTACTGGTAGCTATTCCCCTCGGCGTTCTCGCCGCGTGGAAGGCCAACTCCTTTGTCGACCGTGGGATCATGGTCTTCGCCGCAGTCGGCTTCTCCGTACCGATCTTCTGGCTCGGGTTCATCCTGATCTGGGTATTCGGACTCTGGGCATTCGGCATGGACAACCCGCTGCTGCCCGTCGCCGGATACGTGAAGATCACCGACGACCTGTGGGAGTACCTGCGCCACCTCGCCCTGCCAGCCTTTAGCCTGGGCCTGGTCGTCATCGCACTCATTGCCAGGATGACCAGGGCGAGCGTCCTGGAGGTCCTGAAAGAGGACTATGTGCGGACCGCGCGGGCGAAGGGAGTGACGGAGAGAACGGTGCTGGTCAGGCACGCCCTCCGAAACGCCTCCCTGCCGATCCTCACGGTCGTCGGCCTCAGCCTTGCCGGGCTTCTGTCAGGAGCGGTCGTTACCGAAAGCGTCTTCGCCATTCCCGGACTCGGCCGGTTGGCGGTAGAGGCAATAGCGACGCGCGACTACCCGATAATCCAGGCGATGATTATCCTCATCGGCAGCTTCTACGTCTTCATAAACCTCGCTGTGGACATTCTCTACGCATTCCTAGACCCCAGGATCAGGTACTGATGGCCCAGGCAACCCGACATACGCTTGCCGGACAGAGTTCCTCGCTGGCCGCACGTGCCTGGAGGTCTTCAGTCCAGACCGCCGTCCGCGAACCTACGATGACGATAGGACTCGCGCTGCTGGCAATCCTGGTGCTCGTCAGCGTTTTCGCGCCATTTATCATCGCCAACGAGCCGACCAAGATCAACATGGATGCGCGGCTCGACGCTCCGTCCGCAGACTACTGGTTCGGCACCGACGCCTTCGGGCGCGACGTGTTCAGCCGCACGATGAGTGGTGGACGAATCTCGCTGCTCGTGGCGGCTGGTGTCGCCGTCCTGACAATGCTCTTCGGCGCCACGTTCGGCTCACTGTCGGGTTACTTCCGCAAGGTTGACGCCGTCCTCATGCGCATCATGGACGGCCTGATGGCGATTCCGACAGTCTTGCTCGCCATAGCACTCATGGTGATGCTCGGCGCGAGCCTACAGAACGTGATCATCGCCATAGTGATCGTGGACACGCCCCGCATGACCCGCATCGCCCGCGCCTCGGTGCTGAGCCTGAGGGAGCAGCCCTTCGTCGACGCTGCGCGCTCCATCGGCGCGAGCCACGGTCGGATTCTCCTGCGACACGTCATACCCAACCTGATGGCGCCGATCATCGTCATGGGCACCTACGTTGCCGCCAGCGCGATGCTGACAGAGGCCTACCTCAGCTTCCTCGGAGCCGGTATCCCCGCCATCGACAACCCAAGCTGGGGCAACATCATGGCCGAAGGACGCGGCTTCATCCACAAGGCCATGTGGGTGATCTTCTTCCCCGGACTCGTGCTCGCGATCACCGTCACCTCCATCAACCTCGCCGGCGACGGCCTCCGCGACATCCTAGACCCCAAGCTAGCCCACCGGATGTAGTCAGAGCGGTTTGCGACGAGCCGTCAGGCGTTCTAGGCACTCGGGTCCAGCACACGTCCCACGAACAGGATTGTGCCCGTTCTGTTGTCCCTGATCAGGAAGATGAACGGCCTGTCCACCACGACTTCAACCGGAGGTCCGGGTGCTCCACTGGACGGTACGGCCATCACAGCGGTAGCTGCGGCAGCTTCAGTCCCCTCTTCATCCACTGCCACGAACGCCTTGTGAATGACGTCTGAGATAACCAGGCATTGAGGGTCTCCCGCAAGGCACGACTGGCCGTCCATGCCAGAGAAGTCTGCCATCCTGGAATCAAAGGCGTTGGCCATCCCCATGGCCTTAAGAGTATCGACCATGTCGAACTTCGACTCGAACTCAAACTTCGGCATCGTCAGCACGACCTGCCTTGACTCAAGGTCTTCTGTAATACGTGATACTAGCTCGTCGTCCAGCGAGTCCTCGAAGGTTTCGAAAGTCCCCGAGTCCGGGAGCAGAATGGTCATGGACATCCAACCGAAGGTGTAGGATAGGTCGATCGCCTGGTATCCGTCGCTACTGGCGTACCTCCTCTTGCCCTTCCGGTTCATCATCGTTAAGGCGACTGTCTCTCCGTCCAACTTGTGGAAGTCGGTGGGCGTCGGCATTGTCTTGAACTTTCTTAGCCAGGCGGCGTTGAAGTAGATGGCGTTCGTGAGTACCAGCGCGGGCGGCGCCTCCGCAAACTTTCCCTTCGGAATCAGGTCTTTGATCAGATCCTCGGTCTCGTTGGCAACCCAGTCGTTTAGCCTGACCCGTGACTCCTCGGGCTGTCCCACGAAGTCCGTCGGCCTCACAGCGGCTCCGTAGTTCTCACCAACCACGGTTGTGAACTCATCCAGGAACTGATAGCCCTCGCGACCCCACAGCGCATTTGCAATGTTCAGCCGGAACGCTGACGGGTCGTTGTCATCCTTACCCCCACTGCGAGAGTCGAGGTCGTGGTAGAGGGTGTTGAAGGCGGGATGGAGCGTACCCTGTGGGAGTTCGAAGTGGAGCGTGTCCGCCATCTGTTGCGCCGTCTCGCCCCTTGCACCCGCATATGTCATCCCCAGGGCAATTGAGATGCTGTAGGGCGAGTAGAAGATGTTCCCATCTTGTGAACTCAGCGTCCTGTAGAGGTCGAACGCGAATGCGCTGTTTCCGCGCACCAGGTCGTCCACCTCCAACTCGGTAGCCGACGGCTCAGCCCTGTCCACCACCAAGGTTGGAGCCGGTGTGGGTGGCGGCCCGGCCCTGTCTGACAACGCCTCTTGAGCAGCTGTCGGCGGCGACTCGTCGCAGGCGAGCACCGACAGTCCGACCATGATCGCGAGCACGAGTACTGCTGACACTGACAATAAACTGTTCATCACTTGCACTCCCGGTGGTATTGGCGAGGTACGTTCAGGACACCTCAGTTCGGGCGTATCTATGTTCAAGACGTTCGCGCCCGGCGAATTGTTCCGTGACGCTCGATGGATGAGGCATCTTGCCTTTACTCAAACGCGTACAGAGTCGTCCCACGAGCTCATGTCCGCCACAGCCGGCGTCGCACTGAGATGAGCCGTCAGGTGCTCTACGCACTCGGGTCAAGTACTCGTCCTACGAACAGGACTGTGCCTGTTTCGTTATCCCGGATCAGAAAGATGAACGGCCGGTCGACGACTAACTCAACTGGAGGGCCTGGACCTTCACTTTCCAGAATAACTACCACGGCGGTAGCGGCGGCGGCCTCAGTCCCCTCTTCATCCACCGCCACAAACGCCCTGTGAATGACGTCCGAGAGAAGCAGGCACGGGACATCTCCTGCCATACATGACTTGCCGTCCATACCGGAGAAGTCAGCCTTTCTAGTGTCGAATGCGTTGGTCACTCCCATGCCCTTGAGCGTGTCGGCGAGGTCGACTCTCGACTCAAACTCAAGCTTCGGCATAGTCAGCACGACCTCCCTTGTCTCGAGGTCGTCAATGATTCGTGCCACAAGCTCATCGTCCAGCGTATTCTCGAAGACCTCGAAAGTCCCTGAGTCTGGGAGCAGAATGGTCATTAATATATTCCCGACCTTGTACTGCAGGTCGACCGCCTGGTATCCGTCCCCACTGGCGTAGCCCGTTTCGTCACTCCGGTTCATCATCGGTACAGCGACCGGGTCCCCATCAAGCCTGTGAAAGTTGGTGCGTGTCGACATCACCTCGAACTCACTTAGCCAGACCGCGTTGAAGTAGATGGCGTTAGTGAGCACCAGCGCGGTCGACGTATCCTCAAACTTCCCCAGCGGAATCAGGTCTGTGATCCTGTCCTCAGTCTCGTTGGCGACCCAGTCGTTGATCCTTATTCGTGACTCCTTGGGCTGCCCCAGGAAGTCCGTCAGCCTCATAGCGGCGCCGTAGTTCTCACCGACCACCGTGGTGAACTCGTCCAGGAACTGATAGTCCTGCTGTCCCCAAAGCGCATTCGCCACGTTCAAACGGAATGCGGAGTCGTCGTCGCCCTTTCCGCCACTCCGAGCGTCGAGGTCGTGGTACAGGGCGTTGAACGCTGTGTGGAGTGTGTCCTGTGGGAGGCCGAAGTGGAGCGTGTCCGCCATTTGCCGCTCCGTCTCGCCCCTCGCGCCTGCGTAAGTCATCCCCAGGGCAATCGAGATGCTGTATGGCGAGTAGAGCAGGTTCCCATCTTGTGAACTCAGCGTCCTGTAGAGGTCGAACGCAAATGCGCTGTTTCCCTGCACCAGATCGGCCACCTCCGACTCGGTAGCTGACGGCCTAGCCCTGTCTGGCATCCCGACAGGAACAGATGTGGACGGAGACTCGTCGCAGGCGAGCACCGACAGCCCGACCATGATCGCGAGCACAGGCACTGCTGCCACTAGCATTAACCTGTTTATCATCTCTACTCCCGGCGCCTCAGCTTCAGGACGCCTTATGTCGGGCGTCTCGAAATTCAAGACGTTCCCGCACGGCGATTTGTTCCGCGACGCCGGAGCGTGCGGCAAATAGCCCGCCCGTCACTCAACCGCATACAGCACCCCGTCCCACGAGCCCACGTAGGCCACCCCTTCGACGACAACAGGCGTCGCGCTGATCTGCCCGCCGGTCTTGAACTGCCACTGCGACTCGCCCGTCCGCGCGTCCAGCGAGTGAAGCACACCTTCGACGTCCCCAACAAGCACATCGCCTCCAACCGCCGACATCGACCCCGACACCGGTGCGCCGACATTCACGCGCCACACCACCTCCCCCGTGCTCTCATCCGCCGCGATTACCTCGCCCCCGAAGTTCGCCGCGTACACAAGGCCGCCTGAGACTACCGGCGTACCCATAAACGCGTCTCCCGTCGTCGCGCCCCAGATGAAGCCCTTCTGCTTCGGCAGCGTGTCCGCCATGCCCCAGTAGAAGAGCTGCGTCTGAATCCTCACCCACAGCCACTCCAGCGGAAGCGTGCGCTCCCGCCAGTCCACCGCCTTCAGTCGCCCCAGTCCGTCGGAGACCAGTAGGTTGCGTCCACCGAACGCCGCCGACCCTCGCGGCGTCTCAGACAGGTAGAAATCCAGCCGCTTCTTGCCTGTATTCCTGTGTACCACGTGCAGTAGACCGTCGAACGACGTGATAGCCACGAAGTTATCGAACACGGTCGGCGAGCCGCTGATCCATCCCCGCGTGCGGTACGTCCACCGCTCCCGACCTGTGCCCGCGTCGAGCGCGTACAGGTTGCCGTCACCCGACCCGATGTACACAACGCCGCGGTCGACGGCAGGAGACGATAGCACCCGCTCTCCGGTCATGAACTCCCATCGCACATCCCCCGACCCCAGCTCACGCGCCTCGACACCGCCGTCGGAGCGACCTATGAATAGCATCTTCCCGGCAACAGCGGGCGACGAGTTCAACGGCCCTCCGGTGCTGTGCTTCCAGACCTCGTCACCCGTCTCTGCGTTCAATGCAACGATCGACCCAGCCCCGGTCGCCAGGTAAACAGTTCCGCCGACAACGGCAGGCGACGCGTAGACAGGCCCGTCGGCCTCGTATGACCACTTCAGGGCACCCTTCGGAGCCGACTCAGCGCCAGACGCTGCGCCGCTGTGGGAGAGGTCCCGCTGGTACATCGGCCAGTCGCTGCCGCTCGGAGACGAGCTTATGTCCAGCGACGGTTCCGACTGGAACAGCGCGACCCCAATGTTTGGCAGAATCAGCCACGCCGACGCCAGCAGTACGGCAGCAACTGCGATTCCCCACCGCAGCACCCGCCGGCTGACCCGCGACCTTCGGATCTGCGTCGCCAGCGCATCCGCGTCCGGCATGGCCAGCAGCTCTGCGTCTTCAGGCCGGTTCGCCCAGCAGTTGGCACACCGGCTCGCGTCCTCGACGTTCGGACGCGAGCACACCCTGCACATCCACGCCCTCCGCGGCGTCTGCCCTGACTCAGCCATCCCCGTGTTCATCTCCGCTTACGCAGTAGTGGTGTGTTGCAATTACTCTCAGAGTTGGACCTCCACCATCTGACCCCTCTCCCTTGATGGGCTGACAGGGGTAGGTAAGGGTGTGCAGACAAGCTTGAAACTCACTCAACTAACCCCCTCTCCTGGGGGAGAGGGCTGGGGTGAGGGCGAAAGGTCCGCTTCCAACCTACTGGACACCACCCACACAGCTCTGGATTCTGGCCTTCGCCGGAATGACGGTTTGCGAATACCTACCCCTGTCAGCCCTTGATGGGAGAGGGTTGGGGTGAGGGTGAAGTGTACCCTCACGGTCGAAACTCGAACCCACGACGCTCAACCACCCCGTACCCATCTTCCCCCTCGACAATCTCGATTGCCGTATCCAGCGGCACATTCTCGAACCTCTGCCTAGTCCCCGACGCCGGCCACCATACCTCTATGGACTCGATGCCCTCAGCATCTCCCAACCCCATCTCCTGCTCCAGGCTGGATGCCCCAAAGCTCCCGCCGCTGCTGACGACCGCGTGAATCGCCCGATCTCCGTCACCAGTAGTCACGTTGACCGTGATACGCGCGCCAATAGCCGCCCTGTTCGACTGCGTTCCTATGAGCCGTATCGAAGTCCAGCGATTGCCTGAGCCGGGATTCACGTACAGCGAGTTTACGAACCCATCGCTCGGGTAGAACCCTCCGACCTGCATGAATACGTCCTGGTCGCCGTCCCTGTCGAGGTCGCCGAACGCGATCCCGTGACCCTTCTGTATGTGCCCGAGTCCTGCCGAGAACGTCACGTTGGAAAACGATTCGCCTCCGTCACTGCGATAGGCCACGTTCGGCGCAAGCGCGTTGAACGCCGGAAAACCGGTGCCGATGTACAGGTCGAGATATCCGTCGTTATCGAAGTCACCGAAGTTTGCTCCCATACCCTGGTTGACGTCGTCGAGGCCAACACGGGCCGTAACGTCCTCGAACTGTACATCCTGTTGAGAGTCCGCTGCGGCGGGAGCCTGTCGGAGGTCCCCGCCGGTATTCCGATACAGCCTCGGCCTCGCCCCGTCGCTCGGCAGCCCCATGTAGTCCGCGGCCACCGAGTCGATGTCCCGCGCGTATCCCGCGACGAACAGGTCGAGCCAGCCGTCGTTGTCGTAGTCCCAGAACCACGTTGGGAAGCTCTCGATCGGCTCAGTCATACCCAGCTCAGGAGCGACATCGGTGAACGTGCCGTCCCCATTATTGCGATACAGGCGGTTCTCGTACGCGTAGTTCGACACGTACAGGTCCTGGTCGCCGTCGTTGTCGTAGTCCCCCCACGCGCTCCCCTTGCAGTAGCGCATGTTGGTCACGCCGGCCTGGCGGGCAACGTCTGTGAACACACCGCTGCCGTCGTTCTCGAATAGCTGGCTGGGAAAGATGAACGCCGCGCCGTCCTCCAGTGTCTCAGGCATCGACTCGTTGCACGAGAACAGGTCGAGGTCGCCGTCGTTGTCGTAGTCCGCCCACGCCGCGCTCTGGCTGGGCAGTGGGGGAGTCGCCAGCCCCGACTCGTGTGTGACGTCGCTGAAAGTGCCGTCACCATCGTTACGGAGCAGCGACATTCGCATCTGACCGTTCGACATCAGCCACCCGCCGCGCATGACCAGTATGTCCATCCAGCCGTCATTGTCGTAGTCGGTCTGCACGATGTTCAGCCCACCGGTCTGCTCCGACAGCCCCGCAGTGTCCGTTCGCTCTACGAACCGTCCCTTGCCGTCGTTGAGATACAGCCTGAGACTCTGCGACGGGTCCCAGCTCGATGTCACGATGTCCAGCAGCCCATCGTTGTCGAAGTCCTCGACGATGGCTCCACCAGCAAGGTCGACAGAGTAGATCCCGATGTCCGCCGCGACCTCCCTGAACCGTCCTCCAAGATCATGCTCGGGTGCAAACGCCGATGGCGGGACTCGGAATTCCTCACTCACTCCATCGGGATACGTCCCACGCGCCATGTGCGCGATATTGAGCAGCCACCGTCGCCTCACGTTTTCAGGTTCCTGCACGAGCAGGCCTTCGAGTATCCCTATCGCCCGCGAGACGCTGTCAGAGTCTTCATGCGTGTAAGTCGGGTCCAGCGGTAGCGCGCACACGAGCCTGCCCTCCGGGCTGACGCAGTTCTGGATCTCGCCGCGCTTCATGTACGCGACCGCAAGCTCCTCCAGCGCGCCGATCCGGTCCCGGCTGTCCGGCATGGAACGCTCAGCGAGTTCCACGGCCTCTGTAAGCAGAGCAATCGACTCGTCCACCTCACCAAGCCTCAGCCGGTGAAACGCGAGCTGCCTGAGTATCGTCAGCCGCCAGGTGTCAGTGTCGTAGATGGGATTCTCCAACTGCCCGACCAGATAATCGAGTTGCCGGGTCCCAAAGTACGGGTCCCCAGAGTCCGACAGCCTTGCAGCATACTCACGAAGGTCGGCTGCCCCATCGCCATCTTCCACGCTCCGAGCAGGCTCAGCCGCCGTGTACTGGATGACGACTGCTGCGATGACCAGGATCGTCAGCCCAACCAGCGCCAGCACCGGCCCCATCCTCCCGCCATTAAGACTGAATCGCCTGATCTCCCTCATCCTAACCTTCTCACACCAGGGGAGAAGGGACTCTTACTGACCCCATCTCCATCAGGGTTGGTGGGAGTAGGTAGGAGTGTACAGGCAAGCATGAATACCAACCTACGGCCCCCTCTCCCTCAGGGAGAGGGTTGGGGTGAGGGTGAAAAGCTTGAATACCTACCTATGTGAGCCCACTCAGAGCATGTCCCATACTTGATACGGGTCAGAGCCCACACAGTCACGCCGCAATCGCCTTGTTGACCCTCGGCAGCACCTCGTTGGCCATCAGCTCAAGACACCGGTACCACTTGGGACGCTCCTCGACCCAGTCGTGACACTGGAGCAGCAGCGTGCCGAATCCACCCACGTCGTCGTGCATGCGCTTGATCCGGTGCGCACACTCCTCAGGGTCTCCGACGATCCAGAAGTTCTCCAGCATGTACTCCCGGTTCAGCTCAGCATTCGGCATTTCAGGATCGAGCTTCAGTCGGCCCAGTCCCGAGCCTCCGCCTCCGAACAGCGGGATCCAGTAGTCGTCGAAGAAGTTGCCGATCGGCCCGTTCAGCGCCTCGTCCCTCGCCTTCTGCCCGTCGTCAGCCACAAACACCTCTCGGGAGATGCGCCACGCGTCTGTCGGCACAGTCTTGCCGCCGCGCTTCGCTCCACGCTCGAACACCGTGCGGTGACTGGGCAGGAACGACTCGTGCATGAACGAGCTGCTGAGAGGAATCCAGCCCTTCTCGCCAACCATCTCCAGCGTGCTCGAGTACGGGCTGCTGCCCGCGACTGCGATCTGCGGATGCGGGTCCTGGTACGGCTTCATGTGGAAGCCGATCCGGTTCTCCGGCTGCGCCTCCCTTAGCTTCGCGGTGTAGAACTTGCCGTCGTGCTCGAACGGCTCGCCCTCCCATATCTTGAGCACCACGTCTATGCACTCAGCCATCCGCTCGCGGTGCGTGCCCTTGTCCTCGTCGATGTCGAACAGCTCCGAATCCACGGTCGAGCCTCCCGCGCCGACGCCGAGGTAGATGCGGCCCCTCGCCATGTGGTCGAGCTGCGAGATGCGGTGCGCGAGGTGCGCCGGATTGTGGAAGTGCGCGAGCGACACCCCCGTGCCGAACGACATCTGCCGGGTGACCCCAAGCGCCCTCGCGATGAACAGCTCAGGCGACGGCATGTTCTCCCACGGCAGCAGGAAGTGCTCCCCGACCCACGTCTCCGAGAACCCGAGGCCATCGGCGAACTCCACCAGCTCCAGGTCCTCCTGGTACGTGTCCGCGTGAGGCCTGTCCGGGTAGTGCAGCGGCATGAGGAACAGTCCGAGTTTCAAGATGCATCTCCTCCAGGTCGTGGCACGGCGCTCTGCCGCCCAATCGTAGTCCAAAGCCATTGTAACCCCACGACATTACAGCCCGCGAGAACATTCTGAGATTCCGCTGTCTCATGGGGACGCGACCTCTTCGGAGCGGCCCGCCAGTACGCCGAGCTCGCCCCCTGGATGGCGATCGCCCCCGGCGTAGCCCTCAGCCTCGCCGTCTACGGCTTCAAGCTCCTCGGAGACGCCGTCCGCGACGTCCTGGACCCCCGCCTACGCAGTGGGTAGCCCTGCTTTCAGGAGTGGCCTCTGCTAGTTTCCGTCGTGAGTTTAGGTGTACCATTCACACAGAGGGATATGTCATGCAGAGAAAGCTCACGATTACCATAGATGAGGATGTTTACGACGGCCTCTACCGGGTTGCAGGCAGACGCAAGATCAGCAAGTTCATAGAGTCACTGGTTCGGCCGTACGTGATGGCAGGTGATCTTGATGAAGGATACCGTCAGATGTCTGGTGACACTGAACGAGAGGCCGAAGCCTCCGAGTGGATAGAGGGCACAGCAACCGAAGTGAGCGATGAATCGCGGTGAAGCATGGTGGGTCTCCTTCGGCCGATCAACAGGTGGAGAAATCCAGAAAAACAGACCTGCAATCGTCCTGACCAACGATGTTGCGATAACTCATTTGAACCGGGTCCAGGTCGTACCCCTGACCACCAATGTCAGCCGTGTCTACCCAGGAGAGACGATCGTTGTGATAAATGAACGGCCTCACAAAGCGATGGCCGATCAGATCATGACCGTAAGCAAAGAGAGAGTCTCGAACTTTTTCGGCATACTGTCGGCTGGTGATATGCAGAAGGTTGAAGCTGCCGTCCGCCTTCATCTGGGGATCTGATTCGGGCATCCGAGCTACAACTCGCACACCCGCTTAACACCTCCGCAGTTTACATTTCTCCACACCTCATCCTCGTCAGAGACGCAGAGTTGGCGCGCACAGAGACACGTGCGTGATTCGACGCATGTTGATGAGGCTGTCCAGATTTCACTCACACCACACACCCCTCCCCCGTTCTGTGTAGAATGCACCCCATACCGCAAACCAAGCTAGACAGGACGGAAAATTGAAAGTCACAGACGTCAAAACGATGGTGATCGAGAACCTGCCGCCGTACCGGGGAGGCAGGTACCTGCTGCTGCTGGAGGTCGAGACCGACGAGGGCATCACCGGCCTCGGCGAGAGGATCACCGGCAACACCTACTCCGACAGGCTCAGCGATCTCAAGTCGCAGGTCAGCCTCATCAACGAAATGGCCAGCATGTTCGTGGTCGGCGAAAACCCGTTCAACATCGAGCTGATCTGGGACCGTATGTACAGCGCCCGCCACGACTTCCGACACCCCAGCCTACAGCTCACCCCCGTCCTCAGCGCGATAGAGATGGCACTGTGGGACATCGTCGGCAAGGCGGCCAACCAGCCCATCTACAACCTGCTCGGCGGACAGTACCACGAGAAGCTCCGGGCGTACGCCTACATGCCCGAGGGCGGCTTCCGCGAGAATCCAGAGAAGGCCGGCGAGATCGCCCAGCAGCTTCTCGAAGAAGGCAACACCGCCTGCAAGCTCGACCCCTTCCAACCGCTCTTCCCGATTCCGCGAGACATCCCTCTGTGGGAGATCGAAAACGCGGCCAAGATATTCGAGAGCATTCGTAAGGCCGTCGGAAACAACTTCGAGGTGGGCATTGGCACGCACGGCCAGCTCACGACGTACAGCGCGATCAGGGTGGCCGACTTCCTCGAGCCGTACCATCCGTTCTGGTTCGAGGAGCCTGTTCCCCCGGAGAACGTCGAGGAGATGGCCCGCGTCGCCGCGCACACCAGCATCCCGATAGCCACGGGCGAGCGCCTGATTACCAAGTACGAGTTCTCCAACCTGCTTGAGAAGCAGGCCGCCCAGATCATCCAGCTCGATGTTGGACAGTGCGGCGGCATCATGGAGGCGAAGAAGATAGCCAGCATCGCCGAGGCGCACTACGCGATGATCGCGCCCCACATGGCCTGCGGACCCGTGGCCGGCGCGGCCGCGATCCAGGTCGACACCTGCTCGCCCAACTTCCTGATCCAGGAGGCCAACCAGGGCCCGCTCCACCACGTCATCTTCAAGGAGCCGCTCGTCTTCGAGAACGGCTTCATCACACCTCCCAAAGGCCCCGGCCTCGGCATAGAGCTCGACGAAGATGTGATCAAGCGCATCGAGGTCGAGTAGTCCGAATACGGTGATCAGACGCACGGTAGGGGCGGTTCGCGAACCGCCCTACGATGAAGGTTCGATACGCAAACAGAAGAGGAAGAAATGCCAGTAGACCTGAACCGCAAGAACTGGAAGCCCGGAGATGGCTGGGAGAAGGCCATCGACGACATCAAGTACGTCCGAAAACTCGCCAGAGAGCTTGGCGGCCCCGAGCGGGTCAAGCGCCAGCACGATGGCGGACGCTACACGGTCCGCGAGCGGATCGAGAAGATGGTCGACCCCGGCAGCTTCCTCGAGGCCGGCCCCATGGTCGGAGCAGCCGAGTTCGACGATGAAGGCAACATCATCGAGTTCACCCCCGGCGCGTACGTCATGGGACTCGCGGAGGTGGACGGCAGACCGGTCGCCATAGGCGGCGACGACTTCACCATCTCCGGAGGCAGCCCGCACAACGTGCGCAAGGGCGCTCGAAATTTCACCCAGCCCCTCGCGATCCAGTATGGAATCCCGTACATTCAGCTCGTCGAGGGCGTCGGGCACAGCTCGAAGTCCGACGAGGCCTCAGGACACATGGGCCTGCCCGGAGGCGACCTCTGGTGGCGCAACGTAGAGCTTCTACGCCGCGTCCCCGTCGCCGCAGGCATCATGGGCTCGGTCGCAGGCGCGCCCGCCGCGTTCGCACTCCTGTCCCACTTCACCGTCATGGTGAAGGGACAGTCCCAGATCTTCCCGTCAGGCCCTCCCGTCGTGCGCCGCGCCATAGGCGAGATGCTCGACAAAGAGGAACTCGGCGGACACCAGATGCACGTCCACGAGAGCGGCCAGGTGGACAACGAGGCTGAGTCCGAAGAGGACGCCTTCGAGCAGCTCAAGACGTTCATCTCGTACCTGCCGAACACCACCAGCGATGTCGCTCCACGCGTCGAGACAGGCGACCCGCCCGACCGCAGACCCGAAGAGCTGCTCAACATCATCCCCGCCAACCGCAAGCGCGCCTACGACCCGCGCAAGCTCATCAAGCTCGTTGTCGACAACGGCGAGTTCTTCGAGATGCGCCGCCATTGGGGCGGAGCGGTGATCACCGGCTTCGCGAGGCTGGACGGCTACAGCGTCGGCATCATGGGCAGCGACCCCAGGTCTCTCGCAGGCGCGATGGACGGCTGGGCCGCCGAGAAGTACGCTCACTTCGTCGACCTGTGCGACGCCTTCAACCTGCCCGTCGTCATCTTCCTGGATATGCCCGGATTCATGCTCGGCTCCCACGCCGAGCGCAAGGCCACCATGCGAAGGGGCGTCCGCGCCCTGATCGCGAGCGCAGAGGCTGAGGTCCCCAAGATCGAGTTCAACGTGCGCAAGGCATACGGCGTAGCCGCCGACGCTCCGCACAGCCTCGGACACCCGAACGGGCTGAACCTGCGGTTCGGATGGCCCGCGGGCGAGTGGGGAGGCATCCCCATCGAGGGCGGAGTCGCCGCCGCCTACAGGCGCGAGATCGAGAACGCACCCGACCCCGAGGCCCACCGCGCCATGATCGAGGACCGCCTGCTCCGACTGCGCTCCCCATTCCGCGCCGCCTACAAGGGAGACGTAGTCGACCTCATAGACCCGCGCGACACCCGAATGCTCGCGTGCAGATACGTCAAGCTAGCCCAACCCATGCTCGAAAAACTAGCCCAACGCCCCAAACGCGCCGTCCGACCGTAGCCGAACACCACAACTTATCAGTTGGTCCCTCTCCCTGAGGGCATACAGGGGTAGCTATTCGCAAACCGTCATTCCCGCGAAAGCGGGAATCCAGGGGATGGGGGGTGCCCTTCGACGAACACCAGCCAACGGCCCCCTCTCCCTGGGGGAGAGGGCTGGGGTGAGGGCGAAAACCCCGCCCCAAAACCACGAGTGAGGAAGTAGGAGGAAGAAGATGGAGTACCAGATCTGGCTCAACGGCGAGTATGCAGACAGAGACAAGGCACAAATCCCGATGCTCGACCGCGGCTTCCGCATCGGCGACGTAGTCTTCGACACGTCCAGGACGTTCAACGGCTCCGTCTTCAAGCTGCGCGACCACCTCGACAGGCTCTACAGGTCACTCAAGTACGTGAGGATCGATCCCGAAATGTCCATCGACGAGATGGAGCGCATCACGCTCGATGTCGTCGCCCACAACGAGGACCTGCGCCGCGAGATGAACGACGACTACATGATCACCCAGATCGTCACCGGCGGAAACGGCCAGCGCGGCGACAGCGCCCCCAACATCTCCATCTGGATAGACCCGCTCGGCGCCCCGCGATGGGCCCACGCCTACACCGGCGGCGCTCACGCAGTGATACCGAAGACCCGCGCGTACCCGTCAGAAGCGCTCGACCCCAAGGTGAAGCACTACAGCCGCCTGAACTTCGTGATGGCCGAGATGGAGGCCAGGGACGTCGACCCGAACGCGCTGCCCCCTCCTGCTCGACATGGATGGAAAGATCAGCGAGGGCACCGGCGCAAACTTCTTCATCGTCACCGACGGCACGCTGAAGACGCCGAAGGACAGCTCCACGCTGCAGGGCGTGTCCAGGTTGACTGTCATGGAGATCGCCGACACGCTCGGCATCCCCGCCGTCGAGGACGACCTTCAGCCCTACGACCTCTACACCGCCGACGAGGCGTTCTTCTGCAGCACGCCCTACTCCATCCTGCCCGTGGGCCAGATCGACATGCGCGAGGTCGGCGACGGAGCCCCCGGCCCGATCACCAACCAGCTCCTGGCCGCCTGGAGCGAACGCGTAGGCCTCGACATCGTAGACCAGCTACTCCGACTCGCCCAGACACAGTAACCTGACTCCCCACACATCGGCCCCCTCTCCCTCAGGGAGAGGGTTGGGGTGAGGGTGAAAAACCCCTCATCCCCCAGGCGCAATCCCAGCAACATTCACCCTAATGCTATACAACCCAGTCCGCGCCGTCACAAACAGCGTCTTATAGTCGCTGCCCCCGAACGCAACGTTCGCCGGCAGCTCAGGAAACACGATCGTCCCAAGGTGCTCCGCATCCGGGCTGATCACCCACACGCCGCCCGCGCCCGTCACGTACAGGTTCCCCGACGTGTCCACCTTCATGCCGTCCGGGCTTCCCTGCTCAGGCGTGTCCATGTCGATGAACACCCTGTCGTTCGACAGCGACAGGTCGTCGCTCACGTCGAACGCCCGCACGTTGCGCCGCTCAGTGTCATCGACGTACAGCACCGACTCGTCCGGCGAGAACGCCAGCCCGTTCGGACGCCCGAAGTCCGACTCCAGCAGCGTGATGCTCCCGTCGCCGTCCACCCTGTACACGCCATTGAACCCGATCTCCGCCTCCTCAGGCTGAATCCCATACGGCGGGTCAGTGAAGAACACGCTCCCGCTGGAGTGGACGACAAGGTCGTTCGGACTGTTCAGACGCTTGCCGTCCCACTGGGACACCACGGTCTCCATCTGCCCATCGTCAGCCTGCCGGGAGACCTGCCTGCCAGTGTGCTCGCACGCCACCAGCCTGAGGTCGTGGTCGAACGTGAGCCCGTTCGTGTTCCGGCTCGGCTGAAGGTACGTCTCGACGCTCCCGTCAGGAGAGTACTTGATGATCCGGTTCGCCGGAATGTCGCTGAACAGCAGGTAGCCGTCCGGGTGCCACACCGGCCCCTCAGTGAAATTAAGGTCACCAATAAGCTTCTCAGGCTGCTGCTCCGGAACGATCTCGTCAAAAGCTGAAGTCATAGCTGCAAGTCCTTTGTTATTGCATTGGATAGGCTAACGTTCGCCCATCGTCACAGGTAGCCACACAGCGGTCAAGACGAAGTTGCGCCAATATGACCTGACGAGTGGAAAACCCGAAAACCCGCTCTCTAGTCTCTGCCTATGCCGGATTTATGCCACGAATGCAAGTTGACTTGAGACACACGTGTCACAGACATTGCGGCGCGACTCTGATAATCGTGAACCATGCAGTCCACCCATGTGTCGCTCAGTCCTGAGCATATAAGGGACTAAGACCCAAAGTTTCATAGTCCTAAGTACGATGAACCATGTCCACGAATGGTGTAAAACAGATTGGAATTGACCTGCTTGCAATGGTTTGGAAAGGAAAGTAGCGCCCGAGCAAACGGAGAAACTCCGAATAGTTGTCGGTTGAGAGCATGAAAGCCTGGTCCTCAAATATGGCCAATTGAGGTAATGCCATGAAAGATACCCAAGAATATGCATCCTTAGTGGACCCGCAGGTAGTAGCTGCACTGATTTCCAGGCACTATTCGAACCGGACAGTTACGAAGACTTTGCCTGGGTGCCCCCAGGAGGTGACTGAGACCACTACGGAATGGGAACCCTACACAGTTTTCAAATATGTACCTCCAGAAGGATTCTGGGCCTTATTGGCACTGAGTTATCGAAAGGTGATGTTCGGTATTAGGCTCGTCACGTTGTGGATATGGAGGGTGCTTGCAGCGTGCATTCACGAGGCTGCTCACCTACTGAAATGCGTCGTCATCTGTAGGGGCAAGGGTGCATGCTTTGCCAATCCCAGGCGTCACAAGAGTGTGAAGAGGTCCACACGTCAGCTCCTCTGTTATGCGCGCTGGATTTGGCGGCATCTCTGCCGGTCAATGCGAGAGCGTATAGCCGACCGGTACAGGCAGGAAGTTGTAAGACACCGTGAAGTGGAGCGAACCGTAACTCGTGAAGTCGAGGGGCCTCCAGTAGTTGTAGAGGAATCCATTCCTGGCAAGAATCGGCTCCTCGCAGTTGGACGGGGACGGCTGCAGTTCCAGGGCCATCAGACTCACAGAGGCGTGATTGTCACTGGTCCGCCAAGTTTGATGGAACCTCGTTCAATTAGGTACCCGGCGTTGGCGGATGCGGCGTCCCCCTTTCAGAAGTCCAGCGAGATGGAAGCCGCTCTGGAACATGTTCCATGGGTTCTCGATGGAGAGACAAACGCATTTGACGTACCAGCAGTGGCAGACTCCTACTACTCAATGGGAACATTTCCTATGCGTGGCCTCGAAAAGGACATAATGGGCCACTTCCACGAGATGGCAGGGTACTTCAGGGCACGCAGAGACTTGTTGCTTGAATTCGCTGCCGTTACCGATCCCGAACTTCTTGATGCCTTGGCTCCGGCCGCCAGTGACGGTATCCCTGAACTCCCGGAGGAGATTGAGAGCCTCGAGCACATAGTCGCCTCACAAGGTGGAACGGACCTTGAGAAACTTGCCGAGCAGTGGCCTGTGAGATGGAGACATGTGACAGAAGTTCTGCACCTTGCCAGGGACTTCTCCCTGCGCGAGCTGGTCGCGGCGGAGTGCATGGACCTAGGCACTGTCATCGGATACTCAGCCTTCAACTTCTACTGTCCGCAGTGTAATGACACCAAGCGGAAGACGCTGCTTGCGAGAGATTACTCGGTCCAGAGCAATCAGGATAGCGATCCCGTGACTTTCTCCCCTAACTCCCGCTGCCTGTTTGACCCGGATGAGGATGTGTGGAGATGTGTCACCTGTGAGTTCGAGACTCCTAAACCAATCCCCATGCACAGAATGCTGGATGAGATTCTGCTGCCTGCATACGATCACCTGATGAACGAAAACAAGGTGGAGAGGGTCAGGGCGCACCAGGGCATTCGCAACAAGGAGATTGAAAATAGGAACTCGCTGGAGACGGAACTTCAGAGAACGCAGATCGAGTACCACTCCCAGATTGACGTGCTTGGAGAAGAGTTAGAGAGGCTGCGCGTCGATGTTTCAGGTGAGCTGGTGGCGATTAGGGCAATGGAAGACATTCTTCGCGCATACGAGATAAAGCAGACCGCAGTAATGACGGATATTAGAACGTCCAGCGCAAAGACGGATCGGGAAATCCGAGAGCGTACCGCAATCGTCGTAGCCAGGATGAACGAGGTCAAGCAGCAGGAAATGGAATCGCTTGACGCGGAGATGCAGTTGCTTTCGGGCGCGAAACGCAAGGAAGACGAGGAACGCGACGCCGTTCAGAGAGCCATTCTAGCTACCGGCGAGCAACAACTACGAGAAAGTGAGAAACAGACGCAGGTCGCAGAAGCAACACTCGAGGAGGAGCAGAGACAGACGGGTGTTCAAAGAGATGTGCTACGAGAGAGTGAGAGACAGACGGGTGTTCAAAGGGATGCGCTACGAGAGAGTCGGAAGCATACTCAGGGACAGCAGAGGCTTGATAAGCGCATTAAAGACGGGAATGCCATCAGCTACGCACACGCTCAAGGAAAGCGACCCTCCGGACGTCTCAACCCACACAAGAGCCCGCTACAGAAACTGTGGTGGGGCGAATTCAGTTAGAACACCTCAGAGGCATAAATCATGACTAACAAGTTGCCTAACCGAATGCGTGTAGACTCGCCTGAGATCGATTCGATCAATCGTACGACTCAGCGAATTTCAAACTGGATGCATAAGGACTTTGTTGATATTGCCAGACCTTTGCAGGTTCTTCCTTCACTTCCGGGCGTACTGAAGGACTTGCAGGAGCGTCTCGTAGAGCAGTTCAGGATCAATTTCTCCGGGCAAGTCGCTATCGAGATGAAGGCGCGTGAGGCCAACGTCATAATGGCGGAACGCAAGTCGCAGTTTCTTGAAGAGCAGATTAATAGAAAGAATGGTCTTCTCGCCGAGTATTCGGAGCGAATCAATTCACGCTACAGCCGGATCTCCGACGAAACGGCGAAGGAGCACGAGTCTTTTCTGACTCAGATCGATAGCCATGCCTACCGCATCGTCGAGGAGATCTATCCGGACCAGATACAGGCGAAGTTCAGTGATCGCCCCGATGTTACTCTGTCCCATCTGGTCACACATGCGATGGAAGCTTCTGTGGCCAGGGCAGCTTGCTTGGCAGAGTCTCGTGACGAGACCTCCGATATTATGGCCGAGTTCCTCGCAGAGAGGCAGGCATCATACGGTGAGATCGATGGCATGGTCTCGGGTCTTCAGGAAGGATCCTTTGAGATCCCCTATCACTACGCCATATTTGAGGACCACGAGACCGGGGAAGAGATTCTGGAGATAGTCTTTGGTGAAGAGGATGGACGCTCCCCCTTTGATTCGGAGCTGAGATCCCGCCTCATGGTGGCAATTGATGAGGCCAGCGACTCGCTTCCTCGAGCGGAGCTGCCCCCGGAGGTGTTGAAACAGGTCGAGGAGGTCGTGAGAAAAGAGCTTGATGTGCCGAGGGAGCAGTTATCCCGATTCAAGCGAGATCACGCCAGCATTGCAAGCTAGCGTCCCGCGCGCGATTAGCACCATCCCAGAGGACTTTTACATGACGAACTTTGACAGTATTCAAGACAGCACTCGTTACGTCGTGAGTAACCTTCACAGGGGAAGCATTCTACCCGGCACGCGCTTGGAGATGGGACGCGATGTCTACCTGGAGAGTGGTGCAGACGTGCGCGGAGGGGTCTGGTGTGGATCGCTTTCGGTCTTGGGGCCGAAAGTAGACGTAGCCGACGCGGTGTACTGCAATGGCTCTGCCAGGATCGAGCCCGCAGACGCTGGAACCGCAGAAGGGACAATAACTTTCGGTTCATGCTTCAGTGCTTCGGAGTCTTTGTCCGTCGAGCCGAGTCCGGTCAAGATAAGGTTCTTGTCCGACATTTACACCAACCAGCTAAACATTTCTAATGCCTTTGTCTATGGGAATATCTATGCAAACCGTGCTGTTATCAGGAACTCGATAGTCCTGGGCGGAGTGTACTGCGACAGCAGCCTCACGATAGAACGGAGCCTTGTCTCAACGTTCGATACGGGGCGAGCCGTAATTGGCAAAGAGAGTGGACTGTTCTTCCCATATGCTGTCGCCAGAGAGAGTATAGATCTGCAGGATACAGTGAGGATGCTGACATTCTATACGCTGTATAGGCAATCAGGAGAGGTCGGAGATACCGTGCTTCTCGACGAGGATGACATCGTGCCGATCACTCTCGATGAAGATTTCAACAATGTTCGAAGCAGGAATGCTCGGCAGGTATACTGCCTCTCCGTCATGGAACGAGTGCTGGACAGCGAACCTCTCGGTAAGCACTTGCTATTCAACAAGAGGTTCATGGAGCAACTTACTTTACACAGGAGCCTCAGTCCGGAGGCGCGGTCACGCCACGTTGAGAGGCCTCTGGACGGCCTGGAGTTGGCCCTCTGGGACGTACTGTCGGGAAACGACACCTCATCAGGACAGCGCGCGGGAAGAAGCATACAGGAGATATTCGACGTGCTGTCCCGTGGCCGTGTCGCATAGGTAGGTAAGTTACTGACGGACCGCGATAGCGGCGCAATCCCGCGGCAAACTGGCTACAAGTACCCTCGCAGCGCCTGGCCGGCGGTTATCGTGCACGATGCACCAGCAAGTCTTGGCGTATACTGTGCACCGATAACCCTGTCGGAACTCTCTCCCATCCACTGAGGTACTACAACCATGCCCGTCTTCATCTACGTCACCGCGTCCGGCGACGACCGCATCCTGATCTTCAGCCAGGACGCCGACTCCGGCGCTCTCGAACAGCTTGACGAGGTCGAGGCCCCGGGACGACCAGCCCCCCTGGCCACAGACCCCGAGCGCCAGTTCCTGTACGTCGCGAGGCGCGACGTCAACCAGCTCTCCAGCTATCGGATCGACTCCACGACAGGCGGTTTAACACTGCTGGGTTCGGCCCCGCTGGAGTCCGATCCCAACTTCCTCTCCACCGACAAGACCGGACGTTGGCTGCTCTCCGCCTACTACAACGCAGGCAGGTGCGCGGTGCATCCCATCGACGACAACGGCGTCGTCCAGGCTCCGCCAAGCGAGTGGCGCGAGACGGGCAGGGGCGCCCACTGCATGCAGACCGACTCGTCCAACCGGTTCGCGTTCGTTCCCAGCATCGCCGGGGGAAACGGCCCCAACACGATCTTCCAGTTCAGGTTCGACGACACCACCGGCGAGCTGACGCCTAACGATCCCCCGAACGTACCGCAGGACGGCGAGCTTGGCCCCCGCCACTACTGCTTCCATCCCTCGCTGGACGTGCTCTACTTCTCCAACGAGCAGGGATGCAGCGTGACGGCCTACAACTTCGACTCTGACGCGGGCACGCTCACGGCGTTCCAGACGGTGCCGACGCTTCCGAGCACGTGGTCCGGCAGGAACTCGTGCGCCCAGATCCAGATAGCTCCCGACGGCGGGATGCTGTTCGCACCGAACCGAGGCCACGACAGCATCGCCTGCTTCGCCATCGACCCCGACTCCGGCAGCCTCGAGAGGACAGCCATAGTGCCCTCCGAGCGAGTGCCCAGGGCGCTCAGCCTCGACCCGACCGGCCAGTTCATGTACGCCGCCGGCCTCGATTCAGGAAGACTCGCCGCCTACAAGGTCAACAGGGCCTGGGGCGGCCTCGACCCCATTGCCCTGTACGACGTAGGCACAGAGCCCATGTGGGTGCTGCCCATCAGCTTCCCCTGACTGCCTGACCCTGACGCCCCGGCACCTCGGGATCAAGTCGTATCTTACTTGGAGGGATGATGAGCAGATTTACTGATGCTGCTACCCACATGGCCGATTCAGTGGAGCGATTTCACCGCCACTTCGGCATCGAAGGAGGTCGAGACGGGATCGACTATCATTCGAGGCTCACCCTGCTGATGGAAGAGGTCGGGGAACACGCCAACGCCATCAACAAGGGACATCCCGTTGAAGAGGTGCTGAAGGAGATGGCCGACATAGCCTACGTCGCCCTGGGCACCCTTGAGATGGCAGGCGACGACGGCGCACAGGCGATGATGCAGGTCGTCGACAAAAACAACAGCAAGACCACCACCACCCACAAGCTGAATCCCAAAACCGGCAAGATCCTCAAAACATGACTCGCCAGTCGGTAAAGATAATGGGGCGCTACCTCGTAATCGCTATGGCCCCCTCTCCCTCAGGGAGAGGGTTGGGGTGAGGGTGAAAAGGTCGAACACATACCACTTTAAGCTCCCCCAGAGCCTGCCCCGCACTTGAACCGGGGGCTCACAGGCTGAGAGGAGGGGTATGTAAGGGAACACACTGACAGACATCAGTACCAGCCAACAGGCCCCCTCTCCCTCAGGGCTGACAGGGGTAGGTAAGGGTGTGCAGACAAGCTTGAAACTCACTCAACTAACCCCCTCTCCTGGGGGAGAGGGCTGGGGTGAGGGCGAAAGGTCCGCCTCCAACCTACTGGACACCACCCACACATCTCTGGATTCCGGCCTTCGCCGGAATGACGATTTGCGAATACCTACCCCTATCAGCCCTTGACGGGAGAGGGCTGGGGTGAGGGCGAAAAGGTCGAACACATACCACTTTAAGCTCCCCCAGAGCCTGCCCCGCACTTGAACCGGGGGCTCACAGGCGTATGTATACTCGAACAGCCAGGCATGAACTCCAGCCAACAGGTCCCCTCTCCCTTGACGGGAGAGGGCTGGGGTGAGGGTGAGAATCTGTAACGTACCCCTGCCGGAGCACTAGTAGTCCTCAGCTGGCTTCTGTGCCCACCTCTTCCCAATCATCCATCATCAGCGCTTGGATCGGATAACCCATCGCGGAGGCCAGCCTCTGCGCAGTCTCCAACCTGGGCGACTGCGATGCCGCTTCAATCCGAGCAATGGTGACCCTGCTCACTCCACTCAACTCAGCGAGCCTGTGCTGTGACAGGCCCAATCCAAGTCTGAGATCACTCAAGCGCACACCGAACTTACGCTGACCCTCAATAGTAGCCCTGTCAGCGTGTTTCCTGTAGCCACCGTCCCCAGCATGTCTGGCAAAGTCCCACGGAATCTCCGCCACCTCCCCACGCTTGGTCCTGATGAGCACCTCATAGGGATTCTCAAACTCAATGGAGTCCACGTCCGACAGCCCGCGCACCTCTCCGATGCTCCCCCACGGCACAGTTGACACAAGACCATCCTCGAAGGAGATATTCAGCCCCTCATGAGATGACTCGATGCTTATCATCATCTGGTTAGCGTCTTGACGCTTTGATACTTACGACCTTCCTCACGGAGGCGGGAATCGTTGACTTCATAAGCTCACTAATCACTGCCTACCATCACTCACGTTCATATAACGCGATACCAGGTGCCCGATGTTAGGAATTAGTTCAAGACCAATTCCTAATGCCATAAGTAGGCGGATACTCACGCTAACTGTATCCGCCATTATTCCATCTAAGTCTTCGGCTTCGAGACTTTCATCAGAATATAATCGACCTGAAAAGTTGTGCTCTGGCAATTGTATGAACTCATCAAGAGACACGCCGCCAAAGGGTACTAGCATTTCTGACTCTTGAACTAGAGGGAATCCATACACCTTTGTGGTCTCTATGAAGCCGTCTAGATCTAGAAAGGGAACAGTTCTCCAGACGTTCTCAATGTACGCCTTAACGTAGAAAGGCCCATACACATCGGCTCTTCTCGCTAGACGGCGGTGCTTCACAATAATAGATAAGGCTAGTGCCATGACCTGATTCAAGTCCAAAACACTAGCATAATTGAGCCCAAAGTCGTCGACCTCCGATAGAAAGCACTCAAGACGCTCGGAAATCGGCCCGCGTCGGGTTTGAACAGGAATCGGAACAGTCACCCGTGAATGGCACCTTCTGGAGAATTCCCAAGTCAAACCTCTATGGAAAGGATCATTGCTCCCGATTTGCCTGGCGACAAATCCTTCGTTTGAGCGAAAGATATTGTCAAAAGCCAATCCTCCGCCCTGCATAGTGTTGCTGAACTCGGCCATGTCGGCATTGTACGAGTGGCCCATGAACTCGTAGGGATCTGACAGAATGTTAAAGTGTATGAACGGCTGGTCGGATTCTCCCTTAGAAACTGTGGGGGTCTGTAGTACCCTTTTCTCGAGTCGCCTGAGGGCTTTCTCCCTTCTGCCAGTTAGAAGGTCTAGGGTGGCTCTGTCGGTTTCGGGTCGGGGATCTGAGGAATCGGATACCCTCATATAAATGCGTCCGTCATTGTGGACATAGGGCGTATCTGATCCTTGCGGAATTCGGGCAACAACTATAGAACGTCCGACTTTCAGACCTATGGGGTCGATTGGTCCTTCAAAAGTCCTAGTGTCGAAAAACACCGGAGGATTCAGCTGGTCCTTTGACGAATCTCTGAGTCGTTCAAGGACGATGTCAACCTCCGAACTGTCTATTCCTGGAAAACTACTTGCTACGTTGGAGCTACCGTCCGTTGACACTCCAATGAAGAGGAATCCTCCGTAGGTGTTGGCAAAAGCTGAGAGGCTCTTGGCCAGTGCTCGATTGACAGGCGCCTCGGACTTGTACTCAGCATACCAGCCCTCGTGGATGTCTCTGAGACTTCCTAGCTCTTCTGGCGCAATCTCGTCGAGGGCCTTCTCAAAAGGCCTGTGTCTTGCGTATGAAGAAGCCATAATCTCTCCCGATTTATTCTTTTGAGCTTGCTCCGAACAAAGTTTGCTATAACTCTGAGTCGAAGGAAGTCTCCCCTCTTAAGTGTTGAGCGGAGCACATGTTCCCATACTAGCCTAGATCATGAGGGTTACTTTCCCCAACCGTCTGAGCTGAATCTCATGGCTCCGCTGCCAAACTGAAATCGATATAAGAGACATAGGATGAATTCTGCGAACCAGAGCCCCGCTACTGTGGAGGACATCCGAGTGCGTCTCTTACGCCGCTCCTTCGTGGCCTTAGGCGGGCTGGACAGCATTCGATGGCATGTGTGAGGCTATCCTAGCCGACGAAGCGCTCGATTCGATGTAATGGCTACCGTCACCTGCCCCTCCCCCCCGTTTGCCCCTCGTACGTGGCCTAAGTATAATCACCTTGGCCCTGCGTGACTCGAGTTGTACAGGGCCGCTTTACAGAGTAATCCCACCACAGAGGTTGACCCAAAATGGACCTTACGCTCAATGAAATTCAGACAATGCTCCAGACTTCCGCGCGCGAGTTCATGGAGGACCAGGTCCCCAAGACCCGCGTACTGGAGATAGACGACAGTGAGGCCGGGTTCGACCCCAACCTCTGGGAGCAGATGTCCGAGCTTGGCTGGCCCTCCCTCGCCATCCCCGAAGAGTACGGTGGACTGGGACAGGGATGGGTCGATCTCGGAGTCGTCTCCGAGGTCATGGGCTACTACGCCTGCCCAAGCCCGCTGCTTTCATCGGCGGTTCTGGCGGCCCAGGCGATCATGGCCGCAGGTTCCGAGGACCAGAAGCAGGCGATGCTTCCTCCCATCGCTACCGGTCAGCAGATCTTCACACTCGCATACACCGAGCCCGACTACTCCTGGTCTCCCAGGTCCGTGCAGCTTCAGGCCGCTGCCAGCAACGGCGGCTACGTCCTGAACGGCACCAAGCTGTTTATTCCCGACGCAAACGTCGCCGACCGCATCCTGGTCGTGGCGCGCACCTCCAACGGCGACTCCCCCGAGCAGGGTCTCAGCCTGCTGGCGGTCGACCGCACCGCACCCGGCGTATCGGTCCGCGTCATGGACGGCTGGATCGGCCCCAAGGCGTGCGAGGTCAACTTCGAGAACGTAGCGGTCGACTCCTCTGACGTCCTCGGCGAGCCCGGACAGGCATGGGGCGCGGTCGAGGCCGCGATGGACAGGGCAACTGCCGTTCTGTGCGCCTTCATGGCCGGCGGCACACTGGCCGTCTACGACATGACAAAAGAGTACAGCCAGAGCCGAATCGCCTTCGGCGTGCCCATCGGCACCTTCCAGCGCGTGCAGGACCACGTGATCGACGCGCTGACCGACGCCGACTCGGCCAAGTGGACCGCTTTCGAGGCGCTGTGGCAGCTCGACGAGGGCATGGCTGACGCCCCGGTCGGAGTATCGACCGCCAAGTCGGTCGCCTCGCTCGGATTCCCGCGAGCCTGCGACGCCGCTCACCACGTACACGCGGGAATCGGCGCCGACCTCGAGTACGGCCTGACCCAGTACACCAAGCGTGCGCGCACTCTCCAGCACTACCTGGGCGACCACGTGTACCACAAGGCCCGCCTTGGCCGCCTCCTCTCGATGGCTGGCTAGCCTGGAAGGAGTTCCATGGTAGACCTATCGCAGATCAAGGCGCTGACCTTCGACGTCGGCGGCACTGTATTCGACTGGCGCGGCACAATCGAGGCCGAGGTCAGCGAACTCGCCAGACAGCAGGGCGCGGACAGCCTGGACGTCACGGAGTTCGCCATCGACTGGCGCAGGGGCATGTTCGCCAAGCTGGCGCGGGTGCGCTCGCGTGAGCTCCCCTGGATGAACGCCGACGACCTCCATCGAAGCGTGCTCGACGATGTCCTCGACAAGCACACCGCGCTCACGCTCTCTGAATCAGAGCGGGACGAGCTTAACAACGTCTGGCACCGGCTCAACGCCTGGCCGGACGCCCCCGCTGCCATCGCGAGGCTGCGCAGCCGCTACACCGTCGTCGTGCTGACCGTGTTGAGCTGGTCGATTGCGGTCGACTGCTCCAAGCACAACGGCATCGACTGGGACGGCATCCTGTCCTGCGAGTTCCTCGGCGATTACAAGCCCGACGCAGCGGCGTACCACGCCGGGGTCAGGCTGCTGAGACTGGAGCCAAGCCAGGCCATGATGGTCGCCGCCCACCCCGGAGACCTCGGAGCAGCAGTGGCCGCAGGCCTGCACTCCGCGTTCGTAATGCGAGAGGGCGAGACCCACATCCTCACAGGCCCCGCAGGCGAGCCCGAAGAGTACGACATAGACGCCAAAGATTTCCCAGAGCTCGCAGACCTGCTCCTCGCCTAGCGGCGGCCCTAAGGACCTCTCCCCAACACTCGTCATCCCCGCGAAAGCGGGGATCCATGGGTGGGGGTGGGAGTGAAGCCCCCCCTACACAAACGTCAGCACCCTCGCCGCATTCTCCCTTGTCAGCGCCCTCACCTGGTCCTCCGTAAACCCCCGACGCCTCATCCTGGGCACGATGTTCTCGAAGATGTGCCCGTATCCGTGACCGCCGTACTTGATCTGGCGGTGCCGGGTGCAGATGTCGTGCGCCATGACGACCCGGTCGTCGCAGCCCAACTCGTCCACGACACGCTTGATGATGTCCATGCGCTGGCCGTCCGACGGCATGTCCATGTCCGACAGCGGGTAGTGACTCGACTCGTTGCCGAACAGGTCCCACTCCAGGTAGCAGCCCGTCTCTGCAAGCGTCCTGAACGTGTCGAACTCAGATATCGTCCGGTCCAGGTGTCCCATGATGACGCGCCCGATGTCCGCGCCAGCCTCGTCCAGGATCTCAAGGATCTCCATCGGCGCCGTCTCATGCCGGCCTGGGTGTATCAGGATCGGCGCGCCGGTCTCACGCTGAGCGACCGCCGACGCTCGCAGCGACTTGCGCTCGTTGTCGGTAAGCGGCCACGTGCATCCGACCTCGCCGATGATGCCCGCGCGCACTCCGGTCCCGACCGCGCCGCTCTCGATGTCCTCTACGATCCGCCTGACCAGGTCGTCCTCGGTGCGTGAGTCCATGCCCGGAGGGTGGACCGCGTCGACGTAGAAGCCCGCGCCCATGACCACGTTGATCCCGGCCTCTCGTGCGACCCGCGCAAGCCCGTTGGGGTCGCGGCCGATCCCGATCGTCGTCGCGTCCACTATCGTCCCGCCGCCAGCGGCCTTGAACGCTATCGCCTCTTCGACGGCGGTGTCCACGTCCGTCAGCAGCAGGTTCGGGATGCTCGAGTAGTGGTTGTAGGCTACCCAGCCGCGGTTTGCGAGCGTGATCTCCTCGCGTGCCAGCCGCTGCGCCTCTGCCCCCTCCGGCTCCCTGAACATGAAGCTGAAGTCGATTATCAGGTGCTCATGAGTCGTGGTAGGCCCGAGGGCAGACGGCTCCACCGGCCCGAGTACGGTCTGGACTTTACCCTTGATTGCGCTGCTGGACACGTCGAGTCACCTCACAGGATAGGTGGAGTGATTCTATACCAGCATCACTCCACGCGCCTGAGCGTCCACCCGTCATTCCCGCGAAAGCGGGAACCCACCCGCCGCGGCGGGCCGCTCGGCAATCCATGGCACTGCACAGCGGGCTTTCCGGCATCATCGAAGAATGGGACTTCCGCGTACAGCCCCGAATCTATACCAGCATCACTCCACGCGCCTGAACCCTGGGTAGAAGACCCCGAAGAGCAGCGTGATGGCCGCCAGCAGTATGCCGCTTACCATCAGCGAGTTCGGAGTGCCCGTGTACTCCGCCAGCAGACCGAACGGCACCGAGCTGAGCGGCATCGCCCCGAACGTCATCATCGCGATGCTCATCATGCGCCCCCGCATCTCCGGCGCGGCGAGCACCTGCATCATGGTCATCGTCAGCGACATCGACACTGAGCTTATCGCCCCGATGGCGAGCAGGAACGGTATCGACACCCCGTAGTTCGTCACCTGCGAGAACATCGCCAGACCGACACCCCACAGGAAGGCGGACCCGATCAGCCACAGCCCCCTGCGCTTCACGTTGGGAGCGGCGGCGAGGCCGAGCGTTCCCACAAGCGCGCCAATGCCCATGATGCCCATCAGGCCGCCGAGGTCTTCGGAGCCTACGTTAAGCGCTTCACGCGCCCACGCCGGCAGCAGCGCGTAGTAGGAGAACCCGAACAGCGTCGTGACCAGCACGAGGATGATCAGCCCAAGGCGTGCGCGGTCTCCGGCAGCGTACTTCAGTCCTTCTAGGATGTCTCCGCCCACGCTCTTGCGGGACGACGATGCGGGCGTCCTTCCGGCATCGACCATCATCGTGGAAATCACCGAGAACACGTAGATCGCGCTCACCGTGAAGAACACCCCATGCGTCCCGACGAAAACGATCATGAATCCCGCCGCGGCGGGCCCCACGATGCGCGTCAGGTTCATGCCCGAGTTGTTGAGGCTGATGGCGTTCATCAGGCTCTTCTCGGGAACGACCTCCGACAGCATCGCCTGGCGGCTCGGCATGTTGAACGTCATCAACGACCCGTTGATGAACCCGATTACCAGCACGTGCCAGAACTGCACTGCCCCGGTAAAGTCCAGCAGACCGATGATGATCGTCATCACCGCGTTGCCCGACTGCGAGATGATTACCAGGTACCTGCGGGGAAGCCTGTCTGCCAGCGCACCGCCGATGGGAGACACCAGCGTCATCGGCACCGAGAAGCTTGCCATGACCCACGCAAGAGCGACCGGTGAGTCGTCCGTGAGCCGCAGTACCAGCCATGCCCGCGTGATCATCTGCATGTTCATTGCCAGGAACGACACGAACCCACCGGCGACCATCCAGCGGAAGTCGCGGTACTGCATCGATTCGAACATCGCGTACCGGCGAGGGGAGAGTAAGGGGGGCTTGGTGACCTCTTCCGGAGACGCGGCGGAATCCTCTGGGGTCAGAGTGCGTCGGTCCAAGGGTTACCGCGCGCTGAAGCTGAATTGCAGAAACGGAGTGCAGGTCACAGTGATTCAGATTACACGCGCCGCGCCAGCCGGGTCAACAAAGATTCTTCGCTCTGGTCACTTCACCGCCGCTGCCCGAATACCCGTCATTCCCGCGAAAGCGGGAATCCAGAGGTCGGGGGTAGACCGCTAGGCAATCCAGATGAAAGGCAAACCCACACCCCAGCCTCTGGGTTCCGGCCTTCGCCGGAATGACGATTTGGGAATGCCTACTCCCGCATCATCCCCAGTACCCGTTCCAGGTTCGCCAGGTACTCCCCGTACGCCCGGCGACCCTCCGCCGTAGCCTCCACCCACGTGTGCGGCCTGGAGTCGCCGAACTCCTCCTTCATCGTCGCGAGGTAGGCCGCCTCTTCCAGCTTTCGCAGGTGCGTCGTCAGGTTGCCGCCGGTAAGCCCGAGCGTCTTCTGGATGAAGCCGTAGGCGACGCGGTCGCCCTCCGATTGCGACACCAGCATCGTCATGATGCGCAGCCGCGTGGACTGGTGAATCGTCTCGTCGAGGACTATGGCCTCTTCGTCGATCACGCCACGCCGCTCCTGCGAATCCACGCCCAGCCCAGAAGGACGACTGCAATCGTGGCTCCTCCCGTGACCAGCAGCGCGGCATCACCCGCAAGGTAGCTGGGGATGTAGTACGCCGCCGCGATACCCACGCCCACGACCGCGATCGCCGGACGGTGCATGATGCCGAACAGGACGTATCCCAGCGCGATTATCCCGATGGCGATTCGCGGAACGTTGGGGCCGTTTTCCGCGTTCCACATCCCCGCAGCCAGCGGCAGCAGGAACGCAGCCGCCACGATAGCCATCCAGAACAGGAACACCCTGATCCCCGCGTCGCGAGCTGCATCTCCGACCGCGACCTTACTGCTGGCGCGCTGCCCAATGACCGCGCTGGCCACCATGCCCACTGCGCACAGCCCACCCCAGAGGAGCCCGTAAGTCCAGGGTCTGCTGTCCATATATCCAGGTGCCTGATTCACAGCGAAGTACATCACGAGAAGGCCCGCCGACGTAATCGCTCCCCAGAGAAGCAGAATCGTCGCCGACCCCGCGACGTACATCGAGCTCCTGACCCTGTCCACCGTATCCTGGATCGCCCCCCAGCTCTCCTCAGGCGTCAACGCCGCCTCGCCGTCCGATCTCCGCATGGCATACCTCCCCGTGTTCAGACGGGCCTACGCCCATCAGTTAGTTTGCAATACAAACTAATATACATGAAGTTTGTTTGCGATGCAAACTATAGTCACCAGCCGTCATTCCCGCGAAAGCGGGAACCCACCCGCCGCGGCGGGCCGCTCGGCAATCCAGGGGGTGGAGGTGGTGTCCAGTAGGTTGGAGTCGGACCTTTCGCCCTCACCCCCGGATCAAGTCCGGGGCAGGCTCCAGCCCTCTCCCCCAGGAGAGGGGGTTAGTTGAGTGAGTTTCGAGCTTGTCTGCACACCCTTACCTACCTCTAAGGTCAAGGGGACTGTCTGAACTTGGATTTGTGTGATTATGGGATTTACATGATTTGGTTGTTTGGGCGTTAGCTGGCCACCGCCACCATCTCACCTCCGGCATCCGCCAGGTACCGCACTGCACGTGGGCTGAGAACGCCGTCTGTGGACACATACTCGCCCGGCTTCATGTCATTCAGCCGGAACGAGATGTAACGCCCCCACGACCTGTCCTGGTGCGGCTGTTCTCCGGGGTAGTCGACCTCGCCGCCGCAGGGCCAGCCATATGCGTAGTGCATCGTTCCCAGCGCGGGCTGCATGATCTCTGAGCTGACCGAGCCGCCTCGCTCCCGGCCCGGATCTACCTCGCCGTGTCCGTGCGCGCAGATCGACCAGCCGGTCTCCTCCAGCGTTTCGTGATCGCTCAGGCATCCGGCCAGGAAGCTGGGGTCGACGCTCCCGTCACCCTCGGCCATGAGGGTCGTGATCCTTTCGTACCGGACAGCCGTCGAGTCGCAGGACTCGGGGGTGTTTCCAATAGCCGACATCGTCGGAGAGGTCCAGTGATTGGACCGTCCGACCCATCCTGAGTCGGTCCGGGTCTCGACGTTCATCGACTGCGTGCTGACCTCGACGAGCGCAACCTCGCCCTTCGCGTCTCCGAATAGGTAGTTGCCATGAATCGCCCTCGGATAGCTATCGAGAATCCCGATCGCGTCCTCCACGGACCGGGACTGGCTGAGCAGCAGCCTCCCAAACTGGTAGAAGGGGAGGCCGAAGGCGCTCTCACTGTCAGGCTCGTGCTCCGGGTCCGGCCTCACCGCCGACCACGTGTAGGCGAAGCCCTGCGCGTTGAGTCCCCTGGTGTGCATCCTGTCGAAGCTGACAGGACTGCCGTTGCTCGGCGAGACTATCTGGGTCGCGATGAACCGCTCCCCATCCGGCGGCTCCACGACGACGAGTCGAGTCCTCGTCGTAAACGGGTCATCGCTGTTGCTAGCGATCACCGAGCGCCCATCAACCGTAGCAGCCCCCGTCGCCCCAGCAATCGTGCAGTTGTCGTCCAGCCAGTACCGCCTAGCCATGATTCAACCCCCTCCATCGCTCCACACTGTTCCGCAAACTGCGGTCGCCACTTAATGCTGCCAACAGCCAGAATTAATGCAGTAAACGGCCATTGATCAATGAGCCCACGCTACCGTCACGGACGTCGCGGGTCAATGCGGCGATCACTGGACGACCTAGCCCATATTGACAGCCACCACAGGCACGTCATACCGGCGGAGGCCGGTATCCAGAGGTAGAGTGGGGCTGCTACTGGTCACCGAACGGGTTTATCACCCGGAGCCCGCCGTAGTCCTGCTCGGACATCATGTCTTCCGACGCCGAAGGTCATTGCGGTTCTGGAATCGTTCTGCGTACAGTTCGTCGCGGGACAGATTCTCAGACATGCGGAGACCGCCGCCGGTTGCGGCAATATCCTTTATTACTTCGTTCAGCAGTCTAAGCCGATGGTTGTCCTCGGTCACACGTCCCTGGCCCGTTGCTCCATGCCGTACTGTAGGCACTTCCCGAGAATTGGTACACCGATTGTCATGTCCGATTGACATTGACACGAGTGTGTTCGATTACGTGCAGAACCCGAAACTCAGCTTTGAGATCGCCGGAGTTATCAATCCATTGAGTCGTGTTGACGTCGCATATCAGTATGTCGTCAACGCTGAACGATCGGTTCCCTTCAAGAACTTCGTCCATGAATTGATCATCCTCTATTGAATACCAGTTTGTATTTGGGCCGTTGCTCAATCGCCACTTCAGCCCACGTCTGCCAAAACTTGGAGAGATTACCTTTAGCAGTTGCCGCCCAGTCGTCGTACGCACGAAGTCACCATCTACGGTCGATCTAGATAGCGACGACAAGTCTTCTTGATCAATCGACTCGACTATTGCACTACCTTCTCTTATGTTCAGGCGCTCAATCCCATTCCGGCTAAGTGGTGCCATGACACCTTCCAGTGACTGACGAGTTAACTCGTCGTTGACCAGCCGAATCAACTGGCTCATATTCTCGGAAGACAGATCACCTTGGAATCGAGAGTCGCCCACTTCCACGCTAAGGCTCTCAGTTAAAACGGCGCCGTAATAAACGCTAGATTCATCAGATATTGGACCTTGGCGATCCCTGCGTTTCAGAAAACCCACAAGTCCGCGGCCACCGAAAATCAGCTGTATCAGGTTAGCCGCTGATGTGACTGTACCTCCTGAAAGAAATTCAGTGATTGTATTCAGGAGCAGTGCAAAGGACAGTTCGATCGAACCCGGGCGGATTGCGACCAACTGCAACTCTACTGATGTTCGATCACCATAAGTTATGTAGTTTGCTCTTTCAAAGAGCTCAACTAGCGACAATATTGCAGGGGCAAGGTCCCGAACTGCCATCGAATTGCCTGAAAGTGCGTCGCCTTCGTAAGACAATGAAAAGTGAGTGATGGATGGGAACTGTGTAGTCATGGGTCCTCAATACTTTGTGTCAGGCTGATTGCTTATTCTCTAGTGCGGTTCTGTGGTTCAGTTTGACATAGTCTGTGCTATGTCACTTTCCACCTGAGCTTGCATATCTCACTCTGCCACAGGGACTTCCTCACTCCGATGATAAGGGAGGAGCATCTCCTGGGCAATGAATCCGCATTAAGACCTCCTAATTGGGGTAAGCGATTTGAAACTACACCTCGACAGGGAATTTTCCCTGTCCTGTACAATATGCTGGTGCACTTGAATCGCGGGCAACATACGACACCGTCCCTTTGGCATTACTCACATCACTACTCCTGTCGGCGTTGTAGCACTCTTCCAGTGCCAAAACAGGCCCCCGAACTTGACCCCCACTGAACCTTCCCGCCTCTGGACGCGGGACTTTGTTCTCAACCTGCTTGTTGCTCACTGCATCTTTGCGTCGTACACGCCGATGTTCACGCTCATCCCGCCGACTAGCAGCTTGGCATCTTCGTCGGGTCGTTTGGAATCGTCGGGCTGGTGATCAGGCCGTTCGCCGGGCAGTGGGTGTACAGCCTCGGCGCCAAGCGGATCGCGTTCGCCGGGATCGCCGTTGCTCGGCGAGACTATCTGGGTCGCGATGAACCTCTCTCCATCCGGCGGCTCCCCAACGACAAGCCGAGTCCGCGTCAGTGAAGTTTACTCGTCCACCGCGGCCAGAAATGCCTTGCCTACCGAAATCAGACTCTCTTCAGTGACGTATCCGGTCAACTGCACGTCTCTGACGCCGACGTCGATAGACCGTACCCTGTGTACAAGGGCTGACGCTGTCTGGAAATCGTCCATCACCATGATGGGGATTCTGACAGGTGAGTTTGGTGCAGTCCGACTTTCAACCGCAACTGCCATAGCAATCTCGTTACCCTGGTTGAAGTCAAGAACAAGCATCTCTGTACGCTCGGCCGATCCATGCTCGTCGTGAAAGTCGACGGTCATTAAGGTGCCGGCTCCGATCTGCTCTTCCCCCTGCGACATCCAGATAGCCCCTGTACTCCTCCTCTTGCCCAATCGTTGCACGACTTTCTCAACCATCTCCTCAAGCTCTTTAGGCCCGGCCGTGGCAATCCGATCCCCCAACTGGCTCGAATCTATCGTCTTGATCTGACGCACGGACGCCCATGAGTCGGCGGTTTCAATGAAGACATGATTACGGAGATATCTGCCTGGAGGCGCAGTGCTGGACATTGGGACTGCTATGGCGACAGAGAGGGCTCGGTTCAGCTCAGAGTTGCTGACGATTAGAGCGGGGCGACTACCTGACAGTTCATTGCCGACGATGGGGCCAAAGTCATACCAATGAACACTCCCTCGGACCGGAGGTGGCACGATGATTCCCGCCTAGCGGGAGTTCGCAAAGCGCAGGTCTGCTGCGACTTCTTCCGAGGTCTGTCTAATGCCAGCAAATCCTGCCTTGCGATTCATGCGTTCACCATGAACGAAGTAGGCTGCGAATGCCGCATCGTGAGCGACCGACATCGCGTAGCAGGTGGCAAGAGTCTTGTCGACAATGGAGGTTTCCAGGAGCATTCCGACGAGACGGTTTATCTCCTGGGGCGTGTTCCATTCATCCAGCATGTCGGATGGATCCGACCTGTTGTCTAAGCACCGCCTGGCAATGGCTCTTATCCGCTCTCTTGCTTTGCGGTCCAGCCACCGCTCGGTGATTACTGCAATCTGGTCCAAATGGTCATCAGTTAGACCTGGGTTCACGGTCCGCAAGTAATCAAGCCTCTGGTCGCTGTCGGTTGTAAGTACATCTATTGCGATTGCGGCAATGACATGGCTGATTTCAGGGCCGTCATAGTCATCGAAACTGTGGACCACAGGAGCGGTTGCTTCGTCCTCGTCAGTTCCGCCTTCGGCTGAGGGACGAGCAAAGATAGCATGCCAGTCATCGGCACTCAACGTTTCCGGTCGGATTCTCTGTGTGACCATGTGGGTTTCCTGAACATAAATCCAAAACCTGTTGTTGTATTCTAACCTGCTGGCAGCTTACATTCTACTGCTGCTAGCACTATCTCCTCGTCCGCTTCTTTCAATAGCCTGCACCTCTGACTGTTACCAGCCTTAAATAACACTGCGCTATGATGGTATCCGTGAACCGCATCCGACAGACCGCGCCGCTCTTTTCCCATCTCCTTATCGAACTCCCCTGGCGGCACTCTACCCTTAAGGCCCCCCGAACTTGATCCCCACTGAACCCTCCCGCCTCTGGACGCGGGACTTTGTTCTCAACCTGCTTGTTGCTCACTGCATCTTCGCGTCGTACACGTCGATGTTCACGCTCATCCCGCTGTACGTCGTCGAGCGCGGGGGAGCCGACTGGCAGCTTGGGATAATCGTCGGGTCGTTCGGCATTGTTGGACTGATAGTCAGGCCGTTCGGCGGACAGTGGGTGTACACCTTCGGGGCGAAGCGGATCGCCTTCGCCGGGATCGCCGTATTTGCAGTCGCGACCGTGCTTCACATCTTTGCCGTCGACGTGTGGCTGATTGTGCCGGCGAGAGTGCTGCAGGGCGTGGGTCTGGCGCTGTGTCCCGTCGCGACCTCCACGATCGTCGCCAACCTGGCGCCCGGACACAGACGCGCCGAGGCGATGGGCTACATGGGCAACTCGATCTCGGCTGCGAGCCTGTACGCGCCGCCAATAGCTTACTGGGTGCTGCAGAGCTTCGGCTTCGGGAGCGCATTCATCTTTGCGTCCGCGTTCAGCTTCGTGGGATGCTTTGCCGTTGTGAGCATGTCCGCGTCCCGCATAGACCTGCCCGTGCAGCCGGGAGCGCAGGGCGACAAGGTGCCGCTGATCAACAGGCGCGCGCTGTTTCCCACCATCGTGTTTGTGACCTACACGATCACCACCGCGCCGGTCACGACGTTCCTGCCCCTGCTGGCAGAGGAGCGCAACTTCGGCAACCCGGGGCTGTACTTCACGATGTACTCGGTCACCTCGATGGTGTCGCTGGCGATCTCCGGAGCGGTCTCCGACAGGCTGGGCAGGGGCGCGGTGATCGTGCCCGGGCTGCTAATAGTCGGGGCAGGCATGTTCATACTCGCGATCGCCGAGATACGGCTCCTGTTCATGGCCTCCGGAGTATTCGCCGGACTCGGTTTCGGGATGATCCAGCCCGCGATGCAGTCGCTGATAGTTGACAGGGTGCCGCCGCGTGAGCGGAGCTCGGCGCTGGCGACGCTGCAGTCGGGTTGGGACATCGGAGGCTCCGGCGGAGCGTTCGCCTTCGGGCCACTTGGCGCGGTGACCGGCGCAGCGGCCACGTTCGCCATAGCGGGAGCGGGCACGGTAATAGGAGCGGCCAGCTACGTGGCCGGAGGACTCCGTTCGAGGCAGAGGTCGGTTACGAAGGTCTGAAGTGCTCCACCACGAGTACGGTCATCGACTCCGTTTCGGTCCACAGCCTGCGCGTGGCATTGGCAGGCCAGCGGACGCTGAACCCGGCTGTCAGCTCGGCCTCCTCGCCTGACACTTCTGTGAAGCCGCCGCCCTCGACGCAGATGACATCGGTCGGGTAGGGCGCTGCGCGCTCCGGGATTGCGCCGCCCTTCTCGAAACGCATCAGCGCGACGGTTAGGTTGTCCTGGATCATCAGCACCTTGCCGTCGACGTTGTGGGAGCCCTCACTTCCCAGCGGCGTCCACTCACCCCTCGGGACGGGCCGTATCTCAGGAGCCAAGGCGGTTAGGAAGCGTTCCGGTCAGCCACCGGAAACAGGCTCGCCTGCAGGGAGTCGCTTTCGACGCTCTCCGTGTACTCGATAGGGGTCAGCATCTCCTGGAACTCGTCAAGCCCCTGTATGTGGCTCCAGATAGCCTCGAACACCGAGTCTTCATCCTGGCTGGCGTCGATGAGCACCCAGCGGTCGGGCTCTTCATCGGCGAGGGCCAGGTAGCCCTTTCTCACCCTCTCATGGAAGGCGCGAGGCTCCTCCTCGAAACGTCTGGAGCCCTCCTCGTCCAGCCGGGCGTCCTGGTTCAGCTCGGAGAACTCACGTTTGTCCGAACCAGCACGCCTCAGACCTTCTTCCGGAGTGAGGTCTAGCAGGAACGTCTTGTGCGGCATCAGCCCGTTGGTGGCGAGCTTGTTGGTTGCGTTGACGAGGTCAATCGACAGCCTCCTGCCGTAGCCCTGGTAGGCGGTCGTGGAGTCGGCGTACCTGTCTGCGATGATGACGAGCCGTCTGGTCTCCATCTTCTTCCGGAGCAGCCTGGCTACAAGCTGAGCGCGAGACGCTGCGAAAAGGAACAGCTCGGCTTCAGGCGAAATCGTCTCGCCCCTCCACGGGCGTCCCTTGAGGAGGCCCCGGATGTGGAGTCCGAGCTTTGTCGAACCCGGCTCGTGGAGCTTCAGCGCGGGAACGCCCGCCTGGGCCAGTGCGTCGACCAGCCGGTCAACCTGGGTGCTCTTGCCAGATCCCTCTCCACCTTCGAATGATATGAACAGCGCCAATCAGCCTCTCCTTGCGGCGACCAGCTTAAAGCCGGACATACAGAGTCGTAGGGGGATTCTATTCCAGAACGGTGCGGTGTTAAAGGCGTCGGAGCGGGCTATCGGTTGTAGATAACCACGCTTCGCACCGGGTCTTTGCCCACGCTGTGGGAGGTCATGCCGTTCTGCTCGGCGATCTCGTGCTGGACGTGGCGGGCGTACGCTCCCCGAGGGTCGAGCTGCACCTGGTGCTCACCCAATTGGACCCGGCTGACCGCGTCCTCGGCCTCGCGCATCGCATCGTCGAGCGCCTGGTCGTGCCGACCATGTCGCTTGTCGCGCGTGACGGCCTTGACGAACTGCTCGATCTGCGAGGTCGTGTTGCGCCTTAGCACGTAGACCGGCTTGCCCTTCTGCTCGGCAGCCTGAAGCGCGTTGGTCTTGCGACGGTAGTAGTTCTTGGTCGTCAGAAGCAGGTCTGCGCTGGCGATGTTGTCGACGACCTCGACCGGCGAGTTGGTGTGTCGCACCGCCTGCTGCAGCTTACCCCGGTTCACGGCGTAGGGCATGATGTGGGTGATCTTGGCCGGCGGAGTGGGCTTCTGTTCTTCCGTAACAAGCTCGCGCCGGTTGCCGTTGCCCCAGTCGCCGTTGTTGTTGAACGGCAGGCCTCTCATCTGCGATGAGGCGCCGTTCTGTCCCTGCGTGACCTGCGGGCGTGTCTTCGAGATCGTGCCGTCTGCGGCGACCGTGCGTTGCTCTGGAGTGATCGGGTAGCCTCTCAGCATCCGGTCCACGGTGTCGGCCACGTCGGGGTGGACAACGACCTCTGTCCAGCTCTGGATCTCGACCAGCACGTCGAACGTCGGCGGAGCGCGCCTCTCCAGCACCGTCTTCTGGGTGCGCCGGCGTCGCGCCTCGATGTCGCCCAGCGTCACAGACTGGATGCCTCCGACAAGGTCGGACAGCGTCGGGTTCATGACCAGGTTGTCGAGCGTGTTGCCGTGGGCAGTCGCGACGAGCTGCACGCCGCGCTCAGCGATGGTGCGGGCGGCGTTGGCGTCGAGCTCGATGCCGATCTCATCGATGATGATGACCTCAGGCATGTGGTTCTCGACGGCCTCGATCATTACGTTGTGCTGCAGCGCGGGCGAAGGCACCTGCATCCTGCGCGCCCGCCCGATGGCGGGATGGGGTATGTCCCCGTCGCCTGCGATCTCGTTGGACGTGTCGACGACGATTACGCGTCTGTGGGCGTCGTCGGCCAGCACACGCGCGACCTCTCTGAGCATGGTGGTCTTGCCGACTCCCGGCTTGCCCAGCAGCAGGACGCTCTTGCCGGACATGATGAGGTCTTCGACGACACGGATGGTGCCGTACACGGCGCGCCCTACCCTCAGGGTCAGGCCGATTGCGGTACCCGCGCGGTTGCGGATCGCGGAGATGCGGTGAAGCGTGCGTTCGATACCGGCGCGGTTGTCTTCGCCGAACTGGCCGATACGCTCGATGGTATGCTCGATGTCGCCGGCCGTGACCTCGTCGGGGCTGAGTATGACGCTCTCATCCCTGAAGCGCGCCTCAGGCTCTCTTCCGAGGTCGAGGACTACTTCGAGGAGGTGGTCAAGGTCATTTCTGTCGCGCAGCGGCGACTGGATGTGGGGCGGAAGCTTGTCGATCAAGACTTCCAGATCGCGGTCTGTAGCTAACTCCAAGCTGCTCAAACTCACCTGTTATGGGGCACTAGAGATGGTCAGTCACTTTACAGCTTAACACATAGATGGTGCGCGCCTACCCTAACTTCCCACCATCTCCTGGACGGTGACTCCGATCTCTCCTGGTGCCGGGATGATGTTGACCCCGGCCGCGGCCAGCGCCTTGACCTTCTCGCTGGCGCGTCCGGCGCTGCCGGTGATGATCGCGCCCGCGTGGCCCATGCGCTTGCCTGGAGGGGCGCTCTGTCCTACGATCAGCGCGGCGACGGGCTTGGTGAACTCGTCGCTGCCGATGAACTCGGCCGCCTCCTGCTCCCTGGTGCCGCCGATCTCGCCGATCAGCACGACAGAGTCAGTGTCGGGGTCGTCCTCGAACATCTTGAGTATGTCCACGAACGAAGAGCCGTTGACCGGATCGCCGCCGATGCCGACGCACGTGGACTGGCCAATGCCAAGCTCGGTGAGCTGTCCCACGGCCTCGTAGGTCAGCGTGCCGCTGCGCGACACGACGCCCACGCGTCCGGCCTTGTGGATGTGACCGGGCATGATGCCCATCTTGAAGTCTTCGCCCGGCGAGATGACGCCCGGGCAGTTGGGCCCTATGAGCGTCGTTGACTTCCCCTTCAGGTAGCGCACAACGCGCACGGTGTCCATGACGGGAATGCCCTCGGTGATGCATGCGATCACGTCGATTCCGGCGTCGACCGACTCGACGATGGCGTCGGCAGCGAACGGAGGCGGAACGAAGATCAGCGCGGCGTTTGCGCCGGTCTCGTCGACGGCCTGCTCGACCGTGTTGTAGATGGGGACGTCGTCATCGAACATCTGGCCGCCGCGTCCGGGGGTGACGCCCGAAACGAGGTCCGCCCCGTACTCGCGGCAGCGCATCGCATGAAAGCTGCCCTCGCGTCCGGTGATGCCCTGCACCATCAACTTCGTGTTCCTGCCTACCAGTATGCTCATCAATTAGCTCCTGAGTCCCAGGACTCGAAACGCGAACTCGCTCTGAGCCTGGGCAATTTAGTTATCAAGTGATAGCGAGCAGCCACTGCCTACCCGGCGTTGCGAATGGCCTCTGCGGCCTGGTTGAGGTCGTCGACCAGGACGACGTCCAGGCCGGAGTTCGCGAGTATGTCGCGACCCTCGTCTGAGTTGGTGCCGAGCATCCGCACGACCATCGGGCGCATCGTTTCCGGCGCGCGCTCAGAGGCCATGACGAATCCGCGAGCGGCAACGTCGCACCTGAGAATGCCACCGAAGATGTTCACCAAAACGCGCCTTACGTTCTCGTCCGACAGCACGATCTCTAGAGACTTGGCGCACTTCTCCTCGTCCGCGCCTCCGCCGATGTCGAGGAAGTTGGCGGGCGAAGCACCCGCTGCGTGGGTGACGTCCATCGTGGCCATCGCGAGTCCGGCGCCGTTGACGATGCAGCCGACGTCGCCGTCCAGCTTGACGTAGTTGATGTCGAACTTGCCGGCCTCGACCTCAAGGTCGTCTTCCTGCTCAACATCGCGCAGCTCAACGATGTCCCGGTGCCTGAACATGGCATCGTCGTCTATGTTGATCTTGGCGTCCATTGCCAGCACTCGACCGTCCGTTGTGACTCCGAGAGGGTTGATCTCCACGAGAGAGCAGTCGTTCTCCTCGAACAGCTTGTACAGTGCGGCCATCAGCCCGGCGACCGGACGGTTCAGCGAGTCCGCAACGCCGAGCCCGTACGCGAGCTTGCGTCCCTGGAACGGCTGCAACCCTAGTACCGGGTCTATAGCGACCGTGAGGATCTTCTCAGGCGTGGTCTCCGCGACCTCCTCGATCTCCATGCCTCCCGCTGCGCTCGCGATGGCGACTATGCCCTCGGCGGCGCCATCTACGGCCATGCCGACGTACATCTCGGAGTCGACCTCGACGGCCTCCTCCACCAGCACGCTGCTGACCGGGACGCCTTCGGGTCCGGTCTGGAATGTGACGAGAGTCATGCCGATCATCGCCTCAGCGGCTTCAGCAGCAGCCTCGGGTGAGTCGACGACCTTGATGCCCCCGGCCTTGCCGCGTCCGCCAGCATGGACCTGCGCCTTCACGACGACCTTACCGCCGATGTCAGCGGCTATCTCGGCGGCCTCGCCCGGAGTGGTCGCGACGCGCCCACTGGGCACCGGAATGCCATATTTCGAGAAGACTTCCTTAGCCTGATACTCATGGATCTTCATAGGTTAGCTCCGTTTGGTTGTTGTCCGCAGGATATTGTAGCGCAGGGCGTGATGTCACGGCCTCGCAGATTTACAGGGGACGATTTGGAAAGGTGTTGGGACTTGGCGGAGGGGGCGGGATTCGAACCCGCGATACGCGCTTAACGTATGCCTGTTTTCAAGACAGGTGCCTTCGTCCACTCGGCCACCCCTCCGAGTATCGAGCCGTCGATGCCAGCATAGCCGACCAGCCGATGCTCAAATTGTAGCCGCCACATCAGCCACGCGGCAAATGGGACACCGGCCCGGAGGTTGGGGCAAGGTCGAGTGGGACTATTCGAAGTGGCTACCAAGAGCGCGAAGGATCACAGATAGAAGCGTAGGTCTCTTGGTGGGCGTCATGTTACGATAATCGTCGTGTAACGGCGACTGTAGCTGATATGCCAGCAAAACGGCATTTCTGAGTTGATGAACACGTTGGCTGAGGTTGCCGGTTAGAGGTTTAGCGCATTGATCATGTGTACGACGTCATAAGGTCATTGGAGTCTAGGATTGCCAAAGGTTAGGGACGCCCTAAGGTTGATCCAGAGAGACGGCTGGTATCATGTGCGGACACGAGGAAGCCATAGGCAGTTTCATCATCCCGATAAGCTGGGCACGGTGACCATTCATGGTCGTCCTGGCGACGACTTGAAGCCTGGTACATGGGACAGCATCTTGAGGCAAGCGGGGCTTAAGGGAAGAAACCAATGAAACAGAAATACGCGGTGGTGTTCGAGCAGACTCCCAACAACTACTCGGCGTACGTCCCCGATCTGCCAGGATGCGTCAGTACGGGAGCGTCATTCGAAGACGTTCAGAGGACGATTCGTGAGGCCATTGCCTTCCACATCGAGGACATTCTGGAATGCGGTGAGCCACTCCCCGAGCCGAAGATGTCACTTCATGAGGCCGAAGCCCACCACAATGAAGTCCTCGCGGAGTATGGTGTCACAGACCCTGAACTTCCAGCGAAAATCGGCATGGTGGAGGTCGAGGCCGAGTCTTCCCTGTCTGGATCCTTTTAGACCGTCGGCTCGGCCATCTCCACTGGAAGGCTCTCGATACTCACGTTGGAGAGGTCGGCTAGGCTGAGCCGTGAACTGACGTCGAGAATCTCAATGCCAACGATCTGACCTTCATCGTCGAAGTCCACCACGACTCCGTCCTGGATGTCCTGACTACGCGTGACTTCGATCTCACGGAAATAGATGTAGAGAGCATCAGCGGTCTTGCTGAACTCGATCTTCACGACCCTACACCCGCGTTAGGATGAACCCCTTCTCGCCGCGCACACGCACGGTGTTGGGTCTTGCTACCACGACACCGGCTATGGTGTTGTCGAGCTTGGATTGGTTCATCTTCCAGGTGAGCTGGACCGTCTCGACGGGGAGGTCGGTGGTGGCGAACTGGATCTCCTGGTACTTGGGCCTGTCCATCAGCAGGACGTTCTCTCCGTGCCACTCGGCGGAACCTGCGACAGGCTCGTCGAATTTCAGCGTGACTGAGCCGTCGGACCTGTCGATGACGACGGTTACGCCCATGCGGTCGTCGTGGTTGGGGATGGCGAGGGAGCCGCGGTACTGTTCTGGTGCGGTTGCTTCTGTCATTTGAGTCTCTTTCTGGATGTCAGATCTGACTTTCAGTAATCAGCTAAGTGCGGCGGCTTTCTGTTCGTAGTGCGCTGTCAGCTTGTCATGAGTGTCGTTCACCTGCGACAGCGACTCGGCAAGCGACTCGATCTTGTCTCCGGGGACGGCCATGAGCATGTACTCGTCCGATATGCCGGAGTTGATTCGCATTCCTGTACAGCCGAACGACTGTGAAACGTTACCCTGCGACAGCGCAACGGGGATCGCGGCGCAGCCGGGGCGTCCGAAAACTCCAGCCGGAGAGGCCGCCCAGTTCATCTGTCCCGCTGTCTCGTTGACGACCATGGCCTGACTTGGTTTCACCCAGAGCAGCACGACGTCGGGGTCCACCGGCATCTCTGCGAGCGGGCCGTACACGATCCCGCTGGACTGCTTCTCAACCTTGGGTACGTTCGGGACCTCTTCCTCCCTGACGTACTCCATCTCGCACATCATGCCGACCTCGGTCATCAGGGTATTCATCTGCTCCTCGGGGAGCTCGAATCCCATGACCATCGTGCCGAGCGTGCAGTTATAGTGGTCCTCTGCGGCGGCGTAGAAGACGCCACCTTCCGCCTCTGCCCAGAAGGCGCAGCTTGACGGAACGGCTTTACCTGTCCTGGTTACCCCATATGGCTGCCCATCCACGAATGCGAGTGCGATAGGGGGCTTTTCCAGCGGTATCCCATTTTGCAGGTCTGAATCTATCTGGATGTGGTTCATGTTAGTAGGAGCCTCTGAAATGAATTCGCTTGAGAGTCAAGCATACAGCACCTACCATGTCAAATCCGACAGCCAGTCAATGTTGAGTACCTGACGACAGAGGTAATTTCACTCGTAGGGGCGGTTCGTGAACCGCCCCCACTCATAAGGCGTATCAGTGGTTGGTGGGAATCCAGTCTCTTCGAAGGTACGGTGGATAGGCCTAGTCTCGGCGGCGTCGGGGATGTTCCTCACGTCGCTCGACATCACCGTGAATGTCGCGCTTCCGAACATCACCGACAGCTTCGGAACGGACGCGGTCACGATCCAGTGGATCATCATCCTGTACGTCGGCAGCAGCACTGCCATGCACCTGGGACTGGGCGGAGCGGCAGACGCGTTCGGACTGAAGCGGATGTTCGTGCTCGGCCTGATCGGGTACACGATAGCCGTGTTCGCGATCGGGTTCGCACAGAGCCTCGGGCTTCTGTTCGGGCTGCGAGTGTTTCAGGCGGTTGGCAACGGTCTGCTCATGGTACTGGCCCCGGCGATAGTGACGAGACTGTTTCCGTCTGAGTTCAGGGGAAGGGCGCTCGGCATCATGGCCGCTCTTGGTACGCTCGGAATGATGGCCGGCTCGCTCGGCGGAGGCGCGCTGGTGGACGCCTTCGGTTGGAGGGCGATCTTCCTGGGCAGGGTGCCCCTGTGCCTTGCGGCCATAGCGTTTACGGTACTGCTGCTGAAACTGCCGGACGACTCGGGGCGAGGGGACGAGACAGGAGCACGGAGAGGGTTCGACGTGTGGGGGTCTGGCTCGCTGTTCACGGCGGTCGGTGCGTTGATCCTGATGTTCTCGCTCGGAGGCAGGAACGGTTGGACCGCAGCCTACGTGCCGCTGCTGGGTATCGTCGCGGCTGTGGGCATTTCGGCGTTTGTGTTCGTGGAGCGTAGGGCTGAGCATCCGATACTCCAGCTTTCGCTTCTCAGGAACAGGGTGCTCGCGCCCGCGCTGATTGTCTCAATGCTGGCGATGGTTTCCACGTTCGTGAACTGGTTTCTGCTTCCGTTCTTCGTGGTGGAGTCGCTGGGCGCGAGCGCGAGCGTGTGGGGACTGCTGCTGATGCTCATGACGGTGGCCACCACGTTCGCGTCACCGCTGGGCGGGTGGCTTTCAGACCGATGGCGACCCGCGTACACGATCACGGGAGGCCTGACGGTTGCAACGGCTGCCATGGTGTCCCTGTCGGTTGTTGATGCAAGTTCGAGCGTGGTGCATGTTGCCGTTGGACTTCTTGGCGTGGGTGTTGCTACTGGTCTCTTCCAGTCGGCCAACGCGAACCTGATCATGGGGTCGATGCCCGCGAATCGCCTCGGCATGGGCGGCGGGATCATGGGGCTGTCGAGAGGGCTGGGCACTGTGTTCAGCGTCGCGATTATGGGGGCTATCTTCTCGGCCCGGCTGGGAACGCGAGGGGTGTCCCTGCCAGAGGACCAGGCGTTTATCTTCGCGTTCCAGGACACCTACAGGATAGCCGTCGTCCTGGGGGCAGTCGCGATTGCAGTGTCGTGCACCATCTGGCCCGTTTTCCTGCGAGGCAGGAGATAAGAATCGGTGCCCAGCCAGTATTGACGACCTGCAAGTTGGACTATAGGATTCCTGCAATTCGCTTCACATTCATCGGCTGGGGGAGGTTTTCTGATGAGGTATGACTATATCGTCGTTGGTGCTGGATCGGCTGGAGCCATTCTGGCAACGAGGCTCTCAGAAGACCCGAACAGGTCTGTGCTTCTCCTGGAGGCCGGGCCTGACTACGCGGACATCGAGAGCCTGCCGGAAGAGGTAAGACAAGGCTACGCGACCGGTATGGACGTGATGACCAGCGATCACAACTGGCAGTTCTGGGGTCAGCCGACACCCATTGCGGAGCCGATGATGGTGCCGCGAGGCAGGGTGACCGGCGGGTCGAGCGCGATAAACGGCCAAGTCTTCCTGCGCGGGATGCCGGAGGACTACGACGGCTGGGCGGCGCGTGGCAATGACCAGTGGAACTACGAGAAGGTGCTGCCGTTCTTCCGCAAGTTGGAGACGGATACCGACTTCAGCGGCGACTTCCACGGCACCGAGGGGCCGATCATCTGTCGCCGGTTCAAGGAACCGGCCGAGTACCCACCGATGCAATCGGCCTTCTACAACGCCGCCAAGGCAGCAGGGCACCCAGACGGCCCGGACCAGAACCACCCTGACGTGACCGGAATCGGCCCAACACCGTACAACAACCCGAACGGCATCCGCTGGAGTACCAACGTCGGCTACCTGTCGATGTCCAGGCACCGGCTCAACCTGACGATTAGGGCGAACTGCACCACGCACCGCGTGATCGTCGAGGATGGACGCGCAACGGGTGTCGAGGTCGAGAGCGGCGGCGAGAGGTTCGTCGTCGAGGGCGACCAGATCGTTCTGAGCACAGGCGCCATCGCCTCTCCGCAGATACTTATGCTGTCAGGAATCGGGCCCTCGGCCCACCTGCAGGAGGTTGGAGTTCCCGTGGTGCACGACCTCCCCGGCGTCGGGCAGAACCTCAGAGACCATCCGGTCGTGTGGGCGACGTGGAGGACCAAGCCCGAGATCGAGCTGGACGGCTTCGCTCCCAGAAGCCAGCTCATGCTGCGCTACACGGCAACCGGCTCTGACCTTCGCAACGACGTGAAGATCACAATGCAGAACTTCGCCACTGAGCGGATCAACAGGGGCGGCGAACGCATGGAGCCGATCGGCGTGCGCATGTCGGTGATACTCGACCTCGCAGTAGGCTCAGGCCAACTCACACTGGCGTCGAATGACGTGAGCGTACAGCCGAACCTGAACTACAACTACTTCGCCGAAGAGTTCGATCGGCAGCGGTCCCGGGAGGGCGTCAGGAAGTGCATGGAGTTCGCACAGCACCCGGACTTTGCGGACGTCCTTGAAGAGCGCATCGAGCCGCCGGACGAGATAGTGGAGTCTGACGACCTGCTGGACGAGTGGATGATGAAGGAAGCCACAACGGGTCAGCACATCTCCGGCACCTGCAAGATGGGGCCCGCCGCCGACCCGATGGCGGTGGTCGACCAGAACGGCAGGGTACACGGCCTGTCCGGGCTGCGTGTGGCAGACGCTTCGATCATGCCTGACTGCATCCGCGCGAACACCAACGTCACAACGATGATGATCGGCGAGCGGATCTCAGACCTGATAGCTGAGGGCGGCTGACCTCTTCGTGAAACCCCCTCTCCCTAAGGGTTCACAAGGGTAGGAATTCTTGAACAGCCAAGGATAAACTCCAGCCGACGGCCCCCTCTCCCTGAGGGAGAGGGTTGGGGTGAGGGTGAATATTTCGCACACTACCCTCCTCAGCTCCCTCCGGATGAGGCTGTAAAGGCCTGATCACAAATTAAAGCGGCACTAGAGGTTGCGATGACCACAACTAACGGACACGGCGTAAACGGACCCATGAAGGGGCTGAAGGTGCTGGACTGGACGATGTACCAGTTCGGTCCGGTGGCGAGCTCGATGCTCGGCGACATGGGCGCCGACGTTATCAAGATCGAGGCGCTCGACGGCGACATTGGCCGTGCCGTCGCGAGGATGAGCTCACGCCCGATTGCGCTGGAGGGCGACCGCAACGCCTACTTCGAGACGTGCAACCGCAACAAGCGCGGCATCGCGGTCAACCTCAAGACCCAGGAGGGACGCGACATCGTCCACAAGCTCGTCGCCGAGGCCGACGTATTCATCGAGAACTACCGTAAGGGTATCCCCGAGCGGCTGGGCATGGACTACGAGACGCTTAGCGAGATCAACCCGAGGCTGATCTACGGCTCGGGCACGGGCTATGGTCCTCATGGGCCTGACTCCGCAAAGCCGTCGCTGGACGGCTGCGGGCAGGCGAGGTCGGGACTGATGGAGTCGGCCACCGGGCCGGGCGGGACCGAGCCCTCGTACGTTGGCGGTGCGGTCTCTGACCAGATGGGCGGGATCATCCTGTGCCTCGGTGTGGTATCCGCGCTCCACGCGCGAGACGTTACCGGCAAAGGGCAGCGCGTGGATGTGTCACACCTTAGCAGCACGATGTGGCTGCAGGGCCTGGCGGTGAGTATGCAACTGCTGTCCGGGTTCCACTACCGCATGACCGACAGGTCGAATCCGATGAACCCGATGGTGAACGCCTACGAGTGCGCCGACGGTCGCTGGATCCAGTTCATGAGCGCGCAGTTCCAGCGTTACTGGCCGGCCTTCGTGACCGCTCTTGGGATGGAGGAGCTGATCGACGACCCGATGGTCAGCTCGATACAGGGCATGACCGGAGGCTCACCCGAGCTGACCGCGATCATCGCTGAACGGTTCAAAACAAAGCCCGTGGACGAGTGGATCTCCATCTTCAACCAGTACGAGGACCTGATCTTCGCCAAGGTGCAGAAGATCGAAGAGCTCGAGCACGACCCTCAGGTGATCGCCAACAACTACATCACCGATTTCGCTCACCCTGTGATCGGTGACGTGAAGATGTGCAACTTCCCTGTGACCTTCAGCGACACCCCCGCCGGTGTGTGGAAGGAGGCGCCGGAGCTCGGCCAGGATACAGAGTCGATCCTGATCGACGAGCTCGGCTACGACTGGGACGACATCGGCCGCCTGCAGGAAGCAGGTTCGATACTGTAGGGGCAGGTTTCAAACCTGCCCCTACCCACCCGTGCGACAGACAGGCCCCCTCTCCCTTGATGGGAGAGGGTTGGGGTGAGGGTGAAAAGCACGAATTCTCACCCCCGCAAGAGGACAGACACGAAGGAGTGAAGTAATGGGCAGGTTCAACAGCCAGGAGAACTGGGAGCTGATCAACCAGCCCATCATCTCCTTTGTGACGACCATGCGCGAGGACGGCACTCCGCACGTGACGCCCGTGTGGCATCTCGTCGATGGAGACGAGGTGGTGATTGCGGTGGCGCGTGAGACGGTCAAGGCCCGTAACGTGCAGGCCAATCCGAACGTCGCGCTCTGCATTGCGGCAGATCAGCGCCCGCAGCCGTGGGTGCTGATCAACGGGACGGCTCGTCTGTCAGAGGAGCGCGTCGAGGAGATAGTACGGACAGTGGCGTTCCACTATCTCGGAGAAGAAGAGGGCGGTCCGTACCTGGAGGACATCCTGCCGAAGATGGACTTCGTTATCCTGCGGATCACGCCGGACCGGATCATAGGTTTCGACGGCCTGTTCTAGATCGCCGAGTCGCCTCGTTCGCCGGTCCTGACCCTGACGACCTGCTCGACGGGCTGGATGAAGATCTTGCCGTCGCCGATATCCCCGGTACGCGCCGACTCGACAATGACGTCAACTGCGCGTTCGACGTCGGAGTCGGACACCACGACCTCCAGCTTGGTCTTTGGCAGCATGTCGATAACGATGGCCTGACCGCTGCGTCCTGTGTGAACGACTCCGCGCTGGGCGCCACGACCGGTGACAGGTGCAGTGTTCAGCCCTGAGAACCCGGCGTCCACCAGTGCGTCCTTTACCGTGTTGACTCGTTCGGGCCGGATGATTGCCTCGATCTTCTTCATGGCAAACGTCTCCTTTGTGCGGTGGGACTGTTCAACCTCGCCGTGACTCCGACCCTTCGACAGGCTCAGGGCAGGCCGGGTTGCCGTTCATCCTGAGCCTGTCGGTCGAAGGATGCAGGCGAGAATTTCATACTACCATCTACAGGTGATAGGCGGTCTCGCCGTGCTCTGTGAGGTCCAGGCCTATCTGCTCGTCGTTGTCTTCGACCCTGAGTCCCATGATCAGCTTGATCACCCACAGTATGATCGCCGTGACGACGAATGCCCACGCCCATGTCGCGACGATAGACACAAGTTGTATGAACACCTGCTCCATGCGGGATACGTCGACGAACGCGGCGATGCCTCCGAAACCTACTCCAACGAAGAGGCCGGTAGCCAGCGCTCCCCACGTGCCGCCGATTCCGTGCACGCCCCAGACCGACAGTGCGTCGTCCAGCTTTAGCTTTATGAGCATGCCCGCGGCGAAGTAGCAGACCACTCCGGCCACGAATCCGATGACAATAGAGGGCATGGGTCCGACGAACCCCGCCGCCGGGGTTATCGCGACCAGTCCGGCGACCGCACCTGATGCGGCTCCGACGACGGATGGCTTCTTGTCCAGTATCCACGATACCGCGACCCATCCCAGGATGCCGGCCGCTGCCGCCGTGTTGGTGACTACGAAGGCGTTGACCGCGTTGCCGTCGGCGGCGAGAGCCGAACCTGCATTGAAGCCGAACCACCCGAACCAGAGCAGCCCGGCGCCGAGTACGACCATCGGGACGTTGTGTGGTTCCATTGGCTCAGTGCCGAATCCCAGTCGCCTGCCGAATATCCAGGCGGCGGCGAGAGCTGCGACACCTGAGTTGATGTGGACGACGTTGCCGCCCGCGAAGTCCAGTGCGCCGAGTTCGCCAATCCATCCGCCACCCCAGACCCAGTGGGCTACTGGGGCGTATACGATGGTCACCCACAGCACGATGAACAGCACGTAGGAGCCGAACTTCATTCGCTCGGCGAACGCGCCGGTGACGAGCGCAGGGGTGATGATTGCGAACATACCCTGGAATATCATGAATGCCTGGTGAGGCATGTTGTCGGCGTACGGTCCCGGTTCGGTCGCGCTGACGCCGCTGAGTCCCAGGTAGGAGAAGTCCCCTATGAACTTGCCCAGATCAGGGCCGAACGCGAGAGAGTAGCCCCACAGCACCCAGACAACCCCGACGATGCCCATGCTCATCAGGCTGTACATGATGGTCGAAGCTGCGTTCTTGCTGCGCGCCAGTCCACCATAAAAGAGCGCGAGCCCAGGGGTCATGAGTAGTACGAGAGCGGAACAGAGCAGAATCCAAGCAACATCGCCTGTGTTCATTGGGGGCATCCTCCGGCGATCGAAATTAGACTCAGGGGAGTTTAACGACTAACGACCGTCTCGTCCAGTCGCCGCTTCACCAGCGTGCCGAATGTCCCCCTATCCAACCAAAATACCCCCTCTCCCTTGACGGGTTGACAGGGGTAGGTATTCACAAACCGTCATTCCCGCGAAAGCGGGAATCCAGGGGCCGGGGGTGTCCTTCGACAAGCTCAGAGCCTGCGCCGGACCTGATCCGGTGACGAACCAATTGTCGGTCTACCTACCCCTGTGATCCCTTGACGGGAGAGGGCTGGGGAGAGGGTGAAAGTCCACCTGCCAGACTCGTAAGAAAGCCCCAGCCAAACAGGGTTCGATCCGCGAATTCAGCCGAACGTCACCCCTGGCTGTACTCAGAAGGCCTCGAGTCGAACTGACTCCGGCACACAAGCCCACAGAAGTAGTGCCACACACCGTCCCAGAACCGCTTTGTGCCCCTTGTCGGGTCGAGCTCGGGAGTCCCCGCAACGGTACGTCCAACCGGCGTGTCTAAGTCTTCAGATACGTGCTTGTCACAGACGGCGCACTGTGGCATTTTCTCTCACCCGGCTGCTCTCTTAGCTTCCCTAGAACGTCGTTGATCCCTGGATGCGGGACTCGTGGCCTTCCCACTCTGCTTCGCGCAGAATGTACTTCTGGATCTTGCCGGTGGCCGTCTTGGGCAGGTCCCTGAACTCGACGTACTTGGGCGCCTTGAATCGGGCGATGCGGTCTTGGGTGAACCGAATCACCTCGTCCTCCCCGACCTCGGCTCCGGCACGCGGCACGACGAATGCCTTGGGCACCTCGCCCCACCGGTCGTCTGGGACTCCGACCACGCAGACTTCGAGCACGCCAGGATGCTCCATTATGACCTTCTCGATCTCCTGGCTGGAGATGTTCTCGCCGCCGGATATGATCACGTCCTTGGCGCGGTCCTGTAGCTCGATGTAGCCGTCCGGGTGCCAAACGGCGATGTCGCCGGAGTGGAACCATCCGCCCTCGAATGCTGTAGCCGTGGCTTCAGGGTCGTCGAAGTAGCCCGACATGACGATGTTGCCGCGCATGACTACCTCGCCCAATGTCTCGCCGTCGCGCGGGACGTCCTTCATCTCAGGGTTGACGACGCGAAGTCCGGGTTCCGACACGATGAACGGCACGCCCTGGCGCGACTTGAGCTGTGCCTGCTCCTCGGTGGGAAGGTCGCCCCATCCGGGCTGAATCGCGCAGATGGTGGTGGGGCCGTATGTCTCCGTGAGCCCGTAGGCGTGCAGGATGAACGCGCCCATGCCCTCGATGCTGCGGATGACTTGCGGCGCCGGCGGCGCTCCGGCCGTCATGATGGTGACGCCTGAGAGGTCGGCAGTCTCAGCTTCCGGCGACGAGTACATCATCGTCAGCACGGTCGGCGCAGCGCACATGTTGGTGACGTCGTGCTCGTCTATCAGCTTGAAGATCTGGGAGGCCTCCACCCGGCGCAGGCACAGGTGTGTCGCGCCGACGGCTGTCACGCCCCACGTGTGGCACCAGCCATTGCAGTGGAACATCGGCAGCGTCCACAGGTAGGTGCTGTTCCAGTTCAGACCGGACTCCAGCACCTCTCCCAGCGCGTTCAGGTACGCGCCACGTGCGTGGAACTGGACGCCCTTCGGCAATCCGGTCGTGCCGGACGTATAGTTGATCGATATTGGATCGAGTTCAGAGTCGAGTGCCTCACTATGCACTCCCGGAGGAGAGGACGCGAGGAACGCCTCGTACTCCACGGAGGCGATGTCGTCGGCCATCGGTGCGACGTCAGCGACCTGAACAACGGTCTCCACGCCGGGGATCTCGCCCTCCATGGCCCGGACGGTGTCTGCGAACTCGGAGTCGAACACGAGCACCTTCGCGCCTGAGTGGTTCAGTATGTAGGCGATCTCCCGGGCAGACAGCCGGATGTTGATGGCAACGAGCACCGCGCCCAGTCGCATCGGCCCATAGTGGCCCTCGAGCATCTGCGGGATGTTGGGGAGCATGAAGGCGACCCGGTCACCCCTGTTCACCCCGGCCTGCCGGAGCGCGCCTGCGAGTCTGTTCACGCGGTCGTTGAACTCCGCATACGTGTACGTGGTGTCGTTGTAGACGACCGCGGGCTTGTCGGAATAGACGGAGGCGCTGCGGTCGAGAAACGCGAGAGGGTTCAGGTCATGGAAAGAGACGCTGTTAGGCACGGCACTACCTCACTGGTCTGGATTGGGTTTGAGTGTATCAACGGCCGTTTGGAGCGTCAATTTAGCGATGAGGTGAGCCGGCCTGAACTGATATGCCCAGATGGTGGGCAGAGCGTTCCCTCTCCCTTAACGGGCTGACAGGGGTAGGTAAACCGACAGTTCGTTCGTCCTGAGCTTGTCGAAGGACACCCCCGGCCCCTGGATTCCCGCTTCCGCGGGAATGACGGTTTGTGAATACCTACCCCTATCAGCTCCCTCAGGGAGAGGGCTGGGGTGAGGGTGAAATTCTGCCTTCTGATTCGGAACGCCTCCTGAGGGAAACACTGGGTGAACCGCCAACTGACCTGTGGATCGTTGATGGCGTCGTAGCAGTGTGGTGTAAAGTGTAGGAAGAGCGTCTGCGAACGGAGTCGCAACGCCGATGCAGCGGGGTATCACATGCCGATAACCAAACTCAGCTTCTCCAACGTCGGCCCATTCGACGACATCGAGTTCGAGTTCGACCCACAGGTAAACGTTTTCACCGGCCCGAATAACTCCGGCAAGTCCACAGCGCTGTGGGTGCTGGGGGAGCTCTTAGTTTACCCGTTCACGATGCCTAGGAAGCTGCTCAGACCGGAAACACCCAAGTGGAGCCTGAACTTAGCGTCACTTACCGGAATTGACACAGTCAGCGGAAGTCTCCCGGCTGAGATCGATACTCTACTAGGTGTATTTGAGAGGGTCGGGTACACAAGCTACGTTCCCGCACAGCGTCACAGTACAAACTTCCGGTCATTGGGTCCAACGGCTGGCGATGATACCGAAGCTCGTCTCGAAGAAGTGTTAGAGCAGTTCTTCACGGACGCCCCGGCGCATCTCAGGGAGAGAGGTGTGGGAGCAGTACGCCAAGCTTGGCTACCATCTGCTGGGCATCCAGAACCACCAGAACTCTCGCAGCGCAGGAAGTTGATGGTGACCGGTAACAGCTTGGTCAGTGATGAGGCGGTGATACAAGAGATCATCAATCTGGAATTCCGATCCTACTTTAGAAATGAGTCGGCACTTAGGGACATCATTGTCCAGGTCGGAGAGATGGCGTCAGAAATCACTAACGGATTTGTAATCCAATACTCAGGCATTGGCGAGGATGACGTCGGTGTTTATCCTGAGTTCAGTACGGTCGATGGACTCATGCCCCTGAACACATTGAGTCAAGGCACGCAATCCGTAATTCAATGGTTGGCTCGCCTGATCATTGGCTATGCAACCTACTACGAATACCCGAAGACCCTGGAAGACAAACCGGGCGTCCTCATCATCGACGAGGTCGACGCCCACCTGCATCCCTCGTGGCAGAGGCGCATCATCCCCACCCTGACCGACTTTTTCCCCAACTTGCAGATCTTCTGCTCCACACACTCTCCCTTGATGCTTGCAGGACTCAAGGCGGGGCAGGTTCAGCTTCTTCAGCGGGATGAGACGACCAAAGAGGTGACTGTCTCCAGAAACGAGGACGACATAATCGCCTGGTCTGCAGACGAAATCCTGCGCAACTTCCTTGGAGTGCGTGATCCCACGGATTGGGAAACGGTTAAAGATCTAGAGAGGCTCCGGGAGTTACAGGGCAAGCAAGAGCTGTCGTCCGAGGAGTCGAAAGAGCTGGAGTCGCTGAGCGAAGCGGTCAGTGCAGACCTGCTGAGTGGTCCGGTCGCCGCGCAGGTGGACCGATTCATCCAAGCATTAGAGCAAGCCAAGGCCGACGGTGATCTCTAGTCTGTTGCACTGTCGCATGTCCGTTCAACGAGCCGCGGTTATGTTATGCACTGGGTAGATCGTGGGCCAGAGCCTGGTAGCCTAGCTGGGATCAGAGGAACTTACACGCCGCGCTGGATTGAATACTACGGGAATCGCCTTGGGGGCAGGCCGACAGATTCACGCTGGCGTAATTTCATTGACGAGCTCAGGCAGGCTTTTGCTGGCATCTGTGGATACTGCGAGGAATTCGACAAAGGCGAGGTTGACCACTTTCGTCCAAAGTCGACGTTTCCAGATTTGGTGTATGAGTGGTCGAACTGGATCTTTGCCTGCCATACCTGCAATCAAGCCAAGAGTGATAAGTGGCCTACGGAAGGATACATTGACCCTTGCGCGGAGTCTGAGTCGAACAGGCCAGAGAACTACTTCACCTTTAATACGAGGAATGGTGCCATTGTGCCTCTGAGAGACCTGGACACAGGCACTTTCGAGAAGGCACAACAAATGATCTCCGATCTTAAACTCAACGATATGCACCATATTGTAGGGAGGCTTGCTAGGCTCAAAATCCTAGAAGCAGGAGTACCCGTCAGTCCGAGTGATGAGACTCCTCGCAGTCGGGCAGTACGAGGAGTGGCCGAATCCCGTGACTCAGACCTGTCCAGTCTCTCCCGTACTTGGTTGTCGCAGCGTGGGTACGAGACCAGAGACTAGATAACCGTCTTCGGCCGCGATTCAGAGTCGACGACTGAACAGCAGCACAGACAGATGATAGGAATGGGAGTGACTGCAATGGCGCAATCTAGCCTTGTCGCAGTAGGTACATACACACGGACTACTTCGGACGGAATATACATCTGCGAGTTCGATGGCGAGACCGGTGACCTGGAACCGGTGTCGTCGATTGCGGGGGCTGAGAACCCCTCCTTTCTCGCGCTGCACCCGAACGGACGTACACTGTACGCAGCCTCTGAGGCCGAGGAGTTCGACGGCGAGCGACAGGGTGCGCTGTACGCGTACTCCATCGATGCCGACACTGGCCGGCTGTATCCAATCAACGCGGTTGGTTCGGGCGGCGCGGGACCGTGTCACGTGAGCGTGGACGCGACTGGATGCTTTCTGCTTGCGGCGAACTACCACGGAGGCAGCGTGTGCGTCGCGCCGATCAACGACGATGGCAGCCTTGAGCTGCTGTCATGCTTCATCCAACACGAGGGGTCGAGCGTCAATCCGGACCGCCAGGAGCAGGCACACGCCCACTCGATCAACCTGGATGCGCAGAACCGGTTCGCCTACGTGCCCGACCTCGGTCAGGACAAGGTGGTCATCTACCGGCTGGACCTGGACCGCGGGGAGCTTGTGTCGAACGATCCGGCGTACGTAGAGTCCGAGCCGGGCGCTGGTCCACGCCACTTCGACTTCCATCCCAACGGCACCCGCGCATACGTCATCAACGAGCTTGGATGCACGATCACCGGCTACGATTACGACAGCAACAGCGGTTCACTGACCCCGTTCCAGACGGTCGGCACCCTTCCTGCGGCGGGATTCGGGAGGCACAACACGACAGCCGACATCCACGTCCACCCATCCGGCAGGTTCGTGTACGGGTCCAACCGCGGCCACGACAGCATCGCGATATTCTCAGTGGACGAGGAGACCGGCCACCTGACGGCCGCAGGCCACGAGTCAACGCAGGGATGGACGCCTCGCAACTTCGCGATAGACCCCTCGGGAGAGTTCCTGCTGGCAGCTAACCAGGACTCAGACACCATCGTCTCGTTCAGGATTGACGGCGAATCCGGCGCTCTTGAGCCGACCGGAAGCGTCACCGAGATCCCGATGCCGGTGTGCCTGAAGTTCCTGGGGTAGAGGTTCGTGCTTAGTCAGTAGAGTCGTCTGCCCAGGTAAGGCGCTCCTTCAGGTAGTTGAGGTGACTCCAAGGAAGATGATTTTCGTACTGTAGCCTTCCAACTACGATGCCTGGAGAAATGCCCTGATTCTCAGCGAATCGGATCACGCTACGTTGACTGAAGTGGGAAGTCATTGTGAATTCTTCCCAGTCATCAGGCGGGATGAGGAAATCCGCAGCCCATTGGTTAGCTTCGATGTCGGCCTTGGTCAACTTACCCTTCGTCTCATGGACGAATACATCCCTCTTGCTGTGCAACAGAATATGGGCGGCCTCGTGGAAGAAGCTGAACCACAGTTGGTCATCAGTCATGTGGCGAGCGCTCAATTGAATCAACGCCTTACGTGGCGTCAGCCATCGCGTAGCCCCGCTGAGGGCCGTCTTTGGAACAGGCCTGATGATTGTCAGCACAACGCCTGAGTTAATGCAGAGGTCTTGTGCCTGCTTTAGTGTTGCCGTTTCTGGTGTGGCAGTCGATTTCCTGAGGTGTTTCAATGCTTCTTTGAATCTGGTCGCGTTGTAGTCGGCGCATTCGTATTGGTCCGCCTCAAGCTCGCCAAGTCGAAGCCAAGTCGACAGAGCGAACTCGTCGCTCTTGAAGCTCGGCGAGTGGCGGTATGCGACTCGCGCGCCTTCGTGCCTCACCTGCCATGCGGTCGCAGATGCCACACCGAAGAAAGAGAGAATCGCGCTAACCTTTTCCGCGTCTGAGGACGGTTTCGAAATGATTCCTCGTTTGACTAGTTCTTTGATCGGGAACTGCTTCGCCCAAGAAACTGACTCTTCAGCTCTTTGAGTCTCAGCCTCTCTCTCGAGATAGAGTCTGTAGTCTGACTCGATTCCGAGCCATATACCTGCATCTACTCCAAGCACTCTCTCAAACTGAATCGCGGTTTTCGGCTCGATTGGAGCCTTACCGGCGATTATTTCGCTTATCAACTTTGAAGACCTGCCACAGCGCCTTGCGAATTCGGCGTGCGAGATCTTGTGGACCGCAAGGCGTTCCTCAAGTACCCATCCAGGTGGGACAGCATAGTCGGGCTTATAGCTGTATGCCGCTGTCGCCATTTCTCTTCCTCTGCTAATGATAATCTACTACTTCGATGATGGTTACTGCTGTTACTTCGTCGAGATTTACGCCTCCATCTTCCCTACGCGGAATCGGATCGTGATCTGGTACAAAAACCAACCGATGAGGGTGTACCAGGTCGACCGCGTACTGTCCCATACGCTCTCCTCTGAGCATGTGCCGACGTTCGGGTGGTGTCGTGGGCACCAGAGACAATGTGCGTGCATTATTGAGGACAGCCATCCGCATTTGGATGGTCCGAGCCATTCGATCACCGTACTGCCTCGTGAGATTTCTCCCGCTGTTGAGTGTCCTCTCAAGCCTTCGAGTCCTAAAGCTAATTTGCACACAGCCCACCTTGTAATCATTACCTAATAGGTAACGTACGTGCTTTCACGAAGGATAGCTTGGGTGATCTGGGTCGTCAAGGAGGGTGTGGAAGCTCTGCAAAGAACTGCACACGGCAGAATGGTTTGGGGTTATAATACGGTACGATCAGATACGATGGAAAAACGTGTCGCCCGACCCGCATCAAGTACGGGGCAGGCTGTAGTTAGAAATGAAGGCTGGAGGATGTCGAAATGAAATCGGATCGGGGGCTTGTCGCACACCTGATGAGACGCGCCGGATTTGGCGCGACGCCGTCGGAACTGGACAGACTGACGGCTGAAAAGACCTATGAAGAGATCGTTGACGACCTGGTCACTCCTGAGCGATTCGAGGAGCTGGACCAGTCGTACATCGACAGGTACTACGGCGGCGAGCCGGTGGCTGTCCACGTGGGCAAGTGGATCTACAGGATGGCTAACACGCGGAGGCCGCTCGAAGAGAAGATGAGCCTTTTCCTGCACCACATCTTCCCGGTGGCATGGGGCAAGAGCGAGCACGGCCCGTCTCTCTACACAGAGATCGAGATGTTCCGCCGGGTGGGCCTTACGGACATGCGGACCATCCTGCTGGAGCTTTCTAAAGACCCGGCGATGATCTTCTGGCTGGACAACAACGAGAACCACAAGGATGAGATCAACGAGAACTACGGCAGGGAACTGCTGGAGCTTTTCTCGATGGGCGTCGGCAACTACACCGAAGACGACATCAAGGCTGCGTCTCGTGCGTTCACGGGATGGACGTTCAGACAGCCGTTGTCGCTCTACCCAAACGGCCACTATCCTGCCGTGTTCGAGTTCATTCCGGACGACCACGATTACGACGAAAAGACCTTCCTCGGCGAGACGGGCAACTTCAACGGCGATGAAATCATCGACATCATAGTGAAGCAGCCGGCGACGGCCAGGTTCATCTCCCGACACCTCTACAACTTCTTCGTAGAGGACGAGCTGCAGGTGCCGTCATGGGCAACTGAGCCCCCGAAGAACGAGGCGGCTATTGAACGGTTGTCCAAGGTGTTCCTGGATACCGGCGGACAGATACGTCCGGTACTGCGTGAGCTGTTCAGCTCGGACTTCTTCAAGGAATCGAGAGAGTTCAAGAAGGTGAAGAGCCCGACAGAGCTGGTGGTGGGTGTAATCCGGCAGACGGGCGAGTTCAGCAGTCCCACTCCCGGGCTCAACCAGTTTGCGGTGACGACTCTTAATGGCTCTTTGACAGAGGGTCCGCTGGCGATCATGGGCCAGCGGCTTATGAACCCGCCCACAGTTGAGGGCTGGCACACAGGTCACGAGTGGATAGACTCCGGGACGCTCAGCGAGCGCATCGGTTTCGTCGAGAACCAGTTCGATGACCTGAACAAGCCCGGGGTCAGGGAGATGGTGGAGCGTGCTGGCAGCCTGGACGACGATCCCACGCAGCTAGTGAACCGCTGCCTCGATCTGCTCGGCGGAATCACGGTGAGCGAGCAGACATACGAGTCGCTCGTAGAGTACGCAACTGAGCTGAGCGGTTTGAGGACAGACGATTCAGTGGGAGTTCACAACCTACTGCAGATGACCGCCTCCACCGTCGACTATCAGTTCGAGTAGCCAGCTTAAAGCTGGACATATAAAAGGAACCTGTGGTGATCCCCTCTCCCTCAGAGCCTACCCCGCACGGGGATCCAGGGAGAGGGTTAGGGTGAGAGTGAAATCTCCGCCCACTAGACTGATACAGGCCCAGCCAGACCCACGAGGAGAGAAATGACTACGACAAGTAGAGAAAAGACGCTGGTGGTGGTGCAGCTCACTGGCGGCAACGACTTCATGAACACGATCGTGCCCTATAACAACCCGCACTACTACGAGTCCAGGACCAAGGTGGTGATGGGCCAGGACGAGGTGCTGCCGATCAACGACACCCTCGCGATCAACCACAATGCCGCGCCGTTCAAGAGACTGTACGACGAGGGCAAGATGGCGATCATCCAGGGCATCGGCTACCCGAACTCCAACCGGTCGCACTTCCGCGGCATGGACATCTGGCACACCGCCGAGCCCAACCGCGTTGGCAACGAGGGCTGGCTGGGTCAGGCAATCCGCGAGCTCGACCCCAACGCAGAGAACGTTCTGACAGGCGTCAACATCGGCATGGGCCTCCCCAGGGCCATGGCGGTGAACGGCGTGCCGGTCACGTCAGTGGGCGACCTCGAGAGCTACGGTGTGATGACTCGCATCGAGCAGGAGCAGCTCCGCGACAAGGCGCTCATGGCCTTCAAGGGCATCTACGGCCAGGCGATCGGCACCGGCCCCGTGGCCGACTACATCGGCCAGACCGGACTGGACGTGCTTAAGGGCGCTGATATGCTCGCTGACGTCGCTGGCCAGTATCAGTCGTCGGTCGAGTACGCCGACAACCAGATAGCGAAGAACATGAAAGATATCGCGCGGATCCACTTCGCCGATCTCGGCACGCGCATCTTCTACACCTCGCACGGCGGATACGACACTCACGCGAACGAGCTGCCGTCCCATCCCAAGCTCCTAAGCGAAATGTCAGGTGCGATCTCCGACTTCATGGACGACCTCGAGGAGCACGGCCGCGCCGAAGAAGTGACCATCCTGGTCTTCACCGAGTTCGGCCGACGGATGCGCGACAACGGCTCCGGCACTGACCACGGCTCCGGAGGCGGCGCGTACATGTTCGGCAAGGACCTCCGTGGCGGACTGTACAGTGAGTATCCGTCGCTTGATCCAGCAGAGTGGGAGCACGGCGAAGACCTCAAGCACACTATCGACTTCCGTGGCATCTACGGCACGGTCCTAGAGCAGTGGCTTGAAGTGGACGCGAAGCCGATCGTAAAGGGCGACTTCGAGCAGATACACCCGTTCGTCAACTAGGCGCCCGACGGCCCTACTTGCCAACGGCACGCCGGCTGGCTGTCGAGGCAACAGGAGACGAACATGGAAGGCTCACTCTGGCTTCTGTCAGTGTTCGCAATCTACTTTGCGGTGCTTATAGGCATCGCCATTCTGCGGGCACGGCACATGCGGGGCATGAACGACTATGTGCTGGCGGGACGACGGCTGGGGCCGATTACGTCCGCGCTCAGTTCGGCGTCGTCCGCCACAAGCGGTTGGACGATGCTGGTCTTCCCTGCGCTGGCGTTCGCGGCGGGAATGATGCACCTGTGGACGGCCGTGGGAATCGTGTTGGGCGCTTGGCTGGCGTGGACGCTGCTGGCAAAGCGTCTCCGCCGGTACACCATCGCCACTGGCGACTCGCTGACCATCCCCGAGTTTCTGGAAAAGCGGTTCAACGACAGTACTGGAATCCTGCGCGGGCTGTCGGCGGTCATCACGCTGTACTTCATGACGCTCTATATCTGCTCCGGGTTGATAGCCGGAGCCAAACTGCTGGACCAGGTATTCGAACTGGAGAACCCTGGCGTCATTCAAGACGTGGGAGTGGCGATAACGCTCATCGCCATCGTCTCTTACACGTTCATCGGCGGATTCCTTGCAGTGTCGCGCACCGACGTCTTTCAGGCGATGATAATGCTGTCCGGCTTCTTCATCATTCCCGTTACGCTGATACTGTTCACCGCCAACCCTTTTCAGGGGCTTGAATCCACGGCTCCCGGATTCTGGAATCCGTTCACCGACGCTGACAACGAGGCGTTGGGCGTCATGTTTTTCCTGTCAGCCGTCGGCTGGGGGCTGGGGGCGTTAGGCTCTCAACGGATATCTGCGCGGTTCATGGCGTTGGAGCGTGAAAGTCTCGTGTCCAGAAGCCGCCTCATCGCGATGGTATGGATAGTCCTCGTATTCGGGCTCGCGCTGCTGATGGGGCTGGTGTCCGCACCCGCGCTCGAAGGGCAGGGCGTGGATCTGCCGGACGCCGAGCGGCTGTACATAGTAGTTGCCGAGACCTTCTTCCATCCCATAGTCGCCGGGCTGCTGCTGACGGCGGTGATAGCCGCCGTGATGAGCACCGCCGACTCCCAGCTGCTGCTGGCGTCCGCAATCGCGTCTGACGATATGCCGCTGCTCAAGCGGATGACCCGTTCGATTGGCGCGGATATGCGCGTGTGGATGGGGCGGCTGCTTCTGGTATTGGTCGGCCTGGTAGCTGCGATGATCTCCATGATCTCGCCTGATTCGATATTCGCACTGGTCTCGCTGGCGTGGGGCGGAATGGGCGCCACGTTCGGCCCCGTCGTAATTCTGGCGCTGTACTGGCGCCGGTTCAACGTGTGGGGCGCACTGACCGCGGTCGCCGCCGGCGCCAGCGTATCCACCTTCTGGTGGCTGATGGGACTCCGGCACGACGGACTTGTGGGTCTGACCGAATCATTAGGCTTCGGCGCGGCGGTGAACCGCTTGCAGGAAGTGGGCGTATGGAACGTGAACCCCGCTTTGCCGGGCTTCGTAATCGCCACGCTGCTTGCGATAGGAATTACGCTGCTCACCGCGCCGCCGCCCGATGATATAGTCGAACAGTTCGACGAGGTGAACTCGCCGGATTGGCAAGACCGGATTCCGGGTGAGGTGAGCGCGGCGCATTAGCTTCGGACTGCGCCGTTTGCGCCCTTCTGATATGCTTCGATTAGGCTAATAATGGCGGCGGGCATAGCTACGGTCTGCCGGCAAGTTGCATCATTAATAGGAGAAGACCAATGAGCAGGCCACACGGATTGCTACGAGCCGGATACCCGTATCTGAGGACGCTGGGTATGCGGCGAGTAACCAACTTCCCGTCAGACATCGCGTTCCCGGATGGCGACGAAATGGCGTACATCCTGATGAGGTCCGAGGGCGCGTCAACCGTCAGGATCTGGCCGCTGGACGACATGGACGCGCTGACCGACGACCTGAAGGGTTTTGGCAGCTACGGCACCGGAGACGGCCAGATGGTGTGGCCGGTGCATCTCATCACTGATGGGAAGGGCCACCTCTACGTTAGCGACGAGGCGACTCACCGGATCACCAAGTTCGACAAAGAAGGCGAGTTCGTCTCCAAGTTCGGCACCCGCGGCGACGGCGACGGCGAGTTCAGCGGGCCCACGGGCATCGCGTTCGACCCTGATGGCAACCTCGTAGTGGTCGACTCGCAGAACCACCGCGTGCAGAGATATACCGAAGGCGGCGAGTACCTCGGCGGATTCGGGTCGCACGGAAATGGGCCGGGTCAGTTCAACCTGCCGTGGGGACTCCACGTCGACGAGCTGGGTGACATCTACGTTGCCGACTGGGGCAACAACCGCTTCCAGGTGTTCAGTCCAGACGGCGAGCTCAAGAACGTCGTGGGCACATCCGGCGCCGGTGAGGCCGAGTTCGACAGGCCTACCGGAATCGCGGTCGACGCGCACGGCGACATCTACGTCGCCGACTGGGGCAACGACCGGGTGCAGATGTTCAACTCTGAGGGTCACTACCTCTGGAGCTTCCGCGGCGACGCAACACTGTCCCGGGTAGCGCGCCAGTACATGTTGACCAACGCGGTCTCCAACAGGCTGCGAGAGATGGGCCGCATCGAGCAGGAGAAGTACCTGCGGAAGCCCAGGTCAGTCAGGGTCGACAGCCAGTTCCGGCTGTTCATCCCGGACTACGAGTCCTACCGCGTCCAGATCTACCAGAAGGACGTGATCGAGCTGGACCGCACCCAGTTCGCCGCTCCCCTCCGAAACCCCACCCTGGAGGTCACCTAGACCGGGGAAACCGCTGCGGCCAATCGCAAGTCATGATGATATAGTGGCAGGCAGCCTCAACACTGCCTGCCACTCTTCATTTACGCGACGACTGATCTTAGGGAACGACTGCCATGACCAACCGAAACGATCACTGCGCCGCCCTCTCAAACATCAGGATTTGCGACTTCACCGGCCAGCTCGCCGGAGCCGGTGCGACCCGCGTACTCGCAGCCTTCGGTGCCCAGGTGATTCGGGTCGAGGACAGGCTCAGGCAGGGTCAGTGGGACATCTTCAGGGGCAACGGCCCGTGGATGGACGACCGGAGGGGCATCAACCTCGGCGGCACGTTCAACAACCACAATATCGAGAAACTGGGCGTCACGCTGGACATGCGGAAGCCCAAAGCCATGGCTATCCTCGAAGAGTTGATCTCCGTTAGCGACGCCGTGACCGAGAACTTCTCCAAGGGTGTGCTTGACCGTTGGGGCCTCTCCTACGAGGAGATGGTCAAGATCAAGCCCGACATCATCTACGTCTCCAACTGCGGCTTCGGCCACGTCGGGCCGTACTCTGAGTACAAGACCTGGGGCCCAATCGTTCAGGCCGTCTCAGGTCTTACGTTCCAGTCCGGTCTGCCGGATATGCCCCCGGCGGGCTGGGGATACTCCTATATGAACCACACGGGCGGTTACCTGATGGCTATCGCCCTGCTGATGGCCCTCTATCACCGCCACAGGACAGGCGTGGGACAGTGGATCGACATGTCCTGCACCGACGGTGCAGCGGCGCTCAACGGCCCGTCAATACTCGACTACACGGTCAATGGCCTCCCGGCCAGGCGTCCCGGCAGCCCCAACAGCAACCGCAGCACCTACCCGAAGATGGCCCCGCACGGCATCTACCGGTGCGAGGGTGACGACAACTGGGTCGGCATAGCCGTCCGCAACGACGACGACTGGAGCTCGCTCTGCGAAGTAATCGGGGCTGGAGATATGGCTTCTGACGACCGGCTGGCAACGGTCGATGGGCGCATCGAGCACCACGACGAGATCGACGACCGAATAGAAGCGTGGACCTCGGTGAGATCGCCCATGCAGGCAATGGAGGCGCTCCAGGCCAGGAGAGTCCCCGCCGGAGCAGTGCAGCGCCCCGTGGACCGCATCGACAACGATCCAAGCACGAAGGAGTGGGGGCTGTTCCCCGAGGTCGAACACGCGCAGATGGGCAAGGTCAGGGTGGACGGAATGCCGATCAAGCTGTCGGAGACTCCGGCCCGGATCAAGTACGGCGGCCCCACGCTCGGCCAGCACAACCAGGAAGTCTTCGCCGGTGTGCTCGGTATCGAACAGGCCACTGTCGACGCGCTGACTGAAGAGGGGGTGTTCTAGCGTGCATAGTCACATTGAACAGGGCATTCTCGACGGAGTCCGCGTGCTGGAGGTGGGCGGCGAGATCGGCGCATGGTGCGGAAAGCTCATGGGCGACGTGGGCGCCGACGTCATCAAGGTCGAGCCACCGACCGGCGACCCCACTCGAAACTACGAGCCCTTCTACGAGAACGAGTCCGGCCCTGACAGGAGCCTGTTCTTCTGGCACTACAACACAAGCAAGCGGAGCGTGACGCTCGATCTTGAACAGGCCGGCGGACGCGAGCTCTTCAGGCGACTGGCAGCACAGGCCGACGTGGTCGTGGACAGCTACTCGCCGGGGTACCTGGACTCGATCGGACTGGGCTACGAGGTTGTAGCTAATGAGTCCCCGGGTCTCGTCATGGTCTCGATCACTCCATTCGGACAATCGGGGCCGTACAGCGACTACCAGAGCACCGACCTGACCGCGCTGGCGTTCGGCGGACCCGTGTGGAGCTGCGGATACGACGACCACTCCATCCCGCCTGTTCGTGGCGGCGGCAATCAGGCGTACCACATAGTCTGCCACTTCGCTATCATGGGAGTGATGACCGCGCTGATCCACCGGCAGTTCACGGGCGTCGGGCAGTACATAGACGCCAACATGCACGCTGCGGCGAACGTCACCACCGAGGGTGCGAGCATCAACTGGCTCGTCGCCGGAGACACGGTACAGCGTCAGACAGGAAGGCACGCGTCTGTGGTGCCCACAGCGGACGGTCAAGTGCTGTGCAGGGACGGACGCTACGTGAACGTCGGCATCGGTGCGCGGACGGAAGAGCAGTGGATTCATCTGCTGTCGTGGCTGCAGGAGGAGGGTCTGATCGAAGACCTCGGCGAGTTCCTAGACTATCCGAGCAGAGACGCGATGCGAAGAGGCGACAGGGACGCGCGGGAGCAGCAGCGTCGCGTAGCCGAGGTGATGCGCGAGCTGGCCCGGCGGACCGATGCCGACGTGCTGTTCAAGCGTGCGCAGGCGCTTGGATTCCAGTGGGGAATCGTCAACTCGCCTGAAGACGTGCTGGAAGACCCTCACTTCCAGGCACGCGGATTCCCCGTAGAGGTCGAGCATCCTGATCTGGGCAAGAGCTTCGTGTACGCGGGAGCGCCGTACCAGTTCCCCGAATCACCGTGGGCGATCAGCCGTCGTCCGCCACTGTTGGGCGAGCACAACCTTGAGGTCTTCGTGGACGAGCTAAGGCTATCCACGGACGAGTTACAGGAACTCCATGCAAACGGAATCGTGTGAGGCAGTGACGATTTTGTTGGAGCGGAAGTCCCCTCTCCCTGGGGGAGAGGGTTAGGGTGAGGGCGAAAACTCCGTCTATAAGACTGACCCCATCTCGAAGTCATGCAAGTTCGTTCTTGTGACGCTTTTCACACAATGAACTGCCTGTATTTGACTGATTCGATTGTGCAATTCTGAACAATATTGACATTCCGTCACGATCGGCTACACTGAGTGTATAGGACACACCAGTGGAAGCCGGAGGCCGATCATGATATCGAATGTCATTCGAAGTCGAAGACCGGACGCCGAACCAGTCAAGCTAATGGGGTCATTCATGCCCTTCGCCGGCGTGCGGTACTACAAGCTCCTCACGAACGTCGACGCCGCGCTTGGTCAAGCCAGGATCGGCTCCGTCGGCTGGCGGGATGAGAAGTCCGACATCGAGCAGACCGCGCCACGGGAGGTAGCTCCCGTATAACGTCGGCGGACCAAACGGGGAGAACCGGATTACTTGCAGCAGACGGGTGGGCTCCAGTCAGGACGCCCACCCGTTCTGATTTCACTACCTCAGGCTGCGGAATGACGCGCGGATGTCTTCCGCGAGAAGCTGCGGCTCCTCGGCTGCGGCGAAGTGACCGCCACTCGGCATTTCCGTGTATCGGGCCAGGTTGTAGAACCGCTCGAGCCACTCTCTGGGTGGATAGCTGATCTCCACAGGGAACTTGGCGAACGACGTGGGCACCGTCACCTGGTTGTCCGTCGTAAGCTGCGACGGAGCTTTCCCGCTTTCGTAGTACAGTCGGACCGACGAGCTTATCGTCTCAGTGGCCCAGTACAGCGTGAGGTGCGTCAGCAGCTCGTCCTTACTGAACCGCGATTCGATGTCGCCATTACAGTCGCTCCACGTGCGCCACTTCTCCACGATCCAGCCGGCCAGTCCGGCGGGCGAGTCGTTCAGCCCGTACGAGAGCGTCTGCGGCTTCGTGCGGTGCTGGTGGCCGTACGCCCCCTCTGCCTGCTGCCACCACTCGCGGTGAGCCAGGAACTCCTTCTCCTCGTCTGACAGTTCATCGTCAGGCGGAATCGGAGAGCCGCCGCCGGCCATCGTCAGGTGGATCCCGCTCACCGTCTGCGGGAAGTTCAGCCCGAGCGTCGTCGTGATCTGCGCTCCCCAGTCGCCGCCCTGCGCGACGAAGCTGTCGTAACCCAGTCCCTCTGTCATCAGCGTGTTCCACAGCTCAGCGATCCGAATAGGACTCATACCCGGTTGCGAGGGCCGGGCTGAGAAGCCATACCCCGGCATCGACGGCGCGACGACGTCAAACGAGTCGGAAGCGTCGCCGCCATGACTGGCAGGGTCCGACAGAAGCGGAATGATCTTCAGCATCTCGGCGAACGTGCTCGGCCATCCGTGAGTGATGACCAGCGGTATAGGGTCGGACCCCTGTCCCTTCGCGTGGATGTAGTGAATGCCCAGCCCGTCGACGTCGGCCTTGAAGTGGTCGAACTCGTTGATCCGCGCCTCCTGCGCTCGCCAGTCGAAGCCATCCTGCCAGTACTCGCACAGCTCCCGAATGTAGGCGAGACTGGAGCCATAGTCCCATCCCACATCCTCCAACTCGTCCGGCCACCGCGTGCGGCCGAGCCTGCCCCTCAGGTCATCGAGGACCTCATCGGAAATGTGCACTTGGTACGGCTGAATGTTCATTCATAGTCCTCCTGGGATTTGCTGCGTGTAGGATTGGCCAGGCGTCCGGCGACTAGAGGTCAAAGAGGTCACTGACCGTGCACGAGAAGCCGGGGAGCACGTCAGCGCCGTCCAGGGTGTCATCTTCGGCAAGCCTCACGAGCGTTGGGCCTGCCGAGTGTACTTCCACTGACCTCAATTCAGGGTTGACCACCCAAACAGTTCGCACGCCGAAACTCAGCCACATGCACGCCTTGTCGTGCACCCTGATATAGCTGTCGTTCGGAGACACGATCTCTACTACCAGGTCGGGCGGGACTTCGTAGTATCCCGTGACCCTAGCATCGAGCGGAAGCCTCTCGGTAGAGATGAACGCCAGATCGGGCTCTCGCACAGTATCTGGGTTGCGATGCAATCGAACACCCACGTCGGAAGCGGCCAGTCGACCTAATCTCTGCTGTTTCACAAAGTTTCCCAACAGTAGCGTTATGTTGACGACAATTTCGCCGTGTTCTCCTCCTGCGGCCATGGTCTTGCAGAGTACTCCTTGGATCAGCTCACCCCGAACGCCCTCGCTGTGAAGTCGAAGCAGGTCATCGGCCGTAAGCAGCTTTTCTTGGGTAGTAGTCATGATGTTCACCTACAGCAGTTGAGGTGGGGTTTGGGTGATGTTGATGGCTACAGTGTCAGGTCTTGGGACTGGAGCGATTATATCAAGGCGAGGTTCAAGGGCGGGAATCTTGCATACGGAGCTTGCGACCAATCCGGGCGAGTTCGGGGAGAATACCTGGGCGTCCGATTCCTAGGAATCCCCGGTAGAACGACTGGGTTGGTCACGTATGCTACTCTCCACCAAGAATCTCGTTCAGGCTGACGCTGAACCCCTCCAGCGTCGTGGACGTCACAGTGTCGCCCTCCCCGTAGGCCCCTTGCTCCACTAGGCTCCCGGCCTGGAGCAGCATCACCCACACGATGCGGTTGGTGGGGTCAACGATCCAGTACTCTTTCACGCCGTGGGTGGCGTACAGCTCGCGCTTGTCTCGCCAGTCGCGTCTGGACGATGAGGGTGACAGTATCTCGACGATTAGATCGGGAGCTCCCTGGATGTTTGCGGGAGTCCTAATATGCTCCCGTTCATTGGAGACGAACAGAATGTCGGGCTGTACTACATCAGTGTCGGTAAACAACACGTCATACGGAGCGTGGAAGACTTGTCCCAGATCATTCTCCTCAACGAAGGAGTACATCCGATATCCAATCTTCATACTGGCTATCTGGTGGTTTTCGTTCGGCGATCCGACCAATAGCAACTCTCCGTCCAGAAGCTCGTAGCGCTCGTCGCCCTCAAGCTTCACGTAGTCCTGGTAGGTCAACTTGGGTGTCGTGACCATGCCCGCCCTCCTGATCTGGTGACCCGATTATATCAGCGGGTGGCGCGGAGAAGATTGGCTATCAGTCCACAGACTGTGACGGGACCTGCTCGGGACTGGAGGAGGCAGCCAGACCCTCAGCCCGCTGTCCGATGGCCCTGATCAGGCCGCTGAATATCCAGGAGTGGAACGGGTACAGCGCGTACCAGTAGGCGAGTCCGAACAGGCCCCTGGGGATGAACGCCGCGGTCTGTATCAGTTCGCTTGAGCCGTCCGAAATCTCGCGTACCTCGTACTGGAGCCACGCCCGACCTGGGAGCTTGATCTCGGCCCGCAGCCGAAGCAGGCGGTCGGGTGTCAGGTCTTCCACTCTCCAGAAGTCGAGCGCATCGCCGATTCGCAGCTCATCGGGATGACGACGGCCCCTCCGTGGGCCAGCGCCACCCAGCAGCCGGTCCATCATGCCGCGCAGCTTCCACGTCCAGTCTGCGAAGTACCAACCACGGTCACCGCCAATGCCGGTGAAGACGCGATACACGTCCTCGGCCGGAGCGTCAACTGTACGCCTGCGACGCTCGACGATCATGCCGTGCCTGGACTCCAGCCGGACCGGCCCCTCGCCTCTGTCAGACACGCCAGTCGCGTCACTCCACGAGGTGTCGATGCGACCCTCGTCGAGGTCCCGCGTCACGCGTCCTATGGCCGAGGTGAAGTCCTGCGGCTCGATGTGAGGGAAGAGCCTCCCCGCCAGGTCGTCAGTCACGACGACCTCGTTTCGGAGCCCCTCGGCGAGTGCCTTGCTGATTGGTGCCGGAATGGGAGTCATCCAGTGTATCCAGTACGAAGACAGGCGGGGAGTAAGCACCGGGACTGGCATCAACAGCCGTCTGAGACCCCTCGCCCTGGCGTATCCGAGCATCAGTCCTCTGTAGGTGGTGACGTCCTTGCCCCCGATCTCGATCGTGCGGCCCCGGCTCTCCGGCGTGGTGAGGGCTGCGACCAGGTAGTCCAGCAGGTCGTCGACCGCGATGGGTTGGATGCGTGAGTAGATCCACCTCGGACAGACCATGACCGGCAGACGCTCGACCAGGTGCCGTACCATCTCGAACGAGATGCTGCCCGATCCCACGATCACTGCCGCTCTGAACTCGGTGACCGGAACTCCGGCTTCCCGGAGCGCGTCCCCCGTCTCGTGCCGTGACCGGAGATGTCGGGAGAGATGCGCGTCCGACTTTCCCAGACCGCCAAGATAGACGATGCTCCTGACTCCAGCTTCACTGGCAGCCAGTCCGAATGTGCGTGCAGCCTGGATGTCCGTATCGTGGAAGTCGGAGCCGCTCGTCATACTGTGGATCAGGTAGTACGCGGTGTCTACGCCGTCCAGCGCTTCGAGAAGGGTCTGATGGTCGAGGGCATCGCCTACGACGATCTCCACCCGATCGGCCCATGTACGCGAGATCGCCCTGGCCCTGCTCCGGACCAGGACCCGCACCCGGTGCCCTTCCTGGAGCAGCCGAGGAACGAGCCTCCCACCTATGTACCCGGTGGCTCCTGTGACGAGGATAGTCTGCTGTTTATCCATCTGCCTCGCTGTCCTACTAGTACCTATATCTGAATTGTAGGTGCGGACAGGCGGGCGCGCTGTACCAGTTTTCGTATTGTGCCGACTATGCCAAACCTTTAGTATTGCGTCTGAATTCCGACGAAGGATGACTTACATGGGTGCGCTGAGCGACATTACGGTACTGGATATGTCCCGGATACTGGCCGGGCCTTTCGGGACGCAGATTCTGGCGGACCTGGGAGCGACGGTCTGGAAGATCGAGTCTCCCTGGGGAGACGATACTAGAAGTTGGGGCCCGCCCTTCGTGGGCACGGAGAGCGCATACTACCTGTCGGCGAACCGCGGCAAGAAGAGCCTGATCGTCAACCTCAGGGATGAGCGGGGCCAGAAGATCATCCGCGGACTCGCCGAACGTGCCGACGTACTGGTCGAGAACTTCAGGGTCGGCAACCTCGCGCGGTACGGGCTGGACTACGAATCGCTCTCGAAGGTCAATCCGAAGGTCATCTACGCGTCGGTCACCGGATTCGGGCAGACCGGCCCGCGTGCCGCTGAGCCGGGCTACGACGCCGCCCTCCAGGGCATGACCGGCATAATGAGCGTCACCGGCGAGGCCGACGGGCGACCGACAAAGGTCGGTGTGGCATGGGTTGACATCCTCACAGGGTTGCACTCGACGATAGGCATACTCGCTGCGCTGCACGAGCGGGAGCTGAGTGGCAAAGGGCAGCACGTAGACGTGTCGCTGTTCGACGTTGGTATTGCAACGATGGCCAATCTCGCGCAGAGCTTCCTCGCGACCAACGAGGCTCCAGGCCGCATCGGCAACGCGCACCCGCAGGTCGTGCCGTACCAGGACTTCGAGGCGTCCGACGGCTTCTTCATGCTGGCCGCAAACAACGACGATCAGTTCCGACGTCTCTGCGACGTGGTCGGACTCTCGGAGCTTCCAGACGACGACCGGTTCGTCGACAACGCCGCGCGCGTCGCCCACCGGGAACTGCTCGCCTCAATGCTCAACGACAAGATCGGGCAGAACACCCGCGATCACTGGTTGACCGCACTCCAGGAGGCCGGTATCACGGTCACTTCGATCAACACGATCGCCGACGCGCTGGACGACCCGCAGGCCAAGGCTCGCAACGCAGTCTGGGACGTCGATCACCCCACCCTGGGCAGCGTCCAACTGCTGGGCAGCGCGCTACAGCACCTGAGCAGGACCCCTGCATCGTCTCAGAGCCATCCTCCCCTGCTGGGCGAGCATACCGAAGAGGTGCTGCGCGACACGCTCGGGGTATCCGACTCTGAGATCGAGACACTCCTCAGTGACGGCGTAGTCAAGGGCCGAGAGTAGGTAGACACTACTCTCATGTCTGTGCATCAATCAACTGGCCCCCTCTCCCTCAGGGAGAGGGCTGGGGTGAGGGTGAAAGGTACGGACGCAAGCCCCGTAAGACCATCGGCGGAGAGGTGGTTAAGGGAGCTGTGAGCGCACCTCCTCTCCAGGGCATCAGGGTAGTCGAGGTCGCCGAGGGCGTCGCCGGGCCATTTTGCGGTCGGATGCTCGCCGCATTCGGCGCTGACGTAATCAAGCTCGAACCTACTCCGCACGGCGATAGGACCCGTGCACTGGGCCCCCGCCTCCCGGGCGTGAAAGAGTCAGAGGCCAGCTCCCTCTTCCTGTACCTCAACATGGGTAAGCAGAGCGTCACGCTCGATCAGAGGTCGGATGAGGCCGCCGCGACTCTCACGCGGCTCGTAGATTCATCGGACATACTCATCGAGGACTGGAACGCTGACACGCGGTCTGCTGTGGGTATCAGCACTGTCCTCGCCGAAAACCCCGGACTGATAGACCTGTCCCTCACGCCGTTCGGCACCGACGGACCGTACTCAGGCTGGCGCAGCACTCCGCTCGTGAGCCTCGCGCTGGGCGGCTTCCTCTACCTGTCGGGTGACGAGGATCGCGAGCCGCTCATGATGCCCGGTCATCAGTCAGAGTACCTGGCCGGGCTGCAGGCGTACGCCGGAGCAGTGATCGCGCTGTTTAAGCGGACCGCATCAGGCGCTGGCGGCAGGGTCGAGGTCTCCGAGATCGAGTCGCTCGCCGCGCTGCACCAGTTCACGACCGTCATGCACACGTACAGCGGACTCGTGCGAAGCAGGCACGGCACCAGGTGGGAGAACAAGGGCCCCTACGGTCGGTACCCGATCACGGTGCTTCCCTGCAAGGACGGCTACGTGGCCTTCGCGGTCTCCACCGAGGGGCAGTGGGAGACGCTGTTTCCCATGGTCGGGCGTGCCGAACTACTGACTGAGCCTCGATTCGAAACGTTCATCGAGAGACGCGACCACGCCGATGAGATCGACTCGATCCTCATCGATTGGATGAAGGACAAAACCCGCGCCGAAGTGTTCGAAATCGCTGCTGGCACATGGTCCGAGCCCGCGTCGCCACTGCTGGAACTCGGCGAGGTGCTCTCAGACAGCCAACTAGCCCACAGAGGTCTATTCACAGAGTTCGATCACCCCGACGCCGGGCTGCTGACCTATCCAACCGTTCCATTCAAGATGAGCGTCACGCATCCCAGATTCGAACGCGCCCCCCGACTCGGTGAGCACAACCATGACGGACTTGCAGACGTAGGGGCAGGTTTCAAACCTGCCCCTACAGTGCAGCCTCTCACTCCTCACTCCTCTCCACTCTCTCCTCTTAATGACATCCGCATCCTAGACCTCACTCGCGTCTGGTCCGGCCCGCTGGCCACGCGCATCCTGGGAGACTACGGCGCGGAGGTCATCAAGATAAGTGACCCCCGCATTCCGATAGACAGGCTGTCAGGCACCAACAACAAGCTCAACCGCAACAAGGTCAACCTCGCTCTGCGGCTCGATCACGAGGAGGGCCGCGATCTGTTCATGGATCTGGTCGCGACCTCTGACGTAGTGGTCGAGAACTTCAGACCGAGGGTGATGCGCAACTTCGGTCTGACCTACGACCGCCTGCGCGAAGTGCGACCGGACATCGTCATGTGCTCCATGCCCGGCTTCGGCACGACGGGCGAGTACGCCGACTACCCTGCGTTCGGCCCGTCTGTGGAGGCGATGACCGGTCTCTCCAGCATGATGGGCTACGAGGGCAGTGAGCCAAGGACGTCGTCTCTCGCCTATCCAGACCCTGTAGCGGGCCTGAACTCAGTTGCTGCGATAATGACCGCCCTTCACCACCGCAGACAGACCGGCGAGGGCCAGTTCATAGACCTTGCACTCAACGAGGGCCCTATCTGCCAGATCGGCGAGTACATCTCTGCGTACTCTCGCACAGGCCATCAACCGCCACGCGCCGGTAACTCGCATGCGGTCCACTCCCCGTACGGCGTTTATCCCGCGGCCGGAGAAGATAACTGGGTGGCGATCTGCGTTCAGTCCGACGCCGAGTGGCGAGAGCTATGCAGTCTGATGAACAGACCTGAGCTTGCACGTGATCCGAGCTTCAACGAGGAGTCAGTCCGTAGGACCAACCGAAACGAAGTGGACTCGATCGTGTCGGAGTGGACTCGCACTCTTGACGGCGAGCACATAGCCTCGGCAGCGCAGTCGACCGGAATCGCTGCCGGCAGGGTCGCGAAGAACTGGCAGATGCTCGAAGATGTCCACCTGAACGAGAGGGGCTTCTTCGTGGACATCGACGAGCCCGACGTCGGACGCAAGAAATACCCCGGACAGGCGATAATGATGGACGGCCTGCGCGAGTCCAACTGGATACCGTCGTTCCGGCTTGGGGAGCACTCCCAGCAGATCGCGAGAGACATCCTCGGAATGTCCCCAGGGCAGATAGCACAACTCGAAACCAAAGGAACAATCGGAATCTTCAGAGAAGACTGAGGTATATCAGTCCAGTCAGCACCTAACTTCAGAATCCAAAATCCCCTCTCCCTCAGGGAGAGGGCTAGGGTGAGGGTGAAATGCTCGCCCACTTAACTGGTACGGAATCGGAGAGGACTTAGGAGAGAATCAATTGGCGGAAGTAATAATTCACTCACCCATGACCGGACGGGTCATAGAGGTGCTGGTTGCCGAGGGCGAACAGGTAGGCACCGGAGACGTCGTGGTGGTAATCGAGTCCATGAAGATGGAGAACGAGGTCATCTGCGACGTAACCGGCTCGGTATCAGCGGTCCACGTAGAAGAAGACCAGTCAGTCTCAGAAGGTGACAGACTGGTCGAGGTTGAGACGTGACGGAAAGGAATCTGCGATGACACGCTATGTAGAACCCACTGAACAGCTTGTAACCGCGTTGTACGTGCGTGACATCAGCCGGTCAGTGGAGTTCTATCGCAAGTTTGGCTTTGACATGGTCAGGGAAGATGGCGGATTCGTGGAGATGGCATGGGAAGGCCATCTCATCTTCTTCAACGATGAGTACAAGGACGAGTTGCCCGCCAGTCCGGGGCCGCTCCAGGGTAATATCCGAGTAATGGTCCCGAACGTGGATGACTACTGGGCACTGGCTCAGGAAATTGGTGCTCAGGTCCTATGGCCAATTGCCGATAGGACCTATGGTCTTCGGGACTTCATGGTGGCTGACCCGGATGGCTATGGAATCAGGTTCGCCACTAATCTGTCTGATCTAAACGGGTAACTGCAGAGTTTCAATGATATCCGTGCCACTCGGCGGACATGCAGGGAATGCGACCTAGATGCAATGCGCTCCGGTGACATGTGTTCAACAAAGTCCTCATAGCTAACCGCAGCGCCATCGCGTGCCGGGTGATCCGGACTTGCCGGCGCCTCGGAGTCGCGACGGTAGCGATCTACGCTCCCGCCGAGGGGCATCCCCTTCACGCAGAGCTTGCCGACCAGGCTGTACCACTGCCCGATTTGGCAACCCCCGTGGCCGGTTACCTGGACATCGACGCAGTGATCGAGGTCGCTGTCAACACGGGCGCGGAAGCCATACACCCCGGATATGGCTTCCTGTCCGAGAATCCTGCGTTCGCACGGGCCTGCGAGGATGCAGGCATAGTGTTCATTGGCCCCTCGGCCGAGGCGATCAGCTTGGCCGGCAACAAGCGCGAGGCCAGAAGACGCCTTGCCGAGTACGGAGTCCCCGTGCTGCCGGGTACCGAGATAGATCTTGACGCCGGTGTCGATCTCGCATCCCAGGCTGAGTCGATCGGCTACCCGCTGATGGTAAAGGCCAGCGAGGGTGGCGGTGGTATCGGGATGAACCTGGTCAGCAACCCAGGTCAGCTTGAACGCGCCGTCCGACGAACGCGATCGTCGTCGCGTCGCGCCTTCGGCAGCCAGGACGTATATCTCGAACGCTACGTGACGGACGCGCGCCACGTCGAGGTCCAGGTCGTCGCCGACGCCGACGGCACCGTCACGCATCTATGGGAGCGCGAGTGCTCCGCGCAGCGACGCCACCAGAAGGTGATCGAAGAAGCGGGCTCCCCATCGATAACCAATGCGACTAGAGAGCATCTGATCTCAGCATCGCTGCTAGCCGCCCGAGAGATCGGCTACACCAACGTAGGCACATTCGAGTTCATAGTGGATGCCTACGACCAACCCTACTTCATCGAGGCAAATGCGCGAATACAGGTCGAGCATGGTCCGACGGAGATGGTAACCGGCGTCGATATAGTCGAGCAGCAGCTCAGAATCGCGTCCGGGGACGGCATCTCCATTGGAGCAGAGCCCGTGAATGGCCACGCCATCCAGTGCCGTATCTACGCCGAGGACCCCGAAACGTTCATCCCATCGCCCGGATCGCTTGAGGCATTCCAATTACCCCGACTGGACAACCTGCGAGTGGAGACCGGCTTCCGGGAGGGCGACGAGGTATCGTCCCACTTCGATCCACTGCTTGCCAAGCTGATCGCCTGGGGTCCCACGCGTGAAGACGCAATATCACTCATGGAACAGGCTCTGGCCCAAACGCAGGTGGCAGGCGTGAAGTGCAACATCCCAGCCCTGGAGAGGGCCCTCAAACACCCCGACTTCCGTCGCGGCCGGTATAGTACCGGGCTTCTTTCAAAGATCTAGGAGTTTAACTTGAAGAACGAAGAGCTATTCAAAGCCAGGGAAGGGAAACTCCACGCAATTGCCAAGGCTTCGCAGTACCAATTTCCGACCGGAGACATAGAAGTTATGCTCCGCGAGATTGAATCAGGCCGCAGTCTTCGCAGACTCTGCGCCCGTAACTAGTGCTCCATCATCACGCCGCCATCGACGTTGATGGACTGACCATGTATCCACGACGCCGCCTCCGTGCACAGGTAGGCCACGAAGTTCCCCAGCTCCTCATCAGTCCCATTTCGCCCGATCGGCACTGACTCGGCCGTCTGCTCCCAAGTCCGGTCGAAGACGTCCATGAACACGTCGCCCCGGTGGGTCTGCACGAGACCCGGACAGACGCAGTTCACGTTGATCCCGTGTGGGCCAAGCTCCCTGGCCGACGACTGTGTCATCCCAACGACAGCGAAGTTGGCGGCGTTGTAGGCAAGCGTGTTCGCGCTGCCCCGCTTTCCGGCGACCGACGCAATGTTGACGATCTTGCCGCCGTCCCCCTGCTCGATCATCCGCGAGACTCCGGCCCGAGTGCACAGGTACGTGCCGCGGACCTTAACGTTGACCACTCGGTCGAACACTGCCGGTTCGAGTTCAAGTATGGGCGTCCTGTCCGCCCCGACTCCGTGCGCAGCGTTGTTGACCAGGATGTCGAGCCTGCCGAACTCACTCACGGTCTGCTCGACCATCCGCTGGACCTGAGCTTCGTCGGTGACGTCCACCACTATGGGTAACGCGCGCCGACCCTCCCCCCTGATTAGCTCAGCCACGGACTCGACGTCCCTCCAGCCAATCTCCTGCTCGTAGTCAGGAAACGACGCCGGATCTCGCCCGGTGCCCGTCACGGCGACGTCGGCCCCCAGTCGCGCGAGAGCAACCGCCGCCGCCCTCCCAATTCCCTTGAGACGACCGGCGCCCGTAACGATGGCAACCTTACCGTCGAGTTCCGGCATGACGACTCCTCAGAATTCTAAAGCTTACCCGGCATCCCACCGTCCACGTTGACTATCTCGCCCGTGATGAACCTCGCCTCCTCGCTCACCAGGAACAGCACGGTGTTGGCGACGTCCTCGGGATACCCTTTGCTGTCGAGTATCTGGATGAAGTCGAACATCGCCTCCAGGCTGTGGTGCCCGCCTCCGGTGTCGACTGCGGGCGTGATGATCTGCCCTGGCCTCACGCCGTTCACTCGGATGTTGTGCTGCCCACCCATGCCGGCGACGTAGCGCGTTAACGCATCGACCCCGGCCTTCGCAGCGTAGTACGAGGCCGACGGCCCACGCCCAACGAGGTCGTACATCTTCTTGCTGAATCCCCGCTGCGCGGCAACTGAAGACATGTTGACGATCCGTCCTCCGCCCCTGGAGATCATGTGAGGCCACACGGCGCGGCACATGTAGAACGTGCCTGTCAGGTTGACCGTCAACACGCGGTTCCAGACATCATCCGGCTCGTCTGGGAAGTTGCCGGGACCGCCCCCGCCTGCGTTGTTGAATAGCACGTCAACACCTCCGTAGGCGTCGACGACGGCCTGCACCGCGGCGTCCACCTGCTGCCGGTCTGAGACGTCGCAGCTTATGAACGTCGCCTCGCCACCGTTGTCTTTGACAGCGGACTCGACGGCATGGCCCTCATTCTCCCTGCGCGCGAGTATGGCGACCTTCGCTCCTTCCCGCGCGAAGAGGTGCACTGTAGCCTCTCCGATTCCGCTGTTTCCACCTGTAACTATCGCAACCTGATCTGCGAGCTTTCCTGCCATTGTCGTATTCTCCTATGAGCGTGTAATCGTTCGTACCCATCCCAACTCAGTAGACACCCCCTATTTGGAGCGCGGGCATCTTGCCCGCATCCGTTCATCCTGAGCGTCCGTTCGTCCTGAGCCTGTCGAAGGAAGCTTGTCGAAGGACGGTCGGCCTCTGAGTAGCCTACGAATCTGGGACAGCTTCGGAACATGATACTATCTTTCCCGGAACCAAAAGGGAGAGTAACAATGCTGTTTCTTGCGATAAGCACGCCGCTGCCGACGCGCCCGTCCGAGGTGCGGGAGCAGCGAAAGCTGTACTGGCCTTGGTCTCAGGACAAGCTGGACCGAGGACTCGCGCGGTTCTTCTTCGCGCGTACGGGCCGGGGAGCAGTCGCGCTGTTCGACGTCGATTCCAACGAGACGCTTCACATGCTGCTGACGGAGTGGGCGGAAATGATACCCGCCGAGTTCGACGTCTATCCGCTGATAGACCCGGACGCCGCCGTGGCGTTCCTGAATGCGGCAGACAACTCAGAATAGAGAGGGTTAGAACATTGAAGATCAAAGAGGTAAGGGCGGTTGAGCTGAACATCCCGAGGACACCGCCGAAGTCGGAGTCCCGAAGGCCGAACTGGAACACGCACGCACGCCGTGCGCTGCCGATCAACAAGTACCCGGAGTTCTCAAGGCTGCACGGCCAGATGCCAGGGGCGAACACGAGCGCAGACGTCTGGGTGCAGGTGACTGCCGAGGATGGCACGTATGGTCTGGGACAGTGCAGCTTCGGCGAGCCGACTGCCGCGCTGGTCGACTACCACTTCGGCCCACTGCTGGAGGGTCGCGACTGCATGGCGCTGGAGTACCTGAACGACCTGATGTGGCGCTCCACCCACCGCTTTGGAGCGGGCGGGATAGCGACCGTCGCGCAGTCCGGCGTTGACCTCGCTCTGTGGGACCTCAAGGGCAAGCTGCTCGGCCAGCCCGTGTACTCTCTGATAGGCGGCCCGTGCAGGGACAAGGCTCTCGTGTACTGCACGTCGGACGACCTCGACTGGTCGCAGGAGCTGGGCTTCAAGTGCTTCAAAGTCTCGAATCCTGCCCACTACGACGAGGGCATCGACGGCATCAACGTAGTCGAAGAGCACATTGCCAAAGCTCGCGAGGCGATCGGGCCGAACGCGGAGCTCATGTACAACCCGGTCATGAGCTTCAACGTCGAGTTCGCGGTCAGGCTCGCCGAGCGCCTGCGACCCTACGGCCTGCGCTGGCTCGAAGAGCCCCTGATACCGACTGACCTCGAAGGGCACATCGAGCTTCGTAAAGCCATCAACTGGATCCCCCTCGCCACCGGCGAAGACCACCACGGCCGCTGGACGTTCAGGCAGCTTGTCGAGCACCGCGCGGTGGACGTGCTACAGCCAGATATGAAGTGGTGCGGAGGCTTCTCCGAGGCGCTGAAGATATACACGATCGGCGAGGCCGCGGGCATCATCACGATCCCGCACGCCGCGGTCGCGTCCCCCTGGGGTCAGCACTTCGCGATCGCCATGCCGGAGTCGCCCATGGCTGAGTTCTGGATGGGCAGCGACCCGGGCATCCCACTCGAAGAGGTCTGGCCTATCCCAGGACTCGCGATCCCAAAGGACGGCTACATCACCCCAACCGACGCCCCCGGCTGGGGCATGGAGATCAAGGACGAGTGGATCACCCCCTGGGACCACACCGTCGCCATCAACGCCCGCGCCGGACAGGGCTAACCTCAGCAGGAGAAGAAAGCATGGGCAGTACCCCTATCATCCAGAAGATCACGCTGACGCGGTACCGTTTCCCGTTAAACGACGTGGGCAGCGACCTCAGCTTCGCAATGGGGCCGTTCTACGAGCCCGGAGGCATGGGAGGGCGATCCGTACTCGGCATACGCATCGACACCGACATCGGCGTCTCTGGCGAGTACATGAGCATCGCACCGGGTACCTTCGAGCAGATCCAACAGTTTGGCTCTTTCCTGATCGGTAAGAACGCGCTTCAGCGGGAGCTATTCTACAACCAGGCGAAGTCGATCCTGCGTAAGCAGGACAAGATGGGCATCGGTCCCGTGGACATTGCACTGTGGGACCTCGCCGGCAAGCTGCACGACTCGCCGATCTACCAGTTGCTCGGCGGCTACCGGAAGAAGCTGCCCTCATACGCAAGCACCTCTCACGCTGACAGACAGCCTGACGGCCTGAGCAGTCCCGAAGCGTACGCCGACTTTGCGGAGCAGTGCCTGGAACTGGGATACCAGGGATTCAAGATCCACTCGTGGGGAGACGTGTCGATTCCTCGCGAGGTGGAGACGGTCAACGCTGTTGGCAAACGTGTCGGTGGCAAGATGGCGCTGATGATCGACCCGTGCTGCGTGTACGACACGTTCGGAGACACACTGACAGTCGGACGCGCCTGCGACGACAACGACTTCTACTGGTACGAGGACCCGATGCGGGACGGCGGAGTGTCGCTCTACGCGCATCGCCAGCTTCGGAAGATGCTCAAGACGCCACTGCTCCAGGGCGAGCACGTGCACATGGTCGAGGCGCACGCCGACATGGCCGCTGCCGAGGCGACCGACTTCTGGCGCGCCGACCCAGAGTACGACGGTGGCATAACCGGCGTCATGAAGATCGCCCACTCAGCCGAGGGCTATGGCATGGACGTCGAGCTGCACATTGCAGGTCCTGCGCAGCGTCACTGCATGGCCGCCATTCGAAACTCGAACTTCTACGAGATGGGACTGGTCCACCCGAAGCTGCCCAACATCTCCTGTCCGCCAGTGTACGCGTGTGGTTACACAGACCAGTTGGAGTCGGTTGACGAGAACGGCTGCGTGGACGTCCCTGAAGGCCCAGGCCTTGGCGTCGTCTACGACTGGAAGGGCATCGAGAAGTACCGCGTCGGCGAAGCCGTGATAGACAGCTAGCACGAGAATGCCTGAATCTCAACCATCTGGTCCCCTCTCCCTGGGGGCTTACAGGGGTAGGTAAACCAGCAATTCGTTCGTCACCGGATCAAGTCCGGCGCAGGCTCTGAGCTTGTCGAAGGACCCGCGGCCCCTGAATTCCGGCCTTCGCCGGAATGACGATTTGCGAATATCGGCCCCCTCTCCCTTGACGGGAGAGGGCTGGGGTGAGGGTGAAAGCCTCAAATATCTACCCTTCTCAGAACTCCCCACCCTCCGCAATCTGATCAGCAGGCGCAGCGTCTATCCTATCCGGGCAGTCGTTGGGAGTTAGATCACACATCCCACACTCCAGCGCGCTCGGAATCCTGCGAGCGGGCTGGGAGTCGGCGATACGCCGGATCAGCGCGAACAGCTCCGACTTGAAGGCGTCGCTGACGCTGTCGGCTGGAATATCGACGACGCGGTCGTCCCGATACACCAGCCTCCCCTGGAAATTCCTGCCCCTGAACTGGTTGAGGTATGGGAGCGCGTACATGTAGATCATGACCTGCGCGGTGTCCGACGCTCGCGGCTGGCCGGTCTTGATGTCGTAGATGGTGCCAGTGTCTTCGGAGTCGAGCGACACGAGGTCGGGCTTGCCTCCGATGACCGTGCCCGAGCCGCCGCGCAGGTTGAAGTAGCTCTGGTTCTCGGTGAGCACCATCAGGCCGTCGGCCTCCAGCTTGTCCCTTACGTCGTTCAGCAGCGACGTGTGGTTCATCTGCCACGTGACCATGTCGAACGTGCTGGGCATCCGCTCGTAGCCCTTGTGGTGGGCCTTGAACCACGACGCCCACTCGCAGGAGTTGTCACCTACCAGCAGCCTCGACAGCCATGTGGCCCAGATGTACGGGCCCGATCTCGCCTCTGCCAATTGGGTCAGGCCAGCTCGGGCTCGATCACGCCGTAGTCGCCGTCGCGACGTTGGTAGGCGACGTTGTACTCGTCCGTGTCCATGTTGAAGAACAGGAAGAAGCTGTGACCCAGCATCTCCATCTGGAGGATGGCATCCTCTACGGACATCGGCGGCATGGAGTGGCGCTTGGTGCGGACCACCTGGCCGATCTCCTCAAGCGCCTCTTCTTCCTCGAGGGTTTCTGGCATGTCGATGATCGCCTCAGGCGGGATGTCTCTGAAACTGGCGCGCGACTTCCTGGCCTGCGAGCTGTGGTACACCTTGCCCTTGAACCGTCTGATCTGCCGGTCCACAACGTCCGTTACCGCGTCGACCGCGGCGAACAGGTTGACTCCCCTGTCCTGACCTCGGAGCGTGTAGCCCGCGATGCTCAGCGTCATCTGCGCCTCGACTCGGTCGCGCGTGGCTCGCGCCTGGGTCATCGACACCTCCATCTTGGCATCGTCGAGGTTGGGCAGGTGTCGCTGCAGCCTGTTGAACTTCTTCTGGATGTACTCCTCGGCATTGGGGTTGAGGTCGATGTTCCTGGCTTGAATCTGTATCTCCATGTGGACGACCTCCTTTCGTCATAGGGCGCGGCGACTATGGTCAAAACGCCCATGCTAAATGGCTGTTTCGTGGATCAGGCCGAATTTAATCAGTTATAAGCTAATTCTATGGGCATATACCCGCTCGGGCAACAGGTTTACCGCCTTGGAAACTGTGTCATTTTGGTGTGTGCCTCCCTACGGAATCTAAAGTCCCCTCTCCCTGGGGGAGAGGGCTAGGGTGAGGGCGAAAACACTGCCTGCCAAGCTGACGCAGTCTCAGCGCCTTCTGAAGACCAGGTATCCGAATACGCCAATGGCCAGGATGCCCACAATGATCAGAATGATGATCAGCGTCGTGCGCTGTCGCGGACTAGTCACAATCGACTCCAACGCATTCCGCATGCGTGGAACTGCATCCCCAACAATCTCAACTATAGGGCGCCCGCGGGAAACTTGTACGACCTCAGGAGTACTGGTGGGCTGAATCAACTCTGCCGCGATTGCCGTCAACGTCGCAGCCGGTTGCGTGATGACGGTTACTCCCGCACCCTCTACGCCGGGCGTGGCAGTTGGTGTGAACGTGGGCGGAATAGTTGGTGTGGGGACTGGTGTAGCAGTTGGCGTAACTGTAAGTGTGGCAGTCGGAGTGGGTGTCGGTGTGACCGTCTGAGTGGCCGTAGGCGTGGCTGTGACTGTCACTGTAGCAGTTGGCGTAACTGTAGGTGTCGGCACCAGTGTAGCCGTGGCCGTGGGAATTGACCTAGCTGTTGGTGTGAGACTTGGTATTGGGGTGGAAGTGAAAGTAGCCCGCGGTCTCGGCGTCTGAGTCGGTCTTCGTGTCGCGGTTGGTCTCGGCGTCTCAGTTGGAGGCGGCGTCATAGTTGCTGTGGGCGAGGGAGTGTGAGTAAGAGTTGGTATAGGAGTCGGCGTTCGAGTGCTTCTTTGCACAAGTACGCGGGTAGCTGTCGGCGGCGGCGGCGGTGGCGGTGGAGGGGCCATTGTAGGCGTCGGCGTGATTGTTGGTGTCGCGGTCTGAGTCGGCGTTGGTGTGATGGTCGGAGTGGCGGACGGCGTTGGCGTGATAGTAGGCGTGGGACTCACAGTGGGCGTCGGCGTGATAGTAGGTGTGGGACTCACTGTAGGTGTTGGAGTGATTGTAGGCGTAGGAGTAATCGTACGCGTCGGGGTCGGACTCACCGTAGGCGTGGGGCTCACCGTAGGCGTAGGCGAGACCGTAGGCGTTGGCGTAATGGTGGGCGTATTCGTAGAGGTTGGTCTGGGCCTCGGAGTCGGACGCGGTGGATCAGGAAGTCGAGCGGTGATCTTACACCCTTTGGGCTTGGGATCGTGATACCCGACCCAATAGTCAGCACGCACTGGTTCACTCAGTGACGAGCCCGACTTGGTGCTTAGGCGATAAGAATATGTTCCGCTGCAGGTCGGGATATTGTGGTCCTCAAAGTATGAGTCTGAGCTTCCGAAGTCAGAGTAGTGAGTCCAATCTACGATCACATCATCAGTCTTGTCTTCGCGGTCGCCGTCGTGATATATGCGGCGCTCGAGCCTATAGCCATTAAATGGGACAGGAGTGCGAACTGGCTCATCCCAAGTTAGTCTGAAGTACATCGGATCGACCGGATCGGGACACACACCTTCACTTTCATCGCAGTAGTAATTGTCTACCAGAACTTCAAAGTCTTGGGGCGGCTCAATGGTTGCCTGGCCTGAGACAGTTTCCGCAAGTAACAGAATCGCCGCAAACACGGCGACAATCCCCAGGAACACAAGGGGAAGTGCCTTGGACTTTGCCTTCGGAAATCTGAACATAAATGAAGAAACAGGGTATATTTGGTTATCAAGGTTAAGAACAGTCTTACCTTCAGTTTAGTAGTGAATGCAATGCCATGCACGGACTACTAGCTCATGCTGGTCAGGTAGGACACTCACATCCCGTCACTGTGGTACATTGTTTCCACGAAAAGTTGTTACTAATCTGTGAAACACACTAGCGATTGTCCAATATATGCGATTTCTAGTTGATACATGGCGCCGCATAGGTGCACGACTTTACCTGGCCCTCGGATTCGCGGTTTTCCTGACTCTGGTGTCCAGCGCAGTGGGCGTCTACTACTTCGAGCGCAGCGGCGACCTTAACTTCCAGGTTCAGAACGAGTCGGTGCCTGTGCTTGAGGCGTCGTGGACCGCCATACAGGAAGGCGAGCGCCTGCGTGCCCTTGGCCTGGAGCTGATGTCCGATCCTGAATCAGGTATCGGAGGAACGCAGACGGACTCCGTTACCGACTCTCTGGCTCGACTGGAGGATGCCCTGTCCGTCGCCAGCGGCGTGCCCGCTCTCTCTGCCAGCGCCCAGGAGGTGCAGGACGCGGCTTATGAGCTCGTCGCGGTCATAGACCAGTTAACTGTTAATCGGGATGCGCTGGTGGCAGCGAGCGCATCTGCGGCCGACCTTCGAAACCAGGCCACCGGTCTCCGTGCCGATCCGGGGACATCCGACGCTCTCGTTTCGCTCGCAGAGCGCATGTTGACGGCTGAGGATGAGTCCGCACTCGATGCCTTGTGGAATGAATACGTGGTCCTATCAGCGTCCGGAGTCAGCCCGGCAGTAGGATCGCTTGTCGCTGACACCAACGGAGCCCTCGCCGTTCGAGGTCAACAGCTTGCCCTTCAGGCCCGATCAATGGACCTGCTTTCGAGTTACGAAAGTTCCAGCCAGGACTTGGAAGAGGCTACCTCAGGACTGCTCGCTGGAGCCCGTGACGAGTCGTTCGGTGCCCTCCAGTCGTCCGTCCGAGCTTTCGACGAAGGTCGGATACTGCTGTTCGCGGTCAGCCTCGCCAGCGTAGTTGTGGCTACACTCGCGGCGTGGCTGTGGGTGGGCAACGGTGTCGTCCGTCGCCTGTCCCGGCTGTCCGAGCGTATGCGCGGAATGGCTTCCGGAGACCTCGAAACGCCTGTTCCCGAGGTGAGCCGTGACGAGATTGGCGAGCTCGCCAACGCGTTGGAGGTCTTCAGACAGCAGGCCCTCGAGGTGCAGCGCCTGAACCTCGTCGAACGGCTCTACGGCGAACTGCGCCAGGCAAACTCGGAGCTTGAACGGATGCAGGACCGCCTCGTAGCGCAGGAAAAGCTCGCCGCGCTGGGCGAGCTGGTGTCCGGCGTCGCCCACGAGATCAGCAACCCGCTCAACTTCGTCAAGAACTTCTCAGAAGGATCTCTGGAACTGTACAGCGAGATGAATGAGGTCTTGGAGAATTACCGCGACCAGCTTAAGGAAGAGGACGCGGCCCTTTTGGACGAAATCAATGAAGACCTCTCTGACAGCCTCGGCCGGGTGCAGTCCAACGGAGAACGCGTCCTGGCCATCGTGGAGCGTATGCGCGGTCTGGGAGTTGTGGGCGGAGAGCCCGAGCCAGTCGAGCTCAACACCGTGCTTCAGACGGCTGCGGAAGCGGCCTGTAACGTCTTCATGTCCCAGTGGGAAGACTTCAGGATTCAGCCGACCTTCGATTTCGATTCGTCTGTTGGGTCGGTCCCCCTCGTGGAACAGGACTTCGGCCAGGCAGTAGTCAACCTGGTAGCAAACTCCTGCTACGCGATGAGACTAAAGCAGGTCGGCTCGAACGACGGCTATGAGCCAGTGCTGAGGGTGTCGAGTCGCCTTGCCGGTGGCACTGTCGAAGTCAGCGTATGGGACAACGGCACAGGCATAGCCGATGACGTGATCGAGCACATATTCAACCCGTTCTTCTCCACGCGTGAAGGTGCCCTTGGCGCAGGTCTGGGCCTGCCCATTTCAGCAGACGTGGCACGCCGCGCCGGGGGCGACCTCACTGTGGCTACAGTGCACGGCGACTACACCGAGTTCAAGCTGAGCCTGCCTGCCACCGCCGCAGCCGTCCCAGCCGGCACGTGAGATCCACTGGACCTTACGCCTCCAGGCGGTTGATGCCGTCCAGCGCGGCCGTCTTGTAGCACTCGGCCAGTGTCGGGTAGTTGAAGACGGCGTCCACGAAGTAGTCGATCGTGCCCTCGAATGCAAGCACCGCCTGCCCTATGTGAATGAGCTCGCTCGCCCCCTCGCCGATGATATGCACTCCAAGCAATTTGCGTGTGGTCGCGTGGAACAGCAGCTTTAGCAGCCCCGTGTCGTCCCCGATTATCTGGCCCCGAGCTATCTCCCGGTACTGCGCCCTGCCTACTTCGTATGGCACAACGTCCTCGGTCAGGTCCTCTTCAGTCCTGCCCACCATTGAGATCTCGGGGATGGTGTAGATGCCGTAAGGAAACAGCCCCGGAACGCTCCTGGAGGGCAGGCCAAAGGCGTGGCACGACGCCAGACGGCCCTGCTCCGCGGAGGTCGACGCCAGGTTCGGGAACCCGATCACGTCGCCGACCGCGTAGATGTTGTCCACGGACGTCTGGTAGGTATCGTTCACCGTCAATCGGCCTCGGCCATCTGGTTCCAGGCCCACCGTTTCCAGCCCGAGTGCGTCTGTGGCGCCGGTGCGTCCGATGCTGTACAGCGCGGCATCGCTCACAATCTGCTTTCCGCTGACCAGCCTGATCCTGACGTGCTGGCCGCGTTCGTCGTCGAACGGCTCCATCCAGGTGACCTCCTCGTTCAGCCGGAGTGTCACCCTCTTCTGACGCAGGTGGTACACGAGGGTGTCGATGAGCTCGGAGTCTACGAAGTCCAGCAGTCTCGCGTCGCGCTCGATAAGCGTAACGCGTATTCCGAGGTTCGCGAATATGCTGCCGTACTCCAGGCCAATGACGCCGCCGCCTATGATGGCCAGGGTTCTGGGAAGCTCTGGCAGATTGAGGATGTCGTCGCTGAGCAGTATGTGTTTGCCATCGACGTTGGTCCAGTCAGGCTTCGCTGCCGACGTGCCTACGGCGACGACCACCTTGTCGGCGGTGATTGGACGGTTGCCCCTTCCATTGACTGCATCGAGGTGCAGGGTGTGAGCGTCGATGAACGATGCGTGGGCGGTGATCAGCTCGACCCTGTTCCGCAGAAGCTGGTGGCGCAGCGTGTCCGTCTTCTGCTGCATCACGTGATTGGTGCGGATCATGAGGTCGCTCATGGTGATGTCGTCCTTGACGGCGTACGACTCACCGTAGATGCCCCGCTCCCTGTATCCAGTCAGGTAAATTACCGCTTCGCGGAGCGTCTTGCTGGGAATGGTGCCTGAGTTGACCATGACGCCGCCGATTTCGGAGTGGCGTTCGACGATGGCGGTGCGCTTGCCCAGCTTCGCGGCCTGCACGGCAGCGCGCTGCCCGGCCGGACCGGACCCTATGACCACCATGTCGTAATCGTATTCAGCCATCTTCCCACTCCCCGCTGACCTCGGCAAAGCCCGCTCTCCCTAGCCCCCTAAACCCAGCCATCTGACCCCCTCTCCCTTGACGGGAGAGGGTTGGGGTGAGGGTGAAAAGGAATTGATTGCGATCAGCCGTACAACATTCGCGCCCATGTATTCCGGCCTTCGCCGGAATAACGAAGCTGAACGACGGTCACCTCTCTGCCCCCGCTAGATGGTAGCAGTCTGGCCCGCCAGCCCTAGACTCCCAGGAACTCGCGGCTTGCCTCGATGAACTCGCGCGGCTTGTCTACGGTGACCACGTGCCCAGCCCCGGCTACGTCCACAGACGAAAGGTCGTTGGCTGCGGCCTTCATCCTGTCCAGCACCGAATCTGATACGAGTGGGCTCTCGGAGCCTCGCACCTCCAGGATTGGACACGGAATGGTCTCCAGCGCATTCCAGTACCTGCCTATGAGCTCCGGGTCCGACATGTCGGGAAGCGGTACGTTGAATAGTTCCTGGTCTGCCTTCCACGTCCACGAGCCGTTATCAGACTGCTTCATCTTGTGCTGGGCATCCTTCAACAGCCTGGCGTCGGACGCCCACGGGTTGCCGGAGCGCATCCACGCGACGGCGTCCTCCAAGGACTCGAACACCATCGGGGTCAGCGGTCGGCTGCCGGAGGCCGAGATGGCCTCCTCAGACGGCTCGGGGCCGATATCCACCATGACGATTCTCTCGACCCTGTCAGGATGTTCGGCGGTGTACAGCATCGAGTGCCACCCGCCCATAGACAGGCCGGATAACGTGAACCGCTCCAGTTCCAGGGCGTCGACGAAGGCGGCTAGGTCTTCGACGAACCTGTCGCGGGCGTAGCCGTCCATAGCGTGGGCGGACTCGCCGTGGCCGCGTTGGTCGACCGCGTACACGTGGTAAGAGTCACGCATCACCTCGGCAAACTCATCCCAGATGCGCGCCTGGCCGGTGTGCCCATGCAGACATACCATGGGCGGCAGCCCGCGTGTCCCCCAGTCCAGGTATCGAAGTCGGACTCCGTTGACGGTTACGTACTTGGAAATCGGCACCATGTATGGTCTCCCTGGCGGCTCAGTCAGCCGCTGTCGTGTGAATGTCTAAGGTGTTGGTTCTGTAATGGTTCCAGTATAGGCTGACCAGCGCAGTTTGTCCCATAATCAGCTACTTATGCAGAGTGGCGGAAGTCACGCATTGTCCACGTTCACCGTGACAATATCGACCCCATGGTACTTCTGGTGATGCACTGAGGACGCGTAGTGGCGCAGGAGCCGGAACGAGATCTCCCTGTCGTCCGTTATCTCAGGGGTCTCTCCCATGTATGCCAGCTGGTCCTGTAAGTTCTCGCCTTCGTACGCGGATATGAACTCCAGTTCCGCCCCTCCTGCTCTGCTGCGCGCGTTTACGACGAGCCGGCGCGCTCTGCCGTCTCCAACGCCGTTCTCATCATCTGACAGGCTCGTTAGCGTCTCCTCACCGACCAGCACCAGCCGCTCAGCGGAGTTCGGATTCCATCCCGATCTGGTAGCGAACCCGCGCAGGAAGTCCGACAGCTTGGGCAGAGTGTCCATGTCCAGCGAGGTGTCCAGCCGTCTGCGCCGCGGGCCAGTCACTTCGATGAACACCACCATAACGATCGCGACGATTGCCCCTGAAGTCATGCCGTTGCTGAGCAGCGCTCCGAGGAACCCGTCTCCCAACTGGTCGGCGAATATCCACCCGTTCTGAAAGCCTGTCCCAATCCAGAACGACAGCCCGATGACGGCGGCCTTTCGATGGTCCACCCCGTCCTGAATCACGATCTTCATCCCCTGCACGAAGAGCACACCGATGAAGACGGTTATATACGCGGCGGCGACCGAAGTGGGAATGGCAATCAGCAGGGCCGTGAACTTGGGGAGGAACGCCACGATGATGAAGACGACTCCTATGACCACGCCCACTCGCCTCGCGGCGACCCCGGTGATCTCGGCGAGCGATATGCTGGACGAGTAGGTAGTGTTGGGGAGCGTTCCCAGCAGGCCCGAAAGCAGGTTCCCCACACCGTCAGCGTTGAGCGCGCCCTGTACCACCCGGAAGTCTGTCGCGCGCGGAGTGCGCTGGGATACACGCTGGATTGCTACACCGTCGCCGATGGTCTCTATTGCGCCCACAAGGGTTACCACGACGAACGCGGGGATAAGCGCAAGAAGAGTCTGATCGGGAACGAGGTGGAACCCCGGCCACTCGGCAGCCTGCATTCCGAACCAGGGAGCGTCGATCACCTGCTGCACATCGTACAGTCCGAATGGCGCGGACACTGCACACCCGACTACGATGCCGATTATCGGAGACCACAACCTCAAAACCGGCGGACCCCGCAGCACTAGTCCCGCGACGACTACTAGGGTTGCCACTGCGGCCAGGATCGCAGCCTCCGGCGGCGACCCCTCAGGCACGTCCTTCAGCGTGTCGAACACTATCGGCATGACCGTCGCGGCGATCAGCATGATGACGGTGCCGGTGACGACCGGGGTGAATATCCGGCGCAGCAATGAGAGCCGGGCAGCCAGCATGAACTGGAACAGCGACGATATGACTATGAGCGTCGCCATCATCGCCGGTCCGCCATTCACCAGGGCCACCACGCACACGGAGATGAAAGCACCCGATGTGCCCATTATGAGCACGTGCCCCGACCCGAAACGTCCCACTCTTACGGCCTGGAGAATAGTGGTGATACCACTTATGAGAAGTGCAGCGAAAGCTCCCCAGGCAATGTAAGATTCGGGCTGGTCTGCGATACGGGCTACTATGACTACCGTCAGCACCACTGGCGCCACTATCAGCATGGCCGCCTGAAAACCTGCGCCAACGGTCACCATGCGAGGAGGGTGTTCATCTGGCTCGTAACGGACGTTTTCGTTTACGTGTGAAGTCGACAACAGCTAAACCTCAAATCCTTTCAATGAAGGTCAGATCAGTACACAAATACTGAGATACTATATCAAGGACTTGAGTTGTGGAAAACTCCACAGTACAGTCCAATAGATCTGCCATGAGCTGCATACGACGCGGACTTGCCGTGGTATTGTGCGCTGTATTCACGTTGACGCTGTTAGCAACCCTTGTGCTCGTAAGGCTGAATGGCACTCTGCTGGAGCCGCGCTTCTATCCCGATCTGGTGCAGCGCGTTGACGTGTACCGGTTCGTGACGGTCGATGCGCTCACCACGGCAATCGACGAGGCGCGGCGGGCCGATGCCGGGCAGTTTGGCGGGGCCTTACGGGACAATCCCATCGTCACATCCGGTCTCACCTCTCCGCAGATTGCCGAAGCCGTGCACCGTGGCCTGTCCCCTCGGGACCTGGAGAGACTAACCTCTCCTGTCCTGTTTCAGGTTGGCGAGTACGTCAGAGGAGATAGGGACACACTGGCTGTGAGCGTGGAGGCCGATCGCGTCAGACGTGTGGCAGGCGAAATACACGGTCTCTTGCGAGAGTCTGGCGCGTACGACTCGCTCATCGACCGTGAGCTGGAGCCTCGAGTTCGTGAGGCTACTGGCGCGATGCTGGGTTCCGACGGGGATGTGTCCATCTGGATGCACTATCTGTCCGGCGACACAGGGGACGCCGAGGACTGGATCGTGCGGGTAGTAATGAGCTCGCTCACAGCAGACTGGCTGGCCGGCCAGGTCGAACAGGCCCTCGACGAGTTCACCGCATACCTGGTGGGCGAGACCGACAGCTTCGAGATCACGGTCAGGCTGGCAGGCGCAGAGGTGGATAAGGCCGTCGAGGAGACCAAGTCCATTCTTCGAGAGGCGGACGCATACGAGTTGGTCTATTCGGGAGTGGTAGAGCCAGCTCTGACGGATGTGATGGGGGCAGGGGTGAGGCTTCCCTACGGCGTGACCGTTACCAGTGACGAGGTCATGGGCGCCCTGCGGCAGGCCGCGCCGCCGTCGTGGGTGCAGGAACACGCCGAGAATCTGATCGACCACGTGGGGCCATACGTGGTGGGAGCGTCGGACGACTTCTCGGTAGAGATCGACCTGGCTCGCAACAAGCAGCAGGCCGCCGAGGCGCTTACCGATCTGGCCCTCGACGATGCTCTTGAGGCGCTCTCCACGCTGTCGTTCTGCGATACCACGTCGGAGGCGACCACTGCCCGGCGGAGGCTGGAGCAGGGGCTGCCTCAATGTCTTCCGCCGGGTACATCGCTCAATGAAGTCCTCGGTTTAGTTGAGACCGGCATCGACGACTCGGTCCACACTTTCGTGCTGGCGCCCATCCCGGACACTGTCACGTTCGACGAAGTGTATCTTCGGTCTGCGTTGGAACAGACCGGAGGACCGGAGGCGCTGGAGCGTCTCGACTACATCAGAGCCGTCATGGACGACGGCTGGACCTATACCCACCAGGACTTGAGGGCAGACCTGTCCGCCAGAGGCGACGCCTTAACTGGGTTGGACGATGTCAGATCGTTCTTCAGGGACGGCTACTCCCATACCTACCAGGCTTCATCTGATCAGCGTGCCACCAGCCGTGCCGGCGCAGCACTGGATGGTGCACGCGCACGATTGGAGGTAGTGAGCAGGTACGAATGGCCGGTCTACCTGCTGACGTCGGCCCTACTGATCTTCATTAGTATGCTGGGGGGAACATCCTGGCGCAGCCGCGTTATCTGGGCATCCTCGACCGTGCTCATTTCGGCAGGGCTAATCTACATCCTGTCATGGCCCATGCAGCAGCCGGTGGCAGACGCCGCCGCCGAGCAGGCGCGTGCCGAGGTGGGGCTTGAGGCAGGCGGCATATTCAGCGGTACGATTCAGCTGATCGATGCCAAGGTAGGCGAGATCTCCCATGGGGTCGCGATCGATATCGTCAGCGGGGTCAGACTGTACAGCCTGGTCCTGGCAGGTGCGGCGGCAGTGGTCCTCCTCACCGCCCTGTTCTGGCTTAGCATCTCTGAGAGCCCACTACGCCGGAATCAATCTACTGTGTACGGGCCCTGTGACGATGCTGGTCAAGATGTGAGCTGATCGGATCCATCTTTTTCAACAGCGCGCCTGCCCCGTCCTTGACAATGAATCAGACGACGTTATACACCAGATTATGCAAGAGAAGCATTGAAAGATACGCGTGTCCTATGGAAGTCTTATCTGAGTACAAAGCGGGCTACGAGAAGGCCCGTCTGGTCGACAGAGAGGTCGCGGACAACTACATCGCCCATACCCGAATCGGCGATCCGATCATGGACGCGGTGGTGGAAGAGTTGGCATCGCTGCCTCAGAGCGAAGCCAGCCAGTTCCTTCGCGCCGGGATGGATGAGGACCACGAGGGTATGCGGAATGCCCCGAAGTTGCTGCGAGACTTCTTCATCGACTCGCCTCAGCCCGACCCCGAGTGGCTTGATCAAAGCGCCTTCGCGCCAGGCGTCCGCGCCTTCCAGAGAAACTCAGTTGCCATACTGTCAGCCTTCGTAACCGGCGTGCTTATAGACGGCTTCGCTACGCTGATAAGCAAGTCGTTCGTGCAGACAGGGCGTATATTCGACGACGGCGTCTGGAGGCTCAAGCAGAACAACCGGCACCAGATGGAGATATTTTGGCCCGGTGGGTTGGAAAGGCACGGCGACGGGTGGAAGCTGTCCGTCCGCGTCCGGTTCGTGCATGCCAGGTTCGTAGGCTGCTTGCACAGACTGAAGAGTGGGAGCACGATGCCTGGGGTGTGCCGCTCAGCGCCGCGCACATGGGCTATGCGGGTGCCTGTTTCGCCGCTCGTACAGTCAAACACTCGGAGGCGCTGGGAGCTCGTTACAGCCCGGAGGAGCGCGCCGGCTTCCACGCTGTCTGGCGCTACGCGGGTTATCTTATGGGCATCCCTGAGACGATCCTATTCACCGATGAGAGCCACGCCCTGCACATATACCGGATCGGCTCCCTGTGTGAGCCCCCTCCAACACCGGACGCGATCATCATGACGAACGCGCTGATCAACTCCGCCCCCCTGGTCGCGGGCATCACAGATGCAGATGAACGGAATAATCTGGTGAATGGCGTCATTTACCCCGTCTCCCGGGGCCTCATAGGGAACGACCTCGCCAACCAGCTGAACTTTCCAGCGAGCAAATTGCCTTTCCCACTCTTCTGGTACCGGCTGGACCAGCGCATTCAGAAGCTGCGAGCACGAATTCGGAAAGAGAGTCCAACGGGTTTTTCGACGCTTCTGGAGGCGTCGGCCTACGACGACGCTGGCCTGTCGTATCGGCTGCCTGACCACCCGCACTCTGAACGGTCCGGCAGGTGGTAATCTCCTGGACAGGTCGGCTTGACCGTTCCTTGTGGGACGTTTGCACCCATTGCCTCAACTTGCCCCTTAATAGCGCCCTGCGTTAGAGTATCAACAGCCCCGTATCAGGTACGGGACAGGCTCTGACACAGTTTGTGACACTCAGGCGAGGGCACTAAGAATCTTCGCGGACAGGTGGCCGAGCGGCTGAAGGCGCGCCCCTGCTAAGGGCGTAGGGTCTTATAGGGCTCTCGTGGGTTCGAATCCCACCCTGTCCGCCACTGTATCAAGACACTTCGACAAGCTCAGGGCGAACGGCGTTCGACGGCTGACAGGTCCATTCCACATCGGCTGCGCCAGTATTGCCCCCACGCCAGAGTCATTAATGCGGGTGCAGCGCTTGCCCTGCTTACCAGGGAGACAATGAACAAAGGCGTACTCGAAAAGTACAAGGACCACCTGCCGGTATCCGACGACACGCCCATGTTCTCCCTCGGAGAGGGGGACACCCCACTGGTGAAGTCGCGCACCATCGGCCCCATGGTCGGGTGCGATGAGCTCTACTTCAAGCTCGAGGGATGCAACCCCACGGGATCTTTCAAGGACCGCGGAATGGTGGTTGCGATCGCCAAGGCCCTTGAGGCAGGCGGACGAAGCATCGCGTGCGCGTCAACCGGCAACACCAGCGCGTCTGCTGCCGCATACGGAGCGTACCTCGGACTGCAAACAACCATAATAGTGCCCAAGGGCAACATATCCAGGGGGAAGATGGCGCAGGCGATTGCCTACGGCGCCCGCATCATGCTGATTCGCGGCAGCTTCGACCACGCGCTCGAACTCGTCCGCGAGCTTACCGAAAGAAACCCCATCACCCTCGTCAACTCAGTTAACCCCAACCGTATCCAGGGCCAGAAGACAGCATCCTTTGAGATCGTCGAAGACCTTGGTACCTCCCCGGACTACGTCTTCATCCCCGTTGGCAACGCCGGCAACATCACCGCGTACTGGCTTGGCTTCCAGGAGGCCTACATTAACGAGTGGTCCGGTGTTCACCCCAGGATGATGGGCTTCCAGGCGCAGGGCGCCGCGCCCATAGTCAGGGGGGACGTGGTCCCCGAGCCTGAGACCATCGCGTCGGCGATCAGGATCGGCAACCCTGCAAGCTGGAACAACGCGATCAGGGCGCGGGACGAATCGGGTGGCACCATAGACATGGTTTCGGACGAGGACATCCTCGACGCCTACAAGCTGATGGCCAGCGGTGAGGGCGTCTTCTGCGAGCCCGCGTCCGCCGCAGGCGTGGCCGGATTGCTCAAGCACTCCAGCGCGGGGCTCGACCTGGAGGGACAGAAGGTCGTGTGCATAATCACAGGCTCAGGACTGAAGGACCCCGACCTCGCAAACGAAATTGAACCTGAGTGGATGGAAGAGTTCCCGCCCGACCTCGCAGCGGTCGAGCAGGCGCTGCTGGTGGAGTAGGGGTGGGTTTCAAACCCACCTATGTGGAGTAGTTGGGTAGGGGCAGGTTTTGAAACCCGCCTATGTGGAGTAGTTGGGTAGGGGCGGGTTTGAAACCCGCCTATATAGGAGCGAGAAGACAGTGACCACAGCGGTCAGAGAAGAGACTTTCGATTCAATATGGAGTCGCTGGGAGGAGATTCTCCCAGCATGCGTTACCGATACGGTGTTCGTGACTCCATGGTGGCAGAAGACGTGGTGGGATAACTTCGGCGGCTCCAGAGAGCCTCGCATCCTGGCCGTCTATGACGGCGACGACCTGCTTGGCATCGCCCCGCTAATGTCCGATGGGGACAGGCTGACTTTCCTGGGCGACAAGGACCTCTCGGACTACTTCGACTTTGTGGTCCCCCAGGATAGGGTCGACAGGTTCTTCCCCGCACTGTGGGAACACCTGCTCGCCTCCCCGGGCTGGTCCACGCTTGACTTGCCGTCGCTTCCCGGTGGATCGCCAACGCTGGAGCGCCTCACGAAACTCGCTGAGAACGCCGGCATGACCGTCGAGGTCGAGGAAGAGGAGACCACGCCTACAGCGGAGCTTCCTCCTACTTGGGACGAATTCCTGGCCGGTCTGAGGAAGAAAGACCGGCACGAGCTCAGGCGCAAGATTCGTCGTCTGGATAGAGATAACACCCACCGACAGTATGTGGCCGACGACGGCGAGGTGCTGAACGGCTCGATGCAGGACTTCTTCAGACTGCTGCGCGCCAGCCGCGAGGACAAGAACGAGTTTCTTACGCCGGAGCGCGAGACGTTCTTCCTCGACATCGCCAGGGAGTCGCTGAGCCGGGACCAGTTTAGGCTCAGCTTCCTCGAGGTGGACGGCGAGAACGTGGCCGCCTGTATCTGCTTCGACTACGGTGGTGACTATCTGCTATACAATAGCGGCTACGATCCGAGCTACTCGAGACTCAGCGTCGGTCTGATTAACAAGGCGCTTAGCCTCCAGTCAGCTATCGAAGAAGGTCGCAAGACCTTCAACTTCCTTAAAGGCAATGAGAGATACAAGTACAACCTGGGTGGCCAGGATGAGCTTGTATTCCGTCTGACGATTACACGGTAGAGGTGTATATGTGTAGAAGCCTGGCGCTGTTGAGCTACCATGGCTGTCCCGTGGCAAGACTGGGCGAAAAGGACACCGGCGGCATGAACGTCTATGTCCTTCAGTTGGCCAGGGAGTACGCTAGAAGAGGGAACCGGGTCGATGTCTTTACCCGGTACCACGATCCCACCGACCCGAAAATCGTCGAGATCGAAGAGGGCGCCAGGGTTATACACCTTGATGCCGGACCCCTCGACGCTTCCAAGAACGAGCTTTACTCCTATATCCCCAGCTTCGTCAACGGGCTGTACCGCTTTCAGGAGGAAGAGGGCAGGGGCTTTCAACCCCGACCATACGACCTGATCCACAGCCACTACTGGCTGTCCGGCATGGTCGGCGCAACGCTGAGCCGGAAGTGGAGCTCCCCACACATAACGACGTTCCACACGCTGGCGAAGACCAAGATGCGCGCCAGGCCCGGGGAGCAGGAGCCGCAGCTTCGACAGGATATCGAGGGTCACGTCATGTCCGTCGCCGACGGCATAGTCGTCTCCACGGACGAAGAGCGCCAGGACGTCATCAGGCATTACGACGCGCCGCCTCGCAACATCCAGGTTATCCCGGCAGGGGTCAACCTCGAGACGTTCCAGCCAGTCGACCGGGACGCCGCCCGCGCCGAGCTTGGTATCAAGGAGGAGCGGGTAATCCTCTACGTCGGCAGGATCGAGCCGCTCAAGGGCATCGACATCCTCCTGCGCGCGGTCCCGATGCTGGAGTACGGCCAGAACCTCAGAGTGATGGTCGTAGGCGGAAACCCGGGCAACGACGCTGAACTGGACAGGTTGAAGTCGCTGACAGCCGACCTTGGAATTGGCGACACCGTGACATTCACCGGATCGGTGCCGCAGGGCACACTCCCGACGTATTACAGCGCGGCAGACGTGTTCGTCCTGCCGTCCCACTCCGAGAGCTTCGGTCTGGCCCCCCTCGAGGCGATGGCCTGCGGCACACCCGTGGTCGTATCCCGGGTGGGCGGCATGAAGACGTTCGTGAACAGCGGAGAGAACGGCTACCTCGTGCCCTGGAGGTGCCCGGAGTCATTCGCCCAGAGGCTAGACGTACTTCTGGCAAACCCCGAGCTCAGGCACGCCATGGGACAGGCGGCCCGCCAGAAGGCCCTCAGCATGGGCTGGAGCAGCGTCGCCGACCAGATGCTGGACTACTACTCCACCCACATCGACCAAGACACCTGGGGAGAACTAGTCGGCGACTGACGCGACCGAATCTGGTTGCCTTCGTCTACCTCACCGGCTCCAACGCCCAGCATTTCGAGCGCAAGTACTCCGTGGTTACACGTTGACTGACCTACTCAACGTACCGGATAATTTATTCCGTACAAGTTGGCCCGTACACGGAGGGAAGACATGGCACGGCTGGACGTACGTTTAGATGATGAGAGAAGGCGCCGACTCGAAGAACTGGTCGAGACGAGAGGAGTGCCTATCTCAGAGGTCGTGCGCTGCCTCATAGACGATGCCTATGAGGACGTCATGCGAGAGCGCCGCAGGCAGGCGGTCGACCGGCTAGTCAGCTTGGAAGTCGAAGATCCCCCGGACGCAGCCACGATCGCCCGCGAGTTGGAGTCTGCCCATGAGCCCGGCGGCATTCATTGATGCCAACGTCCCCATCTACGCTGCTGGCAGAGATCATCCTTACAAGGAACCCTGCGCCCTAATCCTTTCGATGGTCGCCGAGCACCCGGATTCATTCATAACTGACGCAGAAGTCCTTCAGGAACTCCTCCACAGATATCTGGCTTCGAGGCGTTGGGAACTGGGGCGGGAAGTACTCCAGAACTTCTCAGAGTTAATGCACGATCGGATCGAACCTGTCTTTGAGGAGGACATCCACTTGGCGGCGCAGTTGGCTGATCACCATCCGACGGTCAGCGCCAGAAACCTCGTCCATACAGCGCTGATGCAGCGCTTGGGGTCTGTCCAGATCATCGCCTCAGACACCGACTTCGACCGCCTGCCGCATGTAACCAGGCTGGACCCCGCTGACTTGAGCGAGTGGGCCCAGACCATGGTGAGTCGCGAGGGTAGCTGAGGATCGCGATAGGGTCCGGCGTCTATAGACCCTCTGTGTGCTGTATCTCAGGCCTGCTCAGTTCCCATTTAGATTCCTGAGCTTCGCTCATCGGAAGGCTAACCTAGCCGGTGGACTTCCATATATTCCCTAAATGTTGACCAGTTTTTTGGTACACCTATGTGCTTAGACCTCGCTTATGATTGTTGTTAGGGGGAGCGTAAGATTTTAGTCCATCTAGGACACACGCTATGAACGGTAACGGAACCAGCAGCTCGCAGCAGGATGCCCTCCACACTAGCAAACGTGAAGCTCTCCCGCTTCGGATCAAGCAACATGTGTGGCAGTCCATCGCCCGGGGATTCCTGCTTCTCATCCCCCTATTTGTAACCATTCTTATACTTCGCTACCTCGTGGGTTTCGCGGGAAGCGTGATCAGCCCGTTCGTCGACTTTGTGATCAACAGGCCCATCCTCGACGACATTCCGGGCGCGACGCTTATCGTCTGGGCCGCGGTCACGGGCTCTGTTCTCGTGATCTTCTACTTCCTGGGAATGCTGGTCACCGGCGAAAAGGGCCAGAACAGGGTAGCCCTCGCAATCAACGCCTTCCTGGGGAGGATCCCGATAGTCAAGTCGATCTACGACGTGGCTAACCAGACGACCCAGGCGCTGTCGACTCCAAGGGAGAACGCTTTCAGCCGCGTCGTGTTCCTGGAGTGGCCGAGGCCCGGAGTGAGGGCGCTGGGACTGGTGACAGGCCAGTGTGTGCTGCCGCACGACGAACGCACCATGCTCGTCATCTACATCGCGACGGTGCCGAATCCGACCTCCGGTATGCTGGCGGTCATTCCCGAAGACGAGGTGGTCGACGCGGGGATCAGCGTCGAGCAGGCGATGAAGATCATCTTCTCAGGCGGCATCGTCATCCCCGAAGGGCTGCAGGAGACGATTACTGTGGTAGAGGGACGAGACCGCGACCCTGTGACCTCGGGCAAAGACCGCTCCTGAGCGACTGCTCCTAGTTCGCAGGTCCGCCCAGGCTGGGCAGAGAGTCCGGCACAGACTCCATTCCGTAGTACCGGTGCCTTATCGCGTCCTCTTGCATGTGGACGATCCTGATGCCTGAGGGGTCGGGACCGAGAGGATAGCCCACCGCTCCGGTCGTGACCATCATCAGTCCGCCGTCGTCGGCGTACACGTTCTTGTGCAGGTGTCCCGCGAAGACCGCCGTCGCATCGTAGTCCCTGAGTATCCCGACTATGACGTCACGTCGCTCCGTCGGCACGGTCCACATGCTGTCCTCTTCAGCAGCGTGCTCCTGGAACAGTGGATGGTGCGTGAACAGGACCATGTGCTCAACGCCTCGAGCCCTGGCGGCGCTGAGGTCGTCGATCATGAACTGGACGATCTTCTCCCACTCACCGGGCACGTTCACCGGGTCGAATGCCACCGAGCTGTTGATGACGAGGAAGTGGCAGTCGCCGTGATCGAACGAGTAGTTGTCGGGGCCGAAGCGGTACCGGTACAGGGAGAGCGAGTCTGAAGTAGGCGCCTCGCCGACGTCGTGGTTGCCGGGCACGAGGTACATGGGGATGTGATCGTCCAGCAGTGCTGTGACTCTTGCGAGTTCGTTCACCTGGCCCTCGTCGGAGGCTTCGTGAACGAGGTCGCCGCATACCACCGCGAACGTGGGGCTCAGACGGTTCGTCGCCTCGATCGCCGCTGTGTACAGTCGCGTCTCGTCGGCGAATCCCGTTATCCGCTCCGGGGCCTTGCGAATGAGCAGCCCCCTGGCGTGACGCTCCGTGATGTCCTCGTCGGTGTACTGGCTGATCGAGGCGAACATACCGAACTGGGGGTCCGCCATCTGGACGAAGTGGAAGCTCATGGGTAGCAAACTCTCCTGTGATTCACCCTCATCCAAGCTCTCTCCCCCGTGTCAAGCACGGGGCAGGCTCTGAGGGAGATGGGGACTAGAACTGGCGCTCGAACCAGACGGAGTGGTGGACCTGGCGATAGCCGAGCTTTAGGTAAAGCTCGCGGGCCGGAGTGTTCTCGGAGTCCACCTCCAACTCGACGGCGTCCACACCCTGCTGCTTGAGATACTCCATACCGGTAACGACCACCGCAGTACCCAGTCCGTTGCCCCGGTAATCGGGATGCACGCCTGTCATCGAAACGAACCCGACCTTGCCGTACTGGTTTTCGTTCCTGAGCGTCCAGTTGTAGCCGGCCGGCCTGTCACCGTCCATCACGAAGATGATTCCGTCCGGGTCGGTGTTGGAGATCCTGACTCTAGCCGCAATCTCTTCCACCGTGTTGGGACAGAAGCCCCAGTGCTGGCCGAACGCAGCGTTCTGGAGCTCGGTCAACATCGCTTCGTCTTCACCGAGGGTGAAGGGCTTGAGCTGGAAGTTGGATCGGAGGTTCAACTCCGGCAGCTCGCCGCCGCTCCAGCGCATCTGCCAGTAGTCCTTGACCTGCTCGAAGCCCTCGGACTCCAGCAGGTGACGCGCGTCGTCGGCGTCTGCTGCTGTCTGTATGTTCAGCACCGAAACGTCAAGCGCCTCGACACGTTCGATTGCCTCGCTCAGCAGTCGTTTACCAATGCCCCGTCCTCGGAACTCTTCGAGCACGCCGCCTGCGACAACCGCGCGGCTTATGAGGACTTCAGGGAAGAGCTGGTAGTAGCCGACCAGTTCTGAGCCGGACTGAGCGAGAGTCAGGTTGGTCTCGGGTCGCACGGACGGATGAGCAAGCGTCTGCCGAACGAAGTCAGTTCCGACTTCCTTCTCAGTTCCTCCGGCCCCGCTGATTCGCGTAAACAGCCGTGCGACCGACTCAAGGTCGCCCCACTCGAATTTTCTAAGAGTAATTCCGTCCATGTTCACCGCTTATGCTAAGACCTTGCCCGTAAGCCAAGCCGATTGTAACAGAGGGACGGGACAGTCTGAACTCAGATTTTTCGGATTAGGGGATTTATGTGATTCTGTTGGTTGGTCGCTGACTGGTGGGCAGGTGCTGCGTGTAGGGGCAGGTTTCAAACCTGCCCTACGGGTGATAGGCGTGCCGGGAGTGAGGGGCTTGTTAGTTGGGTAGGTAGGGGCGGTTCGCGAACCGCCCCTACGAAGGGTGTTCGTGCTGACAGCTTGGAAGCTATACCTGTAAACTGAGTTGTCGAATCCCGATTCCTGAGCAGGAGGCCCTTCTACGACCATGGACAGACCCGAACGAGCGCTGGTAGTAACTCCTCATCCCGACGATGCGGAAATAGGCTGCGGAGGAACCGTGGCCGGGTGGATTGCGGAAGGGACGGAGGTGTTCTACGTCCTATGCACCAACGGGGACAAGGGCACAAGCGACCCTGACCTGACCTCTGAACGCCTGGCCGAGATTCGCGAGCGCGAGCAGGCCGAGGCCGCGGATGTGCTGGGCATCAAGGAAGTCGTGTACCTGAGGTACCCGGACGGCGGGCTTGAGGATACGTCACAGTTCAGGGGACAACTGGTCCACGCGATCCGCAGGTTCAGGCCCGATGTCGTATTTGCCACCGACCCGCTGCGGCGCACCTTCTACCTTCACCGAGACCACAGGCTGTGCGGCCAGGTCACCATGGACGCGGTCTTCCCGTTCGCCCGCGACAGGCTGCACTACCCGGAGCACATCACCGAGGACGGACTCGATACCCACAAGGTCGGCGATGTTCTGTTCTGGGGCACAGAGGAGCCCGACACCTACGTCGACATCACCGACACGATCGACCTCAAGATCGACTCGCTGAAAAAGCACGCCTCCCAGGTGTCATCTGATGACGGCACCGACGTGGGCGAGTTCGTACGGGCAAACGCTCGGAGAATCGGTCAGCGTGCGGACATGCCATACGCTGAGGGCTTCCGCAGGATCCACATTCGCCGGTAATGTACGACCTCCACGCGCACATCCTGCCGGGTGTGGACGATGGTGCCAGGACTCCTGAAGAGACGCTTGAAATGTCGAGGGTCGCGGCGGAGACGGGCACGAAGGTCATTCTCGCCACGCCGCACCGGAAGGACGTGACCGAGGAGTCGTCTGTCGCGCACATCCGCCGGCTGATTGCGGACATGAACGCGCAGAACGCCGAGCACGGCATCGACGTCACCCTCGTGCTCGGAATGGAGAACCACCTCGACGAGGCGCTGCCCTCCGAGATAGATGCCGGCCGCGCGCTCCCGATGAACGGCAGCCGGTACATCCTGATCGAGATGCCGTTCTTCGGCAGACCGGACTTCATCGAAAGTACGCTGTCAGAGGTCCAGCGAATGGGACTGACGCCGGTGCTGGCACACCCAGAGCGCATCGAGGCGTTCCAGCAGGACGTAGGACTGCTCGCCAGCTTCGTGGAGAGTGGGATGCTCAGCCAGATCACGTCAGGAAGCGTCGTCGGCACGTGGGGCGACGAGGTCAGACTTTTCACCCACGAGCTTCTCGAGATGGGACTGGCGCATGTGATGGCATCTGACACACACTCGCCCATGGGTCTCAGGGCACCCAAGATCGGAGTCGGCATCGAGGCGGCCGCAGCCATCGTCGGCATGGACTGTGCACTGGCAATGGTGGTCGATACCCCACTGGCCATCCTCGAAGACCGACCGGTTGATCTAGCCGGACCAGCCTGACCGCTGATGGCGGGAGGCACTCTGGACTTCAGAAGGATTGTGAGGGCCACCCAGCACTCGCTGGCGGGACTGCGCAGCGCGATCCGGGGTGAGGCCGCGTTCAGGCAGGAGCTGATTCTCGCGCTTATCCTCGTTCCGGTCGCGGTCTGGCTGGGCGACAACGGTATCGAGCGGGCTCTGATGATCGCGTCGCTGTTGATCGTGCTGATCGTCGAACTGGTCAACTCGGCGATAGAGACGGTGGTGGATAGGATAGGGACGGAGTTCCACGACCTGTCGCGTCGGGCCAAGGACCTGGGCTCTGCGGCGGTGTTTATCTCGCTGATTGCCGTGCCGGTCGTGTGGGGGCTGGTGCTCCTGGGCTGAAACCGCAAGTCCAAGACGCTAGTTCCCTGGGCGGTTTAGAATGTCCAGAACAGAATTTCTCAACGATCTGAACGGAAGGGGGACAGGATGAGCAGACTTGCGGGACAGGCCGCGATCGTAACGGGAGGAGCGCTGGGCATAGGCGGTGCAGCTTCGCGACGGCTGGCAGAAGAGGGAGCCAGCGTCCTGATAGCCGACGTCGACATGGACGCCGCCCAGGCCAACGCCGAGACCATAGCTGAGGCTGGCGGAACCGCCGTCGTCATGCGGGCGGACGTGAGCAGCGCGGACGAGATCGAGGCGATGGTCGAGAGGGCCCACGCCGAGTTCGGCAGGATCGACATCCTCGTCAACAACGCGTTCTCAGCGGGTCTGTGGGGCGGAGACAGCAACCTGGAGGACATATCCGAGTCCGACTTCGACGCTGGCATGGGCATCCTGGTGAAGGCCCACTTCCTGACGGCCAAGCACGCCGTGCCGTACATGCGTCAGAACGGACACGGCAGCATCGTGAACATCTCGTCGGTGCACGGTCTGCTTGGCGCACCCGGCGCGCTGATCTACGAGACAGGAAAGCACGCGGTCATAGGTATCACCCGGCAGCTTTCGACCGAGCTTGGGCCGGACGGTATCAGGGTGAACGCCGTGTGCCCGGGCCACATCGTGACCGAGCGACTTGGGGAGCGGTGGGAAGAGAACCCCTCCGGCCTGGACTTCTTCGTAAACCAGTACCCTGTCGGGCGCGTGGGCCGCCCGGTGGACATCGCCAACGCGATCGTCTTCCTGTGCTCCGACGAGGCGAGCTTCATTACCGGCCACGCGCTCGTCGTCGACGGCGGCCTCACCGTGCAGCTACAGGAGAACTTCGGAGTTCACCAGGGCCACTTCATACAGCAGCGGCCCGGCACGGAGTTGCCATACTGATGTGCCTTGCAGGGGCAGGTTTCAAACCTGCCCCTGCGGTCCCTACTACAGCTACCAGAAGGAGCAAGCCATGAGCACTGTCAGCATAGATCACATCGCGATGCCCACCGCCAACGCCGAGAGGCTTGTCGAGTTCTACAAGAGCATCGGCTTCACGATCAACGACGAAGACGCCTGGCGATCGGGTCAGGCCAGCATATTCTCGATCCAGGTCGGCGACTCAAAGATCAACGTACACCCGGAAGGCTACACGGCCAGCCTGCGCGGACCGACGGCTGTGCCGGGATCGGCGGACATCTGCTTCGTCTGGAAGGGCACCGCTGAGGAGTGCAGCAAGATGCTCGAGGATGCGGGCGTCGAGATCATCGCAGGTCCTGGCCCACGTCGCGGCGCGCTACAGCATCGGAACGCCGTCAGCCTCTACGCTCGCGACCCAGACCAGAACCTGCTGGAGTGGATGGTGTACCTGGACGAGTAGGGCCCTCCAGTCGGCAGGCTCGGAGAAGGATCCTGCTTGGTCTCGCCTCTCGATTGACGCCTCACACCTCGATTGCTACACTCGCGCCGTGGCAAGCGGGACGACGAGTTCGTTTGTCCGCGCTTTGGCACACTGAATTCTCACGTGTACCTAATACTCCGTGGAGGGGACCATGAGCGACACCCATTCTGAACTCAATCGAGACTCATTCCTGTGGATGTACAGGACGATGGTGACGATACGCAGGTTCGAGGAGCAGTCGCGACGCGAGGCCGACGCCGGCAAGCTTCGCGGGATGCACTCCTCCATCGGCCAGGAGGCCGTGCCGACCGGCATCTGCGCCCACCTCCGGGACGACGACTACGTCCTCGGCACCCACAGGAGCCACCACCACTGCATCGCCAAGGGTGTGGACCTGAGCGAGATGATGGCCGAGCTCCTCGGCAAGTCCACCGGCACCAACAAGGGTAAGGGCGGCACGATGCACATCGCCGACATCAACAAGGGGATGCTCGGCGCTAACGGAGTCGTCGGCTCCAACATACCGGTTGCGACGGGAGTCGGCCTCAGCGCCAAGGTGCGCGGCACAGACCAGGTCAGCGTAGTCTTCTTCGGTGACGGCGCGTCCAGCCAGGGTGTGCTGCACGAGTCGATGAACCTCGCAAGCATCTGGAAGCTGCCGGTGCTGTTCGTCTGTGAAAACAACAGGTACGCAGAGTCCACGCCGTTCGAGTTCACTGTCGCGGGGGCGTCGGTCGCAAACCGCGCCGCCGGGTACGACATGCCAGGCGTGTCCGTGGACGGGCAGGACGTCATCGAGATGCACGAGGTCGCTGCCGAGGCGGTCGCCCGTGCGCGCAACGGCGACGGCCCAACGCTCATCGAGGCTCAGACCTACCGCTACCAGGGCCACTTCGGCGCCGACGACCCGCTCGGATACAGGACCCAGGAGGAAGAGGACTACTACGAGGCTCGAGACTGCCTCGTAAGGATCGAAGCCCACATAGTCGAGGGCGACTTTGCCACCGAGTCCGAGCTAAGGACAATCGATGAAGAGTGCCAGCAGGCCGTCGCCGACGCAATAAACTTCGCCGACGAAAGCCCCTTCCCAGACGCCGAAGAGCTAATGACCGACGTCTACGTGAACTACGGCTGATTACTGAAGGAACCAGATTACCCTTGTGTGCTAGGGCCATTCCGAGGACTATGACTAACGACGCTGCAGAGTTCGTGATGAACAACTACGAAATCCACGAGCGGAGACACGCCATCGCAATTCTTAAGAACGACTTCCCGGAGGAATGGACGGACATTATAGATGTGCTTTCTTCTTTTCGACTAAAGAGGAGTAGCATTCTGACCAGGGGTGGCAGAAAGTCACCGATCGCGAGTGCACTCGATGGAGCCTTCTACCAGCGTGGTTGGTCGGAAAAGACCTTTCAAACGAGTGTTGTAGTAGACAGCGTGCCGACTGAGAATCCGACGCACGGGATTGACTGCTTCAAGCATAGAGTTGCTCTAGAGGTTGAGTGGAACAATAAGGATCCATTCTATGATCGCGATCTAAACAACTTTCGCGTTCTCTTTGATCTTGGAGCTATTAGTGTAGGCGTAATAGTCACGAGGACTGACGAGCTTCAGGCGATTTTCGATGAGTTGGGTAGAGGAAAGTCCTACGGATCCTCTACGACTCATATGAGTAGGTTACTCCCGCGCATTGATGGAGGAGGCGGAGGCGGATGCCCCGTGTTGGTATTTGGGATTACACAGGCACTCTATGTTGAGGACAATGTTCAATGACTTCAAACGGCTCATCCCATACTCGTGCTCTTCCAAGCCATGGACGATTTGGGACAATCCTGGCTGATCCACCTTGGCGGTTTTCCAACCGCACCGGCAAAATGGCGCCTGAACATCGACGCTTGTCACGATACTCAACCATGTCGATGGACGAGATATATGAACTGCCCGTATCGGACATCGCCCTAGATCAAAGCCACCTATACCTATGGGTCCCAAATGCACTGATCCAACAAGGCCTAGAGGTTATGGAGTCGTGGGGATTCAAGTACAAGACTAACTTGGTCTGGTACAAAGTCAGGAAAGATGGCGGCCCTGACGGCAGGGGCGTCGGATTCTATTTCAGGAACGTTACCGAACTAGTGCTGTTTGGAGTACGCGGTTCACTTAGAACTCTCCAACCAGGTCGTACACAAGTAAACATCATAAGTAGTCGCAAACGAGAGCACTCACGAAAACCTGATGAACTGTACGACGTCATTGAAAGCTGTAGTCCAGGCCCCTACTTGGAAATGTTCGCCCGGCATCGTAGAGAGGGATGGACACAGTGGGGAGACGAATTAGAAGGGGATGTCCACTCTGAGAGCGATGAGTCATTGGATTTGCAGCAGGTAGTGAGTCCAAGATTGCTTGAAAATAAGGGAATCTATTGCGAAGGCACTGAACATGAGGCCGAGTGCGAATGCGTAGATCGGCAGAGCCTCATTTCGCAGGAGTAGATTTGATTACATTGAAGAGACGGACGGTTTCGTGTTGACTGCGTACTTGACCAGTCTCCCATCTTCAAGGAGGAGAGTCATTTGGAAGCAGTGTCAATACTAGGCAGTAAACGCAACTTGAACTGGGACTACGACGGGGAGGGGGATGTACTTTATATCTCCGTCTCGTCACCGAGGCCGGCAGTAGGTATCGACATTGGAGAGGGCTTGATCGTCCGATACGACGAAAGCAAGGGTGAAGTAGTCGGGGTTACTATTGTTGGCCTCCGAGAGAAGGCGTTGCAGGAACTCTCAGACATTCCACATGACCAAGGTTGACTGCACCTGAGATCGACAAGGACAGACGTGAACAACTGATTAGATCGCTGAGGGAGAGAACATCATGGTAGCTGAAGCCGTACGACAGGTCTCTTATATTCAGGCAATCAACGAGGCCATCCGGCAGGAGATGGAAAGTGACGAGAATGTCATCGTCATGGGCGAGGACATCGCCGGTGGCGGCGACCGGGAGGACAAGCAGGACGCCTGGGGCGGCCCGATGCGGCTCACACGGGGCCTTGTCGGCCAGTTCGGACGCGGCAGGGTGCGCGATACGCCCATCTCGGAGGCCGGGTTCATCGGCGCGGGTGTAGGCGCGGCTGCATCGGGTCTGAGACCCGTGGTCGACCTCATGTATGTCGGATTCTACGGCGTGTGCGCAGACCAGATCACGAACAACGCCGCAAAGATCCACTACATGTTCGGCGGCAAGGTGACCATACCCCTGACGATCATGACTGGCACGGGCGCAGGGACTAACTCGGCAGCTCAACACTCGGAGACACTCTACTCGATCTTCACGCACTTCCCTGGCCTGAAGTGCGTCGCGCCATCCGACCCGTACACGGCCAAGGGGCTGATGACCGCAGCGATCCGGGACAACGATCCCGTCATCGTCTTCAACAACCGTCAGCTCATGGGCATCAGGTTCGACGTAGATGTGCCTGAGGAGCCGTATGAGATAGAGATAGGCAAGTCGCGCGTCGTGCAGGAAGGCACCGACGTCACGCTCATCGGCATCAGCTATATGACCAACGTGTGCCTCCAGGCAGCGGCGGCGCTTGAGGAGCAGGGCTACTCAGTGGAAGTAGTCGATCTGTTATCGCTTTCGCCGATGGACGACGAGACGATTCTCAACTCGGTCAAGAAGACCCGCAAAGTCGTGATAGTCGACGAGGACTACCCACGCTGCTCGATCGCGTCCGACATCTCCGCGCTCGTGGCTGAGGAGGCCTTCGACTACCTCGACGCTCCCCCCAAGCGCCTGAACGCGCCACACGCGTCCGTCCCATACAGCCGGCCGCTGGAGGCCCTGTTCGTGCCCACGGCAGAGATGACCGTCGACGCGGCGCTCAGCGTGCTGGAGTAGTACCAGACGAGAGATTACCCGCCTCGGCGGGTATGAAAGTCCTCTCTCCCTTGACGGGGGAGGGTTAGGGTTAGGGTGATAGAACTGGCTACTCCAATTGTCATGCCAAGGCTGGGCGACTTCATGACCGAGGGCATCGTAGTCCGGCTCGCCAGGAGCCAAGGCGACGAGGTCAACCAGGGTGAGGTCATCGCCGAGATCGAAACCGAGAAGCTCAACTACGACCTCGAATCGGTCACAGGCGGACGCTTCCATCCTGTTGTCGACGAGGGCGCTACAGTAGCCGTCGACGGCCTCATCGGGTACGTGCTCGACGAAGGCGAAGAGCCGCCGGCCCAGGAAGCTGCCGCGGCCCCAGCCGCACGTACCGCTGCCAGGCAGGCACCGCAGAGGCGTCCCGCAGCACGCCAGCAGAGCGGCGGGGAAGTGCGCTCGACTCCGGGCGCGCGGCGAGTTGCGTCCAACCTCGGAGTGGACATCTCGCGGGTGACGCCCACTGGACCCGGAGGTCGCGTGGTAGAGGCCGACGTTCGCGTCTTCGCTGAGGCCCAGGCCGCCGCGCCTGCAGTCGTTCCATCTACTCCGGGCGCACGCAGACTCGCATCCAACCTTGGCGTGGACCTGTCACTGGTGACCCCCACAGGGCCGAGGGGACGTATCGTCGACGCCGACGTCCGGGCGTTCGCCGATGCCCAGGCCGCCGAGCAGGCGCCTGCGATGCCTCCGGGCCTGCCTGAGCCGTCGAGGAGCGAGCCGCTGAGCGGAATGCGTCGGAGCATCGCCCAGCACATGGCCGACAGTCTCAGGAACACTGCACAGCTTTCGTACTTCCTCGAAGTGGACGCGACTGAAGCGCAACGATTGCGCAGGGAAGCGTCCCAGGGTCAAGACGCAACGATTACGCTGGCCCACGTGCTCATCAAGGCATGCGCCGAAGCGCTCAGACGGGTGCCGGCCATGAACTCCGTCCTGTCGAGTGGGACAATCCACTACTTCGACCAGGTGAACATAGGCGTTGCGGTCGCACTCGACGACGGTCTGATCGTCCCGGTCGTTCGGGACGTGGGCTCGAAGAACATAACCGAGATTGCCGATGCGACATTCGAGTTGGCGAACAAGGCACGGGCGAACGAGCTGTCTCCAGACGACGTTGTCGGCGGTACGTTCACCATCAGCGTGCTCGGCTCCGTCGATGGCTTTACACCGATCCTCAACCCGCCGCAGAGCGGAATCTTGGGAGTCGGTCGCATCGTCCAGAAGCCGGTGGTATCGCGCGGCGAGGTCGTTGTCAGGGAAATGCTCACGCTGAGTCTGACAGCCGACCACCAGGTCATAGACGGCGCGGTAGCCGCAAGCTTCATGCGCCGCCTCCAGGCCACCATAGAGCGCCCCGCAAGACTGTTCAGGTAGGACCACATGGAATACGTAAGACTCGGTCGCAGCGGGCTGAAGGTATCACGCGTGTGTCTGGGCACCAACATGTTCGGTGCCGGATACGTGGAGGATGACCGCGCCATATCGGTCATCGACTCCGCGCTCGATGCGGGTGTCAACTTCATCGACACTGCCGACGCCTACAACGCAGGCCACTCTGAGGTCGTCGTTGGTAAGGCGGTGCGAGCGCGCCGCCACCAGTATGTCGTCGCCACCAAGGGCTTCATCGCCACAGGCGACGGCCCCAACGACATTGGGCTGTCTCGCAAGCACCTCATAGACGCGGTCGAAAGCAGCCTCCGAAGGCTGGGTACCGACTACATCGACCTGTACCAGGTGCACTACTTCGACCCCGACACGCCCCTCGATGAGTCGCTTGGCACCCTGGACGACATGGTGCGTGCCGGCAAGATTCGCTACATTGGCTGCTCCAACTTCGCGGCATGGCAGCTCACCAGGGCGCTGTGGGTTAGCGATAAGCGCGGCCTCGAACGCTTCGAGTCGGTGCAGCCGGAGTACAACCTTGGCAAGCGCGACATAGAGGGCGAGCTGTTCGCCGCCTGCGACGACCAGGGAGTCGGTATCATCCCCTACCAGGTGTTCATGGGCGGCGTGCTGACGGGCAGGTACGATCCCAACGCAGGCCCTCCCGACGACAGCCACATGGCGTCCCGCCACGCGCAGCGTGCCAAGGACACCTACTGGAACGAGCGCACCTTCGCGATGGTCGAATCGCTCAGATCGATGGCGGGGGAACTGGAAGTGAGCGTGCCGCAGCTACTAATTGCGTGGACGCTCTCACGCCCCCAGATTACGTCAGTAATCGTTGGAGCGTCGCGCCCCGAGCAGGTCCAAAGCAACGCCGAAGCCACGACGATAGATCTCCCTACCGAGCTGGTAGCGCAGCTAGACGCGCTTTAGTCTGAAACGGAATCCATAGATGCAGATAACCCCACACGTTTACAACATGCACATCGACGATGGCGCAGTCTCCCATCCCGGAGGCTCCAACAACTACTTCGTTGGCGACCCTTCCGGCGAGATGGTGCTGATCGACACCGGTGACCACTGGCGAGAATGGACCCAGGCGATCCTGGACTTCTACGCTGAACTCTGCAGACCAACGATCAAGTCGATCCTGATCACGCACGGCCACGTCGACCATATCGGCGGACTCGATCGTGTGCAGGAGGCCATGGGCGCGACGGTACGTTGCCACCCGGAGCTCGTCGAGCGGCTGCGCAAGATCCTCGGCGACGAAGACGCTGTCGAACCGTTGGAGGACGATGAGCACGTCGAAGTAGCTGGCGTGACCCTCCGTGCGCTATTCACACCAGGCCACGAGGTAGACCACGTCTGCTACCACCTAGCTGACGACGGGGTGATGTTCACCGGCGACACGGTGCTCGGAGCTTCGTCCACGTCGGTCGGCGATCTCTCGGCGTACATGGAGTCGCTCCAGAGGCTCATCGCTATAGAACACGAGACAGTATGTCCAGCCCACGGCCCGGTCGTTCCGCCTCCAAAGGGCAGTGGACTCATCCGTTGGCAGTATGACCACAGGGCCCGTCGCGAGACCCAGGTGCTTGAAGCGTTGAATGAAGGTCACACGACCGCCGAGTCGATCACCGACTCGATCTACCCTCGCGATCTCAAGCCCGGCCTCAAGCGCTCCGCTCAGCGCAACGTCACCACTCACCTGGCAAAGCTCAAGAACGACGGAGCAGTCGAGGAGACCCCTGCCAGCTTCAGGCTGAAGTGAGGTACTCCGTAGCCAGCTCCTCGCCCTTCGCAACCAACTCGTCGATGTCCGACATCGACTCCTCGCTGTGCGGTTCGAGGAAGAGGAACACGACCTCCGCCACTGATCTCCCAGGCATGGCCCGCTGAATCGCCAGCGCATACCCTGCCGCTTGTGGCCGATATTTGGCGGCTGCCGCGGCAACGCCTTCGGCAGTCACCGAGTCCGTCTTGTAGTCGACGATGACAAGACCCTCCGGCCCCTCGAACAGCAGGTCGATGAACCCCTGTAGCGATCCGCCGGTGATCGGCACACCGACGGGCACCTCCCGCCAGTAACGCCCCGACTCTACCGCACGCTTCACCACGCTGCTCCGCACCGCGACTCTCGATAGCCTGATGATGTCTTCGACCCGCCCCGGGATGCCCTCAGCATACGCCTGGGCCCGGGCGGTCTCATCGATTCCGTCGCCGGTTGCGAGGTCTACCGTCTGAAGAACTGCGTGGACGGCACGGCCAATCTGCGTGCCCGCGCGTCCTCGCCTCCACGGTTCTTCGTTCTCCTGCTCGTCCTTGGTCTCCTCGTTGGCGACCTCCGCCAGCCTGGTCGCCGCCACCGTGGTTGGGCGCCCCTGTTGCCCGATCACTTCGTCCCGCGCCTGGATCCACTGTGATCTGGCCTCGCGGGAGTGCTGGACTGCATCCAGAGCATCACCACTCTGCACATCTGTCGCTGACGACGGCGGGAGTAGCTGCTGGCCTGTCGTGACCGGCAACCGGCGCCACATATCTTCATGTTCCTCGAAGTGGTCGCCGATGTAGGAGGCGTCTGTCTCGGCTCCCAGACGCCTGTACATGCTGAGCACGAGATGGTCCATAGCCCGTGTGGCAGCCACATACAGCAGCCTGACGTGTTCGTCGTCCAGCATCGACTTTTCATCCAACTGCAAGCTCTCGTAGCCTGCCGTCTGGAACGTCCGGACGCCGCTTCCGACCTTTACCTCCACCGAGTTCTGCCCACCGTGTCCGTCCTGGGAACCGAACAGCACCTGTCTCGTCCGGCTCGCTCTACGGGAGTTCAGGCCTGTCAGGATCACAACCGGGAACTCCAGGCCCTTGGAGCCGTGTACCGTCATGATGCGGACGGCGTCCTCGTCGGTCTCAGGCACTGGCGTCTCGGTCACGCGTGCTCCCTCGCTTCGCAGCCGGTCGACCCATTCGAGGAAGTTTCGGAGTGAGCCTCCCCCGGCCTCTGTGAACGCCCTCGCCTGCGCCACGATGAACCGGTACCTGCGCCACTGCTCCCGCCTGCGGGGATGATCGACAGCCGCGGTCAGCAGCGGACGATCACGAACGAACCCGTCGATCAGGGCCGCAACCGATGTCCACATCCTGCGCTCGTGGTAGTCTCCGAGCGCTTCAAGCCCTTCGGCTACCGGGCCTTTCTGGGCACCGGAACGAGCCAGGTAGTCGAATCGCCCTCCGGACTCGTAGAACCTGAGCAGGTCCACGTCGGTACAGGCAAAGGCCGGCGACCGGAGCGCGGCAACTATCGCGACCTCGTCGCCCGGATCGTCTATCGCGCGGAGGCAGTTGAGCAGATCGCGCACTTCCTGGGTGTCGAAGATCAGCGAGCTGCCCTCCAGCCTGTACGGTACACCCGCGTCGTCCAGAGCGACTTCGAGGTCCCTAAGCCCGGTGCGAGTCGGCATCAGTATGCAGATGTCCGAGAACTTGGCCGGACTGTACTCAGGCAAGCCGTCGCTCTCGCCCGACCTGATCTGCCAGCCGCTGCCGGTAATCTGCACGAGCGCTGACGCAATTCCCTGGTTTTCGAGCGCCCTGACTTCTCCGATCGGAGCATCGTACGCCTCGCCGAGCTGCCATACAGATGGCGAGCCGTCGTCGCTGTTGGACGCCTCCCACCTGTGTCGCAGGCTCACGTACTCGGCCTGTGATTCGCTGTCCCCCATCCACTGTCCGAACAGGTGGTTCACCCAGTCGATTATGGGACGGTGGGACCGGAAATTCTGGTCGAGGTGGACCGGCGTCTGGTTCATCCGGCTCCTGAGGGTGTTGAGCTGCCGGACATCCGCACGCCGGAAACGATAAATAGACTGCTTGGGGTCACCCACGACGAACAGCCTGCCGTCTGCAGGGGTCACGTTTCGCCAGTCTGTCGGACGCGATTCCACAGGCGTGCCATCCGGGACGTCCTCGGCGATGAAAATGGCGATCTGCATCTGTATCGGGTCGGTGTCCTGCGCCTCATCGAGCAGCAGGTGCGTGTACCGCTGCCTGAAGTGGTCGCGAACGCTGATGTTGTCCCGCAGCAGGTTCCGCGCCCACACAAGCAGGTCGTGGTACCCGGCGCGGCCCTCACGCTTTCGCTCCTGCTCGTAGCTCACGACAAAGTCCCGCAGCGCGCCCAGGATTGGGGGAAGCGACACGTCTCTGGCCCGGTCCAACTCCAACGCAGCGTCGTCATGAAGCTCCTGCAGGTAGTCCTTCATCTGCTTGCAGGCGTTCACGCCCGAGGTCGGATCGGTGTTCCAGTCGCCCTGTCGTCCACGGGTCATGCGGAGCGGCATGAGCCTCGCCAGCATTCCAAGGGCGGCGGGAGATCCCGCCTCCATCTCGCTCAGACGCCGTACCGACGAGAGCTTGGACTGGACGTGCTGGAAGAGCTGATCGTCCTCTCGTAGCTTCGAGAAGCCGCACAGTCGCTCAAGCTCAGGCCCGGCGTCAACAAGCTTCTGGGCGGACTCGAACGTGAGAACACTAGCGTCATCGAACTCGATCCCCTCGAGTAGATCGTAGTTGCCGTGGAACTGGAGCGCGATCTGGCGTAGATGGGCAGGGCTCAGGCCGAGTGACAGCGCCACCGGCAAAGTCGGGACGTTGTCTGAGTCGTCTAGCGCCCAGTCGAGCCACTCGTTCCACTTCTCGTCGAAATCTAGATCGCTTGCCACCTGGTCCATCGTCTCAAACGATGGCGGAAGCCCCGCCTCAAGTGGACGCTCGCGAAGAATCGCCCCGGCAAAGCTGTGCAGCGTCGTGAACGTCGCCCTGTCGATGTCCGCAACTCCCGTGGCACAGCGGTCCCTCCAGTTCGGGTCGACCTCGTCGTCTGAAGCCGCCCTTTCTAGCTCCTCCCTGATGCGCTCCTGGAGCTCGGATGCCGCGGAGTTGGTGAAGGTGATCGCCGCGACCCTGTCCACGGTCGTTGTGCCGGAGCCGATCAGGTTGACGACCCTGCTCACCATGCTGGTCGTCTTGCCCGTGCCCGCGCCGGCCTCGACGAACATGGTCTCGCCCAGCGAGAGCTGTATCCTGTCGCGCGCGGCCTGGTCCAGGGGTGTAAACGTCGTCGTCATGTCGCTACTCGCCAACCAGGTCGCGGTAACCGGACAGCAGCGGATGGTCGCGTTTGCTCTACCATATCCGGTCACGCCGTGAGGGACAGAGCGAATCGAACTCGCAGAAGGCGCAGTTGTTGAATCCGAAGCGGTTGTTGCGCTCTTCGGGATTGGCCGGGAACACGCCGCTCCTGATGCCCGATACGATGCCGGAGACCACTTCGCCAAGCCTGCCGCGTACCTTGTCGGAGCTACCATCGACAGGTTCCTTCGGGGCGAGTGCGAACGCGCCCCGCGTCGTTACGAACCAGTACGCGGAACTCACACTATCGACGTCTGCAAGGCCGCTCTGCGCCGCCAGCGCATACACCCCAAGCTGCAGCCGTCTGCCTCTGTCCGTCGGGTCTTTCTCAAGCCCGTTGTACGGACGCGAGCTTCCGGTCTTGTAGTCGATGACCAGCGCGGTGCGCCCGTCGGGTGAGGTGTCGACCCTGTCGATGACTCCCCTGAAACGCACCTGCTCCCTGCCGCCGAGGCTCCACACGGCCTCCTGCCACGAACTGCCGCGCAGGCCGAAGCCGACCTCGAACGCGCTCGGGATCACGCCGAACCTTTCCCTGTGAGCGTCGTCACGCTCCAGGAACGTGTCCAGGTCTGCGAGTATCTGCGCCCTCTCGAGTTCCCACATTACAGGTCTGCCCGTGACGCCGTCGGACTCGGCCTTAGCGAAGTTCTCGTGGGCAACCTTCATGAGCGTCTCCCTGTGACTGGCGCTCCATGCCTCGTGAGGCTGGGGCATCGTTCCAGATTCGGCCACACGCCTCATGTACTCATCCAGGATGCTGTGGATAAGACTGCCGCGTTCGAGCGCCGAAATCGAGAACACATCCTCCGGAGTCTCAACGGAGCCGATCCTGAGCACATTTCCGAGGAAGTAGCTGAACGGACACGCCGCCCAGCGTTCGAGGCGAGTCGGGGACAGCGCCCTGTTGAGAGTGTAGCTTGCATACCTGGACTCACGGGCGACGGACGAACCGTTGCCGTCCCACTCTGTGAAGTCCCGGCTGTTGCGCGCTCTTCCCATCTCCAGCGCTTTGCCGAGAGTTGCGACTGTGGCAAACGGGTGCTGCGCTACACGTTGGCCGGCCATCTTCCAGCTCACGAGGTGGCGCAGATCGTAGTCGACGATGTCCGAGGCATCCACGGCGCTGCCGTTCATCAGCGCAGACTCAGCCGAGGGGACGACGGTCAGCCAGTTCCTGTCTCCCATTCGTTGTAGCTCAGATGCGGTCACTCGCGTGCCGTTCAACGCCATCGCCTGTTCGAGAAGCCACCTGGACGCGTGCTGCTCTCGTCCGGCGGACGGGTCTGCCAGTGAGACCGACAGAGTCCTGTCCTGAGCGCTGCCGAGCGCATACAGGTACTCAAGTCTCTCCCTGGCCCTGGCGTCCTCCTGCATCTCGAATCCCGCCGATGAGCCACCGGCACGGTGTCTCGCAGACTCCGGCACCAGCGGGTCGTCTCCCATCGCGGGCGGTACGGCGCCCTCTATCATTCCGACCATGTACACGGCGTCGAATTGCATTCCTGCAGCATCCCGGAACCGGGCGACAAATACGCCCCGTCCCGTCTCGCCCAGTCGGCCAGCCGATGTCTGCAGCGCCTCGTACAGGTCCTCTCGGAATGTCTGGAAGGTTGGCTCCGGTGCGACAGCACCAGCGGCAGTCAACTCCGACAGGATGTCCTGGACTCTCTCCAGCGCATCCAGTTCGTGTTCAGGAGTGCCGGCACCCCTGAAGACATAGTCGTCGATGAGCTTCAGCGCCCAATTGGAGAAGGCTTCCCACGAAGCCCCTTCTCCCGGAGGCTGGAGATCTCCATGTAGCCGCTCTATGAAGACAAGCAGCCCTTGCGCCGACTCCGCCTGGGAGCGGATGCCTCTCAGCCTGCCCTCCGACATCTCCTCAGCCACCGCAGGGTCTGAGATCGACTCCTCCCACCTTGCGACGTACTTCTGGAGCCTGTCTGTCCACTGGCCGATGCCCCGGACGATTCCAGCCTCTTTCGACAGCCTGTCCCACTTGCTTGGGTTCAGCCTAATCTCCCTGGAGGGCGACCTGACCGGGCACCCGGTCAGCCACGAGGTGACGAGGCCCCTCTGGAGATCGCTGTCGGCCAACTCCATGAGTCCAACCAGGGTCCGTCCCACAGCGGTCTCAGCCAGCGTGGTGCGGTCCGGCCCCGAGATGGGTATGCCGGCCAGCTCCATCTCCTCGGCGATGATCTTGCCGTAGTCGGGCTTGCGGTACAGCACAGCGGACCTGCTGAACGGCGTGCCGCCGTGCGCCCGGCTGACGATCTGCCTGATCACCCACCTGATCTCCTGGTGCGGGTCAGAAGTAATGAGCAGATGTGTATCGGCACTCTCTTCCGAGCCTGAGGTGGTCACAGTCTCGTCAAAAGATGACGACAGGCGCTTTGCTAGCGTATGCAATGCGTCGTCGGCAGCAGAGTCGTCCGTGCGTCCGAGCATCACGACACACCGCTCTCGCCTGGCCAGCGCCTCGACCAGCGCCACCTGGCCTGGTGTGAGGTCGCTCGGCATGTAGAACACGATCGCGCCGATGTCCCCGAATCCGGCAGCGGGCTGCTCGCTGACCGATTCGGCTGCGGCCCTCGCCAGGTCCTCGTCGTCATAGTAGCCTGCGACATCGTGCCTGAACTGCCGGTACAGCCTGACTGTCTCTGCTTGTAGCTCCCCACTGTCAGCCAGAGCGTCGAGCGCGGCGACGGACACGCTTCTCAACTCTCGGAACGACTGTTTGAGGCTGCGCAGCGTGGACGAGTGTTCTCGCAGATCTCCAAGTGGCCCTACCGCTCCACCGGCCACGGACCGGACTGCGGCGTTCTCGATCACACGGGTGAGCGGCGCCCGGCTCTCACTGGCCATTCGCGGCGCGCCAAGGAACTCCGCGAGTCGCGAAAAGACCATGAACCTGACGTTCACGAACCCGGCGCGCGCGAAGTCGTGCCTCAGCGAGAGGTTGGCGTAGTTGGAAGGGCCTACAACGGTTACCGGCGCCAGCGCATCATCGCGCTTCAGGTCATCGACTACCTCGCGCAGCCGCCCCGGTGACAGATGGCCAACAATGAGCGATTGAGAAGATTGCATCAGTTCTGGTACGAAGTGGGACGAGGGGATCTCACTCCTCACTCCTCTCCACTCTCTCCTCGGCGCGATGCGCCCCTCACACTGCCCTCGTGACGGCCGTCGATGCCACCTTGGGCAGCTCGCTCAGTATGACCGAGCAGCGATAGCCCGTCGCCTCGGGAGACCCGGCCCTCACCACAAGGATGTCGTCAGGCTCTGGAACAAAGTTGGCGAAGACCTGGTAGTCCTGTGGCCCTACGTCACCCTCCAGCACACGGACGATCTTCAGGTCGGCTATCGACCGGCCAATCCTGGGATGCAGGTACTCGCGAACATCACGTTTCGTCCAGGTTCCCCAGAAGTCGGCGGCTCCGCCGATCGTCACCACGACCTCGCCCTGCCTTACAGGCGTGGACTCGTCTCCAACTGAGTCCGACGACGCCAGCGACGATCCGAGCACCGAGGCCACGTCCGCGACCGTATCCAACACCACCTCCTGCGAGTACGCCGCCGAGCGCACCTGTCTCGGCTCCCAGGACGCGAACACCGTGACAGCGCTCTGGTCAGGACTGAGCCCGCGCTCCACGTGCAGCGGAAGCCAGTCGGAGTCGGACTCGTTCTCGGCGATGCAGTACGTGTACTTGCCGGGATGCCCGATTACCGTGCGGTCGAACAGCCCGGGTATGGACGCGCAGGCGTTCATCAGGATTAGGCGAATCGCCCGCCCGATCGTTGCGTTCGCGCGGTTGCCGGGGCCGAACAGGTTGGCGCCCGAGTTCATGCCAAGCTCTTCCACGACAGGCCCATTGACGATTACCAGCACCGCCGCGCCTCCCTGGCTCGAAGAGGGCGCAATCAGGTTGAACTCCGGGTCCAGCATGGCCTCGGTGGCGGCGAGGACGACAGGGAAGTACTCCGGCAGGCAGCCTGCCATCACAGCGTTCGCGGCAGTCTTGGCGACGGTGACCTCGCGTCTGCGCTCTGGAATGGAACCGAGGACCTCGTCCGCGGGACGTCCTGCGACGTCCATGAACTGCTGCACGCGATCAAGCGTCGGGGGTACCACCGGCAGTCCATCAGTCCATCCCAGCTCGTAGCAGCGCTCGATCGCCTCGACAGCGTCGTTCCACTCGGCCGATACCAGATCCTGCATGTGTCTCCCCTCCTGTAAGCAGCGGGCTTCTCACCACCCACATCCTACCCTTTTCCTCACCGGGTCTCACAGGGGTATGAATACCAGCCGACGGACCCCCTCTCCCTTGATGGGAGAGGGCTGGGGTGAGGGTGGAAAACCTCGAGTACCTACCCTCTTCAGCCCACCAGAGGATACAAGGAACTCGCGAAAAGAACTAGAAACGCCCTATATATCCCGACCGCCAGCCGTCAGGAGAATCATCTCCAGAATCTCATAGCTCGTGATAGACCCCTGGAACTCCCCGGTCTCGGGATCGACCACCGGGAACACCGACACCGAGCTCTCCTGCATGCGCTGAAGCGTATCCTCCACAAGCTCCTCCGGGTCCGCAGTCGGCGTACCCTGCCGCATGAACTCCACCAGCGACGTATTGTTCCACTGGCTTCTGGGAAGGTACCTCAGGAAGTTCAGGGAAACAATCCCGGCCAGACCGGAGCCGTCCACGACCACGTAGTCATGCTGTTCCGAAGTGGTCCAGTTGTCCACAAAGCTCCGTACGCTTATGGACTGGTCCGGGTAGATTCGGGTGTCGTCTATCACGTCTTTTACGTGGATACCATCCAGCACGAAGCGGTCCATCATGTGGGGGATGTCACTGTCTTCGGCAATGTCATCCGGGTGTCTGACCCTTCGTATTGCGTAGCTGATACCCATGGGAGTCAGCAGAATGTAGCCAAACATGATCACGACCAGCAGCGAGAAGAGCGCTTCGTCGATGACATGCGCGTGCAGCATGACCAGGAGAAGCGCGATCTCTGCAACGCCTTTGGCCATCAGTCCGCTGGCCACGGCGAAGGGCGCTTCCAGCCGGGTGATGTAGGCGCTGATGAAGGCGCCGGCGAACTTGGCGGCCAGGGGCACGAAGATCAGCGCCGCTATGAATCCGGCACTCAGCTCCAGGAAGTCCAGGCTCAGGTTCAGTCCTGCCGAGGCAAAGAAGAGAGGCACGAAGAGGCCCTCCGCCGTGCTCCTCATCCCCGGCATGGAGTCGTGTCTTAGCTGGTAGGGCAGTGGTGAGAGGGCCGCGCCAAACAGCAGTGCGCCTATCGAACCGTGGAGCCCAACCTCTTCGGCCAGCACTATGACCAGGAACAGTCCGCCCAGCAGCAGTCCGTACGAGAGCTGCGGCACCTGCAATACCCGGTGCAGCAGCACCAGTACGCGGGGGACCACCTTGTTGCAGACCAGCCACATGACAATGGTGAAAGCGGCCAGTTCACCTACGAGAAGAAGAACGCTGGTTACTACGTTGAACTGTCCTTCCGCATCGAGGAAAGCGTGTTCGCTGATGGCAAACCCGACTATGAACAGCACCAGTAGCTCTGCGATCACAACGCCGGTAAAGATCTGTATCCCTACCGGGTCCTTCAATCGCTCTTCGTCCATCAGCACCTTCGCCACGATGCCCAGGCTGGACAGGGACAGCACTCCGGCCACGGCCATGGCGTCTGTAAATGCGAGGTCCAGCCCCACGTCGAACAGCGCGTCTGTGGTCACCAGCATGGATCCCACCATCGAGATGGCAACCGAAAGGACGGCGGCAACGAACAGCCGTCCGCGTATTGCAGATAGGAAGCCGGAGATGTCCAGCTCGTCCAGGCCCACAAGGAAGAAGAAGACGAAGATGCCGATGTTCAGCAGGAGCTGAATGTCCCGGTTGGGTTCCACCAGGCCGGTTACGGGCCCCAGGAGCACCCCTGCGATGGCATAAGCGAAGATCGAGCTGATGCCAACCCGCTTGAACAACCCCTCCAGGAGCTTGGCCACTACCAGGAGCAGACCAACGGCAAACAGGGCGTCAAAAACTTCCATGTACTACTCCTTTCGGGTAATTGCCTAGAATTATGGACATATAGTGCGTAAATGCATCGGTTAGCAAAAGTATATGGACTGTCGGCGGTGATGTCATCTGCGGGTGACGAGTAGCTACTCTTGATTCACCAGCTACCTCTGAGTCGTCGTTCACTCACAGTCGAATGCGATGGCGTGCTAGCATTAGGGCCTTCACCGGCTACGTCCCTTGGTCGAAAAATGCTGCAAGTCGTTAACATCTCAAAGAGCTACGGCTCCGAGGTCATCCTGGAAGACGTCTCCTTCGTGGTCAACGCTGGAGAACGCGCCGGCCTGATCGGCCCCAACGGCTCAGGCAAGTCCACGCTGCTGCGAATCGTCGCCGGCGTGGAGCAGGCCGACACCGGACGTGTCATCCTCGGCTCCGGCACGTCCGCCGCCTGGCTTCCGCAGGGATTTGAGGTCGATCCTGCGCAGACACTTGGCGAAGCGGTGCGCAGGGGTCTTGAAGACCACACCAGCGCCCACCGGGAGCTTCTCAGGATTGAGAAGAACATGTCCCGCGCCACCGGACCTGAGCTTGATGGTCTGCTGGAAGCATACGGCCCCGCGTCCGACGAGTTCGCGGCGCTCGGCGGCTACGATGTCGAACAACGCATCGCCGTCGTGCTACAGGGACTGGACCTCGGAGATGTGCCGAGCGACACGCCACTCGCCATCCTCAGCGGGGGTCAGCGGACGAGGGCCGGACTCGCGAGCATAATCGTATCCGCGCCAGACGTCCTGCTTCTCGACGAGCCGACCAACCACCTCGACATTGAGGCCCTGGAATGGCTGGAAGATTACCTGTCCGGGTACGCTGGTGCCGCCGTCATCGTGTCGCACGATCGAGCCTTTCTGGACGGCGCCGTGACCGGCATCCTGGAGCTTGAGGGCCAGCGCACTGGCCTCGCCTCCTATACAGGCAACTACTCGGACTACAGGTTCGCCAGAGAGCGTGAGCTTGAGAAGCAAAACACTGCATGGAAGGACCAGGAGGCCGAGAGGCGTAGGATCGAGAAAGACATAGCCCAGACCAAGCAGACCGCCCTTCGCACCGAAACTTCGACAACTCACGACTTCTACCGGAGGCGTGCCAAGAAGGTGGCCCGCAAGGCCAAGGTGAGAGAGAGGCGTCTTGAGAAGATGCTTTCGTCCTCCGACCGGGTGGAGCGCCCCAAGGCGGCGTGGACGATGAAGCTGGACTTCGGACGCACGCCCAGGGGCGGCACGCGCGTGCTCATGCTGGACGGTGTCGGCCACGAGTTCGACGGCCGCTGGCTGTTTAGGAACGTCAACCTGGCGCTGGAACACGGAGAGCGCGTGGCTCTCCTGGGTCCCAATGGCAGCGGAAAGACCACGCTGCTTAGATTCGTCGCCGGACTCGGGAACCCGACGCTGGGCTCAGTGCGGACCGGCGAAAACATCACGCCGGGATACATGCCGCAGGACCAGGCCGGTCTGGACTGGAACATGTCCGCTCTCGAAATGATTCGACAGGCGACGGACATCTCCGAAACCGAGGCCAGAACTCTGCTCCATCTCTATCTCTTCGAGGGAGATGAGCCGCTGCTCCCTGCCAGTAGCCTGAGCTACGGTCAGCGCTCTCGCCTGCTGCTTGCCACACTGGTGCTGGAAGGGGCCAACTTCCTGATTCTGGACGAGCCGATGAACCACCTCGACATCCCGTCGCGCGAGCGATTCGAGGAAGCGCTCGACGCCTTCCCCGGAACGGTGCTGATGGCCGTTCACGACCGCACCTTCATCGAGCGCTACGCCACCGCCATCTGGAACCTGGAAGACGGTACGATCCGCCGCTACACAGATCGCCACTCCGCAACCCGCGGGCCCTCTATCACCCCCTCTCCCTCAGGGAGCCTGCATGGGTAGGTATTCTTGAAAAACCAAGGATGAAATCCAGCCAACGGCCCCCTCTCCCTCAGAGCCTGCCCCGGACTTGATCCGGGGGAGAGGGCTGGGGTGAGGGTGAAAAGTTTGGACTGATACCTACATAGCAGCACCCACTTCCAGCCCCCACCTACGGGGGCATGACAAAGTCTTGGACTTTTATAAAATACCGCCGCAACACATTGACACCGCACATATGGTCTGATACTCTTGCTGTCAGAACATTCGTACGCGAGGTCAGAAAATGAAGAACAGGCTCTCACAGCGACAGCAGCGCATCCTGGAGTACATCCAGACGTTCATGAACGAACACCAGTACCCGCCAACGGTGCGTGACATCCAGAATGGCTGTGAGGTCAGCTCGACCTCGGTTGTCGATTACAATCTCCACAAGCTCCAGGCGATGGGCTACCTGAGGCGCGAGCCTGAGGTATCTCGAGGCATCGAGTTGATCGGGGAGGGCCTGAAGGGCTCCAAGCGCGACATCCAGAGAGTCCCGGTCATGGGCAGCATCGCCGCCGGTGAGCCGCTACAGATCCCCGACGCGCCGTCGTATGCGTCTGAGAGCGTCGACTCGGTCGACCTGCCGCCGTTCCTCACCAAGGACCGCGAGAACCTATTCGCGCTCAGGGTCAAGGGCACGTCCATGATTGATGCCCTCGTAGCGGACGGCGACCTCGTTCTGCTGGAGCCTGCCGTTGATGCCAGTGACGGCGAGATGGTCGCGGCATGGATCAATTCGAAAGAAGAGACCACGCTCAAGCGGTTCTACATCGAGGGCGACATGGTGAGGCTCCAGCCCGAAAACGCCACCATGGCCCCGATCATGGTACCGGCCAAGGACGTGTCGGTCCGCGGCAAGGTCGTCGGGGTAGTTCGCACCATGTAGATGCGGCCTGCGAGCCGTTCTGCCAGAAAACGATGGGGGACTCCTGGTTAAGGGGTCCCCTTTCACGTTTGATCCGAAGTGCCGTGCTACAATTGGAGCTACCCAGAAAGAGTGGTATTCCCTTGACGGCACCCCCTGACTCGCAGCTCTCTCTCCAGGTTACCGGTATGACGTGCGCCGCCTGCGTCTCCCACGTCTCAGATGCGCTGATGTCTGTGGATGGCGTGGATGACGTGGCGGTAAACCTCGCCACCGAAAAGGCAACTCTTTCTCTCTCGGATCCCATTAAGCCGGGCAACGGTTCTGTCAGCCTGGACATCCTCAGCGACGCCCTTGAGGACGCCGGCTATGGCGTCGCCACCCGCAAGGTCACTCTGGGCATCGACGGGATGACGTGCGCCGCATGTGTGTCGCACGTCGAGCACGCTCTAACGGACGTGCATGGCGTCGAGTCAGCGTCCGTCAACCTCGCCACCGAGAGGGTCACTGTAGAGTACGTCCAGGGTGTGACCGGAATCGCAGACCTCCGGCACGCCGTCGAGGACTCAGGCTACTCCGCCACGGCGATCGGCGACGGTGAGTTCGACGAAGACTCCACGCCGCGTCGTCTGGCGGCTCTGAGGGTCAAGTTCGTCTTCGGCCTGTCAGTTGCCGCGATCATCATGGCGCTCATGGCACTGCCGGGCGCACATGATCTCATTCCGTTCGACATGGACTTCCTCCTGTTCGCCCTTGCGACCCCGGTGCAGTTCTGGGCCGCCTGGAGCTTCTACACGTCGGCCTGGAGCGCGGCGCGGCACCTCACGTCGAACATGAACACACTTATCGCCGTGGGTACGTCCGTCGCCTACACGTACAGCACAGTCGTCACGTTCTTTGGAGACTCGTGGTTCTTCGAAGGGCGCGCCACGGATACCTACTTCGACACGTCCACCGCAATCATTGGCATCGTGCTGCTTGGCAGGTTCATGGAGGCCAGGGCGAAGAGCAGGGCTTCGAATGCGATACAGGCGCTCATGGGGCTTCAACCCCGCACCGCGCGTGTCATCAGATCGTCAGACCCCCTCTCCCTTGAGGGTGAGGGTGAATACGCAGTCGACCAGCACGTCGACATCCCCATTGAAGACATAGTTGTAGGAGACCGGATTCTCGTCCGTCCGGGCGAGCGAATTCCCGTGGACGGCGTCATCGACACCGGTACGTCATCCGTGGACGAGTCGATGCTGACCGGCGAGAGCGCCCCAGTATCCAAGCAGACCGGAGACGACGTCTACGGCGCAACCGTCAACGGGCGAGGCAGCCTGGTGTTCACAGCGACGCGCGTCGGGCGCGACACCATGCTCTCCAGCATCATCAGGCTCGTCGAGGAGGCCCAGGGGTCGAGGGCCCCGATTCAGCGACTGGCCGACCTCATTTCGGCGTACTTCGTACCGGCTGTGATCGGCGTCGCGGCGTTAGTGTTCCTGGTCTGGCTCGTGTTCGGCCCGGAGCCCAGCTACGTCACCGCCATCCTCACCGCAGTCGCGGTGCTGATAATAGCCTGCCCATGCGCGATGGGACTCGCCACGCCGACCGCCATTATGGTCGGCACAGGCAAGGGGGCTGAGAACGGCGTGCTGATTCGCAGCGCCGAATCGCTGGAACGCGCACACGCCGTCGACGTCGTTGTACTCGACAAGACCGGCACCATTACCAGGGGACGCCCAGCCGTCACCTCGATTCACACTAGATCAGATGCTCCCTCTCCCTTGATGGGAGAGAGCCTGCCCCGTACTGGATACGGGGGTTGGGGTGAGGGTGATGACCGCCTGATGTCCCTCGCAGCGTCAGTAGAGCGTAGCTCCGAGCACACGCTAGGTCAGGCCATACTCGACCACGCACAGGAACGAGGTCTCCCGCTTCATGACTCCGACGACTTCTCCGCCATCCCAGGCGCAGGCGTAACAGCCACCGTTGACGGCGTCCAGGTCTCCATTGGCAACCACGTGCTGATGGCCGACCTGGGGATTTCGACAGATGACATGGATGAGGTCGCCACTGATCTTGCAGCGCGCGGCAGTACCCCGGTGTTTGTCGGTCTAAACGGCACCGTCGAGGGAGTCATCGGCATCGAGGACGCACTGAAGCCCGAGTCCGCGGCCGCTGTCGCTGTCTTGCGTGACAGGGGCATCGAGGTCGTGATGCTGACCGGCGACAACGCACGCACCGCCGGCGCGGTCGCATCTGCGGTCGGAATCGACAGGGTGATCGCCGAGGTGCTGCCCTCAGACAAGGCCGAGCGGGTCCAGGAGATCATGGCCGATGGCAAGACTGTCGCGATGGTCGGCGACGGCATCAACGACGCGCCCGCGCTCGCCCAGGCGGACATCGGCATAGCAATAGGCACTGGCACCGACGTTGCAATAGAGGCCGCGGACATAACGCTTGTGGGTGATGACCTCCTCGGCGTGCCGGCCGCGATAGACCTCAGCCGCGCCACCATGCGCGTGATTAGGCAGAACCTGTTCTGGGCGTTCGCCTACAACGTCGCGCTCATCCCGATCGCCGCCGGAGTGCTGTATCCTTTCTTCGCGGGCTCAGGAGTGCCCGACGCGCTCCGTCCGATACTCGGAGACCACGGTTTTCTCAACCCGATCCTGGCCGCCGGCGCAATGGCCCTCAGCTCCGTAACCGTCGTATCCAACTCGCTGCGTCTAAAGAGATTCAAACCGAGTTCCTGACCGCGCTCAGTCGTCTTCGATTCACTTCAAAGGAGAGACACCCAGATGAGAATTCCGCTGTTCAACAGAGGCGGCTCCGACCGCGCCACTGATCCCGTCTGCGACATGCAGGTCGACGTACGCAAGCCCTCCGGTGGCAGCTACGACCACAACGGCGAGACCTACTTCTTCTGCGGCCCAGGCTGCAACCGCGCCTTCCAGAAAGAGCCCCAAGCCTACCTCTCCGGCGAAAAAAAGATCCAGATGTAAATACCTGAGTCCCTTGATGGACACTTGGGGTACAATCTGTCACACACTGTCGGTTGGAGAAGGCTCCTGCCGTTTGGGTGAAGCCCCGCCTACACCACCACCAGCGTCATCACCCCGGCTACGATCAGCGCCCCCGCCCACAGGCGGTCCATGTTGAACCATGACTTTCGGAGCAGTGCGAGCCCGACCTTCTCGTACACCACGATTGCGACGACCGCCATCACCGCAAACATCGCTACAGTGTGCACCCCAATCGCCGTCACCTGAGAGATAGCGGTCGATATGGACGGCGACGCTCCCAGCAGCATGTACTCGGAGTGCGGGAGCTCACGCGCGTCGATTGCCTGTGCAGCAGACGGCCCGTAGCCAGGCAGGTTGAACAGCACCGGCACGAGCATCAGGCCCGCGCCGTGCGCCGACGCCATCAGGAACGACCACGACGTCAGGTCTTTGAAACCCACTCGCATCCCGACCCAGCGCGGGTGTGAATTCTTCCACAGCTTGTACAAGCCATAGGCAATCAGCAAGCCCGCGCCGAGCCATTTCAGGATGTCGATTGGGATGATGGTCCGGCTCGCCGACACGACCGTGACGACGATCGCGACCGAAACGGCATGTCCCAGCACTATCGGCGCAAACGCGCGCAGAACCGCCGGCCTGCTCTGCTCCTGCAGACCGAGTGCGACGGCGAATAGCCAGCCCATCGCGGGGTTGACCCCGTGATACGCGCCCAAGGCTGCCAGTGCCAGCCAGGGCCAGAACTCAGCTATTTCCACCGCCGCGCTTCCCGGTCACCCAGACATGCTAGTCCGGGTAGCAGAACGAGTCGGAAGAGGAATCTCCGCCTTCCAGCCTGATCTGGTGTGGACGCTCATCGCCGAAGTCCATGAAGAAATCCGGATCGACCTCCATACCGCCGTCAGGCGATGCGTTGATCTTCGTCGTCCAGCCCCGGATTCCCTCTGGGTATAGCTGCTCGTCCCACGCGACGTACAGGGAGTTGGTCAGGTAGATCCTGCGTCCGTCGCGGCTGACCTCGACCATCTGCGGGCCGCCGTTCAGTGGCGTGCCGTTCGGATGGGGCTCCTTCCTGACGATTCCGCCCATGTGGACTGAGCCGGTGAGCTTGGGGTTGAAGGGGTCAGACACATCGTACTGCCTGAACTCACCTGTGCCCCAGCACGACACGTACAGGAACTTGTCGTCCAGGCTGAGGTTGATGTCGGTAATCACAGGAGGCACCGCGCCAAAGCCCTGCAGCAGCGGAGGCAGAAGCTCCGGGTCGGCAGGCTCTGCAGGCACTTCGATGACCTTTGTGGCCGCCCACTCGTCGCCGTCCTGGTGCCACAGGAAGACCGAGCCAGACAGGTCCTCAAGGCTGGTCACGACTCCGACGAAGCCGTACGCCTTGCGAGGGTCGTGCGCGGGCCTGAGCTCCAGCGCCATCTGGTGCTGCTCTCCGAGTTCGATGACCTGCTTGTGCTTACGGGTCCTGAGGTCCCAGACGTGTAGCTGGTGCCCGTACTGGCCGTCAAGAAGCAGCTCGGGAACGATTCCCGACTCTACCATCTTGGGCGTTCCCCACTCGCTCGTGATCATGGTGTCGTGGTTGAGGTGCCACCAGAAGTCGTAGGACAGCACCTGTGGGCCTCTGTCGGCTTCCCACTTGCCCTTTACCTCGAAGGTCTCATGGTCGAGCATGAATATCCCGCCCGGGCCTTCGCCGTCCGGAGCGCCCAATGCGTTCATATAGATCGCGTCCGGTCCGCAGTGGACGGTGTGAGGCCGGCTGTATCCGGTCTTCTTCTGGAAGTCTTCCGCCTTGATGACCTTCGCGATCTTCGGGTTCCTGGGATCGTCCTTGGTATCAACGATGAAGATGTTCGATGACCTCAGTCCGCCGAGCAGCAGGTATCGGCGCTCAACGTGCGGATGAGGCATATTCGGGCACAGCGATGCGCTGCAGGCGTTCCAGCCGAAGTGGTGCAGCTCGTCCCCTGAGGTGGGCATGTCCATTCGACCGACTACCTGTTGGTAAGTGGGGGATGATGGATTGACATCCAGGACGCCAAGCGCGTCCGGTTTTCCGTCGTCTTTCGGGTTGACGATCGCTACGTAAGCTAGCTCTTCTTGCGGGGCATCCATCGCCATCTTGGGCGACGGATAGAAGGTCGGGTCAGGTGTCCAAGTGGCCATCGGTGTTCTTTCTTTTCCTTCCTTTAGCTTTGTGAGCGGCTTCGGTCATATAGGCCGATGTATTCTAAGGTAATGACTAGTCTATGGTAAAGACTTGTCCCAATCAGGAGGACCAGTCCCAGAACTTCGCGGCCTGTACCAGGCACCTTTCAATGTCCTGCTCCAACAGATGCCGTTCCGTCACTAGTTTCTGAGCGGCCTCGCGCACAAGCGCCAGGTATGCATCCTTCGAACCGTATCGTGAACCAATTGACGGCCTTGGATCGCCGGTCTTGGCTCGTTCGGTTTCGGTCCTCGGTAACGGAATCATCCCGCCTGCGAACATCAGTGGCTGTGTCTCACCGCCAATGTCCGGGTGACGCAGGTTCCAGCCCGTGTGGGCCGCCAGAGGAACGGTCACCTCCGGCATCGCTATTCCCGCAACCTCATTCCCATCTGCATCCACGTCCGAGACCAGCGATCCGTACACCTTGCCGACGGCAGGCGGCATCTTCGTAACCTGCTCCACGTCAGCCTTCAGTTGGTATTCCCGCCTGTGGGGGAGTGGATGCCTTGTCGGGTAGTTCGACTCCGGTATCGCGTCCATGACTCCCCTGAGCTTTGCCGGCGGTACTGCCGTGCCATCGTCTACACGGGGATGTCTGCTCTCCGGCGGCTCCACGCCCTCTGCGACCCAACGGTCCAGGTTCTCCAGGCAGGCCCGCAGCAGCGGCGTGTAGTCGATGACACTCCGCAGGTTCTGTGTGCGGCTCACCCCCTCTCCGGCGTCTGAGGTGTCGGTTGGCGGCCACGTGCCGGTGCCGTGTTCGGTCCCGGTGAAGTGGTACACGCGGACCTTCGGGCCGGGATCGACGTCCCTCGTGCCGTCTGGGTCGGTGTGGATGAGCGACGCGTCGCCCCGGTGATACTCGGCGGACGTGTTCGTGTAGAAGACGCGCAATGGACTGTCTCGCGCATCGAGCCTTCGGTGAAGCGAGTCGGTCGCCCCCGTCTCGGGGTCCGTCTGCTCTACGCTTGAGAACGGGAAGAGCTGGGTGAGCATGTTGTTGCGGTCCTTCGAGTTCTGACCGAACCGCTGGTTGAACTCGCCCCTCATTCCTCCCGCGACGTTCGCGATGATGCCGTCCAGCGCCTCGCGTCCCTGCTCGTCACGGTTGAAGTCGTTGTAGATGTATGTACGCAGGTAGCGTCCTGTCTGCGACCGCCCATAGGCGTAAGCGTACCTGGTGTCTATCGGCGACTCCGACTCCTGCGACCCGTACTTGAACCACGAGACACAGTCACGCAGCGCCGCAAAGCTCAGGCCCAGCACCGGCGCCCCCACCGTCGTGTACACGATCTGGTAGAGCCGGCCCTTCTCGAACTTGCCCTCGGCGCAGATGTAGTTTGGATCGGCGACGTATGTGCCGTCGTCCTCGATCCTGCCGAACCGCCAGAACGAGCGCGGCACCAGCCTCGACGGACCGTCGGGCATGTCGCGCACTTCCAGTCGGGCGTCCGCCTCGTCCATGTCGTACGCCGGGTACGCCCTGTGCCCCTTGTCGGACAGCAGGAAGTTGTGCGTGTCCTCGACGCTTTGGACCTGTGTGTACACCTTGCCGACCATTGGGCCGCCGCTTTCGTTCTCGGCGTCGGGACCGTCCATGGTGATCAGCGCGGGATATGCGGGTGTGTCACCCTGCCAGCCGCAGGCGACCACCGTGTAGCCGCGCTCCATCAGGAAGCCGTTGCCCAGGCTGATATCGGCGTCGTCGCTTACGTTTGCATCTATGGCCAAACGATCAGCGCTGTTGAAGTTGGGTAGCGCGACCCTGTTGCCGCGATTGACCACGTCCAGCATCAACCGTCCGCTGCCCCGGCTGCGGTCGGCGGGCAGTATGATCGATACGTCTGAAGAGAAGCCAACCCTGTCGGCCTCGTCTCTGCCCGCGCGTCCAACGTCCGTGATGCGTGCGTTCGCCTCGTTGTTTGGATCGACGGAGAACCGCAGCGTACCCCGTATCTCCTCGTATGGTCCGACGTCACCCCACGATCTCCCGTCGGCGAGCGGTCTCCTGAATTTGACATCCAATCCGTTAACCGGCATGTGCTTCCCCCACCAGGTCTGATTTCTCCACGTTCCGCTCAGTCTCGGGTGCTTTCGACATGAATCTCGGCACGATGACCAGTATCGCCGCCTCCACGACCACGGCCAGCGTGATGAGCATGGTGGCATCGAAGAAGAACCCCTGCGGGAACATGGCTATCAGGTAGTCGCGCCTGGGATCGAGCTGCCACAGGTCGTTGCTGAAGCTGATCAGGTGAAACGCCAGGAAAAGCCTGTCGAATCCAACCAGAGACCCGAGTCCGACTAGCACCACCAGTCCCAGCGTCACTCCGCCGCCCCAACGCATCATCGATCCCAGCTTCGGTACAAAGGCACGCCCCCAGTTTACGAAACCCCCAACGATCACCAGCGCCATGAACAGGGCTGTGATCTCCGACACCCGGTACACGCCCTTCACGAGACCCTTCACGTCACGCATGTGCAGCACTTCGCGTTCGTTGTAGAGGTTCATGACGAGGATTCCGCCAACGACCACGCGTATCTCAAGTAACTCGGCATCGTTGTTGAAGTAGTCCCTGATCTGCTTTCCCGCCGAGATCAGCTCATCCCGCTCGATTCCGGTGTAGCGCACGATGTCGTACCTGTCGAAACCGTAGGAGTAGAGCGGCGGGAAGTTGATGACCCAGCGGACGTTGAACGCTATGAGGAAGATCGGCACCATTGCGACGAACAGTACAGCGATTACAACTTTGGCCGTCGGCGCAATGTCAATCCGGGGCGTCATGCGGTAGCATCTTAAGTACGAGTTCTAAGGGTGTCAACAGATAGGTGGAACACCTGCATAGCTTAGTCATTACAGCGAAAGCCGGAGTCACGAGAGACATAAGTCGTGTTCCGTATCCCGAAATCTGACCCCTTTCACGCCACTCAGAGGGACATGGGGTGTGCAAAGCCCCCAAAGAGGTGAAAGACAGTGACAGACAGTAGTTTCCCGAGCAGTTTCGAGGGGATCCAGCAGCTCGTCGCGATGCTGCGCTCACCGGGTGGCTGCCCTTGGGACAGGGAGCAGTCAGCCGACTCTCTCAAGCACCTCTTCTTGGAGGAGTGCTACGAGCTCGTGGAGGCAATCGAAGAGGGCGACGTGGAGAAGATTGCCGAGGAGCTCGGCGATGTTCTCTTCCACGGCGCGTCCCAGATCCAGATAGCCGAGGAGCAGGGCGACTTCAGCGGCTCCGACGTCTTCCGGCAGGTAATCGAGAAGCTGGTCCGGCGTCATCCCCACGTCTTCGGCGACGTTGTGATGGAGGACGCCGAAGAGGCCGTACCTCGATGGGACCAGATCAAGCGCCAGGAGATGGCGGGCACCGGCAGGTCGATCCTGGATGGCGTTCCCAAGGCGATGCCCGCGATGGGCTACGCCCAGGCGGTACAGGGACGCGCGGCGCGCATGGGCTTCGACTGGGACGACTACGCCGGAGTACTGGAAAAGGTCGCGGAGGAGCTTCGCGAACTGGAAGAGGTCGAGAGTGACGACGCCCGCGAGATGGAACTTGGTGACATCCTGTTCTCAGTGGTCAACGCCAGCCGCTGGATGGGAATCGAAGCCGAGACAGCGCTCCGAAAGTCCAACCGCAGGTTCTACTCCAGGTTCACGACCATGGAGCGCCTCGCCCGCGCCCACGGCCTCGAATTCGAGTCGCTGTCTCTCGACGCGAAAGAAGACCTCTGGCAGGAAGCCAAAAGAGCCGAGTCCCCCCCTTACAAGGGTGAGTATTCTTGAACAGCCAGGGATAGACTCCAGCCAACAGGCCCCCTCTCCCTCAGGGAGAGGGCTGGGGTGAGGGTGAAAACCTGGAAATACCTACCCTTATCAGCCGCAACTGCGTCTACTTGATCTGCCTCAAGGACCTGATCCTCCACACCGCCAGCGCGAACAGCACAAGCATCGTTCCAGCCGCGATCTGCGTGGCGTGAGGCGCCCCCAGACGTTCGGCCAGGTACCCCGCTCCGACACTCCCAAACGGGAACAGCCCCCAGGCCAGCATGTACAGGCCTGAGACCCGCCCCCTGTACTGGTCGGGCACCGTGCTCTGGACGGTGGCGCTGCTGACTGAGAACAGCGTCATCATAGCCGCGCTGATAACCATCAGGTTCAGATAGGCAGTCGGGAAGAAGGCGTTGATGGAGAACAGCGCCGTCGTCAGTGCCAGTGCTAGAGCCGATCCCAGCAGCACGATGTTCTTCGCCTTTATCTCACCCATGGACGCAAGTACGAACGTGCCAATAGTCGAACCGGCCCCGACAGCCGACAGCAGCAGCCCCAGCCCCTTGGCGTCCACGTTGAACACCTCGGCGGCATACACGGGCATCAGACCCTGTATCGAGGGCATTATGAGGAGCGCGGGCATGGCCGTCAGGGTGAACAGCCCGATCAGCAACGGCTGGCCGAGAACGTACTGGGCACCCTCGCGCAGATCCGAGAACACGGTCGGCAGCCTCAGGGCGGGCCTGTCCCTCTTTTGCACCTGCAGGAAGAGTGCAGTGCAGAGCGCGCACACTTGCAGGGCGGCTTCGAGCAGCAGGGTCGGTCCGGTCCCAATGACTACTATCAATACGCCGCCAAGTGCCGGTATCCCCAGCCGCGTTATCGAGAACGCCATCGAGTTCAGCGCGAAGGCGTTGACGAGGTTCTCTTTCGGAACGATGTTGGGGATGAGCGACATTCGCGCGGGGTCGCTGATGACCCACGATAACCCCATAAAGAATATGAAGGCGAAGATGTGCCACGCTTCGAGGTTCCCGGTGATGGCGACAATCGCGAAGACTGTAGTCACTACGGCCTGGTAGCCATATACGAACGCGAGCAGCTTCTTACGATCGAAGCTGTCCACGAGCACACCGCCTAAGGGCCCGACCAGCAGGATTGGGAGCGCGTCCAGACCCAGCGCAAGGCTCGTCCAGAACGCTGAAGCGGTGACCTCGTACGTCAGCCACCCGACGACGATCTGCTGCAGCCAGAACCCGGCAGACGAGAATACGGTCGCCAGCCAGATGAACACGTAGCTCCGGTAGCGCAGGGAGTCGAAAGTACGCACCCGCACGGGCATGTGTACGGGCTTGATGTGTGGACGCCGGATGTGCGGCCGGAACCTGCGCCGGGAGGGCGTCTCGATAGCGCCGGTAAGCTCGGCCGCCGGTGAGTCCTCGGGAATGAGGCTCTTCACGTCGGCTGTGGCCGTAGGCGTTTCGGTGCCGACATCCACCGACGGCATTGCGGCGACGTCGCTCTCGGTGCCGCCGACGTCAGGCGTCGGCACGAGACTCTTCACGTCGGGGGAGTCGGCAGGCGTTTCTGTACCGGTTGGTACTACCTGTGCATCAATAGAATCGCAGCCAGCAAGACTGCGAGAATGAGACAATTCTCGTGCTTCCAAGGAATTAGCGCTCCACGCAAAAGTTCAACCAGATTCGATCAAACGAGGCGGGGCGTAGAGCGCGATCCTTGTAGTCGCGTTACGGCCTCTCGCCGATTCCTATTTTAACACTTTCATGATTCAGACTTCTCTATTTTAGGTCAGAAATTTCTCAATTTTGTAAGAAACTCTGGCGACTGTTTACGCGTACTCCTTGATGTGCCCGAAGATGCGCTCCAGCCGGACACGGTCAGCCTCCCGGAGGTACGGACGCTCCATCGCCCTTACGTTGGATTCCATGTGCCGCAGGTTCGACGTGCCCGTGATCACGCTCGCTATGGCCGGATGGTCTGCGGCGAACTTGTAAGCCGCGCTGATCACCGATTCCACGTCGTCGTGCACGAGCCACCCGAGCGGGTCCCTGTCCGGGATCGAGTCGCGCGACAGCAGCCCTCGTGTCTTCCACTCTGCGATGGTCTCTTCCAGCAGATCGGGCTTTGGCAGCCTGATCCTGACGGCGGCCATGTTCAGTATCCCCACGTTGTGAGCGAGCGCGAGCGGCAGCACCTCCCGCGCCATCCACTGGTTCAGGATGCCGAACTTCAGCATAACCACGTCCCAGACTTCGGGCGCGCGGGTCAGTCCGGCAAGCGCACCACTCTGGTCCGGGTCGACGATGTATCTCAGGCTGAAGCCCCGGTGCCCGATCTTGCCCTGCTCACGCAGCCTGTCGAACACGGGCCCGTACTTCTCGACGGCCATGTCGTGGTGCTCGGCAAGAAGGCCGTGCAGCATCATCACGTCTATGTGGTCGGTGTTGAGCCTGCGCAGGCTGTTCTCGACAGATCGCGCGAGGTCTTCCGGGTCTGCCGTCGGGTCTCCGTCCCTGGGGTACGTCCACTTGGTGACCAGCACGTAGCGGTCTCTGGGAATACCGCTCAGGGAACGTCCCAGGATCTCTTCGCTGTCTCCGTACCCCTCGTGCGTGTCGAACAGGTTGATTCCGAGATCAAAGCACTTGTGGATGAGCCTGTCCTGCTCAGCCTGGGTCGCGCCCCGGTGCTGTCCGAACTGGCTTGGGCCACCGGTGCCCTGGCTGAGGAGAGAGACCCTGAGCCCCGTCCTGCCGAGAGTGCGGTAGTGCATATACGACTACATGCCGTGGCGGCCCTGCCACAGCCGTCGTTCCACGTCTGCGGCAATGGACCCGACAAGGCTGTCCGTCACAGGGCCGAGCAGTCGCTCCATGAAGTTGCGCTGCGGCCTCATATACACGGTTCGCTTGGAGATTCCAGCGGCCCTGGCAGCCATATCGACTGCGCGGTCGAGGTCGCCGACCTCGTCCACCAGCCCAAGCTCTGCGGCTCGCGTTGCAAGGTACACCTCGCCGGTCGCGATCTCCCGCACGCGCTCCTCTTCGATGTTGCGGCTCTCTGAGACGATGCTCACGAACGAGCTGTACATGTCGTCTATGAGCTCCTGCAGCTTCGCCTCTTCCTCAGGGGTCGTCTCCCGCCACGGCGCGCCCATGTCCTTGAACTCGCCGCTCTTGTTGACGTTGACTCCGATCCCGGCACGTTCCAGCAGCTCCTGCAGCGCGGGCCTTACCGAGATCACCCCGATCGAACCGACGAGCGATCCTGGCGCAGCCACGATCTGGTGTGCCGCGCAGGCGATCATGTAGCCGCCCGAAGCGCCAATCCCGCGTATGTTCGCGACCAGCGGCCTCCGGCGGGCGATCCTCTTGAGAGCGCGGTAGATGTAGTCCGATGCCGCCGCGTCTCCACCCGGGGAGTCGATATCGAGTACGATGGCGCGCATCCGCTTGTCCTCGAGGATGCGGTTGGCCAGCTTCTCCATGTCCGTGGACTTGATCTTCCCGCCGATGCCGCCGTGAATCTCGACGACCGCGATCTTGTTGACCACTCTGGCAACTATCATTGGATGCCTCTTCTGTAGGACTTCAACCTGACATGTGGGCGCTGCCGGACCTCATCGAGGGGTTCCAGCCTGGATTTATGACCGGCCACGGGAGCACTCCGCATCGCTCTGCCCACTCTTCGTAAACCCTCTCAAGCTCCTGCGCCTTCGGCCTGTTTCCAGTGTACAGGTCGTCAAGCTCGGTGCGGTCGCGTTCCATGTTGTACAGTTCCCAGCCGCCGCCGATGGCAGACACCAGCTTCCACTGGCCCTGTCTCACCGCCCTGCTCCCCTCATGCTCCCACACAATAGGACGCTCGCGCTCCCAGTCCCTGCGCTCGATGGCGGGCAGCATGCTCTCGCCTTCCAGCGGGATGGTCTGCTGTCCCGCGCGCTCGGTCGGGTGGCTCGCCCCGGCGGCCTCCAGGCACGTCGGCATAATGTCGATGAGGTGAATGGGTGCGTGTACGATGCCGGGCTCGCCTATCCTGTCTGGCCAGCTCAGGATGAAGGGTGTGGATATCCCACCCTCATGGGTCCAACGCTTGAACCGTCGGAACGGCGTGTTGGAGGCGTTCGCCCACGGCAGGTCGTAGCTCATGAAGGTCTCTGCGCCACCGGGCCGGAGTCCAGGGACGTTGCCGACGACGACCGGTGTGCCGTCAGGGTTGGTCCCGCTGTACCTCGAAGGCTGGGGCAGGCTGGCGTCCTCGGCAAGGAACTCTGCACAGCCGCCGTTGTCGGACAGGAACATGATGAGCGTATTGTCGTCGACTCCCGCCGACCGCAGCGCCGAAAGTATCCGGCCAACACCCTGATCGACGCGGTCGACCTGCGCGGCGTACACCGCCATGCGGATGTCCTGCCAGTCCGGGTCTGCAACGTCGTCCCAGGGAGGGCTGTCCGCGTCTCTCGGGCTGATCTCCCACTTCTCGTCCAGCACACCTTCGCTCTTCAGCGTCTCATGCCGGCTGGTGCGCAGCTCTTCCCAGCCGCCTCGATACTGACCCTCGTAGCGCGCTACGTCTTCTTCGAGCGCGTGCAGCGGCCAGTGAGGAGCGGTGTACGCGACGTACATGAAGAACGGGCTGTCCTGCGCGACCGCCTCGCCAATCATGCCAACCGCGTTGTCGCTGATCGCGTCGGTGAGGTAGAAGTCGTCGAGCTCGGACAGCGGCACTAGCGTGTCCTGGTCCATCAGCGTCTTGGGAAAGTAGAAGTTCCCCGCGCCGGTGAGGATGCCGAAGTATCGGTCGAAGCCGCGCTGTGTCGGAGTCGGGAACCCGGGAGCGGATGGTGTCCACGAGTCCGGGTTGGCCAGGTTGTAGTCGCCGCCCACGTGCCACTTGCCGGCCATGAAGGTGGAGTAGCCGTCGGCCTTGAGCGCCTCTGCGATAGTGACCGTGTTCTCCTTCAGGTACCCCTGGTACTCGGGCACCCCGAGGTTCGCCACCATGTGCCCGATGCCGGCCTGGTGCGGGTTGAGTCCTGTCAGTAGCGCGGCTCTGGAAGGGCAGCAGCGCGCGGCGTTGTACATCTGCGAGAACCGCAGACCGCCTTCCGCAAGCGAGTCCAGGTTGGGAGTCCGTATCTCGGACCCGAAGCATCCGATGTCCGAGTACCCCATGTCGTCGACCAGGATGACGATGATGTTTGGTCTGCCGGATGCGTCTTCGGACATAATTGGACTCCAAGTCGTAAGTTAGCCTGTCAGGTAGGGGCAGGTTACAAACCTGCCCCTGTTAGAGAGTCTTGGTTGGCCTTGCGCTCGGAGTCTAAGAGGCCCGGAGAAATGGTGTCAACCCGTGTACAGCTCCGTGTCGCGGTACCAGTCCGTCCACGCGAACCAGAAAGACAGGTGCGATGGAAGACGCTCAAGCCTCGCGCCTGACAGCTCGCCCTCTACGGCCAGCCCGCTGAACGCCGACCACTTGGTTCCCGTCTCTTCGTCCACGAGCTTTGTCAGAATTCCGTTCTTCTCTCCGTCGATCGAGAATGTCAGTGTACGGCCGTCTACGGTGCGATCAAAGACCAGCGCCGTTCCGGTCGGACCGTCCATGTACACCAGCGCGGGCTGTCCGCCTACGTCATCGTTCACAACTGGAGTATTCAGCAGGGTCGCCGTCGGATAGGCCTTTGTGACGCCGTTGAAGTCCACGCCTACGACTAGCTGCTTGTCGGTAAGCCTGTCGTCCTCGAATGCCTGTCCGATCACGCCCTTCCTGTTGCTCATGTAGTAGCCGTTGTAGTTGTCATAGCTGCCCAGGCCGCCTGTGGACATGACCTTGGTATCAGGATGGAGCTCCTTCCAGGTCGCCCAGGTGGTCTGGGTGACTGGTACGACGTCCAGCTCCACGCCCTTCAGCTCGCCCTCGACGCCCTCTCTGAGGAACTGGCTCCAGAGGGTGCGAGTCTGGTGGTCGTACATCACCAGCGCGTTCATGATCAGCTTTCCGGATACTCCGAAGGTGTACTCTTCGTCCCCGATGGTACGGCTATACACGATAGCCGAGAAGCAGAGCGGTCACCACGTCACCGCGACCGGTTTACCCCCGACGGTGTCATTGACTATCTCGTGTGCGCTGAGGGTCGGGATCGAGTACGCCCGGTGGTCGCCGTTGATCGAGAGGCCGAGCACCAGGTTGTGGTCTTCAAGGTCCTCGCTCGCAACCTCGGCGCTGACGAACTCCGGTTCCAGTATCGCCGGAATCGCATCGAAGGGCAGCAGAGTCACGATCTCCAGGTCGCGCTCCTCGTCCTCTGATGTGACGGTTGCCGGAGCCGACGCATCCGACGTCGCCACGCTCTGCGGCGCGGCGGTTGGCGCTGGCGCAGACGTCGATGTCGGCGCCACCGTAGCGGGGACCGATGTCGATGTTGACACCGCCGCCGGACTCGGCGCAGATGTGGGTGCGGGAGCAGTCGTAGGTGGAGGCTCCGTCGGCTGGGCCTGCGCGCTCACTGCTGGCGCCGACGTCGGCTCCGCTTGCAGCGGTGTCACATCCTCGCTGCTTGAACAGGCGACCGCCAGGGCTATCAGGCTGGCAGCCGCCAGCGTAGTTATCCATAGTCTGGGCATATTGAGAAACCCCCCGATTCATGGGAAAAAGCTGTGGGAGGAGAAGTGCGGATCTCTCTTCACTCCCTTCTCGTTCAGGCTCTGTACGACTTTAGATGCTGGCAGAGCCCCGCGCGGTTCGGGTAGTGAATGTGTTCATCCGATATGGCGCGGCGACGGCCCCCAGCGCTCTTCGTGGGAAGCCACCAGGTCTTTCAGCTCTTCCCGGTACGAGTCGTTCCTGATCGGCTCGGTGGTCATGATCAGGGCGTCTTCACGGTTGTCGGAGTAGTAGCCCTTGCGCGTGCCCCGCTCCGTGAACTTGTACTTCTTGTAGAGGTTCTGGGCGACGTAGTTGGACACCCGTACCTCCAGCGTCACAACTCGCGAGTCCATCTCGATCGCCTGCTCGATCGCCGAGATCAGCAGCAGCTCACCCAGCCCGAAGCCGCGATATTCGCTCCTGACTCCTATGGAAACGATGTGCGCCTCGTCAACCATGTACCACAGGCCTACGAACCCGGCTATAAGGTCTTCTCCGGGCTGCCACGACGGGTTGCGCCCCGTCCACATCTGCCGGGCGCCGGTCACCAGCCGGTTGATGAGCGGGCCGCTGCTCGCTTCGCCGGTAGCATCTGGAAGCGGGGGCAGATTTGCCTCGTCCCCTCGGCTCTCTCCCCTGCGTGACAGCACAAGATACTTCGCAAGCCTGTTTCGCAGCTCGCGCCTGAAAGAAGTGGGCGGGAAGAGTGTCGGAAAAGCGTCCTTCTCGACCTCAGCGGCCTGACCCAGGTCACGCTCCTCCATGGGACGAATGGTGAACGGGCTCGCCGCCGTCCTGGACTGTCTCTGTGCCGCGCTCACGACAGTCGCGAAGTCCAGGTACGGGATGGAAGTGGGTGGTTCTCACTCCTCACTTCTCTTCACTCACTCCTCAAATCAGGGTGCAAGAAGAACCGCGCCGACTTCAGCGTATTGTTCAGCAGCATCGCGATGGTCATGGGACCCACGCCGCCGGGCACCGGCGTGATCGCCGACGCCTTCTCCTTGACCGCGTCGTAGTCCACGTCTCCGACGAGCCGGTAGCCTCGCCTCCGCTCTGGAGCGTCGATCCGGTTGATGCCGACGTCGATCACGGCTACCCCGTCGCTGACCATGTCCGCCGTCAGGTATCTGGGCTGGCCGATAGCCGCAACGATGATGTCTGCCTGGCGCGTGAGGTTCTCTAGGTCTCGCGTTCGCGTGTGGCATACAGTGACGGTCGAGTTCGCGTCGCTGGCCCGCTGCATCAGCAGGTTCGCGATAGGCTTCCCAACGATGTTCGACCTGCCCAGGATCACGACGTGCTTGCCCTCGGTGCCGATTCCGGTGCGCACGATCATCTGCTGTATTCCCGCAGGAGTCGCCGGTACGAACCTCGGCCTCCCTGCCGCGAGCAGCCCCATGTTGAACGGATGAAGCCCGTCAACATCCTTCTCTGGTGATATGGCCTCCATCACCGTGTTCTCGTCGAGATGGTCGGGCAGGGGTAGCTGTACCAGCAGCCCGTGAATCCGGCTGTCCTCGTTAATCCGCCGCACCTCGCTCAGCACCTCGTCCATGGACGTCGTCGCAGGCAGCATTACCGATTCGGAGAACATGCCCGCAGCCTCTGCCGCGAGTCCCTTGTTCCGTACGTAAACGGCCGAAGCGGGATCATCCCCCACAAGCACCACCGCAAGCCCGGGGACTACGTCATGCTTGGTGCGCATCTCCTCGACACCCTCGGCGACCTCGGCGCGTATCTCCTCGGCCAGACGCGTTCCACTGATCACACTCGCGGTCATCGGGCGGCTCTCCCTTCACTACGTCACCCCGTACCACGATACGGGGCAGGCCCCCCAATTATAACGGCGCAACCCAATGCTGGGTATAATGACAGGGTTAAACAGAAGCTGAGTCATTTCGGAAATGAATGTTGTCCCCTTCCCCCAGGGCTGACAGGGACAGGCAAGGGTGTGCATACAAGCGCAAACACCAGCCGACAGACCCCCTCTCCCTGAGGGAGAGGGTTGGGGTGAGGGGGAAATCTCAGCCCACTGACTTGCCAAAACATCAGCTTAAAGACTTCGAGATCAAACATTGCTGATTACCGGCGTAGACATAATCGAAATCCCCAGGATCAAGCGCGTCTTCGAGCAGTACGGAGAGCGATTCCTGCGCCGCATCTACACTGACCGCGAGATCGCCTACTGTCGGGGACGCGCGCCGCAGCTCGCAAGCCGGTTCGCCGCCAAGGAGGCGACCATGAAGGCACTCGGGACCGGCGTGCGCGGCATCAGTTGGCGTGACATAGAAGTGGTTCGAGGTCGCGGACAGGCCCCGAGGATCGAGCTGCACGGCACCGCACAGGCCAGGGCCGACAGGCTGGGACTGACCGACATCGCGCTCTCACTCAGCCACTCACGGGAGTTCGCCGTCGCCTCAGTGGTAGGGGATAGCGAAAAAGGCAACATTCTGCACCGAAGATAGTTCACCCATAGGAAGAAGAGCAGTGCTTTACGTATCCATACTCACATCGGACAGGACCAGAGACCCCGAGCTGTGGGCCACGATCTGGCAGGGCGACCCGCCCCCAAGTATCAATCTGATCGGCGCGTACAATCTCGGCAACGACAAGCGAGTGTACATCTGGGAGGGAGAGACCCTCGCTGACATCCAGTTCATGGACCGCTTCAACGAGGTCGGTGTGCTAGAGACCCACCCCGTGTTCGATCGCACCGAGGGCTGGCGCGCCGCGTTTGCCAAGGACATAGCGGGCTTCAGGGCAAGACTCGAAGGAGCGGGCACGACGGCTGCAGCCAGCGTTGAGTCGGCCGTCGACCTCAGAAGCCGGGGGATGAACGCGCCGAATCGAAACGCCGCACGTGCCGCTGCCAGGCAATGGGTGGCTGAACAGGAATCAAGGGGCTGAGCATGAGAATAGGACTCTTCATTGGAACAATGGGCGCCGCCACCACCCTTCAGGGGCAGGTGCAGCAGTCCGCTGAGGCCGAGGCCGACGGATTCGAAAGCTTCTGGACGGCACAGGTCGCCGGTATCGACGCGCTGACCCTGCTCGCACTCTCCGGAGGCGTTACGCAGACCATAGAGATGGGCACCGCCGTCGTGCCGACCTACCCCCGACACCCGATGGCACTCGCTCAGCAGGCGCTCACGACTCAGGCCGCCACCAGCGGTCGGCTCCTCCTGGGAATCGGACTCTCGCACAGGCCTGTCGTCGAGGACCGCTGGGGCATGTCATTCCACGCCCCCGCCGGGCACATGGACGAGTACCTGACCATTCTCCAGTCGCTCCTGTCCACGGGCAGCGTGGACTTCCATGGCGAGCACTACAGTGCGTCCGGCGAGATTGCGAGGATGACCGATACTCCGCCTTCGGTGTGCGTAGCCGCGCTCGCGCCCCGTATGCTGCGCATGGCAGGCTCGCGTGCCGACGGCACCATAACGTGGATGGTCGGACCGCGTACACTCGACACCCACATCGTTCCCAGGATCAGCTCCGCCGCAGAGGACGCAGGACGACCTGCCCCTCGTGTGTGCGTTGGACTCCCCATCGCCGTCACCGACGATAGCCAGGCGGGATTCGAGGCGGCCGCAGGCCACTTCCAGCGCTATGGCACCCTGCCAAGCTATCGCAGGATGCTGGACATCGAGGGCGTCGAAAGCCCCGCTGAGGCCGCCATCATAGGCGACGAGGCCGAGGTCGAAGCCCGGCTCAGGGCGCTCTCGTCCGCCGGCGCGACCGAGTTCCTGGCATCCATCTTCCCGGTCGGCGATGACGAGGACGCCTCCGTCGCTCGAACGCGGGAGCTTCTGAAGTCGCTCGTGGGGCGGGTGTGACCGCTTGAAGGTAGTCACCGCCGCAGAGATGCGGGCCATCGAGGACCAGTCTGAGCAGGCCGGGGTCTCGACGGACACCCTCATGGAGAACGCGGGCCTCGCCGTCGCCAGAACAGCACGGCGCATGGTTGGGCCGCTTAAGGGTGTGCCCGTCGTTGTGCTGGTCGGCTCTGGCAACAACGGAGCCGACGGCCTCGTCGCCGCACGCCACCTCCGGCGCTGGGGCGCGAGAGTAACCGCGTACATCTGCCGCGAGCGAGGGACCCCGGACCCCAAGCTTGAAGACGCCCTTCAAGAAGGCGTGGACATCGTCACCGTTTCTGACGACCCTGCTCTCAGTGGTCTTAAGAGCCTTCTCGACTCATCCCACCTCGTCATCGACGCGATGCTGGGCACCGGCAGGGCAAGACCGATCGAGGGTGTGTTCAAAGACATTCTGGGCATCTTGAGTGGCACTCGTAGGGGCGGTTCTCGGCCGGTCCACCTTCTTGCGCTCGATCTCCCCACCGGCCTGAACTGCGATACTGCTGAGGTCGATCCTGCGTGTGTCGCCCCCGACGTCACGGTTGCGCTGGGCTACGCGAAACGCGGCCACATGACCTTTCCGGGCGCGGACTCTACCGGAAGTTTGGAAGTGGCCGACATCAGAATCCCACCCGGCCTCGACAACGACGTGCAGACCAGCCTGCTGACCTCCGACTGGGCACGAAGCGCGCTCCCTGAGCGTCCTGGAGACTCCCACAAGGGCACCTTCGGCAGGACGATGATCGTCGCAGGGTCGCGCCAATTCCTTGGGGCCGCCTACCTTGCAGCAGCGTCTGCCGCGCGAGTCGGCGCGGGCCTGGTCACGATTGCGATTCCAGCCAGCCTGGTCTCGTCAGTCGCTCCAGCAGCCATTGAACCGACCTTTCTGCCGCTACCGGAGTCCCGCAGGGGTGTTGTGTCCCCCGATGCCGCCGATGAGATCCTGGAGGCCGTGAGCGCGTACAGCTCACTTCTGATCGGCTGCGGCCTCGGCCAGGCAGACGAGACCCGCACGATGGTAGAGCGCCTGCTCCTGTCCGGATCAGACCTGCCGGCAACGGTAGTCGATGCGGACGGACTCAACACACTGGCCCGGATTCCGGATTGGCGCCAGCGCTGGCCCGCCAATGCTATCCTCACGCCCCATCCCGGCGAGATGACCCGCCTTGTGGCAGGCTCGGACCTCCATGGCGACGCGGACCGTCTCGAACTGGCGGTCGCAGGCGCACGAGAATGGAACAAGACGGTCGTCCTGAAGGGCGCTTACACCGTCGTTGCCCACAGTGACGGCGCGGCTGAGATCGCACCGTTCTCCAATCCCGGTCTCGCAACCGCGGGCACAGGTGACGTTCTCGCCGGCGCGATTGCCGGGCTGATGTCGCAGGGGCTGGAGCCGGAGACTGCCGCGTCCCTCGGCGTGTACCTGCACGGCTTGGCCGGAGAGTCTGTCCGAGAGCGACTGGGAGACACCGGTATGGTCGCAAGCGACCTGCTCCCCGAGTTGCCGGTTACGATAAAGAGCCTAAGGTAGAGGCGGACGTTGGCACAGCTACGCGGCCCCGAACGCGCCCGATACGTCACAGGGATGTTCGCCCGCATCTCGCAGCGGTACGACCTGCTCAACTCGGTCATGTCCGGCGGGCGCCACCACGCCTGGCGACGCAGGGCCACCGCGCTGGCCGTCGAGGGTCTGTCCGGTAAGGCGCTGGACGTCGCGACCGGCACCGGCGACTTCGCCTTCGATCTCGCTCGCCGCCCCGAGGTCACGTCCGTCGTGGGACTCGACTTCACGCGCGACATGATGACCATCGGTGTACAGAAGGGGATACGCCAGGGACTCGGCTCCTCAGTTTCATTCACCGAGGGCGACGCTCATGATCTGCCCTTAGCCGACGACAGCTTCATGTGCGCGACCGTCGGGTTTGGCATCCGCAACTTCATCGACGTGCCCAAGGCGCTGCGTGAGATGGCGCGCGTCGTCGTCCCCGGCGGCAGGGTCGTCTCGCTTGAGATCGTCCGGCAGGACGGAAGAGACCCCATCAGCGCGATGGCGCGCCTGCACTTCAGGTACGCTACCCCATTGCTCGGAGGGCTGCTCGCCGGAGACCGGGAGGCCTACACGTACCTCCCACAGTCGGCCCAGGGATTCATGTCAGCAACGGAGCTCACCGAAGCCATGACCGACGCCGGACTCCGTGTCACGAACTGCGTCAAACTGGCCCTCGGCACGGTCGCCATTCACGTCGGAGAAAAGTGCTAGGATATACGCGCACAACATCAGGAGACGCATTGTAATGACCACACAGGTAGACCCAGGACTTCAGAGCGTACTCGACAACATCCAGGTGATCGCCGCCTCAGAGGGCGGGTCGGTCCAGTTCGTCGAGGCTCGCGGCGGCAAGCTCACCATCGAGTACACCCCCGGCGTCAACGAAGAGTGCCCCGAGTGCGTCCCCACGCACGACCTGATCGAGATGATGGTCAAGTCGTCCACCAGCATCCTCGCCCCCTACATCACCGAGGTAGAGGTCAGGTAGCGAACCGACAACTCAGGTCTTGACGGTCCAAAATCGTACGTCCTGAGCTTGTCGAAGGTCGGTTCACCGACCATCACAGCTAGTGGACAGTGCACTTGGTTATACTCCGTTCGGAGACCCAACCTACCTGCCCTCGACAAGTCGCCCAGACAAGTACTTATGAATGACGCTGGACAGTAGTGTCTGGTAGGAAATCCTCTTAGTCCTAGCCCGTGTCTCGGGTATCCGCGTCCTTCTCGATAACGCCGACGAACTGGGCACCTTCAGGTTCGATGAACTCGCGAACTGTCCATCCGGTTCCAGAAACGATCTCTTGCATCTCTTCTCGCGACACGAATAACCAGTCGAACCAGGGCCCTTTCAGACTCCGGTAGCGCTCACGATGTCGGAACTGTCCACTCATCCTGCCTCGCGCACGATTACTCGCCATGTAGGCAAGCTGGATTGGGTCATCGGTTGCGTACGGGTCGGTAGTCTCCGCCAGGATACGTCCTCGTGCTGTTGTCATCCGGTGGAATCGTCGCAGTAGCCACCGCGCCCTCTTGCGATTGCCAACTAGCCCGAAGTTGTTGCCTGACATCACGATGGTGTCGAACATACCCAACTGATTGGCGCTGACTTGGGTTACAGGGAGAATCCTGGCATCCTTAACTCCGCGTTCTCGGCATACCCGTATGGCCAGAGGCGAGTGGTCGATCCCAACGACGTCTACACAGTCCTGCTGCAGGTAGAGTGTTACCCGGCCTGCGCCACACCCAATGTCGAGTGTTCTGCCGCGAACGTACTCAATAGACCTCTGTAGGTGTGGGTACCACTCTTCGTAAGGATTGAAGTACCAGCGAGGGTGATCGTAGACCTGAATATGGCCGTCGTCGCGCTCACCGACCTCACGGAAGTTGTCTGGGATGAGACCGCTATGCTGGTCGTAGAGTTGCTGTCCGAATACGTCCAGGGTCAGTCCCGCGCGTTTCCCGCCTACACCAACTCCAGGTACTTCAGCCCCGACCCTGTGTTCAGCAGCAGGATCCGCTGGTCGGCCCCGAGTTGCTCTGCGGCCAGCAGCTTCTCGAGTGCCGCTGCCGTGGCCGCGCCCTCGGGACAGATGAACATCCCCTCGAGCCGAGCGACCTTGCCCATGTAGTCACGGATCTCGTCGTCGCTGACAGTTAGCGCTCCACCGCCGCTCTCGCGAACGGATCCCAGGATCAGGTAGTCGCCGATCGCCGACGGTACCCGGATGCCCGCAGCAACCGTGTCCGCGTCCTGCCACGGCTCGGCGAACTCCGTGCCCTGCTCGAACGCACGCACTATGGGAGCGCAGCCCTCGGACTGAATCGCGAACATCTTCGGCCTCTCGCTGCCGATCCAGCCCATCGCCTCCATCTCGTCGAACGCCTTCCACATCCCGACGATCCCGGTCCCCCCGCCTGTCGGGTAGATGATCGCGTCAGGCAGCGTCCAGCCTAGCTGCTCCGCGATCTCGTATCCCATCGTCTTCTTCCCCTCCACCCTGTAGGGCTCCTGGAGTGTGGAGATGTCGAACAGCCCCTCTTCGGCGGCTCGCTCGCGGCTCAAGACCCCGGCGTCGCTAATCAGCCCGTCGATCAGCGTAAGCTCGCCGCCCGTGATGACCACCTCTTTCTGGTTAGCCTCGGGCGCATCCTTGGGCATGACCACGTAGGAGTTGATCCCTCCCTTGGCTGCGTAGGAGGTCATCGCGCCTGCTGCGTTGCCTGCCGACGGCATCGTGATCTTCGTGATGCCAAGCTCTTTCGCCTTGGAGACTGCCGCCGAAAGCCCTCTCGCCTTGAACGACGCCGTCGGATTGACTCCCTCATCCTTGATGAGAAGATTGGAGCAGCCCATCTCAGGCCCTAGACGCTCCGCCTGGAATATCGGCGTGAAGCCCTCACCGAGGGTGATCACGTTCGACTCATCCCGAATCGGCATCACCTCGAAGTAGCGCCACATGTTGGCTGGGCGCTCTTTGAGCATGTCGCGGTCGAGCGCCGCCGCCGCGCCCTCGAGGTCGTATCGCGGGTACAGCACCTTGCCGCACTGGGCGCAAAGCCGCTGCGGTTCGTCAGCCGAGAACTCGGCGTTGCAGTAGGTGCATTCCAGATTAGTCAGGTAGCTGCGCATGTCTCTTTCCAGTCTTGCTATGCCTTGTCAGCGGATATTGGCCAGTAGTCGGGTACGGGGTACGCCTCGTCCATGCCGGGCCACGCCGGCGTCGTGACGATGACGAAGCACAGGTCTTCGTCTCCTGTGTTTCTGAATTGGAAGCGACTTCCGGTCTCGATGGTCAGCGCGACCCCGGCGAACACGTCCACGACTTCCTCGTCGCCGTCGCATGACCGCCAGACCTGTCCGCGCCCGGAGATAAAGTACCACGCCTCTTCAACCGTCCGATGCGCAACAGCCTTAGAGACCGCTCCGGGTTCAAGTGTGCAGTGGACCATGCTTGATCGAGAGGTCTGGACCAGCTCGCGGATCTGTGAGCCGTCCGGCGCCAGAATGGTGTGACCCTCCGGCAGCAGGGCCGTCTTCACTGAGACCCGCCCTGCGGCGGATACTTCTCCAACCACCACTGGGCGATCTCGGTGCGCCTTGCGAACCACACGCCCGGGTACCGGCTTACGTACTGTAGAAAGTCTCGCAGTGCTATGGCGCGCGACGGCCTGCCGACGATGCGGCAGTGCAGCCCAATGTTCATCATCTTCGGAGACGCGTCGCCCTCTTCGTAGAGCAGGTCGAACGTGTTCTTCAGCGTCTCGAAGAAGTCGGATGCGGTATTCAGGCCGCCTCGCCAGAAGCGGGTATCGTTGACCTCGAGGGAGTACGGTACGACCAGCCACGGCTGTCCGTGCACCTCGACGTAGTAGGGAATATCGTCCGCGTACGAGTTCGAGTCGTACAGGAACCCGCCCTCTTCGACCACCAGCTCGCGCGTGTTCAGGCTCGGCCCGTACCGCGTGTACCAGCCCAGGGGCCGAACGCCCGTCGTTCGCTCAATGGACTCGACCGCCTTGCGGATCGCCTCGCGCTCGGCGTCGCGGTCCATGCGGTAGTACTCTTCCCACCTGAAGCCGTGCCCGAACACCTCGTGTCCCTGCTCGACAATCGCTGGGCCTACCTCCGGGTTGCGCTCCAGCGCAAGGGCGCAGCAGTAGAACGTCGCGGGCGTGTTGAATCGCTTCAGCACCCGCAGGACGCGCCACACACCGGCACGGCTGCCGTACTCGAAGAATGACTCGTTCGCCAGGTCGCGTTCGTCCAGGGGAAGTGGAGACGGCACCTCGCTGTTGGTCTCTCGATGGGCGTCTCCGTCGAGAAGTGAGTACTCGGAGCCTTCCTCGTAGTTTACGACCACCGAGATCGCAATGCGTGCGCCATTCGGCCACTCGACGCGAGGAGGGTGCTGACCGTAGCCGACGAAGTCTCTGGGATTGTCGCTAGCTGGTGGAGTCGTCGTCGGAGTCGTCCTCTTCTACCTGTTCGTCCTCTTCGACCTGTCCGGTCACTTCTCGCAGGAACTGCTCGACACCGGGGGCCAGGTTCTGGGCCCCTTCGTCGTCCTCTTCATCGTCCTGCTGTCCGCCCTCTACGAGCACACGATCATAGTAGGACTCCAGCCTCCCAATCAGAGAACTCACCTCAGGGTTGTTCTCAACCGCCCTGTTGACGTCCTCGTACTGGCGACGTCCACGCTCCCGGTCTGCAAGCGAGGTGGGCAGGTCGAACATGGCAGTCAGGATCTCGACAATCCGCGCCGCTCCCATGTGGTCCTCGTCAAGCTGCATGTACTGGGGCAGGTGCGCCATCAGGCTGGTAGTCGGGATCTCCCCCTGCGTTACAAGGTCGGACACCATGTTGACGATGGAAGTCGGCCCCTGGTACGTGCTTCGCCTCTGCGACACCAGTCCGGCTGCCTTCGCCGCCTGGTCGTCGTCCATTGTTCCCGTCACCAGCAGAGGCCTGGTGTGAGGCACGGAGTCGTACATTCCCCCGATCCGGCAGTACTCGCGGATGTCGAAGTGCGAAAGCACGTCCGAGATCGCGCGGCAATAGTCTTCTCCGAAGGCGTGCGGCTCCCGTATGTGCAGGAACAGGTAGTCCCTGTCCGTGGGTTCGTCGTGGGCGTGATGGATGATCGTGTTGGGAGTCGTGAACACGCGCTGCCCGTTAACGGTGCGCATTCTGGGCCTGTACCTGGTGAAGTCGAAGAACTTACCGGGTTCGGCCAGCCTGCCAAGCTCCTGCGCGCCAAGATGACGCTGCAGTATGTTTAGCGCCAGTGTCCCTACTCTTCCCACGTCTATCCACGGCCTGAGCATGGCGATCGCAATTGGACGCCGCAGTTCCGGCACTGGGTCTCTGAGTTCAAATTCACTTATTCGCATAGACCTATCGTGCCAAAATCGAGTCCATTCCGCAAGTCCGTCACCATTGACTACGACTCAACTCGGCTATAGGATTCTGTAGCTAATCAAGCTGCCATGGGAGTTGGTCACATGCGTAAACACGCGCTTGAGGGGATACGGGTCGTCGATTTCTCTTGGATCGTGGCAGGCCCGACCTGCACGCGAATCCTCGCGGACTTCGGGGCTGAAGTCATCCGCGTCGAGAACGAGCAGACGATGGACTATACCCGACATGGGTTGGCGCCCCCGGGATCCGACAGCCCCAACATGGGAGGGCTGTTCAATAACCTGAACCGCAACAAGCTGGGTGTCTCCATCAACGTGATGCACCCCAGCGGAATGGAACTCCTCCACGACCTGATCGCGGTCTCCGACATAGTCGTCGAGAACTTCAGCGCGACAATTCTCAAGCGATGGGGACTCGACTACGAAGCCCAGCGCAAGATACGCCCCGACATCATCTACGTGAGCATGTCCGGCTTTGGGCATACGGGCCGCGACAACAGGTACGTGACCTGGGGCCCCACCGCGCAGGCGCTCTCCGGACTCACGTTCATGTCCGGCCTTCCCGGTGAGGACCCCGCAGGATGGGGTTTCTCGTATATGGACCACACCGGAGGCTTCTACGGCGCGCTGGCTTGCCTGAACGCCCTTCACCACAGGAACCGTACCGGAGAGGGGCAGTGGGTTGATCTGTCACAGGTCGAGGTTGGAATGGCCCTGACTGGTACAGCCATCCTCGACAAGACGGTCAACGGACGCAACTTCAGACGAGAGGGCAATCCGCCTGGCAACAGGGCGCCAAACTACAAGGTCGCTCCACACAACACCTATCAATGCAAAGGTGAAGATCGCTGGTGCGTCATTACCATCTTTAACGACGACGAGTGGGGAGCCTTCGTCGAAGCGATAGGTACGCCGGAGTGGACCTCCGACGAACGGTTCGCCACCAACGAGGCCCGCTACCACAACCAGGACGACCTCGACCGTCATATTCAGACATGGACCGTCGACCACGAGCCGCACGAGGTTCTTCACAAGCTCCAGGCCGTCGGTATCGCTGCCGGGGCCGTGCAGACGCCAAAGGAGAAGATCGAGGACGATCCCCAACTCCAGCACCGCGACTTCCTTCCCAAGGTCGAACATCCCGAACTTGGCGTGACCGAGTACGAGGGCCAGCCTATGCGACTCTCCCGCTCACCGTGGGAGCTCCGCCGGTCATCACCGCAATTTGGTCAGCACTCACAGCAGATATTCGGAGACCTTCTCGGCGTACCCGAAGAGCAGATTACCGACCTGATGGTCGAGGGGGCGATCTGATGAGTAACAGCCAGGGTGCCCTCTCCGACGTTGTCGTGCTCGATCTGTGCGATGAAAAGGGCCAGTACATGGGCAAGCTGATGGGCGATATGGGGGCGAGGGTGGTCAAGATTGAACCTCCCGGAGGCGACCCTGCCCGCAACATTCGTCCCTTCCGAAACGACGTGCCGGACCCCAACCAGAGCCTCCACTTCTGGGCGTTTAACACCGCCAAGGAGGGCGTGACTCTGGACCTGGGACAGCCTGAGGGACAGTCGATCCTCAAGAGGCTTGTCGAGAATGCCGACGTGGTGCTGGAGAGCTTCGATCCCGGCTACCTGGACTCACTGGGACTCGGCTACTCTGACCTGAGCGCCGTCAACCCTGAGTTGGTAATGACCTCGCTAACCGGCTTCGGTCAGGACGGCCCATATAGCGACTATAAGACTTCCGACCTTGTTGCGATGGCCATGGGCGGCATCATGCACAGCTGCGGCTACGACGACCTGCCCGGCGCGCCTCCCATCAGGCCGAGCGGCGGACACGGGTACATCATTAGCTGCAACTACGCCACAATCGGCACCCTGATGGCCCTCAACTGGCGCGACATGACCGGCGAGGGCCAGCACGTCGACGCCTCCATTCACGAGGCCTGCTCATGTACGACAGAGGCCGCGATGCCCACGTACATCTACATGAAGGAACTGGTCAAGCGTCAGACGGGCCGGCATCACGGCGTCCTGCCTACGCCCAAGACGCTCTGTCCGACAGCCGACGGCAAGTACATCAACGTGTTCGCCGTCTTCACAAGCCTCGACCAGTGGCTGACCCTCGTCAGGTGGATGGACGATGCTGGAATGGCCGAGGACCTGACCGACCCCCACTACCGCGATATGGCTGCCATGCGAATGAGGGCTGGACCGGAGGTCGATCACGCATTTGTCGTCGTGAAGAAGTTCATAGCTGCGCACAACGCAGAGGACATATACCGGGGCGCCCAGGGCCGCAAGTTCCCGTGGGCAATAGTCAGGTCTCCCGAGGAGACGCTCGACGACGCCCACTTCGCAGAAGACCGCGAATTCTTTGCAGAGGTCGAACACCCCGAACTGGGCGAGACCTACACCTACGCCGGACGCCCGTACATCATGAACGGCACCCCCTGGAGCACTTTCAGGAGTCCGCTGGTAGGGGAGCACAACGACTCCGTCTACGGCGAAGACCTAGGAATGTCGCCCGACGAGATCGACCGCCTCCGCGCCAACGGCGTGATCTGAGAGTCCGGCTGATTAGTCCCTTCTCCCCTGGTGGGAGAAGGTTAGGATGAGGGGGATAGCGCTTATCACCCTCACCTCAATCCTCTCCCGTCAAAGGGAGAGGAGGCACAGGGGCCAACCTCCCAGACACTCCCTGATCAATTCATCTTGATCCCGCCGTCGACGTTGATCGCCTGCCCGGTGATGTTCTTCGCGTCGTCCGACGCCAGGAAAGCGGCGAGCTTCCCGATGTCCTCAGGCGTCTGCTCCCGCTTCATGGGCATCGTCTGATCGACGATCGTCTCGAACAGCTCACGCCCCGGCATTCCCCGGACGTCCGCCTGCGTCTGGGTCGAACCCAGCCTGGACCGCCTCTGGGCAATCGCCTCCCACATCGGCGTCCATAGCAGCCCCGGGCAGATCGCATTGACGGTTATCCGGTGGCTGGCAAGATGGAGAGCGTTGGACTGTGTCCAGCTGATGGCCGCAGCCTTGGAGGTGGAGTAGTGTGGAATGTCCGCGCTGCCCTGCCTGCCCGCGATAGAGGCGATGTTGATGATTCGACCCGACCCGCGCTGGATCATGTGGCCCTGGACGGCTTCGGTCACTCTCACGATGCCCCGCACGTTCACCTGGAACGTATCATCCCAGTCGTCGTCAGAGGACGAGTCCCTCTCCCACATACCGCCGGCCCCTATGATTCCGGCGTTGTTGACCAGTATGTCAATCTGGCCCATCTGGTCGAGAGCGCTCCCGACAGCGGCCTCTACCGACGATCTGTCGGTCACGTCAATGGCCATCGCAGCAGCGCGCCTTCCGTGCTGTCTGACCTCTTCGGCAACGTCGGCAGCGTTGCTCTCGATCAGGTCGGCGACCGCTATGTCAGCCCCCTGCTCAGCTAACGCGAGACTGATTCCGCGCCCAATCCCCCGACCTCCGCCCGTGACCAATGCGACTCTTCCAGTAAGGTCTGCCAGCATGATGTCTTGCTCCTGTATGTGATCTCGGTACCACGCCTGCGGTCCCAGCCCAATCATACTGCAAGAGTCCGACGCTAGTCCGACCTCAGCCTCCTCGGGTCGAACCTGCGCGGGTCCAGTCTCCGAGGGTCTAGCCTGCGTGGGTCGATGATTCCGGCTTCAATCCGCCTCGGATCTATCTTGCTCACGTAGCTCTGAAGGCGTTCAGGCGCGACCGTCGTCGGTCTGAACCGTTCCAGTTGCCTTCTTCCCAGGGAAATCCATCGTCTGGCCCAGAAGATCCACAGCACGGCTGCGATCGCGGTCGCCATCACTCCCAGCACGGCGAAGTACCCCCACCGCAGGCCTAGCTCCGGAATGTACTCGAAGTTCATACCGTATATGCCGGCGATGAGACTGAGCGGCATGAACACGGTGGCTACTACTGCGAGCACTCGCATGAGGTCGTTCTGCTGGTTCGCGACGAGTGATAGGTAGACCGACAGAGTCGTGTCCGCCCGGTCGCGCAGCGTCTCGTTCTGGCCGTCGATCCGCAGGATGGTATCGTAGATGTCCCGGTAGTACGGCAGCGCGTCGCCCGTGACGTGGGCGAACTCGGCACGGCTCAGCCTGTTGAGCATCTCCCGCTGGGGGGCGATGGCCCTTCGGAGCTGGAAACTTGACCTCTTCAGCTCGAGGATCGCCTCCAGCGCGTTCGGGTCGGGCCTTTCGATGACCGAGTCCTCGATGTCATCCACCCAGTCCTCCAGGCCGTTTACACCGGGGACCAGGTTCTGGACCATCGCATCCAGCAGGATGTAGGTGAGGAACGACGAGCCGCGCCTCAGCGGCAGACCGTCACGCTCCATCAGCGCAATTACCGACTCGATGCTGTACAGCAGTCCCGGGTGGACGCTGATGACGAAGTTCCCCCCGAGGAATATGCCCATCTCTGTGGTGGACAGCACTCGCGTGTCGACCGTGTAGTCGATTCCACGGGCTACTATGAAGATGTAGCCGTCGTAGTCGTCGACCTTCGGGACCTGCCCCGCCATATCCTGGCACGAGTCCACGGCGAGCGGATGCAGACCGAACACCCGCCGCATGAACGCCCCGTCTTCGACGCTCGGGTTTTCGAAGTCCAGCCATAGGCTGCCCTCGCCAGTTGCCAGGGCGTCCTGGATGGCGACCTCAGACAACTCCGTCTCGACGCTACCTTCGGGTGTGAGGAAGTAGCTTCTGTAAGGCATGGCGTACCCCTCCGAAGAGTGAGAGCCCCCTCTCCCTAGATGGGCTTGTTGGAGGTATGTAAGGGTACAGGGACTGGCATCATTACCAGCCAACAGACCCCCTCTCCCTCAGGGAGAGGGCTGGGGTGAGGGTGAAGAGGACGCGTTCGTACCCCTCCTTGTAAGCCCACCGGGGGAGAATAGACCAAAGTGCCCTTCTCAGCCCGTCAGGCCTGCCATCGCCTTCTTGTCAGTGCCGACGATCAACTCGCCGTCACCGGTCATGATCAGGGGACGCCGTATCAGCCGGGGCTCTTCTACCATGAGTTTGAGCAGCTTGCCGTCGCTGAGTTCATCACGGTTCAGCCCCATCTTGCGAAATGACGGCGATCTCCATGAGAAGAAGTCCGAGATGGGCCTGGGACCTATCGCTCGCCTGAGTTCATCAACGGTGAACGGCTCAGCGAAGAAGTCGCGCTCTTCGTACTCGATACCCACCTGTGAAAGCTCCGCTTTCACTCTTCGGCAGGTACTTCAACGCTTCCAAGTGTAGTACGTGACAGCCACGGGCAATTCACCTCACATTAAGGGATTACCCAGTCAGCTTATCGCCTGGTTGGAAAGAAGTTCCAGAGGAAAGACTACCACTCTTCGACGCGAATTAGGTTGCCGACCTCCGCCACCGTCTCGAGAGCTTCAAGCTCGACGATCGCCTGCTGCATCGCGGCCTCATTCGCCCGGTGGGTCATCAGCACGATCTCCGCGCGCTGCGCAACCTCGTCGGTCTCCTTCTGGATGGCAGACGCGATGGAGATGTTGTGCTCCGCGAACACCCCTCCGACCTGCGCCAGGACACCCGGCCTGTCTGCGGCCGTCAGGCGTATGTAGTACCGCGTCTCCAACTCCGAGATCGGGCTTACGCCGCTGGCGACCTCCGCATCTTTGCCGTTCCCATTACCGCCATTCTCTGGCTGTACGAAGTTGTCGACCCCCGCGCTGATGTCTCTGGCAATGTCGACGATGTCCGCGATCACCGCACTCGCTGTCGGCATAGCGCCCGCGCCGGCGCCGTGGAACAGCAGCTTGCCGGCCAGATCGGTCTGGATCTCAACGGCGTTGAGAACACCGTTTACGTTGGCTATCATCGCGTCCTCGCGGACGAACGCCGGGTGGACCCGGGCGTGAAGCGCGCCGCTGTCTGCGGAGGCTATTCCCAGAAGCTTGATCGCGTAGCCCAGCTCGCGCGCGTACTGGAAGTCCCTGGCGGTCAGGCGAGTTATCCCTTCGTGGAAGACATCGTCATCAGTGACACGCTCCCTGAATCCAAGGGTGGCAAGGATCGCCAGCTTGTACGCCGCGTCTATGCCCTCGATGTCGTTGGTCGGGTCGGCCTCTGCGTAACCAAGCCTCTGCGCCTCGGCCAGCGCGTCGCCAAAGTCGGCTCCGTCCTGCTCCATCCTTGTCAGGATGTAGTTCGTCGTCCCGTTGATGATTCCGTGAATCGTGACGACGTCGTTCGCGACCAGGTCTCTGATGAGAGGTGCGATGATCGGCGTCCCACCGGCGACCGCGGCCTCGAACAGTACCCGTACCCGCTGCTTGCGGGCGTACCCCAGGATGTCGAAGCCGTGCCTGGCCATGACCTCCTTGTTGGCGGTCACGACATGCTTGCCGCCGGACAACGCCTTGAATATGTACTCGCGTGCCGGCTCTGCCCCGCCGATGAGCTCGACGAGTATGTCGACTTCGGGATTGTCCAGGACTCCCGACGGATCGGTTGTGATCAGCCCGTCAGCGAGGTCTATCGTCCTGGCCTTCGCCGGGTCTCTTACGAGAACACCCTTGAGTTCTACAGGACAGCCGACCATGTCGCTCAGGTGGGGCTGCTTCTGCTCGATGATCTGCGCAACACCGCCACCCACAACACCCATTCCGAGCAGACCGATACCAATGGAGTCTTTAGTCACGATAAGACCTGAATTCTAGAGGCCGCTAAGGATGTTCTGTAGCGGGTTGCTGACGGGAGTGGGGGTCGTGGCCGCGCTGATTCGGAGCTGTTCGATGAACCAGGCGTAGATGTCCGAGTTGAACGTGGCGTACACGTCGTGGTTCTGCCGCTCCTGGTTGACCCATATTTGGAGGGTGCGGGTCTTCAGCGTCTCACGATTGATTCGGCTCACCTCGCGGTTGCCATCCCGTTCGGAGACTACGAAGAAGAACAGCTGCTGGGGATTGTCCACGTTCGGGGTCGGCTTGGAGAGCTCCCCGGGTTCCAGGTTCCAGAACTTGTCCTCGTAGTCTTCGTGTATCCCGAGGGGCGTCCAACCGACGTCACCGGCAGACTGGTACGTATCAGGGTCGCTCGAGAACTCGCGCGCTATCGCCCTGACGACGGACCGGATGCGTACGGGGCTCTTGTCGTCCCCGATCAAGTCTTTCAGCTTGGTCTGCATGATGTCGATCTCGTCGTTGGTGCCCATTGCGATACGATGCAGATAGACCTGTTCGGCGAACGCCGGCACCTGGTCGCCCAGGAACTGGCGATACTTCTCTCTGAGAATCGACTTACGCACCAGGTCGCGGTGCTCCGCCTCGCTGACTTGGGCCTGGTTCAGGAACTGTCGGTACCGCTCATGGTACTCGCGCTCGATCTGCGCGTTCGACTTTCCAAGGGACTCGTCTGGTGACGGAGCGATCCTCGCCCTGATCGAGTTGTCGATCTCGTCGCGCGAGACCGCTATCCCGTCCGACGGCGCTGCCTGTGCGATCACTTCATTCTCGACGATGAGCTGCAGCGCTTCGAAGACGTCGTCACTGGTACGTATCTGCTGGGTCTGCGCCAGCTCCATCGATCTCTGCCTGAGTCGCAGCAGCTTGACCATGTCGCCTCGGGTATAGACCACGTCATTTACCCGCACGACGAGCTGCTGAGGGGGCAGGACGAAAATCATCACGTAGCCGGCAACCACGATGCCCGCGATTACGAGCAGCATTACGCCGATGATAATGAGCGCAATCCTACGACGGCGGCGCTCCTCTGGGGTGCGCTCCGCCGCAATCCTGCGGCTGTCTCTTCTCACCGTCCGTCTGGACGGTACCTCCCGAGCTTCGTCAACCACGTTAGATGCAGCGCTCTACCTCGACCAACGCATGGAGGGACCATCGTGGTCAGGGCTAAATGGGATCAGGGCCAGATGTCGGGCGCGCTTGATGGCGGTCGCCAGCGCGCGCTGGTGCTTCGAGCAGACACCGGTCTTCCGGCGGGACTCGATCTTCCAGCGGTCGGTCATGTACCTGCGGAACCGGTCGGTGTCCTTGTAGTCGATAAATTCGATGTGGTCTACGCAGAAGCCGCAGATCTTTCGTCGGCTGTAGTACCGGGGCCTGCCGCGCCTGCCGCCGAATCGTCCGCCGCCGCCAGGCCGACCACCGCCACCGGGTCTGCCGCCGCCCGGTCGTCCACCGGGTCCGCCGCCAGGTCGCGATCCGGTCGGCCCCCCCGGTCTGGAACCGGTTGATGGTGGTCCGCTACTTTGTGTCGTCATTTGCACTCACCTTTATTGTACGTCGCTCTGACTATCGCTGGATTCTGCTGGGCCGGCGATGGAGGTATGATGCCTGCAACTCGCCGGGGTGAGTCGATTTGGTTGTCAGTTTCTACCAGGGCAGATCGTCCTCGTCGTCCGGAGCGCCGCCGTACGGCGGTGGGCCTCCGGATCCACCAGGGTCACCGGATACCTGCCCACGCGGGTCAAGGAACCGCACGTCACTCGCCCTGATCTCGTTGCTGAATCGTGTCTGTCCGTCTTGGCCCTGCCATGAGCGACTCTGAAGGCGCCCTTCAACATAGACCTTGCTACCTTTTGTGAGGTATTGGTTGGTAGTTTCGGCTAGGCGTCCCCATGCGTTAACCCGAAACCACTCGGTTTCTTCTCTCTGCTCGCCTTCCCTTGTTCTGTATCGCCAACTCGTGGCCACGGAAAAGCTGGTCACTGGGTCGCCGCTCGGCATATAGCGCATCTCAGGATCGCCGCCCAAGTTACCGATAATCAGGACCTTGTTCATGCTCATTGCTCAGATCCTCCCGTGCCGCAGCGATCGCTATTCGGCTTCCTTGGACTCGCCCTCGTTAGCGGACTCCTCTTCGGATGGCTCGGCTGACGCCTCTGCCTCGACCGGAGTTGCCTCCTCCGCCTCTGCACCCTCTGGCTCAGCACTAGCTTCGGCCTCGACTGGAGTTGCCTCTTCCGCCTCAGCACTAGCTTCTGCCTCGACCGGAGCTGCCTCCTCCGTCTCAGCGCTAGCCTCGGCTTCGACTGGAGTTGCCTCTTCCGCCACTGGCTCAGCGCTAGCTTCTGCCTCGACTGGAGTTGCTTCTTCCGCCTCAGCACTAGCCTCGGCCTGCACCGGAGCCGCCTGCTCCTCAGCACTTGCTGAGTCGGCACTGGCCTCGGCCTGCACAGGGGCTGCCTCGGCAGCCTCTGGGGGAGCGGAGTCGTCTCCACCGCCCGATTCCTCGGATGCTTCGGCCTGTGCTGCAGCCTCAACCTCAGCCGCTCTGCGGGCCTCTTCGCGGTCTCTGGCCTCCTGCTCGGCGGCTGCACGCCGCTCTGCCTCCTGCCTTGCTGCGCGCTCTCGCTCGGCCTGCTTCTCCATGGCGGCGATGTCGGACTGGTCGAGCCTGAACACCAGGTGCCTCAGCACGTCCTGGGACGTGTTCAGCGTAGTGTCCAACTGCACGGCCGCCCGCGCTTCCATCTTGCATCGGGCAATGAAGTAGTTGCCCTCGATGAACCTCTGGATCGGGTAGGCGAGCCTCCTGATGCCCCAGTTGTCCTGCTCGGAAACGCTCCCACCTCCATCGGAGATGAGTTCCGTTATCCTGCTGACCGTCTCAGCGGCCTCCGCTTCCGTAGCCTCTGGGCTGAGGATCATTACCAGTTCGTAGTCGCGCATCCGTACCGAAGTCAAACCAAATACTCCTGAAACCTGGGAGGGGATATCTAGAAAAGTATAGCACGCACCCTAAACGAGCAACAATGAACAAAGCACGCCGGAATGAGAGGCTACCGACTGTCTCTGAAAGTCGCAATATCGAACGGAGGTATCCCCGATGGTATCTTGTCGCTCAGTGAACCTAGGCGAGAGTAGTTGATGCGTCTCGGCCTTAAGATCACATGGTCAGGACCCTCGACAAGCTCAAGTTGATCACCGGGACCAACTCCTAAGGCATCCAGCACTCTGGGGGGTAAGGTAACCTGACCCTTGCATGTTATTTTGACGATCATGAAAGCCATCCTTACTATTACGCTATCTCTAGTAGGGCAGCAGAATCAAACTGCAAGACTGTTACTGAGAGGGGATATTCATGCCAAATACAGCAGATGCGGTAATCGTCGGTGGAGGGGTGATGGGATGCAGCATCCTGTTCAATCTCGCCCGGCGCGGCGTGAATAACACCGTGCTGCTCGAACGCGACGTGCTCGCGTCCGGTTCCACCAGCAGGTCGCAGGCGATCCTGCGAATGCACTACTCGAACGAGGTCACAACACGACTCGCGTGGGACAGCCTTACCCTCTTCCGAGACTTCTATGATCTGGTCGGAATGCCCTCCGGCTACACGAAGACCGGCTACTTCGTCATCGTCGGCCCCGAGGACAGGGAGGCGATGGAAACCAACGTCGCGATGCAGCGGTCGGTCGGAGTCGACACCTCGATCGTGACCGCAGAGGACGTCCGCGAGATAGCCCCGATGGTCGAGACGTTCGACGGCGAGTCGTTCGCCTACGAGCCCGACTCCGGCTACGCCGACCCGTACTCGGTCACCACCGGCTACGCCAACGCCTCCCGAGACATGGGCGCCCGCGTTATGGCCGGCTCGCCCGCAACCGGAATCGAGATCACCGGCGGCCGCGTGACCGCCGTACTCACCGCCAACGACCGGATCGAGACTCCCATCGCTGTCGTTGCGGCCGGGCCGTGGTCAGGCCCGTTCCTGGAGTCCATCGGCGTGGAGGTCGATCTCAGTCCCATCAGGCACCAGGTCATCATGCTCAGAAGGCCGCAGGACATTGTGCCCGACCACCCCATCATCGGCGACGTCGTAAACGACATGTCGCCCAGGCCGGACCTCGGCAACCTCACACTCATCGGTGTCGGTGAGGACGAGCCTGCCGATCCCGACACCTACAATCAGGGCGTGGACATGTCCATGGTGGAGCAGACCTTCGACAAGCTGATCCGTCGTATGCCGGGCATGTCCCAGGCGCTATTCCGAGGCGGCTGGAGTGGTCTGTTCACGACCACACCAGACTGGCACCCCGTGCTCGACCGCGTCGACGGAATCGAGGGTCTCTACCTGTCCGTCGGCTTCAGCGGACACGGCTTCAAGCTCTCCCCCATGATCGGCGTTGTAATGTCAGAGCTGATCGTGGACGGTCAGGCCAGCAGCATAGACATATCCCAGCTTGGACTCGACCGATTCGAGCAGGGCCGGCACATGCGCTCTCGCTACTCCATGCAGGTGCTGGCGTAGCCGCTTTCTAGTATCGCTTCAACTCAATTTTGGCATATATGATCGTTCGCCCTGAGCTTGACGAAGGAAGCTTTTCGAAGGACGGTTCGCCAGCCAGGCTGGTCTGCCGAAAATGTCTGGAAACGGTACTAGTCTTCAACCTCTATGATGATCTCGATCTCGACGGGAATGTCGTTCGGTAGTCCCGCCATACCGACTGCCGACCTCGCGTGTCGCCCCTTGTCGCCGAACACTTCTACCAGGAGGTCCGAGCAGCCGTTGATCACCGCAGGCTGCTGGTTGAACGAGGGATCGCAGTTCACCATCCCGAGGAGCTTCACCACTCGACGCACCTTGTCGAGATCACCCACCAGGCCCTTCATGCGCGAAATGATGTTCAGGCCAGTCAGCCGCGCGGCCTCGTAGCCCTCCTCGGTGGTGAGGTCTCGCCCCACCTTTCCGGCAAGAACCGTTCCGTCGGGTCGGCTAGCTGGCCCCAAACCGGACAGGTACACGAGGTTCCCCGTTCTCACCCCAGGAACGTAGTTGGCAATGGGTGGGGGAGTTTCCGGCAGCTCGATACCCATCTCCGCCAGTCTTGCTTCGATCTCAGCCATGTTCGGCACCTCTTCCTTGCTCATTGAGACCACCTTGGTCGCACGGCGGATTGTACATCACAGCCAGCCGTGGTGGCGCGACTCCAACTGATGCGGGGGCGGGTTTCAGACCTGCCCCTACCGGCCATGCGCCAACGATCCTGTTATCATGTCGTCACACGTTACGAACGCCACACTGGAGGGATGCAACGATGTCAGGCATGATCGGCACTATCAGACTGCGAAAAGTCAACCACCTCACCTACTGCGTCAGGGACAAGGAGCGTGCCACCAGGTTCTGGGTAGACGTCCTGGGCGTCAAGGAGATACCCAGCATGGTCGATTCCGACCACATTGTGTGGCTCCAGCTTCCCAGCGGCACCATGGTCCACCTGATCGAGGGCGATGTCGCCCCCTCAGTGCCCTCCCACCACGGCGCCTTCGAGGTTGAGGACATCGAAGAGGCGCAGAAGTACATGCATTCCCACAACGTCGAGACTACCGACATCACCACCCGTCACGACGGACAGCGCGTCTTCTTCATCGAAGACACCGAGGGCAACCGCATCGAAATCTGCACCAAATCCGGCTTCGGCGTATTGGTGTAGCTCGGACGATAGCTGCTTTGCCAGGATCGGGGGGTGAGTTATGACCTCTGACACACGTTCAGGACAGGAAGAACGCTGGCCCGATATTCGAGCAAGATCGCGGACGTTCTACGACGCGCCTCTGCTCGCAGACCTCGACGCACTCGACGCCAACGTAGCCTTCGTTGGCATGCCCTTCGATCAGGGCACCTTCGGTCGCCCAGGTGCGCGCTACGGCCCTGACGCTGTGCGCGACGCCCGAGGCTACTCATACGTCGGCTACGGCGGTATGCAGTTCGACCAGGATGCCGCGGGCTACTTCGACTCCGACCGTGGCACCGAGCTGCTCAAGGGCGTCACTATGGCCGACTGCGGCAACATAACCGTCGTCCCTTCAGACGTGCTCGACAACTTCCAGAAGCTGACCAATGTCGTCGAGAAGATCGTCTCGAAGGACTCGATGCCCGTCGTTGTCGGAGGCGACCACGCCATCACATTCCCGGTCGTGCGTGGACTCTCGGCCTTCGAGCCTCTCGACGTCGTCCACTTCGACGCCCACATGGACTACTCTCACGAGACCCAGGGAGTGCTCTACACCCACGGTAGCCCGATCCGGCGCTGCCATGAGATGCCGTTTGTACGCAACATCAGCTCCATAGGCATCCGCAAGGAGAGCCGTAAGGTCTACGATGAGGCGATTGCCGACGGCAACCTCGTTGTCACCACCCGCAGGTTCAAGGAGCTCGGGCCTGAAGCCACGATGGACCTCGTGCCAGAGTCCGAGAACCTGTACGTCACGATAGACATAGATGTGCTCGATCCGGTTCACGCACCCGGCACCGGCACGCCCGAAGTCTGGGGCCTCTACTACGAGGAGCTACGCGACGCCCTGGTCCACCTCGCCAGAAACCACAAAGTCGTCGCCTTCGACATGGTGGAAGTGGCTCCCCCATACGACCACGCCGACCTCACGTCCATGGTAGCCGCAAGGCTGATCATAGACTTCCTGACCGAGATCTTCCCACCGCCAGCCTAAAGCTGGACATACAAACAGGAGCCCGCCACCGAACGGGCCCTCTAGTTAGCCATCAGACAGAGAGGCGGACATTCATGTCCGCCTCTCTGTTTTCACACCGTACCCACTGACCCCAGGGCGGACCTCGCCGTCTTTGATGGCTTGTCATTCCTGGTATAGAAGCCCGACTCCTCCTGATATCAAGTCTTGATAATGCCAAGATAGTACTGTTGACTACTCTAATAAAGTAGTCTTAACTACATTAAATATGATAGTTATACTGCATGAAACAGGCAGGATCATCCCAACCAGCTTCACCTGAAATCTTTGCTCTTCGTATGACTTTGCCATCTGCTGGCAGCGTTTCATCTCTATCCTGCAGCCAGCGGGTACTCCAGTAACAGACATTTCGATGGTACTACTTCTGGAGCCAGTATCGATGCCTAACAGACAGGGGTTCCTGGTGAAACCCCTAACAGGGATGGTCCTCCGGCTCAGGCACACCCGATCCATTCACAGGAGACACTGACTATGTTCATCAACTACTACGAAGTCCTTGGAGTGAGCCAGGATGCCACTACAGACGAGATCCACAGCGCGTATCGCGAAAGGTCGAAAGACGTACATCCTGACGTGAACCAGTCTCCTGACGCGGAGGCGGAAATGAAGGACCTGAACGCCGCCTACGAAACGTTGCGAGACTCTGGCAGGAGAGCAGAATTCGACCGCCAGTTGGAAGAGGAAATGAAGGCGGCAGAGGAGCGAAGACGTCGCAACAGTCCCGAGGTCTACATCGATTACATAGGCGAGGAACTAGGGGAACGGCTTGGCAACATGTTCGGATACCGAGTCAATCGGAGGACCGGATTCCACACGTACCTGGCTGAGATCTGCACGAACTTTCATACGTCCGACGGTCGCGCCATTAACGTCATGGTCAGTCTCAATGAAGATGACCAGCGTGTCGGGCTGGCTGAACTCGAGACGATACCCAGGGTAGTCCGTTCTCACCGACAGGATTCTGCCACGAAGATCACCAGGGTAGCGCAGTTGGAGCTTGGCTATCGCCAGATATTCAGGGACGCAAGCCAGAAGTATGGTGTGCGGACCGAAAACCTGAAGCTGAGACTGGACTGCGACTCACTGGAGGCAGTGCCTGAAGGGCTACTCAGCATGGTACAGGCAGTCCAGTACATATCGAGCAAGGCCGATTTCGCGGAAAAGGAAGCGAAACGCTTGGAAGAGTCACTCAGGAGCGTAATGCCGGAAATGCTGGAGGGGCTGTTCGACTACCAGGTTGATGAGGACGGACATCTCGAAGTGACCACCGGAGCCAGGATGCCAGACGGGCAGCAGATCAGGGTGTGGTGGACCCCCGCGACGGATGACACCAGCCTCCCGAGGCTAACTGACTGGGGCAGGACGTTCGAGGCTGTTGCGAAACACAACGAAGAGAGCATCTCCGACAGTGACAGACTGCTATGGGAGGAGGCGAATGAAATCTACGGGACCGATACTGAGAGTCTCGACGACAAGGATGAGACACTGAGCACAGTCAAGGAGGTGCCTGTTGGCGAAATCGCTGACAGTGTCCTGTCCATGATGCAGTCCATAGGTTACATAGCAGGTCGCGCCATGCGGACACGCGATCCCCAGTACTTCATTGACCGTGGGGAGAGCATGCGGATAGCAGGGCGAACGGAAGAGGCAACCTCCGACTTTGACAGGGCAATTGCACTCGACCCCCGGAACGCTACTGCCTACTGTCACCGCGCGAGGATGCACATGACGGGGGGGATACCGGGTAAGGCAGAGGAGCATCCATCGAAGGCAATTGAGGACTTGAACGCTGCGATACGTGCCGACGAAAGGAACGCGTGGGCCTATGGGCTCCGAGGGATGGCACATGAGCAACTTGGAAGAGACCCGGAGGCAATTGACGACTGGAGCCAGGCAATCAGGCTGCGCCCGGATTATGCATGGGCCTATTACCGTCGAGGGGGTGTGTACCTCAAAGAGGACAGGCTGGAAGATGCGTTGAAGGACCTTGATGCTTCGCTGTCGCTAGAGGACTCGCATCTCGCTGGATATCGACTGCGCGCAAGGGTCAATGAGCTGCAGGGTAAACTCAAGGAGGCCATACACGATATGGGCGAGGCAATTCGCATTGCCCCCACTGCCGTTCACTATGCAAGGCGAGGGGCTCTGTACTCTGCAAACGCGCAGTATGAACAGGCCATCGCCGACTACGAAGCTGCTTGGAAGGAGAATCCATCCAGGGTCTACTATCGTGGACGGATAGAAGAGAACAGGGCGCTACTCAATAGTCAGAAACAGACAGCTTCTGACTAAGGACGGACCCACTGGTCGATCTCAATGCGCGTCCTTCATCCCGTCCCGGCTGACTGTGACCTCCTGCCAGGTGTCTTCCCACCGTAAGACAGGTCCCACAGCTTGGTGATGATTCCCAATTCGGCCCTTAACCCAGCAATTCCCGCCGTATCTCATCGAGCCTGGCACGCTCTTCCGGCGTGGCCTCTTCGAACACTTCGCCCTTCCGGCGGATGGACCCCGTGAAGTTGGGCGGTCTCTTCTCCAGGAACGCCGCCCGACCTTCATCGCCGTCCCCCGTCATCTGCGTAAGCAGCGCGTTCATGAGCGTCTGCACGCGCCACGCCTCCGTCACCGGGATGTCACGGAACCTAAGTACCAGCTCCTTCATCATGCGCACAGCAAGCGGCGGAAGCCCGGCGATGTAGTCGGCGAGCTCTTCGGCGCGACTCATAAGCTGATCGTGGGGAACGACCTCGTTGATGAGGTTGATCCGCAGCGCCTCCTCCGCGTCGAACGGCTCGTCCATCAGCAGAATGCGCATCGCGTCTGCATGCGAGATCTGCCGTGTGAGATAGGTCGCGCCCGGACCCCCGCCAACCCATCCCTGGCTGAGAAGCGCAAACTTGAACCGCGCGTTCTCCTGCGATGCGATCCTGATATCGGTGGACGTGAGCATCAGGTAGAAGCCCGCTCCGGCTGCCCATCCGTTGATCGCCCCGATCACGGGCTTGTAGACCTGTGGATAGTGATCGCCGAGCCTGCCGTCAGCGCCTATGAGCGCGCCGTTCACGGTGCCGCTCAGCGGCCAGAAGACGCCCTCGGCCCGCAGTCGCTCTCGCTCTTCAGCCGTGACGTCCGGCCTCGACGCCAGGTTGTGCCCCGCGCAGAAGTGCCTGTCACCCACTCCGGTCAGGATGGAGACACGGATGTCCCGGTCGTCCCACACCTCCTTCCAGATCTCAGCGATCTCATGCGAGATCTGCCTGTCCAGGATGTTGGCCTTCGTCGGGTTGTTGATGGTGATGTACGCGACCTTGTCTCTCTTCTCATAGTCAACGGGCATATTCTTCCCCCTTCTCGTATCCGTGGTCGGATTCTATGGTCAGACATAGGTCTGGTCAACGACAGCCCACACCCCCACTTGCTGTACAATTGACCCCGAAACCATGACACGCGTAACCCTCTACACAGACGGCGCCTGCTCAGGCAACCCGGGTCCCGGAGGATTTGGCGCAGTCCTCCAGTTCGGCGATAACCGCAACGAACTCAGCGGCGGCTTTCGCTCCACCACCAACAACCGGATGGAGCTGCTCGCCGTAATAACGGGCCTCGAGATCTTGAAGCAGCCCTGCGACGTCACGGTCTTCAGCGACTCCCGGTACATCGTCGACGCCGTCAACAAAGGTTGGGCCGTACGTTGGAGAGCCAACGGCTGGCGACGCAACAAGAAGGACAAGGCAGTCAACCCTGACCTGTGGGGGAGACTCCTGGAGCAGCTTGAAAGGCACGACGTCGAGTTTCGGTGGGTCAAGGGGCACGCAGGCAACCCGGGCAACGAACGCGCCGACAAGCTTGCCGTCCAGGCATCCAGGGGAAACGACCTCGCGGTTGACGAGGAATACGAGAAGCTCTCCCACTCACTCCTGAATATCTGAAGGTGATGACCCGTTGAACGACACACGCGAACCTAGGCTCACCCACATAGACCAGAGCGGCAACGCTCAGATGGTCGATGTCGGCTGGAAGCCAGACACCCAGCGGGAGGCCGTCGCGAGAGGACGTGTGGTCATGCAGCCGAAGACCCTCGAACTCATCCAGGCAAACGCCTTTGACAAAGGGGATGTGCTAGCCGTCGCCCGGATCGCCGGAATCATGGGCGCGAAGAACACCTCTCAGCTCATCCCTCTCTGCCACCCGCTGCCCATCAACAAGATCGGCGTGGACTTCGATCTCAACGCCGCAGACAGCGCCGTCGAAATCACTGCCACGGCGCGAACCACCGGCAAGACCGGCGTGGAGATGGAGGCGCTCACGGCGGTCAGCATCGCCGCGCTCACCATCTACGACATGTGCAAGGCGGTCGACCGCGGAATGCGCATCGAGTCGGTCCGACTCGCCCGCAAGACGGGCGGTCAGAGCGGGGACGTGGACCTGGAGTCAGAATGAGCAGTCGACTCTCACACAAGTCCATAGAGTCGATCTGCGCGGCCGCTGGCTCGGACATGCCGTCCGCGACAAGGCCGCTCACCGCTCCCATCTACCAGAACTCGGTCTTCGAGATCGACAGTCTCGAGCAGGTCGACGACATCTACGAGGGCAGGCAGGACGGCTTCATATACTCCCGCGACGCCAACCCGAACGTCGCTATCCTCGAACAGGTCATCGCCGAGTTGGAGAGTGCCGACGACTCTGTGGCGTTCGCGTCCGGCCTCGGAGCGATAGCTGTCACACTGCTAGCACTCGTCGAGTCAGGCGACACCATCGTCGCCGGCAGCGAACTGTACGGCGGCACAAACGCCATGCTGCGCCAGTACATGCCCAGGCTTGGCATCGAGACCCGATTTGTCGACATGGCAGACCTAAATCAGGTCGAAAGCGCGCTGATGGATGGCCCCAGGGCACTACTCGTCGAGTCGATTACAAACCCGCTGCTCAGAATGGCGGACATCGAGGCAATATCCAGGCTCGCGTCGGAGCGGGGGACTCGCGTGATCGTAGACAACACCCTTGCAACTCCACTCCTGCTCCGTCCGCTCGAACTTGGCGCGGACGTGACCATGCACTCCGCCACCAAGAGTATCGCCGGGCACTCGGACGTCACGGGTGGAGTAGCTGCTGCCCGCGCCGACGTCGCGATGGAGATCAAGGGAGCAAACCGGATCTGGGGAAGCACGCTGGACCCGTTCGCAGCGTGGCTGATCGTGCGGGGCATTCGCACGCTGCCGATGCGTGTCGAGCGTGCCTGTGAGAACGCCATGCGGGTCGCATCGTACCTGTCCGATCATAGCAGAGTCGCCGCGGCCCACTACCCGGGCCTTCCCGACCATCCTCAGCACGACCTCGCCGTATCAGTCCTCGAAGGTGGATTCGGCCACATGGTCTCGTTCGACCTCGACGGAGGAGGAGATGCCGCCTCGTCGTTTGTCCGCTCCCTGCAGACGATTCCATTCTCGCCGAGCCTTGGCGAGGCACGCACAACCATCTCCCACCCGGCAAAGACATCGCACAGATCGCTGTCTCCGGACGAACAGGCCGAAGCAGGAATAACCGACGGACTTATCCGCATGTCATGCGGTATCGAGTCCGCCGACGACATAATTGATGACCTGGACCAGGCACTCGGCGCCCTGTAGCGCAGTGTGACACCAAGGAGCAACCCATGGAATTTAGCGACGTTGTACCATTCTTCGAGACACACAAGAGAGGCGTCATCGCGACCCGCAGGCCGAACGGCGCGACCCACTCCAGCATCGTCGTCGTCGGCGCCTACAAGGGCAACGCGGCGTTCGTGTCGGTGTACCCTCGCTCCCAGAAGATCCGCAACCTGCGCCGCGACCCCAACTGCACGGTGCTCTCCGTCAGAGACGACTGGCGCGGGTGGGTCTCCGTTGAGGGTCAGGCCACTCTGATCGACCACAACAACACCGACGCCGAGGAGATGCGCCTCCTGCTCCGCGAGGTGTACATGGCGTGCAGCCACACCGAGCACCCCGACTGGGAAGAGTACGACCAGGCCATGATCGACCAGGAAGCCGTAATCGTCCTAGTCAAGCCCGAACGCGTCTACGGCCTGCTGCGCTAGACTCTCGCATAGGAAGCTCCTATGGCACTCCTCAAGAACCTGTTCAAGCGAAACCGCAGGCTCAAGGGCCAGCTTGAGACGCCCGACCTGATCGTCGTCGGCCTCGGCAACCCCGAGCCGCACTACCTCAGGACCCGCCACAATGCCGGATGGTGGCTCATCGACCTGCTCGCCGACCGCCACTCAATAGAACTCCGACGCGCCCACAGCACCACGAGACTCGGCATCGGCACCATCGAGGGACGCACCGTCGCCCTCGCCAAGCCCCGCACCCACGTAAATGGCAGCGGCGACGCCGTCGCCTACCTGCTCGCGCGCCTGCAAGCGCCGCAGGACAGACTGCTAATCGTCTACGACGAGACCGCGCTTCCACCCGGCAAGCTCAGGCTGAGGCCGAAGGGCAGCGCCGCCGGACACAACGGCATCAAGTCGATAATCTCCGCACTCGGCAATCAGGACTTCCCACGCCTCAGAATCGGCGTCGGACAGCCCCCTCCCGGCACCGACCGCGTCGGCTGGGTACTCGGAGAAATGTCCTCAGAAGACCAAGAACAGGTCGACGACGCCATCGACAGGGCCTCCCAGGCCATAATCAGCCTAATGGAAGACGGCATCGACAGCACAATGGGCCGCTTCAACTGAATTGCGAATAGTGAATTGAGAGTGGTGAAGCGTGGGAAGCTACCTCTTTCGGCGGAACTTCACCATTCTACATTCCCAATTCCTAATTCACCGCAGCCCCATCTGCTGCGCGAACGTCTCGACGTAGCCTGACGACGCCCCGTACTTCAGCTCCGCCACCTTGGCTCTTCGCGTCCATAGCTGGAGGTCGTACTCCTCCATGAACCCGATGCCGCCGTGTATCTGCTGTGCTGTCAGCGTCGTCCACTTATAGGCGTGGTTCGTCAGCGACTTCGCCAGCGCGATCTCCTTGTCCGCAGGCTCGCCGTCCTCGATCCTAGTGATCGCTTCATACGTCGCCAGCCGCGCCGAGTCTATCGCGATAACCATGTCCGCGCAGTCGTGCTGCACCGACTGGAACGTCGCGATGGCCCTGTCGAACTGCACGCGCTGCTTGGTGTACTCGACGGTCATCTCCTGGACGTGCTGGGCTCCCCCGACGCAGTGAGCACAGTGCAGCAGCGCCGCCCTGTCTAGCGCGCGCTTCAGGGCTGTCTCACCCTGTTCGGCGTCACCCACAACTCCGTCCGACACGAACACGTCCGAGAACTCCACCGCGAACTGAGGATCGCGAGCGATGCTATCCAACCGTGTCAGGCCGATGCCGTCTGCGGCCGTCGGCACAAGCAGCAACACCACGCCGCTCTCAGACCTCGCCGGCACCAGCATCAGGTCTGCCGAGTTGGCGTACTCGACGAACATCTTGGTGCCGTTGAGCACGTACCCGCCATCGCGCCGTTCAGCCGTCATGGAGACAGAGTCAGGACCATACCTGGCATTCGCATCCAGCAGCGCAGAAGTCGCAATCACCGATCCGTCGGCGACTCTCGGCAGAATCTCCGACCGCTGCTCGTCAGACCCTGAGTCCAAGAGCGTCAGACCAACGACCGCCACCGAGTTGAAGAACGGCCCCGGCACGAGCGCACGCCCGAACTCCTCGAGAAGCACAGCGAGGTCAGTGAGCGTCCCCCCCGATCCTCCCAACTCCTCAGGAAACGGCAGTCCCGACCATCCGAGCCCCGAAATGCGCTCCCACAGATCGCCTGGATAGCCCCGCTCGTCCTGCTCCATCGCCCTAACGAGGCTCGTAGGACACTCGACCTCGAACACTTCCCGGGCCGTATCCTTCAGCCTCTGCTGCGATTCCGTAAGCGACAGATCCATCGAAAGTTCCTAACAGAGAGTTTCGCGAGCGCAGATCAGGGGTGGTAAGAGGCTCTCACTCCTAGCTCCTCTCCACTCACTCCTCATCATGTCCTGCCCGCAGCCGCCTGAGGCGACCTCAGGTCCTGCCTGGGTTCTGAGCCCTCTCTCGGCATCCCAAGCCCGCGCTGCGCGATGATGTTGCGCTGTACCTCGTTGGCGCCGCCGCCGAATCGCAGGAAGATCCCGCTCCGATACGCCTGCTCCATCTCGCCGTCCAGCAGGCGGAATGGCGAGTTCTTCGTGAGCTGTCCGTACAGGCCGAGAAGCTCGAACCCGAAGTCCGCGACCTCCTGGATCAGGTCGGTCGCGACTATCTTCAGCGCTGAGCTCTCGTAGTTCGGCACGATGCCCTGGTCGATCATCCACGCCGTCCTGTACGACAGCAGCCTGACCGTCTCCAGCTTCATGCCGATCTCCGCGAACCGCGTCCTGAAGTGTGGATCGCGTGACAGCGGCTGACCGTCTATCTCAGTCTCGTTGGCGTACTCGACGAGCCTGTTCAGCCTTCGCAGCAGACCCGTATAGCGCGACCCGATGCTGACCCTCTCGAAGTCCAGCGCCATCGCGACGTGGTACCAGCCGCGGTTGGGTTCGCCGATCAGGTTCTGACGCGGGATGCGCACGTTGTCGAAGAAAACCTCGTTGGTGCGCCCGCTGTCCATGCGCCACAGTGGACGCACGGATATTCCGTCCGAGTCCATCGGCACCAGGAACACCGACAGCCCTCTGTGCTTCCTGGCCTCGGTATCCGTTCGTGCCAGCAGCCATACGTGCGTCGAGAAGTGCCCCGCGCTCGTGAACAGCTTCTGACCGTTGATGACGTAGTCGTCTCCGTCCACGACGGCGCGTGTCTGAAGTCCCGCCAGGTCGGTACCCGCGCCCGGCTCGGTGTAGCCAAGGGCACACTCGACCTCTCCGCTCAGCATCTTGGGAAGCCACTCGGCGCGCTGCTCGTCGTCTCCGACGTTCATGATCGTCGGCCCGACCATGTTCACCGCCGTGCCATTGGTGTACAGGCCGCCGTAGCTGCCGATCTCCTCGGAGAAGATGTACTGGTCCATGAGGGACCGGCCCAACCCGCCGTACTCCTCGGGCCAGGAGATGCCGAGCAGTCCGCGACCGCCCAGCTCCCGCATGAACTCCTTGCCGGCAGGTCCGGGACCTACGTCGTCATCACTGTCCATATCCTCCCTCAGGTCGGGAGTGATCAGCGAATCTATAGTCGAGCGTACTTCCCGTCGCCACTCGTCCTGTTCTGGCGTGAATCTAAAGTCCATTTGAGGCTCCGGTTGTCATCGCCGGTCCGTCTACGCAAATCGGTGGGCTCACAGTAGTACGTAAACCGAGAATTCGTTCGTCCTGAGCTTGTCGAAGGACACCTCAATCCTCTCCCGTCAAGGGACAGGATTTCCGAAGGGGACACTCCCTCTAGCTTAAGCGGGCTTGAACACGGGGATGGCCATTTCCCCATCGCCCTGGTCTATCCAGGTGAGCTCCACCCTCATCCCGCAGGTGACGTCCTCGATCGGGTTGTCCACCCCGACGATGTTGGTCATCATGCGGAATCCCTCGTCGAGGTCCACGTACGCCAACGCGTACGGGCCGAGGTCCTTGAACGCTGGGTGGTAGTTCTGCATGACCACGCTGAACGTATAAACCTCGCCCTTACCGGCGGACACGTTCCACGAGACGTTGCCGGATAGACACCCGGTGCAGTGCGCGCGTGGGTAGAAGATCACCTCATCGCAGTCGTCGCAGGTCTGGTAGGTCAGCTCACGTCGCTTGGTGGCCTCCCAGAACGGCTCGGTGTCCTGCTCCGGGAATCTCGGCTGTGGCCTCAGTGCTTGTTCGGTCATTGGACTCTCCTGATGCGTTCCCCGGCCCATAGACGCCGGGGAGTGGGTGATGCGTCTCTTAGTCGGCCGCCAGGATGGTGACGCCCGTAGCGTGCCTCGATCCAAGCTGACCGCCGTTGCCCACGGCAACCGCCAACTTCGCGTCGTCGACCTGCGAATTGGACTCGCCCCTCAACTGCCTTGCAGCCTCGATCAGCAGGTAGATGCCCCGCTCGCCCGGATGGTTCGACGACAGTCCGCCGCCGTCCGTGTTGATCGCGAGTTTGCGCGGGTCGTCGAATGTCAGGTGACCCTGCGCGACGAACTCTCCACCTTCTCCCTTCGTGCAGAAGCCGAGGTCCTCGATCATGCACATTACTGTGATCGAGAACGAGTCGTACGCCATCAGCACATCGATCTCGCCAGGCGTTACGCCCGCGTCGGCGAACGCCCTCGGACCCGACTGCGCTCCCGCGCTGACGGTGATGTCGCCGCCGTTCTCACGGTACTTGGTCGCCTCGCCGCCACCGATAATCCACACTGGCTTCTTCGCACAGTTGGCAGCGACCTCCTTCGATGCGATGATCACCGCGCCGCCGCCGTCTGAGATCATGCAGCACTCCAGCAGCCTCAGCGGCCACGCGATCATGCGCGAGTCCACAACGTCCTCTACGGTCAGCTCGCGAATTCCCACGAACTCCAGGTCGGTCATGGCCTTGACCGCTTCAGGGTTTCGCATCGCATGCTTGCGCGTCGCGACCGATATGTGCGCGAACTGCTCGTTGGTCGTTCCGTACTGGTGCATGTGCCGGTTCTTGACCATCGCGTAGTTGGCGATCAGCGTCTGCCCCCAGGAGGCCTCCATGTTGGTGGCTGGGTTGGGGATGCCGGCCCCCGTGGCTCCGCCCGTGCCGATCCGGCGCCTGTCCGAGTGGGCCGTGGAGCCGTAGGTGATCAGTGCGACGTCGGCCTTGCCAGCCGCGATCATCGTGGCCGCGTGATTCGCATGGAACTCGTACGACGTCCCGCCGACCGCTGTGTTGTCGATCAGCCTCGGCTTGATGCCGAAGTACTCCGAGATGCCCAGACCGCCGATGTTCTGGTGGCTGCCGTTGTCGTACACCGCGTCAACGTCGCTCCAGCTCAGTCCCGCGTCTTCCAACGCGCGGGCAGCCGACGCGGCCTTGATCTGCAGTGCGCTGACGTTTGGCCCAACGACTCTCTCTGGGTACTCGTGAATGCCGACGATCGCGGCCTCTCTGGTTTGAGGCATATCCAGACGCTCCTTCCACGCGCCGCAGCGCGCTCATCACAATAGTCAAACCATACCCCCGTACTCCGATACAAGGGTGGGCCAAAATTACCACACGCCCAATACACCGTCAACGAAACTGAGTTGACTCAGTTGGTGTACATCAGCTCGCGGTCCACCCATATTCCCGCTCCGAAAGGCCCGGAAGTAACCCCTCTCCCTTGACGGGAGAGGGCTGGGGTAAGCGTGAAAAGGCCTGATTCCAGGCCAGTAAGCATTGCCAGCACCCCCACATTGACGCCCCTCCACCCACTTTGTATATTCGCCCCACACTCACCCCACTTCACAATCGCCCCAGGAGGACCGCCATGCAGAGATGGGAACCCACTAACTCTCCGGTCGTCTACAGACGCTTCGAGGCCAGCGAAAACCTCGTCGCCGACCTCGAAAAGTTCGCCCTCGCTGAGGGCATCCGTGAGGCCGCCATCTCGTCCTGCATAGGCAGTCTCCGGCAGCTCAGACTCCGCAACCTCTGCGGCTTCGACGATGACAACTCGCCCGAGTTCGAGAGGACCGTCATCGACGAAAACCTCGAACTCGTCACCGCGGACGGCTACATCCAGCCCCTGCCCGAGGGTGGCATCCGAGTCCATATCCACCTGGCAGCCGCCCGTCCATCCGGCGAGGTGGTGGGAGGACACTGCGAGGAGGCGACCACTTTCACTGGCGCCTTCATGTACCTCCACGTACTGGAACAGGAATAGAGCGAGCGGAATCGCGGGAGACTCTCTTCATGACAACCGACAGCGCACCGACCAACAGGCTGAGCGGCAAGGTCGCCATAGTTAGCGGCGCAGGCACCTACGGCGGAAGGGGAGTCGGCAACGGCGCGTCTGCCGCCATCCTGTTCGCCCGCGCCGGTGCACGCGTCGTGCTGGTAGATGCCGTCGCCGAGTGGGCAGACGCCACCAGGGAGATCATCGAGGAGGAGGGCGGGGAAGCGATGACCGCCTCTGCGGATGTCACTAACCCTGACGACTGCAGGAACGTAGTCGACGCGACCATCGAGCGCTACGGCGGCCTCCACATACTCCACAACAACGTCGGAGGCGGAGGCGGCTCAGGCAGCGTCGAGGAAGCCACCGACGAGGACTGGTCCCTCAGCATGTCCGTGAATCTCATGAGCATGATTAACATGAGCCGCTACGCCGTTCCCCGCATGAGAGACAGCGGCGGAGGCTCGATCGTAAACGTGTCGTCCGTGACTGCCCTCAGACCCAAGACGATGCGGTCGTCCGCCCCGTACACGGTCAACAAGTCGGCAGTCGTCGGCCTGACCAGGGCGATGGCCGTCGACCACGCCGCCGACAACATCAGGGTCAACTGCATCATGCCCGGCCTGATGTGGACACCCCGCCTTGAGAGCAGCTCCCCCGAGGCCCGCGATATGCGCCAGACCTCCACACCGCTCCCCGTCGAGGGACAGGGCTGGGACATCGGCTACGCAGCCCTCTACCTCGCCAGCGACGAGGCCCGCTTCGTCACCGGCATAACCCTCCCGGTCGACGGCGGCTTCCTCCTAACCAGCGCCCCAAACTAAAGGCGCGCTCGCCTTCAACGGCCCCCTCTCCCTTGATGGGCTGACAGGGGTAGGTAAGGGTGTGCAGACAAGCTTGAAACTCACTCAACTAACCCCCTCTCCTGGGGGTGAGGGCGAAAGGTCCGCCTCCAACCTACTGGACACCACCCACACATCTCTGGATTCCGGCCTTCGCCGGAATGACGGTTTGCGAATACCTACCCCTGTCAGCCCTTGACGGGAGAGGGCTGGGCTGAGGGTGAAAACTCCGCCTCAGAACAATCCTGTAAGCTAACTTGACGCCCCACGCGCCAGTACCAGCCAACAGGAGGCCAACAACGTGACTTCGGAGCAGACTAGCGTTCCCGGAATGCTGACCGTCGACGACCTCCGCTCAGCCGTCGACAACGGCTCCATCGACACCGTCATCCTCGGCTTCCCAGACCTCTACGGCAGGCTCATGGGCAAACGCCTCGACGCCTCGTTCTTCCTGACCGACGTGGCTGGCGGCACCCACGCCTGCGACTACCTATTCACCGTCGACATGGAGATGGAGCCCGTCCCCGGCTACGACTTCTCAAACTGGGACCTCGGCTACGGCGACGTGCATCTCTCCCCTGACCTCGGAACGCTCCGCAAGCTGTCTTGGCTTGACCGGACTGCCCTCGTAATCTGCGACGCTGAGTTGGAACCGAGTCACGAGCCGGTGGCCGTCGCACCGCGTTCGATCCTTCGCGGTCAGCTAGACCGTCTTCGAGCAGCCGGATATGAAGCCTTGGCCGGATCAGAGCTAGAGTACTACGAGTACCGGACTTCATACATGGACGCCGTCCGGAATGGCTACCGGGGCCTGACCGAGGTCGGATGGTACCTAGAAGACTACAACCTGCTCCAGGGTTCGCGTACCGAAGACCTCAACGGCACGTTCCGCCGTCACCTCGCCGCGTCAGGGGTGCCCGTCGAGTCGACCAAGGGAGAGTTCGGTAGGGGACAGCACGAGCTCAACATTCGCTACGCGCCTGTGCTGGACATGGCCGACCGCCACCTCGTGCTCAAACAGGCGGTGAAGGAGATTTCCGACCAGATGGGCTGCAGTGTCACGTTCATGGCCAAGCCGGACGCCTCGCAGGCCGGTTCTAGCTCGCACCTCCACGTGAGTCTCTGGACCGGCTCAGGCGGAGAGCTGACCAACGCCTTCCCCGGTGACGGAGACCTCGCCGGTATCGCCTGCTCAGACGTCTTCCGCTGGTTCCTGGGCGGCTGGATGCGCTACGTGCCCGAGCTCATGGCGTGCTACGCGCCGACTGTGAACTCCTACAAGCGCTTCCAGGCCGGAAGCTGGGCCCCGACCGCGATGGCATGGTCGCCGGACAACCGCACGGCGGGCTTCCGAGTCGTGGGCACGGGACCAAGCCTGCGGATCGAGTGCCGCATCCCCGGCGCCGACGTCAACCCATACCTGGCCTACTCAGCCGTCATCGCGTCTGGACTAGCAGGCATCGAGCAGCAGATCGAACCGCCGCCCGCATACATCGGAGACGCCTATGCAGCCTCAGACGAGCACACGCTTCCCGGCAGCCTCGAGGAGGCGGTCGAGAGCTTCCAGAGCAGCGACCTAGCCCGCTCAGCCTTCGGAGAAGACGCGGTCGCTCACTACGCCCACTTCTTCAACACCGAGGCAAATGCATACCGCAACGCCGTAACCGACTGGGAGCGCACCCGCTACTTCGAGCGTATCTAGACTGTGAGCCTAAAGCCCATCTCCAAGACATCCCTGCATGTTCCATTGTAGAATGCCGGGAGCTTTGCGCCCTCCATTGCCATCGCGCCCCACTTAGCGCGGATCCACCATCCGTCCAAGGAGAACTCCCCTAGCTTGAACGACTGTCCGGATATAGAACTTGCCATAATAATTCTGGCGGATGGTGTAAGACCCGATGTATTGAGCAAAATGGCCGCGGCTGGCGAACTCCCCAACATAGCCGAAAGCTTCTATCGTAAAGGCTATAGCTACGATGGCGTAACCGTGCTGCCCAGCGTTTCGAGCGTCGCGTACGTCCCAATGCTCACCGGCCAGTACCCTGGACCGGCTGACGTGCCCGGACTTCGCTGGGTGGAGAAGTCCAGTTTCACACGCGGGAAGAAGCTGTTCCTACAGGGACACCGTTCATACATAGCCCCCGGTCACCTCAAAATGGATGAAGACCTCTCTGAGGATCTCGAGACTCTGTTCGAGCTGAACCCCGATTCTCTAGGCGTCCGCTGCGATATCCGTCGCGGGCTGTCGAACGGGAGCAAGGCAGCAGGGCAGCTTGCATTCATGCCCCAGATGTTCTTCGCTCACTACATGAGAAGAGGCGACTTCGTCGACCGCGGTGTGATGGCCCAGGCGCTTTCATGGCTGCACAAGACCCACGACCGCAGACCGAGGTTCATCTTCCTGCCCCTTGTGGACGTGGACAAGGTCTCGCACCGTTATGGGCCGGAGCACGCACGCACTCTGAAGGCGTACAGGCACATCGACTCTCTGGTCGGGAAGCTGGTGGAGCTACTGCGCCGGCAGGGCATGTGGAAACGCACACACCTGATGATCACCAGCGACCACGGCCATACCGAGACCAGGCAGCACCTCGACATGACTGCCCTGGTGTCCGAGCTTGGTTACAGCGTGTTCGAGTACCCCAACGTGTACCGGCGGAGCGCCGACGCCGCCGTCATGATCTCCGGAAACTCCTTCGGAAACATCTACCTCTCAACTGACAGGAAATGGGAAGCGCCTCTGACTTCCGAAGAGCTGGAGAGGGAGCACGGTAAGGTCCTGCGTTCGCTCTCCCAGCGTGAGGAGGTCGAGTGGTTCGCATACAGGGGCATGAATGCCGATGTGAAGATTGTGTCCGGGTGCGGCGAGTCGGTCCTCGGTCTTGATGACGGCCACTACACTTACGCGTTCAACGGCTCCGACCCTCTTCAGTTGGGACTGCATCACAACCGGGTCAGGCGCGCCGACTCCCTGAAGAAGACCGCAGAATCCCCCTTCCCGGATGCGCTGGAGCAGCTCTGGCACCTCTTCCAGAGCGAGCGCACGGGCGACATCATTGTGACCGCAAAGCCCGGATACGACCTGCGCGGCTGGCGGGAGTTCCCGGAGCACAGGTCCTCGCACGGAGCGCTGTGCAGGGACCACATGGCTGTCCCGATCCTTAGCAACATTCCACTACCCGCCGTCTCCGACGGACTGGCCCGTACCGTGGACCTGTTTCCGACCGTTGTCGAGGGACTGGGACTATCTCCAGCCGTGCCTCACTTCGGGCGGAGCCTCCTGTGATCGATGCGTTAAGCAGGCGGGAGTTCACCCGGCGCCAGGCGTTCTGGTGCCTCGTGGCTCTCCTGGTGCCTGCCTCGGCATGTACTCTGCTCGTTTGGGTACTTCTTCCCCAGTGGTGGCAGCTATCAGCCTACTTCTGGTACTCCATCCCTGGAAACAGCTTCATTCTGCTTCCTCATGAGCCGGCAGTGATCTATGCAGGGACTCTCTACAGTCCGCTCCTCGTAGCCGTCGTCGGAGGCCTGGCCACCATTCCCGCATCCGCGCTCGATCACCAGCTCTTCACCCGGGCTTTCAGGCTCAGGTCACTATCCCAGGTCAGGGAGACCCGCCTCTTCCGGATTACCGAGCGCGCTTTCGCTGTCCAGCCCTGGCTGACCGTGGTCATCTTCGCGTTCACCCCCATTCCCTTCTACCCGATCCGCATCGCCGCCCCCCTCTACGAGTATCCAGCAACCAGGTACGTCATCTTTGTGCTGATTGGCAGGGTCCCCCGCTACTACCTCCTCGCCTGGGGCGGCGAACAGGCCGCCAAATACCTCTCCTGGCCCCTTTGACCACATCGAATCTCGAACAAGGGCCCCCTCTCCCTCAGGGAGAGGGTTGGGGTGAGGGTGAAAACTCCGACTACCCCCAAACCATGATTGCCTAACCTTCCACCCCCCAACATTGACCGCCCAACCTCCCACTTAGTATATTTCGGCGCATGATTATTGGACTCCTCACCGACACCCATCTCCCCAACCTAATACGCCAGCTTGAAGAGCTCGGCCCCGAGCCTGCCGAATTCTTCAGCAGCGTCGACCTGATCCTCCACGGCGGCGACCTCACAGCTCCCTACGTGCTCGACTGGCTTGAGCAGTTCGCCCCTGTAATCTGCTCCACCGGCAACAACGACCCCATCCCCGACTCTCGCTGCGAGGAAGTGCAGGTGATGGACGTCGAGGGCTGGCGAGTTGGCATGACGCACAGCCTGGAGGGCCAGTTCCGGCCCGTTTCAGTGCTCAGCCAGTACTTCCCAGGTCCTGTCGACGTGATGATCGCCGGACACACCCACGAGGAGCGTCTGGAGCACCGCGAGGGTGTTACACTCATCAACAGCGGCTCGATCACGTTCCCGCATCACAAGGAGCTGCGTCTGGGCACAGTCGGCCTGCTGGAGCTGACCGAGCATCAGCTCAAAGCCAAAGTGTTCCCGCTGGGAGAAACTGTGGGAAGACCAAACCCGGGACGGGAAATCGCCCTCGAGCTTCACCGCAACGGCGACGGTCACGTGAGCGTCAGCCCGCAGGAGGGCTCCTGAGAGTTTTCGAATTGTGAATTCAGAATAGTGAATTGTGAGAAAGTGGGCAGTTACGGCCCTGTTCACCATTCGACATTCTAAATTCACAATTCCAAATGGACGAGGCCACATGACACAGCTATTTGACGGCATCACCGTGCTGGACTTCAGCCAGGGCATGGCGGGTTCCGTAGCGACCATGGTGATGTCCGACTTCGGAGCGGAAGTCATCAAGGTCGAGCCGCCCGGCGGAGACCCATACCGCACACACCCCGCATCGCTGCTCTGGAACAGGGGCAAGAAGAGCATAGTCCTCGACCTCAAGACCGCCGAAGGTCGCAAGCACGCCAGGAAGCTCGCGCGCTCCGCCGACGCAGTCGTCGAGAGCTTCGTCCCTGGAGACGCTGCCGCTCTCGGTGTCGACTACGACACCCTGAAGGCAGACAACCCCGGACTCGTCTACACGTCGATCACCGCGTTCGGCGACTCCGGCCCCTACGCTCGCTATCGGCCGTATGAGGCCCTTGTCAGCGCCAAGTCCGGCCGCTACATGGCATTCGCCGGTCAGAACGGACGCGAGGGGCCCAACTACGGCGCGGTGCAGGTGGCAAGTCACGGCGCGGCCATGGCCGCAGTCCGTGGCGCGGTCGCCGCGCTCATGATCCGCGATCGCACAGGCGTTGGCCAGCACGTCCAGACCAGCCTGCTGCGTTCGATAACCTACTACGACCTCAGCCAGTTCCTCGTCTGGCAGATGATGATCAACTTCCCGGAGAACTTCCCGGACGACCCCACGGTCATCGCATCCAGGCCAGCGCCGATCCAGTACCTCGCGGTACGTTCGAAGGACGGACGCTGGCTGCAGCTTGCCAACCTGATGGAGAGACTCTTCATCGCCGAGATTCACGCAATAGGACTGGGCTACCTGCTGGAGGACCCGCGCTACGCCTCGGCCCCCTTCCTCGACGACGACCCCCGCGAGGAGATGCGCGAGTTCATTCTCGACAAGATGCAGGAAAAGACCCGCGACGAGTGGATGGACCTGTTCATCAACGTCGAGGGCGACGTCGCCGCCGAGCCGTTCATGACCTCCACCGAGGCCCTCGATCACCCGCAGCTCGTCCACAACGGCGCTGTCCAGAAGACCGACGACCCAACCGTCGGCCCAATGCGCCAGCTCGGCCCGCTCTTCCACATGGATGCGTCCCAGCCGCAAATACAGGGCCCGGCTCCTCAAATCGGCCAGCACACCGACGAGATCCTGTCTAATCTCAATGGTTCCCCCTTTCCCTCGATGGTAGGGGCAGGTTTCAAACCTGCCTCTACAGATACACCTGCGGCTACGCCGAACCACCCCCTCGAAGGCGTCACCGTCCTCGACATGTCCACAGTCATCGCCGGCCCGCTCGCCGGCTCTCTGCTCGCCGAAATGGGCGCACGCGTCATCCGCATTGAGACCCTGGCCGGAGACTGGATGCGCGGCCACTACAACGGCCTCGCCTCTAACAGAACGATGGCCGGAACAGAGGGCCTGTCCATTGACCTAAAGACACCAGAGGGCCAGGACATACTCGCCCGTCTGCTCCCGAATGTGGACGTAGTGCTACACAACATGAGGCCCGGCGCTCCGGAGAGAGTTGGCATAGGCATCGAGCAGGTTAGAGCGCTCAGGCCCGACGCCGTCTACGCCTACCTCGGCGGATACGGCTCGTCAGGCCCGCACAGCCACCGGCCCGCGATGCACCCCATCGGCGGCGCCGTCGGAGGCGGCGTCATGGCCCAGATCAGCGACGGCGCGCTCCCTGCCGGAGACGCGGACATGACGATGGACGAGCTTCGCTCTGTCTCTCGCCAGTTGGGTCGCGCCAACGAGGTCAACCCTGATCCCAATACCGCCATGGTCACCGCGACCGCGATTACCATGGCCCTCTATGGCCGCCAGCGACACGGCGACAAGCAGTACGTCGAGACCACGATGATCGGCTCCAACGCCTACGTCAACGCAGACGACTTCTTCGATTACGATGGCAGGCCCCCAAGGCCAATCATCGACGCCGACGGCTACGGCACCAGCGCCCTGTTCAGGCTTTACGAAACGCCCGAGGGCTGGGTGTTTCTCGCCTGTCCTTTCGAGGACGAGTGGCCCCGACTTTGCAGCACGATCGGTCGTCCCGATCTCCTGGAAAACCCACGGTTCATCACCCCCGGCGCACGCAGGGACAACGATGGCGCCCTGGCAGCCGAGCTCGCATCGGTATTCGTCGGCCGCCCCGCTCTGGAGTGGGAGAAGCTGCTGACAGCGGCCGATTTAGGCTGCGTCCAGACCGAGGACCGCGGCATGTACCACTTCTTCGCCGAGGACGAACACGTCGCCCAAACGGGTCTGACGGTCGAGGTGAGCCACCTGAAGTACGGCGAGTTCTGGCGCTACGCACCTATCCTCGAATTCTCCAAGACACCCTGCGTCGCCGGAGGCGGCATCACCCGCGGCCAGCACACCTTCCCAATCCTCCGAGAACTCGGATTCACCGACGACCAGATCCTCCAGATGAGAGACAAGCGAGTCCTCGACTGGGAAGAGGTCGACAAAACCCCATAGGTAAGCAACCACACATGCCACCAGACCACCAACCCACAATCCCCATAGAAGAAATCGCCAAGTTCCCCCCACCGGGGATGTCAGTCCCCGTATCCTTCTCATTCAGCCCCGATGACAGCCTGCTGACCTACCTGTACGGCGAAGACGGCAGCCCTGTCAGAAAGCTCTACGCACTCGATCCCGACACCGGCGAGTCCCGCGTAATCCAGGCAGCTACCGAGCCCGAGTCGGACGACCTGACCATCGAGGAGCAGCTTCTGCGACAGCGTCAGAGACAGCTAGGGCAGGGGATTGTCAGGTACTCGTGGGCCGACAACTCTCCCTCTCCCTTGACGGGAGAGGGCAGGGGAGAGGGTGTCATCCTGATCCCAGCCCAGTCCGGCATATATGTCAAAGATGGAGCCGAAGCTCCGGCCCGGCGAGTCGTATCTGCCGACGCCGGGCCAACTCTCGACCCGCAGCTCTCTCCAGACGGCACTCAGGTCGCCTACGTCATGGACGCGGAGGTGTACGTGTGCCCCGTGAGCGGTGGCGCACCTACCCAGCTGACACACGGCGCGAGGGGCACCGGCAAGACCAACGGCCTGGCCGAGTACATCGCCCAGGAGGAGATGCACAGGCTGCATGGCTTCTGGTGGTCCAGGGACGGCTCGCAGATCGCCTTCGAGGAAGTCGACGAGACTCACATCCCTGTCTACCGCATCGTCCACCAGGGCAAGGACGATACCGGGGAGGGAGCGCAGGAAGACCACAGGTACCCCTTCGCCGGAGAACCCAATGCACGTGTGCGCCTCGGAGTGGTCCCGGCCGTTGGGGGGGAACCCACTTGGATGGACCTCGGCGACGATGACGACATCTACCTCGCCCGCGTCGACTGGATGCCCGACGGCTCTCTCTGCGTCCAGCTACAGAATCGCGAGCAGACCCGGCTCGACCTCGTCAGGTTCGACACAGCTACAGGGCAGGGAACAACCCTGCTGACCGAGACTTCAGACGTCTGGATCAACCTGCACAACATGTTCCGACCGCTCGCGGACGGGCGCTTCATCTGGGCATCCGAGTGTTCCGGCTTCCGGCACCTGTACCTCTACGACGGAGACGGCAACCTTCTCCATCGGCTCACCGACGGCGACTGGGCCATAGACTCCCTCTCCGGAGTCGATCAGGACGCCGGACTCGTGTACTTCACAGCCACGAAGGACGGCGCAACCGAGTGCCACCTGTACAGCGTCTCGCTCAACGGCGGCCCAATCACCCGCCTTACACAGGAGCCCGGCACTCACCTGGTGACACTCGATCACGGTTCCATGCGGTTCGTCGACGTATTCACCAACACGGAAACCCCCCCGACTGTAACGCTTCGATCCCTGCAGGATGGCTCGGCGCTTCACACCATCCACTCGACAGACGATCCACGCGTGGCCGATCTGGCTCTCACCCCACCTGAACTGGTAAGCATAAAATCCCGTGACGGCGACACCCTCCACGGCGCGCTGTACCGGCCCGCTCCCGAGTTCGGAGATGGGCCGTACCCAACCGTCATCTACACGTACGGAGGTCCCCACGCCCAGGTCGTAAACAACCACTGGGCAATGACCTGCGCGATGCGCTCGCAGTACCTCCGCTCGCTTGGCTACCTCGTCTTCTGTCTCGACAACAGGGGCAGTGCGCGCAGGGGCCTGGAATTCGAGGGCGTAATCAGGCACAACATGGGCGACGTCGAAGTCCGCGACCAGGTCGACGGCGTTCGATGGCTCATAGACAACGGCCTCGCCGACCCCGACCGCGTCGGCGTCTACGGCTGGAGCTACGGCGGATTCATGACTCTTATGTGTCTTGCCAAGACCTCTGGAGTGTTCAGGATGGGAGTCGCCGGAGCGCCAGTGACCCACTGGGACGGCTACGACACCCACTACACCGAGCGATACATGGGTACACCACAGTCGAACCCTGACGGCTACGAGTCCGGCAGCGTCATGACTCACGTCGACGACATCGAGGGCGACCTGCTGATAGTACACGGCCTGATCGACGAGAACGTCCACTTCAGGCACACAGCAAGGCTCATCAACGCGCTCATCAAGGCCCGCAAGCCTTACGAGCTTATGATGTTCCCCGACGAGCGCCACATGCCCCGAAGCCAGGCCGACCGCATCTACATGGAGGAGCGAATTACCGAGTTCTTCCAGCGAAACCTGTAAAATCCCGATCACACCCAGCCGTCACTTCCCCAGGGCGAGGAACGCGGAAATCCCCTCTCCCTCAGGGAGAGGGCTAGGGTGAGGGTGAAAAGGTCGCTATCGCACTCTACTCGGCACAACCCCAGGATCCAATATGACAACACTCCAGACAAACGTTGACAGCTACATAGATGGCGCCCACGAACTCGCCGACCTGGTCAGAACAGTCACCGACGAGATCACCGAGCAACGCCGGATTCCGATCGAAGTATCGAACGAGATCGCCGACCGAGGCTACTTCAGACTGCTGCTGCCCAGGTCACTTGGCGGAGCCGAGCTCGAGCATCCCGACTTCCGCAGGATCGTCCGCATCATCGCGGAGGCCGACGCCAGCGCGGGCTGGTGTATCAACCAGAACAACGTATTCTCGACCAACTCCGTTAGAGTGCCGCCGGAGACTGCGGACGAGATCTGGACAGTCCAGCGCAACGTCGTCACCAACGGCCCGCCAATGTCGCACACCAGGGCCGAAGTCGTCGACGGCGGCTATCGACTGTCAGGACGCTGGAACTTCAGCAGCGGCTACCCTCACGCGACATGGCTCGCCGCGCTGACCCCCGTGTACAACCCCGGCGAGACCAAACCGGCAGAAATGCGCACGATGCTCCTCCCCAAGGACCAGGCCGACCTCGTGGACATCTGGCAGGTCGGAGGTCTCAAGGGAACCGGCAGCCAGGGGTTCGCCATTGAAGACCTGTTCATACCCGCAGCCCGCTCCTATCCGACCACAGCCGTATCGCGCGAGCCCGGCCCCCTTTACGTCATCCCGACAACACTGCTGTTCTGTTCCGGCTTCGCGACCGTTGCACTCGGCAATGCCCGAGCCGGTCTCGACTTTGCCAAAGACCTCGTAGTAGGCAAGACCCAACAGGGACGCGAGTCGCCAATGCGATATGAATCGACCACGCAACGAATGGTCGGTGAGGCCGAGGCAATCTGGAACTCCGCCCGCGCCTTCTTGGATGAAGCAGCCAGCGCGATGTGGCAGGGCGCAAAGACCAATCTGGACCTCATAGTCGAAGAGCGCGTCGGAGTACGTCTCGCCAGCACTCACGCCATACGCGAGTCGGCCCGCGTCGTCGACATCGCCTACACCCTCTGCGGCTCCAGCGCGATCTTCACCATCAATCCAATCCAGCGTCGCTTCCAGGATGCCCACGCCCTCACGCAGCAGATCCAGGGCCGCCCAACCCACTACGACACCGCCGGCCAGTACTACCTCGACCTAGAACCCGAAGGCATCTTCTAGGAACGACTCCCCGGTCGCGACACTGTAGAGGTGTGTCGACCTCGCTCCCAATCGCCGGTCTTGGGTTCTCTCGGTCCGCCAGAAGAATCTGGACTGGCCCGCAGTTTCCGACTAAGATGTACATATTCATGTACATCTGTACAATTCGGAGGTCCGAACATGGCCAGGCAGTACTCGATTTCGGACGCCAGGAACAACCTTCCCAGTATCGTCAAGCAGGTCGAACACGGTCCGGCGGTCGAGTTAACGCGCAGAGGCAAGCCCGTCGCCGTACTCATCTCTCGCGAAGAATATGGGCGGCTGAACCCGCCGAAGCCCGACCTTTGGACGGCCATTCAGCAGTGGCGTGCAACCCACGAACCGCTGACTGAATCGGAAGTCGCCGAGATCTTCGGAGACCTTCGTGATCGGTCCCCTGGGAGAGACTTCACCTTCGATGAATAGATATCTGCTTGATGCCAATGTCCTGTCCGAGCCCATGAAGCTCAGACCGAACGTCGAAGTCATTAGACGAATGACCATTAGTCGTGACGATATTTGCACGGCCTCTCTAGTCTGGGGAGAAATGCTCTTCGGTTTTCATAGGATGCGGGAGTCAGGACGACGAAGAGATCTCGAGCACTATCTGTTTGATACACTTCGACCTGTTCTGACCATACTCCCCTTCGACCAGCGCGCCGCCGAGTGGCACGCCGCTGAGCGGGCTAGGCTTGGTGGCATTGGACTGACTCCACCATTCGTTGACAGTCAGATCGCGGCGGTAGCCATCGTAAACGACCTCACTCTGGTCACCGCCAACACGGCAGATTTCGCGAACTTTGACGGCCTTAGTGTAGAAGACTGGACACATTCCGTTCCCTGAGTGGTTGCTCCGGGCAGTGTTTGTGTCATCGACCGCGTAACCTCAATGACTTAGGAGTGAATAGAATGCCCCGCGTACCCATCAACGGAATCGAACTCGACTACCAGGACTACGGTGAGGGCGAGGCCATCGTCTTCTGCCACGGCGCGGGCGGCAACCTGCTCTCATGGTGGCAGCAGATCCCGTACTTCTCCGCAAACTACCGCTGCATCACCTTCTCCCACCGCGGCTTCGGACACAGCTACGACGTCCCCAACGGCCCAGGTATGAAGTCCTTCGTCGACGACCTCGCAGCCCTTCTCGACCACCTGGAGATAGAGTCGACCCACCTCGTTGCCCAGTCGATGGGCGGCCGCACCGCGCTTGGATTCGCAGTCGAGCACACGACTAGGACACGCAGCCTAGTGCTCGCCGACACCACCGGCGGAATGGGCGAGCCCGATGTCGAGCAGGCCCTGAACGACTGGCGCGAGAGCCAGGCATCCACCCGCGAGATAGGCTTCCGCGCCCTCGCGGAGAGCTTTGGCGTCCGCGAACCCGCCCTCGCCAATCTGTACCTGCAGGTCTCGCGCACCAACCCTCCCAGGCCGCAGATCGCAGGCGTCCTGAGCGGCGGCCCCAGAGGCGCGGAACTCGCCAACATGAAGGTCCCGACACTGTTCATCGTCGGCGAGGAAGACGACCTCACACCTCCACACGTCCTCGAAGCAGCATCAAGGCACATACCCGGCTCAGAGCTTATCCGCGTGCCCGGCTGCGGACACTCCGTATACTATGAGAACCCCGACGTCTTCAACTTCGAGGTAGGCAGGTTCATCGCCCAGGCCAGCGCCCCCGGGGCGTGAGCCAAGACGGCACTCAGTCCTATTGATTATGTTGAAGGTGATCCGTTCGTCCTGAGCTTGTCGAAGGACCCCCAGCATACCCCCTCTCCCTTGACGGGAGAGGGCTGGGGTGAGGGTGAGACGTCACTACTCCCCCCACACCCGAGAGAACAGCCGCAGAAAATTCCCACCCAGAATCTTCGCAATGTCCTCGGTCCCGTAGCCACGATTCTGTAGCTCGCCCGCCACATTGGAAAGACTGTCCGGCGTCTCCATTCCCGTCGGGTGCAGCAGGTTCTCAGGATATGCGTCCGAAACGTCCATCAGCTTCGTGCCCTGCTGGGAGAAGATCCAGTCGAAGAATGCCTTGGGCTGGTTCTGCGTGTAGTCTGTTCCGATTCCCACGTGGTCGATTCCGACCCGTTCGACGAGATCGTCGATGGCGTCCACATAGTCATTCAGCGTCGACTCGAACCCGTTGCGCAGGAACGGCGGAAATGCATTGGCGCCGATCACACCGCCTCGCTCCGCGATCAGCCTGAGAGCGTCATTCGTCTTGTTCCTCGGATGTTCGAAGTAGCCTCGTGCGTTGGCGTGAGTACACGCAACAGGCTGCTCTGACATCGCCGCCGCCTCGAGTGTCGTCTGATCGCCCACGTGCGACAGGTCGATCAGTATGCCGAGGCGGTTCATCTCCCTGACGAGGTCCTGCCCGAACCTGCTCAGACCCTCGTCCGTGCGTTCGTAGCAGCCGTTGCCGACGAGGTTGCGCTCGTTGTACGTGATCTGGATGATCCTCACGCCGAGCTCGTGGAACAGCGCGAGCCGGTTCAGGTCGTTCTCGATTGGCGACGAGTTCTGCCACCCGAGCACCACGCCAACCTTGCCCTGCTCCTTCGCCTGCAGGATGTCGTTCGCAGTCCGCGCCTGTATCAGAGTGTCGCTGTATGTCTCGAACCTGTGTACCCACCCCGCCATGTTGTCCATGGCCTCGCGGAAGTTCTCCCAGATCGCCATGGTGGCGTTGATGCCCGTCACCTGCCCCGAGTCCAGGCTCCTGAACACCTCCGGGCTGTCCCAGTTGCTAACGTTCAGCCCATCGAATATGACAGACTGCCCGTACACATCGGATGCTTCTCGCTGCGTGGACATTAGGCTCAACCTTTGGATGGTGCGTTCAGGACTGCTCGGCGAGATTATAGACGAAGCACCCACTGCATGGGCGGTTCACTGGAGTCCCCTCTCCCTGAGGGAGAGGGTTAGGGTGAGGGTGAAAACACTGCTTACCAAACTGACCCAGTCTTCTCCCAACCAGCCCGTTACCCATACCCCCACCTGATACCCTAAAATATGGTGCTTAATCCGTAGACTCAGGGAACGCGCGACTTGACATCTGAAGTCCAGACACAGTCCAGCTCAATGGCCCTGTGGACCATACGAGCCGTGGCTCTTGTCGCGTTCATGGACCTCTTCATGCAGCTTCCCGTGGTCGCGACCTACGCCCGCTCCCTCGGCGCACCCGCGGCCATGATCGGCGTGACAGTCGGAATGTACTCGGCGACAAACCTCCTCGGCAACCTGGGGGGCTGGTGTGCTCCTGGACAGGTTGGACCGCAAGCGCCTCGTCATCATCGGGATGGTTCTGACCGCCGCCTCGCTGTACGCCTACTCCCTCGTGGACACCCCGGCACAGCTTCTCGTGCTTAGAGCGTTCCACGGCCTGTTCGCCGGTGTCCTCGCGCCCGGAGCGTTCGCCATGCTTGGAGACCGCACCGGGAGCCAGCGAGTCCGTTCCATGGGCATGAGCGGATCGCTGATAGCAGTCTCGGCAGTTTTGGGTCCGCCTCTCGCCGGGGGCATCCGCGAGGCTTTGGGCTTCGAAGCTGTCTTTATCACGAGCGCGACACTCATGCTTGTCGCCGCGGCGGCATTCCTGATTCTGGTGCCCAGCACATCGCACTCTGCCACTGTGCCGTCACATGACCGCCAGCAGGTGTCGTCACTCGCCCGCAACGGCGTCCTTCTAAGGGTGTTCTGGGCCGTCCTGGTGATGACCTTCGGAATTGGAGTGCTCATCAACTACCTGCCGGTCCTCGTGGAGGAGATGGGCGGGTCGGCAAGGACTTCAGGCATCGCCTTTGCGACATTCTCCCTCGTGGCCACCGCGCTGATGGCAAGTCCCCTCCACCGGATTATGGACGCCAGATCTCGCGCAATCACGGTCGCCTGCGGTCTCGCTTTCCTCGCTGTGAGCAGCCTGATGCTGGCCGCAATGGGCGTGGCCGCGGCAGCGCTGTTCCCGTCCATGGTTGTGTTCGGACTCGGATTCGGCCTTCTGTTCCCATCTCTCACCTCCTCGGTCGCCGAACAGGCCGGCAGTTCCCAGCGAGGCACCGCGTTCGGAATCTTCTACGCCATCTACTCGCTCGGCGTATTCGTCGGCGCTGTCGTATCCGGCGGCGTGTCTGAAGCATTCACAGACCTCGGAGCCCCGTTCTATCTCGCCGCTGTCATCCCCCTCGCCGCCATACCAGTCGCCTTCGGCATCCGCCCCCGCCCATAAATGGAAGCGGGCGCTGCCTTGCCCCAAGCCAACCTCACAGCTACCATTCCCCCACTTATTCCGCAGGAACACATGACATGACCACCACACACAGACCACGCCGCAGCTTCTGGACATGGGGACTCCAGTCCGAAGAACCAACAGACGCCGAGCGTGCCCAGCACGCCGCTCAGTTGTCAGAGAAGTTCGGCACCGAGATCACCGCTCCACCCATACCGAACGCCAAAGACCTCGACCTCAGGCCGCCCCGAATTTCGATCCCCGACTCCGTCGCAGACTTCTGCTTCACCGGCAACTACGAACGCGCACTGCACTCGTACAGCGCCGACGACAAGGAGCCGTCCGCGATCCTGGGCCACTTCCCAAACCCAACTGACGCTGTCGCCCATCCGCGCAACGAGACCGAGCTTGAGCGCGTGCTGGAGTGGTGCGACTCCGAAGGACACATCGTGGTCCCGTTCGGAGGTGGCTCCTCCGTGGTCGGAGGAGTGACACCCCCAGAGGCCGACGGCGTCGTCACTATCGACATGGACGAGTTCGACCGCGTTCTCGAGATCGACGAGGCATCCCGCGCCGCGCGCATACAGGCCGGCGTCTTCGGCCCTCACCTCGAAGACCAGCTCAGGCCCCACGGCTACACCCTCAGGCACTACCCGCAGAGCTTCACCGGCTCCACGCTAGGCGGCTGGATCGCCACCCGCTCAGGCGGCCACTACGCTACGAACCACACCCACATCGACGAGTTCGTCGAGTCCGCCAGGATGCTGACCCCCGCAGGCTGGTGGGAGAGCAGACGACTCCCCGGAGGAGGCGCGGGCCCCGACCCCAACCGCCTCGCCATCGGCAGCGAGGGCATTCTCGGCATAATCACCGAGGCTTGGATGCGCATCCAGGTCCGGCCCAGGTACAGGGCCACCGCCGGAGTCGTCTTCGACACTTGGGGCCAGACTTGGGACGCCGCCCGCCAGATCGTCCAGACCAAGCTGTGGCCCGCCAACCTGCGCGTGCTCGACCCCGACCTCGCCAGGGACGCCGCTGGAATGGACGGAGTTCGCGCGCTGCTGATCGTAGGCTTTGAGTCCGCGGAGCTCCCACAGGACTGGAACATCCGCACCGCCGTCGAGATCGCTCGAGCAGCGGGCGGCACGATCTCGGACGACGAGATCCTGATCGACGACGGCTCCGGTCGCCCCACGGGCAGGAGCGGCGCCGTAGGCGCGTGGCGCAACGCCTTCATCAACGTCGGAGGCGGGCTGACCTCCGGACTCGGACTCGTCACCGGCACCGTAGAGACCGCCGTAACGTGGGACAACTGGCCCAAGCTCGACTCCCACGTGCGCGACATGATGGGCAGGGCGCTGCAGGAAGCGTGTGGCGGCGGCACCCTCAACTGCCGATTCACCCATGTCTATCCAGACGGCCCCGCGCCCTACTACACCTACGCCGGCGCATACAGGAGCGGCGACTACGAAGGTCAGCAGGCGGCGATCAAGAAAGCAGCCTCAGACGCGATCATCGAGGCCGGAGGCACGATCACTCACCACCACGCCGTCGGCAGGGGCCACCGACCCTGGTACGACCAGGAGCGCCCAGACCTCTTCGCCACCGCCCTCCGAGCCGCCAAGAAGTCCCTAGACCCCAACGGAATCCTAAACCCCGGCGTCCTCATAGACACGTGATGTCGGAGAGCGACGGAAACTGGATAACAGGGTTCGAAAGCAAACGATAGACGCGAGTGTCACCACAGGCAAGGTACTAGGGATTGATCGAACCTCATCTTGCGGTCGCTGGATATGACGTTGATCTCGCCGAACCTGGTTTGTAGTTCCAATGCTGTCGCCAGAATAATCATGTCGTGAGAATCTCCCCACTCGTTGGGGAGTCTGTCAACGATCGCCAGCGTGAGGTCCTCCACGATCATGTTTCTGGATTGAATTGAGTCTCTTATGAGTCTGAATGGAACGAAGTCTCGCCGCTGCTTACGGGCCAAATCCCACGCTTCGACAATGGCTATCGTCGGGATTGCCAATTGGTTGCCCGCTCCTGGGGCGTCAATTATGTCCTTTGCCAAAGGAGACAGCGACGGACTTCTGGTCAGATACCTGATCAGAGCGCTGGCGTCCAGTAGGTAAATCAAAACTAGGCTGTTTTGAACTTGAGTCGGGACGCCTCTATGTCTTCTTCAGTGATGTCCATGTCTTCCCAGATGCCGTACAGGTCTGATAGGCCAGAGCTCAGTTGGTTACCAGGCACGAACTTGAAGTAGATGTCATCGAAGGGCTGTTGGCTAGCCTTCACATTGACCATGAGGTCTCTCAGGTTATGAGAAGCCGCCACCAGCTTCTCGTGGTGGATGGCAACCCATTGGCCCGGATACTTCGCTACCAACTCGTTGTAGTGTTCCTCAAACCACACTGAATCGTCATGGAACTGGTCGAGGTCAGTCTCAGTGTTTTGCTGCATTGTTGATGACCCTCTGATCACAGAATGCGTTCACTTCTTAGTGTACTACAGCCCCTCCGCCAGCACCTCCACCAGGTGCTTCGCGCGCCGGTCCGTGCCCTGCGCGATCTGCTGGCGACAGGAGATCCCCTCAGCCACGACCGTGAACTCGCCCGCCTGCTCGCGGATCGCCGGGAACAGCGACATCTCGCCTATCTGCATCGAGATGTCGTAGTGCTCGACCTCGTAACCGAAGCTGCCAGCCATTCCACAGCACCCCGAGTTGATCTCCGTGGCCTCCACACCGTCCAGCGAGTTGAGCAGACCCATCGCCGCGCCAGTTCCGACCAGCGCCTTCTGGTGGCAGTGCCCCTGGAACAGTATGCGCTCCGGCAGCTTCGCAGCGTCCAGGTCGAGCGTCGCCCCCTGTTCCAGTGCGTACTCGACGAACTCCTCGACCAGCATCGTGTTCTCCGCGATGGCGTTCGCCTTGGCTTCGTCCACCCCGTTCAGATCGGTGTAGTCGTCCGAGAAGCTGAGGATGCAGCTCGGCTCGATCCCCACCAGCTTCGCGCCGGCCTCGACGTAGCCGTGTATCTGCTCCACGTTGTACTGAGCGTTCTCCTGAGCCTTGTCCATCATTCCCTTGGAGAGCATCGGCCGTCCGCAGCACCTCACATTGGGCAGCACCACCTGGTAGCCCAGCGCCTCCATGACCTTCACCGCAGCCTGACCAAGCTCAGGGTGGTTGTAGTTGGTGAACGTGTCCGGGAACAGCACGACCTGCCCCATTTCCGCGGCTGATGCCGATGATCCACCTCGGGCTCTGAACCACTGCTCAAACGTCTGGTTGGCGAACGGCGGAAGCTCGCGCCGCCTGTCTATGCCGACGTTGGCCTCCATCATCCGACGGGTCACGCCCAGGTTGTTAATCCAGTTAGACATGGGCGCAAAGAATGTCCCGATCTTGCTGAACGTGGCGATGTTCCCGAAGAACTGGTTGCGCGCCGAGTACCCGTTTGCCTTGTGGTATTGGTTGAGGAACTCGTACTTCAGCTTCGCCATGTCCACGTTGGAAGGACACTCCGCTGAGCAGCCCTTGCACTCCAGGCACAGGTCCAGCACGTCGTACAGTCGCTTGTCCGCCATTGCCGATGCTGGAAGCGCACCGGACATCGCCGACCTGAGCGCGTTCGCCCGGCCCCGTGTCGAGTGCTCCTCCTCGCGCGTGGCCATGTACGACGGACACATCGTCCCGCCCAGCACCTTGCGGCACGCCCCCTGGCCGTTGCACATCTCGATGCTTTGAGCGAAGCTGCCATCCTGCCGGAACGCGAATCCGGTCATCGGCTGCAGCGGCTTGTACTCAGGGCCGATGCGCAGGTTCTCCGTCATTTCCTGGGCGTCCACAATCTTGCCGGGATTCATGATCCCGCTCGGATCGAACGCCTGCTTGACCTCTCGGAAGGCGTTGTAGAGCTGGTCGCCGAACATCTTTCGGTTGAACCAGCTTCGCACCAGGCCGTCCCCGTGCTCGCCGCTCATCGAGCCGCCGTACTCCATCACCAGGTCGCCGACCTCCTCGGCGATGCTGACCATCCGGTCGACGCCTTCCTGGTCCTTCAGGTTGATGAGCGGGCGGATGTGCAGGCACCCAACGCTCGCATGGCCGTAGTACCCGGCCTCTGTGCCGTTGGAGGTGACGATGTCGTCGAACTTGCGCACGAAGTCCGGCAGGTGCTCCGGCGAAACCGCGCAGTCCTCCACGAACGGCAGCGGCTTGGCGTCCCCCGGCACGTTCATCATGAGCCCGAGACCCGCCTTCCGCACGTCCCACACCTTCTCCTGGTCGGCCGGGTCCATCAGCTTCAGGAACGTGTAGCCCAGGTTGCGACCGGCGAGGGAGTCGCCAAGATGGTCCATCTTGGACTTGACCTCTTGCTCGGTATCTCCGGCGATCTCGATCGCCAGCAGCGCCTCCGGGTCGCCCTCGATGAAGTCCGTGATACGAGAATATGCCAGGTTCGACTTCGCCTGTCTGATGATCATCGACCCGATCAACTCGACCGCCGCAGGCTCAAGCTCGAGCGCGGCGACCGTGGCCTCCATCGACTCGATCAGGTCGTTGCAGTGAAGCACACCCAGGCCTGTCACTTTCGGCCTGTCCACCAGGTTGAGCTTCGCCTCCGTGATCGTCACGAGCGTCCCTTCGGAGCCGACCACGAACCTCGCCATGTTGAATCCCATTCCGCCGACGAACTCGTCCAGGTTGTACCCGGACACCCGCCTCTGGATCTTGGGATACCGCGCGAGAATCTCGTCCCTGTTCGTCTCTCCGATCTCGAAGAGCCTTCGGTGGATGTCCCCTTCGAGACCCTCCGACCTCATCATCGTCTCAAGCTGAGAGCCGTCCAGCGCCCCGAGGTTCGCAGACTGTCCATTGGACAGTACGACGTCGAGTTCATGGACGTTGTCCACGGTCTTGCCCCACATTATCGAGTGCGCGCCACAGGAGTTGTTGCCGAGCGCGCCGCCGACGTTGCCCCGGTTGGACGTCGATGGGTCGGGAGCGAACAGCAGCCCGCTGTCGCGGATCTGGTGGTTCAGCACGTCCAGCACGATGCCCGGCTGCGTGCGTACCCACTTCTCCTCCCGGTTCAGCTCGACAACGCTGTTCATGTACTTCGAGAAGTCCATGACGATCGAGTGGCCCACGGTCTGGCCGCCCAGGCTCGTCCCGCCGCCTCTGGGAAGTACGGACACGCCGTACTTATTGGCCGTCTCCACAACTGCGATGACGTCCTCGGCGTTCTTCGGCAGAACGACCCCCACAGGTTCGATCTCGTAGATGCTGGCGTCCGTGGAGTACAGCACGCGACTCATCTTGTCGAACCGCACTTCGCCCGACACCAGCCTGCTGAGGTCGTGGACCATCTCCCTGGTATCGGACTCAGTCACCTGCGTTGCCATTTGCACTTCCTTTGCGGCGAGTTTTCACGTCTTGAACCCACGTCGCCAGCCTTCTAGCTGGTCAAGACCATGGTCAAAGTATGATACACGAACGACCACTCAGGCCAACATTGAGGATTCAACCCAGGGCCTGTACCAAATAAGTAGGCACCATCTATTGGAGCGCGGGCATCTTGCCCGCATTCGTTCGCCCTTACCCTGAACTGCAATCCTACCCAAAAAGAAAAGGGCTGCGATTCGCAGCCCTCACGTCATTCAGGGATTTAGTCTGTGGTCAGGAGATTCCGAGGATCTTGTACTTCATCATCCCCCGCGGCGTCTTGACTTCCACCTCGTGGCCCACTGCTCGACCCAATAGCGCCTTCCCAAGAGGGGAGACGTTGGAGATCTTCTCGGGCGGCTTCACCTCTGATGCGCTCACTACTGTGAAGTCGGCAGGCTGCGATGACCTGCGTCCTGGCGATACGTCCTGCACCGACACCACTGCGCCGAGGTTCACCACTCGCGACCTTGCGATTGCCGAGGCGTCCATGACCACTGCGTGGTTCAGCGTCTGCTCTATCTCGCTTATGCGTCCCTCGACTCGCCCCGCATCCTCGCGCGCCGCCTCTAGTGGAGCGTTCTCTCGAACGTCCTTGTCGGCAGCCGCCTTTCGGATTGCATCTGCGAGCTCTGGACGCCGGGCCTTGAGCGTCTCTAGCTCATTGACTAGCTGATCACGGCCTTCCTTGGTTAGCTGGATCTGGTGCTCTTCTTGGAGCGTCCCTGCTCCATGCCGGGGCCTTGCCCTTCGGACACGAACGTGCTGGGCCAACCTGCGTTCGATGATCTTCTCTTTGTGGGCGAATGACAGGAACTGTCTGACAGCTTGGAGTCTCTCAGGTGCCTGTGGAGTAGTCCCTGAACCTATGACTCTCTCCACGTAGTCCCCGATCATCGATGGAGTTACATCTCCCATCGCCTTCTGGGGCCCGCACCACTGTACGAATCGCTGAAGTTCCCTGCTCGTCTCAGTCTTATCACCCTTCATCGTCACGACGTGTTTTGAGACATACTGTCCAAACGCCTGGATGAGGGTAGTGTGTCCATTCGGCGCCAATGGCCCGTCACCCCCGACACAAGATCACAAGCAAATACTACGTAAAACGAAAAGGCGCTGTCAAACAGCGCCGATTCGTAACACTTATCCTATGATAAACAACAATTATACGATTACAGACTCCATATTGAGTCCGTGCTCCTGCTTTCTGGAACCCAGGTTGATGAAAGTCTCCATCTTCCTGACACCCGGAATCTTACCCACACCATGCCTCAGGAACTCGCTCAGCTCCGTCGAAGATTTCAACGTCGCATAGACGAAAATGTCGAACGACCCTGTCGTGACCGATACCCATGACACCGCTGACATGTCAGCCAGTGCGTCCGCCACTGCATCCACCTTGTCGGCATCGACCTGGAGGCCCACCAGGACCTGGGACTCGTAGCCGATCTTGCGGGCGTCGGGAATCGCCACCACCTTGATGTAGTTGTCCTGCATAAGCCTCTTGAGCCTGCGTCTCACTGTCTCTTCGCTCACCCCCACCTGTCGGGCTATACCCGCGTTGGTGGATGTCCCGTCCTTCTGGAGATGAGCGACAATTCGCACGTCGAGTCTATCCATCCTAGAAATCTCCTCCATAGACCGATTCGCACATATCGCTGCTGCGAATATTGATGAATACTCTATAAGTGATTGTAAATGACAGTTGACGCCATACCGCCAATAGGCTCGATTGGGGACGGTGAAGCTGCCTTCCTTTTCATTCTAGCATGGTTTTAGACGTAGTAAATGCCAATTGTCTGTGGAAATGCACCCAATGTCATTGAAGCTGGCAGTGCGAACATATTACGGGCATAGGTTTCAATTGACCGGCCATTTTCTCACTGTTAAACTCGCCTCCACGTTGGAACACAAACCTGAACGAGGTATCGAATGATAGGCGTCTTGACCCACCATTGGGCGAAATCCGATCTCGTCGAGTCGGCACGGAAACTTCTCGACGGCAACGGCGATGCCCAGAGCAGGCATCCCGGATTCGTGAGCAGAACAACCCTGATTTCCCGCTCCGATCCCACGAAGATCACCACGCTCGTCATGTGGGATAGCAACGAGATATACGACTCGTGGCGCGCAAGTCCCGCTAGAGTGGAGACCATGTCCGGCGCAGACGAGATGTGGTCCCGGCCTGCCGAGTCCGAACGCTTCGATGCGGTCGACTAGCATGACCACATCGTTAGAGCAGTTCGAAGGTTATCGACCGGGCAGGGCAACTCTCCGTGGGCTCGAGTTCAGCTTCATCGAGTGGGGCGACCCCGCCTCTCCCCCCATGGTGCTACTCCACGGCCTGACCGGACACGCCCACACATGGGACCTGTTCGCCAACTCGTTGCAGAACGAGTACCACATATTCGCCCTGGACCAGCGCGGCCACGGCAACACAGGCTGGCCGAACCCTCCCCAGTACAGCACCGAGGACTTTGTGGAGGACGTGCACGCTCTCGCCCGTCATTGGGGAATAGACCAATTTGTGCTGATTGGGCTGTCCATGGGGGCCCACAACGCACTGGCGTACGCGACCCGCCACCCGGAGATGGTTGAGAAGCTGGTGCCCGTGGACATAGGCCCCTCGTTGCCCCGTCTGCATGACCCGGTTACACAAGCCATGTTCCACCGGCTCTACATGGACTTCGACACTCTCGACGAGGCGTACGCAGAAGCCGTGGAGGCCAACCCCATCGCAGACCCGGAGATCATCAAGTATCGAGTCCGGCACAGCCTCAATCGCACTGATGACGGCCGCTGGACCCCCAAGCACACCCGGGACGTTGCCCTGCATTGGAAGCCCGATGACCTCACGGACGCCCTTGCAACTATTCAGTGTAAGACCCTCTTAGTCAGGGGCGGCAAAAGCGACGTTCTCTCTCCCGAAGTCGCCGAGTCAATGACGGCTGCCATACCCAACGGCACACTGGTCACCATAGATGGCTCCGGCCACTCGGTGCCCCAGGACAAGCCCAACGAGTTCGAGGCAGCCGTTAGAGAGTTCCTGTCGTCATGACGTACAACTACATAGTCGTCGGAGCCGGCTCGGCAGGCGCCGTACTCGCCGCCCGCCTTACTGAGAATCCCGACAACTCCGTGCTGCTTATAGAGGCTGGGCCTGACTACCCCACCCTTGACGATCTCCCACCGGATGTCAGGTATGGGTACGGACACGGAGTCACCGCCAGGGAGAACCTGGCAAGCGATCACCGCTGGCACTTCGTGGCAAAGGCTTCCGACCGCGGGATGCCCATGGTCGTCCCACGAGGAAAGGCGACCGGAGGCTCTTCAGCCGTCAACGCCCAGATATTTCTCCGCGGCGTGCCCGAGGACTATGACGACTGGGCCTCCTGGGGCAACGAAGAGTGGGGATTCGAGAAGCTGCTGCCCTTCTTCCGCAGGATAGAGACTGATACCGACTTCTCCGATGACTTCCACGGTGGCGACGGGCCGATAATCATCCGGAGATACCCGTCAGACGAAATGCTGCCAGACCAGACAGCCTGGTACCAGGCGTGCAGGGACTACGGCTTCACCGACTGCCCTGACCATAACGACCCCGACTCGACAGGCGTCGGCCCCTGCCCGTTCAACAACCCCAACCGGATACGCTGGAGCACTGCCCTGGGCTACCTCAACCCGGCCCGCGACAGGCCCAATCTCACAATTTTGCCCGATGCGCTCGCCCACCGGATCGTGTTCGATGGCAGCAGGGCTGTCGGCGTCGACGTGGAGGTCGACGGAGAAGTACGGACCGTCCTAGGAGACGAGATCATACTGTCCGCCGGCGCCATAGGCTCCCCACACCTGCTGATGTTGTCGGGCGTCGGTCCAGCCGGCCACCTGGCTGAGGTCGGAGTCCCGGTGGTCAGCGATTCCCCAGGTGTCGGCCAGAACCTCCGCGACCATCCACAGGTCCAGCTCGTGTGGCGCACTGTCCCCGGCTACGAGCATGACAGGGTTGGCCCCGGCATCCAGTTCGTTCTGCGCTACACCGCCACAGGTTCGTCGCTCAGAAACGACATGCTTATTCACCCCATCTCCCGCGCATCCGAGAACAAGATCTACACCGACTGGGACAGGGAGCCGATAGGGATCGGCATGATCGCCGCCATCTACCTCGCCGAAGCCGCCGGCGAAATGAGGCTGCGCAACGACAGTCCTCGTGTTCAGCCCTACCTCGACTACAATCTGCTTTCCACCCAGTTCGACATGGACCGCATGAGAGAGTCAGTACACATCTGTATGGATGTCGCCAAGCAGGGCACCATGGCGAAGCTAGTCGAGGAGTTGGTCGATCCAACCGAGACCGATCTCGCATCTGATGACGCACTTGACGACTGGATGCTCAGAAACGTCCGCACAAGTCACCACATCTCCGGCACCTGCAAGATGGGCCCCGACTCAGACCGCATGGCCGTCGTCGACCAGCGCGGCCGGGTCTACGGACTCCAGGGCCTGCGCGTAGCCGACGCATCCATTATGCCCGACTGCATTCGCGCCAACACCAACGCCACGTCCATCATGATCGGCGAGCGCGTAGCCGACTTCGTAATAGAGGGCGCCTGACACACCGACCGATGACCACCGACACCTGCCTACCCACCACCGCATGGTTCCTCTACGACGAGAATGGCTCCCCACTGGGACAGGTCCACAATAGCCAGCCGCCCGAAGTCGGCGTCCGAATCGAACCCGGCGAGGTCGTCGCCTTCGAAGAGATGCGCCCCACCTGCTCCATGCGCCGCTACAGGGTGGTTGTTAGGGTTATATAGAGCCGACCGATTCATCAATTCGTAAGGTCTTCAAGGGATTTCCCCAGTCTCCTTTAACTGGGCGATTGCCATTCGTGTCGTGCCCACGAATTCACTTGGATGGTTAACAATGTACTCGGCTAGCGCGAAGCGTTTTTCGACGGGCAACTCTCTTATAGAATTGATAAATCGCTGGATCCAGTCCTGGCGAAAAATAAGCACGTCCCTTTTGTTCAAACCGAGATCATCGATGGTGTTCAATGCACGTTGAAGGTCGATTCCAGTCAAGTCGCTTCTAGGAATCACCTCGTGAGTTTTCAGATCGTAGTCCAAGTATGACTCTGGCCTATACAGTTCGTTATCAGCGGCTGGATCGACGTAGCCGTTCTCAGGCCACTTGTCCTTCTTGTTCTCTACATTGCACCTGCGGCAACTGTAGACCCAGTTTGACCACTCGTATGCCAGTTCTGGGAAGGTCGACAGTGGTCTGAAGTGGTCAAGAGACTCAGACTGACTTCCCACGTCGATCGCCGGGCCGCAGCGCCGCTCACAGTACCAGCACATGCCGCTGGAACGTTCGCCCAAAAGCCATATGAACTTAACCCAGGAAAAGTCGTTGGGGCGAGGCTCAACTCGGTCTCGGAAGTACTCCACCCATCCTTGCGTGTACTCGCTAGCATACTCCCGTACTTGGGAGGGTCCAGGGCCCCGGTCGATCCAGCGCAAGTTCGCTACCCACCGTCCTGTGACAACTCAGATTCGTTAGATTGTAGAAACCGAAGCATCATGTCAGCATATCGCTCGCGCTGAAGATCGAGAGGGCTGCTACTGGAAAGCAGGTCATCGTTCACCTGCTGACGCAAGTCCTCCAACTCGCCCACCTCGGCCTCTGAGAGGGATTCTTTCCCACGCAGTTCGCGCAGCCGTTTGGCCCTTTGGATCGTTGATTCGTCCGTGGGCTCATCCACACCCATGAAAGTGCGCAGAATCTCGTCCGTGGTCCAGCCGACTATGTCCCGCTCGTTGGTGCTGGCCATGACAACGCCGTCCGAGTTCCTATCTAGCAAATGCACCTGTCCTGCCCGTAAACCGGCGACTACAAACGGTGAGTGCGTAGTGGCGAAGATCTGTAATCCTCGAAAATGCTCAATTAGCGCAGGTATTACACGTCGCTGCCACGTCGGATGAAGATGGTTCTCAATCTCGTCTATTAGCAGTATGGCAGGCTTGTCCTTCCAGCCATCAGAGAATTCGTAGTAGTGCAGCATCTTATACGCCAACCAGTAAACCCACAGGAATGTCGTCTGCGTTCCAGAACTGAGAAATCCGGCGTAGAGAGGAGCTTGCCCGCTCTCCTCAGAATAAGTTGGCCTGTCTTCCGGCCTAACATTGATGAAGTTTGGCTCATCTACAGTGGTGATTCCCATAGACCGGTGAATATTCACGTCATCGAAGCCAGCTAAGGGCTGATGGTCTAGGTCTTCCTCATTGAGACCAGTCACGTAATTGCGAGTATCGTTGCCGGTTATCACCTCAGCACAGATGTCCCTGACGCACGAATGAACTTCTTTGCTAACTTCGAAGAAGCGAAAGGCCCGCCGTTGGCCTGTATCCAAATCGGCCTCATGCTCATCCGCGAACATGTCCCGTGTTATCTGGTGCATCCTGTCGTTGACTATATTGAAGTTCGATCCGGAGAACGGCCTGCTCAACACCTCTCCAACATCAGTGGCATCTTCTATTGGAGCTTGTTCGTCATGGAGTTCAGGAAGCCCCGCCCGGACAGGTCCAATGGAGACGATGGGGGGAGCACCTGGCTTCCCGGATGTCCCTGTAGTTCTCGACCAGTCTTCGCTTGTGAATAGTACATTCCCTTCAGTACTACTAAATCTGCCCGTATATCTATCCCTAGTCACGCCTCTGAGAACATAACTCCACCTCGAGTTCCACATCTGTGCGGAAGATGGGCGTCCTTTTTCGCTAAACGCAGAGTCTATCGTACGTAGGAGGGCGCTCTTGCCACTCGCATTAGGCCCAATAAACAAGTTCACACGCCAGTCAAAGTCAAACTTGACCAACTCGGTAAAAGGTGGAGTCTGGCTTATGTCCATCCCGGATATGTGCATCGTTCGCCTCTGCTCCCAATTATAGGGAAGTCTTCTCGTATTCGACATGATTCCCCCTCCCCTGAGGAAGAAAGGCGGTTCGAGCCAATAAGCCTCCCAGAGACACAGTAATGTATGGCGTCCTGACTGACCACTCACCCCGAGTGCTACAATACCGCCATGTCTCCGCTCTACCACTCAGGGCAGGCGCTCGACGTTGTTCCCGGCTGGTCGATCTTCGACTACGCCGATAACCTTCGCGTCCGCGTTCCCACGTCCTGCGGACGCACCGGCGAGTGCCACGAGTGCATCGTAGAGGTCAAGCGCGGCGCCGAAGCCCTCAGCCCGCTCACTCCCGCCGAGGGATTCCTCAGAGGCAGCTACCGCCTGGCCTGCCAGGCCCACGTGGTCGATGAGGACGCCGATGTCGAGTTCGCCGTCCTTCGTCGCCAGCCCCGGATTCTCACCCACTCGGTCCGCAGACAGGTCGACCTCGACCCACTGACTTCACGCGACGGCGACTCCGTCGTCTTCGACGGACGGCGCATCGACTCCTACCGTGGACGCATCTACGGCCTCGCCGTGGACATCGGTACGACGACAGTCGCCATGAACCTCGTTGATCTCGAGACTGCCGACATCGTCCACACAGCGTCCTTCGAGAACCCGCAGCGCTTCGGCGGCAGCGACATCATGCACCGCATCTCCTACGACGGAGGCGAGTTCGAGGGCGAGCTTCGCCAGGTGATGCTCTCCACCATCAACTTCGAGATCGGCGACATGGCTCGCTCGCTCGGCTTCCACCGCAGGCACATCTATGAAGTTGTTATCGTGGGCAACTCCACCATGCGGGATATGTTCTTTGGCCTTGACGTCCAGCCGATAGGCGAGAAGCCGTACAGGTCGATCGTGGAGGACGAGTACCACGCTGGAGCACGCAAGACCACAGCCCTGAGCATAACAGCGAGGGAAGCCGGACTGCGCGTCTTCCCGGATGCTCACGTCTATGGAGGCCCGCTGATAGGCAGCCACGTTGGCGCTGACGTCGCCGCCGACCTGCTGGCAGTAGGGATCGACGAGGAAGACGACGATGTCATGCTCGTCGACGTCGGCACCAACACCGAGGTCGTGGTCGGCAACCGAAACCGGCTGATGGCGGCCTCATGTCCCGCCGGCCCGGCATTTGAGGGCGGCCAGATCACCCACGGAATGCCCGGCTACGACGGAGCGGTCGAGTCGGTACGCATTCTCAACCCAACAGACCCCCTCTCCCTTGAGGGAGAGGGCTGGGGTGAGGGTGAACACACGGGGACAGTCCAGGTTGAGACCATAGGCAATGCAGACGTACAGGGCATCTGCGGCTCCGGACTTGTCGACCTGCTCGCCGAGCTACGCCGTTGCGACCTGATGAACGAGCTGGGCGCATTCAGGAACGGCGACTTCGAGTTCACCTTCGCCCCCGAGCAGCAGATGACGCTCTCAAGGGCCGACATATCCGCGCTCGCACAGGCAAAGTCCGCCAACTACTCCGGTCAGTTCATCGTACTGCGGAGCTACGGACTGCCCGTCGACTCGGTCTCAAAGCTATACCTCGCAGGTGGGTTCGCCAACTACGTCAACGTGGACAACGCTCTCGCTGTCGGATTCATAGCAAACGTGCCCGTAGACCGCATACACAAGGTGGGCAACGCCGCCCTCGAGGGCGCGACGATCATGCTCGTCTCCGCCCGTCTCCGCCGCCGAATGGAAGAGATGGCATCCACCGTCGAGCACATCGAACTGGAGACCACCCCAGACTTCTTCGACATCTTCGTCGAAGGCTGTATGTTCAAGCCCATGGCCCTATGAAGTGTTAACTAGGAGCGTAGCATGTCGAAATTCAAAGTCCTCATAACCGACTACGTGTGGCCCACAACAGAGCCTGAGGAGACCGTCCTCAGGGAAGAGGCTGACGCCGAGGCGGTGGTCGCCCCCGACGGCAACGAGGATACGCTCGTGTCCCTCGCCGGAGACGTTGACGCCATCATGACATGTTTCGCGCAGGTCACCCCGGCAGTGCTGCGCGCCGCTCCCAATTGCGTGGCCGTGGGCAGGTTCGGCGTTGGCGTGGACAACATCGCCGTCGACACCGCCACCGAGCTCGGCATGGCCGTCACCTACGTCCCGGACTACTGCGTCGACGAGGTCTCAGACCACGTCATGGCGCTCCTGCTCGGCTGGAATCGTCGTGTCTCGGTCTTCGACAACTCGGTCAAGGGCGATGGGTGGGGCAGTGTAGGGCTCACCATGCGAATGATGCGCCTGAGAGGCAAGACGCTGGGAGTCGTGGGATTCGGTCGAATCGGCCAGGCCACCGCCCAGAAGGCTCTGGCATTCGGGTTCCGGGTACTTGCATTCGACCCGTACATGACCGCCGAGCAGTGCGCACTTCAGGGTGCGAAAAAGTCAGATCTCGACACTCTACTTCGGGAGTCGGACTTCGTAACGCTCCACTCGCCTCTAAATCCTGAGACCGAGAATATGATCGGCCCGCGCGAACTGGACATGATGAAGTCGGAGGCATTCCTGATCAACTGCGCCCGCGGCCCGCTGATCGACGAAGACGCCCTTCACGGCGCCCTCACCAGCGGCTCGATAGCCGGCGCAGGACTGGACGTCATGGTCGACAACCACCCCGCCAACGATCACCCGCTGCTCGGACTCGACAACATCATCATCACGCCGCACGTGGCCTTCTTCAGCCAGGAGGCGACACTCGAGCTGGAGCAACGCGCCGCCCGCGAGGTCGCTTGCGTCCTAACAGGCCGAATGCCCGACAACCTCGTAAACCAGGCCGTCCTCGACCACCCAAACCCCCGCCACAGCCTGAGTTCTTAGTATCAACCAGTCAAAGACGAGGCCCTATCCCTCAGCCAGGAACGCCCTCACCACATCCACAAACTCATCCGTCCGCTCCAGCTCCGGCCTGTGGCCGCAGTCGTCCAGCACAGCCAGCCTTGAGCCCGGAATCGATTCGTTGTACCGCTGACCCGCGCTCAGCGGGATGACCGCGTCATCGCGACCCCACACCAGCAGCGTCGGAACTCGCTTCAGCCGGTGCAGCAGTTGCGGCAGCGTCGGATTGTGCATGTAGGGCCGCCAACTGAGCATACACGCCACTTCCCTGACGTCCTCCCAATCGAATAGCAGTTCAGGCGTCGGCTCATCCGGTGAGACTATGGAGAACTCCTCCACGCTGTCCTTGTCCTTTACGCTGGCCTCCAGGAGCACCGGCATCGTCACCAGGAACATGTCCAGGATCTCGCCGACAGGCGGCCTGACGCCAGCCGCGGATACCAGCACCAGCTTCTTGAATCGACTTGGGTCCATGGTCGCAAGCTCCGCCGCCAGCCATCCCCCGAGCGAGAACCCGATCACGCTGATCTGCCCCAAGTCGAGATCATCCATCGCCTCGAGGTACCACCCCGCCATATCCCGCATCGACATCGCCCAGTCGAGCTGCGCAGTGCCGCCATAACCGGGCATCATCGGTATGTTGAGATTGAAGTGCTGCGCCAGCGACTCGTGCCACTTCAGCCATCCAGGATGACCCGTCTCATCGTGCAGCACCAGCACCGGCTCCCCGTCCCCCCCTGTCACGAGAGTGGTCTGAATTCCAGCCAACTCCCGGCTGTGGCTCGTCCATGTTTGCTGAGCTGTGGTCATCTATCTCTTCCTCTCTCATGTGCTGGGTGGACGGTCATTATGCGGTGGATGTTGGTTTGCGCGGCGCAGATACATGTCCAGCTTTAAGCTGGCTCAAATCCCTCTCTCATGTGCTGGGCGGACGGTCATTATGCGGTGGATGTTAGATTGCGCAGCGCAGATACATGTCCAGCTTTAAGCTGGCTCTTGGAAGAGCCCTTCAACGAAGTCACTCGGATCGAAAACCGCCATATCCTCAGGGCCCTCCCCTGTACCCACAAACAGCACAGGCAGATTGAGCTCGTCAGTGATCGACAGCACCACGCCACCCTTGGCAGAGCCGTCCAGCTTTGAGAGGAAGACCCCGGCGCAGCGCATGTCCTCGACAAACGCCCGCGCCTGCATCAGACCGTTCTGCCCCGTCGTGGCGTCCATAGCCAGGAGTACCCGCTGGGAGCGCGACACCCCCTGCCGCGCTATCACGTTTCGCATCTTGCGCAGTTCGGTCATCAGGTTCGACCTGGTATGCAGGCGTCCCGCCGTGTCTATGATAACGACGTCGACCCCACGCGACCTCGCCGCCTGGATAGTGTCGAACGCAACTGCCGCCGAGTCCGCGCCCTGGCGGTGCGCTATCACGTCGACGCCAAGCCTTTCACCCCACGTCTGAAGCTGTTCGATCGCTGCGGCCCTGAATGTATCGCCCGCCCCGAGGAGCACGGTGTGCCCCTCATCGAGGTGTAGCTGTGTCAGTCGCGCGATCGCCGTGGTCTTTCCCACACCGTTTACACCCACCATCAGGATGACCAGTGGCGACTCTTCGACCTCCATGACCCTGTCAGCGCTTTCCACGGTCAGCGTCTCGATCATTGCGCCTTTTAGCAGTTCGAAGGCCTCCACAGGACGCGTAATACCGTTGTCCCGGACCTCATCGCGCAGGTCGTCGAGCAGCTTCATGGTTGTGGACACGCCGACGTCGGCGGAGATGAGTATCTCCTCCAGCTCGTCCCACATGTCGTCGTCTATCTCGCTCCGCTGGAAGACGCCGGTCATGCGCCTGAACCATCGCTGTCCTGTCCTGCGGACGGCGCTCTTAGTCCGCTCGCGGTCTTCCCGCTCGCCCCTTCTGAGGAACCTGAGCATGTGTGTATGAATCTCCTTGGTCGCTGCCGAATTGCCGACGTGAGCGTAGCACCTGCAAACAGCCCTCACAAGTCCGCAGGCAGGATTGGGAGACTCACCAATGGTCACTACCGTCATTCCCGCGAAAGCGGGAATCCATTGGTCAGCCACCTTGGTTGTCTGCACCGGACTCTTACCTCAGTTGACCCTCCCATGATGCTCTTCCTCCTTTGACCCTCCTCGTATCAAGTGGTGTACAGCCAGGCATGAACACCAACCGACGGTCCCCTCTCCCTTGACGGGAGAGGGTTAGGGAGAGGGTGAAATCCCCGCCAACCACCAAGCCCGTTTAGTACCAGCCAACAGTCCCCTCTCCCTTGACGGGAGAGGGTTAGGGTGAGGGTGAAATCCCCGCCAACCACCCAACTAGATTAGTACCAGCCAACCACCACCCGTATAATGGCGTCTGGCTATGTTGAACGTTCTCCTCTGGCTAATAACGGTCGAGATCATCGGGCTGGCGGTCTTCCCACTCGCCTACTTCCTGCTGCCCAAGCTGTCGGACAGGGGATACGGCCTGAGCAAACCGCTCGGAATCCTGCTGATCGGCTACGTCGCCTGGGTCCTGGGTGCGCTGCACCTGCTCCCCAGCGTTCGGGTAACGCTGTTTGGGCTGGTGCTCCTGTTAGTGGCCTCGTCGGCTGTGCTGGTGTACTTCCACCGGGAAGAGATGACCACGTTCCTGAAACGCAGGTGGCGGCTGATTGCGATCACCGAGATCGTGTTCCTCGTCTTCTTCCTGGGTTGGACGCTATTCCGTGCATACGACCCGGCGATAAACCACACCGAGCAGCCGATGGACTTCGCGTTCCTCAACGCATCGGTGGAGTCAACTCTGGGCCAGCCGGAAGACCCCTGGCTGCGCGGCGACTCGATCAGCTACTACTACTTCGGCTACTGGATGATGGGCGTGGTCAGCGAGCTGTCGGGCGTTGCCTCCAACTTCTCTTACAACCTCTCGCTCGCTCTGGTTCCCGCTATGGCCGCCGCCGCCGTGCTGTCCCTTGTGGCGAGCATGGTGCGAGCAGCCTGCCCCGTGCCCCGACACGAGGACAGGGGCTCCCTGGATACGGCGGTAATTGCTGGGATAGGAGCTGGTCTTCTGCTGATCGTCATCTCCAACCTCGAGGGCGTTCTCGAGTTCATGTACGCGAACGCAATCGGGTCGCAGGGATTCTACGACTGGCTTGGAATTCAGGGCCTCGACGGCCCGACCGATGTGCCGACGGACAGTTGGAACCCTAACGAGTTCTGGTGGTGGTTCAGGGCCACCAGGGTAATCAACACCTTCGTCGGCGGCACCGAAATCGACTACACCATCCACGAGTTCCCGTTCTTCAGCTTCATGCTTGGAGACCTGCACCCGCACGTCTCCGCTATCCCGTTCGCCCTGCTGTTCGCCGGATTCGCGCTCAACTTCTTCAGACACCGCCCCGGACTTGATCCGGGGTCAGAAGTGACTGACCTGCGCAAAGTAGGTCCCTGGGGATACGCGACCATTGCCGCTATGGCGGTCTCTCTCGGCGGGCTGGCGTTCACGAACATGTGGGACCTGCCCACCTACGCTGCTCTGCTGGTCGGAATCGCCGCACTCAAGGCCTACGCTCAGCCGCCCATCGAAGCATCCAGTGAACAGGCTCCCTCTTCCGCCGCGGCGGACTGGGATGAGGGTGAGTGGCAGCTGAAAGAGAAGGACGACCAATCGGCTGGCGACGGTGGCGAGAGTGCTGAGGCCGTTCTGAAACGGGTTGGACTCGCAGTAATCCAGACACCGCTGATCGTGGTCGCACTTGCATTCGTCTTCTATTTGCCCTACTACCTGGACTTCACAAGCTCAGTGCAGGGAATCGGAGCCGTCGCTACTTCGTCGCACTACCTCCACCTGTTCATCGTCTGGGGCACGCTGCTGGTCTTTGTGGTGCCATTCATAGTCGCGTGCTTCTGGCAGACCGTCGTCGGCCCCGACTGGCGACGCATGACGGTGATCTCGCTGGCTATCGCGTTCCTGCCGTTCCTGCTTTGGATACTGGTCAGGTTGCAGTCGCCGACACCGACCGAGGGCCCTATAGGCCGGTTCATCCACATTCTCCCGCTGGCGCTGCTCATTGGTATGGCAGTGTGGTCTGCAATCCACGAGACCAAGCTCCGTGGACCGACGGGCAGGGGCTTCGCGCTGGTGCTTGGAGCTCTAGGCCTGCTGCTGATCATGGGACCCGAGCTGATGTTCGTCGACGACTTCTTCGACGACCCCAGACAGCGCATGAACACCGTGTTCAAGCTCTATTACCAGGCTTGGATACTTCTTGCCGCCGTTTCGGGCTTCTCCATATACTACTGGCTGTCGACTCGACCCCGGCTGACCGGTCGCTTCCGAAGACTCTCGACCGTCTGGGCAGTAGCGGCGATTGCGCTGTTGATCTGTGGCCTCTACTATCCCGCCGCCGCCGCCGCGAGCAAGGTCGACGAGGGGGGATTTGCCAATCGCCCGACACTCGACGGTCTGGCCTACGTTCGCGACAGTCGCCCTGCCGAGTATGCAGCCATAGATTTCATCAGGAGCAATTTGCCAGAAGACGCCGCCATCCTGGAGTCGGTCGGAGAGTGGAACGAGGCCGGTCTGATCTCTCGCAGCACGGGTGTACCCACAGTGTTCAACTGGCCCGGTCACGAGATCCAGTGGCGAGGCTCCAACGAGGCCATCGGCGGCCGCCAGAGCGACGTCGCCGCCATCTACACGACTAGCGATCCCGACCACGCCCAAAACCTGTTGTTGAAGTACGACGTAGATTATGTGTACGTCGGTCCGCGTGAGCGCCTCGCCCACGACGGCCCAGGCCTCGAAAAGTTCCCCGAATTCATGGACACTATCTTCCAGCAGGACAACGTGACCATCTACAGGCTGCGCCAGTAGGGGCAGGTTTAAAACCTGCCCCTACCACCGAGAAAATGGCTGACATCGCAATCACACCACCTGAAGAGTCGACCACCCCTGATGTGAGGGGTCTCCGGAGGCTCCTTTACATGTCCAGCTTTAAGCTGGTTGATCTCCGTTGGTGGGAAGTCGTCGGCTACGCCGCTCTTATTCTGGTCGGTTTCGGAATGCGACTGTGGGAGCTTGGCGCCCGCGCCATGCACCACGACGAGAGCCTTCACGCGCTCTACTCCTGGAACCTGTTCACCGGCTCTGAGTACATCCACAACCCGATGATGCACGGGCCGTTCCAGTTCGAGGCGAACGCCGCCCTGTTCCTGATATTCGGAGACAGCGACGTCACCGCTCGCCTCCTGTACGCGATCATGGGCACCGTCCTGATCGCGATGCCCCTCCTGTTCAGAGAGAGGCTGGGACGAGTCGGAGCGCTCACGGTCTCGCTGCTCCTTTTCGCGTCGCCCGCGATCCTGTACTTCAGCCGGTTCGCTCGCAATGACATACTCATGGCCGTCTGGACGTTCGGCCTCGTCATGTGCATGTGGAAGTACCTGGACGAGGCTCGTCACCGCTACCTCTACATCGCAGCGGGACTGCTTGCCTTCGCCTTCGCCACCAAGGAGTCGGCGTACCTCGTCGTTGGCACCTTGGGCCTCTGGTGCCTGCTGCTGGCTGCACGACCCTACATCGGCACTGCGCTCCGTCCTGTGGAGGTCCAGGGCGTCTCTCCCCCTGTGGCCATCTGGCGCGTAGCTCGCACCCTCTGGTACTCGGACAGAGAGCAGAAGATCGATCTCGCTAACCTCTCCCGTCCAGCGGCCTTCGTGGTATTCCTGATTGCTGTCACGCTTCCCATGTGGTCCGCGTTCAGCGCGATCCTCCAGCACACGCCTCTGCTGAGCTGGTCCGGCCTGGTGCTTGCTGCCCCTGAAGGCAGCGCGAGGATAGGCGACCCGGTCGGAGGAGGAAACGTAATCGCCTTCCTGATAGTGGTCGGCATGATCTCCCTCTCCGCCTACATCGGGTACCGGTGGAACTGGTCGGTATGGTGGAGATGCGCGCTCATCTTCTACTCGATCTGGACGCTGCTCTACACCACGTTCCTCACCAACTTCTACGGCGGAATCAAGAGCGGCATCTGGCAGGCCCTCGGGTACTGGATAGTCCAGCAGGGCGAGGGACGCGGCGGACAGCCCTGGTACTACTACTTCGTCACTACCTCCGTGTACGAGTTCCTGCCCTTCTTCGTGGGAATCATCGGCATTGTCTACTTCCTGCGCAGCCGCGACAGGTTCCACGCCTTCCTGGTCTACTGGCCCGTGACCACGTTCCTGCTCTACACGATTGCCAGCGAGAAGATGCCGTGGCTGCTGGTAAACATCACGCTGCCGTTCATCGTTCTCACCGGCATGTTCCTGTCCAACGTCGCCAAACGGATCGAGTGGCGCAAGGCTATCGAGTACAGCGGCTACCTGCTGATACCGGGCATACCCCTATTCATCGTCCTGCTGTGGAATCTCGCCTTCTACAATCCCACTGCCAACACCCTCATGGACATTGGCATCCAGCTCCTGCTCGCCGTGATGGCCATCGGTATGGTCGCGATGGCGGTGTTCATGTCCCGAACTATGGGCAAGGTGAACGTCGCCAGCATCTCGCTGCTGGTGGTCGCGGCAGTGCTGCTCGTGCTGTCCGTGAGGGCCGGCGCCATGGCCTCCTACCAGAACGGTGATGTCCCCGTCGAGATGATCGTCTACACGCAGACTTCACCAGACGTGCCTCGCCTGCTGGACTCACTGAGGCAGGCCGAGCAGGAAGGCACGGTCGAGGTCGCCATCGACGGCACGTCAGGCTTCTCATGGCCCTGGGCCTGGTACTTCCGTGGGACGCACAGTGTGCGATTCCCGACGTACAACTCGGACTCGTTCGCATCCGCGCCCAGCGAGCCTGTCGTCGTGGTGCACACCAACAACCGCGACTCCGCCGACGAGGGACTCGCCGAACTCTACGGCAGGGCCGAGCGCATCAGGCATCGCTGGTGGTTCCCGGAGTACATCTACCGCGAGCTCACCCCATCGAAGTTCGTCAGCGCCCTCTTCGACAGGTCATCATGGCGCAGGGCGATGGACTACTGGCTGAACCGCGAGGGAATCCGAGACCGCCTCGGCAGCGAGGACGCCTACCTCTACTTCAAGTCCGACATCCCCCTCGACTACCGGGCATCCCCGTAATCCCCTCCAACATACTCCTCTCTCTTGATGGACAGTCCACCAAATGTCCCCTCTCCCTTGACGGGAGAGGGCTAGAGCCTGCCCCGGACTAGATCCGGGGGTGAGGGTGACTGACTCCCCCTACTTACGATGTGCAACGGCCGAAAGACCCTGACATCCCCTCGCCAACACCGCTAAACTGACTCCTGCATGAAGTACCTAATCGGCATCGGAATCAGCATCGCTCTGTTGGCGGTGTTTGTATTTACCGTCGATGTCCGGCGTATGCTGGAGGCGTTGAGCGGCGCCAACTACTGGTTCACCATACCGGCAGTCGGCATGTACCTGCTGTCAGTTTACTTCCGATCTATGCGCTGGACCGTGATGCTGCGACACCTCAAGCCCGTCAGCACGATGAGGCTGTATCCGGTGGTCACCATCGGGTACATGGTGAACAACCTACTTCCGATGCGTGTAGGAGAGCTAGTCCGCAGCTACTACGTCGGAGAGCGAGAGGGCATCAACAAAGCCTCGGCGCTCGTGACCGTACTCGTCGAGCGCATCTTCGACGCCCTGACCCTCCTGTTCTTCGTCGCTATCGTTGCCCTGTTCTTCCCGGTAACCGGACTCGTCCAGTCCTTCGGAGAACGCTTCGGAGTCCCGGAAGTCGTTCTCATACTCGGATTCACCCTCCCTTTCGTAACTGCCTTCGGAGCGCTGCTGCTGCTGGCGTTCTACCCGAACCAGGCCCGCGCCTTCGCACTGCTTCTCGCACGACCCCTTCCAAACAGGCTGAAGTCAATGGCAGACTCGCTCACAGGAATGCTGCTGCAGGGGCTGGAGCCCCTGCGCGATCCCCGAAAGCTTGCAGTGCTGTTCGTACTGTCGATCCCAATCTGGCTGACCGAGGCCGCCGTATTCTGGATAATGGCATTCCCGTTCGGAATACAGGAGACTCACGCCAACCTCTGGGAAATGGCTGCCAACATGGTCCTGGTGACCTCGATAACCAACATCGGCGCGTCCGTACCCGCAGCCCCAGGCGGACTCGGCCTCTTCGAGATCATCGCCCGCGAGACGCTGGTGCTGAGCCCCCTGTCCACGGCCGAAAGACCCGCAGCCGCCGGATTCGCCGTCGTAGTCCACGCCGTGATCCTGCTCCCGATGATCATCCTCGGCCAGGTCTTCCTGTGGACCGCACACGTCTCCCTCCGACGCCTCTCCCGAGAAGGCCAACGCCAGGAAGACCAGCCAGCAAACCGACAGGACAGTGGACTATGAACGTTCGAGCAGCCATGAACACCAGTCAACTACCCCCTCTCCCTCAGGGAGAGGGCTGGGGTGAGGGTGAAACGCAGGCTCTAAGATGGCTGGTTATCCCACCATGCGAGTAGCCATAATCGGCGCCGGAGCCGCAGGCCTCCCAGCCGCCTACGACCTGCTTAAAGCAGGCCACCAAGCCGTCGTCTACGAGCGCGCCCCGTTCATCGGCGGCCACGCCTCGACCTTCGACGTCGGCGGCGAGCGCCTCGAACGCGGCTACCACCACTGGTTTACCTCCGACACCGACATCATCGACCTCGTCGACGAGATCGGACTCGGCCACACCATCCGCTGGATAGACTCCACAGTCGGCACCCTGCACGACGACCGGATCTACAACTTCGTCACCCCCGTCGACCTCCTCAAGTTCAAACCCCTGAGCATCCCAGACCGCATACGCCTCGGACTGACCACCCTGTACCTCCAGCGTCAGAAAGACTGGCGCAAGTACGAAAGAATCACCGCCGACGAGTGGCTCCGACACCACGGCGGCCAGAGCGTCTACGACGCCTTCTGGGAGCCCATGCTCCGGGGCAAGTTCGGCGACAACTACTACCGGGACGTCACGATGGCGTGGGTGTGGGGCAAGATCAACACCCGCGTCGCGTCGCGCGGCAAGAGCATGGTGCGCGAGATGCTCGGCTACCCCATGGGCAGCTTCGGTCTAGTCTTCGACACCCTCGCCGACAAGATTCGCGGTCTCGGCGGCGAGGTCCACACCTCGGCCTCCGTGAACCGCATCCTCGTAGAGGATGGCAAAGTCCAGGGCGTCGAGGTCCAGACGGGTGACAACGCCTCTGAAACCCGCCCCTACGACGCCGTGCTTGCGACAACCCCGTCCCCGGTCTTCACACGGCTCGTCCCAACCTTGCCGGATGACTACCAGGCGAGGCTCGACCGCGCCCGCTACATGTCCGCCGTGCTGATCGTGCTAGTGCTGGACAGGCCGCTGTCCCACGTCTACTGGCTGAACGTCGCCGACAGGTCCATCCCCTTCGTAGGCGTCATCGAGCACACCAACCTCATCGGCCCCGAGCACTACGGCGGCAAGCACATCGTCTACCTGTCCAACTACCTGACGACAGACCATCCGCTTTACCGGATGGAGCACCAGGAGCTTCTCGACGAGTACCTGCCGCACCTCAAGAAGGTCAACCCCGACTTCGAACTCGATTGGATCGAGCGAAGCTACCACCACCGCGTCGACGGCGCACAGCCCGTGATCGGAGTCAACTACTCCCAGCACATCCCGAGCCACCGCACCCCGTTCGAAGGCGTCTACCTCGCCAACACCACCCAGATCTACCCCGAAGACCGGGGCACCAACTACAGCGTCCGAATGGGCCGCCAGGTCGCCCGCCTAATCATGGAAGACCTGCAATAAGGGCCACCTCACCGTCGTTCCGGCGAAGGCCGGAACCCAGAAAACGTCGGCCCCTCTTCTAACGCACCCAACCGTCATTCACGCCCTCCACCGTCATTCCCGCGAAAGCGGGAATCCACTGTGTGGGGAGGGTCCTTCGACAAGCTCAGGACGAACGAATTGTCGGTCTACATAGCCCTGTCAGCCCTTGATGAGTGAGTGTCATAGAAACTCCAGCATCAACCCATTGAACTCCTCCGACCGCTCCATCTGCGGCCAGTGCCCACACCTGTCAAACACGTGCAACCCAGCCCCCGGAATCATCTCCGCAGCCCGACGCGCATGGGCAACCGGGATGATCTCATCATCCGCACCCCAGAACAGCATCGTGGGCATACTCAGCTCTTTCAGCCGCGACGTCATGACGTACTGCTGCCGAACTCCCCACACGCTGGTGTACCTGCGGATGATCGCCAGCGCAGCCTCCTGCGCTCCGGGCAGGCCGTTCGTGCGCCGGAGCTCATCGACGACTTCGGCCGGCACCAGGCTCTTATCGTAGAAGCACTTACGGGTCATGGCGCCGACATTGTCCAACGGCCCGCCCAGCATGAATTCTCCGACGACAGGCAATGACGCAAGCCGAATAACCTTCGCGATATCCCGCCCCAGCGCCCCGCTCCCGCACAGCACCAGCTTCGACACCATCTCCGGGTGCTCCAACGCGGTGTAGAGGCAGACACCCCCGCCGAGAGAGATTCCAGCCATCGCCACCCGCTCGTGCCCGAGACCCAGCACGAAGTCCCTCATCAGGCCCACGATGAACGCCGAGTCGTAGTTGATGTCGTGCTTGTCAGAATCGCCGTGCCCCGGCAGGTCGACGGCATACACCCGATGACGCCCAGCAAGCGCCTCGATGTTCTCCCGCCACGCCACCTTCGACGACGTCAGCCCGTGCACCAGTACCAGGGGCGTGCCCTCCCCGGCCTCGATATACCGGACCCGCACGCCCCTGACCACAGCGTCTTTCTGTTCACCTGGTAACTTCAAGTCAGACAGTCATCTTGCTCCCTCTCCCTTGATGGGAGAGGGCTGGGGTGAGGGTGAAAATGGCTTGAATCCAAGTTGGCAAGCACCACCTACACCCCTCTGCATTCCCGCCCCGTATCGGAGTACGGGGTGACGTTCTTTCGCGGGAATGACGACGTTACACATGGGCCTCCACGTTTCAATGCTCGAATGACGCCACCACAATCCCTACACCCCCACCAGCGTAGGCTCCCTCTCCTCCACCTTCTCGAATGACAGCTCACCCTCATCGTCCAGGTCCGCCACTATGTGGTCACCGGACACGAACTCGCCCCCGAGTATCAGCCTCGACAGCGGATTTTCGATCGACCGCTGCACCACGCGCCTGAGCGGCCTTGCGCCGTACACCCGGTCGAATCCCTCGCGCGCCAGCCAGTCCCGGGCCTCGTCGGTCAGGTCGATACTGACGCCATGGTCCGCGAGCCGGTCCGCGACCTCGGCGACGATGATGTCGACTATCTGCCTAGTTTCCTCTTCGGAGAGCGGATCGAACACGATCGTCTCGTCGATGCGGTTCAGGAACTCCGGCCTGAATACCCGCTTCAGCGCCTCATCGACTGTTGCCCTGCGCCTGGCGGAGTCAGCCTCCGCGCTCGCGTCCCGCAGGAATCCCACAGCCTCACGTAACTCGACGCCTGTTCCCAGGTTGCTCGTCATGATGACCAGCGTGTTGCGGAAGTCCACCGTATGACCCTGTCCGTCCGTCAGCCTGCCGTCTTCGAGAATCTGCAGCAGTATGTTGAATACGTCCGGGTGCGCCTTCTCGATCTCGTCGAACAGTATCACCCTGAACGGACGCCTGCGCACTGCCTCTGTGAGCTGTCCGCCCTGGTCGAAGCCGACGTACCCAGGAGGCGCGCCGACCAGCCTCGATACGGTGTGCTTCTCCATGTACTCGGACATGTCCACGCGAACCATGTTCTGCTCGTCGTCGAACAGGAACTCCGCCAGTGCGCGTGCAAGCTCGGTCTTGCCGACTCCCGTCGGGCCAAGGAAGATGAAGCTGCCGATTGGCCGCTTCGGGTCCTTCAGCCCGGCCCTTGCGCGCCGGATCGCATCGGAGACAGCCGTAATCGCGGCGTCCTGCCCGATAACCCGTTGGTGTATCCGCTCCTCCATGTGGAGCAGCTTCTCCGCTTCGGTCTCCAGCAGCCGGTCGACAGGAATGCCGGTCCACGTTGCGATCAGCGCCCCAACCTGCTCCGCCGTCACGACCATCTCGCTCTCAGAGTTCCCAATTCCAAATTCACCATTCACCATTCCGAGTTCTTCCTGCAACCGCAGCCTCTCCGACTTGTGAATCGCGGCTTCCTCGTAGTCGGAGCGCTGCGACGCCGCCAGCTCTTCATGCTCAAGCCGCTGGATGCGAGCCTCCAGCTCCACGACCTCCGTCGGCTTCGACTGCGACTCGATGCGCAGCTTGGAAGCCGCCTCGTCGATCAGGTCCACCGCCTTGTCGGGCAGCAGCCGGTCGGAGATGTACCGCTGGCTGAGCCTGACAGCCGCCTCGATTGCGTCGTCTTCGACCTTCACCTTGTGGTGCGCCTCGTACCTGGGACGCAGCCCCTTCAGCATCTCGATGGCGACCTCTGGGTCGGGCTCCTCCACCAGCACCGGCTGGAAGCGACGCTCCAGTGCAGCGTCCCGCTCGATGTAGCGGCGGTACTCGTCCTCTGTAGTCGCCCCAACCGCCTGCAGCTCGCCGCGTGAAAGGGCGGGCTTCATCATGTTGGATGCGTCGATCGAGCCTTCACCCGCTCCCGCGCCGACCACCGTGTGCAGCTCGTCGATGAACAGGATGATCTCGCCCTCGGCCTCCCGGATCTCGTCCATGACAGCCTTCAGGCGCTCCTCGAACTCGCCCCTGAACTTGGCGCCTGCCACCAGCGCGCCAATGTCGAGCGCGAGCACGCGTCTGTCTCTCAGCTCCTCCGGCGCGTTGCCGGAGACGATGCACTGTGCCAGCCCCTCGGCGATTGCCGTCTTGCCGACTCCTGCCCCGCCGATCAGCACCGGGTTGTTCTTGGTGCGCCGGATGAGCGTCTGCATCACCCGTGCCACCTCGGCCTCGCGTCCGATGACCGGGTCGAGCTGACCGGTCGACGCCAGCTCGGTCAGGTCTATGCTGAACCTGTCGAGAGACCGGTAGCGGCTCTCCGCCCTCTGGTCCGTCACGCGGTGACTCCCTCGCACCGTATGGAGCGCCTTGTACACCCTCTCGGTGTCCACTCCGTACTGCTTGAGGATCTGGGCCATCGGGCCCTGCTGCTCCTGCGTGAGCGAGACGAGCAGGTGCTCCGCGCTGATGAAGTCGTCTCCCAGGCGGTCAGCCTCTGCCTTAGCCCGACTCAGCGCCGCCTCCGCGCGGGGAGTCATGAAGATCTGAGTCGCCTGTTGCACCGACCTCGGAACGCCGTCCATCACGCTGTGCAGGCTCGCACGGATGGCGTCCGTCGGAGCCTCAAGCTCCGCCAGAAGCTCCAGCGCGATCCCGTCCCTCTGCTCCAGCAGCGCCATCAGAATATGCTCCGCGTCCCACTGCTGGTGGCGATAGCGGCGAACGATCTCCTGCGACTCCCGCAAGACCTCCTGCGCCTGCTCAGTAAAGTTGTCCGACCGTAGTACCATGTCCACTACCTCAGTGTTCACGCCCCCAGCCAATCGGCGTGAGGACATTAATGTTCATGTCTAAATTGTAGCAATAGACTTGATACGATACAACTCAAATATTTTAATTGGTCCCACGGTTTGCCGAATCCCTCACCCACACCACACAATCCAGCCTCCAACCCACGAAATCAAAGAAATCCCCTAATCACAGAAATCAGAGTTCAGACCCTTGACCCCCACCCCATCCCTCCACTAAACTCCCTACCAGAACATCCGTACTATTACAAATTCACTATTCACCATTCCCAATTCAACATGACCCTCGCAACCACAATCCAGGACAGGACCAACGACGGAACCTCCATCGTCGAGTTCCTCGTCGCCGTCATGCGCAACGAACTCGACGACTTCAAGCCCTGCCACAGACTCGACGCAGCCAAGCTACTCGTCAAGTACGACAAAGACGAGGCCCGAAACTACATCATCGACAACCCACGAGAACCATCCCAACCAAGACTCAACTCCAGCTCACCCAACGACTCCTACTTCGACCAGAAGCTCGCCCAGGTCATCCAGGAGTCCACCGACGACGGCCGCAAAGTCTGCCGATTCCTAATCAACGTCATGGACGGAGCCCTCAGCACATTCAAACCCCACCACCGAATCTCAGCCGCCAGAGAACTCCTATCCAGGGGCTTCGGCAAACACGCAACCCCCCGTCGTTCCAGCGAAGGAACGTCACCCCGTACTGCTATACGGGGCCGGAACCCAGAATACGGGCTCCAACTGGCTACTGGTCGATCTACCCCCTCTCCCTTGACGGGAGAGGGCTGGGGTGAGGGTGAAATCCAAGACCACCAACCAACCCCTACCCATACCACACAACCAAGCCCCCAACCAACAAAATCAGAGAAATCCCCCAATCCCACAAATCAGAGTTCAGACCAAAACGAAATCCCCTGGGACCAGATCAACGCCATAATCGACGCCGCCAAAGAAGAGTCCGACCGCATCATGGCAGAACAGGGCATAGACCCCGACAACCCACCCTACAAGCGCGACCTCTCATCCTACGACCAGGCATGGGAGAACACTCAGAAGTGGTTCGAGGAGTGGAAGAACTCCCTCGACCCTGAGGAGTACGAGGCGATCATAAGCAGGGAGGCAGCCGAGTTCGACGCCAGCTTGGAGCTGCGACTCAAACGCCGAAAGCAGATCGCCGAGGACCGTGAACTCAGGGAGAAAGAAGAAGCAGAGCGCGAGTCCGCCGAGGCGGAAAAGGCCGAGGCTGAAACCGCCGCAAAGGAATCCGACGAGGAGTCCGAACCCGGACCACCCACCCGTTCACAGCACAAACCAAAGCTGATGTTCACACTTGGCAACTCGATGTACATCGAATGTGGACACCCCGACTGCAAACTTCACGACGAGGACAGAAACAGGTGGCAGGGCTCCGTCCAGTACGGCGCCGGTCCCACCTCAGGCCACTTCCCATGATCAGGCCGCGATCCTGTGGCGAAGAACCCATGCCCCATACACCCTCACTCATCAAACGCCTCAATTCATTGCCAGCGGACGCCACCCGTCTCGACGCCACTCGCGCAGTCGGAGACCTCCTGCCGAACCACGAACGGGCAGGGATTAAGTACCGCTGGCCCCTCGTCGCACGCCAGAACCAGACGCCCCCCGACGGACTCTGGACCGCGTGGATACTCCTCGCCGGCAGAGGCTTCGGAAAGACACGCACCGGCGCAGAGTGGGTACGCGCACAGGCTGAGTCAGGCAGGGCTGGAAGAATAGCACTCGTCGCCCGCACTCCAGCAGAGATCAGGGACACCATGATCCAGGGCGAGTCCGGCATCCTCAGCATCTGCCCACCCTGGGCAAGGCCCGAGTACGAGTCCACCAAGCGAAAGCTCACATGGCCCAACGGAGCCACCGCATTCCTGTTCTCCAGCTACGAACCCGACCAGCTCAGAGGTCCCCAGTTCGATGCCGCATGGTGCGATGAGCTCGCATCGTGGAAGTACCCCAGAGACACATGGGACAACCTCGCCTTCGCCCTCAGACTCGGCGCAGACCCTCGCTGTGTGGTCACAACCACTCCCAAGCCCGTCGCACTGCTCAGAGAACTCGTTGCCCGGCCTGATGTGGTGATCACCCGAGGCACCACCTACGACAACGAAGACAACCTTGCCCCCAGCTTCTACTCACATATCAGGGCACAGTACGAGGGCACCCGCACCGGAAGACAGGAGATCCACGCAGACCTTCTCGACCAGTCCGAAGACGCCCTCTGGGAGAGACAGTGGATAGACGACGCACGGCTGAAGACCGCTCCCGAGAGCCTCGTGGAAGTCGTCGTCGCCATAGACCCCGCGGTCTCATCCAATGCCCGCAGCGACGAGACTGGAATAGTCGTCGCAGGACTCGACCGGGACAAGCTCTGCTACGTCCTCGCTGACGGCTCAGGCCGTATGTCTCCCAACACGTGGGCCGAACGCGCCATCGCCCTCTACGACAGGTACAACGCCGACCGGATCATCGGAGAGACCAACAACGGCGGAGACCTCGTCCAGGAGGTGCTGCGCACCGCGTCAGGAGGCCAGACCTTCAGGTTCCGCGCCGTGAACGCCAGTCGGGGCAAGTACGCTCGAGCCGAACCTGTCGCCGCCCTCTACGAGCAGGGCAAGGTCCACCACGTAGGCACCTTCCCCGACCTCGAAGACCAGATGTGCACCTGGACTCCCAAGGGCCCCGCCGACACCTCCCCTGACCGCATGGACGCCCTCGTCTGGGCCATCACCCAACTCATCAACCGCCGAACAGTCCAGATATGGGTCTAACCCCCACCAACCAACATACCCCCTCTCCCTCAGGGCTTATAGGGGTAGGTAAGGGTGTGCAGACAAGCTCGAAACTCACTCAACTAACCCCCTCTCCTGGGGGAGAGGGCTGGAGCCTGCCCCGGACTTGATCCGGGGGTGAGGGCGAAAGGTCCGACTCCAACCTACTGGACACCACCCACAGATCTCTGGATTCCGGCCTTCGCCGGAATGACGATATGCGAATACCTACCCTTGTAAGCTCCCCCAAGGAGAGGGTTGGAGCCTGCCCCGGACTTGATCCGGGGGTGAGGGTGAAGTCGCCTCCGGCCTGACTCCCTTGGAGGGACATTTGTAGTAAACAAACAGGCAATCCGTTAGCATTGACCGAAGATCCCACGGAGACGTTCACTTATGTCCAATATCGTGTACGTACTCACCAATCCGGCAATGCCCGGAATCGTCAAGATTGGAAAGACGAACCGGGACGATCCGCAAGTAAGAATGAACGAACTCTATTCCACCGGCGTACCCTTGCCATTCGAGTGTGCCATTGCAGTTGACACTGACGACGAAAACGCCGCGAATCTGGAGAAGGCACTTCACACGGCCTTCGCTCCCTACCGACTCAATCCATCAAGGGAGTTCTTCGAGATTGAACCCTATCAGGCCGAAGCGCTTCTTCAAGCGTGGCCTGGACAGGATGTAACTCCACAGGTCAACGCCGAATCAGATGGCCTGGACCCTTCAGACAGAGCGGCAGCCACAAGATTCAAGGGGCGCAGGCCTAACTTGAACTTCATCGAAATGGGCATTCAGGTTGGTTCAATTCTAGTTTCGGTCGATACAGGCGAGGAGGCAGAGGTAGTCGCAGAAAGGCGGGTCATCTTCCGAGAAGGGGAGATGTCTTTGACCGCAGCAACAAGAGCTGCTTTGGGCGTGTCCTCAGATCAACGAGGAAGTGGTATTAGACCCACTAGGCATTGGACTTTCGGAGGCCAGATTCTGAAGGAAATCTATAACGAAACTTATGGACAAAGGGAGTAGGCACGAGACCTCAGCTCAAAGAGTGTGCTGATTAAGGAGACCCCACTATGGCGACTTTCACAACCAGGCCCGTAATTATGGGAAACCGAGGTGTGGTGACGGCGGGACACTACCTTGTCGCATCGGCCGGACTGAGGATGCTGATGAACGGCGGCAACGCCATCGACGCCGCTGCCGCAATGGGCATCTGTGAGACGCTTCTGGAGCCGCAGAGCTGCGGCATCGGCGGCGAGGTCCCAACCCTCATCTACTCCGCCAGGGAGGGCAAGACTTACGCCATCTCCGGCATGGGGTGGTCTCCCAAGGCGTTTACAATCGACTGGTGCCGCGACAATGGCATCGACCTCATCCCCGGCGACGGCTACCTGCCAGCCACAGTACCCGCTCCGGTCGACACATGGGCCACCGCAGTCGCTCGATTCGGCACGATGAGCTTCTCCGAGATCCTCCAGCCGACCATCGAGTTCGCAGAGCACGGCTTCCCTGTATATGCCACGATGAACAACCGCATCGGCCTCAGCGAGGACAAGTTCAACAACCTGTACCCGACAACCGGCGAGATCTACCTGAACAACGGGAAGGCTCGACACACCGGCGAGATACAGCGCAACCCCGACTTCGGCGCGATGCTCAGGATCATGTGCCGCGCGGAGGATGAGGCTAAGGGTAAGGGTAGGGTGGCCGGTATCGAGGCCGCCCGCGACGCCTTCTACAAGGGCGAGATCGCAGAGAAGATCGTCCGCTTCATGGAGGACAACCCCGTCGAGGACGCCAGCGGCGAGGAGCACAAAGGCCTGCTCTCCTACGAGGACATGGCCGAGTGGCACGCTGACGTCGAGGAGCCTCTGTCCATCGAATACAACGGTCTCGACGTGCACAAGTGCTCGTCGTGGACGCAGGGGCCCGTCTTCCTGCAGCAGCTCGCCATCCTTCGTGAGCTCGACATCAAGGGCTACGGACACAACTCGCCCGAGTACCTGCACTCGTGGGTGGAGTCGGCCAAGATGGCCTTCGCCGACCGCGAGGCGTACTACGGCGACCCGCAGAAGGACGACGTTCCGTTCGACCTGCTGCTGTCGGGTGAGTACGGCAATATGAGGGCCGGGCAGATTGGCGAGGTCGCCTCGCTCGAGCTTCGCCCCGGCGATCTAGGCGGCGGAGTCCCCGAGTACACGTCGATCAGCGTGGTGGACGACAACCGGCGTGCGCTAGGTGTCGCCGCCAGGGAGATCAAGGACCTCGGATTCGGCCACGCCCACATCGGCGACACGACCCACCTGGACGCCATGGACGCCGAGGGCAACATGGTCGCCGCAACTCCCAGCGGCGGCTGGCTCGGATCCTCCCCGATCGTTAAGGGACTGGGCTTCCCGATGGGCACCCGTGGCCAGATGTTCTACCTCAACGCCGACCGCCCCAACGCGCTCGAGCCGCGCAAGCGTCCTCGCGCCACGCTAACGCCGACGATAGCCACGAAGGACGGAGGCCCGTTCATGGCCTTCGGCACGCCGGGAGGCGACTCCCAGGAGCAGTGGACTATCCAGTTCTTCCTGAACCACGTCGAGTTCGGCATGGACCTCCAGGAGGCGCTCGACGCTCCGACGGTACACACGACGCACTTCCCGTCGTCGTTCTACCCGCGCCACGCCTTTCCCGGTCGAGTGGTCGCCGAGTCGCGCCTGCCAGAGAAGACGCTCAACGAGCTACGAAAGCGAGGCCACGACATCGAGATGACCGGCGACTGGGCCAACGGCAAGGTGCTCGGCATCCGCTATCACTCCGACACCGGCACCATAGCCGGCGCCGCCTCCGCCAAAAACAACATAGGCTACGCCATGGGCTGGTAGTGGCGTGGAACTGCCCCTAGACAGGATGCGGTATGATTTTATGAATATGCAATTCATACCGGAGCAATCATGAAGATATCTGAACGAGGCCAGATAACTATTCCCAAGCACCTCAGAGAACGCTACGGTATGACCCGCAACGTTGAAGTCGAAATCACCCCGACTGAGAAGGGCCTGCTCATTCAGAAGAGTACGGCAGCGAAGCACCCGGTTGACCGCATCGTAGGGATTCTTGATGGGGTCGTCGATGATGACTTCGACATCGATGAATACATTGAGGACATCCGCGGGAGGTGATAACCGCTGTAGATACCAATGTCCTGATGGACATATTTCGATCTGGTTCTCCGCACCACACTCAGTCGCAGACATGGCTTCGCGCCGCTTACGACGCTGGTGCCATCATCGTGTGCGATGTTGTGTATGCGGAACTTGTCCCTTTCTTCCGTAATCGGTCTCAACTGGACGAGGCATTGAGCGCTGTTAATACTGCTGTCTCATCCATCGACACTTCGATTGCTTACCAGGCTGGCGTCCGTTGGATGCAGTACCGAAGAGCTGGGGGACCTCGGACAAGAATCATCACCGACTTCCTGATAGGTGCACACGCAATGACAGTCGCAGATGTGTTTCTCACCCGAGACCGCGGCTTCTTCTCCACCTACTTTCCCGAACTAAAAGGGGCCGAATCCCAGTGACCGCACCCACTTCTCACGACCCCGTTAGCAGACCTTCGTAGTAGCACAAGTTGACCCAATGAACAGATCCGAAGTCTTAGGCATACTCAGAACCCACAAGCCGACGCTCGAGCAGCGCTTCGGCGTAACCAGGCTCGCCCTCTTCGGCTCCTTTGCTCGTGATCAGGCGACAGAGAAGAGCGACATCGACATCTTGGTCCACTTCAACGGTCCGGCAACTTCCAGGACCTACTTCGGCGTTCAGTTCTACATCGAAGACCTACTGGAACGCCATGTCGACCTGGTAACTGAGAAGGCTCTGAGAGACGAGCTGCGCCCGTACGTCGAACGAGAGGCCGTCAGTGTGTGAGGGCGACACCGAACCTCGCCACTGGCGTCTGTATGTCCAGGACATGATCGAGTTCAGCGAAAAGGTTCTGTCCTACACTGACGGATTCGACCAGGATACGTTTGTTTCAGATGGGGTTATATACGACGCAACGCTGCGTAACATCGAATTGATCGGTGAGGCAGCAACACATGTCCCGGACGAGGTCCGTGAAGAGAACTCTCACATTGCGTGGCGTATGATCGTCGGTACTAGAAACCGTGTGGCCCACGCCTATCTCGGCTTGGACGATGACGTCATCTGGTCCATCATCCAGGGTGACGTCCCCGACCTCCTGCCCAAGCTCAGGCGTCTTCTCGACTCGGTAGAACGGGAACAGCAGTGACTGACCTGGCCCGCGTCGCACACGGCGACACTACCATCGAGTACGTCGTCCGTAGGAGCAAGCGTCGTAAGAAGACCGTCGAGATAAGGGTGAGAGGTGACGACGTTCTTGTTGCGGCTCCCTGGAGGGCGTCGGACAAGCGGCTGCGCGAGTTCGTTCTCAGCCGGGTACCCTGGATTATCGAGAGGCTGGACGAGGAGCGGTCTCGTAAGGAGCAGGCGCTTCGCTTCGTCAGTGGCGAGAAGCTGCCGTACATGGGCCGTAATATCTCACTCGATGTGAAGGCTGCCGATGTACGTTCACCGAGTGTGAAGTTCGACCGCTGGCGATTTCTTGTATCCACGCCCCGTGGAGTGACAGTCGATGAACGTCGCGAGGGAATTCGCCGCGCTATTGCCGAGTGGTACAAGGCCCGCGCCTATGTGCGTATTCCCGAGAGCGTCGACCAGTGGTGGGACAGGCTTGGCAAGAGAGAGAGATCGCAGATTCTGATCGGCGGCCAGAAACGCCGCTGGGGTAGCTGCTCCATAGATGGCACGCTCCGATTCAGCTGGCGCGTCATGATGCTGGAGCCGTCGCTGATCGAGTACGTCGTCGTTCACGAGCTTGCCCACCTGACTCACCACAACCACTCCGCCAGCTACTGGGCGCTGGTGAACAAGATGCTGCCGGACGTCCAGCGGAGGCGACAGCGCATCAGGGAATCGGCACTGTGGCTCCCGATGTGATCCCTCACTCCCATATTGACCAGATCTTGAGTTAATGTAAGTATTATTCTCAGATATAGAGTAATCTCGTGGTTTATGGATGCATATAGTCTTAGGGAAAGGGGAAAATGGAGCAGCAGTCACCTGTAGATATCACTGGGTACGTCTCCGGCGGCGAGGTAACGCTGTCCTTCGAGTACAGCGGACAGGCCGACCACCTCGCCAACGCGGGTGAGTTCGTAAAGGTCAACTACGATGACGGCGGCGGTATCGTTCTGGATGGGCGCTCGTACCAGGTTGCTGAGGCCCACTCCCACAATCCCAGCGAGCACACGATCGAAGGCGAGCGTTTCGCCCTGGAGGTGCACCTGGTCCACAGGGACGAATCAGGTCGGATTGCAGTCGTCGGTGTGCTGTTTCGCGAAGGCGAGGCCAACGCCGCCGTACAGGCGATCATCGACTCCGCTCCCGGTGAAGATGGAGCAACCAACCCAGCCTCGGGATTGGGCGCAGCCGATTTCCTGCCTGAAGGTCGGGGGTACTACTCCTACATCGGCTCACTGACCACGCCTCCGTACACTGAGGGGGTGCGCTGGCACGTGATGGCTGATGCGCTGGAGGTCTCGCCTGACCAGGTGACACAGCTTGCCGCACTGACGGGCGGCGGGACCAACAGCCGTCCGCTCCAGCTACTCAATGGTCGGCAGATCACAGCCCGTGGGATGAGCTGACGGACTAACGTCCCCAGACTCGCAGCTTTACCGGGTTGGGTTCCACAAGGGAAACCTGATGAGAACGGGAATCATAGTCTGCGTGGTGATGGTCGCTATGGCTGTCGTCGCGTGCTCTGACACTGACGCGCCTGCCTGCCCGGATGGGAGCGACGAGTGGGTGAGGTACGAGCTCTTCATGGGTCGTAGCAGCCAGTCCGTGGAGGTCGTGGGCGATGCGGCGTGGGATGCCTTCCTGGACGACACGGTGACGCCGAGGTTCCCGGACGGTCTGACCGTGTTCGATGCCAGTGGACAGTGGCGGGGCTCTGACGGGATGGTCCAGAAGGAACGCTCAAAGGTGCTTGTCATCCTTGCGCCGCCGGGTGCCGATAGCGAATCGCGGATCGGAGAGGTCTCTGACGAGTACAAGCGCCGGTTCAACCAGGAGTCTGTCCTTCAGGTCGTAACCGGCGCCTGTGTTTCGTTCCAGTGATTCTTGGTCCGGGAGGCTACTTCCACCCCATGCTGCCGTCCCTGCGCGGGATCAGCGAAACGCGGTGACCGAATTCACACCGGTATCTCTCCTCGCGGATCTGCTTGCGCTTACCGCTGAGTGAGGTCTGCTCCATGTCCACTTCGTCTTTGCAGAATGGGCACGTCACTCCGAACACGATTCGGTTGCGAAGTCGACGCACCTGCACATGCGCAAGTGTCTCGGCGAAATTCGGGAATTCGCCTATGTACCTGAACACGTATCGGGTGCTGGAGCTCATCAGGCTCTTCCTGCCGATCCGGGTGGGTGGTGAATAGCTGTAATCGACGTACCCGCACTGGAGGCACTGCGGTTCGTGGTAGCTGGAAACCAGGGATGCGTCGCAGCGTGGGCACAGGTTATGTCGAGCTTGCAGTTTGGTGTCGGATGACGGTGCCGACGAGATCACCATTTTCGTAACTCCCCTTAGCAGTTGACTGGACTCGACCCTCGTAAGCTGTGCTCTGAAGCGGACCATGCAGGCCGGGTAGTCAGGGGCTTCCGACGCAGACATTCAGTGCACGCACCTGCACAGGGGCGATTGGGTATGTATTTGTCGCAACCACAGTCGGCCAAAGCCGCGATCACGTTGACCCGTAGGTCTTTGCGTGTGGAACGCAACCCGACGAATCGGGAATCCCCCGCGTTCCACACGCTTTGCATGCAGCGACCTGGAGACACGTCGGGGAGGAGATGGCTCATCAACGAGCGACCAGGTCACGGAGAATTATAGATAATCTGTACTTCATGTTGACAAGGTGTTAAATAAGTAATTCTGCGGGATTTTTCTGGTATTTGGCTAGTTTTAGTTAATAATGCTTTACATAAAACCAAATTGAGATAATCGCGACTTATGTAACTACAGACACAGTGGCAATTCCCAACCGGCATTTGCGATTTTCGCTGTTACCAGTGAGAATCCAATTTGACGCGGGTGAATCTAGTGTCATAATTCGACATTTCGCGTGTGTAGTGCGGCATAGTCTGTCGATCCGGCGTCTTTTCCTCAAGGGCGTGCGTTTGAACGCGGGCGCTGGGGAGTTACCGCTACAATAAGCGTAGAATGTCGAGTGAGACATGTGGAACTTAGTCAGCTCGTTTCCCCAATGGCAGCTTTGAGGCGGCACATCTTGTTCCCTGAATCCATATTCGAATCTCTTTCAACTGCCAGCATTGGCGCATACGCCGTTAATGTGGAGCAGAGGATACTTTTCTGGAATAGGAGTGCCCAGCAGATACTGGGATACTCAGCGGAGCAGGTCCTTGGGCGCCGTTGCAGCGAGGTGCTGGTTGGCCTTGCGCCCGGCAGCCTGACTCCTGAGTGCCAGGGCGGCTGCCCCTCCATACACTGCCTGCAGGCGGGTCAGATACCGGGCACCCTCAGGCTGCAGATGCTGTGCGCGTCAGGGGCGCGCAAGTCGGTGTCGCTGACGCCGATGGTTATTGGTGGCGGCAGCAACGACGCTCCTCTGCTCGTTCATCTCTTCTCTGACGGACCCGAGCCAGGAGGACTCGACCTTGCTGCGGAGTCCGTCAGGCACGAGCTGACCCGGAGCGGCTACGACATCGTGTCGGACAGGGCATCAGCTCATTCAGAGCAATCTGACATACCTTCGTTAACGCCGCGGGAGCTGGAGGTCCTGCGACTTGTCGCACTGGGCAGTCAGATCTCCGACATATCGTCCGACCTCCACATCAGCCCTCACACCGTTCGCAACCACATACGCAACTTCCGCAGCAAGCTTGGTGCGGCCACGAGACTCGAAGCGGTGGTCGATGCCCTGCGCCTGGGACTTCTGAAGCTCGACTGACATCCGAGGTGGCAATCGGCCCGCTTCTCTAGCGGAGCCTGTCACGACACACTCGGGTCGCACGTCCACATCAGCGGGGCTGTCCTCTTACCACGGCGCCCTGCGCGAGTAACCGGGTCAGGTCTGCTCCATGTCAGGCCCCAAATCTAGCACAACAATGGCATTTGCTTGGCCCGCTGCCTGTCCTAGTATGTCGCTGAGTCGGGAATTCACTGTCATCTGACCTCAGGGGAATGAGACTTCTGAGCAACGTATCTGTGAGCATCAAGAGAGCTGCCGTCGCGATCGCACTTGCTTCAGTCATTTTGACGGGCGTGGGGATCGCTGCGGAGTATTTCACTTCCGGCCCTGCTAGCGACAGGGGAGAGTCGTCGACCTCAGGCGTCGAGGCCGCCCCTGATTTGAGGGTGGCCGCAACTCAGGTTGAACTGGGCCATCTTCTCTTCTACGACGGGCGCCTCTCAGGGGACGGCTCCACGTCCTGCGCAACCTGCCACGACCCCAACAACGGGTACATGGACGGGGCACCGCTGTCCGCCGGGTACAGCAGGGGCAACCCGTACTTCCGAAACACACCCACACTCCTGAACGCGAGCAGGATGCCCTTCTACGACTGGGACGGGCGGTTCGCGCAGGGAGACCTTGCGTCGGTTGTTCGCGACCACATTGCCGAGGCCCACTTCATGAGCCTGGACGGAAGGCTGCTGGTTGAGCGAATGCGCCAGGTGCCCGAATACGAAGCGAGCTTCAATGACCTGTTCGGTTCAGAGGTCTCCTACGGCAAGGTGCTGAATGCGCTTGTAGCCTACCTCCAGACGCTGGAGTCGTCGGCCGACAATCCCTACGTGGCCTTCAAGGCAGGCGACACCGATGCACTGAGCCCACAGGCGCAGCGCGGCCTGGATCTGTTCGAAGGGAAGGCCGGCTGTGTCCAGTGTCATAGCGGCGATCTTCTGTCCGATGGGGAGTTCCATAATCTAGGCGTCCCGGACAACGCATTGATTTTCGAGGACCCTCAGCGTCACATCACGTTCAGGCGCTTCTTCCGAATGTTCGGTGTGAGCGAGTACGTAACCATGCGTGACGACCCGGGCCTGTATGCGCTGACAGCTGAGGGGGACGACAGGGGTAAATTCCGCACTCCGTCGCTGCTCGAAGTCGCGAGGACGGCTCCCTACATGCATGGTGGCGTGTTCGAGTCGCTCAGTGAGGTCGTGGAGTTCTACAACGCCGGGGGAGGCAGCTCGTCGAACAAGGATGCTGCCCTCAGGCCGCTCGGCCTGACCGACTCAGAGGCTGCAGATCTCGTGGCGTTCCTGGAGAGCCTCGAAAGTCCGGCAGGAGTCGAGGACACTCCTGAGCTGCCCATGTACGAAATTCGGACACTGGGGGCGAACTGATGGACCCTCGCAGAATAGCATTCGTCCTGTTTGGCGGATGGTTTGCCTTCATGGTCGTGGTGATCGTAGTAGTGTTCGCCTTCGCGCTCGACCAGGAGCCCGCTCCGACCCCATTCGTGCGTGCTACTCCGCTGCCGCCTGAGCCGACTCCAACCCGAGAGCCCAGGATAGGGCCATCGGCGAACGACCTCAGGAGCAGGGGTCTCGGTGTGCTGCCGCCGGTCACGATGCCTGATGACAACCCCATGACCTCAGCGAAGGCCGAGCTGGGCAAGATCCTGTTCTTCGACCGCAGGCTATCGGGCAACGGCTTTGTCTCATGCGCCACCTGCCACTCCGCGAATGCCGGCTGGGGCGACGGCAACGCTCTCTCGCTCGGATATCCGGGAACGCTTCACTGGCGAAACTCGCAGACCATCATCAATACCGCGTACCAGGCAAAGCTGTTCTGGGGCGGTGAGAAGACCAGCCTCGAGGCACAGGCGAAGTCGGCCTGGACGGGAAACATCGCCGGCAACCTGGACCCGATCATGGCGGAAGAGACCATGAGACAGATCCCCGGATACGTGGAGAGATTCCATGATGTTTTCGGGACCGAATCGCCCAGGTTCGATGATGCTCTGCGTGCGCTGGCGGCCTTCCAGGCGACGATAAACTCACGAAACGTGCCCTTCGACAACTACCTCAGGGGTAACGAGGATGCGATGTCGGATGCTGCGCTGCGTGGAGCTGAGCTGTTCGCCGGCAAGGCGCGCTGCATCGTGTGTCACAGTGGCACGCTGTTTACAGACCAGAGCTATCACAACACCGGTGTGCCGCAGAATCCCGCATTCGAGTCCGACCCGCTGCGCCAGATAACGCTCCGTTACCAGCACCGGGCCAGGGGAGTGCCTGAGGAAGTGTACCGCAGCGCGGACAGAGACCTGGGACTCTACTACACAACCAAGCAGGAAAGCGACAAGGGGAAGTTCAGGACTCCGCCGCTGCGCGAGGTCGGGCAGACAGGGCCGTACATGCACAACGGCGCGTTCGAGACGCTGACGGAGGTCGTGGAATTCTACAACGACGGTGGAGGAGAGAACCCGAACCTGGACCTACTGGTCCGGCCGCTGGGCCTGACCTCGGACGAGGTTGCGGACGTAGTGGCGTTTCTCCATAGCATCACCGGGGACACGATCATCATTGAGCCTCCTGACATGCCCGAGTACGCCGTTATGGGGCCGTGATTGAGCGAGAAGAGGACGCAATGGACCAATCCATGAACAGCAGGGCTGCTCCGCAGGGACTTCCGAAGGTACTGGAACACTGCGTGACTCGCCGCCAGTTCCTGTTCATGGGCGCGGCGGCGGTGGGTACCGTCACGCTGGCGACGGTCGTCCCCGGCCAGCTATTCCAGGCGCAGGTGGCAGCTTACGACGGAATGATGGTCGGCAGGCTCAGCGACCTCCGGGTCGGCGAGGTCGTCCAGTTCAGGTACCCGTGGGACCACGGAAACTGCGATAGCTACCTCATCAAGCTGGGCACACCGGCTGGAGGGGGAATCGGTCCAGACCAGGACGTCGTCGCCTTCAACACCATTTGCCCGCACATGGGGATCTCCCTTCTTGGAAGCTTCAAGTCGGAACACCAGGTCATGGGGCCCTGTCCGTCGCACCTCAGCACCTACGATCTGACACGCCACGGGATGATTATTTCCGGCCATGCCACACAGGGACTTCCTCAGATTACTCTGGAGGCCCGGGGGGACGAGATATACGCGACCGGTGTGATGGCCCTGATCTACGGCTTTGGCGACAACGAGGTCCGGCCGGTCTGATCGACCCGTTCGGAGAGAGGTCAAAGAATGGCAGACGTTACAGACCAGTACGTGCCGATGGACAGCGTTCCACTTCCGCCGCCCGATGCCAACATGGTGACCACGGCCTGCGACTACTGCATAGTGGGCTGCGGATATCGAGTGTACACATGGCCGGAGGGTACTGAGGGAGGCCCAAGGGCGACTGAGAACGCGCTTGGCATAGACCTTCCCGCCAACGCCTTCGAAGGCTGGGTGAGTCCGAACCAGCACAACATCGTCAGCGTCAACGGCCAGCCTCATCACGTCGTCGTGCAGCCCGACCCTCATGCAGATGTCGTAAATCGCAAGGGCAATCACAGCATCAGGGGCGGCACGCTGGCCCTGAAGGCCTACAACCCCGACACGCCGACGCGCGACAGGCTCAAGACCCCTCTGCTGAGGGTAAACGGAGAGCTTACGCCGATATCCTGGGACGATGCGTTCGAAATCATGACGCGCGTTTCCAAGTACGTCCTCGCCAACCACGGCGAGGCGGCCTGGGGCATGAAGACCTACTCCTACGAGTACTTCGAGAACACGTACGCCATCTCCAAGCTCGCGTTCCGGTCGATAGTCACGCCCGCCTACTCGCCGCACGACAAGCCGGGGCCTGGCAACGACACAGCGGGACTCGACGACAGCGGGGTCATCCCGTTCAGCGCTTCGTTCGAGGACTGGTCAGAGGCCGACGTCATCTTCATTAGCGGCACAGACCCGTTCGAGACCAAGACGGTGCTGTTCACCGAGTGGATGATGACCGGCAACCTGGACAAGCAGCTGATCTTCACGCTTCCCCGCAAGACTGCGGGCGTGGCGTGGGCGGAGACCAAGGGCGGCGTCTGGCTGCCCGTGATCCCGGGCTCCGACACTGTGCTGCACCTGGCACTGGCGCGGATCATTCTCGAAAACGGATGGGAAGATACCGAGTTCATCGAGAAGTGGATAGCGAACAGCTGGGAGATCGACGCCGGCATGGGCCGGGGCACTCGAAACACGCCGTGGCAGTGGCGGACGACGTGGGGACGTCTCGGCACCGACTTCGAAGGATACCGCGACTGGCTGTTCGAACAGCCTCACGCGGAGCTGGACAGGGCCGCCGAGATAACAGGGGTGCCAGCCGAACTCATCCAGCAGTCCGCCGAGATGATCGCCAAGCCGGTCGATGGCGTCAGACCCAAGACGTCGTTCGGGTTCGAAAAGGGCAACTACTGGTCGAACAACTACCTCAACACGGCCTCATACGCCGCGCTCGGCCTGCTCTGCGGAGCGGGCAACCGGCCGGGCCAGATGATCTCCCGCCTCGGCGGACATCAGCGGGGCTGGATGGGCGCTGCTTCATATCCGCGGAGCGACTCTCCAAACAGGCTGCCCGGACGCAGGCGGCAGGCTATAGACCTCGACAGGTGGGTCGAGAGCGGCAACCTGCGATTCGCATGGGTCATCGGGACCACGTGGACACAGGCGATGGCGGCGTCCAACGAGTTCACCGACAGGTTCATGGAGCTAACCCGCGACAATCCCCACCAGGTGACGAGCGCGGATGTCGAAGAGGCAGCCGATGCGCTGATCCGGCGCGCGGACAGCGGGGGAATGGTCGTAGTTGACCAGGACATCTACTTGAGGAGTCCCATCGGTGACGTGATCGCCGATATGGTCCTGCCCGCCGCAACGTGGGGTGAAGAGAATTTCTCGCGCTGCAACGGAGAGCGCAGGATCCGGCTATACTCGAAGTTCTACGATGCGCCGGGCGAGTCGATGCCCGACTGGAAGATCATCGCCGGTTTCGCCCAGAAGATGGGCTTTGAGGGGTACGACTGGCGGGACTCCAACGACATATTCGAGGAGGCCGCGCGGTTCAGCCGAAACGGCATGTTGAACTACCATCCACTGGTCGTCAAGGCGAAGCAGGAGGGCAAGTCCGGTCACGAAAAACTCCGCGAGCTGGGTACCACCGGCCTCCAGACTCCCATCAGGCTGGTCAACAACGAACTGGTGGGGACGCAGCGGCTTCACGACTCTACGCTGGAGCTCGGACCTCCAGAGGGGGTTACGGTCCATCCCAAGTGGCTGACGCACTTCCACTCTCACTCGGGTAAAGCGGTGCTGAACAAGTCTCCCTGGGAGTGGTTCAGCGACTTCTACGACCGCATCACTCCGACGGGCGACGAGCTTTGGGTCACAAATGGCCGGATCAACGAGCTGTGGCAGTCTGCGTTCGACGACGTACGCAAGCCGTACATCCATGCGCGCTGGCCGGAGCATTTCGTCGAGATGCACCCTGACGACGCGGCGGCGAGAGGGGTTGAGAGCGGCGACGAGGTCAGGATCGCATCAGACGACATCCTGGTGCAGACGGGTGGGTTCGCGTATGTAGGCGGGGACGACTTCCTGTTCAAGAACCTGGATGCCAACGGGCACATCAAGCGCGGAAGCGGCGAAATGACTGCGGTGGCCCTCGTGACCGACGCGGTGCGGCCTGGGGTCGTTTTCGCCAACTTCCTGCATCCCCGGTGGCCGGGCGCGGCGGCCAACAGCCTTGTGCATCGAGTGCCGGACCCGATCACGAACAGGTACAGGTTCAAGCTGGGGAAGGGAATTGTGACGAGGCTCGGGGAGTCGCCTTACAAGAACTCGTTTACGCAGATGACGTTCAAGTCGCGGGTGATTGTGTAGGGGCGGGCGGCTCGGCTGGAGCGGTGGCATCTGCTGTTTCGGCCTCGGCGGTGGTATCTTCGCTGCTGGCTGCCGTGTTCGCGCCGCTCCACTCCCTGTAGAAGTATGTGAAGATGTCACGGGCTATCGCCACCATTGGCACGCCTATCAGCACTCCCCACAGTCCGAAGAGGTCGCTCGCTACGACGAGGGTCGTCATTATGACGATGGGATGGAGTCTCAGAGCCCTGCCCTGAATCCTGGGGGAGATGATGTTGCTCTCGATGAACTGGACGACCAGGTAGACGAGGACGACCCAGATAAGCTTGCTCGGGTCGGTCGCAAGCACCACGAGAATTCCCGGAACGGCTCCAAGTATCGCGCCGATGATGGGAATCAGCCCCAGTACACCTGCGATGAGTCCGAGGGTGATTGCGAAGTCTACGTCCAGGAGGAGAAGTCCTAAGAAGACACCTCCACCGACTATAGAGGCGCTGATGAGCTGAGCTCGGACATACGAACCAATGACTCCGTGAGTTAGCCCGAGGACGTTTCTCGTGTGCCTGGCAACTCCGTCTGGCAGGGCAGAGTACATGCCATCGGAGAGTCCCTCCTTGTCCTTCAGCATGTAGAACAGCAGGAAGGGCACTACCACAAGTCCGAGTACAATAGAGATTGTGCTGGTGACACGGCTGATAGTCGCGTTCAGGATGTTCAGCGCGGCGCCGCCCACCACGCCGCCCGCCGCCCGCAGCCACTCCTCCACCTGGGCCTGAACATCCTCGGGTACCTGCCTGTTGAACTCTGCAGACCACTCCTCGAATGTGGCTTTCGCGCGCTCGAACAGGCGGGGTGCATCCGCTATGAACTTCTGGACCTCTTCGACTATTGGCTGGAAGGTGATGTAGATGAAGAAAGCTAAGAGTGCGAAGAAGGCCAGGTAGACGACTGCTATCGCGACGAGCCTTGCGCCAGTTGGATAGCGCCGGTAGCCGGGTAGGTGGGTCTCTATGTAGGAGACGATTGGAAACAGAAGCTCTGCCAGGATGAGGCTGATTATCAGCGGCAGAATCGAGCCGAGTGCTGTGTAGAGCAGTGCGGCCACGCCCACTATGGCGAATGCGACGAGTCCCGGAAGCCTCCACCGCTCCCACAGGGTTGGTGTGGGGTTCGTGCTGCCGGTTGGGGTTATGCTGTGGTCCTGTTCCGTCAAAGGCTTTCCTGACGATTCCTGTATTTTGACCGGTTCACGGAGGTAGGGATTCGAGGTTTCCCCCTCACCCCAGCCCTCTCCCCAGGGAGAGGGGGCTGTTGGCTGGGGTTTATCCTTGGCTGTTCAGGCATACCTACCCCTGTAGGATTCGACCGTTAGGACAATAGCACCCTCGGGTTGGTCTCACAACACAGGGGCGCGGGCTGAGACTGTGACAGTTTGGTAGGCAGTTTTTTCACCCTCACCCTAACCCTCTCCCTCAGGGAGAGGGGATTCTTATTGGCGGGCTTGTGATCTGCACGAGGGGCCAATACTCTGGCAGGTGATCAGTTTCAGATAGGAGATTAGACTGTGTCAGATGAGACTTACTCGGGCGTTGGGCCGATGGCTGTGAGCTCAGAGGGTGTGAGCTTCGTGAAGAACATCATGGCGCCCACCCGGGACGGCACGAGGCTCGCGATGGACATCCACGTGCCGGCAGGGGTTGGCCCGTGGCCTGTGATCCTCACGTACATCCCGTATCGCAAGGACGACCAGGAGCCTCTGACGGGGATGCAGCACCACTGGGCGCAGCATGGGTACGTCGGCGCTCGCGTCGACTGCCGGGGCACCGGCTCCAGCGAAGGCTCGAATGACGATGAGTACCGCCCGGTGGAGCAACTTGACGGATACGATGTGGTCGAGTGGATCGCCGAGCAGGAGTGGTGCGACGGCAAGGTCGCCATGACCGGCGGCTCGTACGGCGGGTTCACGAGCGTTCAGGTCGCTGCGCTGGCGCCCCCTCATCTCGTGACGATCATCCCCTGGAATTACACTGACGACAGGTACACGGACGACTGCCACTATCGCGGCGGCGCGTGGCGATGCTACTACGACATTGGCGCCTACGGCTGCTCGATGGTGGGTATGAACGCGATGCCGCCGTATCCCGAGTACAGCGGCGACCGCTGGGCGGATGTCTGGGAAGAGCACCTGGAGCAGAACAGGCCATACCTGCTGACCTGGCTTGCCAACCAGACGGACGGCGAGTACTGGCGCGCCGGCAGCATTCGAGACCGATACCACGAGATAGAGGCGTCGGCGCTGCTCATCGGAGGGTGGCGCGACGGCTACTGCAACGCTCCGCTGAGGACGTCGCAGCACATGACGGCGCCGGCTAAGGTTGTGGTCGGGCCGTGGAACCACTCCGGGCCGGACTGCGAGACGCCAGGGCCGTCGCTGTCTCGCGAGCATCTTACGGTGCGCTGGTGCGACCACTGGCTGAAGGGAATCGACAACGGCATCATGGACGAGCCGGATATCAACGTGTACGTCCAGACGTTCGACGTGCCGGACGCCTATCGCACGCACACGTCCGGGTACTGGCGGACGGAGAATTCCTTCCCTCTTCCTGGTTCACGGACCCAGCGGCTCAGGCTTGGCGGTGATCTCAAGTCGGGCAACATGGGTGCGGGATACGACGAGTATGAGTACAGGCCGTCGGTCGGCATAGCGGGTGGGTTGTGGAGCGCGGGTGTGCCGTTTGGTCTGCCGAGCGACCAGCGTGTCGAAGAGATCTACTCGGTCAGCTACACGTCGGAACCTCTCGACGAGCCGCTGGAGATCATCGGGATGGGGAGGGCTGTGATCAACGCCAGCACCACTGCGCCGGTGATGGCGTTCGTGGCGCGGCTGTCGGACGTCGCTCCTGACGGGACAAGTGCGCCGGTGTCGATTGGGGTGCTGAACGGGACTCGTCGCAACTCGCTTACAGACCCGGAGGCGATGGAGCCGGGCGAGGTGTACGAGCTAAACGTGGACCTGGACGCGACGGCGTGGAAGTTCGAGCGGGGGCACAGGGTCAGGCTGTCGATCAGCAGCGCGGACTTTCCGAACCTGTGGCAGACTCCGTACAACGGGACGAACAGGGTGTACCGGGACGAATCGTATCTGGAGCTGCCTGCTGTGCCCACTCGGAGCGCTCCGGATGGGGAACTGCCGCCGGACGAGATGGAGTACGAGCCGTCGGCCTCACCTCGCAGGTACCCGGAGGCGTCTCCCAGTGAGGTGCCGTGGGAGATCGCTCACGACATGTTGCGGGACCGGACTGGTCTCAGGTTGAACCTGGTCAACGAGAGCAGGGCCAGCGCGGACATGACGATCAAGATGGAGTCCAGGCTGGAGGTGTGGGCGAACAATCGTGATCCGGCGGACACCACGGCGATCGGGCAGCATCTCAGGACGATCACTCGCACGGACGGCGTGACCAACGTGGACACGTCGGCGAACGTCCGCAGCACCGAGGACGCGATCCATGTCTCCATTGACCTGGACGTGCGCATCAACGGGCTTCCGCATCACCAGAGGCGATGGGTGGAGTCGTTCAGGCGGGAGCTGCTCTAGTGATCGGCGTTAGACGGCTGTGAATCCGCCGTCGACGACTAGCTCGGCTCCGGTTATGTAGGATGCTTCGTCGGACGCAAGGAACAGCACGGCGTTGCCTACCTCTTCGGTGCGGCCCAGACGGCGCATCGGCACCGTTTGCGCGACGTTGCCGCGTATCTCGGGGTCACTATCCGCGCTGGACGAGCGCATCGGAGGCATGATTCCGGGGTGTACGGAGTTCACCCTGATGCCGTCCTGAGCATACTGGACTGCCGCGGACTTCGTCACGATTCGCACCGCGCCCTTCGAGGCGTTGTAGCCCATGTGGATGGTTTTCTGCCCCACGATGCCGCTGATGGACGATATGTTCACGATCGCGCCGCCGCCCGCCTTCTGCATCTCAGGTATCACGCTCTTCATGCCGAGGAACACGCCCTTGGCGTTGATGTCCATGAGGGTGTCCCAGCCCTCGACGCTCATCGAGTCGGGAGTGTGTGTGCCGCTGATGCCGGCGTTGTTCACCAGGAGGTCCACCTTGCCGTAGCGGGTCACGGCGGCCTCGACAGCGTCGTTCCAGTCGGACTCGCTGGTGACGTCGAGCTTAATGAACACGGCGTCGCCGCCCGATTCGGCTATCTCGGCTTCGACCTGCCGGCCCTCTTTTTCCATGACGTCGGCGATGACGACCTTCGCGCCCTCGCGGGCGAAGATCCTGCACTCCTCGGCGCCCATGCCGCTGGCGCCTCCGGTGATGATCGCAACCTTTCCATCGAGTCTCATGTTTCACCTCGGGGTGTTTAATGTCATCTGCTGAGCCGATTCTATCACCGCAGAACTTAGTCAACACTAGTACAATCCGACGGGGGACAGCCCCTGTTGGGTGAGCATGGAGTGTTCGGAGGTGTGGAATGGCGACCATTAACTCGGTGCTTGGGCCGCTGGATACGTCGGAGCTGGGGTTTACGCTTCCCCATGAGCACCTGATCGACTCGTCGGCGGGCATCAGGCAGACATACCCTGAGCTTGAATTCCGCGACCAGGCGCTGGATATGGCCCTGGAGTCGTTCAACGAGGCGAAGAGCGGTGGGATCGACACCGTCGTCGAGGTGTCTCCGCTGGACCTGGGGCGGGACGTCGTTCTCATGAAGGAGGTCTCGGAGAAGACGGGTGTGCAGTTCATCTGCTGCACCGGCTGCTGGCTGGACATCCCGCGCAGCTTCTGGGGCAGGGACAAGGAGCTCATCGCGGACCTCTGGGTGCGTGAAGTCGAGGTGGGGATCGACGGCACGGATATCAAGGCCGGCATCATCAAGGTAGCCACCAGCGACCCGATCACCGAGAACGAAGAGCTGATGCTGCGGGCGTCGGCGCGGACGCATCTGCGTACCGGAATCCCCATCACCACGCACACTCCGGCGGACTCACGGATTGGCCTGGAGCAGGTGCAAATCCTCTCCGAAGAGGGCGTCGAGCCTCAGAACATATACATCGGGCACCTCAGCAACACCCTCGACGCGGACTACCACCGGGAGCTGGCCCGGCTTGGAGTCTGGCTCGGCTGGGACATAAACAACCCCTTCGGTCGCCCGGAGCTGCCCACGTGGCAGGGGAGGACTGACTACCTGAAGGAGCGGCTGGACGAGGGCCTGGATGCCAACATGATGCTGTCGCACGACTGGAACATCGTGCTGTCTCGCATCGGCTCGTCCGGGATGCCTGGGAAGGAGGGGAACCCGGACGGCTACCTCTGGATCAGCCGCGCGATCATTCCCAGGCTGATGGAGTCGGGGATAGGGCAGTCGGTGATCGACCGTATGATGATTGAGAATCCCAGGAGGTACTTCGAGGGGGTGCTGCCGTCTGATTAGGCTTCACTTGGGGAGGCTGCAGACGTCGAGGGCGGTTAGGGCCAGGACCTTGGCGACCTGGTCCATGTCGCTGATGCGGGAGTACTCGTCGGGGATGGTGTCGGACTCGGAGCCGCCTCTTTAGGGAAGAACCAATTGGGTGCAGCGCCCTCTGTCCTCAAAGTCCTCCTTTAATCTTGCACGATCCACGACTGCTCCGTCAGGATCATAGACAACGAACAAGATATGCGCTTCCTGTGGGTACTTCGTAAGGTCCGCTGCCATTCCTTCTGTAACCCTACTTGGAGTAGTTCCTTTCCGAATGTACTTTCCTTCAATGAGGAGATGTCCACGGTCAAGGGAAAAGTCTGGGATCACACCAGCTCTTGCGAAGGGCACAGAGGGATGCTCTCTCTGTAGATCTTCACTCCAAGTGGCTAGGAGCCCCTCGATCTTGTCGTTCAAGTCGGCCTCATTAACGGGACGTACGCTTCGGAACGACATCGGGATGGCCGACTTGAGCCGTTGCTCAATTGACGTGACCAGACGTTCAATGGGTGCCCTTAGGAACTCCCTGTCTGATACCACCGCCAACAGAGAGTCTGGTGCTAGTGGGCTGAACACCACTTCGTGGAGTTCCCTCATACGTCGAAGGGCCGAGTTTACTTGCTTCCCATGACGCGAGCACAAAGTCCAAATCTTGTTAACCAGCTCGTCCTCGTTTTCATACCCTGGCACCCACCCTACGAGAGTTTGAAGTTCGTCAAGAGTCTGGTTGTAGAAATTCTGTATGTTCCAGTTCGAGAAGTGGGCCGCTTGTCTCAGATAATCCACTGCTGTCGTCTTGCCTTCGGTTGATGGAATGCTGGAGGTGATTGTGTTTGCTGCATACAGAGTTTCGTTGTCCAACCCATCGGCACTGGCTCCATAGATGCCAATGCGCCGGTCCAGACACTGGAAACACTCTCCGCAGTGAGTGGCATTTGGGCCGGAATTGTACGTGTGGCTACACGACACGGAACTGGGTAGCAGGTGACCGTGGCCAGATTCTTTGAGGAATTCCACAACGTCTGACTTCGTGTGCCACAAAAATGGAGAGTCAATGGTGAAAGGTTCCTCTGCGATGACTGAGAACAGAGACACCAAGCGCCCGACTGTTTGGGGGTGAGTCGTTCGGCTCGCACGTGCGTTGAAGAGGTCTTCTCTCCTGGCGAAATTGAGACTCGTAACCCCATTTTCGCAGATGTAGAAGCGATTGCGACCAAACGCCATTGCCAACGCGAAGGCTATGCTCCCGTAGAGAAAGGGTCTGCTGCGTTGGGTTTCCTCCCTAGGCCGCACGCCCTGGAGGTGAGTCCTGAATTGATAGGAGCTAACGCGGCCGGGGAAGTCTCTTTTTAATGCGTCCGCAAGGGCTCGTTGTGTTCGGATCGTTCCGACTTGCGACAGGTGGCTCACGAGGCAAACGTGATCATTGGTTTGCTCAAGTCGCCTGACGGCTCCTGCAAGTGAATCAATCCCGCCGGAAAACAGCATGATGGAGAGATCTCCATCGTGTGTCATCGAGAAGTCCTGACTGTCAAATAGGCTTGTCGGATGTGTGACATGACCGGCTTGGAATGTGAATTCGTAGCTTTGGTCACCAGTAGCAAAGCGAAGCGCTCCCTCCAGCGACTGGCTCACACAGGGCTGCCTCCAAAATTCGTAATCTCGCACCTTCACAACGATGTGAAGGCTTCGGGACCACGACTGGTACTCGACCGCCTGCCTTGAACCTCTGGTGGTTAGCCGATCTGCCGCAAACACGTAAGCTGCGATTTCCAGCAAATCAAGATACCTATCCGGCAGATAGTTGATACTCCGAATGAAGTCAGGCAGTCCAAGGCGGATTGAAGGCGTTTCGTTGCCGGAGAGTCGGTAATCCAAGACGGTGTAATCTGCCAGCTCCAGGCCATCCGGTGGTGTCGCCTGGTTGCACAGATAGACTGCGTTGGAACGTCTGGGCTTCATTCTGAAGAGTTCTCCCGAAGGAGTTCCTCACGCAGCTTGCCGACTGAATGAGAAAGAAATCCGGATATTTCATCCTCTGTTGGCATGCCGTCACGCGCATGACGATTGAACCACCCAGCCGCGAATGACTGGGTTATTCGGGCTGTTTCGAAGGCATGATGCGATACACCGTCAACGTGGTCCGCTAAGCGACGGGCTAATCTCTCACGATCCTCTGTGGTGGCCAGATGAGAAGAAGCCTCGCGACCAATGAAGTAATTGAGGTAGCGTTCCACAAACTTCCCGAAGAACAGGCGCGACACTTCACAGAAACCCATACCGTCGCTCGCCCTTCGCCACACCTCAGAAGGTTGTTCGTGCTCTCCGGTGAATGAGAGTTGGCGAGTTTGCTGCTCGGTCCATATTGAAATGGCGTCTACAGCAGCCTTCCGTGCTATTTCAGCATATTCGGCTGACTGACTATTGATCGCTACGTACTCATGAAGAGCACTCGCAAGTCTGAGGGGAGACGGGTTGCTCTCCAAGTCGACGGCAAGTTCACCAAGTGAATCCCTGTCGACCCCAGGAGCCGCTGACAAGGCAAGGCCTAGTAGGAACTGGAAGGAGGCAACGAACCCAGAATCACCGTGAATAGAAAGCAGACGAGAGCGGACGTTCTCTAGAGTTGCATTCGCCAGCTCACGTGCATCGCCGTCTACTGCAGCTGCATCTGCAATACCACCCACTACATCTCGCCACCGCTTGGTTCGAGGCAGCGCTCCCACGCGCTCATGCCCCATTGGAATTGGACTCCATCAGGGCACGTAACTCCGTGTCTGGTCGAATTCTTTGGCCATCAGTTCCACCGGGTTCAGATTTGCGATATCAGCAGGATTCTAGCAGAGGGAACTAAAGTGATAGCGCACCATTTGTGGGAGACTCTGCAGGATTACGACGAACTACGGTATTACCCACGAAGGTGCTACTCGTGTGATGGGGTTAAAACTACTACTGTGGAGCAGGCGAGAAAGTCCCCAAAGTACGCGCTAGCAGCCTACCTCCAAACTGCGTAGAGAGGACCTAAGGGCATTAGACGAAATCCGTTTGGGAAATCCCACTGATCGTCAGAATAGACCCGCAAGCCTCACTTGGGGAGGCTGCAGACGTCGAGGGCGGTTAGGGCGAGGACCTTGGCGACCTGTTCCATGTCGCTGATGCGGGAGTACTCGTCGGGGATGGTGTCGGACTCGGAGCCGCCTCCGGGGCCGTAGAGCAGGCAGGGGACTCCGGCGCGCCACAGGTGACAGGTGTCGTCGCCGGTGTATGAGCCGGGGAGCACTGTACCGAGGCCGTCGGGCTCGCGTCCGGTTACCGTGCGGTACTGTCGCAGGACGCAGTCGACGATGTACTCGTCCTTCGGCAGGTCGAACGGCTCCATGACGACCGTGAAGACGCGGTACTTGGGGTCAGGCGGCATCTCGATCTCGTATTCGAAGTCCGGGTCGTCGGCCTTGATGCTGTCGAGGGCGCGCTCTATGTCTGCCTTGACCGATGCTGAGGTCATGCCGGGCAGGAAGCGGACGTCGACGATCACGGTGCAGAAGTCGGAGACGAAGTTGGGTCCGCGCATGTCGTAGTCGCGTCCTCGGCCGCCGATGATACCGCCGACGTTTATGCGCGGCAGGCCGGGGAGGTCTTCGCGGGGGGTGTAGGTGAACTCCACGCCGTCGATGGCGGGCACGGCCTTGCACATCTTGGCGATGGCGTCGACGGCCTCCTCCTTGCGGCTGATGTGCCGGGAGTTGCCGAGGACGTGGATGGCCATCTCCACCACGCCAGCGTGGACGGTGAGGATGTTGTCGGCGCCGAAGGGCTCGGGCACCACGGCCATGTCGGTGAGAGGGCCGTTCTGGCAGAGGTAGGTTGTGCCGACGCCTCCCTGAAGCTCGCCGACAACGCAGGCGAGCACGAGGTCGCCCTGGAGGGACACGCCGGACGTGCGAATGGCCTCGGCTGCTGTCACGAGGGACGAGACGCCGGCCTTCATGTTGCGGATGCCCGCGCCGTAGATGAGGTCGCCCTCGATGCTGGGCGTCCACGGGTCTCGCTTCCAGCCCATGGCGAGCGGGTCGATGTCTATGTGGCCGTTGAGCATGAAGGACTTGCCGCCGCCGGTGCCCCTGAGGATGGCGACGGTCTGGAACCGGCCGGGCTCGACCTCCTGGAGCTGCACCTCGTAGCCGCGATCTCCAAGGTATTCGCCGAGGAAGCGGGCGACGTCGCTCTCTTCGGTCTTGAAGCTGGGGATCCTGATGAGGTTTTGGGCGAGGTTGAGCATTTCGTCGCGGTTGATGCTGTTTAGGATTTGTTGGGTTTCTTGTGTGGTCATGCTCTTACCTCTGATCGTTCGATCTTTGGGTTTGTTGGTGGGCGGACTTTTCGCCCTCACCCCAACCCTCTCCCCCAGGGAGAGGGGGCCGGTTGGCTGGTACTGATGCTTGTCTGTGTACCTTTACGATCCCTGTAAGCCCCTAGAGAGGGGGCCTGCAATCCTGTAGGCATCCTTCGACAAGCTCAGGACGAACGGGTATCGGGTTCTATTTGCCGAGGCCGGTGTGCCAGTGGCGTTTGCCTTCGGTGCGTCGGACTGTTCCGAAGCCGGGGGCGGGGAAGTGGCAGGATATGACTGGGGTACTCCTGGCTTCCACGTCGTCGAGTACCTTTTTGCGGGTCTCGGTGGATAGGGGCCAGTCGTAGTCGAAGTGGCACTTCCAGTCGACCTCGGTTACCTGGGCTGGATGCACGAACACGTCGCCCTGAATGAGGGCTTCCTCTCCCTGGGAGGAAACGAGGACGCTCATGTGGCCCGGCGTATGGCCGGGGGTGTGTACTGCCCTCACCTCGGAGGTAAGGTTGGTGTCCTCTGTCAGCGTGTCGAAGAGGCCGAGGTCGACAATGGACTCCACGCACCTGTCCATGAAGGGAAAGCTGGACGCCGCCTGAATGTCCGGTCTGCGGAAGTGGTCGAGGTCGGCCTGGTGGGCTATGTAGCGTGCGTTGGGGAAGGCAGGGAGCAGTTCGCCGTCGCGCTCGATGACGTTCCAGCCGACGTGGTCGGAGTGAAGGTGGGAGATGAAGACGGTGTCGACGTCCCCGGGGCTGACGCCCTTGGAGGCGAGGTCGTCCATCAGCTCGCCCATTCGTCCCCCTATGGACTCGACAGGGCCTTCGCCGTAGCCGGTGTCGATAAGGATGGTGCGGCTCTGAGAGCGCACGAGGTAGCAGCCGATCTCAATGAGCATGTGGTCGCCGTCGAAGGTATCGGGATAGAGGTCCTTGTAGGGAGCCCAGTCCTCGGCTGAGGCTGTCGGAAACAGATCGGACAGAGGCATGGGGAACGGGAGGTTCATATCGGAGAGGGCGACGATCTCAACGCCGCCTATATTCAGGGTGAAGTCTGACATTGGCCTCCTCCTCCGCTGGCTAAAAGGGTTAGGTGTTCGTGCTTTTCACCCTCACCCCAACCCTCTCCCCCAGGAGAGGGGGTCAGTTGACTGATTCTCGAGTAAGACAGTTTTGTCTACCTACCCCTGTAAGTCATTCGCTGGTGAGGGTAATCCTATCTCAAGTTAGCGGCCCTCGCCTGTGACGCTATCTGAGACGTTTCCCATGACGTCGTCGAAGCTGCGGGTGATGTCCACGGGTTCGAAGAAGACCAGCTTGTAGCCGTCGGGGTCGTGGACGACGATGTCGCGGGTGTTCCAGGGGCGATTTACGGGGCCCTCGGCTATTTCCACGCCGCTGTTCGCCAGGTTTTCGGCCATCTCGTCTATGGAGGTCGTGTCGACGAGGAGTGAGAAGGCGACGCCGATGCCCTTAGACTGTGCGGCGTCCAGCGGGCCTGAGTCGGGGACCAGGAGCAGGTCTGCGTACTTTCGCCAGCGCACGTGGGCCATCGCGAGTCCGCCGCCGGGCATGGGCAGGCTGTACGCGGAGACGAATCCCACCCTGTTGGTGTACCAGTCCAGGGACGCGGCAACGTCTGTCACGGACAGCGTTGGGAAGAGGGGGATGGGGTAGATTTCGATATCCGGTTGGTCCGTCATGGTTCTGCTCTCCAGCTACCACTAAAGCTCGGAATACTCGATTGGGCTTGTGTGACCCATGAAAACTCAGTCCAGATAGGCATTTTACCCCTTGGTGTAGCGGCGTTCATAAAGTATGATGCGTTGTCGTCTCAAGGTGTATTTAGTGACGCTTTGGGCGAAACGGATGCAGAGTGTCATCCGTGGATGGCTGGAGTGGGTTCAACCCTGTCGGCAGTCCAATCGGTAAGTCGGATTCGGAACACGCTTTATGTAGGTATGGCACTTGTGCTTAAGGAGGTAGGAATCGTGACCGCAAAATACGGAGGCCTGGCACTATCGATCGGAATCATCCTGGCAATTGTAGCCGCCATGTTATTTCCAGGGGGCCCGGTCATCGACCGGGTGGACCAGACTGACTTTCGCGTGGCGACAGCCGCTATGGGTGAAGCCCCGGCTCTTACCCACACGATGTCATTTCTGACAATTGTGGCTATGCTGCTCCAGATATTCGGAGCCGTGGGACTCTTCCACCTTGCCAGTGGGCAGGGGGGATTGGGCGGCACGCTTCTGAAGTTTGGCGTAGTCGCCTCCATCGTTGAGTGGAGCCTTATCCTGATGGCAACGGGTATGCGGCACTTCGTTACACACCTGCTGCAGCGGGGCGCGAATGCCGCTGATGGTTCTGCAATTCAGATGGGCTTCAACGATGGCGCGCTGGCCGTATATACCGTCATGGTGGCCGTATTCGTCGCGTTCATCGCGCTCTTCCCGATAGCATCAGCGCTGGTTGGTCTTGGGCTTGTCGGCCGCTTCCCAACGATGAACCTGTACAAGCTTGCCGCTTATGGACTCGTCGTGTGCGGAGCAGCGGCGCTGGTCAACTTCCTTGTGGCGATGTACACGTCAGGGCCTGACCCGTGGACGTTCCTCATAATCAGCAACGTTCTGCTGAACATCGCGGCTCTCTGCCTGTTCGTCATTGGAATAGGTATGTACAAGTCCCGGCAAGGACTGGCCGAGTAGGGTTGTTCGGGCTGTGACTCGCTGACTGATCAGCGGGAGCACAGGCGGAGGGCAAGACCTCAGAGGGACCGTAGCATAACTTTGTCGTTCCGGCGAAGGCCGGAATCCAGAGAGGTGAGGGTGTATTCATTTGGCTTTGGCAACAAGGCCTTTTCACCCTCACCCCAACCCTCTCCCTGAGGGAGAGGGGGTTATGTAAGACTCTGCAGAAGTGGGACATTGCTCTCCGCCTCTTTAGTTGGTGGGAATGCTAGCGACTACTGTGTCTCGCCGTGGCGGCGGTAGACGGCCTCGATTTCGAGGTCGAGCTCATCTCCCCAGCGCTGCACCATGGAGCGCAGCTTCATGTTCTGGTAGGCGCCCCATACCGTCAGCGCCGGCGGCACCACCAGAATAGAGACGATCAGCGAGTAGAAGATCGTGATCGCTGCCGTGATGCCGAACTGCTGCAGCGCAGCAAGCGGCGAGAGGATCATCACTCCTATCCCGAGAGCAGTGGTCAGCGCAGACCCCAGAAGCGCCGAACCGGTGGTGGCGAGGGTCCGCACTGCCGCTGTCTCGGGGTCGCGAATGAGCGCGTACTCCTCGCGGTACCGGTGAATTACGTGGATGGTGTAGTCGACCCCGATTCCGATCGAGAGTGCCGTGATGATCGACGTGACGATGGTGTAGGGGATGCCCAGCAGAGCCATCGTGCCCAGCACCGATATGAGAACGAGCACCGTCGGTCCCACCGCTATGAGCGCCAGGGCAGGCTGGCGCACCGTTACCCAGAAGAAGATGGCAAGCACGCCTATGGCCACCGCGACGGTCGTGCCGATCGACTCGGTCTGCCGGTCTCTGATCGCGTCAGTGACCGCGAACGAGATGATGCTATCTGATGTTGCTGTGATGGTATCGTCTTCGCCGAACCAGAGGTTTTCTATGTCCTGCTGCAGCTCCTTTGTTGCCGCAGGATCGCCCGTATAGGCAGGGAACTGGATCAGGATCGCGTCAGTGCCTTCGGGATTGTTTGCCAGGAGGTGCGCCGAGAGGGGGTCCAGCGTCTCAAGCCTGTCCAGGATCTGCTGCATCAACTCCCGATTGAGATGCACGTCTGCGGATGCCTGCTTGAAGAGCGACGCCAGCTCGGCATCGTACTTGTCGCCCGGCTCGCCGCTGTCGTGGGTCCAGTCGCGTATGAGCAGCTCGTAGGACGCCAGAATCGGGCCCGCCGCAGCGTCCGGTCGCGTTGCGTCGTTTTCGAAGGCGGACTCAAGGTCCTGGACGTTCAGTAGGGTACGGGTCTCAGTGGCCTCGCCCTTGACCAGCACGCTGGTCATTTCCGTAGAACCGCCGACGGCCGTATCCAGAGTGTTCAGGTCTTCCAGCACGCTCCCGCCCCTGGGCAGGAGGTCTCGGATGCTGTACTCGGACTTGAGGCCGGTTGCAGCGAAACCAAGCGCGACCGTCACGGCAATCACGACGATTATGTACGGAGCGGGCCTACGCGTGACGGCCCTGCCCAGGAACGCCGCAGTCTTCTCAATGCCGGGCAGCGCGGTCGAAATGGGACGGGCGGGTGGCAGAGTGCCGCGCCGCTCGCGCCTCCGGTCGATGATCGTCCGTGAGGCCGGGAGGAGAGTCAGCATCACGATGAGGCTCAGTCCTATTCCCAGTCCGGAGATGATGCCGAAGTCGCCGACCATGCCGATCGGTGAGAAGAGGCTCGCAAGCAGGCTCGCAATTGTCGTCACTGCGGCCAGGACCAGCGGGATTGTGACGTTCTGCAGTCCAATTCGAACTGCTGCGACGACAGGCTCGCCGGCAACTCGCTGCTCGCGGTAGTGGGACACGGCCTGGATCGCGTAGTCGACCGTGAGACCTATGATGATGATCGGCACCATCGACGTAAGCGAGTTCGGAGGGCCGGTGATCCCCAGTCCCCCTGGTCCCATCCAGCCCTCGGCGCCGATGATCCAGATGATCGATATGAAGAGCCCGGCCACCGTCAGCAGCAGGTCAGAGATCGTGCGCATGAAGAGCAGGATCAGCGCCGTGATCAGCAGGAATGCCAGCCCGATCAGCGGCATCATGCCAGTCTCGGTGAACTCCTTGTACTCGTCCTCGATCACCACGAATGAGACGCTGCTGGCGCGAAGTGGGCCTTCGCTACTTGTCGCGAGCTCGTCGATCCTTCGCTCAGCATCTTCGACTCGCGAGTCGCCGGTGTTTATCAGGCTGACACCAGCGATGGCGACCGAAGTGCCGTCCGCGTCGGTGCCAGTCATCAGGGAGATCGCATCTCCCAGTCCTGGCGCACTGCGGACGGCGTCGATCTGTGGCTGGGTAATCGAATCGAAGCTGTCCACCTGGAGCATGGCTCCGAACATCAGCGTGGGTGAGAAGATGGGATCGGTTGGAGCGAGTATCCCGCCGATAGCCGGGTCGCTCACGATGCTATCGATCAGGGTATCCATCTGCGAGAGACCCTGTGGTGTGAGCGCTTCTCCCCGGAAGAGGAGCGTTGACACCCTTACCTCCCCGGACTCCCCGAAGCGTTCTTCGATCTCGGCTATCGCTTCGCTAATTGAACTACCGTCAGGAAGTGCAGCCGCAGCGTCCGGCGGGGGCTCACGCAGCGCTGCTCCAGAAGCAAGCGCAACGGTAACCAGCAGGAGAACGAGAAGTGTGACCCACGGGCGGACCGTGACAAGTCTGCTAAACCAGCTGAGTGCATTGTCCAAGACGAACTCTCCTTATGTGCGGTGATGGTGGGGAGTCGAGTGCTGACCACCGTACGCCCGGCAGCGATGCTTTATCTATTCAGCTTCGTATAATAACTACGATTAATGTTGCTGCGCAATGAGATTATCGCCTTAGCCGAATCCAAATTGGCAGACTGTGCACTTCCATTGGACGGCCTCCATTTCGAAGCCAGATTGCGGTCGTATGCTGATTGACGGTCATTCTTCGGGTGCGTACTATCCCAGCAGCAGTTGAAGGTGCCACGTCAGCGTCATATCGAGGAGGCAGGGAGTGAAGTACGACTACATCGTCATCGGCGCGGGTTCGGCGGGCGCGATTCTCGCCACGAGGCTTTCTGAAGACCCCAACACCTCAGTGCTGCTCCTGGAGGCAGGCCCAGACTACCCGGACATCGACAGCCTACCCGAGGAGGTCAAGTACGGCTACATGTCGACCAAGCCCATATGGGACAGCGACCACAACTGGCAGTTCATGGCCAGGGGCACCGAGGAGGCCGAGATCGAGATCCCGAGGGGCAAGGTGACCGGCGGGTCCAGCGCCATCAACGGGCAGATCTTCCTCCGGGGCATTCCCGAGGACTACGACGACTGGGCCGAGTCTGGGAACGACGAGTGGAGCTTCCAGAAGCTGGTGCCGTACTTCAACAAGGTGGAGACTGACACCACCTACCAGGACGACCCCGGGGACTTCCACGGCTCAAGCGGGCCCATCATCTGCCACAGGTTTCCGCAGGAGGAGTGGAGAGAGGGGAACAGGGCATGGTTCGAGGCCTGGCGGGACAACGGACAGCCGTATTGTGAGGACCACAACGCGCCTGGCACTGCCGGAGTGGGGCCAACACCGCTGAACAATCCCAACGGCATCCGGTGGTCCACGTCCATAGGGTACCTGGGGCTCTCACGTCACCGGCTCAACCTGACCATCAGGGCGAATGTGACGGTCAAGAGGATACTCTTCGACACTTCCGGGGAGCGCCCAAGGGCGACGGGTGTCGAGGCCGTTTCTGACGACGAGAGCTTCGTCGTAGAGGCCGATGAGGTCATCCTCAGCGCGGGCGCCATCGGGTCGCCGCAGATACTGATGCTATCCGGCGTCGGTCCAAGCGACCATCTGAGTGAGCATGGGATTGCGACCGTGGTGGACTCGCCCGGTGTCGGTCAGAACCTGGCGGACCATCCCCTCATCAGCATACTGTGGGCCACGAAGCCGGAGGTGGAACTTCAGCGATTCGTGCCGAACGGCCAGCTAGTGGTGAGGTACACAGCCGAGGACTCAGCACTCAAGACCGACATGATCGTATACCTGTCCGCCGGTGCGGGTACGAGCAGACGCATGGGCGGCCAGCACGGCGACCTGGTGGGAATCGGCGCGGGCCTCGGACTGAACCTCGCGATATCCAAGGGTGAGCTGCGGCTGCGCTCAGGCGACTACAGGGACCAGCCCTATCTGGACTACAACCTCCTCGACCACGAAGAGGACCTGCGCAGGTACCGTGACGGCGTCCGCCTCGTGGTTAGCCTTGAGGACCACCCGGCGATGGCCGCCATGATCGATGAGAGGGTCTATCCAGAGGACTCGGACCTGGAGTCGGATGAGGCGCTGGAGCTGTGGATCAAGAGAAACGTGGGCACCGGACACCATATCTCGTGCACCGCCAAGATGGGGCCAAGCTCAGACCCGATGGCCGTGGTGGACCAGTACGGCAAGGTCTATGGCGCAGACGGGCTGCGTGTGGTGGACGCCTCGATCATGCCCGAGTGCGTGCGGGCTAATATAAACGTCACCGTCCTGATGATAGGTGAGCGGGTCGCGGACCTCATCAAGCAGGGGAGGTGAATGCTGAGGCCACGTTCCAGGAAGATGAGACCTAGTCAGTCAGCGCAGCGCTTGGATACCTGAATGTGTGATAAGTTGCACTCTAACAGCCTGCCTGCGTTTCAGGTATGAAGTTAGCTTTGCAACTCGCACATGGAGGACTATTGCCATGCCGTTCTATGAAAGAGGGTCAACCAGCATCTACTACGAGGAGGTCGGCTCCGGGTTTCCGCTGATGATCATTTCTGGCGGCGGACTGAACTCCAGCATCGCATCACTGAGCTCGGCGGTGCCGTTCAATCCCATGGAGACCTACAAGGACGACTTCCACTGCATCGCTGCCGACCTGCGCAATGCTGATGGCGGACAGTCCAGCGGTCCTCTGGACATCGACCGCCCCTGGGACGCGTACTCTGAGGACCAGCTTGGGCTGATGGACCACCTCGGCATAGACAAGTTCCTGGTCATGGGCTTCTGCATCGGCGGGCCGATGATCCACAACCTGCTCAGGCTGGCGCCTGACCGTGTTGTGGCGGCGGCTCTAATGCAGCCCAGCGGGTTCAATCCTGACGCGCCGAACATCTTCTACGAGAACAACACGGAGCGATGGGCGCCGCCCCTCCGCGAGAGGCGTCCTGACGTCACGAAGGAGATGGTCCACGACTTCCTGACGAGCATGTACACCAGTCGTGCCGACTTCGTCTTCACCGTTTCGCGCGATTTCGTGCGCGCTCTGCAGACGCCGCTGCTGATAGCTCCCGATAGCGTGCCGGCACACCCGTACGAGTGCGCGATGGAGGTTGCAAGCCTCGCCCCGAATTCCGAGGTCACCATCTTTCCCTGGAAGGACACGCAGGAGAACATCGACAACGTGGTTGACCACGCCCGCCGCTTCCTGAAGGCGCATCAGCCGGTAGCTGCTAAAGCTTAGCAACTCCTATCGCTCAATCTATCGGGCCCTGCTGCTCCCTACACTTCAGGTAACCGGCAGTTCCCGGCCCGTGTCCGACGACTGTTTGAGGGTGTCGATGAAGCGATGCAGGTCGACCGCTGTGTCGAAGGTCGGCGCGCGGTTCTGTCCGGTTCGAATCGCCTCGGCGAACAGGGTGTATAGCTGCCCGACGTTGAAGGGGTCGCCGGTAGGGAAGTCGGACGGCACATAGACGAAACGCTTAGGTATCTCCAGGTCGTGGAGCTCATTGCTTCCCTGTGCGCCCTGTATCCGCAGCATCTCACCGCGCTGCGATGAGACGCTCCCTGTGGTGATCAGCGTGCCTTCGCGTCCGTAGATCTCCATTCGGAAGCCTGTGCCTGCCCATGGGATGGCTCCGACATGGACCGACACTGCTGCCCCGCGCTCCAACTGTCCGCTGACTCGTACGTTGTCCGGTGACGTGACTTCCACGTACTGCCTGGTGTCGGTCTCGTACCACTGCTCGGCCTGAGTGCTGACCATGCAGGCCACACGGGAGAAGTCTCCGGCCACGAAGCGCAGGGCGTCGATGACGTGTCCGTTGGCGATGGTCAGTGTGTTTGCACCCTGGGTGATGTCTCGCTGCCAGGTGTCGCCGGAGTGTCGCTGCAGTGCACCAGCGCGCATGGTGGTCACGTGACAGGAGATCACCTCTCCCACATAGCCGGTTTCAAGCAGCTCTTTTACAAAGAGCAGCGCGGGATTGACCCTGGATTGCAGACCCACCACGGTCTGCACACCTCTGTCCTTGGCCAGATTCGCAAGCTCCACGGCTTCGGCGGTGTCTTGTCCGAGAGGCCACTCGGTGAGGACGTGCTTACCGGCTTCGATCGCGGCTTTCGTTGGCCCGTAGTGTGACGGCACGCGCACGACCACGGCCACCGCGTCGATTTCCGGTGATACTGCCATCTCCCTGAAGTCATGGAAGGCGAGCTTCGCTCCGAAGGCCTGGCGGGCCTCCTCCGCACTCTCGGGGCGGGTGGTACAGACCGCGGTGAACTCCACATCCGGGCTGGCCAGCAGCGCCGGGAAGTGCGATTGAGAGGCCCAGGTCGCGTTCACGTTCGCGCCCACGAACCCGAGGCGTATCTTGTCTGCCATGACTATTGCTCCTTACTTGGTTGGCGCAGGGATTGCGGTCCCCGCTCAGGCCTCGGGCGTCTCCGATCCACTGCGGTTGGCCAGCGACCTCGGTGTCAGCTCGAAGAGTGGCTCGTCTCCCTGGTAGAAGCGCTCCAGTTCATCGACCATCAGGGTGAAGAACCGCTGGCGTGTCGGCTGTGTGGTGCTGGCTATGTGCGGGGTCAGGAAGACGTTGGGCAGTCCTATGATCTCGCTGTCAGGGGGAATCGGCTCCGGATCGAACACGTCCAGTCCCGCCACGATGTCCCCGCGCTTCAGGCGAGCAATGAGGGCGTCGCTGTCGACGACGGCTCCCCTGGACACGTTCACGAACACCGAGTTGGAGGGGACCATGTCCAGCTCGCGCTGGCCGATCATTCCCTGTGTGCCGGGCGTGAGGGGAGCCAGGCAGACGATGACGTCGGACTTCGATAGCACGTTCTCGAGCGAGGTCTTCACGACGCCTATGGCGTCGGGCATCTCGCTGGGCAGGTAGGGGTCGTAGACGCGAATGTCCACGTCGAAGGGCCTGAGGTAGCTGACCAGCCTGCGTCCGATGTGGCCGCATCCGATCAGTCCTACCCGTTTGCCGGTCAGCTCACTGCGAACGAATCCAGCACCTTCGTGAGGGGGCTGGGACGCATCACCGGACAGGACTCTTCTGAAACTCTCTCCTGCGTTGCGGAGCGAAATGAGAATGAGCGCGAGGGCCCACTCGGCGACCGGATAGGACGACCCCTGAGTCGTATCGACGGTGCGGATGCCGCGCTCCCAGGCCGACTCAACGTCGATGCGGTAGGCGAACCTGTCGCCCTCCAACTCGCCGATGATCTTGAGACTTGGTGCGGCGTCCATGACGTCGGCGCTGATCAGCGGGGAGCCGTGGCAGACTATGATGCAGTCGACGTCGCCGACGCGTTCGGTGAGTTGCCTGATCGCGTCGGGGTCCTCATTGGGACCGTACCGGACTCCTCCCTCAAGGTTCAGCCACTCCCAGTTTGCCAATTCGGAGAGCCGGTCGAGGTCTGAGGGCGAGAGAAACGTATCGCGCACGCTTTGTTCGCATACGATCAGCACCTTGTGGTCGGAGGCTGTCATGGCACTTTCCTTGGTGAGAGTTGTGCTAAGGGTGATCTGGGATGGACGCCGCCAGTGCGGAAGGTCTCAGACATTATACGGGGGCAATGTTTATTGCAGAGACTGTGCCAGTTTGTAGGCAGTGTGTTCACCCTCACCCTAACCCTCTCCCTGAGGGAGAGGGGACTCTGGATTCCGTAGGGAGGCACTCACCAGATAGACACACCTTCGTCTTTGCGACTTTCGTTGACGGTCTATAGGCCCGGTGCTACACTCGCGGCGATTTCACGCAGCCAGGGAATGGGCCGATGCTGCCATCCCCGCTCCCAGTTAGGAACATGGGCCCATGAGCTACCGGTTGGGAGTCGATGTCGGGGGAACGTTTACCGACCTCGCCCTCTACGACACCGATACCAACCGTCTCGAATTCGCCAAGACGCCTTCCACGCCGGTCAACCAGGCTCTCGGCGTCGCGACCGGAATCAGTGAACTGACGGAGCGGCACGCCGTCTCTCCCGACCGGATCGACTTCTTCATTCATGGCACAACGGTAGCGACGAACACGCTCCTGGAGCGCAGTGGAGCGAGGACGGCGCTGATCGTTACCGCTGGATTCCGCGACATTCTGCAGATCGGCCGGCAGGACAGGCCCGACCTCTACGACTGGCGCATTCGCCGACCCGACCCGCTGGTCCCGCGCCGTCTGCGCTTCGAGGCTCAGGAGAGGGTGATTCACACCGGGGAGGTGCTGAAGTCTCTGGAGGCAGTGGGTCTGGACAGCATCGTCGAGCGTCTCAAGGAGGCCGAGGTCGACGCTGTCGCCGTGTGTCTCCTGCACTCCTACGCCAATCCTGCACACGAACAGGTCATTGGCGACGCCATCCGTCGCGAGCTGCCGGGCATACCCGTCTCGCTGTCTCACGAGATTCTGCCGGAGTTCAAAGAGTACGAGCGGATGAGCACGACGACGATCAACGCCTATGTCGCGCCGGTAATGGAGCGCTACCTTCGCCGGCTGGAAGAGAGCGTGAGCGAAGCGGGCCTCAACTCGGACCTGTACATCATGCAGTCCAATGGCGGAACGATGGGCGTGGAGACGGCCATCGAGCGTCCCGTACACACGATCCTGTCGGGTCCGGCGGCGGGTGTGATCGGCGCGGTTGCCATCGCTCAACAGGCGGGGGAAGCAAACAGCATCTCGATCGACATGGGAGGGACTAGCTTCGACGTGTCGCTCTCGTACCGGGGCGAAGTCCGTAGGACACAGGAGAGCGAACTCGAACGTCTTCCGGTCAAGGTGCCGATGGTGGACATCCACACGCTCGGTGCGGGCGGCGGAAGCATCGCGTGGATCGATCCGGGAGGAGCGCTCAGGGTCGGACCGCAGAGCGCGGGTGCTGAGCCTGGACCCGCCTGCTATGGCAACGGGGGCACTGAGGCGACGGTTACGGATGCTAACCTTGTTCTCGGCAGGCTCGGGGCGACGAGTTTGCTCGGCGGTTCGATGACCCTCGACGAGGAGTTGGCACGCAACGTCATCGCAGAGCGTATCGCCGAGCCTCTGGGACTCACGGTGGAGGAGGCAGCCGATGGCATTGTGCAGGTCGTCAACGCCAGCATGGTGAAGGGCATCCGGGTCGTATCGGTCTCCAAGGGCTACGATCCGCGCGAGTTCTGCCTCGTTGCATTCGGAGGAGCGGGACCGGTCCACGCCTCGGAGCTTGCCGACGAGATGGACATCCCCAGCGTGCTGGTCCCCGTTGCTCCCGGCGTCACGTCGGCCCTGGGTCTGCTGATGGCCGACCTGAGACACGACTTCGCGCAGACGGTACTAAGACCGGGCAGCGAGCTGTCTCCGACCGAGATCACGTCGTGGTACGAGCAGCTTGAATCGCAGGCATTGGAGCAGATGTCTCGCGAGGACGTTGCACCAGAGGACGTATCTCTCGTTCGTGCGGCGGACGCTCGATACGTTGGACAGGGCTATGAGTTGGAGGTGCTGGCTGCCTCCGGCAAGCTGGAACAGAGTGACGTCGAGCAGATCGTGGAGCGATTTCACGATGCCCACGTCCGCACGTATGGGTACGCCTCGCGCGACAATCCGGTTGAGGTCGTCAACCTCCGGGTTACGGCGCTGGCGTCCATGCCTCGACCTGATCTCGCAAGCGATTCGCGGGGTCGAGACGGAGACCCGTCGCGTGCCCGTGTTGGCGAGCGGAAGGTGTACTTCCGTAACGAACCGAAGGCGACGGGCATCTACGATAGGTCAGGTCTTCGTCCTGGGGATGTGATCGAGGGGCCCGCAATTGTAGAGCAGCTTGACTCCACGACGGTCGTTTGGGAGGGGCAGGTGGCTAGTGTCGATGGTTTTCTGAACCTCCTCATAACAGGGAGACGAAGTTGAGCCGGGGAGTCATGGGCAACGTTCTCTATGAAATGCTTAGGTCTCAAAGGGCAAGATTTCACCCTCACCCCAACCCTCTCCCTGAGGGAGAGGGGGCCATTGGCTGGTACCTTTGTTTGGCTTCATAACTTTATATACCGCTCTAATCCCTCAGGAAGAAGGGGCCGTTGGCTGGTACTATCGTCTCTCGTGAGGTGCGCCTGTGACGCAGAATAATGTTGATCCGATCACGCTTGAGGTGATGCGCAATGGGTTTTATTCCATCGCGGATGAGATGATCGCTGCGTTGATCCGGGCGAGCTACTCCACGAACATCAAGGACCGCCGGGATACGTCGGGAGCGATCTACACGGGCTCTGGCGACGTGGTTGTGGTGGCGCAGAGCGAGATTGGCACGCCGCTGCATCTAGGGACGATGCACTCAGCCGTCCTGACCGCAATGGAGCAGTACCCATTTGAGGAGCTGGAGCCGGGTGACGCCGTCGCGCTCAACACGCCATATCCTGCCGGTCCCGGCCACCTCAACGATCTGGCGCTGATTTCGCCTGTGTTCCATGAGGGTGAGCTCATCGCCATAACGGCCAACCAGGCCCACCACGTGGATATGGGCGGCTTCGCTCCGGGGTCGATGCCGTTCGGCGTCACGGAGATTTTTCAAGAGGGACTACAGATTCCCACTGTGCGCCTGTTCCGAAACGGTCAACTCGACCGCGACCTCTGGGCGCTGATCTCTCAGAATGTTCGCCCGAGAACCGAAGTGAGAGGTGACCTTCTTGCACAGTACGCCGCCAACAATGTTGCGGAGCGCAGGCTGACGGATCTCGCGTCACGGTACGGAACCGACATGGTGAAACGCTACCTCGACGAGATGCTCAACTACTCTGAGAGGCGGATGAGGGCTGCGCTAAAGCAGATTCCCGTAGGCACCTACGAGTTCGAGGACGTGATGGAAGGCGACGGCATAACGGACTCGCCGATCACAATCCGTGTCAGGATCGAATCGAAGGGAGACGCGTTCGTTGCAGACTTCACGGCGAGCGACGACTCCTGCAAAGGCCCGCTCAACTGCCGCTGGCCTTCCGTCGCCGCGTGCGTGTACTACGTGCTCAAGGCGTGCCTCGACCCTGAGCTTCCGCCCAACGCGGGAGCGTACCGTCCCATTGACGTCAGGGTGCGGGAGGGCAGCCTGCTGTCCGCGCGGTACCCGACGGCGGTGTGCAACGCCAACATCATCACCACGCAGAGGATCACAGACGTGCTGCTCGGTGCGCTTGCGCCTGTGATTCCCGACAAGGTGCTGGCGGCCTGCTCGGGCACGATGAACCTGCTCAACATCGGCGGCATCGACCCGCGCAACGGCATCTACTTCAACTACGTGGAGACCTATGCGGGCGGGCAGGGTGCGATGCACGACGCGGACGGGATGGACGCCGTGCAGAACCACATGACAAACACTCGAAATGCCCCTGTTGAATCTATAGAGCTGGCCTATCCGCTGCTCGTGGAGTCATACGGCCTCGTGCCGGACAGCGAAGGCGCTGGCAGGCACCGGGGCGGACTCGGAATCCACCGGCACCTGCGCGTGCTTGGCGAGAGCGTCACCCTGACGCTCAGCTCCGACCGCGAACGGGTGAGTCCATGGGGTCTGTTCGGGGGCTCGGACGCTGGCAGCTCGGCGTGTGCAATAGAAGCCCCGGACGGATCGGAGAAGCGACTACCCTCCAAGGTCACAACGACCGTCCCTCACGACCACGTCATCAAGACACAGACTCCCGGTGGAGGCGGCTGGGGCGACGCCAGGGAGCGCGATGCGGAGGCCGTAGGCCACGACGTGGGCGAGGAGTTCATCTCGTCTGAGAGGGCCGAGTCAGTGTACGGCGTGAATGCGGACTAGATGAGCAAGTTGGCCGCGTATCCGGCCAGGCAGGCTCCGAGTATCGCCAACAGGACGTACAGTATGAAGACGCGGGTGCGCACGAGGGCGGCGACCGCCACCGCTGAGTAGAAGCTTATTGCCGCGCCGGAGATCATGAGGGCGAGGGCTGCGCCGAAGCTCATTCCCTTGGCCATCAGTCCGCTGACGAGGGGCAGCGCCGCGTAGCCGTCCAGGTACATGGGAGCGCCCACCAGAACTGCCAGGGGGACGGACGAGGCTGCGTCCGTACCGAACAGGGATGCCACCCACGCGCTGGGCACGAACCTCTGCAGGAAAACCTCGAGTACCAGGGCGAGTGCCAGCCAACGCATGATCGGCCGCGTGCTGGACCACACCGCTGGCCAGAAGCGCTGTTCTTCGTCATCGCAATCGTACTGTTCCAGCGTCCTGGGTCGCATCATGTCGTGACCGGCGTTGCGGTAAGTTGGGATGAGATAGGTCACGCCACCCGCAAGGAGGCCGATTCCGAATGCCGCCACCGTCTTTGCAACCGCGAATGGGACGCTGATGATGCTAGCGGTTATCAGCATCATGCTCGGGTCGGTAACCGGTGAGGAGACCCAGAACGCCATGACGGGGGCGAGAGGAAGTCCCCGACGCAGGAGTGTGGCAATGAGCGGCAGCATCCCCAGCCCGCACACCGGCGTAATTGCGCCGATGAAACTTGCGGCTACCACGGTCCGTACCTGTCCCCCGTTCAGCCACTCCAGGGCTCTGTCAGACCAGTGGCCCACAGTCAGGAAGCCAGCGAGGAGTGCTGCGATAGCGACGACGGGCAGCAGTGATAGGAGGCCGAGGCCAACTGCTTTCAGCATTTCCGCGTTGGCCTCAGGCAGCAGGGAGCCAATGACGAGCAACGTCGCTGTGATAGACCATGTCAGCGTCTCGGCGCTGAGGGGCAGACGCAGGTTCCAGCGAGTCCTGGAGAGCAATCTGGTTCCTGATAGTGCCATAGCTGGTATTGTACAGGGCTGGTTGTCCGTCAGCTCAGAGTCCTTATGAACCGATAGTGATACAATCGGCCCAAGTGATGGGGCCTATCCTCACGCCGACCCTGTTCTGATAACGGGTCGAACTGAAGTAGAGGGTGGTACAAACATCGGGGGGCAGACCAGTGGAAAACAGCCCCGCCAGCGACTCCGGTATCGCTGGCTTATCCAACGCAGACGCAAGGCTCGTTTGCCGAAACCTGTGGAAGGTGTTTGGTGACGGGGCCGGTGATCTGCCGGACTCAATCGACCCTGGCCTATCCAGGGAAGAAGTGCTGACCCAGACCGGCTGTGTGCTTGCTGTCAGGGACATCTCGTTCGACGTGCTCGAAGGGGAGACCTTCGTAATCATGGGACTCTCCGGCAGCGGCAAGTCCACGCTCGTACGCTGTCTCAGCCGCCTGATCGAACCGACGCGGGGACAGGTCCACATTGACGGCGAAGACATGCTTGCGATGAACAAGCAGCAGTTGCGTGACATACGCCGTCACAAGATGGGCATGGTGTTCCAGCACTTTGGCAACTTCCCCCACAAGCGGGTCTTTGAGAACGTGGTGTACGGCCTGCAGATCCAGGGAATCGACAAGAACGCCCAACGGAGACGCGCGTCCGAAGTCATCGAGCTAGTGGGACTGTCGGGATGGGAGGAGCGGTACCCGCACGAGCTGAGCGGGGGAATGCAGCAGCGTGTTGGGCTGGCGCGCGCGCTGGCCGTCGATCCGCAGATTCTTCTTTTCGACGAGCCGTTCAGCGCTCTCGACCCCCTGATCCGGCGCGAGATGCAGGACCAGCTGATCGGACTGCAGCAGATGGTACAGAAGACGATGGTCTTCATTACGCACGACTTCCTCGAGGCGCTCAAGGTGGGAGACCGGGTGGCAATAATGAGGGATGGCGAGTTTGTCCAGGTCGGTACGCCTGAGGAGCTTGTCTCCAATCCGATCGATGACTACGTGCGGGACTTCACGAGAGACGTGCCGCGGTCCAAGGTTCTCACGGCACGTGCCGTCATGACGCCGCCCAAAGTCTCAGCCTCGGCAGACGAGGGGCTGGCAGACCTTATGACCAGACTGGTTGCCGAGAACTGCGAATGCGCGGTGGTGGTCGACGGACAGGACCAGTTCATCGGGACTGTCCACCTGTCAGACGTTCCCGGAAGTGGGGCGCCAAACTCCAGTGTAGCCTCCATCATGCAGGACTCCTGCCCGGTAGTGGAGCCGGGTACCCGCCTGGAGGCGCTGATACCGCTCACAATTACGGGCGACGCGCCGATCGCCGTGCTGGACGACGGCAGATGTATCGGCACGATCAGCCGAGAGGCGGCGATGTCCGCCCTCATTAGCGATGAGGGCATAGCGATGTGACCATCGCTCAAACCCTCCAGACTCGCTTTCTCAGGGAACGCCGTTTCCAAGGTATTGTGTGGGTGGCGATTGCGGCTGCCGCGTACATCCTGGCGTACTCACTGGCGACCACCAATGCGGGTACCGAATTCGGAGACTGGCCAGAGAGCTGGCAGCCTCCCATCCAGGAGCCGGTTCACGAATTCTTCGAGTGGGCAGGCGACTCTTTATCCTGGCTGTCCAACCCGATCTCAGACGTCATTGACGCAGGCATAGCAGGTATAGACGCGTTCCTGCTCTGGCTCCCGTGGCCTGTCGTCGTGGCAGGTGTGGCGGTTTTGGGGCTAAGGCTCGGCGGCAGTCGGATGGGGCTGTTCTGCGGCGCTGCCGTCCTGTTCATCGGACTCATCGGCTTCTGGGACTCTGCGATGGTCACGCTGAGCGTGGTGGGAGTTGCAGTGCTCATCAACGTGGGACTGGGTGTGCCGATCGGTATATTCGCGGCCTTCAGCAATCGCTTTGAGTCGATCGTCCGTCCGATACTCGACACCATGCAGGTCCTTCCTGCCTTCGTTTACCTCATTCCGGCGCTGATCCTGTTCGGCGTGAGCGGCACCCAGGGTGTATTCCTCACGGTGGTGTACTCCATACCACCCGTCATCAGGCTCACCAACCTTGGAATCCGCCAGGTCCCCAGGGCTGCGATAGAGACGGCCCAGTCGCACGGTTCGACCACGTCACAGACGCTGTTCCAGGTGCAGCTGCCACTGGCGAAGAGCACGATCATGCTGGGCATCAACCAGACCATAATGATGGCAGTCTCCATGATCATCGTGACCGCGCTCGTTGGGGTGCAGGGGCTCGGCAGAGACGTGTGGCTTTCGTTGAGGGAGGTGGACGCAGGGGAAGGCCTAGAGAGCGGAATCGCCATCGTGCTCCTTGCCATAATCCTTGACAGGTTCAGCTATGCCATGGTGAGGTCCGACCCCAGTTCGCGCGCATCTGCTCCAGGAGCGAGCCTGTGGAGTGAGGGCAGGGTCGGACAGAGTCTTCAGCACATGGCGACCCGGTATGCAGTCCCCATTACAGGCGTGGTCGTGGTAGGCGTACTTCTGGTGCTCGGCGCCCTGGTCGGGTCGCTGAAGGACTTCCCGGACGCGCTTACGTTCTCGATAGCGGGCCCCGTCAATCACGTCTTCGACTGGATGGCGGTGAACCTGCACTTCATCACGAGCTGGTCACGGGACATCCTGTTCCGAGAGCTTGGCTACTCACCTATTCGCACGCTGCTCCTGTGGCTCCCCTGGCCGGCCATGATGGTAATAGCGGCCGTGCTGGCCTACTTCGCCGCTGGATGGCGAGTGTCGCTGCTCGCGCTGGTCGGGCTGGCGTTTGCGGGCATCGGCGGGCTGTGGGACGTGACCATGGACACGTTGAGCCAGGTGATAACCGCGGCGGGGTTCACGGTGGTTGTGGGTATCGTGCTGGGGGTTCTCGCCTCCCAGAGCAGGACATTCGAGACGATCCTGCGGCCCATCCTGGACACCATGCAGACCATGCCGATCTTCGTCTACCTGATCCCGGTCATAATGCTATGGGGCGTCGGGCCGCTGGTCGGCATCATAGCCACTTCGGTGTACGCGCTGCCCCCGGTGATCCGCATGACCACGCTCGGAATCAAGGAAGTGCCTGAACAGGTCATCGAAACGGCCACGTCGCATGGGTCGACCGGCCTTCAGACGATGCTCCAGGTCAAGATACCGCTGGCCTTCCCGACGATCATGATGGGCGTCAACCAGACGATCATCATGGTGCTGGCGATGGTGATAATCGCCGGACTCGTGGGTGGCGGCGGTCTGGGACAAGAGGTCTTCATCAACTCGATCTGGCTCAAGATGGGAGATGGGCTGATCGCCGGGATGGCAATAGTCTTCATGGCGATGGTTCTCGACCGCATGACCCAGGGCAAGCAGAGTGCTGAGGTACCATTTGCAGCGATGAGATAACAGTAATTCGGTGAGGGGCCCTCGAGTCCTCGCTAGGAGGGATGCGCCGATGGGAAAGTAGAGCATGAGGCAACCTGTCAAGTTTGCCTGACACACTCGTAACCCAGAAAGGAAAGAGAAGATGAAAACTTTGAAGAACAGGTGGATTGTCCTGTCAATGATATTGGCGCTGGCCATGGTCCTCGCAGCAGGAGTGGCGTGCAGCGAAGCAGCGGACGAGGATATGGATGAGGCGGAGACCAGGGGTACCCTGATCCTTGTCGACCAGGACTGGAACGGCCAGCTCGTCACGACAGCCGTAATGCGGATCCTGCTGGAACAGGAGATGGACCACACTGTCGCGACGATGTTCGCACCCGCGGACTCGGCTCCCCTATTCATCGGGCTCGAAACGGGCGTCTTCCACTTCGTGTGCTGCAACTGGCCTTCCTACAGCGCCGCCCTCCTCGAGGAGTACGTGGACGCCGAAGGCGATCCAAAGGTAGAGCGTGTGGGGACGGTGGGCATACAGGGTGAGACTGGCTGGTACGTCCCTTCATACGTGATCAATGGCGACGCCGAGCGCGGCATCGATGCCGTCGCGCCAAACCTCAGCACTGTTGGCGACCTGAACCAGTACAAGGATGTCTTCGCCACGAGAGATACGGGCGACAAGGGCAGACTGCTGGAGTTCACGGCGGCCTGGGACACGAAGCCTGAGGAGCGACTTGAAGCCTTCGGCGCCGACTACGAGGTCGTGTTCGCCGGGTCAGAAGGCGCGGCACTGGCTGAGGTCGACGCTGCATTCCAGCGGGGCGATCCCGTCCTGACCTACCTGTGGGAGCCTCACTGGGCGCACGCCAAGTACGACCTTGTGCAGGTCGAGATGCCCGAGTGGACTTCCGACTGCTATCCAGAGGGCAGCAACTTCAATTGCGGCTTCCCAACCGACCCGGTAGCCAAGCTGGCATGGCCCGGACTGAAGGACGAGTTCCCCGAGGCGTACCAGTTCCTGTCCAACTTCCAGATGACCAACGCGCAGCAGAACGAGATAGTGCTCAACCTCACTGAGAACGACCTGACCGTACGTCAGGCCGCTCAGGCGTGGGTGGATGCAAACGAGTCGGTCTGGAGGGCCTGGATCCCGTAGGGGATTTTTGTATTTGGACCAGTATGGGCGGGGGACGGTCATCAGGGCTTGATGAAGTCGGCCATGCGTTCCGCCATCGCCATGACGGTGAGGTTCAGGTTTGCCCGCACTGTATCGGGCATTATCGAAGCGTCGGCGACTCTCAGACCGTCGATGCCGTGTACCCTGCCGTACTGGTCCACTACTGCCATCGGATCGTCTGAGGTGCCCATCTTGCAGGTGCTGGAGACGTGGTGAGCCGTGATGACCTCACGCTTCATCCAGGCGTCGAGGGCGTCGTCATCTGACAGCACCCCGTCAGAGGGCGCAACGCGCTCATCGATTATGTCGTCGAACGCCTCGTGCCTGAAGAGGTCGGAGCAGATCCTGATGCTTTCACGCATTCGCGACCGGTCGAACGGATCGTCCAGCAGGTTGAAGTCGAGCTCAGGAGACTGCTCCGGGTCGCGAGAACGGAGACGCAGCTCGCCCTGGCTCAACGCGAGGTAGAGGCCCTGGCTCACGCCGATTCCGACCGGCTCCGTGTGGTCGACGCCCCTCATGGGGCGCTCCGACGCGAAGTTGCCCATGTAGATCACCATGTCGTTCTCGAAGGGCGAGCCTGTCGTCGTAAATCGCAGCGTCACGGTGCCGTTGACGACCTGATCGGTATTCAGCGGGAAGTCTGCGTGCGTACGCCATGCCATCGGAACGTCGGGATGGTCTCTGAGATTTTGACCAACTCCGGGGAGGTCGAGCGTCACGGGGATGGACAGCCCGCTCGACTGCTCCGCCGGGCCGACGCCGGACAGGGCGAGTATGTGCGGAGATCCTATTGCTCCGGCACAGAGTATTACCTCCCCGCCATAGGCTGACGTCTCCTGGTAGCCGGTCAGCATCCGCACGCCGATTGCTCTGCGGCCCTCGAAGATGATCTCGTGAACGAGACTCTGGGGGCTGATGGTCAGGCCCGGCCGGCTGCGGGTGGGGTCGAGATAGGCAATTGCCGTACTCTGGCGAATGCCCTCCGAGATGTTGAAGGGCAGAGGGCCGACGCCGGTTGAGCCGGGCCGGTTGTGGTCTGGGCAGTCGGGAAATCCCGAGTCCAGGCAGGCGCGATAGAACGCGTGCTGCTGAGGTCCCCACTCGTCGGGACGGTAGCGGCGGCAGCTGATGGGGCCGTCAGAGCCGTGGAAGTCGTCGTCGAAGTCCTGGTCTGACTCGAGCTTTAGCAGGTAGGGCAGGAGCTTGTCGTAGCTCCACTCGTGGTTTCCCCACTCGGCCCAGCGGTCGAAGTCCTCCGGCATTCCCCGCAGAAACTGAGCGTCGTTCACCGCGCTGGAGCCTCCGGTGACCCTGCCCCGGGGGATGTCTATGTCGGCCAGGTTGGTCGCCCTGGCGCGGAAGTTCCAGATGTGTCCGCTATCCCAGATGGTCGTGTCATTCCCGTAAAGGTACTTGATGGCATCGGGCATGAGCTCCCGAGTGGGGTAGTCGGCCCCCGCCTCGATGAGCAGGACTGAACGGTGAGGGTCTTCCGTAAGGCGAGCCGCCAGGATCGAACCCGCCGAACCCGCGCCAACGATGATGTGGTCGTAAGTCTTGCTCATTGTGCCTCGACCTGCCTGCGCTCTCAGATTCAGTCATCGCTAAAGAGGTCGATACGGCACTGGGTCACCGCGCGGCGTTGACTCCCTCCAGGAAGCCCTCGGCGCCGATGCGGAGCAGACCCCAGCCTGAGACGGTCACGAAGTTCGCCCCCCGGTTGATGAACTCGACGACTCCGGCAGTGTCGGCGGGATTGTTGCCGCCCACACCGGCGAACTTGCCTCCGGCCCGTATCCGTGGAATGACCTCGCTCATTACTTTACGCACTTCGGCTACGTCGGGATTCCCCATGCTCTGGCCCAGGTCGGAGGCTGCGACGTGGACCACGTCGGCGCCGGAGACCTGTAGGATGTCGTCGAGGTTAGCGACGGCTTCGACGTCCTCGACCATCGGGATCACCAGCACCTGCGAGTTGACCCAGGCTAGCGCCTCGTCGCGGGTGACTCCGATGCCGTAGTCCTGGGCTCGTCCGCCGCCCATGCCGCGGTAGCCGTCGGGGTAGTAGCGGGCGGCGCGCGCTATGGTGGCGGCCTGCTCGCCGGTATTGACGTGCGGCACGATGATCCCCTGGAGACCTCGGTCGAGATACCGCAGGATGGTGGATTCGGAGTGGTCGGGAATGCGGGCGATTGGTGTGATGCCGAATGACTCTGCGGCACGCACCATGTGCTCGACCTGGTCAAGGTCGGCAGGGCCGTGCTCGCAGTCGATCATCACGAAGTCGTATCCGAGAGCGCCGAAGATTTCAACCATGTCGGGAGCATAGCGGGTGATGATGGCGCCGAAGACGACTCCGCCGTCGTTGAGCTTGGCCTTGGTGGTGTTGGTGCGCATGGGGGGACCTCCGGGGGGGTGTCTACAATCCTGACGTAATGGCGGTCTATGGCCAGCCGGATTAAGAGGTTTTCAATTGCCGTAGTGGGCGTCGTTCACCACACCTTGGATCACCTAGTCCTCCGCAGAGACCCGGACCCAAAGCTGCGGAGCGCACGGTAACCTACTCGCTCACACAGGACATTCACGGCGCCGGGGTGCTTCTCACGCAGACGGTCTGCCGCAGCAATTTCACCGTCGGCGATCGCCCACCTCCTGCTGTCCACATCGATAGCGACTACTTCTCCAAAGTGGTCGGCTTCGACCTGATGCCGGATGTCTCGTTCGTATATCTCCTTGCCGAGTTGGGCCGTCTCTTCGCGTGGGCGACGTGGGAGTGCGACGCCCCCCTCGTCTTGCGCGCTCGTCGGGGTTTCTGATTCTCTCATCCGTTCTCCCCAAGTGAACATTTCTCTACCATTCATATTCTACTGCTTCACAGTAGCTATCGGTAATGGCACATCGGACAGGAGCAGGAACTCGGTGGCGGGCGTGAGACTGTGTCAGTTTGGTGGGCAGAGTTTTCACCCTCACCCCAGCCCTCTCCCATCAAGGGAGAGGGGGCCGTCGGCTGGTATCCGTGCCGGTCCGTGTACCCTCATACACCCCTGTAGAAGAGCCTACGAAGAGGGGTCTTCAGTGCGGTCTGCGGTGTGTGGTGGTGGGCCGGGGAAGCCGGATGGGGGCGCGCTGCCGGTGGGGTAGACGAGCTTGCGGACGGGGTAGTTGATGACTATTCCCTCATCCCTGAAGCGGGCATGGATGCCCTTGACCAGTTCGCTCGTCAGGATGAAGCTGCCGATGCGGTCGGTGGCCTGGATGAAGACCCAGAAGGTGACGTTGGACTCGCCAAACTGCTCGAATCCGAAGAAGGGCTCGACGCTCTTGACGGCGTGCTCGGAGGCCTGGATGACGTCCGCCGACGCGGCGACCGCGACCCTCTCGACGGCGGCGAGGTCGGAGTCGAAGCTGACTCCGCCGTAGACGATGATGTTCATTGCCGGAGTCGGTGTGTACAGGTTGGTGATGACGCTGTCGACAAGCTTGGAGTTGGGGATGACCACGGTGTTGTTCATCATGCTCCGCAGCTTGGTGCTCCTCCAACCCACGTCGGCCACGTAACCGGAGAGCCCGCCCTCCAGCTCGATATAGTCGCCCTCCTCCAGGATGTTCTCGGCGACGATGTAGGTCCCGGAGAGGAAGTTGTGCAGGCTGGGCTGGATTGCGAGGGCGACGGCGAGGCCGGCGATGCCTAGACCTGCCAGCAGAGGGGCTATGGACACCCCGAGGCTGTCGAGGGCGACCAGCGCGCCGATAGCGTAGACGACGAAGGGGAGGATGCGCTTGGCGGTGCGCAGCAGGTTGTCGTCGAGCTGGGTTTCGGTCCTTTCGGCCAGCTGCTGTCCGTACTCGGTGACTAGGGAGTCCAGCAGCCGGGCTCCGGCGTAGGTTGCGATGGCGATGGCAGAGACTAGCCAGGCCTTGGTGAGCGCGGCTTCCCAGTCCGTGAGGAACTGCAGGTAGCTCGGTTGCAGCCGGTTGAGTGTGAGGTATCCGAGGTAGAATCCCAGGAGTACCAGCATGAGGACGACGGGGCCGCGGGCGATCCTGAGCACCCGGGGGGAGGCAGAGGCGGGCTCACGCCGCTCGTGCAGGGTGGCGATTCTGCCCAGGACAAGGCTAGCGGTGAGGGCGCCCAACTGCAGCGCCAGAAAGACGCAGAAGGCGAGCAGCGGCCCGTATTGATCCGGGTGTCTGAGGAACTCTGGCAACGCCTCCTCCTACTCGGCCCCGAGGACGGCCCAAATATATGGGGGCCTACCCTGGCTGTCAACCCGCGGGGCGCGAGTGATGCTGTACAAGCCTGGCAGGTAATCGATGTAGGGGCGGTTCGCGAACCGCCCCTACTGGATATGCGGGCGAGACGGCCGCGATCCGTATGATGAACGACTCAGTCTTACCCTGCCAAGCTGACACAGGCTTCCGCACTCAAATCTCCTACACACATTGTACGGTATATCGTACAATGCAGTTATGTACGCGATCCTTAGAAGCGCGACGTTCGACCGTTGGTTGCGCAGGTTGCGGGACCGGCAGGCGGTGAACCGCATCGTTGCCAGGTTGCTGGCAGCCGAAGATGGCCATCTCGGGGACGTGAGGTCAGTTGGCGGCGGCGTGTCCGAGATGAGAATCCAGTATGGACCTGGATACCGGGTCTACTTCATCACGCGAGGCGCTGAGATGATCATCCTGCTATGTGGCGGCGACAAGGACAGTCAGCGGCGAGATATTGAGCGGGCCAGGAGAATGGCGACAGAATGGAGGGACTAATGGCTGAGGAGTATCGAAAATTCGATGCATCGGACTACGTGAGGACCGAGGAGGATGCTCGAGGGCTTCTCAGCGCGGCGATGGCTGAGGACGTTGGGGACGGAGTTGTGATTCGAGCTGCCCTGAAGCATCTCGCTCGAACACGAAACATGAGCGCTCTCGCTCGAGACACCGGACTAAACCGCGGCAACCTCTACGAGGCGCTGTCTGAAGACGGCAACCCCACTCTGACAACGCTACTGAAGATCACAAGTGCCCTAGGGTTGAGGCTGCGTCTCGAGCCGGCCGAGATTCCCGCAGAGGCTGGTCGGCCGTCCAAGCACGGGAATCTCCCGGCAGAGTCAACTTCAACCTAGCCGCCACCTTTAATCGCTACGCGAAGGATCTTGGCTCTTTAAAGTCTGGTGGGCCAAGGTGTACGGATTTGCGAACTTTTCGGTGGGAGGTTCGTATCTGAGGAGGCGGTCAGGCGACCCAAACTCGTCAATACCATCAAGGGCGTCCCGTCTCCAAGAGCGGACGTTCAAAGAAGCCCAACCTCGAGTATCAACTCTGCGCCACCGCGGCGACAAGAGGCTAGGCGAATCGGTCTGGCCACTCATCCGCCAAGTGCCACCGGCGGTAGCTTCGTGCCACCGAAGTGGAACCGTGGCTTGCCAGAGGGTCGGCAAATTGAGATGATACCCCTTGGTGAGTTGCGCTTGGGCACTCGGTGCAAGCCACCCATGACGAAGACCCCGGGAGCGATGAGTCGCCTTGATGGAATGCCGATCACGAGGACAGTCCGTCCAGATGAATACTGCAAACCGCCTCAAGGGAGCGGTCATCACGCTTGGAATGGCGCTGGCGCTGGTGGCGGTGGTGATGACCTTGAATACCCCCGTCCATGCCAACTCGGCTCCGGACTTGCGTGTGCGGGCTATGCTGCTTGACATGAAACTTGAAACCCCCCGCGTGGGTGGGCAACTCCGCATTAAAGTGCAGCTCGAGAACAGGGGGGACACGGAGTCCGCTGACACGACGCTTCGCTTCTTCCGGTCGGCGGACTCGACGATCACAACGTCGGATACGGAAGTCGCCACCGCTGAAGTGACGTCACTGGAAGCCGGGGAAAGTCGTTTAGAAGATTGGGTGGACATAACCGCGCCGTCTACGGAGGGGACGTACTACTACGGAGTGTGCATAGACGCGGTCACGGACGAGTCGGACACGACGAACAACTGCTACCAGAGTTGGTTTGAGGTTCCGGTGCCTCTGCCACGCCCCGACCTCGTGGTGCAGACGCCGTCGGTGGACGACGCAACCCTGGAGACTGGAGCGACGTTCACGCTGTCAGCAACTGTAGCCAACTCGGGCGACTGGCAATCTGCAGGAACTACAATCCGCTACTACCGGTCCACTGACGCAACAATCACGACGGGGGACACGGAAGTGGGAACCGACCAAGTGGACGCGCTGCTATACCCGCCGTCGGGAGGTCAGTGGATTCGATCGAGCGAGTCTATCGACCAGACGGCACCATCGACGGTCGGGACGTACTACTACGGGGCGTGTGTGGACGCGGTTATTGGTGAGTCCAATACCACCAACAACTGTTCGTCGTCGGTGACGGTCACCGTCCAGGAAAACTCCGCCGCTACCGGCGCGCCCACCATCAGTGGAACGGCGCAGGTTGGCCAGGCCCTGACTGCAAGCACGACTGGAATCTCCGACACCGACGGCCTGACCAACGTCAGCTACAGCTACCAGTGGCTTGCCGACGACACCGAAATCGACGGAGCCACCAGTTCCACCTACGAGGTGCAGTCATCCGACAACGGCAAGGTCATCAAGGTCCGGGTCACTTTTGACGACGACGCGGGCAACGACGAATCGCTGATCAGCGATGGAACGTCGGCGGTGGTATTGGGCGGGTTGTAAAGGCAGTGGATCCCAATGTGGCCGTCAAATGGACTGTTGAATGACCGACGCCTGAGCCTGCTGGCTCCATTGGCATTGACCGTTCTAGCCATCTTTCTCTTGACTGGCTGCGGAGACGGTGCCAATGGGCTGTCTCGTGTGGAGATCGAGGAGATCGTTCGTGCGAAGATGGCCGAGGCCCCTACGCCAACTCAGCCTGAACCAGGACTCACGGCGGCAGACGTGGAAGAGGCCATCCGCAAGGCGATGGCAGACTTGCCAGAGCCGGACTCAGGACTATCCAAAGGCGAGGTAGAAGAGATCGTCAATGCAGCTATGGCAGCCATCGCCGAGCCACAGTCCGGCCTTACCTCTGCCGAGGTTGAACAGATAGCTCGCGGCGTCGTGGCGTCCATCCCGCCCAAGTCAGCCCCCGCGGAGTACACCAAGTTCTTCGTCGACAACGCCATCAGCCGCTACGAGACCCTGGGGCTCGACTCCACTCTCGCCTACTACAACCGGGAGGGGAGCGTCGACGGCCAGTGGTACGTCTTCATCATCGACGAGAACGATCTTGTCATAGGACACCCGGACGCCCACCGGCTTGGGCTGGACCTGAAGGGCTGGGTGAGCCTCGATGCCACCGGGTACGACTTCGGGGCGGACATGCTCTCGGCCACGGAAGAGGGCGAATGGGTGTCCTACGTCTACCAGAATCCTGAGAGCGGGGGCATCGGAGACGACCACACCGGCGCACTGGAGTACAAGCATGTGTGGGTGGTGAGGCACGACGGTCTGCTTTTCGCCTCCGGCTGGCACATCTCCGCAGACGAGTACACCAAGTTCGTGGTGGATGAGGCCATTGCCCGCTACCACTCCGATGGGCTGGAGGAGACCCTGGCCTACTACAACAATCCCGACAGCGTTAACGCCCAGTGGTACGTATTCGTTGCGACGCCGGAGGGCGAGATATTGGGCCACTACAACGCCGATGATTTTGCCGAACACCTCCAGGAGATGGTAAGAGATGGATCCTTCAGGGCCACTGAGCAGGGCGTGTGGGTGAATCACGAGGACGTAAACCCCGCCACCGGGGAGGTTGAGGACAAGCACTTCTGGCTGGTCGAGCACGATGGGTTGGTGTTCGGCTCGGGCTGGCACCACGACGAGTCCGGTAGCTAGAAGGTAAACCTGCCGGCTGCATCTTCCACTCGGCAACGACCTGCGTACAAACGACGCGAAACGTGGATATTGAGTTCGAGTCCCCGATGGGTCTAGCTACAAATGAGTGGGCCGGCTGGGATTCGAACCCAGGACACCCGGATTAAAAGTCCGGTGCTCTGGCCAACTGAGCTACCGGCCCACGGGGGGAGACGCGACTGCTGTCGGTCGATTCATCATAGCGGTGTTTTCTTTCGCGCGACAACATGTGCCTGATTTCGATTGAAGTGGGTGTGGGTAGGGGGTATGGTCAGGTGTGATGGCAAGGAAGATGCGCTGTGGCTGGGGGCGGAGTATTCACCCTCACCCCCGGATCAAGTCCGGGGCAGGCTCTAACCCTCTCCCTTAGGGAGAGGGGACACGTTTGCCGGGCAACTGGAGGTGCATGTGGCGTGATGGAGTGTGAAGAGCGGGCACCGGTTTATAGCCGCATACTGGAAGTGATACTGCAGGTGCCGTATGGGCAGGTGGCGACGTATGGGCAGATTGCGTTGATCGTCGGTGACTGCACGCCGCGGATGGTCGGGTATTGCCTGGCGTCCCTGGAGTCCGACTCCGATGTGCCCTGGCAGCGTGTAATCAACCACAAGGGCATGGTCAGCCCTCGCAGCACGGGGCACGGAAGCCAGCTTCAGAGGGAGATGCTGATCGAAGAGGGTGTCGAGTTCGACGAGAAGGGTCGGATCAGCTTCCGGCGATTTGGATGGATGGAGCCCGAGTGATGTGGAGGTCTGCCGATGCCTGAAGCGCCGGAGATGCAGGTGGTCGCTGAGTTTCTGAACGCTCGTCTGCCGGGCAAGCGGGTGCAGGCTGCGAAGATCCTGAAGCCGATAGTGAGATCGCTCGCCGGTGACTTCGAGGAGGACGCTGTCGAAAGGGAGGCTGAGTCTGTCCTGCGGCGTGGCAAGTTCCTGATCATCGGACTGTCGGGTGAGAGGCAGATCGTCATCAACCCAAAACTGACGGGCGGGCTCCAGCATTGTCCGAGCCGGACTCGCGTGCAGAAGCGGACTTGCGTACGGCTACGACTCGAAGGCGATGTCGATCTGCGCTATACGGACGGTCGCCAGATGGGGCAGTTCTACTACGTTCCTGACGAGCGTGTGGACGAGGTCCCGGGACTGGCAGAGCAGGGGCCGGATGTGCTGGATGAATTCACTTTCGAGGAGTTCACGGACAGGCTGAAGAAATTTCACGGCGAGATCAAGGGCGTCCTGACGAGGGGTAGGGTGATTTCGGGGATCGGGAACGCGTATGCGGACGAGATCCTGTTCGACGCTGAGGTGTACCCGTTCAAGCGCAGGAAGGCGCTGTCGGAGGACGAGCTGAGGCGCGTCTACAAAAGCTCTCGGCGGGTGATCGAGGAGTCGGTCGAAGAGGTGCGGGGCAGGATGGGGGAGAAGATCGATCACAAGATCCGCGACTTCATGAAGGTCCACATGCTTGGGGGTAAGCCGTGTCCGCGATGCGGCAGGGTGTTGACGGAGTTGCGGGCGAATCAGCGGATTACGACGTACTGTCGTGGGTGTCAGCCTGGGATGCTGCTGAAGAACTGAGGGGAACTGGCTCCGCAGGTAGGACTCGAACCTACGACCAATCGGTTAACAGCCGACCGCTCTACCACTGAGCTACTGCGGAGCGTTCAAGGGGGAGTGGGCCGAATTAACGGCCACTCAATAATCATATCACCGGAGTTGGACGGCGCTCAAGTTTCGTTTGACGCCGGAATCCGGGTCGGGTTGGTGGGCCGAATTCTCACCCTCACCCCAGCCCTCTCCCGTCAAGGGAGAGGGGGCTGTAGGCTGGAGTTTGTACCTGGCCGCTCAGGCATACCTACACCTGTAAGTCGAGAGGGAGAGGGGATTCTTGACCCGCAGGTTATTCCTGGGCTAGTTCGCAGTTGACCTGCCAGTTGATGCCGAACTTGTCGGTGCAGGCGCCGAAGTAGGAGCCCCAGAACATCTTCTGCATCGCCATGGATACGGAGCCGCCGTCTGATAGCTTGCCGAACAGGTCGTCGGACTCTTCGCGCGATGACGTGCTGACGCTGATCGAGAAGTTGGTGCCCTGCTTATGGTTCTGTGCGAACGTCGAGGGCACGTCGCTGCCCATGAGGACGCTGGACCCGATTGGCAAGGCTACGTGCATGATGTTGTCGAGTTCGTCCTTTGGCATGGGAAAGTCGGACGGCCCGTTGTGGAAGGTCTCCATGACCATGAACTCACCGCCGAACACGGAGCGATAGTACTCGAATGCCTCGCGGCAGTTGCCTTTGAAACTCAGGTAGGTGCTTAGTGTCATTGTTCTCCCTGTGCTGTGTGATTCTGCTGGTAACGCCAGACGGGGAAGGCGTGCGCCGTCCCTTCGAAACATCGTAGTGTCGAGTCTGGCGGGCAGGCTATGGGAATGAGGGTTTTCAAATGTGCAAAAGTGCTTTTGCAGGGTCTGTGTGTGTTTGGTGGGCAGTGTTTCACCCTCACCCTAACCCTCTCCCCCGGATCAAGTCCGGGGCAGGCTCTGAGGGAGAGGGGACTTTAGATTTGGTAGGGAGGCACCCACCAAAACTGACACAGATTCCCTCGCGCAGAGTTCCGAGAGCGGAGTCTGCCCCTGTGCTATAGTCAGGCCAGTCTGAGTAGTGTCAGGAGGTTCGGTCATGGTGGATAGCCGGCTCGCAATTGATGGTGGGACGCCCGTTGTATCGGAGCCGTTGCCGACAGGTGTGTCGGGGCCGAGCGTCATTGGCGACGAGGAGATTGCGGCGGTATCCGAGGTCCTAAGGAGCCAGGAGCTGTTTCGCTATCCCAAGGAGCAGAGCGAGGCAGCGAAGTTCGAGGAAGAGGTGGCTGAGTACCTGGGCGTCGAATATGCGCTGATGGTGAACTCCGGCACCAGCGCGCTTACAAGTGCGCTGATCGGTGTGGGTGTCGGGCCGGGAGACGAGGTCATCGTTCCCGGATACACGTACATCGCCACTGCCGCTGCGGTTATGGCAGCGTGCGCCGTGCCCGTTATCGCGGAGGTTGATGAATCGCTGGGACTGGACCCGCAGGACATCGAGCAAAAGGTCACTCCCTATACCAAAGCGGTTGTGCCTGTTCACATGCGAGGCGTTCCTGCGCGAATCGACGATATCATGGCGGTCGCCCGCAGGCACGGTCTAAAGGTGGTCGAAGACTGCTGCCAGTGTGTTGGTGGGGCCTACATGGGCCGCAGCGTTGGCACATACGGCGATGTCGGCGCGTGGAGCCTGAACTACTACAAGACGATCTCCTCGGGCGAGGGCGGGCTCGTATTCACGAACGACCGCGACATCTACGAGCGGGCGTGTTTCGCCTCGGACCCGGGTCTGCCCATGTGGACGGCCAACGAAGACGACGTAGAGTGGCAGAACGAGCCGTTCCCTCGACAGACGTATCGTCCGAGCGAGGTGCTGGCCGCGGTGGCGCGGGTGCAGTTAACCAAGCTGGACGACATCCTGGAGCATCAGAGATCGCTCAAGAATGCCTTTCTGGAAGGACTGGAGGAGGCGAGGGGATATCGTCTTCAGCACGTGGATGATCCCGCTGGGGACACGGGAGTGTCGGCCTCGGTAATCGTGCATGACAAGGAGCTGGCGGTTGGCTACTCGCACGCGCTGAACGCCGAGGGTGTGAATGCGGCCACTGTGTACAACGATGGCTTCCCGGACAGGCACATCTACACGTACTGGGACTCGATTCTGGAGAAGCGGTCACATCACCCCACGGGGTATCCCTGGGGCGATCCCAACTACAAGGGCGACGTCGAGTACTCGAAGGACATGTGCCCTCAGACGCTGGATGTCCTGGGGCGGAGCATTCGGTTCGACTTCAACATGAACATGACTGTCGAGCACGCACGGCTTATGGCTGAGGCGCTGAATAAGGTGGATGCGGCTGTTGGGGGCTAGGAGTGTAGGGGCGACCCTAGTGGAGTGTCTCAGAACTTGGTTCCTAGTGCCTCCTCTACCTTGATGGGAGAGGATTGAGGTGAGGGTGACAGGTACAATCCCCCTCATCCTAACCTTCTCCCGCCAGGGGAGAAGGGACATTTGAGACAGGCTCCTTGTGGTCGCCCCTACGTTTTCTAGGGCACTACCTGTACTGGTCGATTCCGACGGTGGTGATGCCTTCGCCGGTTGGCATTACGAGGGTCTTGGCGCGGTCGGCGCCGACCACGACGATATGCCAGCGGTCTATGCTCTCGAGCAGCGGCACGGTGATGTCGAGTCGCTCCTGCTCGGTCAGGCCCTCCAGCCAGCTCCAATTCTTTCCGACGCGGGCGTCGTCGATGGGCATGTACTGGATCAGTTTGCCCAGGCTGTGGTTGGCGTGGTAGTGGATGAACTGCTTGGCTTCCTGCTTGGAGAAGCCCTGTCCGCCCACTGGGCGCGCAACGTCCGGGGGCATGAATATCAGCCGCTCGGAGCCATTCGTGGAACCGAGTCCCATCGTGCCGAACGTGCTGCCGTAGGCGAGGTTCTTCAATAGAGCCTCGGCAGACGTGTTGCCCTGGTCCTGGATGTCGAGCTCGCCGTCGGTGATGAACACGCTCACTGTGCTCTCGTCAGCGCCGAATCCCTGGTCGACGTGGAGCGGCTGCCACGGGCTCATCTCCTCGTTCTCTGCGATGCAGTGAACGAACTTGCGAGTTGTGCCAATGGTGTCCATGTCCATCTGGCCGGGGTACCAGTAGCCCAGATTTCGGAGGCACAGCGAGAAGGCGCGACCGATGGTGATGTTCACCTCGTTGTCGCGGCCGGGTCCGAGGCCTGAGCGCGGGTTGATGCCCAGCTCTTTTGCGATCGGGCCGTTGACCACGAGCATGGGCGCGTGGGGGCTGGTGGACATCAGCAGCGACTTTCCTCCGTGCGAGCCGACCTCGGATAGCGCCTTCACGGCAGCGATGATGACGGGCATCTGCTCAGGCTTCGCGCCTGCCATAGCTGCGTTGATGGCGATCTTCTCGACCGTGGCGAGTCCAAAGCCGGGCGGCATGTCGCAGACCAGTTCGTCGCGGTCGAGTCCGGTGCCGTCAACGAGCTCGGCAACGGCTTCAGGCGTGGGAGGATGCAGGATGAGTGAGTCGCCCCAGTCGCGCATCAGCCACTGCTCGTTCATCGTGAGGATGGCGTCCCACCTGTCTTCGCCCTCGAATCGCTCGATGGCTGCGGTGGTGTCGCGCTCCCTGCGGGTATGGCCCTGATCGACTGTGAGCACCTCGATGATTTCGTCGATCACCGCCTCGGTCTGGCTGACGCACAGGTCGGGGGCGAGGTTCCTGTAGATTCGGGGGACTATGACGAATTGCAGGTCCGGCATCGCGAATGCGCGTGAGCTTGCGATGGCGTCCTCTTCAAAGCGTCCGGATACGATCGGGATGGCGGGCTTACCCGTCTTCTCGATCTCGATCATGTCGTGGACCATCCACGACGCGCACGTCCCTCAATCGGCTGTGGCGCCGATGACGACGTCGCACTCCTTTGCTGCCTGCTGGACTATAGGCGGCGGCGTTGGGTAGTTGCCGCCGGTGTAGAAGTTGACGGTTACGTTGTCGAAGCGTTCCTGGATCATCTGGCCGGCGCGGTTCAAGGCGAGGTCGCCTCCGTGTGTGCCGCTCCAGATAAGTCCGACGATCTTGTTGTCGAGCGAATCAGGTCTGGGACTGATCTTCAGCGAATTCATCAGCCCGCGCTGCTGGCCGATGGGGTTAAGTACTTCAAGAAGATGCATTAGTTAGAACCTCCTATTGATCTGTGGCTAGTGGTCGGTTACTGCCGTCTTTCGATAAGCTTCCTTCGACAAGCTCAGGACGAACGGACGTGGTAGCGAGAGGATCATATTCCGCGCCAGTAGCGTTTGCCTTCGAGCCTGACGAAGCGGCCGATGTGGCGGTCTGGGTGGAAGTGACCGGCTGCTACGACCATCTCCTCTTGTTCGGCGCGGTCCATGAAGGCCTTTCTGGAGCGACGGGTGTCGTCGGGACTAGTGTCCACGAAGGCGCACCAGTCGGGCTCGTAGATCTGCACCGGGTTGTGGATCAGGTCGCCGATGATGGCGGCCTTCTCCCCGTTCGAGCTTATGAGTATCACCTGGTGCCCGGGGGTGTGGCCAGGCGTCTCCAGAGTGGTTATCTCGTCGGTCACGTTGTGCCCTTCGTCAATGAACTCGATAAGACCAAGCTCGTCCAGTGGGATGACGTTCTGGGATATATGGGGAGCGGTCGGCAGCACTTCGGGCTGCATGAAGTGCTCCCAGTCCTTGCGGGGGCCGAGGTAGCGGGCGTTCGGGAAGTATGGCCTGGCGGCGTCTCCGGAGCTGTCGACGTTCCATCCGACGTGGTCGGGATGCAGGTGGGTGTGCATGACAATGTCGATCTCTTCAGCCTTGGCGCCAGCGTCACTGAGGGCGCCAAGCAGATTGCCGGTGCGGTTCTCCAGGTGGGCGTGCGGGCCGGGACCCATGCCGGTGTCGACCAGTATGGTCTGGCCGCCTGATCTGACGAAGAAGCTGCCGTAGTATAGCTGCAGCATCCCGTTTTCGAGCACATCGTCTTCGTAGGGCTTCCACGCCTCCCTGGGCTGGTCCGTGATGAAGACGGTGGGGTCACGCGGGGGAGGCACCATGTCCAGCACGGCGACTATCTCGACGTTTCCGACTCGGATCATGTCAGTCATATGTCATCCATCCTTACGTTACGTTGTGACGTTGTGGAGATTTAAGCAGGGGGTGCCGTGCAGTCTGGAAGGCTACTCGCCAAGCTCGAAAGTCTTGCGCCACACGCCGGGCGACTCCGGGAGGTGGATCATCGCCTCGCGCATCCGGGCGTTGTCCGGGTGGGCGGTCTGCTGGGTGAGCCACTCCTGGCTCTTGGAGACCTCGGTGTGGTCGAACTCGTACATCGTCAGGTACGCGGGTGTGCCGGTGACTGCCGTGTAGCGGCGTCCTCGTCGTACGCCGGGTACGGTCTCGTAGTTCGGGACGTAGACGGTGTCGTACCAGTGGTTCCACTCATCTTCAGTTTCTGCCGGTATGCCCATTCTGCCGATCTGGAGGGCAGGCGCCATTGGGCTGGAGGCGATCTCATCAGTCAGCTCGGTCGGATGGATCATCTCGTACACGTTGCGGACGTAGGTGGTGGCAATAAACTCGGGCGACATTCGCTTTGACCACTCTGTCGGGTTGGACCTCACCCTGAGGTACTCGTCAGACTCCATCACGGCTGAGTTCTCAAGCTCGTAGACGGCGAGGTGCTTTGGTCCGCTCATCACGGCCTCGTAGCGCGCCGCGCTGAGAACGCCGGGGATCGACAGTCGTTCTTCGATGTGCTCATCGTTGTACCATCGGTTGAACTCTTCCTCAACTTCGTCAGGCACCTCGCACCAGACCATGAGCAGGCCGGTGCCCTTCTTCTTCGCCATTTTGCTCTCCTTCAACCTCGATGGGATGTCGCTTTGGGAGGTGGCTGTCCGGGTATGGGGGACAGCTACGGGCGGATTGTATCACGCTTGCCCATGTGCTCGGCCTGTCGGCTCCGGGAGTGACGTGAGCGCCTTGAAAACAATGCGCCAGCGACCTTGGTGGCCGCTGGCGCACTTGATCTCTATTGCCCTTGTGGGCTACGGGGTTAGCCGGAGAACTTGACGTGCCTGAGCTTTGGAATGGTCATAGGCGTGAGGCGGTAGTCCTCGATGTGACCCTTGATCAGGACGTACTGCTCACCCGTGTACCACAGGGGCAGCATTGGGGCGTCCTGCACGATCAGGTCCTCTGCCTGGTGGTATAGCTCAACGCGCCGCTCGACGTCCGGCTCGGTGCGGGCCTGCTCGAGAATCGCATCAAGCTCGGGATTCGAGTAGGAGGTGTGGTTCTGCTTGCTGTCGGTGTGGAACAGGATGTCCAGGAAGTCCTGGGGGTCGGGATAGTCTGCCTGCCATCCGCTGCCGCCAAAAGCCTGGAACTTGTTGGCGTTGAGGTCCTGGAGATACGTGGCCCACTCCACCTGCTGGATCTCGACCTCTACTTCGAGTTCCTGTCTCCACATCTCGATCACTACTTCCATATCCAGTCCGATTGAGCCGCCGGTGCCAGGCACTGTTACGACGATTCGTGGCCTTGTGTCGGCGTCAGCATACTTGGACTCGCTAAGGAGCTGCCTTGCGAGATCGGGATCGAACTGCAGCCCTTCGAGGTTTGCGTTGTAACCTGGGAATCCTGGCGGAAGTACGCCGTAAGCGGGCGTGACCAGCGTGGAGAGTACTTCGTTGGCGATGAGGTCCTTGTCCACAGCGTGGGTCAGGGCCTGTCTGAACTTCGGGTCGTCGAAGGGAGGCTCTGTCGCGTTGAAGCCGATGTAGAACGTGGTGAAGCTCGGGGGAGCAATCACCAGCTCCTTGTTGAGCGGTTCGGTTGGGTCCAGTACCCGATCGAGTTCGAACAATCCCACACTTGTTATGTCGATCTCGTCATTCTCGTACATGGCCATGGACTGACCGCCCGCGAGGTTCATGATGACGGAGTCGAGGTGGGGAGGTTCGAGGTAGAAGTTCTCGTTGCGCTCCAGCACGATCACCTCGCCCACGCGGTATTCGGCCAGTCTGAATGGGCCGGAGCCGTTGGGAGCGTCGGTCCAGCTACTGCCGCCGGCGTCCACGTTCTCCCTGTCCAGGACGTAGGCGGTGGGGTAGGTCATCTTCGCGAGGAAGTATGCCTTGGGGGCATCAATCTCTATCTGCAGCGTACGGTCGTCAATGACACGTACCCCGGAGATGTCAGTAGTGTTGCCTTCGAGCACGTCCTGGACCCCGACGATGTCGCTCAGGTACGTGTCCGCAACCGGCGAGGCAGTGTCAGGACTTGCGGCACGTTCCAGGGACCACTTGAAGTCGCTGGCGGTGATCGGCTTGCCATCGTGGAACCTAGCGTTGTCCCTTATGTAGAAGGTGTAGGTTTTTCCGTCGTTGCTGATCTCCCACCTGTCGGCGACGTCAGGCACGAGTTGGAGGTCGGTGTTCAGCGCCACCAAGCCGCTGAAGATCTCGACCACTACGCCGGCAGACCTGGTGTCTCCCGACAGGTGAGGGTCGAGGGTAGGGGGATCGGACCACAGCCTGCGTAGCACCCCTCCTGTGCGCTCTTCGATTTCCTGCGGTTCCTCAACCTTGGCTGTGGCGGGCACCTGCGCCGGAGATGGCTGCTGGCTTCCTGTTGCCGCAGGGGCGGGCGTTGCATCTGTCTGCTGCTGGGTTGCGGTAGGCTGCGTCGTGTCTGTGGCGGGAGCCTCGGTCGGCGACACGGCTGCTATGTCGGGCACTGCCTCACTGTCAGCATCGTCACCGCATGCAACGGCAGCAACTGAGACCAGCGAGATCAACGCTATCAGCAGTAGTACGATTTTTGTCATTGCAAATCCCTCTGCATGTTCTGGGAAGCTTCGGAGTGTCCCGAAGCTGGAACTTCAACAGCTATCGATTACTCTGGGCTCCCGTCATGCGCGCATATCTCAGGGATCCCTACACGTCCGTTGAATTGGACCGTTCGTAAGGTACAACGCAACGCTTCCCAGTTAAGTTATCAAGGCATTTACAGACTATATGAGTATGGGCTTGGGTTTCCAATGGGACAGATGGCGCGTAAACGTCGAATTACACCCGAAATGTCGTCAACCAACCTGCGGCTGCACAGAGAGTGGCTTCGAGGTGGTGTGCTGCTGAGGAGAGGGAACGCTGGTGGCAATGGGTCTGGGTCAGATGGACCGGTGCAGGGGACGGTCTGAGTGGGTGGTGGGCGGTACTGGATTTGAACCAGTGACCTCTGCGATGTCAACGCAGCGCTCTAGGCCTCTGAGCTAACCGCCCGGGGGTGCTTCGGCAGGTCTCAAGTCTAGCAAGCGTACTAAACACGGTCAAGAAGTACTAAACACGGTCAAGAAACTGTAGGGCCTGGTGCAGCGTGTAAGAGGTTGGCAGAGCAGAGGGATCTCACCCTCACCCTAACCCTCTCCCTGAGGGAGAGGGGACTCCTCGGTTGGCGACGTGGTTATGTGCTGAGAGAAGAGAAAGGGGCGGACTCTGTGTGGAGTCCGCCCCTGGCTATTCGGTCGTCAGCAGATCAGGTCAGCCCTGACGCATTGGGCTAGTCGTCGTCTGACGGCATCTCGACGGCAAGCTCGTCCAGCACGATTGGTTCAGGCTCAATGCGCTCGTCGCCGAAGTCAGGCTCGAAGCCTGACTCGTGTGTCATCAAAATAGGATCCTGGCCGCTGGCGCCAGTGGTCATGATGCCCATGCCCCTGGTGGGAGCGTTGGCCTCTTCGAGGCTGAGTCCGGTCACGCCTTCGTCGGTCAGGTTGAGCCTTGCCGGGATGAGGCGTCCGATGATGACGTTCTCCTTGAGGCCGCGCAGGTGGTCCACCTGGCCGTTGACGGCCGACTCGGTCAGCACCCTCGTGGTCTCCTGGAAGGAGGCCGAAGCGAGGAAGCTGTCCATGTTGAGCGACGCCCTCGTGATGCCCAGCAGTACTGGAGTGGCGGTCGCGGGCTCTCCGCCTTCGGCGAGGACCTCCGCGTTGACCTCTTCGTACTGCTGCCGGTCTACGTACTCGCCCGGTAGCAACTCCGTGTCTCCAGGATCGTCGATCTGCACCTTGCGCAGCATCTGGGAGATGATCAGCTCGACGTGCTTGTTGTGAATCGGCACGCCCTGTGAGCGGTACACCTTCTGCACCTCGTCGATGAGGTAGCGCTGGACGGCGTCCCTGCCCTGGATTCTCAGGATCTGCTGCGGGTTCTTGGGGCCGGACGTAAGCGCCTGGCCGGCAGTGACGTTCTCACCGGATCTGACGGCGATGCGCGCCGCGGCCGGTATGACGTACTCTCGCTGGTCCTGGTCGGTCCACGTGATCGTGAGTACGTTGTCTTCGACTGCCACCATGCCTGACACGCGGGCCATGACATCGCTGGACATGAGCGCGAGATCGTCGTCATCCACCTCGGATGAACCGTCCGGTTCCGCGAGCACCTCACCGAGACCCACCAGGGAGCCATCCTCTACCGTGGGGACAAAGCCCTCCGGCAGGATGTACTCATCGGCGTACTCCTCAGTGCTGGTGACGCGGATGCTGCGTCCTTCGCTGAGTTCAGTTACCTCGGCGATGCCGTCGATTTCGGACAGTACCGCCTCCCCCTTGGGTGTGCGAGCCTCGAACAGCTCCTCGACCCTGGGAAGACCGCTTGTTATGTCCTGTCCGGCGACTCCACCGGTGTGGAACGTGCGCATCGTGAGCTGGGTTCCCGGCTCGCCAATGCTCTGGGCGGCGATGATCCCGACGGCCTCGCCTATCATCGATGGTCTCATCGTAGCGAGCGAGAGACCGTAGCACCTCTGGCAGATGCCGCGAGGGGACTCACAAGTCATGGGAGACCTGATGAATACGGACTCTACGCCGGACTCTTCCAGCTTTATGACGGCGTCATCGTCGATCGGGTCGTTCCTATCCAGGATGATCTCACCGGTGTTCATGTCCGGGACGGGCATCGCGAGATACCGTGTCCTGACCTGTTCGGCGAACGGCGCTGTGCCGTCTTCCTGCGACACTGTGCTGATCCAGACTCCGTTTGGAGTATCGCAGTCGTCGTGGAGGATTATTATCTCCTGCGAGACGTCGATCAGACGCCTGGTGAGGTAGCCGGAGTCGGCAGTCCTCAGCGCCGTGTCGGCAAGTCCCTTGCGGGCGCCGTGCGTCGAGATGAAGTACTCGAGAACGCTGAGGCCCTCGCGGAAGTTGGCCTTGATCGGGCGGTCGATGATGCGTCCACGCGGGTTGGACATCAGCCCGCGCATACCGGCCATCTGCTTGATCTGGGCGATGTTGCCCTTCGCGCCGGAGTTGGCCATCAGGTAGATTCCGCCGTAGTTGCGGAGGTTGCTCTGGATGACCTCTGTGAGGTCGTCGTTGGCCTTGGTCCAGATGGAGACGGCGTTCTGGTATCGCTCCTCGTCAGTGATGAGACCATCCAGGTACTGCTCTTCGAGCATCTGCACGGTGTGTTCTGCGCCCTTGACGATGCTGTCCTTCTCTTCGGGCACCGCAACGTCGCTGATGGCGATGGTGATCCCGGCCTTGGTTGCGTACATGAAGCCCAGGTTCTTGATCTGGTCGAGGACCTCCGCAGTTCCCTCGTTGCCGAGGGTGGCGTAGACCTCGCCGATGAGATCCTTGAGCTTGCCCTTTTCTATCTCGTCGTTACGGAAGCCTAGCTCCTCGGGGAGGGTGTCGTTGAAGATGATCCGTCCGACGGTGGTTTCGACCACCTCACCGTCCATCATTACCTTGATGGGGGCGCGAAGCTCGATGGAGCCGAGCTCGTGCGCGAGGCGGGCATCGTCTCGGCTGTTGAATGTCCGTCCCGCTCCCCTGGCGCGCTCGTCGACGATCGTCATGTAGTAGGTGCCGAGCACTATGTCCAGCGTCGGCGCGACGATCGGCTCGCCCGAGCTCGGGGAGAGCATGTTGAATGTGCTCAGCATCATCTTGCGAGCTTCCATGACCGCCTCTCTGGAGAGAGGCACGTGCACGGCCATCTGGTCGCCGTCGAAGTCAGCGTTGAAGGCTGTACATACGAGCGGGTGGAGCTGGATGGCGCTGCCGTCGATGAGTACTGGCTCGAACGCCTGGATGCCTAGCCTGTGAAGCGTCGGAGCGCGGTTGAGCAGCACCGGCCTGTCCGTGACGACCTCTTCGAGGATGTCCCAGACCTCGGGTCGAATGCGCTCGGCCATTCGCTTCGCGCTCTTGATGTTGTGCGCGTAGCCCTTCATGACCAGCCTGTTCATAACGAATGGCTTGAAGAGCTCGAGCGCCATTCTCCTGGGCAGGCCGCACTGGTGGAGCTTGAGGTCCGGCCCGGCGATGATGACGGAGCGGCCTGAGTAGTCCACGCGCTTGCCGAGCAGGTTCTGCCTGAACCTGCCCTGCTTGCCCCTGAGGAGGTCGGAGAGCGACTTGAGGCGATGGTTGTGGCTGCCGGCCACGGCCCGGCCACGGCGTCCGTTGTCCACCAGGGCGTCGACGGCCTCCTGGAGCATCCGCTTTTCGTTGCGGACGATGATCTCCGGGGCGGCAAGCTCAATAAGTCTCTTGAGTCGGTTGTTGCGGTTGATGACCCTGCGATAGAGGTCGTTCAGGTCGCTGGTGGCGAACCTGCCGCCGTCGAGCTGGACCATGGGCCTGAGCTCGGGAGGCAGCACCGGCAGTGTCGTGAGGATCATGGACTCAGGCCTGTTGCCGCTCTTGCGGAATGCCTCGACCACCCTCATTCGCTTGATAGCCTTCTTCCGTCTCTGGCCGGAGGTCGACTGCATCTCGGCCTGTAGCTCGTCGCGGAGCACATCGAGGTCGAGGCTGTTCAGCCTCTCAAGCACCGACTCCGCTCCCATGCCGGCCTGGAAGATGCCGGGGTAGCGGTCGCGAAGATCGCGGTACCGGCTCTCGGTGAGCAGGTCACCGGGCTGTATGCTCTCTATCTCGTCGACCTGGTCGGTCAGTTCGCCTTCGAACTCGGCCTTGTCCTCGTCGATCTGGAGTGTGAGCTTGTGAATTTCGGCTTCCAGCGTCAGCCAGGGAGTGTCAGCCGGGTCTTCGTCCTCGTCCACTTCTTCTTCCACCGGCTCGGGCCGCTCACCGAGGGCTTCAAGCTGTTCCTGGAATTCGGCGAGCCTGCGCTCGCCCTCTTCTTCGATCTTCGCAAGTCCCTGGTCGAGCTGCTCCTGGATCTGATCGACCCGCATGACGCGGTACTCGTCGTCCACGCTTGTTACCAGGTACTGGGCGAAGTAGAGGACCCTGTCCAGATTCCTGGGGGATAGGTCCAGCAGGAGACCGAGGCGGCTTGGCGTGCCCTTGGAGAACCAGATGTGTGCGACGGGAGCTGCGAGGGCGATGTGGCCCATCCGCTCGCGCCTGACCTTTGCCCGCGCCACCTCGACGCCGCAGCGGTCGCAGATCACGCCCTTGTAGCGGATCTTCTTGTACTTGCCGCAGTAGCACTCCCAGTCCTTGGTGGGACCGAAGATGCGCTCGCAGAAGAGGCCGTCTTTTTCGGGCCTCAGCGTGCGGTAGTTGATCGTCTCCGGCTTGGTGACCTCACCGTAAGACCAGATCTTGATCTGCTCCGGGGTGGCCAGAGATATTCGGATTGCGTTGAAATCGTTGCCGCCAAGGGCCATATTCGCTCTCCACTACTTTCAGTGTTGCGGGCTTTCGGATTTCAGACAGGCAGGGGCGGTTCGTGAGCCGCCCCTACAAACGGGGTTTAGTCGTCGTCTGCGGGAGCTTCAGCCTCCTCCGCGACAGGTTCAGCGGATTCTGCGGCAACGTCCTCGGCATCGATCACGTTGTCGCCTATGTTCACGGTTACGGGCACCGGGTCGGAATCGCCGGCGTCCAGCCCCCCAACCAGCCCGAAGGGCGGCAGCGAGTCCACGAGGTCGTCTTCGAAGCTCTCGTCGAAGTCACCGAGACCCATGACCTCAGGCTCTTCGTAGAGCAGTTCTACAGACAGTCCGAGGCTCTGCAGCTCCTTCATGAGCACGTGGAAGGACTCGGGAATGCCGGGCTGAATGACGTCCTCACCCTTGACGATCGCCTCGTAGGTCTTGACCCTGCCGACCACGTCGTCTGACTTGACGGTGAGCATCTCCTGGAGGTTGTACGCGGCAGAGTACGCCTCGAGCGCCCAGACCTCCATCTCGCCGAATCTCTGACCTCCGAACTGCGCCTTGCCTCCCAGAGGCTGCTGGGTGATGAGGGAGTACGGTCCGGTCGAGCGTGCGTGAATCTTGTCTTCAACCAGGTGGATCAGCTTCATCATGTAGATCTGGCCGACCGTGATGGGCTGGTCGAACGCTTCGCCAGTCCTTCCGTCGTGCAGAGTCGTCTTTCCGATGATCGGGGCTGCGACCTGTTCGTCGCGGTTGAGCCGCGCGACCTCGTCGAGCATCTCCTGCTCTGAAAGGTTGTCGACATCCATGCCTCGAGTCTCTTCCAGCCAAATCTTGATGCTGGCCCGTCGTGCAGCGCCCAGTGCGGCGCCCTTACCGAAGAGGTCTTCGTAATCGTACCCTCTTTCGGCCAGCCACTCGCGTACGCGGTCATGGTCGATGTTGAGCTCGATATCCTGGCCAAGAATCCTGGGATCCAGGGCTCCGGACTGCTCCACGATCCATGCCTGTCCGAGCGAGTCCTCGATGGCGGTATCGGGTGCGCCGTCGAAGACAGGGGTTACGGCCCTGAATCCGAGAAGGCTGGCGGCCCGGCCAAGGTGTGTCTCCAGCACCTGGCCGAGGTTCATTCGGGAAGGCACGCCGAGCGGCGTCAGTATGATGTCGACCGGTGTCCCGTCCGGGAGGAACGGCATGTCCTCCTCGGGCAGTATCCTTGCGACGACACCCTTGTTGCCGTGCCTGCCGGCCATCTTGTCGCCCTCGGTGATCTTTCGAGTCTGGGCCACCCAGAGCCTGACCAGCTTGTTGACTCCCGGAGGGAGCTCATCCTTGTTATCCCGGCTCAGGACGCGGACTTCTATGATCTTGCCGCGCTGTCCATGAGGTACGCGGAGAGAAGTGTCTCTAACGTCGCGGGCCTTTTCACCGAAGATCGCCCGAAGCAGTTTCTCTTCTGCGCTGAGTTCGGTCTCGCCCTTCGGGGTAATCTTGCCGACGAGGATGTCTCCGGGGCCGATCTCGGCTCCGACGCGGATGATTCCCTCTTCGTCAAGGTTGCGCAGGCTCTCCTCGCCTACGTTGGGGATGTCCCGCGTGATCTCTTCAGGGCCCAGCTTGGTGTCCCTGCTCTCGACCTCGTGCTTTTCGATGTGGATCGAGGTGAACTTGTCATCCTCAAGCAGCTTGCGGCTGATGATGATGGCGTCCTCGAAGTTGTAGCCCTCCCAGCTCATGAACGCTACGAGAATGTTCTGGCCGAGCGCGAGCTCGCCACGACCGGTCGAGGAGCTGTCGGCGAGTACGTCGCCGACCTTTACGACGTCGCCGATGTCCACAATGGGACGCTGGTTGACGCAGGTGCCCTGGTTGGAGCGCATGAACTTTCTGAGCGGGAAGACCCTGGGTTCGCCGTCAGTGCTCGTGACGATGATTCGGTCGCCGCTGACGTTGGTGACAACGCCGTCGGTATCGGCCAGGACTACCTGTCCGCTATCCTTGGCGACGCGCTCCTCCATGCCGGTGCCGACCAGCGGGGGCTCGGGTCTGAGAAGCGGCACTGCCTGCCTCTGCATGTTCGATCCCATCAGCGCGCGGTTGGCGTCGTCATGTTCAAGGAACGGAATCAGCGCGGTCGATACGCTTACGAGCTGAATTGGGGCAACGTCCATGTACTCGACGCTGTCCGGCGGCTCAAGTCCGACCTGTTCGCCCATGCGGATCTCCACCCGGTCCTGGGTGAACTGACCATGCTCGTCGAGCTCGGCGCTGGTCTGTGCTATGTGGATTGTCTCTTCTTTGTCTGCGGTCAGATATACGATGTCGTCTGGGTTATCAGATACGAAAGGCGCAACCTTGACCATTCTCTCGGAGAGCGACCGGATTTTCGTGAGCCTGCCGTTGCTCCTCGTGGGGCTGCCGCCCGCCTTGAGGATCGTAGTACCGTCGTCGTCAACGACGTCCTCAGTCAGCGTACGGCCATCCAGGCGCGGGTCTGTGTTGAGTACCTCCGTGTGGACCTTTCTGTAAGGAGTCTCGATGAAGCCGTATTCATTGGTACGGGCATACGTCGCGAGCGAGCCGAGCAGTCCGATGTTCGGGCCCTCAGGCGTCTCGATCGGGCAGATGCGGCCGTAGTGAGAGTGGTGAACGTCGCGGACGTCGAAGCCTGCGCGCTCCCTGGAAAGTCCCCCTGGGCCAAGGGCCGAGAGCCTGCGCTTGTGCGTCAGCTCGGCGAGCGGGTTGGTCTGGTCCATGAACTGGGAGAGCTGCGAGCCTCCGAAGAACTCACGTACCGACGCAACCACCGGCCTGATGTTGATGAGCGCCGCCGGGGTAGTCGTGGCGGGGTCCATCTGTGTCGTCATGCGCTCCTTGATGACGCGCTCCATCCTGAGCAGTCCGACGCGGACCTGGTTCTGGATAAGCTCGCCAACGGCGCGCACGCGGCGGTTGCCGAGGTGGTCGATGTCGTCAGGATCGAGAACGCGGTTGTTGATCTGGACCATGCGCCTCAACAGGTCGACGATGTCATCTGGAGAGAGCGTAAGCTCCTGGAAGTCTTCCTCGTTCTCCGGGTGGAGCTTCGTGTTGAGCTTGTAGCGTCCCACCCTGCCGAGGTCGTATCTGCGGGCGTTGAAGAACAGGCTGTCGAGCAGGTTCTTGGCGTTGTCCACGTTGGGAGGCTCGCCCGGCCTGAGCCGGCGGTAGAACTCCATCAGCGCCTCTTCAGGCGTGGTGACGCCGGTGTCCTTGTCTATTGTCGTCCGCATGAAGTTGTGCTCTTCATCGGTGTCGACGTCCTCGAACAAGGAGAGCAGGCCCTCGTTGGACTCAAAAAGGCTTCGCTTGTCGGCGTCTTCGGGCTGGTCGTAGTAGTAGCTCAGGCAGCGCAGAAGCGTGCTGACCGGAGTCTTGCGCTTGCGGTCCACCTTGACTGAAAGGACGTCGCGGTTGGAGGTCTCGAACTCCATCCAGGCTCCCCTGTACGGAATGAGCTTGGCTGCGGCGAGGGGCCGGCCGGTGTTCGGATCGGAGTCCGTGGTGAAGTAGACGCCTGGCGAGCGGACGAGCTGGCTCACCACCACGCGCTCGGCGCCGTTTATGATGAACGTGCCAGTGGAGGTCATCATCGGGATGTCACCGATGAAGAGCGTCTGCTCCTTGATCTCCCCCTGACCGGGGCCGGATGCCTTGATGGTCAGCTTGACGGTCACGTAGAGGGCCGCCGCAAAGGTGGACTCTCGCTCTCGACACTCCTCCTCCGTGAGCTTAGGCTCTTCGAAGTAGTGGTCTCCCAGAGTCAGCTCAAACCGGCTGCTGGGGAAGTCCTCTATGGGAGAAATCTCGTCAAAGAGTTCCCCGAGCCCTTCGCTCTTGAAGTGCTCAAAGGAATCTAGCTGGACCTGGATGAGGTTGGGAACGTTAATTATGGCCGGTATCCGCGAGTAGGACCTCTTGGAAGCGGCGCCGTTCTGATCGTTTCTAACCTGCAATGCGGTCGAGGTCATACGCTCTCACACTCCTAAAATGCAAATACAAAGCGACGGCTAATTGAAAATGGCCTGAGGTGACGTTACGACGGTGTAAAGCGTCGGAGGAAAGGGAGAGGTTTGGACGGACGGGTAGTAAGGTTTCGTAATTGCGGGGAATTGACGAATAATACGAAGCGCATAGGGCGACTTAGTACACCCTACCACAATCCCGCGTAATGTGTCAAATCTAAACCGGCTGCGGAAAAAACCTCTATCCGCAGTTGTGGGTGATTGACGTACGGGATTGGGCTAGGTTGTCCTAGTCTCCGCTTGCCAGGCTTGTAATGCTTTCCAGATGCGATTCGATGTAACAGTAACCGAAGTAGTGCACCTCATACTCTGACTCGTCCCTAGTCTCACGGTATATGCGTCTGGCCTCGAGGCCATTGCTGTCCAGGTACGACTGGACTTGCTGGTCGTCTGACGTCCTGCTTTCAGGATCGAACATGAGCAGCACGCGCTGTTCACCCGGCGACACGGTAATGGTCTCCATCTTCACTGAGCATCCACCTCCGAGACTGGTGAGCGCATCATATCAATGAAACTTGCAGAAATGAAGGGGGCTGAAAGATACGATTTGCAATCTCGGAATTCTCGTGCTATTTCTGGGGTACTTTCGCAGGTCATGGAGCAGCGCCGCACCAATGGACACTCTCAACGTAGTAGAACTCCTGGGCGACCGGCTGGGGATGGAGATACCGCCGGTGGGAATGGCGTTTGTGGACGAGAAGCCCGCGGACGTCGCTCCGCTGTACCGGGACCCTCCTTCGTTCTGCTCGCTCTGGAGGCTGGCGGAGCTTCGGGTGTTCTACGCTACGGCCGAACAGCACGACGGATGTGGTATCGGCGGAGTGGTCTCCGGGTTCAGCTCGGCCGAGGGACGGGAAGGCGAGCTCGCCCAGCTACTGACTGAGCTTTGCGAGGTGGAGGTAGGCACCGCAGAGGAGATCGAACAGACGGCGAGATTCATGCCGGCGGGCGGGGGCGTCGTGTATGGCCCCCTGTGGAAGATGCCGGTCGAACCCGATCTCGCCCTGATGTGGGCGACGCTGCCCCAGATGGGCGTGGTGCAGGAGATCGTTGGGAAGATCATGTGGCGCAACAACCCCCAGGGCGCGGTGTTCACCCGGCCCGCATGTGGGGTGCTTCCCATAGCGCACGAGTACCAGAACACGGCGTTGTCACTCGGTTGCATCGGAATGAGACTCTACACGGAGATGCCAGCGCACCTGTTCCTCGTGGCGATGCCGCCGTCGGAGCTGCCAAAGCTCGAACAGGGTCTGGCGTCCAGGGACGACATCGCAGAGCGTCTTGAGCACTACGGGGCGCGGCTGTCCGGAGGCTGACGAGCTGGGGAGTGGCAGTTGTTGGCGCGTGCTACAATTCTTCGACTTAACATTTCGGGAGAGCGACACGCATGACATCAGAAGCACAGTTCACAGTCTACTCACTCGGAGCCGGCGCTCACGACGACACAGTCGAGGAGCTGGAAAAGGTCGGCGCCCGGCTGATCCCGCTGGAGCGGTTGGAGAGTGAAGACGAGATCATTGAACAGACCAAGGGCGCTGACGCGCTGATCGTGACGGAGTCACCGATCACTCGACGGGTACTGTCTTCGCTGGATAACTGCAAGGCGGTACTGAGGACTGGCGTTGGGTTCGACTGCATTGACGTTCCCGCAGCGACGGACTGCGGCATTGCGGTAATCAACGTGCCAGACCTGTGGACGCGCGAGGTCGCCAACCAGGCGATGATGCTTCTGCTGGCTGCAAACCGGAAGCTGCTGGAGCAGGAGTCGAGCGTACGGGAGGACCGGTGGACACCGAGAATCTCGGCGCCGGTTGGTCCGCTGCACACGGAGACGGTGGGGGTTGTCGGCCTTGGACGGATCGGCAGCGCGTTCGCGCGGCGGATCAAGGCGTTTGAGGTCGAGCTGATCGCTTACGACCCGTTTATCTCAGACGAGGGGTTCGAGGCCGTAGGGGCTGAGTCGGTGTCGTTCGACGAGCTTCTGGAGCGCTCAGACTACATATCGGTACATACCCCGCTGGACGAGGGCACGTTCCATCTTATAGACGAAGAGGCTCTGCGGAAGATGAAGCCTACGGCCATTCTCATCAACACATCCCGCGGGCCGGTGGTTGACGAGGCTGCGGTGATCAAGGCTCTGCAGGAGGGCTGGATTCTCGGTGCAGGCCTGGACGTGCTGGAGCAGGAACCTCCTGATGCCGATAACCCGCTGATTGGGATGAGCAACACCGTTCTCACGCCGCACGCAGCCCACTACTCGGAGCTGTCGATGGAGCTGCGACCCCGCCGATACGGGGTCGAGGTGGCCGCGGTGCTCGACGGTCGCAGGCCGATGAACCTCGTGAATGGCCCCGTTCTCGAGGTGCTGCCACTTAGGTAGTGACTAGATGATCTCCATCTGGTCGCCGTCGAAGGTGATGGATCTGGAGCGGTGTGTCAGGACGGCTTTCCGGAAGTGACGAAGCTCGACGCGGAGCTCGTCGAGCCTGCGGGAGGCCTCTGACTGGAACCTGCTCGTGCCTGACTGTCGCGCCATGCGCCCCCACAGGCCGCGCTGCGGCATCTGCTTCAGCAGGTCTCCGAACTCCTCCATGAACGGCTCGAACGCTTTGGTTGAAAGCTCTGGCATGGGGGTATCGTCTGCCGGGTCTGCGAAATAGAGGCTGAATTCGATCTCAGAATCGTTTGGGACCATGATGTCCAAGAGCAGAGAAGGCTGGGGCTGGCCTTCGAACATCTCGCCGCCGTCGCCTACCCCCCTGGCTACCTCCCGCACGGCGGCCTGGATGACCCTGAGTGTGCGAGAGACGTAGGACACTGGGAGCGCACGAGACCCGACCACGAGGGTCAGCCGGTATTCTGAGGTGGCGACGCTGTCTGTTGCCATGAGGTGCGAGCCTACCTGAGTACCCGGACGTCACCGACACGGCGGGTGACCCGGACATGGTCGAGGTGGTCCATCAGCGCGAGCGCGTACTTGCGGCTCGTGCCGAACAGGTCGCGCACGTCGGCCACGGTTATCTCGCCGTGCCTGGAAAGGTGCCCGGAGATATCATCCACCATCTGCTGGTAGGCCGATGCCGAAAAGACCACTGACTCACTGACCTTGACTACCTGCCCCTCGGCGTCCAAGAGGTTGATTACCTCGGAGTCGATAGGGAAGTCGGTTGGTGGTGAGAAGGGGTCCGAGGTGAGATGGCGCAGGTACTCGTCGACGGTTTCCTTCTGGGCGTCGCCTAGGCTGGGGGAGTGCTCGGGCAGCCTTACAGTGGAGCCCTGCTCGACGGTGACTCCAGCCTCGTTAAGCACGTTCAGGACATCGTTAAAGACCTGTGGGGTAAGTCTCAGCCTGGACCTCAGCTCTTCCTTGGGTGCTGCGAGGCGCAGCGGAAACTGGCGGTGATAGTCGCCGAGGGCTGTGCGAGTTCGGTCCTCCAGGGCGCGCCACCCGCCGGCAGTGTAGAACCTTGTGGCCTGTGTAATCCTCCCGCTTCCGAGTATGACCACCTGCCCGTCAGCGATCATCGCATCAAGCTCTGCACGTGCGGTCTCCTCGTTGAGATTTGCACGGTTGACCACGGCCCGGAACTCTGCGGGCTCGATTCCCTCGATGGTCTTGTGCAGCACGTCGCGGTCGGAGCCGCGTTCCATGATCTCAAGTCGTTCGATTGTCGGGACGTGACGACGCCTGGGACGTGGGGCATGGGTATCAACAATGTTGCCGCCGCCGAGTGTGGTCATGTTGGACCGGATGACGAAGTAGTCTCCCTTGGCGATAGCTATTGGGGAGTCCACCTTGAGCTGCGCCCAGGTTGTGTCGCCCGGATTGGCTCGGTCGTCCTCGAACAGGCGCAGTCGCGCGACCGACTCGCTCGATCCTGTGTGTACGGTTACGTACATGTTGTGGCGAAGTTGATTTGGCGCGTCTTCGAGGACTCGCAGGTGAACGTCGAACGCTGTTGTTGCTCTGAGCCAGCCTGGGTTGGTAAGCACCTCTCCGCGGTACACGTCGTCCTGCGACACGCCGATGAGGTTGGCAGCCACGCGGGTGCCGGGCTCGGCTCGGTCCACCTTGTGACGGTGCGTCTGGAGTCCGCGTACGCGGGTGCGCTGTCCTGCGACGGTCAACTCGACGTCCTGACCGGTCTCCAGGTGGCCGTCGATCAGGGTGCCCGTGACGACGGTGCCGAAGCCCGTCAGCGTGAAGGCGCGGTCGATCGGCAGCCTTGGCCGTGCGAGGTCGCGCTTGGCTGGAACGTCATCGATCATGGCCGAGATGGCGGCTATCAGCTCCGGCAGACCTTCACCAGTGTGTGCTGACACGGGCATAACCTCTGCCCCCTCCAGTGCCGTCCCCTCCAGCGTGCCTTCGACATCCGCCATGACGAGTTCGATCCAATCGTCGTCGACGAGGTCTCTTTTGGTGAGAGCCACGAGTCCACGCGGTATCTGAAGTAGGTCGAGGATGGCGAGGTGCTCGCGCGTCTGTGGCATGACCGACTCGTCGGCGGCCACTACCAGTAGAGCGATGTCGATTCCGCCGACGCCTGCGAGCATGTTGTTCACGAAGCGCTCGTGGCCTGGGACATCTACGATGCTGACCTCGTTGCCGGACGGTAGCTGAAGCCACGCGAAGCCGAGGTCTATAGTCAGACCCCGCTCCTTTTCCTCGGCGAGACGGTCCGGGTCGATACCCGTAAGGGCCTCGACGAGAGTCGACTTGCCGTGATCGACGTGTCCAGCTGTGCCAACGACAAACATTACGAACCGCGAATTTGGATGTAGAATTGTGAAGTGCGGATGGATAGGTCTCGCTATTCTATATCATCCATGATTCTCTATTCCCCTGGAGGGCGAAGGAATTGAAGATAACCGTTGTAGGGCTTGGATACGTTGGTACTGTCGCAGCGGCGGCTCTTGCAGGGGCGGGCCACGACGTGCTTGGAATCGACATCGACAGGGGTCGCACTGACCTCCTGAGCAGCGGTGATGTGCCCTTATACGAGCCGGGGCTGGAGGAGCGCATAGTCAACGCGCTTGCCGCGGGTACGCTTCGGTTCCTGCATCGCGACGACGTCTCCGAGCCTCTCGGCGATATTGCGCTGATCGCAACTGGCACTCCTCCGACACACGGCGGCGGGGCCGACCTGCACCAGGTACGGGCGGCCGTGAGCTGGATAAGGTCAATGGAGTCGAGTGACCTGACAGTAGTTATGAAGAGCACCGTTCCTCCGGGCACAGGCAGGAAGTTGCTGGAGACTGAACTCAGGGGCACGTCCATCAGGTACGCGTCCAATCCGGAGTTCCTGCGGGAGGGCCGCGCCGTTGATGACTGGGAGAGGCCCGATCGTATAGTCATCGGAGTCGAACCTGACGATGCGCGTTCGGTAGAAACGGTCCAGCGTATGTACATGGGTATAGACGCGCCGTGCATGGTCACGGACATTACCAGCGCGGAGATGATCAAGTACGCCAGCAACGCTTTCCTTGCCACCAGGATCTCGTTCATCAACGAGATAGCGTCGTTGTGCGACACCGTCGGGGCATCGATCGATGACGTCAGCGATGGGATGGCGATGGACTCCAGAACAGGCGCCAGAATTCACGCCGGGGTGGGCTACGGCGGCTCGTGCTTCCCGAAAGACGTTCGCGCGCTGGACCATCTCGCTTTGACCAGCGGCGCGAGCGTAGATCTTCTGAGGTCGGTCATCAACACGAACAACAGGCAGCGCCTGCTGCCGCTGCACGCGCTCCGACAGCGCTTCGGCGGCGCGTTCGACGGCCTGCGGGTGGGCATACTCGGACTGGCGTTCAAGCCGGGCACCGACGATGTGCGGGATGCCCCGTCACTCGACCTCATACACGCCCTGGTGGACGAGGGGGCCGAAGTCCAGGCGTACGACCCTGAGGCGACGGAGTCGGCGCGTCCGAATCTGCCCGCGTCTGTGCAGCTTGTAGATAGCGTCGAGGAGGCGGCGAATCGGACGCAGGCGCTGGTGCTGCTGACGGAGTGGGAGTCGATCGTGCAGTCTGACTGGCGGGTCGTGTCCCGCTGCATGATTCCGCCACGACTGGTATTCGACGGCAGGAACGCGCTCGATCCTGCTGAGATGGGCAGGTCCGGTTTCGAGTACGTGGGTGTGGGCAGGGGGCCGGTCAGAAGTGGCATCCAGGACGGCGCTTCACCGTGGTCGGTCTCACAGGGGCTGGCAGTCTGAGACGGCGCTTGCGGCTCCGCCCGGCAATACAGTCAAGGATCTGTCTGGAGAGGTCGTTCGACCCTCTTCGTTAGACAACTGGCCCCTCAGGCGTGGTTGCCCCAGTTAAGCCGTTACCTTAACCCTCTCGTACAGGAACTCTGGAGCAAAGTCTGCCCCATTCGGCCAGACTAAGGTCTTTAACTCATGGTGGACTTCAAACTGCTGGAAGTACTCGGGTTCCCTGAGCGGTTCGAATATCGGACCGAACAGCCGGTCTGACAAGTCGACTTCGCCGGCTGCTCCGTCCTCGAACAGCAGCCAGATCACGAACTGGTCTACGTAGCGTGCTTCGACGACGTTGAACATGGTACCTATTCCAGAGGAGGGATCCCATGCATTGGGAGAACGATGGAGGAGGGTGGCGACCCCGACCGGATTCGAACCGGCGATCTCTGCCTTGACAGGGCAGTATGTTAAGCCACTACACCACGGGGCCGCGTGAGAAAGAATTGTAGCGGCGTGCGCAGCGCAGGTCAACGCGACCTAGCCATACGCTATGCCTTAACTTCGCATGAGTGTTGCACTATCGATTGATGCTGTCTGGTCGATTCTGTTTGCCCTTCTCTCGCTTCGGCTACTTAGACAATTTCAATTTTAATACGGTTTCTCTTCTCATTCGTGTGTCTAGCTGACTATGTCCGTTGCCGGGCGGTGGAAGATATCTCCGGCGTGCCGGAATTGCCCTTACCTTAGAGTCTTCAACCTGGAAACCCGCCTCGCATGCTAAGTCTCGGACTAGCATGGCATTTTTGACTACCGCGCCGCGTAAGAATGAGTCACCAACGACCATGACCACCTTTCCGGATTGCTTGACAACGCGATGCAGCTCCTGAATTATAGCCCTGATGTCGACTGCGTATCGTCGCACCCAGCCAAGGTGTCTATCGGCGAAAGTCGCATTAGGGGATTTAATCACGTATGACGCGAGATCGATCTGTTCCCCAGAAGGATGCAAAGTTCTCTCTACCCCCACACTCAACGATCTAGTCTGTCTTATTTGTGAAAGTTGGTATCCCAGCCAAACGAGGGTTAGCTTATGCCCTCGGAGATAGTCGATAGCGTTCAAGTACGGTGGCGATGTAACTGCTATGTCAAAAGAGTCGTCGTCAAGCCCTTCCAGGTTCCTTGCGTCACCCTCAAATACTTCTGCCTTACCGCCAACTAACTCCGGCGCAAGGCGCTTAGCCACTTGTGATGCTGACTTGAGGAACCCGTCGTAAACGTCGAAGTCATTCTTTGCTGCCACTCTATGAGGTCTACTGTGAGAGGTGTCCCTAGCTAGTGAAGCCCTCATCTCTTTAGTAATGATGATTCGACTAAATGATATTGCTAGTGCGTTCGCCTCAGGACCTTCGTGTTCTCTTAGAACGGTTGCAAGCCTAAGTAACTGGTGTCGCTGAGAAGCTGCGAACCAGAATTCTAAGAAATCACTTGTTTCGGGATCTCGTACCTCTTCAATGCTAGCTTCATGCAATGTCTTTGCCCTATGGACAGTTTTCTCTGCTGCATGCAAAAGGTCGGAAGTCTCGGGGGGCGCTGCCCAAACGCGGGACATGAGGATAGCTAAGGGGTCGATATCGACACCAGTGCAATCCAGACCAGCCTCCACAGAGGCCCGAAGTACGGTGCCTGAGCCGCACATAGGATCAAGGACGCGACCACCTACGCCCACGGTACCCAAGGATTCTTGGGCAATATCAGGTGCCATACGAGCAGGGAAGGGATGGATAGGTGTGATGCTCATCTGGGAGTTCCAAGAGGATCGAACTCGAACTTGCCATATAGGTCAGTTGCGTTACGCTCTAACTCCCCTAATATTTCCTTATCGCTCTGGTGCATAGCAACTTCGTACGATTCCTCGTCTACCTCTATCCAACGGCTTCCGATGATGCTTTCTAATGCCTTCAACCGGGCTGTGAGTCGTTCTGGCGTGAAAGGCTTGAACTCCTCCCTCAATCTTCGCACTACTGCAAGATTAGGCTTCGCATAGGAGTCTTCCTTAAGATCTTCCAGGCACTGTAGGAGAGTTAATAGAGGGATTTCCCCAATATCGGCAAGTTTGTTTTTCAGCTCCTCAAGCCACGTGTCTACTTCGGGGACGGTGCGGGCTTCATTGAACAATGATCGGAGTTCAGTGAGAGTCACACCATGTTGATAGTGCAGAGCGACCAGAGTCTCCAGATGCTTGACCTTAAGAAGTGTCAGACACCCAAATCTCTTTTCGTCATTTGAGAATTGTCGATTCAGCTTCCCGTCGTCGTCGTATTCGGCCTGATATTTTTCTGCTATAAAGAACCCGAAGTCGGCTCCCCATTTGGTTCGGAAATCCTCTAACCCACCAAGGTTGACTTTGTCCGCTGGAACGGACGGCTGATTCGTCTGTTTGGCGTCATAAACTACCTTGTAGTCAGCCGATGAGGCATCCTGCCTGCCAAGTCGGGCGACCAGAACTCCATCTGGCCCAGGGGAATTGCCTCCTTTGCGCTCGTATCTGAATCCTAATAGCTGGAAGACTACCCCGGTAGCCCTTTCAAGAGCGGTAGGATCGTGAGTCGCATTGTGTAGGCGGCGGATCACCTCTTGAGCAGTAGGTGCATCATTACCAGCCAATAGTCTGAGAGCTCTATCTCGGTCATCTAAGAGGCTGGCAATAACGGCTCGGTTTATGCCATGGTCTTGAAGCTGGCCTTCTAGGAGGGTTTCAGAGGAGGCAAACAGCTCTGCCAGCCTTTTTCTCCTACCTGCGTCGCTTATCTTGTCGATAAACGGATGGTCAGAGTTGATTACTAAGTTTCTACTATCAGGTTCGTATCTGAGTACAGGGGAATTTTGCCCACTTTTCTCAAAGAGCAACCTTTCAAAGGGCTTTTCCTTTATACGCTCCTCAAACTCGCTTAGCCACTCTGATTCGTCGGTACTCTCCAGACCACTCGGAGTGTTCACATAAAAGGATTCAACTCCACTCGCGGCAGTGCTGCGTACGCTAAGCACAAGCGGGTCGCGGATGTAAGAGCTAGGAGTCTCCTCAAGAAGTTGGATGATATCCAGCCATTTCTGGCGTTCCTGTGTGTCATAAACAACCCGACATGCATTAAAGGCGGCTCGCAGTTCCTCTCTGAAGGCACGTACGGCATCAGACTCCCTTACTCCCTCGCGCGATGATAGTAAGTGGTCCCTTAGTCCGTCTGCGTCGATTTCCAGGGCGAATCTTGACCAGGCAGCATGGTTTTGTGCCTCCAGTCCGAACAATTCATCCTCGAGGTTTATCACGCGTTTCTGGACACGAATGAAAATGCCATTACTACGTGCGATCTGATCGGATTTGCCGCCGCTCAGAGTTCTGTCGTAGATGGAAGCCGCTCCTCTCACTGGGCCAATGCCAGGGATCGATTTATCTATCGTGACCGTCTTCAGAGGCGTCAGATTTTCCTTGCTTGACCTGAGCTTCTCGGTGTTCACCCACAACTGGAAATCGGTGTGTAATGGTAGTCCTGTACTCAGAACCCATTTGAGCGTTCCCGTCTGAAGTCGACCGTAAAGATCTTTGAAGTCGGACAATGCAGCGACGGTCCACGATTCAGATCGTTCTTTGGAGCCGAACATGAGATCCCAGGCGCCGCTATCTCGATCTCTAATGTCTGCGAGATGGTCCTTAGCTATAGCTTCACTGACTTCGCGAAGGGAAATTGAAAAACTCTTAGTGTCGCTGAGACGTTGCCCCCTGACATCGTGAAAGTTCATTGAAGTCAGTAGGTATCGCCCATTTACACAACTAATGTGTGTGAGGTTCCAAGCCAAAACATATGAAGCCAGTTTTCCGATCCCGAACTGCCCTATCATTGGGCGTCCGTTGATCTGGGCAACATCCGCTTTGCTGGACTCAGCAATCAACCAGAGCTGATGGAACCCTTTCTCGTCCATACCATGACCATCGTCAATTACCCACAAAGGAGAATCTACGGTTGCGCTAGCTTCGCTCGCCTCGGGCAGAAGAATGTGAACCCGCTTTGCGCTCGCGTCGTAACTGTTGGTTACAAGTTCCTCAATTGCCTTGTGGGGACTCTTATATAGCCCTTCCGAAAACAGGTGGATGATCTCGTAGCTGATGTGTACAGGTATCTCCTCAAGTACCTGTCCCTTATTTTGAAGCTCGGCGATTTGACTAGGCATGTGACTTTCTCTGTTGGCTACTACAATCTCATCGATTCAAAATTGAATCATCTGCAGTCTGTGGATTCGTGCGATTGACTACGGGCATGCGGAGTGAAGTCTCACGCTACTACACTCCAGAACAGCTCTTCAGCAAGAGTAGATTGAATAACGGATTATTGAAGCATGAGGTTCAAGTCGCCGCCTGGGGGCATGGTCTCATGCCATTTGCAGATCGCGAGAGTCCTGTTACTTCACTTAGAATTCAACTTGTCCTTAATTGACCTCGCATATTAGTGTCACTCTAATCTAGCTTAGTGAAGGCGTCAATCGTCAAGGCGGAATCATGCGTAGTTCTGTGGGATTGCCATGATGCATCCGGCTAATGAGTGGCATTGCCCGTTCTGAGCTTCCGTCCTCGCCACATGCGCTGGGAGTGATTCTTTGAGAGTTGCTCGACAACTGGCCAAGGGCAAGGAACTTGCAGAAAGTCAGCTATGCTTTTCTAGCTGAAGTGACCCTATAAGTCGTGTCAGACCCCGTTGGGTGACTCTGATATACTTGTCCCCCGTAAATCCTCCCCGTCACGCTTGTCGTGCGGGACTGAAGGAGTCTGGATGGCACTCGATCGGGCACGTGCTCAGGGCGCGAGCGAGGAACACGAACTGGTGGCGCTGCTGAGGCGTCAGGGTGTTAGCTGTGTTCTGCTGTCGTCAGACGAAGACATCGCCGCACTGGATAGTGGTTCCGCTGAAGGCCCGCAGCTTGTGCTGATCGATACTGCGTACATGACCTCGATGGAGATCATGACCTGCCTTCAGGCCTGTGAGGAGTCTGAGGCACACACTATTGCTCTCGTCCCTCGCAGCCGGGTGCCAGCCCTCGACGTGACGCTCAGGCTTAGTGACTTCATAGTCAGCCCACCCGACCCGGATGAGCTCGTGGTACGCGCTCAGAGGGCTCTCAGGGCCGGCGAGCAGGCCGTGGAAGACAGTCACATCATCCGGGCGGGCGACCTTCAGATCGACACATCCAGCTACGAGGTCACGATCAAGGGCAACCGGGTGGGACTGCGATTCAAGGAGTACGAGCTGCTCAAGCTGCTTGCGGAAAACCCGGGTCGGGTTTTCTCAAGGGACGCGCTGCTCAACCAGATCTGGGGCTATGAGTACTTTGGGGGCACCAGGACCGTCGACGTCCACATACGGCGCCTTCGAAGTAAGATCGAGGACGCCGACCACAACTTCATCGAGACAATTTGGAATGTCGGGTACAGATTCAGGGAGTCCAGCTAGACAAGGGAGCGAAACATGGCAAATGAGAGAGTTGCTTACGTAAATGGCCAGGTAGTCCCAGAGAGTGAGGCTGTCATATCGATCAAGGACAGAGGCTTTCTGCAGGGCGATGCGGTGTTCGACACCACGCGGACGTTCGGCCATCGTATCTTCCGGCTGGACGAGCATCTCGACCGCTTCTTCCACTCGCTGAAGTACATGCGCCTGGAACCAGACCTGTCTAAAGATGACTTCAAACGTCTGACAATGGAAGTGCTCGAGGCGAACCTGCCGCTCATCGACAGCGATAACGACTACTGGGTGACGCAGCGTGTGACCCGTGGTGTAACGGTGGACGGCGTAGAGAAGCCTTCTATTGTCATCGAATGCGTGCCGCTGCCCTTCAAGGCGAGGGCAAAGTACTACCGCGACGGTATTCCCGTAGTCGTGCCGTCTGTAAGGCGGACGCCGCCTGAGGTGCAGAGCCCACGCGCGAAGGTACACAACTACGTCAACCTGGTGCAGGCCACCATGGAGGTTACTTCGCAGAACCCGGACAACTGGGCGATCCTGCTGGACACAAACGGCAACCTGTCTGAAGGGCCGGGAAGTAACATATTCATCGTCAAGGACGGCGTCGTGATAACGCCGAAGGAGCAGTTCATACTCTCCGGGATCAGCCGTCGGGTGGCGATCGAACTGGCCCAGGAGCTTGGGATCGAGGTGCAGGAGGCTGACATCGACCTATACGATGCCTACACGGCGGACGAGGCGTTTGTCACGTCGACGAGCTTCTGCATCTGCCCGGTGACGTCATTCAACGGGTCGTCCGTGGCGGACGGCTCTGTGCCCGGCCCGGTGACAGACAGGCTCACTCGCGCCTACAGCGGGATGGTCGGCATCGACGTCGCCGCCCAGTACCTCGCCCACCTGGAAGATTGAAGATAGATCCTCGAGTCATTCCATTCAGGAGCCACCATTGTATGCAGGACGTGTATTGAGCGACTACATCGAGCATGCCATGGGGCATGCCGAGTACGACAAGCTCGAAGATGGGACGTATGGCGGGAGCATCCCGCCCTGTCCCGGCGTGCTCGCGTTCGGAGGCACCCTGAGAGAGTGCGAAATTGAACTGAGATCGACACTAGAGGACTGGATTCTAGTCGGCCTAAAGCTGGGGCATGTCCTGCCGGTAGTCGGTGGTGTAGACCTTAACGCGGAGCCAAAACGTGAACCGGTGGACGCCGTGTAGTCGACGGGTATTCGTCGGCAAGCTCCGCAGTCTCGGATTCGATGGCCCTCTTTCTGGTTCCCGACATCAGTTCATGGTGCTTGGGGATCACCGACTTACTATTCCGTCGAACTCTGAGTATTCTGTGCCACAAGTTCGAATGATGGTACGCCAGGTAGAGGCGATTGTTGGACGCCGAATCAGTCTCCGTGAGTGGGGTGAGCTATAACATGGGATCTGCTCTGGAGGCTAAAGTCACCGTAAGAGCTCCGGCTACCTCGGCGAATATGGGGCCGGGCTTTGATTGTCTGGGGATTGCGCTGGACATCTGGAATACGGTGTCGGTCGAGGTTGGCGATTCGGGCTTCGAGATCTCGGGACAGGGCCAGGGAGAACTCCCGAGGGATGAGTCCAACCTGGTATTTCAGAGTATCGCCAGGGTATTTGAGGAGTGTGACAGGGCGTTGCCTTCGCTGACGGTGCGCTGCCACAACGATATTCCAACCACGAGGGGTCTGGGTTCTAGCTCGGCAGCGCTGGTCTCAGGGTTGACCATCGGCAATGAATTGTGCGGTGGGCAGCTCGGCCAGGACGACTTGCTGCAGATCGCCGCATCTATCGAAGGTCACCCGGACAACGTCGCTCCGGCCATCTACGGTGGGATGCAGGTTGCGGTCGCCCACGCTGACAGGTTTGTCGCCGCTCCTGTGCCGGTGCCTGAGACTTTGTCGACGGTCCTCTATGTTCCTAATGTTCCCATGCCGACGGAAGAGGCACGTGCGCTGCTGGGTAGCGAGGTGCCGCGCTCCGATGCCGTGTTCAATATCGGCAGGGCGGCGCTTCTCGTGAGGGCGATGGCGACGGGCGACCTCGAGGGACTGGAAATAGCAACCGACGACCGTCTCCACCAGCCGGCGCGGCAGACCATCTTCTTTCCGATGAAGAACATCATCCGGGCGGCTTTGGGCGCGGGCGCTCTCGGGGCATTCCTGTCCGGGGCAGGCTCTACGGTGCTGGCCCTTGCTACAGAGAAGGAGTTCACCATCGGGTATGAGATGGCCGACGCGGCGGTGAAGTCTGGTCTGGATGGCGAGGTTGTCATTACGCGCCCGACGGATATGGGAGTCCACGTAGTCCGTTCATGACGCCAGTCATTTGACATTGGCGGACTGACCGCGCTAAACCATTACAGTTGAGTCCCTGTGGCAAATCCTTACTAGCAGGCTAGTCTGAATCATGGCGCTGGTTGTCCAGAAGTATGGCGGGAGTTCGCTCGCCGACGCGGAGAAAATTAACAACGTGGCGGGGCGCATTGCTCGTGCCAAGAAGAACGGTAACAAGGTCGTTGCCGTCGTCAGCGCCATGGGCGACACGACAGACGAGCTGATCGATCTGGCCGGGCAGGTGTCCGACAGTCCTGATCGGCGTGAGCTGGACGTGCTGCTGTCGACCGGCGAACTGAGGTCATGCGCGCTGGTCGCGATGAGGCTCAAGTCGCTTGGATTCTCTGCCATCAGCCTCAGTGGAGCGCAGGCCGGAATTCGTACCGACAGCCAGTACGGCATGGCCAAGATCTCAAGCCTCGAACCTCAGCGCATCGTAGATGAGCTGGAAGAGGACCGGATCGTCGTCGTAGCCGGATTCCAGGGAATCACGCCGGGAATGGATACGACTACGCTGGGCAGGGGAGCATCCGACCTTACCGCTGTGGCACTCGCGGCTGGACTTGGAGCGGTACGCTGCGAGGTGTACACCGACGTTGAGGGGATATTCACAGCCGACCCGAGGTTGGTGCCGAAGGCCTGGAAACTGGATGAGATCAGCTTCGAAGAGATGCTGGAACTCGCGAACTACGGCGCGAAGATGAATCCCCGGTCGATAGAGTTGGGCATGGCCTACAACACACCCATCCTGGTGGCGTCCAGCTTCTCAGACGTGCCGGGCACACTGATACATGGTGATGCTGCAATGAACAAGAACGTTGGCGAGATGCGAAACCGAGTGTCGGGAATTGCGACCGATACGAACGTGGCCAAGATCACTGTGCAGGGTGTGAAGGACCGTCCCGGAATCGCGGCCAGCCTGTTCGAACCCCTGGCCGACGTTGGGATCAGCGTAGACGTGATCGTGCAGAACGCGAGCGTAGGCGGAACGACTGACCTGACGTTCACTGTAAAGAAGGACGACCTCAGTCGTGCGACAAAGGTCGTCGACAAGGTGGCTGAGGAGTTGGGCAGCGACAGTCTCGCAACTTCGCTGGGTCTCGCAAAGATCAGCATAGTTGGCACCGGAATGCAGGACGCCCCCGGATACGCGAGTACGATGTTCCGAACCCTCGCCGACGCCGGCATCAACATAGAGATGATCACCACGTCAGAGATCAGGATCACATGTCTCGTCTCCGAAGACGCTGTCGGCCCCGCCTCGCGGGCGCTCCATACAGCGTTTGACATGGACATGGCATAGAGTCTGGTCCCGAGTGGGCGAGTCCGAAACCCCTCTGCTTTCAGTAGTCATCCCTGCGTTCAACGAGTCCGCCCGGATTATTGGAACGCTCGATGAGCTTGCGCGATTCCTTGGCGAGCAGGAGTACACCTCTGAAGTCCTCGTAATCGATGACGGCAGTGCTGACGGCACGGCGGACATGGTCCGCGAGTGGGCGGCCGACAGGTCCGACACCTTCGTAATCGGCATCCCTCATGCGGGTAAGGGTTGGGCAGTCAGGGCCGGAATGCTCGCTGCGCGCGGCTCGTACAGGTTCATGTGCGACGCTGACCTGGCCATGCCTGTCCACTGGATCGGAGCTTTCATGGAAAGAATGGAGGCAGGTCTGGACATCGTCATCGGCTCCCGTGAGGCGGCAGGTGCGCGCAGGTTCGATGAGCCGGTGTACCGTCACCTGATGGGAAGGGTGTTCAACGGTGTAGTCCGCCTGCTGGCCGTGAGAGGGTTTCAAGACACGCAGTGCGGCTTCAAGTGCTTTCGAGCCGAGGCGGCTGAGCAGCTCTTCAGACTCCAGCGAACGAGAGGAATGGGCTTCGACGTCGAGATTCTCTTCCTGGCTGTGAAGAGGGGTCTCAACATAGAGGAGATGCCGATCGACTGGTACCATCAGGATGTGAGCAAGGTCCGCCCGGGGGTGGACACAATCGACATGCTCAAGGACACCATCGTTATAAGACTGAGGGACATCACCCGGAAGTATGGCTGACCCGAGGGCAATGAGCAGCAGTTCACATGAGTGCCGGGACGAGACGCGGATTTCGGGTCGCGTAGCCGTCATAGTGCCCACTTACAACGAGGCGGAGAACCTGCCGGAGCTGGCAAGTCGGCTGTTCGCGCTCGACCTGGATGACCTGTGGCTGTATATCGTGGACGACGGCTCGCCTGACGGCACTGCCGACGTGGCAAGAGGGCTGTCCGAGGAGTACGACAACAGGATCGAGGTGATCTCCAGGAGTGGCAAGCTGGGACTGGGCACCGCCTACACGACCGGCTTCGCAAGGGCTCTCACCGAGGACATCGACTACGTCGTGCAGATGGACGCCGACCTGTCTCACGCGCCGGAGGAGGTGCCGTACATGCTGGCGGAGCTGGACCGGTTCGATGTCACGGTCGGGTCCAGGTACACCAGCGGCGGCGGGCTGGACCCTGAGTGGAGCGCGAAGCGGAGGATGCTCAGCGGCTGCGGTAACCACATGATACGGGCCGTCACAGGGGTCCGCGTGCGGGACGTGACGTCGGGCTTCAAGGCGTACAGGGCGAGTGCGCTGCGGTCCCTGGACCTCTCGAGGATCAGGTGCATAGGGTTCGGTTTCCAGGCCGAGATTGCACACTACTGCCAGGCAAATGGGTTGTCAGTGACCGAGCATCCGATCACATTCATGGAGCGCACCCGCGGCGAATCCAAGATGTCTATCAGGATCATCGCCGAGGCAATGTGGAAACTGACTTTACTCAGAATTAGAACAATTTAAGATAATAATTATCACTAATTTTGCCTTGTATGGCCTCTCAGCTATCGGCTAGTATTCCGTAACCTTTGCAGAGGCGAGTGCAAATGAACGCGCACGGATTCGAAGACAGAGACAAGATTCACAAGGACAGGGCCAAGAGGGCTGTGGCCTTCGCAATGCGCGGAAAGTGGGAACCGGCCGCGGCGATGAATACCTCTATCATCCGCGAGTTTCCCGACGATCTTGAAGCCTACAACCGGCTGGGCAAGGCTCTTAGCGAGCTTGGCCGCAACCGTGAGGCGAAGGCCGCGTTTGAGGCGGTGCTGCAGAGATCGCCCAACAACTCGATTGCAAAGAAGAACCTCGCCAGGCTGACCAAGCTGTCTGACGGGGCCTCCCCGCGCGTCGCCAAGCGCGCGAGCCGGAGTGTCCACGCATTCATTGAAGAGAGCGGCAAGGCTGGCGTGACCACGCTGACCAAGCCCGCTCCGACCAGCATCCTGCTGGAGCTGACCCCTGGCGACCTCGTCAACCTGAGCGTGACTGGCAGGGCATTGACGGTCACCGACGAGTCCGGTGCGTACATTGGCCAGGTGGAACCCAGGGTCGGCACCAGGATCGCGAGGCTGATCAAGGGTGGAAACCGCTACGAGGCGACCGTGACCAGCGCCGAGGACAAGCGGCTGGATATCATCATCCGCGAGACGTACAAGAGTCCCTCGCAGTTGGGCGTCGTATCGTTCCCGCTGCGTGGCAGCGCCGAGTATGGCGGATATCTGCCCAGTCAGGCCATGACATTCGATGCCGCCGATGACGAGATGGAGATCCCAGTCGCCGAGAAGGTCGCAGTCAAGGACTGGTCTAACGACGACACTGAGCCTGGGGATGACGAGGCGTTCAGCCCCGTAATTCACCGGATCATCAACTCGCCAGGCGACGAGATGGACGATGACTACTAGGCATCAGGGAGCCTAGTCGGAGTCATCTTCCTCGTCAGACGCGAGCGGGCGGGGCCGGTAGTACAGCCCCCAGCGCTGCATCAGTTCATACACGCGCTCGTCGTCCAACTCGGTTAGCTGCCTGAAGAAGCCGGCCATTGCGTGCGCGTGCATCAACTCAGGTGAGCAGACCCAGCTCGACTCCGCAGGCACCACGTACAGCAGTCCGTTCTGGTGTTCGCACTCCAGTTCGACGCGCTTGCCGCCCTGGTCTGTCTTGACGTTTAGCCCGAACTGTCCCATCGCCAGCACCTCTCCTCGAGTCCGCCCGGAGGCGTTATTCGTGCGCGGATCCTGAGATCTGCACCCCCTTCGTCCATCCAAGCCTGACGCATTATAGAAGCACCGCTCTGGTTGATGGTATATGCCGTTGCTATAATCACTCGGAGCCGGGGCCATTCGGCTCGGGACAACGTAGGAGGAACAGATGGCGGCTCACTTCCAGGACGATACCATTACTATTCAGAAGATACAGTGCGGGCCTTACGGTAACAACGCTTACCTACTTGTCTGTCCGCAGACGAACGAGAGCATCGTGATCGACGCGCCACCCGACCCTGGGGCAATGATCGAGGCCGCGAAGCAGACCGACGTAAAAGTCATACTGATCACGCACAACCACTTCGACCACATCGAAGGGCTGCCCGAGGTCAAGGAGGCGCTGGGCGCTCCTGTCGGAATCGGCGCGGCTGACGCAGACGGACTGCAGGAGCCGCCGGAGCTTCGCATCGAGGACGGCGACGAGATCACGGCGGGTTCGATCACGCTGAAGGCGATCTTCACTCCCGGGCACACCGACGGCTCGACGTGCTTTGAGTTCGGGCCTCACCTGTTCACCGGTGATACTCTGTTCCCGGGCGGACCGGGCAGGTCGCGCAGCCCGGAAGCGCTGGCACAGCTGATCGAGAGCGTCAGCAGCAGGCTGTTCGTACTCGACCACATCAACGACTTCTTCCCTGGCCACGGCGACGACGGCAATCTGGCCACCGAAAAGGGCAAGTACGAGGTCTTCGCCTCCAAGTCGCATCCTGCAGACCTTGAAGGGGACGTTGACTGGCTGAACAGCTAGAGACCAGCCACAGGCGAGACCTGACTCTCAAACAAGGCAGTCTGCATTGACGGAACACGGGTTCCACGATGTCCGCTGGAGAGTGCGAGACATCGTGCTGGGCTCGATCGTCGCGATGGTCTTCACGTCAATCGCGCTGATCCTGATCGGGCTTGGGCTGGCAGTTTCGGGCGGGGAGAATCTCGGACCCGTTGTGACACTTGCGGCCGCGGCGTCTGAGGTGTTGATCCTCCTGGTCGTCTGGCGGCTCGCAATACGAAGGTACGCCGAGGGCGGATGGGCCGCGCTTGGAGTCCGACCTCCCAGGAACTACTCTGCATACCTGCTGATTCCAGTTATTCTGATCGGCAGTATGGGGTTCACGGCCCTGTACGAGCTCGCTGTTACGTCACTTGGCGTGGAGTCGCTGACGCCGGAGCACCTTCCCCGGGAGATGTTCGGCGAGGGTGCGCTCAGGGTTATGACGATCGCTGTGACCGCCTTGATGATTCCATTTGTCGAAGAGCTGTTCTTCAGGGGGTTTCTGTTCGCCGGGCTGGCCACGAGATTTGGTGTACTGACAGGGCTGATCGTGAGCGCGGGGGTGTTTGCGGTCGCACACGCCGACGTGAGAACCATGATCCCGATCTTCGTCGCCGGTCTGCTCTTCGGATGGGCGTACCATGTGACAAAGTCGCTCTGGGTGCCGATCGCGGCTCACGCCTTCCAGAACCTGGCGGCGCTGATGCTGCTGGATGTAATGTGACCATACTTAGCAAAGACGAGGTAAGCGGAGATGGCGAACCGAATCGACACTGTTCTCGGTAGGCTGCGGGAGTCCGGTGAGACTGCACTGGCGCCGTTCGTCACGATTGGCTTCCCGGACGTGCCCACCTCTGAGGAGCTTGTCCGGACGGTCCTGGAGTCGGGCGGCGACATGCTGGAGTTGGGAGTCCCGTTCAGCGATCCCCTGGCCGACGGTCCAACGGTCCAGATGACGAGCTACCGCGCGCTGCAGAACGGTGTGACGGTCATGGAGTGCCTGGCCTCTGTCCGCCGGCTGCGGGCGTCGGGCGTCGATGCGCCGCTGGTCTTCATGGGTTACTACAATCCCTACCTCAGGTATGGCCCTGAGAAGTTCCTCGATGACGCCGCTGACGCCGGACTGGACGGGATGATCGTGCCGGACATGCCCACTGAGGAGGCTGTGCAGTTCGGGGAGATGTGCGAGAGTCATGGGATTCACCTGATCCCGCTGCTCGCTCCGACCAGCTCTGACGAGCGGATTGAGGATGCTTGCAAAGCTGCAGGGGGGTTTATATACTGCGTGAGCCTCACCGGAGTGACGTCCGCAAGGAGAACGCTTTCAAGCGCGACCGCTGGACTTGTCGAGCGCATCCGGCAACACACCGACCTGCCGATACTTGTCGGATTTGGTGTGTCCAGAGCGGAGCACGTCGAAGAGATCGGGACTTACGCCGACGGCGCAGTGGTTGGAAGTGCGCTCCTTGAGGCAGTGGACAACGCTCCACCGGAAGGTAAGGTGGACGCGGCACGGAACTTTATCCGTGCTCTCAGAGGAAACGACGTCGAGGGCGGCAACTAGATGGCTACTGTCAGAGGACTGCGAGGGGCGACTACCGCCGACGATAACACCAGGGAGGCCATACTCGAGGCCACTCGTGAGCTGCTGCAGGCGCTGGTAGATGCCAACGACGTTTGCGTCGACGACATAGCATCACTCACATTCAGCACAACCAGGGACCTCGATGCCGAATTTCCAGCAGTCGCGGCCAGGGTCGAGCTTGGCTGGACTGAAGTGGCGATGATGTGCAATCACGAGATGGAAGTTCCCGGCGCCCAGGAGCGATGTATCCGCGTACTGATGCTGGTCAATACAGACAAAGGGCCTAAGGAACTGGAACGCATCTACCTGCGCGGTGCCACATACCTGGTCTCCAGGAGTGGTAAGGGAGGCTGACGAGGCTGAGCCTCGACTCTACAGTTCGAAATTTCAGATGGGACAGATATAGCAACCATCTTTAGCCAAGGAGGATATTGGATACATGGTGGAAGTCATCAAGAACGGATCGGTGCCTGAGGACGACGCGACAAACGCGCCTCTCTTCTACGGGGGGCCTGTGTCGCGGCAGCCGCTGGTAGCCGGAGGCAAGAGCCAGAACTTCAACTTCAGCCTGGTCAACTTCTACGCCGGCGCGAAGAACAAGTATCACTCCCACACGTCAGACCAGATACTGTTCGTCACCAAGGGAGACGGAATCGTCGCATCGGAGTCTGAGGAGATCGGCATCTCTGAGGGCGACACCGCGTTCATCCCTGCTGGTGAGAAGCACTGGCACGGGGCGCAGGATGGCAAGGACTTCTCGCACATCTCCCTGACCGGGGCCGACAGCGAGACCACCCAGTACGACGACTAAGACACACTCTGTCTAGTCGATAGAGCGACCGTCGCCACCTGCGGCGGTCGCTTTTTATTTCTCGGGAAATTGGGTCTGCCTCAGTTGAGTTCAGGGCCTGTGTTGAGGCTTGTGGGCTTATGTTAGTATGGCAACTGCCGTAGGTACTTAGCAGCAAGCTAATTCTGTTTCACTTGGATCGTAAGCAGGGTATAAGGAGAGAGTGGATGGTCGCGCAAGAGGGAAGACTGACCGGCGAAGAGATTGAAGAACTAAAACAGCTGGGCGAGGCCCACTTCTGGCCCCACTCCAGGCCGATCGGTGACATGTCTGAAGAGTCGGGCATCAAGCTGGCCACGAAGGCCGAGGGAGTTTGGGTCGAGGACGGCCAGGGCAATCGCTGGGTCGATACCCTATCTGGCATGTGGCTCAAGAACATCGGCCACGGACGCAAGGAGATTGCGGACGCGGTCTTCGAGCAGATGCAGGACGTGAGCTACTCACCAGGCGGCACGGTCAGCCCCGCTACGGTCAAGCTTGCCGGGAAGGTCGCGAGCCTAGCTCCTGACAAGGAGTCCAGGGTCTACTTCACCAGCGGCGGTTCGGAGGCTGTGGAGACAGCCCTGAAGATCGCCAAGGCATACCACAAGAACAACGGCGAGAGCTCCCGCTGGAAGGTCATCAGCCGGCGCGGTTCGTACCACGGAGCCACACACGCATGTATGGCACTAGGGGGAAGCGGTACGGCTGGCGGAGGAGACTACGGTCCCCTTCAGCCGGGGAACATCCACATCCCCAACCCGAACAGCTACCGCGGACCACACTCCGATCTGGAGTGCGCCGAGGAGCTGGAGCGGACCATCCAGCATGAGGGCGCTCACACGGTCGCGGCCTTCATTGGCGAGCCTGTCTCGGCGGCGAACGGCATCATGCTGCCCGATCCCGGCTACTGGCCGCGCATCCGGGAGATCTGCGACAAGTATGGCGTGATCATGATCTGCGACGAGGTCATAACCGGCTTCGGACGCACGGGCAAGATGTTCGCCACCGAACACTGGGGCGTCAAGCCTGACATTTTCACCGTCGCGAAGGCGCTCACGAGCGGATACCTGCCGATAGGCGCTGCTGTTGCTAGCAAGGCCGTGGCAGACAACTTCCTCGGCGAAGAGAAGATGCTAAGGCACCTGATCACGTTCGGCGGCAACCCGGCGTCCTGCGCCGCGGGACTCGCGAACCTCGAGATCATGGAGAACGAGGGCGTGGTAGAGAACTCGGCCGAGATGGGCGACTACCTGTATGAGCAGCTCCAGACGCTGTACGAACACCCAATAGTGGGAGACGTACGCGGCGGCATGGGTGTGCTTGCGGCGGTCGAACTGGTCAAGGACCGCGACACCAAGGAGCGCTTCCCAGAAGATGCGCAGCTCGCCAAGAAGCTGACGCCCATAATGGAGAAGAACGGGCTGCTTGGACGCTTCGGCGACATCATCTCGATTGCTCCGCCTCTGACGATCACGAAGGACGAAGTTGACTTCGTAGTCAGCGCGGTCAACAGCTCAGTTGAAGAGGTCCAGAACCAGCTCTAGACCAAACGGCTAGCAAAGCAAAAGGGGGAGGCCGATCAAGCATCGGCCTCCCCCTTCTCTTTGGACGAAAACTACGCTAGTCGGCTGCGGCGTGCTCGTACCACTCCGGGCCCTCTTCTCCTGGCTCGGGCAGGACCTGACCGCCCTCCATCGTCCAGGACGCTCGTCCCTCTGTGATCCGGCCGTCCAACTGGTCGGCCGAGATACCGGTGATATCGACGAACGCGCTCTTGAGGTCGGACAGGAGCTTCTCCCTGACCTCCACCGGACGCCCAGCCCGGTTGCCGCCGTCTATGTAGTACTGCGTCGGATAGTCGGACTCAGCACTGTCCAGGAAGACTACGTGAACGAAGCCACGCGGTGCGCCAGTTGATCCGCAGTGGATGTCAGTGAAAGCCTTGGCGACTTCCTTGCGCTTCTCGAATGGGACCGAGTCGTCTGGTACATAGCAGCGATAGTACGGCATTTTCTTTCCTTTCCCTGTCTGGTCTGGCCTTGTCTGGGATCTATCTGTTTACTCGCGGTCGCGGGCCGACACTACGAGCTCATCGACGGTGCATCCAGTTAGCTCCATCCACATGTCGCTGAGTTGCTGCATGAGCTGTACTCGAGTCTCCTGCTCACATCCGGGGGGTATAGTACCCCTGACCATTGACGTCGTGGAGATCTCGCCGCCTCTGAAGGCGTATCCGTGTGGCATGACTGTGAACTCGACCTCGACGTCATCCGGGGAGCCGCCCAGAATGGACGTTGTAACTCGTGCCAACCCGGACGCCAGTTGCGGTCTGAGGTCGTCGGGTATGACACCCTCTTGAATGACGCAGTTGAAGTTATACATATAAGTCTCTGTTCACCCTAGCATAAGTGGAACTGAGGCTAATTCCGGCGACCAGATTATCACAGGCCATGAGTGTCGGCAATTACTGGTGCACACCGCCCTTGGCGCCGCCTCCTGCAGCTATCGACTCTCCGGTAATGCACTCGGCCTTGGGGGACGCGAGGTAGACCGACAGCCACGCGAGCTCCTTGGGGTCTATGGGCCTGCCGATTGCCACATTCTGTGAGACGGTGGAGTTGACCTCGTCGCGCGATACTCCCTGGCTCTCGGCCTGTGCGTTGAGACGGTCTTCGATGACCTCTGAGAGCGTCAGTCCGGGATGGACGACGTTCAGCGTGATGCCGTCGCCGCCGAGCTGATCGGACAGCGTCTTGGTCAGGTGAACGATCGCGGCGTTGCGCAGGCCGTAGATCGTCGACTGCCTCGCCGACACACCGCCGATGCTGATGATCCGGCCCCACTTCTGTGCTTTCATGTGGGGCACGACCGCCTTGATGCACCTGAAGTACCCGACGACCTTGGTGTCGAGGTCATCTATCAGGTCACTCTCCTGGGCCTCTTCCAGTGTGCCTCGCACCTGGCCGCCGACCATCGCCGCGCTGTTGACCAGGATGTCCACCCCGCCGAGTTCCCCGACTGTGGTGTCGACCATGTTCTGGACATCGTCCCAGCTCGTTGTATCGGCCTGAATCCCGATGACCTTCCGGCCTGTCTGCGCCGCGATCTCAGCGGCTGTCGCATCCACGTCGGCCTTAGTACGCGCCGCGATGGCTACGTCTGCGCCCTCTCGAGCCAGTTCCAGCGCGACTGCCTTGCCGATCCCCTTGCTGCCGCCCGTGATGAGCGCTCTCTTGCCCTGAAGTTCCAAGTCCATCTGTTACTCCTATAGTTTTGATTTACTGACGTAGTCTGCCCCAGTCTGGCGGACCGATGCAATTGTAGCGTGTTCTTCAACCGTGTTATAAGGATTCGAGATATTTGCAGACAGCCTCCGGGTGGAGTAGGGAGCGTAGATGACGCAGCGTCCGGGCGTGTTTGGACACAGGTGGACGATCCTGGGGGTTCTGCTCGTTGCGAGCGTCGCCGCGTTCATGATGGCGATCACGGTGGGCGTGCTGCTGCCGTCCATTAGCGCCGACCTGAGTCTCAGTCCCACGCAGCAGGGAATCCTGGGGTCGTCGGCGTTCGTCGGAAATCTAGTTCTTGCGCTCCCGTTGAGCTGGTGGACCTCACAGTTCAGGCCGAAGATCCTGACCACGGTAACCCTGGCGGCAGGTGCGATTCTGATGTCGGTGCAGGCGTGGTCTCCTACCTTCCTGGTGCTGCTCGTCGGACGCTTTGGGTTCGGGATCACGACAATGGCGAGGGAGCCTGCGCGAGCGCTGCTGATGCACCAGTGGTTCGAGCCCAGGGAGTTCATCGTCATCAACAGCGTGTATAACGCGCTGTTTGGACTCGTCGTTGGAGGCGGACTTGCTGTCACGCCGTTCATTCTCACCGCATTCGGTGATAGCTGGCGTACGGTGCTGCTGGCGTTTGCCTCCTCAATCGTAGTGCTGATACTGCTGTGGCTGGTAATCGGACAGGAGCGTGAGGCTGACTCCGAAGCACAACAGAGACGCGGCGGACAGGTCGAGCTTCTGAAGCGTGTTCTCAGGTACAAGGACCTCTGGCTGGCCGGACTGGGATTTACCGGCGCGACCATGGGGTGGTCGGCGTTCCTGAACTTCTACCCCACGTTTATGCTTTCGACCGGCGATGTCTCGCTGAACTGGACGGGGGCGATACTCGGGCTGGGCATCCTCGTTGGAGGACTGGCGGGAGTCGGGCTAAGTTTCGCGGTCATGCACCTGGACGCGGCACGCAGGAAGAACGTGCTCCAGTTGCTCGGAGCAATCATGGCCGTGACTTACTTTGTGATGATTCGGGTGGACTCGATCCCACTGCTGCTGCTTGTCTCGGCGCTGAATGGGATCGGCTGGGGGTTCTGGCCAATCCTGAGCTCGGTGCCGTTCTACATCCCGGGAATCAGGCCGAGGGAGGTGGCGATCGGCACGTCTCTCGTGATGACGCTTGCGGCGCTCGGCACGTTCATGGGGCCGCTTGTTACGGGAATACTCCAGGACCGCACGGGCGATCTTGGCCTCTCCCTTACGGTCGTCTGTTTCGCTCCGCTGTCGCTGGCAGTCGCCGGTACTGTGCTGAGGATACGGACGGACAGGGAGGGGTAATACCTACCAAGACTGGGGGACTGTGGCAGTTTGGTAGGCAGTGTTTTCACCCTCACCCTAACCCTCTCCCTGAGGGAGAGGGGACTTTGGACTCCGTAGGGAGCAGGCACCTACCAGATTGACACAGTCTCTGAAATCGGTCTCCCGGTTGGTTCGAGTCTTGGGTTCACGTAGAATAGGGCCAACTACACTGACTTCAGGAGATCAGCACTATGAGTTCAAACGGCAGGGTTGCATTAGTTACGGGCGCGGGTACGGGAATAGGCAAGGCGTCGGCGCTGGCGCTTCTGGCAGATGGATACTCGGTCGCGCTTGCGGGCCGCCGCGTCGGGCCACTTGAGGAGACGGTGGCCGAGGCCGGGGACGACGGTGGGAGGACAATCGTCGTCTCCACTGACGTCGGAGACCCAGCTTCGGTAAAGAACCTCTTCTCCAAGACCAAGGAGGCGTTCGGCAGGCTGGATGTGACGTTCAACAACGCCGGGACCGGCGCTCCACCCGTGCTGCTGGAGGACCTCACATATGACCAGTGGATGATGGTCGTGAATGCCAACCTGACCGGAACGTTCCTGTGCACACAGGAAGCGTTCCACATCATGAAGAGCCAGGACCCGATGGGCGGGCGGATCATCAACAACGGTTCGCTGTCGGCATACGTGCCGAGGCCGAACTCGATACCGTACACGGCCACCAAGCACGCTGTGACCGGCATGACGCGCGCGACATCGCTGGATGGACGCAAGTACAACATCGCTTGCAGCCAGGTGGACGTGGGAAACGCAGCGACTCCGATGACCGAACGCATGGGCTCGGGCGTTCCCCAGGCCCACGGCGAGGTTAAGGTCGAGCCCACCATGAACGTCCAGCACGTCGCCGACGCGGTCGTGTACATTGCCAACCTGCCGCTGGACGCCAACGTCCAGTTCATGACTGTGATGGCGACTCAGATGCCGTTCATCGGTAGAGGCTAGATCGCCGAGTTGCACTTTCAGTCCAATAGCCCCCTCCGATGAGCGTCGCCGAGCGTCCATCGCCTGACGACCCTCAATCGAGCCCTGAGGAGCGCCCCAAGCTCTTCTACGGCTGGGTAATCGTCGCCATCATGGGCGCGTCGGGCGCCGTGAGCATGGCGATGGGTTCGCTTAACTTCGGCCTGTTTATCAAGCCGATGGGGGATGAGCTTGGCATCGGGCGCGCAGCATTTGGATGGGCCCAGACGGCCCGGCAGGGTGCGGGCGCGCTGTCGAGTCCGATCATAGGTCCGCTGCTGGACCGGTTCGGCTCCCGCGCCATGCTCCCGATTGCGGCATTGGTCACCGGCCTGGCGATGATTGGTCTCGCCAACATGCAGTATTCATGGCACCTCGTGGTGCTTTTCGCGCTCATTGGATTCGTGGGAATGAGCGGCCCCGGAGCGCTGATAACGTCGGTACCGGTGCTCAAGTGGTTCGTCCGTGACAGGGGTCGAGCGCTGGCATATATGTCTCTGGGTATCCCTGTTGGCGCGCTCCTGTTCGTCCCGTTGACACAGATACTCATCGACGCGGTTGGGTGGAGGATGGCATGGATCATCCTCGCCATAATCGGGGTGACTGTCATCGTGCCGTTGGGCGCTATCTTCCTCAGGCGTCAGCCCGAGGACATGGGCATGCTTCCCGACGGGGGGGCTCCTGACGAAGATGGAGACGTTGACGGAGCGGCCGCTGGGCCCATGGCGGCTCGTTCCGCCGAGTCGGAGGTGTCCTGGACGCTTCATGACGCGGTGCGTACCACCACCCTCTGGCGTCTTGTGATCGTGTTCAGCGCGGTGCAGCTTGCGAGCGGCACGGTTGCGCTGCACAGGATCGCGGCGTTCATGGACCGTGGGCTGGACCCGACCCTGGTCTCGTTCGCCACCGCGTTCGATGCGGTCTGCGCGGGGGCAGCGACGTTCGTGTTCGGGATGCTGGTCAAGCGAGTGCCCGCAAGGTTCCTCGGCGCGATCGGCTTCCTGATGCTGGCGGCCGCGAGCGTCATGACGATCTGGGCGTACAACGTGCCCATTATGGCCTTGTCAATGGCGGTGTTCGGGCTGGGAATCGGCGGGATGATGTTCCTTCAGAACTTCATCTGGGCCGACTACTTCGGCAGGGAGAGCGTCGGCGCCATAAGGGGGATCGTCAACCCGATCAACCTGGTTGTGGGAGGACTTGGCGCGCCGGCCGCAGGATATGTTCGAGACATCACAGGCTCGTACGACCCGGCGTGGTGGGCGGGTGTGGCCCTGATGACATTCGGGGCGGTGCTGACGATCATGACGCCGCCGCCGCGACGCCGAGGCAATGGAGGGGGAGGGGCGACGCAGTAGATGCCGCCCCCGTTGCTTACTGGATCCTAGCCGAGGTTCTTCTCGAAGAAGTCGAGCACCTTGGCGAACGAATCCATGGTCTGCTCCGGCCTGTAGATGGCCCGGTCGTGGTACCAGAAGCCGTGGCCAGCACCGTCGTACCGGTGGAACTCGTAGTCCTTGCCGTTGGCCTTCAGCGCCTCTTCGTGCTGATCGACCTCTTCAGGCGAAGGAGACGCGTCGTCGTTTCCGAATATGCCGAGAAGAGGAGTCGAAAGGTCGGGCGTGAGGTCTATGGGAGCGACCGGCTGCTGAGGCGTCAGCGTGTCTGCCGCCATGACCACTCGGCCTCCCCACAGGTCTACTACGGCATCGAAGGCGTTGGACCGGCAGGCCACCATGTAGGAGTGGCGTCCGCCCGAGCAGCTTCCGATGATGCCGACCTTGCCGTTGGTGTAGGGCAGGGAGTTCAGGAAGCCTGCGGCACCCTCCGCGTCTGCCAGCACGCTGTCGTCAGACACACCGCCCTGCGCGCGTGCAGCCGATGCGATGTCGTCCGGCGTGCCCTGACCAAATCGTGCGAACAGGTCGGGACAGGCGACGACGTACCCCTGGTGCGCGAACCGTCGGGCAATTTCCCTGTACAGCTCGTCCCAGCCGGGCAGGTGGTGGATAAGTACGATGGATGGATACGAACCCGCCCCAAGGGGCCGGGCGAAGTATGCGTTGGTCCTGTCGCCGTTGTAGCCGCTGATCGTGACCGTCTCGGCGATCATGCCTTCATAGTCGCCGGTGTTGAACTGGTTCCACATGCTGAAAAACCTCCATGGTGAGATGCTGTGCTTGCCTGATGGCTGGTTGGAACGCGACCAGCCTGTGAAGCTGGGCTCAGGCGTTCAGCGCGAGATTATCAGCGTGGTGTGCGACAGTCAAATCATCTCAGGAAGGATCGGGAACGAACCACGCATCGTCGTCCTGGAGCAGCGCGCGAGTGCGGTTGATCTCGCCCGAGTGGTAGAGGTCGTGCTCCAGTATCGTCACGACGATGTGGTAGGTGGGGAGCAGGCCTCCCCAGTGGGCCCTGCGTTCGACCTCCAACTCGCGGTCGTCGTCGAGTTCGCGAATCCCGTCGGTCAGGTAGGCGTGGCCCTCACGGAGCCATTCGACGGCGTCGCCGACGGTAGCAAGTCGCTCAGGCGGAGGCGTTGCCGGGTCGTCCGAGTAGTCGAGATCCCCGCCCCTGAAGGCGTGGTTGGCATACATGAACTTGAACATGCCAACGTGCTGAGTGATCTCCTGGATCGAGCGCTTGCCGCCGTCTGGAACTTTGCTCCATGAATCGGCTTCAACCGTGCCGAGGTTATTCAGCAGGGAGTGTTCGAATCCAGAGAACGCTCGATCCATAAGCTCGAGCAAGAGCTCTATTCGTGGTCTAGCCATCCGGGAAGAAGCTACGAATCCAGAAGATGTCGCGCAGCGAAACTGGGAAGAGTTCAGGGTGGCGCACCGGACACGAGTTGCTCACAAGTACTCCGTCCGTCACTTTTAGATGGCGGAATACTGGCTTCTGCTAACTTTGTGGTTCCGGTGGGCGAATCCCCTGTTTTACCCCCAATTCAAGGCCTTTGATGGCCGCTGGCGATTGTGGATACCCTAGCTGGCCCTACCGATTCTGAAGACGGTAGCGGTGCAGACGGAGCACTTGCCACGGGTCGCAGGTCGACCGTTCTTGAGGGTTACCTGCTCGGCGTCGTTTATGTCTGTATGGGCACGGCACTTGAGGCAGTAGGCTTGCATGGAAGAGTCCTTCCGTAAATGATTCCTCGTAGCCCTGACGCGATGTCGTCACATCCCTCCGGTCCGCCCCGATTAGCGGCACAATGGCCGGTCGAGTCGGGATTCTCCGGGTCGCTTGCACATCCCCCTGTGCAAGGTGTCTGGGGGCCAACTTGCCCAGATTATATGATTAGTTTAAGAAAATTAACAACCACTTTTTGTGACAAATTTGAGTCAATATCCCCGGAATATGCGGGACTGGAATTGAACTTCAGGAAGCCGGATTCATGACGGTTTGGCGCGCAGCCCGGCTGTTGATTCAGGACAGCGCGGACCTTGTATCCTGGACGTCCCTGTCTATTTGCTCCATGAGCGCTTCGACGGTGTCGTACCTTTCTTCACCTCGAAGTCGCTTGACGAACTCAAGGCGAAGTGGCTGGTCGTAGATGTCCTCTGAGAAGTCCAGCAGGAACGCCTCGATGGTGCGGTGTTCGCCGTCGTCGAAGGTTGGCCGGAGGCCAATGCTGGTCGCGGCCATGTGCGTGCCGGACTCCAGGTGCGCCCATGTGGCGTAGATGCCGTCGGCTGGGACGATGAGGCCGGTGTCCACCTCCAGGTTGGCGGTTGGGAAGCCCATATCGCGTCCGCGCCTCATACCGCTGCCCACCGTTCCTGTTAGCGAGAAGTTGCGCCCAAGTAGGTTCGCTGCCATGGACACTTCACCGTCCGCGATCTTCTTCCTGATAGCGGTGCTCTTAACGATGCCGGACGGGTCTGTGACCAGATCGACTGCATTGAACTCGGTACCAAGCTCGGAGGCAATTGCAGGAAGGGTCTCCACGCTCCCGTCGCGGTCGCGTCCCATCGCGAAGTCGGGGCCGACCACTAGCCTTCGCATCCTCAATTCTCGGACGAGAACGCTCAGGAAGTCCTGAGAGGACAGACGTGCGAGTGCGGGGTCGAATTCGACGGCCGCTACGAAGTCTACGCCCAGGTCCTTTAACAGGCGGGCCCTCTCGGAAACGTTAGTCAGGAGTCGCACGCGAGTGCCGGGTCTCAGGACGGAAATCGGGTGGTTCCTGAACGTAACTACCCCGGCCAGGAGGCCGGATTTTCGTGCCTGTTCGACGAGGGCGCCAATGAGGTGCCGGTGTCCTCGGTGGACACCGTCGAACACGCCTATAGTCAACGCCGAATCGCGCGTTGGGGAGTGATGAGCGAGGTCTTCTTCTAGGCTCATTGCGGCTACATCATCCTCGAGGCAGTTCGGCTATTAGGATGCTGCATTTCGGGTCAGAATGGCAACATCGCCGGGGCCATGAATTTCACGAGATTCAGTTGCTAGAAGGAGACATCCTTGAGGTGTCGTCGAAGGGTCAGGCTCGCGGGCAGAATGGCTGCGGTAGCGACGCCCATCACTATCATCGTTGTGCCAAGGCTGAAGATGTCGGCCACGATCCCGTATGCCAGCGGCGCGGCCACGGTGCCAATCTCATTTGTGGTGTAGAAGAAGCCGTAGAACCTCGCGCGGCGGTCCGGCGGCACGAGATCGGCGACAGTTGCGTACAGCACCGACGACGTTCCGTTGAGACCGATGCCTATGAGCACCATCAGCGGTGCCAAAAGCAGCACCGGCGTGGCGAGTGAGACGACAAGGAGCAGCGCGGTCAGTCCCTTGGTCGCCCAGATCAGGCTGATGGTGTTCATGCGGTCGCCGAGCCAGCCGCAGACGAACTTGCCTATTGCTCCGCCGCCGAACAGAAGGAAGAGCATCGCGCTGATCTGTCCGGGACCCATGCCCTTGTCATCCATCACGAACGGCAGGAAGACAAGCGCGGACGTGCGAACGGCCGAGTCAAGCACTCCGACGCCGCTCAGGGTGATGAAGCCAGCCATTCGGGCCCCGGTTTCTTCCTCGGATTCAGACTCATGGGTAGCAGCGACGCGAGCAGGCGGTTTGCCGATATCCACGGCGCGGCGCGTGAACATGGAGGCGATCATGAAGACGAACCCCGCCAGTCCGACGATCAGGAAGGTCTCTCGCCACCCGAACCTTATGGCGAATAGACCCGCAACAAGCGGCGCGAGCATCTTACCGAGGTCCCCTGCAAAGTTGACGGTGCCCACGGCAGTCGCGCGTCCCCTGTCGTCGTAGGCGCGAGATACCATGCTGGAGGCGAGGGGATGCTGCGTGCCACCCCCGAGTCCGCAGATGCCCGAGACAAGGAGGAGTACCAGGAAAACCGGGGCCATCGCCATCGCGACCAGTCCTGCCGACACCCACACGTTCCCCAGGATCAGCATCCAGAACTCGCCAGCCGACTCAGCGAGCAGTCCAGCCGGTACCTGTAGGATCGCAGTCGCGCCGCTGAAGACCGACCTCAGCATTCCCACCTGAGTGAACGACAGCCCCATGTCCTCCTTTATGAGAGGCAGCAGGGGCACGAGCAGCGCGAAGAACAGGTCGCTCCACACGTGCATGGTGGACCCGAAGAGCAGCGTTCTGCGAGATCGGGGCGCTCTTGTGATGAACGAGACCATCGCTGGATATTACACCACTTCGCGCCCCTGTGGGACTTGCGGGTGTTGGCTATAACTAAGCCAGGGGATTTCAGCTATGAGGCGGATTGTGGCGCCCAGATACTTCGACTGCCAGGACTGAGAACTCCGGCCACACCCTGCTCGAAGATGTCGGCTCGCCGGTCTCAGGATCGAAATCGATCCCGGCGCTTTCCAGCACTTCAGGTGCCACGAGGACCTGAGCACCACTGCGCACGGCAAGGGCAATTGCGTCACTTGGCCTGGAGTCGGTCTCGAAGGTCGTGCCGTTGGACTTTACTGTCAAATACGAGATGAAGGTGTCATCCCGCATCTCGCTCACGACGACTCGTTCAATTGTGGCTCCCAGACCACGAATGATCGAATCGGTCAGGTCGTGTGTCATGGGGCGAGTCGGTCTCTGGCCCTGGAGCGTAAGGGCTATGGCGTCTCCTTCAGATTGCCCAATCCAGATTGGCAGGTACCTGTTTATCTCTTTGGCTTTCAGCACCACAACCCGCTGGTTTCCGGGGATGTTTACTCTGACGTGATCGACTGTCATCTCAATCATGATGTTCCTCTCATTTCGTTCGATGTGTGTACGCAGAGACAGCCAGTCCGGAAACCCGTGCTCGATGGCGATGACCCGTTGAGCGTCACGCAACGACAGGGACAGCTCGCCAAGGTCGTCGTCAGGCAGGTGGGAGTAGCGGGGCAGCGATGCACGCAGACGTGCAAGTGTGGCGGGCTGGCGGTCTCGATACGCCTTCAGGAGGTCTTTGGCGCGATTCCTGAGCTGCTCAAGACTCGGACGCGCGGGTAGAGAGGGAGAGGGCATAGGCACTCCTTTCCTGTCGCCCAACGTCCGCTGGATCGGGCGGAAAAGAGTGTTAGTTGTTCAGTGGTCTGAGGTGGGCTCGGCCCTTGCGCGGACTCGGCGGCTCCCCCACGAGCCTAACTCCATGGTAGTCACGCAGGGGGAGCGCGTCAATCTCAGCAGTTGCGGGTGAAACTGTGTAAGTTTGGCGGGCGGGGTTTTCGCCCTCACCCCAGCCCTCTCCCCCGGGAGAGGGGGATTTTGGTTGGGGATGCGGGGCAAGTTTTCGGCCTCGTCCCATGCTTCTCCCTGGGAGAGAGGCCTGCCCAAAGTCGAGGGAAGTTGGGCAGGCGGACTACCGGGGTATCTGGGACCTCACGCACGCAAGGGTGCGCTGACGTGGTGCAGGTACTGGAGTATCTCTCGTTGAGACTGAATCACTCCGGTTTCGTAGTACGAGATCGAATTCTGCCCGCAGAAGGGTCTGATGATCTTCTGCGCTTCCTTCAACTGGTGCCGGGGCATGCTCGGGAACAGGTGGTGCTCGATCTGGTAGTTCAACCCACCGTACAGGACGTCATTTACAGGACTCGCCTTTACATTCCTCGATGTAAGCACCTGCCTCCTTAGAAAATCGAGCTTGGTATTCCCATCGAGCATCAGCATGCCCTTGTGGTTGGGGGCAAATGTCGAGCCGATGTAAAGCCCTATAAGCACCTGATTGACTGCGATGAACATCAACCCCTGCCAGAACGGCAACGACAGGAACACGAGGCAGGTATAGACACCGATGTGTCCAGCCATCGCTATCGTCTCTGCGATGGGGAATCTCAGCCTGTTTGTGAGCATGTACCTGATACCCGAGTACTTGAGAACGATGCCCTCAAAGCAGACCAGCGCATAGAAGAGAAAGGCCTGGTGTCTGACGATCAGCCGGGGAACGCCTCTCTTGTTGCGAGCCTGGTCTTCCGAAAATGCTACCACCGGGATCTCGATGTCGGGGTCCATGTCCAGGTCGTTGGGATTGCTGTGGTGCTCGTTATGCTTATCAACCCACCAGGAGCGGTTGATGCCGACCAGGAAGCTCACGAACAGGCCGACAATATCGTTGTTGCGGCTCGACCGGAACACCTGCTTATGGCCCAGATCGTGGCCGGTAAAGCTCAACTGCACGACGACGAAGGCCATAAAGGCCGCGTTCAGGATTTGTGGCCATACGCCGTCCACAAGCATGAGTATCGCGAAACTCAGTGCCAGCAGGCTCAGGTTCACAGTGAACTTGGCGGCGTAACGTCTTGGGTCCTTTTCCAACAGCCCAGCGTCTCGAACGAGCCGCTTCAGACGCGCATATTCGTTAGTTTCCACCTCTCGCCTGGCAGCGCCGACCGGCGCTCCGAAATTTTCGTCAGTTTTCTCTAATATCATTCCATTCGCACCCTTCCAATTAGACCTGTTTCATACACAGAGAAGGCCGCCAAGACCGGCGGCCTTCTCTGCACGGCTAGTTGGGATTCTAGAACTCTTGAGGTACATGCTAACACTATTCCCGCAATCGAACCGCGTGTCATCGTGCAGGCATGGTGTGCGATACTGTTTTCGCTAGCCGGTTCGCGCTGACGCTTCGATACCAACGACACTTGCTACAGACCCAGGAGCCCGAATCAAGATGCCTTTCGACAACAGAGAACTCTTCCCATATTCAGCCGATGTTAATCCGCAGGACCACCTGACCATTGGGGGGTGCGACACGGTCGATCTGGCCGGCGAGTTCGGTACGCCGCTGCTTGTCTTCGACGAGGTAACGCTGCGCGGTATGTGCCGCGACTTCGTCCAGAGCTTCAGCAACCGGTATGCGGACACACAGGTGCTGTACGCGTCCAAGGCGTTCGTAAACGCTGGGATTGCCAGGGTAGTGGACGAAGAGGGTCTCGGACTCGACGTCGTGTCAGGAGGAGAGCTCGCAGTGGCCGTAGCTGCGGGAGTCGACCTGAGCAGGGTCTACTTCCACGGCAACAACAAGACACCCGACGAGCTTGAGTATGCACTGGACGTCGGCTGCGGCAGAATCGTGGTTGACAGCTTCTACGAACTCCGGCTGCTGAACGACATCGCAAAGTCGCGAGGCGTCACACAGGACATCCTGCTCAGACTGTCTCCGAGCGTCGACCCTCATACGCACGTCGCGACGACGACCGGCATACTGGACAGCAAGTTCGGCTTCTCGATAGAGACCGGCGACTCGGCAGTCGCCATCCGGCAGTCGATCGAGGCCTCCAACCTCGACCTGGTCGGGCTTCACTTCCACCTTGGCTCGCCGATCTTCGAGCTGGAGCCGTACTCAGTCGCCATCGACCGGGTACTGACCTACCTCGCACCGTTCATAGGCGAGGGATTGAACATGCGCGAGTTCAGCCCAGGTGGCGGATTCGCCATAGGGTACGTGATGGAGCAGCTCCCGCCATCTGTTGACGAGTACGCCGAGGCGATCACATCCATGTACAAGCAGCGGTGTGCTGATCTGGGCTTTGGCGAGCCCAAACTGATAATCGAGCCTGGGCGTGCAATTGTCGGCAGGGCAGGGGTCGCGCTTTACACTGTCGGGGCGATCAAGGACATCCCCACCGTGCGCAAGTATGTCTCGCTCGACGGCGGAATGGGCGACAACATCAGGCCCGCGCTCTACGACTCAGAGTACGAGGCGGTGGTGGCGTCGAGAATGTCGGACAATGTCTCCGAGGTCGTGACGCTCGCGGGCAAGTACTGCGAGTCCGGCGACATCCTAGTGCGCGACATCGAGATGCCCATCCTGGAGTCCGGGGACGTGATCGCGATACCGTCGTCCGGGGCGTACGCACCGTCGATGGCGAGCAACTACAACCTCAACGGCAGACCGGCAATCGTCGTCGCCAGTGAGGGCGAGGCACGAGTCATCCGCAGGCGCGAGTCCTTCCAGGACATGATGGCGCTGGATGTGGTGTAAGACACGGAGGTTAACAACGTGACGACCTCAGAAGATCTGCTGTTTTCATCCGCGACGTCAATTGCGAGGGCCATTCAGGCCGGAGAGGTGTCTGCCGTCGAGGTGGTCGAGGCGCACCTGCGGCGCATCGACGAGGTGAACCCCAAGCTCAACGCCGTCGTGAAACTCGCTGGCGACCGTGCGATTGCGGAGGCGAAGGCTGCTGATGAGGTCCTTGCACGTGGGGAGTCAATGGGTGCCTTGCATGGTGTGCCGATCACCATCAAGGACTCCCACGATACAGAGGGCATTGTCTCGACAGGTGGAACCCTGGGCCGTAAAGACTTTGTGCCGGACGCTGACGCGACTGCCGTCGCGCGGATGCGCGCGGCGGGTGCAATCGTCCTAGGCAAGACCAACACGCCGGAATTCACGCTCTCGTTCGAGACGGACAACCTCGTCTACGGACAGACCAACAACCCTTACGACGTGAGCCGGACTCCCGGTGGCAGCAGCGGCGGGGCGGGAGCGATCATCGCGGCTGGCGGCTCAGCGATGGACCTGGGCACGGACACGGGCGGCAGCATACGGGTGCCGTCGGCATTCTGCGGCCTTGCGGGTCTCAAGCCCACGTCGGGCAGGGTCCCGCGCACCGGGCATATCGTCCCGTGGGGGCTTGGAGGTATGGACTCGCTGACGACGATCGGTCCAATGGCGCGTTATGTCGAAGACCTGTGGCTCGGGTTCTCGACTATCGCAGGGCCTGACGGGATCGACCCGTTCATCCACCCTGTGCCTCTCAACGATCCGGCGTCCATCGATGTTGGTGGTCTGAGAGTCGCGTTTTACACCGATAACGGGACCGTATCCCCGACTGCCGAGGTGGAGGCCTCTGTAAGATCGGCTGCCGAGGCGATAGCCGAGTCAGGAGCTGAGGTGGTCGAGGACCTTCCATCCGCTATCACTCCGAGCGGAAGTTCTAACGTCACCAGCGTCCTTGTGGCGGATGGTGGCGCAGGTGTGCGCAGGCTGGTCGACAAGGCAGGGACGAAGCAGGTCCACCCAGTGATGAGTCGATTCCTGAACGCTGAGCCAATTTCGGCAGCGGAGTACACTGCTCTTCTGGAGGACATGGACGCCTTCCGCAGTAAGATGCTTTGGTTCATGGAGAACTACGACGCCATACTGTCTCCCGTACGCCCATGGCCCGCGCTGCAGCACGGAGAGACGCTCACGTCCGAGGCGAATCCTGCGAACTTCTACACGAGCGCGTACAACACGACCGGATGGCCCGGCGCAGTTGTGCGAGTGGGTACTTCGCCGGAAGGACTGCCCATCAGCGTGCAGGTGATGTGCAGGCCATGGCGCGAGGACGTAGCGGTTGCGCTCGCTGCGGTGCTGGAGTCGGCGCTCGGAGGCTACGTCAGGCCGGAGCTATAGGAGTGACCTACTGCCTATGTTAGACGACCTAATCTACGCATCCGCGAAGTCCATAGCTCAGGCCATTCGGGACGGGGAAGTTTCGGCTGTCGAGGTCGTTCAGGCGCACCTGGAGCGTATCGACGAGGTCAACGACAGGCTGAACGCTGTCGTTAGGCTGTGTGCTGATCGTGCCCTGGAAGATGCCAGAGAGGCCGACGCTGCGTTCGCGCGCGGCGAATCCAAGGGCCCACTTCACGGCGTTCCGATGACACTGAAAGACTCGCTCGACACTGAGGGCGTGGTAACGACTGGAGGAACACTCGGTCGCCGGACGTTCGTGCCTGAACGCGACTCGACCGTCGCGGCGCGGCTGCGGGCAGCAGGCGCGATCCTGCTGGGCAAGACCAACACCCCTGAGATCACTTTCGCCGGCGAGACCGATAACCTGGTGTACGGACGCACCAATAACCCGTACGCGCTAGACCGGACTCCGGGAGGCTCCAGTGGTGGAGCAGGGGCGATAGTGGCCGCCGGAGGATCGCCGTTCGACATGGGCAGCGACACGGGAGGCAGCATCCGAGGGCCCGCGCACTTCTGCGGCATCACGGGCATCAAGCCAAACTCCGGGCGAGTGCCGCGTACTGGTCATATCATCCCATATGCTGCTGGTGCGGAGGACTCGTACACCCAGAATGGCCCTATGGCGCGTTACGTCGAGGACCTTGTCCTCACCCTTCCGATCATCTCTGGGCCGGACTGGGAGGATCCCGCAATCATACCCATGCTGCTGGGAGACCCTGCGGATGTTGACGTTGGCAGCCTGCGAGTCGCGTTCTACACCAGCGCACCGGAGCTCACCCCCCCAACGCAGGAGACCATTGACGCTGTGAAGGCCGCTGTAGGGGCCGTATCGGACATCGTGGAGTCTGTTGAGGAGAGCGTGCCAGGGCCTGTGAGCCGCGTCCCTGAACTGAATGAGCGGATAGGAGATGCTGACGGTCGCGCCGTAATGCTCAGAACTCTGCAAAGAGCTGGCACCACCGAGTTGTCGCCGTACATTCGGGCGATACGCGACCAGGCAGTTTCCATCTCCACCGAAGAGTTCACCCGTGCGCTGGAGGAGCTGGACGAGTACCGAAGCGAAATGCTGGGATTCATGAGGAGCTACGACGTCATCATCTGTCCCACCGCCGCTTTTGCCGCGCTGCCGCACGGAGAGACCTACTCGGAGGAGAACCGCAACGCCTACTACACGCATCCGTATAACCTGACCGGTTGGCCGGGAGCAGTCGTCAGGTGTGGCTCTTCGGCAGAAGGTCTTCCCATTGGGGTGCAGGTTATATCGCGGCCCTGGCGGGAGGATGTTGCGCTGGCACTCGCGGCAGTGCTGGAGTCGGAGCTCGGTGGGTATGTCAGGCCCGGACTTTAGCGCGGGCTTGGCTTGGAGGGCCGAGGATTCACCCTCACCCTCACCCTAACCCTCTCCCTGAGGGAGAGGGGACCTGTTGGTTGGTGCTGATGCCTGGCATACCCCTCTCGGCTCGGACTTTAGCGCGAGACTTCGACTTGTGATAGGTTAGCCGTCACAGGCCCTGGTGGTGTTTGGGCCTGAATCCTGACATATCGAGGGACAGCGATGGCTGACATCATCTACCAATCGGCGAAGTCTATTGCCCAGGCAATCCAGGACAGGGAAGTGTCGGCAGTCGAGGTCGTACAAGCACACCTGGACCGCATTGATGAGGTCAATGACAGGCTTAACGCGGTGGTCAAGCTGTGTGCCGACCGCGCGCTGGAAGAGGCTCGCGAGGCGGACGCTGCGCTGGCGCGTGGCGAATCGAAGGGCCCGCTGCACGGCGTTCCGATGACGCTGAAGGACTCGCTGGATACCGAGGGCGTGGTCACCACGTACGCCACACTTGGACGGCGGACGACTGTGCCTGAACGCGACTCGACCGTCGCGGCCCGGCTGCGGGGAGCGGGCGCTATCCTGCTTGGAAAGACAAACACGCCGGAGTTCACTCTCGCTGGTGAGACGGACAACCTGGTCTATGGTCGAACCAATAACCCGTATGGCCTCGATCGCACTCCGGGCGGCTCCAGTGGTGGAGCAGGGGCGATAGTTGCCTCGGGCGGGTCGGCGTTTGATATTGGCAGCGACACGGGCGGCAGCATCCGGCTGCCTTCGCACTTCAATGGCATTGCGGGCATCAAGCCGAACTCAGGTCGAGTCCCACGAACAGGTCATGCCGTGCCGTACGGGATGGGTGCAACGGACGCCTACACGCAGAACGGTCCGATGGCGCGTTACGTCGAGGACCTGGTGCTCACGCTCCCGATCATCTCGGGTCCGGACTGGGAGGACCCCGCAATCGTTCCCATGCCGCTGGGAGACCCTGCTGACGTTGACCTCGGCTCGCTGCGAGTGGCCTTCTACACAGGAGTGGACGGGTTCAAGGCGCCAACCCAGGAGACGGTTGACGCGGTGGAATCCGCAATCAAGGTGGTGTCCGACGTGGTCGCCTCTGTTGAGGAAGATATACCTGAGCCTCTGAGCCGCGTTACAGAACTGACCGGCAGGATAGGAGGCGGAGATGGCCGCGCTTGGACTCAGCGGCTGCTGGCCAAGGCGGGCACGACTGAGAAGTCGCCGTTCCTGAGGTCCCGATTCGCTGACGCCGTGGCGATCCCCACAGAGGAGTTCACCCAGGCGCTTGAGGAGCTGGACCAGTACAGGAGCGACATGCTCGGGTTCATCCAGGGTTACGACGCGATCATCTGCCCGACAGCGGCGATGCCAGCGCCACCTCACGGCGAGACCTTCGCGGACAGCAGCCGTAACTCGTTCTATACGGGTCCCTATAACCTCACCGGATGGCCGGGAACAGTCGTCCGAGCCGGCACCTCTCCTGAAGGCCTGCCGATAGGCGTCCAGGTGATCGCCCGACCGTGGCGCGAGGACGTGTCGCTCGCGCTCGCCGCGCTGCTGGAGTCCGCGCTCGGCGGCTGGCAGCAGCCGACGATCTGATCGCTGCCGAAAACGAAGCAGATTCACTGTGAATGAACACTGTCACCTGGAATCAAGGTGACGACGGTAAGAACAGGAGCGATTCCATGGAACTTGACCTGAACGGCAGGCGGGCGATTGTCACTGGTGGAAGTGTCGGCATCGGCAAGTCGACGGCTCGGGAGCTGGCCAGGGAGGGCGTCGACGTCGTCATCTGCGCCAGGAGACAGGACGTTCTCGAAGAGGCGGCGCAGGAGCTGGCTGCTGAGACCGGGCGGAAGATCGTCCCCATCGTCGCCGACACGACTAGCACCGAGTCCGTGAATGCGATGGTCCAGCAGGCTGTCGATGAGCTGGGAGGGCTCGACATCCTGGTCAACAACGCGGCTGCGCCAGGAGGCCTCGTGCTGGGGCCGCTGCCTGAGTCTGACGACGGCGATCTGCTGTCCGACATCAACACCAAGGTTGTCGGCTACTTTCGATGTGCCAAGGCGGCTGCGCCTCATATGCAGGCCCAGGGTTGGGGTCGGATTATTAACATCGGAGGGCTTGCGGCCAGGAATGCGGGTACCTACAGTGGACTTAGAAACGCGGCTCTAGTCCACCTGACCAAGACGCTGTCCAATCAGCTCGGACCAGACGGCATCAACGTCAATCTTGTCCATCCGGGTGCGACCATCACTGAGCGCACGTCCGAAGAGGCGGCCAGCGGGCCCCTGGGCAACGACATCGGCCGGATGGTGGATGCCACTGAGGTCGGGTACGTTGTGACCTTCCTTGCGTCCCCCAGATCTATCTCGATTGCCGGGGAGGTCATCGCGGCGGGCGGTGGTGCAGGCAGCTCGGTCTATCAGTAGACAGGAAGGGACCCGGCAGGAGACCTGCTCACCATGACCTGGCAGGACGACTACAGAAGCAAGATCGGCTCTCCTGAAGAGGCCGTCTCGATTGTCGAGGACGGCGACCGTGTCGTTGTCCCTCTCTCCGAGCAGCCCATGACACTGATGAAGGCGCTCGCAGCGCGGGCGCATGAGGTCAAGGGCGCGACGCTGTCGGTTTCGGTGCCGCAGTTCGACCTGGAGCCTTTCCTGGAAGCGGGCTGGAAGGTCGACATCGAGAACTTCATCGGACCTTATGGCAGGCCCTTCGAGAACGAAGGCCGTGCTCCATACTCGCCACTCGCGTTCTCTCTGACATTCAAGGCTGTGGACGAGAGGCCCGACGAATCCAAGCCGATCGACGTCGCCCTGGTGGTGGTGTCTCCTCCCAACCGGCAGGGGCAGATCACATTCGGGCCGCAGGCCTGGTACAAGCGCAGCTTCGCCCAGAGGGCTCGCAAGGTGGCCGCTGAGGTGAACCCTTCGCTGATCCGCACGTATGGCGACGCCTTCATGCCGATGGATGACATCGACAGGATGGTGGAGGCGGACGCTTCCGGCGTGAGCCGCGAGTCGCTGGTGAAATCGGTCTCCGACCTGCCGGACGAACGCCGCACGGCGCTTGAGGAGATCATCGAGAAGGCCAACCCGAACCGGCTTGCTCCGATGGAGCCTCTATTTGCGACCATCGATCTTGACCGGCTGAAGCGGCAGCTTGGTATCGACGACCCTTCTGCTGAGACCAGGGCCATCGCAGAGAACCTGAAGGGTCTCATCCCCGACGGCGCGACGATTCAGGTCGGCGTGGGCACTCCGTCTTCGTATATGCCAAGGCTGGGAGTATTTGACGACAAGGTAGATCTCGGACTGCACTCTGAGCTGACCGTGCCGGGAGTTGCCCAGCTCGTCGGGGCGGGTGTCATCAACGGCTCGCGCAAGACCATCCACAAGGGTCGCGCTGTCGCGACGTCGTGGACAGGCGGCAGCGAGGAAGACCTGGCCATCATCGACGACAATCCTGTCTTCGAACTGTACTCGCCACACTACGTGCTCAATCCGACTGTGATTGCTCAGAACCACATGCAGGTGGGAATCAATAACGCCCTGTCGGTGGACCTTCGGGGGCAGATAGCGTCCGAGAGCATATTCGGCGGTCAGATGTACAACGGCATCGGTGGTCAGCCGGATGCGCACCTTGGTGCGTTGTACTCGAAGGGTGGACGCGCGATTACTCTGCTGTACTCGACTGCGCTCAATGGCGCTGTCTCTCGGATAGTCCCGAGGTTCGAGTCCGGCGAGATCGTAACGATGCCGCACTTCTGGTCTGACACAGTCGTGACCGAGTACGGGGTGGCCCGACTGCTGGGCAAGAACCACCGTGAGCGAGCTGAGGCGCTGATAGCGATAGCCCATCCTGACTTCAGGGCCGAACTCACAAGGGCCGCCACCGGCTGGCTGTTTATCTGAGGGCGACTCGACGAACTAGACCTCGTTTGACGCTCACCTGCCCCCTGCGTACCATGGATCCTGACCGTGCGGCTGATGCCCACGCGTCTCCAATCAAATGGAGAGACATTGTGTCAGGTACTTTCGGCCTAGGCAGGCTGTTTGGAGTGAGAATCCAGGTCCACTTCTCGTGGGTGTTCATCTTCGCGTTAATAGCGTGGTCGCTGGCATCGTCCTGGCTGCCCAGCCGGTATGAGTGGAGCCCGACGCAGTATTGGGTGGTAGGCATCGTCGGCAGCGCGCTGCTGTTCATCTGCGTGCTGATTCACGAACTGAGCCACTCGCTGGAGGCGATCCGGCGCGGGCTTCGTGTTGAGAGCATCACCCTGTTCTTCCTTGGCGGCTTCTCGCAGATCGACGGCGAATCGCGGAGCGCCAGCGAGGAGTTCTGGGTGTCTGTGGTCGGTCCGATCGCAAGCCTGGGTCTCGCAAGTTTCTTCGGTCTGCTATACCTGAACCTGAGAGGCTCCGACAGCCCGGTAGCGGCGCTGACGCAGTACCTGATGTTCGTGAACCTGCTCATTGGGGTGTTCAACCTGATCCCCGCGTTCCCGCTGGACGGGGGCAGGGTGCTCAGGTCGCTGGTGTGGAAGGCCACGCAGAGCCAGGAGCGCGCGACGCGGGTTGCCAGCCTGACAGGGTCTGCGCTTGGCTTCGGACTGATCGGAGTCGGGGTGGTCGCCATCTTCACCAACAGCCTGGTCACGGGCATCTGGCTGATGTTCATCGGGTGGTTCATACAGTCCACCGCGTCCTCGGTGCGCCAGGGCACCCCGGAGCGGCTTGTGGTGTCGGGCCGAACCGTCGGCGACGCAATGGACAGGCAGCTCCGGATCGTGCCTCCCGGTATCTCTTTGCGTCGACTCGTCGATGAGTACATCGTGGCCGAGATGCAGCGTGCTTATCTCGTCATGCTGGGGGATACGTTCTACGGTCTGATTACCGTGAGCGACGTTCGGGACGTTCCTACGGAGGAGTGGGAGACGAAGTGGGTGTCAGAGGCCATGACCAGGTCTGACGACACGATCACGCTCGCGCCGGGTGACCCGCTGGAACAGGGGCTGAAGCTCCTGGCAGACAGGAACATCCAGCAGGCGGTTGTTATGGAAGACGACAGGCCGGTAGGACTGCTGACACGCGCGGGCGTACTGCGCGTGATGGAGATCTCGCAACTCTCGCCCATGGCCCAGGAAGAGCAGACTCCGACGTAGGTGCGGTTCTTAGACCCCGCTCCTTTAGTTGAACCTTATGCCGCCGCCGTTGGTGCCCTCGAAGTCGCTTGTGCTGTAGACGCCGAGGTCCCTGCCCTGGTGCACGTGGATGATGATCTCCTGCCGGTGTACGCCAACGGCGTCCAGCAGTTCAGCCTCGATGTCGTCGATGATGTCCTGCACGCCGTCGCTGGTTATTGCCTCCTCGACGTTGAGGGTAGCGTGCACAACGGGGTCGGCGAAGTGCATGTCGAGCCTTCCCACGACGTTGTCGTCATGCATGACTATGTAGCACTCCGAGAACGGCGTGCGGGTCTCTCGCTGGAAGTTATATCGGGCCATCACCCTCACTCCGGAACTCTCCCATCGAGGGAGAGGGGGCAGTTATTCGATAGAGGTACGTCAGGAGCGGACCTGACCGGAGCCAAGTACCGTCCACTTGTAGGATGTGAGCTCGCGCAGACCCATGGGGCCGCGAGCGTGGAACTTGCCGGTGCTGATGGCGACCTCTGCGCCGAGCCCGAACTGTCCACCGTCGTTGAATCGGGTAGAGCAGTTGACGAACACCGCGCTGGAATCTACCTCGTCCACAAAGCGCATGGCCGCTGAATAGTCTTCGGTAACGATCGCGTCCGAGTGGCCCGAGCCGTGTGTCTCGATGTGCTCAAGCGCCTCGTCCAGCGAGTCAACTATCTTGACGCCGGCGATCAGGTCGAGGAACTCCGTGGTCCAGTCGTCTTCAGTAGCGGGCTTAACGCTTGGACCGCCGCCTCGGGTGCCGTTGGTCGGGCCCACGAGGCTCAGTGCGCGCATGTCGCAGCGCATCTCCACGCCTGCCTCAGCGAATCTGCGGGACATGATGGGCAGGAACGCGGGCGCCGCCCCGGAGTGGACGATCACTGTGTCCATGGCGTTACAGACGGAGTACCGCTGTACCTTGGCGTTGAAGACGATGTCTACGGCCATATCGATGTTGGCCTCGCGGTCCACGTACGTGTGGCAGACTCCCACTCCACCGGTGATCGCCGGCATTGTGGCCTCCCTGGCCACGCGGTTAATGAGGTCCTGCCCTCCCCTGGGAATCAGCAGGTCTATGTACTCGTCAGCGCTGAGCATTCTGCCCACCAGCTCGCGGTCTGTGGACTTGAACAGCTGCACGGCGTCGGGGGGCGCGCCTGCGTCGGCGATGGCCTCACGGATAACCTCGGCCAGCGCGGTGTTCGAGTTGATGGTGTCGCTGCCGCCCCTGAGTATGACGGCGTTGCCTGACTTCAGGCAGAGCGACGAGATATCTGCCGTAACGTTGGGTCTGCTCTCGTAGATGACGCCCACGACGCCGAGGGGTACTCGCCGTCGGCCAACGTTGAGGCCGTTGGGCATAGTTTTCATTTCTATTGATTCGCCGACGGGGTCGGGGAGCGCGGCCACGCTTCGCACGTCGTCGGCTATGGCAGCCAGCCGCTCTGGGTCGAGCATCATGCGGTCGAGGTAGTACGGTTCCAGTCCCTTGGCCTTGCCGTTTTCGAGATCGCGCTCGTTGGCCGCCAGAATCTCGTCGCGACTCGATTCGAGACGCTCGGCAATGTTCAGCAGCGCCTGAGTCCTGACGGCTCCGCCGACCTTTGCGAGTTGGCGGGCGGCGGTCCGGGCCATCTTGCCCTTGTTCGTGAGCTCATCGACTGTGGTCTGCATCGGTCAACTCCAGTTGGCGAGTCCGGCTAGCCGGAACTCGCTGTCTCCACGTTGGCGGTCTGATTCAGAAGGACGATATTGTCTCTGTGGAGGACCTCGTCCCCGAAGTAGTGCCCGAGCGTCGGCTCGATCCGGTCCGACCTCAGCCGCCTTATGCTCCTGATGTCTCGAGCGCTGTAGTTTGCAATCCCGCAGGCGACCTGGTGACGCTCTGTGTCCAGCACCATGACCACGTCGCCGCGGTCGAAATCTCCCAGCGATTCGACGACGCCTGCCGCCAGCAGGGAGCTGTTTCGGTGCAGCAGCGCTCTCGCCGCTCCGCTGTCCACGACTACCACATCGGAGTCGCGCATCTGGCTGAGCAGGTACCGCTTTCGACTCTCCATGCGAGTCGCGCTGGTAGGGAAGAACGTGCCCACGGACTCCCCGCGGACCAGCCTGTGAATGATATCCGGCTGTCTTCCGCCGGCGACAATTGTGTCGACCCCTGAGGCGGTGGCCAGCTTGGCGGCCTCCAGCTTTGTCGACATCCCGCCGCGTCCGCGTGTGTCTGCCGAAGGCCCTCCGAGGGCTTCGATCTCGTCCGTGAACGAGGTTACAACCGGTATGGGCTGGGCAGTGGGATCAAGGTTGGGATCGGAAGTGAACAGGCCGTCAACGCGCCCGAGCATGATTAGCAGGTCGGCATCTACGATGTTAGCGACCATTGCGGAGAGCATATCGTTGTCGCCGAACATCGCGCCGCTCAACTCGTCAACGGCCACGACGTCGTTCTCATTGATTATCGGCACTATTCCGAGGTCCAGGAGTCCCAGCAGAGTGTTGCGTATGTTGAGGTAGCCCTCGCGGTCGTTTATGTCCCTGCCGGTCAGCAGCGCCTGGGCGACGTGAACACCGTGCTCGCCGAAGAGACGCTCGTACGCGCTCATTACGCGGCTCTGTCCGATTGCTGCCAGCAGCTGCTTCATGTTGAGGCCGCCGTAACCGTTGGACCCGCCAATGGTGTGCCTGCCCGCCGCGACCGCTCCTGAGGAGACGAGCAGCATCTGGCATCCACCCTGCCTGAGCCGGGCGATTTGCGTTACCAGGTCAGCCATAACGGCCGGGTCCAACGCGTCCGAGCCGCTGGTGATCAGGGCCGTACCGGCCTTGACGACGACGCGGCTATACGGGCGACTTCGGTTGCTGTGCTGTCCGGTCATGCTGGAAGTGGAGCCTGACTGATAGATGCGAAATGACGATTAATTGTAGCACGGGGCGACATTCCGACCGGAAGGGAGGGGAGAGGAAGCACTCAGCGCGTGCGGGTTAATTCTCCAAAACATTAGAACAAATGTATTTACAAGCAGGAAGCGCTGTGTTATGCTCGTTTCGTAACAATGAATCGAGCATGAGCTGGTTCGGAGAGCCCGCCAGGACAGTATGGAGAGAGCATAGATGGACAAGAAGAAGCGCGAGGCACTGGAAGTCGCATTGGGGCAGATCGACCGGCACTTTGGCAAGGGTACGGTCATGAGGCTGGGAGAGGACAGTGGGGCTGCGCAGATCGAAGCCATCTCGACCGGGTCCCTCGTGCTGGACGAGGCCCTGGGCGTGGGCGGAGTGCCCCGAGGCAGGGTCACCGAGATCTACGGGGCGGAGTCTTCCGGGAAGTCCACCCTGTCGTATCACATCATGGCTGAGGCACAGAAACTGGGCGGGACCGCGGCCTACATAGACGCGGAGCATGCGCTCGATCCAGGATACTCCGGGCGGTGTGGGGTCAATCTGGATGATCTTCTCCTGTCACAGCCCGACAGTGCCGAACAGGCTCTGGAGATCTGTGAGTACCTAGTACGCAGTAGCGCGGTGGACGTGATCGTCGTGGACAGCGTCGCGGCCCTGGTCCCCAAGGCCGAGATAGACGGGGACATGGGCGACACACATGTCGGTCTCCAGGCGCGGCTGATGTCGCAGGCGTTGCGCAAGCTGACGTCGGCAATCAGCCGGTCCGATACTGCTGTCATCTTCATCAACCAGATACGCGAGAAGGTCGGAGTGATATGGGGCAGTCCTGAGACGACTCCGGGCGGCAGGGCGCTCAAGTTCTACAGCTCCGTCAGGCTGGACCTCCGGCGCATCGAGTCGATCAAGCAGTCCAGCGAATTCGTCGGCAACCGGGTGCGGGTGCGGGTCGTCAAGAACAAGGTGGCCCCTCCGTTCAAGACCGCTGAGATCGACATCATGTTCAATGAGGGGATCAGCAAGGAGGGCGAGCTGCTGGAGCTCGGCACCGAGAAGGGCTTCCTCAAGAAGAGCGGTTCGTTCTACTCGTTCGGTGACATCAGGCTGGGTCAGGGCAGGGAGAACTGCAAGCAGTTCCTCAAAGAGGACCCCGAGATGGCCGGCCGCCTGGAGGCGCTGATTACAGGGCAGGCCGTCTCTGAAGTCAGCGTAAATGGCGGCGGAGGAGACGGCAGCGATCTCGTGGTGCTGGTCAGCAACGAGCAGGAGTAGGGACAGGTTCAAGTTCCGGCGGTCGTCACTCCGACCGCCGGACTGGACATCGCCATGACTGACGACAAGCCTCTGCGAAAGGCGCTGGGGCGAGCGCTCAATCTCATCTCGTACCGTCAGCGCACCGAATGGGAGCTGAGGGAGAGACTCGCGGAACGCTTTGAGGAAGACGTCGTCGACAGGGCGGTCGACCGCCTCAAGGATCAGGGCCTCGTCGATGACGAGGCCTTCGCGCGCTTATGGTCTGGCAGCAGGACGAGAAAAAGTCCGCGCAGTGCCCGAGCGCTGGTCAGGGAGCTGACAGCCAAGGGCGTATCCCGGTCAGTCGCAGATGAGGCGGTGCTTGAACTGGACGATGAGGAGACGGCGCGGATGGCGGCGGCGAAGTTTGCCCGGCGTCTTGTCGGGAACGACTACGAGCAGTTCCACCGCAGACTCGGGCAGCACCTGCAACGTCGAGGCTACACCGGGTCGGTCGCACGCAAGGCCGTTTCGGAACTGTGGCAGGAGCACAGGGCGGCCTGTAGTCAACTGTCGGACGAATGACCGGCTTGCCATCCTGTTCTACAAGCAGATGCAGCACCCCTTTTGGCTAAAGGGCAGTTCTTCACCACACAGACCTTTCTCGATGGCGCCTCTATCTGTATCGTTAGAGGCCACTTAAGCTACTGGCACTTGTTCCTTACTGTCCGTCGGCGAAAGACCGGTTTGACCGTCGCGAAATTGGGGGATTGCAGTCATGCAGGATGAAGGGTTCTTATATCTCGTTCTTGTCGGAATCTTCCTGGTACTGTCAGGTTTCTTTTCAAGCTCTGAGGCGGCGTTTCTGTCCGTACAGCGTACGAGAATTGCCCACCTTGTGAGCGAAGGGGTCCCCGGCGCCAAGAGGGTCGCGGACATGATCGGCAACCCCGAGAGGCTCCTGGCGACGATTCTGTTGGGGAACAATGTCGTCAACACGGCCCTGGCTGCACTGGTTACAGTCACTTTCGTCGCCTATGCGGGTGAGGGCAACGAGGAAGTTGCCCTCCTGGCCGCCACGGTGTTCAGCACGACAGTGCTCGTCATTCTTGGTGAGATCATTCCGAAGTCGGTGGCAGTGCGAAAGGCGGAACAGGTCTCGTTCCTCTACTCGTATCCCCTGAAGTGGACGGAGTACCTGCTGTGGCCTTTCGTCATACTTCTCCAGTGGATTTCTCGTGGGGTCAACTCGCTGCTGGGTGGTTCCGGTAACCAGCCTGTAATTACTGAGGGTGAGTTCCGCACGCTGATCGACATAGGTGAGGCGGAGGGCGAGTTCGAGACGGCCGAGGCCGAAATGCTGGAGAATGTATTCCAGTTTGGCGACAGGCAGGTCAGGGAGGTGATGACTCCCAGGACTGAGATGGTTGCGGTCCGGCAGGGTAGTACGCTGCGGGAGTTCCTGGATACCTATTCTGGATTCTCGCACACCAGGTTCCCCGTTTACCGTGAGTCCCCGGACAACGTGGTTGGTGTGATCTCCCTGAAGGACGTACTGCGGCACATATCGCAGAAGGGCTTGGAGCTTGAAGACGTGGTCACGGACGCGATCAGGGACGCCTACTTCGTGCCTGAGACCAAGCGCATTTCCGAACTGTTCGATGAGTTGCGGACCACCGGCAACCAGATGGCGCTGATAATCGACGAGTTCGGAGGCGTGGCCGGACTGGTGACTCTCAAGAGGCTGCTCGAGGTCGTGGTGGGGCCTGTTGGCGAGGAGGGCGAATCGCCCGAGGACGAGTACAAGGCGATCGATGAGTACACCTTCCACGTCGAGGGTGGAATGGACATTGAGGAAGTGAACCAGGAAATTGGGATCGAGCTGCCGGATGGTGAGTACGAGACGCTGGCGGGATTCGTTCTCGACGTCCTCGGCCACATACCTGATGAGGGAGACCAGTTCGAGTACGGTGACCTGAAGTTTGAGATACTGGAGATGCTGGACCTGAAGATCGAAGAGATCAGCGTTACCAAGCCTGCGACGGCTTCGGAAGAGGCGGAGATTGGACCTAATTCTAGTCAGACACGGTGAGACCGAAACGAACAGGCTCGGCAAGATCCAGGGTGTCAGTCAGTCTCCTCTAAATGAACGTGGACTAAAGCAGGCAGAGGCCGCGGCGCGGGCGTTGGATGAGGAGAAGCCTTTCGCCCTCTACGCCAGCCCGCTCAGACGGGCCGTTCAGACTGCTGACGCGATATCCAGCCGGACTGGTATCGAGGTCGTCACAGAGCATGGCCTGATCGAGATGGATGTCGGCGAGTTCGAGGGGCTGACTGGTCGGCAGCTCAGGGAGCGATTCCCTGACGTGATGCGGTCCTGGGACGAGGATGCTTACAGCACACTCATGCCGGGAGGCGAGAGCCTGGAGATCGTAAGTGAACGCGCGTGGGAGACCGTCGCGAGGTTAGCCGACGTTCACGCTGACGAGACGGTCGTAGCGGTCACTCACAACTTTACGATCCAGATGATCCTCTGCACCGCGTTGGGGATGCCCCCGAACAACTTCCGCAGGCTGAGGGTGGACCTGGGGTCAATCACCCGGCTCCTCGTGAGCTCTGAGCGCACCGTGCAGGTGTCAGTCAACGAGACCGGACACCTGCGAAGATTAGATTAGTGAGATCGTAGGGGCGGGTGCGAGGAGTGAAGAGCGAAAGCAACGCCAAGGACCTTGGGCCTGCCAGTCGCAGAGTTCGCTCTGAAATTCGCCGGGGGATCCAGAGGCACCTGCCAGGTGGCGCTACGATTCTTGCTGCCGTCTCCGGCGGGCCGGACTCGCTCGCGCTGGTCCATGCACTCGCTCAGCTCCGTGACGATCTGGGCATTCGCCTATACGCGGCTCACCTCGACCACGGCCTTCGTCCCGCCGAATCGGCGGCGGACGCAGAGTTCGTCCGTCAAGCCATGGACGAGTTTCGAGTCCCCCTGTACTCAGAGAAGGCGGATGTCGCCCAGTACAGGAAGAAGCACCGGCTCTCTGTCGAAGATGCTGCCAGGCAGGTTAGGTACAAATTCCTTGCGCGTGTCTCCGGGCAGGTCGAGGCAGATGCCGTTGCGGTTGGACACAACCTGGATGATCAGGCAGAGACTGTGCTCATGCACGTCCTCAGGGGAAGCGGCCTCGCTGGACTCAGGGCGATGACGGCAATTCATAGAAGGGCAATCGATGGTGTTCCTATAACTGTATTCAGGCCGCTGCTCAGGGTCCCGAAGGTGGATACGGTTGCATACTGCTTCGAAAACGGACTGTCGCCACGACTCGATGAGTCGAACCTGTCCGAAGACATGACACGCAACCGGATCAGACTGGGCCTGCTGCCCCAGATGAGGTCTTACAATCCCGCGATTGCGGTCTCCCTGGGGAGGTTGGCCGAGTCGGTCTCGCATGACCTCGACTTCATAGCCCAGGCTGTAGATAGGGCGGCCGCTGCCGTACTCACGCCAGGCAGCATGGGACTTACACTCGACCGCCCAGAATTTGCGGGACTGCACCCAGCCGTGCAGAGGCATCTGCTGAGGCGAGCGGTAGAGACTGTTGCAGGCGACGCGTCTGACCTGGAGTTCGCTCACATGGAGGAGATGGTCCGCCTGATGGCTGGGCCAGCGGGCAAGATGACCCGTCTGCCTGGACAGGTGACGCTTGAGGTGGACCACGACCGGGCATATCTCATCGCAGGAGAAGGTCAGGCTGGGCTGCTGCCCGGAGTTGAGCACTCCAAGGTAAGGCTCAGTGTCCCTGGCGATGTGACTTCGGGGGCGTGGAAAGTGTCAGTCCGGTTGGTGGACGGTCTGGATATCGCCTCAAGTCTCCCCGACGGACTCGGGCTCAGATTGCTGGAGAGGTTTGACGCTGACGCGCTGGGGCCCGAGCTGTACGTGCGCACCCGGCGGCGGGGAGATATCTTCCGGCCACTTGGCATGACCTCGGAGAAGCGCCTGGCCGAATTCATGAAGGACGCCTACGTTCCCGCGCGGTGGCGGGACAGACTTCCTGTAGTGGTAAACGCTTCGGACGAAGTGGCGTGGGTCGTCGGTTGGAGGATAGCTGACTGGGCCAAGATTACGGACGACACGCGCAGGGTTGTCGAGATCAGATGCGCTTACGACGACCCGGAGCAGACACCCTCTGAGGCAGCAGGTCTACCCTGAAGCTAGAGTCTGCGGTCCAGGCGCGGATTCGCGGTCACACCCGGGATGCGTCCACGCTTGGCTACGGGTCTGCCGTCTATCTCGTGAATGTCCGCGGTGAAGTTGTTCGGCGGGGCGTCTGAGATATACGAACCGACGATAAACCGGTCGACGGGCGTGGATGCAGAGACAAAGTCCCTGATGCGCTCTGGTGTGAACCCGCCGCTCACGACGATCTCGACATGCCTGAGCCCAGCCTGGTCCAGTCTCGCGCGGACTTCCTTCACGAGCTCTATCGACACACCTCCTCGCTCGGCGGGTGTGTCTAGCCGGATTCCCCGGAGACGGTCGCGCAGCGCCTGGGCGACGTTGAGAGCCTCCTCGGCCTCGTCTTTGAACGTATCGACAAGCGCAACCCGGGGTACGCCCTGCGGCAGGTAGCGGTCGAACGAGCGAATTGCGCGGACCGAGTCTCCCAGCAGCAGCGGGAGGGAGTGCGGCATATCGCCCTCGGGGGTGACCCCAGCCATTCGGGCGCCCATTATTGTCGAGCAGGAAGTACAGCCGCCTCTGACAGCAGAGTAATCTATGTTCGCGGCGATGTTCGGATGGACGTGCCGGGCGGACATTGCCACCACCGGAATGCCGTCCACCGCCCCACCAGCGGCATCCACGCACTCGCGAGAGGCTGTTGCCCATGCCGTGCAGGAGGCGAGAATACCGCAGATGGAGGTCTCGTACAGGCCGAATGAACTGTACGGCGCCCTCACGCGAAGCACCACCTCGCCTGCCTCGATGTGCTCACCTTCCTCGAGGGACCACACTTCGACGCCGGTATCGGGCAGCACCTCCTCCAGCAGCAGCAGCACTTCGTCTATGCCGCAGAGTATCCCGCCGCGCGCGGGGAACATCTCCATGGTGACTGTGGGGTTTACATTCTCGTTTCTGAGAATGGTGAGGGTGCGCTGCAGGTAGACGTCGGCAGTCTCGCCGACGCGAACGGAGGGGCGAATCTCGAACGGAGTGGAGGTGGTGTTGATGTTTACCATCTGGTGTTTCGAAGGCGGACCGGCGCTATCCCGCAGATGCGGGACTCACCAGCCTGGCGCCGAGAATCTTCTCCATGTGGGTCATAGCGTAAGCGTGGGCCTCTGGATCGAAGCTGGCAACGCAGTCAGTTGGCACTTCCACGACGTAGTCGCGGTTTCTGGCGTCCGAGGCGGTGTGCATAACGCAGATGTCGGTACACACTCCGCAGACGATGATCTTGTCCGGATTGAGGTCTGCGAGTCGCTGCTCCAGGTCTGTCTCGAAGAAGGCGCTGTACCGGCGCTTCTGCAAGATGGAGCCGTCGTACCCTCGGAGCTCGGGGATGACTTCGGCTTCCTCGGTACCGCGCACGCAGTGGACGGGGAACATCTCGAACTCGAGGTCGTCCGGGTCGTGCGTATCGCAGATGAAGATTACCTCTGCGCCGGCATCCTGCTCGTGTTCGATCAGCTGCTGAATTCTGGGAATGATCTCTCTAGCCTCATCGCCGCAGTAAAGGTTATGGCCTGGCTCCATGAAGCCCACGACCATATCGACAACGAGTACGACGTTGCTCATGATGCGCCCTCGCGATGAGTAGAGTGTACAGGACGTTAGACACCGTCCCGTAGGTCAGAATGTTAACCCGGCGGCGTTGATCTCGCAAGATTGAAGGCTATGGGACGGAGACTACTCACTTGCCCTCGGCAACGAGCGGCACTAAGTGTCCGTCGGTTCGATGCTGACCCTCCCGGGTCTCCTGGGAAGAGAGCGTGGGGTCTAGTCGGAGGGCTTGTGCTTTGCTACCAGGGTCACAACCCGGTCATCGATCTCTGCCGGGATGTCACGCCCCGCGTCGTGGAGGGCGATCGCCAGGTGAGCGTCGCGGTGAAGCTGCTCACGCTCGGGCCTATCCTTGTAGTTGTCCTCTATTTCGCCGAATAGGGCGTCGATATGTTCTTTTCTGAAGGCGGGCATTTGTTACCTCGTCGAATAGGGGGTATTGCGACAGACCAAACGGGGCCAGTTCCCTAAACAGGATCTGACCCCGTTTGCGCTTTCAGTGTGCTAATTCAGTGCGGACTGGCTGGAGCAGACGTTACTACTCGTCGCCTCGCGTGGTCTCGCCGCCTTCCAGGATCTCCTGGAGCTCGGACACGAAGTCCGTCACGTCCTCGGAGGAGGCCTTGAAGTTGTTCTCCTGGATCTTCTCCTTGAACTGGAGGAAGAGCCACTCGTCCTTCTTGCCGTGCGGGAAGTCGAAGAACATGCGCTCGAACTTGGGCAGCTTGCCTGGGCCGAAGTAGCCCTTGTCCCGGAGCTCGTAGCCCTCGAGGTTGTCAGTGCCCTTGCCGAGGATCTCGCCGTCGGTCTCGACGTAGTGCTCCATCACTGGCTTGAGGCCATAGCGCTGGACCGGGCAGACCTTCATGCAGACTGCGCAGCCTTCGTAGGTGGCCATGACCGGGCGGCAGCGATCGTAGATCAGCTTGTTCTTTTCAACGCCGCGCCACCAGACCTTCTCCTTGACCAGGGCTCTGCCCGGGCAGCGGTTGACGCAGACCTGGCACTCCTGGCACAACTGGTGGATTCCGTAGTCGATCGGCTCGTCGTACGTGACGGGCGCGTCGGTCGTGATGATCATGAGCCGGGCGCGTGAGCCGAAGTGCGGCGACAGAAGCTGTCCATTGGCGCCCAACTGGCCGAGGCCTGCTGCCACGAACATCGGGATGTACGCCGCGCTGTTGTCATTCGGGCTGTGGATCTGAGCGTGGAAGCCAAGCTCTCGTATGTGTGCCGCTAGCTCGATGCCCAGCGCACCCTCAATCTCATAGGTGCCGAAGTGCGCGAACTCGGCGTCCAGGCTTGGGATGGTCTGGGTCTGCCAGTAGTCCTGCTCCAGGGCCAGGCAGATTGCGTGCTCATACTTGATCCAGCTTCGCTTGCTCTGGTAGGCGTAGTGGCGGTCGTACCTGGTGAATCCAACCTCGCCGAAGCCGAGCTCGCGGGCCTTGAGGCGGATTTCGTCCGTATGGTCCCTACTAAGGTCAGGGGTGCCGGTTGGCTCGATATCGCCGGAAATCGAAGCAGCGTCGACCAGAGGCTGGTTAACCTTGTCGTGCTCCTCGCGGTAGTGGTAGACCTCTGGTGTATAGACGGTCCATACCCACTCGCGGTCAGCCGCCTTTTCGATGTTCTGTGACTCGAGAGGATCGACTCTCGTATAGAACGAGACATCCTCATCATTCTTTCGAATACCCGGTACAGTGACCAGGGCCTCTGCCACTGGAATGTCGTAGTCCGGATGGCCGTGCAATCTGCCCGGGCGCCTTACAACATGATGAACCGGTGAAGCAACCATTTCTGTCCCCCCTTAGGAATGTCTCTAAGCGCGGAGTCTACGCGCATTATTGAATCAAGTCAAGCCAAAAAATACATGAAATGAAACGTGTGGGTTGTACGTGGCCCGGTTCAGTGGGAAACAGTGCAGGAGTAGCTCATTTCAGGTTCCTGGACTCGATGGTACGTGAGAGTCCTCCCTGCTCCTTTTTCTGATGCGAATTAGCTGTCTTGCCAGGAAGAGCAGGCCGCCGATGAGCACGATGCTGAAGTAGGTTATCGACCTGTCGGTTATGGTGGCCGCGACCGCGTCCGGGCGGCTCAGTTCAAGGAGGAATAGCCCGGTGACTCCAGGTTCCACTGCTCCCACGCCTCCAGGAGTTGGGACAGTACTAAGGATGGCGTGGCCGAGCGCGACGACCGGTATCAGCGCCAGTCCGACGTCGATATCCAGCGCCTGTACGACGAGGTACAGCCTTGCCATCTCGAGCAGCCATCCGACAAGTCCGAGGGAGAACACTGTGGGCAGATGGTCCAGGCTCCCAAGGGTCCCCTGGTGAAAGCGGTCGTAAGCCTCTTCGAACCTCGCAGGCAGGAGCCGGGCAAGCCGTCTCCCGTAGAATCGCATGCCGATGACGACCAGTACGATCAGCACAGTCATGAGCGGCGCAGCGAGCACGAGGTACCCCGAGATGGCAAGGCCGCTGGTGATGGTGAGCAGCAGCACGCTGACCACGATCAGCACGGCGACGGTGACCATGTCCAGGAGTCTCTCCGCGAGGAGGGTGCCAAGGGTCCACGAGAACGAGGCGCCTGAGTCTTCGGAGTACGCATACGCCCGGTAAGCGTCGCCAAGTCGGAGCCAGGCTACCGAGTTGACGAACCAGCCGATGATTATGAGTACTGACGTCGCTGACGTCGATGGCAGTCTGGTCATCTCAGGTCGGCGGGACTCGGCGTTGCGGGCGAGAATCCGCCACCGCGCTCCCCTGAACACGAAACTCACGTAGTAGGCGATGATCGCAAGCCCGTACAGCCAGGGATTGATGGACCGGATGCTCTGCCACGTCTCGCCCCAGTCGAGATCGAACCTGGCAGCCAGGAGTCCGATGAGCGCAATCGCGACCCCGTACGAAAGGAGCGTTGGCCACGAGAAGACACGGCGTCTGATCGATCCCACCTGGGGACGCTGTGATTTGAGCCGAGGCATCTGTTCTGGCTAACTGTCCTCTAAGGAAGGGGTGGAATACATCACTGGTTGGAGAGCGGACGCTTGGAAGGCATGCCGGAACGCCGCGGGTAGCCTTCGGGAGTAGGGCCAACCTTGGCGATTACAAGCAGCAGTCGCTCGGAGTCTGTATCGCCCAGGTCAACCTTGATGGTGTCCCTGATCTCACCTCCAAGAGTGTTGATTGCGTAGCCGGCCTCTTCTATTTCGTCTGTCGCGTTCGAGGTCTTGTGGAGCGCGACGTAGCCTCCGGGACGGCAGAAGGGCAGGGTCAGCTCGACCAGTGCAGATGTGGGCGCAACAGCCCGGGAGACGACGAGGTCGAACTGCTCACGCAGATCCGGCAGGCGCGCGAACTCCTCGGCACGTCCATGACGGGCTTCCAGGCCGGTCAGCGGCAATGTGTCGACAATGTGACTCAGGAACCGCACCTTCTTGCTTGTGGCATCCAGCAGTGTGCCAGTCATGCCCGGAAATGCAATCTTGATCGGGATGCCGGGAAGTCCGGCCCCGCTTCCAACATCGATGAACCGGCACTCTTCCAGCTTGTACGTCTCGATGACGGCTGAGAGTGACAGCGAGTCCAGAAAGTGACGTAGCTGCACCTGCTCCCACCCGGTCACAGCCGTCAGGTTCATCCTGGAGTTCCATTCCAGCAGCGCGTGATAGTACTTCTGGAACATGCGGACCTGGGGATGCTCAAGCGTCATACCCAAAGCAGCCGCACCTCGACAGAGGATTCCTGCATCTAACCCTGTAAATGTTAAGTTGGTATTTATGGAATCCAGGTCGCTAACCGATTTGAGCATTGAGGCGTTGTATGACGGTAAGGACCGTCCAATGGGACCAGTCAAGGCAATTAGAACAGACGGAAGATGCCCACGCCAAGTGACAGGAAGTGGTGCAATTTGCCTCCACGCCGTCCCGATATGCGACAGGTATGCAATCTAGGACTCGAACTCAAGCGTAATGGAAGGTGAGCGGCCGCATCGGAGGCCCGCTCTCATGGTGTCAGCCATGGATTACGAAAACGCAGACGACCGGCAGCTGATAGAGGGGATCTGCTCAAGAGATCGGGCAGCCCTCGAAGCGCTGTACACGAAGTACTCCGGTCCGGTGTACTCTCTCGCAATGCACATGCTGAGAGACGCCGGGGCGGCTGAAGAGGTGGCGCAGGACACCTTCTTCAATATATGGAGAAGGGCGAACAGCTACAAGGCTCCGCGAGGGAGCGTTACGAGCTGGCTGTTCAGCATCGCGCACAACCGTACAATTGACGAACTGCGCAAGCGCAAGAGACACTACAATAGGATCCGGCATGGCGTGGACCTCTCCAACAGGGCTACTGAATCGCGGGGGGACGACCCCACTGAATATGCGATGGCCCAATTCGAGGGGAGTCGCCTCAAGGACGCGCTCACCACACTCAGGCCAGAGCAGCGGGAAGTTGTGGTTCTCGCTTACTTCGGAGGGCTGACTCATTCGGAGATATCGACACATCTCGATCAGCCACTTGGTACTGTCAAGACCAGGATGCGACTGGCGATAAAGAAGCTCAGAGATGTCCTGGAACCGCAGATCCGAGAGTCAGCCGAGCACGGAATGTGATGCGACAAGTGAGTTATTCCGGTCGTATCTACTAGGAGAGATCGACGAAGCCCACGCGGCCCGCGTCAAGTTACACCTGGAGTCCTGCACCTCATGCAGTCTGCTGCTTGAGGGCGATGGGGAGACAGTATCCAGGCTTGCCCGCTCCGTACCCCAGCGCACTGCACCAGCCCATGTGAAGGACCGCCTGTTCGGGCGCATAGCGTCAGAGGAGGAGTCCACCCGGCTGATCGAACGCTGGTCCGGTTACGGTGAAGAGGTCCTGAGAAGTCTCTCGGCCCAATCCGGCAGACTGGGGTTGGTGGGCCTTGTCATTGCCCTAATTCTCGGTGGCGTGTGGTTCTACGACAGGCTGACTGAGATCTCCCCTGAACAGCCCGCAACGGCCCTCGAAGGCGAAGGGCTGTCCTCTCGCAACGAGGCTTTACTGATGTCCTCGTCGCCCGGCGCGTCAGTGAATATGCTCCTTGGGACAGGTCCCGGCGAGTCGGCCCGCGGCATGCTGGTGGCGTCTCACACGTCCGACAGGGCTCTCCTCCTGGTGGTCGATCTGCCCCCTCTTCCGCGAGGGATGGTGTACCAGGTTTGGCTGATCCAAGGCAGCCTGATGCACAGCGCGGGATGGTTCACGGTGGACTCGACTGGATACGGTCAGACTGTTATTATACCGGTGGCTCCATTCTGGGAGTTCGATGCCGCAGGCATAACGATCGAACCCAGAGGGGGCAGTATAGACCCTACCGGCGTGAGTGTCCTGAGCGGCGAACTTTAGGATTTGTCTTAAAAGATCGTCAATCAGGCCCTATGCTTGGCTTGCGCCTTATGGTAGGGTATCACGGTGTGAAACGGATCGATATAATCCAACAATCATTAAGTAATTATCCTCAAATCCGAAGGAGGGGAGTCACTCAGTATGCTCAGGTCTAATTTCTTACTAGTCTTGGCTCTCTTGCTGCTGCTGTCGATACCCGCAACCGCAGTTCTGTCCGATGGACATGGACTGGGAGAGGGCTCTGCGACAGCATTTGACGATGCCGGCATGAGCGACGGCCTTGAAGTCAGCTTGATGGGGGCAACGGCTCCCGACGATGGCAAAGAGTACGCCGTATGGCTCGCCAACGAAGATCAATCGGCATTCCTGCGAGTCGGGACTCTTGACGTAGGCGAAGACGGCAGCGCGAGCCTTACGTTCAACAGCAGTTCTGATGGCTACGCAGGGGAAAACCTGATCGCGGCCTACAGTAGCCTCGCAATTTCAGTAGAAGATGCGGGATCCTCACCTGCCGGTCCTACCGGGCAGGGTGCGGCTTCCGATGTGTTTGACGGCGGCACGCTCGACCAGGTGAGAGGCCTGGTCATGGCCATGTCCGACCTGAGGACAGGGCTAAAGGCAGCCTCCATGAACGCCGCCATGGCCTCTGAGGCGGAGTCCCTTGAAGATGTACAGAGCTACGTCGGGATGACTGCAGATAGCCTTGACGGAGCGATCGAACAGGCCGCTGCGGCAAGCGCCGCCGCTGCCGCGTTTGGAGCCACTGGTGAAGAGGGCTCCGGTCGCTCGGTCCACGCGGCTCTGGCACAGACGACAGCAGAAAACGCCAAGACGTACGCCATGATGGCGCGAGACGCAGCCCAGGCCGCGCTCGACCAGGAAGACGTCGCACTGGCGAAGATCTTCGTCGGGCCGGGCGGCAGCTCGGTCGTAAGCCTCTCAGACGCAGCGTTGAACGGTTTCGACTCCAACGGCAACACGACGCTTGAGGGGAACGAAGGCGGCGCCATGCAGGCATATCGACATGCCCAGCAGGCGGTCGCGTGGAGTCCCAGGGCAGGCGGTCTGCCAGTTCTGGCGACACCGACTCCTGTAGCCACTGCTACGCCGATCCCGCCACCGCAGCCAACCGCTCCAGGTCTGCCTGGCGTCGGCGGCGACACGGTCTCACCGGTCGTGCTGATGGCGATTGCCGCGGCTGCTGGACTGCTAGTGATCGGCGGTACGATGTCCATCAGGAACAGGACGCGCCGGGTCCGCAGCAGGTAGAGAAGCCGACCAAATCGATGTAATCAACAGGATGCCCCGCCAAGTGCGGGGCATCTTATTTTCACCAACAATGGCGAGGGGCCATGTCAGTGAATATCGAAATAAGGTGCGATCTCTGCGGGACGGAGATGGTGGCAATTCACTGCAAGCTGCGGTGCCCGCAATGTGGGTATACGAGGGACTGCTCAGACCCGTAGTCGGATCGCAGTGAAGGCTCAGCTCAGGGTTGTGCTGCCTGCAGGAGGCTAGCCGCCAATGTGGTACATCTCCACCTTTTTGCGCGGCTCGTCCGTGAACATGGTCCTGATCTCAGAGTAACGGTCGTCTCTGCCGCTCCAGATACCGCGGACGGTCTCCTCGATATCATCATCGGTGGCATCGGAACGCAGATGCGTTCTCAGGTCGGTGCCCGATGTCGCAAACAGGCAGGTCACCAACTGGCCCTCGGGCGAGAGCCTCATCCTGGAACAGTCGCCGCAGAACGGCTGGGTCACCGACGCTATGACGCCGATCTCGCCCTCGCCGTCTGAGAACCTGAACCGGTTCGCCACCTCTCCGGTGTAGTTTGCATCTAGAGGCTCCAGCGGCATCTCCGCGCTGATACGGGCTATGATCTCATCGGCTGGAACGACGTCGTCCATCTTCCACCCGTTCAGGGTGCCCACGTCCATGTACTCAATGAAGCGGACTATGTAGCCTCGCTCTTTGGCGAACCTGGCCAGGTCCACGACGGTGTGATCGTTGACCCCGCGCTGGACGACAGCGTTGATCTTGATCGGGCTGAAACCGACCTCGTCTGCAGCCGCAATCCCCTCCAGCACGCGCTCGGTGCCGAAGTTTCGCCCGTTCATCGTGCGGAACACCTCTTCGTCCAGAGAGTCCAGGCTGATGGTGATGCGGCGCAGCCCTGCATCCCACAGCTTCTGAGCGAACTGTGGGAGCAGATAGGCGTTGGTCGTCATGGCGAGATCGTCGACACCGGGAACGGCTGACAGCATGGCAATCAGCCCGTCCACGTCGGCCCGGACCAGCGGCTCGCCACCGGTGATCCTGACCTTCGTCACGCCAAGTTTGACCAGAATGCCGGTCAGCCGCGTAATCTCCTCGAAAGTGAGAAGCGACTCCCTGGGTAGGAACTGGTAGCGCTCACCGTAGATCTCGGCAGGCATGCAGTACGGACATCGGAAGTTGCACCTGTCCGTTACTGAGATGCGAAGATCGCGCAGCGGCCTTCGGAATCGGTCCAGGACGGGCGTGTTGGCTGTGTTTGGGCGTTTAGTCGTCATTTCAATTCATTATACCCGTTTCACCCGCTCACGTAGCCACCACTTGCGAGAGCGTTTGCGGCCTTACTGACAGCCAGTGCGCGATGGCTGACGGCGTTCTTCTGTTCCGGGGTCAGTTCGGCCATCGTGAGCCCGAGGTCGGGAAAGAGAAACACGGGGTCGTACCCAAAGCCGTTTTCACCCCTTGGTTCCTGAACGATCATCCCCCGGCAAGACCCTGAGAATAGGCGCGTCTCCTCGCCCGGGGAGGCGATGGCGATTACGCACGTGAACTGGGCGGTCCACGACGCTTCCGGGATGGACTCGAGGTTCTTCAGAAGAAGCTGGACACGGTCGTCGTCCGTCGCATCCGGGCCAGCATACCTTGCGGAGCGCACGCCGGGCTCTCCGCGGAGGGCATCGACCTCAAGACCGGAGTCGTCTGCCAGCGTCAGCATCCCGCTGAGGTCGCGATAGGTCTCTGCCTTCAGGACCGCGTTGTCCTCAAACGTGTGACCCGTTTCCTCGACGTCTACGTCGACTCCTACATTTGATAGCGAGACTAGCTCGAATGGCACGTCGCCGAGCAGGTCTGACAGCTCTCTGAGCTTGCCGTGATTGCGTGTAGCGATAAGCAGTCTGGTCGGGGATGTCAAAGTCATCTCCTGCGCCCATGCCAGGGCGGAGTGAGGGGTCGGAGCAGTATAGCAAACGGCCCAGATGGTAGAATCACCGCCGGAGGTGAACAATGGCAGGAACTCTTTCAGGGTATCGAGTCCTGGAGTTCGGAGACCACCCGGCGGTGGCGGTGCTTGGAATGCTGCTTGCAGATCAAGGTGCGGATGTGGTCAAGGTGGAGTCTCCGGATGGGGACCCGCTCAGAGGCACTCCCGTCTTTGCCGTCTGGAACCGGGGCAAGAAGTCCGTGGCGGCTGTAGATGACGACTGTGATCTCATCAGAAGCCTAGTGGCGGGAGCGGACGCGATCATCGAGTGTTCCCACTCTGGTCGCAATCCGTATGGTATCGACGGGGATTCCGCACGCGACATGCGCTCAGACATCGTTCATCTTGAGCTGCCAGGGTTCGGTGATGGTCATCAGCAGGGAGATACACCCGGTACGGAACTCCTGATTTCGGCTGCCACCGGCGTGTACACCGACAGGAGCAAGGACGCCTCCGAGGGCGTGAGCTTCCTCGCGCTACCGTACGTAAGCATCTTCGGGGCAATGGTGGCGGCGCCTGCGCTCGCGGCTGCCCTGTATCATCGGGAGCGTACAGGCGAGGGTCAGGATGTGACAGTCCCGCTGTACGACGCAATGTTCACCGCCATGGGGTCGGCGGTCGTGAGCAGACCGGACGTAGAGTCCGGACCCCGTGCGACGTCCCCGGCGATAGCGAGGTTCTATCGCTGCGGGGATGGACGCTGGATCAACCTGAACGCGATGTATGAGCGTTCGCTGAGACCAATCCTGGATGTGTTGGGCCACCCTGAGTGGTTCGGCCCACTGACCGACTCCCGGCTTTACGATAATCTCGAAGAGCTGGAGGAGTGGGCGGCGCGGTTCGCGGAACCGTGGCTGGACCGACCGGCGCTGGAGTGGGAAACGCTGATGGCGGAAGCCGGTGTGCCTCTGACGATGTGCCGCACTCTGCGCGAGTGGATGGAGACGGACCATGCGATTGCGTCCGGCGCGGTATTGGATGTCGAAGACCATGAATTCGGCCCGATGCGCCAGGTGGGTATCCAGGTGCGGTTGAGCGGCACACCGGGAGGGGTGAACGCTCCAGCGCCGCGACTTGGGCAGCACAGCGAGACCATACTGGCTGAGGCGAGGGGAGAGTAGCAATCATGCCTGGAGCGTTAGAGGGAGTCCGAGTCCTGGACCTGTGCATCATCCTCGCGGGACCGACCTGCGGAAGGACGCTGTCTGAGTACGGGGCGGACGTGATCAAGGTCGATCCTGAGCACCGCGTGCCCGCGCTCACGCCCTGGCTGGACGTTGGCCGGGGCAAGCGCAGCATCTGCCTGAACATAACAAAGGACACAGGACTAGAGGCCTTCTACAAGTTGGCAGACACCTCCGACGTCGTGCTGACAGGATTCAGGAAGGGAGTGGCTGAGCGTCTGGGCATCGGCTACGAGCAGCTGAGCGAGCGCAACCCCCGGATCGTGTTTGCCGCGATCAATGCGTTCGGCCAGGAAGGGCCGTGGGCGATGCGTCCCGGCTTCGATCAGAACGCGCAGGCGGCCACCGGGATGCAGGTCCGCAACGGCGGAGAGGACGGTGAGCCCGGACCTCCGCCGTATACGTTCAACGACTACGGCACCGGCATCATGGCCGCCTACGGCGTGATACTCGCACTGCTGGAGCGGGAGCGCACCGGACGAGGGCAGAAGGTCGATACCTCGCTGGCGTACACAGCGTCGACATTCTCTTCTGAGTACATGATCGACTACGAGGGATTCGAGCCGGACGAGGTCAGCGGGCCTGAGGCGAAGGGGACCGGGTCATTCTCGCGTCTGTACCGAACGTCCGATGGGTGGATCGCGCTGTCGGCGGAGCGAGATAACGAACGCGAACGGCTGCTGCAACTGGAGCCGTTTGCAGGGGCTCGAGAAGCCGACGTGTCGGGTCAGTTGGAGACTGTGTTTGCGTCTAAATCAACGTCAGACTGGATTGAGTTGCTGTCTGGCGCCGGTGTCCCGGCTACTTCACATCGGACCTTGAATGACGTGAGGTCCGACTCATACGCGAGAGACGCCGGGTTGATTATCTCCGGGCAGCACGAGGCGTTCGGAGATGTCGAGCACGCGGGTACAGCACAGCGACTGAGCCAGACGCCTGCGCGTGTTGGCACGTCGCCGGTGTTTGGCGGAGACACGGAGGCCGTCCTGACTGAGCTTGGCTACACGCAGCAGGAGATCGACTCGATGCGAGCCGATGGCGTGATCCCAGGAGCTGAGGGTCTGCCCCTCAGATAGGACTACCCGGCCAGGTCCGCGGCGACCTCTCTCGCCTGAGCCGCGAATCGGTCTGCCAGAAGTCCGCACGCTCCCGTGTACTGGGTGGGATCGAGAAGACTCTCGATCTGGTCGGTAGACAGATTGTCCTGCACGTCCTTCTCGTCAGAGAGTGTATCTGTGAACGCCCTGCCTTCGATCACTGACGCCTGTGCGGCATCGTAGATCACATCGTGGGCGCGCTGGCGTCCAATTCGGCGGCCCAGCTCCAGCATCAGTGCCTCGGACATGATCAGCCCACCTGACAGGTCGAGGTTCTGGCGCATCCTGTCGGGGAAGACCCGCAGGCCGCTGAACAGCTCGATCATGTACTGGAGGATGTCTCCGACGGTGATCGCCGCCTGGTTGAGCGCCCTGTCCATCATGACGCTGGTGGTGCGGTCGGCCTCGTGCTCGGTCATCATGGACTCGAGCGCCAGCGGGACGAGCGCCCTGACCTGCGCGGCATCGGCCACGATGTCCTGGCTGACCTTGGGGTTCCGCTTCTGAGGCATGGTGCTGGAGCCGACGGTGCCGGGAGGAACAGGTTCCTCGAGCTCGCCGAACTCCTGCTTCATCAGCGTGTACACCTCGCGGCCGATCTTTGAGCATGTCGCGGACAGCATCCCAAGCAGCACCACGTACTCGCATAGGTGATCGGCGGTGGTCCTGGAGGGCATCGACATCGGTCGCATGTCCAGCTTCTTCGCCATCAGCTCCTGTATGTCCATGCCGATCTCACCGAGCGATCCCAGGGTGCCTGCGCCGCCTCCCAGCATCGCCACGAAGACCCTGTCCTCGCATCCCCGGAGTCGTTCAACGTGCCTGATAAGCTCGTCTATCCACACGGCGACCTTGAGTCCGAACGTGGCTGGGACAGCGTGCTGGCCGTGCGTTCGACCGGGCAGGGCGAAGTCCCTCGTGTGCTCGGCAAGGTCTGCCAGCATCTCAAGGATGCGGGCAATCTGGCTGAGATAGATGCCATGGGCCTTCCGAAGCTGCAGCAGCTTGCCGGTCTGCGTGATGTTCTGAGTGGTCGCACCCCAGTGGACGTGGCCACCGGCGTCGCCGTCGCAGACGCGGTCAAGCTCCCAGATCAGCGGCACGAGGCCGTGTCCAGTCGTTGCGAGCCCCTCATAGATCGTGTCCATGTCGAGAAGCTCTATTCTGGCCTTGCGGGTGATCTCCACAGCGGCGTCTGCCGGGATGACGTCCAGCTCCGCCTGTGCCTGTGCCAGAGCGGCTTCGACGTCGAGCCAGGACTGAAAACGCTGGCTTTCGGAGAAGAGTTCACGGATGCCCGGATCCGGCATCCTGAGTGCGGTTGGCTCCTGCTGCATGGCGATGTCTCCAGATGGTGGTAGTGGGCGGAGTGTAGGTATCAGCCGCGCACGATGTCAATGACCACATGCCATGGGGAAGACGTAACAGAGAGCCAGTGTGCGCGGTCGTCCAGCCGGCCGAAATCCGGCGGAAACTAGTGTGACGACCGTCTCACAAGTCTGCGGAAGAAGTTCCTGATTCTTGCCCTGCGGTTCACGTGATGGTCCACCATGGCGCCCACAAGCGTGTTAACGAGGTCCGACTCGTCGGTGCGCCAGTGGTCCTGATTTCGGGGACTGTTGTTGAAGTCCTGCATCCGTATCCGCTGTTTGAACTGCTTCTTCCAGAAGACGCTGGAAAAAAATCGTACTGCGGGTACGGAATAGGGACTAGCGAGATTTCACCCCTGTTTTGAGAAATTTGGCGTAGGTGAACACTGGCCCAAGTGTGTGGGGCCTTTGGGAAAGACCACATCCGGAGTCGAGTTGCCCGGACGCGCCGTATCAGCCCAGGTGGGAGGCGTCGTTGAACAGGTTGATCCGGCGCAGGTCCGTGTTGGCGCGGTCGTGGCCGTCGAGCTGCCACCTCTCGACGGCTATAGAGAACTCGAACACCGCCGTGTTGAGGACGCCCAGTCCCCACATTCTTTCGGTGCCAATGAGCTGAGCAAAGATGTGGCTAATGATGCCGCCGTGCGTGAAGACCAGCACGCTGTCATCGTCGGTGTGTTCGCCTGTAAGCAGGTCGACGACACGCTGGGCTCGATCTGTGCGCTGGGTGTAGGTCTCGGCTCCGTCGATCAGTTCGAGGTTCCTGTTGACGGAGAACTCCCTGGCGATCTCGGGCATCTGCTCTTCGATTTCCTGCCAGGTCTTGCCGGTGAACACGCCGATGTCGGTCTCCATCAGGTCGTCCACCTGAACGATGGGGATGTCCCACGCGCTCGAAGCGATCTGCGCGGTCTGCAACGTCCTGGACAGTGGGCTGGAATAGATGTGGGAGGGTCGATAGCCCTCAGCGGCAAATCGCTCACCAAGCCTAGCTGCCTGTGCCCGCCCAAGGTCGGTCAGCAGAGTGTCATCCCTTCCCTGCCAACGCCCCCGGGCGTTCCCTGTACTTTCCGCGTGTCTGACAATTCTGAGTTTCATGGGTAGTCCGATCGCGTCCTGTCTGTTGAGGCTGGGGTCTTCTGTAATGGAGTGTTCGCTCCGGTAACGGGCACCTTATCGTAACACTCGATGCGGGAACGCTGTAAACTTGCACTCGGGAGGTCAGGGTGCGGGCTCCACGTTGAAGAATAGTTCATCAGGCGGAATCTACTACGGCTGGATAGTCGTGGCGGCGTGCGTGTTTATCGCCATGGCTGGCAGCGGCGCGTACAACGGATTCGGCGTATTCATCATTCCGATGAGCGAGGAGTTCGGCTGGAGCCGCTCGGCAATCTCGCTCGCGGCATCGGTGGGGGCTATCGTAGGCGGACTCAGCCAGCCCTTCTTCGGGAGGGTGTTCGACAGGATCGGCGGACGGCGGCTGATTCTCGTAGGCCTTGTCGCCTTCGGGGTGTCCAACATCCTCCTGATGTTCACCAGCAACCTTCTCTACCTGGTGCTGGTATTCGGGGTGCTCATCGCGCTGGCAGGCAGCGCTGGGACGTTCAACACCGCAGTTACGTTGGTCTCCAAGTGGTTCGAGCGCCGGCGCGGGACCGCTATTGCCCTGGTTTCGGCGGGAGGCTCCCTCAGCGGGATGGTTTTCGTGCCGTTCGTCGCATACACCATTCCCCTTGTGGGGTGGCGAAACACGTGGCTCATAATGGGACTCATCGTGCTCGTTCTGGCTGTGCCGGTCGCATTCATGGTTCTGAAGGACGATCCGTCCGATGTTGGACATCTCCCTGACGGCGATAAAGATGCCACTTATCCCGGTTCGGCCAGGAGTACATCGCGAGCGCCGCTGGAGACCGGCCACTGGCTGAACGCGCTCAGGTCGCTCCCGTTCTGGCAGATCTCCGGAGGCTACTTCGTCTGCGGCGTCACTACCTCCATGATCTCGACGCACTTCGTCCCATACGCCGTCGAGGAGGGTTTCTCCGCTTCAGAGGGGGCGCTGGCCTTTGGCGTGCTGAGTGGACTCAACATCATCGGGGTCCTGGGCGCTGGAATGCTGGGAGACAGGCTAGGTCGGAAGAACGTGCTTGCGGCTGTGTACGTGACGAGGGCCGTCGCCTTCCTGGTGCTGCTGACCGTGCCCGGCCTGTGGGGACTGTTTGGGTTCGCGATAATCAGCGGATTCTCGTGGTACGGCACCGTTCCGCTGACGACGTCGCTGACAGCCGAGGTCTACGGAATCAGGCACATTGGAACGCTCAGCGGCATCACCTACCTGGCTCACGCGGTCGGAGGAGCGATGTCGGTCCAGTTTGCCGGAATCATGAAAGACGTAACCGGTGCATACCTGGTGCCGTTCGGCGCAGGTGGACTGCTGCTGCTGGTCGCCGCCGCCGTGAGCCTGACCATCAAGGAGAGGCGCTACTCGGCCCGCTACCAGCTTTCTACGGCGGGTTAGAGTAGTACAGCGTCAGTGACGGCCATAGATGTTTAGCCTTAGGCAGTCGACTGATCTCCATGTGTAGCTCCAAGCTGCCTGCCTGGTTAGGGCAGTCGTCTGATCTTGGGAAGGGCGAGCGCGGTCGCGATGCTGACTACCAGAAGCACGGCACCGTTGATCAGGAGCGCCTGGGTCGCTCCGAAGGCGCTGGCAAGACCGCCGACTCCCATGTGTCCAGCCGGAGCTACCCCGATGCTCAGCACCCACGACCCCATGGCCCTACCGCGCTGCTCGTTCGGCACGACCTCCTGCATGAGCGTCTTGTAGAGGGTATCTACTATCGCAGCGCTCGCGTTTATCATCGCAAGCACGAATACGAAGTAGATGAATCCTCCGCCGAGACTGAATGCCATCTCGCCGAGACCGAACGTGCCGGCGACGATGAAGATCATCCATCCCTTGTGCCTGAAGCTGCTCAGGTTGGCTAGCAGTATCAACCCGACGATCCCTCCGCCCTGTCGGAAGGCGCTCATTATTCCGAGACCGACGGAGCCGACTCCGAGCTCGTCCCTGGCGAACACGGGCAGCAGGCTCTGGTGGGTGAAACCGAATACCTCGGTGATCGCCGCGAGAATCATCAGCGTCAGCAGGGTGCGATTCGTGCTGATGATCTCTATGTAACCTATGAGGTTACGAAGTACCGACTGTGGAGTCCTGACCGCTGCCTGTCCCGCCTCGCGGGTCCAGAACAGTATCGCGGCCGAGGCGGCGTAGGATAGCCCGATAGCAATGTATTGGAAGCCTATGCCCGCAATCTCGATTATCGCCCCGGCAACAAGGGCGCCGGCCACGCCGCCCAGCCGGTTGCTCAGGGCTGTGAGGGACATCCCGTTGAGCGCAGACTCGGGGCCAACTATATCGTAGGTGTAGGCCTGCCTGAGCGTGAGCGTGAATGCCCACACGCTGCCCATCACGACGGTCAGGGCGATTATCGGCCAGACTTGTTGGTACCCCAGGAACAGGGGCAGTGCAGTCAGCGAGGCGATGACCGCTCCGGCCATCGTGATCCATCGCGTAAACACCCGCCTGTCGACGCGGTCTGCAACGGCTCCGGAGACCAGTCCCAGGAAGAAGAACGGGGCCATGCGCGCGGCAGACGCGACCCCCACCAGGAACGGCGAGCCTGTGAGGTCGAGTACCAGCCAGCCGAGTGCGACGAACTCCATGCCCATGCCCACCGACTGAACGGTGGTGGACATCCACAGGAACCTGAAGTCGCGGTATTGAAACGAGGCGGCCCAGACGGGGCTTCTTGAAAAGAAAGAAGGCAAAGCAATATCCGCTAGGCGTTCCTACGTTGGGAGGTGGTGGTGCCGAAGGTCGGACTCGAACCGACACGGGATTTACTCCCACTGGTTTTTGAGACCAGCGCGTCTACCATTCCGCCACTTCGGCACGGTGGGCTGTTAACGGCTAATGTAGCACACCGCAGCGTCGATTCAGTTGACCTGTGGGGTCTCGTTCGACACCAGATGCAGCCAAGAGCCGTTTCTCCCTCGCCGCGAAAGCAATGTGAGAGTCTGCCAACATGCCATCGTTGATGTCAAACGCCGATAATCTGTCCCGGTGCAAGTTATGGACATAGACACCGGTCTATTACTCTCCAGATCCCTCGTTGTGCTACGCTCTGACATCCTGAACGGCCGGCGTTCGTGCCTGCAAAAGGAGTGTCACAGATGATTGATCGACCCACACCACCTGTGGCCGAAAAGAGGCCGCACAGCTTCACCCATCACGGCATCACCATCGAAGATCCGTGGCACTGGCTGCGCGATCCCAACTACCCGAAGGTGGACGACGCCGACGTGCTCGCCTACCTGACGGCTGAGAACGAATACTTCGAGTCGATGATGTCGTCTCACAAGGCACTGAGCGACGCGATCTTCGAGGAGATCAAGGGACGGGAGCAGCCGGACCGCTCCAGCGTGCCTTGGAAGGAAGACGACTGGTACTACCAGTGGAGGTACGAGGAGGGAAGCCAATACCGTGTCTGGCTGCGCTGGCCCGCCGACGGCCCTAATGCGCGGGAAGCGCCGACCTCCGACGCGCAGACGATTCTGGACGAGCCAGAGCTCGCGAAGGACTCCGAGTACTTCAGGCTCGGCTCGCTGTCGGTGAGCAACAGCGGCTCGCTCCTTGCATACAGCACCGACACCAGCGGCTCAGAGCGGTTCACCATGGTGATCAAAGACATGGAGACAGGGGAGATGCTGCCGGACCAGATCGAGGAGACTATGGGATCCGCAGTCTGGGCATCCGACGACGCTTCGTTCCTGTACACGGTCGTGAACGAGAACTGGCGTCCATGGCAGATACGACTTCATATACTAGGCCAGTCTGTCGAACAGGACACGGTCGTCTACGAGGAGACTGATCCGGGTTTCTTCATCGGCGTAGGATTGTCGGCCTCCAAGGAGTACGTCATCATCGGTGCGGGAGACCCCGTCACATCTGAGTTCAGGCTGCTCCCGTCCTCCGACCTTGGCGCTGAGCCTGTCCTGGTCTCCCCGCGTAGGACCGGCCACGAGTACTCTATAGACCATCAGGGCGACCGCTTCGTCATTCGGACGAACGACACACACAAGAACACCCGACTGGCATTGGCTCCACAGGACGATCCCACAGAGAAGTCCTGGTCGACACTCGTGTACGCCTCAGACACACACTACATCCGAGGGTTTGCAGCGTTCCAGGACTTCATCGCCGTTCATGAAAGCATCGAGGGACTGGACCACATACGCCTGATCGACCGCGCAGGCGACTCGACGTACATACGCTTCCCAGAATCGGCCTACAGCGCACATGTCGGGACCAACGAGGAGTTCCAGACAAACGAGCTTCGACTGCAATACTCGTCCATGGTCACGCCGGACACTGTGTTCGACTACCACGTCGACTCTGGCGAACTTGAGGTAAGAAAGGTCCAGCAGATCCCAAGCGGATACGACGCCTCCGAGTATGTGACTGAGCGCACATTTGCTGAGGCGCGTGATGGCGAGCAGATTCCCGCGTCAGTCGTTCGCCGGAAGGACGCTCCGGTGGACGGTACAGCGCCGCTCTACCTGTACGGATACGGCGCATACGGAATTGCCATCCCGCCGTCGTTTTCCACGACGTACCTGTCGCTCGTGGACCGTGGCTTCATCGTCGTCATCGCGCACATTCGCGGGGGAGACGATCTCGGCTACCACTGGTACGAAGCTGGCAAGCTGGAAAGGCGCACCAACACGTTCAACGACTTCGTGGACGTCGCGCGTCACCTGATCGAGGAGGAGTACACCAGCCAGGGTAGAATCGCCATCGCAGGAGGCAGCGCAGGCGGCGAACTGGTGGGGGCTGCACTGAACCTGGCCCCTGAACTATGGGGCGCAGTCGCCGCTCACGTCCCGTTCGTGGATGTGCTGAATACAATCCTGGACGACACGCTTCCCCTCACACCAATTGAGTGGCCGGAGTGGGGCAATCCAATCGAGGACAAGGCCGCGTTCGAGTACATCCGCTCGTACTCTCCGTATGACCAGCTAAAGGCACGCGACTATCCGCCGATACTTGTGACAGCCGGTCTGAACGACCCCAGGGTGACCTACTGGGAGCCGGCCAAGTTCGTGGCGAAGCTCCGCACGCTGAAGACCGACGACAACCCGCTGCTGCTAAAGACCAACATGGGCGCAGGTCATGGCGGACGATCAGGTCGCTACGAGCAGATGTACGAAGACGCCGAAGAGTACGCGTTCATCCTAAGCAGCATGGGGTTGGTGGAGTAGCTGCCAATAGAGCGGAGTGGAGTTACTCTCGTTGACTACCGTCGACCCTCTTGATACAGTCTTAGGTAGCCAGACGATTCTCGTTGCAATTTTACTGGAAGTACCGAACGAGTTGAGTCAGTTGCCCTGATGTGAGCTTTCAGCATTAGGAATCCGGAAGGCGTTATGGGATTCATCCACATAGATGTAGAAGTATCTAATCCGGCAAGCCCGGACGTGAGCGAGAGCGTAAGAGTACTGGTGGACACTGGTGCAACGCTCAGCGTTTTGCCTTCCAGCATGTTGGAAAGGCTGGGGGTGCTGCGGGAGGAACGGCGCCAATTCCTTGGATTCGGAGGAACCGTCACACGCGACACCGGTATCGTACGCATGCGCTATGGTGGGTCTTCTGCCGGAGTCTTTACGGTGTTCGGAGCTGAGGATGATCCACCAATTATGGGTGTAACAGCCCTCGAAGTTCTGGGCTTCGAAGTGGACCCAGTGTACGGCAAGCTGAACCGGGTGGATATGCTGCTGCTGTGATGACCAGGGGCTGGTCGCTGGGACGCGACGCAGCCCCGGTCCTATTAACTGGCAGTCGACACTCTAGTCTGCGGGGACGGCCTCTACTGCGCGGGCGCTGAAGGCGGGCATCACCTCTTCGGCGAACATCTCCAGTTGCTCTTGGATGACAGCCTGCGGGGTGCCGACTGGCTGGCTTACGCCGACGCGGTCGAGTCCAGGGTATGCGGCCTCCACTTTCTTGAGCTGCTCGATGATCTGCTCGGGCGGACCGGCCAGGAAGCCGCCTCCCTTGACTGCCTCTTCGATGCTGGGCAGGTCGGCAGTAGGCGCGCGCTTGGGGTCGGACATTGCGTCGATCTGGTCGTCGCTGAGTGAGCGGACCAGCCGGAGGGGGCCGAACATCTTGAGGTTCTCTTCGTAGTACTTGCCCGCAGCTGCGATCGCCTCTTCCTGCGTTTTGGCTATGTAGAAGTGGAAGCCGATCGACAGGTTTTCGCCCAGCTCGAGGTTGCGACCGGCGCGGGTGTTGGCGTCCCGGTATGCCTCGATTACGCGGTGCATCGCGCCGCCCTCGGCAACGCCGCCGCCGATCATGCCCTTGATGCCATGCTTGGCCATGAAGTCGAGTCCGCGTTGTGTCGCGCTCTGGATGGGCTGCCAGCACTCTACGGGAAGCCTCACCGGGCGGGGGACCAGTGTGATCTCTTTCAGAGTGTAGCCCCGGTAGGGCACCTCAGGCGGGATGGTGTAGTACTCGCCCTTGTGTGAGAACGACTCCTCGTTGAACGACTGGAAGATGATGTCCACCTGCTCCTCGAACAGGTTGCGGTTGGCCTCCTGATCCATCAGCGGAGCGCCGAAGGTGTCGACCTCGCGGGTGTGGTAGCCGCGCCCGACGCCGAAGATTGTCCGGCCGTTGGTAAGGATGTCCGCAGTCGCGTAGTCCTCGGCGAGACGCAGCGGGTGCCACATCGGCGCGATGTTGAAGCCGCAGCCGATGTTGATGCTCTCGGTCACGTGCGCCAGGTGGACTGCCAGCATGAGAAGGTTCGGGATGCACTCGTAGCCCTCGGGCTGGAAGTGGTGTTCTGCCATCCAGAACGTGTCGAATCCCAGCCTGTCCAGGGTCTTCGCTATCCCCTCTGCCTTGTCGTACGCAGTGATCAGGTGGTCGTTTCCGAACAACCTGTCGTTGACCGCTACGCCGCCGTAGCCGACGTTGTCCATATCCACGTGACCAGCGTACAGACTGTCAAACTTGGTAATCATGGCTTTCCTCATTCCTCCCGTGTGGGTACTCTGTTTTCGCCTACAGTCTAACCTGTTTTGCGTTTAAGGTGTGGCGGCCTGGGTGCTACGATCGAAACCAACTCATTCAGCCAACATTTTGGGGAGATGTCCATGCTGACCGCCGCAACTGCTACTACCGAGTTCATACCAGGTCCTATCCGAATCGCGGTTGACCGCAAGGGAGAAGGGCCGCTGCTGGTGCTGCTGCACGGGATAGGCGGGAACCGGACGAACTGGCGAGACCAGATGCCGGTGTTCTCGAAGCACTTCACGACGGTCGCCTGGGACGCCCGTGGCTACGGGCTGTCGGACGACTACCAGGGAGACCTCGACTTCAAGGATTTCGCCCGCGACCTCGAACGTGTTCTGGACCACTACGGAGCACAGAAAGCGCACCTGGTCGGGCTGTCGATGGGAGGCCGCATCATCCAGGACTTCTACGAGATGCACTCGCACAGAGTCTTCTCGCTCACCCTGTGCGACACGCGGAGCGGCGACTTTCATCCCTCGTGGGAGGCGCGGGTCGAGTTCGTCAGGCTGCGCAAGGAGCCGCTGCTCCAGGGCAAGACGCCGGCTGAGATGGCTCCGCCTGTAGCTGAGACGCTGATTGGCCCGACCTCTTCGAAGGAGGCGTTCAATCGGCTGGTGGACAGCATGGCGGCTCTCCACAAGGAGTCCTATATCAAGGCGATCGAGGCGTCGGGCCTTCAGCCCCAGACGCTGAACATAGCCTCCATAGGTGTGCCTACGCTTATAGTGTGCGGGGAGTATGACAAGCTGACTCCGCCCGAGGTTAGCGAGGGTATGCACAAGAAGATCCGGGACTCAGAACTAGTAATCATCGAGGACGCCGGTCACCTGACAAACATCGAGAACCCGACGCGGTTCAACGAGGTCGTGCTCGACTTCCTGCTGAGGAACACGGAACTGACTGGATAGACCTGTCCCTGCTTCTTACGTCATGTGGCAGCCCTCGGGGCTGTCGTGCGCACTGTCTGATTTCACTCGGATGTGTTTCTGCCGTGCTGTTGCTGATTACTGGTGGAATTGGCTACGAGTGCTCCCCTATCATTTGTGTCCCCTATCATTTGTGATTGACAAAGGGTTCAGTATCCGGCAACGCGTTTCAGGACTCTTGAACTGATCGGCGAGAGTTGAGGCAGCACACCTCAGAACTGACTTACCACCGCAGGAGAAACGGCGACCGTGTTCCAATCAAGTTCACCCGCACACTCAAGAGTACTTTCCAATGTCAGGCGGCTTTCCATTTGCGCAGCGCTCGTGTTGGCGCTGGCAGCGATTGCGGTGTACGGCTCGGACGACAGCGCAGTGATAGCGTCGTCCGATGACACGACCTGTGAGCAGGGCGGCGCAGTCTCCGATTCTGGCTCGAACGCAGAGCTGGCCCAGGACTGCAACACCCTGCTAGGACTTCGCGACACCCTGGCCGGAAGTGCGGACCTCAACTGGAGCGCAGACCTCTCGATACGGGAGTGGGATGGCGTGAGGGTGTTCAATTCACCTGCACGGGTGGTTAGCCTGAAGCTCTCCGGGAGCAGTCTGAGCGGGTCCATCCCCTCTGAACTCGGGAGCCTCGACGGGCTGGACGTGCTGGACCTCAGCGAGAACTGGCTGACAGGAGACATCCCGGCAGAACTCGGGAGTCTCACTGAGCTGACCTACCTGTATCTCGACGACAACAGGCTGACAGGCGAGATTCCCTCGGAGTTGGGCAATCTCACAAAGCTGCGCCACCTGATGCTCGATGACAACCGGCTGACTGGTGGAGTCCCCTTCGAGCTTGGCGAGCTGAACGACCTGGAGTACCTGTTCCTCGACGGCAACAGGATCACAGGCTGTATGCCCAGGACGCTGCTGGACAATGATGATCTGACAATTCGAGCGGACAGCATGAGCCCGTGCGCCCTCTGTACCGATGGCTCATCCGTCTCCGACTCCGACGACCGTCCGCCACTCGTGCAGGACTGCGCGACCCTCATCGAGGTCCGCGACATCCTGGCAGGTGACGCCGAACTCAACTGGAGCTACGACGTCGCCATCATGAACTGGGACGGTGTCAGAATAGGCGGTGCACCGCTACGCGTAACGAGACTCAGGCTGAGAAGCAGCAAACTGACCGGGCAGATCCCTCCAGAGCTTGGCAGCTTGACGAAGATGTTATCTTTGGACCTCAGCAACAACGAACTGACCGGAGAGATTCCTGCCGGACTCGGCTCTGCGGCCAGCCTGCAGGACCTGGACCTGAGCGACAACGGGCTGACTGGTGCGATTCCTGCCGAGCTTGGTTCCGCCACCAGCCTGGATGACATTGACCTGGGCGACAATGAGCTGAGCGGCCCGATACCGTCTGAGTTGGGCAGCCTGGCCAAACTGGAAGTCCTCAACCTGACCAACAACGAGCTAAGCGGCCCCCTCCCGTCTGAGTTGGGCAGTCTCACCCTGCTGCAATACCTGTACATCCAGGGCAATGAGCTCACAGGGGCGATACCTTCCGAGTTCGAGAGTCTTTCAGAGCTCCGGAGGCTGGACCTGAGCTACAACGAACTGACAGGCGATATCCCTGCCGGGCTGGGCGATCTGCCTGTCTTGACGAGGCTGGACCTCCGCAGCAACCAGCTTTCCGGTCCGATCCCCACTGAACTTGGCAACTTGACCAAGTTGAACGATCTGCACCTGGAAGACAACCGTCTGAGCGGAGAGATTCCGGCAGAGTTCGCCAACTTCGAGAAGCTGACGCACATCCACCTCGACTTCAACGAACTGAGCGGAGAGATTCCGGCGGAGTTGGCCAGTCTCACCGGTCTGCTCGGGCTAGACCTCAGCGACAATAACCTGAGCGGAGGGATTCCGACCTGGATCAGCGACTTCACCAAGCTGGAGAGGCTGGACCTACGTAACAACCAGCACACGGGCGAGATTCCGGTAGAGGTGGGCGACCTGGCCGAGTTGGAGGACCTGCACCTAGAGAACAACCAACTCACTGGAGAAATCCCGGTGGAGTTGGGCAACCTGGCCGACATGTTACACATGCACCTGAACGGCAACCAGTTGAGTGGCGAGATCCCGGACCTGAGCGGTATGGAAGACCTGCTTGGAATAGACCTCAGCGGCAACCAGCTAACAGGCTCGGTACCGGCCTCGTTCGGCGAAATAGAGAATCTTCTGAGGCTCAATCTAAGCGACAACGAGTTGACTGGTGAGATCCCTGCGGAGCTTGCCAACCCCCGGTTCATGTCGAGGTTGGACCTGAGTGACAACCAGCTTACTGGTGAGATCCCGGAGGAGTTGAGTGACCTGCTCTACCTGGAGGCCCTGCACCTTCACAGCAATATGCTGACGGGAGAGATACCCGATAAGCTGGGCAACTCCGTCAACACGCGCGAACTGCACCTTGGCAACAACCAGCTTACGGGTGAGATTCCGTCTAGTCTGGGCGCCCTGGCGGAGCTCGTTTCGCTGGTGCTGGACGACAACCAGTTCACGGGCAGCATCCCCTCGGAATTCGAGGACTTGGACGCCGTGGAACTCATATCGATTAGGAACAACCAGTTGACTGGCGACATTCCGGCTGAGCTGGGATCGTTGTCACAACTCAGGTACCTGGACCTGCACGGCAACTCGCTGTCGGGTGAGATCCCCGCGGAGTTCGGAGACCTGAGCAACCTGCAACTACTCTTCCTGTCCGAAAACGAGCTGACTGGCTCGGTCCCGACCGAGTTGGGCGGCCTGTCCGCCCTGCGAGGACTCTGGCTTGGCGGCAACCAGTTCACAGGATGCGTGCCGTCGTCGTTGCGTGATACTGATCACAGCGACCTGGACAGCCTGGGGCTGGAAGACTGCCCGTAGCAGTCCGAGTGGAGTCCTCTCTGTAGGGGGACTCCGCTTGGGGTCAACTGTTGTGACGAACTCGTACTTGAAGTAGCATAGTGCGTGGAAATTCGCATGTCGTAACGCACGCACCTACCGAGTACAAGGAGCTCTCACATGGCTGACACTGAATGGGGTGGAATCTACAAGGAAATCGGAGCGCAGCCAGTCATCAACGCCATAGGCAGCGTTACGCTGCTTGGAGGCTCGACTCCTGTGCCCGAGGTGGTGGAAGCGATGGAGGCGGCGGGCGTCGCCTACATCCCGCTGGTTGAGTTGGAAGAGAAGGCCGGACGCGCCATCGCTGATATGGCAGACGTTCCCGCGGCATGGATCACCTCCGGAGCCGGATCGGCGCTGACCCTGGCCGCCGCCGCTGTCATGGCGGGAGACGACGACGACAGGATCCAGCAGCTCCCTGACACCACGGGGATGAAGAACGAGTTCCTCATCCAGCGGAGACAGCGCTACTGGTACGACCGCTGCCTGGAAACCTCAGGCGCCAAGCTCGTCGAGTTCGGCACGGACGAAGGCACGACGCGAGAGGACCTTGAGAACGCCATCGGCCCCAACACGGCAGCAGTCCACTTCTACGCCGTAGAACAGGACCCGGACCCCAACGTATTGTCCCTGGAAGACTGCATTGAGATCGGCCACGAACACGGAGTCATGGTCACGGTCGATGCGGCCGGGCAGATCTACCCGCTGGACAACTTTGGGAAGTACGTGCGCATGGGCGCAGACTTCCAGTGCATAGCTGCCAAGTACATGGGCGCTCCACAGTCGACCGGTCTGGCTCTCGGTACAGAGGACATGATCCGCAAGCTCGGATACCAGTCGTTCGTAGGATACGAGGGACGCCGGATCAGGGGCATCGGCAGGCCCCACAAGGTAGACCGGCAGGAGATGATCGGAGCGGTCGCGGCTACCAAGCGCTGGCTTACCATGGATCACGAGGCGCGTCTCGCAGAGGTCGAGCAGCGCAGCCAGACCATCCTGACGCCACTCAGGAACATCCCCGGCCTGAAGGCAGAGATGATTGACAACATCATCGGCCATCAGCCGTTCGGCGTACATCTCGAAGTGGACCCCGACGTTGCCGGATTCTCCGCGCAGGAGCTGGTTGACAGGCTCAAGGCCGGAGACCCGCCGATCTGGACGCGAGTTCGTGACGGCGAGGAGCACATCGACATCCACGTCTTTGGGCTGTACGAGGGCGAGGAGCAGGTAGTCGGCGAGCGTATAGCCGCCGAGTTCGGTCGCTAGGTTTGGCACCCCTCTCCGGGATACGAATAGTCGACCTCACACAGGTGCAGGCCGGGCCCTCGTGTACCCAACTGCTGGCATTTCTGGGCGCCGACGTCATCAAGGTTGAACAGCCGGGCGTCGGCGACCGGACGCGCCACGAGCGGGCCATCTCTGAGGACGTAGATAGCTTCTACTACATCGTATTCAATGCCAACAAACGCAGCGTCACGCTCAACCTGAAGAGCGAGCGAGGCCGCGAAATCCTGCTCGATCTCGTCGCCAAAGCCGACATCGTCGTAGAGAACTACGGCCCCGGACAGATGGAGCGGTTCGACCTCGGCTTCGAGGTGCTCAAGCAGGCCAACTCGAAGGTCATCTACTGCACCATCAAGGGTTTCGGCAGCTACGGTCCGCACTCCCACGTGAAGAGCTTCGAGCACATCGCGCAGGCTATGGGTGGTGCGATGAGCGCTCAGGGTGACTCGGACACAGAACCGACTTTCGTGGCCCCGGGCGTCGGCGACTCCGGCACCGGACTCCACGCTGGCATTGGAATGCTGGCTGCGCTCCGACAGCGCGACGCGACAGGCGAGGCGCAGCGTGTCGAGGTCGCGATGCAGGACGGCATCGTCAACCTGATGCGAATCCGCATGATTGACACGTTCAACACTGGCAAGCCGATCCAGCGCGAGGGCAACCGCACTTGGGGTGGGCCGTCGGTCGTGTACCCGTGCAAGCCCGGTGGTCCGAACGACTACGTTGCGCTCGTCCTGGCCGGTGATGCGTGGGACACGGTTCTCGCGCTGGCCGACCGCGCCGATCTGATCGGTGACCCTCGTTACGCCACTGCCGAGGCGCGCCAGGAGCGCGGGCGAGAGGTCGAGGAGATCGTCAGTTCTTGGACGCGCACGGTCACCAAGCACGAGGCGATGGAGATCTTCACCGACCTGGGATTCCCTGCTGGGGCCGTCCAGGACTCTCTGGACGTGCTGGCAGACCCTCACCTGAAAGAGCGCGAGATGATCGTGGACATCCGCGACCCCGTCCGTGGCGACTACCAGGTGATCGGATGCCCCATCAAGGTCGAAGGCAACGATGTCGAGATTCAGCCGCCGCCGCTTCTCGGTGAGCACACGGATGAGGTACTCGACGAGGTGCTAGACATGACCGCCGACGAGGTCGGCGCACTCCGGGACGAGGGCATCGTCTAGTGGACAAGCGCGAGTTCATCGACCGCGTGAAGTCCGAACGGGAACTCTGGGACGAGCTCTTGAGCCGGGTCCCAGACGACCTGATACAGGAGCCAGGGGTCGAGGGAGACTGGTCGGTCAAGGACATCCTCGCCCATGTGATGTGGTACGAGCGTGAGATGATCGGGGTGCTCAAGGGACGCGCGCTGGTCGGCTCCGACTTCTGGGCGCTGCCCCTGGATGATCGCAACGACGCTGTCCACGGCGAAGTTAGCGGCATGTCGCTGGATGAAGTGCGATCGGAGGCCGCGAGGGTGTTCCCAGCGCCCGTCGAGCAGTTGGAGTTGCTTCCTGAAGAGGCGCTCAGCGACGCCTCACACTTCAAGGGTATGCCGGCCGAGTGGGCGCCTTTCGACGTCATCGGCAGCAATACGTTCAGGCACTACCCGGATCATACCGAGTCGATTCGCCGGCTGATCGGCCTGAAATCCAATCCCTGATTGTCCCCCGCTGACGCTTAGGCAGACGCGATAATTGCAAGCTCAGGGTGCGGCAGCGGCGGTTGCTGTGCCGCGACTACCTCCTCCTGCTCCTCTGACGTCAGCTGCTTAAAGCGCTCTGCCGCAAAAAGCACCTTCGGCAGCAGGCTGATCTCTCCCGAGCTTGGTGCGGTGTGCATCGGCTGGGACAGCACCCACCATAGAGACTGGTCGATCTCCTCCTGCTCGCGGTGAGCGTCGTACCATGTGTGGAGGTCACGCGACCCGGAACCCCAGCCGCCACGTGCGATCATCTTGATCGTCTGGATGCCGATGTCCCGCTCCGCGCACTCAGCGAGCAGCGCCTCCGAGTCGCGCCGGTAGTCGGCGTCCCTGGCCATTGCCGGGTTCAGCGGGAACATGACCGTGTCGAAGTCGAAACGCTTCAGGCTCTCAAGGATCGTGCTCGGCACGTACGGGCCGTGACCGGTGATGCCAAGCCACTTCGTCAGGCCCTGCTCTCGCATCTCAACCAGCGTCTCCAGCGCTCCTCCGTCTGCTGTCGCAAGGTCCAGCTCGTGCATGTTGATGACCGAGTGGAGCTGGAAGAGGTCGAAGCTATCTACGCTCATCCGCTTCATGATGCTTTCAACGTCGCGCCACGCCTCGTCGCGGCTTCGGAACCGGGTCTTCGATCCCAGGAACATCTTCTCCCTGAGTTCGGGCATCCAGGGAGCGACCCTCTCCATCGACTGGGCGTATGAAGGCGCGATGTCGATGTGGTTGACGCCGTGGTCGAGCAGTAGCTGAATTGCCTGGTCGGCCTCGTCCTGGTCGAGATAGCCGACCGAGTACGCCCCGAATGTGACAACGGTGCTCTCGTGGCCTGTGCGTCCGAGTCTGCGCTTTTCCATTCTGGCTACCCTCCTGAGTGCAAACCGGCACATGTAACGGCTGACGCCGGTGCCTGTGTTAAACTTTCGCTCTCTAAATCCCTGATTACGGAGTGAGCATACAGAAAATGTCCCAAGTATTCGACATTGCCGACAGGTACGTTGAGCGCGTTGCTGAGATGAGCCCGATCAGCGCGACCTACATGGGCGTGCCCGGACACGACCATGAGATGAATGACTTCTCACCGGAGGCCAGCGAGGCCGAGGCCCAGCTCGACCGCGATACGCTCGCTGAACTGGAGTCTGCTCAGGTCGAGGACGAGCGTGACCGCATCGCCCGAGACGCCATGCGTGACAGCTTGAGGCTCAACCTCGACCAGCACGACGCCAACCAGCAATTCAGAAGCCTGAGCATGATCCACAGTCCCGTCCACAGCGTTCGGCAGGTGTTCGACCTGATGCCGCGCGAGACCGAGGAGCACTGGAGCAACATTGCGTCCCGAATGGCTCGGATCCCGGCGGCTCTCGACAGCTACCGGCGCACGCTGGAGGAAGGGCTGAGTCGCGGCCTTGTCGTCGCCAGGAGACAGGCGAGCGAGACTGCCGGACAGTGCGACGTCTGGACCGGCGTGGCTGAGGGAAGTGCCTCGTTTTTCCAGGGCATTGTAGAGGCCTTCGACAACTCGGACCTGGGCTCATCTGGTCTCAGGTCTGATCTCGCCGCCGCGGCATCAACCGCTGAGGCAGGCGTGGCCGACATGGCGCGCTTCCTGCGCGAGACCTATGTTCCCGGCGCAGCAGAGCGGGATGCAGTGGGTGAGGAGCGCTACTCACTAGGTGCACGCGCATACAACGGTGTTGAGCTAGATCTCCGGGAGACCTACGAGTGGGGCTGGGAACAGCTCGCGTGGGTCGAGTCCGAGATGGCTGAGACGGCCGAGAAGATCGCACCGGGTCAGGGAGTCGAGGCCGCCAAGGACCTGCTGGAGACCGACCCGGCCAGGGCCATAGAGGGGGAGGCCGAGTTCGCGGACTGGATGCAGGATCTTCAGGACCGCACGATCGCTGAACTGGAAGGCACTCACTTCGATATAGCTGAGCCGGTCAAGAAGATAGAGGCGCTGATCGCGCCTCCGGGCGGCGCACTGGCGATGTACTACACGCCCCCGTCGGAGGACTTTTCCAGACCGGGCCGCACGTGGTATCCGACAGGTGGCAAGACGCGCTTCCCACTCTGGGGCGAGGTCTCCATCGCGTACCACGAGGGCGTTCCGGGGCACCACTTCCATCTGGGCACGACGGTGGCCCTGTCTGAGCAGTTGTCGAGGTTCCAGAGGCTGCTTGGAGGAACGTCCGGTCAGATTGAGGGCTGGGCGCTGTACGCCGAGAGGCTGATGGGCGAACTCGGCTACCTCGAAAACCCAGACTACTATCTCGGAATGCTGAGAGCGCAGGCGCTACGTTCGGTGCGCGTGATCATCGACATCGGAATGCACCTGGAGCTTGCTATCCCGTACGGGCAGGACTTCCATCCCGGCGAGGTGTGGAGTCGCGAGCTAGGTCTTGAGTTCATCAACGTGAAGAGCCACTTCCCGGCCGACTTCGTCGCCAGCGAGGTCAGCCGCTACCTCGGCATCCCAGGGCAGGCCATCAGTTACAAGATCGGTGAGCGCGAGTGGCTCGCGGCTCGTGAAGAGTCCAAGGAGCGACTGGGGTCGTCCTTCGACCTCAAGGAGTGGCACACCCGCGCGCTGTCACTCGGCCCAATGGGACTCGCACAGATGCGAGAGGAGTTCCGACGTGAGTGATACAACGACCCTGGACCGCTTCCGTGGCAGTTTGCTTGGACTGGCGACGGGAGACGCCCTGGGTACGACGCTGGAGTTCAAGCGGCCTGGCACGTTCGAGCCCATCGAGGACATGATCGGTGGCGGGCCGTTCACCCTGGAGCCAGGTCAGTGGACCGACGACACTTCGATGGCCCTTTGCCTGGCCGCCAGTCTCATCGAGAAGAAAGCCTTCGATCCTGCTGACCAGATGAGGCGGTACGTCCGGTGGTGGCGTGAGGGCTATCTGTCCTCTACGGGAGAGTGCTTCGACATTGGCATTACCGTCAGGAGTGCTCTGAGTCGATTCGAGAGCACCGGAGACCCGTATTCTGGGTCCACCGATCCGAAGTCTGCCGGGAACGGCTCGCTGATGCGACTGGCTCCTGCACCCATGTACTTCGCGGGCGATGCCCAGATGGCAATCGATCGTAGTGGGGAGAGTTCCAGGACCACGCACGGCGCACAGGAGGCGGTTGATGCCTGTCGCTACTTCGCCGGGCTACTGATCGGCGCATTCAACGGCGTCGACAAGGATGCTCTTCTCTCGCCGCACTTCTGTCCCATCGAAGGGCTGTGGGACAGCAGCGCACTGTCTCCGAAGATCTCCGACATTGCCTCTGGGTCGTTCAAGCACAAGGAACCGCCTGCGATCAAGGGGACCGGGTACGTCGTGGACTCGCTGGAGGCGGTGCTTTGGGCGTTCCACCACACTGACGACTTCCGAGATGGCGCGCTGAAGGCCGTCAATCTCGGCGATGACGCCGACACGACGGGCGCGATCTACGGTCAGATCGCAGGGGCCTACTACGGTGTCGAATCGATTCCGGCTGAGTGGCGGCAGAAGCTGACGATGTCAGCCGAGATCACATCAATGGCCGACAGCCTGTACGAACTAGCCGGGCAGTAGAGCTACTTCCACCCGTCGTCCGGGGGCCAGATGTTGGTGGCTCCCCGGCCTGCACCCTGGAGGCCTGAGTCCTCGCGCCAGTCGGCGGTGGCGTCGCGCCACTTGATGAAGTGCGGCGCCTGTGTGTGGGCGTGGAAGGCGTCCTCGTCTTTGTAGACCTCGTACAGCCAGATGCGGTTCTCGTCCTCGGCGTCCTGGATGACGTCGAAGCGCAGGCAACCCGGCTCGTCGTTCACCGAGCCCTGGGCGTCGCCGATCATCTCCTCGATGAACCGGTCCTTGTAGCCTTCCTTGATCTGAATCGGCGCGATGATTACGTACATGGGAAACTCCTATTTACAGGACTCGACTTGCAGCAGAGACGGCCGCGCCAGGCGCGACTTCGTACCCGGCCTGCGGCAGCACTGACTCCATGGCCGAAAGCGCCAGCAGCACGTAGTCGGGACGGCTGGACTCTCCCATGAGTCCGAACCGCCAGACCTTGCCGTCGAACGCGCCGAGGCCCTTGCCTATCTCTATGTTGTAGTCGGCCAGCAGCCTCGCTCGCACCTCGGCGTCGTCCACGCCCTCGGGTATCCAGACCGGCGTTACCTGCGCGAGCCTGTAGCCTTCGGGGGTTACGACGGCGAGTCCAAGCGCTTCGAGTCCGGCCCTCAGCGCCTCAGCGTTGCGCTCGTGGCGGGCGAAACGATTTTGCAGGCCCTCTTCGAGCACGACCCGCAGCCCTTCACCGAGGGCGAGCACCATGCTGACTGGAGATGTGTGGTGGTACACCCTCGGCTCGTACCAGTAGTTGGCGTTCAGGTTGAGGTCGAGGTACCACGACGCGGGTGGAGTCTCGCGCGACCTGATGGACTCCATGGCGCGCTGGCTGACCGCGACGGGCGACAGTCCAGGAGGGCAGCCCAGGCACTTCTGGGTCGCGCTGTAGCAGTAGTCTATGCCCAGATCGTCAAAGGCAACCTCGTTGCCGCCCAGCGACGTGACAGCGTCGACCATGAACAGCGCGCCGTGCTCGCTGGCGAGCCTGGACATGCCCTCCAGCGGCTGCCTGATGCCGGTCGAAGTCTCCGCGTGGATCACGGCGACCAGCTTGACGTTGTCGTTCTCCTTGAGCGCCTCTTCCAGCATCTCCTCGGGGAACGGCTTGCCCCAGTCTGAGCGCAGCGCGACAACATTTACACCGACTCGGGTGGCCATGTCGACCATCCGCTCACCGAAGTACCCGTAGATGCAAACGATCACCGTGTCGCCGGGTTCCAGGATGCTGGACAGTCCGGCCTCCATGCCCGACGACCCGGTCCCGGAGAGCGCCATTGTGTACGCGTCCTTCGTCTGGAACACTTCGCCGAGAAGCCCGGAGACCTGGTCCATGATGTCGACATAGTCCGGGTCCAGGTAGCCGATCATGTTCTGCATCATCGCCTGGAGCACCCTGTTGTTGACCATTGACGGCCCGGGGCCCAGCAGGATGCGAGGTGGGACGCCAATCATCGCATTGGAGTGGTCTTCGGTCATGAGGCTCCTTTACCCGCGATTGTACCGGTCTTCAAACCGGACAATGTCGTCTTCGCCGAGATAGCTTCCTGACTGCACTTCGATTATTTCGAGCGGGATTGTACCCGGATTCTCCAGCCTGTGAGTTTCGCCTACCTTCACGTACGCAGACTCGTTCTCGAACAGAAGCGATTCGCTGTCGTCCTTGATGATCTTCGCGGTGCCGCTGACCACCACCCAGTGTTCGGAGCGGTGATGGTGCATCTGGAGCGACAGCGCCTGACCCGGATTGACTGTGATGCGCTTGACCTGGAATCGGTCGCCGGAGTCGATGACCTCGTACCAGCCCCATGGCCTGTGTACCCGGCGGTGGTTCTCGCGTTCCGGTCTGCCCTCAGCCTGGAGTTGAGCGACCAGCTCCCGTACGTCCTCGACCCGGTTGCGGTCTGCCGCGAGCACCGCGTCCGGGGTGTCCACGACGATCACGTCCTCGAGTCCGACCGCCGCAACCAGCCGGTTGTGGGCGAAAATCATCGAGTTACGCATCTCGTGCGTATAGACGTCACCACGGACCACGTTGCCGTTGTCGTCCTTGTCGCTCACGTCCATGATCGCCGCCCAAGACCCGACGTCGGACCAGCCTGCATCGATGGGAACTACCAGGGCGCGACGGCTGGTCTCCGAGCCCACGATTCGCTCCATAACAGCGTAGTCGATCGTGTCCGGCGGACACGCTGCGAAGGTCGCCGAGTCAGGGCGGAAGAACAGGCCGTCGTGAGCGCCGCTGTCGTGGGCGCTGCGACATGCGTCGACGATGTCGGGCCTGAATCGCTCAATCTCTTCCAGCCAGGCCGACGTGCGCAGCACGAACATGCCGCTGTTCCACAGGTACTCCTCTGTCTCGAGCATAGACTGCGCCGTATTGTGGTCGGGCTTCTCCACGAACTCGGCTAGCTCGTAGGCCATAGCAGACTCGGACTTGAAGCCGTTGAAGAACTCGCCGCCTCGTCGAATGTAGCCGTAGCCGACACTGGGGAAGCTGGGAGTGATTCCGAAGGTCACGATGTTGTCGTGGTCCGCAAGCTCGGCAGCGACCGCGACCGCACGCTGGAAGGCGCTCACGTCGGAGATCACATGGTCTGCGGGAAGGACCAGCATTACAGGGTTTGACCCGTTGGTCGCCTGTTCAGCAAGCGCCAGTGCAGCGAGCGTGAGGGCCGGTGCGGTGTTGCGTCCAACCGGTTCCAGTAGTATCGAGACAGGCAGGCGGTCGATCTGCCGGGAGTGTTCGGCAACAAGGAAGCGGTGCTCCTCGTTGCACACCACAATCGGATCGGCCACCTCTGCGACACCGTCCAGTCGCAGAACGGTGTCCTGCAACATCGAATGGCTGTCTGAAATGGACAGGAACGGCTTTGGGTAGAACTCCCTGGAGAGCGGCCAGAGCCTGGTCCCAGATCCTCCGGCAAGAATTACGGGATGCAAAGTCATGGCGAGATTCAGTCCGTCGTAGGCTTACAAAGCTTGCGTCTGATGCCGTAGCTAAGCGCGGGTCTCACAGTCCATACGGTACTGCTACACCGACGCCGATGCAAGAGATACTGCGGCCACTCTAGTTAGTCGGTCAAAGTTATGACATGGTCCGGCACTGCGATCTTCTGGTTCATTCAGAACCGGTCTCAAGCCAGGCCCACCTTCTAGAGTGGATTGCGCCAGCGGAGGCCGGGGAATCGACTGAAATCGCTGTCATTCGAGTGGACCTCAGCCTGATATTCCATCGCCAACGCAGCAATGTGGGAGTCGGTCACCAGATTTGCGCCGACTCCTGCATCGCCCAGGCTTCGCCTGAGGTGGCTAATGTGATCGATGCCTGGGTTGATGGGAGTGATGTGAGGAAACTGGAACCACTCCTGGACGTAGTCAACCGCTACCTCTGGCGTTACGGGATGCATGAGCACTCTGGGATGGGTCTTCAGCCGTACAAACCCGACTGAAACGACCCATGGAATCCCAACCCTCTCCGTACCGTTGACCAAGCCTTCCCACCATTCCTTTGCGGCACCATGATTTGGAGCGCCTTGGTTGTGAGCATAGACCAGCAGGTTGAGGTCCGGCACGATCAAGCTGGGGTACGTCCTGCGAACTCGTCAGCTTCGATCTGGTCGTTAAGTTGGTTCAATTTCAGTGGGTCGACACCAGGTACCAGTCCGCTTCGGTTTGGGACAACCTTGTATCGGCGTGGAGTGGTCTGATCTCCTGAGGGTGACAGGCCTCGACGCAAGGTGTCGTTGACCACCTGCTTGAAGGAGACGTCCAACAGCCGGGCGCGCTCCTTCAGTGAATCAGCAATATCGTCCTCAAGTGTTAGTGTAGTCCTCATGCAGACATCATAGTGCGCTAATAATTTGATGTAAAGATGTCTGATGGAGAGAGGATTCAGGAACTGCCGACCGAGGGAGATGCCAGGGTCTCACACACCCAGAACTACGCTGACGATGGACTCTTCCATTTTCATGGCGAGGTCGGTGACTTCGTCTATTCGGGTGTGGTCTCCGGTGGTTGCCACGTAGGCGACTCCCAGGATCCGCCCGACCCTGAAGTCGATTATCGTGGCTGTGATGGGATGCCCAGACCGGTTGTAGCTGGCGCGGAGTCCGACCGCCTCGTCGAAGAACCCTTCGGGAGTGAACTGATCGGCTGCCACCAGGATCTGATCTTCGCCCGCGTCGGCGCCGATGTTGTTGAAGAAGTCGCTCAGGAAGACGTCGTGCATCCAGTTGTACACGCCCTCCGGCGTGTTGAATATGTGTGCCACCGATCCGACCAGGACATCGGCCCCATCGGTGCTCTGTTCAACCGACGAGGACCAGAACTCCCGGACGTACCCGTTGACTCGCCCGATCTCCACGAAGCGCTCTTCGGTCGCGCCGGGGAACCCGTGAACCGCCATCTTGGCGTTGTCCAGGTCTTCCTCCCTGATCTGAGTGTAAGACTCGTACATCTCAGGCAGGTCTTGTACGGAGAGAGCCAGCCTGGGCAAGTCCGACTCGCCGACGCCGAACGTAGCTTGAACCAACTTGGTGGACACAATGGCCTCCAGTTCTGAATGACCAATCGACGAAGGCGATTGTTGACCTCAGAATCTACCTGTGTCAAGCGCGATGAGAACAGCAGGGATTTCCCTGGAAAGAGTTGTGCCTGCGTCTGCCTTACACCTGTGGGATGATACCTGTATAATGTCGCCGTATCGAAAATCCACTCACGAAGAGAGCTTTGAATGAACGACAAAAATGAGCCGAAGGGCGGGTTCACACGACGACAGTTCCTCAAGGGAGTTCCCATCGGAATCGCAGGGGCTGCCGCGCTGACTGTGGTTTCCGGTCGCTTCGTGTCCGCCTTTGTCAGGCGCAGGCGGATGCCCGACCTGCCCAAGGACTCGATCTTCGCCCCGGACAGGAGCAGGTACCCGGAGGCGTAACCCTCGCTCATTCTGGGGTGCGAGTTGCTCCCGCATCTGATGACAGGTCGAGCGCGTCTCACCATGTGCCCGCTATTCGTATCCCCTATAGCGGTTCACTGAGCAGAGGCGCAGGCCAGTCCCTAGTCTAAACGGCCCACCGCAGGCCGGCGAACGAAATCATGACGGTCAACTCCACGATCGCCACTCTGCTTGGAACAGTGTTCATTGCAGTGATGCTTATCGGCTGCGGACACAGTCCACAGCCTGACCCCACTGCTGTTCCGATACCAACCCCCACTCCCATCGACGTCGCCGCCCTGCTGGCACGCTCCGGTGAGGCGACGTCTGCGCTGGACACTTTCCGATTTCAGCTCGAACACAACGGCAGGGGTGGCACGCCTCTGACTGAAACTCTGACGGTCACAGAGGCCGACGGCAGCGTGGTCAGCCCGGACTCCGTGTCAGTCGAGTTCGCCGGTACTCTGGGCAACTTCGCCGTTCGGTCCAGCCTGATCACGCTGGGTGATGACAGCTACATGACCAACCCGCTGACAGGCGCGTGGGAGCAGGTCGCGCGTGAGGTCAGCCCGCTGGGATTCTTCGATCCGCAGCGCGGCATCGGCTCGATGATGACAGAGGTCCAGAACCCCGTTCTGGTCTCGAAGTCAGGCGAAGAGTTCGAGATCGAAGGCGCTCTACCAGTGGAAGCGCTGCAGCCGTTGCTTGGCGTTCTGGCGGAGGGGGATACGGTAGACGTGCGACTCACCATCGACTCAGACAGCATGTTCCTGACGCAGGCGATTCTGGACGGTCGCGTGACCGCGATTGAACCCGAAGGGGTCGTGCGCACCATCACACTCTCCGAATTCAACGAGCAGGTCACCATAGAACCGCCGGGATGAGCGGTCTCAGGAAGTCCCCATACCTCGCTCTCCTGCCTGTCTTCGTCGGAGTGTTCATAGCTGCGGATGATCAGACCGTCATAGTGACGGTGCTCCCGGAGATCATGTTCGATCTCAGGGTGCAGATCAACGAGCTCGACCGAGCGTCGTGGACCATCACGGGATACCTGCTGGGTTACGTTGCCGCGATGCCGCTGATGGGGCGCATGTCCGACGTGTGGGGACACCGCAATCTGTACGTGGCATCGATGCTGGTGTTCATGGCCGGGTCGGTCGTGGCGGCTCTGACGACGAGCCTGACATGGCTCATTGCCGCGCGTGTGGTTCAGGCCATTGGCGCCGGCGCGTTGGTTCCCATCTCAATCGCCATAGTAGGGGACCTCTTCGAGCCGGAGCGCAGGGCGGTCCCGCTGGGTCTCATGGGTGCGTCGGCAGAGGCAGGTGGAGTCATCGGGCCTCTCTGGGGAGGACTGATCAGCAGGTTCCTCGACTGGCCCTGGGTGTTCTGGATCAACCTCCCGCTGGGAGCCCTGGTGCTGGTGATGCTGCTGCTCATGCTGGGGCCGAGTCCCAGGTATCCCGCGCGCATCGACTACATCGGAGGCGGGCTGATCGCGGTCAGCCTGTCCACGCTCACGCTGGCGCTGTCCAGGATCGACACGCTGGGATTGCCGTTCGTCCTGTACCTGCTGGCCACTGCAGTGACCTTCGGCCTGTTCGTGCTGCGACAGCGGACGACGTCGGACCCCCTGATACCGTTGGGGATGTTCCGGTCAATACCGTTCAGCGCGGCGAATATGACCCACCTGCTGCTGGGGGCTGCGCTGATAATCGGGATGGTCACAGTGCCCCTCATGGCCAACACGGTGCTTGGCCTGACCGCGCTCGACGGCGGCCTGATGCTGATGCGCATGACCATCGCCATACCCTTTGGAGCCGTGGCGGGTGGATATGCGGCCCAGCGTTTCGGCTATCGCGTGCCGTCCGTTGCCGGATTGCTGCTCATCGCGCTGGGTTATGCGCTCATGAGTGGTTGGGGACTGGACGTCGCGGACCCCGGCATGACCCTTCACCTGGCGACCGCGGGACTCGGTTTCGGGCTGCTGATCGCGCCGATCGCCCTGGCCGCCACGAACTCGGTGGACGTGGGACTGCGGGGAGCCGCCTCCGCTGTGGTGACCGCCATGCGCATCGTGGGCATGACCTTCGGGCTGGCCGCGCTGACCGCGTGGGGCGTCGGACGGTTCGCGCAGCTCGTCGTTGGTGTGGAGCTGCCGTTGCCAGTCCCTGGTGAGACGTCAGAGCAAGCCAGTGCCCGGGTGGTCGAGTTCGAGGAGCACATAATCGACGCGGGCCTGTCGGTATTCAGCGATTTCTTCCTGATAGCGATGGGTGTCGCGCTTGCGGCGGTAGTGGCAGCGGCGTTCATGGTGCAGCGGCGGCTGTCCGACTGATCTGGTAGAATCGCCCTCGATTCGTACGGGGCAGGCCCCGTTCCTTGATTCATCATCTGAGCCAATGTTGGAGGGCTGATTCGATGTCAAACCAGACCAAGGGAGTGATCGCAGGCGCGAGAGGAGCACCGGTAACTGTCGAGGACATTCTCGTTCCGGACCCGGGGCCGGGCGAGGCGCTGATCAGGGTGCAGGCATGCGGCGTCTGCCACACCGACCTCCACTACCGAGAGGGCGCGATCAACGACGAGTTCCCGTTCCTGCTTGGTCACGAGGCGGCCGGGACGGTGGAGAGCGTGGGCGATGGCGTGACCAACGTCGCGCCCGGGGACTTCGTAATCATCGCGTGGCGTGCTCCCTGTGGGAACTGCCGCTCGTGCCTGCGAGGACGACCGTGGTACTGCTTTGACAGCCTGAACGCTGAGCAGCAGATGACCCTGGCCGATGGCAGCCCCATATCACCGGCACTCGGTATCGGGGCATTCACAGAGTTGACTCTCGTCCACTCCGGGCAGGCCGTCAAGATTGACCCTGCGGCATCCGCTGCGGCAGCCGGACTCATCGGATGTGGAGTGATGGCCGGCCTCGGCGCGGCGGTCAACACCGGTGGGGTCACGCGCGGCGACTCTGTTGCGGTCATAGGATGCGGCGGTGTTGGCGATGCGGCCATCGCGGGGTCTCGACTTGCGGGGGCGCACACGATTATCGCAGTCGACATCGACGACCGGAAGCTGGAGTGGGCCAAAGACTTCGGCGCAACTCACACTGTGAACTCCACGCAGACCGACGCTGTTGAGGCGATCCGCGAGCTCACCGGTGGAAACGGCGTCGACGTGGCCATCGAGGCCGTCGGCCATCCCACCACCTACGAGCAGGCGTTCTTCGCCCGCGACCTCGCCGGTACAGTGGTGCTTGTTGGCGTTCCGAGTCCTGACATGAAGGTCGAGCTTCCGATGCTCGAGGTCTTCGGCAGGGGCGGTTCGCTCAAGTCGTCATGGTACGGCGACTGCCTGCCGACCAGGGACTTCCCCATGTTCATCGACCTGCACTTGCAGGGCCGACTCGACCTGGAAGGATTCGTCTCGGAGACGATAGGCATTAACGACGTCGAAGAAGCCTTCCACAAGATGGAGCGCGGCGAGGTGCTGCGCTCGGTCGTACTCCTGTAGCTCCTGGAGGATAGCCATGTTGGACCAGCAGACAGTGTACGAGTTCAGGACGGTGGGAGACGGTGACAAGACCGCAAAGACCGACCTGTTCTACAAGGAGGAGATCCAGCTTGCGCTCCGCAACAGGGGGATGCCGCTGGAGGGCCTGCACTACGACGTCACCCCGACGGGGATGCACTACCTGCTGATCCACTTCGACATTCCGGTCGCTGACGAAGAGTCGTGGACTCTTGAGATCGGTGGCCTCGTCGGCAATCCTGTCACGCTGGACATGGATGACATCCGCTCGCGCCCGCAGGTCACCATGCCGGTCACGATGGAGTGCGCTGGCAACGGCCGGGCGCTGATGGAGCCACGCGCGATCAGCCAGCCGTGGCTGCTGGAGGCGATCGGCACCGCGGAGTGGACGGGCACGCCGTTGCGTCCGATCCTCGAAGAGGCGGGAATCTCCTCAGACGCGATTGAGCTGCTCTTCACCGGGACTGATCGGGGCGTGCAGGGAGGCGAGCTCCAGGACTATCAGCGCAGCCTCACCATAGAGCAGGCCATGCGTGACGAGGTGATGCTGGTGTACGGCATGAACGGAGCGCCGCTGCAGCCTCAGCACGGATACCCGCTGCGCCTGCTGGTGCCGGGCTGGTACGGAATGACCAGCGTGAAGTGGCTGTCGCGCATCGAAGCTATCGACTACCAGTTCGACGGCTTCCAGCAAATGCGGACCTATCGCTACGTGCAGTCAGCCGATGAGGTGGGCGAGCCGGTTGAACTCATTCGTGTTCGTTCCCTGATGGTGCCTCCCGGAGTGCCCGACTTCCTGACTCGTACCAGGCTCGTCGAGGCTGGAAAACACCGTGTCGAAGGCCGCGCATGGGCTGGCAGGCTGGAAGTCACGCGGGTCGAGTTCAGCGGCGACGGCGGCGAGACGTGGGCTGACGCCGACCTGGGGCCTCACGTGGGCGACTTCGCGTGGCGCTCGTGGTCGGCCGAGTGGGATGCGACGCCCGGAGAGCACGTCCTGTGCGTCCGGGCCACCGACGAAGAGGGCAACGTACAGCCCTCAGAGCAGCCCTGGAACTACCAGGGCATGGGCAACAACATGACGCACCGGGTGGACGTGCGAGTGGAGTAGCCCTACAGAATTATGCTCAGGGGGTTTTCGAGCAGGCCCTTGATCTCGTTGATGAACATTGCGCCCTCTGCGCCGTCGACTATGCGGTGATCGGCTGAGAGGGTGGCGGTCATCATCTGGCGGACTACGATCTGATCGTCGTCATCGACGACCGGACGTTTCTGGACTGCGCCGACGGCGAGCACGGCCGACTGCGGCGGCTGGATGATCGCCACGAAGCTGGTGACTCCCATCATGCCCATGTTGGATATCGCGAAGGTGCCGCCCGCGTACTCCTGGGGAGCCAGCGTGCCCTGCTGGGCGCGCTCTGCGACCTCCTTGCTGGCCTGTGCGATCTCTCTGAGAGACATCTCGCCTGCGCCGACGATCGCGGGCATGATCAGCCCCTCTTCGACCGCCATGGCTATGCCGACGTTGATCCCGTCGTTCATCCTGAGTCCGCCTTCTTCGTAGAAGGCGTTGAACTTGGGGAACCGCCTCAGCGCGATCACGCTGGCTGCGATAATCAGGTCGTTGACCGTAGCGCGCACACCGTCTGCCGCCATCACCTGGTTGATCTGCGCCCTCAGCATCATGGCGTCGGTCATGTCCACGTCGGTGTTGACGTAGAAGTGTGGCTTCTCGCTCTTGGAGCGAATAGTGACGCGCGCGATCTGCTGTCTCATACGTGACAGCGGCACCAGCTCAGGCTCGGCAACAGGTTCGGGCTCGACTTCGGCGACCGGTTCCGGCTCGGCAACTGGTTCTGGTTCGGCCTCTGCGACCGGCTCGGGCTCAGCTTCGACCTCTGCGACGACCGGCACTTCTTCTGCGACCGGTTCGGGAGTCGGAACTGGCTCCGGAGTCGTCTCCGTGCCCTCTTCGATAACCCTGAGGACGTCTTCCTTGACGATGCGTCCGCCCGGTCCGCTGCCATCGACAGTTGAGAGATCTACTCCCGAGTCGTAGGCAAGCTGCCTGGCGACGGGTGTGGCGAAGACTCGGCCTCCCTCCCTGGCAGGCTGCTCGGCAGGAGCTTCTTCCGCGGGAGCCGTTGCGACTCCGTCCGTGGAGGGAGCGGTGGCTGCGCCGAGAGGTATGGCCGTGACTGGCTCCTGTTCTTCTTCGACGGCCTCGTCAGGGGCCTCTTCTACAACCGGCTCCGGCATTTCAGGTTCGGAGTCGGGTGCGTCTGCTACTGCCGCGTCCCCTTCACCGACTACTGCGATAGCCTCTCCCACCGGCACGGTCGAACCCTCGGTAACCAGTATCCTCTGCAGGACGCCCGATGCGTACGACTCGAACTCGACAACCGCCTTGTCGGTCTCGATCTCGGCGACCGGCTCTCCCAGCTCCACGTTGGAGCCTTCAGCCTTCAGCCAGCGCACCACGGTGCCTTCCTGCATGTCATATCCCATCTGGGGCATGGTCAGTTCAGTTGCCAACGGATTCTTCCTCTCTAGGGTTTGTGTTTCGTACGGTAGGGGCGGGTTTCAAACCCGCCTCGACTAGATCAAATCGCGAAGTTTCGCGAGATCTCATCGGCAACGCGAGTTGCGTCCGGGATCGTCGCAGCCTCGATCTGTCCCGAGTACGGCGCGGGTACGTCGAGTCCGCCGACGCGCACCACCGGGCCGTCCAGGTAGTCGAACGCTGCCTCCTGCACCTCGCTCGCGATCTCGCCCGCGAAGCCGCCCGTGCGCCACGCCTCTTCGACTACGACTGCGCGGTTGGTCTTCTTGACCGACTCCACGACGGTGTCTATGTCGAATGGGCGAATCGTTCTCAGGTCTATGACCTCCGCGTGGCGGCCTCGCTCTGCGAGCACGTCGGCGGCTTCCAGGGCGATGTGCGCCATCCGAGAGTAGCCGACTATAGTGACGTCCGCGCCCTCGCGACGGACTGCCGCCTGTCCGAACGGCACGTCGTAGTACTCGCTCGGCACCTCTCCCCTGACTCCGTAGAGCAGTGCGTGCTCGGCGAAGACGATGGGATTGTTGTCCTTGATAGACGTCCTCAGCAGTCCGAGGGCGTCGTAGGGGGTGGAGGGTACCGCGACCTTCAGACCGGGCACCGAAGCGTACCAGCCCTCCAGGCTCTGGGAGTGCGTCGCCGCAAGCTGCGCCCCGCCTCCCGTGACCGTCCTGATGACCATCGGCACCGTGAGCTGACCGTCCGACATGTAGTGGAACTTGGCCGCGTGGTTGATGATCTGGTCCATGGCGAGCATCGAGAAGTTGATCGTCATGATCTCGACGATCGGCCTCAGGCCCACAAGCGCGGCCCCGACGGCGGCGCCGACGAAGCCCGACTCGGATATGGGCGTGTCCCGGATTCGCTCGGGACCGAAGTCCTTGAGGAACCCGCGTGTGACGGCATAAGCGCCGTCGTATTCGCCTATGTCCTCTCCGAGGAGAAAGACGTTCTCGTCCTGCTCGAGCGCCTCACGCAGTCCCTGCGCGATTGCCTCTCTTACGATGATCTCGGCCATGGGTTGTCCGCCCTCACTGGATGTTCGGATTGTCGAATTGGGAATAGTGAACTCTGAATTGCCAATTCACCATTCACTATTCTCAGGCGTAAACGTTTTCGTACAGGGCGTCCATGTCCGGGAACGGGCTCTCCCGGGCGAACGTGACGACCTCTTCTATCTGCGCGGCGACCTCGGTGTCGATCTCGTGCAGCTCGTCCTGCGTTATCAGTCCCTCGCCGATGGCGAACGCCTTGAACCTGTCTATCGGGTCGTTGATGCGCCACTCCTCGACCTCGGACATCTCGCGGTAGTTGACCGGGTCGGCCATCGAGTGGCCGCGATAGCGGTAGGTCATCGCCTCTATGAAGAATGGCCCGTTGCCCGCTCTCACGCTCCGAAGCGCCTCGTTGGTCACCTCGCGCACTTCCATCAGGTCCATTCCGTCCACCTGAACGGCGGGAATGCCGTAGTACTCGGCGGACCTGAAGATGTCGCGGCCCGCGGCGTGGGTGCGGTCGACGTGAGTGCCCATGCCGTAGAGGTTGTTCTCGAGGAAGAAGATGCACGGCAGCTTCCAGAGCGAAGCGAGGTTGAGCGATTCGTGGAACTCGCCCTCGTTCACCGCGCCGTCTCCAAAGAAGATCATGACGGCTGCGTTCTGTTGCTTCATCTTGATTCCGAGTCCGATGCCGACACCGATGGGCATCTGCCCGCCGACAATGGCGTGACCGCCCATGAAGTGCTTCTCGGCGTCGAACAGGTGCATCGAGCCGCCCTTGCCGCCACTCGACCCGGTCGCCCTTCCGCAAAGCTCGGCCATGCACGCCTTGGGGTCCATGCCCCGCGCAAGCGCGTGACCGTGGTCCCTGTAGTGAGTGATGACGTAGTCCTGCGGTTCGAGCGAGCCGACCGCGCCAACGGCCACAGCTTCCTCGCCTATGTACAGGTGGAGGAAGCCGCGAATGAGGCTCTGCATGTAGAGTCGCGAGCTGGCCTCTTCGAACTGTCGGATGAGAAGCATCATCCGGTAGTACTCGGCCACCTGCGGCTTGTCGATTTCAACGGCTACTGTCATGGGATCCTCGGCGTCTGAGGAGTAAGTGGAGAGGGGTGAGGAGCGAGACTGTCTCTCACTCCTCACTCCTGCGTTCTCACTCCTAGATATGTATGGCCTCTCCTTCCGCAGCGAGAGCGGCCTCTTTGAGAGCTTCAGATATCGTTGGATGGGGATGCACGAGCCAGCCCAGCTCGGTCGTGGTGGCCTCCAGCAGCCGGGTCATGCCCAGCTCGCCAAGAAGCTCAGTGACCTCCGCGCCAATCATGTGCGCGCCAAGTACCTCGCCGATCTCTGCATCGACTACCAGCTTGACCATGCCCTCCGACTCGTTCAGCGCCAGCGCCTTGCCGCTGGCCGCGAGCGGGAACTTCCCGATCTTCACCGTGTAGCCCTCTTCCTGCGCCTGCTCCTCGGTCATGCCGAAGCTGGCAACCTGAGGCCTGCAGTAGATCGCGCTCGGAATCTGGCCGTAGTCCAGCGGCTGCGGGCTGAGGCCTGCGATGTGCTCGACTGCGGTCACGCCCTGTGCCGAAGCGACGTGGGCGAGCAGCATCTTGCCGGTGACGTCGCCAATGGCGTAGATGCCCTTGACGTTCGTCCGCATCATGTCGTCGATCGGGATGAAGCTCCGGTCGGTCTCTACGCCCACCGTTTCCAGTCCGATCTTGTCGGTGTTGCCCTCCACTCCGACCGCCACGAGGACGATGTCGGCGTCGAGGATGGTGCTCTCACCCTGGGACAGCACCGAGACCTTGGCCGTGCCATTGTTGACCGCGATCCCCTGGACCTGCCCGTCGGTGGCCATCTGGATGCCCTGTCGCCTGAAGGAGCGCTCAAGCTGGGCGCTGATCTCCTCGTCGCCGTTCGGCACGAGTCTGGGGAGCAACTCCACGATGGTGACGTCGGCGCCGTATGCGCGCCACATGTAGGCGAACTCGCATCCGGTCGCGCCACCGCCGATGATTACCGCCTTGCTGGGCGCGCGCCTCATCTCTAGAGCCTCGCGGCTGGTGATTACAGTCTCGCCGTCTATGGAGAGCGCGGGGATGTGTCGCTGCCGCGCTCCGGTTGCGACGATGACGTTGTCCGTGGTCAGCGCCTTTGTGCCTTCCGGGCCGTCGACGTGGATAGTAGTGGCGTTTGTGAGAGAGCCAGTGCCGACGACGTGCTCGACACCGTTCCTGCGAAGCAGCGTTCCCACGCCTCGGGTGAGGCGGTCAACGACTCTGCGGCTCCTGTCGATGGCCCTTGAGAAGTCGGCCTTCACGCCATCGACCGTGATCCCGAACTCCTCGGAGTGATGAATGAGGCTGAGCACCTCAGCGTTTCTGAGAAGCGCCTTGGAAGGTATGCAGCCCCAGTTGAGGCAGATGCCCCCCAGGGCATCACGTTCGACAACGGCGGTCTTCATGCCCAGCTGACCGGCGCGAATCGCGGCTACATAGCCGCCCGGGCCGGAGCCGAGCACCACAACATCATATTCGGCCAACAGTCACCCCTCGATTGATTACGCACGTCTCCCATTGACTCGGACAGACGCCGCAAGTCATTTTACACCATAGCTATCACTCGTAACAGTTTGACGTTTGACGGCGAGGAGCGTACTTCTCCAGGAGTGAAGAGAGGAGAGAGGAGAGAGGAGTGAGAGGCCATGGACACCACCCAACAACCCCCTCTCCTTGGGGAGAGGGCTGGGGTGAGGACGAAAACATCGCCTCGCGCGCCTCCGCATCATCCAGAACCAACAGCCCCCTCTCCTGGGGGAGAGGGTTGGGGTGAGGGCGAAAACCCCGCCCCACGCTTCCTCAGCACCTCACTGATCGACTCCAGAACTGAGTCCAACTCAGTCAGTACATCATTGTCCCAGTACCTGAGTACCATGAACCCTCGCGACCGAAGCCACCCAGTCCTGGCCTCGTCATAGTCCTGCTGGTCCTGGTGGTGCCCTCCGTCGAGCTCGATGATGAGACTATGCTCCCAGCATACGAAGTCCACGATGTATCTGCCAACCGGGAACTGTCTGCGAAACTTGCAGCCCATCGTCCGGCGATCGCGGAGTTTCGACCAGAGAAGTCGTTCGGCGTCCGTGGACCTGTTTCTCAATCTTCTCGCCCTGGAAATGTGAGTCATCGCCTCCCTCTCACATGAAGGGAATTCTACCTATTCGCCCTCACCCTAACCCTCTCCCCCAGGAGAGGGGACTGCTGGTTGGTGTTCTTGGTTTGTCTGGTGTGTGCTTGCTCCTGTCAGGTTCCTCCAAGACTTTCCCATACCTGATGCGAGTGGAAGTATGAGTGATAACCCCCCCATCGACTAGTCCCATTCAACGGCCCCCTCTCCTGGGGGAGAGGGTTGGGGTGAGGGCGAAAACCTCGACTCCAACCTACTGGACACCACCCACACATCTCTGGATTGCCGAGCGGCGAGCCACTTCGTGGATTCCGGCCTTCGCCGGAATGACGATATGCGAATACCTACCCCTGTAAGCTCGTCAAGGGAGAGGGACTGACAGCCGTAGGTAAGCAGTACATCGTTCGCCCTGAGCCTGTCGAAGGGAGCCTGTCGTTCATCCTGAGCTTGTCGAAGGACAGCGGACGCCCCGCCCTAAAGAGGGTCCGAGCCAAAGGGCACAACCACATCACCCACACAACCAAATCATGTAAATCCCATAATCACAAAAATCCGAGTTCAGACAATCCCTTGACCCTATAAGAACATCTGTACTATCATAGCCCCCAACCATGACCCTAACCCAATACATCAGAGAAAACACCAACGACTGCCACAACATCGCCCGCGTCCTAATCGACGTCATGGAAGGACGCCTCGATGGCACCAAGATCAGCCACAGGCTGACCGCCGCCAGGCTCCTCACCATCTACGGCCATGAGGACGCCGACGACTTCATCACCGACAACACACCGGACACCTCTGACGACGAGTGGGGCGAAAGAGTCCCGGTCGAGATTGACCCCGCCATCTCCTCCTACATCAAGCAGAGGTCCGATGGCGGACGCGAGATCTGCCAGTTCCTGATTGACGTGGTAAAGGGAGAGATCGAGGGCATCCACGTCGGACACCGGATATGGGCAGCCAGGGAGCTCCTCAACCGCGCATACGGAAAGAGTCCCAGCAGGCCCCTGCCCAAGCCCCCAGGCTCAAGCTCGACGAAGCGTCAGCCCCGCAAGACACACCAGAGAGTCCCATCCACTCCCACACAGCCAGTCACACCCGCTCCCGCTGCGAGCACAGCAGTCCTGGACGGACGTGAGCAGCAGCCGGACCAAGAGACCGATCCTCGCATCGACATCGCAAGGGATGTCGACTACTGGCTGGCCATATACGACACCCCGCGGTACGAGTTCATGGAGGAGTGCGAGCACCCGGACTTCGACGCATACACCGCCACCATCGACGAGGAGTACTTCCAGTCATTCACCGCCTGCAAAGACCCGGAGTGCGAGGTCCACGGCGATCCCCCCCAAATCAACTGGGACCCCAACGCCCACCACTACTGAACTCATCTCCATTCTACTGCACACGACCCACACATCTCTGGGTTCGGGCCTTCGCCGGAATGACGATTTGCGAATACCTACCCCTGTAAGAACCCACTCCCAGGAGAGGGGACCGTTGGCTGGAGATTCCCACTGCTCGCGTCACCCCCATGACAGCTAGCTACAGGATGCAGTATATTGTTGCCCGCAATACGATTGGGAATCAGAACCGTCGCGACTGTGCGACGGTGTGCAAAAACTCACTGGAGGTGATACATGGGCAACCGTCTGGAAGGAAAGGTTGCAGTGGTGACCGGTGGCGGACGCGGCGTCGGCAGAGGCGTCGCGCTCCTGCTGGCTGAAGAGGGAGCGAAGGTCGTCGTCAACGACCTCGGCAGCGACGTCGACGGCACCGGCAGCTCGCACGATCCCGCCGACAGCGTCGTCGCGGAGATCCAGGCCAACGGCGGAGAGGCCGTGGCCAACTACGACAATATGGCCCTCATAGAGGGCGGTGAAGCAGTGATCCAGCAGGCCGTCGACACCTATGGACAGGTGGACGCGCTGGTCAACAGCGTTGGCATGCTCAGGGACCGCATGATCTGGCAGATGACGCCGGACGACTGGGACCGCGTGATGCTCAACAACGCGAAGGCGACGTTCACGGCGACCAAGTTCGCGTGCATCCTGTTCAGGCAGCAGCGAGGCGGCCGTATCGTCAACATGACATCCGACGCCGGACTCGGCGACATGGGCCGCTCCAACTACGCGGCAGCGTCTGAGGCGATCGTCGGACTCACCCGCACGGTCGGGCGCGACATGGGACGCTACGGCGTCACCTGCAACGCGATCTCGCCGATGGTCGAGACCAGGATGTTCCCCGGCTCCGTCGAGGAGTACAGGGTCGCAGCGGTGGACTCGCCAACTCGCGACGAACGCGCCGGTATCTTCACTCCTGAGGGAGTCGGCGACTGGGACGGCCCGGGACATCCCGACGACCCCGAAAACGTCGCTCCGCTGGCCGTGTACCTCTGCACATACGCGTCGCCGCACATCAACTGCAACGTCTTCGGCGTGCGCGGCGGCAGCATCTACCTCTACTCACAGCCCAGAATCGAGCGGGCAGTGCAGAAGTGGGGCAACTTCACGATGGACGAGATGGATGTCCTGTTCCCCAAGATGATCGGGGGCGGCTTCTAGGCTCCCCAACCGTCATTCCCGCGAAAGCGGGAACCCACCGCTACGGCGGGACGGTCGGCAATCCAGAAAGGTAGATGTAGCGGCAGGTTTCAGGCCTGCCCCTACGGAGGTAAACGACAATGGGCAACAGACTAGATGGAAGAGTGGTAATCGTCACGGGCGCCGGACGCGGAATAGGCGCCGAGGTAGCCAAGTGGATGGCCGCTGATGGTGCGTCGGTCGTAGTCAACGACCTCGGCGGCTCACTGGACGGCATCGGCTCTGCCGAAGCTCCGGCAGAGGTCACAGCTCAGGCGATCCGAGACGCGGGCGGCACCGCAGTCGCCAATTTCGACTCGGTCGCTGAGTACGAGACAGCCGGCAGGGTCGTACAGACCGCTATCGACAACTACGGGCGCGTGGACGCAGTCTGCCACGTCGCGGGCATCCTGCGAGACCGCATGGTGTTCAACATGACCGAGGCTGAGTGGGACGCCGTTCTGCAGGTCCACCTGTACGGCGCGTTCAACATGGTCCGCCACTGCGTTCCGCACATGATCGACCAGAAGTACGGCCGCATCGTGCTGTTCTCGTCCGGCTCCGGACTGGGGGCATCAGGGCAGGCCAACTACGCTGCCGCCAAGGAGGGCATGGTCGGGTTCGCCAGGTCGCTGTCGAAGGACCTCGCTCCTCACGGCATCACCGTGAACGCAGTCTATCCGGGCGGCGCGACCAGGATGACCGAGTCGATTCCCGAGTCCACCACGCAGCTACGTCAGCAGCAGCGCACGCAGGCCGCTCCTCAGCAGACGCAGTCGCAGGGACCGCCGATCCAGGGCCCGCCCGAGGCGCGCGACCCCGCGAACAACGCTCCCAAAGCTGTGTACCTGTGCACCGAGGCTGCCGGCAACATCACCGGCCAGGTGGTGGGAGTCAGCGGCTGGCAGGCGACGCTGTACTCGCCTCGCCACGTGACACGCAGCATCCACAAGAACGGACGCTGGACGCTGGACGAGCTAGACGATCTGATCCCGATTGCGATCGGCGCAGACCTCGTCAATCCCGTCCCGCCACAGGCGCCGAGGGCTTAGAGAGACTGGTAGGGGCAGGTTTGAAACCTGCCCCTTAAATTCCCATCTGCCTCCCGAGCAGGTCGATGACGGCGTCCGTCGCCTGGCGCTTGTTGCCGTCGCGGTCGCCAGCGTCGGTCTGGATGCGCTCTGCGACCTCCAGACCGTCCGGACCTGCGACGCCAATGTAGAACGTCCCGATCGGCAGTCCTGAACGCCCTCCGGTGGGCCCTGCAACTCCAGTGACGGAGACCGCGTAGTCTGTTCTGGTCAGGTCGCGAGCTCCGGTCGCCATCGCGATAGCCACCTCTGGACTGACACTGCCCTTGGTCTCATACACCTCGTCGGGCACTCCCAGCACGCTCTGCTTCAGCCCGCCGGTGTAGGCGATCACTCCGCCCGGAAACCAGCGCGAGCTACCAGCCACCGTGCTGAACGTGTACCCGATCAGCCCACACGTGTCCGCCTCCGCAACCGACACCGTCTGCCCCCGCTCCACCAGCGCCTCAGCAATCTGTTCGACGTTCATGTTGACTCCTTTAAGTGGTCTCTTATTTGGCAATCATAGCATTCGGCGTCGATTGATCTGTTCAGAAGACAGCACCCAGGTGGCACCGTAGCATGACCTCAGTCGAGTGCATCCCTTAGAATGACTTGGGACACCTAACGAAGTAGGAGAGTCGACAGGCGATGAAGATACGCGACATGCGTCGACACATTGAAAAGAGCCTGGGAAGCCTGCAAGAAACGCTGCTTCCGCCACAGATCGGAGGTCTGCGCCTCCTGCCGGGCGACGGATTCCGCCCGAAGGTGCGTATGTACTACGCCGACTCTACCGGCAGCAGTGCCCGTCGGGAGGTCAACGAAAGTGCAGACATTAGTACTTTCGATCCAGGTAGCTGTGAGATCGTGATTACGTTCGAGCCCGCTTTAGACTTACACTCGGAACTGTCGGTAGAGCACAAGAGGGTGATCGCCGACTACAGTCCTATCCGAATCAAAGGTGGCATGGCCTCTGACACAGTAATCGAGGATAGGGCGGACAGAGTGTAACCCTCAATGGCAACCTACTATTTCGATACAAGTGCGCTTGTAAAACTCTATCTTGATGAGCAAGGAACCGATGCGGCCTTAAGTCTGGCATTTAACCAGCCCCATGATCGGCTCGCTATTCTCGACATGACACTCTTGGAGTGTAGGTCGATGGTCAGGCGACGTGTGCGAGCGCGAGAGATATCCAGGGACGATGCCGAGCGATTCATAGAGCTAGTTGAAGATCACGGATCTTCCAGGTATTTGGTGCAGTCGACCACTGGGGAAGTAATGCACGAGGCGAGGCGACTGCTGGATGATCACCCTCTCAGGACGCTTGATGCACTCCAACTGGCGGGCTGCTTAGCGACTCGCCAAACTGTCACAACAGCCCTCTCATTCGTCTGCGCTGACACTCGTCTCTGTGAGGCAGCGATCCTGGAAGGAGTGGAGACGATCAATCCGCTGGACGGTTAACCGCGGCACCTTGTCTGTCACGTCCCGACCTGGACGTGGGACGTGATCCGCCGGAGGGTGGCTATTGCCGAGAGCGCTGACAGCTTGCCGGTCTTGGGGTTGGTTTCCGACGGGGTGTTCTCGATGAGAATGATGAGCCTGCCGAACTCGCCCTCGACGACTATGTTGTGAGTGTTCTTGTTCACTGTCGGGTCGGCGTATATTCGGATGTTCGTCCTGTACGGACCCACGCCCGCCATGCTGAGCGCGGCTGAGACGTTCACATTCGCCGGGAACAGCCGGCACGCCTCCATGATCTCGCCCTCATAGACGACCGTCGGCTCCGTGACCGCGTCGATGTCGATGCCCGCCTGCTCGATGCCCGGTGCGCCTCTCAGACCCTCCGGTGGCTTGCGAGTGATCATCGTAATCGAGTCGATCTCGCCCTCTGCCGCGCCTGCGACGCCGTCGAGCCCGGCTATCGCGCCGGACGGCACGTAGATCGTGGCGCCGTTCCTCTCGGCGAGATCGAACAGGTCCTGTCGCTGGAGCAGCGCCCCTCCGCTCAGCGCCATCAGGTCCTTTCCGGCTGACAGCGTTGCGGTAGCAATCGTCTCCATCGCGCTTGCCGGAGCGGCCTCGACGACGAGGTCAACAAGCTCCACCAGGTGATGCAGCTCGACCACCGGTGGGCTGTCCTGCAGCGTCGCTGCGAACTGTGTCGCGCGCCCGAGGCTGCGGCTCGTAATGGCGCCGAGCATTGCGCCTGGAACCGAACCTCCGTCCAGCTCAGTCGCCACCCTGCGCCCGATGGTCCCGCAGCCGGCTATTCCGATGATTCTCTTCGTATTGCTCATGCGGCCCATACTAGAGACGAGACTGTCCGCTGTCAAAACATTCCCCTGACACCACTCGCGCCTTCCTGCTAAACTTTTCGCTAGTCCAAAACGAGGGAACCCATGCCCCGAATCACGTCCGAAGAAGTGTCCCACCTGGCCCTGCTGTGCCGCATCGCTATGACCGACGACGACGTCGAGCTGATGCGCGACCAGATGTCCAACATCCTCGAAAACATCGACGTTCTCAACCAGGTCGATACCACAGGTGTCGAGCCGACCGGCCACTCGGTGGACCTGGTATCCGTCATGCGCGAAGACACGGTCGCGCCGTCGACCGACAGGGACGACGTGCTGGCCAACGCCCCACGACGTGAGGGCGACTTCATCCGAGTCAGGGCGGTGCTGGAGTCATGAGCGACTCAACGCTGACCGATCTGACCATCAGCGAAGCTCGCAGTCTCCTCGACAGGGGCGAAGTGAGTTCCGCGGAGCTCACTAGGGCCGCTCTCGAACGCATCATGCAGGTCGAAGACAGCGTCAAGGCGTTCGTGACCGTAACTGAACACCTCGCGATGCAGCAGGCCGAAGAGGCCGACCGGCGCATCGCGGCAGGCGATGCTGCGCCACTCACCGGCATACCAATGCAACTCAAGGACAACATGGCAACGACGGGAGTCAGCACGACGTGCTCGTCTCGGATGCTCGAGGGATTCGTCCCGCCGTACGATGCGACGGTAACCCGACGGCTGTACAAGCAGTCCGCGGTGCTCATGGGCAAGGGCAACCTCGACGAGTTCGCGATGGGGTCGTCCACCGAGAACTCGGCGTTCTTCCCGACGCGCAATCCGTGGGACCTCGATCGGGTACCCGGCGGCAGCAGCGGAGGCCCGGCGGCAGCGGTTGCTGCAGGGGAGTGCTTCTACTCCCTCGGCTCCGACACCGGTGGCAGCATACGACAGCCCGCCTCGTTGTGCGGTGTCGTCGGACTCAAGCCGACGTACGGACTGGTGTCCCGCTACGGACTCGTGGCCTTCGCAAGCTCCCTCGACCAGATCGGCCCGATCACGAGGGACGTGACCGACTGCGCTCAAGTGCTGAACGCGATCGCAGGTCATGACCCCATGGACTCAACCTCGCTCGACATCGAGATTCCCGACTACACGTCCACTCTAGGCAAGGACCTCACTGGCCTGAGAGTCGGCGTTCCGAAAGAGTACTTCGTAGACGGAATGGAGCCGTCTGTCGAGGCATCGACGCGTCGCTCCATCGCACTGCTGGAAGACCTCGGCGCGGAGGTCTCCGAGACATCGCTGCCGCACACGTCGTACGCGTTATCCGTGTACTACATTCTCGCGCCGTCGGAGTGCTCGGCAAACCTGGCCCGTTACGACGGCGTGAAGTACGGCTTCTCGGACCGCGAATCCGAGTCCATGTGGGACGCGCTGGAGCAGACTCGCGGCCACGGTTTCGGCCCGGAGGTCAAGCGCCGCATCATGCTCGGCACCTACGCGCTGTCCGCGGGCTACTACGACGCCTTCTACCTGAAGGCGCAGCAGGTGCGCACGATCATCAGGCAGGAGTTCGAGACGGAGTTCGAGAAGTTCGACGCCATCGTGTCGGCGACTTCGCCAACTGTAGCGTTCGAGCTCGGCGCTAAGACCGCAGACCCGCTCCAGATGTACCTTTCCGACGTGCTTACCCTGCCAGCGAACATTGCCGGAATCCCCGGCATGTCCGTTCCCGCAGGCCTATCCGACGAGGGACTCCCAATCGGCTTCCAGATACTCAGCAAGCACCTCGGAGAGCCGACCCTCTTCAGGATCGCCCACGCCTTCGAACAAGCCTCCGGCTGGAACAACAAAAGACCCCCGCTGGCGTGATAGTCCACTCTCCCTTGACGGGAGAGGGCTAGAATGAGGGTGACGGGAAGTCTCTAAACGCTCGCTGCAAGGGGGGCAAAACGCATGGCTAACTCCGAAGACCTCTCCATCCGCATAACCGGCATCGAGCCCTGGGAGCCGCCCGAGGGTGAGCCGGGCAGGGGAATGACTCTCCACACCACGCGCGGTGACGTCCGCTCGATTGTCCACCACGACCAGGAGGTCCGCACCACAAAGGGCATCATCTGGGTCTGGGGAGCGCGAGGCGGCTTCGCGGGTCCCGCCGAGGGTATCTACCGTGACATCGCAGAGGAGTTGAGGCACGAGGTCACGTCGGTCCGGATCGACTACCGTCAGCCAAACGTGATCCCGGAGTGCGTGATGGACACGCTGGTCGGCGTCCCGTTCCTGACAGGCACCGGGCACACAGAAATCGCCCTCGTCGGGCACTCGTTCGGCGGAGCAGTCGTCATATCAGCCGCGCCGTTCAGCGAAGAGGTGAAGGCCGTCGCCGCGCTGTCGAGCCAGACCTATGGCGCACAGCGTGCCGCGCAAGTATCGCCGCGTCCGCTGCTGCTCGCCCACGGAGGAGCCGACACACGCCTGCCTCCATACTGCTCCGAGCAGATCCACACCTGGGCCGAAGAGCCGAAAGAGCTCGTCATCTACCCCGGAGCCGAACACGGCCTCGTCGAGTGCAAAGACGAGCTCAGGCCAATGCTCCGAGACTGGCTGCGCGACAAGCTGGGCGCGCCAAAGGGCTAGATGTAGGTAGTCAACTCCTGTTCGACGCGCAAGTCGGTGCGCAGCGGTCTCGATAGCACGCCCTTCACCAACCAGCGCACCGACGACTTTTCGGTCTTCAGGCTTGGCAGTTCGACACTTCCAACGTTCAGCTGAAAGCCCCAATCCAGCGCTTCCTGGGAATCGACGTCGGGCTTAAGTGTCGCAGCCGGGCTCAGCGTAACGCTGTCTATGGGATGTTCCTTCTCATCGTTGCCGAACTCTTCGACTCTGACCAGGTCGACCCTGACCTCCTGCACGGTTACTTCGCTGGTCATTCTGGCGCTGAATCTGCCTTCGAGCGTGTCGCCAGAGCCCGCCTGCGCGGAGTTGAGTCGTAGTGTAAGCACGCCCTGATTGTGTTGGGCCTCGGCGATAGACGGACCCGGAGGCGTGGCTGGTGGGGACTGCGCAGGAACTGCAATCTCGCGGCTCGCCGACAGGTCCCGCGCCTTGACTACATCCAATGATGCACTGACTTGCCACGTTATGCCCGGCTCTATTTTCTGAACGACGGTCCCGTGCAGCGTTGGGAGCGCATCGGCTGGCAACTGAAACGCTACCTGAGTCGAATACTGTGTGCCTTTGCGTATGGCACCGGAGTCTGAGAAAGACTCCTCCTGACTGCTGAGGATGTTCGTCTTCTTTTGATAAGAAGTGCCGTACTGGCTGCTAGTCTTCTCAATGTAGGTTTCCACGCAGACCAGGGCCACGGTGCCGCCGCGGATCTCAAAGTCAGAGTCCGAGGAGAGCGTGACGCGTGCTGCCACCTCCTCTCCAGGCGCAGCGGACACCTTGTCCATCTCCACCCGCAAGTCGGCCTTAGGACGGAGAAATAGCGATAGCATGGAGGGCACCTTCGTTGGTAAAGTCGTGACAGTAGAGACAGCCTCGATGGTACCACCGAGAGGGCGCATACGCGAACACACTAGCCACTCTGTGCCGTCTCGGATATACTCTGCGCCACGAAACCAATCCCAGTTAGAAGCGAGGGCTCCTCATGGGCGAATTTGATGGAAAAGTCGCGATAGTCACCGGCGCAGGCAGGCTCCGAGGCATTGGACGTGCCGCGGCCGTCGGCTTCGCGAAGCAAGGCGCGAATGTGGTCGTAACCGGAACGGGCAGGGACCCATCTTCGTTCCCGGACGATGAGAAGGCCGTAAACTGGCGCGACATCCATAGCGTCGCCGACCAGATCGAATCGCATGGCGTAAAGGCGCTGCCGCTGGTCGCTGATGTCACGAACAAGGACGATGTCCAGAACATGATCGACCAGGCCGTGAAGGAGTTCGGACGCGTCGACATGCTCGTAAACAACGCCGCATTCGCGCGTGGCCCGGACCGTGTTCCTGTGCTCGACCTCGATGACAGAATCTTCCAGCTTGTCATCGATATCAAGATCGGCGGCACCTACCTGTGCACCAAGGCCTTTGTTGCCGCGCTGCAGGAGCAGGGCCACGGCGGAAAGATCGTCAACATCTCATCCACAGCCGGGAAGCGTGGTAGCGCGAACACGCTGGCATACAACGCCGCCAATTTCGCAATCGTGGGCATGACCCAGTCGATGGCACACGAGTTCGGCCCAATGGGCATCAACGTCAACTGCGTCTGCCCAGGCGCTGTCGATACCCACAGGATGGACGACATCCCTCGCGAGACGCGCTGGGTCGAGATGGCAGAGCGGACTCCGATAGGGCGCAACGGCACCGATGACGAGACAGGCGAGTTTTGCGTGTACCTTTGCACCGAGGCCGCCGCGTGGATCCACGGCCAGTCGATCAACATCAACGGCGGCTCCGTGATGGAGCACTAGGAATTGTGAATTCGGAATTTAGAATGTGGAATCAGGCGCGGTCGGCTCAGTGAGGACTCACCCCACAGGAGCCAAGTCGCAATTCCACATTCCTAATTCTCAATTCTCTTAGGAAGCGACACCGTTGCCTTGCCGATTACGTGCGGGGTGCCCTCTTCGTTCTCCATGGTGACGTCGCACTCTATCTGAGGTTCGCCGTCCACCATGTCTTTGTCGGTGATCATGCCGCGCAGGGTCAGCGGGCGGTTGTGCAGCACCGGACTTCGGAACACCACGTCCAGCTTGACCAGCCTCACGGTCGGCGACCATGCGGTTATCAGTTGGGACATGATCGCGATGTTCATTGCGCCCGGCACTATAGCCTCGGGAAGCCCTTCGCTCTGGGCCTTCTCTCGACTTGTGAAGCGTGTCGGGCCTTCCTCGCGTCCCCAGACCTGGGTGAACTCAATCACCTGGTCGTCAGACACGATTCGCTCGACAGGCCCAACCTCGTCTCCGAGGTCGACATCGTCGTAGTAAACGCCGTCAGCGCTCATCTTGGCCTCCTCTGGCGTCGCACGAACGACTCCTGTACCAGCGCGACAGTCTCGTCCTCCTGGTTGGCGAAGCTCGTCTCCCAGACTTGGAAGACCATCTTGCCGGAGCGCCCCGTCTTTGCGTAGACGTCCTTCAGCCTGGTCCTGGCGAACAGCGTGTCGCCGGGCTTGACCGGGCCGACGCACTCGATCGCCTGTCCGGCGAAGAGGCTAACGTCGCCGAACTCCAGCTTGATGTCGGGCCGGGTCACGCCGGACACGAACATATTGCAGAAGGTGGGCGGCGCGATGATGCTGCCGTACTCGGACGCCTCGCCGGTCTCATCGTCCAGGTAGACCGGGTTAGTCTCGCCCGTCGAGTGGGCGAACTTCACGATCATCTCCTTCGTCACCGGGAAGGAGCCGATCTCGTGGTCAACGCCCAGCAGGCTGCGGTCGAATACTATGTCAGTGTCTGCGGTTGTCATGTGTCCGAAAGTCCTCTCTAAGAATCGGTTGATCCCTCTTCCTTGAGGGCGAGGGTTGGGGTGAGGGTGAAGGCGTTTAGCGGCTCATGGTTCAAACCGCGTCAGCGAGCACGATTGGAGCAAATGCTCCCGACTTTAGCTCTCTGACCAGGTCGGTCTCGTTAAGCACAGGGTTGTCAAAGCTCGTCATGCACTTGCCGATGGCGCTGACGAGGTGCGCGTCGCTGCCGCCCGTGGCCGGAACGCCAAGCAGGCGTATAAGCTCCTCGGCGCGCTCCTGCTCGCCAGGACGATTGGAGCCGTTCAGTCCTTCGGCCGCTAGAATCGAACCGAAGTCATGGCCGTTGTCGGTGAACTCGCACAGGCCGATTCCGAATCTGCCAGGATGGGCGGGCACTGCAATCGCGCCGCACTCATCGGCGGCCCTCACAAGCTCAAGTGCGTCCATGTGGACGTTCCCGAAGTCGATGGCGTCAGTCAGCACCTCGGTGACGCCGTACACTAGGAAGTGGCCCATGTTGGTGTCGAGCTCGGAGCCCTTCATGATGAGCACGTCGTTGGCCGCGGCGAGTTCCGAGTAGTCCTTGTCGAAGTCGAACTTGCGGTGCTCGGTCAGGACGAAGCCGTCCAGCTTGCTGCCCTTCCTGCGGAGTACGCCCACCCACTTCACATACTGGTCGACGTTTGCTCTTGAGTCGTCTGACGATACTGAGTGGGTGTGGAGGTCTATGAACATTCGCTTCTTCTGCAGAGAGGAGAATCGGGACGCACCCGGAAACGCTGCCTGACGAATGTTATGAAAGCCCCCACAGCGCAGTCAAGCGTTAGCCTCGGATTTCGATTCTGGGGATTTGGATTTGACACCATCCTAATGGCAGTCCAAAGTAGGCCAGAGGACGCCCAGCGCAGACATGAGTCTGCCACCGCGCCTCAAAACCCACTCATCGGAGGCTAACCCAATGGATCTCGGAATTACCGGCAAGAATGCGCTCGTTACGGGAGGCAGTCGCGGACTCGGACGTCAGTGCGCGGTCTCACTCGCAGCCGAGGGCGTTAACGTCGCGATTTGCGGACGCACGCAGGGCACCATCGACGGCACGGTTGCCGAACTGGAGTCGATGGGAGTCAAGGCGGTCGGCGTCGTCGCGGATGTGGTAGATGCCTCGGATATGCAGAGGCTCCATGACGAGACAGTCGCCGGCCTCGGGCCTATCGACATTCTCGTGAACAACGCCGGCGGTTCCATCGGCTCTACCGACATCGTCGATACGCCTCTGGACAACTTCCGGACCGTCTTCGACCTCAACCTGTTCGGCGGCTACGAGCTGACCAAGCACGCGCTCCACCACATGCGTGAGCAGGGATGGGGACGCGTGATCAACATCGCGTCGATATGGGGCCGGGAGCACGGCGGCAACATCGGCTACATGTCCGCCAAGGCCGCGCTGATCGCAGCCACCAAGCACGCCGGGCTGTCGCTTGGCGGTACTGGAATAACCGTTAACTCGATCGCGCCCGGGTCTATTGCTCACCCGCAGGGCGGCTGGGAGCGGTTCCAGAACGAGCAGCCTGCGGAGGTCGTAAGCACCTTCATAGAGAACAACCTCCCGATGGGCAGGTTCGGATGGCCTGAGCCGGTGGGCGACCTGTGCGCGTTCCTCGCATCAGACCGCGCCGACCTCATCACCGGATCGTGCGTGGTGGTCGACGGTGGCCAGAGCTACTCGATGATGTAGGGAGCGTGACTCTCTGGGAAGAGAATGGCCGCAGGGTCGGAACCCTGCGGCCGCTGATGCTGCATCATGCGCACTCTGTCAGCACTTTGGCTGCGTTTGCGTGCTGTCGACATTGGTGTCAGACATCATGTTGCAGCCGCTGTCATCTCCGTCCACCAGGGTGCCTGGTATGGAGTTCATCCCGTGGTACCACCGGTTCACTTTCTCGGTTTCGGCTGAGTCAGCCGCCCAGAGACCGGCGTTGCCCATGCTGAAGTACAGACCACTAACGTCCGACTTGGGGGTGCCATTGACGATGCTTATCCCATTGCTGTCTTCATCGCCCCTCTGCACAGAGTATCCGAACACGACTGTGTCGGTGCCGTCACCCCTGAGCATACTTGCATGGCGGAGACCATTACCAAGGCGGATCATAATGCCCGTGTCGTCCGCGCTATTCCCAGTGTCGGGGTTCACCCTTGTCACCGCGCGTGTGAAGTATGCGGCGATCTCAATGACGTCTCCCGGCACGTAGGTATCGTTTTCTGACCCACCTGAGGGTTGCGAGATCACTTCCAAGTCATAGATTCCCACGCGCTCGTCATCCTTGATGGTTACTATGCACTCGCCTCCTTCGCCATCTCCCCTGGCGTTCTCGAACCGTACCTTGAACGTTTCGTCCAGTTCAGAGTACTTGTCTTCTTTGGTCTGGAAGGTGCGTACCATGGTTCCCGCTTCGGTCTGGTCGGCATCGCTGACCTGTTCTTCTCTGTTCAGGCTATCGAAGTCCGACTGATCGGCGGTGATCGGGGCGGTGTACCAGTACCCCTTCAAAGTGGAACTGGGGGAGGTGGAATCTTCACCTCTACTGACCTGGAGAGTGAAGTCGTCGCCCTCAGTCACCTCACTGGCCGGACATTCCAGCCGTAGATACTGCTCGTACTCGCTTGTCTCACTTGCGGCAGTATCGTCCGCGTAGGCAGTCTGGAGAGGAATGACGGCGCTGCCCAGGATTAACATCGGCATCACCACGGACATAATTGTCGACACCCAGGGTGCGCGGACCCTCCCAATGCGGCTTATTGCTCCTCCGACTCTCATTTCCGGCTCCTGTATTTCTTATATAAAGTAATCAGTATGATAAAGATCTATATCAATAATTATGGTAAATCCAAGTTAGAGGTTCAGCAAGGCCAATTTCCTCGGTGGCTTAGAAGTCTGGCGTAACGCCTGGGCCACTGACGCCGTGGAGGGGCGTGGTGAAGGGAAGTGTCTGACAGGTGCTCGGATCCGAGGGCTCGGGATTCGAGAACGCATCGTTCCGAGGAGGTCTTACGAAGTGGCGCCCGCTGATGTTGGGAGACGAGGAGGTCGTCTGCCTCAGAGGTGGGAGACTATAGCCCCATCGGATGGGTCAGTGCTGTTATGGAAAGTGGTCTATGATAGACTAGTCCAACTAACGATGAGGAGTGCAGACAGTGCTTGACTCTAAAGCTCAACGAGTATGGACTGTTGCGGAGGCAAAAGCACGTCTATCGGAGATTCTGCGTCTGTCGGAAGAAGAGGGTCCCCAGCGCATCGGGGCGCGGAAGGCGTTCGTAGTTGTTCCTGCCCACGTATGGGAGGAGAGGCACCCACCTCGGATACCTTTGGGTCAGTGGCTCATCGAGAATATGCCGCGCGGGACCAACCTCGAGATACCGGACCGCGGCGGCGACTCCCGTCGCGAGATTCCCTTCGCGGACTGGGACGATGATGACTGGGGCGACAGGTGAGCGGGTTCCTCCTGGACACGAATGTCGTGTCGGAGATGACAAAGAGCCGTCCCAGTCCATTGGTCATCTCGTTCCTGGCTCAATCTACTGATCTGTGGTTGGCGTCCCTTGTTGTGCATGAACTGGAGTTTGGTCTGCAACTCGCGCCGTCTGGACAGCGCCGGGATCGCCTTCGAGCGGACATTGCGAGACTCCTCAGCGGCTACTCGGACCGCATCTTGCACCTTGATAGGTCAGCGGCTGAGTGGGCCGCGCGCTTCCGGGCCGACGCGGTCCGCTCCGGGCGTCCTCCCGACCTAGTTGACATACTAATCGCAGGAATAGCCAAGGCCCATGATCTTGCCGTTGCCACCCGTGATGTCCGAGATTTCGAGCATCTAGACATAGAGGTCATCAACCCCTGGGATGGTCAGTGACTACCACCACTGCTCGTAGCGAATTCGTGGCCTGGGCACGCCGAGGTCTCTGAGCATTGCGATCATGGATTGGATCATGGCCGGCGGGCCGCATACGAAGAAGAGGGCGTTTAGGTCCACACGCTCATCGCGCAGCAGATCTGCGTTGATCCTGCCTGTGGGTCCGTCCCAGGAATCGGACTCGGGCTGTGTAATCGTGAAGATGGGTCTGATACGGGGATTGTTGGCGGCTATCGACTCAAGCTTGTCCCTGAACAGCAGCTCATCGGGCGTTGCTGCGCTATAGACGAGCGTCAGATGTGTACGGGTCGCAAGCTCGTTCGCTGATCTCACGATGCTCATGAGCGGAGTCAGGCCGATGCCGCCGGCGATCAGCACGACTGAGTCGGCCTCGTCCGGCTCGTAGTAGAAGTCTCCGCCAAGTGCGACCTCGACCTCGTCCCCGACACGCGCATCCTCGTGGAGCCAATTTGTTACCGGATGGTTGGAGTCGTCTCGCCTGACTGCGAGGCTGAAGGTGGTCTGCGCTGCCGGCGACGACGTAATCGAGTAGCCTCCGACGGCTTCCGCGCCCTCCAGGGTGACGAAGAAGTCCACCCACTGGCCAGCCATGAAACCGATCTCACGCCCATCAAGATCGAGCGCGAACGACTTGATCGTCGGCGTCTCCTGCCGGATTGCCACGATCGTTGCCGTAAGTCTCACCTTACTGAAGACTCCGCTCAGCCGAGGCCGCGGCGAACTCCGGCCTCACCAGCCTGTCGTACTCGTGCCGACTCTTAACCATCCCGCCTTCGATCAGGATGTCCCTCATCCCGTTGAAAGAAGACTCCGTGATGGCCGCGCTGTTGGGCCAGGTGCGGTTTGCCCTGTACTGGCTCACACAGCCGAGAAGCAGTTGTGAGTCCAGGTCTGCGAAGAACGGTTCGACGCGTTCCACGACTTCGGCGTCCTCAGCGCCTGCTAGCCAGTGGAGTGCGTCGTCGAAGCCATTGACGAATGCCTGTACCGTGTCGGGGTTTGACTCGATGAAGTCAGGCATCGCAGCGAAGGAGCTGTAGCAGATGTGTCCGAGCTCGGGTCCGAGAGCTGTCGCGAGGTATCCGTAACCCTCGGCAACCAGCACGCCCGCCTGCGGATGTGGCATGTGTACGTAGTCGAGGTTGCCTGCCCGGAACTGGGCCAGCGCATCTTGCGCGGAGAGTCCGGTGACCAGGTCGAGCGAATCGAGATCGACTCCGTGCTTCAACATGGCTGCTCGGAGCGAGTTCCACGGAACGGGCGTGAACCCGACCGGGGCCAGCGTAGCTCCCTCAAGCATCTTCCAGTCCCATTCGTCAGTTTGCTGGCGCGAGACCAGGAAGAAGCCGTCTCGCTGGTTGATCTCGGCGACGTGCAGCGGGGCGTCCTCGTGGCCGAGGTCCAGCTCGACGAAGCTGCGGCTGATCCCGGTCTGCGCGATGTCCACCTCGCCTGATCGGATGATGTCCATCGCCGCTCCGCCCTCCGGCATCGTCGAGAACATCACGTTTAGTCCGTGCCGGTAGAAGAAGCTGCCTGAGACCGCCACGTAGATGGGCGTGTAGAACAGGTTTCTGAACGTCTCCATGAGACGAAGGTTCTTGAGTTGTGCTGCTGCTGCCATTCGGGAGCCCGTCCAGAAGTAATTATGCTAGGAGGACGAAGCCTTCCTTCGTTCCATCTCGTCAACTATGCGATAGGCGTACATCAGGCCGCTGCTCTCGTCATCTATCGAGAGCTTGTTCTTTATCTCGGTCCCGTCCGGGAACTGGATCTCCACTGAGATCACGGGCTTGGCGTCGTCGGACAGGGTGTTGAGCAGGTTGTGTCCGTCCGGAACGGCCTCAAACTCCCGCATCACGACGATGTCACAGCCCTTGTAATGTTCACTTCTCATCGCTCCCTCCTGTTAGATGGTGGGGCGGTTACAGTCGTCGCCCCTCGTAGTCGATTGGTACTATTGGCAGGCCGAGTTCGCTCAGGCCGGGTTCTATCTCGGCGGCGTCTCCGGCGATCACGATGTTGAGGTGGTCGACGTCCAGCAATTCTGAGCCTGCGCTCCTCACGTCGTCCAGTGTCGTCCCGGCCAGAAGCTCCGGATACTTCGCGAAGTAGTCGTCAGGAAGATCGAACGTGACGATACGGGTCAACTGGCTGATGATCTGGAACTGGGTCTCGAACTGGCTGGGAATGCTGCGCATGATACCGTCGATGGCGTCGCGGTACTCCGTCTCCGTCACCGGGCGGTCGCCGAGGATCTCGTTGAACTCCTTGAGAGTCTCGATCACGGTCTCCTTCGTCACGGCGGTCTGCACCCCGCCACCGGCAATCAACATGGACGGGCCGAGGTTCCACTCGATGCTGGACATGTAGCCGTAGCTGTAACCCTTGTCCTGCCTCAGGTTCATGTTCAGACGGGCGCCGAACTGGCCGCCGAAGATGTAGTTGAAGACGTTAAGCGGCATAAATCGGGGATCCATTCGCGGGATAGTGAGATGGCCCGACCGGACCACCGACTGCGCCGCGCCAGGCTTGTCGGCGAGGTATATCGTCGTCTCCGACGGCGTAGGTAGCGCAGACTGAGCTGACTCCGACACCTGCTCCTGACGTGCCGGCCACTGTCCAAACGTGCTGTTCGCGGCCTCCACGGCTTCATCGAGTGACAGGTCGCCCACGATGATGAAAGTCGAACTTCCAGGTCGGAAGTTCGCGCCGAAGTACGCCTTAAGGTCGTCTGTCGACACCTGTTCGACAGAGCTTTCGACGCCCGTGAGCGGATGGCCGTAGGGCGTTCCGGGTCCGAACAACACGCCGCGTGTGGCCCGACCTGAAATGGTTGCCGGGCTGTCAGATACGCGCCTCAGGTCTGTCAGCAGGTTGGCTCGAACGCGCTCCAGCTCGTGAGCAGGGAACTCAGCGTTCTGCGCAATGTCGCCCAGTACGTTCAGCGCGTCGCGCCAATTCGTGGATAGGCCGTCGGACACAAGCACGATGTGCTCCCGGCTGGCGCTGGCGCGGAGGTGGCTGCCGAGGAATTCGATCTCGTCGGAGATCTGTGCCGACGTGCGGGACGACGTACCCTCGGTGAGCATGGAGGTCGTGAGATGGGCGAGGCCGGCCTTGTCGGCAGGATCGGAGATGGCGCCTGATCTCACCAACAGCCCGAATGCGACAGTCGGCAGGCCCCGCTTCTCCACGTGCAGGATGTTCAGCCCATTGTCGAGCTTCGCGCGGTTCGGCACAGGAGCCGTGAATGCTGGCTGTGGTGACGGCGCAGGGGTCGTTGTGCGGTCGACCGGCGATTCAACGATCGTACGCTGCTCCTCGGGATGGATGGCAAGACGCACCCTCGCATCGGCCAGAATCCCGGCGACTCTCGCTATGTCGTCCCTTGTGACGGCCACGTACCTGTCGATGTCCTGGTTGATGAAGGCCGGGTCGCCGGTCATAACGTTGTAGTAGTTGAGCTGGTCGGCCCGGCCGCCGAAGCCACCGAAACGTTCGAGCTGGAACACATGGCTGGACTGCACGCGGTTCTTTGCGCGCTCCAGCTCCCTCTCACTTACGCCGCCGCTGGAGATGTCCTCGATCTGTCGATAGACCTCCTGCTCCAGCTCTTCGAGCGTGTGTCCGGGGTTTGCGGTGAGCTGCACCATGAACTCGCCGGCGATCTCCTGCGAATGGTGGTACACGCGGACCTCGCGTGCCGAGCGTGCGTCATATACCAGCGAGCGGTACAGGCGAGAACTCCTGCCGTCGCCGAGTATGGAGCCGATCAGGTCGAGAGCGGGCTGGTCGGACGTAAAGCCGGGCACCGTCGGCCACAAGAGGTGCAGGCGCGGAAGCTGGACACGGTCGTGTGCCTCCATGTCCACCGCGCCCGTCAGGGTCGTATCCATCCTGCCGGTGCGGTTGACCTCCTGCCCTGACGGGATGTCACCGAAGTAGCGCTCGACCTTTTCCAGCGTCTCGTCGACATCGAAGTCGCCTACGATGGCCAGGCTCGCGTTGTTGGGCGTGTAGAACGTCTGGAAGAACGACTTCACGTCGTCAAGCGAGGCATTGTCCAGGTCTTCAGGGGAGCCGATCGTCGTCCAGTTGTACGGGTGAGGCGCGGGGAACAGTGCAGGCTGCAGCAGCATCGGCGCCATCCCGTATGGGCGGTTCTCATAGTTCTGGCGTCGTTCGTTCTTGACCACGTCCCGTTGCACGTCCAGCTTTCGGTCGGTCAGCACTTCGAGCAGGTACCCCATGCGGTCCGACTCGAGCCACAGCGCGAGGTCGAGATGGTTCGACGGGACGTTCTCCCAGTAGTTTGTGCGGTCCGAAGTCGTGGACCCGTTCAGGTTCGCGCCTACCTTCTGGAGCGGCTCGAAGTAGCTGGCATCGTGGTTCTTTGAACCCTCGAACATGACATGCTCGAACAGGTGGGCAAACCCGGTCTTGCCTCGCTCTTCGTTCTTGGAGCCGACGTGATACCAGACGTTCACCGCAGTAACCGGCAGGGACCGGTCCTGAGACAGGATCACGTCGAGACCGTTGGACAGCGTAATTTTCTTGAAGTCGATGGAGATCATTGAATGTTCCAGTCACATATCAGCTCGTGGAGAGCGGAGGCGGATTGCGGGGTGAGTGTACTTTCAAAACCAAGCAGGTTGGCATTGAACCGCAAGCCGAATTATAGCATCGTGCCTGTCTCCTCTGTCCGAGTGCAGTTACTGACAGAGAGGGACGAGTTTCAGGCGTGAGATATTAGGAAATTCCTGTTGCACGATTATCTTGCATATACTATCGTTAAATTAGTAAACTTATACACATAAGGAGAGGTGATATGATCTATGACTTCCACACCTACGACCTCAAGCCGCGCAGCGTACCCGAACTGGAAAGGGGCGTTGCCGAGGTACTTCCCACCAGGTTGGAAATCTCCCCACTCGCAGGGTTCTGGCACACGGAAGCGGGTCCGCTGAACCAGATACTACACGTCTGGCCTTACGAAGACATGGCAGAGCGCGACGAGGCTCGCAGAGAGATGAAGGCGAGTAACGTCTGGGGCGACCTCGGAGACTTCGTCACCAACATGCAGTCAGACATCTACCTGCCAGCGCCGTTCACCCGCCCCCTGGAGCCGGCCGATTATGGGCCTCTGTACGAGATCAGGACCTACACCTACATGGCTGGCGAGATTGCGCAGGTCATCGACGCCTGGGGTGACGCCATCGAGGAGCGCGAGAAGTATTCGCCGCTCGTGGGAGCGTTCTATTCAGACGGAGGCTCGATGAACAGGTGGACACACATCTGGGCATACCAGAGCTTCGAGCAGCGCATGATAGTGCGCGAGGAGACGCGCGCGCTGGGAATCTGGCCTCCTGCCAGTCCTGTAGTGCCGATGCACCAGGAGAGCAAGCTGCTAATCCCTGCTGAGTTCTCGCCACTTCAGTAGACATCTCCTCCTCCCTTTGGCCCGCGGCGACTTTCTCTCGTGGTCGTCGCGGGTCTTTTCTATTGCAGTCACGTTACACGGATAGGGTGGGGAAGTGGCTGGTTGAACAGGTAGCCCTTCTCATTGAACGGGACGCTGTCTGGTTGGGTGTTGCCTTCGGAGTCGGTGGCTCGTGTCATAAGGGTGTACTCACCCGGACTGGTATCCCAGGAGAACTCGAAGCGTACCCACGAGTGCCGTGGTTGCGATTCCTCCAAGCTGGCTGAGTTCCAGCTTGCGCCTGAGTTCGTGCTCCACTCAACATTGGATATGGCTCCGAATGGTGAGTGCGCGTACCCATGAATGAGATGCGTTCCGGCGCTGACCTCGGCGGGCCACGGCAGCGCCAGGGCGCTTTTGATCGACTGCGTTGTGACCACCTGCCCCTCTGCCTCGCCTTCGGGCTGGTAGTCATCGCCGATGAGCACGTACGAGGTCGTGTTGTTTCGAGTCCACTGCTGCTCCGAAGACACAACGATCTGTCCCAGCCACTTGATCCATGAGCTGCCCACCCAGCCGGGAGTTACGACTCTCAAAGGGAATCCATGGTCCCTCGGAAGAGTCTCCCCGTTCAGCGCATAGGCGAGGATGGTGTCGGGGTCCATTGCCTTGTCCAGGGGCATCACCCTGCGAAAGCCCTCCTCCGGGGAGTCCTTGTCGAGACCCACCATGAGCACGCTGACAGCATCTCCGCTGACCCCGGCCCGTTCCAGGACATCCCTGAGCGGAACGCCCGTCCATTCACCGTTTCCGATTGCGCCTCTCTCCCATTGGGTGCCCTGCGCCTCCTGTCCATTGACAAGGCTGAACATCGCGCGGTGATTGCCCGCGCACTCCAGGTACGAGACCAGCGAGCGGCTCGGCATACTTCGGATGTCCTGTAGCGACAGCTCCAGCGGGTTGGCGACGGCGTCCCCCTCGACTGTTAATCGCCAGGATTCAGCGTCTATGTCGATGCTTGCGGAGTTGTTGCGTACGAAGAAGAGCCGGTTGGGGGTGATTACGCCCTGCATGTTTTCGAGCCTGGCTTCCAGGCTCGCCTCTCGCTGAATGAACGGCTCCGGGTCCTTGAACCAGCCAGGGAAGTCCTCCTGACCGGCGACGCTGTCACCAGCGTCGTCTGGGCCGGAAGAGGTCGGGAGGCCGAGACCGCTGCAGGCTGTGAGCACAGCGGCAGCTCCTCCCACCGAGAGCAGTTGCAGAAAGCGGCGTCTGCTGATCCCATTGCTTCTGGCCATCAGCCAGAGGTCTCGCTCCGCACTGTTCTCTATGGGTCCATCCTGGTGTCTTGACGTCATGCCGACCTCACAATTGCGCTAGAACGTCTGACGGGATTGGGATAATCTTACCGCGCAACTCTAACTCAGAGGGTGGTAATGAACTGGTTCGACATATTGCTCCTGGTCATCTTGGTAGCCGCACTTGTCTGGGGCATAAAGACGGGCATCCTGCAAACGGTCTTCGCGGCCATTGGCGTGGTGGTTGGTTGGTGGCTTGCGGGCAGATACGCTGACGACGTCGGAGGGCTGGCAGGAAGTGTCTCGTCCGCAGACTCGATCATCACCGCCATGGCCTATTGGGTGATCGTCGTACTGGCGACGGTTATCGTGGTCAAGATCGGGGGCCTGATCCGAACGGCTCTGAACATAGGCACGCTGGGCGCAGTGGGCATGACAGACCGGATCGGAGGTCTGATCCTGGGCGGAATCGTCGGTCTGGTTGTCATCTGCGCCGTCGTCATCATGCTGGCTAGGCTCGCGTTTGACTTCACCGTAGAGGTCCCGACCAGCGATCTGCCCGGCAGAGGGCCAGGGATCGTCTCAATCGAGAACCAGCGACAGGCCCTTGTGGACTCACTCGCCGACTCCAGCGGTGTTTCCGCATTCATGGCAGTGAGGGACGCGCTCCCAGAGGGTATGCTGGGCCTTGTCCCTGACGACTTCGACATGAGCCTGGACCTGCTCGACCAGAACATGAGCTAGGGGCGTCGTACTCCGGGAGCCTTCCTCGGGTTCCTGCGGTTCTCCCTTCCCGGTGTGGTAGATGCGGTTGGGTTTGCGATAAACTAGGGCGTTAGAGGAGACCTGACTTAAGATAATCGCGCGTATTGGGACTCAGAACCGACTTTCGGAAGACGCACATGAGCTCAACGGCGATCATACAATCGCCTGTGCTGGTACTAAACCAGAACTATCAGCCCCTCAATATCTGCAATGTGAGAAGGGCGCTGGTACTTGTGGGACGCGGCAAGGCGGAGCTCATCGAGAACGGCCGCGGTTACATTCGAAGCGTCTCCGACCTCTTCCCGGCACCATCGGTGATCAGGTTGGTCTACATGGTCAAGCGACCCGTCATGCGACGCAGGCTCTCTCGTCAGGCGGTCTTCTACCGTGACGGGTTCATGTGCCAGTACTGCGGGAAACAGACCCGACAACTGACGCTGGACCACATCGTTCCCCGGTGGAGAAACGGACCGCACACTTGGGACAACGTCGTTAGCGCGTGCATACCTTGCAACCATCGCAAGGCCGGACGCACTCCGCGAGAGGCACACATGAAGCTGATGTGCGAGCCAGACGTCCCAAAACCGAACCCGTATTACATGTTCCACCATCGCGAGATCCAGGACGAGTGGCGACCGTTCATGCCCTGGCTGAACTGACCAGCAGGGTCAGGGTGTGTTGGCCAGGGCAGACCGTTCGACAAGCCTGATCACGTGATAGAGCGGCCCATGTAGGTCCGAGTGGACCACCTGGTCTGACCCGATCGCGACTCTCCCTACGGCTGAGCCTTCGTCTGTCTCGATCTCCACGCGGTCGCCTGGACTCAGACTCAGCGTTCCAGGGTCGCAGAAGCGAACTCGGTCCGATGGTGAAAGCCTGACTCCGACGATGTTCGGCATTTCTGTAGTCTCTATATCCGGTGGCAAGTTTGGATTGGCCATGCTCGGGCTATTGGTATCGACTACGCCGTCGGCAGCTTCAGCATCATGCCTTCGAGCGCCAGTCTCGGCGACACGTTACGTTCCAGCAGAAACGTCGTGCGCATGACCGTCTTGATCGCGTTCGTGACCGAAGTCGGCGGCAGTTCTTTCGCGGTCTGAGTCAGCGATTCGATCCTCGCAACGTTTGAGACCAGTTCAGGCTTCTCCTGGCCTACCAGCAGGACGTCCCGCCACCAGGAGAGCCACAGTTCCAGTTCGGTATAGACCGACCTGCGGTCTCGGGGGAAGCGGTCGGCAAGCCCGGCCGCGTAGTCGAATCTCTCGGTAAGTGGGTTTCTGACGACAGCCTCGATCTCGTCCAGTGTATCGGACACACGCTTGAGCATGTCCGAGTCTTCAGCGGCCTGGACGGCCCATCCGGCGCGTCCGGAAGCAAGCCCAGCGACCTCTCTGGCCCGGTCCCGACTCACGTCCTTCCGTTCGACAAGCAGTTCGGTGATTACTGCTGCGGGTACCGGCCTCAGCTGCACCAGCCGGCATCTCGAGACGATGGTCGGCAGCATCGCTCGCGTGTCTGTGGCCGCCAGGACGATCAGAACGCGCTCGGGCGGCTCCTCCAACGTCTTGAGCAGACTGTTTGCGGCTTCTTCGCTGAGCAACTCTGCGTTCTCGAAGACTATAACCCTGTAGCGGCCCTCGAAGGGCAGCAGGCTGATCTCCCTCTGGACGTCGCGCACCTGCTCAATGCCAATGAGAGTCCGAAGCCTTCCAGAGCGTGCCTTCTCCAGGCCCACGATGCGCACGTCGGGATGCAACCCTGAGGAGATGCGCCGGCACTGACCGCAATCGCCGCATGGCCTGTCGTCAGACTCGCAGTTGACGGCGCGGGCGATGTCGAGCGCAAGTGTGGTCTTGCCCACCTGTGGAGGTCCGGCGATCAGGAACGAGTGCGAGACGCGGTCCGAGTCTAGTCCACGCTGTAACGCGGCCACGGCTCTGTCATGTCCTACAGCGTTCCACATGGTCCGCTACTCGTACCTCAGGGCTTCTGCCGGGTAGATTCGAGATGCCTGCCTTGCCGGCAGGAACGTGGTCAGTAGTGAGAAGGCGTACGCAATCGCAATAATCGTGCCTATCTGCAGCCACGGAATAGTGAACTTCAGGCCGGGTATGTCTTCCCCTATTGAGTTCACCAGGTTGTACGAAAGCAGTGCGCCGAGCGCCACGCCGAGCAGGATGCCCAGCAGCGCCACGAAGCTAGATTCCATCAGGAAGCTGGCCAGTACCATACCTCGCCTATACCCGATGGCACGCAGTACCCCGATCTGCTGCCGGCGCTCCACGACAGCCCTTAGGCTGATTACTCCGAGCGCGGCTATTCCCACTAGTAGCCCCGAAGCCATGAATCCCTGTAAGAGCCGGTTGATTCCCAGGCTCTGCTCTCGCGCCTCCTCAAGCTCCTCTTCGAGGATAGTGGTCTCCAGTCCGTTCTCAAAGAATGCGGAGTCCAGTCGTGTGGCAATCGACTTCACCTCTGCACCTTCGCTCACGATAAAACTGTACGTGGTGATTGGCAGCGGCTCGGGAGAGATTCCGTCCAGGACGGATTTCGAGAATATGACAACACCACTGTGATCTGAGAGAGCGTCCATCACGCCGATCACGGTGATTGTGGTAACGCCACCCTCACGAGGGTCCCGCACCTGGAGGCTGATGGGCTCCATCTCCTCGTCTTCGAAGTAGAGGCCTTCGACTCTGAATTCGGGCCCGCCGAAGGTGAACCCTCCGCCATCGCGTGACGGGACAGCAAGCGCATCTATGACGGCCAAGTTTGGGTTGTTTCGCAGCGCTGCCCAGACCTCCTGTTCGGTCGTACCGTAGCCGTCTGCGATTATCTTGAACTTGTGCCCCGTGTTGTCCAGGTAGCTCGTGTCGGCGCCACGGGCATCATAGGACTGCCACGTCTGGTCCTCGGCGCCGACCTGCCTCATCTCGACAGGCATGGACGTGAAGCCCCCCACAGCAAGGACCTGGTCAGCATCACCACCAAGTGCTGATGGGAGCTCGGACTCGATGTCGTCTATCGGGTTGTTGTAGCTGACTACACCGGTGACATCCCACCCCCCGGTGACCGAGTCCACGTCCGACAGCGCATCGGAGAACGCGGTGTTCAGCATGGACATAACTATCAGCGTGAAGATGACCAGTGCGAGCATGGCTAGCGTCAGTCCGGTCCGCAGGCGGGAGTCCAGCGGGTATGCGATCGCCGTCTTCAGGGCGGGCCTGATTCGCGAGTAGCGGCCGAACACTGCCGTCATCACGTCGGTAATCAGATCCGAGTTGTAAACGATGACCCATACAGCCGCCAACACCAGGCAAACGCCGGAAACGAAGAACATCTCGATGCTGCCGCTCAGCTCGGGGACCAGCCAGTCCAGAGAGTCGAACGGCGTACCCCAGAAGAGCATCAGTGTCAGCCCGGTGAACGTAAATGCATTTCGTGACTCCAGGTCTGTAACAGTTGCGGTCTCCCTGGCAAGGCTGATCTGCCTTATTACCTCGAACGCTGCGACTACCGTGGCGACAGCTATTGTCAGGACCTGACCATTGGCGATACCGACGCCAATCCAGAAGGCTGCTACCAGCAGGACCAGTGCTCCCGTCAGAAGGGTCTGCCTGCGAGCGTCCCAACTCGGCCTGTCGAACAACCACCTGAGCATGAGGCCGACGCCGATCACTGTGACCGTCACACCAATACTGAAGGGAGCAAGCTGACCGGTCGTCAGACCGACTACGGCAAGCGCTATTCCCACTATGAGGGTAAGCCAACCCCTGGAGATCGCCCCGGTCGAGATGCGGGCGAGCGACCACAGTATGAGCCCTGCCCACACAGGGGGCAGCAGTTTGAAGATGCCAAGCAACAGGTTAGCCAGCGACGATCTGACTCTGCCCTCACGCAGCGCCCTCCACGCACGTCCAAGGCTGATGAATGGTGCTGCGATGGTGAGGAGCAGGGTTCTCAGCCTGGACTCCTCTGCCGCCGACTCGAGCACGTCCGGGAGGTCACGTATCGCGGCGACTATGTTCAGCCTGCTGGCCCTATATGACGAGAAGAACACGGTGATGAAAGTCAGCACCACTCCGAGGCAGTACGAGATCAGGAAGCTCTGCCAGCGATAGTTCATGACAAGCTCGAAGCCGTTCCCTTCACTGGCGAAGATGTTGGCCATGATGCTGACCATGGCGAGCCCGACGCCGATGCCGAGCAGCGCTCCGACGAGCGCGGAGATCAGGTCGTACGCCAGCCCCTCGTAGATGAACGACTGCACCAGGTGGCGGCGTCTCATGCCCACGGCGCGGGCGATCCCCATTTCCGGCTTCCGCTCAGCAGCCAGCATTACGAAGATCAGGAATATCAGCATGACACCAGCCATCATCGAGAACAGGCCCATGATGATGAATATCGACAAGATACCGCTGGCAATCGTAGTCGCGAAGTCGAGGAGGTCGGACTTGATGTCCTGCACATTCAGGGTCTTGAGGTCGCTGAACAGTGCGAAAGCTGCGAATACCTGCGTTGGGTCGTTGGTCGTCTTTTCCAGGGCGATAAGCGCCTGAGCTGAAATCACGTCGTCACCAAGATACGAGACCAGCTTGGATTCGAGGCCAGGGGCTTCTATCAGGTCGGCGAACTCGTGCGTGTCATTTCTCGCGGCTTCTGGCAGGTCTTCGGCGTTGGCCCGCAGCTGCGCGACGATCTCGGGCCGGTTGAGGAGGTCTTTGAGTTGATTCGCGACGTCATGGTCGGTCAGGATCGACCTCAGATGCTCGGTTACCTCGTCGCTGAGCTTGGCGCCCTCCCCGGCATTACCCATGTTGGATATGGCAACCGTATTGACCTGGCCGGGGCGGTCGAAGAAGGTCTGCGCCTGCGGGATCGAGATCAGCGCGGTTGGGTCGCCCCCCGCGACCCCGCCGTTCTCGGCAATGCCTACAACTTCAAGCTCGACCGTGCCGCTTTCGAGGTACATGGCGAGGTTGTCCCCGACCGATGCGTCCAGCTCGTCCCGAGCAGCCTCGTTGATGAACGCTCCACTGCCCGTCAGCGCTGATGTGTCGAGCGTCTGCCCGTCGAGGGCCGTAAAGCGGCCAAACACGCCGCTGTTCCCGGCTTCGATTCCCACGATGTTCATTCGGCCAACGTTTTGCTGGCTCGTCAGGTTGGCGATGGGAGCGCGCTCCGAAATGAACGGAGCTAAGCCGTCGATCTTTTCGTAACCTTCGAGTTCCTGTCGCAGCTCGTCAACTTCATCCATTGGGAAGTATGGGCTGCTGCCGGTCAGGCTGCCCGGGCGTCCGAAGCCCGATGCCAGATTTGCCGTGAGAAGCTCGTCGATCTCGCCGAGTCCTTTCGTTGCGGCCAGCCTGATCGAGTGGTTCATCGTGTCGCCGGTTCCAAGCGCGGACGAGATGATCAGCGTGCTGAGCATGAGGCCGACGACAATGAGGGCAGTCTGCGCAGGCCTGCGGGGGATGTTCCGTAGCCCGATCTTGAGGATGATACGGTTGAGAAGCGCCAGTACGCCTATGCCGACGACAATCAGCAGGAAGCCTATGACAACACCGATCATGATCTGATTGGTGTCGACGCCGAAGATCTCTTCCATTCATTGGTCCTAGTGAGCTACTCGTCGTGGCGCGGGCGCACGCCGGGCGCGCGTCGTCTAATGAGTATAGGCGAGGAGCGGCCCCGAGGGTCTAGTAACTCGGACGTGGCGGACTCAGGCTAGCCCTCGTCGGTCACCAGGCCGTTTGTGACGTCCCGCTCCTGCATCTCTGGGTCGCGCTCAGTCGGGTCGCCGGCACCGGCGCCGCTGGGGAACTCCAGTGTGAGCCTGTCGTCGTTGTCTCGCAGGGTGACGTATCCGGACGTCATCGAGGCGGGATCGTCGCTGATCATGTCGCCGTTGACGATTACGTTGGTCTTCGTGCCGGCCTTGCCGCCGAAGATACCCTGTGGCGCGAAAGACAGCCTGTTCGGATGGAAGTAGACGTTAAGCGGATTCTCGTACGCTGGTAGCTTGCCGACGGTAACACGCTGGCCGGGCGCGCCCCGGTACTTGCCGTCTCCGGCTGAGTCTGGCATAAGCTCCTTGCCCACGATGAGAGCCGGACTGCTCACCTCGAACACCTCCACCGGCACGTTGGATGCGCTGGACGGGAACATGTTCAGCCCCATGCCGTCGCTCCGGCTTGTGGCCCCCCGGCCGCCGCCACAGAACAGGTGGGCGTTGAACACGCGACCATCGGCCTCTGCCCCGTACGTACGGATGGAGGACATCAGCCCATTGCCGGACTGGATCTGCTCCGGAATCGCCTTGGCGAGTGCGCCAAATATGCAGCCGTGAATGTACCAGCCGGTGTTTGTGCGCGACCCTACCGACACAGGGAACGTGCAGTTGATGATCGTGCCCTCAGGCGCGGTGACGGAGATCGGCTCGAAGCAGCCCTCGTTGACGGGCACGTCGGGCGTGAGCAGACAGGCCAGCGGATAGTAGGTGTGGCCCTGGCTGTAGATCATGGTGCAGTTGAGGCCGCCTCGGTCGATCTGCGGCGCGGAGCCGTCGAAATCAACAGCGATCTCGTCCCCCTTGATCTCAATTCGCACCTTGATGAGCAGGGGATCGCCCATGCCGTCGGTGTACACCTCGTTGGTGTACTCGCCGTCGGGCAGCTCCGCGATGGCGCGGCGCATCGCGGTCTCCGACCGGCCGCGAATCGCCTCTGACAGCTCGGTGAGGTCTTCCAGCATGTACTCGTCCAGGAAGTCCCTGATGCGCCTTGCTCCGACGTGGTTCGCCGCGACCTGAGCCTCAATGTCGGTCAGCACCATGTCTGGCCCGCGCACGTTCCACCTGAACATGTCGAACGCCAATTCGTTCGGCTCGCCCTTGTCGTACAGCTTGCACAGCGGGAAGAAGATGCCCTCTTCGTACGAGTCTGTGACCGCCTTGGCGTCGAGAGAGCCGCCTATGTCGGACGTGTTCGCGATGTTGCCGACGAAGCCGACGAAACGCCCCTGGTGGAATACGGGCGAGACGATGGCGATGTCCGGCAGGTGGCCGGCGCACATCCACGGGTCGTTGGTCATGTACACGTCGCCCGGGTGCATCGACTCCACCGGATACTTCTTGAGTATCTCCTTGGTGACGTTTGGCATGGTCATGTTGAAGACCGGCATGGAGCGGTAGGCGTGCGCGATGGAGCGGCCCTCAGCGTCGAGCACCTCGCATCCGAAGTCGTTAGCGGACGCGATGATCGTAGAGACCGCTGTGCGCAGGATCGTGGACCACATCTCCTCGGCCACGTTGAGCATCCTGCTCCACATGATCTCCAGTGAGACTGGATCGAAGCGTTCTTGTGCCATTCAGTCCTCCAATGTGATGACGAGGTTCAGCCACCTGTCCACGGATACGCTCTCGCCCGGACGGACTATCGTGGTGGCCTCGGCCTCTTCGATGATTGCGGGGCCTGGGAACCCCGCCCCCGCCTGCAGGCTGTAGCGGTCGTAAACCGGGCAGTCTGCATACCCGTTCGCGCTGGGGAAGTACGCGTGACGAGACCCCTTGACGGCGTCCCGGTGTGCGCTTCCTCCACCCGTAACCTCCTGAGCCCTTAGCGAGAGGTCAGGCTGCGGGCCGCTGACCAGTAGCCGCCAGTTCTGTACCTCGATGGGCAGGCTCAGGTTGCGGCGGGCGTATAGCTGCTGGTAGATTGAGTGGAAGTCCGACTCGATTCGCTCCACGTCGTCACCCGACAGCGTCTCACCCGGTACGGGTACGTTGATCTCGTGTATCTGCCCGACGAGCCGCATGTCGCCGGTTCGCGTCATCTGCACTTCGTCTGGTGACACACCGGAATTCGCAAGCATGTCGCGTCCCCACGACTCCATCTCGTCGAACATACTATTGACGTCGTCCCAGTCAGTTCTCTCAAGCAGACCGGGTGCGGACCGGACGCTCTCGAACGACAGCGGCGCTGCCAGGCAGCCGAGGGCAGACGTCACGCCGGCTCCGAGCGGCACGACCACTCGGGTCGCGCCGAGAATCCTGGCGACCTCGCAGGCGTGGGCCGGACCCGCGCCTCCGAATGCGACGATGGCGTACCGGCGGGGGTCCTTGTTGCGTCCGATGATGTGTATGCGTGCGGCGGCGGCCATGCTCTCGGTCACGACGCTGTACACGCCCCACGCGGCCTCGACGTCACTCATGCCCATTTCCGAGCCAAGCCGTGACATTGCGGTCCGCGCGGCGTCTGTGTTCAGCGTCATTCTGCCGCCGAGGAAGTAGTCGGGGTTGAGGTAGCCGAGGACGAGGTTGGCGTCCGTCACGGTCGGCTCAGTGCCGCCTAGTCCGTAACAGGCAGGCCCGGGGCTCGCTCCTGAGCTCTGAGGGCCGACTCGCAACAGGCCCAGCCCGTCGAGCCAGGCGATGCTGCCTCCGCCTGAACCTATTTCGATCAGGTCCAGCACCGGAATGACTATCGGAAGGCCGCTGCCTATCTTGAACCGGTGGACTCGCGCCACCTCGATAGTGTTCGTCTGGCTCGGCTTGCCTTCTTCTATGACACAGGTCTTTGCTGTTGTGCCGCCCATGTCGAGCGAGATCAGGTCAGGCTCCCCCAGCAGGTCGCTGTAGAACCCGGCTGCCAACGCTCCGGCAGCGGGGCCGGACTCCAGCATACGGACTGGCCTTTCGCACGAGGCGTCGGCATCCATGACGCCGCCCGCCGAGTGCATCACCAGCAGGCGTCCTGCGTATCCCTCTTCGGCGAGGTCTCGCTCAACACCCCGTATGTACCGGGTGACTGAGGGCTTGATGTACCCGTCAGCGACTGTCGTTGAAGTTCGCTCGTACTCGTTGATGACCGGCGCAACCTCGGACGACAGCGACAGGCTTATGTCAGGATGGCGCTTTTCGATCTGCTCTTTCAGCGCGTTTTCGTTTACCGGATTGTTGTACGAATGAAGCAGCGATACCGCGACCGCCTCGATGCCCTGCTCTACAAGACCGTCCAGCACTCGCGCTGAGGTTTCGAGATCGAGTTCCTGCAGCACGCGGCCGTCCCGGTCGATGCGCTCCGGCACCTCCGCACGCAGACTCCTGGGGACGATCGGGTCTGGATAGCGGGCGTGAAGGTCGTGCATGTCGTAGATCTGCTCACGACCGAGTTCGAGCACGTCGCGGAAGCCGCGCGTCGTGAGGAGCGCGGTCTTGGCCCCCTTGCGTTCGATGATCGCATTGGTGGCAAGCGTCGTGCTGTGGACCACCAGCCGCAACGACTCCGGCGGCGTACCCGAATCAGCGAGGATTTCACGCACACCGCGGATTAGCGCTCTGGCAGGATCTTCAGGGTCGGTGAGCACCTTGTGAACGCTGAGCTCGCCGGTCTCGACATTATGAAGGGTGAAATCCGTGAACGTCCCGCCGATGTCTATGCTGAGCGAGTGTATAGACGCCGTCATGCGCGACGCTCCGCGTAGATGCGGTGGGCCCGGTCGATAGCTGCAACCCGTCCTGTTACCAGGTCCTCCTGGCGTTGTCGCGCCCACTGGTTGGAGCCTTCGAGGCCGACGAGCGATCCCTGGAACTGGGGCATGACGTAGCGCGCAAGCAGCTCGTAGCTGTTGAGTATTCTGTCTCTGGGAGCCCAGTCGATCGTCTGCACGAGCAGCCCGCCGAAACCGCCACTCTGCTCTTCGAGACGTTTGATGGCGGCAACGCAGTCATCTGGCGTGCCGATGACCCACGAGCCGGTCTCGGCCATGTGATCGATAACACCCTCTAGGGGACCGTCGTAGGCGGCCTTGCGCCCGTTGGTCTCCTCTGTGTACTCGCGCAGGAAGCGACCGGCGCCAAGCCTTGCCTCTTCGAACGCCTGCTCACGGGTCTCAGCCAGGTGAATGGGCAGGGTCAGTCGCCAGTCGAAGCGGTCGACAGTCTGGCCGTGTTTCGCTGCCGACTCCTCGGCGATGTCCCACAGTCCCCTCAGGTTGGACTCACCTGACGACGGGTCTCTTGGCACCGTGATGGTCAGCACAGATGCGCCGTACTTGCCTGCAAGAGCAACACCCGCTGGTGACTGCACAGAAGCCACTGATATGGGCATGTGTGGCTTCTGGAACGGCCTGATCTGGAGCATCGCCTCGTTCAGCTCGAACCAGTCGCTCTTGTATGTGATCGGCTCGGTCTCGGTGAACAGTCGCAGGATGATGCCGAGCGCCTCGTCCATCTTCTCTCGCTGTGTAGTCGGGTCTATACCCATCATGTACGCGTCGCCCGGGAGTGCGCCGGGGCCGACACCGAACATGACTCGCCCGTGTGTCATGTGGTCGAGCTGCGTCATGCGATTGGCGACCATCAGCGGGTGATGGTATGGAAGGCTGACGACACCTGTGCCAAGCTTGATGTGCCGCGTGCGGTCGGCCGCCACGGCCATGAAGATCTCAGGCGACGAGATGATCTCCCAGCCAGCGCTGTGGTGCTCGCCGATCCAGGCCTCGTCATAGCCCAGGTAGTCCAGCCACTGAATCAACTCCATGTCGCGGTCCATGGCCAGCGTGGGGTTCTCACCCACCCGGTGGAACGGGCCTAGGAAGATACCAAACTTCATTCTTTCCGGGAGCGCCATTTTCGTTTACCTCCGTCCAATACACTGCAGGGGCGGTTCGCGAACCGCCTCTACGCTTCAACTCGATACACACGCGCCGCCGTGTCGTGGAACATGGCGGCCCTTTCGGAGTCGCTGTAGCCCTTGGACAGGCGCTTGAAGGCGTTGTACATCACGTTGTACGAGTACGAGACTTTGTCCACAGGGAAGTTGCTCTCGAACATGCTGCGGTCAGGACCGAACTGCTCGATGCAGTAGTTCATGAACGGCGACATGGCTTCCGCCAGTTCCTCTGAGCCAATGGGCGTATCGCGCTCGTGCCAGTCGAACCCGGTGCGCGGCATGCCGATCCCGCCGAGCTTGACCGTAACATTCGGGCACTCGGCCACTGCCGCAATGCCGCTGCGCCATGTGGCCAGTACCTCGTCATCGTTGTTGCCATACGGCCCTACCCTGAGCAGGCCGCCGATGTGATTGAGGATGATCTGGAGATCGGGCACGGCCTTGGCGAAGTCGGCAAGCTCCGGGAGCTGCGGGAAGTACATCCAGCCCTCCAGGGACAGGCCCATGCTAGCCAGGACCCTCGCGCCGGCTCGGAATTCGTCGCTGGCGAGTTGACCCTCCATCCTGTATGCCGAAGTGACTTCGATCTCCGGATGAGGGTCCCACGTAACCGAGTGCCTGATGCCCCTGAACCGGTTGGGACTCGCGGCCTGGAGCGCCTCGAGCACCGGCGCGACGGCGTCGCCGAGATTCAGGTTGGCGTGTCCGACAATCGAGGCTGCCGCCCGGCTCGGGCCGTACAGCCCGCTCTCGCTTGCCGCGGCGAGTCCCTGGACGAACTCGACCTCTCCGACAGGCTTCATCTCTTCTGGCCCGCTGGACCTGTACATCGACCTCGCCTCGACGAACACGGTGGAGCGGACGTTGTGTCCGCTGTTCACGTCGTCTGCGAGTTCATGAAGCAGGTATCTCTGGTATGGGATGCGCTCTGTGCGAAAGTCCCAGAAGTGGTGATGCGGATCGCAGATCGGAAGATCGGGTTCGAGGGTCTCCTCTTCGGTCAGTGCGAGCCAGTCGTTTCCGCCAAAAGGCATGATGAGGCCTCCATCGCCAGCTTAAAGCTGGACATATAATTCGTAGCGGGCCAATAGTATCACAGCGATTTCCGTACGTTTTCCAGGGCGTCATTCATCAGCACTGTCAATATGGGAGGGCTCGTCGAGTGCCCGCCATTGAGCGTCACATGACGCCAGTGGTACCTTGTTCCAGTCGCATGACCTTTGAGGTCAATACACTCAACATCCCGACAGCGAGGAGATAGAAGTAGAAATGGAATTCCTGAGCAACGAGGAGATCGTCCAGAGAGCACGGGTTAACCTGCACCAGGGCGCGTGGGACTACCTGGTAGGCGCGTCCGAGTCTGAGACGACCATGCGCCGCAACCGGCTTGCATTCGACCAGGTGGCGTTCCGCCCCCGCGTGCTGGTGGATGTCTCCAGCGTGGACACTTCTACGACATTTCTGGGGCAGAACCTGAAGATCCCTGTGTTGCTTGCACCAATTGGCTCGCTCCAGGTCTTCAATCCCGAGGGAGGCGCGGCCTCCACCAGGGCGGCGGCCGAGTACGGCGTCATGCATGTCGTCAGCTCAGTTACAGAGCCTGGACTGGAGGAGATAGCTGCAGCCGTCGACCATCCCAAGGTGTTCCAGCTCTACCTCCACGGCGACTGGGCCTGGATCGAAGAGCGAGTCGGTGCCATCAAGGAAGCTGGGTACATCGGCCTGTGTATCACCGTTGATACCGCCCACTACAGCCGGAGAGAGCGGCCGTTGCTGACGAGGTATCTCACACCCACGCGCCGCGCGCCGCGAGAGCCGTCTCACGCGGCCTCGGTAACCTGGGAGACCGCCGCCAGGATCAAGGAGCTTGCCGGACTCCCGTTCATGCTCAAGGGCATCGCGACTGCCGAAGACGCGAAGATTGCCGTAGAGCACGGAGTGGACGTCATCTGGGTGTCCAACCACGGTGGACGCCAGCTTGACCACGGACAGGGGACGCTGGAGATGCTGCCCGAGATCGTAGAGGCCGTCGATGGCAAGGCCACGATAGTCCTGGACGGTGGCATACAGCGGGGCACTGACGTACTAAAAGCCATAGCTCTCGGAGCCGACGCCGTCGCAATAGGAAAGCTCCAAGGATGGGGCATTGCCGCCGCCGGTTGTGAAGGCGTGGTCAGGGTCCTGGAGCTGCTCGAAGACGAGATAACCGTCGCGATGGCCCTCATGGGCGTAACCTCGATTGACCAGCTCAACCCGAACTTCGTCTGCAAGGCCGACCCCGTGGTTCTCGCCCACGAGATGAGCGCATGGACAAACATGCCCGGCGGTCGGATTGGGTAGTTTTGCCCAAACACAATCGTAGGGCCAAGAGGTCCCTTCTCCTTGGGGAGAAGGTTAGGATGAGGGGAGAAGGTCATGAGCCACTACCCTCATCTCGATCTCATCTCTTGAAAGGGAGATGCCAGCAAGGAAGCTAGACAGCAGGAGGACGACACATGGCATACCTCATCAACCACGTTCACATACGCTCTGCTGATCCATCAGCCTCAGCGGACTGGTACACAGAGCACTTTGGCGCCAAGAAAGTCTCCGAGCGCGAGGTCATGCCCGGCACGGTCACGGTCAGCATGGACATGGGCTCGCCCGTCCGCCTAAACATCTCGTCGCAGGTGGCGGGTTCATCTGCCGAGCGAGCGTCGGCTGAGCTCAACCGTCTTGGCCTCGAGCACTTCGGCTTCGACGTCGAGGACATCCAGTCCGACATCGACCGACTGTCTGCGGCGGGCGTGAGAGTCGTACTGCCCATCACCGAGGTGGCGGGCGGCGCGAAGCTCGCGTACATCGAGGGCCCTGACGACGTTCTCATCGAGCTGGTGCAGCCCCCCGCCTGAAGCGACTGAAAGTGATCGTGAAACGGCCTCCGTCGGGGGCCGACATCCATCCGCACCTGTGTACGTAGGCGCTAACAAATAGAGTCGCCCAGCGTTGTAGTTCTTGAGGTCATACACTCGCGCCTCACGCGTCCCGTTCGCCCGCTATGATTAATGTGCAGGCGGACGGATCGAGATCACAACAGGAGCTCCGCAGGTGAGACAACACGGTTACGGCAGAGACACAGGTCTCACGTTCCGCATGTTCTTCACGATGTTCATGCTGGCCGGCCTGTGGGTAGTGTTCATGGGCCTGCTGTTTTGGGCGGGCATCTCCCCGATCCTGATATTCGGCTTCGCGCTGATCGGGGTCCTCATCCAGTACTTCATGTCGGACAAGCTGGTGCTGATGTCCACCGGCGCGCGCGAGGTCACCGCGCAGGAGGAGCCCTGGCTGCACGCGACTATCGAGCGGCTCGCGCAGATGTACGAGATTCCCAAGCCGAAGAAGATCGCGGTGATGGACACCCACGTACCCAACGCGTTCGCGACAGGTCGAAACCCTGACAACGCCGTTGTTGCTGTCACACGTGGTCTCATGTCGAGGCTCACCGACCGCGAGGCCGAAGCCGTGCTTGGGCACGAGCTAGCCCACGTGAAGAACCGCGACGTCGTCGTCATGACCTGGGCGAGCCTGCTCGTAATCACGGCCGGCTACCTCATGCAGATGCTGTTCTGGATGAGCCTGTTCGGTGGCTTTGGCGGACGCGACGACCGACGTGGCGAGGGCGGCAATCTGATGCTGATCATGATGGCCGTCTATGTCGGGACAATTGTCGTCTACTTCCTCGCGCAGCTTCTGGTAATGGCGCTGTCGCGCTATCGCGAGTACGCAGCCGACCGTGGCGGCGCCATTGTGACAGGCGCGCCGATGCAACTGGCGTCTGCCCTGGCAAAGATCAGCAACGACATGTACCGCATCCCTGACGAGGACCTTCGCGACGTCAGGCACGCCAACGCCTTCATGTTCGCCCCGGCGCTCTCAGGCAACGACATTGCGCGGCTGTTCTCATCTCATCCGCCCACTGAGAAGCGCATCGAGCGCCTCCAGAACATGCAGCGGGAGCTTGAGCGCGACACTCCGTTCCGCCCATAGGGCTGATTGGGATAAACTTTCTTCCACAGACTTTGAACGGAAGGGAAGAGAGCGAGACGTCGTGGGCATATTCAGCGCGATTTTCGGACACACCAAGCTCAAGACGCCGGACAGGGAGCAGTTCTTCTCCATCATTGGCGCTGCCTATAACCTGGAGGCGAGGACTGAACTCCGCCCGACCTATAAGGCAGGCGTGGTGGTCAATCCGGTGGAGTCGTCGTACTTCGACACCCTGGACTCCGAGATGCGCACCCTGCTGGAAGTGAGCGGCCGCGCCACTGGCACACGATTCGAGCTAAAGGATGACGAGTTCGGCACCCGCTGGATAATCCTCGACGATCCCGACTTCGAGGACCTGGTCAGCCTGATCCACACCATCACCGAGACGATAGTCGATCACGGCTTCGCCGACAGGCTGCTGGCCGCCGTGTTCGGGATGGAGTTCCAGGGTCGACCCGCGTACTGGCTGTACAACTACAAGGCAGGCCGGTTCTACCCGTTCGTCCCGACCGCCAGCCGCGAGCGCGACTACGCCACAGAAATGCGTATCGGCGAGATCATGCGCGAGGAGAAGATCCCCGTCCAGCGAAAGCTGGAGAACTGGTACGCCCTCTGGGGCATCCCGTTCTAAAGTGAACTATCACTCCCTCGGAGGCAGCGACAGACCTTCGATGAACTCCAGGTTGGGCAGCTTGTCCAGCTCAGACGGCGCAAGCCTGAGCTTCGTTGATCGTCCGCCGCCACCGACAATCAGGTAGTCGAGTGACTGTAGCTTCGCGTCTGCATAGATCGGTAGGTCCGACGGCAGTCCGAACGGCGTTACCCCGCCGATCATCATGCCCGTGATCTCCATCGTCTCGTCAGCTCCCGCGAACGATGCGCGCGACACCTCCATGAGACCCTTGACCCGCTTGTTGACGTCGAGCCTGTCCGTCGCTGCGACGATGCAGGCGCAGTGCTTCTTCTGCCCCCGTTTGGACGCCACCACGATAGTGTTGCCCGAGTTCTCAAGCGGAAAGCCGTACTTCTCGCAGAACTGCGCGGTGTCCGCGAAGTCTGGGTCGATCTCAAACATCTCGTAATCGACGCCAAGTGACTCCAACTGAGAGACAACGCTGTTTTCAATCAACTCGGAAGACTGCACTTCTGGAACCCCCTGCTCAAACAACTTTGACTGTGACCATTATAACGTGAGTGTGCTCCCTGGCGGACGGCAGTTCGACTCTGCCATCAGAGTGGTCTGCTATCATCTGGGACAATCAGTCCGACGAGCCGAGCCTTCCGCTGGCCCAACTTGCCACTAAGAGGGTCTACTCATTGAAAATCGTCAAAGTGATACATGGCTATCCAATGCGTTACAACGCCGGGTCAGAAGTGTATTCCCAGGGACTGGTCCAGGCGCTCGCAGCGCGCCACGAAGTGCACGTGTTCACAAGGCAGGAGAACGCGTTTCTCCCAGAGTACGTCGTCCAGCGTGAACGTGACCCATCAGATCACCGGATTGCCCTCCACGTCATAAACATGGCGAGAGCAAGGGACGGGTATAGGCACACGGCCGTCGATGACGCCTTTGGTGAGTTGCTGGATGAAGTCCATCCGGACGTAGTACATATAGGCCACCTGAACCATCTTTCGACTTCACTGGTCTTTCAGGCGAGGGATCGGCACATCCCGGTGGTGTTCACTCTGCATGACTACTGGCTCATGTGCCCAAGGGGCCAGTTTATCCAGATGTACCCTGAAGACCCCTCGGACAATTGGGCTGTCTGTGATGGTCAGGACGACAGAAAGTGTGCCGTGCGCTGCTACGTCCGTTACTTTTCAGGGGCGGAAAGCGAATACGAGGCTGACGCCAAGTATTGGACAGAATGGATAGGGCGGAGAATGGCGCACGTACGGGATGTCTGTGGCGCAGTTGATATATTCATTGCACCGGCCAGATACCTCATGCGGCGGTTCAGGGATGAATTCGGCATTCCCTCCGAAAAGCTCACCTACCTGGACTACGGATTTCACAGAGAGCGCATGAAAGGCCGAAACAGGCCCGAGGGAGAACCCTTCACATTCGGGTACATAGGGACTCATATTGCTGCCAAGGGCGTGGACCACCTTATCGAGTCATTTGGCAGGCTGTCAGGAAATGCCATGCTCAGGATATGGGGTCGCGATCGGGGGGTGGAGACGGCGGGGTTGAAGTCGCTGGCAGATAGCCTGCCCGGCTCAGCGGCTGAGCGCATCCAGTGGATGGGCGAGTACCGGAACCCTGAGATCGTTTCGGAGGTTTTCGACAGGTGCGATGCCATCGTCGTGCCGTCAATATGGGCTGAGAACTCTCCGCTTGTGATTCATGAGGCGCAACAGGCTGGTGTGCCCGTGATTACGGCCGACTACGGCGGCATGGCTGAGTATGTGCATCACGAGCATAACGGTCTGCTCTTCACTCATAGAGACCCGACTTCCCTGGCTGAACAGATGCAGCGAATGGCCGACGATCCCGACCTGGCTCGGCGGCTTGGCAACAGGGGCTATCTCCAATCCGAAGATGGGAATGTGCCAGGTATGGCTGAGCATGCCCTGGCAATAGAGAGAATCTACGACTCCCTAGTAACGGGAGGGGAGTGATGTTCACGGGGGTGTCCACGGGACGGGTAGAGCGCAAGTCGGAGTCTTCGTCCCTGAATGAAGGGTCCGTCGAGGGCCCCTGGCGAATAACCTTTGACACGAATCCCGATGACTGCAACCTGCATTGCATAATGTGCGAGGACCACTCGCCATACAGCACAACGCAGGCCGACCGCAGGAGGGAAGGTCTTCCCAAGCGCCGAATGGACATCGAACTGATTCGGCACGTCTTGGCCGAGTCCGAAGGCACGACACTACGTGAGATTATTCCCTCGACAATGGGTGAACCGCTGCTTTACAGGCACTTCGACGAGATCATAGACCTGTGTTCCCACTATGGTGTGAAGCTCAACTTGACCACCAACGGAACCTTTCCGCGAAGGGGTGCCAAGTCCTGGGCAGAGCGTATCGTACCTGTGGGATCGGACGTGAAAATCTCGTGGAATGGCTCGACGCAGCAGACTCACGAGAGTGTGATGTTAGGCTCCAACTGGGACGGAGTCTTGGACAATGTAAGGCAGTTTATCCAAGTTAGGGATGAGCACGCACGGGACGGTAGGAACCGATGTCGTGTGACGCTTCAACTGACTTTCATGCAAGTCAACGTGAGGGAGCTTCCCGATGTTGTCAGACTCGCCGCCAGCTTGGGGGTGGACCGTGTGAAGGGGCACCACCTGTGGGTCCACTTCAGCCAGATGCGGCACCAGTCTATGCGAAGAAATCCTGAAGCGATCAGGCGCTGGAACGCCGTGGTGGACGAGGCGCACGAGGTAGCGGAAGTTAACAGGCTCGCTTCAGGCGAGAAAGTACTTCTGGAGAACATCTTCAGGCTCGGCGAAAACGACAATGGAGACATTGCTCCCGATGGCGAGTGCCCATTCCTTGGGCAGGAGGCGTGGGTTGCGTCAGATGGCAGGTTCAACCCGTGCTGCGCGCCAGACGTACTGCGGCGCACACTTGGCGAGTTCGGCAATCTCAATACTACTGGCTTGCACGAGATCTGGAATGGTAGCGCCTACAAGGATCTTCGAGTCAACTACATGCAGAACGCTATCTGCCAGGGCTGCAACATGCGGAGACCAGTCACCTCGTGAACGCTACCTGGCGGGACTACGCGCTGTCCCCGGATGGCACTCATCACGTCCTACATGGGCGCCGTGTCTATTCCCATAGATTCATTGAAGTCCAGAAATTTCACGATCCAGGCTTGGCTCCGGTCAGAGATGAATCCGGGGCGTTCCACGTCACGCCTGACGGGTTGCCAGCTTATAGCTACCGCTACGTAGATACGTTTGGGTTCTACGAGGGTAAGGCAGCAGTGCAGGCAGAGAACGGATGGTGCCACATCCATTCTGATGGGAGCCCCCTGTACCCCGAACTGTATGCCTGGTGTGGGAACTTCCAAGAGGGTCGCTGTGCAGTCCGTCTCTTCGGAGGGAGCTATGTCCACCTCACTGGCGACGGCACTCCAGCTTACTCAGAGCGCTATAGCTACGTCGGCGACCTCCGGGACGGAATCGCCGTAGTTCAGGGAGCAGATGGTAATCATACCCACATAGACGCCTCAGGCAACCTTATCCACGGTCAGTGGTATCTTGACCTTGACGTGTTCCACAAGGGACATGCTCGCGCCTGTGACTCTGCCGGGTGGCATCACGTCGACACACATGGAGAACCGCTGTATGAAAGGCGGTTCAGGAACGTGGAACCGTTCTATAACGGGCAGGCCAGGGTGGAGGGCCTCGACGGCTCGCTCTCGGTGATTGACCACACTGGGGAGACTGTCCTGGAGTTGAGGGAGTCTTCGAGTTCTCCTCTGGAGGAACTATCAGGGGAAATGGTCGGCCTTTGGAGGACTCAGGCTATCCGGGCCGCTGTTGAACTCGGCGTGTTTGAGTCGCTTCCTGCCACTGTGGATGGAATTGAGCGTGGTTCCGAGCTCTCAAAGACTGCCGGGAGCAGGTTGCTGAATTCACTAGTGGAAATGGGCCTTGTCAGTCGGGACACAGACGGACTCTACTATCCCACTGACAGAGGCTCATACCTGTCGAGGAGGCACCCACTGTCATTGGCGGATGCAGCGCTCCATTGGGGCAGGGAGTCGTACACAGCTTGGTCAAGTATCCTTCACACTCTTCAGACTGGGCAGCCCGGCTTTGAGAACACTTTCGGAAAGAACTTTTTTGATTGGGTAGGGGAACGTCCCGAAGATCTGCGGTCATACCATACGGCTATGGCCACATATGCCAGGCACGACTACCACGACTTAGCCAAGGTGGTCGACTTCTCGGTCCATCGGACTGTTCTGGATGCAGGTGGCGGAAGCGGAGAGCTGACCTTCGCTCTGTTGCGATCCTGTCCAGGTCTGTCTGGTGTGGTAATGGACAGACCAGAGGTGGCGTCTTCCGCCAGAGTGCCGGAAGACTTGGATGGCCGCTGCACTTTCGTGGGTGCTGACCTGTTCGAGAATTGGCCGGTATCGTCTGAGGCAATAGTTCTCGCAAGAGTGCTGCACGACTGGCCGGACTCAGAGGCACTCAGAATTCTGAAACGCGCCCGGGAGTCCATGCGAGAGGGCGACACCTTATATGTGCTAGAGATGTTGAAGGACGATTCTAGGGGCTCTGGCAGCTTGCTCGACCTGCACATGCTCGTGATGACCGGAGGAGCAGAACGCACCGAGGCCCAGTTCAGGGAGATGCTCAATCTCTCAGGCTTTAATTTGGTTGATGTGGTGCCGACAGGGTCGGTGAGTTCTGTGATCCGCGCAAACGCGGTATGACTAGAAACAGTCCGACTGACCAGATTCTGGACGCGCTGGCAGCAATTCCGGACAAGACGGACGTGGCACTGGTGATCAGGCATGCTGAGAGGGAGGAGATTCCAACTGGCACTTTTGGCGCTGATGTTGCCTTGACCTCAAACGGTGTCGTTTCCGCGTTTCTATTCGGAAATGCGCTGAGAGTTTGCAGACGAGTGAATGTGACGTCGAGTCCAGTGCCGAGATGTGTTCAGACCGCTGAAGCTATTCTCAAAGGTTGCGGTAACGACTCTTCGGTCCAACTTGATCGCACACTGGGCGACCCGGGTCCTTTTGTTATGTACCCGGAAGCTTCAGGCCCCCTATTCTTGGAAACTGACATTCTCGACATTGTTCGCCGACAGTTGTCAGACTTCGTGCCGCCTATTGGAATGCGTTCTACGGCAGACGGTGTCAGGATGCTGCTTGAACTCATCGCAGATGGTTGGGGGGCAAAGGACGTGTGCACGTGTTCGTAACCCACGACTCCATACTTGCCGTACTGGTAGCCAGTGTGCTCGGAAAGTCGATCGATCAAGTTGGTTGGCCAGACTATCTGGACGGGTTACTTGTCTGGAGGTCGTGTGATGGCCTGAACGCGGCTTGGAGGGGAGTCCGCAAGTTGTCTCACCCACTCGGCGGTTAGAGAAATGGCTTCTTCAGGCCCAATCTTTGGGGAGTACCCGAGTACCTTCCGGGCCTTTTCGATGCTAAACGACTCTCGCTGTCCCTCTTCACCTGGTCGGTAGCCGACATGTTCGATCGGGACTCCTGTCCCGGCGACGTTCCGACAGATCTTGGCTAGTTCATCGACGGAATACTCTCGACTGGACCCTACGAGGAACTTGTGCCCCACGATCTCTCTTGTCGGCGCTTGAATAGCAAGAATCCACGCCGACACTGCATCATCGATGTATGCCACGTCACGCGTCTGCTGTCCACCCTCAACGACAATGGGCTTGCCGTGAAGAGCGTTCCATAGCCACTTGAAGATGAAGACCTCGCGACGCATGTTGGGTCCAATGACAACCCCCGTGGTCATGACTATTGACGGTACCCCGTAGGCTCGGTGCCACGACCACATGGCAAGTTCTGCTGCCGCCTTGGAGAACCCGTAGGGATTGTGTGGAGTCAGAGGATGATCTTCGTCGAGAGGGGCGTAAAGTGGTCGCCCGATCTCGTTCCTAGATCCAGCGAAGAGCAGTTTCGATACGCCTCCAGCGTGTCGCACTGCTTCGAGCAGAGCGATAGTGCCATCAATGTTCTGCATTACGGTGTAACGCGGCGATTCGAAGCCAAGGGGGGTATCTGGTTGAGCTGCCATGTGTACCACGACTGAATGGCCCTCAACGTCACTGGGTTGAATGTCCTGAACGCTCTTCCACACGTATCTAAAGTGCGGACTGCACAGTTCGTGTTGCAATAGATCAGCGTGGCTTGGTGCTGTCACATCCAGCCCGGTCACGCTGTAGCCTTGCTTGAGTAGCGCTCTGGTCAGGTTGGAACCGCCAAAACCGGCGGCCCCGGTGATCAGGACGTCCGGCACTTCTAAATTGGTGGGCGGCGCGCGTGCCACTCGGTTGCCTGCTCGTAGGTGTGGGCGACTCTCAACAGGGTGGCCTCTTCGAAGGGCCTGCCTGCGATCTGCATGGCTAGCGGCAGCTCGACGCCGTCTTCTGTCGTGAATCCGCAGCATATGGACAGCGCGGGACCGCTGACCATGCTGAACAGACCCCTGAAACTGGCATCCGAAAGCCACGACGCGGCTTCGCGCTCGCTGTTGATGCCCGCGGTGAGGTCCATCACCTGCGGCGGAGCGGGCGAGGTCGGCATCAGCAGCACGTCAACGGTCTCGAGCATCTCCAGGGTCTGGGCGCGGATCATCGAGCGCATCTTCTGCGCCTTGTTGTACACGGTGGCCGGAATGAGCTCCCCGGTCATCAATTGAACCCTGATGTTGGGATGGAAGTCAGCCGCTCTTTCGCGTATCCACTCGGGGTGCAGGCCCCCACGCTCGACCGCGCTGATGGTGCGGCTCGCCAGTCCCGCCACAGGAGCAAGCGGCAGCGACACCTGCTGGACCTCTGCTCCCAGCTCGATCAGTACCTCGGTCGCTGCGGATATCGCCTCCAGGGTGGCGGGTGTGGCAGGAGATACCTCGGGGTCGGTGAACTCCCTGACCATGCCTATTCTCAGACCGGATATGCCGCCACCCAGAAGCGACGGATAGTCAGGCACTGGTGTGTCCCAGGTGTACGAGTCGCGCGGATCGTAGCCCGCGATCGCGCCGATTGTGGCGGCACAGTCCTCGGCTGTCCGAGAGACTGGGCCGATCGTGTCGAGCGACCATGATGCGCCGTCCACTCCGTACCGGCTGACCCTGCCCCAGGAGGGTCGCAGTCCCACCAGGCCGCAGTTGGCAGCAGGACCGCGCACGGAGCCGCCGGTGTCTTCACCAAGCGACGTGGCGCACATAAACGCGGCGGTCGCTGCCCCTGAGCCGGTGCTTGATGTTCCGGGATTGCGCGGTGGGTCCCACGGGTTGCCCGTGACGCCGAATGCCGAGGTTATCGGATCGCCAAACGCCAGCTCGGTCATGTTCAGCTTGCCGATTATCACCGCGCCCGAGCGCTTCAGGTTGCGCACCACGGTCGCGTCCTCATCTGGAACGAAGTCCGCCCTTAGCTTGGACGCGCTCGTCGTCAGGATGCCTGCGGTATGAATCTGGTCCTTCACTCCGACAGGAACGCCGTGCAGCGGACCCCGATGGTTGCCGGCAGCGATCTCGGACTCAGCCTGCCGCGCCGACTCGATAGCTTCATCGCCCAGTACAGTGATGTAGGCGTTGAGTGTGGGCTCCACCTCTTCGATGCGTTCGAGGTAGGCCTGCGTGGCCTCTACCGGCGAGACGTTGCCGGAGTGTATCTGGCGTCCCAATTCCGTCGCCGAAAGGTAGATGAGGTCTCTACTTGCCATCTGTTTCCTCCTGAGGCGGGATGATCGGGAGAGGCTCCTGGGCGTTCAGTCCGGGTATCTCGACCTGGTCCATAGCCTCAAGGATTGCGTTCAGGCTGAGACGCACCTGGGTCAGATCAGGCTCGTTTATCTCGAGGTCGACCGCCCTCGCGATGGCCAGCACCTCTTCGTTGGTCAGGCTGCTCACTCGTCACCTCCTGTCGATGCCGGGGCATGATTTCAGACCTGCTGAAACCGCTCCAAGCATACAACACGTGCGTTAATCTGACTCCACCCACTTGTCGTACAGGTCCTGCAACTCGGCGGTCAGCCTTTCCAACTGGCGCTGGGAGCGACGTCCCTGCCGCATCTGGCGATTGGAGAACGCCTGCGCCATCTCGTTTTCGAGGTCCAGTTTCCTCGCCTCCGCCTCCTGGATGCGCTGTTCGAGGTCCGCCTGCGCCTGGCGTTCGTGTGCCCTGCGGACCCTGTCCGGTTCGGACCTTCGCCGTCGCCTGGACACACGTCCCACCACTCGCGTGTCCGTGGGTCTGCTGGACCGCCAGAACTCGCTGAATCCGCCGGGGTGGGACACCATCTTGCGGTCTCGTATCTCGATCACGCGCTCTGCCAGCTTGTCCAGGAAGTACCGGTCGTGAGACACGACGAGCAGAGTGCCCTGAAACTCCTCCAGCGCCTCTTCGACGGCCTCCTGTGACTGGATGTCCATGTGGTTGGTCGGCTCGTCGAGAATCAGAAGGTTGGGCTTGGTCGCCATCAGGCGAGCGATCTGGAGCCGGTTGCGCTCGCCACCCGAGAGGTCGCCCACCAGCTTGTCAACGTCCTCTCGATCAAACAGCAGGGCGCTGAGAAAGGCATACGCAGCCTGGTTGGACATGGGGGCCACTTCCCGCAGCTGATGAACGACAGTCTGGGTGTCGTCGAGGGTCTCCTGCTGCTGTGCCGAGTAGCCGATCTTCATGCTCGGCCCAACCCGGATGTGCTGTGCGTCCCACGCGCCATCCTCGACTATGTCCCTCAGCAGCGTGCTCTTGCCGGTGCCATTGGCGCCGACCAGCGCGACAGTTTCGCCGCCGTTGACTTCCATGTCGGCGTCTTCGAATAGCAGCTCATCGCCGTACCCGCGAGTGTATTCCTTAACCTGCACCGCGATGTTAGCCCGCGTGGGAGCGGAGTCGAAGCGGGTGCGAATCGCCGAGGTGTCGAACTCAGGCTTCTCCACCGCCTGTCTCTTCTCGCGCTCAAGCTGGGAGCGTCTCGCCCTCAGTCGTCTGCCCCAGGCGGGGTCGCTGTTAGCCCTCGCGATCTGCTCGAAGCGATGCACTAGCGCCTCCAGGCGGGCCAGCCGCTTCTGGTTGGCGATGTAGTCCGACTGCTGGGAGAGAAGACCTCGCAGCCTCTGTGAGCGGTACGCTGAGTAATTCCCCTCGTATCGAGTTACCCGGCCGGCCTCCAGATCAAGTATGCCGCCTGCGACCCTGTCCAGGAGGTACCGATTGTGGGACACGACCAGCACCGCTCCCCTGAATCTGAGCAGGAAGTCTTCGAGCCACGCCATTCCGTGGAAGTCGAGATGGTTGCCGGGCTCGTCGAGCAGCAGCAGGTCGGGCTTGGAGAGCAGCGCCCTGGTTAGCGAGAGCACGTTCTGCTCCCCACCCGACAGAGAGCCGATCTGCTGGGAGTCCTTGCCCTCGAGCCCCATGCTCGCCAGCATTGACTTGGCCTCGTCAACGAAGCGTTCGCCGTCCATGCGGTCGTAGGCGTCAAGGGCATCCTGGTACGCGTTGAGGGCGCGCGTTGTGCTGACTTCGCTCGCCGTCTCCAGCGCCTGCTCGGCACTTCGCAGTTCGGTCGAGACTCGGTTGTAGTCCTCCAGCAGATAGTCCTGCACGGTGACATCGTCGTTGGCTTCGATGTACTGAGGAACGTATCCCACGGTTGTTGCGCTGGGAACGACGACTGAACCCGATGTCGGCTCCACGCTTCCGGTCAGGACGTTGAGCAGGGTGGTCTTGCCAGACCCGTTTCTCCCGATCAGACCAAGCTTCTCGGAGTCGTCGATCTGGAACGAGACCCCGTCCAGCACGATCTGAGAGCCGAAGTGGGCAGATACATTGTGAAGACTGGCAACCAGCAAGGGAACGAGTTCTCCATGTGGTGGGGGACGCTACTCACGAAGGATAGCGTGAGAGTGCACCTTGTTGCGACGTGCGAAGTCGGAACCGAAGGTCGGAGACCAGAGTAGCCGTGGGGAGGCCTGAGGCAGCCAGTCGAGACTGGACTGTTAAGGGCTCAGACTGGAGATTGCAGGGGGAAGTCCCCTGGCGTGCGAAGGCTAGAGGGCTTGCCCTGACGTGGCCTTGTTGTCGATATACTTCTGCCAGGCGTCAGCGACAGACTGTTCCTGGTTTTCGAGCGGAAGCTCCTCAAGCGACAACTCATCATCCTCGTCGAGATCCGGAATAACCGTCTCGACGAATGGGTCGCCGCCCATGTCTCGCAGGTACTGCAGGAACCTGAGAGCGGTGGACAGCTCCTCTTCCGGTAGTTCCTCGACGAGTTCGTGTAGGGAGTTCTTGATGACCATCGCCGTCCTGTCCTGGACTTATGAATCGGTGCCCACCACCGCATTGTACCACTGATGCTAACAATCAGTTATCAGTTTTTTGACCTCCGGTCAAGTATATTATCGCGAGCGGATATGGGCTAATCTGGGATTCAAGGTGCTGTTTTGGGAGGTTATGTTCCCTTGGAGTCAAGTGTAGAAAGAGACCGCCCGTACATGCCAAAGGGCTACGGGGTGGGCGATCCACAGTATGGTTTTGAGCCTATAGAGTGGTCGTGGGTGGTCGAGCAGGTCTCAGGGGCCCGCAACTACTGGGTCGCGACCAATCGCCCGGAGGGGCCTCCCCACGTGATGCCGGTCTGGGGAGTGTGGGTCAGCGACCAGTTCCACTTCTTTACGGACCCCGACTCCCTGAAGGGTCGAAATATCGCCCGCGATCCCAGGACCGTGGTTAACCTGGAAAGCGGTGACAACGTCGTAATCCTGGAGGGAGAGACGCTGTTGCATCAATCCACCACAGAGATCGTCAGCGCATACGAGGCCAAGTACGGCATATCCTTCGGTGACGAGCTAGAGAACGTGTACACCCTGGACATCTCCAAGGTGCTCGCATGGACCGAGAGCGACTTCCCAAAGAATGCCACACGCTGGCAGTTCTGACGCCCCGGCATTCTACGATCCGAACAGTTCACCTACGATGACATACGAAAACCTCACCATCACAGACGGCGACGACTTCTATGACAAGCTCGCAGACGCTGCCATTTTCAGAGAGTGCAACTTCGATGACGCCGACTTCCGTAACATCGAGGCCGACTCACTCACGTTAGATAGCTGCACCCTAAACAGGGCGGACCTCACAAACCTCATCTGCCCAGAGTTGCGGATGACCAACTCCATTGCTGAGAGTGCCGTGCTTGAGCGCATCGAGGTTCACGAAGCCGAGATCACGGGATGCAGCCTGACGTCGGCAAAGCTCAGGCGCGCGCAACTGAACCTCGCGAAGATCGTCGACTCAGACCTCTCCGGGGCAGACCTGTTCGAAGCCAACCTGTTCGGAGTAGATCTGACCGGGTCACGGCTGAGGGGCGTGGACCTGGCCAGTGCCAGGCTGGACGGTCTGAAGATCGAGCGCACCGACTTCAGCCTGGCGTCGCTGAGAGGCCACAGCTTCAAGGGACAGACACTTGAGTCGATCAACTTCACCGAGGCCGACCTGGGAGGCTGCGACTTCACCGACGCCGTCTTCGTCGACTGTCACCTCACAGGGGTCTTCGTCGACGATCAAACGAAGTTCTACGGCGCGGACCTGAGAGGAGCCGTGATATCAGGTTCGCACCTGGTACGCGCCAGGCTGAACGGCGCCGTCATGCTGCCTTCTCAGGTCAACACGCTGGTCTTCGATGGATTTGGGATAGTCGTCTTCGACGAGTCCTAGACCTGCATCCGTCATTCCGGCATAGGCTGGATCCCACCCGCATTTGGAGCGCGGGCATCTTGCCCGCAACCGTTTGCCTTCCAAGCTGCCTGCCAATATGGGACGCAGTCTTGCCGCGTCGTAAAGCTCATCCTGAGGCATCCCGGACGGAAAGCCCCCCATGAGGATGGACGCACAGTCGGAGCAGCCTCGATTCGGTAGTTAACATTTCTGCAACACTAACGCAACAAAAATGTTACATCCGAGAAAAGAGATGGAAACAACCTTGCCCTACGCTTTCACGCTGAAGGTTATAGGCCCCCGTCTTCCTGAGGAGGTAAAAAATTGTTCAACACAGGGGTTTTAGGTTTAACGCCGTTTAAGCTCCGGCTTGTAATGCTGGCGTTGCTGGGGGTGGGAATATTCCTCGGCACGATAGGTACAGCCTATGCACAGGACATGAGCATCGACGATGTCGACACTAAGGTTGAAAACCTTATTACAGTCATCGCCGCTGCTCTGGTCTTCTTTATGCAGGCCGGATTCGCGTTCCTTGGAGCGGGGCTGATTCGCTCCAAGAACACTATCAACTACATGACGAAGTCTTTCCTGGACTTCTGCATCGCGTCGCTCGGATTCTGGGCATTCGGATTTGCCCTGATGATGGGTGGGGGCGCAGCTTCCGGGTTCATCGGCCTCGAGGGCTTCTTCCTGGTCGACTTCGACGACTCCCAGCTGGTTAGCTGGTTCTTCCAGATGGTATTTGCCGGCACCGCCGCAACCATCATCGCGGGAGCAATGGCGGAGCGCACGAGAGTCAACGCCTACTTCGCGTACAGCTTCATCGTTGGCGCGGTCGTCTATCCGATCTATGGCCACTGGGCATGGAGCGATGACGGATGGCTAGCCGCTCTGGGCATGGCCGACTACGCCGGCTCGGCGGTAGTCCACATGATCGGCGGATTCCTCGCTCTGGCTGGCGCTATCATCGTCGGACCCAGGAAGGGATTCCGCGAAGGCGCCGACCTGAAGGGGCACAACCTGCCTTACGTGGTTATCGGCACGTTCATACTATTCTTCGGTTGGTTCGGATTCAACGTAAACTCTGGCAGCCTGGGCCTTAACGCCGTCAACACGCTGCTGGCTGGCGCCGCGGGCGCAACCGCGGCCATCTACATAACGATGGTGCGCACGGGCAAGGCCGACATCGAGATGGCGTGCAATGGCGCGCTGGCGGGACTCGTTGGAATAACGGCCGGCTGTGCATACGTGGACACGTGGGCCTCTGTAGTCATCGGCCTGGTGGCTGGTGGCCTCATGATCGCTGGCGTCGCGTTCATCAAGAACATTGTCAAGGCTGACGACCCTGTCGGCGCAGTCGCTGTTCACGGCATCTGTGGTGCCTGGGGCGTGCTGGCAGTGGGCATCTTCGCGTCCGGCCACAACGGCGTCGAGGGCCTGATTGCCGGGAACGCCGCACAGCTCGGCCCGCAGATCGTCGGCATCATCGTTGCCCTGGCATGGGGCCTGGGTATTGGGCTCATTCTCTTCAAGGCCATTGACCTCACCATGGGTCTCAGGGCCTCTGACGAAATGGAGGAGAGTGGACTGGACGAGCCCGAGCACGGCGCAACCGCATACCCGGAACTGGCCAGCTAGGGCTAGGGTCGCCTAAAGACGATTTTATTTCCTTTAATCAGTAGGTCCCGGCCGCTTCGAGGGGGCTTGAGCGGACGGGACCTCTTCTTTTGTCCTCTTTCCAGGCCCGGATTGCCTCTACCAGAAACTTTGTGACGTGTAACACAAAGTTAACATCTGCGAAACATCATCGAAACATGGCGCTGGAATAATGTGAATCGTAGAACAAACAAGGGGCCGGGCAAACACCGGCAGCCCGAAGAGCAGTAACCAGGAGCAAGATCAAGAAAATGGGTTTCGAAGCAATACTCGGCGGCGTAGCTTTCGTTGGACTGTTTGGACTCTGGGTCATCCTTCCTAGCAAGCTGCGCAAGAACAGAGAGTAGCGTTAATCGCGGATCGCCGATGGGGTGGGCGGACCCAACTATTCGGCGGAATCGTCACACCAAAACCCCCTTTGCTAGAATGGTGCCTGACCGATTGCCGGTCGGGCACTTTTAATTTGTGAGGAATATTCACAGCCGTCAGACCAAGCCCCTGATAAGTTGGTTGCTGTGAGGATAGTGAGAAGTTAAGGAGAGGAAAGATGACACCGGAAGAAGTCATTAGATTTATCAAGGATGAGGGAGTTGAGGTCATCGATCTCAAGTTCACCGACCTGCCGGGCACTTTGCAGCACGTCGGCGTACCGCCCAGCGAGATCACAGAGGACCTCTTTGCAAGCGGCACCGGTTTTGACGGGTCCAGCATCCGGGGTTTCCAGACCATCGACGAGAGCGACATGCTCATCGTCCCGGACGCCAGCACCGCCAACCTGGACCCGGTGTACGGCATCAAGACCTTGAGTCTGCTGTGCAACATTCGTGATCCCCTGACGGGCAGCGACTACACCCGCGACCCCAGGAACATCGCTCAGAAGGCTGAGGCACACCTGGGCACCACCGGAATCGGTGACACCAGTTACTGGGGTCCCGAGGCCGAGTTCTTCATCTTCGACTCCGCCACCTTTGGTCAGGACGCCAACTCGTCCCACCACAGGGTGGACTCGGACGAGGGCATCTGGAACGCCGGGAATGAGTACATGCTCGACGGCGTTACGCGCAGCAAGGGCTACAGGCCGCGTCACAAGGGCGGCTACTTCCCCGCACCTCCTGTTGACTCCCAGAGCGACATCCGATCCGAGATGATCATTGAGATGCAGAAGTGGGGCATGAAGATCGAGAAGCAGCACCACGAGGTCGCCACCGCCGGACAGGGCGAGATCGACATCGTGTTTGATACGCTCGTCAAGACTGCCGACAACATCATGATCTACAAGTACCTGGTCAAGAACATCGCTCACAAGCATGGCAAGACCGCGACGTTCATGCCCAAGCCGCTGTTCGACGATAACGGCACCGGCATGCACACCCACCAGAGCATCTGGAAAGACGGCACCAACATCTTCTACGGTGACGGCTACGCCAACATGAGCGACACGATGAAGTTCTACATCGGCGGCATTCTCCAGCACGCTCCGGCGCTCCTGGCGTTTGCGGCGCCGACCACCAACTCGTATCGCAGGCTGGTGCCGGGCTTCGAGGCCCCAGTGAACCTGGCATACTCGTCCCGCAACCGCAGCGCATGCTGCCGCATCCCGGCGTACTTCGACACGCCGCCTGCAAAGCGCGTCGAGTTCCGCTGCCCGGACCCGACGGCCAACCCGTATCTCGCCTTCAGCGCGATGCTGCTGGCCGGACTGGACGGAATCAACAACCAGATCGACCCAGGCGACCCGATGGACGTGGACCTCTACGACCTGTCGCCTGAAGAGGCCGCCAACGTGCAGCAGGTCCCCGGCAGTCTTGAAGAGTCGCTGAGCGCCCTCGAGGAAGACTACGAATTCCTGCTCGCGGGAGACGTCTTCACGTCGGACCTGATCGAGACCTGGCTGGACTACAAGCGCACAGAGGAAGTGGACGCCATCCGGCTGCGCCCGCACCCGTACGAGTTCTTCCTCTACTACGACGCCTAGGCCATACCCGCTCAAACCGAGCAAACAAAAGGGGCGACCTGCTACGGGTCGCCCCTTCTGTCTACCGGGGCTCAATCGTCACCGATTTTGTCCTACCCGTGGATAGATGAATCATTGCCTAGTGGCAAAATTGGTGAGGGTCGATAACGACCGTTCTAGATTGACACAACTTTCACAAAGTGCTAAATTTTGCTATGATTTCCTTCGGTGTCTACGTGTGCCCAATGGCTAATGTGTCCCACTCCAGACGAGGGCTTTATAGGCGAATTTCCGGAGGGTGCCCCCCACTCCGATCTCATATTTTCAGGTCTTTCCTGTGGTAGACCGCGACCTTGCAATCGAATACGCACTCAAAGAGGCCAGGGACAACGACGTTAAGTTCATCCGCCTCTGGTTTACCGACATTCTGGGAAACCTTAAAGGGTTCGCCATTACTGTCGAAGAGCTCGAATCCGCTCTGACGAGGGGAATGGGATTCGATGGCTCCGCTGTCGAGGGATTCGCCCGCCACGAGGAGAAAGACCTCTATGCGCTGCCCGATCCCAACACGTTCGCCATTCTTCCCTGGCGTCCGCGCGAAAACGCTGTCGCGCGCGTGTTCTGCGACATTGTTACACCCGATGAGACGCCTTTCGAGGGCGATCCCAGGTTTGTACTGAGGCGCAACATCGAGCGAGCTGCCAGGGTCGGATACACCTACTACGTGGGCCCGGAGATCGAATACTTCTACTTCAACAACGACTCTGATCCCTCGCCCATGGACAGGGGCGGCTACTTCGACCAGGGATCGACCGACCTCGGGACCGACATGCGCCGCGAGACGGTGCTCATGCTCGAAGAGCTTGGGATTCCTGTAGAAGCAAGCCATCACGAGGTGGCGCCCAGCCAGCATGAGATAGACCTCCGCCACACGGACGCGCTGACGATGGCCGACACGGTCATGACGTACAAGCTGGTGGTCAAGGAGATCGCGCAACGCCACGGCTGCTATGCGACCTTCATGCCCAAGCCGATCGCCTCCGTAAACGGGAGCGGTATGCACATACACCAGTCCCTCTTTGAGGGGGGACGCAACGCGTTTTTCGACGCCGAGGACCCGGATCGGCTCTCCGATACAGGCAGACACTTCATTGCAGGGCTGCTCAAGCACGCCCGCGAGATAACCGCCGTCACCAACCAGTGGGTCAACTCGTACAAGCGACTTGTGCCCAACTTCGAGGCCCCGGTCCACGTCACGTGGGCCACGGTCAACAGGGCAGACCTGATCCGCGTACCCACCTTCAAGCAGGGCCGAGAGGAGTCCCGCCGCGTGGAGCTTCGCTCTCCCGACCCGGCGTGCAATCCCTATCTCGCGTTCAGCGTCATGCTCGCTGCCGGCCTGGAGGGGATCGAAAAGCAGTATGAACTGCCGGATCCCGCCGATGCCGACGTGTTCGTCATGAGCGAGGCGGAACGGAAGGCTCACGGAATCGATTCGCTCCCTTCCAACCTGCTGGAAGCGCTAAGGATCACTGAGGAGAGCGAGCTGGTGCGCAACGCCCTCGGCGACTCGGTGTTCAAGAGCTTCGTGGAGAACAAGAAGATCGACTGGGAGCGATACAGGTCGCAGGTGACGGACTACGAGATAGCCCGATACCTGCCGGCCCTGTAGCACTGGCAGGGTCGGCGCCCCGCGACGGTTCAGACGGACCACTGAAACATGCCCCACATCAGAATTTCCAGGTAAGATCGCGATGAACAGCTATAACAAGGACTACACTCCCCAGCTTTCGACAGACGGACTTTACAGTCCGGCGTTCGAGCACGAAGCCTGCGGAGTCGGGCTCGTTGCCAACATAAAGGGAAAGAAGTCCCACCGCGTCATCGAGCAGGGCCTCGAAGTCCTGATAAACCTTGGCCACAGGGGCGCTGCGGGCGCAGACTCTGAGACCGGCGACGGCGCAGGGATAATGGTCCAGATGCCGCACGAGTTCATCGTTTCGGCATTCGGAAGAGCTGGCATCGAGGTGCCGGAGCCGGGCGACTACGGGGTCGGTATGACCTTCCTCCCTCGCGATGCCGACGAGCGCGCAAATTGCGAATCGGTCGTCGAGCGAATTGTCGCTGAAGAGGGCCAGAGATTCCTGGGCTGGAGGGACGTTCCTGTTTCGCCCGAGAAGATTGGCACGCTGTCGGTCCGCGTTATGCCTACCATACGCCAGTTCCTTGTGGGGCGCGGCGAAGCGACGGAGGCCGGTCGCGACTTCGACCTACGCCTGCTGGTAATCCGCAAGCAGGCAGAGAAGGCCATCCTCGGTGACGACCTGTCCGCGCAGAACGATTTCTACATCTGCAGCCTGTCGTCGAAGACCATTGTGTACAAGGGCCTGATTATGGCCCGCCAGCTCAGTGACTTCTACCACGATCTCAATGACGAAGAGATGGTAACGGCCTTCGCGCTGGTGCACTCACGGTTCTCCACCAACACGCTGGGCGCGTGGAGACTTGCCCATCCATACAGGTTCGTCATCCACAACGGCGAGATCAACACTCTCCAGGGCAACATCAACTGGATGACAGCCCGGGAGAAGAACTTCGAGTCCGACATCCTTGGCGACGACATCAGCAAGATCACGCCGGTCGTCACACCCTTGCAGAGCGACACCGCCACACTGGACAACGCACTTGACACCCTGCTGGCATCCGGACGCTCACTGGATCACTCGATGATGATGCTGATCCCGGAGGCGTGGGGCGACCACATTCCGATGGACCAGTCCAAGAAGGACTTCTACGAGTACCACTCGTCCATGATGGAGCCATGGGACGGCCCAGCCCTGGTAATTGCCTCCGACGGCGAGAAGATCTGCGCGGTCCTCGACCGCAACGGCCTTCGCCCATGCCGCTACCTCGTCACTACGGACGACACCCTGGTAATGGCTTCAGAGACTGGCGTGCTCGACGTGCCCGTCGACCAGGTCCTGTACAAGGAGCGCATCTATCCGGGCCGCATGTTCATGCTCGACACCACGCGCGGCGAGATCGTGCAGGACTCTGAGCTCAAGGCTGCTCTCTCGTCCAGGCGTCCATACGGACAGTGGCTCGAAGACAACACGGTCCAGCTCGAAGACCTGCCGGAGTCGACCAGTGTCCATGGTGCGGACTTCGAAACACTGGAGAGCAGGCAGGCAGCCTTTGGATACACACTCGAAGACCTTCGCATAATCCTGGAGCCCATGGCGCTCACAGGGGCCGACCCGGTCGGCTCAATGGGCACCGACGTCCCGCTGGCGGTCATGTCAGAGCAGTCCCCCGTGCTGTTCCACTACTTCAGGCAGCGCTTCGCACAGGTATCCAATCCGCCTCTGGACTCGATACGCGAGGAGCTAATCACTTCGACCCGGGCCATGATTGGACGCGAGCTTAATCTGTTCGATGAGTCCCCCGGACACTGCCGCCAACTCACCGTCAAAGAGCCTTTCATCACTAACTCAGACCTAGAGAAGATTAGAGAGATGGACGTCAACGGCATTCGCTCCAAAACACTCTCGATGCTGTTCGATCCAGAAGAGCGTGGCGGACTGAAGCGTGGAATGGACAGGCTGCGCCGTGAGGCGTCTCAGGCCATTGACGAAGGCTACTCGATTCTCATTCTCTCGGACCGCGGAGTGGACTCTGACCACGCCCCCATCCCGAGCCTGCTCGCAACCGCTGGTGTTCACCACCATCTGGTCCGCGAGGGCACTCGCACGCGCTGCGGACTGGTCGTGGAGTCCGGCGAGCCTCGCGACATCGCGCACCTTGCCCTGCTCGTGGGCTACGGCGCCGGTGCGGTCAATCCATACATGGTCTTCGAGTCGATGGAGAGCATGATCCGTGAGGAATACTTCCTCACCAGCATCGACTACAAGACCGCGGAGAAGAACTTCATCAAGGGCGCCCACAAGGGCGTAGTCAAGATCATGGCCAAGATGGGGATCTCCACAATTCAGAGCTACAGAGGAGCCCAGATTTTCGAGGCTATCGGCCTGGACGAGGGCTTCATTGACGAGTACTTCGCCTGGACCCCTTCCCGCATCGGCGGGATCGGCATTGAAGAGATTGAAGAAGAGTCGAGGGCCAGGCACTCCTTCGCCTACGTGGACCTTGTAACGCCCGGAAGCATGAACCTCGACGTCGGCGGCTTCTACCAGTGGAGGCGCGACGGCGAGTACCACATGTGGAACCCCACCACCATCGCGAAGCTCCAGTTCGCCGCCAGGTCCAACAACTGGTCGACCTACAAGGAGTTCGCGGAGTGGTCCAACAGCGACTCCCAGCAGATGTGCACCATTCGCGGCCTGCTGGACTTCAAGTTGGCGGATGAGCCTGTCTCGCTGGACGAAGTCGAACCTGCGAGCGAAATCGTCAGGAGGTTTGCAACGGGCGCGATTTCCCTGGGGTCAATAAGCAGGGAAGCGCACGAGGCCCTGGCGATTGCCATGAACCGCATCGACGCGCGCTCCAACACCGGAGAGGGTGGCGAGGACTGGCATCGCTACAAGCCCGACCCAAACGGCGACCTGCGCAACAGCGCCATCAAGCAGGTGGCGTCCGGCCGCTTCGGCGTCACCATCAACTACCTTGCAAGCGCCAAGGACCTGCAGATCAAGATGGCCCAGGGGGCCAAGCCCGGTGAGGGCGGACAGCTTCCCGGCCACAAGGTGGACGAGTACATCGGCTGGGTGCGCAACTCGACACCTGGCGTCGAGCTCATCTCGCCTCCACCACACCATGACATCTACTCGATCGAAGACCTCGGTCAGCTAATCCACGACCTGAAGAACTCGAACCCGAACTCCAGGATTCACGTGAAGCTGGTCGCTGAGGCCGGAGTCGGGACAATCGCAGCCGGTGTATCCAAGGGGCACGGCGACGTTGTGCTGATCAGCGGCGACAGCGGCGGCACCGGCGCATCCCCTGAGGCTTCGATCAAGTACGCGGGCCTGCCCTGGGAGCTTGGCGTAGCCGAGACCCAGCAGGTGCTCGTTGAAAACGACCTGCGCGGCCGAATCGTCGTGCAGACCGACGGACAGATCAAGACAGGCCGGGACGTGGCTATCGCGTGCCTGCTAGGCGCCGAGGAGTTCGGCATGGCTACGGCCCCGCTGATCGCGATGGGCTGCATCATGCTCCGCAAGTGCCACCTCAACACCTGCTCGGTCGGCATCGCCACGCAGGACCCTGAGCTTCGCAAGAGGTTCTCGGGTCAGCCCGAGCACGTCATCAACTACTTCTTCTTCGTGGCTGAAGAGCTCAGGCAGATCATGGCCGACATGGGCTTCCGCACGATCAACGAAATGGTTGGCCGGATGGACCGCCTCGACACGCGTGAGGCAATCGAACACTGGAAGGCCAAGGGGCTCGACTTCTCGCGCCTTCTGAAGATGCCGGACGTGCCGGATGACATTGCCACCTACTGCTGTGAGACCCAGGACCACGGTCTCGACAAGGCTCTCGACAACAGGCTCATCGAGCTGTGCCGCGACGCAATCGAGTCCGGTACGCCAATTGAGCTTGCGATGCCTATCTCGAACTCGAACAGGACAGTTGGGACTACACTTAGCTACGAGGTAGCCATCAGGTACGGCGAAGATGGCCTGCCTGAAGACACAATCACGATAGAATTCGAGGGCTCGGTCGGGCAGAGCTTCGCTGCATTCCTCGCCAAGGGAGTGACCTTCCACGTCGAGGGCGACGCCAACGACTACTTCGGCAAAGGCCTTTCAGGAGGGCGGGTGACAATCAGGCCGCCTGAGAAGTCTCAGTTTGTAGCCGAGGAGAACATTCTCATCGGCAACGTAGCCTTGTATGGCGCGACCACCGGTCAGGCGTTCATTCGTGGTGTCGCAGGGGAGCGGTTCGCCGTTCGAAACTCGGGCGCCGAGGCCGTGGTTGAAGGCGTCGGAGACCATGGATGCGAGTACATGACGCGCGGGCGTGTAGTGGTTCTCGGGCCGACGGGCCGCAACTTCGCAGCCGGCATGAGCGGAGGTGAGGCGTTCGTACTCGACGAGCATGGCACGTTCACAGGTCTCTGCAATACTGAGATGGTCCAGCTTGAAGACCTAGAAGAGAGCGCTGACATTGCCGCGGTTAGAAGGCTGATCGAAGACCATCTCGCATACACCGGCAGCGCCAACGCCCAGCGCGTCCTGGACAACTGGGACGAGATGCTTCCGCGCTTCGTCAAGGTGATGCCCACTGACTACAAGAGGATCCTCGCGGAGCGCGCAGAGAGAGACCAGTCAGCGGCCGTGCCAGCCGGCGACTAGACTACCCAACGACTAATCAGACCGAGGCGATCAACCTCAGTCCACCATCAGGAAAAAGACGGCGAATGGGAAAACCGACAGGATTCATGGAGTGGGTGCGCAGCACGCCTCCCACGCAGGACCCTTCAGAACGGACTCAGCACTGGCTCGAGTTCTATAAGGAGTGGTCCGAAAAGGAAGCCCGTGAACAGGGCGGGCGATGCATGAACTGCTCGGTGCCGTTCTGCATGGGCGGCTGTCCCCTCGGAAACATCATCCCCGACTTCAACGACCTCGTGTATCGAGGCAAGTGGCGGGAGGCACTTCACGAGCTTCACTCCACCAACAACTTCCCGGAATTCACGGGTCGTATCTGCCCGGCTCCCTGCGAGGGGTCGTGCGTGCTCAACATCAACAACGACCCCGTTACCATCGAGTACATGGAGAAGGCCATCGCGGACAGGGGCTGGCAGGAGGGGTGGATAGTACCCGAGCCACCTGAAGCTCGTACCGACAAGAATGTTGCTGTCATCGGCTCAGGCCCCGCGGGCATGGCCGCCGCAATGCAGCTCAACCGCGTCGGTCATACGGTGACCGTATTCGAACGTAACGAATACGTCGGCGGACTGCTGCGGCTGGGCATCCCGGAGTTCAAGCTGGAGAAGAGAGTCGTCCAGCGCCGCGTGGACCAGATGACGGCAGAGGGGGTCACGTTCAGGACAGGAGTCAACGTCGGACAGGACGTGCCTGCCGCTGAACTGCGCTCCGAGTTCGACGCCATCTGCCTGACAGGAGGCTCGACGATCGCGCGCGACCTGCCAATCGCCGGCCGGGAGCTCAACGGCGTCCACCTAGCCATGGAGTACCTCACCCAGCAGAACCGCATCAACGAGGGACAGACGGTCGACTCGGCTGAGCGAATACTCGCCGAGGGGAAGCGCGTGCTGGTACTCGGAGGCGGAGACACAGGATCAGACTGCGTCGGCACCGCGCACAGGCAGGGTGCCGAGGTCGTGTACCAGTTCGAGCTTTTGCCGGAGCCACCAACGGTCCGTCGCGACGACAATCCCTGGCCCCAGTGGCCGGTGGTCCTCAGGACATCGTCTTCACACGAAGAAGGTGCCGTCCGCGACTACAACATTCTCACCAAGAGCTTCTCAGGTTCCAACGGGACGGTCCAGAAGATGCACGCCGTCCGTTTGGACTGGGGGCCGCCCGACCACACAGGCCGCCCAGCCATGATTGAGGTCGAAGGCTCTGAATTCGATCTTGACGTGGACCTTGTCCTGCTCGCACTCGGCTTTGTTCACCCTGAAAAGGCGGGGATGCTCGAGCAGCTTGGAGTCGACCTTGATGGCCGTGGCAATGTCGTGACCGACGCCGACAAGATGACGTCAGTTCCTGGCGTATTCGCAGCCGGAGACATGGCCCGGGGCCAGTCGCTTGTTGTGTGGGCGCTCGCAGAGGGTCGAGAGGCCGCCCGCGGCATCGACCAGTACCTCATGGGCTCCACCAAGCTCCCCAACTCGGTCAACACCGTCCCAACGATGTAGAGGCTGCCAAGCGGTCTTCCGTTGCGGCTCATTACGTCTGACTGTGTGCAACTCCCAGTTCAGTTGCGAGTCTCATAAGTCGTCGATCTTTTGTCCACAACGTTGCGTAACCGTTCATCGTCACAGATGCCAGCAATTGGGCGTCAATGTAGCCAATTCCCCTGCCCATTAGCCGGTGATACTCGATAAAGAAGAGCACTTCTTCGTCAGTTGCGGCCGGCAGACGAGGCATGGATCTGAGTGATCCAAAAATCTCGGCACGATTTCCCACGTTTCCACAAGCCAGCTCCCCGATCACCATGGGGTGAGTGACTATCTCGTTCAGTTCCAGCAAAGATGCGAGTTCGATGTCCTCAGACCTCAGGTGATCGATCCACACTGAAGTATCGGCCAGGATCACGCCGGTTCACTCCGCCGACGCGGTATGTGTTTCAGATCAGGCTGGGTTCCCCTGAGCCTGGCTAGCCTGCGAGCGCTCTCACGCTCGACCAGGGCGCGGAGGCTCTCGCGCACCAGTGCGGTCGTGCCTTCAATCCCAGTCAGTCTCCTGGCGCTCTCCAGCAGTTCGTCATCTATGTTGACCGTCGTTCTCAACTTTGGCCTCCGTTGGACCATGATATGCGCATCATATTGTACATCAAGTGATGTCAATTGTGATGCTAGCTGAAGAACTGGTAAGGTGCCCCTCTCTCCACCGAACCTTGACACTCAAAACCGCCAAACCCTACCATTAACGACGCCAATCAGCCGAGGTAGCTCAGTTGGTAGAGCACAGCACTGAAAATGCTGGTGTCGTCAGTTCGATTCTGACCCTCGGCACCAATTTCTGGCCCTTCATCAGACGTCCGAGCGGGAGTAGCTCAGTGGTAGAGCACTTCCTTGCCAAGGAAGGGGTCGGGGGTTCGAATCCCCTCTCCCGCTCCAGACTTCCCACACCTCGCGGTGCCTCCATTGCCTTGGGGGCATTTTGCCCAAATGGAACAGCCCTCTCCTTTGGCAGGAGAGGGCTGAGTTCTTTCTGGTTAGCTTCGCCGTATATGCAGCGTCAGGACTTCTGGACGCTACTCCGACGTTACTTGAGCGCTGCGACTATTTCCAAGGTGTTGTGGCGCATGAGCTCCAGGTACGTGGCGGCATCGCCACCCGAAGCGCTGAGCGAACCGGTGTACAGTCCGTTGATGATCGACGCGCCTGCTTCATCGGCGATTCGCGCTGCCAGCGTATCGGACACGATGGTCTCAGTGAACACGGCTGGTGCGCCGGCCTCCTCGATTTCATGTATCAGTTCTGCCATCTCCTGAGCTGAAGGTTCAGTCTCCGTGGTCCCGCCAGGGAAGACGGCCCCTACGACCTCAAATCCGTACGCGACTGCGAAGTACTGGAAGCTGTCGTGACTGGTGACCAGCAGACGCCTGTCCTCAGGGATCAGGGCGACCTGCTCCTCGATCCAGTGGTCCAGTTCTTCGAGTTCCTCACCGTACGCCTCGGCGTTGGAGCGGTAGGTGTCGCTACCGTCGGGATCTATCACCGAAAGTCTGGCGGCGATTTCGTTCACAGCACGCTCTACACGATGCGGATCGAACCAGAAGTGAGGATCGAGTGGGCCGTGGTCGTGTCCCTCTTCAGGGTGATCGTCACCCTCGACTCCAGGCAGCCCAAGGAAGGCTATTCGGCTCGGGGACCCATCGACTTCCCATTCGCGCTCAGTCTCCAATTCTTCCAGGCTGTACTCGATCACGTGACCGCTGGCCGGATCTGCCAGGTAGAGCATCTCTCCTACGACCACGAACGAGGGTGAGGAGGCGCCCGGCTCTATGGGATCCACGAGAGGCTCGTGGGAAACGTCCTCCACCTCGCCTGTCTCTGCTTCGATAACATTGAGCAGGCCGTCATAAGTGAGCACGAAGAACTCGTGACCGTCGGCGCCGAATGCTGAGGCAGCGCTCCGCTTGCCGTCTTCCGGAGCAATCACCTGCACCATCGTGCGGCCCTCAACATCGATCATCCAGATACCGTCGTTTACGAACCCGTCCTCGCCTCTGTATGACGCGCTTCCGAAGAAGTGCGGTGAGGCCTCATGTCCCCACACCGAACCTATGCGAGATTCCTCACGCATCTCCGCGGGGTTATCAATGAACCAGTGATCGAAATCGCCGTCGTGATACTCGATGAACAGCACCCCGCCAACGCATCCAAAGGCAGCCCCATCGTGGTTGTGCGCTTCGCCATGCATTCCGGGACAGGACTCACTTGCGTCTCCGTACAGGACGTTGCCGTCAAGATCGAACACCTCAACGCCTATCGGAAGGCTGCTCGGGTTCTTGTCGGGATAGTCGGGGTTGGCTGTGGTAACCGCGAACACGTCCCCAGACATCGGCACCGCGGCGCCATGCTGCAGGCCGGATTCCATGTATTCGATGTTGTACTCGTTGCCGAACTCTTCCATCTCGTGTTCTTCGAACAGTGCCACGCGACCTGTACCGTCGTGGAAGATGGCCGTCCAACCATAGCCATTGGCAAAGTGGATCGGCCGCTCGTCACTGGCCTCGAGAGAGAGCATGGTGATTTCGTCGGTCACCAGGTCTTCATGGTCTCCGTGCGGCTCGAGATAGATGCCACCGTCGAAGACGTGCACCCTGTCGTCGTTATCGCCCTCGCCACGAGCGAGCGCGAAGCCAAAACGGTTACCTGGGCTGGCATAGAGTCCACCGACAGGCGCAGCGATGGCGAACTCGCCGACATGCACTTCATCGTGCTCAAGGTCGACGACCGATAGGTGTGCCTGTTCGGTATCTCCTACCAGCAGGCGCCCGAGGGCGACCGCATGGCCTTCATCCTCGTCGTCCTCGTCGTGGTGGGCCTCCCCTTCCATTTCTTCCTCTTCTTCATGGTGGCCACCCATCTCCATGAAGGCAATTGGGTCAACCGCATCTCCGAGCTCGACGATACTCTCTTCGTCGCGCGCAGCGTTTTCGACCAGTTCGTGAAGCCAGCTAGATTCCAGTCCCAGGCCGATTGTTAGAATCAGGTCTGCGTCTGCAACCCGAGCGGTATCGCGCGCTCCCGGTTGGAATGAGTGTGGGTCCGCATTTGGCGGAAGTAGCGAGAAGGCATTTACTCGCTCGCCTCCAACACGCCTCACCCAGTCAGCCACTATGTTGCTGGTGGTGACTACTTCGATCGGGTCCGCCATAGGTGGGGTTACCACCGCTGCGGGGGCCGAGGTCGGAGCAGGCGCAGGGGCCTGTGGGGCCGCCGGCGCTGTGGTTGGGGCAGGGGCAGGGGCCTGCTGTGCCGCCGGCGCTGTGGTTGGAGAAGCCGGAGCCTGCTGCGCTGATGGAGCCATTGTTGGAGGAGATGGACTGGCAGCAGACTCCGGCGGGGAAGTGTCATCACTACATGCGACTATGAGTCCAAGCGCTGCTATAGCGCTGATAACTAGTATCACTTTATAGAATGAGTTTCTCATTACGTTCATATCTCCCTGAATCCCTCGCGATGTTGAGGTTACAGTGCCGCTACGTTTAGATAAATAGTCTCAAAATAATGCCATCTTTCCCATCCATCTGGTGAGACTAGTTGATACCTAAAGTCAATAACGCGATCGATGATTGAATATAAGGCAAGTGAGTTATCTTGTCAATACTTAGCAGGCAGTTACATTCAGCAGAGGACTACGCCGAAAGACGAGTGTACTCATAATGCGACCTAATATCATGAAGGCCACCGCAGCCACACGATCATCTGGCCCGCGGCGGTGGAATTGGAAGCTGGCGTGCCTCGATTGATAGAATCAGGGTTGCCCCCTGCGTATTCAGTTAGCCCAAGGACTTCTCATGACTACTTTCAATGTTACGCAAGAGGCAACGGTGTTCAACGAGTGGCAGTACCCGGATGGGCGTCCCAGGGAACACTACGCTCAGATTGCGGATGTCATGAATACCCTCGGGGCTGAAGGGCTTGCAGACCGGTGGCGATCTGCCCGTCGCCAGGCTGAGCATGACGCCTTCACGTTCTACCTCGACCCCAGGCAGTTCCGCCTCACTCCCGCGGACTGGCTGCCCCGCATCATTCCGATGGACCACTGGGAGGTCATCGAGGCCGGAGTATCGCAGCGTATCAGGGCGCTGAACAGGTTCCTCTTCGACCTCTACAACGACGGCCAGAACATAGTCCCTCCGGACGTGGTGTTCACTTCCCAGTACTTCTACCCGGAGGTGCAGGGGTTCAGGCCTCCCAAGGACCTCTACGTTCACATATATGGCGTCGACCTGGTCCACATGGGAGACGGCGACTACTACGTGCTGGAAGACAATCTCAGGATCCCGTCCGGCATCAGCTACCAGCTCAAGACGGTGGAAATGGTCTCGGCGATAGCCCCTGAGTTCGGTAGCGGCTATGAAGTCGAGAAATATGAGATCAGGGACACCTACCTGAACATGTTCCGCTCACTGTGCGAGGTCGACTCGCCCATGTGCGTGCTGCTTACTGACGGCAGGTACGGGTCCGCCTTCTTCGAACACCGCTACCTCTCCGAAGTCCTCGGAATCCCTCTCGTGGAGGGTACCGACCTGTATGTCGGCTTCGACGGGCGTGTCTACGTACGAACGATTGACGGGGACATGCCCGTGGACGTCATCTACCGTCGCGTCGAGGACCTAGAGATATTCGTTCCGGGACTGCGGGATGCCTACCTCGACGGGAAAGTCGCCCTGGTGAACGGCCTGGGCGCGGGCGCCGCAGACGATAAGCTGGTCTTCATGTGGGTGCCCGAAATGATCGAAGAGTACCTGGGTGAGACACCCATACTCAGTCAGGCCCCTGGCTACAGTATGCAGGACCCGGAATCCCGCCGTTTCGTCATGGACAACCTTGACGACCTCGTGGTCAAGGAGAGGCAGGGCTACGGCGGGACTGGAGTGTACGTGATGCCGGACCTCGACGCCGACCGCAGGGCCCAGGTAGCCCAGGGATTACTGGAAGACCCAGACGCGTACATTGCCCAGGAGACGCTGGACTTTTCCAGTCACATGGTCTTCAATGACGCGGATGGCACATTGGAACCCCGGCATATAGACCTTCGCGTGTTCGCAGTCCAGGACGGAAATGGTAAGGTAACAGTCTTCCCCGGAGGCCTGACCCGAGTGGCCCTCCCCGGAGGACGGATTACCAACAACTCTTCGGGTGGCCTATGCAAACCGACCTGGGTGGTGAGATAACCCGCCAGCCCCACACGGTCTCATACATATACGCGGCTCGATACGGCTACTCAGGCACCGTTCTTCACAACGACAACCAGATCAGGCTGTTTCCGCGAGAGGGTGAGGGCCAGAGCCCGCTGCAGGCGGAGCTCTGGACGATTCCCACAGGTGCCGGAGTCGAGTACAGCGACCGGTTCGGCAACCGCGTGCACAGGACCCGCATCGTAGAGCATCATGAGGCGCTCGTGATCGCGACCGTGGGCCAGGTGAGGCTCACGACAGAGTCGCAGTCGATCGAAGACATGCACATCGATGATGCCAGGGGCCAGCCGGGAGCGTTGGAATACCTGCTGCCATCGCCGCTTGTGGACCCTGACACTGTTGCTACGCTCGCGCTCAGAATTGCCTCTGGCTCTGACTCCATGATGCGCGTGGTCCAAGAGATTACAAACTGGGTCTACACGGAGATCGAGTACAGGAGGGGCACTACACACGTTGCCACGACCGCTGACCAGGTCCTCAACGTCATGGAGGGTGTCTGCCAGGACAAGACTCATCTCGCGCTGGGTATGCTGCGTGCTTTGGACGTCCCGTGCCGGTACGTCAGCGGGCTGCTCACCGGTCAGACTGGCGAGACTCACTCGTGGGTCGAGTTCATGCACCCGATGCACGGCTGGATTGGCGCAGACCCGACCAGGGGGGTGATCGGCCCGCCGGCCCGCGACTATGTGAAGCTATCAGTCGGACGAGACTACACTGACGTCTCTCCAGTAAAGGGCTCCTTCCTGTCGAAGGGAGGGGCAACGGAGCATGCCGCGATCGCGTCCGTGCGATTCGAGGAAACAATGGCAAGCATAGACGACGCCCTCCGGATGCTGAGTGAGGCCTACGTCGTAAGCACCGCATGACTATAACAGTGCCAGTCGTCATTCCCGCGAAAGCGGGAAACCAGGAAGCCCCAAGCAGTCGCGTATGTAGTGAACATGGGGGCACTCTAAGACACTGATGTCGGCACTCAGGAAAGGAAACAGGCAAATGGACCCCAGGACAGTCACCTTGGGCACGGACCGATGGCTGACAGACTCCCGAGTCTACAACCTCGTCTGGCTCGGACGCTGGATCGAACGTGCGGAGACTGTCGCGCGTGTGCTCAAGTGGGCAGCCGAGCAGGATGGAGGCGACACGAAAACGGCCCCCGGCCTGGATGAGATCGCTCGGATGGCGGCATCCGTTCGAGGCGTAACACTGGAGCCTGGCGAGTCTCCGCTGGATGCGCTGCTCTCTGGCAACAGCGGCTCCTCGCTGCGGGGATGTCTTGCGGCCGCCCGTTATAACGCCACTCACGCAGCGCCGGTCGAGGTTATCAGGAACATCGGAAGCGCCATCAGCACGCTCGACGAAACCGATGGCTCGCCAGCCAGCGCTGAAGAGGTCGCCTCACTCATGGCCGACATGCTCTCCCAACTGGATGGGCTTCACCAGTCAATTGAAGAGGCGTGGTTCCACTCTGAGGCGCTCTCAGAAGAAGAGGTCTTCCGCCGGTTCATGCAGCAGTAGACGCTCTTGCCGATTAAATAGAGTTCCTAGGTGTCCTCATGTTGACACCCGACTGGGCTATAATTACCTTAAATACGCGACGGATCAGGTTGGTCTCACTGCCAGCCCCCGAAATGGTCAATGCTCGAGGAGGACACCGTGGCAGAACAACCAAGTGAAAAGGCTATGCAGCGAATGCGGGTCTTCGTGGAGAAGTTCACGGAGAAGTCCGGCACTTATGTGCATCCTGGAGAGGGTGTCACCGAAGCAGTGATTCTTGGCCTTGCCCAGAATATAGACGATACCGGGCGACCTCTCTGCCCGTGCAGGTTCTACCCGGACAAGCAGGAAGAGGTCAAGCACCGCACATGGATCTGTGCATGCGACGACATGCAGATCTACAAGTACTGCCACTGTCTGCTATTTGTTGACGAAGAGGGCCTGCCCATCACCGAGTACCTGCCTGAAGACCACGAGGGCAGGGCGATGTACGGTGAGGTGAAAGACCCACACCCAGACAAGGGCAGGGTACTCCGACATAAGGCCGAAGAGCGCGAGATCGAACGACGGGAGCGCCCCTCTTAGGTCCCTTCTCCTCGGTAAGAAGGCCGGGTCCAGCCCCGGACCTGGTCCGGGGATGAGGGGAGAGTCGTTACTGACCGGCAAGTTAATCTAGGAGACCGAATGAGCACAGCAAGCAAAACAGTCACAGTGTATTCCACCCTGGGATGCGGCTACACCGACATGCTCAAGGAGCAGCTCGACCGCGACGGCATCGAGTACGAAGAGGTGAACCTGTCGCTGCACCCGGACCGCTGGCCGGAAGTTCTGCCCCATACCGACGGGCAGCGCATCAGCCCGGTGATGATCGACGGTGACGAGGTTACTGTCGGCTTCAACGGCATCGGCTGCTACGGCTAGAGGCGAACTGTGGCAAGTACCGCTGTTATATACACACATCCCGAATGCACGATCTGCGTCTCCGTCAAGATGGAACTCGACGAGAAGGGCAAGACCTACGAAGAGGTTGATCTGGGCGATCATCCTGAGCGTTGGCCCGAGGTCGAGGAGCTGACCGGCGGGGAAAAGATCACCCCTGTTTACGTCGAGGACGGCGAGGTCACCATCGGCTACAGGGGAATTGGCTGCACCTTCTACTAGATCGATCGTGGAGATGTAGGGGCGGTTCGCGAACCGCCTCTGCCACGTTAGTTTCAGGCCGGGAAACCGCGGCCTGGACTTTTTGATCGCTACAGCAGCCTTCCGATTGGCGCTATGCACTCCGGCACGTCATTTGCCGCTGAGTTGACGATCCTTGAGACCTCATAGGCTGTCATCAGCTCAGACGGGTACGGCACGAGCAGCTCAGAGAGTGCGATCGTGTCGTCAATGTCCGGGTCCAGCCAGACCGACTCGACGTTAGGGTCCAGTATCACGGGCATCCTGTCGTGGATCTCAGACACCAGCTCGTTGGCAGACGTTGTGATGATCGTGCATGAGAGCATCCAGCTATCGTCAGGTCGCTTCCACGTCTCCCAGAGACCGGCGAAGGCGAACGGCTCTTCAGACTCCAGCATGATTCGAATCGGAGTGCGGCTCCTGCCTTCGCGCTTCCACTCGTAGAAGCTGTCTGCAACGATCAGGCACCTGCGCCTCTTGTACGCAGCCCTGAAGCTGGGCCTCTCAGAAAGCGTCTCTGAGCGTGCGTTTATCATGCGGTTGCCGATCTTCGGGTCCTTCGCCCACGATGGCACCAGCCCCCATCGCATCATCTCCGCGTGGTTCGCGTCGCCGTCACTCCTGACAGCTAGGACCTCCTGCGTCGGAGCGATGTTGTACCTCGGATAGGGAGCCTCTCCCATTTCGGAGTATCTCTCGGATATGTGCCGCAGGTCTGCCTCGGGCAGGTCGAATCTCTGTTCGACCCCGTACCAGTCAACCAGAACGAAGCGTCCGCACATCGTGTAACATCCCTCGTCTCTTCAGGCGCCCGGCCTTCCCTGGGCGCTCAGCCACTTCTGTCGCTGTTCCCTGCGCACTCTCTGGTCTGGAGGCGTGAACCTGGCGTGGAAGTCACGCCGGTAATTCTCGAAGGTCCCGTTGACAATCGCCGCCCGCATCTCCTCCATTAGTCTGAGTATGAAGCGCAGATTGTGGATCGTCGCCAGGCGGAATCCCAGCAGCTCTTTGGCCTTGAACAGGTGGTGCACATACGCAGCCGAAAATGTTTGACAGGTGTAGCAGTCGCAGCCGGGCTCGATCGCTTCGTCGCGGGCGCGGTGGGGAGCGGCGTAGATGTTGATCCGTCCGTTCCGGGAAAACAGGGCGCCGTTCCGGGCGATCCGGGTCGGCAGCACGCAGTCGAACATGTCGATGCCACGCGCGACACTCTCCACAAGGTCCTCAGGAGAGCCGACCCCCATCAGGTATCGTGGCGAGTCTGCGGGAAGCAGCGCCGTGGTCAGCCCGGTCATCCCGTACATCTCATCCTTGGTCTCTCCAACGCTGAGGCCGCCGATTGCGTACCCTGGAAAGTCGAGCGAGACTATCTCACCGGCGGACCGCTCTCTCAGGTCCTCGAACATGCCTCCCTGGACTATGCCGAACAGGAGCTGGTCTTCCCGGACATGGGCCTGCCTGCAGCGGGACTCCCATTCCGTAGTACGCTCCATCGCATGCTCGACTGCGTCCCTGTCGGCGTCAGCCGGGACACACATGTCGAGAGGCATGATGATGTCAGCCCCGATTTGCTCCTGCGCCCGAACAGTGGACTCCGGCGTGAACTTGTAAGGCGAGCCGTCGATGTGAGACTTGAAGAGAATACCGTCGTCTTCGATCTTGCGCAGGTGTTCCAGGCTGAAACCCTGGAAGCCACCGCTGTCAGTGAGGATAGGGCCGTCCCACCGCATGAAAGTGTGCAGACCGCCCAGCTCTTCGAGCAGATCTACCCCGGGCCTGAGACAGAGGTGGTACGTGTTACCCAGGACGATGTTTGCACCGACATCCCGCAGATCGGAGGGATCGACGGCCTTCACTGACCCCTGCGTCGCCACCGGCATAAACAGGGGAGTTGGGACGTCTCCGTGTGCAGTGTGAAGCATCCCCGCACGTGCGCCGCCTGAAGTCGCCTCAAGGCAGAATACGTTGCTGGGATACGCCCGCGTCACCGCCAGAACCTACACGAACGGCCAGGGAATGTTGTAGTTCGGGTCGAGCTTTGGGATCACCGGATCGCCGAGCATGAACCGCAGTCTCTTTGTGAGCGCTTTCAGCTCCGGGCCCCTGAGCATATCCCTGAGTTCTGAAGTGTCCTCCGAGCGTGTTTCCAGCTTACGGTGAAGCCGTCCGAGGTCGGCCACCAGCTCCTTTGGGACGTCGCGACCCCAGAATTCCATCATCACGGTACGCAGCTTGAAGCTCGGATGAAACGTGAGCCCGTGGTCGATGCTCCAGATTCGCTCGTCGGTGCCGACCAGACAGTGCCCTCCCTTGCGGTCGGCGTTGTTGGTGATCAGGTCAAAGACCATGATCTTGCACAGCTCCTCCTGGCTGGAGGCCTGCTGAACGATGTCGAAGTACGTGACGTCAGGGTCACTCTCGACATAGTGCTGCACCATTCCAATGCCGTACGGCCCATCTCTCAGCAGAGTGAGTGGAATGTTGGGCCATCCCAGCAGCCTGCTCAACAGGAACGCGGCTCGCTCACGCTGGTACAGCGTTCCGGTCGGGAAGTCCCACAGAGGGCGCTCGCCGTCTCGGGGCTTGTATATCGCTCGAAGATACTTGCCGGGACCTGCGTCGATCCACACCAGGAACGTGTAGTTGGACCCCCATGGCATCCTGTGACCCCCGGTAATCTCGCCGGATTCAAGAAGGGGGCGCGCTTCTTCCTCGTCCATCTCAACGTGAGTCGCATCCTCTGGAACGGGAAAGACGACACTGTAAGACTGTCGATTGCGGCGGGCCATACTTGAAGTGTCGGCTGTCAGAGGTCGGAGCGGATCACTCCGGTTCTGCCAGGTCCTCGGGAGTCAGCTTGGCGTGGCCGTTAACTCGGGCGCACCTGTGCCCGTCGGGGTCGATCGCTCGGCCGCACAGCGGACACAGCGGCCTGCCTGAGGCGCATACCTTCAGCGCCTCTTCGGAGAAGCCGCTGATCTGCTGCTTGTCGGCCCAGACGCGTACCGTCGCCCGCTCCTCGTCCTCCGCATCGTGGGCGTCGATGATGAATAGCCCTCGACCCGCGTCGTGCCCCAGCACCAGCTTCATCACCTTGAAGTCCAGGCTTGTGAGTCCAGGGGCCTCGCGGTCTGCCGGCGGGTCTCCGGAGGAATCACGCTCTTCAGTAAGTGTCGCCATCATCTGCTGGATCGCCAGCGCGAGCTGGAAGAGCTGCTCCTTCTCGATCCAGATTGACGCACTACTGCTGGCGCTGTCCACCTGTATGCGGAACGTGCGCTTGCCAGGCTCGCCGTACGACTCGGCGGTCAACTTCGATACGCTTGTAAATTCGTTTCTGGCTCTTGGCATAATTCTGCGGTTCATATTAGTCCTAAGTCCAGATCGTAGCAAGTGAGAAGGCCACGTTCTGCCGGACAATCGACACTCAGCTAAAGGGCTGGTGTCCGGTGGTGCGGGTGCGAGTCTCTCACTCCTTACTCCTCTCCACTCACTCCTCGAAACCCATTTGACCCGCGTGAAATCTACTGGTTATACTTAGAGTCTGTATTCTTGACCACATAGATCAACAAACAGGAGACACGCTTCTATGACCACTCAAAAGGTCATCTCCAGGCAGACCGGCATCGAGGAGTCCCAGTACAAGTGGGGATTCGAATTCGACTACGAATCGGAAACTGCCCCCAGGGGCTTATCAGAGGACACGGTCAGGTTCATATCGCTCAAGAAGAACGAGCCGGAGTGGATGCTGGAGTGGCGTCTTAGGTCATTCCGTCACTGGGAACGCCTTGACCTCGAGGAGCCAACCTGGGCAAATGTCACGTATCCTGAGATCGACTTCCAGGACATGGTCTACTACGCTGCCCCCAAGTCGCAGGAGGACGGCCCCAAGAGCCTTGACGACGTCGACCCCGAAATCCTCGAAGCGTTCGACAAGCTCGGCATCCCCCTAGAGGAGCAGAAGAAGCTGAGCGGAGTGGCGGTCGACGCCGTGCTCGACAGCGTTTCCGTCGCCACCACCTACCAGAAGATGCTCGAAGACGCGGGTGTCATATTCTGCCCGATCTCCGAGGCGGTCCAGAAGTATCCTGAGCTTGTGGAGAAGTACCTCGGGTCTGTCGTTCCTTATACGGACAACTTCTACGCCACCCTCAACTCGGCCGTGTTTAGCGACGGCTCTTTCTGCTACGTGCCCCCCGGAGTCCGCTGCCCCATCGAGCTGATGACCTACTTCAGGATCAACGAGCTCGACTCCGGCCAGTTCGAGCGGACGCTGATAATCGCCGACAAGGGCAGCTACGTCAGCTACCTAGAGGGCTGTACGGCCCCGATTCGTAAGACTCACCAGCTTCACGCCGCGGTTGTAGAGCTTGTCGCGCTCGAAGACGCCGAGATCAAGTACTCCACCCTGCAGAACTGGTATCCCGGCGACAAAGAGGGCAACGGCGGGGTGTTCAACTTCGTGACCAAGCGTGGCGCGTGCCGAGGCCGAAACTCAAAGATCAGCTGGACGCAGGTCGAGACCGGTTCAGCAGTCACCTGGAAGTACCCGAGCGTGATACTCCAGGGCGATGACTCCGTTGGCGAGTTCTACTCGGTTGCGCTGGTGAACAACTACCAGCAGGCCGACACCGGCACCAAGATGATCCACATGGGTAAGAACACCAAGAGCACCATCGTCGCCAAGGGGATCAGCGCCGGAAAGGCGCAGAACACCTACCGTGGCATGGTCCGGATCATGCCGTCGGCGGCTGGCGCGAGAAACTTCACGCAGTGCGACAGCCTGCTGATCGGCGACGAGTGTGGCGCTCACACCGTTCCATACATCGAGGTCAGGAACCCCACGGCCCAGATGGGTCATGAGGCCACCACGTCCAAGGTGAACGACGACCAGCTCTTCTACCTCCAGCAGCGCGGCATAGACCAGGAAGAGGCCAACTACATGGTCATCAACGGCTTCTGCCGTGGCATCTTCAAGGAACTCCCCTTCGAGTTCGCTGCCGAGGCCAGTCAGCTCCTCCGCGTCAGCCTCGAAGGCACCGTAGGGTAGTACGTCAGGCGTAACCGAAGACGTTGACTACCTCTAACGCAATGGTCGAAAAGATCCACAACGCTGTCTTCTCGCCAGACCGCCGGTACCGTTACTGGCTCGAGGCTAAGTTGTCAGACGCGGACTCAGTCTGCATGTTCCTGATGCTGAACCCGAGCACGGCGGACGAGGTCCAGTCCGACCCGACCGTGACTAGAGCAAAGGGATTTGCCCGGTCGTGGGGATTTGGCACCCTGTGGGTCTGCAACATATTTAGCCTCAGGGCAACTCAGCCAGCGGTGCTCAGGAAGGACCCGGAGCCGGTTGGCGTCGACAACGATGAGCACATCACGGATTGTGCACTCAAAGCAGACGAGATCGTCTGCGCATGGGGTAATCACGGCGAGCACCTCGACAGAGGTTCGCAGGTCATGGAATTGCTGGAGAGCCGGGCGCCTGGTGTGAAACTGGGCCACCTCGGCATGACATTGAGAAATCAACCCAAGCATCCGCTCTATCTCAAGGCGGACACACAACTTAGCTACTTTGGAAACTTGAACTAGAAGGCAGGACTCATACAGGCAATGCTAGAAGTACGCGATCTACACGTTTCAATTGACGAGACCGAAATACTGAAGGGGATAAGCCTCTCGGTAAGCGAGGGCGAAGTCCACGCGATCATGGGCCCGAACGGCTCGGGCAAGAGCACTCTGGCGAACGTCGTCGCAGGCAGGACCGAGTACAAGGTGACGTCCGGCGACATCCTGTTCGATGGACAGAGCATCGTCGAGTGGTTCCCCGAAAATCGGGCCCGCGAGGGTATATTCCTTGCCATGCAGTACCCTGTGGAACTTCCCGGGGTGCGAACGTGGCAGTTCCTCAAGGCAGCCGTAGACGCGCTGCGCAAGCACAAGGGCGAGTCCGAACTTTCCGTCCGGCAGTTTGACCGGCTGCTGGACTCGAAGCGAGAGATGGTCAACATTGACGGCGACCTCGTCCGACGTTCGGTTAACGAGGGCTACTCTGGCGGTGAGAAGAAGCGAAACGAGATTCTTCAGCTTGCGCTCCTGGATCCTCGCCTCGCGCTGCTGGACGAGACCGACTCCGGGCTGGACATCGACGCGCTCCGGGTAGTGGCGGACGGTGTTAACTCGTACAGGGGTCCCGAGAAGGCGATCGTGCTGGTCACGCACTACCAGCGCATCCTTAACTACATCGAGCCCGACTACGTTCACGTCCTGGTCGATGGCCGCATCGTCCGTTCCGGCGGCAAGGAACTTGCGCTGGAACTGGAGGAGAGAGGCTACGACTGGATCATCGAGGAGGCCGCGGTCACCAGCTAGGCGCTGGTGCCCAACCAAGCAACTATGACACAGACACTAGACACACATCGCCAATACGCCGAGCAGTACGCTGGCTCCTCGCCGGCAGGCCCTGCCTGGCTCAACACGCTCCGTCAGAAGGGGTTCGACAATTTCTCAAGGCTCGGATTCCCCACTGCGCGCAAGGGCAACGAGGCTTGGAAGTACACCAATGTCGCTCCCATAGCAAGGGCGGAGTTTTCACTCCCAAATGAGTCGACAGACCCTCGGGTGGAAGAGCTGCAAAGTGCCGCGCCCTGGGTGGACGACTGGAACACCCTCGTGTTCGTCAACGGGAGGTTCAACAGTGAGCTGTCGCGCGTCCACGAAACGGACGGCGTAACAGTATCCAACCTGGCCCGGGCGCTGGCAGGAAACGATCCCGTAGTCCATGAGAACATCGACTCGCTGGCTTCCGTCGAAGACGACGGTTTCACCGCGCTCAATACGGCCTTCCTCAGCGACGGGGCCCTCGTGCACATACCAGCCGGAGTCAGGGAGGATCGGCCGATTCACCTGCTCTTCGTCTCAACTGATGAGGACAACATCGTTGCGCACCCAAGGGTGCTGGTTGTTGCCGGGCCCGAGTCGGAGTCGACAATCATCGAGAGCTATGTCGGCGTCGGTGACAACACCTACCTCAACAACGGCGTGGCCGAGATTGTTGTCGGAGAGGGAGCGCGAGTTGACCACTACCGCCTGATGGACGAGAGCGACTCTGCCTATCACGTAGGTGTAGCCAGGATCCACCAGAGGGACGGCAGCAGCTTCGCGTCTCGCGCCTTCTACAAGGGTGTAGGACTCGGCAGACACGACCTGTACGTCCACATCGGGGACGGATGCTCCACCGAGCTTAACGGCCTGTACGTAACCTCCGGCAGCCAGCACGTCGATAACTTCATCAACATCGACCACACGAAGCCCAATTCAACCAGCAATCTGTACTACAAGGGTATACTCTCCGGCCGCTCGAGGGCAGTTTTCGGAGGCACGGTATTCGTTCGTGAAGGGGCGATCAAGACGGAGGCCCTGCAGTCGGACAAGAACCTGCTGCTCTCCTCGGAAGCCGAGGTGGACTCCAAGCCTGCCCTGTTTATCTGGGCCGACGACGTGAAGTGCGGCCACGGCGCGACGGCAGGGAACGTAGACGAGTCAACCGTCTACTACATGCGCAGCCGTGGGATCGATCTGGAGACCGCCAGCCGCCTGCTCATATTTGGCTTCACTTCAGAGATCATCGACACAGTTGAGATTCCCGAACTACATGACTACCTGGAGAGATCGTTCCTCGACGCCATTCCGAGGTACGAGTTCTCATTCTAGAGGGACCAATCCACTGCACCTTCTCCCTTGATGGGAGAGGGTAGGGGTGAGGGTGAACATGCACGATCTTCAAGACCTATACGCCGAAGTTGTGATGGACCACAACCGCAGGCCCCGCAACTTCAAGCGAATTGACGACGCAGACCGCAGTGCCGAAGGTTTCAACCCACTCTGCGGAGACCAGATATCCCTCTATCTCACGATGAGCGGAGATGACGGCATAGAGGACATAGGTTACGTTGCGGCCGGATGCGCCATCTCTAAGGCCGCAGCGTCGATGATGAGCGAGGCGGTCAAGGGTAGAAGTTCCGAAGAAGCGCGAAAAGTGATCGAGAACTTCAGGCTGCTCCTGACCAAGAAGGCGGACGACGAATTCGACTACGAGATACTTGGAGATCTCGAGATTCTCGAAGGGGTCTCCGGTTACCCGACGCGTATCAAGTGCGCGACGCTGCCGGTACATACTCTGGCCTCTGCACTTGATAGACCCGAGAAGGAGACTGTTTCCACGGAGTAGGCATACCAACTGCTTCGGAGGAGGTGGAGACATGCACATACCCGTCAAAGTCGATTATGGCGTGAGGGCACTGGTAGATCTGGCGCTCCATCACCAGAGCGCCCCTGTGCGCGCCAGTGAGATCGCCGGCAGGACAATGATCCCGGAGCCTTACCTGGCGCAGGTGCTTCATGCGCTGGGGAGGGCCGGACTCGTCAGGTCTCAGCGTGGCAGGCAGGGGGGCCACATGCTGGCTATGGAGCCCGGCGACATCAGCTTGAGCAGCGTCATGGAGTGCCTGGGTCCGAGCGACAACCTCGTCGCGTGCCTGGTCGATCTTCAGGCCTGCATCCACGTCCCCACTTGCGCTCAGCGCGAGGTATGGCAGGAAGTTGAACTCGCTGTCGATCGGATTCTCAGTTCCAGGACAATTGGCGACCTCGTCGACAGGAGTCACGCCATACTGGCTGCGGCATCTTCAGGGGCCCGACCCGTGGACTTCACAAACAGTCAAAACTAGATACACGTAAGCACCTGACTTCCAATCTGTAGAACACACAGATACGTCAGGTCCGGGACCAGATAGAACAGGACTAGGAGAGAAAACCATGGCATTCGTCAAGGTAGGCAAGGTTGAGGACGTACCGGCTGGGACCGCCAAGGTCTATGAAGTCGGCGACCGGGCAATTGCGGTCTGTAACGTGGAAGGGACTTTCTACGCGATAGACGACGTATGCACCCACGATGAGGCGCCCCTGGCACAGGGATACCTCAGCGGCCATGAGATAGAGTGCCCCAGGCACGGCGCCTGCTTCGACGTGCGGACAGGCGACGTGACGGCGCTGCCGGCTGTCGTGCCGGTTGACACGTTCCCCGTGCGAGTCGAGGGCGAAGACATTGAACTCGACGTCTAACGATTTGAGCAATTCTCACACCTCAGGGCCTAGGTAGGCCCCGGAGTCTCGTACATGTTTGACGTCGAGAAGATCAGGCAAGACTTTCCCATACTCAGTCGGAAGGTCTACGACCGGCCTCTGATCTACCTGGACAACGCGGCCACTACCCAGAAGCCGCGCCAGGTGATAGAGGCGCTCGTGGAATACTACGAGCGTTACAACGCCAACGTACATCGCGGTGTTCACGCTCTCAGCCAGGAGGCTACAGAGAGGTACGAGGAGGCGCGCGCGAAGGTTGCCCAGTTCATCGGAGCAGAGAGTTCCAATGAGATCATCTGGACACGCAACGCGTCGGAGTCTCTCAACCTCGTCGCCTACACCTGGGCCGAGGAGAACATCGTAGAGGGCGACGAGATCGTCGTCACGCCGTACGAGCACCACTCCAATCTTGTCCCCTGGCAGAAGGTTGCGAGAGACAAGGGAGCGAAGCTCCGAATCCTGCCCATGCGGGAGGACGACAACAGCCTGGATATGTCGCGTGTGGACGAGTTCATTACGCAGAGGACCAAGCTGCTGGCCGTGGTCCACATGTCCAACGGCATCGGGATCGTTAACCCCGTGCGGGAGCTTGTGGACAAAGCGCGGGCTGTAGGAGCGACCGTGCTCATTGACGCCACTCAGAGTGCGCCACACATGCCTGTGGACGTCAAAGACCTGGACTGCGACTTCCTCACCCTGAGTGGCCACAAGATGCTGGGCCCAACCGGAATCGGTGCGCTCTACGGCAAGCAGGAGATCCTGGAGAACATGGAGCCGTTCATGCGGGGCGGCGAGATGGTCCTCGAGGTCTGGTACGACCGTGCCACGTGGAACGACGTGCCGATGAAGTTCGAGGCAGGCACTCCCAATATTGCGGGCGCCATAGGTTTCGGAGCGGCGATCGACTACCTGGATGACCTCGGAATGGAAAACGTCAGGGCACACGAAATCGCCCTCAGCGCTCACGCCTTGGAGGCCTTCAAGGAGCTCGAAGAGGACGTTGATATCTTCGGCCCGCGAGACCCTGAACAGCGCGGCGGGATCATTTCGTTCCACTCAGACATCGTTCACCCGCACGATCTGGGCACCTTTCTCGACCGTGACGGAATTGCCGTCCGCACAGGCCACCACTGCACGATGCCACTGATGCGCGAGCTTGGCGTGGTCGCGACAGCCAGAGCGAGCTACTATCTCTACAACACGGAAGAAGAGATCGACGCACTGGTCGACTCCGTCAAGCGTGCCCTCAGGTACTTCTCGGATGGCGCTGGGTAACCTCGACGAAATCTACCGCGACGATCTGATCCTGGACCACCGTCGGCATCCCAGGAACCCCTCCCATCTTCCAAATGCCGATGTGGTCGCTGACGGTGTGAACCCCTTCTGCGGTGATGAGATCCATTTTCAGATCATGCTCGATGACCAGTCGCGCGTATCGCAGGTCGGCTTTCAGGGCGAGGGCTGTTCCATCAACCAGGCAACGGGCTCGATGCTCTCGGAAGCGATCAAGGGCCTTACCCTGGCTGAATCGGAAGAGCTGTCAGACAGATTCCACAAGATGATGCAGGGGTCCGAGCCTACTCAGTCACAGTTGGACGAGCTGGGCGACCTCGGAGCGCTCTCCAAGGTGCGGGAGTTTCCCGTCAGGATCAAGTGCGCGCTGCTGGCGTGGTCGACCCTTGAGGACGCCATCGAAGGCCGGGGGTAGGGGCAGGTTTCAAAGCTGGCCCTACTTATCCAGCCACACCCGTGCCCAGTGATGGTACTCGAAGGCGCTGAAGTTGGGATGAAAGTCCCTCACGTGGTTGCGCCATGTCCAGATCGCCTCCCTGGCCGAGGGCATGAACCTGTATCCCTGGTCGAGAACGCGCTCCTGGATGCTTCGGACCAACTCGGCACGCTTCGTGGAGTCGAACTCCACGGCCTGAGCCTCGATGAGCTCGTCGAGAATGTCGTCCCTGTGCCCAGTTGTGTTCCAGATTCCCTCGCTGTGAAGTACGGGGAAGAGAAAGCCGTTTGGGGCCGTTACCGGAGCGGGAGGCCCTAGCATAAGCTGGTATTCCCCTCCGAGCCAGACACGCTCACCGAACTCGCGCCTGTTGACTATGTCAGTCTCGACCTCGAATCCCAACTCCTGCAACTCGACCGAGATCGCGTGTGCGTGAGAGGTATATGCCTCTCCGAAGTCACCCACGGTGATGACCAGGGGAATCGGGCGGGTTACCCCAGAGCTGTTCAGCAACGTCTCTGCATCCGCACGCCGGTCGAACCGGCCGGAGAGTTCCTCCTGGGGGATCAGCCAATCCGGCGATGCTGCAGGGATGCCCTGGCCGACGAATCCGAATCCTCCCCAGTGCTCTTCGATGGCCTTCATGGGCTCCATGCGGAGGATCGCCGCGCGCCTGACCGCCAGGTTGTCGAAAGGCGGCACAGTAGTCTTGAATGCGACTTCCGCCCCGACTCCGGGCTGCGGCACCTTCATGAGTGGTGCGTTGGGGAACCGCTGGGTGTAGGTAGCCCACTCACCGGGGCTCATGTTCATGACGTCGATCATGCCGGTCTGAAACGCGGCGTTTCTAGTGCCTTCGTCAGGCATGATCAGGATGTTCAGCTTGTCGAGTAGGGGAAGGCCCTGCTCGTAGTAGTATTGATTCGGGCCGAATTCGTGCCTGTTGTCGGGAGACGTCCCTTCAAGCACCCACGGCCCCGATCCGACTGTGGGACCGTCGCGCAAATCGCCGTTTAACTCCACGGCCTCTGGCGCCACTATCTTGGAATGACCATCTGCGAATGCCAGCAGCGCATCCGCATCCGGGGCATCGAGGGTGATCCTCAACGTGTGCGGGTCCAGCTCCCGCAGTTCGGCGACGTTGTAGAGCAGGGCGGAGTTGGGCAGCTCGGGACCGACCTGCCGCAGGTAGCTGAAGGTAACATCCTCTGCCGTCACTGCCCTGGCATACACAGGGCCTATGTCTTGCCACCGAGCATCTGGCCTGAGCTCAAACCTGTAGGTAGTCGGAGATTCCATGCTCCACGAGGCGCACAGGTCGCACTCAACGGCGAGGCTCGGCAGGTTCACGTCCGGCCCCGACTTCAGCCTTAGCAGCCGTGAGTAGACGATTCCCGGGCCCCACGTCGACAGTGAGGGTGAAACGTCCATGTGTACGTCGAGATGGGCGATGTTCTCAGAGGTGGACAGGTTCAGTGTCCCGCCGCGTCTTCTCGAATCAGGAGTGGGCTCTGGCGTAGGTACAACTGGGACCGGTGTGGCCGTACTGGCTGGCACCGGGGTTGGACTCGGAGTCGCCGTTGGCGGGATCGGTGTTGCAGTCGGCTCAGGCGTCGCGGTAGCAGTTGGGACTGCCGTAGCGGTGGGTGGAATCGTTGGCAGAGGCGTCGGTGTCGGCTCGACACTCTGACCGCACCCGGCTGCGAAGGCAAGGATCAGGCAGCCAAGGGTTGCGGCCCAGACAGCTATGAGTCTCATGCGGACTCTTGCTCCTGCCTGTCCATTGTGCCCGAGAACGCAGACCGCAGGCGTCCAATCGACCCTATTCCCTCACGCGGCAGGAAGACCGCCGCCATGATGGTTGGGGGCAGGAAGAATACGGCGTGGGTGATAACCGCGAATCCGAATCCCGACTCGCGGCTGACACCGAACAGCTCGAGAACGTACACAACCGCGAACTCGAAGGTGCCGATGGCAGCGGGCGCCGCAGGCACGGCGGTAGCAAAGTAGATCGTCCCCATGATGACGGCTGTGGCAACTATGGGAGTGATTGAAAGGCTGATCGAGTCTGCGATCATCCACGCTGTTACTCCAACCAGCAGCCAGAACACGAAGGTCACGCCGGTTGAGACGGCGAGACGAGTCTTCTCCCTCTCCAGGTCCCTTACGGCACTCAGGAACTCGGCAAGAAACGAAATCCGCGCCACCCACTCAACCCCGGCGCTGCTCCACGCAAGCACTCGCACAACCACCACTGATATGACGGCAATGCCGATCGCCGCCCAAATGTAGATCGAGAACCGCTCCATCTCGGGAATCAGGATCAGGGCGACTCCCAGGATTACTGCGCTCACGATCAGATCGAGAACGCGCTCCATGCCTACGGTGGCGAGTGCGACTGATGGTCGCACACTGTCACGCAGCGTCAGGATTGCTATCTGTACAGCCTCTGATGCCACCCTGACTGGGACCACATTGTTGAGACCAATACCGATGTTCTGCACGACGAACAGGCGGTTCGTGGAGACCGTTCCATCGACAAATAGCACTCGCCATCGGACGGCACGCAGGTAGTTTGCAGCCATGAAAACGAGCATTGCGAGGACCATCATGGTGATAGATACACCGGAGAAGGCCTCGAGCACCTGTCCCCAGTCCAGACCGCGAACGGCGAGCCATCCAAGGAAGGCGCTTGCGGCGACTCCGATGAAGATTCTCCCGAAGGTCAGTGCCCATCTCTTCAATTCAGCCTCATGTGACAGCGCCCGCAAAACGCGGGCGGCTACATCCTGAGCTAGTATAATGACCGATGCCGACCATTGACCACAGCAGAACGCACCAGCGACAGGGGCCGCACTCCAGCATGTACATAGACAGCCACGTACACCTGGACTCCTTTACGGACAGCGAGGTGGGAGAGATCCTGGACCGCGCCCGGGACGTGGGAGTTCAGGTCGTCATTTCAGCAGGAACGACGATTCCATCGACTGAGAGGTCTCTCGCGCTTTCGGCAAAGTACAATGGCTTCTTCTCGGGCGTGGGCATCCACCCAATGGACATCCGGGAGCCGTTCACCGACCAGACCTATGAGACCCTCCGGGACCTGGCACTGTCGACGGAGAAAGTGTTGGTGATGAGCGAAGTGGGTCTGGACTTCATGGATGGAGCCCCCGACCGGGCCATCCAGTACCCTGCTTTCAGGGAGCAGATCAGGCTGGCTCGCGAGCTCGGTCTGCCCGTCGTGTTCCACAGCCGCGAGTCTCACGACGAGGCCTTCCGCGTGCTGCGCGAGGAGCGGGCCTACGAGGTCGGAGGCATCATGCACTACTTCCAGGGCGACTTCCAGACTGCCCAGAAGGTCATGGACCTAGGATTCTACATCTCGCTCGCGCGACCCCTGCTGCGTCTCACCTACCTGCAGGAGGCCGCAGTCAAGGTCCCGCTGGAGAGTATCGTCCTCGAGACCGACGCGGCCCCTCAGCCATTCAAGTCCAAGCGCGAAAACTGGACTGAGCCCAGGCACGTCGCGACTGTCGCGCAGACGCTGGCAGAGCTCAAGGGCATCGATGTAGAAGAAGTGGAGGAAGTCACGACGCGAAACATGCGTCGCGTACTCGGCGACAGGTGGGACACGATGCTCAACTACCTGGAATCGGCAGAGTAGCTCTCGTGGGCTGCCTGAGCCCCGTCAGTCTGCAGTAGCCAGTCGTTCCAGAACCAGGGCACGCGTGCGATCTTCATCGACGCTCAGGGCTATACGGACGTTTCCATCGCCATACTCGGCCCTCGTCCTGCCACGGTGCTCGCCGTCCTCATCCACCGCAATCGTTCCCTGTCGATACTCGAAGAGGTCGGGCGCCACCGCCGCGGCGATCGTAACCGGGTCGCACAGGACGTAGACGTCACGCCCAGGGTGTGAATCGAACCAACCCTGCATGATCCGGGCCGATATCTCTTCACCTTTCGTCGTGCCCGAACGCCAGTCAGTGCCGTCGCGGTCGAACCCCACGGCGTCTCCCACGTCCAGTCCGACCAGAGTGATGGGAATGCCCGAGTCGAACACGGTGTTGGCCGCATGAGGATCGGCGTAGATGTTGAACTCCGCCGAAGGCGTGACGTTCCCCGGGACCTCCACGGCTCCGCCCATCACGTAGATGCGCTTCACACGTCTCATCTGTTCGGGTCCTCGCACTATCGCTCGCGCCACGTTGGTCAATGGACCCAGGGCGATGATCTCCAGCTCTCCGTCAGCCTGTTCAGCGGCCGTGTACATGTGCTCGGCAGCCCGCGCCGCAATTGGCCTGGAGTCGGTAGTTGGCAGGCGTGTGGTCAGACCACCCGGACCGTGGTATTGGTAGGAGAACCTGTTCTTCACTCTGAGGGGTCTATCGGCCCCCTTGGAGACTGGCAGGTCAGGACGACCGAGGTAACTCAGCAGCCGCAGCGCGTTTCGCGTCGTGTCGGCCAGCCGGGCATTTCCCGCCACAGTCGTGACGGTGTCGATCTGTAGCTCTGGCGAATTGACCGACATGACCAGCGCAATTGCGTCATCGGTCCCTGTGTCTGCGTCGATGATTACTCTCATGGTTCTCCCTGTAGATGCAGCGTTGGTCCAGTGAGACATTCAGCGCCGTCTCGTCTGCGCGACGAACGACTCCCATGCTTCGCTGGACGTATAAGTAAGATTCACTCCGAGTTCGCGTTTCAGCTTGTCTGCGCTTGCCGTCCATCTGTAGCGGATGAAGTCCAGTCCACAAGCCGGTGAGTCCGACTGTAGCCCGAGATTCCACGCAAGCGAGGTTAGCGAGTGCCACCCCCCGGGAGGAAGACTCAGCATCCTGCGTCCCATGATCTGCGCCATTTTGCTCCAGCGGATGGTGCCGTCGCCGGCGACATTGTAGACTCCCGACGTCCTTCTCCCCAGGCACCGTGCGACTACACCCATCAGGTCATCTTCATGGGTGAACTGCATAGGCGGGTCGGCGCCGCCGATGCGAGGCAGTACCGGTTTGTGGAAGGCGTTGGCTATGAAGTTGTCTGCTCGGGGCCCCATGACGGGGCATCCACGCAGGATGGTGACGGCGGCCTCTGGCCTCTCTTCAGCATAGTCTGTCAGCCGTCCTTCGGCGGCTACCTTGTCCTCGCTGTACTGGAATCCCGGAATCGGTCGTACCGGGTCCTCCTCCGTGAGAAACTCGGGATTGTCAGGGTGCGCTCCGTACACCGATGTGCTGCTCAGGTAGATTACATGGGACACGTCCGAGTTGCGACACGCCTCCACGAGATGTTCCGTTCCCAGGACATTCACCTTCCTGGCCCGGTTGCGCCGGCGTCCGGGATTTAGCACGTATGCCAGGTGCACGACTGCGTTTATGTCGTGCTGCGCAAGAAGTGTTGGGAATGGCTCCGCGACATCGAGCCTGACGAAGTTTGTCTTCTCTCCGTAGTTGGAGTGGGGCACCCGGATATCGGTCGCCAGGATGTAATCGGCCGTATCACTTTCTTCCAGGCGTTCGATTAGTCTGCTGCCGAGATAACCCGCCGCGCCGGTAATGGCGACTCGCAGGCTCTCGTCAGCCATCGGCGACGGTATCAGTGAAGTCGAAACTCAGAGTGCCCAGTCCGGGAGCATCGAAACCCATTCCGATCTTGTGTGCGCCCGGTTCAAGACTGGTGCCAGTTACCTTGACCAGTATCGCCCTGTTCATTGCCAGGGTGAGGGTATTCTCCTCGGATACCTGGTCGAAACGTATGGACGTACCCTCGAGATTGAACTCGGCGCTGTCGATGGGGATCTCGGATCCGTCCACTGTAAGCGGATGCACCCTGTGTGAGTAACCGGAACCGAGCCTGTTCATCAACTCGAACTGGAATCCGTCTTCGGTGTTCGTAAGGCTCTGCTTGACGTACAGTCGCCTGAGCAGAAATCCGGGAACGGTGACCATCGGCAGTTGTCTCCTGATTCGACCCTGTATCAGCCTATGGGGTGAGGCTGTTGCGCATACGATATATTGCCGTAGATGCCTCGACGTACTCCCCGGGAATGGGTTTCACCTGCCCTAGGGAGCTGGCCATCACGTAGATCTGCGATGCTCGCTCGACAAGCAGGCAGATGTCCATCGCCTCTTTCAGGGAACGCCCCACGGCGACCGCTCCATGATTGGCTATGAACGCTGCCTTGTTGCTTCCCAACGCATCGCAGACGTTGTCTGCCAGTTCCTCCGTTCCGGGATAGCCGTAACGAGATACCCGGATGGTCCCGCCGACATACACGACGACTTCGTCAATGACAGGTGGCAGATCGATTCCGGATACAGCAAGGACACTTGAGTAGACTGAGTGCGTGTGGACCACGGCCCCGGCATCCGGACGCCTCTGGTAGATGCCGACGTGCAGCAGGCTTTCCGACGATGGGGCAAGGTCGCCTTCGACAGGCTCGACGTCGAAGTCCGTCACGACTATGTCGTTTGGAGTCATAGTCTCGTAGGCCGTCGATGCGGGAGTGACCGCCATCAGCTCACGACCGTCATCGACTCCGAGTCGCACGCTTATGTTTCCAGCCGTTCCTGTCACAAGTCCGCTGTCGGCCATCAGGCGCGCTGCATCGGAAACAGCCTGTTTTTCGTCTTTCCATTTGCTCATCATTAGATTAATTGTACCCAGTCTATAGGGAGCTTAGTCGAATTACACTCGTAGGCTAAACTGTGAAATCTGTGTCAGTTTGGGGTACAGAGTTTTCACCCTCACCCATCAAGGGAGTGGGGGTAATGAAAGGGCCTCACAATTCATCGCAGCAGTGGGCCGATGCTCTCATGTACATCGAGCCAGCGTTCGTAGTAGTCCTGGTACTCGGCTGCTGTACTGGGATCGGGCTCTGAGGTTCGGGCTCCCTGTGATGCTGCTACTGCCGATTCAGCCAGCGAACTGTATTCGCCTAACGATGTCCTCGCGATCGCAGCGCATCCCCGGGCAGTTACGTCACATTGGCTGTAGGTAGAGACAGGGCGTCCCAGGATGTCGGGCAGTATCTCCCTGAAGGTGATCGAACGACTCAGTCCTCCGCCGAGAGCAATACGGCTGGCAGTAATGCCGGACTCACGCTCGAGCTGTTCCAGGTTGGCCCGGATCGTGTACGCGAATGACTCGAGGGCCGCCCGGCCCATCTGACCCGGGGTCGGCCCGCCGATCGCTATCGGCGTAGGGAACAGGATGCCCCCCAGCCTCATACCAACCGAAGAGACATCCATCGCCTGAGGGCCGAAGTGACCTGTGATTCCGAACGATCCCGAAGGGGCTACACCGGCCAGCCTGTCCAACTTATCGTAGTCAGGCTCGCTGCCGGACAGAGTCTCGACAAGCCAGCGCCACACATTGCCGACATCCCCGGCGCTACTCTCCAGGACCCACAGTTCAGGCATCTGGAACAGCTCAGTCCAGGTCTTCATTTCGGGCGACAGAAGCGGCTCAGAGACCAGCATCTGGACTGGCGCGCTCCATCCGGCGATTATTCCGACCTGACCTGCATCCACGACTCCTGCTCCTATCATTCCGCACTGGGTGTCCGCGCCCGCAACGATCACTGGTATCCCTGCAATTGGCGCAACGTAGCTAGCGTTCACGGTGCCGCGAATTTCGGTTGACTCGTAAAGCTGTTCCTCAGGACATGTCAGTCCTATCTCTTCGAACATGTGTGAGGCCCAGGCCCGCGTTCGGATGTCGAGCAGGCCGCTCGCTGCTGCCAGAGTCGGCTCGCAGCCGAGACGGCCGGTGAGACGAAATGCGAGCCAGTCAGCCAGTGTCACGACGTGTGCCAAATGGGCATAGTCCGAAGGACGAATGTCGCGCAACCAAGCAAGCTTACCAGCAGCCATCATGAATGCTGGTCTGTGGCCTGTGGTCTCGTACAGCAGTGGCCCATGCTGAGCGTCGAGTGCCGACCCCTGGAAGACTGCGCGGGTATCGGTGTTGGGCCCTGCGTGCAGGGGACCGCCTTGACTGTCTGCAAAGACCAGAGACTGCCGCTGCGAAGTGATGGAAACAGCCTGAGGTCGGTACCTGCCATCGCCGGTACACTCGCTGATGGCGTCACACAGCGATCGCCAACATGCCTCCGGGTCGAAGCTCCTTTCAAGCACACCCGCGTCTGGCTCTTTGAGATGCACCCAGGGTCGGGAGGCCGACCGTGCGACTTCACCGGCAGGGCCAACCAGGTGACAGCGGATTGAGCTTGAGCCCGCGTCGATCACGAGAACGAGGTTTGGGGGCATCACTCTCATGCTGGCCATCTCCTGTGAGTGGCCAGGAGTGGTAGGTATTCTCAGTTTTCGCCCTCACCCCAGCCCTCTCCCCCAGGGAGAGGGGGTCTTTTGGTTGGTGTCTGTGCTTGTCAGTACTTCCTCAGCTACCCATCTCCACCCGTTGAGGGCGAGAGGACATTGTGGCGGTCGGGCCATACTTCGGGAACGACGAGGTTAGCTGGTCGTCGGCCCTCGATGAAGCTGATGATGTCGTCGGCCATCATCTGCGAGTGGCGCTCGATTGTTTCATCGGTCGCGCCTCCTATGTGTGGCGTCAGCAGCACGTTGTCCAGATCCAGCAGCGGGCTGTTTGGGATGACTGGATGGGTCTCGAACACGTCGAGCGCTGCCCCGGCGATGCGGCGATTGCGAAGCGCGTCCAGCAGTGCGGTCTCCTCCGCGATCTGGTAGTCCGAGCAGTTGACGATGTAGGTCGTGGGCTTCATGTGTGCAAAGAACTCGGCGTCAAGCAGTCCTTCGGTGTCGGAGGTTGCTGGCACATGGACGCTGACGAAGTCCGAGACCTGAGCGAGAGTGGCGAGGTCGGCCATGCTGACGTCAGAGGGTGCGTCCGTCACGTACGGGTCGTAAGCCACCACCTTCATTCCGAGACTCACGCACATTCCGGCGAGAGTACGGCCTATGGCCCCCAGCCCGATGATTCCGACGGTACGAGCGCCAACTTCGACGCCGCGAAAGTCGGTATATCCGGCTACCGGGTTAAGCCAACTTCTCGAGCTGACGTATTCATGGGACTGGGTGATTCTGCGCGCAAGCGACATTATCAGCGCCAGTGCGTGCTCTGCCACAGCACGGGCATTGCGTCCGGGTGTGTTGACTACGAGAACGCCGTGTTCGGACGCAGCCTCGAGATCGACCTGTGTCGTAGAAGCGCGACAGATGCCTACGAACTTTAGCTCGGGGCATTCCTGAAAGGTCTCTTCGAAGACGAAGTCCGCTTCCACAACAAGTATCGAGATGCCTTCAGTAAGGATTCGGGCATTGAGGTCATCCGGGTCTGTGAGCCTGCGCGTGTCCAGCCAGCTCTCGTGCGAAACATCCATCGTGGCGCGCAGCCGATTGAGTTGTCGCTCGTCAAAGGGCGCGAGTATCAGTGCGTGCATGTCACCTACAGGAGTCGCCTGAGTACTGGAATGCCAAGCACGGCACCGCCGATCCACAGTCGCGCGGCGATCAGCAGCTTTTCACCAGAGCTCAGGCCAATGCGCTGGGAATAGACGTCGAATCCTGATTGCTCGATCCTGTCGAGAATCGCTTCGTACGCTTCATGAAGGCCACGCAGGCACGCTCTGGACTCCGGTTCCACCATGTCGAAAAGGGGTCTCGACCGCTCGTAGTACGACCTCGCACGGTCAACCTGGTGCTGCATCAAGGCCCGGAACTGATCGTTGACGACCTGGCTCTTGAGGTCTTTCTCTGTGTAAGCGAATCTGTCCATCTCGTCCTGGGGCAGGTAGATCCGGTCGCGTCCTGCATCTTCGTCGAGGTCTCGCAGTATATTGGTGAGCTGGAGAGCGATGCCCATGTCGACTGCGTGTTCCTCGGCCCGGGGATCGTCGTATCCGAATACCTCGATACAGATCAGACCGACCGCCGAGGCGACCTTGTAGCAGTAGTCTCGAAGCTCGTCGAAGTTGGCGAACCTGTCTTTCACGAGGTCGGACTCTACGCCCTCCAGGATCTCATCGTAGTATCTGACCGGGATGTCGAACGTACTTGTCGCGTTCGCAAGTGCGATGTACTCGGGTTGAATGTGCTGCCAGCGGTCTATGTCGGCGTCTTCGTACAGATCGGCCATGACGGAGGCCAACGTGTGCCGGGTTTCCGCGAACATCCGGCGCTTTTCAGAGAGGGGCGCGTCGTCGTCGGCAATGTCGTCCCACAGGCGGCAGACCGCGTAGGCGGCATAGATGGCGCGTCGCTTATGGTTGGGCAGCGTGCGAAAGGCGTAGTAGAAGTTCCTGGCGTGCTCTTTCGCCACCTGCTGACAGTGGTCGTAGGCTCTTTCGAGCAAGGCTGCTTCTGTTTGTGTGGAGGACGAACGCATTGGTCCCTGGCACCAGGCGCTACCGGTCTCTGACCATGAGGAAGTGGGTGAACTCTTCGATCTCCTGGCGGGCCGATGGCGATAGCTCGATTGTGGCAATCGCCTCCATTGCCATGTCCGCCCACTCCGTGACCTCGGCTCGTGCCTGCTGCTGGACTCCGACACGGTCCATGATCTCGAGGACGTGGGAGACGTCTGTCTCGTCCAGTTCGTCCTTTTCGTAAATGCCGGTCAGCTGGCTGCTATCGGTGTCATCGGCAGATTCCATTGCGAGGACCACCGGGTATGAGTTCTTCTTGCGCCTGATGTCAGAGCCGACTGGCTTGCCAGTCACGTCTTCCTGTCCCCACACGCCAAGGACGTCATCGCGGATCTGGAACACGTACCCGAGCGCCCTTCCGCACTCTCGGAACGCGGCGACGGTGGCGGCATCGTCCGTGCCGACTGCTGCGCCGAGGTTGAGCGAGCACCTGAGCAGGGCTCCCGTCTTGCGCGAGATCATCCGGCGATAGTCGGACATGCTTATGTCGAGGCGGCCTTCGAAGGAGATGTCGAGATACTGTCCCTCTATCATCTCCAGATAGGCTTCGGTCAGTAGGTCGGCGGCGGTTACGGCGCGTCTGCTGTCCACGCCAGAGCTGGGCAGGCCGTGGAGGGCGGAGTCGGCGACCACTCGGAGCACGTTCCCTGAGACGAGCGCCTTCGGCTTACCCCACACTGCCCAGATCGTCTTGCGTCCGTGCCGAGTCTCGTCCTCGTCCTGTATGTCATCGTGGACCAACGAAAAGTTGTGAATGAACTCGAGAGCGACGGCAGCGGGTATGGCCTGCGACGTCGTGCCGCCGACGGCTTCACACCCGAACATGCAGAGCGTTGGCCTTACAGCCTTGCCTGTGGTCGCGGTCAGCGGGACTCCAGTTTCGTCCGCCCAGCCCATGTAGTACCTGAGCATGTCATACACGAACGAATGGCTCTGGGAAAGCTCTGACCGCAACGCGCTCTGGATGGACTCGCCATAGCGTTCGATCATTGGAGGCAGCGGCACAGGCTGCATGTCACCTGGGGTTTTGGCTTCGGTTATCAAGTGTTTTCCGCCCCTTTTTCAGGGTACCGTTTGTAAAACTTTTCACTTGCAGGTTTCAAGAGGCGTGTGCTATATTTCGCCCGAATTCAGAACTTCACCAGAGCGGTACTTAACCGCTCGTAATCTCGTTCACTTGGTCGCCCTCGCCTTAGCTCAGGAGTCGTCCACAGCGACATGCTTGACGAGTATTTCCGGCAGTATGCCCTGATCGCCATCTTCGTTGCGGTAGCTTCGGCAGTGCCAATTGGGATGCTCATTGCCAGTTGGGCTCTGAAGGTACTCAAGATTAGGCCCTACGCTCCGGATCCCATCAAGAAGGCGATCTACGAGTGCGGATTCGAGACACTTTCGGGCCGGTGGAGCCAGTTTAATTTCAGATTCTACTCTTTTGCGCTGATCTTTGTCGTCTTCGACGTCGAGGTCGTGTTTCTCTTCCCGTGGGCCGCAAGCTTTGGACTGCTTTCGGCCCAGTTCGGAGCGTTCGTGCTTCTGGAGATGCTGGTGTTTGTTGCGATCCTTGTAGTCGGGTGGCTCTATGCCTGGCGCAAGGGCTCGCTGGAATGGAGTTAAGGCATGACGCAGGACCCAACCTCAGGCCTTCTTCTACACCAGTCCACCTGGGACCTCGATAGAGAAGAAGGCGAGTACGTAAATCACCTCAAGGCCACTCACACGGAGGCTCTGGCCGAGCCTCTGCTGGAGGTGCCTGAGGAGTTCGATCGAAACATCGCCATTACATCCGTCGACGCTCTCATAAATTGGGGTCGCAAGTCCGCGGTCTGGCCTCTCTCGTTCGGTCTGGCATGCTGTGCTTTCGAGATGATGGCGAGCGCGATGTCGAGGTTCGACATCTCCCGGTTCGGCATGGAGGTCTTCCGTCCGTCGCCGAGACAGGCAGACTTGATAATCATCGCCGGCACCGTTACGTGGAAGATGGCCCCCGCCATCGAGCGCGTCTACCAGCAGATGGCTGAACCCAAGTGGGTGATCTCCATGGGCGTATGCGCCACCAGCGGCGGTCCTTACTACGGTTCGTACAGCGTGGTGCCGGGAGTCAACCACATAATTCCGGTTGACGTATACGTGCCAGGCTGCCCGCCCCGTCCCGACGCTCTTCTGTACGGCATAATGCAGCTTCACGAGAAGATCAAGCGCTATTCCATTCAGCAACAGGGGAAGTAGGTAAGTGAAGGTGATCACCCTCACCCCCGTATCAGGTACGGGGCAGGCTTCAGCCCTCTCACGCCGAGGGGCAACTGCTACCCATCGAGGGAGAGGGGGCTCTTGACCAGGGCACACCCCGGGGAAGATGCGGCACGCCGGATCAACGAGTCGATTCCGGGTGCAGCGGTCGAGAGCACACAGACGGACGTCTGGGTGCTTCCTGAACATATACTTCCCGTTGCTAGACTTCTCAGAGACGACCCCGCGTTCGACTTCTCATTCCTTAACGCGGTGTCAGCGGTGGACTACGTCGAGTACTTCGAGATGGTGTACCATCTGCTCTCGCTACGACGGAACGCCAGCCTTGTGGTCAAGTCCAGGGTCTATGGCAGGAATGAGCCCGCCGTTGAATCTGTGTTCGAGGTCTGGAAGGGCGCGGACCTGCAGGAGCGGGAAGTCTGGGACCTGATGGGTATCCACTTCGAGGGACACCCCAACTTGAAGAGAGTGCTGCTCTGGGAGGGATTCCCGGGGCATCCGCTTAGGAAGGACTTCCTGGGCTAGTGGAAAGTTCACATAGCTATGACGGTCTGCAAACCGTCCTTCGACAGGCTCAGGACGAACGGCTGTGACGATAAGAACAGAGCCAGTCACCATAAACCTGGGGCCCCAGCACCCAAGCACGCACGGGGTGTTCAGGCTGCGCGTCACGTTCGACGGTGAGGTGGTGCTGGACGTCGAGCCGGTGTTCGGATACCTGCACAGGGGTTCGGAGAAGCTGGCAGAGTCTCGGACCTACGTTCAGATCGTCACGCTGACCGATCGCATGGACTACATCGCCAGCATGTCCAACAACCTGGCCTACGTCAGGGCCGTCGAGAAGCTGGCCGATATAGAGGTGCCTGAGCGGGCACAGTATATTCGTGTCATCAGCGCCGAGCTTCAGCGCATCGCAAGCCACATGATGGCAACAGGATTCCTGCTGAATGACCTGGGCGCATTCGCGACCCCTCTGATGTACTGCTTCAGAGAGCGCGAGCGGATCCTGGACCTGTTCGAAATGCTGTGCGGCGCTCGAATCACTCTGAGCTATATGCGACCCGGCGGAGTTCTCCAGGATGCGCCGGACGACTTCTGGCCTGCTCTAAACCGGATCGTCGAAGACCTTCCAACCTCGATAGATGAGCTGGAAGACCTGATCACCGGTAACGAGATCGTCCTGACCCGCACACGAGGCGTGGGAACGCTGAATGCGGAACAGGCCATCGACTACTCCGTGTGCGGCCCCATGCTTCGCGCCGCCGGAGTCCAGTGGGACCTGCGAAAGGCTGATCCCTACGAGGTGTACGACCGGCTCGAATTCGACATTCCCATCGGCTCAGATGGGGACAACTTCGACCGCTACATCGTGCGCGTCCAGGAGATGCGCGAAAGTGTGCGGATCATCAAGCAGTGCATCGAGCAGATACCCGACGGCCCCGTACGTGCCGACACGCCGTTCTTCATTCGTGCCCCCGAGGGGGACGCCTACGCCGCCGTCGAAGGGCCGAAGGGCGAGTTGGGATTCTATCTCGTGAGCGACGGCGGAATATCCCCATACAGGTGCAAGGTGCGCGCGCCTTCGTTCATCAACCTGAACCCGCTGCGCGAGATGCTCGTGGGCGGGAAGATGGGCGACCTGATTACGACGTTCGGTTCAGTCGACATCGTCCTCGGTGAGGTTGACCGTTGAACGCTGGATCGGTGTTCGAAGGGATCTTCAGCTTTGGGAGCATCTATGACTTCATAGTCGGCTTCGTTCCCGATGGCCTTGAGTGGCTGGCATTTGTCATTGGAGCCGTGATCCTGGCATTCGTCGTCATCAACGTGATGATAATGTCCACGGCGGTCTATACCTGGTTCGAGCGACGTACGCTGGGCAGGTTCCAGAACCGGCTTGGCCCCAACCGCTGGGGGCCGTACGGTCTGCTCCAGCCAATCGCCGACCTTCTCAAGCTCATAACCAAGGAAGATACCACTCCTGACGAGGCGGACTGCTGGGTAATGCTCTTCGCCCCGATCGTGCTCCTCGTACCCACCCTGGTCGTGGTTGCCGTGGTGCCCTTCGGAGACAACACCTTCCTGGGCAGGCTGAATATCGGCATCCTGTTTGTGCTCGGTGTGACCTCGGTCAACACGATTGCGATCTTCATGGCCGGCTGGGGCTCAGCCAACAAGTACGCTATGCTCGGCGCGATGCGCGGAGTCGCGATGCTCGTGAGCTACGAAGTGCCGATGGCGCTTGGCGTCGTGGGTGTTTTGATCCTGTCGGGCTCCCTTTCGATGTTCGATATAGTCCAGAGCCAGTCGATTCCGTTCCTGATTGTGCAGCCACTCGGGTTCCTGATCTTCGTTGCCGCAGCGTCTGCCGAGATGAGCAGGACGCCATTCGACCAGATCGAGGCCGAGTCGGAGCTGGGCTCCGGCTACAACACGGAGTACAGCGGCATCAAGTTCGCGCTTCTGTTCCTGGCTGAATTCATGGCCCCGATAATCAACTCGATGATAATTGTGGTCCTGTTCCTTGGTGGGACAAACGGCCCCTCGATTATCCCCGGGCAGATTTGGTTTATAGTGAAGACGTTCGTTGTGGTGTTCGCGCTTCTGTGGGTGAGGGCAACCTGGCCCAGGCTGCGCGTCGACCAGATAATGGGATTCGCATGGAAGGGCCTGTTCGCGCTCTCCCTGCTGAACATCTTCGCTATCGCGATCGAAGTCGTGATCTTCCAGGACGAGGCCGGTAATATCTCTACGAGTTCACTCTGGATTATGTCGGCAGTCAACTGGATACTTACTGTGGTCGCAATCGTCGTGACGGCAAGGGTGCTCGGACAAAAGAAGCTCGAGCGGCCAGCGCCCACGCCTTCTCCGCTGGCGAACATGTACGCGGAGGCAGACTGATGCCGGCATACGGCGCAATGACGTTCAGGACGAAGAGATTAACACTGGCAGCTATGTCCGAGGAGGCTGATTAGACTATGTATGGCCTCTCACTGTTCAAAGGGCTGGGCGTGACGATGAAGAACCTCGTCTCCCCCGGCCGCAACTTCACCGTTCACCAGTACCCTGATCGCAAGATCGGGCTGGTCGGGCTTGCGCGTATGAACAACCAGAACCCGGTTACGTTCGCCATGAAGCGTCCGGGTGAGTCGATCAAGGCACTCGTTGGACTGACCAGCGTACGCGACCGGCAGTACCAGCACCCGAGATTCAGGGGTGAAGAGTTCTCCTGGTATGAGAACCGCTGCACCGGATGCGCGTCATGCGCGAAGTACTGCCCACTTGGCATCATTCGCATAGTGACGGACCCCGCGAAGACCGACATGCAGGAGGGCGATAAGTACTTCCTCGAGGTGTTCGACATTGACATCGGCCGCTGCATGTTCTGTGGCTTGTGCGTCGAGGCGTGCCCATACGATGCGATCCACATGGGTAGCGGATTCGAGGAGGGCAGGTACAGCCGACGAGACCTTGTCATAGACAAGGAGAGGCTCGTTTCGTCTCCCAAGCGCCCCAGCCACTGGTTCAGGCCGCAGCTCTCTGCCAGTCAGGACTACAACCCTCTGGAAGGCGACGAAGCTGACTGGCGGGAGGTCCACCGGCACGAGAAGCCGACTCTGACCGACCAGCAAAATCGTTGGGGCCAGAGATGATTCCAGGTCAGGGGACCGAGGCGTCCCTGATTGTCGACATAGTATTCTGGGTGCTTGCGGCAAGCAGCATTATCGCCGCATTCGCTGTCGTCCAGATGCGCAACCTGTTCAGGGCAGCCCTGTTCCTGATCGTTTCGTTCCTGGCAGTCGCCGGGATGTTCGTTCTGCTCAGGGCAGAGTTCATCGCCGCGGTGCAGGTTCTGATCTACGTCGGGGCCATTTCGGTGCTGATAATCTTCGCCATTCTTATGACGGGAGAGGTCGAGACCGGGAGCCCGGCGCACTCGTTGCGGATACCCGTTGCCATCCTGTCCGCGCTGTTTGGCATTCTGGCCATTTTCGTGACTGTACAGACGGACTGGATAATCCTGGACGATGTCCTGCAGAGCGGACAGCTCAGCGCAACTGCGACTTCCAGGATAAGCGAGGTGTTTTCCAACACTATCCCGTGGATTGCCCGTCTGCTGGTGCAGGACTTCGTCCTGGCGTTCGAAGTGGCGTCTGTTGTGCTGCTGGCGGCGATCATAGGCGCGCTAGCGCTTATTCGCGAAAGGTAATTTCTTGTATTTCGGAGACTTCAGGCTGTTTGCAGGCCCACCGTCGACGCTCCTGACTGAGCTGTGCGGCATGGGAGAGGCACGTAATTGAGTCTCGAGAATTTCCTGATAGTCTCTGCGATTATCTTCTCTATAGGGCTGTACGGGGCGCTGTCGAAGCGCAACGCGATTGCTGTGCTCATGTCGATTGAGCTTATGTTCAACGCGGTTAATCTTGCGGCAGTGGCGTTCTCCAGGTATACGGTGCCTGCGACGCTCTTCGGTCGTCCCGATAGCGGAACTGAGCAGGTGACTCACCTGCTGCTGACAGGCCAGATATTTTCGATATTCATCATTACGATCGCCGCCGCTGAGGTGGCGCTCGGACTCGCCATCGTGATCGCCGTCTATCGCAGTCGGTCGACCTTGTTCGTCACGGACGCGACCCAGATGAGGAAGTAGCGTTTCATGATGGCTGAGCGTACATTCGAGATCCTGCGGCTATGCCGCGCGATCAGGACGAGAAGAGAGTAGTTAAGTTCGTATGTGGGTCGAGTATCGCACCGTGCCCAGCCTGATGATGGCTGAGATGTGGAAGGACCTTCTGGAAGGCGATGGCCTTCCCACGAAGATACTTCCGGTCGGTGACATCATGGACTGGGGAGAGAGGACTCCCTTCATAGTGTACGTTCCGAAGGGCAGAGAACACGTGGCCGACGAGATTTTGAGGAAGCTCTAGATGATCTCCGAATTCCTCGTCTGGCTAACCCTCTTTGCCCCACTCGCGTCGTTTGTCGTAATCGGGTTCGTGATCTGGCCGCTCGCGTATTTGCGGTCCATGACCAACCCGGACCAGGGTCTCGACACCCTTGGCAAGTCGGCCGGCTGGCTGACCATTCTGGCGATAGGCGTTAGCTTCGTCATATCCGTCGCGGCTCTCTTCAGCACGATCTCCAACGGCGGCAAAATAGATTACCCGTCCCACAAGTGGTTGTCGGTCGGAGACTTTACGTTCAACGTCGGCATCCTGATGGACCCGCTGACTGCCGTGATGCTTGTGGTAGTGACCGGCGTCAGCCTTATGGTCCAGATCTACTCGCTCGGCTACATGAGCGAGGAGGAGAACCGGGGGTTCTCGCGCTACTTCGCGTACATGTCGCTGTTCACGACCTCGATGGTCGGGCTTGTGCTTGCTTCGAATATCATCCAGGTCTTCGTCTTCTGGGAGCTTGTGGGGCTTTGCTCGTACCTGCTCATCGGGTTCTGGTTCACCCGGCCCTCGGCTGCCAATGCTGCCAAGAAGGCCTTCATCGTGACCAGGGTAGGGGACTTCGGGTTCCTCCTGGCGATCATGTACCTGTTCTTCCAGCAGGACACGATGGGATACGCCGGACTGAACGGCCTGGAAATTCCACACCTGTACAAGGCGGTTGAGACCGGGATTGTCGCAGGCAGTGTGGCTACCTGGATCGCCGCCGGCATATTTGCAGGCGCAGTAGGCAAGTCCGGCCAGTTCCCACTGCACACGTGGCTCCCTGACGCGATGGAGGGCCCGACTCCAGTCAGCGCACTCATTCACGCGGCAACGATGGTCGCGGCAGGCGTGTTCCTGGTGGCGAGATTCTTCCCGGTGTTCCAGGCGTCTGACGAGATGATGATCGTCGTGGCGATTATTGGTGCGTTCACCGCGATCTTCGCGGCGTCGATGGGCCTCGTAATGAACGACATCAAACGGGTGCTTGCGTACTCAACCGTCAGCCAGCTCGGATACATGATGCTCGCGCTCGGCGTGGGCGCGTACGCATTCGCGATATTCCACCTGTTCACCCATGCCTTCTTCAAGGCGCTGCTGTTCCTCGGCTCGGGATCGGTTAACCACGCCAGCGGCACGTTCAACATGCGTTACATGGGAGGTCTGCGGCGTTACATGCCGTGGACGTACGTCACGTTCCTGATAGGAAGCCTTGCGCTGGCGGGCATATTCCCGTTGGCCGGGTTCTGGAGCAAGGACGAGATCCTCGCCAGCGCATTCCATGAGGGCACTGCCCTGGGACACGTCGTGTACGCGCTCGGCCTGACAGCCGCCTTCATGACCGCGTTCTACATGTTCAGGGCACTGTTCATGACCTTCAACGGCGAGTTCAGGGGAGGCGCCGAGACAGAGGCCGCTGAGTCGGACGATGCCGAAGAGCTGCACCTCGGACACGTGAGCCTTCACGAGTCTCCGTGGACCATGGTTGCGCCAATGGTCGTTCTCGCGGTGCTTGCCGTTATAGCCGGATTCGTATTCAACCCGCTGATGGACCTCGGCGCTATTCCGTCCCACTGGTTCGCCTACTTCATGGGCGAGGGCTCGGTTGCGGTAAAGGTCCCGGACTTCGATGTTATGCTCGCGATAGTCTCCACTGTGGTCGCCGTCGCCGGCATATTCCTGGCGTACATGATGTACTACCGACAGGCGTGGTCCGCAGAAGCCGTCGGAAGAAGATTCTCGTCCGTCTACACGCTGCTCAGCTCCAAGTACTACTTCGACGAGTTCTACGAGGACGTGCTGGTACGAAGCTTCTTCTACGGCGGAGTGGCCCGCATTCTGGACTGGGTCGACAAGAACATTGTCGATCGGATCGCCAACATAATCGGCTGGCTGGGAGCAAATGTCGGAAGTATGCTCCGGCAGTTCCAGACCGGGCAGATCCAGCAGTACGCGGCAGCGATCTCAATTGGAGTAACGATAATACTGGGACTGTACATCTGGTTCCTGTAGCCAGGTGTCCGAATAGTGCATTCACTGATCGATAGGTAAAGAAGAGTTGTTCACAGGTTTGCTGACAATTGCAGTATTGCTGCCGATGGTAGCGGCAGTGCTCATCCTGCTGTTCGGTCGCAACGGCCGGGCGGTGAGGTTCTTCGCTGCGGCCGTCTCCGTCGTCGAGTTCCTGCTGACCCTGTTCATCTTCCTGAACTATGACACGTCAGAGGGCGCAGACCAGTTCCAGATGGTCGACAGGGTGGTGGACTGGATCCCCATCGAGTCGTTCGAGGTCCAGTACTACCTTGCCGTCGATGGTCTGAGCGCGCCGCTGGTGATGCTCACCGGTCTGCTCGGAATGGTCGCCATATTCGCTTCCTGGACGATCGCTAAACAGCGAGTTGAGCAGGGCGAGGAGCCTCGCGAGCGCGAGTACTTCATGTGGCTGCTGGCCCTCCAGGGCGCGGTGGTCGGTGTGTTCACCTCGCTGGACTTCCTGCTCTTCTTCATCTTCTGGGAACTCGAGCTGATCCCGATGTTCTTCCTGATCTCGGTATGGGGCAGCGGACGTCGCGAATACTCGGCCATGAAGTTCCTGATATTCACGATACTCGGAAGCGCGTTCATGCTTGTCGGCATCCTGGTCCTGTACTTCTCGACCGGGTCGTTCGACATGACCGAGATGCCCGAGCTCGTGCGCCAGGCAGGAACCGGCCTGCCGGCACTTGTGGTGTTCCTGCTGCTGTTTGTCGCGTTTGCCGTCAAGCTTCCGGTGTGGCCACTGCATACATGGCTACCAGACGCCCATACTGACGCGCCGACAGCCGCGAGCGTGATGCTTGCCGGCGTGCTCCTAAAGATGGGCGCTTACGGCATGTTCAGGCTGGGAGCTATCCTGCCGGATGTGCTGCGAGATGTGTCGTGGGCGCTGGCTGCGTTTGGAGTGATCAACATCCTGTACGGGGCCTCGGTCGTGCTAAGGCAGACCGACATGAAGCGGCTTATAGCCTTCAGCTCTATCAGCCACATGGGATTCGTGCTGCTGGGCCTGGCATCCGCTGTCGGCGTGGCCGGTAGCGTATCGCCGGTCGGCCTGACCGGTGCCTCGCTGCAGATGTTTACGCATGGAGTAATAACGGGAATGCTGTTCCTGCTCGTGGGCTACGTCTATGAACGCGCTCACACCAGGCACATCCCGGATCTGGGTGGGTTGGCCGGACGAATGCCGATTCTCGGAGCCGCGCTGCTTGTCGCAGGGCTTGCCTCGCTTGGACTGCCATCTACCGCCGGGTTCGTATCTGAGATCCACGTGTTCCTGGGCACATTCCCGGTGTGGGGCTGGATGACGGCCCTTGGCGCATTCGGAGTCGTCCTCACAGCGGGTTACATACTGTGGATGATCCAGCGGGTGATGCTTGGCCCGCTGAATCCGAGGTTCGCCGATCTCAAGGATGCCACGCCTCTTGAGCTGGTGCCGATTGCAGCCCTGGTAATCGCCATAATGGTGGTTGGAATCTACCCGAGTGTACTAACAGACGTATTCTCGACCGGAATTACGCCGATCGTTGAGTCTCTCCAGATGGACCTGACCCTGAGCCGAAACTGAGTAACGAGACAATAGCAACTTGACTCTTAACGACCTATACCTGCTGTCACCTGAGATTGCTCTTGCGGGAGTAGCAATGCTGCTGATCCTGCTCGATCTCGTCGTGTCCAGGAAAGGCGTCCTGCTGGCTGTTGGCCTGCTTGGCCTGGCGCTGTCTGCCGTCTTCACGCTTGTCCTGTGGGGCGACCTCGGCTCCGAGCCCACGGGACAGATGCAGGGCATATTCGGCACACTCGTAGTTGACAGGTTCAGCCTCTTCTTCAAGCTGGTACTGGCCGCGGCAGCGCTGTTCGTGCTGCTGATTTCCGGCTCGTATGTCGACCGAATTTCCCGATTCAGGTCCGAGTTCTACGGGCTGATCCTGCTGGCCACGTCCGGCATGATGCTGCTGGCTTCCACAACTGAACTCATCACGATCTATGTTGCACTTGAGCTGACCGCGCTGCCGACGGCGGCGCTGGCGGCGTTCCTCAGGGATGGCAGGTCGGCAGAGTCGGGAATGAAGTTCCTGATCCTGAGCGCCATTAGCTCGGCGATTCTGCTCTATGGAATGGTGTTCATCTACGGACGCACGGGCACGACGTCGCTGCCTGAAATCGCTGCGCAGATCGAGGCCATGGCACGTGCAGGACTGCTGGACCCCGCTCAGGCGTTTGGCGACAGCAAGGCACTCCTCTTTGGGGTCACTCTCGTCATCGCCGGTTTCGGCTTCAAGATATCGAGCTTCCCGTTCCAGTTCTGGGCACCCGACGTCTACGAAGGCGCGCCAACTCCCATCACCGCTTTCCTCTCTGTGGCGTCGAAAGCTGCGGGTTTTGCAGTACTGCTCAGGGTGTTTTACATATCCTTCCCGATGGAGATGGTCAGCGAGAACTGGGCTGCGATTTTCGCCGTGCTGAGCGTCGCCTCGATGACGTTTGGCAACCTGGTGGCTATCCGGCAGAACAACATCAAGCGGATGTTGGCGTACAGCACCATCGCTCACGCCGGTTACGTGATGGTAGGACTGGCGGCATTTTCCGCAGGCTCCTCCGAACAGACAGGCCTCGGCACCAGCGGTGTCCTGTTCTACCTGGCCGGATATGTGGGTACGAACCTGCTGGCATTCGGCGCGATAATTGCCATATCCAACAAGATCGGGTCCGATCAGATCGGCGGGTACGCGGGAATGGTACGGCGAGCGCCTCTGCTGGCCGCTGCGCTGGGCTTCGCAATGATCTCCCTGATTGGGATACCGCCCACCAGCGGGTTCATGTCGAAGATATACCTGTTCAGCGCTGCCGTGAGCGCCGATATGGCGTGGCTGGCGGTTGTGGGCATGGTGAACAGCGTCGTCTCGGCCTACTACTACCTGCGTGTCGTCAAGGTGATGTTCCTTGAGAGGGCTACAGACGAGAGCTCGGTCCCATTCGACGCCGCAACCGGCGTTGCCCTGGCGGCCACCGCGGCCGGCACCCTGCTGATCGGCATCTATCCCGCACCTCTGATAGAGGTTGCACGGAACGCGGCTTCGTCTCTGGGCATCTAAATCAAAGCTGAGGAGGTGTGGATTGACCGAATCCTGCTGCGCGCCCTCGGCCGGGTCGGAAAGACCCTCATCGCGCCCGGTATCAGCTACAGTCGTCAGAACTGACCGCGTCGAAGACGCTCCCGGGGACATGGTCCACATTCCGGGCGGCATATTCCTCATGGGCACCGATGACGACACAGGATTTCCCGCTGACGGTGAAGGGCCTATCCGCGAGGTAGACGTCTCGCCATTCTTCATGGATGAGACCGCCGTGACCAACGCGCAGTTCGGCAGGTTCGTGCGGCAGACTCGCTATCGGACCGAGGCAGAGCTATACGGCTGGTCTTTCGTCTTTCACTCGTTCGTCCCACGCAAGGTCGCCAGGACCGTTACGCAGGCCGTTGCCGAGGCTCCCTGGTGGTGGCGTATCGATGGCGCCTCCTGGCGCAGGCCCGAGGGTCCGGGTTCCGGGATAAGCCGCAGGATGGACCATCCTGTAGTCCACGTGTCATGGAACGACGCACAGGCATACTGTCGATGGGCTGGTAAGCGACTTCCGACCGAGGCTGAGTGGGAGATGGCTGCCCGCGGTGGGCTGATGGGAAAGCGCTATGTCTGGGGCGACGACCTGACACCGGATGGCGAGCACATGTGCAACATCTGGCAGGGCGACTTCCCAAACACAAACACGACAGAAGACGGTTACGCAGGCACCGCTCCGGCCAGGTCATTCGAACCAAACGGTTTTGGTTTGTACAACGTCGCGGGAAACGTCTGGGAGTGGCAGTGGGACTGGTTCAGTCCGACCTTTCATCGTGACGGTCCCAGGACAGATCCATCAGGCCCCCCATCCGGCATGAGCCGGGTGATCCGGGGCGGGTCTTACCTTTGCCACGAGTCATACTGCAACCGCTATCGCGTAGCCGCCCGCAGCGCCAACACGCCTGATAGCTCCACCGGCAACATGGGCTTCCGCTGCGTGGTGGATGCTACACGGTGAGGCCGTGGCTGTGGTCAGTTGCAGCGGCCACTTTCGGGCTCGCTGTTCTGGCGGCCTGTGACCAGCCGCCACCAGCAGCTGACACTCCTACACAGGTATCGGTTGCTGCGGTAGCACCAACGAGCAGTCCTACGCCAGAGCCGACATCTACTCCAGTTCCGGAGCCAACTGAGACCGCTACTCCTGAACCAACGAGCACCCCGACTCCTGTTCCCACTGCTACCCCTATACCCAGGCCAACTGCTACGCCGGCGCCTAAACCGACATCTACGCCGGTACCCACCTCAACGGCCACGCCTGAACTGACTGCCACGTTGGTTCCGTCTCCAAGTGCTACACCAACAAAGGTACCCACCTCGACCGCCATCCCCAAGCCGACGGCCACGCTACTGCCAACTGACACTCCTACTCCGAGACCAACGTCTACCCCAACAGAAACGCCCGTTCCCCCGGAACCTGGACAGCTAGTTTGGAGAGTAGGTACTGGTGGGTGGATTGATGCGAAGCCCCTGGTCCATGAGGGCATCGTTTACATAGGTTCGCAAGACGATCTGCTGTATGCGCTCGATTCGGATACAGGTGAAGAGACCTGGAGATATGATGCGGGGGCAAGCATCACCGCAACCGCTGCAGTCCACAACAGCACTGTGCTGATTGCGGACCTTGGCGGCTGGGTACACGCTGTTTCCAGGGACACTGGGGAACGAGTGTGGCGTACGGGCAGGCTTGGTGAGATGTGGGGGAGTGTCTCGACGAACGGGACCGGTGTATTTGTTGCAGATGATCTGGGCACCGTAACCTCATTAGGCTTGGACGACGGCTCTTTGCTCTGGGAGTACCAGGCCGGGGACGCGATCTATGGTGGCACCAGTGTCTTCGAAGGACTTGTCTACGTGGTGTCCCATGATGACTGGGTCTACGCACTAGACGCAGAAACAGGCGAGGTGGTGTGGAAGAGCGAGCTGCGGCTGGGCTCCAACTCTACGCCGACCGTTTCGCATGGACTTGTACTGATCGGCTCATGGGACGATCGCGTATACGCACTCGACGCCAAATCAGGGCGACTGAAGTGGAACTTCTGGACCGGTGACGATGTTGTATCCTCGGTGACCGCAACCGATGATTCAGTTTACTTCGGCTCGGCCGACGGATATCTGTACGCTGTCGATGCGTCCTCGGGTACGCTGAACTGGCGCTATCGTATTGGAGACAACGTCGAGTCAACCCCGGAAGTGTCTCAGGGCCTTGTATATGTCGGTGCGAACGACGGATGGGTGTACGCTATTGATGTCCAGACTGGGTCATTGGCCTGGAAGTTTGAGACCGAGAACGAAGTTCAGGCGCCCGTCCTTGTACACGGCAATACGGTTTACGTGGGCTCCCACGACAGCAATATCTACGCGATAGCAGCGGGCTTCCAGGATGACTACCTAGCACCACCTGCGGAGCCTGCGTCGAATCCCGACTTCACACCGTTGTCCCCGGAGGAGTTGAAGCAGCGGTTGACCGAGGCGTTCGGGTCGCAGCAGCCGGTGTTCGCGTCAGTTGCAGTCTTCGGCCCTGACGGCAAAACGATAGAGGAGATCGACGGGTCCAGCCTCGTCATCGAGATCTTTGAAAACGGCTACTACCTGTTGACTGGCAGGTCGGTTCAGCAAGATGGCTGGGAGGCCAGGTACTTCTCCGTGGAAGACTACAACGCTCTTGCGGAGGAAAGAGGAGACCCTGGTCTGAGGCGTTCGCTGGGATGGTGCTGTATCCGTACCGATGAGGGCCTCGCACTGATAATGCGAGCTGACCGCCCTTTGGACTCTGCTACCGCAACTACCGCGCACGAGGCTGGTCACGCACTGCAGAGACTGCTCAACCCAGTCCAGAACAAGGCCCCCAGGGATTCCCTGATCGGCGCAATGAGAGAGGCCGAAGCCTACTCGTTCGAGGTTGCCCTGGCCCGAAAGATAGGGGAATACACCGGTGTGGAGATCGCCAGACTTCCAACAGGCTACAGGTGGAGAGCATATCTGGACCAGCAGAGAGAGAACTTCAAGGAATCGGTCAATGACCTAACAATGGAGCACGCTCGCGGACGCCTGATCATGTGGCTTGCAGTGCTGCATGACCCAGAACTCGCTGACCTGCGTGAAGAACTTGAGCGCAACGGATTCCTTTCGGCAGACTCTGTGTACCGAATGTTCCTGAGGTTCGCCAGCCTCACGCCGTCTGAAATCGAACCCTACATCGAGTCCATTACACCCGAAAGACTCGGGGACAGCCTGAATTACTTCAGCGGTGTGGTCAACAAGCGGGCCGGGTATGTAATCGAGTTTACAGACCTCGTGCTCAACGTGCCGACCTTGGCCATCAGTCCGTGACTACTTTGGCAGCCACTTTCGGTTTACCTTGCAGAGGTAGCTGAAGGTTGGGTTTACGAACTGGGTGCAGCGGGCCTCCAGCACCTGCCCAAGGAACAGGTACGCTTCACCGCGATCGAAGCCGTAGTCGGTCTCAAGCCACAGGAGCATCTCTGAGAGGGCTATCCTGAAGGCGTCCTCTGCGGGTTTGGCGATGCCGGTAGTCATGATGTGGGTCTCGTTCTCGATGCGAGGCCAGGTCATATTGCCGGGAAGGGGAGCTAGCTCGCAGCGCAGCCTCGCCGTTCCTCCTGTCTCGATCCCTCCCGCGCCGCAGATCTCGCCGTCTCCCTGACGCGCGTGCATGTCGCCTACGTGTAGCAGCGCTCCGGGCACCTGGATTGGGATGTGAACGGAGGCGCCGGCAGTAACCTCCTGGATGTCGAAATTGCCGCCCCACTCTCCGGCCCATGCGTTGGTCCACCGACTCCGCGCCGGGGCTACTCCCACGACTCCGAGCATCGGCTCAACCGGGAACTTCAGATCGTCGCTCCAGTGGATGAGCCCGTCGCTGATCTGCACTATCTTTTCGTGGTGGCCTATTCCTGTACCGCCCATCCAGCCGGGCATGGCTCCAGTGCTGCCCCTGAAGCTCGTGTAACCGAACGGTTCGGTCTGGATGTCCAGCACGTGCACGATCAGCGCCTGTCCTGGGCCTGCGCCGTTGACGTAAATCGCGCCGCTTGATGGATTGCCGCCGATGAGCTTCGCTTCCAACTCCTCCTGGTCGGGGTGGCCATCGATCCAGGGGCCGCGATTCATCTGCGTAACGACCTCGAACTCCTCGCCCGGGTCGACGAAGAGCGTAGGTGGGTTGTCAGGCCCTGTCTCGAAGTAGAGAACGTCTTTGGTTGCGCGCTTCATCTCTGAGACTCCAGGAAAGCTCTGGCTCCATCCATGAACAGGTTGGCTGCACGCGCCGACGCCATCACGTCATCCGCCATCTGCTTGCCGGCCGCATGGACGGCGTCACGGACCTGCTGCTCGAACTCCTGCACGCGCGGGTGGTTGGGCTGGCCTGGCAGCCCCATCGACTGTGCAATGTCCTGGGCGCCAGAGGCGTACAGGTCTATCCCCTCCACGGCGAGGATCTCGTCGATGTTGTCCAGCACCTGGATGTCCTCGAGCTGTGCGATGACAAGGATGTTGTCATTGGTGTGCTCCATGTATCCAGGAAGGGACTCGACATCGCCGAAGTAGGCTCCGCGGCCTGATCCGAAGCTGCGCTCGCCCCTGGGCACGTAGCGGCAGGCGGCGGCGAGCTTTCGCGCTCTGTCCCCGTCAACTATGTGCGGTCCGGTAATGCCAAGAATGCCCCGGTCCAGGAACCGCAGAATCGTGGGATGCTCGATGTCTGGTACGCGCGCCATTGGTGTAAGGCCTGCCATGTCTGCGATACGGCAGAGGTCGTCAAGCAGGTCAACCGTGAACGGCCCATGCTCGCTGTCGAAGGTTACGAACTCGAAGCCCACGCGTCCTCCAAGCTCAATCAGCGTGGTGGAAGGGAATGAGAGGTTAAGTCCGTACGCCATCTCGCCCTGGCCCATCCTGGTAACTACGTTGTTGACTCTCATGTGAGCAGTCCTCCTCTGGCTTGTGTTGGCTGCATTATAGTCGCAAGAAGCGCCTCTGTTTGGCATTTGAGGTCGCCTGTTCTTCTTGACATCCCCGCGTGCAAAGTGATAATTTTCACAACAGTTTTGTAGCACACAGGCAACCGCTCGCGGGCCCCTGACCTTGACACCCCCAAAACCCGGTGTGATAATCGTCAGCGGCCTCGAAATGGCCGCCTTTTTATCGATAGAGATACAGGGTTTCGACCGTCTAGCTTATGGATGTAATTCCCATAACCATGGACCCGAGAGTGATCGGGCCGGAAAGCTGGAGCGAACTGGGCAGCCTGCTCCAAAGTCTCTGGCTGGCTGTTCTCTTCGTCGTTCTTTTCGCCTCGAACATGATACTTGGGCACATCATGATTCCCACGTTTGTCACGACCGGGCACATTCCGGCAAGCTGGAGCAAGTTCAGGATGCCCTTTTACGTCCTGGCCGTCATCAGCTTTGTCATTGCGATGTTCTTCATAAGTCGCGCCGTAGACTACGCCGGCGTGCTCAGGAACTTCTGGCCAGACTACTGGATCTGAAACTCAACACCCGACCGATACCCAGGACAATCTCGATTTGATCCCAGGCGATTTTCAGATAAAAAAGCCCACCGGCAAGCAGATGTTTCTCGGTGCGGCGTTGGGCATTGGTGGTCTGGTTACATCGGTAGTGGTGTTGCTGGCCCTGATATGGGTCATCTCAGCATGGTTTGGGACCCCCGTGATATTCGGGTCGGACGAGGGCCCTGAGCAGCCGATAGCGTTCCCGCATACAACGCACGTGCAGGACCTCGGACTGGACTGCACATTCTGCCACCGGGAGGTGGAGACTTCGGCACAGGCCACGATTCCTGCTGTCGCGATCTGCATGACATGTCACCAGGCAGTCCCCGGATCGACCGAGATGCAGCAGGCAGAGATCAAGAAGATCAAGGACGCGCACAAGAACAACGACGCCATCAACTGGGTGCGAGTGCATCGCGTCCCGGACCACGTCCACTTTGTTCACGAGGCGCACATCAATTACTTCTCTGAACGTGACGGCGTTCCCGCTTCTGAGACATGTTCGACATGCCACGGCGACGTGGGGTCGATGGAAAAGGTAAAGCAGGTCCGCACGCTCAAGATGAGTGACTGCGTGGACTGCCACCGTGACAATGGCGCGCCAACCGACTGCACGACGTGCCACTACTAGGCTAGAGGAGCCAATCCGGCTGGATTACACACAATGGCGCTAACCAGAAGACAGTTCCTGACTCTCACCGGCGGATCCGCTTCCGCGGCGATTCTGTTTGCCGCATGTGGTGTGCCCGAGGACGAGCTGCTCGTACAGGCCCCGGTGCAAATGCCCGAGGACCTGGTCTCGGGGCGAGACAACTGGTATGCCACGCTCTGCCGGGAGTGCGGCTCCGCCGAAGGCCTGGTCGTACGCGTAATGGAGGGCCGGGCCCGCAAGGTCGAGGGCAACATCGACTACCCGGTCAACGTCGGCAAGCACAGCGCAAGGTGCGAAGCCGGACTACAGGCTCTCTACAATCCAGACCGCATTCGAGGTCCGCTCGTGCGCGCCGGTGAGCGAGGCACAGGACAGTTCGAAGAGATCAGCTGGACCGACGCCATAGGAAGGCTCTCCTTCCACCTGCAGAACATCCAGCAGGCCAGAGGCCAGCAGGGAGTCGTGATTGGTACCAATCCGGCCGGCGGGCACATGGGTCTGGTCGTCAGTAGTTTCGCAAGGCAGTTCGGCGCAAAGCACATTGCTTACGAACCAGTAGAGAACACCAACCTGAACGCGGCGATCAAGACCGTATTCGACCAGGACCGCATCCCCGACTTTGACATTGAGAACTCGCAGTTCCTCCTGTCTTTCGGTGCGGACTTCCTGGGCACCTGGGGCTCGCCCGTACGCTACGGGCGTGGGTACGGCAGGTTCAGGCAGGGAGACCGCGAACGGGGCACCCACTACCATGTGGATTCCCGATTCTCGATGACTGCTGCCAATGCAGACAAGTGGATACCCGTAAAGCCGGGAACTGAGGGGCTGCTCGCGCTGAGCATCGCCGAGGTAATCGTTCGAGAGGGAATTGGCGACTCGGCTGCGGCGGAGGCGCTCACCGGTGGCAGCGCAGAAGCGCTGGCGGAATTCGCTCCAGAGAACGTCGCCCACAGGATTGGCGTATCCGCTGAGAAGATCGTCGACATTGCACACAACTTCGCGAGTCATCCGCCCGCACTGGCGATTGGCGGCGGCTCTGCCGGAGCTCACACGAATGGGCACGCCAGCCTGGCGGCCATTTACTCACTGAACTTCCTCGTCGGCAGCGTCGAGGTACCCGGTGGCGTGCTTTTCAATCCGCCGCCGCCCCTCGAGGGGCTTGGTGGCCCACCGCCATCCGGTTCGCTTTCAGACTGGCAAGGCGCTGTCGCGGACATGCGGGCCGGGAAGGTCAACACGCTGATGGTCAGTGGGGCGGACCCGTTCTACGGACTGCCAGCATCCGTTGACATCTACGATGCTTCCTATGACGTTCCGTTCATCGCCAGCTTCAGCAGCGTGATGGACGACACTACGCTGATGTCCGACCTGGTGCTGCCACAGCACACCGGCCTCGAGGACTGGGGCACAGACACTCCCCACTTCGGGCCGGGCTATGAAGTGGTTGGCTTCCAGCAGCCTGTGGTCAGGCCATTCTTCGAGAATCGCGGTCCGGAACTTGGAACACGCGGCTTCGCGGATGTGCTTCTGACCGTCGCTCAGACGCTCAACCTCAGCCTCGACCTGGGCGGAGATACCTTCAAGGATATCCTCCAGGCCGATGCTCAGAAGCTATACATCCTGGGACGGGGTTCGGTTAACGCGCCCAGTTTCGGTAGCTTCTGGAACGGGGTGCTTCAACGGGGCGGCTGGTGGGACACCGGCGCGCGCTTCTCCGGTGGAATCACCAGGCCTCCCGAGCTTCCCGAATACCAGGATGCTCAGTTCGAGGGCGACGGTTCACACGAATACTATCTGACCCCCTTCAGCCAGATCGGCGTAGGGGAGGGTCAAGGTGCCCACCTGCCGTGGATGCAGGCGACGCCGGACCCGATTACGACAGCGACCTGGCGGACATGGATTGAAATCAACTTCCACGTCGCGGAAGACCTCGATATTAGAGAAGGCGACGTGGTCCGGGTGAGTTCGCCGAGAGGCTCAATAGAAGCCCTGGCGTTCCCGCACCCTGGCGTGCCGCCTGACACGGTGTCCATCCCTCTTGGACAGGGACACCGCGGCAGTGGCCGCTATGCAAAGGACAGAGGCGCGAATGTGTTCTCGATCCTTGCGCCGCTGACCGATAACGATACCGGCGCCATCGCGTGGGCCGCAACGAAGGTCAACATAGAGAAGACCGACGAGTGGGTCCGCGTACCCAAGTTCGAGAACACCATCACGGACTTCGCTGAAGACGATCACCAGCGTGTTGTCCAGATTACCTCAGAAGATAGCTAAGGGAGCTGCATAAATGCCCGAAAGCTGGGGAATGATAGTCGATCTTGACAAGTGCACTGGCTGCCAGGCCTGTGTGGTAGCTTGTCAGGCGGAAAACAACATTCCCATCAACGAAGAGGAACACTTCAACCAGAGACGAGCCATCCAGTGGATACGCGTTGAGCGTTACTGGGAAGGCGAGTTCCCTGACGTGAAGGCAAGGTTCATACCCCTGTTCTGCCAGCACTGCGCGGATGCTCCTTGCGAGCCGGTCTGCCCGGTCTATGCGACTTATCACAACTCGGAAGGTCTGAACGTACAGATCTACAACCGCTGCATTGGCACTCGATTCTGTGCGAATGGTTGCCCGTACCATGCACGGTTCTTCAACTTCTGGGAGCCCGCGTGGCCGGAGAGCCTGAAGAACCAGCTGAACCCAGACGTCACGGTACGCAGCCGAGGCATCATGGAGAAATGCACTTTCTGCATTCAGAGGATTCGCCGGACCAAGCGTAAGGCTGAGAATGAAATGGGGAACGCCTCGGCAGAGGCGATCATGGGCGATCCCGTCTATGAGAGGGCCATTAGCCCTGCCTGCGTTAACGCATGTCCCACTGAGACTCTGGTATACGGAGACCTGTTCGACATGTTGTCGGCGAAGCGTGAGGGGGAAAGGCTGCCCCAGCCAAAGAACAAGGCCCAGGAGATCGTAAAGCGCGAACTCGAAGAGGGTCGGGGATACAGAATCCTTGAAGAACTCGGCGCCCATCCTTCCGTGATTTATCTGAGGAAGGTAGACACGGCGTCACAGGAAGCCTCACATGGCTAGCAGCGCACACGCAGCCCCTCATGAGGGCGCACACGTAGACCCGCGCGTCGCCGAGCCGCCGACTTCTCCCGCGGAGACGACGGAAGACCTGGTCGGCAAGTCTCTGAACGTAGGCGACAACTTCTGGCGGGCAGTGGCTGTCTTTGGCGTGCTTACGGTCCTGGGTGTCATCGGCGTGGTAGTCCGGCTTCTGGACGGCGTCGGGGACACCATCGTCTGGGGCTACTACGTGGCGGTGTTCAGCTTCATGATAACGACCGCCTCGGCAGCGCCGATGGTCGCCATCGCTCCAAGACTCGCTAACGGCCACTGGCGCAGGCCTCTTTCCCGCGCCGCCGAGCTGTGGAGCGCCGTCGGGCTACTCAGCCTGCTGTGGTTCATCCCCATGCTGTGGATTCTGCCGCCGCTGAGTGATGGCCGTCGATCGCTCTGGTTCTTCGACATGAGCGATCCCAACGCCGTGCCCTCATACAGCCCGCACATTTGGGCATCGGCGGCATTACTAGGACTTGTTGTTACCGGACTGGCATTGCTGTGGGTGTCCAGCCTGCCGGACTTTGCCTCTATTGCTCAGCGTGCGCCGAAGGGCTCGCGTCAGCAGCGCATGGCAAAGTGGATGGCGCGAGGATGGCAGGGGACTTCTGCCCAGTGGTTCATGGTGAACCGCCGATTGGGTATCCTCGGCGCGCTCTACTTCATGATGCTGATATTCGTCCACTTCCTCATCAGTGTCGACTTCCTGATGACACTGGTGCCGGGTTGGATCGACTCGCTGTATCCGATTACACACGCAGCGAACGCGCTGCAGGCTGCCGCCGCGACGATGGTGCTGACGGCCTGGGTCCTCAGGACATTCTGCGGATACGAACGCTACATAGGGCTTGACCAGATATGGGGGCTCGGCAAGCTGATGTTTGCCCTGTCGCTGCTGTGGTTCTGGTTCTGGTTCTCCAGCTTCAACGTGCTCTGGTTCGGTAAGAAGCCGTCTGAGCAGGCTGTGATCGAACTTCTGACCACGGGGCCGTATCTCTACGTATTCATGGCAGTGTTCTTGCTGTGCTTCGTCATACCTCTCTGGACCCTCATGTGGAATCCAGTCCGCAAGAGCCTTTGGGGTCCGCCCCTGCTGGCAGTCAGCGTGCTGCTGGGCACCCTGCTGGACAGGATCAGGCTGTACGTGGCCACCTATTCAGTCGAGGGAATTGGAAATCCCTCTATTGACAAGTCCCACGGAATGGATCTCGACCACATTCCGAAGACGGTATGGCCTGATCTCTTCGACATCTTCATTGTTGTGGGAGCGATCGGCGCCATGATTCTGGTGTATATGTTCGCCACCAGGATCTTCCCGGTAATCAACATCTGGGAGCAGCGCGAGCTTCAGCTTTACGATAGAGGCCACGAGCCGTATCACCGAAGCCACGTCCGAATTATGGGTAAGAGCGAGTAGCGCCGGGGCGATATGCTAGAACACGTACACTTAGATCAGAAGACGATCAACGAAGAGTTGCTCGGTGGTGTGCTTGGCACACCTCGGTGGTGGCTGCCTACGGTGATCTTCCTGCTGATAGTGGTGTTCACTGGACTCGGAGCATTCGGGTACATGATGAACAAGGGCCTCGGGGTCACCGGACTTAACAGGCCGGTCCTGTGGGGCTTCTTCCTGGTCAACTTCGTTTTCTGGATCGGTATCAGCCACGCCGGAATCATGATATCGGCCATTTTGAGACTGACCCAGGCCGAGTGGCGACGCCCGGTAACCCGAGCAGCGGAAGTGATGACTGTCTTCTCACTGATGGCAGCGCTTCACACGCCTCTGTTCCACGTCGGTCGACCATGGCGCGACTTCTGGGTCTTCCCGTACGACTTCGCCCGCGGCGTCTGGCCTAACGTGCGTTCACCGTTCGTGTGGGACCCGAGCGCGGTCATGACCTACCTGATCGGCAGCTCGCTGTTCGTGTTCATAGCCCTCCTGCCCGATCTGGCAATCATCAGAGACAGGGCAAGGAATGTCTGGGTGAAGCGTCTTTATGCGGGGCTTTGCCTCGGCTGGCGGGGAACTCCGAGACAGTGGAAGATGCAGGCCGTTGCTGGCATTCTGCTATCGGCGCTGGTACTGCCGGTGTTCGTATCCGTCCACTCGATAGTGTCCTGGGACTTCGCCGTCTTAATCGGCGTCGAAACCTGGCACTCCACGATTTTCGCGCCCTACTTCATCATCGGCGCCATCCACTCCGGCGTTTCTGCCGTCGCCATGCTCATGGCGCTCGGCGTATGGATGTGGAAGCTGGACAACTACATCCGACCCGACCACTTCGACGCGATCGCACGATTGCTGATCGTAGTGGCGACCACGTGGTTCTTCTTCTTCTTTATTGAATGGGTGTTTGCGCTGTACACGCTCGAAGGACCTGAGCTCGCCATGCGCGAACTCCAGGTATTCGAGTGGCCGTACTCGGCGCTGTTCATAGTGTTCCTGTTCACTGCTTACTTCATTCCGGTGCCGATGTGGCTGTTCAAGTCAGTCCGCCGTTCGGCGTTCTGGATGCTCATCACCACGATTCTCGTGAACGTCGGAATGTGGCTGGAGCGCTTTATCATCATCATCCCCGGTCTGGCACGGCGTCAGCCAATGACTTTCGACTGGGGTTCATATCACCCGAGCCTTGTCGAGATCCTGATTGTGGCGGAGACATTCGCGTTCGTCGCTCTCGGCATGCTTCTATTCAGTAAAATGTTCCCGCTCATTCCGCTCTTCGATATCAAGGAGGGAATGACGAATCGACGCGAATTCAAGATTGGACGTCGCACTGTTCCAGCGACGGTCCGTGAATGAGGTAGGCGCTTATGCTTGCAAAGAGTAGCGTTCTTGGCCTGTTCCCTGAGGGCGAAGAGGATAAGGCAGCCGACGCCCTCGATGCGCTCCGTGAGAAGGGTTATACCCAGGCGGAGTACGAGGTAATCACCGGTACGCCGTATCCTGAAGGCACGTTCGGCGAGGAAGAGCCGACACATACGCTGTTCAGGTGGCCGCTCATGGGCGCCGCCTGCGGATTCATCGTGGGTCTGGTACTCACCTCCGGCACCCAGCTAGCTTATCCGCTCGTCACTGGCGGAAAGCCCATACTGTCGATCCCGCCCATGTCCATCATCATGTATGAGGGCACAATGCTTGGCGCAATCATCTTCACGGTGATCGGTGTCATCATCGAGTCAAGACTCCCGCGCCTGTTCATGGGTGCGTACGACGAGCGCATAACCGAGGGTTACATCGGCGTTACTGTCACCAGTGACAGGGAGAGGGCTCTGGAAGCCGAGGAAGTGCTCAAGGAGATCGGCGCCGAGGAAGTCAAGAGAGGCTGGGAAGATTCCGACTCTGAGCCTCCTGAATCCCTTGAAGCTGAAGAAGAAGAACAGGACTCCTAAATACGATATGGCTGCTCCCATAGACATATCAACGCATTCAGGCGGACGCAGGGGCAAGCGCTCACGCGCGTCTGTACTGGGCATTGCGTTCCTGGTAACGGCGCTCGCTCTGTCGACCGCGCTCGGCTGCTACAACAACAACACAGGCGAGACCAACATCGGGGATGCCATCAGGTTCAAGTTGCCCGCGTTCCCAGAGACCGGATCCAACAAGATCCAGATCTTCACCGAGATGCACTACCAGCCTTCATACCGCTCTCAGGAGGGACCCAGGCTGGATGTTCCTGACAGTGCCGTACCCATTACGGGCAAAGAGGTTATCCTGACCTCAGTGGAAGAGTATGCAGCCCTCGCGAACCCTGGCGGCGATGCCAACAATGGGCAGGCTCTCTTCGCCATCAACTGCGTCGTGTGCCACGGCCTCAACCTGGACGGGCAGGGCCCAGTCATGGTAACTGGCCCGACGATGGTGCCGGCCGACCTCAGGGGTGAGGTCACGATGGAGCGCACGGACGGCGAGCTCTACGGCCTCATCAGCTACGGAGGCAACACTGGGTTCACCACTCGCGTGCCGGCTCTCACAGATCCCACAGTGGACGGCGAACGTTGCGTCGGTCAGGGCTCCTGCCCAATGCCCGAGTTCCGCAAGCTGCTCACGGAGTCCGAGCGATGGGATCTCGTCGCCTACCTCAGAGGCATGCAGGGCCAGTAGCGAACTGGCGGGAACCTACTTCTCCGCCACCGCGTTCGATCTGTCGCTGACTTCCCCTCGGGCTACAACCCGCGGTAGGTTCGCTCACTTCTCAGGCTGATCCTCAGTACCACCACGAGCAACTCTGAGTCCACTATTCTGAAGATGATTCTTATCTGTCCTTCGCGTATGCGCCACACATCCCGCATACCCTTGAGCTTGACTACCCCTGGCGGCCTTGGATTGACTTCGAGATCGACTATCGCAGACTCTGCGCGCTCAAAGTCTGCGCGTGATAGGCGTCTGAGTTCCCTACCTGCTGCAGGTGAGATCTCGACCCTGTAGCTTCGCCTCCTGCTGCGAGCCACTAGTCCCAGCTACGCTCTTTCCTGACGCTGGCGAAGAACTCGCTGGCTTCTACTCCGCCATGCTCACTCCACTCTCGATCAGCTGACTCGATCTTTCCGCGTTCCGCTTCGTCTAGCTCAACGTCGAGAAGCCACTGTTCGACGGCCTCCGTCAGCAGCTCACTGACAGGACGACCGACCTTGGTTGCCTCCTCTTCAAGCGCCGTGTACAGTCTGTCATCCAGCGTCAAAGTCTTCATGGAACCCTCTTCAATGTCAGTTCGAGACGGCCTCTTAATTCGGTCACGACTCCTAGCCATCATACCCCAGGTTCGGCCTAAGCCATCGCTCTGCTTCGTTGACGCTGATTCCCTTGCGGCGGGCGTAGTCCTCGACTTGGTCGCGCCCTATACGGCCTACTCCGAAGTAGTGGGATTCAGGATGCGAGAAGTACAGGCCCGACACCGACGCTGTCGGCCACATGGCGAAGTTCTCAGTCAGGCGGACGCCGGTGTTCTGCTCAGCGTCGAGCAGCGACCATAGAGTCGACTTCTCAGTGTGGTCAGGACAGGCGGGATAGCCGGGCGCAGGTCTGATCCCCTGGTACTTCTCCCGTATGAGTTCATCGTTGGGGAGGTCCTCGTACTCCGAGTACGCCCAGAACTCCTTGCGGACGCGCTCGTGCATCCGCTCTGCGAACGCCTCGGCGAGCCGGTCGGCCAGCGCTTTGGTCATGATCGCGCCATAGTCGTCGTGGGCTGCCTCAAGCGCGCCCGCATATTCATCGCTCCCGATGCCAGCGGTCACTGCGAATGCACCTATGTGGTCCCTGACTCCTGACTCCTTCGGAGCGACGAAGTCGGCGAGGCAGAAGTTCTCTCTCGGGAGGTTCGCCCTGGCGCGGGACTTGTCCGCCTGCTGTCGGAGGAAGTGCAGGGTAGCAGCGACGTCACCGGCACCTGCGGGCGGCGGCGAGTAGATTTCAACGTCGTCTCCGACTGCATTTGCTGGCCAGAAGCCGATGACCGCCCTGGCTGTCAGTGCCCTCTGTTCGATCATCTTCTCAAGGAGGTACTGAGCGTCCCTGAATAGCGTTCGAGCCTCTCGTCCGTACGTGGGACTGTTCAGTATCGACGGATAGGTCCCTCTCATCTCCCATGTGAGGAAGAAGGGAGTCCAGTCGATTCTCGAAATCAGATCATCTAGCGGGTAGTTGTCGAAGATGCGAAGTCCTGTGAACCTAGGCACCGGCTGCACACTCTGTTGCCAGTCAAACACCTCACGGTGACGGCGGGCCTCTTCTATCGTAAGCAGCCTGGTTTGTCTGCTTCTGGATTCCCTGTCTTCGCGTACCCTAGCGTATCGGCTCTTGGTGTCCTCGATGACTTTCTGTCCATTGTCTCCGAGCAGATTGCTCATCAGAGTTACGGACCTGGAGGCGTCCCTGACGTGGATTACCCCGTTGTCGTACTCGGGCTCGATCCTGACCGCGGTGTGCGCTACAGAGGTTGTTGCTCCCCCGATTAGAAGCGGTGTCTCGAATCCCTGCCTGGACATCTCACTCGCGACTGTCACCATCTCGTCCAGAGACGGCGTTATGAGGCCGCTCAGACCAATTACATCGGCCTCTACCTCTCGGGCGGTATCGAGAATCGTCTGGAATGGCGTCATCACGCCGAGGTCGATTACCTCGTAGTTGTTGCACCTCAGTACGACTCCGACGATGTTCTTGCCGATGTCGTGTACATCTCCCTTCACAGTGGCCAGCACCACTTTGCCGTTCGACCTGAGCGCTTCACCGTCCCCCTGTTCTTCTTCGATGTACGGCACGAGCTGCGCGACCGCCTTCTGCATTACACGCGCACTCTTCACCACCTGTGGGAGGAACATCTGCCCGGACCCGAACAGGTCGCCGACGACGTTCATGCCGTCCATCAGCGGGCCCTCTATGACATGCAGCGCCCGCTCGGCGGACTGGCGCGCCTCTTCCACGTCCACCTCTACGTGCGAGTCGATTCCGTTTACCAGCGCGTGTCTGATGCGCTCGGTGACGGGCAGGGACCTCCAGGCGTCGTCTTCCTGTCGCTCCCTGCGCGTGCCCTGTACGGTGTCGGCAATTGCCAGGAGCCTCTCCGTGGCGTCAGAACGCCTATTGAGTGCCACGTCCTCTACAGCGGTCCTCAGACCGGGCTCGATCTCGTCGTAGACGTGAAGCTGGCCCGCGTTCACGATGCCCATGTCCATGCCGGACCTGATGGCGTGATACAGGAAGACGGAGTGGATAGCCTCGCGCACCGCGTCATTGCCTCTGAATGAGAATGACACGTTGCTCACGCCACCGCTCACGTGCGAAAGAGGGAACCGGCGCTTCAGTTCCGCAGCCGCCTCTATGAATGAGACTGCATAGTTGTTGTGCTCCTCAATTCCAGTGGCGACGGCGAAGATGTTGGGATCGAAGATGATGTCCTGCGGCTTGAAGCCGACCTGCTCGGTCAGTATGCGGAAGGACCGCTCGCAGATCTCAACCTTTCGTTCGACGGTGTCTGCCTGTCCCATCTCGTCGAACGCCATGACGATGACGGCAGCGCCGTATCTGCGAACGATTCGCGCCTGTCGTACAAACTCTTCCTCTCCCTCTTTGAGAGAGATCGAGTTGACTACTCCCTTCCCCTGGAGGCAGCGGAGGCCAGCCTCAATCACGGTGAACCTGGAGCTGTCCACCATGACCGGCACACGGGAAATATCCGGCTCTGAGGCCAGCAGCTTCAGGTAGCGCTCCATCGCAGCCTCGGAGTCGAGCAGGCCTTCGTCCATGTTGACGTCGAGAATCTGAGCCCCGTCTTCGACCTGCTGCCTCGCTATCGAGACTGCCTCCTCGTAGCGCTCACGGCGAATCAGGCGCCTGAAACGGGCTGAACCGGTCACGTTGGCTCGCTCTCCGACGTTGACGAAGTTGCTGTCCTCCCTGATCTCCAGGGCCTCTATGCCACTCAGGAGCGTGTTCGAGTTCTGCAGCAGCCTCTGACGTGGAGCGAGTCCGGCCACGGCTTCTGCGATCGCTCTCGTGTGCTCTGGTGTTGACCCGCAGCAGCTCCCCACGATGTTCGCGAGTCCACTCTCTACGTACTCTCTGAGGTTGGCCGCGATGTGTTCGGCCGATTCGTCATACTCGCCGAACTCGTTGGGTAGCCCCGCATTCGGATAGCACGACACAAAGTGAGACGATACGTTACCCAGTGCGGCGAGAAACGGCCGCATCTGGTCGCTCCCGAGCGAGCAATTGATTCCAACTGCCAGTAGCGGTACGTGCGTCACCGACGCATAGAACGCCTCTGCCGTCTGACCGGAGAGGTTCCGGCCACTGAGATCTACCGCCGTGAACGAGACGATGACCGGAATTCTGGTTCCCCGCTGCTCGAATACCGACTCGATCGCATACAGCGTGGCTTTGGCGTTGAGCGTGTCGAACACCGTCTCGACCAGCAGCAGGTGAACACCACCGTCCAGAAGCCCTCTGACGGCCTCTGTGTAGCCAGATGCCATCTCCTCGAAGGTCACATCCCTGTAGGCCGGATCGTTGACCTCAGGCGATATCGAGAGTGTCTTGTTGGTCGGGCCGATGCTTCCCGCGACGAACCTGGGACGCTCAGGACTGCGCTCAGAGTACTCGTCGGCCACTTCTCTCGCTAGACGTGCCGCCTCCAGGTTGATCTCATACACATAGTCTTCCAGCCCAAACTCCAACAGCCCGTAGTGCGTCGCGGTGAAGGTGTTAGTGGTCAGGAAGTCAGCGCCGGCATCCAGGTACTCGCGCTGGACACTCTGAATCAGATCAGGCTGGGTCAACACCAGGACGTCGATGCAGCCCCTCAGGTCACGTTCCTGCTGTGAGAATCTATTGCCCCTGTAGGCCGCCTCATCCAATCCCATCGACTGGAGCATGACTCCCCACGATCCATCCATGACCATGACGCGCTGTTCCAGGATGCGTTCGATCTCTGCGGAGCGGTCCACGGCAGGAGTTGTTTCTAGTGACGTTGATGTCATGTGCCTCGTTCCAAACTGGTGTGTGCTCGACCCATTGTAAAGAACCCCAGCGTGGTACCCAACCCACGGAGAAAGTCGCTGCTAACCCGTTGACAGTACGGTTGTTCTGTTCTAAACTGTTCTTAGAACACAAGATCGAACCAGGGGTGCAGTGCCATGACGACAGCACAACTCGACCGCAATAGCTCGCAGATCCCAATGCCCGGTTTGACGGTAGAGCCGGTCGTGCGACGCCCGCTCAGTTCCGCGAGTGTCTCCCCAGGCCAGGTTGTCCAATACCACGGCAGTGTTAGGGGTGGGCCACGGTTCGGGCTCTATGGCACGGTGGTCGAGGCGCGAGTGCGCCAGGTCATCGTGGACATGGGCCAGCATGGAAGATGGCACATCCCCTACTACCTGCTCACGATACCGCAAACCAATTACGGAGGAATAGATGCTGTTCAAGTGGCTTAACCGATCATCCCAGAGAGTCGAGGAGGCTGCTTCGGACGTCAGCATCCGCGTGGTTGGAGTTGGCGGCGGCGGCGGCAATGCAATCCGGCGTATGGCCGACGACGGCGTCCACGGCGTCCGTTTCCTTGCTCTGAATACCGATATCCAGGCTCTGCGTGGTCTCAAGCAGGTCCAGACGTTTGCCATAGGTCCCAAGACGACAGGGGGCGTAGGCTCCGGCGGGCAGCCTGAGGTGGGCCGGAAGGCGATGAGAGAGAGCCAGGCCCAGGTGAGGAGCCTGCTCCAGGGCGCGGACATGGTCTTCATCGCGGCAGGCATGGGCGGCGGTACCGGTACGGGCGCGGCATCGATGGTGGCTGACCTCGCTCGCAAGCATGGCGCTCTTACAGTTGGCGTCGTGACACTGCCGTTCGGATTTGAGGGTTCCAGGCGCCGAGCCAATGCCGACCAGGGACTGGCACGGCTGAAGCAGAAGGTGGACACGCTCATAGTCGTAGAAAACGATAGATTGCTCCCCGCCCTGGAAGGACGGGTCGAGCTTGAGATGGCCTTCAGACTCGCCGACGAGGTTCTGCGACAGGGCGTGCAGGGCATCTCTGACATCGTGACTGTCGGCGGCATGATTAACGTCGACTTTGCCGACGTGAAGGCAGTCATGGCCGGTGGAGGATCTGCCTTTATGGCGATAGGTCATGGGCAGGGCAGGGAAGCGGCAGCTCAGGCTGCAAGGTCCGCGCTCGCTAACCCGCTGTTCGATGCACCTCTCGAAGGGGCCAGCGGAGTCCTGCTCAACGTGACCGGTGGTCCAGACCTCACGCTGGGTCAGGTACATGAGGTCGCGGACATAGTCCACGAGGCGGCCGACTCCAGCGCGAACGTTATATTCGGTGTAGTGCAGCAGCGCCGGATGAAGGGCAAGGTAAGCGTAACGCTGGTAGGCACCGGGATCGACAGTGGGGAGGAACCTGTCATCGAGCAGGCCGTGGATGTAATAACGAAGAAGCGGGAGCCATTGGCCCCCGCTTCCACTTCGTTTGCCAAGAACGGACACTCGCAAGCTGCCCTTGCTGGAACTCGGCCCCTACTCTAATGGAGTTGCCATCCTGGAGTTTTCCGGACTGTTGGATGTCCTATCTTCGCAAGTTTTCGGCCTAGTTAAACCCCCCGGAGACGAGAGTGGTGGATCGGCCTGCGTCCAGCCTATGCCCTGACCCCGCACCGTTGGTGGGGAGGAGGGAGTTGATCCGCTCGAACATGCCAGCGACGCTGTCCATAGTCTCCTGGTTGATCTCCTGACGGAACGTCCCATGGTTCTGCAGGAAGTGGGCCGCCGGCCTATAGGACTCGAAGTTTCCTCCGGCGATGTTGTTCGCGCTGAAGTAGCTCCTGACTCTTTCCGCGATCCTGGGATTGCTGTCCGAAATCGAACGCAGGGTAAGCGGCTGGGGTAGCTCGCTCTTGTAGGCCGCGTTGACCAGCTTCAGGTAGAATCCCGGATCGAGCAGGTCCTCGATGTCGGCGTCCCTGACCCGGGTAACTTCGACCCACTTGATCGGGCTCCTGTGCGAGTCCCTGGAGACCATGACGTCATTGATGGACTCGATGTGCGCCCGGCTCGCGGGAGTAACATCCATCAGGACAGCCAGGCTCGTGTAGTTATCCCCGAGGAGTGATATGAACGCGGGCAGGTTCTCGGCCCTGCCGACCGGGATGATTACCCACCTCGGATCGAGCTTGGCCCTTCCCTCTGTTGCGCAGAACTCCCCCAGTACCTGTAGATAGATCAGGTCCGATGGTGAGTTCACCAGCAGGCAGTGCGGCGCCAGGAACAGCGTCTCGGCCATTTGGTAGCCCAGGGCTGTCTGGAGCGGGAAGACCGTCTCGCTGCTGTTCTGTAGCACGTCGTCGGTGATGACGGTGCCGTAGTTGTCCATGTCCTCAACGGTCCTGACGCTGGGCAGCTTGTTGAGGTTGATCATGAACGGCGAGTGCGTTGTGTAGATGACCTGGTGCTTCGGAGCGAGTCGCTCGTCGATGAACCTTAGGAAGTCGTACTGGGCCATCGCGTGGAGGTTCAGTCCAGGCTCGTCCAGGAGCAGGACCATGTGACCGTTCTGCATCTCCTCGATCTCCGAGAAGTACACGAGGAAGCTGAAGAACCAGACGAAGCCCTTGGAGCGCTCGTCGAACGGTACCGAGACACGGTGCCTGTCGTTCCAGATGCGAACGTGAAGAATCGGACCTGCGTTCAGCGGAGGCGGGTCGTTCGGATTGGCCTGTGAGATGTCGAACTCAACCCTGAGTTGCGTGTTCTGCCTCCAGAACTCGAAGATCTCATCGCTGATGCCGATGGAGGCGGACTCCAGCTCAGCCTTCAGGTACTCGAAGCTCTGCTGCTGCTCCAGGTCGTCCAGGTCGGCGCCGACCAAAGACAGCAGGGCGAGGAACGTGCGGTCTGACTCGTCGAGTTCGTCTGGCTCGAAGCGGCGCTCCTTGATGTCCTGTATCGAGATGCGACCGCGCATCGTGCTGTAGTTGTCGAAGTACACGAACTCCGGAAGGTAGCGCTCCAGGTGCTCCAGCACTATCTGCTGTCGGAGGTCGTTGTTGAACCTCTTGGTCAGCTCGGAGAGCAGTACCTGTACTGCCGTCGGCTTGACTTCCAGCCCCTGCAGTCGAGTGTAGAGGTCGTCCCACTTGGTGGTGTCGCCGACGAACTGGTGGATCTCCTCCGGGAGGTTGGCGCTGTCGATGACGTGCCTGATGACGGCCTCTTCGTCAATGTCGACTTCCCAGGACCTCTGGTTCTTGTAGTTCTTGGAGGCGATGACCTTCGGAGATCGCAGAACGCCCGGCCCGAACCGAGACTCAAGCTCGGACATCTCTTCGCGAGTGAGTTTGAATTCAGCCTGGACCACTGTCTCCGGGTCGGTCTCGTGACGCCTCTTGTATCGGACGTAACCCTTCCTCGGGTAGTCCATGATGTCGAACTTGCCGTTGGCGCCCCCGACCGGATTCAGCCGTCGCAGCGCCTGGAGAAAGGCCGTCTTCCCGGACTCGTTCTTGCCGACCAGCGTAGTGACGTTGTCCAGGGAGACCCACCCGGAGTCGTCAATGCTGCGATAATTAGTGACCTTGGCTCGAGTTATGTTCATTATGCCTCCTCGGTAGTGGCCGCACGGTACTTGACTAGCTCTCTGAACTCGATCGACGATATGGACTCAGTCTGGCGAACTGCCCCACGCCGACCGTCCAGCTTCTATTCCCTGTGCCATGAGGAAGCAAGTTCACTCTGACACCACAAGCCTGATAAAGAGGCTAATCTCTGCCCTTACGCGGTTTCAAGGCATTTATTGGGTCTAGTTTTAGAACTGTTCAAGATCTGTGCGTCTAGATGAGACTGTACCCTGACCCCTGGCGGTCAATCCCCGTACCCTGGGCCTCGTCTATCCAGCCGAACTCCTTGAGAATCTGCTGGCTGTAGGTAACTCGCCCGCTTACTTTGTCGAGAGGCTCGGTGGCGAGGAGCAGGGCCGACTGGGCCATGAGGTCAGGATGCTCACCGCGGGGATCGTCTATGCCTGTGACGAGGTTGTGGAATACGGTCCCGGGAGTGGGCACCACCTGAGATGGCGATACGCAGGTGACGGAAATGCCGTATTGGTACACCTCCTGCGCCAGGCCCTGGCTGAATCGCTCCAGCGCTGCCTTCTCGGCGCCGTAGCATGTGCCGCCTGAGTTGGCTGGTGCGTCGGGATACGGGCCCCTGCCGGGTCCGATTGCCGCGCCTGAGGAGATGTTGACGATGCTGCCGCCGCTCTCCATCATGTCGTTGAGTGCGAGTTGGCTCAAAATGAAGGGCGCATGGAAGTTGACGGCCCACGAGCGCATCCATCGGCGGAGCGGGTAGTCCTTTACAGGAATGAAGTAGGTCAGCGCAGCGTTATTTACCAGCACGTCCACGCTCCCGTAAGCCGAGTGAGCCTCTTCGAACAGTCGCTCGCAGTCTTCTGGAAGGGAGATGTTCACTGCTGACCCTGTCGCCTCGCCGCCGGCCTCCCTGATGTCGGCCACGGTCTTCTCGAGGGAGCCCTCCAGGGGATGATCACCCTCCCTGAGCGTCCGGGCTGCCGCAACCACGCTTCCGCCTTCCGCGGCGAACAGCCTGGCTATCTCGGCCCCTATGCCCCTGCTTGCACCGGTTATCACGCATACTTTGCCGTCTAGCTTACCCATTGACTAACCTCCAGTGTTGTCCAAGTTTAACCACACCATTATATTAGGAATCAGATTGTGGATGTTAGTTTTCAAGTTGGAGGACACGAGATGACAGACCGCCAAGTGCCGACCAAGGAAGAGGTGCTTTCATACCTGAAGGACGACAGGAAGTGGGGACGCTGGGGAGACAAGGGGTCAGCGGGTGCGATCAACCTCGTCACCGCGGAGAAACGACTGGAGGCAGTTGGGCTGGTCAGTAATGGCCGGACCGTGTCACTCAGTCGACCGTGGGCCGTCGAACCAAGAACCGAGAACCCGAGACCTGCGCAGCATTTCATGTCGGTCATGGACCGTGGCAACGGCGGTGGGGCCGCGATGGACTTCTATGGAGTCTTCTACCACGGCACAGCCACGACGCACATCGACGCACTGTGCCACGTATGGGACGAGAACGGGATTTGGGATGGAAAGACGGCAGATGAGATCCTGGGATTCAATGGCGCCACATACGCCTCAGTCGACGCATGGAGCGACGGCATCCTGACCCGTGGTGTGCTGCTGGACGTCCCGAGACACCGCGGAACAGACTACGTCACTCTCGATGCCCCGGTACACGGCTGGGAACTGGACGATATCGCCGCCGCGCAGGGAGTCGAGATCAGGCCCGGCGACGCGGTCATGGTGTACAGCGGTCGTGAGGCATACGCGGCCGAACACGGCGGTAACTGGGCCGGTGAGCCTGCACGTCCGGGTCTTCATGCCTCGTGCCTCAGGTTCGTGCGTGACGCCGACATTTCCATTCTCGGCTGGGACATGATGGACGCTGCTCCCAATGAGTATGACATCCCGTGGTCCGTACACGGGGTCATCTTCGCCTACGGCGTGGCGCTGCTGGACAACTCGCTACTGGAGCCTCTGGCGAATGCCTGCGCCGAAGAGGGCCGGTACGAGTTCATGCTGACCATCAACCCGCTGAACGTGGTTGGCGGCACGGGTTCGCCGGTCAATCCGATAGCCGTGTTCTGAGGGAGCGCGCCGCCGCAGTCGCTATTGAATTGACTGGGGGAACGTGGCTAACCTTTAGCCAGGTGATCCCATGCAGCAGCCCCCAGTCATTCGCGCTGAGAACCTGTTCAAGCGCTACAAAGACCTTACCGCGGTCAGCGGGATAGACTTCGAGATTCATAGTGGCGAGTGCTTCGGCTTCCTTGGTCCCAACGGAGCCGGCAAGACCTCCACCATGAGAATGATTTCGTGCGTCTCTCCGGTGTCGTCCGGCACACTGAGCATCTTCGACCTGGACGTTCGAAGAAGCCAGCGTGACGTCAAAAGGCTCCTGGGGGTTGTTTCGCAGGCCGACAGCCTGGACCCGGACCTCAACGTCATTCAGAACCTTCTCTCGTATGGCAGGTTCTTCAACCTTCGCTCGGACGTGGCAAGGGAGCGGGCACTCGAGGGTTTAGAGCTGTTTCAGCTCGCTGACAGGGCGACTGCCATGCCGGACCATCTCTCAGGAGGCATGAGACGACGCCTGCTCATTGCTCGTGCGCTCATGAACGAGCCACGAATTCTCGTTCTGGATGAACCAACCACGGGACTGGACCCGCAGGCCAGGCTGCTCGTGTGGGACAAGCTCAGCCTGCTCAAGTCCCGCGGTATCACCATGCTGCTGACGACTCACTACATGGACGAGGCGGAACACCTATGCGACAGGCTTGTCGTAATCGATCACGGCGAGATTCTCAGGGAGGGAACTCCGAACGAGATGATTCAGTCGCTCGTGGGCGACGTGGTGTTCGAGGTGAGGGTGAGTCACACTGACAAGGTGGGCCTAATCGACTGGCTGAACCGCTCCGACATAGAAGGCCACATCGAGGACCGCGCCGACTCAGTTCTGATCTATCCAAATAATGGTTCGCTGTCGCTCGAAGACATTCCGATCGATGGTTACCAGATCACACGCAGACCGGGGAACCTCGAGGACGTGTTTCTGAAGCTCACCGGACGCGGACTGAGAGAAGGCTAGGGGGCCGGATTGACCGAACTCGACCGCAAACCCGCATATACCCCATGACTGCGTTACAGACCGTAGTTCCCGCAATTCAGAGAACACCCGTCTGGGGCGGATGGCGCGTTTGGCAGCGCAACCGCGACGCGGTGCTACGAGCGTGGAAGGTCGAGTTCGGCGGCGTTCTTGTGGAGCCCTTTATCCTGCTCTTCGCGATGGGCTTTGGCCTCGGGCCGTACATAGGCAACATGGGCGACCTCACCTACGCCCAGTTCATCGCACCAGGCGTGCTGGCGAGCTATGCCATGTTCCATGCCACGTTTGATGCCACCTATGGCGCCTACCTCCGTATGGAGAGTCACCACATATACGAAGCCATGCTGTTCACGCCCATGGAGCCCCGTGACATTGTGCTGGGCGAGGTGATGTGGGGAGCGACGCGCTCGATCCTATCCGCCTCGGCGGTGCTTGTGGCTGCGACGGCCTTTGGACTGGTCCTCTCCCCGTGGGCGCTGCTCGCCATACCGGTCGCCTACCTGATCGGGTTTACGTTCGCCTCGCTGGCGATGGTCCTGACCGCCACGGCGACTACCATCGGGGCGATGAACAACTTCTTCACACTGTTTCTGATGCCGATGTTCTACCTGAGCGGCACATTCTTCCCGCTGGAGAGGCTGCCCTCAGTGGCGCAGGAGCTCGCGTGGCTCCTGCCGCTCACCCCTGCCACCAGCCTCGTAAGGGGACTCATGACGGGCCAGCTCACGCCGTGGATGTTCGCCTGGGCAGCGGAGCTGGTCGTATTCGCCGTCGCCTCCCTCGTCCTGGCGTCGTTCTTCATGCGCAGGAGACTGCTGAAGTAAATCGCCTCGTGTGCATTGCGTGTTCGTGAGATATAATCGCCCCGAATACGCCAAGTGCGACTGAGGAGCAGAGATGGTATTCAGCGAGGGATCCGATATCTACCAAGCACTAGGGGTCAAGCCCGCAATTGTCGCCTCCGGGTCCACCACCGCTTACGGCGGGAGCAAGTTGAGGCCGGAAGTCCTCGACTCGATGGAGAAGGCGTCCAGGTCAATGGTCAACATGGACGACCTGAACGTCGCCGCCGGCAAGGTGATCGCAGAAGTGACCGGAGCCGAGGCAGGGCTTGTGACGTCAGGCTCCGCAGGAGGGCTGGTGCTCCAGGCCGCGGCAGTCATGGCCGGAAGCGACCCCGCGAGCATGGCGAAGCTGCCAAAGTCGGACGGTCTCAAGAACGAGATCATCATGCACACCAGCCACAGGTTCCCCTACGACCAGTGCTACACCGCTACCGGCGCCACTATCGTAAACATCGGCGACGGTCGGCGCTGTCATCCCTGGGAACTGGAAGCTGCCATCAACGAGAACACGGCTGCGGTCGCGTACCTGTTTTCAGGCTTCGTCAGCCGGCGAGCGCTCCCCCTTGAACAGGTCGTAGAGATTGCTCACGCACACGACGTGCCGGTAATCGTCGACGCGGCGTCGTACCTCCCTCCCAGGGCCAACCTTCGCCGGTTCATCGATGAAGGGGCGGACCTGGTCCAATTCTCTGGCGGCAAGGCTGTCAGGGGGCCTCAGGGCACGGGCATTCTCGCGGGACGCGGCGACCTCATCGAGGCGGCCTACGCCAATGCCAGCCCGCACCAGTTCATCGGACGGGGCATGAAGGTTGCCAAGGAAGAGATTATCGGCCTGGTAGAGGCGCTGCAGATCTTCGCGGAGGAAGACGAAGATGCTGAGAACCAGCGCTACAGGGAGATGTCCCAGAAAGTGGTTGACGCCCTGATCGAGACTCCTGGTCTCGACGTGTCCGTAGCACATGATGATTGGGACTACCTGACACCCATTGCGATCATGCGCTTCACCCGCGACTGGCGCGGACCGTCCCGGAACGAGGTGGATGCAGCAATGGCCACTGGAGATCCGCCCATCTACCTGCACAACATCCACAATCCGGATGAGCTCGCGGTCGACCCATTCAATCTCGATGAGCAGGAGCTCGAGATCGTGATTCGCCGACTGCGGGATGTTTTGCTGGGCTGATCTGGTGTGTCGGGAGCCGCGACGTTGACAAGCAGAGCAATGTACATTGGCCCCAATAGGCGTCTGACGACCCACTAATGACCTCTCAAGATTGCTGAGGAGTCCTGTCATGAAGTACGACTACATCGTTATCGGAGCCGGATCCGCCGGAGCCATCCTGGCCACGAGGCTGACCGAAGACCCTTCCAAGTCTGTGCTCCTACTCGAGGCTGGGCCCGACTACGCGGAGATGGAAGACCTTCCCGACGAGGTCCGTTACGGCTACGCCACGGCTACCGACATCATGACCAGCGATCACAACTGGCAGTTCACAGGACGTGCCACGGACGAGGCCGAGCCGATGCTCGTTCCGAGGGGCAAGGTCACCGGCGGCTCTTCAGCCATCAACGGACAGATATTCCTGCGAGGAGTCCCTGAGGACTACGACACCTGGAAGTCTTGGGGAAACGATGACTGGGGCTTTGAAGACTGCCTCCCGTTCTTCCGCAAGCTGGAGACCGACACGACGTTCTCAGATGACTTCCACGGCACCGACGGACCGATCATCTGTCACAGGTTCCAGGAAGAGACCTGGCAGCCAGTTTCGCATGCGTTCTACCAGTCCTGTCTCGAGTACGGATTCGAAGACTGTCCCGACCACAACAACCCAGATTCCACGGGAGTCGGCCCTCTGCCCCTGAACAACCCCAACGGCATCCGCTGGAGCACCAACCTCGGGTACCTGAGCCTCTCGCGGCACAGGCTGAACCTGACGATCCGGCCCAACTGCGTCGTACACCGGATCGAGTTCGACGGGAATCGCGCTACCGGTGTCGTCGTCGAGAGCGGTGGGGAGACCTTCACCGTCGAAGGCGATGAGATCATACTCAGCGCGGGTGCAGTTGGGTCTCCTCAGATTCTGATGCTGTCGGGAGTCGGTCCTGCCAAACACCTCTCAGAGGTCGGCATTCCTGTCGTCCATGACCTCCCCGGAGTCGGTCAGAACCTACGAGACCACCCGCTCGTGTACGTCACGTGGAGAGCAAAGCCCGAGCACGAGTTCGACCTGGATGGGCCCCGAATGCAGTTCGGACTGCGGTACACGGCCACCGGCTCCGATCTGCGCAACGACATGATTGTCTATATGAACAGCTTCGCGACGGAGCGGATCAACCGGGGTGGCAACCGCATGGCACCCGTCGGCATCCGAATGATCATCGGTCTTGACCTCGAGGTCGGCTCAGGCGAACTGAAGCTGCACTCTGCCGACCCTCACGAACAGCCTCAGCTCGACTACAACTACTTCACCGAGGATTTCGATCGAGAACGAATGCGCGAGGCTGTCCGCATCTGCGTTCAGCTTGGTGAGCATGAGGCGTGGAGCAACATCCTGGACGAGAGAGTCGAGCCGCCGGACGAGGCGCTGGAGTCAGATGACGAGCTTGATGCCTGGATGATGCGTGAGGTCACTACCGGCCATCACATCTCCTGCACGAACAAGATGGGGCCGGCATCCGACGAAATGGCCGTCGTGGACCAGCATGGAAGGGTGCACGGCCTCGAGGGTATCCGCGTCGCGGACGCATCGATTATGCCTGACTGCGTTCGTGCCAACATCAATGTGACCACCATGATGATCGGTGAAAAGATCGCGGACACCATACAGGCGGGTAGGTAGGCGAAATAGCATGCTCCCTCACCCGTTCGTCCTGAGCTTGTCGAAGGACGGGGCCACAAGTCGACATAGGTTCCGCTGGAGCAAGATTCTATGAACTACGACCACATCATAGTCGGTGCCGGGTCAGGCGGAGGCGCATTGGCCGCGAGGCTGTCAGAAGACCCGAATCGCTCTGTTCTTCTGCTGGAGGCCGGGGTAGACTACCCGGACTTCGACACCATTCCTGACGACCTGAAGTACGGTTGGGGGACTGGCACCGATTTCGTCGTGGAAGACCGTCACAACTGGCAGTTCACCGGTCGGGCGACTCCCCTGAATCCGAACATGGACGTGCCACGGGGCAAAGTAACCGGCGGCACCAGTGCGATCAACGGGCAGGTGTTCCTGCGCCCCGTCGCGGCTGACTTCGACTACTGGACTTCCCTCGGCAACGACGAGTGGACCTATCAGGACTCACTACCGTTCCTGCGCCGGATGGAGACGGACACCGACTTCTCCGACGACTACCACGGCTCCGACGGCCCGATAATCGTGCGAAGGCACAGCCTGGACTCGCTACAGGCAGAGCAGACAGCCTTCTATCGGGCGTGTCTGGACCTGGGATTTCCGGAAAACCCTGACCACAACCACCCAGACGCCGAGGGCGTCGGTCCCTATCCACTGAACAACCCCGGCGGCGTTCGTTGGAGTACCGCGATCGGCTACCTCGCAATGGCGCGCCACCGCCTGAACCTCACGATAAGACCGAACTGCTTCGTGAGGCGTGTGCTGTTCGATGGAGGCAGGGCAGTGGGAGTGGAGGTAGAGAGCGGAGACGAGCTGTTCAGCGTTTACGGGGATGAGATCATCCTGAGCGCCGGACCAATCGTTTCACCACAGCTCCTGATGCTGTCTGGTATCGGTCCGGCTGACCACCTTTCGGAATTTGGAATAGATGTGGTCCACGATTCTCCCGGCGTCGGTCACGGTCTGCGCGATCATCCCTCCGTGCCGATGATGTGGAAGGCGCTGCCGCACGTGCCGGCGCCCCCACAGGACGTCGGGCCTCAGAAAGTGGCGCTGAGGTACACAGCTCCAGGGTCGCACCTGAGCAACGACATGATTACCGTAATGCGCTTCCGCAAAGAGGGCCACATGCTGCTGATGAGCGTGGGCATCTACCTGTCAGTAGGGCAGGGGAGCCTGAGGCTCCAGTCTCCAGATCCGCACGTGCAGCCTCTTCTGGACTATAATTTCCTGTCCGAAGAATTCGACAGACAGCGAATGCGCGACGGCGTCAGACTGTGCCAGGACCTCGTTGCCCACTCTGAGTTCGAGGACATCGCAGGGCCGCTTGTTTCTCCATCAGAGGCCGACATCTCGTCAGACGACGCGCTCGACGAGTGGATGCTCCGCAACGTCAGCACGATGCACCACATCTCCTGTACCGCAAAGATGGGCCCGGACTCGGACGCGATGGCCGTCGTCGACCAGCACGGCCGGGTGAAGGGCGTGGATGGCCTGAGAGTAGTCGACGGCTCGATACTGCCTGACTGTCCCAGATCCAACACGAACGTCCCGATCATGATGCTTGCTGAGCGCATCTCAGACTGGATCAAGGCCGGGCAATAGCACACGGTAAGCTCCCTCTGCATCACTCCGCACCTCATCTGAGGACCGTAGTTTGTTCGTATCCAGGGTGAGCGTAATAAGGGAGCAGCCTATGACACGAATCCTCGTAATGACACTAGCCGCGACGGCGATCGTCGTTGGGCTGGCCTGTGGTGGATCGGAGCCTGTCGAGTCTCCTCCCTCGCCATCCCCCCTTGCGGTGGAGCGTCCGACGGTGGCGCCGACAGAGGAACCCGCGACACCCACCTCTGAGCCGGTCGCGACAGCAACCTCGCCCCCGGCTCCAGCGCCTACCAAGATTGCCGTGGCCACGGCGCCTCCCGCTGACACGCCTGCACCTGCGGCTTACAGCTCCAATGCCGCCATGTACGACATCTTCCCGTCGTTTTCCCTGGTACCTCCCGACCTTGACGAGATTCTGGACGAGGTCGTCGCAGAGAATGACCAGTCCCTCGTGCCATTCCTTGTGGAGATATCGCGGTTCATGCCCTCCAGGAGGTCTAACGAACTAATCGGCCAGGCGCTACGTGACCTGACCGGTCAGGACTATGCCAGCGAAGACTGGGATGCCTGGATGGGCTGGATTGGCCAGAACAGCGACCAGTACGAGCCTCCCTCTGAGTATGCTGTCTGGAAGTCGGGCATCTACGCCGCCATAGACCCGAGAATTGCGCAATTCATACGCCCTGCAAAGGAATTCTCCAAGATCGACCTGACAGAAGTGGTATGGGGCGGAGTCCGCACGGACGGCATCCCCGACCTCAGAAACCCCCGCGTGCTCACACCTGACGAGGCCGACTACATGGAGCCCGGCGACAGGGTGTTCGGGGTACACATCAACGGGGAGAGTAAAGCGTACCCCCTGCGCATAGTAAACGCGCATGAGATGGTGAATGATACTGTTGGAGGCGAACCGATCTCGTTGATGTGGTGAACGCTTTGCGGAACCGGAATCGTGTATTCCGGGAAGATTGACGGAGAGTCCACCACATTTGGAACATCGGGACTGCTGTATCGCTCCAACAAGCTGATGTACGACCGCCTGACGAATACGCTGTGGAGTTCACTCGTGGGCAGGCCTGTGATAGGCAAGCTGGCGATGAGGGACGATCTGGTACTGGACTACTTCCCCGTTGCGCTGACTACCTGGCAGGAATGGCTGGAGGAACACCCGGACACTGGAATCATCTCGAACGACACGGGCTACTACACTCCGAGGATGTACCAGCCTGAGTCCGACACGAAGTCCATCTACTACTCGTACCGTATTGATCCGGGCACCATGTTCCCAGTGTGGAACCGCGATGGTCGTCTCGAGGTGAAAGACGAGGTATTGGCCCTCAGCGAAGGCGACAGCCACAAGGCATTCCCGATTGGCGACCTGAACGAGGTGAGACTGGTCAATGACACGATCGGCGACACTGAGATCGTCATCCTGGCATCGTCCATCTCCTCTGATGCCCGCGTCTTCGAGCGGGAAGGCAGGCAGTTCTCCATGAATCCTGATGAAGAGACGGCCGCTATCCCTCAGACCGTAGTTGACGATGAGGGACAGGTCTGGCAGGTGTCCGACACAGGACTGACAGGGCCGGATGGAGAGACGCTGGACAGGCTGCCGTCATACGTCTCATTCTGGTTCGGATGGTACGCCTTCCACCCGGACACGATCCTGTACGAGCCGCAATAGAACAAGCTGGTCCATGAAACGCCGGTGGCAAAAGGAAAGGCCCCGCTGAACGTGCTAACGTTTTCAGCGGGGCCCTTACTATTCCGTCAGAGTGTCACTGGCGTGACATGACTGCCCATGCAAGGTGTATGGACGACTAGTCAGCCGACACTGGCACCCTGGCGTCCACCTGGTCGTGCGCCCAGCGGAGGAGCTCTTCGGTCTCATCCCATCCGATGCAGGCATCGGTCACCGAGACGCCGTACTGAAGAGAGTCCCTGTCGCCGTTCAGCTTCTGGGCGCCTGGGTTCAGGTTGGACTCCAGCATGCAGCCGATGATGGCCTCGTTTCCGCCCACGCGCTGTCCAACCACGTCCTTGAAGGCGATCTGCTGCCGCTCGTGGTCCTTGTTGGAGTTGCCGTGAGAGCAGTCAACGAGCAGCTCGGAACGGACCTGCGCCGAGCTAAGCATCCTGTGGGCCTCGGCGATGGACTCGGCGCCGAAGTTCGGCCCTTCGCGCCCGCCGCGGAGCACAAGGTGTCCGTCAGGATTTCCGCGAGTGTGGACCACGGCAGTCAGGCCGTCGTGGTCTATCCCGAGAAAGGCGTGCGCTGACTTGGCGGAGAGCATCGCGTCCACTGCAACCTGCGCGCTTCCGTCCGTGCCATTCTTGAACCCAACGGGCATGGACAGGCCGCTCGCCATCTGTCTGTGCGTCTGGCTCTCAGTTGTCCTCGCGCCAATCGTGGACCAGCAGACCAGGTCTGCAAGGTACTGCGGCACTATGGGGTCCAGGAACTCTGTGCCGGTGTAGACGCCCATTTCGGTGATCGAGTGCATCATCCGGCGGGCTGTCCGGAGCCCCTCGTCGATGTCGAACGTGTCGTTGAGGTGCGGATCGTAGATCAGCCCCTTCCAACCCACGGTCGTGCGCGGCTTCTCGAAGTACACACGCATTACGATCAACAGACGGTCTGCGAGTTCTTCGCGCAGCTTGAGAAGTCGTCCCGCGTACTCGACTGCGGCTTTTTCATCGTGTATCGAACACGGCCCGACGACCATCAACATGCGGTCGTCATCCCCGCGCAGTACGGCTCTGATCTGCTCTCGACCCTCCAGCACCGTCTGCTCGGCTGCTGCGCTGACCGGAATCTCCTTGGTCAAATCGACGGGGCTGATCAGCTGGTTGGTGCTCACGACATTCACATCCCTGGTAGGTGACTCTTGCATCGGCTTGAAATCCTCCTATGATTCTTATGACTGCCTCTTACGCCAGACAATCAAAAACCCCAGTCGCTGCCGACTGGGGTTTCATTGTCTGTCTTTGCCCTCTTCAGGCTCTGGACGCTATGACTCAGTCGGCAGCGTGGTTGCCGCTAAAATAAGCGTAGGTCCAGAAATAGAAGTTGGCGGGTGCGAATTTCATCACGGATGGTACGTTAACAACTTGCATGATCGGGTGTCAATAGTCGCTGAGTGAAAGTTCTCCTTGTGGAACAGTCAGGGGAAGCCGCGACATGGCTGGATTGACACCGTGTCAGCCATGCCGCGGTGGTCAAGTTTACAGACGGTGTATGACGTACATTCTGACTGCGTAGCCTCCCGTTACCATCGCAACCAGCACCAGCATTAACCAGAGCCAGATTGTGAGTCCGCCGCCGTCGTCGTCCAGCGATGTCGTGAGCGGGGCAGGGGAGTGCCCAGCCGCACCTTCATCGACCGGCGAGGTCTTCTGAGGTGCCGGTGGCTCTGCAACAGGTGGCAGAGACACCTCGGCGATGGGTTCGCCCACGGGCTCGATTGCGAACGCCACGATCACCTTGGACACTGAGTCGGACTCCTGAGTCTGGTTGCGTATCCTGCGCTCCACCAATGGCGGCAGGGGAGCGAACGTCGGCTCAGGTTCAGGGGCGATTATCACCGGTTCTGGCACGGTCGGCGTTGGCACCTGGACGACCACCACGGGAGCAGGAGTGCTGACCGGAACTGGCACAGTCACTGCCGGAGCGGGAGGTGGTACCGGCTCAGGCTCTGTTACGGAGACCGAGATGCTGGTGACAGCACTCAGACCGCCTGAGTCGGTTGCGACCACGTAGAACGCGACCTCTCCTCCGCTGACCGGGTCTATCGACAGCGTGCCGTCCTCCAGATGTGCAAGCGCAACGCCGGTGATGTTGTCTCCTGAGAAGTCGTAGCCCAGGTCGTCCCCGTCGGGATCCGTGAAGTACACGCTCAGGTCGACCAGCCGTGGCTGATCTTCTGAGCCCAGGTCGACACCCGGAATCCCATCGACCAGCGGAGCCTCATTGACGTTGGTGATCGTGATCGACACGTCCATGTCGACCGACAGTTCTGGTTCACCGTTATCTGTGGCAGTGACCTTCAGCGAGTGGACGTTGGTCTCGTCCGAGCTGGCCGGCGTCTCGAAGTCGAGAGCGGCTGCAGGTGACAGGTTGCCCTGCTCGTCGATCTGGAACATGCCAGCGTCGGGCCCGGAGAGTGTCCAGGTGATGGTGCCCTTCTCAGGGTCATCGACCTGGTACTGGGTGATCGCATCGGCGCTGTTCTCAGGGAGAGACAACTCGGCGTCGCCGGTGAGTTCGCCTAGTTCGTTTACCTGCGTGACAGTCACACGGACGTTATGGACGTCGTACTCGCTCGGTCTTCCGTCGTCCTCTGCCTGGAGTATCACCCGGTAGGTGTTGCCGTCTCTTCCCTGGGGGGCCTCGTAGTCCGGCGGGCTCCTGAAGCTGAGAACCCCTTCCTGGGAAATCTCGAACTTGCTCCTGTCGTATCCGAGCAGCGACCAGGTTATCTCGTCGTCGTCCGCGTCCTCAGCTTCGAACTCTGCGACCGGGTCGGTGCCGTTCTCGCTGTACGTCACGTCTGTCCGTCCGAATATCTGCGGGGTCTGGTTGCCCTGGTATTCAGAGCTGCTGCGCGTACGGGTGCTGCCGGAACCTGACCCGGACCCACTACCCGAGCTGCCGCTGCCGCCGGAACCAACACCGCTTCCACCGCCTCCAGTGGTCGGAGGCGGAGTCGTCGTAGGAGGCTCGGTGGGTGGAGGCGCAGGCTGGTCCGACCCAGCCGCGAACTCGCTGAAGCCCGCGATGTTGTACACGGTGATCGTGCCGCCATTCCCATTCTCATCGGCGGTCAGTTCGTAGCACTCGTCCGTACCGCGCGGGTCCGGGCACTGTTGCATCAGTTCCCAGGTGACGTCCTCCGGACCGTGGCCCTTCCACATCGAGAACTCGCCGCTGGCAACGTCGGTTTGGATCGTGGAGAACATCGGCTGGTCCAGCATTACGTTCATGGTTGCCGGAAGGTTCAGACTCTCTTCGATCGATTGGGCTCCGAGGTCGAACAGGTCTACAAGCACGCACAGCCTTCTATGTCCGATAGGGGCCTCCAGACCGCAACTCTCGCTCCGAGCGTCGACCGCGACCTGGAAGAACTGGTCCCTGGAGCCGGCCTGGAATGTGACCACTAGTTTGCTGTCACTCGTGGTGAGCGTGGTTTCGACCGCAGGATCGACTATGTGCACGGTCTCGGTGTCTGTTCTCGATATCACAGGTCTGTAAACGATCACTAGGAACTCGTCTCGGATACCGGGTGTGTCCGACACCGTCAGGGTGGTGGTCGCCACGCCGATTCCCAGTGGTGTAATTACCAGGTATCCGTTTGTGACTGCCACGGTTGCGGTTGCGGTATCGGTTATGGAGACCTGGTAGGGTGGGTAACCGTCGTCCGCGTCCGAGAAGTAGTCTGACAGCAGTACTTTCTCGCCGCCGCCGTCAATGGGCACGAACTGCCTGGGGATGGACTTCAACTGCACCGTGACGTCGCTCTCAGCGTCCACCGTGATCAACACGTTGCCAACTGACGAGAGTGAGCCGTCCGACACGGTGTATGTGAAGCTCTCCGCGCCGAAATAACCGGCGGACGGCGTGTATTCGACACTGGTACCGACGACAGCAGCGCTGCCGTTTGCAGGCTGCGTGACGCTGATCAGAGTAAGCTGCAAGCCTTCTGGGTCGGAGTCGTTCGCGAGTACGTTTATCGTCACGGCCGACCCGTCTTCAGTTGTGGTCGCAGCGTCGTCCACAGCCACGGGCGGCTCATCGACGTCTGTGACAGATATGTTTACAGTGATCGTGCTGGATGCGCTGGATGGGTCAACTGCCTTCACGGTGACGGTGTAGGAGCTGTCGCTCTCGTGGTCCATGGGAACCGCGGTCTGGATCTGACCGGTGGAGGCGCGGATGCGGAACATAGTGGCGTCAGTCCCTCCGAGCCTGTAGGTGAGTCTGTCATTCTGGTTGTTGTCCGTCGCGATCACTGGATCACCGACATTCGTACCGGCGGGCGCATTCTCTAGAACGGAGCGTGTGGTCTGCGTACCAGAGTACCTAGGCGGGACGTTGTCCTCTGGAACCTCTCGCACAGGGTTTGCCGAAACCGCGCTTGCGATCTTACCATCACTGAAGCCGTCGTTATATCTTGCGGTTACACGAAGGTACTTGCCTACATCTGTCGAGGATGCTGTGTAACTGTCCGATGTCGCACCGGTTATGTTGCTCCAGTTGGATTTGCTGCCTGTCCGTGACCTCTGCCATGACCATGTAACAGTTGAGGTAATCTCGTCGGGATCGTCCAGGGTGGCCGTCAGCTCTGTATTCACCTGCGGCTGCACAGACGATAGCTCGACCGTTCCGATCTCCTCGACATTGGTGACTGTGACGGTCACGCCCAGCCATCTGATGTTGTTGCCGTCGGACGCCTGCACTGTCGCGTGGTACACGTTGTTGCTGTCAGAGTCCTTCGCGTCTTCGTAGTCCGGCGCCGGATCGAAGCTCAGCACGCCGCTATTTGTAATGGCGAAGTAAGCGCTGTCGGTGCCGCGTACCGTCCACTGGACGGAACCGCCCTCAGGGTCTCGACCTGTGTAGCTCGCCACCGCGCGGGTCGAGTTTTCAGCGAAGTTGGTCGAGGTGGCCCCGGTAATCTCAGGAGCCTCGTCCTCACCAGTCACGTTGACGGTTATATCAATGCGGTCGTCAATTGCCGAGCTGCTGCTGCCATCGGGCTTCTTACTATCTGTGACAGAAACTCTCACCGAGTAGCTGCGTTTCGACTCATAGTTCAGCGGGGCCTTGGTCAGGATCTGGCCAGTAGATGCGTTGATGTCGAAGGATCCGGCGTTACTACCGCTCAGCGTATATGTCAGAGAGTCACTTTCCGGGCCCGAAGCCGACACTGGCGCACCCACGTTCTGGCCCGCGGGCGTGTTTTCGGGCACGCTGCGGGTCCTGGTGTCCGAGTTGGGGAACTCTGGCCCTTCGTTCGCCTTGGTGATGGTGACAGTCACGTCTATGGAGGCCGTGCTATTCCTATCGTCCGCAATCACTTTCAAGTTGTACACGTTGTCATTGCCCGAATCCCCGGGCGTTTCGAAGTCCGGCGGGGCGTTGAAATTGAGCTTGTTGCCGTTCATTCTGAAGTGGGTACCATCCGTTCCTCCCACGGTTAGCACAACGCTTCTGCGTTCAGGGTCTGTAGCCCTGTATGTTCCCACTGCCCTCGTGCCGTTTTCAGGGTAGTTCACGTCAGTGGGCCCATCCACCGTCGGCGACTCGTTGACGTCATCGACCGTAATGGTCACTCTAGTGGTGGCCTTCAGGTTCGAAGGGTCGGTGGCAATAACCTCGACGGAGTAAGAGGACTTGCTCTCGTAGTTCAGCATCGTCTTGGTCTTCAGCTGACCGGTTGCGCTATCAATGTCGAAAGACGTCTCATCGGTGCCATCCAGCGTGTAAACTAGACCTTCATTGCCGTTCAGATCATTGGCCGCAACCGGGTCACCTATGGGAGTCCCTACATCGCTGTTCTCTGGAACGTTGCGAGTCTCCGTGTTTGACGTGAACGTGGGCTGATGATTGACGACGGGTGCCGGGATTACGGCGTTGGGGAACTCCTTCACCACTCTCTTCCCTGAGCTGTGCTTGTCCGTGTAGTTGGCTGCAACACGCAGGCGCATGCCCTCATCAGCGGTGACTGGGGTGTAGGCGTTAGTAGTCGCCGTACCCGCAGTTGTTGTGCTGACCTCAGCCCAGTCATCGGTGCTGGTAGAGGCGCGCTCCCAAGTCCATGCGATATCGGAGAGGCTGACGTCTGGGTCAGACAGTGTCACCCTTAACTCTGTGCCGATCTGCGGGTGATTATTCGACAGTGTGAGCGTTCCGTCCTCGTCGACGTCGGTAATGGTGACGACTATGTCGTGCGTGCCGGTTTCGGTGCCGTCGGAGGCTTGTACAGTCACGGCATAGTCGTTGTCTGCGTTGGAGTCCACTGCAGCTTCGAAATTGGGAGGTGACGTAAAGGTCAATTCGCCGGCGCTAATGTCGAAGTCGTTTGAGTCGTCTCCTGACAGGGTCCAGATGAATGTCTTCTGGCCCTCTGGATCAGTGGCGGTGAAGGTTGCCACTGTTCCGGTAGCATTCTCTGCAAATGTTGTTGTGGAGTCGCCGGACACCTCTGGGGATTCATTCACATCCGACACATTGATGGTCACGTCGATGCTTGCGTCTGACTCGTCGTCGGCATTTCCCCTGGGGTCCCTGCCATCGCTGACCTGCACGAGTACTGAGTAGGTGGACGTGGCCTCTCGATCGAGTGGCGCCTTGGTCTTTAACTGGCCTGTGGACGTTGCGATATCAAACGAGTCGGCGTCCGGGCCACCGAGCGAGTAGACCAGTGCGGTGTCTTCAGTGTCCTTGGCAGTTACCGGGGGGCCGATATTTTGACCGGTGTCTGTGTTCTCCGGAACAAACCGCGTTATGGGTTGATCGAATGCCGGCGGCGTATTGATTATGGCCGCCTCCAGTACTGCGCTGCCGGGCACTCCCACGGCAGACTTGCCGGTTCCAAGTCCGTCCTCGTAGCTCACTGTGACCTGGAGATACTTGCCCTCGTCATCGTCGCCCGGTGTATACGTATTGGATGTGGCTCCTGAGATTACGTTCCAAGGGCCGCTGGTAGCAGTGGATGTCGCCCATGCCCAACTCTCGGAGTTTGAGACGACCGTGTCGGGATCCGACAGGGTAGCCGTAAATTGCTTGCCGGCCTGGGGATGGATTGGCGAGAAGCTGATAGTGCCATCATCGTCCTCGTTAGTAATGTTCACGACGAAGTCGTGGCGACCTGTGAGGTTCCCACTGTCAGTGGCCTGTACGGTAACGTCGTACGTGGTCTTCTGCTCATAGTTCGGCGCTTGCTTGAAAGAGAGGGTGCCGTCTGTGATTGAGAAAGCGTCGCTATCAGTGCCCGATAGGGTCCAGGTGAATGTGGTCTCCCCTTCAGGGTCCGTTGCGCTGAATATTCCAACGGTCTGTGCGGAGTTCTCAGCGAAGTCGGTGCTCGTGGCCTCGGTAATCACTGGAGGTTCATTCACGTCTGTGACGGTGATCGTCACGAAGATTGTGGCGTCAGCTGTCGTGGAAGGATTGCCGTCCGCGTCCTTCCCGTCATGTACGTCCACATCAACGTAGTAGGTAGGTCTGATTTCCGTGTCGAGCGCCAACTTGGTCTTTATCTGGCCGGTCGAGGAGTCGATATCGAAGTGCTCAGAATCTGGGCTGCTTCTCAGGGAGTATGTAAGCCTTGCGCCGTCATCTGGATCCGTGGCCGTGACAGGTGCACCTACGGGCCGGTTCGCGGGTGTATTCTCATCTACGCTCCGCTGGGCGTTATCGGATTCCGAGAATCCCGGGTCTTCATTGACGTCGGTGATGTTGATTGTGACGGGCAGCGTGCTGGTGCTGTTCCCGTCGGAAGCCTGAACCGTAATGTGAACGACAGGCTTCGTTTCATGGTCCGGAGGGTTGTTGAAGTAGAGGGATCCACCGCTGATATTCATGTCGTCAGCGCCGTTACCCGACAGCGACCAGTCAACCGGCCCACCCTCTGGGTCGTTGTCTTCGTACCTGGCCACAACCCCGGAGTCGTTCTCGGCGAACTCCACCGTGGCGCTGCCGGTTACAACCGGAGGCTCGTCAATGTTGATGATGTTGACGGTTACGTCCAGGGTGCTGGTGCTGTTGCCGTCCGAAGCCTCGACCGTTACTGAGTACGTCTGGGTCTCTTCATAGTCCGGTGAGGACTTGAATGACAGCACTCCGCTCTGGATGTTGAAGGCGTCTGCGTTGGTACCAGACAGACCCCACCTGATAGTCGCCTGGCCCTCGGGATCTGTCGCTGTGTACCTAGCCACCTGCCCGTTGCCGTTTTCCTGATATCCAACGGTGGTGGTGCCGCTCAGGTCTGGTGGCGCGTTCACACTCAATACGTTGATTGTCACGTCGATTGAAGCAGTTCCGCCCCCACCGTCGCTGACCCCTACAGTGACCGAGTACATGTCCTTGGTCGCGAAGTCCAGGGCCACTTTTGTCAGTATCTGGCCGGTTGACGTGCTGAAATCGAATGAGCTGGCATCTGTACCGCTCAGGGAGTAGGTCAGCGTGTCCTTGGGCCTGTCCTGGTCCGTGGCCGTGATTGGCGCACCCACTGGCTCTCCGGCCGCAGTCCCCTCGTCCACTTCTCTGGCCGTGCTGGAGCCGTCTGGGAACACAGGGGGGTCGTTCACATCCGTGACGGTAACGGTGAAGTCATGCCCGGTCTGCTGGTAGCCGTCGCTGGCAACCACTCTAATCACATATTCGTTGCGTCCGGCGCGGCCGACCGGCCGCTCGAAGTCAGGGGGCTTGACGAATCGTAGCGTTCCGCCCTCTGTGGTGCTGGCGATGGTGAAGTCGTCTGCATCATGTCCTTCGAGGGACCAGGTAATCGGGGGCCATCCCCCGTTTGTGGCAGTGAACGTAGACACGTCTTCAGTGCCGTTCTCAGCAAAAGTCGTCGAAGTGGCTCCGGAGATCACAGGCGCCTTAACTACTTTCACGCTCACGTCGATGCTGTCGTCGGTGGACGTGTTGGCGTTGCCTTGGTCGTCCCTGTCATCCCGGACGTGCACCACGACGGAATAGGTAGGCGTTGCGCTGAAATCGAGAGTGGTGGTGGAGTTCTTTTTCAGATACCCACTGTTGGTTATCTGGAACTCTGCTGCATCAGTACCGCTTAACGAGTATTTGTTGGGGTCATCGTCGCGTTGCAGGGCCCTGAAGGCCGGATTGATTTTGTACCCGAAGCCAGCGCTCTCAGGGATATAGCGGGTGGTGGAGGTACCGGGGAAACAGGGGGACTCGTGCTCTATGTTCGTTATCGTGACCGTCACGGGGAAATAGGAGTGAGGAAAGCCCCTGTTGCCGCCTGTAAGGATTAGCTCATATACGTTGTCCTTATCGACATCTTTGGGGTCTTCGAAGTCAGGGTCGGTGCTGCAGTCCAGAGGTGAGTCCCAGAACACGAGCTCAAAGTCGTCATAGATTCGTATCAAACCGTTTTCATCACTGCTACCAAGGTGTTCAAGTTTGAAGATTCGGTCGTCGGTGAGCGTGCGGAACAGGCCAACGTTGGATTTTGTGCCCGATGTCGCGTTCGGGTCCATTGCATAGTACTTCTCGTCGGTAGTCGTGCTGTTCTCTGGCACTGTGACGATAGAAGCGCCTTTGATTGTGACTGGCTCGAACGGAACATCGGGGTACTCGTAGGCATAGATGGCCTTGTCCACCGAGTCCAGCACGTAGACGAACCTCTCGTCGGACGTGATGCCCGCAGGGTCGGAGTTGCCCACCTGGTCCAGGTCATCGATGTCGTACTCGGGCATCCGCACTGCCTTTTGGGAGCTGTCCACATGCTCCATTTCGTATGCGAAGACTTTGTCGGCATGACTGTCGGACACATACATCAGCCAGCCTGTGAGCCAGAGTCCGGCGGGGTCTGTGTTTTCTGCGTCCAGGACGTAGTCTTGGTCGGGTACATGTGTGAACGTGCTGGTGCTGCTGCCGCTGCGGGGGTCCCTATCGCGGATGTAGAAGAAGACCTTGTCGGCAGAATTATCGACCACATACATAAAGTGAAGATCTGGGTTGATTGTGTAATCAACTGCGCCCCTGGGGGCAGTGTTGGACGAGTCCAGGGTGAACTCATCGTCGGTGATGCGGTCAGAACGATTTGCGTTACTGTAGGCGAAGACCTCGTCGGTAGTGGCGGAGCCATCATTGGTCACCCAGGTCGTAGCTGCGTTAGAAGTGATTCCCCATGGGCTGTCTGTTCCCGCAAGATCGTATGTGCCCTCGAAAGTAACGTAGTCCTTTCTGAAACCGTGTTCCTCAGTCCCAAGATCGTACATATAGACTTTATTGGATGCGCTATCGACCACGTGAAACCGCACTACAGAATAGTCTCCGAACTCTTCGCTCCAGAGTCCTGCGGGGGAGGTCGGCTTGTTGTCCTCGGGCAACACCAGTTTCATGAACGGGGATACCTTGAAGGGACTGGCCACAGTGATTAGTTCATCGTCGCTGCTGTCGAAGAGTTTCACGATCAGCGCATAACTGAAGTACGGGGGACAGGTGGCCGGGATCGTTCCCGTCGCGGTCGCTGTGTCTCCAGAAATGGAACCTAAGGCCATGTCGTTGCCAGTCCCAGCGCCCTCGCATTCCTCGGCGTTTGGCTCGCCAATACGGGCAACGGTGGCGTCGTAGGTAAGGCCTGTCATGCCACTTATTCCACTGAATGTCAGCGTGAAGTTGAGCTCCTCATTGTCACGGACCACGAAGCCCGGGTTGAACTCTATCTCAATCGATGGCCCTTCCTGAGCGTGAGCGGTGTCAGAAGGAACCAGAGACAGTAGCGGAGGCGCCACCAGGCTGAACAGGAAAGTAGCAGCCGCGACTGCAATTGTCGCTGCAATAACTCTAAGATTCATGTGCAACAGATCACTCCCCTCGCACCAGTCGCGACAGTTGGGGCTTACCTGGATCCTTCCTAAAACACGACAAGGACACAGGGAACCCTAAGTCTGCATATTCCATGAAACGCTTTGTGCTCCAATTACTTCCAGCGATAATTTGTACTTTTTTCAGATAATTCCAAAACTTTGGTCAATCACAGGCGCACCGACCGCCAGTCTCATTCACTCGTACCAAAAGCTGGTAAACTGACTCGGCCTGAAGACAACTATGGACCGACTACTCACATGCCACTGATCGGATTCGTCTATAACGCGTTGGTTGCTGAAGCGCCGTGTCTCATAGACTCGCTAATCAGCAGCCTCGACCTTCGAGACCACTCGTGGGTGTCGTCCGCGTTCGAGGTGGGCGGTCGTTCTGATGTGCTCCCAGAGACATCGCTGGTCGTCGTGGCCGGTGGGGACGGCACGATCCTTCGCACTGTGCACGCCATCGCCGAACATTCTGTCCCGATCGTGGGCGTTAACATGGGCCGGGTAGGGTTCATGAGCGAACTGCGCGTCGAGGACGCTGCCGAGCGCCTTCGCGCCTACCTCAACGGTGACATGCGCGTAGAGCGCCGGATGATGCTGCGAGCCTCGGTGACTGATGCCGATGGCCATCTGCATCTCAGCGCAGATGCGCTCAACGACGTTGTGATCGGGCGCGGGGGCGTCGCCAGGCTTCTGGATATAGACACCGTGGTGGACAGACAGTTCCTTACGTCCTATCGAGCGGATGCCGTGATCGTGTCCACTCCCACGGGCAGCACCGGATATGCTCTGTCAGCAGGTGGGCCGATCTTCTTCCCGGAAGCGGAGATGCTGATGCTCCAGCCGGTCGCACCGCACACTGGACTGCGTGACGGCCTCGTACTGCCCCACGACACCGAGGTGACACTGTCGGCGACCGACGGCAAGCACGCGTCGCTAAGTGTTGACGGCATGGAGGACGTGGAGCTGGCCCCTGACTTCAAGGTGACGATACGGCGCAGCCCTTACACCGCGCGCTTCCTGCGCTCACAGCCCAGGACTGCGTTCTACAACCAGCTCACGCGTCGGCTGGGGCTGGTCTACAACCTCACATCCCCTGCCTAGGTCCTGACGGAGAGAACATGGTGGAACAGCCACAGCCAATCAACCAGGAGACGGTCTTCAGCGGCCGGATCATCGAGGCCCGCGTTGACACCGTCCTGATGCCGGACGGAAAGCAGATCACGCGTGAGGTCGTGCAGCACCCCGGCGCGGTGGCGATCATTCCCATCGACAAAGAGGACAACGTGCTACTCGTACGCCAGTACAGGTACGCAGCGGGGCAGTCGTTGCTCGAGCTCCCAGCAGGCGTAGTCGAAGCTGGCGAATCCCCGGACGATACAGCGCAGAGAGAGTTGCAGGAGGAGATAGGATACGCAACCAGAGATCTCCGGGCCTTAGGTGGCGTCTACTCGTCCCCCGGGTTCTGTACCGAATTCCTCTACCTCTACATCGCGCGAGACCTCGTCCCCAGCAAACTGCCGGCCGACGATGACGAAGACATAAGCGTCGAGACGATTCCGATGTCCAGGGTGGACCGGCTTATCAGACTCGGCGAGATACAGGATGCCAAGAGCGTGGCCGGACTGCTGATGGCCAGATACCTGTTCAAGTAAACGGGAGAATTACCGATGCCAGACTTAAGAGCCATCTTTGCCCAGATAGACGCGATGGAAGACGAGATCGTCCAGCTTCACCGCGACCTCGTCCAGATACCGTCAGTGAACACGGGGTTCATGCCGACCGGGGACGAGACGCCCGTTTGCGACTACATCCGGGACTGGCTCGCCGAGGACGGCATCGACTCTGAGATCCTCGGACGCGTGCCCGAGCGAGGCAACATCATCTCCAGGATCGAGGGCAGCAACTCACAGGCGCGGCTGATGTTCATGTCCCACACCGACGTCGTTCCGGTCGAAGAGGAGGAGAAGTGGAAGTTCCCCCCGTTCAGCGCGACAATCCACGAGGGTCGCATCTACGGCAGGGGAGCGTCCGACTGCAAGGGCCTGCTCGCCGCGCAGCTAATGGCCATGCGACTGCTGAAGCGCAACGGTGTGCAGCTACGCGACAGCCTCGTACTCTGCTCAGGCGCTGACGAGGAGCACGGAGGCCGGTACGGCTTCGGGTGGCTCGCTGAGAACCATCCTGAGAAGATTACGGCCCCGTATGCTGTTAACGAGGGCGGCGGAACTCCGATTGAGGCAGCCGGAGGGCTGACATATATCCTCGGTGTGGGAGAGAAGGGTCGCCTTCAGGTCGAATTCGAGGTCAAGGGCGTCAGCGCCCACGCATCGGTACCGTGGCAGGGCACGAACGCACTGTACAGGCTGTCACAGCTACTCAACCGTATCGAAAACTACGAGCCTGAGCGCGACACCTCAACCAGTCTTTTCGCTCATCTCTCCAACTTCGCAATCGAGCATGCCCCGTCCGCTGAGAACGTCGATGAGATCATTGCTGAGGTGTCCGAGGAGAACCCGCGCTTCGCTTCAATGCTCACCGCGCTATCCCGCATGACGATTACCCCCACCATGATTAATGGCGGCATAAAGTCGAACAGTGTCCCAGAGCAGATCAGCCTGACCTGCGACGTACGCACGCTGCCGCACCAGGACGACGACTACCTCCGCGCCGAGCTGGACCGCATCAAGGAGGACATTCCCGGAGTCACTTACGAGATCGACTACATGGCGGTGCCCAACTCGTCAGACTTCGAGACTGAGCTCGCCGAGCACATCCAGGCCGCGACGGCGATGGCTCTTGAGCGCGACGACATCCAGTGGGTACCGGCGATCAGTACCGGCTTCACCGACTCGCGCTTTACGCGCCCACTGAACGTGATCACATACGGCTTCTCCGGCTCCCACCCTGACGACGACCCCATGCTCTCCCGCGCCCACGGCACCGACGAGTCGGTCGGCATCGCCAGCCTTGTCAGCGGCACCAAGATCATGTTCGCCCTAGCCTGCACCCTCTGCGGCGCAGAGTAGGGTCTGTCGCTCGCTTCCCATATGGACAAACCCAAGACCATATACCTCGCCAATCCTTACGGCTTCTCGGCTCAGCAGAAGGAGAAGCTGCTGCCTGACCTTATCGCAGCCCTCGAATCGCTGGGCCTAGAGGTCTGGGAGCCGTTCTCCCGCAACAACCAGGAGGACATGTCGAAGTCGGGCTGGGCCTACCGGATAGGGCAGGCCGACTTCAGGGACGTGCGCGACTCCGATGCGATCTTCGCCGTCGTCAACGCAGTGCCGCCTGACGAGGGCGTGATGGTCGAGCTTGGTATGGCCATCGCGCTCGGGAAGCCGACGTTTCTCTTTAGGGACGACTTCCGCCGTGTTACGGACAGCGAGGAGTATCCACTGAACCTGATGCTGTTCACAGGCCTCCCGGAGAAGGGCTGGCAGGACTTCTACTACACGTCCGTAGAAGAGATTGCCGACCCCGGCAAGGCGCTAGCAAGGTGGGCTGGCGGATTCCAGTAACTCAGCCTAGGCTGGCGGCTCAGCCTCAATGAGCGACTTCAGCACTGGGAGCACATCTGACGCCACCCGGCTGCATTCCTCGACATGAGGGAATCCTGACAGGATGAACTCGTCGATTCCGAGTCTCCAGTAGCCCAGAAGTTCATTAGCTACCTGTTCGGGATCGCCGACGATAGCCGTTCCGCAGTTGACCCGTACGGTGGAGATGCCGTTCCAGAGGTGGTCTCCGACCCTGTGGTCCTCGACGATCTTGGCCTGTGCTCGCTGACCGACCATCGATGTGCCCGCGAACGCTGAACTCCGCTGGTCTTTGACTACAGACGCCGCCTGGGAAAGCAGGTCCTCAGCCGCGTCCCACGCCTCCGCCTCGGTAGCCCGAACGACGATGTGCGTGCGTAGCCCGAAGCTGCCTGTGCGACCCGCCTCAGCAAACTTACCCCTCGCGCGGTCGAAGAACGGCCCCAGCACGTCCTGTGGAAGTATCCACGCCAGGTAAACGTCCGATTGCCTTCCGGCAAGACCAAGTGCCGCGTCCGACGCTCCGCCGAGGTAGAACTTCGGCCCGTCGCCGACCGGCCCCGGCGAGCAGAGCGCGCCGTTCAGCCTGACGTGATTCCCATCGAACGACTTTGGGTCGGGGGACTCCCAGAGGGTACGACAGGCGGCGATGAACTCCTCAGCTCGTGCGTATCGGTGTTCGTGGTCGCTCTCTTCGCCAAGCCGTTCGAAGTCGCCCTGGATTCCGCCCGGTACGATGTTAATGTCTATACGCCCGCCGCTGATCTGGTCGAGAGTCGCAGCCATCTGCGCGAACAGCCCTGGCGAGATAAACCCCGGCCTCAACGCGATCAGGAATCGAATTCTGCTCGTGACCGCTGCCAGCGCTGTTGCCATCGTCCATGTCTCGGCGAGGGGTTCGCCCTCATCGAACAGTCCGTTAGCGAACCTCGTTGGTATCAGCAGCGAGTAGTAGCCTTCGTCCTCGGCTGTCTGCACCACGTCACGCAGGTACTCGAACGTGGGAGGACGCTCGGCCTCTACCGTCCCAATGTGGGCGCCGTCGCCGTCTATCGGAATGAACCAGGAAAACTTGGCTTCAGGACGTGTATCAGTCACTCCCAACTCCTCGTTGTCTGTAAGTCTAGTCCCACACCCGGCCGAACCGCTCAACCAGGTCCCAGGATAGCTCCGCGCCAAGTCCCGGTGTGTCTGTGAGGTACAGATGACCGTCCTCTACGCGCTCACTTGGAGTGAGCAGTTCGGCTCGCCATTCAGTCTCGTAGACAGCGTGCTCAAGAGGCATCGAGTTCGGGACAGCAGCAGTCGCGTGGCCGCTCGCCAGCAGCGAGATTGGCCCGGACGGACTGTGCATCGAGAAACCCTTGCCCTTCGACCCTGTCGAGCGCCCGATCGTCACGGCCTCGGCGGCTCCGCCGCAGTGTTTGATGTCAGGCATGACAACCGACACTGCCTCTGTGTCCAGCAGACCGTCGAAGAACTCGACGCCGTATCCGGACTCACCTCCAGCCACCGGCATCGGCGCCCAGCGCGCAATCGATGCGAGGTCTTCAGGGTCGGATGTCGGCTGCACCGGCTCCTCGAACCACCCGACGTTGAGCTTCGCAAGCTCATCAACGATCAATGGGGCAGTGTCGCGCTCGAACCGACTGTGACAGTCGACCAGCACGGTCGCGTCCTGACCAACCGCCTCCCTGACCGCGCGAACCCTTGCCAGACCGGTTCCGGCTTCATCCAGTATTCTGTCTGGAGACGATGGTGGCCTGACCTCGTCGAACGGCGCGCACTTGAAAACCCTGAATCCAGCGGTTGCAGCCCTCTCGGCCACCCTTCCGAAGTCGGCCGGAGTCCGGTCGGTCGAGAACAGCGACCGGTTGATGTTCGCGTAGAGCTGGACCTTCTCAGTAGGCTTTGCTCCAAGGTATTCACCCAGGCTGACCTGATCTCGCATGGCAGAGAGTTGCGCGACCGCAGTCCGCAGTCCGCTGACGGTTGTGCCCGATGTCGGGTCGCGGCGCAACACGTCAGGGGAGAGGTCGAGCAGACCTTCGACGTCGGACTCGTCCGACACCTCTTCATCGCTCAGTACCGATGCCATGCCCTTCAGCGCCTCTGCAACCTGGCGTGAGCCGATCTCCACGGTGGTCGAGTTACCTTCGCCATCCGATAGCACCGCGAACACCCACGTAGTGTTGGGCGTGACAGTGACCGAGGCGAATTTCTCGAGGGCAAGGTTCATTACTTACTCGCGGGTTTATCCCTTCTGCACTTCAGCCAGCAGCTTCAGCGTTCGTTCGTCGGTGTTTGGATCATCACCGGCGGGGACCGGTGTGAGCAGCACCTCGGTCGCCCCCCAATCGAATATTGTCTGGATACGCTCGGCGACTGTCGCCTCGTCCCCGGCGATTAGCACCTCATCCAGCATTTCGTTGGTCCATCCCGAATCAGGTGTGCCGGCGAAGCCAGCTTCGGCGAACATGTTCGCGTAGAACGGTATGCTTGGGAAGTAGCCGAGCCTGGCCCTCACTCCATCCCTGGCTGCGTCCAGGTCATCCGTCACGCACACGGGAGCATGGGCGATGAGAGGAGGCACGTCTCGACCGGCAGACTCCGCCCCTCGCTTCATTGCAGGCACCGCCGTGTCTCGAAGGTAGAAGTGCGGGCATACCCAGCTAATGGCGCCGTCCGACATTTCCCCGCAAGTCTCAAACGCGCCGGGGCGCAACGCTGATGCCATTATGGGTACATCAACCGGGTTGGCGATCGAGGAGTTGGCTGAGTACCATCGCCCCTCGAACTCCACCGCCCCCGTGTGCATCAGAGACCGCAGTATCTGTAGATATTCCCTGAGGTGGCCAATCGGCGCTCGAAAGTCCACGCCGAAAGTGCTGATCATCCCCGCCTTGTGACTTGGCCCGACGCCCAGCCTGAATCGCCCGGGTGCGAGACTGTCTATCACCTGGACCTGCTGGACGAGTGTGACCGGATGGCGCGACCAGGTCTGCACGATGGACGTGCCGAGTTTGATCTCATCCGTCACGGCCGCGGCTGCGGCGAGAACGGTCACAGCCTCGCCTCCGCCTCCGCTGGACGTGAGCCACGCGCATCCTATTCCAAGCTCGTCGAGTTGCTTGATCCTGTCGACGGCCACCTGCGCGTTCGGCGCCGTCACTGAGACTCCAATCACATTCTGCTCGCTCATTGCTCCCCCCAGTGATGTACAAGGCAAACGTAGGGCCAGCCGAGTATATCACGCCGCTGACACCCGAAAGCCATCATGGTAAACTGCCCTCATGGATAGCTTGATCGAACACGAATCACCCAACCTTAAACTTCCCACGATGATAGTGGCATTTGCCGGATGGCCCGATGCGGCCGAGGCTGCGACCAGGGCAATCCGGTACCTCGTCCGTAAGTTGCCGGCGAAGAAGTTCGCTGAAATCGACCCCGAAGAGTTCTACGACTTCACTGTCACCCGACCTCATACCAGGATCGACAGGCGCGGCAAGCGCGTCATCCGGTGGCCCAGGAACGACTTCTACTACTTCGAAGGCGAGGACGAGAACAGCAGCCTGCTCCTGTTCATTGGCACCGAGCCAAACCTGCGATGGCGCGCCTACTCAAACATAATCACCGAAATCGCTGTGAGAAGTGATGTCGAGGTGGTAATTTCGCTTGGGGCCCTTCTCGATGCTGTACCGCACACGCGAGAGCCCAAGGTGACTGGACGAGCCAGTTCCCAAACACTCACGGGCAAGGTGAAGTGGCTGGGCATCCAGAACTCCGGCTACCAGGGCCCGACGGGCATTCACACCGCCTTTACGGACGCCTGCAGCAATCACGGCCTTGAGCATGCGAGCATCTGGGGACACAGCCCCCACTATGTGGAGACGTCTCCCAACCCGAGGGTCAGCCTCGCCCTTCTCGAGAAGCTCCGAAGCTTGGTCGATTTCGAAGTCGACCTCAAGGAGCTAGACCTCGCGGGAGAAGCCTTCGAGGAAGACGTCACCAAGGCAATTGCCAAGCGGTCGGACGTTAGCTCGTACGTCACCAAACTCGAGCGACGATACGACGCGTCCCGTCGCCCTGAAGATGACGAGATGCCCGACGCTGACGACATGGTCCGGGAGCTGGAGCAGTTCCTCCGAAGTCAGCATCGCCCTTCCGATCAGCAGAGCGACTCGTGAGATGGCGGTAGCCCAAGCCACGGACTCTCACATATCTGTCAACGGCAACTCCTTCCACTTCCGCAACTGGGGTGGTGAGGGGCAGGCCGTGGTACTGGTGCATGGCCTAGCTTCAAACTGCCGCATCTGGGACCTGGTAGCGCCAATCCTGTGCCAGCAGTTCCGTGTTGTCGCCATAGACCAGCGGGGCCATGGAGAGACGTTCAAGCCCGACGCAGGCTACGACTTTGCCACGGTTGTGTCCGATCTCCACGGTTTCATGAACGCACTGGAGATCTCCAACCCTGTAATCGTCGGTCACTCATGGGGTGGAGATGTCGCCCTGGAGTACGCGGTAGCCCATCCCGGCCTTGCGAGAGGTCTGTGCTTTGTCGACGGCGGCACCATAGAGATCTCAGGGAGATCTGACTGGACTCTTGAAGACGCAAGGCGCGAAATGGCGCCCCCACTGTGGACCGGAGTGACGCTGGAGGCATTCAGGGAGCGCCTGCGAAATCGGTGGCTCAAGAGCGACCGTCCTGAGGTCGAGCAGATAGTACTCGCCAACTTCGATGTGAACGAAGATGGGACTATCGCTTCAAGGCTCAGCCGCGACAATCACCTGAAGATCATAGACGCGCTCTGGGACCACAAGCCGTCCGAGCTGTACCCCAAGGTCGACTGCCCGGTGCTTCTCATGCCCGCGCGGCAGAAGGGCGACACGTCCCCGCAGGCAAGAAGGTGGCGGCGCGAAGAGTCTATTGCAAGGGCCGAGTCACGCCTTCCAACAGCCACAACCGTGTGGATGGAGGACAGCATCCACGATGTGCCCCTCCAGCGTCCCGAGCTGGTCGCTTCCACCATCGCAGACCACATCACAGGCGGTTTCTTCGGGTAGCTCCTACTTCGATCTGCCCTTATGCTGGCTGGTCCCCTAACACCAGGTCCCGAAGGGTCACTATTCCCACCGGGTTACGGTCGTTGTCCACTACGGTCGCCCTGGATATGTCAAACCGTACGAGCAGGCGCACCGCGTATCTGGCCAGCATCTCTGAAGGCAGAGTCAACATGGGCTTAGACATGACTTCATAAACGTTCACCCGGTCCGGGGAGCGATTCGGGGCAATCACCTTCCGGGCAATGTCCGACACCACCACCATGCCGATCTCGTCCGTGTCGTCCCTTCGGTTCACGACCAGGGAGCTGACGCTGTGCTTCTGCATGAGCGCCATGGCCTCGGAAACGGTCGCCAGTCCGTCGATGCTGTGCACCTCGGCGGTCATCACGTCTTCCACTCGCATCTGCCGCGGCCGGTTCATATCTCCAGCTCCAACTCCTTGTGGAAGGTGGGCAGTTGTGTGACCAGACCAACCGCGTCCTCGATGTCCAACTGGAAGGCTATGCCGGCACCGGGTTCTTCATCGAAGTTGGCGGCTTCGCCTATACGCTCCAGGATGTCCCGGGCCCTCTGTTCCACGACCAGGAACATGATGATGTCCCGCATGGTCGCCAGACCCAGGCCGAAGAAGGTCCTGTCAGGCACCAGGCCCTCGCCCCGCACGCTGTTGACGATGGTCGCACCGGTCGCGCCACCGGCCCGGGCAGCATCGATGACCACCTCGGTCTTGTCGTCGTTGACCAGGGCGATAATCAGCTTAAGTCTCATGAATCATCCAGGTTGCGTTCACTGTTCGAAGGCCGCTGACCCCGCCTCTTGCTCCACCATGACGATGCAATGGCATACGCCAGCACGGACATTATAGGAAAGACGCTGGCGAAAGCAATTAGCCCGAAGCCGTCGATGAGGGGACTTCGGCCAGGAATGGTGGCCGCCAGCCCAAGTCCCAACGCTGCGACCACCGGCACCGTCACCGTGGAGGTCGTGACTCCACCGCTATCGTAAGCCAGCGGCACGATGGTCCTGCTGGACCGGAAGGTCTGCACGATGACGATGACGTAGGCCGCAATGATGTACCAGGGAAGGGGAGTGCCGGTCACGATTCTGAAACAGCCCAGTGACACTCCCACTGCCACTCCGATCGCCACCACCAGCCTCAATCCCCAGGCCCGGACGGCTCCGCCGGATACCTCTTCGGCCTTCAGTGACACGGCAATCAAGGAGGGTTCGGCCACCGTGGTGGCAAAGCCTATTGCTGCCGCGAAGGCGTACACGAGCCAATAGTCTCGCCAGTCAACTTCAGAGGCTGCGCCAATATCTCCAGTCGTCACCGAGTCGGTGAGCTGCCGCGCCATGGTCTCCCCGATTGGGAAGAGCGCCTGCTCCAGTCCGACGAGAAACAGCGCCAGTCCCAGCAGCACGAACACGAAACCCACCGCTACCCGGCGTGGGTTGGGGAGGCGTCGTCTTAGCACCACTACCTGGAAGATAATAAGCACCGCCGCGATAGGAATCACGTCCCGAAAAGTGGTGCCCAGTGTATTGAGTAGCTCCATTTTTATATGTCCAGCTCAAAGCTGGCGTCAGGTCACCATTCCGTAACCGAGAACGCAGATCATTGGTGTCAGGCTGGCAAACGCGATGAGCCCGAAGCCATCCACCATTGGGTTACGTCCCCTGATGGACCTCGCCAGCCCAACTCCCAGCGCAGTTACGAGCGGCACCGTAATCGTGCTGGTGGTCACGCCCCCTGAGTCATAAGCTATGCCGATTATCTCGTTGGGAGCGAACGCAGTCAGTACCGTCACCAGCACGTAGCCGCCTATTATCAACCAGTGGACCGGCCAGCCCTTGATGATGCGGAAAACCCCAAGGACGATGGCTAGGCCCACGGAGAAGGCCACCACCAGTCGCAGCTCCAGGGCGTATGAGCCTCGCGCCGAGTCGTTATCGTGAATGGCCCCCGCTTCAGCCGCCACCTCAGCCGCCTCATCGGCGATGGCTATCAGCGCAGGCTCGGCCACGGTCGTTCCGAAGCCCAGGCAAAAGGAGAAGGCCAGCAAGGCCGCCAGGCTGCCCTTGTTGGCGAAGGCCCATGCCAGGTCTTCGCCCAGGGGAAAGAGCCCGCTTTCCAGTCCCTGGATGAATAGGCCCAACCCCACCATCACGCACACCAGGCCAATGGCCACACTACCGATGTCGGGGAATGGCTGTCGCAGCACCACAATCTGGAAGAAGGCGATGACGAGGATTATGGGGGTCAGGTCGCGCAGCGAGTCCGCCATTCGCCGCGCCATTGGAAACAGGAACCGGGCCGATTCCCTGGCCCACATCCTTCTGGTCTGCCCTACTAACACAGAGACCGCAACAGGCACATGGAGTTTGTCCTACGTGGATTCGTCCCCGGCCAGCGAGGTTAGCCGTGCATTGAGCACGCTGAGACGTCGCCTGTAATCGGACTCTGTTAACTGGCCTGCCTCGTAGCTCGCGGTCAGGTCACCGATCATCTGGCCCAGGACAACTCGTTCGTCATCTTGAGGCACGAAGCTCTCATCACCGTCGCCTTCGGTCTCTTCTGACCTCGATCTGCGATCAGTCTTCCAGACAGCACCGTAGACCAGGAGTCCCACCATTAGAGCGACGAGCGCCGCCGTTGCCGTGTACTCGAATTGAAGGTCAGGGAGCCTGTTTCCGATCTGCTGACCCGCTGAAGCCATCGGCAGCCCCTCCAGGTCTATCGAGACTGCGGCACCGCGGGTCAGTCCCTCTCCTTCTACCACCTGGTACTGCCTCTCACCTATGGTGACCGGGCCAGGCTCTCCGAGCGAGGCGCTGGAGATAGAGACAACCTCTTTCGGAGCCAGGATGCGCACCGTGTCGGCGCCGTATCTGTACGTCTTCTCAAGCGTGAAGTCGGAAGCTTCGTAGGGGAATCTGTAAGAGAACATTATCTCGTGCTCGCCGGGCGGAACGCTCGCCAGCAGCGCGAAGCCCCTGTCCACCTGGACGTAGTCCGCCCCTATGAGCGGAGTGTCGAGGACCAGTCCTGACGCCTCCGGAGGCAGCCCGAATCTAAGCAGCTCCATGACGCCTTCTCCCGGAACGTACGCTCTGTCCGAGCGGTTCACGAGTCTGATGATCTCCAGGGCCGCCAGCGTCTGGTCGGATGGGTCTGCGTCTGCCAGCAGCAGGGAGGCTGAACCCGCGGACACTATTCCATCGTCCGACGTTCCGTCATAGACGGTAATAACGACCATCTCGACTGATCCGTCTACCAGGTCAAGGTCGGTGCCGTAGATTGCCTCCTGGTAGCGGACCGACACTCCGTACGACACGGCAGGGCTGTACTCGAAGTCGGCAAAGATGAACGCGCCGGTACCGTCAGTGGTGGTTGTGAGGTCGTCGAAGCCGGTCGCGGTAACACGGTGCAGGGTGACAATCTGCTCCGAAACTGCGGCTCCATCGGGGGTGGCGTTCTGGACAATGCCTTCGACTGTCCGAAGCTGTGACTGCGCGTGTGCGACTCCGCCGACAGCAACGAGCGCCAGTGCAAGAGAGGCAGCCAGTGCCAAAAGTCTGATCGCCACGCTTCTGGTAGGACCTCCCGGCGCGATGTCTAGCTTGACGCGAGTGTAGCAACAGCTTTCTCAGTGGGTCAACGCGCCCGTTGGTCTACAATGGCAGGCAGATAATATCGAGGAGCGCTGCACGATGGCCGATTACCTGGATGAACTAGCCCGTTTCGCTGCCGAGACCACGTTTGAAGACCTATCTGACGGCGCTATTTGCGCCGCACGCGATGTGACACTGGACACATTCGGTGCAATCACCGCCGGCATGGAAGAACCCGAGAATCTCCAGTTTGCGTCCTGGGCCGCGAAAAACATGCTGCCTGCTGCTGCTGGAATCCTGGCTACGGAGCACCGTGTAAGTCCGATGGCTGCAGCGCTGGTGAATGCCACGGCGGGCGTTGCACTGGAGATGGACGAGGGCAACCGATTCGGCGGCGGTCATCCATCTATTCACGTCCTGCCGGGTCTTCTGGCCGTATCTGAACAGACGGGCGCATCAGGGAGCGAGTTCATGACTGCGCTCATCGTCGGCTATGAGGTCACCTCCAGGCTGGGCGGAGCGACCTCGCCACACCCCAACGTCCACTCGCATGGACACTGGGGCGCCCCGGGCACTGCTGCGGCTGTTGCAAAGCTATGGGGGTGGTCTGCCGAAGACATCAAAGGTGCTATCAACCTCGCCGCGAGTATGAGTCCAGCCAATACCTGGACCAACGCCTTCGAGGGAGCGACGGTCCGTAACCTATACCCGGGCAGGTCGTCGATGCAGGGCGTAATGGCTGTTGACCTATACCAGTGCGGCTTCACCGCCCTCGACGACGCGCCGTCCGACGTGTATGGGAGCATACTCGGAGAGTCGTTCGATCCCGGTCAGGCCGTTGCAGGACTTGGAGGCGAGTACCGCATACAGCAGAACTACTTCAAGCTGCACGCCTGCTGCCGCTACAATCACGCCACACTCGATGCCGTGGTAGACGCAGCGGCCGGTACGACCATCGCACCTGACGATGTTGAGTCGGTGACGGTTGGAGTGCCCTGGATGTTGGACGGTATGCTGGGCGGATATCCTCAGAACATGCTCGCCGCAAAGTTCAACATTCCCTACGCTGTGGCGGCAGCGCTTGCGACCGGACGCACCGATATCTCAGTCTTCAGGCCAGAGGTGATAACCGATCCTGCCATACGGTCTCTCTTTGACCGTGTAACCGTTAGAGTAGGGGATGTGCCTCGCCAGCAGGCCGTTACCGGACCAGGCGCGTGCGTTGAGATTCTCACGCGTGGCGGAGGCCGACTCACGGCTGCTGCTACATCCATCAGGGGCGACTACGGCAGCCCAATTCCGCACTCCGACATTGTCGACAAGTTCGAGTTTCTCGTTGAGCCGGTCTTGGGAGCAGGCCGAACTGAGGACGCTGTCCAACGTATCGGCTCCCTCGAAACGGTGGATGATATGCGGACCGTCGTGAAGCTGTTTCAGGTACCGCGTGGAGGCTGATCGTCGCAGTTGGAGGCCGCATGGTTCCGACCTCCTGACAGTGCCCTACCGCAGGACAGAAGATTCCGTTTACAATCCCGGTGAACTTTCGCAGGTAGGTCATAGCAAATGCTCGATTACTACAACGTCATGGACATGCTCGGAGACGAGGAGAAGCAGGTACAGTCCACCGCTCGGCAGTTCCTCGACTCGGAGGCGGCGGCGGACATCGCGGACTACTGGGAGCGCGGCGAGTTCCCCAAGCACCTCGTACCGAAGATCGGCGAGATGGGCTACTTCGGCGCAAATCTGCCGTCCGAGTACGGCTCCGCAGGCGTCAACAACATCTCATACGGACTGATCATGTACGAGCTGGAGCGTATCGACTCCGGCCTCCGCAGCTTCGCCAGCGTTCAGGGCGCCCTGGTGATGTACCCGATCTACTCGTACGGCTCCGAGGAGCAGCGCAGGGAGTACCTGCCCAGGCTCGCCTCGGGAGAGATGATCGGCTGCTTCGGACTCACCGAGCACGAGGGCGGCTCCGACCCGGGTGCGATGAGTACCACGGCCAGGAAGGACGGCGAGAGCTACGTCCTCAACGGCTCCAAGATGTGGATCACAAACGGGAATATAGCTGACATAGCGCTTATCTGGGCCGCTGATGACGATGGCGTCGTTCGCGGTTTCCTCGTGCCTACTGACACCTCCGGATTCATTGCCAACAAGATCGAGCACAAGATGAGCATGCGCGCATCCGTCACCAGTGAGCTGGTGATGGACGAGTGCCGCGTCCCTGCCTCCGCGATGCTCCCGGAAGTTAAGGGCCTCCGTGGTCCGTTGTCATGCCTGACCCAGGCTCGCTACGGCATCACCTGGGGTGTGCTTGGAGCGACCGAGGCCGTGTACCAGGACGCGCTGGACTTCTCACAGTCCCGAGAGACGTTCGGACAGCCGATTGCGGCACGACAGCTTGTGCAGGATAAGCTTGTGAACATGGTGACGGACCACACAAGGGGACTCCTGCTCTCATGGCGACTTGCTGTCCTGAAGGACCAGGGCAAGATGGGCTTCAGCCAGGTGTCACTTGCGAAGCGCGAGAATGTCAGGTGCGCCCTGAACGCCGCTCGCAGCGCGAGGGAGATTCTTGGAGGCTCTGGGATCGTGCTTGGTCACCCGTCAATCAGGCACATGCTCAACCTGGAGACGGTGGATACCTACGAGGGCACTCACGACATCCACACCCTCATCCTGGGCCGTGACCTGACCGGCCACAACGCGCTCGGCTAGCTACCCGGCCACTGTGAAGTGTGCCTCTCCCAGTCCCTCGATAGAGATAGATGCCGTGTCACCGGCGTCTATGAAGTAGGGCGGGGCGAAGCTGCCTGTCAGAATCGTGTCACCGGCCTTGAGACTCTTGCCGAGTCCGACAAGGTTGTTCGCCAGCCATGCGACCGGTTCGAGCGGGTGGCCCATGATGTCTGTGCCGACGCCCTCTCCTATCACCTCGCCGTTTACGATCATTTTGCCCTGTGACGAGGCGAGGTCTACCGACCGCCAGTCAGTTACCGGCTCGGCCAGAACAGCGCCGCCGTTGTTGATGTTGGTCACGATGGCTCGAAGGGCAGGGTTCTGAGCTTCCCCTGCGGCGCCGTCACGTCCGTCTATGATTTCGAAAGAGGCAGCCAGCCACTCGATAGCGTCCAGTACTGACTCGCGAGTGTATGGCGACCTGGATGACGGCAGATCTGCTCCCATCCTGACAGCCACCTCGCACTCGATCCCCAGCCGAAGGTAGTCGTCCCTGTTGAGCGTGACGCCCGAGTCATGGACACCGCTGGCCAGGATGAGTCCTGAGCACGGGCCGTCTACCCCTGCGCGGTCCCGCATGAACGCATTGGTGTACGCGATCTTGTATCCCCAGACCTCTGTTCCTCTTTCCTCAGCCACGCGGCCCAGAAAGGCTTCCTGTATCGCATACGCCCCCTGCTCGTCGGACGGCGCGAAAGGCTGGATCATTACGTCCATTGGCCTGCGGGCCAGGAACTCGGTCGCAAGGTAGTTGCCAGCTTTCTGGAAGGTGTCTGGGTTAGTCATTTGTGAGTCCTCAATTCCTGTTAATTCGTGAACCTTGTGAGAAGCCTTAGAACTCGTTCCTGACCTCTGCTGGTTGCCCTGACCTGAGCGAGTCCCATGCTGACAGACACGTTGATACAACCCTCGCGCCTTCTCTTGCCCCGACCCACGGTGTCGCGCCGTTCAGTACGCAGTCGGCCATGTGCTGGAGCATGACGATCATCTCGCCGATGTGACCTCGCTGCGAGGTGAACTCCATGGCGACATCCCGCTGCGGCAGCCACTCGTCGGCGTCGAGGCGTACCTTACCGTCGAGGATCGTACCCTTCGTTCCGTACACCGTGAGGCTGTTCATCGGAACGTCCGGCGGATGAATGACGCCGAGGAAGTTTGCGACGCGTCCGATCTTACCTGTGGCGAACTTCACGTTGATTACGAACGTGTCCTCCTGAGGGTAGTCTTCAGAGACTCCACTCCGCAGTCCGTAGCAGTGGACCTCGGCGATGTCGCCCATGATCCAGCGCAGCAGATCGATCGGGTGGCATGCCCCGCCCAGGATCAGGTCCTGAGGCATCTGCACGCGCCAGGGTGTCTGCTCATAGACAGGCCGGAGGTCGTGGACGTAGTGGGCCTCCGCCATGAACAGGTTGCCGATAGTCCCCGCGTCGCACATGCGCTTCGCGTTCATGAAGTCGAAGCGGCCACGCATCGTCTGGGACACCAACAGCACCAGTCCTGTATTGTCGACAGCCTCAACAACCCGCTCAGCTTCCTCCATGGAATAGACCATGGACTTGGTCACCATTACGTGCTTGCCTGCGTCCAGCGCGGCCAGAATCTGGTCCGCATGGAGGGGGCCGGGAGTGTAGATGCCTATTATGTCTAAATCCGGCATCGAAACGAGTTCACTGAAGTCGGTAGTCGCTGCGCCAATGCCATACTCTCTGGAGACGCTTTCGAGCCGCCTCTCGTCGGTGTCGCAGACAGCGGTTACATTGATCGGAATGTCCGCAGAGTTGGCTCCCAACACCGTTGAACCATGTCCCAGCCCAGCGAGTCCCAGCCTCAACTCTCTCATCTTCGGTCCTCCAGCTGCTCGATAACTTGCCGCCAGCGTTTGGGCATGTCGCTCCGGGTCATCTGCGGCTCAAACCCCATCGAGAGGTACAGTCCAATCGCAGGCAGCCGCCAGTCGTCGGTGTAAAGGATAACCTGCTCGTACCCTCTGCCCACGAGGTAGGTGACTACTCCTGTGCATACGACCCGCCCCAGCCCGAGTCCCCTGACATCGGGGTGACTGGTGACAAAGTCCACGCGGCCTGTGTTTTCTCTGCCGACCTCGATTGAAGCGAACGTCGCTGCCACGACACGGTTGTCTTTGACCACAACCACGGAGCCTGTCGACCGTTCCGGGCCTGTCAGGTATTCGTCGAAGCGGGATCTATCCCAGTTGCTACCGTACTCTCCGGTGTTCAGCAGCTCCATCCACGACTCTTCATCCCCCGGCTGATAACCTCGCACAACGTACCCTTCCGGGACGGTGTATTCAGGCATGTACTCAGCTCGGCTGGCCGGGACAATCATCGAAAGCTGTTTCGGAGGAAGTTCAGCACTCATCGGGTTACTTACGTCCGGCTCCTAAGAGCCGTGAGCTAAATGTTTGGCGACCAGTGCCCGCTCGTTGCCCATCAGGTCTCTGCGAGTGGTCACCCTTACACTGCGGCCAAGTGCCTCAGCCGCAAGCTCTCCTGCGACATCCATCTGCTCCGGCATGAGTTCAATAACCACTACGCCGCCCTGAGCCAGCTTGGAAGCCGATTGAATCAGCAGCCGGCGGAGTGGGTCCAGGCCGTCATCGCCGCCATCCAGTGCCAATGTGGGCTCCCGACGGACTTCGACCGCAAGGTCGCCAATCTCCCCGCTGGGGATGTAGGGAGGGTTCGAGACTATCACGTCAATCGGCCCTTCTACCGGGGCAAGCATGTCCCCCTGAACGAAGTCGATCCTGTTGGACAGTCCCAGATTCCGGGCGTTGCGCCTTGCTACATCGAGCGCATCGCCGGATACATCAGTGGCCAGCACCTTGGCGTCGGGGGCATGGTTAGCCACTGCTAGTGCCACTGCACCTGATCCAGTTCCAACGTCGACTACGACAGGGTTACGCGAGCATGACCGCGCCAACTCCTCAAGCGCAATGTCGACCAGCAGCTCCGTCTCCTGCCTAGGGACCAGCACTCGACGATCGACTTCCAGGGTCATCCCGTAGAACTCGCGAGTTCCAACGACGTACGCCAGCGGCTCGCCGGACAGTCTTTGACTCAGTAGCGCTAGCAGATCAGCCGACTGGTCAACGCTGAGTTCGCCACTGCCGCCGTAGACCTCGGCCAGAAACTCGCTTCTGTCCAGCCTGAGAACGTGCCTGAGCAGCACCTCTGCTTCGATCTGCGATTCGACAACACCTCTATCTCGGAGGGCGGATCGAGTTGCAATGAGAATCTGCGGGAGGGTCTCTGAGCTCGCGTAAGTGCGCGCAAAGCCCGGTGGGGTGTTCTCAGTCGACGGTAGACCAGTGTCGGACACGTCCGTCACCGCCATCACTTCTCGATGGCCTGTGCCAGCTTCCGGGTCTGCTCCTCCTCCAGGAGGGCGTCTATGATGCTGTCGATTTCGCCGTCCAACGCCTGCGACAGGCTGTGGATGGTGAGCCCAATGCGGTGGTCGGTGATCCTGCTCTGCGGGAAGTTGTACGTCCTGACACGCTCTGAGCGGTCTCCGCTGCCGACCTGCGACCGCCGCGCGTCGGACCGCTCGCGATTCTGGCGCTCCACTTCCTGAGCGTAGATGCGGGACCTCAGCACGGACAGAGCCTTCTCCTTGTTCTTGAACTGGCTGCGCTCGTCCTGGCAGACTGCCACGATGCCCGTTGGCTTGTGAGTGATGCGTATCGCGGTGGCAACCTTCTGGACGTTCTGACCGCCATGTCCCGACGAGTGGAATACGTCGATCTGCAGGTCGTCGGGATGGACGTCAACGTCCACCTCTTCGGCCTCCGGCAGCACTGCAACGGTAGCCGCCGACGTATGAATCCGGCCGCTCGACTCCGTGACAGGCACTCTCTGGACCCGGTGGACGCCGCTCTCGTGTTTGAGTCGAGAGTAGGCACCCTTGCCCTTGACCTCGAAGACTATCTCCTTGAACGCACCGATGCCCGTCTCATTGAGGTCTATCACCTCGGTGTTCCAATTCTGCCGCTGGGCGTACCTGGAGTACATACGGTAGAGGTCAGCGGCGAACAGACCGGCCTCGTCTCCCCCTGTACCTGCCCGGACTTCGACAATCACGTTCTTTTCGTCGTTCGGGTCCTTGGGCACAAGGGCCAGCTTGAGGTCTAGCTCAGTCTTCTCTCTTTGAGGCTCAAGCTCGGATAGCTCCTCGCGGGCCATTTCGACTATCTCGTCGTCGCTCTCTTCTCTCTGGAGCGTCCGAAGATTACTGATCTCCGACTCGAGCGACCGTAGCTCGCGTGAGAGCTCTACCACCTGTCTGAGCTGTGCCTGCTCTCTGGCAAGCTGCTCTATGCGGGAGTAGTCCACCGCGATATCGGGGTCCGACATGAGTCGGTCGATCTCGTCGAACCGGTCTTCAACTGTTCGCATTCGTTCAAGCATGGTAGTTCGCTCAGAATAGTACAGTAGGATGTAGTAAACTGCCAAACGATCAAAAACACGGGAGTGACGGAATATGCCAAAGCGAATAAACAGAGCCATCGAGCTGCTGGAACAGGACCAGCCGATCTACTACACGGGAGGGCACACCGGCGCCAACCTCACATTCGAGGGCGGCAAGGAGATGGTCCACACCTATGCCGACTATATCAACGTGGGCATGGAGCACGGATCATTCGACATGCCTGGTCTGCAGGACTTCATGAACGGCCTCGTGGCTGGCGGGCCGACCAACAGTGGTCACCGCACGCCTACCGTGGTGGTCGAGGTCCCCGTTGACGGCGCCAGCGGGGATGTCGTCAGGGCCAATGCATGGCAGTTCAGGCAGATTCTTGCTCGGGGCGTGCATGGCATCCTGATGTGCCATGCTGAGACCCCCGATGCGGTCAAGACGTTCGTTGAGTCCTGTCGCTACCCGTTCCAGACTATCGGGGTGGGCAAAGGGCTTGAAGTTGGTCGCCGTGGATCGGCCGGACAGGCTTCCGCAGCGCCGATCTGGGGTATTGAGATAGACGAATACCTCGACAAGGCCGACCCCTGGCCGCTGAACCCGGATGGTGAGCTGATGCTGGGACTCAAGATTGAGAATAGCCGCGCCCTCGTCAACGTGGAAGTGACCACCCAGGTCCCAGGCATTGCGTTCGCTGAGTGGGGCCCGGGGGACATGAGCATGTCGATGGGTTACAAGAACGCCCCAGGCGAGCCCTGGCCTGATGAGCTGTGGGAGGCCAGAGAGCGTGTCCGCAAGGCCTGCGCCGCCGCTGGCATTGCGTTCCTCGAAGGCGCAACACCTGACACGATAGGCCAGAAGATTGACGAAGGTGTGAGGGTTGTTTCGTCCGGCGGTGCGCTCGGAGAAGCAACCGCGAAGGCCGGTCGCGCCCACTCCGGTCGCACCATGCCCGTATAGCCGTCTCTCAGACGTTAGGGACCGAGTAGGCTACTCGACATGGGCGGCGTACTCGGTCCCGATGTGACCTTCCGCCACAAGCGCGTCATACTCGTCGTCAGACAATTTCAGTAGCTTCTTGTAGACGTACTCGTTGTCCTGCCCCAGCATTACGGGACCTCGACGTATACGTACGTCGCTGCGCGACATCTTGAACGGTGCCCTCGGGTAGAGGTGCGTCCCCACGTCTTCCTGGGTAGCCTGCTCGAACATCTTGCGTGCGAGCAGGTGTGGGTCTTCGAACGCGTCCCGCTGGTTCATTACGGCTCCGGCCGCAACACCGTGCGACTGCAACAGGGACATGGCCTCTCGCTTATCGAGTCCTCTGGTCCACTCTCCGATCAGGCTGTCCAGCAGATCGTGGTGCTCTCGCCTGGACTCATGAGTCGCGAGTTCTTCACGCTGGGACCACTCGGGATTACCTGCTGCCTCGCAGAACAGCTCCCAGTCCCTGTCGTCGAAGATGGTAATGGCTACCCACTCGTCTTCGCCGAGGCATGGGTAGACCCCCTGTAGTGCTGTCGGGTGTCTGTTGCCAGATTTGAACTGGCTGCGCCCGTTCATCGTGTATTCCATGAACGCCTGTCCAAGGTACGGCGTGGCGTTCTCGGCCTGGGAGAGCTCTACAAGCTGGCCTTCACCAGTCTGCCTCCGATGATTGAGCGCGCACAGCACGGCGAACGCCCCGCCGACGCCTGCGGCCGCGTCGGCCATGTAGACCTGTGTATTCGAGGTAGGTTCGAGGTCGGGGTACCCGCGCAGCAGGCTGTGCCCAATCACCCCTTCGATGTGTATCCCGAGTGAGCGGTGGTTCTGGTACGGCCCATCGTTTCCGTACGCGGGCATTCGCAACATGATGAGCCCGGGGTTGATCTCATTCAGTTCATCGTAAGAGATTCCGAGTTTAGTCATCGTTTCGGTGGGATTGTTCTCGACCAGTACGTCGCTGATCGAGGCCAGCCGGTTGAATATCTCCTTGCCCTCCGGCCTTAGCAGGTCAACCGTCATGCTGAGCTTGTTCCGGGCGTGCGCGTTGAAGAGGGGATGCCGGTTCCATGGCCGGTTGCCGGGGTCGCGGTTGGGCATCCCTCCAATGAATGGTGGAAGACTCTGGACCAACTCCCTGCTGGGTCTGGCGACAGATCCGCGTGAGGACGGCCCAAATACCTGGGTGGACTCCACGCGGATGACCTCAGCTCCCAGGTCGGCGAGCAGGGTGGTGCAGTACGGCCCGGCCCACACGACGGTCATGTCCATGACCCGGACGCCCTCAAGAGGAAGGCTCATATCACTCCCTCGCTTCTTAGCGACTCGATGTCACTATCGCTCATTCCGAGTTCGGTAAGGATTTCATCAGAGTGCTGGCCCAACAGAGGTGCAGGTCGCCGAATCGACCAAGGAGAAGCGTTCATCATGAATGGCCTCCCCGGATACGTGAAACTGCCCGCTACGGGGTGGTCCACCTCTTCAAATGCCCCCCGCCCTCGGAAGGTCTCGTCTTTGAGGAGGTCTGCCATCGTGTTCAGCGGGCCACAGAGAACACGGGAGGCCTGGGCCTGGCTCCATGCCTCGTGCTTGGAGCGGTCCAGCAGCCAGGGATAGAAGTATGCTTCGAACAGCCCCTGCATCTCCTCGTCGGCCTGGGCAGCGGGTGTGAGCCACTCATCGCCGGCGAGTTCCTCAGGGTTGCCCATCATGTTCCGCACGCGTTCGAAGTACTTCCCGCCGCCGGTGATCTGGAAGAAGCCGTCTTCGCAGGGATAGACTCCGGCTGGATATCCTCCGGCTCCGGAGGCCTCCCCCAGCGGTACTCTCTCGGTGATCTCACCGTTGTACTGATAGGCCATGAGCATGCTCATTCGCCGGTCGATCGATCCGGTCTGCACTTCCATCAGCGAAATGTCTATGTGCTGCCCGTCCCCATCGACTTTGGAACCAAGCACAGCTCCCAGAGTGGCGAACGCCGCCACCACTCCAGACTGGTACAGACCGACTGTGCCACCAAGTTTGACAGGCTCCTTCTCTGCAACTCCGGTCGAATACAGCTCCCCGCCCATGCCGTAGAAGATGACCTCAGACCCCCGCCAGTCGCGGTATGGCCCCGTCTGGCCGAAGTTGGAAATGGACGTGTACGTCAGCCCCGGGTTCAACTCCGACAGCGCATCGTGGCCCAGCCCGAATCCGTCCATTGTGCCTGGCCTGAAACTCTCGACTACGGCGTCGGCCTCGGTGGCCAGATTTCGCGCGATCTCCTGGCCGTGGCTGGTCTTGAGGTCGAGCGTAATGGACCGCTTGTTGGTGTTGAGATGAAGGAACGTCCCACTCTTTTCGGGGTGTGGCTCGTCCTTAGGGAACGGCCCAAGTGTGCGGGCGCTGTCCCCAGTACCGGGTCTTTCAACCTTGATGACGTCTGCCCCGTAGTCAGCGAGCAGCTTGGTGCAGTAGGGCCCCGCTATCGTTTGAGTGAAGTCGAGCACCTTGATGTTCGACAAGGCCATCGGTGCCACTATAAATTACCTCCCCATCCGTGTACGCAGGACATAATAGCACTTAACGAATAGCCGTCCCGGTCGAGGTCCACAGTCACATCTGTTGCGCTATTCAGCGACTTACTCAGCAGATTGGATCAGCTCGATCAATTCCTACGCTGAACGAACTCGACTCCCGCGCCTATGGCCAGCGCTGCCCAGCCAGCTATCAGACTCAGCCCTCCGACTGGTGCCACCGCTCCGAACACACCTATGTCCAGCAGCGCCAGGAGGTACAGACTGCCGCAGAAGATGATCGTGCCAACCGCCATCAACACGGCCGCGACGGTTACGATTCCCGAGCGCCACACTTTTGCGGCCACCCCCAGCGCCACGAGAGCTATGCCGTGATACATCTGGAATCGTACGGCAGTTTCCAACGTGTCCAGCGCGTCGGAATCTATCCGACCTTCCAGCGTGTGTGTGCCGGCTGCTCCGATGGCAACTCCCAGTCCTCCAAGTGCCGCCCCCACACAGAGCCACAGCGCCCACCAGTGTTGGGCGCGACCGGAAACACTGGTACGTTGAGATGTCTCGTCTTTGGTAGAATGCAAGGCAGAGTTCCGAGGCTATGATACAACCTGAGCCGAGCGCTGAGCCACGGACCAGGAGGAGATCCCCAATGACCACCCAGATAGAACGCGAATTCTTTGCTCGTCATCCCAAGTCTGCCGAGTTGCACGAAGATGCCAGGGGACTCTTTCCCAATGGCGTGACGCACGATGCACGCCGCCAGGACCCGTTCCAGCTCTACTACACGCACGCTGATGGTGCTGCAAAGTACGATGTCGACGGCAACCGCATTCTCGACTACTTCCCCGGCCACGGCGCTCTGATTCTCGGTCACTCTCGACCTGAGGTCGTGCAGGCAGTCCAGGACCAGATGGCGATGGGCACGCACTTCTCCGGTTCGACCGAGCACGAAATCGAGTGGGGCAACTGGGTCAGGGAGCTCATTCCAACTGCCGAGAAGGTCCGCTTCCACAGCTCCGGAACCGAAGCAGATATGATGGCAATCAGGATGGCCCGCGCCTATACCGGGAAGTCCAAGGTCATCAAGTTCGAGGACCACTTCCACGGCTGGAGCGACTACCTGGTCGCAGGCTCGGATGGAATCGGCGGTATTCCCCAGGAGACGCTGAGCACGATGATCGTGCTTCCGCCGAACGACATCGAAGTGTTTGAGAAGACCCTTCAGGAAAACGACGACATTGCAGCCGTCATACTGGAGCCCACAGGCGCCCACATGGGACTGGAACCCATCCTGCCCGAGTTCCTCACGCAGTTGCGAGAGGTTACAGAGCGCTACGGTGTCGTGCTCATCTTTGACGAGGTCGTAACCGGGTTCAGAGTCTCGAGGGGCGGCGCGCAAGAGTACTTCGGAATACGTCCCGACCTCACCACGCTGGCAAAGATCCTCGGTGGCGGACTTCCGGGCGGGGCCGTGACCGGAAGGGCCGACATCATCAACATGATCGAGGGCAGGGCAGGCGATGCCGAATACAATCGCAACACCCGAATCGCTCACAACGGTACGTTCAACGCCAACCCGATTTCGGCAGCAGCAGGGATAGCCGCGCTGAAGATCGTCGCCAACGAGCCGATCAACGACACCGCGAACCTTCGTGGAGAACAGCTCAAGAGCGGCATTAATGAGGTGCTTGGGCGCCTCGAAATTCCAGGAAGCGTTACCGGGCTAGGCTCGCTGCTATTCCTCCACCTTGGTGTGGACCGCGAGATCGACAAGGAGTACGGCATCCTGACACCCGAGGAGAGGGCTGTTTCGATGGAACCTGAGCGAATCCGCCAGCTCACCTTGTCCCTGTTGAACCGGGGAGTCCAGGCAGGCAACCGCTTCATCCTGACAGCCGCCCACACCGAAGATGACATCGCCCACACCGTCAGCGCCTACGAGGAGTCCCTCGGCGAAATCCGGGAGCTGGGCTTGGTGTAAGTTGGGGGCATTCAGAGGAACCCTCCTATGAAGAGACACATAGCGGAGAGAATCACGGTCGACCCTGAGCAGTGCGGGGGAAGGCCGTGCATCAGAGGTATGCGGATTAGAGTTTCAGACGTTCTGGACCTCTTGGCTAACGGCCTAACCGCGGACCAAGTCTTGGAGGAGTTGCCTGACCTGGACTTGGAGGACATCTCTGCGTGTTTGAAGTTCGCTAGTGAGCGAATAGACCATCCCGTAGTAGCTGTTTGACTATATGGCTGGATGCGCAGCTCCCACCTCAGATCTGCGCCTGGTTGGAAGACACCTTCGGAATCAGAGCCCTGCCAGTACGGGATTTGGGACTTAGAGACGCTCGAGACAGGGAGATTTACAGGCGAGCCGCAGCCGAGGGCGTCATCGTGATGTCCAAGGATCGGGACTTCGTCGATCTCTCTATTGAGTTAGGAGCGCCGCCGCACATTATCTGGCTAACGTTTGGAAACACCTCCAACGTGAAGCTGCGAGAGATACTCTCGGCTACGCTGGAAGATGCATTGCGAATGATCGAGAGCGGGGAGTCGATTGTGGAGATTGGCGGCGGCTCGAACTCAGTACCACGATGAACGGGCTTGCGTTTGGCTCTGGTACGTCATGCCCTGGCTCTTTGTAGCTCTTGGTGGCGCGCTCGGGGCCCTGTCCCGGTACGCACTTGATCGGGCCGTGGTTGCGGCCATCGGCCCGACAGTGCTCGGTATCATGCTCATCAATGTCACCGGGTCGTTCCTGCTGGGCGTGTTTGTCTCGACGACAGACAGCTTTGGCTGGCCGTCATCGGCACGGATGCTCATCGCCGTCGGATTCCTCGGGTCGTACACGACATTCTCGACCCTAACGGTCGCCTCGGTCCAACTGGCCGAATCGGGAGAGCTTACTCGCGCCGCCCTGAACATAGCAGGCAGCATCGGTTTAGGACTGGCTGCAGCCCTGGTAGGAATACTGGTCGGAAGGGCGCTCTAGGCCACTATCCGACTACTCCCCTCCAGAACAGCAGTATCCCGACGACAATCAGCACCGCACCCATGCTGAGAATCAGGGTATTGAGCTGAACGCGGCCTGTGAGTTTGGCCCCAAGGTAGCTTCCCGCCATCGCGGCGGCGCCCATGGCGATCAGCAGAGGGTAGTCGACCTGCCCCCTCGTCACGTGTCCCACCCATCCCAGCGATCCCATGAAGAAACCGATGAAGAGGTTGGACCCCGCCGCGATTCTGGGATCGATTCGAAGTATGCGAATGAGTGCGGGCAGGCGTATGCTCCCGAGGATCAGCCCGACGGCGCCCCCAAGCAGTCCCACGCCGAGCCCGATTCCGGCCTCAAGGGAGACTCGCTTTGGTGTGAAGTCTCCCTCAGAGCCTTCCAGGTCCGACCCGAACATGTGAGGTCCGCCGGTGCGCTGCCTGTTGCGAACCAGTATGAGGAACTCGACACCCTGCCAGAACACCAGCGCACCCGCGGCGCCAATCAGCAGTCTTTCGGAGACGACGTCACTCAGAAATCCCCCGATGAACGCTCCGGCAAAGGCGGGAATGCCCATAACCAGCACTATGCGCTTGTCGACGCGTCCCTCTCTGAAGTGTCTGATGGCTCCGCTCAGAGAGGCGAGGCTGGAAACAAGGATGTTGGTTCCACCGGCGATAGGGGCGGGCATTCCGAGCAGAAGCATAGCTGGGAGTCGTATCGTACCGAGCGCCAGTCCTACGAACCCGCCAAGAATTCCAACTGCGAACGATATAGCCGTAAGCAGCCCGACCTGCCACATCACGAGATCTGTAGTCATTTCTTACCTGACGCTTGCTCAAGAAGCTGCTGCATTTCGTCAATCTGTTCCCGTGTGGCTGCACGCCGGCCATAGCACGCCCGGTCGAACGCAGAGGTGGCCATTTCTACGAGGCGCTCAGGGAACACCCGGGCCAGCGCAGACCGGTGTTCGCCTGCTGTATCTGACACACGACGGTGTTCACCCCTGGACTCGGCGACCGTCAGCATACCAAAGTAGATCCTGAACACGTCCACGATGTTCTGATCATCGTCTGGGAGCCTCAGGCTGGTGTCGGTCCTGCGCCTCCTGAATCGATCTGGGAGAAGGCCGAACAGGAGCCGCGCAAGGTCCATCGTGGGATCGAAGTCTCCATAGAGTGACTCACGCTCTCCTTCCGCATCGACTCGCCGCCAGCGAACGTTCCTCCGGAATGCCCTTGCCAGAATTACCAGGATCACTGCTACTACCAGCGCGATTACGATTCCGGCAAGGATCTGCAGCCACACCGAGGGTTCTGACTGCTCCCCCTGTTCTGCGAACTGCCCGAACATTTCCGCAGGTCCGATCTCGATCTCCTGCTCGTTTTCTGGTGGCTCTCCCGCAAACCTCCTGAGGAAATTGAAGAAAGCCGAAATCAGGAACTCGAGCACGAACACGAGCGGCACTATGAAAATGAAGAAGATTATTCTTGCGATTCCTTCAAGAATCCACTTCAGTGGGGTGGCAACGAACGAAAGCATCCCACGCTGAATCAGGCTGAACAGGAGCCCCATCAACAGCACTGAGACGACCACCGTGCCTATTACTCGCACCCAAGTACGCCGTGCTAGAGCCTGTCTCGTGGATGGCAGAATGTGGCCCGCACCCAGGCCTGCAAGGCCGGAGGCGAAGAACACGAACATCAGCTCGAACGTCCTCAGATCAGCGGCACTGAAGATGTCCACAAGCGCAGCCAATGACAGCACGATGAGTCCTAGCCGGAACGTGAAACTGAGGTGTTCCACCGGGAACTCGCTGGTAGCGATCCTGCCCCCTCGCAGCCAGAACAGCACCGACGCGAACCCGCCGATGGCGGCTGAACGCACGAAGTGCTCGGCTTGCAGGTCCGAGAACATGGACGAGAGCCATCCGATGTCGATCCACTGACTCCCGGACTGTAGCTGTGTCCCCAGCACCAGGTACGTAGTGAGAGTGCCAAGTCCCATCTCGATCGCGTAAGGCATCCAGGCCGGCATGATAATGAGAGAAAGCGATCGGGTCACGGCGTAAGACACGAGCATGATGGATAGCGCTGCCACCCAGGAAATAGGGCTTCCGTCAGGCATCATCATGAGCGATAGCATCGCCAGCGCGGCGTAAATCCACACGCTTTCGACCACTACCGCACAGAGCAGTACGATCCTATCCTGGACCGAACTCACCGGCCATCTCCATGTTCTCGAAGAATCGTCTCAGGTCGTGCAATTGGATGCCCTCAGGCATCTCGGGCGGGTCTGAGTCACCAACGAATACGACGACTACCTTGTACCCCTGTCGCGAGAGGTTGGACGCGCTCTCCACAAGCTCATCCGACAGGATGGCAGCAACCATCACCAGAGTGGCCCCGGTTGGGAACCGTCTCAAGTTTATCTCTATCTGGCCGGCCATCGGCCCTATGGGCAGCGGCCTGATCGTCGCCAACGCCTCAAGGATGATAGCCAGCTGCTCAGGCGTACTCGCCGCGTCCAGCTTCATCGGCCGGTCTGTAAGGATCGGGACTCCATTGGAAAAGAGGCCGATGCTGTACTGGTGCTCTGAGGCGTAGCTCGCAATGGAGGCAGACGCGGTTATAACTCGTTCCAGGTTGGTGGGAGAGTACCCTTCCCACGATCTCTCAGACGTCTCCACCGCGACTATAAGGATCACAGTAAAGGTGGAGCTCGGCTCAAACGTCCGTACCTGGAGCTGACCCATCCTCGCCGTGTTCTTCCAGTCAATGATCTTGAGTGGATCACCTATCTGGTACTCACGGAGCCCGGCCGGCCGCGACAGGTCCGGGAAGATCTCGATTCCGCCTCGACTGTCTCCCTGCGGCCTGAGGGGCGGCAGCCCCAACTCGGGCAGCGGGACCACCCTGGGATAGACCAGGAGATAGTCTGTTGTCCTGTATGTCGACTCGCTCTCAAAGAACCCAAAGAGATCGCCGCTCTCGAGGCGGGCTGGGCCGAACCTGTAGAAGCCCCTCTCGTTGCACTTGATGGTGTACTCCCACCTGATCCGCTCGTACCAGGAGATGGAGGTGTGCAGCCTCATGATCATCGACTTGGGATTGGAACTTGGAGTGACTTCCGCCCCGACGATCTCGATCTCCTCGGGGTACTCGTCCTCGAGGTCGAGCTTACCCAGAGGGACGGGCTTCCGGTTGGTGAGGGAGATCGTGAGCTTTGTCTCCTCGCCCCTGAAGACCCGAGTCTGTTCGATCTCCCGCTCGTAGTGGACCTCTTCCAGCGAAAGCCGGTTCCACAGCCACGAGACCAGAGCCACCAGGAGTCCCATCACGCCGAGCCCGATGACCAGCGCCTGGCCCGAGAATATGCCGACGAAAATCAGCAGCACGAACATCAGTATCCAGATGTCATGCCAGAATCGGTTGAACAAGGCCGCTACCTCTCGATGGGTACTGGGACCAGGTTCAGTATCTCGGCGATGATGTTCTCAGTAGTCCGGCCGCGAAGGCGTGAGTTGGAGGTCAGGATGAGCCTGTGGGCAAGCACGGATTCAGCGAGATCCTTCACGTCGTCGGGTGTAACGAAGTCCCTGCCGTCCAGAGCGGCCCGTGCCTGGGAAGTCTTGTACAGCGACATTGCGGCGCGAGGACTCGCTCCGAGGGTCAGGCTTTCATTCCTGCGGGTGGCCTGGGCTATCTCCACGATATAATCGCGGACTACGTCATCGACCCTGACATACGTCACCGCATCCTGCATCTCGCGCAGCTCGTCCGATCCGGTCACCGAATCGAGTTCAGGGAGCACGGTGTCCCGTTCGAACCTCAGCAGGATGTCAGACTCCTCCTCTGGTGTGGGATATCCGAGATTGATCCGCACCATGAATCTGTCCAGCTGCGCTTCGGGAAGTGGAAACGTCCCTTCGAGTTCGATTGGATTCTGGGTAGCCAGCACGAGGAACGGTTCTTCGAGTCGTCTCGTCTGGCCGTCAACCGTGGCCTGACGCTCCTGCATGGCTTCCAGCAGCGCGGATTGAGTCCTCGGCGTGGCGCGGTTTATCTCATCTGCCAGGACCACCTGGCTGAAGATCGGCCCCGCCCTGAACTCGAAATCTCCCGACTTCTGGTTGAAGAAGTTCACCCCCAGCACGTCGGTCGGCATCAGGTCCGGCGTAAACTGGATGCGGTTGAACGTGCAGCCAAGAGACTGAGCAAGCGCCTTGGCCAGGGTGGTCTTGCCGATGCCGGGCACGTCCTCAACCAGGACATGGCCCCTGCACACGACCGCAATAATCACCAGGTCGATTACGTCTGACTTACCGACAATAATTCGCTGAACGCTATCCCTGAGCTGGTTCGCCAGTTCCTGGAACCGCGTTACGTCAACCGTCGTTTGGCTCATGCCATCTCCAGTGCAGCATGAGAAGCTGCGAGACTGAGCGCGCACCTCTCAAGCCAAGAGTGTTTCGGTATTATAGACGGCTTTGCGAAGTAGGGGGTTGTCCGCCCGAATCTACCCAGCCGCGGCCGCAGTCCCGGCGATCCTGCCGTAGACTGCGCCATGCATCAGACCCGCGGCTCTCAGGCTGCCATGCACGAATATCCCGCCAACGATTATACCTGCGGCATAGAGACCGGGTATGGGTTCGTCTGACGTGTCGAGAACTCTCGCCCCCGTGTCGATCTTGAGGCCGCCGTATGTGTACGTAATTCCGCCCGTCACCGTATACGCGAAGTATGGAGGGCGGTCGATCTTAATCGCCCAGTTGGTCTTCGGAGGCTTTAAGCCGCTCGTTGATCGTCCGTCCAGCGTCCTAGGCTCGTACTCAGCGTCATGGGCGGACGCATTGAAGTCATCGGCGGTCTTCTCAAGACCCTCGGCGTTAATCCCCAGCTTCTCTGCCAGTTCCGAAATCGTTGACGCTTCTACACGCTTGGAACTGGTGTAACGCCCCTCGAGGTTCGCCTGAGCCCTGGAGTCGAAGACCTGGTAGGCAATGCCGTCTTCCTGCTGTAGGACCGCGTGTCCCATTTCAACAAATGTCTGCTCGGCAAAGCTGGAGCCTTCGTCGATAAACCTGCGTCCGTCCGAATTGACCGTGATCCCAATGGGATAAGATCGCCTCGGCACTATGTCGGTCACCTGGAGGTCACCGGTGACCGGAGCGTCGACGTCTATGGGTGTGGCATGACAACCGTCCCACTGTCCCGTGCCCTGAGCCCCGACGTCAAAGGCGGCGCGAATGCCGTCCCCGGTGTTATGAGCAGAGCCACGAACCCTTGCCAGTTCCCAACCATTACCAATGTGCTCGCCACGCATTTCAGGGTTGGCCTCGAAACCTCCGCACGCAAGTACCACGCCGTTCGATAGTAGCTTGTGAGTGCCGTCCACGTCTTCGGCTTCAACGCCGATAACCGCGCCGTCGTCTTCGGTGAGAAGCCGGGTCATGGCTGTCTCATACAGAATAGTCACGCCCGCGCGTCTGCAGGCCGTCGTGAGCATCCGCACCAGACCGGGGCCGGACTCCCACGCGCTCATTCCCACGCTGTTTGGGATGACCGATGGCGCCCCTTCCACTCGCGAAGCCTGCCCCGAGAGCTCCCACCGTACGCCCTTCTCGAACATCCACTCGACGGTGGGGCGTGAGTTGGCGATCAGCGTATCGATGAGTGCAGGGTCTGAGTCGCCCTTCGTGACGGCCGCGAAGTGCTCCCTGAAGTTATTGGCTGTGTAGGGGGCCATGCTGATCCTGCCGACCTCGGAATCGGTCAGGTCGGGCAGCATGTGCCGCAGGTCCTCTATGCCCTCGTGGACGAACCTGAATCCGCCGCCGGTATATGGGCAGTTGCCGCCCTGTTCGCTCGGTGGAGCCTTCTCCAGGACCACAACGTCCGCACCAGCATCACGCGCGGCGAGTGCAGCGCACATAGCGGCATTGCCGCCACCCACGACGATCACATCGTATTGGACTGACTCTTCTGCCATCGCATCATCACCATCCTCGTACGTGGGCACAGTATAGATTCGTCGTGCAGACATGTCCAAGCAGTCGGACATTAGGGAACACACGTAGCAAGACCAGTGCAGGCCATGGAGTTTTGGGAATGTGAAAGGCCGGAGCCTGATTCCCTAGTCCACCAGCTGTCGCAGCCTCGGGTCGAGCCTATCCCGCAGCCAGTCCCCCGTGAAGTTGAGCGACATCACAAGCAGGAAGATGGCAACGCCCGGTATAACGGTCGGCCACCAGGCGGTGGCAATATAGCCTCGGCCCTCGGATACCATGCTGCCCCAGGTCGGAGTCGGATGCGGCACGCCCGCGCCCAGGAAGCTGAGAGCGGCTTCGGCCAGAACCAGCGAGCCTACGCTGAGGGTGGCGATTACCACGGCAGTGTTAATTACGCCAGGCAGTATGTGCCGGAGCAGGATCCGTATCGTTGAGCACCCTGCAACGCGAGCCAGGTCCACGAACGGCTGGTTCTTGACGACAAGCGTTTGGCTTCGAATGACCCTAACGAACGGGTTCCATGCCAGTGCGGCCATCAGCGCCAGGAGCAGAACGGTGCTCTGTCCAAACAGCAGCACGCATACCAGCGCGACCATCAGGAACGGAAGCGCCTGCCAGATGTCCACAATCCTGGTGATGATTTCGTCAATCCAGCCGCCGGAATATCCGCTGACGATGCCGAGCGTCGTGCCGGTTATGAAGCCGCTGAGCAGTGCGATAGCGGCGACGATGAGAGATATGCGCGCACCGAAAAGCATACGCGAAAACACGTCGCGTCCAGTGTGATCCGTGCCGAGATAGTGTCCGGTTCTCGTTGCTTCCTGCGCCGGATCTCCGGCACCCAGCCAGTCGCCTTCGGGTGCCCACGGCGGGGGGATGTGCCGCGACCTGAGTCCCGCATCCTGCCCACCATACGGGTCGTGAGTTGCCAAGAAGGGCGCGAATACACCGCAAAATATCAGAGCGGCCAGCACAGTCATGGGAATCACAGGCCAGCGCCGCATGAACCCCCATACTGTTCTGAGCTGGCTGATCACCGGTGGATAGGTCCTCATGCCCAGCAGGTCGCGTTCTATCTGGGTCATCTGCATAAGGAGATTCCTACTCGTACCGGATGCGCGGGTCTATGAGCGCGTATGCGATATCTGCCAAGAATGCGAAGAACACATAAATCCCAATGAAACAGAAAACCGTACCCGCCAGCAACGGCCAGTCATTGTCATAGACGGCGCGGTTGAGTGCGACGATGCCGATGCCGGGCATGGAGAAGACTATCTCCACCACCAGCGCACCGTTCAGGTAGTCCGCCAGCAGCACGAATGCTGAGGTCAGTGGCGGAATGACCGCGTTCCGAAGACCGTGCTTCCAGATGATCGTCCATGGGCCCACGCCCTTGGCGCGCGCCAGCTTGATGTATTCGGAGTCCAGTATCTCCAGCATCGCCGAGCGAGTCAGGCGCATGATGCCCGCCGACGCCGGCCAGCCCAGTACGATACACGGCAGAACGTAGTACTTGATATTCGTCCAGGAAAGCGCGAACGTGCCTTCCGGCGGGCCGCCGGACCAGCCGGGCGGGAACCAGCGCAGCCATACCGCGAAGATGAGTATGGCCATGACTGCAGTCCAGAACTGCGGCGTTGCCTGCCCGAACAGCGCCAACACGCGGCCGACGTAGTCCCAGACAGTGGCGCGTTTAACCGCCGCCAACACCCCAATGCTGAGACCAACGGTCACTGCGAATATCCATGCGCCCGCCGCGATTTTGAGCGTCATTCCTAAGTGATCGCGGATGATATCGCTCACCGGCCGAAGGGATCCGAGCGACTGCCCCATGTCGAACTGTACGAGATTCCACATCCAGGTCAGATACTGCAACGGCAGCGGTTTGTCCAAACCCAGGTGCCGCTTTATCTCAGCTATCTGCTCATCGCTCAGTTCTACTTGCGCATCCCCGATAAACAAAATGGTCGGGTCTGGGCCAAGCCTGCTGAGGATGAAGATAACGACCGTCGCTCCGATTATGGAGATGAATATGGAGAGGGCTCGTCTGGCTAGAAATCTACCCATGGATAGGTCGAATCCTCGCTATTCTGGGTGGCCTCGTTCGGATGGAGTTCGGTTTGTCTGTGCGCAGGGCGAACCCAAGAAGTTTGCCCTGCGTACGATTTTGCCAGTTGGAGCGCGGTCTGAGAGGCAGGCGCCACTCAAGACCACGCTCCTGAACTTACAACTGCTACTGGCCTGCCGGCACGATGTGCTGTGGCCTGCCCCAGAAACCGGCTGCTGTGGAGCGCGAGTTCCAGGACTCAACGGTCTCAGGGTTGGCTGCGACGCCACGAGGCGGCTGTACCATACCGGCGTAAAGCTGCCAGTAGTAGTAGTAGTCAACCATGTCGAGGTGCAGGTCTTCACGTGCCTGCTTGTCCCTCTCACCATTGATGTTGATGTACATGTAGTCGAGGAACTTGCTCTCGAACGCGCAGCCCCAAGCCGGACGGCTGAAGGTGCTGTCCGACGGAGGAGGAGGCCAGTCGAACGGGTAGTTCGCGGTCTCGACCGAGCAGTTCTTGACCACCGGGTACGCCTGTGTGCGGTCTCTCATGCGAGGTACCACCACGCCGCCGTACTCTTCAGTCAGCAGCTCGACTCTTACGCCGATCGCTTCCCAGTCTGCTGCGACTGCGTCAGCCTGCTCAAGGCAGACGTCGCCGGTCTCACAGCGGTACTTGTTCATCTTGATTTCGAAGCGGATGCCGTCAGACCCGCGCTCGAAGCCTGCGAGATCCAGAAGACGCTCAGCCTCAGCCTTGTCCGTCGGGACCTCCCACGGCCATTCGTGGTTAGGCTCTGCGGCGTTGTCGTACTCGCTGTACTCAATCCACTCGGTGCCAGGACCGAGAACGTCCTCGGTCATGTCGCCGCTGTACTTCTCATGGGCTTCCTTGATCATACTGGCGTTAACCGTGCGCTCGGGGCGCCAGCCGGGGAACTTCGGACCCATCAGCTCGAGGTAGATCGGCGTGCCGAGGCCGGCCTGCAGAACGTCCACGATCGCCTGGCGGTCTATAGCATGGGACAGCGCCCAGCGTACGAGGCGGGCCTGCTCCATGTCACTCATGCCGTCAGGGTTGTTGGTGTCCGTGTATGGGCACTGGTCTCCCCACGGGCAGCCTATCCATGCGTGGTCCTCTTCGTAGACCGAAGACAGCCAAGGCTCAATTGCCTCTTCGGTCTTCGCGTTTACGTCCGTCCACAGGTTGCCGGGCCAGATGGCGCTGAGCGTCATCGTGTCCTTGTCCGACATGGTGGTGACGAACTTCAGGCCCTTGCTTTCCAGCTCCCGCAGGCGAGCGAAGTCGATCGAGCCGATGTCCGCCTCGCCAGTTTCCATCATCGCCATGCGAGTCGTGATTTCGGGGGCCTGCACAACTACGAACTTGCCGTATAGGGGCGTGTCAGACTTGTCCCCACCAGGCCAGTTTTCAGACCAGTGGTCGCCTGGAATCGCAATGACTTCGCCCTTGGAGTTGGGTGTCCACGTGCCCATGGTGAACGGGCCTGAGCCGATCGGGACCAGCTTGACAGCATCGGCGCCAAGCGTATCGAAGGCGGTCTTGCTGTCCAGGCGAACGGTCGTGTCGTTGATGTCGAACTCGCTGATCGGTATGCCCCAGAAGATGTCTGTTACCAGCGGAGCCTTCACGGTGTAGTCGTCGATTGCCTCGGCCGGGCCGAAGGTGCCGCCGAGCTGCGCGCCAATCGCGGCGCCCAGGCTGGGGTTCACCACGGCGTTCTGCCGGTTCATGTTCCAGGCCACGTCGTGCGCGGTGATGTACCCAAAGTCCTGGCCCGCGAATGCCTCAGGAGTGTTGACCTTGAGGTCGTCGCGGATTACCAGGGTAAGCTCGGTGCCAGCCTCGTTGATGCTCCATGACTCAGCCGCGAACGGCGTGAGGGGATCAACCCCGTTGTGGACCAGCAACTGGTCGAAGAAGCCCATCTGGATTTCGCCCGGGCTTCCTCCGTAGGTCTGAACCTCGAAGTCGCCGAACTGTTCCGCAACTTCAGGGATCGCCATCGTGATCGTTATGTCCCTATTCATAGCCATCGCAGGCGCGGCCGGCGCGGCGGCAGTCGGCTGGGCGACCGGGGCCGCCGGTGCCTGTGTTGGGGCAGCGGCGGGCGCAGGTGCGGCTGGCGCCGCTGTTGGAGCGGCGGGCGCAGGTGCTGGTGCAGCTGGCGCAGGCTCTTCTTCCTCAGCGCTACATGCTATCGTTAGCAGTGCAGCCATTAGAAGCATGGCCAGCGCAAACGCGCTTATCTTTCCTAAAGAACGCATAAGCTCAATCTCCTTCGAAACCTCCGAGAAACTTTTTCCCATTATTGACGACTCATAGTGTAGGCTATCGAACAATTTGTCAAGTGTGAGGATGCCGAAATACTGCGAAAATCCCCCGAACAATTAGCTTGCCGCTCGAGTAGCAACTAGCATGGGGCAGCAACTGATTGGAAACTGAGAGTAAATTGAATGAAGAAGATGCAAGACACGTGCATGTGGCAGCAACTAGATTGACGATGCTCCGCACGGCTCGAAACTTTCTGGACGCCATGATACGGGAAGGCGGAGACATCGGCCTCGTTCTTCTGGCGCGAGGCTTGCTTGGGCTGGCCTGTTCCACCGTTAGCGGGTTTATTGTCTGGCTGGCGATATGGTCGTATGTCCACGGTCCAGCGCTTACGGGAACTACATTTGTTGCAGTCTTGGCATTGGTGGTGGGGGTTCCGTCCGGACTCATAACGGCCCTTCTGTGGTACAACGCGGAGAGTCCGCGACGGGTCAAGTGGCTGTTCGCGCTCCTGATTCTGTGTATGGCCGTCGCTTTCCCGTACGTGTTCATGCTGGTGAAGGGTATCAAGACTTACTACGGCCTGTTCTTCGGAGTGCTGCGTCTTCCGGTCATAGACGTGTCCGACGCCCTCTATAGCATGCTTATAGCGTCATCTGTGGCCGCCAACATCTTCGCGGCAGTCCTGGCGACGTATCGAATGGTCAAGTACCGGGAGATCTGAGCGCCTCGTTTCACGATTGACACCCCTCTGAATCCAAACCTACAATTCCGCTGATCCTGCACATCCATGGAGCGAAGTATGTCCCGACCAGTCCTCAAGACCGCACTCTGCGATCTCCTGAATGTCGAATACCCCATCTGCCTGGCTGGAATGGGCGGCAGGTGGACCCCTCCTGAGCTTGTCGCCGCTGTGTCGAACGCCGGTGGGCTGGGCGTTATGGGTGGCTCTGGAATCCAGGTTGATGAGCTACGACAGCGCATTCGCAAGGTCCGTGAGCTTACAGACAAGCCGTTCGGAGTTGACCTGCTGCTTCCCGTTGTCACAGGCGCTGTCGAGCGCGACAGCAGGGGAGGAGAGCAGGAGTCGGAGGTTGACGCCGTGCGGAGGCAGTACCCCCGACACGCGGAGTTCGTCGACACACTCATGGCCGAGTTCGGACTAGACCGTGTCGAGCCGCCCCCGCCTCCGAAGGAGATCGGAATCGCCCTCGCCCGGAGCCAGGTCGACATGATCCTCGAAGAGGATGTCCAGGTCTTCGCCGCAGCCCTTGGTGACCCCGGCTGGATGGTCCCTCAGGCCCATGACAAAGGTGTGATTGTGATGGGACTCGCGGGCAGTGTCCGCAACGCCCAGCGACAGATTGCAGCCGGAGTGGACATAGTTGTCGCGCAGGGCACCGAGGCTGGCGGACACACTGGACGTATCGCCACCATGCCGCTGGTGCCGCAGATCGTCGATGCGATATCACCCAAGCCGGTCGTTGCAGCCGGGGGCATAGCAAATGGCCGCGGCATTGCCGCATCTCTGGCATTGGGCGCCGAGGGAGCCTGGCTGGGAACCGCGTTCCTCGCGGCCAAGGAGTGCGGCATATACGCGCCTCAGCAGCAGTCCATCATCCGAGGTCGCTCCGAGGACTTCCAGATTTCAAGGTCATTCACGGGGAAGACCGCACGCCAGTACCAGGGCCCGATCGTCCAGGCATGGGCCGGATCGGGACTTGAGCCGCTCGACATGCCGCTCCAGGGCGTTCTCATGTCGACGTTCAACCAGGCAGCCGAGAAGGCCCGGCGTTACGACCTCGTATTCAACCCAGCAGGGCAGGGGGCCGGTATGGTCAACGAGGCGCGCCCGGCAGCAGACATCATGGCCGACCTGGTCGATGAGACCATTTCAGTCCTGGATGAGATTAAAGAGCGTGTGACGACCTAACGCCGTCTCGGATCAACATAGACAAACGAGGCATTTTCAACCATATCGTCGATCTGGCGAAGGCCGGAACCCAGGGTTGGCGAACCTACCAGAGTAAAACGCCCCTAAACGATCACTCCCTGCTCACGAAGCGCCGGCAGCTCCTCCGCCGACACACCGAACATCTCGGTCAGGATCGCGTCCGTGTGCTCCGAGTATTGGGGTGCAGCCTCGACCGTGACGGGTGACTTCTCCAGCTTCACTGGACAGCCGATCATCCGGTAGTCGCCCCGGTCTGAGTCCTCCACCGTCACCAGCATTTCCCGCGCTTCGAGGTGCTCGTTCTCGAGGACTTCCAGTGGCGTGAACACCGGTCCGCACCATGCGCCTGCTGCCGCCAGTATCTCGAACACCTCCATCTTGGAGCGCTGCATGGTCCACTCCTCGATGATTTCCATTATCTCGTCCGCATGCTGTCCCTGGAACTCTGCCTCTGAGTAGCGTTCGTCCGTCAGCAGGTCTTCTCGTCCGATAATCGCTAGAATCAGCTCCAGCATCGCTCCACGGACGTTAATCATTACGTAGTCGTCCGGGCCGCCGGGAGCGCACCTGAACACCTGCGGAACGCCGCTCCAGCCTCGCGTGCCTGGTCGGCCTCCCCACTCGCCCTTGCCCAGAGGATGGATCATGCTGATGCGCATGAGGTTCAGCACGCCGTCCTGCATGGACACTTCGACCTTCTGACCCTCTCCAGTGTTGTCTCGCTGTCTGAGCGCGGCCAGGATCCCAATCGCCATGTGGAGCCCGGTGCCGGAGTCGCCCGCGCCGACCCCTACAGACATCGGAGGGCCGTCCGGGTACCCCGTGACCGCCATCAGCCCAGCCGTAGCCTGCGCGGCTAACTCGTAGGACTTGTAGTCCGAGTACGGCCCCCACGTGCCGAACCCTTTTATCGTTGCGTAGATTACACGCGGGTTGATCTCCTTTAGGTGATCGTAGCTGAACCCCAGGCGCTCCATCACACCCTTCGAAAAGTTCTCCAGGACTACATCCGCCCACTCAACCAGCTTCGCGAAAATCTCCTGTCCCCTCTCGGTCTTGAGGTTCAGAGTGATGGCCCGCTTGTTGCCGTTGAAGATTGTGAAGTAGACGCTGTCCTGATCGTCTCGCGCGGCGAGTTCCCAGCGCGTGCTGTCACCGCCAGTGGTGTCCTCAACCTTGATGACATCTGCTCCCAGGAAGCCCAGGAGCTGCGCGCACGATGGCCCAGCCTGCACCCGGCTCAGATCTACGATTTTCACTCCGGCGAGTGCCTTGTCCATCAATGCGCTCCTATCGGTATTTCCTTGTCAGTTCTCTCGTGGAGTCGAATTGTAGCATCAGGCCCCGAGTATGGAGCCGATAAAGTCACGCTGCCCCCGTGCGAAGTCGGCGGCTTTGGACCTGGCACGACCCTCTATCTGCACTTCCAGCAGTTCCAGGGCACCCGATCCGGTCGCAACTGCGACTCGACCACCTTCACAGTCGAGCACGGTCCCGGGAACAGCCCCACTGTCTTTCGATGTGGCTCTCCCACTCAGCACCTTCAACGTCCTGCCGTCCCATGTGGTAAATGTGCCGGGCCATGGAGTAAACGCCCGGATCCGACGTTCAATTTCACTTGCGGACTCTGACCAGTCCAAAAGGCCGTCTTCTCGTTTCAACAGTCGCGTGATCGTCGCCTCATCGTCGTTTTGGCTCAACGGATCGATCTTCCCACTTGTCCAGTCGTCAAGCGTCTTTACCAAGAGGTCGGCTCCCAGATCGAACAGGCGGAGGGTCAACTCGTCGGAGGTCTCCTCATTGCCTATATCCGCCGCCTTCTGAGCCAGAATGGGACCAGTGTCCATTCCCTCGTCGAGAAGCATGATGGTGACGCCGCTCGTTTCCTCCCCTTCAAGGATCGCCGAGATGACCGGCGAAGGACCCCGGTACTTCGGCAGCAGAGATGGATGGATATTCAGGCAACCAAACTCGGGGGTCTCTAGCACCACGTTCGGAAGAAAGAGTCCGTAGGCGGCCACAACGATGGCGTCCGGCTTCATATCGGCGATCTTGGCACAGGATTCTGCGTCACTTCTGAGGGACGACGGTTGAAAGACTGGCAGCCCGTGCATCTCGGCGAACTCCTTCACCGGGGATGCCCTGAGCCTTCGACCTCTGCCGGCGCGCCTATCCGGCTGGGTAAACACGCCAACGATATCGTGCCCACGACTGAGCAGGGCATCCAGGGACGGCACTGCGAACGCGGGAGTGCCCATGAAGACTATTCTGAGAGCATGTTCGCTCATTGACAGCCCGCGCCGGACACGGCGATGTCCTGGAATCTCACAGGATCGCCGACTTCAATTCCCTGTTCGGCGACTTTCCCGGCGTTGATCTCCAGCACATACCTGACCGGACTGTTGGGCCGGTAGGTCGGAAGCGACCCGGATGACGTTCCCGGTGGCGGAGGTGGCACATCGGCAAGCAGGTCCACGACGCTGCAATCTTCACCAATCCACACAAAGTCCAATGGAATCAGCATCTCCTTCATCCAAAAGCTGGGTGTTCTGGCTGAATCATAGACGAAGAGCATGCCCCCGGATTCCGGAAGACTCTCCCGGCCGGACAGTCCTCGACTGCGCTGCTGGGATGTCGCCGCAATCTCCACCTCGAAACGTGAGTCGCCTATTGTGACAGCCGGTCCGATCGGTTCGCTCGTATCGGCACACGCGACGCCGATCAGAATTCCGAGAGTGACGGCGACCTGAATCAGGGACACGTTCGTCTTCGTCTAAGCCATCTGGACCCAGGTCGCGCCATTACCGCCGCGCTCCCTGGGCTCTGGCCCGAAGTCGCTGACTGAACGATGGTAACGGAGGTGGTCCCTGACAACGTTCCTGAGCACGCCTGACCCGCGCCCATGGATAACCCTCAACTTAGAGACTCCATCGAGTATGGCACGGTCCAAGAACTCGTCAAGATTGACCTGCGCGTCCGCTGCCCGCATCCCACGGATGTCCAGTTCGCTGCTTAGCATCGGCGGCGAGACGTCTGTTGTTACACGAGGGGTCTCCGGATCCGGGTCCTCATCCTGCTCGCCATCTACTCGCGACAGCCTGTGAAGGTCCACGTTCACGCGCACTCTGCCTATGCTGACCTCCGCCTCGTCACTCTGGCGGTTTATCTCGACGATCTCCCCGGTGAGGTTCATACCCCTGATAAACACCCTGTCGCCCACTTGCAGTGGGCGAGACACAGGCTGCACCCGCTGTACTGGCGCTCTCTCCGGGACTTCGACCGAGGCAAGGTCGCGGCGAATTCGCTCCACCCTATCGTGCGTCGGCGGAGGGCTGCCGCCCGCTACCGTTGGAACTCCCCATCGCAGCGATGCCTCGGCGCCGTCCAGTCGTCGACTTATCTCCTGGAACCGCTGAAGCGCGTTTCTCCGGGTTGCCTCCATCATGTCGTCCCTGTGATTTACGAGAAAGTCGACCTGCTTCTCCAACTCTTCCCGGAGCGACTCCACCTCGGCCCTTGCCTTCGAAGCCTCCTCGACGTTCGTCAGGAGCTGCTGTCGCTCCCGCTGGAGTTCGGTCAACCAGTCCTCGAAAAGCAGGTGCTGCGGCTCGATCAGGCTGCGAGCCTCTTCGAGGATGTCACTCGGCAGCCCCAGGCGCTCCGCAACCGCCATCGCGTAGCTCCGGCCCGGCGTACCAATGGTCATTTCGTATGTGGGCGTCAGCGTGTCCGGGTCGAGCTGGAAGCTGGCGTTCATCAGGGCGTCGGACGCGTCGGCGAACGCGGCCACATTCCTGTGGTGGGTTGTCACGATCGTCGCCGCTCCCTTTTCAGCGAGGTGGGAAATCACCGCCTTCGCCAGGGCTGAGCCCTCTTCAGGATCGGTGCTTGTCCCCAGCTCGTCGAGGAGAACGAGCGACTGCGGCCCCGCATGGCGGAGAATCTTCACGACGTTCTGAATGTGAGATCCAAACGTCGAAACCGAGTCCGAGATGCTCTGTTGGTCGCCGATGTCCGCAAACACGCCGTCAAAGACCGGCAATGCGCTCCCCTCGTCGGCGGGAACTCTCAGTCCCGACTGGTGCATCAGCGCCGCCAGTCCCACCGTCTTCATCGCGACCGTCTTTCCGCCGGTGTTGGGACCGGTTATCACGAGCGCCGACCATTCCGGCCCAATGTGGGCCGTCAGGGGAACCACGTCATCGTCCAGCAGCGGGTGCCTGGCTCGGATGAGCCGGAGTCGTTGTCCAGGCGCGGCCGTGGCCGGGGTGACCGCGTGCAGCCGAATACTGTACCTGGCACGAGCGAGCGTCAGGTCGAGCTTTGCGGTGGTCCGGTTGGCGATTCTGATGTCGTCAGCGACTGCGCCGACCAGAGTCGAGAGGTCGCGCAGCACACGGGTTACCTCTCGCTCCTCTTCCAGGGCCAGCTCTCTCCAGTCGTTGCACAGCTCCACGGTTGTAAACGGCTCAACGAAGACCGTAGCCCCGGTATTCGAGGCATCGTGGACGATCCCAGCCACACGGTGCCGCCTGTCTGCCCTCACGGGCACTACGAGCCTGTCTCCCCGTACGGAGATGATCGGCTCCTGGAGCGCGTCCCTGCCGGTGTTGGAGCTGATGAACCTCTGGAGGGCCTCAGTGACGCGCTCTTGGGCGGACCTCACCTGGCCGCGCAGCGCTCGCAGAGACGGGGTGGCGTCGTCCGCGACGTCGCCCCTGATGTTGATCTTCGAGCGAATCTGCCGGCGAAGCTCTCTGAGATCGGGGATCAGGCTGGCCAGGTCCGCCATTAGGGGCGCGACACGACCGGCCCTTGAGATTGAGTTCCGTGCCCTGCTGTGGACTTCCAGCGAGCCGGCAACTGCAAGCAGCTCGCCGCCGCTGAGAATGCCCCCTAGGCCGGCTCGGGTTACGAGTTCGGTGGTGTCCGAGTCTGAATCAAGGCTCAGGTCGCCGACCTCTTCGAGCAGCGCGCATGCGTCGGCGGTCTCTTCCTGGAGTCGTCCCACTTCAAATGGGTCGAATGACGGCTTTACGTCAAGCGCAAGTCTTCGCGCCTCGTGAAACGTCGTCTGGTCAGCGAGCCGTAGGCGAATCTCATCAAAATCCAGAAGACCAAGCGCAGACGCTCGCAACTCTTCAAGCTCTGTGGTCGGATCACTCTCCGACGCAGGGGTGTGCAAAGGATGCAATGGCGTGAATCAACTCCACGGCGAATTGTAGCAGGTGCCGATAGTGGCCCATCACTCAACCGCCAGCTTCAGATTCGTGGTCTGCGAGCCTGATTCTCGATCAGCCCATCGACCGTCAGGATCTTCAGCGTACTCAGGATGGCCTGCGCAATTCCATCGTCATCCGACTGCCCGGACACCCTGGCAGCATTTCGCTCCACGATCTGGCGCACGCTAATGTGGCCATCTATATCCGAGATGAGACTGGCTACGAACGGGCTGACCGGAACACCTTCAGGGCGCTGCGGACTGACGAGCACGTCACTCCACTGAAACTGCCCCTCTGCGAAGATGGGTCTTCGATCAACGGTCGAGCCTCGGGCCAATACCGGAACGTCGTCGATTACCGTTCCCACATCGAAGTCCCTGGTCTTGTCGTGTCTCTCCGATTCCAGCGTCCGGACGGAACTGCTGAACTCCTCCGGCAGTGCCCCCTTCGACAGCACAGCCCGCTCGTACCCTCTTGCCGATTGTCCGGCAACAGCACGGACGAACGACTTCCGAGCTTCCTCGTCCTCCGGCTCTCCAAGAATCCGGCGACTCTCCCAGAAGTAGGACTCAACTGTCCTGTTGCTAGCGTAGAAAAGGGCTGCCAGCTCTCGGAAGTGGTTGTACTCAGTGTGGTACAAGTCCTGGTACACACGGGCCGCCGGGCCTCGCATGGAAGGATCGCTACGGCATGCGTCCAGGTAGGCGGCGGCCATGACAGCCGACATCATCGCCAGGTGTACTCCTGACGAGAAGAGCGGATCGACGAAGCAGGCGGCATCGCCAACCAGAATCCACCCATCGCCAACGGTCTCAGAAGATGTGTAAGACCAGTCCTTGACCACGTGCGGCCCATCTGTCAGATGTGCGCTCGAAAGCATTTTCCTGCTCAGCGACGTAATGCCTAGCTGCTTTGTGAAGTACCCGTTGACGCCGTACTTGGCAATCCCTGACGCGCCCTGTTCAGAGTCGACGACAATTCCGACACTACTTTGGCCTTTCCATAGTGGAATGTTCCACACCCAGCCATCCGTGTACGACTCGATGAGGATGTTGCTCTCGTCCGGCTCCGTCAGCCGCTCCGATCCCTCGAAGTAGCCAAAGACCGCCATGTTCCGAAAACGCTCGTCCCACTGACGCAGCCCGAGTGCACGTCCCAGGATGGCTGACTGCCCACTTGCGTCTACTATCCATTCAGCTTCGACCGTTCCATTGGAACCGGAGTCGGTGCGATAGTTCAGCGTATTGACCTGACTCGCACCGACATCTACGCCCGTAACTCGGTGGCCTTCACAGACGTGAACTCCACAAGCGCGCGCATTGTCCAGGAGGATCTTGTCGAAGGCAGGACGCCACACCTGGTAGGCGTGCGGATACGTCCGGTTTGTCTCTTTGAAGTACCAGCTCCAGGGCTCGGGCTCGCGGCCCCAGAGCATTGTCGCGCCCCACTTCCTGGGGAATCCTGCCGCCTCCACTTTGTCGAGTACGCCCAGCTCTTCCAGCACAGGCATGGAGGCGGGAAGAAGTGACTCTCCGACGTGGGGACGTGGGAAGCGCTCGCGCTCGAGCAGCGCGACCCGCCAACCCCTCCTGGCAAGCAGTGTGGCAGCCGTGCTACCGCCCGGACCTCCACCGATTACCACGGCGTCATAGCTGCCGGTGAGCGACATCGCCTCCGTCACCCCGTACTCTGATACGGGACTACGTTACCTGCTGGTAGATCTGGATGCGGTGGCGGTTACTTTCCGTGACGTACAGCTTTCCTTCGCCGTCCAGCTTCACGGACACAGGAGACCAGAACAGCTTCTCGAAGTGGGACGACTCCTCGTGGGGATCGTCCGGGTCGTATAGCTCGATTTCGGGTTCCAGATTGGCGCGGCTCCTGGCCGCAGCCTCTTCCTTGTTTACACCTAGGAAAATCTTGGCCCACTCCGACTCTGTGGCTTGCCCACGGAGCTTCTGGAGAAACTCCCCGTCAGGACCGAAGACCTGCACGCGCTCGTTTCCCCAGTCTGCGACGTAGACCAAGCCTCTGTCGTCAACTGCCACGCTTGACGGTCGTCGTAGCTCACCATCGCCCCTCCCTGAGGAGCCATAGGTCGCGACAAAGTCTCCGGTCGCCGTAAACCTCTGGACCCTGTCGTTTCCCCAGTCAGCGACATAAACGTCGCCGTCGGGCGACACCGTCAGCCCCCATGGCAGATCAAATTCGCCGTCCCCCGTACCTGCGGAACCAAAGCTGTCGATCGAGGCGCCACTTGCGGTGAATCTCTGCACGCGGTGGTTGTGGGTGTCTGAAACGTAGACAGTGTCATTGGGGCCGATCGCCACACTTGACGGGCCATCAAGCTCGCCCTCGGCGCTGCCGGTCATACCCCAGTTCCTCAGGAAGTTGCCATCGAGGTCGAACACCGAAACTCGGTTCGCGTACTCGTCGGCGATGTAGACTCTTCCCTGGCTGTCCTCGGCAATCCCACATGCTTGGACGAACTGGCCGTCGCCATCGCCCGCAGCTCCGAACGTGCCGTAGTACTCGCTGTTGATGTCACACATTGTCACGCGCACGCCCCGTTCTACGCCGTCTACCGACCGGTTGACGACATACAGACGCCCGTGAGACGTGGGGAGCGTGTCCACAGGGTAGTAGAAGCCACGCCCCTCCATCACAGACATCCCTACGGTAATGCTGTACTCGAGAATCCCGGACTCTGTACGTGCTGCACTGGCAACCAATGGGGTCTCCTCTGGTCCTACTTTCTGTTGATGCGTGTTTTGCCGAAGTCCAAATAGGGCGTCGGCCCGATCGGATCAGGCCCTCTGGAAGTCGTGCGTCGCGGCGGTCAATCTGAGCATCTCTATTACCTTGTTCCTGGAGTGCTCGCCCATCTCCGCTCGCTTGCGAATCACACTTCGCGTTTCGCCCGAGATTGAGATCGCTCCCAGATTCTCGAGACACAGATCGACCAGGTCATCAGGTGACGGGTCGGGATCGGCGCTCATGATCGAGTCGACCATGTTGCGCACACCTGCCTTGGACTCATCTCCTAGCTGCTCGGATGCAAAGTTGATGCGCTCAATCAGGGTTCCCGTATCTACCCACTCCACGCCTTGGTGCCAACCCTCGACGCTCGGCGGATTCGTCAACATCTGTCCCATGAAGTTCGTCTGGAAGTACCTGTCGATGATCTCGCGCCTGGGACGGTCGAACTCGTTCGTGAGCCTTAACACACCCGTGACGAACTCAGCCGGTCCCTTGACCTTCTCGTAACGAATGTCCTCGGACTTGAAGAAGTCCGCGTTGAGCAGCGCCTCCAGCATGGCCTTGACGCTGTGGTCGCTGTCGATGTATGCCTGCGCGAGGAGGTCGACTGCTTCGGGATTCCTTGGCGGTGTGTACGGCCACGAGGGTACCGGCGGCTCATCGGCTACAAAGAAGTGGTACATGTGCCTCGCGAGGAACCGAGCAGTCGCCCCCTGCTCGCAGATGATCCTGATTATGTCTTCGCCGTCCAGGTTGCCTGTGTGACCAAGGAAGCTCTTTTCGCCGTCGTCATGGTCGTCTTCTCTGAACTCGAAGTGCCAGGCGATGCGGCCGTACGGCCAGTCCGAGTCCCGCATCGATCGCAGCACCATGTATTCGGTGTTGCCCAGCGTCCAGCCCGTGAACGCCCGTGCGCACTCCTTGATGTCGTCTTCTGAGTAGTTGCCGACTCCCATCGAGAAGAGCTCCAGGAGCTCTCGGCCCCAGTTCTCGTTGATCGCGTCTTTGTGGTTGTCCTGGTTGTCCAGCCACACGATCATCGCCGGGTCCTTGGCAAGCTCCAGGAGCAGATCGTCGAATCGGCCCATACCGTGCAGCCTGAACGTCCTGATCTGGTCGGACAGCGCCTTGCCGTGAATGACCTTCGGGTATCCAGTGGCGAAGATTCCGTGCCAGAACAGCGCGATCTTCTCGTGAAGGGGCGCCTTGGTCGTGATCATCCGGTACAGCCAGTGTGCGGGTCCTCCCTGGGGAGTCAGCATCCCGGACTGCTCGAAATGGAATCGCCTGGCGAGGAAGACTTCAGCCCACTCCGGCTCAGAGGGGTTGATGAGCTCATCTACGGCGGCCTCATAGCCACGTTCCGCCCACCTGTCTATCTCGTTGCGAGTTCCCCCAAAAGCTGCCCGCCGCAGAAGATGGGCAATCAGGTCCGTGTCAGTCCTGGTGCTCACTACCATCGCTCTACCTCACTGTTCAATCTATCTAAGCTAAAGAGAGATTATTGCAGAAGTGTGTGATAGTCAATTCGCAGCTTGACTGGGTCACTCGCCCTCGAACCGGGCTAACTCAGGCCAGATGCTCCGCATCTGCCAGCAGTCCAGGGAGATCAGCCTGGCATCGCCTCCCCTTGCGAAGAGCGAAACGCCTCCGCTGTACTCGTGGTCGGGGTACACCCGCACCGTAAGGCACTGCCTGTCGTTCGCGAACACCTCGATGACGCTCCGGTCAATGAATACCCGGAGTTCGAGCGGTTGGTCTTGAGCCAGCGCCAGGGGGCCAATCTCGGCTGAACGCGCCCAGACGTCACTTCTCGTGGACGACTCGGACACGTCTACCTGGAGGGAGCTGGTGTCGAACCGCCTGTGATCGTTCGGGTAGAGGGATACCCGCGTTCTCTCCGATCCATCCGGTGAGCGTAGGACATAGAGTCCCACCTCCCTCGCTGAACCGGGGTCAATGGTCGCCCTGAGTTCGATCGACTTGCCCCCGATGTCGTCCAGAACGATCTCGCTGTTCGCGTTGATCTCTGTTGCTCCCACAGAGCTATGGTCAGACCTCAGCGATTCAACCTCGCTAACCGGCGACATCAGCAGTGTGTTGGCCGAATCCAGCCAGTAGTGGCGTGGCAGGGTCATCATCTCGTCGGTCTCATCCGTATCCCGACCCTTGTGGAGGTTGAATATACCCAGGTACCGGCCTGAGTCGTCTATCGTCGCCGATGGAGCGTGCAGGCTGCCCACAACCCACGGGCCATAGTTCATTCGCCCGTGCGTCTCAGGCGTGAAACGATGTGTGGTGCTGTCATACCGGCCGATGTAGTAGCGTCCGGCCCGCTTGTGGCTGAACAGCAGGAGCATGTGCCTGTCGTTGCCGATCGGCCAGAAATTGGGGACTGCCGCGTCTTCGCCTGGTTCTGCGAAGAAGGCATCCTCCATCAGGGGCCCCAGATACTCCCACTCTGAAAGATCCCTGGACCTGAACAGGTGGTCGACGCCAACAGCGTCAAATCCACGCTCACCGTCTTGATAGGTGCCCGAGATCGAGTAGTAACCGTCGCCTTCTTTCCAGATACACGGGTCGAACACCCGGTATCCTGCGTCACCTTCACCCTGATTAGTGCCTGGAATGACCGGATTGTTTGGATGCTTCTCCCAGTTCAGCAGCAGAGGATCGGACGCTGTGGCAATAGCGTTGCCGGACTGCGTACCGTGGTAGATGGCGATCACACGGTTATCCTCAACCAGCGTCTGACCGCTGAAGCAGTCTCTCTCGACGTCGGGGTACAGCGCCATCGGAAAATCGCGCCAGTGGATGAGATCGTCGCTCACCGTGTGTCCCCAGTGGACGCGATCGACCCCCACCGGACGGAACTGGTAGAACATGTGATAGCGACCCTGCCACTGGCACAGACCGTTGGGGTCGTTCATGTAGTTCTCAGGTGATGAGAAGTGATAGAGGGGCCTGTACGGGTCGACATCGGCGAGTCGCTCCCGGGATTCCCTGAACCTTCGGACGGTCTCATCAGCTTCGACGGCGTGGAACTGGTCGGTTAGAGTGTCCGGGTAAACCTTGCCATGCAACGGCTTTCCAGAAAATGATGATGTCACGTCGGAACCTCGATTGTCATTGTCAGAACTTCGTCGATTCGCAGTCGAGTATATCAGCCGATTCTATCTCCTAAAGCTGCTAACGCAAGAGACCACTAAGAGGTATCAGATGCCAATCCTGCCGCATGACCCACATCCAAGAAGGCGCATTCCTGTGCTCGACTCCCGAATGTCGTATGTCGACACTGGAGTCGGCCGCCCGGTCGTCTTCCTTCACGGCAATCCCACCAGTTCCTACCTGTGGCGGAACGTAATTGCAGAGGTCAGGGGCGTCGCTCGATGTCTGGCTCCCGACCTCATTGGAATGGGCTGGTCGGGTAGTGCGCCGTCCGGTTCATACAGGTTCGCCGACCACGCACGTTATCTCGATGCCTGGTTCGATGCAGTTGGATTCTCAGGAAAGGTCATACTGGTTGGGCACGACTGGGGATCGGCCCTGGCGTTTCACTGGGCCAACCGGAACCGAGATCGGGTTGGGGGCATCGCCTACATGGAGGCCATCGTTCAGAGCCTGACCTGGGAGCAGTGGCCGTCCGCTGCGAAGCGGATTTTCCAGGGGTTCAGGTCCTACTCGGGAGAGTCCATGATCCTTGACGACAACCTCTTTGTGGAACGTGTCCTTCCCGGCAGCATAATTCGCGATCTCTCTGAGGAGGAGATGACATTCTATCGAGAACCCTTCCAGGAGCCGGGCGAGTCCAGGCGGCCGACTCTGACCTGGCCGCGAGAGATTCCTATCGACGGACAGCCACCAGAAGTCGTCGAAATAGTAGACGACTACTCCGCGTGGCTGTCCGGGTCTGATGTCCCCAAGCTCTTCATCAACGCAGAGCCCGGCGCCATCCTGACCGGAACACAGCGCGACTTCTGCCGGACGTGGCCCAACCAGACCGAGGTCACCGTGAAGGGCACACACTTCATTCAGGAAGATTCCCCAGAAGAGATCGGGCAAGCTATTGCGCAGTGGCTCGGTGGCATCGAGTGACTGGACCCACCCACGTCTGACTACTTGAAGAGTGGTCTTGCCCCATGAGTGAAGACAAGGTCCGCTGCTTCATTGCCGTTGAACTCTCCGACGATGCGAGAGAAGAGGTTCAGCGTCTCATTGAAGCCGTCTCCGAGCTGGAGATTCGTGGTGTTCGTGCGGTCCGACCGGGAGGAGTGCACGTCACGCTCCGTTTCCTCGGAGACATCGAGCGCGACGCTGTTCACAATGCTATCGCCGCCATTCGTGCCTCGGCACCCCAGTCTCGACCGTTTGATCTGAGCCTCGCTGACGTGGGCGCCTTCCCAAACACTCGGTCGGCGAGAGTGCTCTGGGTAGGAGTCTCAGGGGACACCGACAGGCTGGGTGAACTTCACGAGCGCGTCGAGGATGAGTTGGCGGATGCAGGATTCAGGCGTGACAGACGCCGCTTCAACCCGCACATCACGGTTGCAAGGCTTCGCGAACGGGTATCCGGTTCAGACAGGCGCCGAGTCGTCGATACAGCCTCATCGGTGGGACACGGGAGAGTTGCCTTCAGAGTGGAGGCCGTGACTCTCTTCCAGAGCACCCTTCACCCCGAAGGGTCCATCCACACTCCTCTGTGTCGTGTACGGTTTGAGGACTAATCAGCCAGGCTGCGGTCCCCTCCAATTCCAATAAGGGGGCCCCTGTCCCGGATACTTGGTCTGCGTGGGAAATGGATCAGTTCTGATCCCGGTCGTGGTCAAGTCGAGATTCAAGTCGAATCAACGCGTCCTGGGTGGCGCGAATCTCTCTCATCAACTCTTCTCTCGATACTGGTGTCTCGATCTCTCGCAGTCGCTCCAGCTTGGCTTCGTCCAGGTTGTTGATGATGATCGCGATGAACAGGTTGATCACGACGAACGTGCCCACAATTACGAAGCTGACGAAGTAGATCCATGCGAGCGGGCGAGCCTCCATTGCCCTGGCCATCACATCCGTCCAGCCCTCCAGCGTAATCACGTTGAATAGTGTCAGCAGCGAGATTCCCAGGTTTCCCCAGTTCTCCGGGTCGTTCTCGTGGAAGAGGTGATATCCCATGATCGCGTAGATGTACACGATGATGCTCATCAACATCATCACGTGTCCGACGCTGGGGATCGAACGCACCAGCGCAGCGACTATCAGGCGCAGGTCTCGAATGGTTGAGATGAGGCGCAGCACTCTCAGCAGCCGCGCTAGTCGTGCGATCATCGCGAACTGGCCGGTGGCCGGAATGAGTGCGAACACGATCACGAGGAAATCAAAGATGTTCCAGCCATCTCTGAAGTAACCGAAGAGACGAGGAGAGGCGGCAACCATCTTGAGTATTGCTTCGGCTATGAAGATGACCAGGGCTGTCTGGTTCCCAATGTGGATCCAGTCCCCGTAACGATCACTCAACGCCGGAGAAGTTCCAAGTCCCAGCAATGCGCCGTTGAAGATGATTATCGCTATTATGGTGAACTCGAACGCTGGCGCGCCGACCACCCTCTCTATTATTTCTATGTAGCGTTTCATATTTGTGAAGTGACTGTGAAGCTGCGCGGTATCGTAGCATCGCGTCTTGATGTGGCTCAAGACAGCCGGTGCTGGCCAGAGACATCTCCTTGTTTCGCCAGTTGGGCCTTTGCTATACTTTCGCGCGGTCTGAAACGTGGATATTCGAGGAGGTATTTGTGGAGGGTAGAGACTTCCCCAGCTGTTTGGTTTGTACCGAAGGAAACCTGTTGCCGCTGTCCGACTTTGGTAGTCAGGGCGCGGCCATTCACTACAAGGCTTGGGTCTGCAGCAATCCTGACTGCGGGTTCAACATCAAGATTCGCAACGGCGACGTTTACCTGAACGAGCCGATCGCCAACGGAGCGATGCACTCACCCAGATTCAGGTAGCCTGTTCAGCTTACGATTGCTGACAAGAGCAGCCCGCCAACCGCGGGCTGCTTTTCGTTTCAGCCCGGTTGACGCATGATTCTCCAAGTACGGTGCTATACTGAATCTGCATCACCTACGCCCTGAACTGCTGCGGAAATAGATATGGAAGGCTCAGACACGAAGACTCACCGGCGCATGACTGGCAAGCTGGTCGCGGGCTCTGCCCTCGTGCTGGTCGGTCTCCTGGTAGTCATCGCAGTTGGAATCTACTACGTACTTGGGCGCTACAACTCGACGAATCTGGACGAGTTGAACTCCGCCGCTCAGGGACCCATCGCTATGGAGGTCGTCCCAACGGAGGTCCCCCAGGTTCGTGGCGCGCTGATGCCCGATGGCAGCTTCAAGCCCATACAGACGACCGTCAAAGAGATCCAGTCTTACGTCGGGGACCAGCCGACCGCAGATCTAGTCCCCGCACGCGAACTGGCAACTTCGGTCGCTGTCACGGCAGCAGCAGCAGCCGAACCAACCGCTCCGGCAGTTCCTGACGTGTCACAGGCCGCGATGGCAGAAGAAGCCGGCGAACCGTCAGACCCTATAGGCGAACCAAGCGGAGCAGATCTGGTCTACGCCTACAATGCCATCTATCCCGGCTATCAGATACATCCCAAGTACTGGGACAAGCCGCTTACCGCCGGAGCAGACCTCTACGCATACGGCGCGGTCCTGCGTCCTGATGGCTACGTCAGCATCGATTCGTCTCAGGGAATGCCCAGGGGATCAGCGTCTGACGCCAGCCACATCAGAATTCCGAGCATCGGTGTAGACTCCGCCGTGTCGAACCTCGCGATTATCGACATTGGGGATAGCCGCCAGTACGAGACACCCAAGCACGTTGTCGGACGAATCCCGCAGACTTCTAATCCTGGTGAACTGGGCAACACATGGCTGTTCGGACATCTCGAGAGCCCAATTCGGGGAGAGGGCAACGTCTTCCAGAAGCTGCCTCAGATACCCGCGCTGGTTAACAGTGGCGACCCCGTCTACGTCAGCCTACTCAACGAAGAGGGTGACGAGTTCCTGTATCAGATTACCGGGACCGAAGTTTTGCACCAGGACGAACTCCAGCTGTACGAGACTGAGGAGTCCACAATCACACTGGTCTCCTGTGTTCCACGCCTCGTCTATGACCACCGCCTGCTGGTCATCGGCAAACTAGTCGGTGTGAAGAAAGCCACCTGAGCTTTCAGCGGGCCGCCGCCAGCGACTCTCTCATTACGGAGATGAATTGCTCCGCCGGCTTGGAAATCTGCTTCCCCTTCAGCGTCACGATCCCGCCCTGCTCCACTGGCAGAATATGGGCCAGGCTGATCACACCCAGGGTTTCGTTGTCCTCCGGGTCGATTGCAAGTCGTGGGCCGACCGATATCCCCAGGCCCAGCGCCACGTACCGTTTGATCATGTCCATGCTGTCCAGGTCGACGACGATCTCATAGCTGATCCCGCGCCTCTTGAACTCGGACTCGAGCAGGTCGCGTGTGTGTGTTCCTTCAGTCATCATGATTAGAGGGTACTTGGCGATCTGCTCGATGGACTCCACGGGTTGCATGGCCAGCGGGTGGTCTGCCGGCGTAATTAGCACCCTCTCATACACAAAAAGTCCCTCGAACAGGAACGCTTCATCCCTGTCGTAGTGTTGAACGATGCCGATGTCCGCTTCGCCGTCCGCGATCATCCGCATGATCAGTGTTCTGGGGGCCGACCTGATCGTCAGGTGAATCTGGGGATGCTGTTTGGTGAAGATCCTCACCACGCTGAGCAGCGTGTGCGGGATTATGTCCGGTGTAGCTACCAGGACCACGGGCCCGCGCTCTTCGGCCTCGGACGTCGACTGGACCAGCGAATCGAGTCCCTCTACCAAAGGGACCGCCAACTCCTGCAGCCTCTTGCCCGCAAGTGTTAGCTGGATCGGACGCTTGACGCGGTCGAACAGAACGGTGTTTAGCTCAGACTCCAACTTCTTGATGTGTGTGGTGACCGTGGGCTGGCCCATTCCCAAGTGTTCTGCTGCTCGTGAGATGCTTCTGTAGCGGGCCGCAGAGCAAAAGCTCCTCAGTTCTCTAATTTCCATTAGATTACCGCCTTACATCAATTGTGAAAATAGTAACTATCACCCATTATCCCTTTACAAGATGTTATGTTCGGGGGATAATGAAATTGTAGAACACAGTATTCTACAAAATGATTCAGATCACAACCTAAGGAGAGACACAATGATAAACAGAGTAAAGAACATGCTGGGACGCAGACGTGGCATTGACGCCCTGGACAGCTACTTCTTCAACGTCCAGAGGCGTACCGATTGCCCAGGCCCAACCTTCGACGAGGCCCGCAAGGACTTCAAGGAGATGGTCAGCAAGCACATCTACAACTAGTAGATTTCCGTTCATCTTCAGGGATGCGGGGTCGTCTCCTCCCCTTTGGAATCGGCGGAGGTATCCACCGGCACTCCAAACTAAGACCCCGCTCCTTCCAAACCCCACATCCGGCGCCGGAGCTCAGTCTCCGGCGCCTCTTCTTTCTTTACGGGTACCCTGCTAGACGGCCGCCGCTTCCTGCGCCTTGACGGCGTCGCCGACCGAAATAGACCCGCTTTGGATAACGGTCGCCAGCATCCCGCGCTGCTCCTCAAGCTCCACTCGCAACCCATCCCGGATCTCGTCCATCCGGGCACAGGGAGTGCAGAAGCCTGTGATCTCCACGACTGCGGAGTCTCCAAGGACCACCTGCTGGCCTGCTTCGATCGAGTGCATGTCTATCCCGGAGGTCGTGATGTTCTCGCGGACGTCGCCACTGCTCAGGCCGAACTTGCCCAGCGTCTCCTCGTCCATTAGAAGCACCTGGCGGGCCGTCCTCACGCCCTCCGACACCGCGTGCCTGTCTCCCTCGATACCGTAGCCAGCCGTCATATCCGCCGAGTCTACGCTCTCCATTGGGTCGCGGTGGCCCGTACAGCGGTAGATCGACACTATGGTTCCATGCGCGCCGTTGCTCATCTCATCCTCCCTGAATGCTGGATTCTCGACATTGTACACCCTTGACCGCGCCTTTACTGCCAAACCTGGACATGGAACTGTCAACTCAATGCCCAAGCCTGTAAACTGGCTCGCACGAGTACATATCTGCATGAGGAGGAGAGAAGGCTCATGGTCAGTACGGTAAAGCTGGGAACAGGTCAATTCGGTTATGAAGTGGCTGTCGGATGGGAGAGCCTGCCCGCAGGCATCGGATGGCGGGAGGTAGCCGGTGTCATCACTGACGATGACGACAACGTCTACGTCTTCAGCAGGGGGGACCACCCTATGGTCGTCTTCGATAAGGACGGCAACTTTATCAAGTCTTGGGGGGAGGGCCTCTTCTCGCGAGCACACGGAGTCAGCAGGGGCCCGGACAACACCCTCTACTGCACTGACGACGGCGATCACACGGTTAGGCAGTGCACGCTGGACGGTGAGGTCCTGATGACGATCGGCGTTGCTGACCAGCCAGCGCCTGCCTTCTCCGGAGACCCGTTCAATCGGTGCACCCATGTCGCCACAGACCCCGCAAACGGGGATCTGTTCGTTACCGACGGCTATGCCAACAGCCGTGTCCACAAATACACGCCCGATGGGCAGCACATCATGTCGTGGGGAGAGCCGGGGACCGACCCGGGGCAGTTCAACATTGTCCACAACATCGCCGCAGACAGGGATGGCTACCTATACGTCTGCGACAGGGAGAACCACCGCATACAGGTGTTCGACCGTGAGGGCAAGCTGGAAGATGTGTGGCCCAACGTCCACCGGCCCTGCGCCATCTACATCGACGATGACCAGCGCGTCTACGTAGGCGAACTGGGGTGGGGCATGGCGGTCAACCGCAACATGCCGAACATCGGCCCGCGCGTCGCCATCATGACAACGTCTGGCAAAGTTCTGGAACGACTCGGCAACGGCTATGGTCTGGATGTCGGGCAGTTCATCTCGCCGCACGGTATCGCCGTGGACTCCCACAAGAGCATCTACGTGGGCGAGGTCGCCCACACAAATATAAGCCACACCGAGACACCGCCCGACAACGTCCGCGCCTTCCAGAAGCTCGTAAGGGCCGGCTAGGTGAGAGTTGGCGATTCAAGCTGGGTTTATACCTGACACTCTAAAACCGTTATGCTATGCTCACCCCATGATGCGAGGAGGTAATTGAATGGCAACCGCACATAAGCATGGATCAGCCGAGGGCATGACAAAAGCCGCAAAGAGGTTTGTCGACAGCCTGAGTGGAGACCAGAAACACAAGACAGTTTTTGAGTATATGGACGGCGAGCGCATCTTCTGGTACTACCCGCCCGTGAACAGGCACGGCCTGCCTCTCAGGGACATGGACGACGACCAACGCCAGCTCGCCTACTCGCTGATGGAGACCGGTCTGACCGAAGATTCGTTCGAGAAGGCCAAGCTCATCATCGAGCACGAGACCGTCCTTGGTCCATTGGAGAAGGAATCGGGAATCACGAGCTTCGTCAGAGACCCCGACCTCTACTATTGGACGATCTTCGGCGATCCCGGCAGCGACAGCGAACCCTGGGGTTGGCGCGTTGAGGGGCACCACATCTCCCTGAACTTCAGCCTCTGGGGAGACAAGTTCATATCCATGACACCTTTCTTCTTCGGGGCCAACCCCGCTGAGGTCAGGAAGGGTCCGAAGAAGGGCCTGCGCATTCTGGACCAGCGTGAGGACCTCGCTTACGAGCTGATGAACAGCCTCGACAAGGGCCAGTCGTCAACGGCCACGATCTACGGGGAAGCCCCGTACGACATCATCACCTACAACTCTTCTCGCGTTTCGCTGCCCCCTGAAGAGGGTCTCCCTGCGTCGAAGATGAACGACACGCAGAAGGATATCCTGCGCAGCCTGGTCAAGGTTTACGTCAACCAGGTACGCAGCGACATGGCCCAGCAGAAGTGGGACCGACTGGAAGCCGAAGGCTTCGAGGGTCTCCACTGGGCATGGGGCGGAGGCGTGCAGGAAGGCAAGGAGCACTACTACCGCATCCACGGTGGTAACTTTGTGGTCGAATTCGACAACAGGCAGAACGGCGCGAACCACATTCACTCCGTATGGCGTGACGTCGAGAACGACTTCGCAAACGATGTGCTTCGGGAGCACCTGCTCCTCTACCACGTTCTGTAGGGGGCAAGGTGCTGAGTCGGCTCACCCGGCCCAGAGAGAATCGATCATGATTGGGGTGGTAATGTCAGTCTGGCGCTGCCGCCCCAATTTACGTTGGCTGGCAAGGGCACCGTTCACGCTAGTAGCAATCTCGCTGCTGTTCGTCGTGGGGCTGACCTCATGTGGAGACTCAGATCCTGAGCCGTCTCCGGCGCCTACCGCCACGGCGGTTACACTCGTCTCTGCGCCCTCTCCAACACCCGTTCCTGCGCCCACGACACCGCCTCCTACCTCCACTCCACGACCGACGGCCACACCTGCGCCCACGTCCACGGCGGTTCCATCACCGACTCCGGCGCCGACTGTCCAACCCACGTTGACACCGTCCCCCACTGCCGTACCGGCGCCAGCCCCGGATGCTGCCGACCTGCTTTTTGAGAGCGCGGAGGCGATGGCCGAGCTGGACAGCTATCGCGCAACGATGGATGCGAGCATAACGGTAGGCACTGGAAGCCTTACCCTGGAGATACCAGTTAATGCAGTCGTCGACTACGCTTCACCTGATCGCTCTCAAGGGGTCACTTCCATCGACTTTGGTTTCTTTGAGACTGAGGTCAGTTTCGTAGCAATAGGAGATGACTTCTACTTCACGGACCCTGAAACCGGAGAATGGTCCAAGGGCTTGGGGAACGCCGCTGTCCCATTCATAGGTCCTGAGCAGTTGCTCGACTTCGGTGACTCTGACGCCATATATGACTTCCGGGGACTCTCAGATAACGGCTCCGGGACCGTTTCGGGTCCCGAGCAGGTCGACGGCACGCTCGCCTACCGGCTTTCGTACTCCGTCGGTGATGAGTCCGCAGGTCTCGGTCTGGGTGATCTGAGCGTCGATCTGTGGATCGCAGTTGAAGACAGTCTCCTGCGCAGAATCGAGATCAACGGGGACTTCTCCGTAGAGGACGAAGGTGGAGCAGCAGCGTCCGTGATCCCCCTGGACGATCTGTCCGGTGACGTCGAGCTGGACGCTGTTATTACATTCTCGAACTTCAACACGCCGGTAAGTATTGAACCGCCGACGGAGTTTAAGGAACTGGATGTCGGAGGTCTCGTTCCGAATGCAGCCGGGCTCATCGAGACTACTCTCGATAGTGGCTGGACAACGTACAGCCTTCCAGACGGTTCGATAAGCGTATCGGCTCCCCCGACGTGGATGGTGGCAGATCTCAGTGCCGAGAGCATTGAGGAACTCGTGTCGAAGTCGCCGGATCTGCCGGAGAGTCTCGCACTCCAACTCGGCAGGCTGAAGGGATCGGTAAGCTTCAAGCTATTCGGGTACCGCCAGGGACAGCCAGCTGGTGCCGAGTTCGCCCCCAATTTCACGGTCCTGATGGAGGAAAGTGAACTGGCAGGCGATCTACAGACCCTGACAGAGCTCAGCGTTTATCAGATCGAGGCGGCGCTGCCAGGTGTGGGCCAGGTGAACGCCGGACTGCTGGATTTCGGCGGCCGCGACGTAGTGGAGCTGGTCTATGCGGCTCCCATGTCACTGCCGGATGGCGGCCAGCTTGAGCTGGGTGTTGCGCAGTATCTGCTGTCAGCGGGTTCGAGCTATGTCGCCGTCACGTTCAGCGATCTCGTCTCAACGATAGAGAGCAGATTGCCTGAATTCAGGCAGATAGTAGAGACCCTGCATATTCCATTAGAAACTCAATCCCAACTACAGACTGATCAGACTGACAAAGGAGAATCCGTGACACAGCAGTACAGTTCAGCCCCCGAGATGACCATAGATCCGGAGAAGTCTTACACCGCGACGTTCGTGATGGAGAACGGCACCGAATTCAAGGTCAAGCTGTTCGCCGACAAGGCGCCCAAGACGGTGAATAACTTCGTCTTCCTGGCGCGAGAAGGCTTCTACGATGGTGTGACATTCCATCGGGTCATTCCCAGCTTCATGGCCCAGGGTGGTGATCCCACCGGCACAGGCCGCGGTGGCCCAGGGTACAGGTTTGAGGACGAGTTCCACCCCGACCTCAAGCACGACCGACCCGGCAAACTGTCGATGGCCAACGCCGGTCCCAATACCAACGGTAGCCAGTTCTTCATCACTTTCGTACCTACCCCTCACCTCGATGGCGCACACGCTGTCTTCGGTGAGGTCGTAGAAGGTATAGACGTCGTAAACGACATCTCTCCAAGGGACCCCGCCACAGCGCGCACACCAGGAGACGCCGTCACGTCCATAAGAATCGACGAAAGCTGATTCGCGCATCTCCGATTGCCCGACCGTTCTCAAGACACTCCAGCTTGACTTGCACACTCCCTGGGTGACAGACTCTACTATCGAGCCTGAAGTATGGAGCACACGCTACCCACTTGATAATAGACATCCATACACACACATATCCCACCTCTGTGGACAGCTTTATCGAGGCCGATGAGTTGATCGAGCAGGCTAAGAGCATAGGGTTGGATGGGGTGTGCATAACCGACCACGACGGCTTCTGGGACCATAGGGAAGTTGATGATCTCTCGAAGAGGCACAACTTCCTGGTCCTCCCGGGTTGTGAAGTGACCACCGAAGAGGGTCACCTTCTCGTGTACGGCCTTCGCAAGTACATATTCGGAATGCACAGGGCGACCTTCGTCAAGGACAAGCTCGATAGGGAAGAGGGTGCGATGGTCGTCGCTCACCCCTACCGAAGGACGTACAGGAAGGGCGTGCATACAAGCGAGTCCGCATACCATGAGATGCTCGAGCGGGCCTCTCGAAACCACGTGTTCGATATGGTCAACGGGGTCGAAGTATATAACGGTCGCGGCCTCGATGAAGAGAACGCCTTCAGCCACGACCTGGCAAAGTGGTTCGACCTGCCCGGAACAGGTGCCAGCGACGCACACAAACTGGAAGACATCGGCACCTTTGCCACAGAGTTCGAGCGTCGGATTACCTGCCTCGACGACTTCATAACTGAGCTGCAAGCGGGACGGTTCAGTCCGGTAGTGCTGGATTCGGCACGGAATCCAGTGCTGGCCGCCGCTGCCTGTTAGCGTCAGCATCGCGTTAGTGGGTTGCCGCTGCCCACGCAAGGTTAGAAGTCCGAGTACCAAGCCCCATGGCACCAATACTCGAAGTCAAGAATCTCCACACCTACTTCGCGACCAACGAAGGCATAGTCAAGGCCGTTAACGGCGTGTCGCTTTCCTTGGACGAGGACAGCATCCTTGGCGTGGTTGGAGAGAGCGGGTCCGGCAAGACCATGACCGCTCTTTCGATTCTGAAACTCATTCCCTATCCGGGTCAGATCGTTGCCGGTCAGATCATGTATGGGGACAGAGACCTCCTCCAGTTGACCGATGACCAGATGCGGGACATCCGAGGGCGCCAGATTTCGCTCATCTTCCAGGATGCCGCTTCCGCCCTGAACCCCGTCATCACTATAGGCAGCCAGGTCGAGGAGCTGATGCTGGAGCATACGGCCATGAGCAAGCGTGAAGCTCAGCATGTAACCGCCGACCTCCTCGCCAACATGGGCATCCCGGATGCCAGACAGATGCTCGGCCGCTACCCATTCCAGCTAAGCGGTGGAATGGCACAGCGTGTGATGATGGCGATCGGAGTCGCGCTGAGGCCAAGGGTGCTTATCGCCGACGAGCCCACATCCAACCTCGATGTCACGCTGCAGGCGGAAATGCTCCAGCGCCTGCGAACTCTGAGGGAGGAGAATGGCACCGCGATCATGCTGATCACCCACGACCTCGGTGTGATCGCGCAGATGGCCGAGAACGTCGCCGTTATCTACGGCGGGTACGTTGTCGAGTACGCCGATACGCCCGCGCTGTACAGGCGTCCGATGCACCCGTACACGTGGGGACTGTTCCAGTCGCTGCCACGCCTCGACGCTGTCAACCAGAGGCTCAGGCCCCTGTCTGGCGCCCCGCCGCAGATGCTCGATCCGCCCGACCAGTGCCCGTTCTTGCACCGGTGCGCCAAGGCGACCGTAGAGTGCCGCACGAGTCCACGTCCTCCACTTCTCGAAGTCGAGCCTGGTCACGCCCTCGCCTGTTACAACCCCATGGAGCTCGAGGAGACTCCCCGAAACTAGCTATTCGGGCGTCCACCCGGTGCCAGGTGACCTCAGGACGTAAGTTGGAACGTCGCCAGCGGCCAGCTTTGACAGGTCCTGAGTAGACACTCCGGTCCCAACCAGGGCCGACGCGATCCTGAAATCGTTTGCGCCCCTGATGTCGGTTTCAGGGGTGTCGCCGATCATAACCATGTCCATGGTGCCGCTTCGCTTGTACGCCTCGTTGAAGATGGCAGCGTGCGGCTTGCCAAGCCTTGTGAACCTGAGTTCCGGACGGTCCGGGTATCGCACGGAAAGCGCACCCTCGAACATCTGGGCAATCGTTCCACTGGCGAAAGCGAACCCGTCACCGCTTGGGAAGATCAGGTCAGGGTTGGGCAGGATGAGCCTGGGAGGACGACCCGAGTCAATGAGCCGGAACAGCCCGGTCAGAACGATGCTCCCTGTCTCAAGTAATGGGAACCCGCTCTGGTCGCCGATGATCAGAGCGTCGAAGTCACCGTCGATGGACACAACTATGCCGCCCGCAGACTCCACGTACCGCGCACTGTCTTCCGGCCCAAGCGTCACACAGCGCATGCCTTGAAGATCGTGCTCTCTGAAGTAGCCCTTCAGCAGGCTCCCGGACGTGATAATCTGCCCGGCGTCTATAGAGAGTCCAAGATGCTCGTAGCGTGCGGCACGTGTAACCGGCAGGGCGGAGGCGTCGTTTGTCAGCACAAAGTACTGTTTCCCGACCTCATTGAGATGGTCTATAGCCTCTCGCGCCCCCGGAATAACGAGGTCCGAGTTCGCCAGCACGCCATACGCGTCGAACAGAATGACCGAGTACCGCTCGATCAGGGCTTCCAGGGTGACCTCTGGGACGTTGGTCATCTTCTGCCGACGCTACTGGGCAGTGTAACCACCGTCTATAACCAGCTCAGCACCCGTCACGTAGGAGGACTCGTCTGAAGCGAGGTAGAGTGCGCCGTAGGCCACCTCCTCGGGCTTGCCGTATCTGCCCAGTGGTGCGTCCTCGGTGGTGACGTACTCCTCGTCTCCAAACGTCTCGGCGCCTTCCCATCCTTCCCTGGTCATTGGAGTCTGAATCGGCCCTGGATGGATGGTGTTGACTCTGATCCCTTCAGGCGCGTACTGGACTGCAGCAGACTTGGAGAAGATTCTCACCGCTCCCTTGGAGGCGTTGTACGCGGCGGCAACAGTGTCCTGTCCTACGTTGCCGCTGATTGAGGAGATGTTGATCACTGAGCCGCCCGTCCCCTGGCTCTTCATCTGGGTGATCGCTGCCTTGGTGCCGAGGAAGACCCCCTTGGAGTTGATGTCCAGTATGCGGTCCCACTCTTCAACCGTTGTCTCTTCTATCGACACCCTGCTCGCGATCCCGGCGTTATTGACGATCACGTCCAACTTGCCGAACTGCTCGATCGTCCTGCTGATTGCGGCATCCCAGTCGGACTGCTTGGTCACGTCGAGCGTGACGAATATCGCATCGCCGCCTGTCTCGTTGATCTCGGCCTCGGTCTGGCGTCCTTCGGCTTCCAACACGTCCGCGATGACGACCTTCGCACCCTCTCGCGAGAACAGCTTCGCTTCGGCCGCTCCCATCCCTCGGGCGCCTCCGCTAATCAGGGCTACTTTGCCTTCGAGTCTCATTACTCAGCCTCCTGGCAGCTTAAGGCTGCACATGCAAAAAAGCGTCGTTACACCGCTCCCTCTCCCAGCTTAACGGAGAGGTTCTCGATCATGTCGTCCACCATCGCGTCGAGGTCATAGGCTGGCCTCCAGCCCCACTCCTCTCTGGCCGTAGTGTCGTCGAGCGAGTCGGGCCACGAGTCCGCGATTCCCTGTCGAAGCGGGTCTATATTGTACTCGATTACAAAATCTGGAATCCGTTTCCTGATCGCCTCCGCGAGCTCATCCGGCGTGAAGCTGACCGACGCCACGTTGAAGTCCGCGTGATGCTTTAGCTTCGAAACGTCGGCTTCAGCAAGGTCGATGATCGCCTTGATGCAGTCCGGCATGTACATCATCGGGAGTCGAGTGTCGGGGCCCAGATAGCAGGTGTACCTGCCCTCCCTGAGCGCGCCGTAGAAGATAGCTACAGCGTAGTCTGTTGTCCCGGCTGTAGGCTCCGTCTTCCAGCTTATGATCCCCGGAAGCCGCAGTCCCCGGACATCCAGCCCGAGCTTCTCGAAATAGTAGTTGCCCAGTAGCTCTCCAAACACTTTTGAGATGCCGTAGAGGGTATTCGGCCTCTGCAGCGTCTCGTTGGGAGTGTCCACGGCCGGAGTGTCGGGGCCGAACGCAGCCATCGAGCTTGGAGCATTGACCTGGGATACACCGGCGAACACAGATGCCTCGAGCAGGTTGTACAGCCCGTTGATGTTGACTGCGTGGGCAGTCTGTCGGTTGGCCTCAGCAAGAGCAGACAGTATCGATCCCATGTGGTAGATCACGTCTATGCCAAGATCGCGAATCGCGGCCTCGACATCAGCTTGGACCGTCACGTCCAGCGTGATCCAATGTCCGCCGTCCAGTACGTCGTCAGGTAGCGGCGTGCGGTGCCCCGCAGCGACCACACTGTCGCCCCCATACTTCTTCCGAAGCGCTGGCACGAGCTCTGAGCCGATCTGCCCAGCCGCTCCTGTGACCAGTATCCTCGTCATTTGAGGCCCCTTGCCAAGAGTGAGCGGCGCCATTGTATATTCAATCTGCCGTGATTTATACAGCACACAACGAGGTCATCAGTTCATGCCCTACCCAGAGATCGATCTGCCCAGGCTGGTCCAGCTTCTTCAACACCCGACCGGTCCTTGCGACGTCGTCATCGACACCGACACTGCCAACGAGATAGACGACCAGTTCGCCATAGCCCATGCGCGGCTGTCCGACGTTCTCAATGTTGAAGCCATCTACGCCGCTCCGTTTCATGCCGACTGGACTCAGACATCAGGACCTGGCGAGGGCATGGAGCGCAGCTACCAGGAGATCATCAGGCTTCTGGACAAGATGCCGGCCGAATTTGTCGGTCCAGTCCTTCGAGGGTCGGCGAGCTTCATGTCCGCTCCCGACAGACCTGTGCCCAGCGACGCTGCCAGTGACCTTGCTGCACGAGCCATGATCGACAGGGACGGGCCTCTCTACGTGCTGGCACTCGGAGCCCTCACCAATGTCGCTTCAGCGATCTTGTCGGAACCCGAGATGGTAGACAGGGTCGTGGTCTTACCCCTCGGCGGCTCGCCCTACGAGACCGGATCGTTCGCTGACCTGAACTTCACCGAGGATGTCCACGCGGTCAGGGTCCTGTTCGACAGCGGCGTTCCTGTGGTCCATGTCGTCGGATACGTGGTGTCTGAGATGATGAGGACCACCGAGCCCGAAATGGCCCGATACGTCAAGGGCCGGGGCGCGATAGGTGACTATCTGTACGGGCTATACCGAGATTTCGTGTCGGACTTCCCCGGAAGGAGCAAACCCATCTGGGACATGGCCGTAGGCGCCTGGCTTATGAGTCCAGACTGGACGCGCAGCCACCTGGCCCCAAGCCCGATATTCGGCGAAGACCTGCGCTACAGCTTCGACCCTGCACGCCATCCCGTCCGCGTCCTCACTCGCGTGGACAGGGACGCGGTGTTCCGAGACATCTTCGGGAAGCTGGAATCCATCATTCGTTGAGTCTCAACCGATCGACCAGATCTCTCGATTCCTCGAAAGTCACGCTGACCTTGGTGTGTAGTCCGCCTCGGACCTTGTAGTCCAACAAGATTGTCATGCTTCTGGGACTGCACACCGCCACAAGATCGTTCAGAATGCGATTCGCCGCGTGCTCCTGCACAATTCCCACGCCGTCATAGCTCAGCAGGTAATACTTGAGTGACTTCAATTCTATGCACAGCCTGTCAGGCACATACCTGATTTCAAGCGTTCCAAAGTCAGGCAGGTCGGTCCAGGGGCACACAGCGGTGAATTCGTCAGTGTCGATGACAACCTCTGCTCCGCTATTCGGATAGTCGTAGTCAAAAGCGAGAAGGTGTCCCGGCTCAATCTCTTCCTCTGACTTTGGCTTCCTGTGCAGGTCGCTCAGGTCCTGATACTGCCTCTGGAGTTCTTCGATTGTGGGCATCTGGCTCTCTCACTCGATTGCGACTGACAACTCTGGGTTTGGTGTCCTCTATACTACAGGGACGCGGTCTCGCAGAAGACCGGGGCCGGAATCGTATGAAGGATAGCTAGGATGACACGGCCAATCAAACTGAAGACCCGCCGCCTGCTGCTGCGCCACACGTGGGAGCAACTGACCACTGTTACCTCCAACCAGCGTGTACCGATCACGGATCCGCAAGAGTGATGACCTCTGCTGAAGGGCAGGCCGCTGTCCAGATCCGTGGGGTGACCAAGTCATTTGGACGCACTCCCGTACTTCGCGGGATAAATCTCGATGTCCCCAGGGGTACGGTACTCAGCCTGCTCGGACCCAATGGGTCCGGCAAGACCACCCTGATAAGGGTGCTCGCAACGCTCACCAAGCCCGACGCGGGCGACGTGAGCATAGGCGGAGCCGGTCTCGGAAGGCAGAGCGCTCGACTCAGACGCCTGATTGGCGTCGTTGGCCACGATCCGCTCCTCTACGACGATCTCACAGCCCGTGAAAACCTCAGATTCGTCTGCAGAATGTTTGGTCTCGACAGCATCGATGAACGCGTTGACGCTGTTTCAGATCTCATTGGCATGACCCCCGACCTCGACAGGAGGATCGGAGCTATGTCCCACGGCATGAAGAAGAGGTTTAGCATCGCGAGGGCACTGCTGCACGACCCCCAGGTGCTCCTGCTCGACGAGCCCGAGAGTGGCCTTGATCAGGAGGCTCTTTCTCTTCTGGATTCAGTGATTGCCAGCCGCTCGGATTCGGCACGGACAGTCATCATGACCACGCACAACCTGGAACGCGCGGTCGCCCTGGGCGACCGGATGGCGATCCTCGCCAGGGGGCGTGTAGCGTACGACGAGCCTGTCGATGCCTCCAATCCCGATGCCTCCCGCCGAGCCTATCTGCAGCACGTGGGTGTCCATCGGTGAGAAGCTACTTCGGCGTGGTCTTCGCGGTCCTGGCCAAGGACCTGCTGCTGGAGCTGCGGACCAAGGACATCCTCGTAACCACGCTGGTTTTTGGTCTGCTGGTCATCGTTGTCTTCAACTTCGCGCTCGATCCGACGCCGGCAATGATTGCTACCGTCGCTCCTGGAATCCTCTGGGTGTCGTTCACGTTTGGGGGAGTGCTGGGACTGAACCGCTCGTTCAGTATCGAGAGCGCCCGCGGCAACCTCCAGGGACTCATGCTTGCGCCGGTTGGACGTGACGCAATCTACTTCGGCAAATTCCTGAGCAACTTCCTGTTCATGATCGGTGTGGAAGTGGTCATCTACCCCCTGTTCCTGGTGCTGTTCAACCTGCCTCTGACTGTTTACTCCGTTATCCCGGTACTGGTGCTCGCTACCGTAGCGATTGCAGCAGTAGGGACCGTGTTCAGCGCGATGGCGGTCAACACACGCTCACGGGAGGTCATGCTGCCGCTGCTCTTCTTCCCCGTGGTTGTGCCTGTCATAATCGCCGCCGCAGAGGCTACGGGCATTCTGCTCAGGGAAGCCGTCTCGGCGGACGGGGCTTCGACATTCAGATTGATAGGCCCCGGCGTCTCCACCTGGATTCCCCTGCTCGTGGTATTCGATGCCGTTTTCTTGGTAATCTGCCCAGCAGCGTTCAGCTTCATAATCGAAGACTAGCAGCAGCCAATACGGACATGACCATGAACATACCCGCAGATATCCTGGCAGATATATACAGCCACGCGCGCGAGGACTTTCCCAACGAGTGCTGCGGCTGGCTGATTGGCCCAAGAGAATCAGACAGCGTGACCCGGGTCAGACGCGCGGTAAACGCTTATCAACCCGCATCCCATCCCACGGCTCCCGACCGCACCGCTGAGACCGCTTATGTCATCGACGGCGCCGACCTGATCGAGCTGAACAGCACGATGGACGACCCTGAGCCGCCGCGGGTCATCTACCATTCTCATCCCAACGGCAGGGCCTACTTCTCAGATACCGACCGCAGAGTGGCCACCGATCCCTGGGGTGATGGTCCGGTCTATCCCGTTCGGCAGCTTGTCATTGGAATAGATTCCGACCGCGTCGTCGAGGCGAGGTTGTTCGACTGGGACGACGAAGAGAATGGGTTTGTAGAGATAGCCAGTTTCGACGGCGCTGAGATCTAGAGTACCGACTCCAACGCGTCCCGGAGCTCTTCGAGAGTGCAGAAACCCTCGAACCTGCTTGCTATCTTCCCCTCGCTGTCAACGACGAACGACCACTCCGTACTGGGCAGGTTCCACTCACGAACCACCGGCGAGATGACTGCCCTGCCCAGTTCTCCCTGGATCTCATCCGGGTTGTCGTACAGATCGATGTGTATGAAGTTGGCGCTGCCCGGGAATTCGTCCTTCAGGTCCCGCAGCACTTCGACCTGAGGTCCGCACACCGCGTTCGTGCAGAACGCCGGACTCGCCATGACGATCACGGTCGGCTTGCCGCTCTCAATGGCGTCAGCAATAGTCACCTGGTAGAGGTCGGGATCTTTCATGGAACCAGTCGTTAACTCGGCCAGACTCTCCACGTCACGCTCGGTCCGGTTGATGCTCTTGATTGCAGCATCCCCTGTTGCCGGCGCCTTTGATGCCTCCGGCACCTCGAAGAACAGTCTCGCACGCTTCGGACTGGCATCTTCGCCCAGCACAGTAGCCTGGATCGCCCATTCCCCAGCCCGGTCGAATGTCAGGTTGGTACTGTAGAGGCCCCGCTCGACAAGGGGGAACGGCCTGAACAGCGCCAACGATGTCTGTACCGGCTCCCCGAGTTCTTCAGGATCAGGTTCGAAGAATGACTGCACCGTCGCCGAGGGCGAGTCGACCAGGCCGGTCTGCGACTGCATGGCGAACGCGACTCTGTGTTTGCCAACTCCGAGATCAGGCGTCGCGAAAATGGCCTGAAGCCCGTCCTCTGACTCGGGCCCGAATATCAGTGCTTCGAAAACTAGTGGTTCTTCTTCCTGTAGAGAGGAGACCTCAGCTTCAGGTGGCGCAACTGTCTCAGCCTGCGTGGAACAGGCCAGACTGAGCGCCAGCAGCGAGGCTATGAGGATGACAGAACGCATTCTAGGAATCTCTTGCAGGCTCTCCGCCCTCGTATGCACCGAAAGTGAAGGCGAAAATCTCGAAGTCAGATGAATTGGATGCCAGCCGCAGCTCGCCTTTCATGAAATCCTGCTGATCGACCAGGAAGTACATTCGCGACTCGTCTACTTCGACGTAGCTGCTCCCGTCGGGCCCGTACATGATGTCTTTGCCAGCACGCTCCTCGGGCACCGGAGCGTCATCGAGGAAGACAACCACGTCATATGGAGTCTCTTCACCCGGAGACATAACTGCGTTCACGCTGGTTCCCACGAACATGAGCGCAAGGTAGTCCTCGAGACTGCTCGTCTCTCGCGCATGGACCAGGCTCTCAGCAGTGTTCAGCCACAGTCCCTGTAGATACAGAAAGTGGTTCTGATGCTCGCCCGGGTCCGTGTACATGACCTCCATGTCCGGCCCCTCGTAGTACTCCTCATGGAGCACGTAGGGCGGCACACCACCTGACAGCAGCGTCCCGTAGTTGCGCTCATATCCTGCGTACAGTTCACGGGTTGGCCCTTCCGAGGCGGACTCTGCCTCCCTTGCTGCGGAAGCCACGGGCGGCCCGGGGTTCGTCTCCGTGGTGATCTCACTGACGTCGTAGCCAGCTTCAGTCAGGATGTCCCGAATCATCAGCTCAGTCTCTTCGTACTTGCCCTCCCCGAAGTGCGAGTAGCGAATCTTCCCGTTGTGATCGATCAGGTACTTCGCGGGCCAGTAACGGTTGTTGAACGCCCTCCAGGTGCCGAACTGGTTGTCCTGGACGATTGGGTACTCCAGCGCAAACTTGCCGGCTGCCTCGACGACATTGTCGTACTCGTGCTCGAACTTGAACTCAGGGGTATGCACGCCGAGAATCACCAGGCCGTGGTCGGCATACTTCTCGTGCCAGACCCTCAGGTAGGGCAGAGTGCGTATGCAGTTGATGCAGGTGTACGTCCAGAAGTCGACAAGAACGACTTTGCCCTCTTCCTGCATTCCGGAAAGTGTGAACTCCTCGGAGTTTACCCACCCGCCTGTCTGCTGGAGCTCGGGAGCGTCCTGGTACATCGCGGCGTCCGCGGTGGGTTCCGGCATTGGTGTCGGAGTATTCGGGACGCTCGTGGCCGTGGGAGGTGGGGACGTCGGGGCAGGTGCGACTGTCGGAGGCGCCGTGGGTGCAGCCTGCACGGCCAGCGGCGGACTGGTAACTTCTGGTGCGGTCGCATCGTCATCGCTCGACGAGCAGCCGACCGCGATCACCGCAAAGGCGACCAGGATGAGCCCCAATATCGTGATGTGCTGGCGGGTGATTCTGGACAGGTGGTTCATTAGTACGTCCTATAGCCTCTCAAGCTGGCAGGGAGACCACATTGGCCCCGCTGCTGCCTCTGGTTACGCAGTGTTTAGATGAATCGGTTTCCTCATGCGATTCAGCCGCATGTCACGGGTTTCCTGCACTTTCGTTGATTGGCCGGTTCTCTGGCCGTTAACATGAGCGACGAAATCACTTTTCGCAGGTAAGTTCAGTGGAGGAATCGTAACATGAAGGTCGGATTTGTCGGTGTTGGGTTCATGGGCCGTCACATGGCACGCAACGTGCTGAATGGCGGACACGAGATGAAGGTGTACGACCTAAACAGGGACGCGGCCGACGAAGTCCTGTCCCTGGGAGCGACATGGGCTGGCAGCCCCCGGGAAGCCTCGGAGGGCAGCGAGGTAATTTTCACGTCGCTGCCGACCCCGCAGGTGGTTGAGGAAGTAACTACCGGCGAGGGGGGAGTGCTCAGTGGAGCAGCGAGGGGAAGCGCTCTTTTCGATCTCAGCACCACAGACCCGAGTACCATTCAGCGAGTAGCTGCACGCGCCGAATCCAGCGGTATCCACGTTCTCGATGCTCCGGTGTCAGGTGGAACACCCGGCGCCGAGGCTGCCACTCTCTGCGTGATGGTTGGTGGTGACCGGGACACCTACGACCGCTTCAAGCCAGTGCTCGATCTCATTGGCGACAAGGTCATGTACTGCGGCGAACGCGGTTCAGGCGCGGTCTGCAAGATCGTCAACAATCTGGTAGGACTGAGCGTAGGCGTCCTGCTGTCAGAGGCGTTCTCGATGGGCGTCAAGTGGGGTGTAGACGCGCAGACCCTATACGAAGCAGTTTCGGGCAGCTCCGGAAACACAAACTCGATGCACGGCTTCCCCAACGGCATATTCAGGCGAAACTTCGAGCCCGGGTTCGCTCTTGACCTCGCCGCCAAGGACGTCGGACTTGCCACGCAACTGGGCCGCGACCTGCGCGTCCCGATGGAGATGTCCAACATCGCCTAGCAGCGCTACATCGACGGTCAGAATCGAGGCTTCGGCAGGTTGGCCGCGGGCGCGGTCGCGATGGTGCAGGAGGAGCGGGCCGGTGTGGAGATTACTCCTAAGCAGTAGAATCTTTCATGAATATAGACCTGAAACGTGCTTTGTTGGTATGAGTTACGCCTAACTAGAATCTAGGCGATGATTACTCAAACACTGTCCTCGCAGCGATATGAGCAGACAACACTGGCGAACGGCCTGCGTGTCGTCTCGTGTGAAATGCCTCATACCAGGTCCGTGACGATCTCTGCTTATGTGGGAGTCGGCTCCAGGTATGAGCCTGACGACCGAGCCGGCGTCTCACACTTCGTCGAGCACATGGTGTTCAAGGGCACGGAACGCCGTCCCGACCCCGTCGACATCAGCGCGCAGATCGAGTCCACCGGCGGAATGATCAACGCCGGCACCGAGCAGGAGCTTACGGTCTACTGGTGCAAGGTTGCCCAGCCGTACTTCTTTGCGAGCATGGACCTGCTTTTGGATATGCTCAGAAACTCGCTTTGCAGGCAGGATGACATGGAAAAGGAGCGTCAAGTCGTCCACGAAGAGCTTGCAATGATCAACGACTACCCGGCCTCTCGGGTTGACTCCCTGATTGATGAGATGCTCTGGCCTGATCACCCACTTGGTAGGGAGATTGGCGGCTCTCACGAATCGGTCGATGGCATTGACCGAGACATGATTGTCAAGCACATGAACGAGTACTACACTCCTTCCAACACAGTTATAAGCGTGGCTGGCAGCGTTCCACACTCTGAGGTTGTCGAACAGGTGGAGAGGCTGTCATGGGACTGGCCCGGTGGTGTGCCAACTCCTCCGTCCCCCGCTGTGAGCCATCAGCAGAAGTCCCAGCTAAGGCTCGAGTACAGGAAGACTGAACAGCTCCACCTCTCGATAGCTCTGCCCGGCTTGGCCCTCGACGACCCGGACATCTATGCGCTGGATCTCCTGAGCGTGATCCTGGGCGAGGGCATGAGCAGCAGGCTATTCATCGAATTGCGCGAGAATCGGGGTCTGGCCTACGACGTACACAGTGGCGTCTCGCACTTCCGTGACACCGGCGCGTTCATCATCACCGCAGGCGTAGACCCGTCCAGCGCTTATGAAGCCGTGCCCGCGATCCTCGAACAGGTTGCTTTGGTCCGCGATTCGATTGACGAGCGCGAAGTAGCACGGGCCAAGCAGCTTGTGGCGGGCCGCCTCATGCTGCGAATGGAAGACACTCGAGCCGTTTCGGCATGGATGGGTAGTCAGGAGATTGTACGCGGCGAGATACTCGACGTGGACCACGTTGTGGAACGGGTCAACGCGGTGACGACGGAAGACCTCTGCCGCGTGGCCTCACAGAACCTGATTGACGACCGCCTCAATCTTGCTGTGGTCGGCCCGTGCCGTGGACACAAGCGACTGTCGAGGCTCCTTAAGCTCTAGCCCTTAGTCGCTGCTGCCTCTGTAGTCGCTGAACGGACTGTCCCTCCACTCCAGCGCGGATTTCAGTCCCTCTTCCCTGGCCATCCGGCTAAACTCTTTCACGATCGGCGCCTGGTGGGCGATCGCGTCCGTCTCAGCCGCGATGTGCTGAAGGGTAGTGCGACCCATCAGGTCCATCGCCTTGTTGACGATGCTCTTGTTGGCCGCCAGAAGCTCCCACGGAATCCTGGCCATCGTTCGAGCGAGGTCTTCGACAGCCGCGTCGAGGCCCTCTCCAGGAACCGACTTCCAGACCAGCCCGAGCTCCTCGGCTCGGGTCCCGGACACCGATTCACCGGTAAGCAGGAACCACTTCGCCCACTGGGGTCCCACCATGTACGTCCACATGTGGGTTGGAGGCGTACCCATCGAGCGCACCGGCGGGAAGCCGATCTGTGCGTCGTCTGCCGCGATGATAATGTCGCAGTGCATCGCGAGGTCTGTTCCCCCAGCTATGCAGTAGCCATGAACGCCTGCGATCACGGGCTTGCTGAGGTTCAGGATGCTGTTCATCGTGTTCGGAGTGCGCTTCATCCGGTGGATGTCCGAGCGAATGTTGTCCCGCTGCTCCTGCGCCGCGGCCTGTGCCTCCGGCGTCGCTGGTGGCGTGATGTCGTACCCGGCACAGAACGCCCTGCCGTTCCCTCTCAGCGTCATTACTCGGACTTCCGGGTCGTCGTCGGCCCGCTCCAGGCAGTCCACGAGTTCGTCCTGAAGCTCACGGCTCAACGCGTTCAGCTTCTCCGGCCTGTTGAGCCGTACCCGTCCGATACCGTTTGACGCCTCGTAATCGATGAACTGGTAGCTCATTCTTGCCTCCCGGTCTCTATACGTTGAATAGGACGTGCACCACGTCTCCGTCGTTGACGATGTAGTCCTTGCCTTCCTGTCGCAGCACTCCCTGCCTCTTGGACTCGGCCTCGCTTCCCCACTTCTTCAGGTCGTCGTAGGCCACGACCTCGGCTCTTATGAATCCTCGCTCCATGTCGGAGTGAATTGCTCCTGCTGCGCGGGAGGCTGAGTCCCCGTTCGTGATAGTCCACGCGCGGACATCCTTCGGCCCTCCCGTGAAGAAAGTGATCTGATCGAGCGTCTGGTAGGAGAGCCTCACCATTCTGTCCAGACCCGATTCACCCACAGCCAGTGAATCGCGGAACTCGGCCTCGTCTTCTGCGGACATCTGGCCGAGCTCCATCTCCAGGCTACCGATCAGGACTGCCGCCAACACATCGCCTTCTTCAATCTCTGAATCCAGCCGCTTTTGGATCTCATCGATCTCGTCGACCTGGTCCTCGCCCGCATTCACAACTACGATAACCGGCTTGGCGGTGAGGAACTGGAACTCCTTAACTCGTCTGTGCTCGTCTGCACTCAATCGATGATTTCGGATTGGTATTCCGGACTCGAGCCCTTCTTTCAGGACGGACAACAGCGCCCGCTCCCGTACTAATGCCTCCCGATCTCCTGACCGCGTGCCCTTGCTGTTCTGGTCGATTCGCTCGATTCGACGGTCAAGTATCTCAAGGTCTGCAAACGTCAGCTCGTAGAGCATGGTCTCGATGTCACGAAACGCATCGACGCCATCGCCACCGTCAGGTACTGAGGGGTCCTCGAAGCCTCTTGCGACTATCACCAGGGCGTCGGCGGTCTGTAGCTGGTTCAGGTACACACCGGAGACTCCCCTCGTCTTTCCCAGACCTTCTGGTGCAGCGGGAAGATCGACGTAGGTTATCTCAGCCTGGGTGGTCCTGGTCGGCTGATAGATCTCAGTTAACGTGGCTAGCCTGGCATCCGGGACCTTGGCGACCCCAATGTTTGGCCTGGAGGCTGACGAATACTGCGCGACCTGGGCCGATCCCCTGGTGGCAGCATTGAAGATGGTGGTCTTACCGCTGTAGGGCAGTCCGATTATCGTGATCTGCATGTGGTCAGACGCGCTGCCTCATTCGTCGTCGAGTCTCCTGTACTCGCCGTCGATCACTTTGCCCTTACCAGAGTCGTGCCGTGTCCCTTCCTGCGGCGGAGAGCCGGAGGCTTCCATGAGCACTTCCCTCGGCGCCATCAGCATGAACATCAGTCCCGCCAGCACCAGCACCACGACATCGTCGAGCCTACCAATACCCCACGGGATGAAGTCAGGAACAAGGTCGATCGGCAGGATGATGTACGCAACTGCTGCCGGAAGCAGCAACTTGAGCCTTAGCGGTACCCGACTATCCATCATCAGCCTGAATAAGATCCGCGGGATGCCGGTCATGCTTATCAGATAGAACAGGCCACGTAGCATAGGACACCCCCTTTACATTCTTATACTGATTATAGCCATAACCGGTTCACAGGGGAATCAAGAGTTCCTTCTATCAGAGATGGCAGCAGGAGGTGGAAGTAAAATTCGTGCCAGATGAGCTTGTGCAGAATCGTGCAAATATGGTTCATCCCCCTCGGTCCCTGCTTTCACCTTGCCCGGCCTACGGTCGACCCATACAATTCATCTAACCCCCACACATCGATGAGAGAGGGAGTAACCAGCCAATGACCACGCTCCGGGAGAGTGACCCACAGATCGCCGAGGCCATCGAAGGCGAGATTCGCAGGCAGCGAGAGAACATTAACCTCATCGCCTCGGAGAACTACGCCAGCCGTGCAGTCCTCGAGGCCCAGGGCTCGGTGATGACCAACAAGTACGCGGAGGGCTACCCCGGAAGGCGCTACTACGGCGGATGCGAGTTCATTGACGTTGCCGAGAGTCTGGCCATCGACCGTGCAAAAGAGCTCTTCGGAGTGGATCATGCCAACGTGCAGCCCCACTCAGGCGCCCAGGCCAACATGGCCGCCTACTTCGCAACGATCCAGCCCGGCGACACCGTGATGGGGCTCAGTCTCGACCACGGTGGCCATCTAACCCACGGCAGCCCCGTCAACTTCTCCAACAAGCTGTACGAGTTTGTGCCGTACACCGTAGATCGTGAGTTGGAGCTTATCGACTACGACGAAGTACGCCGAGTCGCCCAGGAGCACCGTCCCAAGATCATCGTTAGTGGCGCGACCGCGTACACCCGCACAATTGAGTTCGACAAATTCCGTGAGATCGCTGATGAAGTAGACGCGATTCTCATGGCTGACATCGCCCACATCGCCGGTCTGATCGCCGGTGGCGAGCATCCGTCGCCAGTCGGCCACGCCCAGATGATAACGTCCACTACCCACAAGACGCTCAGAGGGGCGCGAGGCGGCATGATCCTGTGCGATTCAGACCTCGCCCGAAATGTGGACCGCGCAGTCTTCCCCAACGCGCAGGGGGGACCCCTTCAACATGCCGTGGCAGCAAAAGCAGTCACATTTGGCGAAGCCATGACAGATGAGTTTGCCGCCTACCAGCACCAGATCCGCGCCAACGCCGTGGCGTTAGGAGAGGCTCTTACAGACGGCGGCCTCCGATTGGTCTCAGGCGGGACCGACAACCACATGGTGCTGGTCGACCTTCGGCCCCTCGACGTTACCGGACGTCAAGCTGAAGAGGCTTTGGGACGAGCAAATGTAGTCGTCAATCGCAACGCCATTCCTTATGACCCAAAGCCTCCCCGCGTAGCCAGCGGCGTCCGGCTGGGCACAGCGGCCATTACCAGCAGGGGCTTCAAGGAGAACGACAGCCGCCGCGTCGGTGAGCTGATCCTGAGAGTCCTTAACGACATCGACAGTGATTCAGCTCATTCTCAAGTGCGCGACGAAGTACTTGGGATGACACCGAACTTCCCGATCCCCGGCATCGACTTCTAACGCATCACGGGCTGTTCGTACCGTAGTCAGGTCATTGAGGCTCGTTGGTTGCGAGCCTCATATTGACCAGCCGTCTGCTAGAATCGCCCTTATCAGTCCAGCAGCGAGTGCTCTTAAGTCGGATCGGGAGTCAACTAATGTCAGGCCCCGCAGTGACCATTGCAGGCATCTGTGCTTGTAGTTTCGTAGAGACCTCTCCTTGATCTGGCTCAAGTGGTCATGGCGAGACCTACGTTCCAGGTGGGTCCAGGTTGCTGCAATCGCAATCGTGATCGCAGTCGGCACCGGACTGTTCTCCGGCCTGCGAAGCATGAACGTGTGGCGCGGACTTTCCAACGAGGCCAGCTACTCGGCGGTTAACACGTTTGACATCCGTGTCGCGCTGAGCGAGGGCAACCTCGTTGACCGAGGCGCCCTGCTTGGTGCGCTCTACGAGGTCGACAGCGGTGCCGTGGCGGTCGCCGAGGAGCGCCTGATACTTCCGACGCAGCTCTCAATCGAGACCACTGAAGACACCATCCTCGTTCCGGGTCGGATTGTGGGAGTCGACCTGACTGCCGGCGGCCCCCATGTGAATTCTCTCCACCCTCAGGTTGGCAGAAACCTCACCGATACGGACGCCGGTTCCAATGTCGTAACACTCGAGCACAACTTCGCCAAGTTCTACGATCTGCCGCCTCAGGGTTCAGCTCTCCTTGCTGGCGCAGTCCCCGTCGAGTTCGTTGGGCAGTCACTCGCGCCCGAATACTTCTTCGTCGTCACCCCTGAAGGCGGAATGCTCGCACAGGCAAACTTTGCTGCCGTCTTCACGTCAATCGAAACTGCTCAACAGCTCACCGGCATGGACCGCAAGGTCAATGACCTGGTGCTGAGACTTGAGCCCGGTGCTGACGAAGATGCTCTGTTCGACACCATGAGCGAACGCTTCGGACAGATAGGTGGAACGGTCACTCGACGACTCGACGATCCTTCCATCAGGCTTATGATCGAAGACGTGGAGGGTGACCAGCAGTTCAACACCGTCCTTGCCATAGCAATCTTCGGGGGCGCGGTCTTCGCCGCTTTCAACCTAACCAGCCGCATTGTGGACTCCCAGAGGCGAGAGATAGGCATAGCGATGGCTCTGGGGGTATCCACGCAACTTGTCGCTCTCAGACCGCTGCTATTCAGCGCTCAGGTAGCGCTGCTCGGCGTGGTATTCGGAATCCTGATGGGGATAGGCGTTGCTGAGGCTCTTGGCAGCTATCTCTCTGACTTCCTGCCACTCCCTGCGTGGCGGACTCCGTTCCAGTTCGGCGTGTTCGCAGCCGCAGGCGCTATAGGCTTTCTGGTGCCATTCCTCGCCACTGCGATTCCTGTCTGGAATGGTGTGAGGGTCGCACCTATAGAAGCAATCAGGACGGGGCACCTCGCTGACCGGGCTGGCGGGATGCCCAAGCTGCTCTCTATGGTCAGGATTCCGGGGCAGACTACTAGGCAGATACCGTTCCGAAACGTGGCCCGGGCACCGCGCCGAACCCTGCTGACCGCGCTGGCAATTGGCGCGATAGTCGCTGTCATGGTGACTGTACTGGGTATGCTCGACTCATTCATCGAGACTATCGACCGTGTCGGGGTTGTAACTGCGGGCTCCTCTCCGGATCGGGTAGAGATAGCATTCGACACCGTCTATCCGACAGACTCCCCTGTCGTTGAGAGTATTCTGGGCTCGGTAAGTGCTGGCAAAACCGAGACAGTATTTCGTACGGGCGGCCTGATATCGAATGGAGAAGAGGCATTCGAGGTCTTCCTCGAGTTCATTAACTACGAGAGCGACCTCTGGCTCCCAACGATCGTGGACGGTACTCTGGATGCGTCCAGTCCGGGCGTCGTGATCGCAGAAAAGGCCGCGGACGACCTCGGAGTTGGCCCAAGGGACATGGTCACCCTGAGTCACCCCACGGTGTCTGTCGACGGCGTGTTCAGTCTTGCGCAGACCGACCTGGAAGTTGTCGGACTACATGCCAATCCATTGAGGGTCGGGGCGTACGTAGACTGTCGTCACTGCGAGTCTTTGGGCGTAGCGGACATGACTAACGTCGTCTTGGCAGTGCCCGCAACTGGCGTCGACGTGGATACACTGAAACAGGAGATGTTCGGTCTCCCCGGTGTGGCATCGGTACAGAAGGCGACGGCATCTAGCGAGGTATTCCAGGACCAGTTCGAGCAGTACACCGGCATACTGGGTTTCATACTGGCCTTTGTCGTCTTGCTGGCGCTGCTGATCGCATATAACACTGCAAGTATCAACATGGACGAGAGGCGGCGCGAGCACGCGACAATGCTGGCCTACGGACTGCCGGCACGTTCGATTCTGGGTATGGCGATGACCGAGAGCGCTGTGCTTGGTCTCATCGCGACAGTCTTTGGGATGATCGGCGGGTACCTGATGCTGCAGTGGGTTGCCAACGTCCTCATGCCCAACGCGTTCCCGGATCTTGGGCTCCAGATAGTGTTCAATCCTGCCAGCCTCGTTACGGTCATCGCATTGAGTGTAATAGCGGTCGCAGTTGCTCCGGTATTCACTGTCTTCAGGCTGAGAAAGACGGACATTCCATCGACACTACGGGTAATGGAGTAGCCGGACTCCAGCCCATGGCGCGATAACATTGATCCAGCTACTGTACGGAGATGACCTGGTCGGGGTTGAGGAGGCTCTGTCCGAGTTGACGGCCAACTCCGGCCCCGATGACCTGCGCGACGTCAACCAGATCACCCTGCGTGCTGACGGCCTCACGCCCGATTCCGTGGTGGCGGCAGCTTTCACTGTTCCCTTCATGACCGACCGCCGGACTGTCGTTGTCAAAGACCTGCTCACTAGGTTTGAGCGGGGCAGGCCTCGCAGGGGATCATCCTCAGGCGAAGGCCGAGACCCGCTCGGAGAGTGGTCAGGCTTGCCGGACCAGCTCGGCTCCTTGCCGCCTACTACCGACCTTCTCTTCGTGGACGGCGGGCTGTCGCGGAACAACCCGATGCTAAGGCGACTGTCTGCGCTGTCGGAGGTCCGCGAGTTCAGGATGCCATCCGACCGCGACCTGCCGGAGTGGATAGCCAATCGCGCCAACAGGATCGGAGTAAACATCGACCGAAATGCCTGTGCCGTTTTGGCGGATGCTGTCGGTCGTCAGCCGATGCTGATCGACTCAGAGCTTCATAAGCTCGCCCTCTACTGCGGGGACCGGGCAGCGTCATCTGAAGACGTTAGGGAGATGGTTGCATACGTCCGGGAAGCGAACATATTCCAGGCGGTCGACGCCGTAATGGACGGCAGGTCCGACATCGCTCTCCGGCTGATTGGCCGGATCATGGACGACGGCAACCCGGCAGCCTACGTGATGACCATGATTGCAAGGCAGATCCGCTTGCTGCTCATGGCAAACGACCTTATAGCCAGGGGAGAGGCACAGGATCAGATAGGACGTCGCATCCGCCTGTCAGGGTGGGTGCTGAATAAGACGCTCCAACAGGCGCGCCGTACGAGCCAGCAGAACCTGGAGTACATGCACAACAGGCTCGTGGAGACCGATCTCCTGCTGAAGACCAAGCCCATCGACGAGCAACTCGCTCTGGAGATGCTCGTCGCCGAGCTAACTACGCATCGCTTCTAGTCCGAGGACTCGGACTGCGAGTTCTGCTTTAGATCGTAAAGCTGTCCAGAAGCTGCGACACGGGCCGCGCCGGAGCCTTCTCAGAGATCTCGTCGATGCGCTGGTCGAAGGTTGGGCGGTCGGTGTCCTTGTAGACTACACCGAGCGGAACGCCGGGCGCCGACGCTATCTGGAAGGCCGCTTCTGGGTCTGTCTCGTCGTAGTCTTCGGGAATATCGTACGCGATCCCGGGGATGCCTTTGCGGCTGTTGCCCCTCAGCAGGTCGTAGGTATTGTTGTATTCGGTGCATGGTGACTGGACGTGGACGATGGCGAAACCGGGGTGGTCCATCGCCTCAGACATCATGGCGGCCATTGGGCGAACCTGGCTCGACATCGTGGAAGCAATGTACGAGACGCCCATGCTCAGGTACATCTGGAACGGGTTGAGCTTCTCTTCAGCCTTGCCGAAAGGCGTTGAGCTGGTGACCACGCCAAGCTCAGTGGTAGGCGAGCTCTGGCCCTTGGTGAGACCGTACACGCCGTTGTCCATAACCACTGCGGTCACGTTCAGGTTGCGCGCCGCCTGTGGCCCAATGTGCTCGAAGCCGATGCCGAGGAAGTCGCCATCGCCTGCGACGACCACCACGTTAAGGTCCGGGCGGGCCATCTTCACGCCCATCGCGATGGGAAGGGATCGTCCGTGTATCCCATGGAAGCCGTAAGGCTGCTCATCGCTCTCGAGCATGTGGACCATGTTCCCGGAGCAGCCGATGCCGGCCACGACCACGTTGTTCTCCATGGGCGCTTCGGTCTCTGACACTCGGAGTTGGAGCGCACCCTCCAGGGCACGTCGTACGCCAAAGTCGCCGCATCCCGGGCACCACTTGAAATCGTATTCAGGGTTCTTCGAGGTCATGCTGGCACGCTCTCTTTCTGCTGGATGCCGGCCTTATCGGTTATGGCTTGCACCAGGTCTTTCGTCTTGAAGGGCAATCCTGTGATCTGCGTAATGGACTTTGCGTTGATTCCAAGCATCCTCAGATGAGCGGACATCTGGCCCATGAAGTTCAGTTCAGGGACGATCACCAGGTCCTTGCTCCGCAGTTCCTCTACCATTCCGCTTGGCAGGGGATTGAGGAACATGGTGTAGTACCATCCCAGGTCAGCGCCCTCTGCGATGAGTTCACGCCACGCTCCGAGTGCGGGCCCCTTGGAGCCGCCCCACGGCATCACCGCGACGCTGGCCGATGTGTTCTCGCGTTCGTATGTGCCGTCCCTCAGCAGGTCGAGCTTGCTGAACCGGCGCGTGGTCATCTGGATGTGGCGCTCAGGCCTGTGGGTGGTGTCACCCATGCCGTCGTGCTCTGAGCCGTTCGCGACGTACGAGCCCGGTCCGCCCGGAATGGGCATCGGTGAGAGCTCCCAGCTCTCGTACCTGTGGTAGCCGTTCGTGCCCTGGTAGGTCTTCCTACCTTCTACGTTGACCTTGGACAGGTCGGGCTTCGGAATGTTCTGGTTTCGCTCCGACAGCATGTGCTCGCTCAGGATCACGACTGGACCCTGGTACCGCTCCGCCCAGTTGAGCGCATGTATGGCAGCGTAGAAGCACTCTTCGACGGTGCCTGGAGCGATGATTGGAAGCTGCACGTCGCCGTGACCCGGGTACATCGCGGTCATCAGGTCCGACTGCTCTGTCTTGGTCGGGAGACCCGTGGACGGTCCGCCACGCTGGATGTCTGCGACAACCAGCGGAATCTCAGCCATCCAGGCCAGCCCCAGTCCTTCGCTCATAAGCGAGAAGCCCGGACCGGCGGTGCCTGTCATCGCCTTCTTGCCGGCGAATCCGGCGCCGACGATGCTCGTGATCGACTCGATCTCCGATGTCGCCTGGTACACGAACTTGCCCGGCCCTGCCAGGTTGTTCTCCAGCCAGACGAGCAGGGAAGTGGCCGGCGAGATCGGATACCCGACGTATACGTCGAGACCTGCTGCCATCGCCCCTACGGCCAGTGCCTGGTTCCCGTTGATGAGAATCTGGTCGATTCCGGGAGGAATCGGGTCTGCCAGCTCTCCGAGACTGAACCCGCTCTTCTCCGCCTCGGCTCTTCCGAGAGCGAGCGCCTGGTGGTTCGACTCGATGATCTGCTGGTCGTTCGGACGCCCTCGAGTGAACCGCTTGGTCACGAAGTCCTCGAGGATCTGCTGCCGGATGTTCACGAGGTACGCGAGTGCGCCCATGACGACCATGTTCGCCGCTCGCGCGTTGCCCGTCGAGCGGGCCAACTCGTCGAACTGCATGCCAAAGCTCTTGCCGTCGGGCTCGAGATCTACTTCTTCAGAGTTGAAGATAATGACCCCGGATTCCGAGACCTCGTCTTTATGCGTCTCGTAGGCGTACTCGTCGAACGCAACCAGTACGTCCAATTCGTCCCCGGAGCTCAGGACTTCCTCGGTCGCGATGCGAGTCTGTGTCCAAACCGGCCCGCCCCTGATCTGGGATGGGAACGTCGAGAACGTCTGCACGTAGTAACCTACCTGCGCGTTGGCCTGGGCGAAGCCCTCAGCCGACGTCACGACGCCTGCGCCGCCTTCTCCGGCGAACCGGACAACAAAATCTGTTTTCTTCAATTCACTTACTCCCCGCTGGCCTCGGCCGCGCTCGATGCGGGTGGCGCACATAGCCACCGATCGCAGCTACATGAGACTGGAGTCACAAAATGCACGCGCGGCCTTTGGCGTGCCTGCAAACAGTACGGCCTTCCGGATCATTATCTGGCGGGCCGTTGAATTACCTCGATGGTGAGTGGGCAATTGCTGTGTTTTGGTGCTTCCGCGGCAGGCGACTCACGAGGTCGCAAAGTTGTGTTGAACGCATCTGCCGCACACTTGAATATATCAGGCGCGATTTTGGAGTGTCAATTGCGAATGTGCCCAAAGCGTGTTCCTGCTCCCTCAGGGAGGGGGCGAAAACTCACTTCTCACTCCGGGGCGATAGCCCTTATCCCTTCCGCCAGCCCGACCCTCGGCTCCCACCCAAGCACAGCCCTCGCCTTCGAGCAGTCTGAAGACTTCCGAAGCTCCTCGAACTCGCCCCTCGGATTTGGGATGATGTGCTCCACCTCTCCGCCAATCATGGCGGCGATCTCGTTCACAGACGTCTCCTCGTTCGGACCGATGTTCAATACGACGTTCTCGCCCACGGGAAGCTCCTCGCTCGCCGCCAGCACATTGGCCCTCACCACGTCGGACACGTGCGTGTAGCTCCTCGTCTGCTCGCCGTCTCCGTAGATCGTCAGCGGCCTGCCCTCGTCCCGCAGCTTCAGGAAGCGCGGAATGACCAGCACGTACGCCCCTGTCGTCGTCTGACCTGGACCGTATACGTTGAAGTAACGCAGCGACACCACGCTCATCCCGAACAGACGCGCGAACATGGCCCCGTACTGCTCACCGATGTACTTGTGCAGCGCATACGGCGACTTCGGATTCGGATCCATGTTCTCCTGCATCACGTGCGTATCCTGGTCCCCGTACACGCTCGACGACGACGAGTACACGACCCGGCCGACGCCGTTCTCGCGCGCCGCCTGCAGCACGTTCAGCGTGCCGTTCACGTTGACTGCGTGAGTCCCGACCGGGTCATCGATCGACCTCGGCACCCGCGCCCACGCCGCCGTGTGGAATACACAGTCCGCACCCTCAGTAGCAGACTTGAGCAGCTCCAGGTCAGTCACCGATCCCTCGATCAGTGTCGCCTCTGGGTTGACGCTCCGGCCCTCACTGGTAGAGAGATCGTCGACCATCACCACCTCGTGTCCAAGCTCCACGAGCCTGTCCACAAGGTGAGACCCAATAAACCCGCATCCACCGGTAACGACGTGTTTCATTTTCGGAGAAGTCTTAGAGAAGGGAGTGAAAGTGATTGGCAATAGCGGAGTTCATGCTACCATATCAGCGGTGGTCAACCCGGATTCCCCACGGCAGCATATGAGGGATTTCGCCTACGTAGTTCGATACCTGTACTCCGCCCTTCGGTGGCGGCTGTTCGTCTGGCTAGCGCTGATCGTTCTCGCGTCTGCGCTGGAGGGCGTCACGCTGGGTCTGTTCCTGCCGATAATCGCCGGGGCGGACTCAGATGCGCCCCTGCAGCAGATGTTCACGTCTGCTTTCGACTACCTCGGAATCGAGTACACCCTGCCACTTGCCCTCGGGGCCATGACTGCACTCTACGCCCTCAGAACGGTCTTGGTGGTAAGCCAGGAGGTCTTCGTTGCAAGGCAGCTCGCTGACCTCATGATCGACATCAAGTCCAGGATGGTTGACCAGCTGCTCAGGGCCGACTACCAGTACTTCACCAATCGAGGCGTCGGATACTTCAACAACGCCGCCACTGTCGAGTTCACCAACCTCACCAACGCGTTCGACTACTGCACCCGCGCCATGGTCGCAGCCGGATTCACCGTTACTTATGTCGTCTTGGCGTTGATGGTCAATCCCGTACTCGCAATCGCCTTCCTAATCTTTGCCGTGCCCGCGTACTTCCTCTTGAGGACTGCATTTCGATTGGTCCAGCGGGTATCGGTCCAGAACACCGAGAACAACTCGCTTCTCCAGTCCCACCTTATCCAGACCCTCAATGGATTCAAGTACTTCAAGGCGACGGCCTCAACACGAGGTATATGGCGGGCCATTTCGTCTGCAATAGACCGACAGGGAAGTCTGCTCTACGATCAGCGCCGATTGGAATCGCTTGTTCGCAACGGAGTAGACCTGCTTACTGTGCTGCTTATCTCGGCGCTGCTTTTCTACTATGTCGAACTGGTGGGAACGGCTTTCGTGGAGATGGTGTTCATGCTCGTTATTCTGCGGCGCACCGCCACATTCGCCCAGAATACGCAGACGTCGTTCCAAAGATTCTTGGAATTCTCTGGTAGCGTCAGGCTGTTTCAAGGTCTTGGCGCTGAACTGTCTAAGAATGAGGAGGTGTTCGAGCCCGATGCTGTCGCCCCTGACTTCGACCAGCCCATCAGGCTCGACAGTGTTTCCTTCGGGTACGATGGATCGTCGCCTGTCTTGGACGACGTTAGCCTGGTGATCCCTCCAAAATGTATGGTGGCATTCGTCGGCGTGTCCGGAGCCGGGAAGACTACGCTCGCCACGATGCTCACCGGGGTAATCCGCCCTACATCCGGGGAGATTTCAATTGGAGGCGTCCCGTACAGTCGCACAGACCAGGCCAAGCTACGCGAAGGGATAGGCTACGTCACGCAGGAGAGCGTGATATTCGACGACACGGTCCACAACAATGTTAGCCTGTGGGACGATGATGGTACTTCCCCTGAAAGGGTCAGGCCCGCAGCCAAGGCAGCCCACGCCTCCGAGTTCATTGAGGTCCTCCCGCGCGGCTATGACACATTGCTTGGCGACAATGGAATGAAGATATCCGGGGGTCAGCGCCAGAGGGTCTCAATAGCTCGGGAACTCTACAAGAACGCCCGTATTCTGATCTTCGATGAAGGCACCAGCGCCCTTGATACCGAGTCAGAGCAGATAATCCAACAGAACATCGACGAGCTCCGAGACAACACCACCCTTATCCTCATCGCCCACCGGCTGTCCACAGTCAGAAACAGTGACATGATTTTTGTGCTCGAAGAAGGCCGTATTATTGAGCAGGGCACCTACGACTACCTGTACGCAATGGGGGGACGCTTCACGGAGATGGTTGATCAGCAGGCATTGGGCAACGGCCAGAAAGATCAGGAACCACTTCCGACCTTTGCGTTAGGCAGCAGTTGACTACTGAAGATTCCTCGAGACTCTACTGATCGTTCAGTTGATAGCCGCCAGTTCAAGCCCCGAATGGACAGCCTCAGCCCGCTCCGTCAATTCCTGGCTCAAGTCCTGCTTCTTGTCTTTGTAGGAATTTGACGGCCTGAATCTGCCCGCTGCACTTGACACCTCAAGGTCGTACACGTCCAGAAAATCACATACACTAGTGAGTCCAGAGATGGGCTCGACGCAGAGGCGATCGTAGTTCACAAACGCCACCTGCGAAGGCGGGTCCGCTTTCAATAGACCTTCGAATGTTGCACACCAGTATTGGAGCCAGAACTCGATTCCATCGGGTGTTTCCACACTGTCGTTGTCGAGCCATCCCTCAAAGTTAATAGGTCGTAAATTGGCCCCGAAGTCAAAGTGGCCCAAGTCTGCCATGTAGCGACGGGCAAAGGGCTCGTCCATGTGAATTTGCATGAAGTTGCGGTGCTGCCGCCACATGGACACCGCATGGTCAATGGGGTTGCGAAACGGGACCAGCACCCGTGCGCCCGTAAACATCGCGACCAGTTTCGGGATGCGGGAGATGTTGGCATTGTTCTTCGAAACATAGCGGGTCGCCTCACGAAGCAGCAACAGCTTACGCATGTGCGACCTGAAGAACCCGTCGAACTCGTCATGAGGGTCGTAGTCGTCCTGCCCCCAGGCCAGTATTCTGTCGTCAAGGTACTTGTGTGGCCAGTAGGCTCGCCACAGAATTTCCTCGAACGCTTCGTGGCTGTCGTACCCAATCGTCATGCCGTCACCGTGAGCGCGCTCAATACCTCCTCCGTTTTGTCGTCGCCCGGAGCCGGAGATCGCGTTCCAGAGCATGGGTATGAGCACAAACGGAAGATCCCTGTAGATATGAGACCCGAAAGTACCCGTCGACGCGATCACATCGAGCAGAAGCGTGGTGCCGGCACGGGGCAGGGAAGTGACGAAGACCGGACGGCTGACTTCTACCCCGTTGAGTTTGCCGGCGTAGATACGGTCTTCAAGGTCTGCCAAGCCCTTTTGGACCTCAATAGTAGAAAACGCCAGGCGGTGCAACGCACGGTCCAGAGTAGAGTATCTGGCCTCAGACTTCATCCCTGGCGTTCCCGACGCTGCCAGAAGGCCACCAGGCCGAGCACCAGGAACGATGTGACTAGTGCGATGGCTACGAACGACCAGTCGGTCAATACCGCAGTGGAGTCATCTAGTGTGGAAATATTCAGCCTGTCCATGAGAACTAGAACGACTAACGCGGCGCCTCCTGCAATCGCAAAGAAGCGTCCCATCAGCCTAAGCGAGTACCGTCGGGCCATCTTCTCCTTGACGTCGTCCTTCAACCTGGGATTTCGCAGTAACAAGGTGGCTTTGCGCGAGAGCGAGAGCACTTCGACCGTACTGGAGTCCACCCGCAGCACTTTCAACAGGATCATGAATACGGCCAGCGACAAACAGGCCGCGAGTACGCTCATGACTCAGCAGTCTGTTGATCAGTCTTCGCGCGTCGTTCGCGGAGCCAGCGTGATAGCCGCTTGGCCGGGTAGAGGATGAATCCGACAACCATCAGTGCCAGCGCCGCAATCAGAGCCAGGAAAGCGCCGAGTGAGGCTAGGCCAGACCCTGGGCCGATATACGCCCTGCTTATCTCGTCTGCTATCATCACGGTCTCAACCTGAGACGGTTCGATAATCATGTGATGCCCCTTATAGGTCTTTTCTGGATCAGCGCTATTTGGCAGGTAGATTGTACCACTCAGAATTGTGGCAGCAGCACAGTCCCGTGTCCTGACTACAATTACATAGCCCATAACAGGAGAGGATGTGAATGATTCAGGGTGTATGGCATCTGGTACTGAGACATCAGAACGGCCTCTTCGTGACCCTGTTTGTAATCTCCATCGCCCTCGCCAGCTTCGCCGCAGGCGGCCTCGTTTCCAGGTACAAGGTGTTTCCATACTCACAGGCCCGTGAGGCGCTTGCGGGCGTCAGGGCCATCTACAGAGATGTGACAAACACCACATACGACACCCTGCTGAGGCAGGTGTCTGAGTTTTCGACGGATGAGGCTGCCGCCAATCGCATCCAGGATCCTGGCTCACTTACCTCCGGCCTGTTGTGGCCAGGCGGAGAGGGCCTGTTTAGAGAGATGTGCCCGGAGCGTGGTTGCCTGGCTGTTGAGTTCTCGTCGTCGGGCGAGGTGGTCCATGCCTACCCATATAGGTTAGACGAACTCAATGAATGGGAGAAGCTCGCAGAGCTTCCAAGGGGTGCTATTCATCCCTTTCAGAGACCCGAACTCCTTAAGGTGCCAAAAGCAGTGAGGAAGTACTCCAACGGCGACCTGCTAGTGGTCTTCGATTATGCTAACGCTATTCCCAATTATGGGGGGGTGGCCAGAATCGACCGTGAGGGCCTGCCGGTGTGGGTACGAGAAGACAATAGTCACCACTGGCCGACACTCTTTGAGGGGGACGATGGTGGGGAACTGGCCCTAGTCCCTGGTCTGACCAGTGAAGATGTTTCAGAAAATCCCGATTTGAATCAGAACATGCCAGACAATGTTCCGGCATGTTCGCCAAATGATCTCAGCCTAATGGACCATGTGAAGGTACTGGACGGAGATGGTTCGATTCGGCAAGACATCCGAATCATCGACAAAGTCGTTGATTCGCCGTTCGCAGCACTGCTTTTTCACAGCGTCGACCCCTGCGATCTTCTCCACCTGAACTACATCGATCGGATACGGGAGGATGTCGAGGGTATCCCTGGGGTAGCTCCCGGCGATTACATCGTTTCGTTCAGGAGCATCAGCGCCTTCGGTATCATGGACAGCGAGAGCGGCAGGATGAAACAGTTGGTCAGTGGCTCGTTCATTCATCAACACTCAGTTCAGCATCTGAAGGGTTCGCAGTTTCTGATGTTTGATAATCATGGTGCAGACGTCAACGCGGGACCTTCACGCGTACTTCTGGTGGATCTAGCTGACGGCGCCGTTCGCGAACGGACAGTTTACCCACTTGGCGATACGCCGGAACGTCTCAGATTCTATTCTCCCATACGGGGCAACATATCGATCTCTCAGGATCGAGAGAGGATTATTCTGGTGTCGTCCAATCAGGGCATCGGTCTTGAGGTTCGGATGGCCGATGGCGCTGTTCTGAACGTGTTCAGAAATGTACATGACCTGTCTGGACTGAGTCACAGTCTTGAAGATGCCGACGATAGGGCGGTGTATCTCCTACTCAATGATCTGCAGTACGTGGAGTGACGTAAGAGATGACTCACACACCAAGAGTCACAGTCGTCATCACGACATACAACCACGCAAGCCTGCTACATCGAGCAGTTGAGAGAATCCTCGTTCATGCCTACACCAACTCGGAGATCATCACCGTCTATGACTGCTCTTCAGACAACACTCAAGAAGTGATCGCTGGACTTGATGATCCGAGCGTCCGCCACACTTTGGGATGAGAGATGTTCGGGCATCTGCTTGAGTTCAACCATGTTGCGTAGCCCTTAGACATGATGGCAACAAGGTCGATCGCGTTGGAGATCGACGGCTACGATGAGGAAATTGAGGTAATAGCCCCCCAATCTTGATAGCATCTAGTATAGATAACGTCAGGAGGTCAATCATAACCAAGGCGCTTATAACTGGGATCACAGGCCAGGACGGGTCGTACTTGGCTGATCTGCTTATCGACAAGGGATACACGGTCCACGGCTTGGTGCGACGTGCCAGCACCTCAAATACGGAACGGATTGAGCACCTAATGGACAGAGACGACAGGTTGACACTTCATTACGGCGACCTGTCCAATCAGGAGCAGATCACGAATCTCGTCTATAACCTTCAACCAGACGAAATCTACCACCTCGGAGCACAGTCTCACGTTCACATGAGTTTTGATGCGCCTGAATACACTGGCGATATTACAGGTTTAGGAACCACCCGAATTCTGGAGGCGGTACGTCGTAGTGGCATTAAGGCCCGCTGCTACCAGGCGTCTTCAAGTGAGATGTATGGCGGGGGTAAATCTCCTCAGCGAGAGACAACCCAGATCTCTCCACGCAGTCCATACGCCGTCGCAAAGGTCTATGCCTACTGGATGGCCGTAAACTATCGAATTGGTCATGGCCTGTTTGTATGCAACGGCATACTCTTCAATCATGAATCCCCACGGCGCGGAGTGAATTTCGTGTCTCGGAAAATAACGAGGGCAGTCGCCCTGATACGACATGGTTTACAAGACAGGCTATATCTCGGGAACCTCGATGCCAGGCGAGATTGGGGATACGCGCCAGAGTACGTGGATGCAATGTGGCGCATGTTACAGCATGACTTCCCGGACGACTACGTAATCGGAACGGGTGAGACTCACTCCGTCCGTGATTTTGTTGATGAGGCGTTTGCTCATGTGGGTCTTGATTGGCGAGATCACGTCACAATTGACCCGCGATTGATAAGACCCCTCGAAGTGGACTATTTGCAGGCCGATGCAGAAAAGGCACGACGGGTTCTGAATTGGGAGCCGTCCGTGCGTTTCCACGAGCTTGTCCGCATCATGGTTGACGCTGACATGAAGATCGTTCGTGCCGATTAATCTGCCGTATCTTAGTGATCGGAGTCTCAATTGAAGTCTCTTGAAGATAAGTCAATCGTAGTCACGGGTGGTTCAGGCTTTCTAGGGCGAGCTGTGGTGAATGAGTTGAAGGCCCACGGAGCTAACCGCATATATGTCCCAAGGAGTCAGAAGTACGACCTTCGGCGGCAAGAAGCTATATTACGGTTGCTGGATGACACCATGCCGGAATACATCCTGCACCTTGCTGCCTCAGTAGGTGGCATAAATGCCAACCGAGTCAACCCCGGCCAGTTCTTCTACGACAACGCGATTATGGGTATTCAGTTGCTCGAAGAAGCTCGCAAAGCAGGTGTGAGCAAGGTAGTGATCGTCGGAACCATCTGTTCCTACCCCAATGATACACCCGTGCCATTCCGTGAGGCCGACATATGGAACGGTTACCCCGAACCTACCAACGCGCCGTACGGGTTGGCGAAGAAGATGCTGCTGGTGCAGGCTCAGGCATATCGAGATCAATACGGTATGAACGCCATCTACTTGATGCCTGTAAACCTGTATGGTCCGGGAGACAACTTTGATCCGGAGTCCAGCCACGTTATACCTGCACTCATCAAGAAGTGTGTTGACGCCAAGGTGAATGGAGATGAGTTCATACAGGTCTGGGGTACAGGAGTAGCTACACGAGAGTTCCTGTACGTTGATGACGCCGCCCAGGGTATAGTAAAGGGTTTCTTGCGATCCGATGGATCGGATCCTGTAAACCTTGGTTCGGGTGAAGAGATCAGCATATTTGATCTTGCCTCAAAGGTTAAGGAGATAGTGGGCTACACGGGTGACATCCGGTGGGATAATTCCAAACCTGACGGTCAGCTACGTCGTAGGCTAGACACATCCCGCGCCAGTGCTGAGTTTGATTTCAACTCCAAGACGATGCTTAATGAAGGATTACGTGAGACAGTTCGATGGTATCAGGCCGTAAGACGCAAGTGATGTCTGTAGCTGAGTAGGTCGAAGAGCATAGAGCAAACCAGACAGGTGCTGGAGACTCGCGCGAAATCGTGGTTGGCATGTTCTTCGCTTGCCCTTCCCTATCTGGAATGAGTGTAATGAAAATATCAATCGTAACTGTCGTCTATAACGACGTGCGGCTGTCAAGGGCTATTGACTCGGTTTTAGCCCAGAAGGTCGACTGCGAAGTCGAAATCATAGTAGTGAGCGATGAGACCGGCGAGGATCTCAATTCGGTTCTCCATGAGTACGATGAGCACATCACAGTAATCAAAAACGACACTCGGCAGGGTATGTATCGTGCTCGCAATCAGGGCATAAAGTCATCCAATGGTGATATTGTCGGATTTTTGAATGCTGATGATCACTATCACGATGATGAAGTATTGTCTGATGTGGTGCGGGTGTTTACTTCTAGAGAGGATCTTGAGCTTCTATCGGGGAACTGGAAGTTTGCGACTATAGCGGGGGAAGTGACAGATTGTGTTTATGAAGAGAGGGATTTGGCTAGTCACAACTGGATAATCGATGGTCTGCCGTTCTCGGACGCCGCTCTGTTCCATAGGCGTGATGTTTTCGAGAGGTTTGGAGATTATGAAGGCTCCTTTCAGATTGCCGGAGATCTAGACCTCATGATTCGAATGTCGCGTGGGGGTGTGTCGTACATGCATCTGGATCGCTTCATGACTGTCTTTTATGGGGGAGGAATGTCCTCGGGTCATACAATACGGATGAGTCTAAGGAACCTTTACGAAAAGAGAAGAGCTTACTCGCGCAATGGTTTGCCGAGGGTATCTGTTACGCTCCACATATTCATGATGATGGCTCTGCCCCTAGCTGCAAAATGCATACCCATTCGCATTAAGCAACTATTGCGGGTATCTGTCAGGCGGATTATTCGTAGACTCATCGGGAATGTATACGACTGGGAGAGTAGATCTGAATGATTCGAAGCACAATCTCAAAGGCCACTAATGGGGCTATATGCCTCGTGCTCTACGATCTGGGCCACATCTAGGTGGGAGACATTCCGAAAGTCAAGGTTGTCATCTGCACGCCCTATCACGCTGGTCTGATTCCTCGCGCGGTAGAGAGTCTTCTCGCTCAGACATTTGGCAATTATGAGGTGATCATCGTTGATGATGGCTAAACTGACAACACTGTAGGCGTAATAGCCGGATTCGACGATCCGAGTATTCGCTGGTTTAGGCACGAGAGTAACAATGGAACGTCGGACGCGCGAAACACCGGCACCCTCAATGCCAGAGGAAAGTACATCGCGCTCTTGGATGACGACGAATGGCTCCCGGTGAATCTGGAGGCGCAGGTCCACTTCATGGATGAGGCATCCTGCAAAGTTGGGCTGGTCTATGGGTGGAGAGATGTAGTTGATGGCTCCACCGGCTGTGTGATGCGAGGTCCCCGGCCCACTTACGAAGGAGACCTGTTCGAGCATCTGCTAGCGGTCAATCATCCTCCAGGGGGGGTGGGATTCATGGTAAGAAAGTCAGCGGCGTTGGAGGTCAGTGGCTTCGACGAGGACTTGGATATTGGCGAAGATGCTATTTTTCTTGCTCGAATAGCGCAACGTTTCCAGATAGCTGTCGTACCCCAGGTCATTTTTCGGTACCACACTGGACATGGACACAAACGGTTGTCAGATCGATTGGAGCTAGGGCGGGCCAAGTACATCAGAGCACATATGCATATCTTTGCGGACGAGCTCGATAAACGTCCCAAGACGAGGGCGCTCGCACTTCGGAAATTGGCTCTCACAGAAATGAGGTGCGGCAATTGGCGCGCATCCCTGTCGGCTGTCGCTGCCAGTTTCAGACTCGATCCATTGGGTACGACTGACCAGGGGGCGAGGTATTTTGTCAGGTCCTGTTATCGGTTCCTACGAGCACCGGCCGGCTTAGAGCGTCGCTGAGGAATCTCCTACGTCTCCTATGTAATGGTAGAAGCAAGCCAGACAGGTTCAGTTCTGTAACAGACTGCGCAAATCCCAAGAACGGTAAATTGATTCATACTCCAAGAGTCACAGTCGTCATCGCCACGCACAACCGCGCAAGTCTACTGCCTCGCGCAGTCGAGAGCGTCCTCGCTCAGACCTACACCGACTATGAGGTGATCATCGTCGACGATTGCTCTTCGGACGACACTCAACACGTGATCGCCGGGTTCGAAGATCCGCGCATTCGCTCATTCAGACACGAACGGAACAGGGGACAATCGGCGGCCCGAAACACAGGCATCTTCAATGCGAAAGGGCAGTACATAGCATTCTTGGATGATGACGACGAGTACCTGCCGGTTAATCTGGAAGTAAGAGTCCATCGTATGGACAAGGCTGCTTGCAAGGTTGGGTTGGTCTATGGGTGGAGAGACGAGGTCGATGATTCCACTGGCGAGGTGAGGCCATATGTCCGGCACACCTTAGAAGGAGACCTGTTCGAGTACTTGCTTGCGTACAATCATGTCGTGTCGACCCTGGATATCATGGTAAGAAAGTCGATTGCGTTGGAGGTAGACGGCTTCAAAGAGACGATAAGTAATGGCGAGGATATGCTCTTCGCAGCTGAAGTAGCGAAACGCAGCCTGGTAGCTGTCGTACCTCAAGTGATAGCGAAAGTTCACTCTGGACACGGATATTCACGGATGACTGATTCAGGTCGGTCAAGTCTGTCCCAAGTCTATAAAATGTACATGGATGCCTTTGCGGACGAGTTAAGCAAACGTCCCAAGGCTCAGGCGAGGATACTTGGGAGACTGGCCTTGGCTGAGTTGGCGGGGCGCAATTGGGGTACATCGCTGTCGGCTGCTGGCGCCAGCTTAAGGCTAGATCCGTTGGGTATGACTAGCCAAGGCGTGAGATATTGTGTTCGCCTCTGCTATCGGAGTCTCCTAGCACGCGGGGTGGTCTAGGGCGACGTAGAGGAATCCCCCTGAGTGGGCCCCAATGTCGTTTAGATTGCCGTGGAATTGAGCTAATGCAATTGTCTGAAAGAGCTTGGCGCTACCAACTCTATCTCCTGTTGAGGCGAAGGCGTTTCTATAAGGGCTACACCAAGCGCATTAACCAGATGGCCAATGGCAATCCAATCTTAATGTCGTGCGACCACCTCACCAGACTGCTAGCGTTTGTGAAAGAACACAACCGATACTACTCAGAGTTCCTGTCGAATGGGCGAAGGCTAAAGTCCCTTCCTGTTCTGACAAAGGAGACGATGAGAAGATGCTTTGGCGAACTCCAGAGTGTACCGCATGGCCCTAGCCCCTATAGAAACAGTTCAGGGGGATCAACAGGTCGCCCGGTTACTTTCATCCAGGATGCGAACTATTCGAGTTGGTTAAACGCGACGCAGGGCTACTACTTCCGCGAATTCTTGGGTGTAGAGATGAATACTGTAAGGAACGTTTGGCTTTGGGGCTCAGAGAGGGACTCTCTCCAGAGTAGAGATCGCTACTTACGCACTAAGGCAGCGAACTTTCTGTCTAACAAAGTCATGTTAAACACCTTCAATGTAGATGAACATAGATGGATCGAATTCATCGACATAATCCGCAATTATCGTCCTCATTACATCGCAGGTTACGCAGGGTCTCTGTACCAGGTAGCTCGAGTAGCGCGGAAGCACAACATTCGACTCTATCAGCCTGAGTTCGTGTATTCATCAGCTGAGATGCTCCGTGATTTCATGCGGGACGAGATTGAAGAGCAGTTCAACACCAAGGTCTATGATTACTACGGGTCGAGAGAGGTGGGAGCAATTGCTGGGGAGTGCAAACAGGGAAGCAGGCACGTGTTCGCAATGAACAATCTAGTCGAGGTCTTCGATGACGACGACCGGCCAGTTCTGGATCATTCGGAGGGACGACTCATCATTACGAACCTTCATAACTATACATTTCCGATGATCCGTTATGACATAGGAGACACCGGCGCTCTTGATTCACTACCTTGCACGTGTGGTTCTACCCTTCCCGTGTTGAAGAAGCTGTCAGGCAGAATCACCGATCACTTCATCTTGGCAAGTGGCAAGCTCGTACACGGAGAATTTATAACTCACCTGTTCTACTTTCGCGATTGGGTGGACCAGTTCCAGGTAGATCAGCTTGACTATGACAGACTCAGAATCAGGGTAGTATGTCGCGGTGCGGTCAATGAGAGTGACACGCGAGACATAGCTCAAAGCATTCGCTTTGTCATGGGGGCAAGTTGCAAACTGGAATGGGAGTTCGTAGATTTCATAGATAAGTCCCCTCAAGGTAAATTCCTATTCACCAGATGTCTGATAGAGAACGGATACGGACAGGACACATGACGTGGCCTCAATAACTGGTGCCTCCTTAGGGTCTGAGAGAACATACCCATAGATGGCCTTTTTGGAAGTGCTGACGGGAAGCAGCAATTGAGTTTCACGAATTCAGGCGTGATGGCGCGACACATAATGTTCATCATCAGTGGCCTAGAAAGGGGAGGGGCCGAGAACCAGCTGGTCGCGACTGCAGCCGGCCTGTCCGAACGAGGATGGAGCGTGACGGTGCTTTCGTTCCTGCCGTTCTCTCCCACATCGTGGATCGCGGAACTGCAGGACACCGGAGTCAGGCTGCTCACACTGAACGCCCCATCGGGGATGCTGAAGTACACTGACCTGTTGCGTGCAGTTACGGCTGTCAGACGCCTCAAACCCGACGTTCTCGTTGGGTTTATGTTTCACGGAATCATGACGGCCCGGATCGCGGGTCGGCTCACAGGCGTGCCCGCGATTGTCTCTTCCGTACGCAACGAGCGCGACGGCCCATTTAGGGAGCGGATCATGCGCACCACCGATGGCCTTACTGATGCGGTCACTGCTCAGTCTCGGCGTCTAGCCTCCGACCTTGCCCGCCGACGCATCGCGTCGCCATCCCGGATGCACATCATCCCCAACTCGGTGGAAGTTCCCAGATTCGCCATGCGCCTCTACGGGTATCCAACTCGTGAACTGCTCCGCATCCCCCACGACCAGTTCCTGTGGCTTGCCGTCGGCCGCCTCGACGAGGCTAAGGACTACCCCAATCTGTTGCATGCGTTCTCAGCTCTGGCCCAACGCCATCCCAACAGCCGACTGATGATCGCAGGCGACGGCCCCCTGAAGAGCGATCTCGAATCGTTGATGCAGCACCTGGGAGTTGAGGAACGAGTCAGCCTGCTCGGCCTACGTCAAGATATGCCTGCTCTCTACGCTGCCAGCGACGCGTTCGTTCTCTCTTCCGCCTGGGAGGGAATGCCGAACGTAGTTCTCGAAGCTATGGCATCTTCAACGCCGGTTGTTGCAACCTCCGTTGGAGCAATTACGGAGATGATCGCCGACGGCGAGTCCGGGTTGATCGTCCCACCTCGCGATCCAGAAGCTCTGGCCGAAGCTATGGAACATATGATGGCGCTCTCACATATAAGACGACAAGCAATGGGAGCGGCTGGATACGCACGCGTCCTCTCTGACTTCTCCCGCGAAAGCGTAATTGACAAGTGGGAAGATCTGTTCGAACAACTGCTCGCCGGCAAATCTTGACGAATCAGGGCATGGACCCAACCAGCCGCCTCCCATCCTCCGTCGCCATTGTCTCGAACTCTGACGACTCCCTCTACCGTTTCCACAACCCAATCATGAAGGCTCTCGTCGACGCCGGATTGAAAGTGTACGCGGTATCGCCTCCTGGCCCATTCGTGTCAGACATTGAGAGCCTGGGCGTAGAGTTTGTACCGTGGGTTCTGAGCAGGAGATCACTGAACCCGTTCACCGAGTTTGCCTCGTTGGTGAGGCTCGTTCGGATATATCGACGTCTGCGACCTGAAATCGTTCAGCACTTCACGGTGAAACCCAACGTGTACGGAGCGATCGCCGCGAGGCTTGCGGGGGTTCCTGTCGTGTTCAGTGGAGTGCAGGGTCTGGGGTACGCCTTTGGAGAAGGCGGAGGAATGAGAGCCGTGCTTCGCGTAGTCCTGTCCATGCTCTACAAGTTGACTGCTCTACTGAGCGACAGATTCGTTTTGCTGAACTCCCACGACCTTGAGCGACTCTTCAAAGAAAACAGCACATTCAGGCACAAGGCGATGGTTGTCCAGGGCGGTGTCGGAGTTGACCTGAGGGAGTTCAGGACCGAAGCAGTGACGGAAGATCGTGGGCTCGCACTCAGGGAAAGCCTGGGCAAAGGTCAGGAGTTCCAGGTTGTCACGATGGCCTCCCGCCTTCTTTACGACAAGGGTGTTGCCGAGTACGTTGAAGCAGCATCCACAGTCAGGAAGAGCAGGTCTGGCACAGTCTTCGTTCTGGCAGGTTCTCCTGACCTGGAAAACCCTGCAACTGTCACGTTCGACGACCTGAGGTCCTGGGAACAGAGCGGGGGCATACGAGTCGTAGGTCACATTGCAGACATGCCCGCACTTCTTGATGCCTCAGATGTCGTGGTGCTCCCATCGTACTCAGAAGGCATCCCCCGCGTCCTCATCGAGGCCGCTGCCATGTCCAGGCCCATCGTCTCGACCAGTATTCCAGGTGTCGCCGAGATCGTAGAGGACGGCGTCAACGGCACACTGGTCCCTCCAAGAGACGCGGGTGCCCTGGCGAAGGCGATAGAGGAGTTGCTGGACAGCCCCAGTCTCAGGGAAGAGTACGGTAGGGCGGGACGGCTAAAGGCGGAACGCGAGTACGACGATCGCGAGGTGGCCCGAAGGTACGTCGAGGAGTATCAGCGAGCCTGGACGAAGGTCCGCTCTCGCTGATCGGGACTAGATATCCCGGCCCAAATTCGTCAGGAACTCGTTGTTGCCCTTGGACCTTCGCAGGTGGCCCAGCAGCTTCTCTGTGGACTCGCCCGGATACTTCTCGTCCGAAGAGATCATCGAGACCATCCGGCGCAGCAGCCAGATCTGCTTTAGCGTGCCATCGTCGAGCAGCAGCTCCTCACGGCGCGTGCCGCTGCGAGCTATGTCGATAGCCGGGTAGATGCGGCGTTCAGCGAGCCGGCGGTCCAGGTGGACCTCCATGTTGCCCGTGCCCTTGAACTCCTCGTAGATCACCTCGTCCATACGGCTGCCAGTGTCCACCAGACACGCCGCGAGGATGGTCATGCTGCCACCCTCCTCCGTGTTGCGAGCCGCACCGAAGAACTTCTTCGGAGGGTACAGCGCAACCGGGTCCATACCGCCCGAAAGCGTGCGACCGCTGGACGGCACAGCCAGGTTGTACGCCCTTGTGAGACGCGTGATGCTGTCCAGCAGGATCAGCACGTCAGTGCCGGCCTCTACGAGTCGCTTCGCTCGCTCCAGCACCATCTCCGCGACCCGGCAGTGGTCCTCGACAGGCTCGTCGAACGTCGAGCTGTACACCTCGCCGTCTATGGAGCGACGCATGTCGGTGACCTCTTCAGGCCGCTCGCCGATCAGCGCCACCATGATGTGGACGTCCGGGTGGTTCGCCGTGACACCGGCGGCAATGTCCTTGAGAATCGAGGTCTTACCTGCCTTGGGAGGGGAGACGATCAGGCCGCGCTGTCCGCGACCAATGGGGGCGAGAAGGTCGATGAGTCGGGTTGAGAGATTTCTGGGAGCCGTCTCGAGCTTCAACCGCTCGATCGGGAAAATAGGAGTCAGTGACTCGAACTTGGGTCGATTGCGTGCAGCATCCGGCTTGACGCCGTTCACCTCTTCGACTCGTACCAGCCCGAAGTAGCGCTCTCCGTCCTTCGGAGGTCGCACACGACCCGACATCTGATCGCCGGTCCTGAGCCCGAATCGCCTGATCTGCGACTGCGACACGTACACGTCACTCGCGCTTGAGTTGCCAGCGTCCTGCCTCAGGAAACCGTAACCGTCGTTGACGATCGACAGAATGCCTGACGCCATTATCGGCCCTTCCTTATCGGCGACTGCCTTGGCGACGCGTGTCACCAGGTCATGACGCTTGTTAGAGCCGTTCGTGTTCGCTCCAAACTCAGATGCCAGATCGGTAAGCTCGTCGTTGGACTTGGTCATTAGCTCCGAGAGATTCATATCATTTCTCCGTCGGATGACATGTTCAGACTGTCGGCGATGTGGATTCCAGTCGCAGTGTCTGTAATAGTAACGGTCGCAGTTTGCGATTCGACGTGGGTGCGGTACGCTAGAGGCTCCGACAACAATGTTAAAGAGTCTATGCCGGAGGGCGTGGGAGGAAATCGAAGAACGGATCAATAACGATCATAGCATAGGTTTCGGGGTTATACCAACAGATAACTGTCACCTGACCCAGAAGGGTGTCGGCAGTCTTCGCTGCCCGCCCTCTCGCACCACATTCCTCGCTACTCCCACGAACTCTCTGAACAGCGGATGTGGTCTGTCCGGGCGGGAAAGGAACTCAGGGTGAAACTGCGTTCCGACCATGAACGACGCGTGAGCGTACTCCATGATCTCCACGAGCTCTCCATCCGGCGAGATCCCCGTGGGCCACAGGCCGACCTCTTCGAAGCCTTCCCGGTAGCTGTTGTTGACCTCCCACCTGTGGCGGTGCCGCTCCTCGACCCTTGGCTCTCCGTAGGCGCGCTCCGCCCAGCTGTCGGGCACGGTGACACAAGGGTATAGCCCGAGCCGCATCGTGCCTCCCATTTCGGTGACGTCTTTCTGACTCTGCATCAGGTCGATGACAGGGTGGGGTGTGTCCGGGTCCATCTCTGTCGAGTTGGCAGCCTCAAGGTCCATGAGATTGCGTGCGATCTCAACCACCATCACCTGAAGTCCCAGGCAGAGGCCCAGATATGGAACGTCGCGACTGCGGGCATACTTTACGGTCTCAATCATCCCCTCTACGCCGCGCGGCCCGAATCCACCGGGCACTACAATGCCAGCAACCGAGTCCAGCAGCCGACCCGGGCCTTCATCTTCGATCTGCTCGGAATTGATCCACTGAACCTCTACGTCCCTGTCGTAGTACAGCCCTGCGTGGAGCAGAGACTCCTTGACCGAGATGTAGGAATCGCGCAGATCGACGTACTTGCCGACGATCGCGATCTGAAGTTTCTCCTTCGGCTCGTGAATGGCCTTAACCATCGTCCGCCAGCCGGCCAGACTGTCCGTGGAGTTGCCGTGTTCTGCGTTCAGGAACGAAGGCCTGCTTTCGAACGGGGAGGGACTAATCGGCGAACCGACGCCGAGGCTCCTCATGACCAGTTCGCCAAGGCCCTCGTCCTGGAGGATCAGAGGCACCTCGTAGATGCTGGATACAGTCGGTAGGGTAACCACAGCCTCGTTTGGGACGTCGCAGTGGACTGAGATCTTCCTTTTGATGTCTTCGTCCACGTCGTAGTCGGACCTGCACAGGATGGCGTCAGGCTGGATGCCGATGCTCCGAAGCTCACGCACCGAGTGCTGAGTTGGCTTGGTCTTGAGTTCGTCTGTCGAGGATATGTAAGGCAGGTACGTCACGTGTATGTAGTACACGTTGTCTCGGCCCACCTCGTTCCTCATCTGCCTGATGGCCTCCAGGAACGGCAGACCCTCTATGTCGCCGACTGTGCCACCAACTTCCACCACGATCACATCTGCGCTGGAGTCCGTGGCGAGTTCCAGTATGCGCTGCTTGATCGCATCGGTTACATGGGGAATCGCCTGAATCGTCCCACCCAGGAACTCGCCGCGCCTCTCGCGGGAAATGACGTCGCTGTAGACCTGGCCCGCAGTGATATTGGACAGCCTCGTCAGGTTGACGTCGACAAACCGTTCATAGTGACCGAGGTCCAGATCAGTCTCGCACCCGTCCTCCGTTACGAATACCTCGCCGTGCTGGTAAGGAGACATGGTGCCGGGATCCACGTTCAGGTAGGGGTCCAGCTTCATCAGCGAGACCGATACGCCGCGACTCTTCAGAATCCGGCCAATGGAGGCGACGGTGACTCCCTTGCCCACCGAGCTTACTACGCCACCTGTCACGAAGATTATTCTTGTCATGCGGTCATCTTCTCCGGCAGGCAACTGTCCGTCCACTGGTCACTTTGGAACACGCGAACCATCGCTCTGCGTGATAGTTGATCAGCGGATCTGAAGCAGGTGAGAAGGGGGCTGAGAGGGACAGTGCGAGAAGGGTAGGTCAGGAAGTGAGTGCCCGTAATGGGTCTCACTTACTCTCGACTCCATCGCTGGCTGTGGCGTAAGAGTGCGTCACGGCCTCCAGTCCCTGAACGTTTGATTGAGTATATGAACGTACGTCCGAGAGTGTCAACGACAAAGACAGGCAACTTTCGCCAACAATCGGCAACCCGGACTGTGAAAGGTTCCGACTCTGTCTGTTGGGATGTATGATTGCCGTGTCGAGGAGTAGAAGACGTTCTCTCAGCCACAGAGACGGGATAAGAGGTTGATCTAAGCGGACATGCGTTACTACACACTGATATCAAATGATGGCGAAGCAAGGTTGATCGTCGAAAACCAGCAGTCGATTGCCATGGACCTGACGAGCCTGGACCCTGACCTGACCGACCTCAGCGATCTGCTACTGGCGGCTTCGCTGTCGGGAAGCTCTGTTGACGAGATTGCCCAGCTCATATTGGAGACGGGTGACGCCGATCGCTTCGACCTCGGTGAGGTCATGGACCGTTCCAGGGACGGTGACGGCTACTATCGCCTGGACAGGCCTTTCGAGCCGCCTGAAGTCTGGGCCGCTGGAGTCACCTACAAGACCAGCGAGATGGAGCGACAGCGTGAGAGTGACACCCCGGATGTCTACGCAAAGGTGTTTACCGCAGACCGTCCGGAGGTCTTCCTGAAGGCTACACCCGACCGCTGCGTCGGCCCATTCGAGGAAGTTGGAATCAGGTCAGACTCAGAATGGAGCGTCCCCGAACCCGAGCTGGCTTTCGTTCTCTACAGAGGCGAGATCGTCGGTTACACGATCGGGAACGACATGAGCAGCAGGTCGATTGAGGGCGAGAACCCTTTGTATCTGCCCCAGGCCAAGGTGTTCGATAGATGCTGCGCGATAGGTCCATGCTTCGTGACTGCTGAAGACCTAGATCCAATGAATCTCGACATCTCCTGCGCCATTGTCCGTGACGGTCATGAGGTCTGGACCGATCAGACTTCGACGTCTCAGATGGCCAGAACCTGCGAGGAGCTGGCCGATTGGATTCAACGCCACAATCTCGTGCCGGACCTGACAACCGTGCTAACCGGCACCGCCATAGTCCCGCCACCAGAGTTCACGCTTCATGAGGGCGATGTCGTCGTCATCACTGTCGAGGGCATTGGCTCGCTCGAAAACGGCGTGATGGCGGTGTAACGACCGGGTCGACAGCTAGGCGTGACTCAGACCACCGTCTAGGTATAGGGTCTCCCCGGTCATGTACGCGGAGGCGTCCGACGCGAGGAACAGCGCCAGGAAGCCAACTTCCCGCAGTTCGCCAACGCGGCCCAGGGGTACTGTGTCCTGTGCATTCTCGCGTGACCTAGCGACCTGTTCAGGATCACCTGTTTCGGGGTCAGGGAAGATCCCGGGAGCAATGCAGTTGACCGTGACGCCGAAGGGCGCCCACTCCAGTGCCAGGGTTTGGGTAAGCCGAGCGAGACCGGCCTTGGCCGTGGAGTACACGAGCATCTCTGGCGAACCCTTCCTGGCCGCGAAACCGCTGATGTTGATGACCCGACCTCGGCCCCTTTCGATCATGTGGGGCCCAACCGCGCGACATCCCTTGAATGCCTCGGTCAGGTTGATGTCCAGCACGAACCTGTACTCATCGTCGCTGATGGATGTGCCGTCCGACCCCGGAGGAGGTATGAGGGGCTTTCGTATCGCGTCGCCCAGGTTGTTGATGAGCACGTCGATGTGTCCCCACTCTGAGAGAGCGTAATCAACCGTCCGCTGCCAGTCGTCCGTGTCGGTAGCGTCAGCCTTCATTGTTAGGATCGGATATCCTGCTATCCTCATCCCGTCGGACAGGGGCTGTAGGTACCTGTCTGTGAGCGCAGTGACCATCACCCGTGCCCCTGAGTGAGCAAACACCCTGGCGATGCCTTTGCCTATACCGCGTGCCGCGCCTGTCACGATCACGGTCTTGCCCGCTACGTCAAACTCATGTGGCAGCATCGTTGCTCCTCCCAGGTGATTTCAGGTCGTCTCTGTGCTTCTCCTGCTTAAGGGTCTCCGGATAGTGAGTCCAGCGCCTGCTGAACGAAGTCGATGCCGACCATTTCCTTCCACGCCGCCATCAGCCTGCCTGTGACGCTGCCGGGCGTAGACTGCCCCAATCGGTATCCGTTAATCGTCGCGACCGGCAGCATACAGTAGCGGGTACTGGAGACGAAGGCCTCCTCAGCGCCGTAGACAAGGGAGGGATTGTACAGCCCCTCGTCCACGCCAATTCTCAGGACATCCGCAAGCTCGAGAACGGTGTGCATGCTTATGCCCGGCAAAACGTTCCTACGGTCCGGCAGCTTGATCCTGCCGTCCACGACAAACATAAAGTTCGCGCCCTGGCATTCGGTGATGAAGCCACCGTCGTTGACCATCAATGCCAGCGTCTGCGTGCTCCTACTCTTGCCGTCTCCCCCTGCATCTTGAGGCTTGGGATAGGTGGTCGGTGTGTAGAGCCTGACGCCGTCAACGTAGCTGCGCGCGAATCCGCTGAACTCCAACGGCGTGCAGTAGATTGCAATGTCGATACTCGGAAGGTCATCGGCTGCGATGGGACGCGCCACGGTTATCGTCTGTGTGACGACCATGTCGCCGAATCCACCCTCGATCAGGGTGAAGTTGGCTTCAATCAGCCCGCGCGAAGTCTTCTCCAGGTCATCGATTGTGATACCCGGGTTTATGTTGGAGAATCTCAGGCCACTGAACAGTCTCTCCAGATGCCTGCGCAGCTGAAACGGCCTTCCACCGAACGTGCGCGCCGAGTCGTAGTAGCCGCCAGCCGACCTCGTGTTGATCCGCTGGAGCTCCGGCAGTGCCTGGGAATACGGCATGACCTGCCCGTTGACGTATGTCAGGAACTCACGTTGGTCAGCCACGTCAGCGCCTTCCAAACAGCCGCTTCTTAATCTTGGTTAGCGAGGTCACCGCGTGGATCAATGGTGACATCTTCCTCCCATGGATGGTCCCCTGTGCCAACGCCTCTTTAAATCCTTCGGGAGTGCCGTCGAATTCAGGCATGTTGACGAATGTTCGCCCTAGCTCGATGGGAGTGTGGGAGTCGCTGACACCTGATGTCAGTAGCCCATGCTCATGAGCAAACTCGTAGGCCTTCCGGTTGTCCGCATCCATGTTGTTGCGTGAGTTGAATACCTCGACGATGTCGACATATGGCAGCACGTCTTCAATACCGCTGCGTGTTATCACCTCACCTCTAAACCTGTCAAACGGGTGGGGAAGGCTAACAAGGCCGCCTTGTTCTTTGATCCTCTTTGCTGTCTCAACTGGCGTCAACCCTCTGGGAATCGTCTCCTGCAGGAACAGGCCGGTGACTTCTCCCTCGGCTGTGCCCACCTCTTCGCCGATGATGACGGTGAACGGCGCGATGTCCCTGACCACGAAAGCCCCTTCCGTCGTGTTGTGGTCAGTAACCGCTATGCAGTTCAACCCGACCTTAAGGCACCGTGCCACCAATGTCTCCGGACTCATGTCCGAGTCATAAGAGTAATGTGTGTGCATGTGGAAGTCGGCCTTAAGCACTAGCCCACGACTTCCATCTGATCATCGCCTTCTACCATCCGCATCTGCTCGCCGTATGCGGTCCGTATTCTGGTGATCTTCATCTCGGCCGACGTAAGCATCTCGTTGCAGACCCGCGCCAGCTTCATTCCGCGCTCGTACATGGCCATCGACTGCGCCAACGTCAGCGAGCCTGATTCGAGCGCGTTGACCGTCTCATCAAGCTGGGACAGCGCCTCCTCGAAAGAGAGGTCTTCAATTGCTTTGGTTTCACTCTTGGACTCGTCAGTCGACATACAATCCTCTGTAGACATCACTCACTGAACCTGAACGGCGGGTATCGGTCTGTAGTCAGCAGGAACGCGTAGGCTCCCACTCTAATTCCCCAGCGGAACAGTCCCACAATGAAGTTGAACATCCACACTGGATAGCGGCCAGTAACCAGGATGGCTACCCAGGCCAGGAACACGACGACAATCGCAACGATCCCCAGTACTGCCAGGACTATGTAGTGAGGAATCGCAAGTAGCCACTTGACGAGGGGCAGGAACCGGTTGAGCTGGCCCTCAACATCGGGATAGGCGATATCCAGCGTGACAGACTGCTGTTCGTCCGTTGACGGATACTCATCCCGGAGTAGGAAGAGATAGGCGCCCACCCTGGCTGAGAAACGGCTGACCTCCAGGTTCCAGTCGAACCACCAGCGCGGGTACTTTCCTCGAAACACAATCATCAGCATTGTCGCCAGGAACAGTCCCAAACTCGCAAGTAACACACTGGTTTCGCCCGAGGCCCAGGCCGAATCGGAGTCACCGGCATTGACGAATGATCCTGTTATAAGACCGATGATGATGAGTATGGGTATCGCCAGAATGATCCGCACAAGTGCAGTTAGTCTGTTGCTGCCTTCTTCCGGGTACTCAACGCTGAACTGGACCGGGTACATATCGGTGGAATAGACCATGCTCTTCTCCTGCGGGGGCTAGGGTTCTACAGGACCGGTCGTTACTTCCTCCACTGTTGCCGCAATTGTACCTTCATTGAGTGTAATGTCCAGTGAACTACCCCGCTGAGTCTGCAGTGCCTCAGTCACCACAGCGCCTGTTGCACGGTCAACGACAATTGAGTATCCGCGTCTCATCGTGTCCTGTGGAGACAGGGTTCTAAGAGCGGTCTTCAGCCTGTCAACCTGGCCTCGATCCAGCGCGACCCTGTGTGTCAGCAACGTCCTTGCCGAGTCGAGCTGATCATCGACCCTGAGTCTGAGCTGGTCAACCTCCGGGATAGCGCGCCCAAGCCTCGTCCACAGCAGTTCCACGTCCCCGGTTGCCTCTCCCACTTGCTGAGATACCGACCTCTCCACCCGGTGGATTGACGCCGACAGTCTTTGGAGCAGTTCCATCCTGTCTGGTACGATCATCTCGGCAGCAGCGGAAGGCGTTGGCGCCCTTACGTCCGCAACGAGGTCGCATACTGTGAAGTCAGTCTCGTGGCCCACTGCGCTCACGACCGGCACGCGGCTGGAGAAAACCGCCCTGGCGACCGATTCCTCGTTGAAGGGCCAGAGATCTTCCAGGGAGCCTCCGCCCCGCGCAACGATGATGACGTCAATGTCTGGTTCATCATTCAGGGCAGTTATCCCCTCGACAATGGTTCCCGCGGCTGCGTCCCCCTGGACCATGGCCGGGGCCAGCGCCAGCTCGACCATCGGGAATCGCCTGCTGACTACGGTACGAATGTCCTGCCAGACCGCGCCGGTAGGCGACGTGACTACCCCGACCCGCTTGGGGAAGAAGGGCAGTGGGCGCTTTCTCGACTCCTCGAATAGCCCCTCGCGTTCCAGTTGGGCCTTGAGCTGTTCAAGTCGGAGTTGAAGCTCGCCCACGCCCTCTGGCTGGATCACATCTGCGACGAGTTGTAGATCGCCCCGGACCTCGTACAGCGTCACTCTTCCATGAGCTACGACTGCGGCGCCATCCTGAAGATGCTCAGCACCCCGAGAGTTACGAAAGTGAACGCACCTCAGCGATGTGTTGCTGTCTCTGAGAGTGAAGTACGAGTGCCCAGAGCCTGGTCGCCTCAGGTTGGCAACCTCTCCCTCGATCCAGATGTCGCTGAGCAGCTCGTCGTATGACAGCAGGTCCCTGAGATATGCAGTGACCTGCGAGACGCCGTAGGTCAGCGCCATGTCAGACCCTGGACAGGTAGCTGGCTGACCTAGTATCCACCTTGACCGTCTCCCCCGCGTTCACAAAGAGAGGGACCTGTATGAGCAGACCGGTCTCCAACGTAGCGGGCTTGGTGGCGCCAGTTGCCGTGTCTCCCTTGAGACCGGGAGGCGAATCTGCAACGACCAGATCGACAGTAAGGGGCATGTCGATAGCGATCGGATTGCCCTGGTAGAACACCAGGTCAATAGTCATTCCCTCCTTGAGGTAGTTCAACTCCTCGGAGATGTCCCCTCTGGCAAGGGGGAACTGGTCATACGTGTCTGTGTCCATGAAGTAGCACAGGTCATCTTCGTCGTAGATGTACTGCGCCGAGCGGCGTTCCACGTCCGCAGGGGTCAGCTTGACATCGTATCCGGAGAAACTCCTATCGAGCACCCGTCCGCTGCGGATGTCCTTGAACCTGATCCTCATCGTCGGAGCGCGCTGCTGCATCTTGCTCCGATCGTAGTCGACCACGAGGTATGGAACGCCCTCCAACTCGATGGCCATGCCTTTTCTGAGGTCTCCGTATCCGATAGTCATCTGATTAGCTCCTGTTGGCCTTCGCTCGGCCAGGGTGCCTGAAAAGTGGCCTACTTTGGGGATCTCGTCAGCGGTCGGGCCCTGCCACCTTCCATCACCACTACGTCCTCTATCCTGATCCCGCCCCAGCCTGAAATGTATATTCCGGGTTCTATGGTGAACACCATGCCGTTGTCGATGATGTCCTCTGACCTCGGTACCACCATTGGCCGCTCGTGTATGACAAGTCCGACGCCGTGGCCAAGGCCGTGACCGAATTCTGTACCGTACCCGGCGTCCGTTATGACCTCGCGGGCTACGGAGTCGATCTCCTCGCCGGTCATCCCCGGCCTTGCGGCCTCGATTGCGGCCTTCTGTGCCTGCAAAACGATACCATAGATGTGCTGGAACGTGTCGTCAGCCTCACCCACCACGAATGTCCGTGTGAGGTCGCTGCAGTAGCCCCGGTAGTTCGCTCCCATGTCGATGACGATGGGCACACCGGCTTGCACGACAGTGTCGTCGGCACGATGGTGGGGCAGGGCCGCGTTCGGGCCTACCGCAACAATCGTGTCGAATGACGGCCCTTCGGCGCCCAGCCTGCGCATCTCCTTGTGCAGCTCCCAGGAGACCTCTTTCTCTGTCATGCCTGTGCGGATCTCGCTCCGAATCTTGGCCATGGCCTCGTCGGCTATCTGCACCGCGCGATCAAGCGCCTCGACTTCGTCGTCGTCCTTGACTGCCCTGATCCACTCGACCACCCCGGCCGTCTCTTCAAATGCCAGACGCAGGTCGCTATCGGATTCATCGACATCGTGCTGAAGACGGCTGAACGCGGTCACGCTCATTTCGTCTGACTCGAACCCGACCCTGGTAACTCCCAACTCTTCTGCGACTTCAGGAAACCACGGCTGGCCTCCCCTGAGCTGGTATACCTCGAAATCTGGAGACTCCGACTCGGCCTGCTCGATGTACCTGAAGTCGGTGGCCAGGATCGCTTCACTGGCTGTAATGACCAGGTATCCGTTGGAGCCGGTGAATCCCGACAGGTAGCGGCGATTGGGTGCTGAAGAGACCAGGAATCCGTCCAGCCCCTGCTCAGCCATATGCTCTCTGAGCCTGAGGAGTCTGTGGGATGTGTTCTCTATCACGCCTGTTCGCCGAGATGCGCCGAGAGAAAGTCGAGCGCGTATATGTACCCACGCCAGCCCAGCCCAGCTATCTGACCGACCGCGATGTCCGCGATCACCGAGTGTCGCCTGAACTCGTCCCGTGCGTGAATGTTGGACAGGTGGACCTCAATAATCGCCAGCCGCGAGTCTGTGAGCGCGTCTCTCATCGATAGGCCGTAGTGAGTTAGCGCGCCTGCGTTGATTACAACCCCGTCCGCACCATCAGTCGAACGCTGGATGAAGTCGACGATCTCCCCCTCGTGGTTGGACTGGAAGAATTCGACATCGACTCCGAGCTCGGATGCCCGCTCATCGAGTGCCTTCTCGATCTGTGCGAGCGTCGTAACCCCATAGTGGCTGGCGTCACGACGTCCGAGGTTGTTCAGGTTGGGGCCGTTGATAACCAGGACCTTCAATCGGTGCCGCTCCCGGCGCCTGCGCGAGGGTGCGCTTCCATGTACGCCTTGCGCGCTTCAGTCTTCGTAATGTGCGTGTACACCTGCGTGGTCGCTGGGCTTGAATGACCCAGCAGTTCCTGCACGACTCGGAGGTCGGCGCCACCCTCGAGCAGGTGGGTGGCAAAGGAGTGGCGAAGCGTGTGAGTATGCACCTGCGTCCCAAGCCCGCTGTGTGCAGCGTAGCTACGCACGGCCTTCTGGATGCTCCGCTGGCTCAGCCGATTGCCATACCGGTTGACGAACAGCGCGCCGTCGGCATCGTCTGATGCGACTTCAGTCCGTACTTCTGACATGTACAGGCCGAGAGCGTCCCTTGCCGATTCGCCGATGAGGGCAATCCGCTCTTTCGATCCCTTGCCGACTACTCTTACCTCTCTGGTGACCAGGTTGACGCTTTCGACGTTCAGGTCGTGGACCTCGCTCACCCTCAGACCAGCGGCGTAGACAAGCTCCAGCAGCGCCCGGTCTCTCATGCCCTTGGGCGTGGCCGGGTCCGGCGCGTCCATCAACTCTGACGCCTCTTGCTGGGACAGGAATCTGGGGAGGCGTGAGTCCACCTTGAACGTTCCACGTGGGGGCAGGGGATCGTGCTCTGCTATGCCGACCCGGTTGAGCCACTTAAACAGCGTTCGAAGTGCGCTCAACTTGCGGGCTATGCTGGGACGCACGTAGCCCAATTCGTGAAGCCACGAGAGATACCCTCGGACGGTTCTCCTATTCAGATCGGCGAACGAGACAACCTCGTGGTCCTGCATGTAGTCCCGCAACGGTTCGAGATCGGACAGATAGTTGCGAATCGTGAGGTCGGCGAGGCCTCGCTCCGCGACGAGGTGGTCTCGGAATCCGCTCATCGTCTCGCGCCACACCTGCCCTTCCATGCTAGGCCGCTTCGGGTTCGAGTCTTGGCACGGGTCCAGTGAAACCGCATGTGTCGTCCAGGCAGCGCCCAGTTCGCCGGTTGCGCCCCTGCGACACCAGCAGCTTGCCGCATCCCGGGCACGGCTGAGGCATCGGATTGACTGTGTGCTTGCAGTCCGGGTACTTGATGCAGCCGTAGAATATCCGGCCGTTGCGTCCCCTCTGCTTACGCTCGATCATGTCGCTGCCGCACTTCTCACAGGAGATGCCTGCTCGAAGTGGCTTGGCGTTCTTGCACTCCGGATAACCGGTACAGCCGAGGAATCGTCCGTTCTGGGAATTCCTGACGACCATTCGCTTCTCGCACAGGTCACACAACTCGTCAACGTCCTCGCTGACCAATTCCCGGACAGCCCGCTCTTCCGGAGTCTCAACGGGCCGGGTGTTCTTGCAGTCAGGATAGCCGGTGCAGGCCATGAACCTGCCGAATCGCCCGCTCTTGATGACCAGCTCTTTGCCGCACTCTTCGCACATCTCACCGGTCGGCTCCTCGAGCATCTCACGGGGTACGCGCTCGGCCTCTTTCATGGCCTTCTCAATGGCCTGCTCGAACGGATCGTAGAACTGCCCGATCACGGGCGTCCACTGCTGCTCGCCATCGGCGATGTCGTCCAGCTTCTCCTCCATGCCGGCGGTGAAACCTACATCCATCACGTCGGTGAAGTTCTGGACCAGCAGGCCCGTGACTGCCTTGCCCAGGTTGGTGGGGATGAATCTCGTTCCCTCTTTCGTGACGTAGTCACGCAGCTCCAGGGTGGAGATGATCGAGGCGTACGTGCTTGGTCTGCCAATGCCCTCTTCCTCGAGAGACTTGACAAGTGAGGCGTCCGTGAATCTCGGCGGCGGCTTGGTGAAGTGCTGCTCAGGGGCGATCCCTAGACAATCGAGCGCCTCGCCCTCCGCCAGCTTAGGAATGGGAGGATGGTCGGCGTCATCATCGTCAGCATCATCTTTGCCTTCCAGGTAGACGGCCCGGAAACCGGCGAACTTCATGATGGAGCCGTTCGCGCGAAACTCATACTCCCTGCCGGAGGGGGTTCCTGTAACACCGATCGACACCGACGTGGAGTCGAACAGCGCATCAGCCATCTGGCTCGCGACCATTCTCTTCCAGATGAGGTCGTACAGCCGTGCCTGGTCGTTGCTCAGGAAACGGCGAATGGACTCGGGCTCACGCATCACCGACGTGGGCCTGATCGCCTCGTGCGCCTCCTGCGCTCCCTTCACCTTCCGGGTGTAAGTCCGTGGCTTGTCGGGGGCGTACTCGGGCCCGTACTTGCGCTTAATGAGGTCTGCAGTCTCCTGCAGTGCCTGGGAAGCGACATTTGTGGAGTCCGTCCGCATATAGGTGATTAGTCCTACATCACCTTCGCTCCCGAGCGACAACCCTTCGTAGAGCTGCTGGGCGACCGACATGGTCCGGCGGGTGCTGAAGCGGAGCTTACGTGCCGCCTCCTGCTGGAGTGTGCTTGTGATGAACGGGGGCGAGGGCCTACTTTTGGTTTCGCGAACTCTGACGTTGCTTACCGCGTAGTCCGCCCCGCGAATGTCCAGCACGATCTGATCGCTGGAAACCTGGTCGGGGATCTCAACACGACCCTTCGTCCCCTTTACGGAGTGGAGCCGGGCTTTGAACACGCTCTTGGAGTCCTGTCTTGGACGCTTGGAGAGCGTCGCGTCGATCGTCCAGTACTCGACTGGTACGAAGACGTCGACCTCAGCCTCGCGGTCCACAATCAGCCGGAGAGCGACAGACTGGACACGGCCCGCCGAAAGCCCACGCCGGACTTTCGACCACAGCAGTGGGCTGAGCTTGTATCCAACGATCCTGTCGAGGACTCGCCGGGCCTGTTGAGCGTCTATCAGGGAGTGGTCCAGCTCTCGCGGATTGTCGAATGCCTCCGCAATCGCGTCGCGCGTTATCTCGTGGAAGACGACCCGCTTGGCCTTGGAGGCCGGAATCTTGGCAGCCTCCATCAGGTGCCATGAGATCGCCTCGCCCTCCCTGTCCGGGTCGGTGGCGAGGTAAACCGTGTTCGCCTGCTTCGCCTCCTTGGACAGTTCCGAGATGATCTTCCCCTTGCCGTTTACCACGCGGTACGTCGGCTCGAAGCTCCGGTCGTCTATTTCAACGCCCATGTCCTTCTTGGGAAGGTCGCGCACATGACCCATGGAGGCCTTGGCGACATAGTTATTGCCCAGGAATCTCTGGACGGTTCTGGCCTTTGCCGGCGACTCTACTATGACTAGGTCTTTTGCCATTTTCCCTACACTGACTGGTACTCTGCCACGGTCTCCCGCAGCCGGACGTAGTTCATTCCACCCACCTGTCGAACGAGTCCCCTCAGTTCCATCATAGTTAGGGCGCCACCTACTGTCGAGGCGGCAAGGGCGGAGTTTCTAGTTATTTCGTCTATGTGGATCGGGTCGAAAGTCACGAATTTCAGCACCGCCGCCTGGGCCTCATCCTCAGGGAAAAAGGCAGCCAGTTCAAGTTGGTGCTCGACTGCTGACAGGTTCAGTTCCTCCATGACATCGTCGGCGCTCGTGACAAGCTTGGCGCCGGAATCGCGAATTAGCTGGTTCCCGCCTCTGGAACCCGGCGACAGTATGCTGCCGGGTACGGCAAACACCTCTCGATTCTGCTCAAGGGCGTGTCTGGCAGTGAGCAGGGCCCCGCTTCCTTCAGGCGCCTCGATCACAAGGGTGCCCATGCTAATCCCGCTGATTATTCTGTTCCTGCGCGGGAAGTTCTGTGCATCCGGTCTGGCACCCAGTGGGTGTTCGGACACAACGGCCCCGTTCTGTGCTATCTCCTCTGAGAGGTTGCCGTGCTCACGCGGGTAGATTACGTCCACGCCGCTTCCAAGCACGGCGATGGTACGAGCCCCTTCCTCCAGGGCTGCGCGATGCACGACGCCGTCTATTCCCCTCGCCAGGCCGCTGATGATAGCCACACCACTCCGGGCCAGGTCAGACGTGAGTTGTCTCGCAGTCTCTCGCCCGTAAGCTGTCGGTCTGCGTGTGCCCACGACTGCGACCGACCGCTCGTCCGAGGGATCGAGTTCACCCTTGATGTAGAGCACCGGAGGCTTGTCGTAGATCTCCTTCAGTCGGGCAGGGTAGACCTCGTCGTGCCACGTCAGTACCGTGACCCCGGACTTCTGTACTCGTTCCATCTCCGCGTCCGGGTCGATCTTGCCCCGTGTCTCGGCGACGTGCTGCGACGTGCCCCTGTCGAGGCCGGCCTGCTGCAACTGTGCGGCACTGGCAGTCCATGCGCTGGCCAGCGAGCCGAAGCTGCCTTCCAACAGCGCCAGCCTCGCTCGGCCGACTCGGGACACGCGGCTGAACGCGATCCAGTATTTTAGCTCAGACGTTTCCATTTCGCGGCAGTATTCTACACCAATATCCCAGTGAAGCAACCCCACACCCCGCACGAGTCGTAGGGGCAGTACCTGTGCCCAACCCCGAAACACGAGTGCAACGGGTCACGGATCGTCTAGTGGGGAATGGAGTGTGAGCCCTGTTGGAGAACAACCCCTGCGAGCATACTCTCGTGAAGGTGGCGGAGAGGGTGGGATTCGAACCCACGGTCGCCTTATACAGACGACACGCGATTTCCAGTCGCGCCTATTCGGCCACTCTAGCACCTCTCCGCGATGAGCGATCTGCTCCACGTGCTGGCGGAGAGGGTGGGATTCGAACCCACGATGGAATTGCTCCCATACTGGTTTTCGAGACCAGCGCCTTAAACCACTCGGCCACCTCTCCGAGGCCACGCGAGATTATAGCATAGCAAGTGTTCTGTTCTTAAAGAGGAAACAGCTTCCTAGGCCCCGGGAAGCACGTACCGCTCTATGGCCTCAACGAGCCCGTCCTGCTCTACGCCTGCGACGCTGTGTTGTGCCAGTTTGAGCAGCTCCGGCGGCGCACCTCCCATCGCAATTGGGAGTCCCGCCACCTCGAACATTGACAGGTCGTTGAAGCTGTCGCCAACTGCCGCAACCTCTGAAGGCTTCACATCCATCAGACGGCAAAGCCTCTTCAGTCCAGTGCCCTTGCTAACCCCGCTCCGGGTGAAGTTGACGGCCCACAACCCGTTGTACGGGAGATACGCCTTCACCGCAGCCAGACCCTCATGCGGCGACGCCCCGCTGACCAGGCCGTCGGCTTCTTCCTGCGTCAGGTCGAAGGCTGTAATCCAGGTTAGCTCACGGCAGTTCTGTTCGCTCGGGTCCCGCACCAGTTCTGTCTCGTGCGTCGCCATGAACTTGTGACCGGACTCAACTATGGGTCGTAGGGCCAGCATCGCAGTCTCTATGGACATCGAGGCGCTCCATATCGCCTCGCCGGATACTGGATCGAGAATCAACGCTCCGTTGTTCCCAACCTGTGGTGCAGTCAGGTCAAGTTCCCTCGCGAAAGTAAGCAGTGACTCTGATTCGCGACCGGTCACGATGCAGACGTGGACAGCATCCGCCGCACGCTTCACCGCCTCAGCAACGGGGGACGAAATGAGTTCATCTACACCGACTAAAGTCCCGTCCAGGTCAAGCGCGAGAACCTTGATCTTCTGCAAGGTCGTCTAGGGCACCGGATCCGAAGTTACACTCGAGTGGAGGTCTCGAATCGAAGTCAGCCCATGCAGTGACACCAGTCTGGATAGTCCTCTCGATATGTTTCTGGCGATCCCGGGCCCTCTGTAGACCATCCCAGTCAGCAACTGGACCGTGTCAGCGCCCACGTAGAGGGCTCGCCAGGCATCCTCAGCCGTGAAGATTCCACCGCACGCATTGATCGATGTGGAGTTGCCAACTACGGCCCGCATTTCGGACACCATTCTCAGCATCTGCCAGTAGACGGGCTTCCCGCTGAGGCCGCCGGAACCAACTCCCAGTCTCGAATCTGCGACAGGCTGCGTGTTGGCAACTGTCAGCCCGTCAACGTCGGCAGCGACGCACACCTCCGCAAGTGACAGGACCAGGTCGTGGTGCTCAGCATCACTGTCCCTCTCTGGGAACGGCGGCATCTTGACGAACAACGACTTTGAACGCTGCTCGTTTACTGCTCCCAGTAGTTCTGCCAGAACGCTGGTATCGTGAAAGGCCCTGAGTCCCGCCGTGTTCGGCGAGCTTATGTTCACCTCAACTGCGTCCACGAGCGGTTCCAGGCGTCGATGACATGCCGCAATGTCGTCGATCTCTGTTCCGGAGACGCTCGCAACGATAGGCGTGCTGCCGGCAGTCTGCCTGTCCTTCGACAGGTTCTCAG